>NZ_CP068547.1:0-3545000 GCF_016767215.1 Tamlana sp. s12
TTAGGAGGGAAACTGTTGTGCTTGAGTTTCCCCTCTAGAAAGAGGGTACTAAGGGGGTGTGTCTGCGAAAAGTTTGTTAGTATCGTCATTTAAACAACAATTAAACCTCTAAAAATCTTCGACACGAATACAGAAAGAAATTACCTAACTTAATTAAACATTGTAAATACAATGTCTCTTATTCTTTAGATGAAAATCAAAACACCTCCCTTAATCCCTCCTTGTTAGGAGGGAAACTGTTAGGTTCAAATGCATTTAAATTGAAGCAGTGTGTGGCATTAGGCCTGCCTACCGGCGGGCAGGGATTGAGGCCTTGTTGGAGCTCTTTAATTTAATATAGAAAACAGTGAATAAAGCCCGCCCCTTGGGTAATGCCCTAATCATTAAAATAGAAATATATAGGCACAAAAAAAGCCCCTTAAAAAAGAGGCTTTATCTTTTAATTATTTTTTTATTAGATGATTAACATCGCATCACCGTAACTGTAGAATTTGTACCCTTCTTTTACAGCTTCATCGTAAGCACGTTTCATGAAATCGTGACCTGCAAAGGCAGACACCATCATTAATAATGTCGATTTTGGTGTATGAAAGTTTGTAATCATACTGTTGGCGATACTAAAATCGTAAGGAGGGAAAATAAATTTATTAGTCCAACCTTCAATCTCGTTTAATCTACCGTTTGAAGAAACAGCACTTTCGATAGCACGCATCGCAGTAGTACCAACGGCACAAACACGACGTTTTTCATCGATACCTTTATTTACGATACTTACGGCTTTCTCGTCAATTTTAAGCTCTTCGCTATCCATTTTGTGTTTCGACAAATCTTCAACCTCAACTGGATTAAAAGTTCCTAAACCAACGTGTAAAGTAACTTCTGCAAAATTAACACCTTTAATTTCTAGACGCTTTAATAAGTGTTTTGAAAAGTGAAGTCCGGCAGTTGGAGCCGCTACAGCACCTTCATTTTTAGCAAAAATGGTTTGGTAACGCTCTTCATCTTCTGGTTGTACTTCTCTTTTAATGTATTTTGGAAGTGGTGTTTCACCAAGTTCATTAAGTTTTAAACGGAATTCTCTATAAGATCCATCGTAAAGGAAACGTAAAGTACGTCCTCTAGAAGTTGTATTATCGATAACCTCCGCTACTAATGTATCGTCGTCACCAAAATATAGTTTGTTTCCAATTCTAATTTTACGTGCTGGATCAACCAAAACATCCCAAAGGCGTTGCTCTTCATTTAATTCTCTTAATAAGAAAACTTCAATTCTAGCGCCAGTTTTCTCTTTGTTTCCATATAACCTTGCTGGAAAAACCTTCGTGTTATTTAAGATTAAAACATCGTCCTCGTTAAAGTATTCGATTAAATCTTTAAACATACGGTGCTCAATGGTTTGCTCTTTTCTATTTAAAACCATTAAACGAGATTCGTCTCTATTTTCAGCTGGAAACTCAGCTAATAATTCATCTGGTAAATCGAAACCAAAGTTTGATAATTTCATAGGGGTTCTGTGTTATTTTATATGAGAAAGCTGCAAATATACAATCTGCAGATAGGCGTTGTCAAGTAATTGGATGATTATTATTTAGTTATTTCAAATCCGAGTGTGGTTAAATCGTCCCAAAACGTAGGATATGACTTTGAAACCACCATGGCATCTTCAATAATAATAGGCACTTTTAAAGCTAAAGGTGCAAAGGCCATGGCCATTCTATGATCGTTGTAGGTTGCTATGGACACCAAGCTTTTTGCTTCCGAAGATCCCTTTAAATGTAAAGAATCATCGGTAATTCTAACTTCGCCACCTAGTTTTTCGATTTCGGTTTTTAAAGCCACTAACCTATCAGTTTCCTTAATTTTAAGTGTATGTAACCCAGTTAAATAACATGGCATCCCTAAAGCAAAACAAGATACGGCAATGGTTTGGGCAATATCTGGCGCGTTTCTTAAATCGAGGTGTAAACGGCCATCATCTAAACCTTCTTTTTTTATGGTTAAAGCGTTACCGTTAAATGTTGCCGAAACGCCGAAGCTTTTATAGATATCGATTAATGCCGAATCACCTTGCAGTGAATTTTCTTTATACGATGAAATGGTTACTTCTGTGCCAATGTCGCTTAATGCTACAATACTGAAATAGTATGATGCAGAAGACCAATCGGACTCTACGGTTAAGGTTTTTGGTGTTAAAGCTTTTGTGTTTGGTTGCACTGAAATGACGTTCCCTTCAAAGGATGACTCTACTCCTATTTCGTCTAATAAAGCTAAAGTCATTTTAATATATGGCACCGAAGTTATTTCACCTTCTAAGGTTAACTCAATTCCATTTTCTAACTTAGACGCAATTAATAATAGTGCAGAAATATACTGACTGCTTACATTAGCGTTTAAGGAAACTTTATTTTTTAGGAGTTTTTTTCCTGTAATTTTTATTGGTGGAAAGCCCTCATTTTCAACATAGCTAATTTCTGCTCCTAAACTTTGAAGCGCTTCAACTAGAATTTTAATCGGACGCTCTTTCATACGTTTTGAGCCCGTTAATATGGTTTCACGACCTTCTTGAATTGAAAAATAAGCCGTTAAAAAACGCATGGCCGTTCCGGCGTGATGGATATCTACTATTTCTTCCGAAGCACTTAATGCATTAGTCATTAAGTTACTATCGTCTGAATTTGATACATTTTCCAGTTGAAACTCTGGATATAAAGCTTGTAGCAATAACAACCGGTTCGATTCACTTTTAGAACCTGTAATTTGGATAGAAGATTGTTTTGCTATTTTAGATTGTTGAAGTGTAAAGTGCATACTTAGTCGTTCTTTTTTAAAGAAGTGGCTAATTTACTTTAATTTTTCGTTATTATGATGCCTATCGTGATCTCGTTTTCCTTTCTTGTACATTCTAGCATCGAAAGCTTTTTGTAAATCGACTCCCGTTTGATTAGCCAAACATAAGACTACGAAAAGCACATCGGCTAATTCTTCACCTAAATCTTTATCTTTATCGCTTTCTTTTTCACTCTGCTCGCCGTATCTTCTTGCAATGATACGGGCCACTTCACCAACTTCTTCGGTAAGCTGAGCCATATTGGTTAACTCATTAAAATAACGGACACCGTGTTCGTTAATCCATTCGTCTACTGCTAGTTGTGCGTTTTTTATATCCATTGTATTTTTTTATTGCGTATAAAATTACTAAAATCAAGATACACGGTAAGCCGATATAGAAAAATTCACTATAAATAACTTTAACTCCCCATTCTGAAAAAAAGCGTTCTACTCCAATAGGGGACACTTTTATGGGGCGAATTGGGAAGAAATAACGGCTATTATCTACAGGAATTAAAAAGCCTACGCCCTTACCTCCTGAAGTCATCGCATCTAAAATACCGTGTGATAAGGTGGAAAGAAAAATAACTAGGAACCAAACGATTTTACTTTTTCGTCCCACGGTAAATGTCAATAACAAGGCCCAAAGCACTGCAAAAAGTATAGAATGAGTAAATCCACGATGCCCAAAAGGATCTTCATAGGGAATCCCAAAACGAAAGGCCAACACATCGAAATCAGGTAGAATGGTTGAAAAAATTGCGCACAGCAATAACCATTTCAAATTCTTCTGGTTGATGATTTTGGATAAAGTATATCCCACCATACCGTGTCCAAATATGGAAGCCATTATTCTTTGTTTTTTGAATCGATGATAATAGTAACAGGGCCATCATTAACAAGAGCCACTTTCATATCGGCACCAAACTTACCGGTTTGAACGGTTTTTCCTAAATCGGCATTTAGTTGTTTTACAAAATCTTCATACAGAGAAATTGCAATATCTGGCTTTGCGGCTTTAATGTAGCTGGGGCGATTTCCTTTTTTAGTAGCCGCATGCAGTGTAAACTGACTCACTACAATGGCATCTCCTCCAACGTCCAAAAGCGAAGTATTCATGACGCCTTGGTCATCTTCGAAAATACGCAAATTCACGATTTTATTCGACAACCATTTGATATCGTCTAAAGTATCGTCGTTCACGATACCCAATAAAACTAATACGCCTTGATTTATTGCCGCTACTTTTTCGTTATCAATGGTAACACTGGCTTCAGAAACCCTTTGAATTACTACTTTCATACTTTATCCCAAATATCGGTTCTGTAATGCTCGTCTTCACCTTCAATAATTTGCAAATAACTTCGGTATCGAGAATATTCAATATCGCCATCCTCTAAAGCTTGCTTCACGGCACATTGCGGTTCTTGAACATGCAGACAGTTATTAAACTTACAATCCTGTTTGAGTTTAAAAATTTCAGGAAAATAATCGCCAACCTCTTCTTTGTCCATATCCACAACACCAAAACCTTTAATACCTGGGGTATCTATAATTTTAGCTCCAAAATCTAGGTCAAACATTTCAGCAAAGGTTGTGGTGTGCTGCCCTTGCATATGTTGGGTAGAAATCGCTTTGGTTTTGATATTCAATTCAGGCTCTATGGCATTCACTAGTGTAGATTTTCCCACTCCTGAATGTCCGGAAAACATGCTCACTTTATCTTTCATAAGTGCCTTAACTTTATCGACATTCTTACCCGTTACAGCCGAAACACCAACGCATTCATAACCTATTTTTCTGTAGATATGTGCTAGGTAACGAACTTCGTCTAAAGTCTCTTGATCGTAAACATCAATTTTATTGAAAAGTAAAACTGTTTTAATCGAATAGGCTTCTGCAGTAACTAAAAACCGGTCGATAAAACTACTTAGGGTAGGCGGATTGTTAATGGTAATCATTAGGAAAACCTGATCTAAATTCGCTGCAATGATATGAGTTTGCTTAGATAGGTTTACCGACTTCCGAACAATATAATTACTTCTATCATGGATATTATAAATAACACCCGACTCCTGATTATTATCGGTTTCAATTTCAAAATCTACAATATCACCAACAGCAATGGGATTGGTGCTTTTAATGCCTTTTAAACGGAATTTGCCTTTGATACGACATTCGTAAACATGCCCCAATTCGTTTTTAACTGTGTACCAGCTTCCTGTAGATTTATATACTTGTCCTGTCATTTATTAACTCTATTACTGCAAATTAACAACTTTTAATTTTATGATATAAAATAAAGGGCTTTTCATAAGCCAAAAAAAATTCCCTGAGCGTTTGTCTCAAGGAATTCTTTTCAATTTATATTTATAATTTGGTCACTTAATTGCTTAAGCTAGCCCGAAATTACTTTAAGTTTTATAACTAGTAATATTTTGGTCGCTCTTCAGGGTTATATGCTACACCCATTAAGTTTCCATAACGGTGGTAGTTATGTGAATAACTCTGTTCTATTAAATAATTTAACAACTCAATACGTCCACTATTTCTAGGTTCATTTTGATAAACAGGAATCGCGTTTTGGTGACATCTAATTAAAAAGTGATCCGATAAAACACCTAAAGCTCTAACACAAGTGAAATCTTTTGGATGATGTTTTAATGCGTTTCCACAGGTGTCTTTTATTACAGGGATATCTAAAAACTCAGCAATAAACTCAATTTTATCAATATGTTTTTGAGGTGTGTGTACATCATAAAGTAGTAAAATTTCTTTGTACTTCGTGTAACTACAAATATTAGATTGCCCACGAAGATTTACATAATCGATTTTTTTACTAAACAGTTCATCATACCATTTTTTATAATCGGCTTTCCAATCGGTTACCTTAGAATGGATGTTTGTAAACTGAAGCACATAATTGATACCCCCAGCCTTCATTCCGAAACCGAAACAAGATGCTTTAATACCTCCAAAAGGTTGTCTTTGTACGATAGCCCCTGTTGTAGATCGGTTTACGTATTTGTTTCCAGCTTCAATATGCTCGTTCCAATATTCTATTTCATTATGATCTAAAGACTCTAATCCAGCTGTTAAACCATAGTCCACACTATTAGCGATTTCTACAGCTTCTTTTAAGTCTTTCGCCTTTAATACTGAAAGTATAGGGCCAAATAACTCATTTTGAAACGGGTAATCATCGGTGGTTACATTCCAAATCACACCAGGTGTTAACATGTGATTTCCGTTTAATTTAGGTTTGACTAACCATTGATCGTCCGGCGTGTTTCTAATAACATGCTTTAATTTCTCAGATAATTGAACAGCTAACGGTCCGATTTCCGTGGCATAATCCCAAGGATTTCCAAAAGTTTTACTTTTAGTAGCGTCCTTTAAAAGGGCTTTAAATTCCTTATCGTTAAACACATCTTCCGTTAAAATCAACAATGAAGTTGCCGAACATTTTTGACCTGCATTACCAAAAGCAGATTGCACAATATTGATAGCGGCTTGTTCCTTATCGGCTAAGCTTGTAACAATGGTACTGTTTTTACCACCTGTTTCAGCATATAAATTTAACTGCGGATTTCTCTCTAAAAGGAAATGCGCTGTTTCTGTACCACCTGTTAAAATAACAGCATCAAAAACATTTCCAGTCGTTAAAAAGTCATCAAGAATAGACTCTTCACAAGGTAAGAAGTATAAGGCATCCTTAGGAATACCAGCAGCCCATAGACACTTACAAGTTAAATACGCACAAGCTGAAGCATTCGTTGATGGTTTTAATATCACTTTCTTACCAGCCGCTAACGATGCTAAAGCGCCTCCAATAGGAATCGCAATTGGGAAATTCCATGGAGACAATACTAAGTTAATTCCAACATCTTCACTGGTAAATTCTTTAGCAATGTCCAAGCTACTTTCAGCATAGAAATTCGCAAAATCTATAGCTTCAGAAACCTCAACATCGACCTCTTTAACGGTTTTACCAAGTTCGGCTACAGCCACACCAATTAAATCGGCTCTCTTTTTTTCTATTTCTACAGCTGCTTTCTTTAAAAGCTCTGCTCTTTTTTCAACGCTATAATTTTGCCATTCGGAAGTAACATCAATAGCTTTTTGGTAATCTTCCTTAACAGACATTTCATAATCCCAAGGTGGTGTACCAGACCAGTTACTTACTTTTACAGTATAGCGCTCATTATCATCTAAAACACCAACAACTGGAATGGTTTTTCCAATGATATTTTCTGGAGTTTCCCAGTCGGTTTTAATTTTTTGAGCCCATTCGATATTTTGTGGTAAATTCCAATCGGTATTAGGCACATTATGGAAACCTTCCATAATTTGAGGCACATCGTTATTTCTGTCCTGCTTTCTACTAGGCGTAGTATTTAAATTTTGCATTAAAGACAATGAATGTAAGAACTCATCTTTTAATTCATGCCATTTCTCCGAGCCCACTTGTAAATCATAACCTTCTTTTAAAAAGTTACCTGGTTGGGTTCCTTCATCCAGACGTCTTACTAAATAAGCAATCGCCGCATTATATTGATTCTCCTTTACTGTTGGTGTGTACAATAATAGGTGTACTTTTTCTGCTAATAAATTGTCTACGGTCTGATTGGCCATACCTTCTAGCATTTCAAAATCCACACAATCTTCAAGCTGATTTTCTTTCACCAAATTTAAGGCGTAAGAGATGTCGAAAATATTATGAGACGCCACCCCTACGTTTACAACACGAGCAGAATCGGTTGTTAACATTTCAGACAGAATCTTTTTATAGTTAGCATCGGTTTCAGGCTTTGTACTATATGTAGCTAATGGCCAATCTTCAATAGAAGATTCGGTCATTTCCATTTCCATATTAGCACCTTTTACAAGTCTTACTTTTATGGAAGACCCTCCATTATTCACACGTTTTTGAGCCCAAGTAAAAAGCTTACGATAATAGTGAATCATTTCAGGAATATAAGCCTGAAGCACGATTCCTGCTCTAATGTTCTTATATGCTGGTAAAGACAACGTTTTGATAAAAACATCAAAAGTGATTTGTAAATCCTTGTACTCTTCCATATCAAGATTTACAAATTTTTGTACACCCGTTTCTTTTTCTATGCGTAAGATTTCATCATAAAACATGGCTAATCTAATCGATAGTTTTTCAACGGTATCTTCATGAGCCAGTGATGAGATTTGAGAAAAAATAGTAGAAACTTTAATAGAAATGTAATTAACATCCTTTCTATTAAGCAAAGCCAAATACCCTAAAATTCTTTTTTGAGCATCGTCTTCTCCAATTAAAGCTTCCCCAATAAGGTTAACATTTAAGGTAATATTTTGCTCTTTTCTTTTCTGAGCATGCTTTTTAAACTTTTTACTATTGATAAAAAACACCACATCACTAGAGGTTGCTTGAATTTTTTTAAGCATCACCGACACACTAAGTGAAGGCAATAGTTTACCGGCAACCGCAAAAGATTTTAGCATGGCGTTTTCTACCGGTGTAAACAACGACTCATAATTCTTTTTGGTATTTAAAAGGTAAATAACATGATCGGCAACCTTTTTGTAATTTTTAGAACGAAAGGCAACATCCATCATTTGAATTAAAAAATGCTTACTCTCGGGCTCGTCAATAATTGTTTTGAGGCGATCTGCAAAAGGATTTTTTTTCGCTCCGCTTTGATTGCCCTGTAACTTTTCGGCGAGTTTTAGTGTGTTTTCTACCGCTTTATCCATAGATTTTCAATTTAAACAAATGGCTCCCATAGCCAATTTGGGTGATTAATTTTAAATTTATAAGCAACGTACTATACTCTACAGCAGTAAAATATATTAGCGATACCTATACTATGTAACCTGAATTTCAGTTCGGCAAATTAAAGTCATTTAAAGTGATTTTATTTAGCGGTAAAAAAATATTAACATATTTTTAAATATTTTAAAAAAAATTAAGCTAAATCCTCACAATAACAATTAATTTTAAACCATTACAAGTGCGAAATATAAAAAACTATTATTTGAATTTGAGCCGTATCCATTAAATTTTAAACACATTTACGTTTATTAATTAGATTATTTCCATAAAGTATAAAAACAAAAAAACACCTTAATAATCAGGTGTTTTGAAATTATTATAGGACATCTGGGATAGTATGCCCCTTACTCTTGTAATAAAAAAGAAAGTAATAAACAGATTAGAAACGCTTCCCTAGCCCAACACTGAGCCCCCAGGTCACATACTCTTCTTTAAAATCAAAGTTCAATGCTGGTAATAATAACCAAGATTTGCCCAAATCAATTTTGTATTCTGTTGCAAAACGCATTACAAAGAGGTCCTTATTTTCTTCAAATTCTATAGCTGGACCAGCCATAACTCCCCAATGCTCAGAAAGCTCGTAACCTGCAAGCACGCCTATTAAAAGTGCGCGATTACGCTCTAGGTCTTCCCTGTTGAATTTCACCAAATAATTGGCGAGCTCTAAATCTAAAACAGCTCCTACAACCCATTTTTCATTTAATTCTCGAAAATAGTCTACACCAATAGTTGGCACTAAAACTTCCTTTTCGTATTCACCTTCTTCATATGCACTAGGAATGTGGGTGTAACCAAAAACAAAATTTATTTGATTTCTTTTCTCCTCACCTTCTTGAGCTGAAGTCTGAAATATAATGAGTAAAAAAAATAAAGCGGTAAGTATTGTTCTTTTCATAATTGAGGGATTTATGGATGAAAATCATGACTAATTTAGCCATAATTGATGTAACAGAAAGCCTAAAAACAAAAAAAACACATCGTCTGTAATAAAAAAAGCCTTCCGGAATGGATGGCTTTTTTTATTCGATAATTCTTAAAAGTTTATCCGTTAAGAATCTTTTCTTGATGATTAATAGATTCTTGGTGAATGGCTTTAAACATTTTTAAAATAAACTCTTCACTTAAACCATATTGTTGTCCTTCAAGAACCATTTTTCCTAAAATTTCATTCCAACGCTTAGATTGAAGTACCGCTACGTTTTTGTCCTTTTTTAACTGTCCGATACCATCAGCAGCCTTCATACGTTTTCCTAACAATTCGATGATTTGATTATCCACCACATCGATTTGCGCTCTTAAATTCTCTAAAGAATTATTGTAATCTTCTTCAGCGTTTGATTCTTTTCTAATTTTTAAATCTCTCATGATTTGAACTAAAGTAGATGGCGTTACTTGCTGTGCTGCATCACTCCATGCGTTTTCAGGATCGTAATGCGTTTCTATCATTAATCCGTCGAAATTTAAATCTAAAGCCGATTGAGACACATCAAAAATCATATCTCTTTTTCCAGTAATATGCGACGGGTCGTTAATTAATGGAATATCTGGGAATTTATTTTGAAATTCGATAGCCAATTGCCACTCTGGATTATTTCTATATTTTGTTTTCTCGTAAGTTGAGAACCCTCTATGGATGGCTCCAATATTTTTAACACCAGCTGAATAAATACGCTCAATACCACCTAACCATAAAGCTAAATCTGGATTTACTGGATTTTTAATTAATACAGGCTTGTCTGTACCTTTTAAGGCATCGGCAATTTCTTGCATGATGAACGGGCTAACTGTAGAACGCGCACCAATCCATAACATATCAACGTCGTGCTCTAAAGCTAATTTTACGTGTGCTGCGTTGGCAACCTCCGTACAAATTTTCATACCTGTTTCTTCCTTAACCTTTTGTAACCATTTTAAGCCTAAAGCTCCAACGCCTTCAAACATTCCTGGACGTGTTCTTGGTTTCCAGATGCCTGCTCTAAAATACGTGACATCGGTGTCTTTTAACTCGTGTGCAATTTTTAATACTTGCTCTTCAGTTTCTGCACTACATGGTCCAGCAATTACCAATGGATGATCTAAATTTAAATCATCTAACCATGCTCTCATTTCTTTGTTGTTTTCCATAATTTTAAGCTTAACTTATTCCTTTTAATATCTCTTTAATATAATTGGTGTTTTCCATCTCACTAAAAATCGCATCAAAATCATCTTTTTTCATGAGATCTTTAAATTGCGTGAGATTATTAATATATTCTTCTAATGTTTCAATAACATTGGTTTTATTTTGTTTGAAAATTGGGGTCCACATTTCTGGTGAACTTTTTGCCAAACGTACTGTAGATGCAAAACCACTGCCCGCCATATCAAAAATATCGCGTTCATTTTTTTCCTTTTCTATCACCGTTTTCCCTAACATAAACGAACTGATATGCGATAAATGCGACACATAGGCAATGTGTTTATCATGAGCTTCGGGATTCATATAACGAATACGCATCCCAATATCGGAGAACAGTTTCAAAGCTTTTTCTTGGAGCTTAAAAGTTGTTTTTTCGACTTCACAAACAATATTAGTTTTACCCACAAACAAACCTTCTAAAGCAGCCGTCGGACCAGAGTGCTCTGTACCAGCAATAGGGTGCATCGCTAAAAAGTTTCTACGTCTTGGATGATCTTCAACAGCTTTACAAATATCAACTTTTGTAGATCCAGCATCAACAACCAATGTGTCATCAGATATTTTATCCAAAACGGTTGGCAACAGCTTAACGGTAGCATCAACTGGAATCGAGATAATAACCAAATCGGCATTTTCTAAATCATCTAATGTCGCTTTTTTATCGATAATATTAAGCTCTAATGCTTTTTCTAAAGTGCCATCTTTTCTACTGATACCGTGAATAATCGCATCTGGATTATTCTTTTTGATATCGATAGCCAAACTTCCTCCTATTAAACCAACGCCTATGGCATATATGTTTTTCATAATTATTTTACTCTTGCTATGGTTTCTTTAATGGCTTCGCTTGTAGCGCATAATGAAAACCTAATATATCCTTCACCTTGGGTTCCGAAAACGGTTCCCGGTGTTATAAAAATATTTTTTTCTATTAAAATTTTATCGATAAACGCTTCCGACTTCACACCTTCTGGTAACTTCGCCCAAATAAACAAACCTGAAGCATTTTTATCATAAGTACAATCTAATGCATCGGCTAATTCCCAAACTAATTTTCGGCGTTCTTGGTATACTTTATTCAATTCAGAATACCAGGTATCAGCACAATGTAAAGCCTCGATAGCTCCTTTTTGAATTCCGAAAAACATTCCAGAATCCATATTACTCTTCACTTTTAATATGTGATTGATATGCTCTGCCGATCCCATAACCATACCTACACGCCATCCAGACATGTTGAAAGTTTTACTTAAGGAATTAAGCTCTAAGCACACATCTTTTGCGCCTTCAACGGCTAACAAACTTTTTGGAGCATCGTTTAATATGAAGCTATAAGGATTATCATTTATAATTAAAATATTGTGACGTTTTCCAAAGGCAACCAATTCTTCAAACACGGTTTCTGTTGGTTTTGCTCCTGTTGGCATGTGCGGATAATTCACCCACATAAGCTTCACTTTACTCAAGTCTGATTTTTCTAAAGCCTCAAAATCTGGCATCCAATTGTTTTCCGCATCCAGATTATAAAACACCCCCTTAGCGCCTACCAATTTTGTAACCGATTGGTAAGTTGGGTACCCTGGGTTCGGAATTAAAACGGCATCACCTTCATTTAAGAAAGCCATAGAAATATGCATAATCCCCTCTTTGCTCCCCATTAAAGGTAAAATTTCGGATGTCGGATTTAAATCTACCGCAAATTGGGTTTTATAAAAAGTCGCCATTGCTTCACGCAATTCTGGCAAGCCTTGATAACTCTGATATTTATGCGCATTAGGGTGTGTAAAACTTTCAGAAATCGCTTCTAAAACTTTTGCTGGAGGTGCCAAATCTGGACTCCCAATTCCTAAACTGATAATCGGTTTTCCACTAGCCGCTAGGGCTGCAACTTCCCGTAATTTTTTTGAAAAATAGTATTCTTCAACCGTTTGTAACCGATTTGCTACTTCAATCATAACTTCGCATTTTTATATTCTCCTAACACTTTAAAAGCATCGCCCATAATATCAATAATGGCTTTGGCTTTCTTAAAATCTTCGTAACTCTCAAATGTAACATCTACAAAAAAGGCGTATTTCCAAGGTGTTTCAATGATTGGAAGGGATTGAATTTTAGTTAAATTCAACCTGCAATCACTCATTACATTTAAAATCGTTGCGAGACTCCCGCGTTTGTGGTTGGCTTCAAATTTCACTGAAGCTTTATTTATTTCATGTTCTGGCACAGCCGAATTCTTTCGAGTTACTATAACAAAACGTGTTTCATTATTTTTAATCGTTTGAATACTCTCTGCTAGAATATCTAAATCAAAAATTTCTGCGGCTGCCACACTAGCAATCGCGCCGATACCTTTAAGTTGCTTCTCTTGAATACGTTGTGCCACTTCGGCCGTATCCTTATCTTCAACCAACTTAATATGTGGATATTGTCTGAAAAACTTTTTACATTGCAACAAGGCCATAGGGTGCGAGTACACTTCTTTAATATCATCTATACCCTGCCCTTTTAAAGCCATCAAATTATGCTGGATATCTAAATAATGCTCCCCAACAATGTGTAAAGCATTTTTATCGATTAAAGCATAATTTGGAATTATAGAACCAGCAATCGAGTTCTCTAAAGCCATGACTGCGGCATCACTTTCTTTGGTTAGCAATGAATCTACAACGCTATCGAAGGTCATACATTCGATAGAATTTACTGGATTTTCAAAAAATTGTTGGGTAACAATATGATGAAAAGATCCTTTTACACCTTGTATGGCAACTGTTTTAATCAATGTTCAAATTTTTATTAATATCTAGCAACACTACACTCATTTTTTTGTAATACTTAGACAAAAAAAAGTCTCGATTTTCATCGAGACTCATATCAATAATTTATGTTTATAAATTATACATACAACGCCTCGTTTCTTTTGCTAAAAAAGAAATAGTTGTTAAAATATGTATAATATACTGTTGTTGTCATAATTACGACGCTAAAGTAATTATTATTTCGAGAAATCAAAACGCAAAAAAATATTTTTTACGCAATTATTAAAAGTTTTAAAGATTTTACAGTAAAACTTCCATTACATTATATATTCATTTATTTTTGAATAAATAAATTTAATTATGTCCATTGAAGTCCTCGGTGTTTCAAAACTTTACGGAAATCAGAAAGCGCTTAACAACATTTCATTTCGTGTTGGCAAACCCGAAATCGTAGGTTTCTTAGGCCCTAACGGTGCTGGAAAATCTACTTTAATGAAAATTTTAACCACATATATTGGTGCCAACGACGGACAAGCCATTGTAAATGGTTATAATGTTAATCAAAACCCCAAAGCAGTACAGCAAAGTGTGGGTTACCTCCCCGAACACAACCCTTTATACCTCGAGCAATACGTTAAAGAGTATCTTGCTTTTAATGCGCAAGTTTACAAAGTAAACAAACAACGCATTGAGGAGGTTATTGAGCTTACGGGATTAAGACCAGAGGCTCATAAAAAAATCGGACAATTATCTAAAGGATATCGCCAGCGTGTTGGTTTAGCCAATGCCCTCTTACATGATCCTGACGTTTTAATTTTAGACGAGCCTACCACAGGTTTAGACCCTAATCAACTGATTGATATTAGAAATCTCATTAAATCTATTGGAGAAACTAAAACCGTTTTTCTTTCTACACACATTATGCAGGAAGTAGAAGCCATGTGTGACCGTGTTATCATTATTAATAAAGGTGAAATTGTAGCGGATAAAAAGCTAAAAGACCTTAGAAATGATGCCGAACAAGTGGTTATTGTAGAATTCGATTATCGTGTTGAAAACGCCTTTCTACTAAAGATACCTAAAGTAGAAAGCGTAAAAAACACTTACGATTTTGTTTACGAAATCACCTTTAAAACCACAGAAGACATGCGATCTCATGTTTTTGATTTTGCTCATGATAATGAATTAAAAATTCTTCAGCTTAATCAAAAAAATGCCAGTTTAGAAACACTATTTAGGAATTTAACCTCAAAATAGTTACCTTCATTAGCGATTATGATAAATATCATCTTTATATAAACAACTACCTACTAATTTTGCTTCAGGAAATAATCCTTTAGCAATTTCAATTCATTCATTTAATTTTAAGTGACATAAATTAACTTGTTAAACTAGTAAACAAAAAAAAATGAGTAAAGGAATTTATGTAGCAACTATTGAACCCAATAGCGGAAAATCTGTTGTTGTTCTTGGTTTAATGCGTATGCTACTAGGTAAAACAGCGAAAGTAGGATACTTCAGACCTATTATTGAAGACACTGAAGAAGGCGAAGTAGACAACCATATAAACACGGTGATGTCTTATTTCGAAATCGACATCAATTACAAAAAAACATATGCCTTCAAGCGAAGTGAAGTCCTCGATTTATACAACAAAGGAAAATCGGGAGATGTTATAGATGAAGTTATAAGAAAATATAAATACTTAGAAGAACGCTTTGATTTTATATTAGTTGAAGGCACCGATTTTTCTCATGAAAATTCAAGTTTAGAATTAGACATCAATACGCTTATTGCTAAAAACTTAAGCTTACCAGTCATTCTAGTATCTCGTGGTGATAAGCCTGTCATTTCTGAAATTGCCGACAATGTACAATTGGCTTATGACACTTTTAAACAAGAGGTCGAGGTGATCTCCATTATGGCAAATAAGGTAACACCAAGCTCTGTTACCGAGTTAAAAAAACAACTAAAAGAACGCATTCCAGAAGGTACCGATGTTTCGGTTATTCCTAATATACCAAGTTTAGCCAACCCAACCATCAAGGAAATTATTAACCAAGTGGATGGCGAAGTACTTCTTGGAAAAGACTCGCTAAACAACCAAGTTGATAGCGCTATTTTAGGAACCATGCAGTTACGCAACTTTTTAAAACACATAAAAGATAACTGCTTAATTATTACTTCTGGTGATAGAGCCGACATTCTTTTAGGGGGTATGCAAGCTCATGTTTCCAAAAACTACCCTAAAGTTGCTGGTATTGTGCTTACTGGTGGTTTAATTCCAGAAGACACCATTTTAAAATTAGTAGAAGGTCTTTCTAGTGTGATTCCTATTATTAGTGCTAAAGAAGGGACTTTTAGTACGACCAATAAAATTGGAAAGATTAAAACAAAAATATACGCCGATAATATTGAAAAGATTGAAACAGCCATTGCTTCTTTCGAAAAACACGTTGATACCGACAAATTGGCTAATGATTTAATCACCTTTAAATCTGGAATTTTCACACCAAGAATGTTTCAATACAACTTGCTTCAACGTGCCTTAAAAAACAAAAAACATATTGTTTTACCAGAAGGTTACGACGAGCGTGTATTAAGAGCTGCTGCTCGATTAATTGATGCTCATGTTGTTGACTTAACTTTAATTGGTGAAAAAGATAAAATTCAAGAGATAATTACAAGACAAGATATACCTTTAAATTTAGAGGATGTTAATGTAATTGTCCCTCAAGAATCTGAACATTTTGAAGATTACGTCAACACTTTTTATGAATTAAGAAAGCATAAAAACGTTAACCTTCAAATGGCTAAAGATACCATGTGTGATGTTTCGTATTACGCAACTATGATGATTTATAAAGGACATGCCGATGGTATGGTTTCTGGTGCCGTTCATACTACACAACACACATTAAGACCTGCGCTTCAGTTCATTAAAACCAAACCAGGTGTCAATATTGTGTCTTCAGTATTCTTTATGTGTTTAGAAGACCGTGTATCAATTTTTGGTGACTGTGCCATTAATCCGAACCCGAATGCAGAACAACTAGCTGAAATCGCCGTATCATCCGCACAAACCGCTCAAGACTTTGGTGTAGAACCTAAAGTGGCTTTACTGTCTTACTCATCGGGTTCATCAGGAAAAGGTGAAGAAGTAGATAAAGTAAGAAAAGCAACAGAACTTGCTAAAGAAAAAGCACCTCACATGAAAATTGAAGGCCCTATTCAATATGATGCTGCTGTTGATATGCGTATTGGTAAAAGTAAATTACCAGATTCTGAAGTTGCCGGACAAGCTAGCGTGTTAGTTTTCCCAGATTTAAACACAGGAAACAACACCTACAAAGCCGTACAAAGAGAAACTGGCGCCTTAGCCATCGGCCCAATGTTACAAGGTTTAAACAAACCGGTTAACGATTTAAGTAGAGGTTGTACTGCCGACGATATTTACAGTACAGTAATAATAACAGCTATTCAAGCTCAAGATATATAACAATGCAAGTATTAGTATTAAATTCTGGGAGTTCATCCCTAAAGTATCAATTAATTTCAATGCCAGAAGAAACCATTTTATGTTCAGGAATTATTGAACGTATTGGTTTAGATGATGCCATTTTTAAATATAAAACCGACAAAGATTCTGTAGATCTTGTCACTGCTATTCCTAATCACAAAGTAGGATTAGAGTTAGTAGCAAAACAATTATTAGATGCCGAAACAGGTATTATTAAATCGACCGACGATATTGCTGTAGTAGGACATCGTGTGGTACACGGTGGAAAATATTTTAGTGACACCACTGAAATTACCGCTGAAGTTAAAGAAAAAATAAAAGCTTTAATTTCATTAGCACCGCTTCACAACCCTGCAAATTTAGAGGGTATTGAAGTCGCTGAAGCTATTTTCCCTAACGCAAAACAAGTGGCGGTTTTTGATACGGCTTTCCATCAATCTATTCCTGAGAAAGCGTATTTATATGCGATTCCTAAAGCCTATTCAGACGAACATAGCATCCGTTTATACGGATTCCATGGCACCAGTCATAAATATGTTTCTGAAAAAGCTACCGAATATTTAGGCGAAAAAGCTTCAAATGTCATTACCATTCACTTAGGTAATGGTTGTAGTATGTCGGCTGTAAAAGACGGAAAATGTATCGATCACTCATTAGGCTTCTCCCCTGTTAACGGTTTAATTATGGGAACGCGTTCTGGTGATATCGATCAATCCATCATCTTCTATTTAGCTAAAAAGCTGAATTATTCTTTAGATGAGATCAACACGCTTTTACAAAAGAAAAGTGGTATGCTTGGTTTAACCGGTTATAGCGATTTAAGAGATATTCAAGCTGAAGCTGAAAAGGGCAATAAGGATTGTCAGCTTGCATTAGCCATGAACACCTACCGCATTAAAAAATACATTGGTAGCTACGCTGCGGTGTTAAACGGATTAGATGCTATCGTTTTCACGGCTGGAATTGGTGAAAACTCTGATTTAGTTCGAGAAATGGTATGTGAAGATATGGAGTTCTTCGGTTTAGAATTAAACAAAGAAGAAAATGCAAAACGATCTGGTGAGATTCGTGAGATTAACTTGCCTACATCGAAAGCTAAGATTTTAGTGATTCCAACTAATGAAGAGCTAGAAATCGCAAAACAATCGGTTGATTTATTCGAAAATTAATCATCTCAAACTGAATTTACTTCTTTTTGTAGCATAGATCAATCCTACATAATAAACCCGCAGCTAAAAATTTTAGTTGCGGGTTTCTTTTTTGGGTATAATAGCAATCCTAATGTTACACCAGTTTTTAGTTGAAATTACTGTAAAAGAAAATAGCTGGTTTTATATGAGGAATAAAAATAAAGAATAGCCTTAGTTATAGTTTCTTTTTATTCTGAAAGGAAAATTAAAATATGAGTATTGAACTATACCATAACATTCTGCAAGTGGCGTACTCGATAAACTTTTGCTGCTTGTTGCATTTCAATAACAATACAAAAGCTTTTTTTTAAACCAAATTTAACTTTATAAAAAAGTTATCTGTCATGGTAATAGCTTAGTCTTATAAACCATTAACACACAGGACTTAAGTTAAAAATAGATTTAAAAATTATGCAATTCATAAAAACAAACCAAAAAAACAACCATAAATTACGAATACAATAATTAAAATATGATAAAAATCATAATATAACAATAACAAAGAACTGATATTTGCATCATAATCTAAACCCATTAACTCATGAATACGCAAAATATCATAAAAAGACTAGTAAGCTTAATCGTTGTAGTAGGTTTTACAATGAATCTCTCTCAAGCACAAATGTTACAGCTTGAAAATCAAGAATCACATCTTACTGTATTTGGAAGTTCTAATCTGCATGGCTGGAAAGTAGATGCTAAAACTAAAAATGGTTCTATCGGTTTTAATGATTTAGAATCTTGTGATATTACCCATTTATCACTTGCTGTATCAGCCGAAAGTTTAAAGGGAGTAAAATTAGGAATAACTGAAACAGCAACTGTGACACTAAAATCAGATCAATACAAATACATTTTATTTACTTTAAAGGAAGTGACCAATGTAACTCCTAAAGGAAATGGTCAATTTGCTGTTCAAGCTATAGGCGATTTGGTAATTGCAGGAACCAGTAAAACGATACCATTAGATTTTAATGTAGACATAAAAAAAGGAAATGTAACCCTTGCAGGAAACGCAAAATTAAAACTATCTAGCTTTAACCTAACACCTCCAAAAAGGTTAATGGGAACTATCAAAGCCAAAGATGATATTGTATTAAGATTTGAAACTAACTTCACTGAATCCCCAATATTATAAACCTTAAAAGCCTTTACTTCTGTTATTTGAATTAGTCTATGAAGTAAAGGTTTTTTTATGTCTAAATTTAAGGTCTATCCTCACGATAACCTACTCAAAAATTAATCGGCCTTTATAATCTTCTTCAACATCAACAACAGGAGGTTTATTAATAGAAATTATATCACCCGTACCCACGATCTTTCCTTTAAGTTCTAGGTACGGGTTTACTATGATGTCATTAGAACTTCGATTATAGGCCCATACTTTTTGCGCTACCAATTCCCGACCTTCAAAACGAGAAGTTCCCGAATAAAACGACACACTCAGACTTTCTGTTTTTCCCTTCACATATGCATTTGAAAGATTGTTAAACACAAATTTTAAACTCCTGTTATCAACTTCCAAATAAAACTCACCATTGGTATAGGTGCCTGGAGCACCATAATTTTCAGATAAAAGAGTGAGTTCTGGGTAAGTTAAAACCCCATCAGATTGAATACCTCGCTGGGTAGAACTTCTAATTTCTGTAATATTAGGAGCCGTGACATAAACAATTGTGGTATGATAATCTCGAATAAGATTACAGCTATTGGCATCGGTAAGGGTTAATTGACCATTTTCAACAATAGCACTCACATCGGGCATTAAATTTTTTCCGGTTTCAATAAGGACCTTTTGAGGCGAACCTTCTTTGATGATCAGTTCAATATCTTTGTTTACCAATATGGTTTCAAAAGGATCTACAGATACCTCTTCTTGAATTACCGTTCCTGCTGTTTGAAAACAGTCATTTGCCGATTCGCTATCACAAGCGAAAATCAAAATAAAGCTAATTATATAGAACAGTTTTTTCATAATCTTACTCCCAGTCCAAATTCAACAGCTTCCGCTTTAGCGCCATGTGATTTAATACTTACTTTTCCGAAAAATTTGTTTCCAAAATATTGCTTAATACCTAACCTCAAGTAAACACGACCTTCAAAATCGTATGGATAATAAGCATAATACCCTAGTTGCCCAATAACCGACATCTTATTTACAAATAATTCATGACCGACAAATATACCAACGCGCTTATAATCTTCGTCACCCGAAACATCAACTTCAGGAAAAGCCACGCTGTAATATTCAATTAACTCTTTTAAAGCTTTGGTTATAAATACTTCGGTTCCTAATTGAAAAGCACTTTTTCTAGTGATGCGTTTATCTACAGCAAAGGAGAGGTTATAAAACGGAAATTGTCCACTGCCCACCACATCATTTTCAGAAACCCCGCTACTAAAGGTAATGTTATAGCGGAACGGCTCGGTAAACTTCCTATCATTTTCAGCCAAAGTATGTTGGTATGGCAAAGGTTCCTCGTCAATATTATAGGTAAGACCTACATTGAATAATATAGAATTGGTACTGGTATTTGGCGATTTCACACTACCGTTAGAATAGTGAATTAAGGTCAAACCAGCTTGAACCCCAAAACGATTAAAAAGGCGTTCCTTTCTATAATTAAGCATCACAAAAGTACTGCTTAACAATTTTGAGCCAAAAGCCACATTTCTATAGTTTTCGACTTTATCGTATGGATTTTCGGTATAAGCCACCCCTTGCCCGACACGGAACATGAGATGACGCTTTAAGAAATATAGATTATAATGTGCATATAAGGCTGCTAAACTCCCCAGATACTCATTTTTCATGTTTTGATACGCATAAGTTACCCCAAAATCTGGATAATTATAACGCTGTTCCCAGTCTTCAAAACCGAAAGTTTTTCGATTCCAACTTAACATATAGCCTTCAGGATGCCCAGTAATTAAATGAGCTATATCCGGATTATGTTCAGCAATATTTCCGTAGAAATAATTTAAATCGATCGTAGACGTATGTTTTTTTTCTTGTGAAAATCCAACAGAAAAAATTAAGCAACACAAACAAACATAAAGAAACTTCATTTACAGACCTCTAAAACGACAAATGTAAATGAATTTAAAATAAAGCCGACGCTATAGACTGTATGTTGTCGCTCTTACCCATCGAATAATAATGTAAAAACGGCACACCAGCATCTCTTAATTCTTTAGACTGCTGAATAGCGAATTCAATCCCTACTTCACGTACAGCCTTGTTGTCTTTACAGCCTTCAACAGCCTCAATTAATTCTTCTGGTAAGTCAATTTTAAAAACCTGAGGTAAAATTTGTAAATGGCGTTTTACAGCTATAGGTTTAATTCCCGGAATAATAGGCACCGTAATACCAATTTCACGCGCTTTATCTACAAACTCAAAGTACTTTTTATTATCAAAAAACATTTGGGTCACCACATAATCTGCTCCGGCATCTACCTTAGCTTTTAAGCGTTTTAAATCGGTATTAAGCGACGGAGATTCCATGTGTTTTTCAGGATAACCTGCTACACCCACACAAAAATCATAATTGTGTTCTACCTGAATATCGTCATGTAGATACTGCCCTTTATTTAAATTTGAAATTTGCTGAACCAATTCGCTAGCATAGGCATTTCCGCCTTCAGTTGGTACGAAATACGATTCATCCTTTCTAGCATCACCACGTAAAGCCACCACATTATCAATGCCTAAATAATGGCAATCAACCAACACATATTCGGTTTCTTCTTTAGTAAACCCACCACAAAGCAAGTGCGGAATAGCATCCACCTTATATTTATGCATGATAGACGCACAAATACCGACGGTTCCCGGACGCATACGCGTAATGCGCTTGTCCAATAAACCATTACCTCTATCGACATACACATATTCTTCTCTAGAAGTCGTGACGTCTATAAATGGCGGATTAAACTCCATTAACGGATCGATATTATTGTATAAATCTTGAATGTTTTTTCCTTTTTGAGGCGGAATAACTTCAAAAGAAAATAATGTTTTACCGTTTGCTTTTTTAATGTGATCTGTTACTTTCATTTTACTGAATTACAATATATTATGTGAAATAAGCAATTGTTAAAGCAGTAAGTGTAAGCATCAAAAGTTGAATAAAGAAAACAATCTCTGTTCTAAGTTTTTTCATGTCTATATTTTTACTGCAATATTCTTATTTCATTTATTCTGATTCGTTAGTTTAATTAAAACAAATTGTTAAGTTAAATGCCTTTTCTTTTCCAAAAAGAGACTTCTAAATATCTTTTCATGGGCGTTACCACAAGGGTCGGGCTTTACGTTACAAGTCCTCGCTCGTACCTCGCTGTGGGCTTTCCACTGCAATCCCTAACGCAAGCTGCACGTATTAAAGACCTTTCAGCTTTTTACAGAACCTATCCGCACGCAGCTCCTCCCCTTCGAGGAGGCTAGGTGGGGCCTTTTTTTATTGATCGGCAATATTAGCGTGTAACCACTTTCTAGCTTTCTCCTTAGTAATCCCTTTACGTTCGCAATAATCGGTTACCTGGTCGTCGGTAATTTTACCTAAACCAAAATATTTAGCTTCTGGATTTCCAAAATAGTAACCCGAAACAGCTGCTGCTGGCCACATGGCTAAACTTTCGGTAAGGGTCACACCTATTATTTTTTCAACATCTAACAATTCCCAAATGGTTTCCTTCTCTAAATGATCAGGACATGCTGGGTAACCTGGCGCCGGACGAATACCTTTGTAACTTTCTTTAATTAAATCGTCGTTACTTAAATCTTCATTAGCGGCATAGCCCCAATGTTTCGTTCTTATTTGTTTGTGTAAATATTCCGCGAAAGCTTCCGCAAAACGATCGGCAATAGCTTGTGCCATAATACCGTTATAATCGTCATCTTTTGCTCTATAACTATCCGCCAACTCTTGTGCTCCAAAAATACCCACACAAAAAGCGCCCATATAATCGGTTTTTCCAGATTCTTTAGGCGCTATAAAATCGGCTAAAGCATGATTAGGAATCCCTTCACGTTTCTTTAATTGCTGACGCAAAGTTCTAAAAACAGCGATTTCCTCACCTTTTTTCTGAATAGAAATATCGTCATCATTTATCGAATTCGCTTCAAACAAACCAAAAACAGCTTTTGCTTTTAAAGATTGTTTGGCTATGATTTCTTTAATCATTTCCTGAGCCTCGTTGTACATGATAGTCGCTTGCTCGCCAACCACCTCGTCAGTCAAGATATCAGGATATTTTCCGTGTAAATCCCAGCTTCTAAAAAACGGACTCCAATCTATAAAAGGCTCTAAGTCCTTCAAACTAATTTGTTTCAACATCTGAACTCCTAATTCGTTAGGTTTTACAATTTCAGAGGTTTCCCAATCAATTTTATATTTTCTTTTGCGGGCTTCTTCTATAGAGATATATGATTTTTCTTTACCACGTTTTAAAAACTTGGTTCTAAAATCATCATAATCGGCCTTCATTTTCGCCACGTATTCGTGCGATGTTTTCTTGTTCAGTAAATCACCAACAACAGTTACTGCCCTCGACGCATCGTTTACATGCACTACAGCATTGTTATACTGCGTATCAATTTTAACAGCCGTATGTGCTTTTGATGTCGTTGCCCCACCAATAAGTAAAGGCAATTTGAAATTTTGACGCTGCATTTCCTTAGCTAAGTACACCATTTCATCAAGCGATGGCGTAATCAAACCTGATAGCCCGATAGCATCTACACGTTCTTTAATGGCTGTTTCTATAATTTTTTCTGGTGGCACCATAACCCCCATATCTACAATCTCGTAGTTATTACAAGCCAAAACAACACTTACAATATTTTTACCAATATCGTGTACATCACCTTTTACTGTGGCCATTAATATTTTACCAACAGGTTCTTGTTTGTCTGTTTTTTCAGCTTCAATAAACGGATTTAAATAAGCCACGGCTTTTTTCATCACACGTGCCGATTTTACCACCTGAGGCAAGAACATTTTTCCTGCTCCAAATAAATCACCAACAACGTTCATCCCGATCATTAAATGACCTTCAATAACATCAATGGGTTTTTCGGCTTCTTGTCTGGCTTGCTCGATATCTTCAATAATAAAAGCATCAATACCTTTAACTAAAGCATGAGTGATTCTATCTTGTAATGGGTTTTCACGCCAAGTTAAATCGACTCCTTTTTCTGTTTTTGATCCTTTTACGGTTTCAGCAAAGTCCAATAAACGCTCGGTAGCATCATCGCGACGGTCTAAAATCACATCTTCAACATGCTCTAATAAATCCTTAGGAATATCATCATAAACCTCTAAAAGTGCTGGATTCACAATCCCCATATTCATACCAGCCTGAATAGCGTAGTATAAAAACACCGAGTGCATCGCCTCACGAACACCATCATTTCCTCTAAACGAAAACGATACGTTACTCACCCCACCACTCACACTTACATTTGGTAAGTTCTCACGAACCCAACGTGTGGCTTCAATAAAATCGATAGCGTTTCTGCGGTGTTCTTCCATTCCTGTTGCTACAGGAAATATGTTTAAATCGAAAATAATATCTTCAGATGGGAAACCTACCTCATTAACTAAAATATCATACGAACGTTTTGAAATTTCAATACGACGCTCGTAATTATCGGCTTGACCAACCTCATCAAAAGCCATAACAATTACAGCGGCACCATAACGTTTTATTAATTTGGCTTCTTGAACGAATTTTTCTTTTCCTTCTTTTAATGAAATGGAGTTAACCACACATTTTCCTTGCACCACTTGAAGACCAGCTTCGATAATTTCCCATTTCGAACTATCAATCATGATAGGCACACGACAAATATCAGGCTCAGCAGCAATTAAATTCAAGAAACGAATCATGGCTTCCTTACCGTCAATTAATCCGTCGTCGAAATTAATATCAATAATTTGCGCACCACCATCAACTTGATGACGTGCAATATCCAAAGCTTCATCGTACTTTTCTTCTTTAATTAAACGAAGAAATTTACGAGACCCCGCTACGTTAGTACGTTCTCCTACATTTATAAAATTGCTGTTTTCGTTCAGAACTAAAGGTTCTAAACCGGACAATTTCATGTATTTACTTTGGTTAATAGTTACTCGTTTTTGGTTATTAGGCTCACTCATACTTATAATTTCTTGTAATAGTTGATAAATCCGTTTAGCAACTTTTTACAAGTTTCTATTTGTGATAATACATTATTTAATTTTTCTTCCGAAATAAAATTCAAATCGCTTGAAATATACAATTGAGTTTCTAATTCATATAAAGAACCTCTTGAAATATATAAAAAACGAATAATATCTTTTGGTGTTTGCCTCCCGCAACCTTCAGCTATGTTAGAAGGAATGGAAACTGAACATCTTCTAATTTGGTTTGTAATTCCATATAGTTCTTCTTTTGGAAAGTCATTAGTTATAGCATAAATTACATTAGCAAGTTTTCTAGCTTCTATCCAAACATCAAGTTCTATATATGATTTCATTTTTTTCTTCTCAAACAACCATTAACTAGTAACTAATAACCAGTAACTACAATTCTTCAACCAACTTATAATGTTCTACTGTTGGAAACGGTTCGTAAAAATGGTGTAATAATGCTTTCCATTGTAGATATTCCTCAGATTGTCTAAATCCGATTTCATGATCTTCGATTGTTTCCCAGTTTACTAATAAAATATATTTATCGTCTTGCTCTACACATTTTTTTAATTGGTGTGAGACATAGCCTTTCATTGATGAAATGATTTTTTCTGCTTTTTTGAAACTGATTTCAAACTCAGTTGAAAGTCCTACTTTTATGTTTAATATGGCTACTTCTAATATCATTTTGCTGCTCTTTTAGTGAGATGCTGAAACAAGTTCAGCATGACGGCGTGGCTTATATTTAGCGGCTAATTTTGCAATAACGCTAATATGTTCTGGCGATGTTCCGCAACAGCCACCAATAATATTTATTAAATTTTTCTTTAGGTATTCTTCAATTTGCTCACCCATTTCCTCTGGTGTTTCATCGTATTCCCCAAAAGCATTTGGTAAACCTGCGTTAGGGTGTGCTGAAATAGCAAAATCGGTTTTATTCGCAATCGCTTCCAAATGCGGTTGTAATAAATTAGCTCCCAAAGCACAATTAAATCCGATAGACAGTAACGGAATGTGCGATACTGAAATTAAAAAAGCTTCGGCCGTTTGCCCCGAAAGCGTTCTTCCTGAAGCATCGGTAATCGTACCACTTAACATAATTGGAATATCAATATTGCGTTCGTCCTTTACTTCTTCAATAGCAAATAAGGCTGCTTTCGCATTTAAAGTATCAAAAACGGTTTCCACTAAAAGTAAGTCTGCACCACCATCCATTAAAGCTTCCACTTGTTGCTTGTACGCGATGCGTAATTCATCAAAAGTAACCGCTCTATAACCAGGATCGTTAACATCTGGCGACATACTTGCTGTACGGTTTGTTGGTCCGATTGAACCTGCTACAAAACGTGGTTTGTGTGGTTCTTTAGCGGTGAATTTATCGGCAACTTCCTTGGCTATTTTAGCCGACTCGTAGTTGAGTTCGTAAACCAAATCCTCCATTTGATAATCAGCCATAGCAATCGTGGTTCCCGAAAAGGTATTGGTTTCAACTATATCGGCACCAGCTTCAAAATATTTGGCGTGAATGGTTTTTATGGCTTCAGGCTGCGTGATAGAAAGCAAATCGTTATTACCCTGCAAAGGCGTTGGGTAATCTTTAAAACGCTCACCACGAAAATCTTCTTCGGTGAATTTATAGGCTTGTAACATGGTACCCATAGCACCATCTAAAACCAAAATGCGCTCTTTTAAAGCCTGTTTTATGTCTGACATTTGTTTGATATTATTTAAAGTCTATAATATCATCAAGAAAAGTAAATAAATACTATTCGTTATCTGTCTGATTGATTCCTGAAATAAACTCAGCACAAGCAGTAGAACGTAGCACCTTCTTTACAAGATAAAGGGTTGCCAAGGTTTCTCTGGGTCTAATCCCTCTACCTTTCTTGATAACATTAATACGTTAATGAACTAGCGCACAAAAGTACTAACTATATTTTTGTTTTCCTACTTAATTTCCAGCTCAGACCGGTATGGGTAAAAAAGCTAAAAATCTTTAAGTGCTATTCAAATAAAGTAGACGATAAATAGCGATCACCCCTATCGCAGATAATGGCCACAATAATGCCTTCTTCGATAGTTTCAGCAATTTTTAAGGCACAAAAAACAGCACCTCCGCTACTCATCCCAGCGAATATCCCTTCTTCTTTTGCTAAATTAATGGTTGTTTGTTTGGCATCTTCTTCCGAGACATCGACAACAATATCTACCTTTTTAGGTTCAAAAAATTTAGGCACGTATTCTGGTGACCATTTTCTAATCCCTGGAATTTTTGCACCATCGGCAGGCTGAGCGCCAACAATGGTAATATTTTTATTTTGCTCTTTTAAGAATGTAGACACACCCGTTATCGTTCCGGTTGTTCCCATAGCAGAAACAAAATGTGTGATGTTATGATTGGTAGCCTCCCAAATTTCAGGACCAGTCGTTTTATAATGCGCTTTCCAATTGTCTGGATTTTCAAACTGATTTAAAAGCACATAACCTTTTTCATCACGAAGTTTAAAAGCCAAATCACGAGAACCTTCAATACCAATATCGGCAGGAGTTAAAATAACCTCAGCACCATAGGCACGCATGGTTTTAACACGCTCTTCCGTAGAATTTTCAGGCATGATTAGCACCATATTTAAGCCTAACAACCTAGCAATAAACGCTAAAGCAATACCGGTGTTTCCGCTAGTAGCTTCAACCAGAGTGCCCCCTTTTTTAATGTCGCCACGTTTTAAGGCTTCATTAATCATGTTAAAAGCGGCACGGTCTTTTACACTTCCGCCAGGATTATTGCCTTCTAATTTTAAAAACAAACGCACCCCTTTTTTAGAAATTAGGTGCGTTGCTTCTACTAATGGTGTATTTCCTATTTGGCCAATGATACTATGCTCGTATGCCATTTTTTCGTGGTCTGATTTTTATTTCGGTTTGATAAGTAACCAAAGAGTCTTCTGGCACAGATTGGGTAATCCAAACGTTGGCACCAATGATGGAATTTTTACCAATAACGATATCACCGCCTAAAATGGTTGCATTCGCATAAATGGTCACATTCTCCTCTATGGTTGGGTGTCTTTTGGTTGACGCCAAGTCTTTAGAAACTTGAAGTCCTCCAAGTGTTACCCCTTGATAAATTTTCACGTTTTTTTCTATAATGGAGCTCTCTCCTATTACAATCCCTGTTCCGTGATCGATATAAAACGATTCGCCAATGGTTGCTCCTGGATGAATATCGATACCTGTAATACCATGAATGTATTCACTCATCATTCGAGGTAAAATATGAATATCTAATTTATAAAGCGCATGGCTTAACCTGTAAACAGAAATGGCATGAAATCCTGGATATGCCAAGTAAATTTCCTCTAAACTGTGTGAAGCCGGATCGTTACACTCAAATGCGATGGCATCTAAATCTAACTTACGTCTTACTTCAGGAAGTTGTGTTTCAAACTGCTCCCAAAGGTTTTCGCCGTCTTCGATAGACAGTTTTTTAAGGATTTTTAAAAATGTTTTTTTTAAATAAGGCTTTCGGTCTTTAGCTTGTTCTTCATCGAACAGAGCATAAAACAAACGTTTAGTAAACGTTTTTACGGTGTCTTTTAAGCAAACATTATAACTTTTATTCACAGGTTAGCTTGTTTTTATCTAATTAATAGCTTGAACAACTGCTTTTGGAGCTTCTTTACGAGAACCATCGAAACCATCAATACCACTTACTGTAGTGTATTTTAACACATACTTTTTCCCTGGATTGATAATTCTATAGGCTGCTTGACACATTAATGTTGCCTCGTGGAAACCACAAAGAATCAGTTTTAATTTTTCTGGATATGTATTCACATCTCCAATGGCAAATATACCTGGAATATTAGTTTGGTAGTTTAAGGAATTGTCAACTTTAATAGCATTTTTCTCTATTTCTAAGCCCCAATTTGCAATAGGCCCTAATTTTGGAGACAATCCGAATAAAGGAATAAAGTGATCGGTTGCAATCTGACTTGCTTCACCATCTTTTACAACAGTTACCGCTTCAATTTTTCCGTTACCATGTAATTCTTTTACTTCAGCAGGTGTGATTAAATTGATTTTTCCAAGTTTGGTTAATTCACCAACTTTTTCAACAGAATCTAAAGCACCTCTAAATTCATTTCTTCTGTGAATTAAAGTTACTTCTGAAGCGACATCCGCTAAGAAAATACTCCAATCTAAGGCTGAATCTCCACCACCAGAAATCACTACTCTTTTATCTCTGTAAAATTCTGGGTCCTTAATGATGTACTCCACACCTTTATCTTCATAATCGGCGATTCCTTCGATGGCAGGTTTTCTAGGTTCGAAAGACCCTAAACCACCAGCAATAGCCACTACTGGTGCTTGGTGTTTTGTACCTTTATTAGTCGTAACAATAAAAGAACCATCTTCTTGTTTTTCGATTGTTTCTGCACGCTCACCTAAAGTAAATCCAGGTTCGAATTGTTTTCCTTGCTCTAACAAATTGTTTGTTAAATCACCTGCTAATACTTCTGGAAATCCAGGAATATCATAAATCGGTTTTTTAGGATAAATTTCTGAACACTGTCCACCAGGTTGTGGTAAAGCGTCAATTAAATGACATTTCAATTTTAATAATCCAGCTTCGAATACTGTAAATAATCCTGTTGGCCCCGCGCCAATTATTAGTATATCTGTTTTAATCATCGTATGGTTACTTTTACTTATTTTTCAATTAATCCTTTAGTGAACTCGTTAAGTTTTTCAACTTTTTGTTCGAAATCACCTTTTATAGTTTTTCTATATTCATTTAAGTTCTTCACTAAATCATCTACATTTTCGGGGATGACATCTTCAAAAAACTGACGTAAACGTTTTGCTGTTGTTGGCGATTTTCCATTGGTTGAAATCGCAACTTTCACGTTTCCTTTAGTAACAATTCCACCCATATAAAAATCGCAATATGGCGGATTATCGGCTACGTTTACTAACAAGCTTTTTGCTCTACAGTGTTTATGAACTTTAATATTTACTTTAGGCTTATTGGTCGTTGCGACTACAATATGTTGGCCTTTTAAATATTTTTTCTTGTACTTATCTTTAATTAAGGTGACATCACCATTTTTCGCTAGGGCTATGGTTTCTTCGCGAAACATTTTAGACACCATCGTCACATGAGCATCGGGGCTAGATTTTAAAAGAAAAGTTAATTTCTCTTCGGCCACATAACCACCACCCACAATAAGAATATTTAAACTTTTAGCTTTTAAGAATATCGGATACAGGTTGTTTCTTTCTTCCATCACCTAGGCTTCTTTTACTTCAGAATAAATACGACTTAAAACGGCGCGTTCCTTTACCACATCACCAATTACGATAATGGCTGGAGAAGAAAGCTCCTTTTTAGCAACAATGTCTTGAATGGTTTCTATAGTACCAATACCTACCTTTTCATCTTCTCGTGTACCATTTTGAATGATCGCAATGGCCGTATTTTGTTTGTTTTCAGCTGAAAAAATACTTACAATTTCATCCAGTTTACTCATCCCCATCAAAATCACAACCGTTGCTGTCGATTTAGCCGCTAAGGCCACATCGCCAGAAATTTGATGTTTTTTCGTGGTTCCAGTAATCACCCAAAAACTCTCTGATGCCCCGCGTTTTGTAAGCGGAATTCCTTGGTATGCTGGTGCTGCGATAGACGATGATATACCAGGAACCACAAAGGTTTCTAACCCGAATTGTCTCACATAATCAATCTCCTCGGCCCCGCGACCAAAAATGAATGGATCACCACCTTTTAAGCGTACTACATGTCCTTTTTCTTTGGCTTTAGCAACAATTAAATCGTTAATTTGTTCTTGCTGAAACGCATAACACCCTTTACGTTTCCCTACAAAAATAAGTTCTGCATCTTTGGCAGCATATTTTAATAAGGCTTCGTTTATAAGCGCATCGTATAAAATCACATCTGCAGCCTCAATAGCTTTTATGGCTTTTAATGTAATTAAATCTTCGTCACCTGGGCCGGCGCCTACAACAGTTAATATGGGTGTTTTTTTACTCATCTTTTTCTTTTACAATGCTGGTTATATTATATAGCAGCAGTATCTTTTTCTCTAAACGCTTTTACTTTTCCTAAAAAGTCATTCGCATTATCAATATACTTTGCCGCAAACTCTTGGGTTGGTGCAAATTTATTTATTTGATATATTAAATCAGCGAAAGTAACGCCTAAATTAATTTTTCCACTAGCTACAAACTTTTCATCAAAATCTTTAATGATTCCTGCATGTGTATTTGTTTTCGCATTATCGGCCAATAATAACGCTTTCGCGGAATTAACTAGCGATTGATAAGCGTAATAAATAGCACCTGAATACACTTTGTTATCGAATGATTCTTTGGCATTATCAATTTTTTCTTCACTTTCTAAAAATAAAGTGGCAATTAAATCGATAACAACACCAGCACATTCACCTACTCCAATTTCCTTAACGTATTCTTCTTGTGTTCCCCAATCGATAAAATCTTCTGGAGTTAAATTAGACACATCTTGTAAATCATTTAATAAATCGTAGAAATAACGATCGCCAGTTTCTTTATAATACTCAACAAACTTCTTACCGTTAGCATTGGCTTCAAAATCGTTTAAGATTCTTCTTAAAGCTTCAGGTCCTCTTTTACTTGGTACTTTCACCACTTTATCTGCAAAAGTAGCATGACCATCTCCTAAATTACCACCACCAAGTAACACTTGTAAAGCCGGGGCAACTAATTTATCTGGCGTACGAACCGACATCCCTTGGAAACCAATATTGGCCATATTGTGTTGGCCACAAGCATTCATACAACCACTAATCTTAATAACAACATCATCGTTTTTAAGATATTGTGGGTATTCTGCTTTGATAACGCGTTCTAATTCATCGGCAATACCTGTACTACTCGCAATACCTAAATTACAAGTATCTGTTCCAGGACAAGCCGTAATATCTACCGCTTTATTATATCCAGCTTCTACGAATCCTAATTTTTCTAATTCGGTGTAGAAAAACGGTACTAAATCTTCCTTAACAAATGGAATAACGATGTTTTGACGTAATGTTAAACGAACTTCACCAGCAGCGTACTTATCAATTAAATCGGCTAATAAACGTGCTTTATCGGTATAGAAATCACCCAATAACACTTTAATACCAATCGCTACATATCCTTCCTGCTTTTGCTGAATTAAGTTTGTAGATTTCCATAAATCGAATGCAGCTTGGTCTTTTATATCAACTTGAGGCGCTTCAACCGAAACTGGTTTTGAAGGTACATAAGCATCGGCATCAATAGCCACCGATTTAAACTCTATAGCATTTTGTTCTTCATCAATTAATGCTCTAAAAGCCTCTAAACCGATATCTTTTACTAAGAATTTCATACGGGCTTTAGCACGACTTTTACGCTCACCAAAACGATCGAAAACTCTTAAGATCCCTTCCATGATTGGAATGATTTTATCGGTTTCAACAAAATCATACAACACATCGGCATGACGTGGCTGTGACCCAAGTCCACCAGCAACCATAACTTTAAATCCGCGAACACCATCTTTTTCTTTAGCGATATACCCGATATCGTGTAAGTAAGACAGCCCAGTATCTTCATCTGTAGAAGAGAAAGACACTTTAAATTTACGTCCCATTTCTTGACAGATTGGGTTACGTAAGAAGAATTTAAAAATGGCATCAGCATACGGTGACACATCGAAAGGTTCGTTAACATCGATTCCAGCTGTTTCTGAAGCCGTAACGTTTCTTACCACGTTACCACAAGCTTCACGAACCGTAACTTCATCTTTTTCTAATTCTGCCCAAAGCTCAGGAGTTCTATTTAAATCCACATAGTGAATTTGAATATCTTGACGGGTTGTGATGTGTAAACGACCACGAGAATATTCATCAGAAACTTCAGAAATTCTGCGTAACTGATTACTTTTAAGTTTTCCGTAAGGAATCTTAATACGAATCATTTGTACGCCTTCTTGACGCTGACCGTAAACACCACGAGCCAAACGAAGACTTCTAAATTTTTCCTCATCAATTTTACCATTGTTGAAAAGCTCGATTTTTCTAGCTAATTCAATGATATCCTTCTCTACAATTGGGTTCTCTATTTCTGATCTAAATGTTTGCATACAATAGCCCCTCCTAACCTCCCCGTTTCGACTGCCTTCAATGCAGGCTTAAGGAGGAATTCTTACTCGGGCGGAGTAAGAATATTGTTAATAGTTTTATTTTTCAATACTTACAAAATATTTAAACTTTATAAGTTGTTTGGTCTGTTTGGTTTTATCCGCCTAGCTAATTCCCTTAGGGGCTAGGGTGCTTTTCTCTACTGAATAAACCCTGCTGCTACCGTGTTGTTACTTTGCGGATCGATTAAAATAAAAGACCCATTAGTACGGTGGTTTTTAAATTGGTCGTAAAAAATTGGTTTATTTAACTTAAAAGTTACCGAAGCAATATCATTTACGCCTAAAGAGGTAGCTCCTTCTTCAATCCCTGAATAATCTGGGTGAATTTTATGATTAATCTTATCTACCTTAGCTAATACTTTATTAACACCGTGTTGTACAATGTACTTCCCACCAGCTGTTAAGTTAGTCGCATCCATCCAACAAACGTTTGCTGTAAATTGCTTTTCAATCGTTGGAAGATCGTCTGCTTTTACAATCATATCGCCACGACTCACATTAATATCGTTCTCTAAAGTAATGGTTACCGAAGAACGTCTTGAAGCTGTTTCGTACTTTTCGTCGTAGAAATAAATATCTTTAATCTTCGATTTCGTTTGTGATGGTAAAACAACAATATCATCACCAACGCTTAAATTTCCACCGTAAACTTTTCCAGCATAGCCTCTAAAATCGTGAAACTCTTCAGTTTTAGGACGGATTACATACTGCACTGGGAAACGAGGGGTTCCAACGTTAAAGATGTCTTTTTTATCCAATTGCTCTAAATGCTCCAATAAAGCTTCACCTTTATACCAAGGCATTTTATCGGTTTTGTTTACAACATTATCTCCTTTTAAAGCACTTACTGGAATGAACGTAATTTTTTGATCTTGATAATCACGTTTGCTCATTAATTCTGAAAAATCTGCTTTAATTTTATTATAAGTTTCTTCAGAATAATCTACTAAATCCATCTTGTTTATCGCTACTACTACGTCTTTAATACGTAATAAGTTATTGATAAAAAAGTGACGATTTGTTTGCTCGATCACCCCTTTTCTAGCATCGATTAAGATGATAGACGCTTGCGATGTTGAAGCACCAGTTACCATGTTACGTGTATATTCTACGTGACCCGGTGTATCGGCGATGATGTAACTTTTCTTTTTAGTTGAAAAATAGATATGCGCCACGTCAATGGTAATACCTTGTTCTCTTTCTGCAACTAATCCATCGGTTGCTAAAGAAAAATCTAAGTAGTCGTATCCACGTTGCTTACTTGTTTTTTCAATAGCCTCTAATTTATCGGTAGTTAATGATTTTGTATCGTAAAGAATACGTCCGATTAACGTACTTTTCCCATCATCTACACTTCCTGCTGTTGCTATTTTTAATACTTCCATAAATGAAGCCCCTCCTAACCTCCCCTAGGGGAGGAATCCTTACTCGGGCGAAGTAAGAATATTGTTAATATTTTTTACTTAGTATCAATACTATAAAATTGTATCTATATTAAGTTTTTAGTTTAGTCCTTTTTATCCGCAAACTTGCTAATCCCCTTCGGGGGTTAGGGGGCTTTACTCTAGAAATACCCTTGTTGTTTACGTTTCTCCATGGCGGCTTCCGATCTTTTATCATCAATACGAGCACCACGTTCTGAAATTGAAGAATCTCTAATCTCCTCAACAACTTTGGTAATGGTAGACGCTTCCGATAAAACGGCTGCTGTACAACTCATATCACCTACGGTTCTAAAACGCACCATTTCTTCAATCACTTCTTCATGGTCATCTCTGTAAACTACTTCATCTTCCGCAGACCAAATCATACCGTCTCTTAAAAATACTTTACGTTTGTGTGCGAAATAAATTGAAGGAATTTCAATATTTTCCTTCTCGATATACGACCAAACATCTAATTCTGTCCAGTTTGAAATTGGGAATACACGTACATTTTGACCATGCTCGATATCACCATTTAACATATCGAATAACTCTGGACGTTGGTTCTTTTCATCCCATTGTCCGAAATCATCACGAACAGAAAAAATACGTTCTTTAGCTCTTGCTTTTTCTTCATCACGACGTGCACCACCAATACAAGCATCAAACTTAAACTCTTCGATAGCATCTAAAAGCGTCGTAGTTTGTAGCATGTTTCTACTCGCATATCTACCAGACTCTTCTTTTACTTTGCCTTCATCAATAGAATCTTGAACGTTTCTTACAATCAATTCTAAACCTAGCTCTTTACACAAACGATCTCTAAATTCGATAGTTTCTGGAAAATTATGCCCTGTATCGATATGCATTAAAGGAAATGGCACTTTTGCAGGATAAAAGGCTTTTACCGCCAATCTTACTAATGTAATAGAATCTTTTCCTCCTGAAAATAATAACACAGGCTTTTCAAACTGTGCTGCTACTTCTCTCATAATATATATCGCTTCGTTTTCTAGCGAGTTTATATTTGATGTGTCTTTTTTCATCGTATTCTTTTTATCAATTTTATTAAGCGTGTAAACCACACTCTCTATTTTCTAATGCTTTTGTTGGGTCGAAATATTTAAACTCGTTTGGCAAGTTATTTTCCTTTAAATAGCCGTCTAATTTTTCATCAGACCAAAAGTAAAACGGACTCACTTTTAAAACGCCATCTTTACTGAGGCTAAAAATACCAATACTATTTCTAAATGCCGTTTGACCCTGACGTAAATTTGTAAACCAAACTTTAGGCTTATGCTCTGCCATCGCTCTAGCAAAAGGCTCTAGCTTTACTTGCTCTGTAAATAAAGCGTGCTCTGGCTGGTCAACGGTAGGAATCCCCATAACCACATCACGGTGCGCCGAAGTTTGTTTTGGCACATATAAAAACACATTTAAACTTAAATCTTTTATAACTTGCTCTGCGTGCTTATAAGTTTGAGGTGTATTATAACCGGTATCACACCATATCACTGGAACATCAGCTTTTACCGTACTCACCACATGTAAAATTGCAGCTTCGTATGGTCTAAAATTTGTTGTTACCACCGCCTCATTATTAAGCTCGTAAGCTTTAGCAATAATTTCAGCTGGTGTAGCATCTTTAAATGCCTCGTTTAATACCTCTATTTGATCTTCTGTAAACATAATTCTTTATTTATTTTCCCCATTTTATAGAATTCCAAACTCTTTCATGGAAAAAGTACAACACCATTTTTGTTACTAATTCGATAGATCCTATCGAAAACGCTAAAGTTAATTCCCCGGTTACTAACCAAGAAATTAAAATCGTATCTAAAGTTCCGATAGTTCTCCAACTAAGTGATTTTACAACACTTCTTAGTGGTTTTTCACTCGCACTATCTTCTTTGTACGTAGACTTTTCTTTATTTTTCAATAACATTTGCGCAATCATTTGTTGATGTATTACATTAACCCTATCGATTTACTAGGGAATACAAATGTACTATATTTTGTTACATAAAAAAATTAATTTCAAATTTTTAGCATATTGAAAATAAATCCAACAATAGCCTAAAAATTAGTATAGAAAAGCAATAAATATTAGGAATATTTTAGTCTTTTGGACGAGACAAATCTGCTAAAGTGGTATTTCTGAAGACATTAAGTGTACTATCACGTACTTGAAGCATCAATTTATTTACGCTACAAGTTTCCTCATCTATGCAGTCGTCACACTTTTCATAGTAGTTCAAACTCACACAAGGCACCATAGCAATGGGGCCTTCAAGAACACGCATCACATCGGTCATTAAAATTTCCTCAGGCGGCTGTCTTAAATAATAACCACCATGTTTCCCTTTTTTAGAGCCTAGAATACCCGATTTACGAAGGGTTAATAAAATACTTTCTAAAAATTTCTGTGGAATTTGCTCATTTTTGGCAATTTCAGCAACTTGTAAAGGCGAATCTCCTTCGGTTCGCGCTATAAATGTAAGCGCTTTTAATCCGTATTTGGTTTTTTTAGATAGCATGATGCGAAGATAAAGATTTTAACAATGAACTGATTTAAACTTTTTGCGATTAAGCGAAAATTAGACATTTTTTGACTATTTGAAAGTTTTTTTGAGTTCCATAGCTGAGCTACGGAAAGAAAAAAAGGTGAAAAATTGGTGAAAAAGGGCCATTTTTTAGCAAATGGAAAAAGTTTAAATCAGTTCAACCCTATGGCCAAAAAATTATGAGACAGAAAAAACCGTTATATTTTGAGTTGAAACACAAAACATAACGGTTTTAATTTTATACCGATCGGCTACTATAACGTGGTATGCGATTTTTCTAAAGCATAAAAAGTTGCTTGCACATAGTCGTTATCATCACCTGTATTGTTCTGATTATAAACACCGGCTTTAAAATACATGTATTGTCCGCCTACATTAAATCCGCTATTTGTCATATCTACCGTTTTAGACACATCATCTTTTCCTTCTCTAGAAATGGTAACCGTTAAAGCATCACCTTCCACATGTATTTTATAGCTAAATTTTTCATTTAAAGCAATACCATCAGAAGGGTTAGAAGCACTATTACTTCTAGATCCAATAAGTTCATGCCACTGTTCTGAACCATTTCCATCGGTAGGTTCGTGAGCAAAATATATAGAACCCAATTCGTTATTTGGTAATTTTCTATAATAAATTCGAACAGGCTCGTCGTCGTTAGCATGAATTTGACCAACAATTACACGACCAATATGGCTATTACTTCCTGTAGTTGTTACATAGTTTACAGCTAATGTCGCTGTCATTTCTCCGTCGTAGCCATAAGCAGCATTGATATCGGCATTAGGTGCTGTTCCAAAAACCCAGTTGTTTTTGGTCACCCCTTGGGTAGGAATGCTTGTGTTTGTTCCTCTTAACATTTCACGAAGCTCTACACGCGTATATGAAGTATTTGTTGAAGTTTTAAAACCTTTATTCGGACATTTAAACACCATACCACCATCTTCGGCCGTATAAAAATACACGCCATCTTTATAACCATTGTTCAATGTTGCCACACTAATGTTAAGCGCTGTACCATTTCCGTTATTCACAGGCACACTTAAATTCCAAGTTGATAAATCAAAATTCTCAGAAGGTGCTAGGCTCGGGTTCAGCTCGCCGTTATCGTTTTCCTCTTCTGGATCAGTCTCTCCCTCTGGTTCTTTATCCTCTTCAGGATCAGGAGTTGTAGGTATTTCTTCTTGTTCATCCTCAACTAAATCATCAGTAGAACTACTACAATTAAAGGTTAAAAAGGAAACCAAAAGTAGGACAAAAAGGTAGGGCAATTTCTTCATAGCTAAGTGCATTTATTATAAAAATAAAACGGTGCAAAGATACAAATAACTGGTTGACCAATTTGCAAGCCTTCTGTTAAAATCTTTGTAAAGTTCACAAAGCCTTATTTCTTAAAATGTCCAATCAATGAGCATTTCAGACATGATAACGCAGTCACCTCGAAGTAAAACCCTTTGATTATCAACAATCTCACAATGAACAACCCCGCCACGTGTCGAGGCTTGATATCCTACAAGCGTAGATTTATTAAGTTTTTTAGCCCAAAAACTAGCTAAATAACAATGTGCTGAACCCGTTACAGGATCTTCATCTATTCCTATCGCTGGCCCAAAAACTCGAGACACAAAATCGTAGTGCTCATGTTCCGATTTTGCTGTAATCACAACTATTTTTTTATGATGCGATAATAGCAAATCAAAATCTGGCTTGAAGGTTTTCACATGATCTTCATCGGCTAACTCTAAAACACACCAATCTTTATCAACGTTTATAGATAAGGGTTTTTCATTTAGAAATTTCTCAAGAAGCACATCTGGTTCATGTACAAACTCCAAGTGCCCTAAGGGGAAATTCATTTCTAGTACAGTATCCTTCTTTTCAACCTTTAAAATCCCACTTTTAGTTTCAAACTCCAAAACTTTATTTGGCACCTGAAGTTTATCAAACAAGATTTTAGCCGTCGCCAAGGTAGCATGACCACATAAATCAACTTCGTTAGTAGGCGTAAACCACCTTAATCGAAATGTCTCGCCTTTAGGCACAACAAAAGCGGTTTCCGAAAGATTAACTTCCTGAGCTATTTTGAGATAATCCTCATCGGAAAGTTCCTGTTCCAGAATACAAACCCCTGCAGGGTTTCCGCAAAAAGGGGCATCTGTAAAGGCATCAACTGTAAAAAGTCTCATGATTAATAGTTCTTAGCCTAAAGCCTGTTTTAAATCAGCAATAATATCATCGACATGCTCTAATCCTGCCGAAATACGCACAGAACCATCGGTAATCCCAACAGCAGCCTTAACTTCTGGCTCTACTTTAGCGTGTGTGGTACTTGCTGGATGCGTTACAATAGTTCTGGTATCACCTAAATTGGCTGAAAGCGAACACATTTTTATATTATCGAAAAAGGCGCGACCGCCTTCTACCCCACCTTCTACTTCAAAGGCTACAATACTACCACCTAAACGCATTTGTTTTTTAGCAATATCGTACTTAGGGTGTGATTTTAAAAACGGATATTTCACCCATTTTACCTTGGGATGTGCCTCTAAAAATTCGGCTATTTTTAGTGCATTTTCACAATGCTTATCGGTTCGTACAGCCAAAGTTTCAAGAGATTTTGATAACACCCAAGCATTAAAAGCACTCATTGCAGGCCCTGTAAGGCGTGAAAACAAGTAAATTTCTCTAATTAATTCCTTTGAACCCACCGTAATACCACCAAGAACACGCCCTTGACCATCCATTAATTTAGTTGCCGAATGGATCACTAAATCGGCGCCATGTTTAATCGGATTTTGTAAATAAGGAGTAGCAAAACAGTTATCGATAACCAATAAAAGTCCGTGCTTTTTACAAATAGCACTAAGCAAATCTAAATCTAAAACATCCACGCCAGGGTTGGTTGGTGTTTCAGCATAGATAAATTTAGTATTCGGTTGAATCAAACTTTCTATGGTGTCTACTTCATTAATATTAAAGTATGAACATTCTATATTCCATTTTGGAAAATATTTGGTAAACAAACCGTGGGTAGCCCCAAAAACTGAACTACAAGATACCACATGATCGCCAGCATCTAATAAGGTTGCAAACGTTGAAAACACAGCTGCCATACCACTAGCGAAAGCATAACCAGCCTCAGCCCCTTCCATTAAACAAACTTTTTCTACAAATTCGTTCACATTCGGGTTGCTATAGCGGCTATATAAATCACGTTGTTTCTCTTCAGCAAACGAAGCACGCATTTCTTCGGCATCATCAAACACAAAGCCTGAGGTTAAATACAAAGGCACTGAATGTTCAGAAAACTGTGTGGTTTCAGATTGGGTTCGTACTGCTAAAGTTTCAAATTTCTTGTTATTACTCATAGTTCGTTTTAATCATTTATTTTATGGCATTTCCCTATAGGGGTGGGCTATCCTCTAAATCTTTTTTCGTCCTTTTGGAGGCGAAAAAAGGCTCCCTAATGCGCTTATCTACAAAGTTAGTTTTTTATAATCCAGCTTACTGTTTATCTAGTAAACTCTTGATATTTTCTAAACCTTCTTTGGGCATATATTTTTTACACTTCTTGAGATTCCCGCCTTCGCGGGAATTTTAATTAATGTGTTTCGATAATCGTAAAATATCTCCAAACACGCCTCTTGCGGTTACTTCGGCTCCTGCTCCTGCACCTTGAATGACGATAGGCTGCTCGCCATAGGATTCGGTAAAAATTTCAAAAATAGCATCAGAACCTTTCACGTGGCCTAAGGTACTGTCTTCTGGAATGGATACCAATTTCACTTCTAGTTTTCCTTTGTCTTTGGATAAATCACCAGACAAATCACCTACATAACGCAATACATGATCTGGTTTCTGGTTGTTTTTGATTTCCTGATACTGGTCGTCTAAAACATCTAACTGCGTTAAAAACTCGGCAACAGAAATATTTTGATACGCCTCAGGAATAAGGTTTTGTACCGAAACATCTTCAAATTCATTTTGTAAATCTAACTCTCTGGCAAGGATAAGCAGTTTTCTAGCCACATCATTTCCAGAGAAATCTTCACGAGGGTCAGGTTCTGTAAAGCCTTTATCAATCGTTTCCTGAATAATCTCACTAAACGGCTTGTCTTCCACAGAAAAATTATTGAACAAGTAACTTAAAGTTCCAGAAAACACGCCACGAATTCTAGTGATATTTTCTCCCGATTCGTGTAATAATTTGATGGTATCGATAAGCGGAAGTCCTGCTCCTACTGTCGTTTCATATAAATACTCTTTGTTATTCTCCTTTAACTTTACACGTAACGCTTTATAAAAATCATGCGATACTGTATTGGCTACTTTATTAGAAGACACCAAGTCGAAACCTGCTTCAATAAGTGGCACGTAATTTTCGTAAAACTTCTGACTAGCCGTATTATCAACCGCGATTAAGTTTTCTAAATGATGCTTTTTTGCAAAGGCAATGATATCGGCAATCGAGCTTTCGTTGGTTGTTGTTTTAATATCATCTTCCCAAGTGAGTTCAACCCCATTTTTAGATAACAGTTGTTTTTTAGAATTCGCAATAGCAAACATATTTAAGTTGATGCCTTTACGTTTTTCTATATCATCTTTAGATTTTAAAATCTGATTAATTAGCGCACCACCAACACCGCCGTGTCCAAAAATAACAATGTTTATCTTTTTAGAAATACCAAAAACTTCTCCGTGAATCACGTTAACGGCTTTATGAAGATCGTGTTTTTTAACCACCAAACTCACGTTTTTACCTGTTACCGTGTTATTAAATAATAGCGGTGTAATTTGGTTTTTAATTAAGGCATTGAAAGGTTTGTGAAATGAACTCAGTTCAATACCAACAATGGAAATCACCGAAACATCGTCAACCACATCAATTTTATTCACGTCTTGCGAATAGAAATCACCTTCAAACTCGCGTTCTAAAGCAATAACCGCTTGAGTGGCTTGATCGGAATTGATAATCAATCCGATTCCACGCTCCGAAGAACCTTGAGACACGATACTCACACTAATCCCGTAATTACTTAAGGCCTTAAAAATTCGGGCATCAACACCAATTTTACCAAGTAATCCGCGGCCTTCAAAATTTAAAAGCGCTACATTATCTAAAACCGATAACGAAGTCACTTCTTTAGTACTAGGTCTTGCAGTAATTAGAGTTCCTTCATCATCAGGATTGAAGGTATTTAAAATACGAAGGCTTATATTTTTTTCAACTAAAGGAATAATGGTTTTAGCGTGTAATACCGACGTCCCGAAGTTAGCCAGCTCGTTAGCTTCACTAAATGATAGTTCTCTAATTTGTTGCGCATCGGCCACCATACTTGGGTCTGCAGTATAGATACCGTTAACGTGGGTATAATTTTGAAGCTCTTCAGCATCTAAATAATTAGCAATTAAAGCGGCTGTATAGTTGCTTCCATTTCGCCCTAAAGTTGTTGTTTCATTCTTTAAGTTAGACGCGATAAATCCTGTAATGATATTCACGGCGTCTTTATGCTTTTTAAAATAAGCTTGGGTATTTTCTTTAGATAATTTCGCTAAAGGTTGGGCATTTCCAAAGACCTCATCGGTTTTAATCAAATCACGAGAATCGGTGGCATTTGCCTTAATACCGCGCTCGTTTAGAATGCTTGTAATAAGTTTTACCGATAGCAATTCGCCTTGGGCCAGAATATTATCTTTGGTTTTACTACTGTAATCCCCTAATAAGCTCACGCCCTCAAAAAGCTTGTCTAATACAGCAAATTCTTCTGAGAAATCTACCGTTTTAGAAGGTTCGGTTTGGTATGCTTTAAAAGCTTCTAAAGCTTCCTTATACGATTCACCTTTGGCGGCTTTATTTAAAATCGCTTCCAAATCGTCGGTAGCCGATCCTCTTGCAGAAACCACCACACTAATACGATCACCTGCAGCTACTTTATTTTCTATAATGGAAAGCACGGTATTTAAACCTGTGCCGTTTGCTAAAGATTTGCCTCCAAATTTTAATACTTTCATTCTTTTTCTTTTAGAATTTGGCACAAAAATGCCTTCTATTATTTTTTCAAGTTGGTCGTACTCCATTAAAAACGCATCGTGACCATGAACCGAATTAATTTCGTTGTACGTCACGTTAGGATGCGTTAAAGCCAACTGTTTTTGAGTTTCTCTATTTTCTTCTGCGGTAAAAAACAAATCGGAATCCACACCTATAATATGGATATTAGCCTCAATATTTTCTAACACATTAAAATTTTCAGTTCTCCCTTTGGTAACATCAATGGTTTTAAGGAGCTGATTCATCAATTTATAAGCTGAAAGCTGAAAACGTTCTTGCAGCTTATCGCCATGATGCAGCAACCAGCTTTCCACATTAAAAATCTCTAAATCATCATTTTTTGAACGCTGAAAACGCTCTTTAAACGATTCCGGCGTGCGGTAACATAACATGGCATGCATACGCGCATCGTGAACCGGATGTTTGGAGTTTAACAAGAACTGCTCCTGAATCTGACAATTTGCAATAAGCCAGTCGGTAGATTTCCAATCGGTTGCTACCACGACCAAATGCTCGGTTAAATCGGGTTTTAAAACAGCCATTTCCCAAGAAATTCCGCCTCCTAGAGACCCGCCAATTACAGCAAACAATTTTCCTGTTTTTAGCTTTTCTAATCCGATTAGAAATATGTTGGCTATATCGCGAGCTACAAAATCCTTGTAGTTATCAATAACAAATCCATCAAATCCATTTCCAGGGATATTAAAAGCCAAAATGGTATAAAGCTTCGTATCGACCACTTTATCATCACCAATTAAATCGCTCCACCAGCCGCCTTTTCCGGCTACATGACTATTCCCCGTAAGGGCGTGGTTTACTAAAATAATGGGAGCTTCACCAATGGGTTTACCAAAAACTTGATAACTTAAATTGATTTCCGAGTTTACCGTGTCATTTTCGGTTACAAAATCTTTAATCTTAATATGTTGCAAAGGATGCTCCAATGAGTTATGTTTTATTAGGTTTATTATATGAACTGATTTAAACTTTTTCCATTTGCTATAAAATAGCCCTTTTTCACCTATTTTTCACTTTTTTTTCTTTACGTAGCTCAGCTATGGAACTCAAAAAAACTATCAAATAGTCAAAAAATGTATAATTTTCGCTTAAACGCAAAAAGTTTAAATCAGTTCTCTCGCTTTCGCGGAATTAAAAATCTTTTATTTAAATGGTTTTAAAAGCTTGAACTAAATCTGCTTTTAAATCTTCTATATCTTCAATACCCACAGACAATCTAATCAAATCACTAGACACCCCTGCTGAAGCTTGTTCTGTTTCATCAAGTTGCTGGTGCGTTGTACTGGCTGGATGAATAATTAAAGATTTAGTATCGCCAATATTAGCCAATAAAGAGAACAATTTGGTGTTATCTGCTATTTTTTTTGCTGCTTCAAAACCGCCTTTATGTCCGAAAGTTATAATACCACTTTGTCCTTTAGGCAAATATTTATCGGCTAACTTTTTATAGGCGTTACTTTCTAGTCCGGGGTAATTCACCCATGCAACCTCATCTTGAGCCTCCAGCCATTTAGCTAGTTCCAAGGCGTTTTCACTATGCTGCTTAATTCTAACCGGTAAAGTTTCTAGGCCTTGTAAAATTTGAAAGGCGTTAAACGGACTTAAAGCACCGCCAAAGTCTCTTAAACCTTCCAAAATTAATTTGAAAGTATACGCTGCAGCACCTAAAGCCTCATGATATACTAAGCCGTGGTATCCCGCTGAAGGTTCTGTAAATTCTGGAAATTTTCCATTAGCCCAATCAAAAGTACCTGCATCAATAATGGCTCCTCCTAAGGAAGTTCCTTGTCCGCCAATATATTTTGTTAACGAATGAATTACAATATTCGCTCCGTGCTTAATAGGGTTTAGCAATGCTGGTGTGGCCACGGTATTGTCTACAATAAATGGCACCCCCGCCGCCTTAGAATGCTCGGCAATGGCCTCTAAGTCTAATACATCCAATTTTGGATTCCCTAATGATTCTACAAAAAAGGCACGGGTATTATCTTTTACAGCATCCTTAAAATTATCAGGTTCTGATGCATCTACAAAGGTCGTTGTAATACCTAACCTTGGCAAAGTTACGCTTAGTAAATTATAGGTCCCACCGTATAAACTACTAGAAGCTACGATATGGTCACCGGCTTTCAATAAGGTTAACAATCCAGTTGAAATAGCCGATGTTCCCGAAGCAAAAACCACAGCGCCAATTCCGCCTTCCACAGCCGCTAAACGGTCTTGTAAAATTTGATTGGTAGGGTTGTTTAATCGGGTGTAAATAAATCCTAATTCTTTTAATGAAAAAAGGTTCGCCGCATGATCTGAATCATTGAAAACATACGAAGACGATTGGTAAATTGGAACCGCACGTGTTCCGCCATTGGCTGCAAAATCATGCCCTGCGTGTAAGGCGTCTGTTGCTAATTTTTGTGTACTCATTTTTCTAGTTTTTTTTAGTTAATAATAATCCCCGAAATGGCGAGGATGAAAATTTCAAAGGATTCAGAAAAAATAAACATTCCTGAAAGGCTTTGAGAAACCAAAAAGCCAAAATGCACGGTTTTAAGCGTGTACCTAATAGAAAAATGTTATAAAGAATTTAGAAATTATAGAAAAAATAATTTCGTTTTGTTATCTATCCGTTAGGGTAGAATTTAGCACCTTCTTTACAGATAAAGGGTTGCTAAGGCTTCATTGGGTCTAATCCCTCTGCCTTTCTTGATAACATTTCAGTAAGTTTTTTTGAACTTTGTGAATGCAAATATTCGTTCAGAAAAAGTTAATATCCAAATTTTTTAGGGGTTATTTTAGTTTTTAAGATTTAATTATGAAAAAACAAAGTCCTAAACGCAACCTTTTTGATAATAGAACATCTTCTCTTAAAATCCCAAATTATGAATGCTATTTTCAATAAAATAATCTTACTATCTCTCTTTATTGCCGTTTTAAGTTGTGAAAAAAATGACGATTTCGACACGACTTTTGAAGAAGCTTCTCCAGCCCGTTGGGAACTAATCGCCACTTACATAGAAGGCCAGGATACTAAATATATGATTGAAATCGAAGATGGCATTCACTACAATTTTTCAAACAATGGCACCTTTACATCTAATCATACCGAAGGCACCAAATCTGGAGTCTTCTACATGGAAGCCAATAATTTGATTTTAAGCTTTGCTGATACAACCGATTTAGAATACAGAAACAGTGAAACACAACCCTTAACATTAGCTAAAAATACTGTTATTTCGGTGGAAGGACAACGCTATATTCATAAAAAAGCCATCTCCTTCTAAACTATTATTCGTTGGTGTTTTGCTGCATTAAATGAAACTTGTTACGAATTATCTCGCCTATAGGTTTGTTTTCAATTTTGGATTCTAACCAAGAAATTATATCTAAATATAAAAAAGCACGACTTTGGTAAGGGTCATTCTCAAACTCCTTTAATTTCTTATGTAGTTTGATAAATTCATTCTTAACCTCATGCGGATAAATATCACCTAGTCCACGTAAAAACTTAATAAACTCCTTCTGCACCTCATATAAATCTTCCATTTTAATTAAAAACTTATAGGTACTTTTTATTAAGACATCAAGGTTATAATCTAAGCCCGCTTCATAATGAGCCACCAAGTTTAGGATGCGCGAAAAACACAATAAGTCTTCTCGCATTTGAAGTGATTTATTACTTATAATCTTTTCCAAGTAGTAAATACATTTACGATTATCGCCAGCTCCAAAATACATGCTCGCCATTTTGTAATAAAACACCATAACGTGATGCTCATCAACACGGTCTTTAAACTTTTTTAGGCGCTCTAAAACCTCATCTATTAAAGGTAAGCCTTCATTAAAACTTCCTTCAATAAAATGTAAATTGAATTTATTATTATAAATGAACAAAAAGCTTAGGCCTTCCAAGTTATCATCAACAGGAAACCATTTTTCTTGGGTTATGGCTTCAAATCGAAATAAGGCCTCTTTAAACTTTTTATACTGTCTTAAGTAATAAAGTGATTCTAACAAATAGTTATTGCCTCTTAAGAAAAACACAGGATTCAAAAGAATCATATCTTTATTTTCGTAAAACAACTCCACCCATTTTTTAGAATATTTATAGCAGGCTAAAAAATCATGAATTAAAAAACTATACCATAGTCGGGCTTTGTACAGCCATAACTTTTCTCTGAATCCTAATTCGTTTATATCGAATTTTGGCAATCGGGCGTTAAAGTATTCGGTGATACGTGTGGTTTCTGCTTTATTCTTAACGTACCCTGTTTTTAAAAACTGACCGTATAACTGAAGTGATAAATTAGACAATTTACTCGCCAATACATTCTGGCGGCTTAATTCTTTGGCTTCAATAGATAATTGGTCGGCTCTATTATTAAGACTGCGCGTGATGTATTGCGACTCTATAATTTTTTCAAGATCAACAATTTCATAAGCCGCATTTTTTTCTTCATTAACAATAGCAAGATTCTTCGCCTTATCCAATATTTTCAAACTTTGCTTATAAAGTCCTTTATGATATAGAATGGTTGCAAAATCGAGCTGTTCACGAATTTGTATACGAATGTCTTGATGCGACGGGTTTAATCGTAAGCTAATTAAAATCTGCTTATACAAATGCGCCTTTAAATTAGACAGTTGTTGTTTTTTTACGATGCCTTTTTTTAATATCGCAGCTTCATCATAAACCGATAGCTTATCTAAAATATTAAATAGCATCAAAAATTTAGAATCTTCATTTACCCCCAAACGACCAACATAAAGCTTAAATTGGCGTTTTTCGGATTTAGAAAGTGACTTAATTAAAACAAATAAATTATCTTTTTGATCTCTTGTCATAGTTATAAAAACAGATGTAAATCTCTGTTTTACAGAATGTTAAATGTTATATCAATGTGTTTAACATCGTAAAAAACAAATGTAGAATTCAATTTTTACAAAACCAAAATATACATTCGTAGCACAATACGAAAATATATTTTAATAAATGTCTGATAATAAAGTCCAAATTTTTGATACAACCCTTAGAGACGGTGAGCAGGTCCCAGGATGTAAACTTAACACTGAACAAAAATTAATTATAGCTGAGCAGCTTGATTATTTAGGCGTTGATATTATTGAAGCTGGTTTCCCTGTGTCTAGTCCGGGTGATTTTAAGTCGGTTGTAGAAATTTCAAAAATTGTAAAAAACGCTACAGTTTGTGGTTTAACACGCTCTGTAGAAAACGATATAAAAGTAGCTGGTGAAGCTTTAAAGCTAGCCAAAAAAGGGCGTATCCATACTGGAATTGGAACTTCCGAATCACATATAAAATTTAAGTTTAACTCAACGCAAGACGCGATTATTGAGCGCGCTGTTAATGCCGTTAAATACGCTAAGACTTTTGTTGAAGATGTTGAGTTTTACGCCGAAGATGCTGGTAGAACCGACAACGCTTATTTAGCACGTATCTGTGAAGAAGTGATTAAAGCAGGCGCTACGGTTTTAAATATTCCTGATACAACAGGATACTGTTTACCTAGTGAGTATGGTGCTAAAATTAAATACCTTAAAGAAAATGTAAAAGGTATCGATAAAGCAATTTTATCATGCCACTGCCATAACGATTTAGGATTGGCTACAGCAAATTCTATTGAAGGTGTTATTAATGGTGCGAGACAAATTGAATGTACTATCAATGGTATTGGCGAGCGTGCAGGAAACACGGCTTTAGAAGAAGTGGTAATGATCCTTAAACAACATCCTTACTTAAATCTTGATACAAACATAAAAACTGAAATGCTTTACGGTTTAAGTCAGTTAGTTTCAGATAGCATGGGTATTTACACGCAACCAAACAAAGCGATTGTAGGAGCTAACGCTTTTGCTCATAGTTCTGGTATTCATCAAGATGGGGTGATAAAAAATCGTGAAACTTACGAAATTATCGACCCTAAAGATGTTGGTGTAACCGAATCGGCTATTGTATTAACAGCACGTTCAGGTAGAGCAGCCCTTGCATACCGAGCAAAAAACATAGGATATGAATTAACAAAACTTCAGTTGGATGAAATCTATACGAGCTTTTTAGATTTCGCCGATAAGAAAAAAGAAGTTGATGATAATGACATCCACAAAATCATAGAAAGCAGTAGAATTTATAAAGAAATTATTTCTGCTTAACATGCAAATCTGTTTGTTTTCGCTTTCGCGGAAATAGACAATTAAAAAGAGTACGATATGAAGTTAAATATTGGCGTTTTACCGGGAGATGGCATAGGACCAGAAGTTACAGCTCAAGCCGTTAAGGTTTTGAAGGCTATCGCTATTGAATTTAACCACATATTTACTTTTGAAAAAGCACTGGTTGGGGCCGTGGCTATCGACAAGACAGGCTCGCCTCTACCAGATGAAACTATTGAAATTTGCAAAAAATCGGATGCCGTTTTATTTGGGGCCATTGGCAACACCAAATACGACGAAGATCCTGATGCTACGGTACGTCCTGAGCAAGGCCTTTTAGGGCTTCGTAAAGCCTTGGGCTTACATACCAACATTAGACCAGTAATTGCTTACGAAGATTTACTTAATAAATCCTCGTTAAAAGTAAAAGCTATAAAAGACACCAATTTGGTTATTTATAGAGAGTTAACTGGTGGTATCTATTTTGGAGAACAGAAACTAAGTGCCGATGGCAACACTGCATCAGACACCTGTGAATACCAACGTTTTGAAATTGAACGCATTGCACATAAAGCATTTAAAGCCGCTCAATCACGAAAACGCAAATTAACCTTGGTAGATAAGGCTAATGTTTTAGAAAGTTCTAGACTTTGGCGCCGTGTAGTGAAAGATATAGGCAAGCAATATCCCGATGTGAACATAGATTACACATATATCGATAATGCGGCCATGGATTTAATCATCAATCCGAGACAGTTTGATGTGATTTTAACCGAAAATATGTTTGGTGATATCCTTTCGGAAGAAGCCAGCGTTATTGTTGGGTCTATAGGTCTATTAGCTTCAGCATCTATTGGCGACGACCATGTGATGTTTGAGCCTATTCATGGTGCTTATACTAAAGCCGCCAACAAAGGTATTGCAAACCCTATAGCTTCCATCTTATCGGCAGCTATGTTATTGGATCATTTTGGGTTAGATGAAGAAGCAAATCGTGTGAGAGAAGGTGTAGACAAATCGTTAAAGCTTCATATAACCACACCAGATTTAAACAACAAATACGATCATATCAGCACAACGAAAGTTGGCGATTTTATAGAGGATTTCATTCATAATCCTGATGAAACCAATCTAAACTTTACTAATATACATTTAGGGCAATCCACTATTATTTAATTATTTGAGTTAGTCAACAAACAAATTAAACTAAACTAGAGAAAGTCCTTAAAAGCGCATTTAACCAATGCGCTTTTTTAATTTATTAACTTTTCAATAGTCTTTAATGGCATAGATTTAAAAGTTTCGTGAAGACTCTTTTTGGACCAAAATCCTTAGGTATTCTGAAAATAGCTACTAATACCTGTTAAAATGTTTTGAACGGCATATGCGGCAAGAATTAAACCCATAATTTTACTAATTACTGTAATACCGTAGTCGCCTATGCGTTTTTGAAGATGATTGGCGCCTAGCAAAATTAAACAAGTTACCGCTATAATAACCAATACCAAAAAAGTGGTTATGGTTTGCTGTTGTATGGTATACAAATGGTTATCGGTTAATAAAACCACGGCCATTATAGCTCCTGGAGAAGCAATAGAAGGTATCGCAATGGGGAAAATCGTTACGTGTTTATAATCGGTAATCCCACTTTTTTCTTGTTCTGGTTTGCCGTCCCCGAAAATCATGGTCAATGCAAAAAGAAAAAGGATCACACCTCCAGAAATCTGAAACGCATCTAAAGAGACGGACATACCTTCTAAAATGAGTTGTCCGATTATTATAAAAAACAACAAAATAAAAAAGGCGACGATGGTAGCTCGAATAGCGACTTTCTTCTTTTTCGAAATATCTAATTCTTTGGTTGCTTCTAAATACACAGGAATAGATCCAATAGGATCGATTACTGCAAAAATGAAAAATAATTTTGTAATGTATTCTGCCATATTATTTTATACGTACTGCTTGTGTGGTAAATGACAAGCCTTGTTGCCCCACAGTTGAATTCATAATACCTTCAAATAAAGGTACTGAAGCATTTTGAGGTATTTTCCATTCAAAGATAAAGTTAGAACCCGTACCTCCAGAAACATCAACCTCGTCGATAATAATTTCAGCGGTTTCTAGAGGCGCTAAGAAAATCGTCTTTTCAAAATAGGAACGGACTAAAGTGCCGTGCGTATCATAATAATCGGCTTTTTCAATATAAATGGTATCATTTAAACTCGTGTTTCTCAAACTTACCATAGCCGTTAAATTATGCGTTTTGCTTTCCGATAGGCTAAAAATCTGAGAATAAATAGACAAATAGGACGCTCCTACTTGTAAGCTATCTTTATGGCTGATATCAATGGTGCGTTTTGACCAATTTTCAGGATGAATGGAACTCACTTGCTGTTGCTTTTCGCAAGCCACAAAACTGAAAATAAAGACTATAAAAAGAAAATACTGCTTCATAATCCAAAGATAGGAAAAGTGTTGGGACTATAAGACATGCCGCCCTTTAGATGTTTAATACGTTCAAAATAAGTGATGGTTTCACACATTAAATTCGACAAGGGGATTGATTATCAATCTTTATTTAAAAACCTTTTAATGTCTTTATTCGCACCATAAACAACCAAAATATCATCTTTATACAGGATATCTTCGGCACCAGCTACACCCTTAACCTTTGTAATATTTCTAGTTTTTCCAACCGCACTTTTAATTTCTGTATTTGCAATAGTAGTTAAAACCAATAAGTTATATACTTTTCTAATATCGATCTCTCTAATGGTTTTTTGATCAAATTTTTCGGGAACATGAACCTCAACGATACTGTAATCATCATTCAATTCAAAAGAATCTACAACACCTTTTAGAGATAGCCTTTTTGCCCATCTTTCGGCCGATTCTTCTTCGGGATGAACAATAGCAGTAACACCAATAGCATTAAGCACCTTTTCATGCAAACCATCAATCGCCCGACTTATTACGCGTTTTACTTTAAGGTTTTTAAGTAATGCTGTTGCCATAATATTGGCACCCGTATCTTCACCAATAGCTACAATAACCACATCGGTATCACTTAAAGGAAGGCCAGATACTGTAAATTCATCGGTAGCATCTAAACAAATAGTATGTGATAAATCCTCTTTAAGCAAATCAACTTTTTCCATTTTGCGATCCACACCAATCACCTCATTACCCTGTGCTGTTAATTTCTTTCCTAAGGATGCGCCAAAATTTCCAAGACCTACAATAATATATTTCATGCTATTTTTAATTTATGGTGATTTCTTCGCTAGGGTAGCGATAATTTTTATGTTTTATTTTTTTGAACACCGCAACTATGATGGAAAGCATACTAACCCTTCCAATAAACATAATAGCAATAATTACAAATTTACTAACTGTATCTAAATCCCCTGTAACCCCTAAACTTAAACCTACAGTACTATATGCAGAAAAACACTCGAACGCAATGTTTAGCAATCCCATTTCTGGATTAAAAACACTTATAATCACGATTCCAAGACCGATAACCATTAAGGACAATGCAATGGTTGCGAATGCTCTTCTCACCGAAATATCGGCTATTTCTCTTCTGTAAACTTCAATACGCTGTTTCCCTTTTGCTAAGCTTAAAATATTTAGCGTCGCTATAGCAAAGGTACTGGTTTTAATACCACCACCTGTTGATGTTGGCGAAGCTCCCACCCACATAAGTAAAATTGTGATGACTACGGTAGGAAATGCCAAATCGCCCATATCTACAGCGTTAAAACCAGCTGTTCGTGGTGTTGTAGCTCCAAATAATGCGTTTACTAATTTCCCTGACAAGGTGTGTTCAGCGAGTGTATTATGATATTCAAAAACCAGATACAAAATAAAACCTACTACAGTTAAGAAGGTCGTAGTTACTAGAGTAATTCTACTATTTATGTTTAACACCCAGGGTTTATAAGTTCTATTTTTTGAATTGAAAAAGAAAATTTGAATGAATTTGAATTTGATAAATCTAATGATATTAACCACAATAGGAAAACCTAAACCTCCTAAAACAAACGTGGCTACAATAATGAGTTGCAAGGCATAGTTAAATCGGAAACCAACGTCATAAATACTATTAGATAAGGTTGAAAAACCGGCATTACAAAATGCTGAAATGGCATGAAATATTGAAAAAAATACTTGATAAGAAAAACTACTAAACAAATTCTTATCCAAGGAAAAGAAAATAAATATAGCGGCTGTCAATTCAACTATAGCCGTAATAACTATAATATTCTTTAGTGTACTAAATACATCGCTAATTTTAGCGGAGTTGGTCATTTCCCCTAAGGTCAATTGATTTTCGTAGGTACTTCCTCCTTTAAAAAAGTAACTGAAATAGCTTGCAAAAGTTAGGATTCCTAAGCCTCCAATTTGTATTAAAAACATGATGATGGCTTGTCCGAAATGCGTAAAATAAGTTCCAGTATCGACCACAATCAATCCTGTTACACAAACCGCGCTTGTTGATGTAAACAAGGCATCTATGAATGACAAACCTTCGTGTGTTGCCTTTGGCATCATTAATAGAAAGGAGCCTAGTAAAATAATGACTAAGAAGCTTAATATGAAAATTTGTGCCGGGTTAAGATAGGTTCGATGCAGATTTAGTTTTTGTTCTGAAAACTCCCTAATAAAAGATAGAATGACAGCCAAAACCACCCATATGGGGTTTTCTAATATCAAATCGGTTTTAAATGCTTCACCGTGAAAGAGGTACATATAAAAAACACACAAGGTATAAACCACTGAAATCACATCGAAAACAGCAACCCTCCGTTTTAACAGCTCCTTATTTTCAAAATATCTAGCAAAAGTTGCCGCTAAGCCTAAAGCAATAACTATAAAGTAAAACGCATCAATGATTTGTTGCGTTAATACCGTTTTCGAAAAACCAAAATCAAAAATAAAGGCGAGCATTCCAAAAACGCTCGCCCAAAATGCAATGCTATATAGTTTTTTTAGATTGTAGTTCATTGCTCAAAAATAGTTTATTCTTTTTCTCTGATGCTCATTTTTTTTAAGCTGTATGCTTGTCTACCAAAACTAAGCCTACTACAATAAATAAACAATAAAAAAACCTATTTTCAACAATTACGATCTACCCAGGAAACTTATCACGAATTTTATCTAAGCATAAATTGTGAATACTTCCTGCATGGGTGTGTTTTTTAGATGTGTCTGGCACATAGGTACCGTCTTGCACTTGACCACCAATTTTTTGATAGGCTTCTCTAAAAGTTTGTCCTTCGACTACTAAGGTATTGATGTTATCTACAGTAAATAAGTATTTGTATTTATCGTCGTTGATATCGATATCCTTCACAATAATTTGTTGGATCGAATAATTAAAAATATCCAAAATGTCTTTAATATCCTCGAAAGCTGCAATGATATTTTCTTTTAACAACTGAAAATCGCGGTGGTAACCACTAGGCAAGTTGTTGGTTATTAATATCATTTCACTTTGCAAGGCTTGTATTTTGTTACATTTCCCTCGGATTAACTCAAACACATCAGGATTCTTTTTATGCGGCATGATACTACTTCCTGTAGTTAACTCGTCTGGAAAGGAAATAAACCCGAAATTCTGACTCATATACAAACAGGTATCCATAGCAAAACGAGCCATAGTGTTGGCCAAGCTTCCTAAAGCTGCAGCAATGGTACGCTCGTTTTTACCTCGTCCCATTTGTGCGGCAACAACGTTGTATTTTAGAGTTGCAAAGTCCATTTCTTTAGTGGTAACCTCGCGATCGATAGGAAAAGAACTTCCGTATCCAGCTGCCGAACCTAGCGGATTTTGATCCACCGTTTTTATGGCCGCATCTAATAAAAACACATCATCAATCATTAATTCGGCATAGGCTGAAAACCATAACCCAAATGATGATGGCATAGCTACTTGTAAATGCGTATAGCCAGGAAGCACCTTATCTTTATAAGTCTCTGCCTGATTAATTAAGGTATCGAAAAGTGTTTTTGTTTTGGATTTTACAGCTTGCAACTCTTCTTTAAAATACAAATGAAGGGCTACTAAAACTTGATCGTTTCTAGAACGGGCCGTATGGATTTTTTTACCCACATCACCTAAAGACTTCGTTAATTCAAATTCAATTTTAGAATGCACGTCTTCAAACTGTTCGTCGATTACAAAAGTTCCGGCTTCAATTTGATTGGCTAAGACCTGAAGTCCAGAAAGCAATTTCTCTAATTCTATTTCAGAAAGAATGCCAATTTTTTGAAGCATTATGGCATGCGCTCGCGATGCAATAACATCGTATTTTGCAATATGAATATCTATTTCTCGGTCGTTCCCAATAGTAAATTGCTCTATTTTTTTATCTATCGATATGCCTTTATCCCAAAGTTTCATTGTTAAAAATGTTTATGTGTTTAATCGTTTAATGGTTTAACTGATTGCCTATTCACAACATATCGGTTTGCCTTTTAAACGAAGGGCTACTATTATTCTTTTTTATTCTGGGTTTTCTTTTTTGTTTAGATGTTTATCCGAAACCGATTAAACAACTAAACAGTTCAACGATTCCACATATTCCTACGCAGGAATAAGGACGCGATTTAACAGTTCGATGTAAATCTGAACGCCTTCTACTATTTCACTAATATAAATAAATTCATCAGCCGAATGTGATCTCGTACTATCTCCAGGGCCTAATTTTAACGACGAACAGCTCAATACCGCTTGATCAGATAAAGTTGGCGACCCGTAAGTCGATCTTCCCATAGCTATTCCTGCTTTTACCAAATCATGATCCATAGGAATGCTTGAAGAGTTCAAACGCAAGCTACGAGGTATAATTCGTGTTACTGGCGCCTGACTTTGTAAAATCTCGGCAATTTCGGCATTTGAATAAGCATCATTCACACGAACATCAACTACCATATCTACATGACCAGGAACCACATTATGTTGTGAGCCTGCATTAATTTGAGTTACCGTTAGTTTCACATCACCTAAAGCTTCAGAGCTCTTTTCAAACTTGTAATCTTTAAACCATTGCAGCGCCTCAATACTGTTGTAAAGGGCATTATCATCATTTGGATGCGCGGCATGACTTGGTGTACCTTCAACCACAGCGTCAAAAACGACTAAACCTTTTTCAGCAACAGCTAAATTCATCAATGTAGGTTCACCCACAATTGCCACATCCACTTTAGGAATGATAGGAAGCATACTGTTTAGTCCGTTTGGACCACTGCTTTCTTCTTCCGCGGAAGCGACAATAACCAAATTGTATTTTAAGTTTTCATGATTGTAAAAATACACAAAGGTGGCCATAAGCGACACCAAACAACCGCCGGCATCGTTACTTCCTAACCCAAATAATTTCCCATCTTCAACAATGGCTTTAAACGGATCTTTGGTATAGGCCGAATTGGGCTTTACGGTATCGTGATGTGAGTTTAGCAACAAGGTTGGCTTGCTCTCATCAAAGTGCTTGTTAAGCGCCCAAATGTTATTTTTAGTACGATTATAAACTATATTGTGATTTGTAAACCATGCTTCGATATGCCCTGCTGTCTGTTCTTCTTCGGAAGAAAAAGACTGGGTTTCGATGAGCTTTTTTAGTAAAGCAATGGCATCTTGTGTTAACTGCTCTATCATAAAAATAAGGTGGTAAACTTTTGATTCTTGTTACTTATAATGCTTGGGTTTCCAATAAAAACTCTAGATACACCAGCTTCAATAGCGTGGTAACAGTTTTCTAATTTAGGAAGCATCCCATCGTGAAAAACACCTTTGTGCTTTAACACTTCGTAGGTACCTGAATCCATAAAATCGATAACCGAGTTATCATCATCAACTTCCATAAGCACGCCGTTTTTCTCAAAACAGTATACCAGTTCTACTTTATATAATTTTGAAAGACCAATGGCTAATTCTGAAGCAATAGTATCGGCATTGGTATTAAATAGTTGTCCGTTTTCGTCATGCGTAATGGCACAAAAAACAGGTGTAAAATCAGCTTCAATAAGTTTATTAATGCTTGTATGATTTACCTTTTTAACATCGCCAACAAAACCGTAGTCTATCTCTTTTACCGGACGTTTTTTTGAAGCGATACTATTAATATCTGCACCCGTTAAACCGATGGCATCGGTATCCAAACTTTGCAGCTGAGCCACAATATTTTTGTTTACTAATCCGCCATAAACCATGGTAATCACTTCTAAGGTTTCGGCATCGGTAATACGACGACCATTCACCATTTGAGATTCAATCCCTAACTTTGAAGCGATGTGTGTGGCGCGTTTTCCGCCGCCATGCACTAAAACTTTCTTCCCTTCTAATTCTGAAAATTGCTCTAAAAAAGTCGCTAAAGCCTCTGGATTTTCTATAACATTCCCACCAATTTTTACTACTGATAATTTCTCTTTAGCCATTTTCTAATATTTTTTTAAGTACCAATTGTGCAGCGTAGGTTCTGTTATTAGCTTGCTGAATAACCAATGAGCTATCGCTATCTAAAACGGCGTCTTCTACAATAAGATTACGTCTTACAGGCAAACAGTGCATAAATTTGGCATCACCTAATTTTTCTTTTGTGATGGTCCAATTGGGGTCTGTATTTAACACTTTACCATAATCGTCGTAGGAACTCCAATTCTTCACATAAACGAAATCGGCATCCTTAAATGCTTTCTCTTGACTGTGAACAATAGGCGTATCTTTAGTGATCTCCGGACTTAAATTATAACCTTCGGGATTTGCAATCACAAAATCCACATCCATTTTTTGCATGGCTTGAACAAAGCTATTACCTACGGCATGCGGTAAGGCTTTAACATGAGGCGCCCAACTTAAAACCACTTTAGGTTTCTCTTTTTTGGTATGCTCTGAAATGGTTATGGCATCTGTTAAAGCTTGTAGTGGGTGCCCAGTAGCACTTTCCATATTCACCACAGGTACCGAAGCGTGCTTTACGAAGGCTTTTAAAACCTGCTCGCTTTCATCTTTAACCTTATCGGTTAAGGTTGGAAAGGCTCTTACAGCAATAATATCGCAATATTGCGACACCACGGCAGCAGCTTCTTTTATATGTTCGGCGGTGTTACCATTCATCACCGTACCATCTTCAAATTCGATTCCCCAAGCATCGCCAGAAACGTTCATCACTATTGGATCCATACCTAAGTTTAAGGCTGCTTTTTGCGTACTTAAACGTGTACGTAAACTAGAGTTAAAAAACAATAAACCTAAGGTTTTGTGTTTACCGAGTTCAACATTTTTAAGGGGATTCTGCTTTAAAGCTTTAGCTTCTTCAATCCATGTTTTGATGTTATCAATATCGTTTATGGATGTGTAATTTTTCATATTACTATGCTTTTATTTTAGTAAACGCTACTTTGTTTTCCATCGCATTAATGATGAAATGATCTTCGAGTCCGTTTACAATCCAAGTTTCTATTTTTGAGTTTTTGGCTAATGCTGCTGCTTCTACTTTTGAAGCCATACCACCACTACCATGGGTAGATTTTGAGTTTACAACCTCGGCTTTTAAAGCATCGAAATCGACAACCTCTGAAATGGTTTCTGGAGTATTATTTTCAAAGGAAGCTTTGGTATATATGCCGTTGGTATTGGTTGCTATTATAAACAAATCAACACCTAAAAGTGATGCCGTTAACGCGCCTAGTTTGTCGTTATCTCCAAATTTAATTTCGTCGGTAGCAACCGTATCATTTTCATTAATGATAGGAATGTAGTTGTTGTTAACCAAAACGTTAATCGTATTCACAATGTTTGTTTTACTTTCCTTTTTCTCGAAATCGGAATAAGACAATAAACACTGGGAACTCAACAGACCATATTCCCTGAAAATTTCTTGATAAATACGAATTAAATGCGGTTGCCCAATAGATGCTAAAGCCTGTTTAACGAATAATTCTTCTCGCTGACTTTCCAGCTTTACAAACTGTTTCGCTACAGCAATAGCTCCTGAGCTTACAATTATAAATTCGTATCGGTCTTGAAGCTGCGCGATTTGACTGGCAATATCTTCAATTTTACCTCTAGAAATATTATCGGTTTCCTTGGTAAGCGTATTGGACCCTACTTTTAATAAAATGCGTTTTTTCTTCATTTATTTAAAACTCCACTTGTGATAATTCTAAAAATTGATCTTACCACAAGTGGACGCTTATTTTTTTTTTGCTGGTATGCACAGGCATACTTATCTTATTTGTCCGTTACCATGAACATACCACTTATTGGTTACTAAGTGCTGTAAACCAATAGGGCCACGTTGGTGTAACTTATCAGTACTGATTGCCAACTCACCACCTAAACCTAACTGACTACCATCGGTAAATCGTGTTGAGGCGTTGTGATATACAGCAGCCGTATCTACATTTTCCATGAAGGTTTTAGCAACAGCTTCATCGGTAGTGATGATTGATGCCGAGTGACCTCCTGAATATTTATTAATCATGGCGATCGTATCTTCAACTCCAGCAATTTCTCCTATAACGATTTTGTAATCTAGGAACTCTTCATACCAGATATCATCAGATTCAAACTGACTAATTTCATCGTATTTAGACGTTTTTTCATCACCTAAAATTTCAACATCAAATTCCTTTAATTTAGAAATTAAGCGTTTCATGAAAGCTTCTTTTTCAGGAAGGTTTTCATCAATTAAAACTTTATCTACGGCGTTACAAGCTGAAATTTTTGCTGTTTTTCCGTTAATAATCACATCCATAGCGATATCTAAATCAGCTTTAGGATGTACATACACAAAGTTGTTTCCTCTACCACTAATAATAACAGGGCAGTTGGCATGTTTTTTTACGAAAGCGATTAAACGTTCGCCACCTCTAGGCACCATTAAATCAACTTTTTGAGTTGGATTTTCCAAGAAAGCTTGGGTTTCCTCTCTGTTGAATTGTAAATATTCTACCCAATCGGTAGAAGCACCATTGGCCTTTAAAGCCTCGTGCCACAATTCAACAATTTTTAAGTTTGAGCGTAAAGATTCCTTTCCGCCTTTTAGTAAAATTTTATTCCCAGATTTAAATGCGATTCCTGCGGCTTCAACTGTTACATCAGGACGAGATTCATATATGATTAGAACGGTTCCAAACGATGCTGTTTTATTGTAAACCTGCATGCCATTGTCGTGTTTAAAAGCAAAGCGTTCTACTCCAACAGGATCGTCTTGTGAAGCTAGATGCGTTACGGACTTAATCATTTCATCGACTTTTGAATCGTCAACTTTTAAACGATCGTACATTGAAATATCATCGCCTTTGTAAGCCTCTAAATCTTCTTTATTGATATTAATTATAGTTTCTCGTTCCTTTTCTAATAGTACGCCCATTTTAAGCAGTACTGCGTTTCTTGTTTCTATAGTTAATAAAGTGTTCATTTTCTTTTTTTTTAAATTTTTTCTGTCTGCAGTTCCTCTGCAGATTCCACCTCTGGTAACACTTCTATTAGGGCTTCAAAAAACATATTGATATGCTCTTTCCTAACGGTTAACGGAGGTAATATTCTTAATAATTTTTTGTTTGAAGCACCACCAGTAAAAATATGATTTTCATAAATCAAGCGTTTTCTTAAGTCGCCAACTTCAAAGTCAAATTCTAATCCGAGCATTAAACCTTTTCCTTTTATATTTTTTATATGCGGAATGGTTTTAGCGATTTTTATAAAATACTCAGACATCACTTGCACATTATCTATCAGTTTTTGGTCTTCAATAACCTCTAAAACTGATAAACCAGCAGCACATGCCAAGTGATTACCACCAAAAGTGGTACCTAACATACCAAATTTAGCTTCTATACTAGGGTGAATTAAAATTCCACCCATTGGGAAACCGTTCCCCATACCTTTTGCTATCGATATAATGTCTGGTGTTACATTATAATGCTGAAAAGCAAAAAACTTACCTGAACGTCCGTATCCCGATTGCACCTCATCGGCGATAAAAAACGTGTTGTTAGCTTTACAAAGTTTATCAACTTCATTGAAAAACTTAGCCGAACCTTGATCCAGACCGCCAACGCCTTGGATAAACTCAACAATAACAGCACATACATCCCCTTTTTCTAGTTCGGCTTTTACGCCAGCAATATCGTCTAACTCAAGAAAAGTCACTTCTTGTTGCGCATTAATTGGCGCTACGATACCAGGATTATCGGTCGCTGCAACGGCAGCCGATGTACGTCCGTGAAAACCATTTTTAAACGCTATAACTCTAGATTTCCCAGTTTTAAAGGATGCTAATTTTAGTGCATTTTCATTAGCTTCTGCTCCTGAATTACAGAAAAACAGTTCGTAATCTTTACATCCTGAAAGCGCTTCTAACTTATCGGCCAATTGAACCTGAAGCGGATTTTGGATGGCATTGGAATAAAATCCGAGTTCGGAAACTTGACGAGAAATAGCCTCAACATATTTTGGGTGTGCGTGCCCAATAGAGATCACAGCGTGACCACCATAAAGGTCTAAATACTCTGTTCCATTCTTATCGTAAACATAAACACCTTTTCCTGAAACTGGTGTTACATCGTACAGCGGATAAACGTTAAATAATGGCATAATTACATATTTATTAGTTGGTTTGTTTTTCAAAAGAAGTTTCCTTCTTTATTAGGAGTTATGCTAACCCCTATAATTTGTTTGGTTGTCGTGCAAAAGTAACGATTTTAGAAGGGTTTTCTGTTAATTGACTGGTTTAAAACCAACTTCAACACATCTCACAGAAAGCCTTTACTTATCATTTAAGATTTAACCCCTACTCTTTTGCATATATTTCCCTATTCTGGGAAGTTTAGCGACTTAAAAATAAGTCGCCTTTAATCCTAATCCTGTGGTTTCTTCTAAACCAAACATTAAGTTCATATTCTGAACGGCTTGTCCCGAGGCTCCTTTTAAAAGGTTATCGATAATGCTTGTTATTAAAAGCTTCCCTTCATGTTTATGCAAGTGAATTAAACATTTGTTTGTGTTTACCACTTGTTTTAAATGTAAAAAATCGTCGGCTACAAAGGTAAATTCAGCATCTTTATAATAGGATTGATACATGGCCTTCGCATCTTCTACAGAACCTTCAAAATCGGTGTAAATCGTTGCAAAGATGCCTCGTGAAAAATTCCCGCGATTTGGCATGAAAAGGATATCTGAAGCAAAATCACCTTGCAACTGTTTAACCGATTGGTTAATTTCTCCTAAATGCTGATGCGTAAAAGGCTTATAATAAGAGAAATTATTATCACGCCACGTATAATGTGTGGTCGCAGACAATGAAGTCCCTGCACCTGTTGCCCCAGTTACGGCATTAATATGCACATCGTTATTTAGCAAGTTGGCTTCCGCTAAAGGCAAAAGTCCCAACTGAATGGCTGTTGCAAAACAACCAGGATTCGCTAAATAGTTTGCGTTTTTAATAGCTTCTCTTTGTAATTCTGGTAAGCCATATACAAAGGTTTTTCCATTAAAAACTTTATCGGCTTCAAGTCTAAAATCGTTTCCTAAGTCGATGATTTTAGTCTGCTCAGAAAAGGTGTTAGCTTCTAAAAACTTCACCGAATTACCATGGCCTAAGCATAAAAACAACACGTCTACATTTGGATTTACGGTATCTGTAAATTCAAAATCTAAAGACCCTACTAAATCTTGATGTACTTTACTTATTTGATTTCCTGCATTACTGGTGCTATACACAAAGTTCATTTCAGCTTCGGGGTGATGAATAAGTAATCTTATTAACTCGCCTGCTGTGTACCCTGCGCCACCTATAATTCCAACTTGGATCATTATTTTGAATTTACTTGTTGATAGATTTTATTCTGATTACCTAGAATTTTGATAAAGCCTTTAGCATCATCAGCGGTCCATGCTTTGTTCTCCTCACCGTAGCTTCCAAATTTAGCACTCATCAAGTCATGCTCCGACTGAATACCATCTAGTGCAAAGTGGTAAGGTTTTAAAGTTACAAATACATCACCTGTAACTTTATCTTGACTGCTTGCTAAGAAAGCTTCAATGTTTCTCATAACCGGATCTAGGTATTGCCCTTCATGCAAGTGCATTCCGTAGAAACTTGACAAATATTCTTTGTGTTGTAACTGCCATTTGGTAAGCGTATGCTTTTCTAATAAATGATGTGCTTTTATAGTAATAAGCGCTGCTGCAGCTTCAAAACCAACACGTCCTTTAATACCAACAATCGTATCACCAACATGGATGTCTCTACCAATAGCATATGCCGAAGCTAAGTTATTTAGCACTTCTATATTATTTTGAGGCGCATTTTCAATACCGTTTACTGCTACTAACTCGCCTTGTTTGAAAGTTAATTTTACTTTTTCTTCCTCGGTGTGTTTCAATTGAGACGGATAAGCTTCGCTAGGTAATGCTTTGTCAGATGTTAAAGTTTCTGATCCTCCAACACTTGTTCCCCATAATCCTTTATTAACAGAGTATTTTGCTTTTTCCCAGTTCATATCGATACCATTTTCTTTCAAATAGTCGATTTCTTGTTGTCTGGTTAATTTCTCATCTCTAATTGGCGTAATAATTTTGATGTTTGGAGCCAAAGTTTGGAAAATCATATCAAAACGTACTTGATCGTTTCCTGCACCTGTACTACCATGAGCAATATATTCGGCATCGATACTTTTAGCGTATTCAATAATTTCAATCGCTTGAATGATACGCTCGGCACTTACCGATAATGGGTATGAGTTATTTTTTAATACATTTCCAAAAATCAAATACTTCACCACTTTCTGATAAAAAGTAGATACTGCATCAATATTTTTATAGGTCGTTACACCCATTTTGTAGGCGTTACTCTCTATGTGACTAATTTCTTCTTTAGTAAAACCACCGGTGTTTACACTTACGGCGTGCACATCATATTCTTTTGATAAACTTACTGCACAGTATGACGTATCCAATCCACCACTGTATGCTATTACTAATTTTTTCATTTTACTCTATTTATATAACTAATTTTCTATTCTATTTTAACTGACCTATTTCTGAAGCAAAACAGGCATTTACATAATATCTATAATTCAATTCATCACGTAATTTCCCTAATTTCTCAAGCTCTTGTACAAGTTGAGCCGACATTTTTGATAAGGTCACATGGGTCATACCAAGCAACTCATTATACTGATGAACTTTAGGGGTTTGGGCGATTGAAATGAGAAAAGTTTCACTAAAAAACTCGGTCATTCTAGCCATTAACAACAAGCCTAAATTGCAATTTCTATACGTGCTATCCACCCATAATGATGAGCGCTCATATACAAAATGTTCTTTCACCTGATGTTCATGAACAAAGATGTGTCCAATAATCTCATCATCTTTCTTTAAGATAAAACATCCGTTTTCGGCACGTTTTTTAAGCATCTCTACACTTACATAATACAATGTAGGCAATGCTTTAGATCTTTCAGAAATGATTTCTAATGATTTATTGGAAAGTTTGTAAACCAATTTGATTTCGATACCTTCTTTATCGCAAAAGGCTTCAGCCTGTTCTATAAGCTGATCGATTTCAGCATCGATATCTAGTAATGTATTCATTTTAATTTGTGTCATTGTTAGTTTGCCCTGAATCGTTATTCTTTTCAGATTTTAAAAACAGAGCGCGTTTAATTCGTTTTAATCTGGCAAACACACTATTTTTTATAGGCTTAATGTCTTTGTCTTTTGCATGGGGGTCGTATAACATACCCGTACACAAACACATTTTGCGGTTTGTTCGCGTTAAAACGTCATAGTTTTTACAAGTTTGACAACCATCCCAAAAGGTTTGATCGTCGGTTAACTCGGAAAAAACCACTGGTTTATAACCTAAGTCGCTATTCATTTTCATAACAGCAGACCCTGTGGTAATACTAAAAATTTTGGCGTCTGGAAATTTTGTTCTAGAGTGTTCAAAAACCTTGTGCTTGATAAGCTTAGCTAATCCGATACCTCTATAATCGGGATGCACAATCAGGCCTGAATTGGCCACAAATTTACCATGCCCCCACTTTTCGATATAACAAAATCCTGCGAAATTACCTTGATCTAAGGCTATGACTGCATTTCCATTTTCCATTTTAGTAGCAATATATTCTGGGGAACGTCTAGCAATCCCCGTACCCCTAATGGCGGCGGAAGATGCAATGGTTTCGCAGATGATTTCTGCGAATTTCACATGTGACTTATCGGCTATTACAACCTTCATTTCCTAGTATATATTGTTTGTCATTTATTACTCTTTTTTTTAATAGCTGAACTGGACACACCTAGTTCAAAAAATGAAATACACCCTTACGGGCGACGAAAAAAAGTACGGCGCACAGTATGAGTGTTAACTTCTACTAAATTAACCTTATTTTGAAATGCTATGAAATTATTTTTGGACACTATGAAAAAAATTAAAAACTACGTTTTGGGTTTGGGTTTACTCATCTAAATAATTAGAAGCTGCGGCGACGGCGCGCAGACAAACCGGGTGTAGAACAACGTAATGTATTTTTTAATGTTTTCATATCGTAAAATTAAAACATATTGAAGACAATAACGGACTTTCCTAATTTTAATTTTAAAAAATTATTAATATCTCTAATTTTAAAGCCTCAAAATCTCAATCTTTCAATATTTTTTAAAAAACATTAAATGATTAATTATTGAAACCGCTTAAAAACGTAAGAAAACCACTTTATTTCACTATAAATTTACCTTTCATGATCATAAAATGCCCCGGAAAGCTACATAAAAAATCATAATCACCTGATTCTGGGGCGTTAAACTCAATAGTTATAGATTCGCCACCACCAATGAGTTTGGTGTGTACAATTACATCATCTCCATCGTTAGGAATAAATTCTGAGTCGGTTGCCGTAGCAGCTTCGGTACCAAAATCGGTAAGATCCACGCCCTTTTTTAGCAAGACGAAATTATGTCCCATGACGGTTTTCGCCATTTTACCAGTATGAGTCAATGTAAGTCTTACTTTTTCACCTGCATTAACCTCAATTTTATTTTTATTGAACTGCATCCCATCGCTTGCAGTAAGGTCTATAGTTGTTATAGCTTCATCACTAGACCCTGCTTGAACTTCCGTTTGCGACGGACTCTGGCTCTGCTTTTTTTCTTTGTTTCCGCAAGCCATTAAGGTGACGCAAAAAAGAATAATCACTAAGGTATGTTTTGCTGCTTTCATCTATAATATCTTAAAAAGTTACTGCTACGCATTTTTTAAACGATTCAACCAAAGATAATCATATAATAAAAAAGCAGCATTCAATTTCAATTAAGAATGAATGCTGCTAATATTTAAATCAAGCTTTATAGGAAAGACTCTCTTTTATAAAATATAATCGGTACTGATAAAATTCGACGTTTTTCTTTCAAGTAACTCTGTTAAAATGGCATTGTTATACTCATTATCCTTAGAAGCAACAAAAGTTCTAATAGAGAAAGAACGCAACGCATCATGCACACTTAATGTACCTGAAGCCGAATCTTTTCGTCCTGTAAAAGGATAAACATCTGGTCCTCTTTGACAAGAACTATTTAAGTTTACACGACATACTAAATTCACTAAAGTATCGATAAGTGGTGATAGCGTATTAATATTTTTACCAAACAAACTCACTTGTTGTCCGTAATCCGACTCAGCCATATCATCTAAAGGCTCTTCAATATCAGAAAAAGAAATCACCGGAATTACTGGTCCGAATTGCTCTTCTTTATAAACACGCATCTCTTTAGACACCGGATACAATACCGCTGGAAAAATATAGTTCTCGGAGGTTTCACCGCCTTTTTTATTAATGATACTTGCTCCTTTTTCTAGAGCGTCGTCAATAAGTTCTTGAATGTATGCTGGCTTATCCGTTTCTGGAAGCGGCGTTAATTTCACGCCTTCTTCCCAAGGGTTTCCAAATTTAAGCTGATCAACTTTATAAGCAAATCGGCGATTAAATTCTTCAACAACCGATTCGTGAACATACAATACTTTTAATGCTGTACAACGTTGTCCGTTAAAAGACAAAGTCCCTGCAATACACTCATCTACCGCTAAATCTAAATCGGCATCTGGTAATACAATCGCCGGATTTTTAGCTTCCAAACCTAAAACCATACGCAGTCTGTTTCCTTTTGGGTGCTGTGCCTGAAGGATGTTAGCCGATTTACTATTTCCAATTAACGCCAATACATCGATAGCGCCAGATTTCATAATTGGAGCGGCTAATACACGTCCGCGACCATACACAATATTCACAACCCCTTCAGGGAAACTGCTTTGAAAAGCTTCCAATAAAGGTGAGATTAATAAAACACCGTATTTAGCAGGCTTGAAAATTACAGGATTCCCCATAATTAAAGCCGGAATCAATAAGGCAAACGTTTCATTAAGCGGATAGTTATATGGCCCTAAGCACAAAACCACCCCTAGTGGACCACGACGGATATGCGCGTAAACCCCAGAGTTTTTTTCAAATTTTGCAGAAGACCTGTCAATTTGTTTATAAGCTTCAATAGTATCATAAATGTACTCTACGGTTCTATCGAATTCCTTTTCAGAATCTGGCAAATTTTTCCCTATCTCCCACATTAAAAGTTTTACAACTTCTTCACGCTTGGTTTTCATTTGCTCCACGAAGGTTTCCATGCAAGCAATTCTATCGGCTACTTTCATTGTTGGCCACAGCCCTTTACCATGATCGTAAGCAGAAGTTGCAGAATCTAAAACTTCCATAGCCTCTTTCTCACCTAATTGCGGAATAGTCCCTAAAAGTGTTGGTTTATATTCCGATGTTGATGAAATGGTTGAGTATACCTCGGCAGTATCTCCTTCCCAACTTTTCAACTCACCATTTACCAAGTAAGTGGTTTGATGTAGAAGTGATTTAATTTTATAAGCTTCAGGAATCTCTTGAAAAGCTGTTTTCATAATAATAAGTTTATAGTAGTTGTTGTGGTTCGTTTATGTATTTGCAATAAAATCACACTTACATTTTACCTCAAAGTAAACGAAATTTACCTAAATTTAGCAGATAAACCTCTGATATTTTAAGGTATTAAAACGAAAACGATTTCGCTCCACAAAATCAATTTTAGACTAAAAACTCAAATAAATCAGGCTTATTGTTTAAATAATCTCCAAAGAAATTACGCTTTTTCATTCTAGAAATGAGTGGTTCTAGATCTTCTGAAGATTTTAGTTGTACGCCTACTACAGCCGAACCATTTTCGCGATTGGTTTTTTTGGCATATTGAAAGAAGGTAATGTCATCGGTTTCACCCAAAATATCGACCACAAATTCTTTTAAAGCCCCAGCACGTTGCGGAAAATTCACTATAAAATAGTGCTTCAAATTGGCGTATAATAAAGCACGCTCTTTAATTTCTGGTGTTCTGGTGATGTCGTTATTACTGCCACTCACCACACAAACCACGTTTTTGCCTTTTATTTCTTCAGCATAAAAATCTAAAGCCGAAATACTTAAAGCTCCTGCTGGTTCTACCACAATTGCATCTTTATTGTAGAGTTCTAGTATGGTTTCGCAGACTTTGCCTTCTGGTACGGTTACCGTATCATCGAGATTTTCTTTACATATGGCAAAATTTAAATCACCAACACGTTTTACAGCAGCACCATCGATAAATTTTTCAATCTCGTCTAAGGCTGTGTTTTTATTATTTTTAATGGAAACCGTCATGGAAGGTGCGCCTTCAGGCTCCACACCAATAATTTTAGTTTCTGGAGATAAAGCTTTAAATACGGTAGACAGTCCGGAAGCTAAACCACCTCCACCAATAGGAATAAACACATAATCGATAGGATTTTGAGCTTGCTCTAGAATTTCTAGACCCACAGTAGCTTGTCCTTCGATTACTTTTTCATCATCAAAAGGATGAATAAAGGTTTTCTCCAACTGTTCACATTCTAGAAGCGCCGCTTTACTCGCATCGTCATAAGTATCGCCAATAAGTTTGATTTCAATCAAATCCTCACCAAACATTTCAACTTGCTCTACCTTCTGTTTCGGTGTTGGTGTAGGCATAAAAATAGTGCCTTTTATCTTCAATAATTTACAAGATAACGCCACACCTTGTGCATGATTCCCCGCACTGGCACAAACGACACCACAAGCCGATTGCTTAGGCGTTAGTGAACTGATTTTATTATAGGCCCCACGAATTTTATAGGAACGGACTTGCTGAAGATCTTCACGCTTCAAAAACACCTGCGCATCAAACTGTTTAGAATACCTTAAGCTATGCCCTAAAGGCGTAACTGCCGATACGTTTTTAATCGTATCGGCAGCTACCTTTATATCACTTAACTTAGGAAAATATGTGTTTTCCTTGTTCATTGGGATAAGTTTTAAACTATTGGCTTCATAGCCGTCATAGATGATCTTAAGAATTCTCCAACTTTTTCAACTGGATGACTTCTTAATGCTTTATTAACAGCGATAAGTTTCGCGTTATCAACACCTTTACCATTATCTTTAGCATAAGCTTTACCAATCACATCGGTATTAACCGTTTTCATGAAATCAGCTAATAAAGGCTTACATGCGTGATCGAATAAGTAACATCCGTACTCAGCCGTATCAGAGATTACACGGTTCATTTCGTATAATTTCTTTCTAGCAATAGTATTTGCAATTAATGGAGTTTCGTGTAACGATTCGTAGTATGCAGAAGCATCGATAATTCCAGAGTCTACCATAGCTTCGAAAGCCAATTCAACACCAGCTCTTACCATAGCAACCATTAACACACCGTTATCGTAGTATTCTTGCTCTGTAATCTCAACATCTCCAGCAGGCGTTTTTTCAAAAGCCGTTTCTGCAGTTGCTGCTCTCCATCCCAATAAATCTTTATCATCGTTAGCCCAGTCTGCCATCATTCCAGCAGAAAAACGACCTTCGATAATATCATCCATATGCTTTTGGAATAACGGACGCATGATATCTTTTAACTCTTCAGATAATTCAAAAGCCTTAATTTTTGCAGCATTTGAAAGACGATCCATCATGTTTGTAACACCACCGTATTTAAGACCTTCAGTAATGGTTTCCCATCCGTATTGAATTAATTTAGAAGCATAACCTGGCTCGATACCTTCTTCAACCATTTTATCGAAACAAAGGATAGAACCTGTTTGTAACAATCCACAAAGAATGGTTTGCTCACCCATTAAATCCGATTTCACCTCAGCAATAAAAGAAGATGCTAAAACACCAGCTCTATCACCACCAGTTGCTACAGCATAAGCCTTAGCTTGTGCCCATCCTTTTCCTTCTGGATCGTTTTCTTCGTGTACCGCAATTAACGTTGGCACACCAAAACCTCTTTTATATTCTTCACGAACTTCCGAACCTGGCGACTTAGGCGCTACCATGATTACAGTAAGATCTTCACGAATTTGCATCCCTTCTTCAACAATATTGAAACCATGAGAATATGCTAAAGTAGCTCCTTTTTTCATTAAAGGCATAACCGCTTTAACTACATTAGTGTGTTGCTTATCTGGAGTAAGATTTAATACTAAATCTGCTTTTGGAATAAGCTCTTCGTAGGTACCAACTTCGAAACCATTTTCTGTTGCATTAACAAAAGAAGCACGTTTTTCAGCAATAGCAGCATCACGTAAAGTATAAGAAATATCTAAACCTGAATCTCTCATGTTTAAACCTTGATTTAAACCTTGAGCTCCACAGCCTACGATAACAATTTTCTTTCCTTTTAAAGCGTCCACTCCATCAGCAAATTCTGAAGTGTCCATAAATCTACATTTCGATAATTGATTTAATTTATCTCTTAACGATAATGTGTTAAAATAATTTCCCATTTTTAATTTACTTGTTATTATTGATTATTGAATGCTGAAAGCAATTCAGTTATTTTCATTTCTTCTTTGGTTACTGCAATACGTCCAGAACGCACAAATTGCATAATCCCAAAAACATTTAAATCGCGACGTAAAGATTCTATTTCATTTCTTCTACCTGATTTTTCAAGTACAAAAAACTCTTTATTTACTGTTACAATACGCGTGTTACTTTCTTTAATGATGTTTTGAATTTGAGGCTCTTCGAAAAGCAATTCCGACTTAATTTTAAACATACACGACTCGGTAAAAATCGTTTCCTCATCGGTATGGTAATACGCCTTTATGGTTTCAACTTGCTTTTCAATTTGCTTCACTATTTTTTCAGCATTGGTCTTCGTTACATTAACCACAATTACAAAACGATTAACGCCATCAATTTCCGATTGCGAAGTGGTTAAACTTTCAATGTTGATGTGTCGGCGCTGAAAAATAGCTGAGATACGATTTAGCAACCCGATATTATTCTCGGTATACACAGAAATCGTAAATGTTTTTATGTCTTCACTCATGTTTTTTAGTTAGATATTAGAAAAAAGATGATTGTTTTAAATGGCGCTTCCGCGGAAGAACACACTGGCCAGATTCATCTTTATCTTCTGATTTACATGCTTTTTATTAACTTAATCGTACATCTGAAACCGATGCTCCCGAAGGAATCATAGGAAATACATTATCTTCCTTCTCTACACAAACCTCTAAGAAGTATGAATTTTCTGAAGCAATCATTTCCTTAACAGCAGCTTCCATATCCTTACGGTTAGAAACGCGTTTCCCTTCAATATGATATCCTTTTGCAATGGTTACAAAATCTGGATTAGTCATTTCGGTAGACGCATAACGCTTATCGAAAAATAACTGTTGCCATTGACGAACCATTCCTAAAAACTCATTGTTTAAAACCACGATTTTCACAGGCACTTTTTGTTGGAAAATAGTCCCCAACTCTTGGATATTCATTTGAAAACCACCATCACCAATAATCGCAACAACCTCACGGTTTGGAGCTGCCATTTTAGCACCAATAGCTGCAGGAAGCGCAAAGCCCATAGTTCCTAATCCGCCAGAAGTAATATTACTTTTAGACACATTAAAATCGGCATAACGACAAGCAATCATTTGATGCTGTCCTACATCCGATACAATAGCGGCATTACCTTCAGAAGCGATATTAATTTGCTTAATAACTTCTCCCATAGTTAAACCTTCTTTCGTTGGATTAACATCTTTATCGATAACGCTATCAAATTCTATTTGATATAAATCTTTAAACTCCTGTAACCAAGCCTCATGAGAATTTTCATTTAAAGCGTCTAGCAACATGGCCAAACTCTCTTTAGAATTCCCTAGTACAGCTACATCAGATTGTACATTTTTATTAATTTCAGCTGGATCAATATCAAAATGAACCACTTTAGCTTGTTTTGCATAGGTTTTTAGATCGCCTGTAACACGGTCGTCGAAACGCATTCCAATAGCGATAAGTACATCACATTCATTGGTTAATTTGTTTGGTCCGTAGTTACCGTGCATACCAACCATACCAACGTTTAATGGGTGAGAAGATTCTAAAGCCGAAGCTCCTAGAATAGTCCAAGCCGATGGAATTCCAGCCTTTTCAACAACCGCTTTAAGCTCCGCTTCAGCTTCACCTAAAATCACGCCTTGTCCCCAAACAATCATTGGTTTTTTCGCAGCATTAATCAATTCCGCGGCAGCGTTAACAGCATCCTGACTCGTTTTTGGAACAGGCTGGTAACTTCTTACGCCTTTGCATTTTTCGTATTTAAAATCCAATTCTCCAAACTGCGCATCTTTAGTAATATCAACTAACACAGGCCCTGGTCTTCCGCTTTTAGCGATATAAAAGGCTTTAGCGATCGCTGCAGGAATATCTTCTGCTTTAGTAACCTGACAATTCCATTTTGTAACTGGCGTAGAAATACCTACGATATCAGTTTCTTGAAAAGCATCACTACCAAGCAAATGCGATGCCACCTGACCCGTAATACATACCACAGGGGTCGAATCGATTTGTGCATCGGCAATTCCAGTAATTAAATTGGTTGCTCCAGGACCAGAGGTCGCTAGCGCGACACCAACGCGGCCAGAAATTCTTGCAAAACCTTGGGCTGCATGCGCTGCACCTTGCTCATGACGTGTTAAGACGTGATGAATTTGATCTTGAAATTTATATAATTCGTCGTAAACCGGCATAATAGCACCTCCAGGATATCCGTAAAGAATATCAACACCTTCAGCTATTAAAGACCTTACAACTGCTTCGCAACCTGTAATACGCTGTGTTTTTTCTGCCACTTCTTTTTTGTTTAATGTTTTTGTTTCCATAGTTCCCATTATTGAGAGTTCCCATTTATTGAGATTTCCGACTTCACGGAAATGAAAAAATCTACTACTTATGCATCTGTAACACAACCTTTTGAAGCCGATGCTACCGTTTTTGCATATTTATACAAAATACCTTTTTTGTGTTTTAATTCTGGCTGTACCCATGCTGCTTTTCTTTGCGCTAATTCTTCTTCAGAAATTAACACATTAATAGAGTTATCTTCAGCACTAATTCTAATAGTATCTCCAGTTTTAATAAGTCCGATAGCCCCACCAGTTTGTGCTTCAGGCGTAATATGCCCTACCACGAAACCGTGTGTTCCACCAGAAAAACGACCGTCGGTAATTAATGCTACCGATTTCCCTAAACCAGCACCCATAATTAATGAGGTTGGCTTTAGCATTTCTGGCATGCCTGGACCACCTTTAGGTCCGACATAACGAATAACAACGACATCACCTTTAGCAACTTCACCGTTTGAAATCCCTGTATTTGCCGCTTGTTCACCATCGTAAACCACTGCTTTACCTTCGAATAACAAACCTTCGTTTCCAGAAATTTTTGCAACCGCACCTTCTTCAGCTAAGTTTCCGTAAAGGATTTGTAAGTTTCCAGAAGATTTTAAAGCCTTATCTTTAGGGAAAATCACATCCTGATCATCTTCAAACGTTAAGGGCTCTACATCCGCTAAGTTTTCCGCTAAGGTTTTTCCTGTTACGGTCATACAATCACCATGTAAGAAACCTGCATCTAATAAATATTTCATAACTGCTGGCGTACCACCAATACCATGAACATCTTCCATTAAATATTTACCACTAGGTTTTAAATCGGCAATTAATGGTGTTCTGTCACTTACACGTTGAAAATCTTCAAGTGTAAATTCGATATCAGCTGCATGAGCAATCGCTAAAAAGTGAAGTACGGCATTAGTAGATCCTCCAAGGGCGTTTACCAAAGCAATCGCATTTTCGATAGATTTTTTAGAAATGATATCTAAAGGTTTTAAATCTAATTCTAAAAGATTTTTAATCGCACGTGCTGTTCTTTCACTTTCCGATAATTTATTCGGATTTTCAGCAGGAATTGAAGAGTTATAAGGTAATGCAAACCCCATACACTCTATAGCCGAAGCCATAGTGTTTGCTGTGTACATACCACCACAAGCTCCAGCACCTGGAATCGCACTTTTTATAATTTCTCTGTATTCTTCTTCGTCAATTTCTCCGGCTACTTTTTGTCCTAGAGCTTCAAAAGCAGAAACAATATTTAATTTACGTCCTTTATATTTCCCCGAAGCAATAGTTCCACCATACATCATAATAGACGGACGGTTTAAACGTAGCATCGCAATTACGGCACCAGGCATGTTTTTATCGCATCCTACTACAGAAACCAACGCATCATAACTTTGTGCATTCATTACAGTTTCAATAGAATCGGCAATAATATCACGAGAAGCTAAAGAGTAATTCATCCCTGAAGTTCCCATTGAAATACCATCACTAACACCAATAGTATTAAATCCTAAACCTACTAGACCAGCTATATTACACTCTACTTTAACCTCATCTTTCAATCCGTTTAAGTGCATGTTACACGGGTTCCCATCATAGCCTGTACTAGCAATTCCAACTTGAGCTTTGTTCATATCCTCATCCGTTAATCCTACGGCATATAACATGGCTTGAGATGCTGGCTGCGATTGATCTTGCGTTAGCCTTCTACTATGTTTATTAAGTTCTTTCATATTTATTGCAAATAATTTTATGCTTTTTCTTAATTTATGTCACAATCCTAAGCTTTTTAGACTTTTCAATAAAAACTCTTCAAAACCCAAAATAAGATTCGAAAGTAATTTATTAAGGCCTCAATTCACTTAACCTTGATTTTTTCTAGTTAAATTCACAATCACAAAAAATAATTCAATATACTGATTTACAGCATTTTAAATCGATATTTTTATGATGTTCAAAAATGAAAAAAAGTGCATAAAAAAAGCCTTCCGTTTTGGGAAAGCTTTTTAATTTATATGTTTTAAATTATTGCATTCCCTAGCCTTGTGAAATAATCACAATAACAATAATAGAAATGACTTGTATAATTTGTTTTCTCATCTTGATGAAACAAATATTCGAAATTAATATGTAACCACCAACATATTTTGTTTAAAAAATAAAAAAGCCATGTTCATTTTCTTTTATTTTTTTACTTTTGCGGCACAAAACAACAGAGGAAAGATTTGACTGATTGCAACCTCTTTGTGTTAAACGGAATTTCATAAAATACATGAAACACCTTAACCCAAGAAAAAATGCTAAAGGCAGTGTAAACTTCCTTCGACGTTATCGTCAAATCTTACTATAATTTAAATTATTATGGCTTATTTATTCACTTCGGAAAGTGTTTCTGAAGGGCATCCAGACAAAGTAGCAGATCAAATTAGTGACGCTTTAATAGATAATTTTTTAGCTTTTGACACCGATTCAAAAGTAGCATGTGAAACCTTAGTAACAACTGGACAAGTAGTACTTGCGGGAGAGGTTAAATCGACAACCTATTTAGATGTTCAAAAAATTGCTCGTGACACGATTAATAAAATTGGATATACTAAAGGTGAATATATGTTCGACGGAAATTCATGTGGTGTATTATCTGCTATTCACGAACAATCGGAAGACATTAACCAAGGTGTAGATCGTGGTAGTAAAGAAGAGCAAGGTGCTGGTGACCAAGGGATGATGTTTGGTTATGCGACTAATGAAACGGAGAATTTTATGCCGTTAGCCTTAGATTTATCGCATTTAATTTTAAGAGAATTAGCTGATTTAAGACGTGAGAACAACGAGATTACTTACCTAAGACCAGATTCTAAAAGTCAGGTAACGATTGAGTATGATGATGATAACATCCCACAACGTATTGAAGCTATAGTGGTGTCTACTCAGCATGATGATTTTGCTGATGACGAAACGATGTTAGCGAAAATTAGAAAAGATATCGTGGAGATATTAATCCCACGTGTGATTTCTAAACTTCCAGAAGCGATCCAAAAGTTATTTAATGACGATATTAAATACCACATTAACCCAACTGGGAAATTTGTAATTGGTGGTCCTCACGGTGATACCGGATTAACAGGACGTAAAATTATTGTAGACACTTACGGCGGAAAAGGTGCTCATGGTGGTGGTGCTTTCTCTGGGAAAGACCCAAGTAAAGTTGATAGAAGTGCCGCTTATGCTACCAGACATATAGCCAAAAACTTAGTTGCTGCAGGTGTTGCCGATGAAGTTTTAGTACAAGTAAGTTATGCCATTGGTGTTGTAGAACCTATGGGTATTTTTATTGATACTTATGGTACTTGTCCGTTTAACATGACCGATGGTGAAATCGCGGAAAAAGTAAGTCAGATTTTTGACATGCGTCCGTTTGCTATTGAAGAACGTTTAAAATTACGTGCACCTATTTACAGTGAAACCGCAGCTTACGGTCACATGGGACGTAAAAATGAAACGGTTACCAAAACCTTTACCCAGCCACAAGGTGATAGTGTAACCCTAGACGTAGAATTATTCACTTGGGAAAAACTAGACTATGTGGACCAAGTAAAAGCCGCTTTCGGATTGTAAATTCGAGTAGTTTTTAGATTGATATATTTAAAAGCCCTGCAGTTATTGCAGGGCTTTTTATTTAGACATAAACAAAGCCTCCCTACAATTTTTATTGTTTTGATATTTCCCCTGATTTAGTAATTGTATACTTTGAAATATTTGCCTGTGTTATTTCTCCATACTCAATAATTTCTTCTTTAACTTTTATATTAAACTTATCATCAATAGAGAAAGTCTCTTTTTTGAAATATTCATTTTCATTACCAGGCTCATACCATTCACTTTCAATAATGAGCTTATCAACAATCTTATTACTTGCATTAATAACTTGCAAACTAACAACATTAAAATCACCGCAAATATCTTGACTAATAATAGCTTTATTTGATTTTTCAAACAACAAATAAAAATTTGGCGATTCTACTCCATCACAAACAAAACTTATAAGATTAATAGGAGCATTCGTCTTATCGAATGCTATTTTTTTTAATTTTTCATTGTAATTATTACTACCTACAATTTCTCTTTTAACCAGAATCGTATCTTTAACAAATTCATGCCCTTCTTTAGCCGAATTATCTGTAGAGGAAGTGGGACTTTCATTATTGGTTTTACACGAAAAGCAAAGAAGTATTATTAAGATTATTTTTTTCATAAATTAAATTAATTACTTTAAGAATCACTGGGGATTCAATGTTATATATATCTGAAGTTCATGAAATTTTTATTTAGTTTTCTTCCAAAATTATCTTACCACTATCATTCACTATATAACTAGACCAATCGACAACATTCACTCCAGCTTCATCAATGTTAAATTTTAATATCCACAAATAATTACCCTCTAAATAAAAGTATTTGTTTTTTTGGACTAAAGCCTCTATATAATTTTCATAGCTATATATTCTAATTGAATCTGTGAAAACGTCACCTTTCTTTAATATTAAATTTTTTATAATAAAATTATCAGCGTCAGATGTCTCTTTAGATTGCCTAATATGATAGCTTATGTTATTAAAATTTTGAATTTCCTTATCATCGATGCTATTTAAATTTTCATAGATGAATTTTATTTTAAAGAAATTACATTTGCTTTTGTAAGTGTCAGAAATTTCTAAATCCCCGTTCGAAATACATGTTGCGTTAATTTGATTTATAAAATTTCTATCCGAAATTAAAGAATCTCCAACTAATAAAGTTTTCTTTTTCTTAGAACTTATTGTGTTTTTTAATGTACTAGGAATAGTTTGACTATTAAAGCTAAGAGTAGTGTTTTCTAATTTATTGCTATAAGGCACTATGAGTGCGACCACACCAGTAATAGCTACTATAACAAGAATAAATAGAGAATTTTTCATAATTATTTTACTATTTCACGCGATCAGGAATTATGATAATTTCAACATTTTCCAATATGCCTTTTTATATCTTCCGTATTTTATTCTTTTTTATCACTAAAGAATTCAGCACTACATACTTCTTGATATTAATTTATACACATTGTAAAACATTACCTAATAATACCTTTTATTGAACCCATCTAAATAAGTAACTCTCCATGTATTATTTTCTTTTTTGACTTCCATTGGATAACTAAAACCATTACTCCATTTAGTGTTTAGACCCCAATTCCAAGTCAAACTAACCTTATTACTACCTATTACTTTAATATCTTTTATCTGTATATCATTCCAATAATAATCATTAGGTGTGTCTTGACAATGACACCACTCATTTACACCTGTACCAAAAGGAGGATATTCCCCTACTACCCAGTCATAATCGTATTCTTTATTTTTGACTTTTTCATCAATTTGCTCAAGTACTTTTCGATAAGAAGCAATAAAAATATCAGAAAACATACCGCTTTTTTTTAATAATTCTTTGTTATCTTCATAAATATCCCAATCAATACCAATATACTTTTCCCCATTTTGATCTTCAACTCCGACATCAAAATAATATGCTATATTTTTTTCATTCCATTCATAAACATTTCTGACTAGCTTCTCTATGAGTAAGCTATCATCCTTTGTGATTGCATATGATATAACTACGTGTTTATTCTCAGTTACCTCTATTCCTTTATTAACATCATCATCTTGTTGCTTTTTTTTGTTACAACAAATTAATAAATTGACTGAAATAACTATTAAAATTATTTTTTTCATAATTACCATCTATATATATTGAAACTAGGTTTAAACGCCCTATAGTCTCCTCCTGCCCAGAACCCTCTTTGTTTGAAATCTGATATCCATTTCTCTCCATCGTACATTTGAATATGACCGTATTGATGAGTCTTTATTACTCCTTGGAATGCAACAAACACAGCAATATCTCCTTTCATAGGTGCATATTCTTCTAAATTAGAAATATCATCCAACAAATAGAACTTTTTCTTCCTCAAAAAGGTGTCATAATCTTTTGCAGCACCAGGAGTCTTACCAAGTAAACCGTTTCGCTCTAGACTAAAACCAGCTTCCAGTGCGTACCTTACAAACCTCCCGCATTTCCCAAGAGGTTTCGGCTTGGCATTTTCTTGTAATTTTTTAACTGCTAAATCTATGTTATACCCAGATCGAATACCATATTTCCCAACAACCATCTTCATCTGCTCCACAAAAGCAATGGGATGAAAATGATACACTTTCGAGTCTTTTGGAAATTGTCGTTTTATACGTTTTTCTTCAAGTAAATCAAACTCCCAACCTAGTTCCATTTCCTCTTTAGTTGGCAAACCAAAATTTCTATATTTTGAACAAGTAAAACTATTATTATAAATATAATCTTGCCTACGTTCTGTAACTGGAACCAACTCTCCTGATTCAATTTCATCCCAAAAACATAAGTTGTCGATCTTATCTTTTAAAACAGAAATTTTATCTTCACGTTGCTTTTCGAGCTTTTGCTTTTTCTCAAAATCCTCTTCTTCATTAATACCTTTTTCGAAAAGACTACATAATTCTGTTTCAAATTCAGCAATTTTTTTTCTCATATTCCACTCACTTTCATGCTTACAAATCAGCTTGGATATGGATTCTAATTGATCTCTGTTTTGCATGACTTGTTGTAACTCGAAATTAGACAATACCTGATCTGCATTGGTATCGGCTTGCTGCCAAATTTGTTCTACGAAAGCATGTGGACTACTTTTCTCCACAAATTCCCCAAACATGTAAAAGTATTGATCACCAGTATTATCGAGGACCTTCCAACCGAAATCTGACCAATTATACGGCGTCTTTTCTATAAGTTCACTTTTTTTAATCCAACCTTCAAGGTCACCTGTTTTTATTTGCCACCATTCCGTGTTTTGATCATCTCTGGTGACAGCAACTTTTCTGGCTTGAGACGTTTTTTCCACGAGAACATCTTTATTCTTCAAATCGGGATTTGTGTCATAAACCTCATTAATATTCAAGGTTAAAGTCACCCATTCGCCCGTTTTACCCGTGACCATACTAGATTTCACCCAATACTTTTCACCTGATCTATTCATTTTATAAGCGACAACTCTGTCGTTACCAATGGTCTCTTTATAATACAATCTAGATTTATCATTAGGAAGTACATTTTTCATCTGAAGGTTTATTTCTTCGAAAAATTCGGGTATTACAGTATAATGATTATTGTGATACACCAAATGACTCCTTTTAATTACACCACGAACATTTTCAAATCCTATTTGAGTATAACCTCCATCAGATTCATAAATTTTCACTTTAGTGTTGGCTTTTAAAAAATTACATGGCTTGGCTGCTTGAAGAACTTTACCTTTTGCTACTTCAAAAGTCGATTTATCTTTATCTTTTGTATTATTAATAAACTCAGAAAGATTAGCATCGTCTGTAAACACTTCTAAATGCAATGCATTATAAGCATTACGGTTTTCAGAGTCATACTTTCCAAGACCTCCAATAATTTGTCCTGCCGTTATAGGCATATCGTCATTTACTACCTTATTTAATTCTACACCATCCTTTATTTTTTTTCTAATACTTGTAAAGTCTTGAGCTAACACAAAATGATTAATGTTTTTAATTTTGTACCAATTTTTATTTTTTGTGAATTCTATATCCAGTTCAACATCTTTGCATTCCATACCTATATAGTTACCTTCAATACCGTCGAACAGCATAGTTCCTTTAGAGGTTTCCGAACCAAAAACATTAAGCTCCTTTGCTTTATAATGATCTATTTTAACATACCCATCAACCTCTTCAGTTAAGTAACCTTTATATACACAGAATACTTTATTGTTATAAGAACAAAAAACATATGAAGGATTACCACACATCCAATGCTCTTCTGGAAGGCATATATCATACTCCATTTTCAGCTTGGTTCCTTTAGCAAAAAAATGGGTTTCTTTTTTCTGTTTTTCAAAAATTTCAGGGATATACTCACGAACTTTCAATCCCATTTCCCTAGAATTCAATTTTGTTTTTACAACATACTTTGCATACAAATCGGGAATGTTTTCCCCTGCTTCACTCGCTTCCATTTCTATTTTAGGCTGTAAGTGCATATACAAGCTATAAAATCGGAGTTTTACTTTTTTAGGCGTTTCAAAATCATGTTGGATGAGAATAAAACCGTTGGAGTATTTAGCATCGGTGCTATACTTTTCAAGAATATAATCTTCTGGAATGCGGTAAGCTATAATACGACCATCGGCAATGGCTCTTACTTTAGTGCCTATACCTTCAAGATGAATCCCACCATGCCAAGTATTATGAACACCTAAAGGAAAAAATCCCGCTCGGTTATAATGTCCGAAATAACGCTCTATCGTTTTGGACTTATCAGCTTCGGTAGCAGCATTGGCATACTCAGGGAGAATAGGATAATCTACTTTCATTGGGTTTTACTAAATACTAAAATCGACTTCAACTAAATAACCACGCTTCTTAGAAGCTTCCTGATTTCTCTCAGCAACTTTAAGGCTTTCACCCTGACCAACAACGACAGATTTTAAGCGGTCAATTGTGCTAATTTTAGGAAATGGAATTTTTTCGGCAGGCAAGACCTTTGATGGTTCCACCACACTGCTTCCGATTAAAATATTAGCTTCTCCCATAACCACAATTCCCCCGTGAGCCGATGAATCCCCCACGCAAGCCATAGGTTTACCATTTATCAAAACCGAGGGGTTCCCAGAAATAATAGTATCAGGGCCACCTACACAAGTACATAAACTACCCAAAGTAGCTGCAGGTTTACTATTAAACAATACATTAACCTCTCCTTTAATTACGGGTCCGCCCACATGAGGCGTCGTACCACTACACATGGGACACGTATGATGACTTCCTAAAGTTGCGGCTGGTTTTCCAGGCATGATTTATACATTTGATAGATTTGAATCGCTCAAATGTAAGTATATTTCTATAAATGTAAGATTATACGCATGTGTTTTTTTGTGGCCATCTATTTTATTGTATAAAAAAAACCCTCCTAAGCATAACACTTAAAAGGGTTTACATAAAACCAATTAATAACTATAAAGGCAAAACGTTTAGTTCCAACCACCTCCAAGAGCCCGATACATATTAACCATGGCATTCATTTGTTCTTTTTTGGTTTCCACCAATTCAAACTTAGACTCCAAAGCGTCTCTTTGAGTTAACAGCACTTCCATATAATCGGCTCTTGCCGATTTAAAAAGCGTGTTAGAAATTCCAATAGAACGGGTAAGCGCATCTACTTTCTTTGATTTTAAATCGAAACTCTGTTCTAAATTACTAATATTAGAAAGCTGATTGGCAACTTCTAAATAGGCGTTTAAAACAGTACGCTCGTAATTAAAAACGGCCTGAATTTGTTTGGCACTTGCATTGTAGTACAGTGCTTTTATTTCATTTCTATTGATTAATGGTCCGGCAATATCGCCTACCAAAGAATAAATTAAAGATGCCGGAGTTTCCAATAATAATGAAGGATCAAATGCATCGAAACCTACACCCGCTGAAATACCTACCGAGGGATAGAACCGAGCTTTAGCTACTTTAATATCTAATTTTGCAGCTTCCAATTCTAACTCGGCCTCTCTAATATCTGGACGATTATCTAACAACTGTGCTGGCACACCAACCAAAAACGTATCTGGAACCAAATCGTAAAAAGATTCTGAACTACGTTCAATTGGCTGCGGATAACGCCCTACTAAAAAATTAATTTTATTTTCAGTTTCGGTAATCTTCTGCTGAATATCGAATTTCAAACTCCTAGTATGCCATACTTCAGCTTCAAACCTACTAACTGCGAGTTGTGTTACTCGAGCTGCAGCTTTTTGTAGCTTAACAATTTCTAAAGCGTTACTTTGAATCTTGATGTTCTCCTGAACAATTGCCAATTGATTATCAAGGGTAAGTAATTCGTAATATGAATTAGCAATTTCAGCAACTAAATTAGTTACTAGGAAATTTTTACCCTCAACAGAAGCAATATAACGTTGGTAAGCCGCTTTTTTAGCATTGCGCAATTTCTTCCAGATATCTAGCTCCCATCTGGCTTCAAGTGCGATACCATAATTTCCTAATGGCTCTGGAAATTCTTTACCTGGTTTAATATCGTTATTCGCATCACTAGCACCTTGACTGGTATATCGACCAACTTTTTCAACTTCGGCACCAGCACGTATGTCTACAAAAGGAAGATATTCTCCTTTTTTAGCTCCTACTTCATTCCTTGCCATTTCAACTTCTTGCAAGGTAATATTCAACTCTTGGTTATTCTTAAGGGCTTCTTCAATAAGTGCACTCAAATAAATATCAGTAAAAACGTCATTCCACTTCACCCGTGCTGTATTTACGGTATCCAATGTTTGGTTTTTAAACTGATTAGGCACAGCCTTATGTTCTTGCATAACTTCCAAAGAAGGTACACAAGAATAAAGGCTTGTTAGCAGAATAACGCCAAGAAAAACTGTTTTTTTATACTGGCGCACCATGGCTTTTTTCTTATTCATCTTCTGATTTTTTAGTTATTTTTTTCAAAAGCTTTTTAATTTTAGAAAGCTCTGTTTTAACCTCTATATTATTTTCACTAGCACGCATAAACTCTTCTGAGACGGTTTCTACTTTCTCGTCTTTTATAAGCGTGCGTCCATCTGCCATTTTTGCAAAAATGTAGTATAACCCAGGAATAACTAATACCCCTAGAAGCGTACCTATAAGCATGCCACCCATGGCCGAACCACCAATGGTCCTGTTTCCAATAGCGCCTGCCCCTGTGGCTATCACCAAAGGAATTAACCCTGCTACAAAGGCAAAGGAGGTCATTAAAATTGGTCTAAACCTTACTTTGGCACCTTCTATTGCGGCCTCAAGAATGGTTGCCCCTTCAATCCGTTTTTGTACGGCGAACTCAACAATTAAAACAGCATTTTTACCCAATAATCCGACTAACATGATGACCCCAATTTGAGCATACACATCGTTTGCAAGCCCCATCAATTTTAATAATAAAAAGGAACCAAAAACTCCAACTGGTAGTGATAGAATAACAACTAAAGGCAACAGAAAGCTTTCATATTGCGCTGCTAATACGAGGTACACGAAGATTAGAACCACCATGAAAATATATAGCGACTCATTACCTCTTGAAGCTTCATCGTAAGACAGTCCTTCCCATGCAATATCATAACCTCTTGGCAATTTTTCTTTCGCTACTTCTTGAATGGCCTTAATCGCATCACCGCTAGTAAAACCTGCTGCCGGAAGTCCCCTTATGGCTGCCGAGTTATAGAGATTATATCGCGTAATCTCATTAGGCCCTAATGTTTTTTCCATGGTCATGAATGACGAATACGGCACCATTTCACCATCTTCATTTTTAACAAAAAGCTTTTCTAAATCCGATGGCATACCTCTATATTCTGGAGCCGCTTGTGTATAAACCTTGAAGAACCTACCATATTTAATAAATCCTTGTTCATAGGTACTACCAATTAAAATGTTAAGATTTTCCATAGCTTTCCCTATCGAAACCCCTTTTTGCATAGCCACCTTATTGTTAATTTTTAATTTATACTGTGGATAATTAGCAGCATAGAAAGTGAATAATCCCGCTAGTTCTTTACGCGCTCTTAAAGCATCCATAAACTGCGTATTGATATTCTCAAACTCATGATAGTCGGTGGAGTTTGTTTTATCAAGTAAGCGTAAGGCGAAACCTCCCGAGGATCCAAACCCTGGTACCGCTGGTGGTTCGAAATATTCTATTACAGCACCTAGGTCTTTAGTTTCCTCCTCCAATTCTTCCATGATTTCATGAACAGAATGATGACGTTCCGACCAAGGTTTCAAGTTAATCAAACAGGTTCCTGCGTTAGAACCACGACCTTCGGTCATAATTTCGTAACCCGCTAAAGAAGACACCGACTCTACACCTTCAGTCTCTTCACAAATTTTTTGAAGCTTGTGAGCCACCTCGTTGGTACGTTCTAGAGTAGCTCCTGGTGGTGTTTGCACGATAGCATAAATCATCCCTTGATCTTCATTTGGAATAAAACCTGCTGGAAGCACTTTATTGGTTAAAAATATACCTACACAGAAGGCTATTAATAGTCCAAATGTAATGACACGACGGTTTACAATAACTTTTAAAACCTTCACATATGCACCAGTCAGGGTATCAAATTTGGAATTAAACCAATCGATGAACCTGTTTATAGGTGATTTTTTCCTTGGCTTTCCATGATTATTCTTTAACATCATAGCACATAATACTGGCGTTAATGTAAGTGCTACAATGGCCGATAAAATAATGGCACCAGCCATAGTTATTGAGAATTGACGGTAGAATACCCCCACTGGACCAGACATAAAAGCTATTGGAATAAACACCGAAACCATAACCATGGTTATGGCTAGAATAGCACCACCAATCTCGCCTAAAACAGCATAAGCCGCTTTATAAGGTGAAAGGTTCTCTTCCTCCATTTTAACATGGACGGCTTCAACGACGACAATGGCATCATCAACCACAATACCAATGGCTAAAACTAAAGCGAAAAGAGTAATAAGGTTGATTGACAATCCAAAGAGCTGCATAATAAAAAATGTTCCGATAAGCGAAACGGGAACAGCAATAATTGGAATGAGGGTCGATCGAAAATCTCCCAAAAATAAGAATACCACGATGGCTACCAATATAAAGGCATCGCGTAGGGTATCGATAACCTGTTCTATGGAGGCATCTAAAAAGTTAGAAACATCATAACTTATTTTATAATCTACATCGGGAGGTAAATCTTCTTTAAGTTCTTTTAATTTTTCTTTTACAGCATCGATAACATCACTACCATTACTTCCAAAAGTTTGTTTCAACACGATAGAAGCCGATGGTTGTCCGTCGAGATTGGAATAAATATCAAAAAACTCACTTCCTAATTCGACATCGGCAATATCACCTAATTTCAAAATTTCACCTTCTTCGGTAGCCTTAATGATAATATCTTTATACTGTTCGGGTTCATTATACCGCCCTTCGTATGTTAAAACATATTCTAAGGACTGTGCTTTTTTACCTGAGCTTCGTCCTAAACGGCCAGGCCTAGCAATAATGCTTTGCTCATCCATAGCTTCAAGAACGTCTTCTGCTGAAACTTTATAAGCACGCATACGATCTGGTTTTAACCATACACGCATGGCGTACTTACGACTTCCTAGAATTTGAGCACTTGCAATACCTTTAATTCTTTGAATTTCGGGTACTATTTTAGTGTAGGCATAATTATAAAGAAATTTCTCGTCGTTATCCTTTTTCTTACTATACAGATTGACATACATTAACATACTCGGCTGCACAGGAGTGATAACCACACCCTCTCGCTGAACCAGTTCTGGCAGTAAAGGCATGACTTGATCGACCCTAGTTTTCACCCTGACTACGGCTTGATTAGGGTCTGTTCCTGGTTCAAAAATTATACGTAACGTCCCTTCACCAGCACTGGTGGCATCCGAAGCAATATAACGCATATCTTGTACGCCGTTAATTGCTGTTTCTAAAGGAATTAATGTGGATTTAACGAGCACATCGGCACTCGCTCCTGGATAGGCAATAAATATATTAACAGTCGTTGGAGCGATTTGGGGAAACTGAGAGATAGGCAATCGATTTATTGCCAATAACCCTGTAAATACAATGATTACCGATATGACAATAGCCAACACGGGTCTTTTTATAAATTTACTAAACATCTTGTTATTTTATAAGGGATTATTACTCAGCGTACATTTCTAAGTGCTTTATAACGGTATGGCCATCTTCCACTTTATAATGGATTTTTTCTCCATTTTTAACCATACGAATACCTTCTAACAAAATCTTATCTTGTACAGAAAGTCCTTGATCGACAACAAAAAGTTGAGGTAACTCACCTCGAAGTGTGATTTCTTGTTGTTTTACTGTATTGTTCTCATCGATGACAAAAACATATTTTTTGTCTAAAACTTCGAAGGTTGCTTTTTGAGGGATGATAATAGCATCTTTAAATGGCACTTCCATAAGAATACTACCGGTTTCACCATGTCGTAGAATGCCTTCTTCATTTGTAAAAACGGCTCTAAAGGCAATGTTTCCTGTTTGATTATTAAATTCACCCTCTATAGTTTCTACAATACCTTTATGAGGAAACACCCGATTATTAGCCATTAACAGACTAACTTCTTGGTCCTTATTTCGGTCTATATTGGTAATAAAATCTAAATATTCAGCTTCCGACACATTGTAATACACCCACATTTTACTGTTATCAGATAAAGTCGTAAGCAGTTCGCCTTCATCTAAAAGACTACCGCCTCTAACATGTAAATGCCCCATAATACCATCAAATGGTGCTTTAATATTTGTAAAACCTAAATGGGTTTGCGCTAAAGACACTTCAGCATTTGCTTTCTCTAGTTTTGCTTTAGCCATGTTTAACTCATTTTGAGAAATCACATCCTCATCGGCTAACATTTTTGTGTTTTGGTATTCTATCTGAGCTACATCGGCCTCTGCTTTAGCCTTTTGTAAATCGGCTTGATAGACATTCGGCATAATATCGAACATTTTTTGTCCTTTTTTAATGGACTGGCCTTCATCAACATAAATGGTTTTTAGATAACCTTTTTCTAATGCTCTTACTTCAATATTTCTAATGGAATGGATTTGACACACATAATCTTTAGTTATTGTGGTGTCTATTTTTATCGGATTTGTAACTAAAAACTCGATTTCCTTTTCGTGTTTTTTCTTTTCCGATTGGCAACTTGTGCTTAATAATAGCATACACAAGCCCGCCAAAAGAAGACTCTTTTGTATCATAATTAAAATATAAAATATTTGGGTTTTGGTTTGTTTTGAGAAATGTAAACACATCTCTTTTACCCCATAAAGACTAAATCTTATGGGTTTTAATAGACAATTAATGACTACTAAAGTTTCATAACCTATAAACCTGGAATAAGATATATCGCTTATTCGATACTTTTAGTGGAAGGATATTTGAAAAGAGTGGTGTCCCTTTTTCAAATGTGATAAATGCTATAAAGGCTTCAAACCATGTAGTAAAATCGTATTGAAGACTTGTTTTTTTACGAAGACTATTCTTGTATTCTTCAATTTCAATTTCATCAACTTTTATATCAAGAAGATGTGTTGATGAATGTGATTTTGAAAAAAGTTGTGATTCTTTTGAAAAAGTCTTTGAGGTAGATGCACTGGCCTCCTGTTGTCTTACCTCAGCAAACGAGGTACTCTGACCAACAAGTAAGAGTGCAAAAAGAAAAATGAAGTATTTAAAAAATGACTTTTTCATTACAGCGGTTAAAAGTATAGTAACTTAAATGCTTTAACAAGTAATTTATATTAAAAATTTATTAAACATACTGTTCTTAGAACTTAGCTCTATCTTAAAAACTAAATCCAAACGCGCCAGTAATACCAAATTGTCGGACATTCGGATTTTTAACTTCATCTAGATAATTGCCTCGGAAATTGAAGTCCAAACGGAAGACTTTAAAAATATTCCCGATACCGAAACTGTATTCATAATAAGGTATTTCAGACGGTGCTTGATACACTAATCCTGAAGCATTCAAGTCGATATTATCTTGGGAAATGCTTCCTATAACGGTTCTAAATCCTGCGATGGCTCTTAAATTTAATTTTTTAATTAAAGGAATTCTAGAAAACAGGCGGCCGTTAAAATTGTGTTCCACATGTACCGAAGTGTAGGCATCGGTTACAAATTCATAAAAATCAATTTGCGAGAAAGTATTATAAATCGAGAAATAACTCTGATTTCCTGGAATCACACTTAACAGACCGAGTGGTACGGTTCCAAAGGTTTTTCCCGCTTCAATGGTGGTGTAAAGTCTTCCAAAACCACCAACTTGCCAAGGTTGAACATAGCGAAATTGAAGTTTAGTATAATCAAAATTATCGTTGTGTCTACCTTTCACACCTTTGGTAATTAAAGCAAATATTTGCGCAAAATCGTCGTTCGCAGCTGTACGTTCCACCCCGAAACCCGTCATTTTTCGATTTGGAAAAAAAGACATTAATAATTCGGTTTCATATTGTTTAATTTCAGAAGAAATACCTGTTGGAGAATTGGGATCGTAATAATCTAAACTAAAGGTATCTGAAGCCGACTCCAAGGTTCTGTAACTCCCACCTAATCTCAACGTGAAATTTTTCGCAGGTTCAAGTTCGAAAGCTAAAGTGGTTAAATTGATATTGGTAAGTTTATCGTTGGTAGCGGTTGTAAATATTCCAGATGATGCAAAACTACGTCCCAGTACGTCAGTAGAATTGGTTAAACTCGCCCCTATTTGTTCGATATCACGACGGTTACCTCCTGAAATAATCAAACGCGTTTTTTTGTCTAACAGAACTTTTCCTGAAATACCATACTTAAACTTATCATCTCTAAACCCATAAGCCATAAAGCCTTCAATACGCCATAAATCGTTTCTGCCAAAATACGTACGACCACCAACACGGGTTCTAAACCCCTCAACTTCGTTATATCCAAACGATGAAAATACAGGTCCATAATCCAATGGCAGAGTATTAAACTCATAATAGCCAGAGGCCAAAACAGTACCAGCGCTATATAGGTTTTTAAATTTTTTAACCGTTTTTAAGGTATCGAGCATTTTGTAAACACCTTTTTCGTCCTTACTCAGCTGCTCCATGCGATTTTCATCCCAAAAGGCATCATCACGGTTATAAACATCCTTATCGTAGTAGTTTACTTCTTTCTCGTAAAATTTCTTATCCTTCACGATGTCGAACTCGTAATTATCAAAGAGCGTTGTACGCTTTCCGTAAAGTCCGCGAGACTTCTCCTTTTTACTCGGCGCAAAATCCGACATCATATAATCCCGTTTCACTAGGAATAACGAATCGTTAAGCACTTCAAACTCCTGCTCGATATAAATTTCTTTTACCCAGTTTATATTAGCACTTTTTGAAGCCTGCAGGTTTATTTCCTTGATAGCATACGTGGTATCGGCTACCCAAAAATCACCTTTAAAAGTGAGTTCATTTTTTCGCCTTGGGTAGTAAATAATATTATAACACCACTTATTATCAATATAAGCACTATCGGCTAAAACGTAGTTATAGGTATTAATCCCTGTTCTTGACAGCGGACTAACAAAACTTTTATCGAAAAATTTAAGGTAATTATCATACACATTGATATCAGCATACAAATCCTTTACAAAATCGATGAGACTCTGGTTATCACTAAATCCCGAGTTTTTATTCCCTTGAAGAATTTCTTTGTATTTCTTCAATACATTATCACCATATACTTTAGAAGCAGCTTCATTCACAAAAATGGGCAAATAGGTTTTTCCCGTGACTTTAGAAGTATCTACCTCTTCGAAAACAAACTCCATACCCTTAAATAATTTGCTTTTTATAAGCGCACTGTCTATGGTATTGATATCAAATTCGAGTTTTTCGTATTTGTTATATTGATATTGATTGAATTGTTTTAGGCCATTACTACGTTTATGCTCCCATATTTTGCGCAGTAAATCTATAGCGGGATTATTCTTTTTGGGCTGCTTTCCGGATACAATAAAAACTTCGTTTAACTGAGATGCAGCCTCTACTAGTGTGAATTTTAAATCGTAGTTTATTCTTTTTTCTAACTGGATTTTTAAAGTTTCATAACCGATAAAAGAAACGGTTACACCAGACCATGTTTCATCCGACTCTAAGTAAAAACGACCATCTTCATTGGTGATGGTTCCTTGAGTAGAACCACTGAAAATAACGTTTGCAAAGGCAATAGGCTCCTTATTTTCATCAAAAACATAACCACTAACTTTGGTTTGCGCATACACTGCGCAAAAACATGTAAAAAATAAAGCTAGAAAAAGTCTTATCCTCATAATAAAAAAAACTTCACCAACATAAAATGTTGATGAAGTTTATATTATTGTAATAAATTACAATTTATTTATACATCACCTTTTTTACCGCTTTGATTACCTCATCTTTGTTAGGCAACCATTCTTCCAATAATACTGGAGAATACGGTGCAGGTGTATCTGCTGTGTTTATTTTAACAACTGGAGCATCAAGATAATCGAAAGCTTCAGATTGTACTAAGTACGTAATTTCAGTAGCAACACTTCCAAAAGGCCATGCTTCTTCTAAAACAACTAATCTGTTTGTTTTCTTTACAGACTCTACAATCGCTTTTCTATCCATTGGACGTACCGTACGTAAGTCGATAATTTCACAAGAAATACCTTCTTTCTCTAATTCGTCGGCTGCTTTGTAAGCTTCTTTAATGATTTTACCAAAAGACACGATAGTAACATCGGTACCTTCACGCTTAATATCTGCAACACCTAAAGGAATGATGTACTCACCTTCTGGTACTTCACCTTTATCACCGTACATCTGCTCACTTTCCATGAAAATAACTGGATCTTCATCGCGAATAGATGCTTTTAATAAACCTTTTGCGTCGTAAGGGTTTGATGGCACAACCACTTTTAAACCTGGTGTATTTGCAAACCAGTTTTCAAAAGCTTGAGAGTGTGTCGCACCTAACTGACCAGCAGAGGCTGTAGGACCACGGAAAACTATCGGACAATTAAACTGCCCACCAGACATTTGTCTGATTTTAGCCGCGTTATTTATAATTTGATCAATTCCAACTAACGAAAAGTTAAAGGTCATATACTCTACAATAGGTCTGTTTCCAGTCATTGTAGATCCTATAGCAACACCAGCAAAACCAAGCTCTGCAATTGGTGTATCAATAACACGTTTGGCACCAAACTCGTCTAACATGCCTTTAGATGCTTTATAAGCACCATTGTACTCTGCTACCTCTTCACCCATTAAGTAAACGCTCTCATCTCTGCGCATTTCTTCGCTCATTGCTTCGCAAATAGCTTCTCTAAATTGAATTGTCTTCATTAAAGTTTATTTTTATTCGAGTAGCAAAAATAATAATTATTGCCCATACTATACTATAAAAAGCATATGTAAAATTCAGGAAAAATTATTTTTAGTAAAAAAACAGAAATAACTCACAATAAATAGGAATATATGAAAAGGCCAATCCCTTTTATTTTAATTTTAGATTATCCAATTATTAATCCCTTCAAATTTTGTATATCATTTTATCAATTCACAAAGTTTAACGGGCTTATTTTACCTATTTACTAGAGTGCCATATCAAATAATCAGAATAAAATAATTAACTTCGTATCCTGAATTTTTCAGACGATTTTACTTAAAACTTCTTAAGACGATACCTTAAATCACGATTTGTATGATTATACAGATAATTCGGGTATGACATTGAGATCTAATCATTATAAAATTTATACAAATGAAAATATTAGTGTGTATAAGTCATGTTCCAGACACTACTTCGAAGATTAACTTCACCGACGACAACACGAAATTTGATTCGACTGGTGTACAATTTGTAATTAATCCTAATGATGAGTTCGGCTTAACCCGTGCCATGTGGTTTAAGGAAAAACAGGGCGCTCAGGTTACCGTAGTGAATGTTGGTAATGCCGACACCGAGCCTACTTTACGTAAAGCCTTGGCTATTGGTGCCGATGAAGCCATCCGTGTGAACACTACAGCTACCGACGGTTTTTCAGTAGCTAAACAATTAGCACATGTAGCTAAAGAAGGAGCTTACGATTTAGTTATTGCAGGGAGAGAATCTATCGATTATAACGGTGGTATGGTTCCTGGAATGCTTGCCGGACTTACCGACGCTAATTTTGTAAATAACTGTATTGGATTAGAAGTTGAGGGTACTTCCGCGAAAGCGATAAGAGAAATAGACGGTGGTAAAGAAACCGTTTCTACGGCATTACCTTTAGTTATTGGTAGCCAAAAAGGTTTAGTGGAAGAAAGCGATTTACGCATACCGAACATGAGAGGGATTATGATGGCCAGAAAAAAGCCTTTAACTATAGTAGAACCCGTAAGCTCGGAGGCTGAAACTACCTCTGTAGCCTTCGAAAAACCAGCACCAAAAGGCGCGGTAACTTTAGTTTCCCCAGATAATTTAGACGAATTAGTAAACTTACTTCATAACGAAGCTAAGGTGATATAAACCTCCCCTAGTTCTTCTATATGAAGGTAAATGATTAGGAAGATGTTCGTTAAAACATCGAAATTATCATGAGATCCTGAAACAAATTCAGGAAAACAAAACAAAATTCATTAATGAAATTTTCGCTTTCGCGGAAATGAAAAAAAGTATATTTATGTCCGTTTTAGTATATACAGAATCAGAACAAGGCAAACTAAAAAAGGCTGCTTTCGAAGTGGCATCTTACGCTAAAGCCGTTGCCGATCAACTAGGAACAAGCGTTACAGCTATTGCTATTAACGCTAACGACACTGCCGAACTTGGTAAATATGGTGTCGATAAAGTGCTTCAAGTTAATCAATCGGAACTTGATAAATTTACAGCAAAAACTTATGCCGCTATCATTAAGCAGGCTGCAGAAAAAGAGGGCACTAAAGTAGTCGTTCTAAGTTCTAGCGCCGACAGCAAGTATTTAGCACCGTTATTAGCGGTTGGCTTGTCGGCAGGTTACGCTTCAAATGTTGTTGAAGTCCCTTCAAACACCAATCCATTTACTGTAAAACGTACCGCGTTTACTAATAAAGCTTTCGAATCCACTCAAATCAATACCGATGTAAAAATTATAGGTGTTTCTAATAATGCCTTCGGATTGGTTGAAAATAGTGCTAGTGCTTCCGCGGAAGACTTCTCGCCTGAATTACCAAGTGCTGGTGTTACTGTAGAGTCGGTAGATAAAGCGACAGACAAAGTTACTATTGCCGATGCTGAAATCGTGGTTTCTGGAGGAAGAGGATTGAAAGGTCCTGAAAACTGGGGTATGATTGAAGAATTAGCTGAAGTTTTAGGTGCTGCAACTGCTTGCTCGAAACCTGTTTCCGATTTAGGATGGCGCCCACATGGCGAACACGTTGGACAAACAGGAAAACCTGTTGCTTCTAATCTATATATTGCTATTGGTATCTCTGGAGCTATTCAGCATTTAGCTGGTGTTAGTGCTTCAAAAACTAAAGTGGTGATTAACACCGATCCTGAAGCACCTTTCTTTAAGGCTGCCGATTACGGTGTTGTAGGCGATGCCTTTGAAGTGGTTCCTGCCTTAATAGAAAAATTAAAAGCTTTTAAAGCTCAACAATAATTTATTTTTTATAAATTGTGTAGTCCTAAAGAACTGCTTAATTTAGCATTTTATACCAAATGGGTACGCTCGGTTGGTTAAGTTCTAAATTAAGCGGTTCTTTACGTTTTAAATATATGAGTTTAGTAAGATTAAATATAAAAGGAATTTCCTATAGCCAAACGCAAAATGGCGCATACGCATTAATATTAAATGAAGTTGACGGCGACCGCAAACTCCCTATCGTTATTGGTGCTTTTGAAGCGCAGTCTATCGCCATTGCTTTAGAAAAAGAAATTAGCCCGCCAAGACCCTTAACACACGATTTATTTAAAAATTTTGCCGACCGATTTGATGTGGTGGTTAAACAAGTGATTATACACAAACTTGTTGATGGCGTTTTTTATTCTAGCTTAATTTGTGAGCGCGACAAAATTGAAGAAATCATAGATGCCAGAACCAGTGATGCTATCGCTTTGGCTCTACGCTTTCAAGCACCTATTTTCACTTATAAAAACATTCTTGATAAAGCGGGAATCTACTTAAAAGTAAATCCTAAAAAAGAAGATGAAGATCAAGAAGACAGTGTTATTTTAGATGAACTTGTCGCCAATGAAATGGAACCTAATCCTAATGAGCAACGCGAAACCTATAAAGGTAAAACCATAGAGGAACTTCAAAAATTATTAGAAGAAGCTGTTGCTACAGAGGACTATGAGAAAGCAGCTCATATTCGAGATGAAATTTCCAAACGTGAGTAATCCTTATTTTTAGACTATGAAAAAGTTGTTTTTGTGTATTGTCGCCATCTGTTTATTTACGTCGTCACAAGGGTTTTCCCAAGAAACACAAAACAACATTGTTACTGATTCCGTACAACATAGTATTGCTATAGATTCTACACGTACTCTTGTAGAGCATATCAATGAAGAAATTGGACAAACAAGTACCCCCGAAGCCACAGAATCTAGTGTAAATAGCGCTATTCATCCAAGTCAAGGTTTTTCCATGAACAGCTTATGGCGTGGTATCCTAGGCATGATTTCACTTATTGTTATTGCTTTTTTATTCAGCAGTAACCGTAAGGCCATCAATTGGAAAACTGTTGGTATCGGTTTAGCATTTCAACTTATTATCGCTATTGGCGTATTAAAAGTGCCTTTCATTCAAAACATCTTTAAATATCTAGGAAAGGCTTTTAATAAAATTCTCACTTTTACCGAAGCTGGTACCGAATTCTTGTTCAAATCATTTATATCTGGCACCATTGAAAGTCCGCTTATAAATTTTGCGGTCACCATATTACCTACTATTATATTCTTTTCTGCCCTAACCTCGGTGCTATTCTACCTTGGAGTCATACAAAAAGTAGTAAAGGCCATGGCTTGGTTACTTACCAAACTATTAGGTATTTCGGGAGCAGAAAGTTTAAGTGTTGCAGGTAATATCTTTTTAGGTCAAACCGAAGCGCCTTTAATGATAAAAGCTTACCTGGAAAAGATGAATAAATCGGAAATTCTTCTGGTAATGATAGGTGGCATGGCTACGGTTGCCGGTGGTGTGCTTGCAGCTTATATTCAGTTTTTAGGTGGTGATGATATGCAACTACGTGAGTTTTTCGCCAAACATTTACTTGCCGCATCGGTTATGGCAGCACCTGGCGCTATAGTTATTTCTAAAATATTATATCCACAAACTGAAGCTATTGAAACGGATGTCATGGTTTCTAAACAAAAAATTGGCGACAATATTCTTGATTCTATCGCGATTGGAACAACCGAAGGTTTTAAACTTGCAGTCAATGTGGCGGCCATGCTTTTAGTTTTTGTAGCCTTTATTGCCATGATAAATTATGGCCTTTTAAAAATTGGTAGCCTTGGTAATTTTAACTTGTGGGTTAGTGAAAACTCACCATACGAAGCCTTGTCACTTGAAGCCATTTTAGGAACTGTTTTCTCTCCACTAATGTGGCTCATAGGGGTCGCTAAAGAAGACATTATGATGATGGGACAATTGCTAGGCATTAAGTTAGCAGCAAGTGAATTTGTAGGCTACATACAACTTAGTGAATTAAAAAATACAGCAAACGCGATCCATCTTAATTACGAAAAATCGGTGATCATGGCTACGTACATGCTTTGTGGTTTTGCAAATTTTGCTTCTATCGGCATCCAAATTGGAGGCATCGGTTCCTTAGCTCCTGGGCAACGTAAAACCCTATCTCAATTTGGCATGAAAGCTTTAATTGGTGGTACTATCGCTTCTTTAATTTCGGCTACTATTGCAGGGATGATTATTGGGTAACTACTTCATGCAAAAGCAGAAAAGGCCTTCATCCACATCAAAAATCCATAGCCCCAGGTAACTTTTAACACCTAAAGTATCTAAAACCCATTATAAAAAAATTTAATTACTTAAATTCGCAGACGAGATAAAAGCAAATCACTTTTCAAATTTCAACTTTAAAACCACCTGATTCCCAGGGCTGCATTATGAAGCAATATCACGATTTAGTTAAGCACGTTTTAGAACACGGAAACTTAAAAGAAGACCGCACAGGAACGGGAACAAAAAGTGTGTTTGGTTACCAAATGCGATTCGATTTAAGCGAAGGTTTCCCTATGGTTACAACCAAAAAGCTACACTTAAAATCGATTATTTATGAGTTGCTTTGGTTTTTAAAGGGCGATACTAATATCAATTACCTTACGGAAAACAGTGTTAGAATTTGGAATGAATGGGCTGATGAAAATGGTGATTTAGGTCCTGTTTACGGACACCAATGGCGTAACTGGAACAGTGATGAAATAGACCAAATTAAAGAGGTGATTAGTAGTTTAAAAAACAATCCTGATAGTCGACGTATGCTCGTTTCGGCCTGGAATCCTTCAGTTTTACCAGATACTTCAAAATCTTTTAGCGAAAATGTCGCAAACGGAAAAGCAGCACTTCCACCGTGTCATGCTTTTTTTCAGTTTTATGTGGCCAACGGAAAGCTATCTTGCCAACTCTACCAACGTAGTGCCGATATATTTTTAGGCGTGCCTTTTAACATTGCATCGTACGCATTATTCACCATGATGATGGCACAAGTTTGCGGTTACCAAGCTGGAGAATTTATCCACACCTTTGGTGATGCCCATATTTACAACAATCATTTTGAACAGTTAAAACTGCAATTATCACGAGAGCCAAGGCCGCTTCCTACCATGAAAATTAATCCGGAGGTCAAGGATATTTTCGACTTCAAGTTTGAAGACTTTACGCTTGAAAATTACGATCCGCATCCACACATTAAAGGTCAGGTCGCGATATAATTGTAAACCAACCTAAAGAGGCGCTCATTAAATATATTTGTCAGCTTGAACCTGTCGAATCTCATTAGGCACCTAGGTATATCACGAGATTTCGACAGTTCCAGTACGACACACCATTTACCGGTTTAATAGTCTTTTATTATATCTTACAAATTTAAAACGCTGTTTTCCGCACCTGCATAATCATTCCATGCATAGGCGTCAGCTTCGGTATCATTTACATAAACACCATCAACCAGATATTTAAACTCATACGAGTTTCCTGCATCCAAGTCGACAGTCCCTTTAAAAGTTCCATTTTTAAGCTTTTTTAAGACTGCTTTTTTCTCATTCCAGTCGTTAAAAGTTCCTACAACAGAAACTTTTTTTGCTGCTTCTGCCTCAAGCGCAAAAGTTACTTTACATACTGGTTTTGTTTTTAAATATTGTTTTTTGATAGCCATAATTAAAATTTTCTGTGTTGTTATAGCTACTAATTTATAAAGATTTTAGCACAAAAATTGATTTAGATATCTCATAGTGAAAGAATTATCATTTTAATAATTTCGGTTCAAAAAAAATAATACTTACTAAATATTTCAATCATAAATTTATCGTATTACCAACAGCTATAGCAGGTTAAAACTTTATTTTCAATAACTATTATTCCTTCAAATATTAAAACAAATTAGAAATAGTCATTATTAATTAAACATTTTAAACTCAATAAAAAAGCACTAACTTTACGGTTATTATTTTTATAATTATGTTCGGCAAAAAGAAATCCATACCAGAAATAGACAAAGAGCAATTAGAACTTATTAAAAATGCTCAAAAACGTATTAAACAAAAAAAGAGACTGTATTTCCACTTTGTTTTATTTTTAATTGGTAGTGCCTTTTTAATTCTTGCCAATACGGTATTGGGTATGGGTACCGAATTAACTCAAATACTGGGTGCCGAATGGTTTGTTTTTGCGATTCTTATATGGTCATTTATTTTTGTTTATCATGCGTTTAATGTGTATGTCACTCATAGATTTATGGGTAAGGACTGGGAACAAAAGCAATTAGCTAAGTTAGTTGACAAACAGAAAAAGCGTATTGAACAACTTCAGGCGGGATTACCTAAAGAAGAGGTTATAAAGAAAACCCCAGTGACTAAAGCAGCTATCGCACCAACAACCACGACTCCAAACCAAGAGCTTACTATTATTGTCGCTGCCGCGGAAAATAACGCTATAGGAAAAGACAACACATTAATCTGGCATTTAAGTGACGACTTAAAACGTTTCAAAAATTTAACGAGCGGGCATCATATCATTATGGGGCGTAAAACGTTTGAAAGCTTCCCAAAACCACTACCAAATCGTACACACGTTGTGATTAGCAGACAACAAGATTACGAGGTACCAGAAGGTGTTATTGTGATGAACAGTCTTCAAGAGGCTATTGATTTTTGTAAAAACGACCCACAACCTTACATTATTGGTGGTGGCCAAATTTATAAACAAGCTTTAGATTTAGCCGATAAAATTGAATTGACCCGCGTCCATGAAAACTTTGAAGCTGACACCTTTTTCCCTGAAATTGATAAAAAGATTTGGAAAGAAACCGAACACAAGTTCCACCCGACCGATGATAAAAATGAATATGAATTTTCGTTTATCACTTACGTTAGAAAATAATAACCTTAAACACTTTGGAAATAGATAAAACAGAAACTTCATTGCAAAAATTCAATTATAAATTCGAGAGAAAGCACGATAAGCTTATAGTTGAATCTGATTTTTCATTAAGAGTTATTGCCGACTTTTCTAACCCTAATAAAATTATATTATCCGATCGCTTAGTAGGTTGAAATTTCTTGAAAGGACTTATAGAAATGAGCCTTAAAACTGCCATGATTTACAATTTTATTGGCGGACTTATTCTTGTACTATTTTATATCTACATGCCTACTGTTTTTAATCATTTAACAACAAACATCCTTTGTATAGGCATCCTCTTCTGGATTTTAATTTGGACTGTGTATTATTTGATAATAGCAGAAGGTATTAAACGCACATTAACAGTTTGGAACAAATAATAATTTACCGGATTACTACTTAATATGACGAAGTTATAAATGCCCCACTAAACCTAAATAAGCTTGCAAACCTTAATGATATTCAAAATAGCGAATAACCCCTTATAAGCAGCTATAAAAATCACTCATTCATACCTGATTTCTCAAAAAAAACATTAAAAAAACATATAAGTCCTATTTTTTTTAGAATAAAATTGTATTTTTCTGAACTGGTTAACCAATTTCACATTAAACTATAATTGGTATAACTCACTTAATTTCTTAATAAAGACCTTAAATAAGCTCAAATTATAGAAAAAAAATACTCAAACAAAATGTCTAAAAAACTGGTAAACTGTAGTGAGGTCATGACGTCTTCACCTACAGGATATTTAAAATTTCCACAAGCTTACGAATTCTCCTCTGGTTACCGATATGGTGAAGCAAATACTACTGAGCCTTATGCTTATCTTAGCATGAAAGCAGCGTACTTAAAAGGTTTTCCAGACAATATACCCAAAAAAAGAATCACTCAATTTTCGCATAAATATTGGTTAAGTACCAAACAAATTATTTGTGCTAATATAAATTCATGAAAAAGCATCACCAATTTGAACAAGGTAATCCTTCTGTAGCCAGAAAAAACTAATAGCTAGCATTTCACCCTAAAAAAGGTGAGTAATACAATTTATTCTCATGATAACCAGCATAAAAACCATCGAAATAAGCATCCTTAAAAAAAATTACAACTTCTAAAAAACCAATAAAACAGAAATTTTTATAACCATCTTTTTTAAAAGTCTATAAAACGATTTTTATCACCACAAAAGATATTTTTTTAACCACCTAAACTAAATTTTAAACTTTATTATTATGAAAACAAAACTAACTTTATTAATTGCTTTTTTAAGCCTAAATGCGGTCTGGGCACAAGATTTTACTGCTGGCAGTATTAATTATAATATTACTTCAGGTACTACCGTAGAAGTTGCAAAAAATGACGTAACCATCTCCGGCGACATTACAGTACCAGAAAAAGTAACAGACCCTAATTCAAGTATTGAATATACCGTAACAGCGCTTGCAGAGGAAGCATTTAGACAGTGTAATTTAGTAACCAACATCACACTTCCTGCTAGTATTACAGCTATTGGAGACAAAGCCTTTTATTTATGTGAAATATTAGAAACTGTTAATATTCCAGATGGCATCACTGAAATTGGACCTCATACATTTTATAAATGTTACCAACTTACCGGAGTAACCTTTCCTAGTAGTGTAACTGCAATTGGAGAAAACGCTTTTGACCAGTGTTATTTATTGGAAAGTGTTAACATCCCTGATGGTGTCACTGAGATAGGGAATAAAATGTTTTATAAATGTTATGCTTTAAAAAGCATCACGATTCCAGATTCTGTAACCGCTATTGCTGATGAGGCTTTTTACCAATGTAAAGCTTTAGAAAGCATCACAATTCCAGATTCTGTAGCCTCTATTGGGGAAAAAGCATTTCAGGAATGTGTTTTAGCAACCGCCATTAATATTCCTGATGGTATCACTACAATTGGGTATAGAACATTTTATAAATGTTATGTATTAAAAAGTATAACAATTCCAGATTCTGTAACCGCTATTGGCGATGAAGCTTTTCTTCAAAGTGAAGACTTAACCGATGTTATCGTAAAAGCTGCAGATCCTACAACGATAACCTTAGGAGCCACCATCTTTAGTACAGCAACTACAGATACAGCAACTTTAACTGTGCCTAATGGCAGTCTAACGGCATACAGCACTGCATCACAATGGGCAGATTTTGTAAATATGCAAGAAGACTCTACTTTAAGTAGCCCTAATGATTTATCTATAGCTTCTTTTAGCGTGTATCCAAACCCATCAAACGGCACATTTACCTTAGACTTGGCAGGTATTACGCCTACTAACATTCAGGTTTACGATATGCATGGTCGTTCGGTAAAAACTTTACCAAATTACAGTAAGCAAATTCTAAATTTAAATATTACAAGTGGTATTTATATTTTAAATATCGAATCTACTCAAGGTGTAAAACAATTAAAAATTGTAGTGGAGTAATAAATTAAATCATACAATTAACTTAAAAACTAAAGTCCTGTGAATTTTACTATTCATAGGACTTTTTTCGATTTGGGATATATCAATTAAAAACAAAACAGATGATGCATATCATTTATTTAAACTCAAAACAATTTTCATTAATTTCGCAGTATGGTAAAAGAAATTCAACTTCGTATCACGCTAGCAGAGGAAGAGCGTAGCGATATTCTAGTGTTAAAATCGGCCGTAAAGCTTGATATAGACAGAGAAGACATTACTGGCGTAAAAGTGTTACGAAAATCCATTGATGCTCGAAAACCAAAGATCATTTTCAATTATAAAGTGGCGGTATATATTCGCGAAGCGTTACCTAAAACCTCCGAATATCAGTTTGACTACAAAGATGTTTCAAAAGCCAAATCGGTTCATATTATTGGATTTGGTCCAGCAGGCATGTATGCAGCTTTACGCTGTATAGAGCTTGGCATGAAACCTATTGTATTAGAACGCGGTAAAAATGTACAAGATCGTCGTAGAGATTTAAGAGTTATAAATCAGGAGCACTTTGTAAATGAAGATTCCAATTATTGTTTTGGTGAAGGTGGAGCAGGAACTTACAGCGACGGTAAACTATACACCCGAAGTTTAAAGCGTGGCGATGTGAGGCGTATTTTTGAAAACCTTGTGTATCATGGCGCCACCGATCAAATTTTAATTGATGCACATCCACATATTGGCACCAATAAATTACCTAAAGTGGTTCAAAACATTCGTGAAACCATTCTTAAATATGGTGGAGAAATTCATTTTGAAACTCGAGTAACAGATTTCAAAATAAAAAATAATAGCATCCATGCCGTTCAACTTCAAAACGGCGAAGAACTAGCGGTTGAAAAAGTCATCTTAGCAACGGGACATTCAGCACGAGATATCTTTTATTTACTACATGATAAATCCATCGCATTAGAAGCCAAATCATTTGCAATGGGTGTTCGCGTAGAGCATCCTCAACATATTATTGATTCTATTCAATACCACTGCTCTGGAGAACGAAGTGAATTACTTCCCGCAGCTTCTTACGGTTTAGTACAACAGGTAAACAACCGAGGAGTATATTCATTCTGCATGTGTCCTGGCGGATTTATTGTTCCTGCTGCCACAGCCAATGGTGAGGTGGTTGTAAACGGTATGTCGCCGTCAAAACGGAATAATTTATATGCCAATTCGGGTATTGTTGTTGAAATTAATGTAGACACAGATTTACCTAAGTATGAAAAATTCGGCGTATTAAAAGGCCTAGAATACCAGAAAAACTTAGAGCGATTAGCATTTACGGCAGGCGGAAGAAGTCAGGTCGCTCCAGCACAACGTTTAACCGATTTCGTGGAAGGCAAGTTTTCAAACAGTTTGAATGACTGCTCTTATCAACCCGGATTAAATTCGGCGCCGCTTCACTCCTTACTTCCAAAATTTATTGGTGGGAGATTACGAAAAGGTTTTGAGGCCTTCGGACAAAAAATGAAAGGTTATTATACTGAAGAAGCCAATATTGTTGGGGTAGAATCTAGAACTTCATCGCCAGTTTCCATTCCTAGAACCGATCATTTAGCACATCCACAAATCACCAATTTATATCCTTGTGGCGAAGGTGGTGGTTATGCTGGAGGTATTGTTTCAGCAGCCATGGATGGTGAACGCTGCGCTGAAGCTGCTATCGCTACTTTCTAAACAAAAATAGCTATGACTGAAAAAGATAAAATGTTAGCTGGAGCCATGTACAGCCCTTCCGATCCCGAATTGGCCAAAGCACGACATTTGGTACGTTTGTTATTTCATAAATTCAATAGTTTAAGCGAATTAGACCTAGAAGAACGTCAGGCCACCTTATATAAAATCCTACCCAACGCCGGAGAAAACCTGTTTATTGAACCACCTTTTCACTGCGATTATGGAAGTAATATCAAAGCAGGGAAAAATCTATTTATGAACTTTAACTGCTGTATTTTAGATGTCGCTGAAGTTTCCATTGGCGATAATTGCATGTTTGGGCCACATGTACAAATATACACCGCTACACATCCTTTAGAATTTAAAGCTAGAAACAGCGGCAAAGAATACGCTAAACCGATCACCATTGGCGATAATGTATGGATCGGTGGCAACGCTACCATTTGCCCAGGCGTAACTTTAGGTAATAATGTTGTTGTTGGCTCTGGAGCCGTGGTGACTAAGAGTTTTCCTGATGATGTTGTGGTTGCTGGAAATCCTGCTAAAATTATTAAAAGCATAGATAACGACTAAATTTATAATGCTTATTTTTGCAGCTCTAAAAAATTAAAAACAATGAATGCATATATTTTTCCTGGTCAAGGCGCACAGTTTACTGGAATGGGTTTAGATCTTTATGAAAACTCTGCCTTAGCACAAGAATTATTTGAAAAAGCCAATGATATTTTAGGTTTTAAAATTACAGACACCATGTTTGAAGGTTCTGCTGAAGACTTGAAGGAAACCAAAGTAACTCAGCCTGCTATCTTTTTACATTCAGTGATATTAGCAAAAACATTAGGAGATAGTTTTAAACCAGATATGGTTGCAGGACATTCTTTAGGAGAGTTTTCAGCCTTAGTTGCAAATGGTGCTTTAACTTTTGAGGACGGATTAAAACTTGTATCTCAACGTGCTTTAGCCATGCAAAAAGCTTGTGAATTACAACCAAGTACTATGGCTGCTGTTTTAGGTTTAGAAGATAACCTGGTTGAAAATATTTGTAAGCAAACCGATGGTGTTGTAGTTGCAGCTAACTACAACTGCCCTGGGCAATTAGTGATTTCAGGTGAAATTGAAGCTATCAATAAAGCTTGTGAAGCCTTAAAAGATGCTGGAGCAAGACGTGCTTTAGTACTACCTGTTGGTGGTGCTTTTCATTCACCACTTATGGAACCTGCACGCGAAGAACTTGCCGCAGCTATAGAAAACACAACTTTCAGCAAACCAAACTGCCCTATTTATCAGAATGTAACAGCAAACGCTGTAAGCGATGAAGCCGCTATAAAAGCAAACTTAATTTCTCAGTTAACAGCTCCTGTACGTTGGACGCAGTCTGTTGAGCAAATGATTGCCGATGGTGCCACTTTATTTACTGAGGTTGGTCCTGGAAAAGTTTTACAAGGTTTGGTTAAAAAGATTAATAGAGCTTCTGAAACTGTTTCGGCTACTTTTGAAAATTAATTTAGATGAAAATTACTAAACGTTCCATCTACATTTTTTTGGTTATTTTTCTAACCATTGCTGCCGATCAAATTTCAAAAGTGATTGTTAGAGCAACCATAGTTGGTAGAACCGATACACAGCCTGGCGAACGCATTCCTATTATTGGAGACTATTTCACTCTTATGAATGTGGAAAACACAGGCGCCTTTTTAGGCATGGGAAGCGATTTGAATCCAACCCTTCGTATCATTCTTTTATTAATACTACCTATTGTTGTATTAGGTCTTGTTTTAAGTCACATTTTAAAAGACAAAACACTAGATAATTGGTCGCTTTTTGCATTTTCCAGTATTATTGGTGGTGGTATCGCCAATGTTTACGATAGAATTGTATATGGCTCAGTAACTGATTTTTTGTTTATAGACTTGGGTGGCGTTTTTAAAACGGGCATCTTTAATTTAGCCGATATGTCGGTGAGTGCTGGTATGATAATTTTACTATTAATGAGTTTTAAAAAGCAGAAATCGGCTTAAAAACACAGCATATATAAAATTTGTAAACGGACTAAAAATCAACTTTTTTTAGTCCGTTTTTGTATTTATAAAACGCTAGAATCTAACAAATTTTATCAACTCCTCTCTTATATTTCATAAAAAACACACGTATCTTTGTAACAACTAAACATTGTTACACAACTACCAAAATTGTTCTATGAAAAAAGAAAAAACCATTATTATTGTTGGTGGAGGCTTTGCTGGTTTACAACTGGTCGATCAACTAAAAAATCAAAGTCATTTTAAAGTCATTTTAGTCGATTTAAACAATTACAACTTCTTTCCGCCACTTTTATACCAAGTTGCTGCAGGATTTATGGAACCTTCGGCTATTAGCTACCCCTACCGAAAAATATTACGAAACAAAAACGTAGGTTTCCGAATGGGCGAACTGCAAGAGGTTATCCCTGAAGTAAACAAAATCATTTTAAGCAACGGTGAATTGCACTACGACATTTTAGTCATGTCTACAGGTGCTGAAACCAATTTTTTTGGCAATGAAAATATTGCCAAACTTAGCTTACCCATGAAAACCATTTCGGATGCTCTCGCGCTTCGAAATTTAATTTTTACACGACTCGAACGCGCAACACGTATTAGCGACCCCAACAGAAGAAAAGCCTTATTATCTTTTGTTATTGCCGGAGCGGGCCCTACAGGCGTAGAACTTTCAGGGTTATTTTCTGAAATGCGTGCTCATATTTTAGCGAAGGACTACCCCGAATTAGACACCTCCGATCTTGGTGACATTTATTTAATTGATGGGCAAGATGCTGTATTGGCTGCCATGTCTAAAAAAACACAAGAATACACCTATGATAAGTTAAAAGACTACGGCATCAATATTAAACTAAACACCTTTGTTAATGACTTTAAAGATGATGTGGTTTACCTTTCTGATGGTACAGAAATTCATTCTAGAAATTTAATTTGGGCCGCGGGAATTTCAGCAAGAACCTTTAAAGGATTTAAGGAAGCATCTTATGGCCGCGGGAAACGTTTAAAAACAAACGGTCATAATTTAGTGGAAGGCTACAATAATATTTATGCGATTGGAGACGGATCTATAGTTATGGATGACGAAAAATATCCTGATGGGCATCCACAATTGGCACAAGTAGCCATTCAACAAGCGCTTAATTTAGGAAGAAACCTATTATCTAACGATTGGAAAGCCTTTAGTTATAACGACAAAGGATCCATGGCTATTATTGGCACCAACAAAGCAGTTACCGATGGTCCTAACCAAAAATTCTTCCTAAAAGGATTTATAGCCTGGTGGGTTTGGATTTTTGTACACATCATGTCTTTAGTTAATTTTAGAAATAGAATGCGTGCCTTTTACGATTGGATGGGCTACTACATCAACAAAGACCAATCTTTTAGAATGATTATTCGTCCGAAGGAAAAGAGTCAGAAATAGATATAAAAAAAGCATTAAAACTTCAACTTGAGGTTTTAATGCTTTTTTAATTTTAGTAAAAACGGAAGCTTACTGTTCCGCTCTTACTTTTTGTTCCCACTTCCAAGCCGAACGCATCGCATCGTCTAAAGAAAGTTTTGTTTTCCAGCCTAACTCATCGTTAGCTTTATTCGTATCGGCATAAGCAGAGATAATATCTCCTGCTCTTCTACCTACGATTTTATAATTTAATTTTTCACCAGAAACTTTTTCAAAGGACTTTACAACTTCTAAAACCGAGCTACCCGTTCCTGTACCTAGGTTAAAGGTTTCATAATTCGCTTTGTTTTTTCCTTCTAACAAACGTTGTAAAGCTACCACGTGTGCTTTAGCTAAATCTACCACGTGAATATAATCACGAATACAGGTACCATCTGGCGTAGGGTAATCATCACCAAAAACAGATAATTGCTCACGTAAACCAATGGCTGTTTGGGTAATAAACGGCACTAAGTTTTGAGGTACTCCAATAGGAAGCTCTCCTATTGCAGCAGATTCATGAGCTCCAACAGGATTGAAATAGCGCAGTGCTATAGCTTTTAAGCTTGGAACCACTTTACAGGTATCACTAATAATTTCTTCTCCTATTTGTTTGGTATTTCCATAAGGGGATTCAGCTTGTTTTACAGGGGCGTTTTCTGTGATTGGTAGCTCATCTGCCTGACCGTAAACCGTACAAGAAGAACTAAAAATAAAAGAGGCTTCAGGTAGTTTTTTCAACTCTTTTAAAAGATAAACCAACGTGCTTATATTGTTTTCATAATACAATAAAGGCTCTTGTACACTTTCGCCAACAGCTTTACTCGCTGCGAAATGTATCACACCTTTGATGTCGTTATGTTTAGCAAAAAAAGCTTCAACGCCAGCCTTTTCTTTTAAATCTAACTTTTCAAAAAGTGGTGTTTTACCTGTTATGGCTGTGATGCCGTCTAATACTTTTTCAGAAGAATTCGATAAATCATCAATAATTACGACTTCATATCCTTCATTCTGAAGTTCTACTACAGTGTGCGAACCTATAAAACCAAGGCCGCCTGTGACTAAAATTTTACTCATTTAAATAGCTTATTATAGTTGTTGTTATAAAATGTATTTGTTCGTCGTCCAATTCGGTGTGCATAGGTAATGAAATCACTTCCTTAACCAATTGATTAGTCACTTCAAAATCGGCTTCATTATAACGCTCATCTACATAGGCTTTTTGTCTATGCAGTGGAATTGGATAGTACACACCACAAGGAATGTCATTTTCATTTAGGTGCTTTACTAAGGCATCACGATCTACACCCTTAACTTGTAAAGTATATTGGTGAAATACATGATTATCTATATCGCCATAACGATAAGGCGTAACAATATTTTCAAGACCGTTAAAAGCCGCATCATATTTATTTGCAGCTTCAATTCTACGATTATTATACTGATCTAAAAGTGGTAGTTTAGCATCTAAAACCGCAGCCTGAATACTATCTAAGCGCGAATTAACCCCAACGACATCATGATGGTAACGTTCGTACATCCCGTGATTTACAATTCCGCGAATGGTATGAGCTAAATCATCATCATTTGTAAAAATAGCACCACCATCGCCATAACACCCTAAATTCTTAGATGGAAAAAAAGAAGTCGCACCAACATCGCCAATAGTCCCTGCTTTTACTTTTGTACCATCGGCATAGGTATAATTGGCTCCAATAGCTTGGGCGTTATCTTCAATTACAAATAAATTATGAGCTTTTGCTAGCTCCATAATCGCTTCCATATTGGCACATTGCCCAAAAAGGTGCACTGGTACAATCGCCTTGGTTTTTGGCGTAATAGCGTTTTTAATCGCTTCTATATTAATATTGAAATCATCTGCATTAACATCAACTAAAACGGGTGTTAATTGAAGTAAGGCAATCACTTCAACCGTGGCTGCAAAGGTAAAATCGGCTGTAATCACCTCATCCCCTGGCTTTAATCCTAACCCCATCATAGCAATTTGAAGGGCATCGGTACCATTGGCACACGGAATAACGTGCTTTACGTCTAAATAAGTTTCTAGGTTTTTCTGAAATTCGTGAACTTTAGGACCGTTTACAAAGGCGGTGTTTTCTATAACCTCTTGAATGGAAGGATTAACAATATCTTTAATCTCACTATATTGACCTTTAAGGTCTACCATTTGAATTTTTTTCATCTAAAAAAGAGTTGAGCCTGCTAAATCATAAGATTAGCAAAGACTAATTTTAATGAAACTCAAACTGAGTTTACAGTACACAAATTTACAAAATGATTGGGTTTCTAGGGCCTTATAAAAAGAATAATATGGATGATGTCTAGTTAAATTCCAGTCATGAATTTTAATAAATTTTGCTTTTAATTCCTATAATATTTTAAAGTCATGTATTTTAGCACAAAGAAAAATAGTGGATTTACTTTATAATATAGGCACCCAAATAACCAACGCGGTATTACCGCTTAGCGGCATTTTTAGTGATAAGCTAAAAAAAGGCGTTATTGGTAGGAAAAACACCTTTTCTATATTAAAAAACGAATTAAACCCCGGCGATAAAACCCTTTGGTTTCACTGCGCTTCCTTAGGTGAGTACGAGCAAGGCCTCCCGGTTTTTCAAGCGTTACGCCAACACTATTCGGAACATAAAATAGTGCTGAGTTTTTTTTCACCATCGGGCTATGAAATTCGCAAAAACAGTCCCATTGCCGATGTTGTCGTTTACTTACCTATAGATACGAAGGCCCATGCTAAACGCTTTTTAAACCTTGTAAATCCTGAGCTTACTATTTTTGTTAAGTATGATATTTGGCCCAATTACTTAAAAAAATTAAAAAAACGTCAGGGTAAAGCTATTTTAATCTCGGCGGCTTTTCGAGAAAACCAGCCTTACTTTAAATATTATGGAAAACCTTTAAGAGATGCCTTATTTGCTTTCGAGCATATTTTCACTCAAAACGAAGTCTCTCAAACCTTGCTTCATTCTATAAACTACCGAAATACTACTATTACTGGCGACACAAGGTACGATAGGGTTTACAACCAATTAAGCATCGATAATACTTTAGATTTTATTGAAACTTTTAAAGATAATAAGTTGTGCATTGTTGCCGGTAGCACTTGGCCTGAAGGCGAAGCACTGTTAATAAACTTCATCAATAACCATAGTAATAAAGACATCAAGTTTATCATTGCGCCCCACAATATAAAATCTGATCAGATAAATCATATTCAAAAGCAAATTAAAGCACCAACCGTACTTTTTTCTAACAAACAGCATAGTGATTTGGTTCACGCCAAAGTATTTATTGTAGACACCATTGGCATACTCACAAAAATATACAACTATGCCGATATCGCTTATGTAGGCGGCGGTTTAGGCCATACGGGGTTACACAACACTTTAGAGCCAGCTGTTTTTGGAATTCCAATAATTATTGGAAATCACTACGATAAATTTCCTGAAGCCAAAGCGCTCATAGAAAACGGAGGGATGTTCTCAATTGCCACCCAAAATCAATTTGACGCCATTTTAACAGAATTGATTGAAAACCAAAAAAAGCGACACGCTACAGGCCTTTTAAACGAAGCCTTCATAAAAAAGAATAAAGGTGCAGTAATCCAAATCTTAAATTATCTACGTATATTATAGCGTTTAACGCAATGCTTTTTTTGTTATTGTGTTAAATGCATGTTTAAAACTAAATATTAACACCAAACCCGAAAAAATGAAAAAAGTAATTTTAAGTACCGTTTTATGTGCCGTTTTATCTTTAAGTTTCACCTCTTGTAGGGATTCGAAAAAAGCAGAATCTGCAAAAGAAGCCATGCATGAGTCGGCAGATAAAGCAGGTGAAGCCATTGAAGACGCTGCTGATGCTACAGGCGAAGCGCTAGAAGATGCAGCTCACGCTACGGAAAATGCCGTTGAAAACGCTGTAGATGCCACTGGAGAAGCTTTAGAAAATGCTGCTGATGCTACAGAAGATGCCGTTAAAGAAACGTCAGACAAAGTAAAAAAAGAAGTTAATAAAATTGGTGACGACAAATAAAACACCATCCTTATTTATATTTAACCTTATAGGATTAACCTATTAAACACTATTAAATTCAGGCTATGGTTTCTTAATATGAGATACCATTAATTTCGTATTATGTCGTTCTTTTATTTCATTACAACGTAAATGAATAAGGCCAATTTTATGGTTAAAAAAAAGTTATTAATTTAGCCCTAAGAAATAATCAAACCAATATTACAAATTTCAAAATTATGAAAAAATCAATTTTAAGTACTTTAGCTCTTACAGCTTTAATCGTATCATTTACGTCATGTAAAGATAATGCCAAAGCAGCTGAACCTACTCCAACAACTGAAGAACCTACAGAAGAAGTTGTTGTTGTTGAAGAAGAGGAGATCGTAGTGGAAGACGCCACTGAAAACTCAGAAGAGACTACAGAAGAAGCAGGTACGGTAGAAAAAGCCCATTCAACATCTTCAAGTGATGCTCCATTAAATCACGATGGATCTTACGGCGATGTTAAGGATGCAGAAACTGTAGAAGTTACTTACTCTTACACAGTAATGGGAAAATCAATCTCTGGATCTAAAACTTTTTCAGGACACCAAAAAGAAGTAGAAACTGCTGTTCAAAAGTTTGGTGATTCCCTTAAAAAAATTGATCCAAATATCAAGATTACTTCAAAATAATTGTCTTATTTAATAGGAGACAAATACTTAAAAAGCCCCTAAATAAGGGGCTTTTTAAATTATAATAGCTTTATATACTATAATGGCATTTTAAAAAATTAACTCTCTGGAGCTAATTCAACTTCAAGCCCTTCCATTTCAGGAGTTATTTGAATTTGACATCCTAAACGGCTATTGTCTTTAACGTCGAATGCCTCAGAAAGCATTGCCTCTTCATCATCACCCATTTCAGGCAAAACGGTATCACTTAAGACGTAGCATTGACACGAAGCGCACATAGCCATACCACCACAAACCCCAATGGTTCCTTCTGGAGCTAATTCATAGGACCTTACCACTTCCATAAGATTCATTGCCATATCGGTTGGCGCAACAATCTCATGTGTAACACCATCTCTGTCTGTTATTTTGATATTAATATCTTCCATTACTTAATTTTTGTTCGTGCAAACGCACCTCACATTAATTTTGAATACAAATTTAAACGAAGCACCTTTATTATTATAAGTTTTATAAGGGTAATTAAAAAAAGTTTCTAAAAAATATTAAATTTTTAAAATTCTATATTTTTTAGAAACCCTTTTGCATTGAAACAATAATTTAATTGAGGCTTTAATAGCTCTTTAAATTAATCTTCAATATTAATAACCTGCTCAATTTGAGGCGCATATTTTTTAATAGTCATTTCCACACCAGATTTAAGTGTCATTTGATTCACACTGCACCCTACGCAAGCACCTTCCAAACGTACTTTTACCAAATTATCATTTTCAATAGATAGCAATGAAATATCACCGCCATCACTTTGTAAAAAAGGACGAATTTCTTCAAGTGCTTTTTCAACATTCATTTTTAACTCTTCTGATGTCATATTCTTATTTTTTAACCGCTGCACAACCAGCCATTGTTGTTATTTTAATAGCCTCTGTAGGCGGTAAATCATCGTTTCTTCGAACTACTTCCTGAACCACATTCTGTGTGATTTTTTCAAATGCTTTTTCTAGAGGTGCTCCTGTTTGAAGCGCTGCAGGACGACCAACGTCTCCAGCTTCTCTTATACTTTGTACCAGAGGTAACTCACCTAAAAACGGTACTTTTAAATCCTCTGCTAGGTGTTTCGCACCTTCTTTTCCAAATATGAAATATTTATTATTTGGTAATTCTTCTGGTGTAAAGTACGCCATATTTTCAATCAATCCTAAAACAGGCACATTGATACTGTCTTGTTGAAACATCGCAACTCCTTTTTTAGCATCAGCTAATGCCACATTTTGAGGCGTGCTTACAATAACAGCCCCAGTTATAGGCAGCGACTGCATGATACTTAAATGAATATCTCCAGTTCCAGGAGGTAAATCTAACAATAAGAAATCTAGTTCTCCCCAGTGGGCATCAAAAATCATTTGATTTAAAGCTTTGGCGGCCATTGGTCCTCTCCAAACTACCGCTTGGTTAGGCTGTGTAAAAAAACCAATAGATAACACCTTTACGTTATAATTTTCGATGGGTTTCATTTTCGATTTCCCCTCAACATTAACAGCTAAAGGTTTTTCGTTAACCACATCAAACATGATAGGAATTGAAGGCCCGTAAATATCGGCATCTAAAACACCAACTTTAAAGCCCATTTTCGCTAATGATACGGCTAAATTTGCTGTAACGGTAGATTTCCCAACACCACCCTTACCGGATGCCACAGCGATAATATTTTGAATCCCTGGAACAGGTTTACCTTTAATCACATTTGGTTTTGGAGTTTCTGGCGCTTCAACTTTTACATTGACTTTAATTTTAGCCTTCTCGTAAACCTTTTCGTGAATGGTTTTTAAAATATCAACTTCAGTACGTTTTTTCGCCTGCAGACTTGGGTTCTTTATGGTAATTTCAACAATAACTTCGTCTCCAAAAGTTACCACATTTTTAACAGCCCCACTTTCAACCATGTTTTGTCCTTCTCCTGGAACTGTAATGCTTTCGAGTGCTGTTAAAATATCTTTCTTATTAAGCTTCATTTATTCAAATTAATTCTAACTACAAAGATAATTAATAATGCGCTAAGACGGAAGTGCTATCCTATAAGTTTTGTTTATAATTAACTTTAGTTTAAGGTTCTAAAGCCGTAAGTTTTGTAGCCAATTAATTGCTAATTGACTAATTATACTATTACCCACTTCATTTGCAAAGCTTAAAACTTCATATAAACAACGGTTTTATTGCTAATTTTCACCTGTTAAAAACAGCAAATTCTAAAAGGAGATCATGATAAATTACGAAGAATGCATTAAAGATTTTTTTATGCATACATAACATACTTGTTTAAAGAATTTCGTATCTTAGTAAAGACCAAACTAGTATAAAAACAGCTATTTTCAATATAACCCAAATCGTATATTGAAGTTTTTATTACTTACATAGGTTCGTACAACCTAAGGCACCTACATAATAACAGTTTAATATAACTAATTATGTTTAAGATGTTTAACTTCGAAAGCAAGGCCACGCGAGAGGATTGTAAATTCATAATTGATATTATAAATAACTATTCTGAAGATCAATCTATCAAAAAATTAATTTCACCAATTTCTGATGAATACTATTTATTAGATGAAAAAAACCAAGTTTCAATCTGTATTGCCGATGACGAAATAATACTTGCAAATCACATTTACCTTTACAAAAAAGCTTTTAATCTAGCCTTTACCAGCGATCTTAAAAAAATTATTAAGAGACAAATGGAAAAAGAAATGCAGGATTTAAAGAAAACCCTCTTTAAGAATGAAATTAATCTTTTAGATAAAATCTTGAAGCTTTCTGCTCGTAAGAAAAAAGCGCTTACCATAACGCCTAACTTAAAATCAAGCTAATCGTTACTGCAATGCTTCAGATGGATTCCAAAACACTTTCTCGATACTTTGAATTTGGTTGTCTTTTACCAGAACACCTTCATTTTCGAGAAGCTGCTGCATTAAATTTGTACCCTCAAAATGATGCTTGCCCGTTAATAAACCTTTCCGGTTTACTACGCGGTGCGCAGGCACGTCCTTACCATGCGCATTATTCATGGCGTACCCTACCATCCTTGCACTTCGCGGAGCACCTAGATAGTTCGCAATAGCCCCGTAACTCGTTACACTTCCATAGGGAATTTGCTTTACCACATCATATACACGTTCGAAAAAACTTAGTGTTTCTGGTTTCATGATCCTCTAATAATTCCTATAATAGTCACTATAGACATGATAGCTGTGATACCACCAATAAGGCGGTTCATATTTTTCTGAGAAGTGAGGGCCTTACTCTTTATTTTATCAAAAAAGAAAATATACAAATACAAGGTCGCGAATGATCCCATAACAGCTCCAGCGACATAAGAAATCACACTAATTTTCTCGAAAGTTATCCACCCCAAAGAAGCCAATGAAATGGTCATATAAGCTTGGTACGGTATAGGAAACACGTTTAAAGCCGACATGAGTACCCCTTGAAAAAAACGGCTGTGCTTACTTCTTTTTTGAAGTTTGACTTCCTTAGGTTCTTTAGATTTTGCTATAAACAAAAAGTAAATGGTAATTAAAATGAAGATAACAACGGCTACGCGCCTTAGCACATCAACCACTTCGGGATTTGTACTTAAGTAACTCGCAAAAATGGAAGCAATATAGGTTTGTCCTAAAACCACAATACAGGCTCCTATGGAGAACATAATGCCGCGAACATGACCTTCTTTAAGACTAATTTTTGCCGCAGTCATGTTTAACAAACCCGGAGGAATGACACCTAAAAAAGCAAAGATAAAACCTAGTAAAAATACAATTGTAACCTCCAAACTATTTGATTTTAAACCTGATATAGGTAATCGCTTTGTTTTGCTCTAAGTACTGCGATTCATAAAAGGTCTGAATGGAAGTTACTTCTTCTGGGCTTCCTTCTTGTTTATACACATTATGATTGGCATAAAGTACTTCATGCCCAGCACCATGTAATAAACCAAGGGTGTAACCATGCATAAATTCACTGTCAGTTTTTAGATTCACTACACCTTCCGGTTTTAATATTTTCTTGTAACGCTCTAAGAAAATTGCGTTTGTCATACGATGCTTGGTACGCTTATATTTTATTTGTGGGTCTGGAAATGTAATCCATATCTCATCGACCTCACCTTCGGCAAAAGCATGATCAATAAGCTCTATTTGAGTACGTAAGAAAGCTACATTTGAAATTCCATCTTCAATGGCAGTTTTTGCCCCGCGCCAGAATCGCGCCCCTTTAATATCAATTCCAATGAAATTTTTATCTGGATATTTTTGAGCTAAAGCCACAGAATACTCTCCTTTACCACAACCTAACTCTAAAACTAAAGGGTTGTTATTTTTAAAAACTTCAGTGCGCCACTGCCCTTTTAATTTGAATTGAGATTCTACAAGTTCATCTCTTGTAGGTTGAAATACATTTGAAAATGTTTCGTTTTCCTTAAATCTTCTGAGTTTATTTTTACTTCCCAAGGTATGCTAACTATTTTTAATTATTTAATTTCACTGCTGTAAGCGTTTGCAAAAGTATGACAACGTTAAGCTATTTTAAAACAATGAATTAACAATTAATTATTATTTGAAATAGATTTGGTAAAATTAAGGAAATATAAAAGAGTGGTAATACACTTATCTTTGAAATTATAAAAATTTTCACAAGCTACATGGCGAAGTGAAAAACATGGATATTCAAGGTTCGCTGTGGTGATGATACAGCGCTTTGCTCAATGCAAAATGAAAAAGTAACTCCTACTTATGAAAAAGCAAATTTTGGTCGCTCCATTAAACTGGGGCCTAGGTCATGCCACGCGATGCATACCGATAATAAACGCTTTAATTGCAGAAAATTTTACACCAATAATAGCCAGTGATGGTGCTGCATTAGCCCTATTAAGAAAGGAATTCCCTAATGTATCATCTATCGAACTGCCTTCGTATAACGTAACCTACGCCAAAAACGGAAAACACTTTAAATTAAAACTGATTAAAGACTCCCCTAAGCTTCTAAAAGCTATAAAAAGGGAAAAAAAAGCAGTTGCTGAAATTCTAGATACACACGATATTGCTGGAATTATTTCTGATAATAGAATGGGTGTAAGAAACAAAAAAGTGCCTTCTATTTTTATAACGCATCAACTATATGTTTTAAGCGGAAGCACCTCTTGGTTGAGTACTAAAATGCATCAAAAATTTATAAAGAAATTTGACAGATGCTGGGTACCCGACATTCCTGGAGAACCGAATTTAAGTGGCAAACTAGGTCATGTAAAAACATTTGATATCCCTACGGAATATATTGGACCTTTAAGCCGATTTACAGCATCAAACGAGGTAATCAAAAATGATTTGATGGTTTTAATTTCAGGGCCAGAACCGCAACGTTCTTTATTAGAAGAAAAACTTTTACAAGAACTTAAAAGCTTCACTGGAAAAATTGTTTTTGTAAGAGGTCAAATGGAAGCCCAACAAACCAAAGAGGTTTTTGGAAACATCACGATTTATAATTTCATGACTTCCAATTTACTTGAAAAAACCATCAATGAAAGCGCTTTAATCATCTCACGCTCTGGTTATACCACGGTCATGGATTTAGCGAAACTTAACAAAAAGGCCTTTTTTATTCCAACGCCCGGACAATTTGAACAAGAGTATCTTGCAGAAAGACTTTGGGAATTAAGTATGGTTCCTACCTGTAAACAAGATGCGTTTACCATAGATAAACTCGATGAAGTTTTAGCCTATGAAGGATTGAAAGCTTTTGACTTCACGCCTGATTATAAATCACTGTTCAGCTTTTTCTAAAGTGAAAGAAAACTCGCTACCGATACCTTCTTCACTTTCTACATAGATTTTCTCTTTATGCGCTTCTATAATATGTTTTACAATAGACAAGCCAAGACCTGACCCACCCTCTCTTCGAGATCCACTTTTATCTACACGATAAAAACGTTCAAACAAACGTGGTAAATGCATTTTAGCAATGCCTTCACCATTATCGGTTACCCGAATGATGACTTTGTTTTTAATAAGGTTTTCGATACTTATTTCGGTGGTTCCTCGTTCACTTCCGTATTTAATAGAATTCACAATTAAGTTTGCTAAAACTTGTTGTACACGCTCTTTATCAGCTCGCACAAAAACAGGAGTTGTGTATTTTCTATCAAAAGTTAAAGTAATATCCTTTTTGTTAGCCTTCATTTCCAGCATGTCAAAAACTTGCCTTATAAGTTCTACGATATTAAAAACCTCATATTGCAGTCTAAGATCACCCACCTCAAGCTTAGTAATCATATCCAAATCTTTGATAATAAAACCAAGTCTTTCGATACCCTTACTTGCACGTTCTAAATATTTTTTTCTGATTTCCTTATCGTCTGCTGCTCCATCTAACAAAGTTAAAATATACCCTTGAACCGTAAATAAGGGTGTTTTTAATTCATGAGACACATTACCGATAAACTCTTTACGATACTCCTCGCGAACCCTTAAGGTTTCAATTTCAATCTTTTTATCCTTAGCATAACGATCGATATCCTCGGTAAGAGTTTTAATATTTGTTGTAATAGGACCTTTAGAAAGATTAGCCGACTCCAGCAGGGTTAAATCATCGTATATTTTTTTAATACGCTTATAAATAAACCGTTCAACATTATACTGAATGATGACTAAAGAGAATAAAAACACGATTATACTAAACAAAGCAAGCCAATACCAGTATAAGGCTTCTAGATAGTACAAAAAAACACCCATTACGAGTGTTGTGTAAAGGGCAATCCATAGCGATGTTCTTACCGCAAAACGATATGATTTTTTAAATTGAGAAGGCATTAATCAACAAACTTATAACCCACGCCTTTAATCGTTTTAAAACTATCATCCCCTAATTTTTCACGAAGTTTTCTGATGTGAACATCGATGGTTCTACCACCAACAACCACTTCATTACCCCAAACAGCATCTAAAATTTCGTCTCTTTTAAACACTTTTCCAGGCTTGGAAGCTAATAATGAAAGTAATTCAAATTCTTTTCTAGGCAGAATGATTTCAACACCTTTAGAAGTGATTTTATATTCGTCGCGGTTAATAATTAAACTACCAATTTTCATGGTATCGGCAACATCTTCCTCTTTAAAGCGTCTTAATAGCGCTTTCACCTTACTAACTAAAACTTTTGGTTTTATAGGCTTCGTTATATAATCATCGGCACCAGCATCAAAACCAGCTACTTGAGAATAGTCTTCTCCTCTAGCTGTTAAAAATGTAACAATACTGTTTTTTAAATCTGGATTTTTTCTGATGATTTCACAGGCTTCAATACCATCCATTTCAGGCATCATAACATCTAAAATAATAAGATGCGGCAATTCTTTTTTAGCCTTTTTAACACCTTCTTGTCCGTTTTCAGCTGTAATCACTTGGTAGCCTTCGCTAGATAAATTATATCCAACAATTTCTAAAATATCTGGTTCATCATCAACCAGTAAAATTTTTATATCCTTTTTTTTCATTGTAGTTACGACGTTTGTCGAAGTAAAGATAGAACTAATAACACAATTTAAATAAAATTACATTATTAATAACACTAAGATAACAATACTGTTACAAAGATTTAAATTTAACCTTAAAAACCAAATTTTTAACAGTTTTATGGCACCACTTTTGATACAAAACACTAACTTTATACCTTACTAATTATGAGAGGTCTAAAGCCTAAAATCATAACCTAGTATTAACTAATTTCAACAAATGGTAAAAAACTACTTTTTTTATATTTTTCTTATTTTCACTTTGTTTATAGCGCTGCCTTCAGAAGCTCAAAATAAAGAGACCATATCGTCTGCCATAGAAAATATTCCAGGTTTAACCATTTACCCTAACCCGGTTAATAGTCAAAACACTTACGTCCATATTATCTCAAAATTAAACGCCCCTAAACAAGTTCAAATTTTCGATGTCCTTGGTAAGCGATTAATGTCTAAAAATCTAGTTGGAAGAGAATTAAACATCTCCCAACTTAGTAAAGGGATTTACATTTTAAAAATAACAGAAAAAGGTCAAAGTGAAACCCGTAAGCTTGTTATTAAGTAGCATCAAAACTTAAAATAAATCTATTTAAAGCGTTGCAATAGCAGTGCTTTTTTATTTTACATACTTTTGTATCATATCAATAAAAGAATGGATAGTAATACGATTTTCAATATACAAAACGCAGCCGATTTCGAAGATGTCGCTTTACAAGTTTTCAACTTTCAGTTTAAAAACAATAGGGTTTATCGTTCTTTTTGCGATTTGTTATACATTCACCCTAGTGAAGTTACTAGCATACAACAAATCCCTTTTTTACCGATTCAGTTTTTTAAAACGCGTGACATTTTAAGTTCCCAATCTGCCATACAAACAACCTTTACCAGCTCTGGAACTACAGGCAATGAGACCAGCAAACACCATGTTACAGATCTTGAGGTTTACAACAAAAGTTTTACCAAGGGTTTTGAACAATTTTACGGCCCTATTGAAGATTATGTCATTTTAGGACTTCTACCCTCCTATTTGGAGCGTCAGGGCTCGTCGTTAATATACATGGTCGATGCCATGATAAAAATCTCTAAACATCCTGAAAGCGGATTTTATTTGAATAATCTTGAAGAATTAAAAGAAGCTCTGATTAAACTAGATGCTGAAGGCAAAAAAGTATTACTAATAGGAGTTTCATTTGCCTTATTAGATTTGGTTGAAACCTATCAGTTCCAATTAAAAAACACCATAATCATGGAAACTGGAGGCATGAAAGGCAAACGTAAAGAACTGATTAGAAATGAGCTTCATGACATTCTTAAATCAGGTTTTGGCGTTGAAAACATCCATAGTGAATACGGTATGACCGAACTATTAAGTCAGGCCTACTCCCAAGGACAAGGTGTTTTTGAGTGTCCGCCATGGATGAAAATACTAACCAGAGACACCGAAGATGCCCTAAACATACAACCAGCAGAAAAAGCTGGTGGACTGAATATTATTGATATGGCCAACATCAATTCCTGCGCTTTTATTGCCACGCAAGATTTAGGTCGTGTGAAAACTGACGGCTCTTTTGAGGTAATAGGCCGTTTTGATAATGCTGATATTCGCGGTTGTAATCTTATGGTTTTATAAAAAACAATATATCTTGTAAGTTATGCAAGCGCATACCGTCTAAAGCTACAGTTAGAAAAAGAAAAATTTAATTATTAGTTACAAAAGAACGCCTGATTTATTACTAAATCAGGCGTTCTTATTTTATAAATATTTGAAACAAAAAGTATTATAAAATCAAAGGGCTATTGATAACACCCCCCTAAACAAAAACGTTTACGTTCAACTAAACCACTTGCAACACAAAGTAATTCTTCTTACCGCGTTGTAAAAGCACGAACTTATCATTAATCAAATCAGCTGATGTAATTTTAAAATCGTCCTTCACCTTTTCTTTATTCACAGAAATCGAGTTCTCTTTTAATGCACGTCTTGCTTCGCCGTTAGACTTTAAAAATCCACCTTGCTCGGCTAGTGCAGCAATAATATCTAAACCATTATCAATTTCAGATTTTGAGATTTGTGTTTGTGGCACGCCATCAAAAACATCTAAAAAGGTTTTTTCGTTTAAAGCTTTTAAATCTTCACTGGTAGATTTTCCGAAAAGAATATTACTTGCTTTAATAGCATTGTCTAAATCCTCTTTAGAATGTACCATGGTTGTAATTTCTTCTGCCAAACGCTTTTGCAAAGCACGTAAATGCGGTGCCTGCTGATGTTCTTCAATTAAAGACTCTATAGTTTCTCTACTTAAAAAGGTAAAGATTTTAATATATTTTTCAGCATCAACATCACTGGTATTCAGCCAATATTGGTAGAATTTATAAGGAGAAGTTCTTTCGGCATCAAGCCAAATATTACCACCTTCTGTTTTTCCGAATTTGGTTCCATCTGCTTTAGTGATTAAAGGCCAAGTTAAGGCATAACCCTTTCCAGCATCAACACGACGAATCAATTCGGTTCCCGTGGTAATGTTTCCCCATTGATCACTACCGCCCATTTGAAGCGTACAGTTTTTATCGCGGTATAAATGTAAAAAATCGTAACCTTGAACCAATTGATAAGTGAACTCGGTAAAACTCATTCCAACAGACGACTCGGAAGACAAACGTTTCTTAACCGAATCTTTAGCCATCATATAGTTCACAGTTATATGCTTTCCAACATCTCTAATAAATTCAAGGAATGAAAAGGTCTTCATCCAATCGTAGTTATTCACAATAACAGCAGCATTATCGGCATCACTATCAAAGTCTAAAAACCTTGAAAGTTGTTCTTTAATAGCGTTTTGGTTATGAATAAGCGTTTCTTCGTTAAGCAAATTACGCTCTGCCGATTTTCCTGAAGGATCGCCAATCATTCCTGTTGCACCACCTACAAGCGCTACAGGCTTATGTCCTGACAACTGAAAATGTCTCAAGCCCATAACACCAACCAGATGCCCAATATGCAGCGAATCAGCTGTAGGATCGATACCCACATATGCCAAACGCATCGCTTCTAATAAGTGTTCTTCAGTACCTGGCATACTATCTTGGATCATACCGCGCCATGTCAATTCTTCAACAAAATTCTTTATCATTTTAACTCTTTTTAAAAAACCTAGGCAAAGATAAAAATACATATATATTAAGGCATCAATTATGAATAATTCTTTAATTTAGTTGCATGATTTTAGTAACAGGAGGAACCGGTTTAGTTGGCGCACATTTACTTTACAGACTTACTTCGGAAGGTAAAAAAGTAAGAGCCATTTACAGAAGTAAAAAAAGCTTAAAACACACCAAAAACGTGTTTTCTTGTTACACTGAAAACCCTGAAGCCTTATTCAATACTATCGATTGGGTAAAAGCCGATATTTTGGATATCCCAGATTTAACTGAAGCCTTCAAAGACATTACCCTAGTTTATCACTGTGCCGCTCTAGTCGCTTTCGAACCAAATAAATACTATAAATTACGAAAAACAAACATTGAAGGCACGGCAAATTTGGTTAATTTATCACTTAGTCATGCCATTAAAAAGCTTTGCTACGTAAGCTCTATTGCCACTATTGGAGACACCTTAAACCAATCACCCATAACTGAAGACAGTATTTGGAACCCCGAAGAAGACCATAACGATTATGCCATTACAAAATATGGTGCCGAAATGGAAGTTTGGCGTGGCACTCAGGAAGGTTTAGATGCTATAATTGTAAATCCGGGAGTGATTTTAGGCCCTGGCATTTGGAAAAACGGCACCGGGAGTTTGTTTAAAAAAGCCTCAAAAGGCATCAACTATTATACATCAGGCACTATTGCTTTAGTTGATGTTGAAGATGTGGTTTCTGTAATGATATCACTTACCAACAGCGACATTAAAAATGAACGCTATATTTTAGTTGCTGAAAACTGGCACTACAAAAAATTCATTACGGCTCTTAGCGAAGCTGTTCAATCCAATCCGCCTAAAAAATTAGCAAGCAGAAAACTTTTAAGTTTTGCTTGGCGTATGGATTGGTTAAAACACAAACTCACAGGACAAAAAAGACAATTAACGAAACACTTAGCCAAAACTTTAGACACTGAGAAAAATTACAGCAGTGCCAAAATAAAAACCGCTTTAAACTATAAATTTAAAGCGGTTGATACATCTATCGTAAAAATTGGACAGCACTATTTAAAATAACTCAATCCATTATAATAGGCTTTACAAGCTTTAAAGAATCCCTTTCAGCCTCGCCTTTTAGTGAAGCTTCTTCTTCTTTTTTAGTTTGCGCTTTCCATTCGTCAGCCTGAAGCGTCTTTAATTCCTCATGCAATCGCTCTAAACTATCAATCGCTTTGTTATAAATATCATCGTAAATTTCTACATGAAAAGCGTAGTAGGCATTACTGTCGGCAAACTGAGTACTATCAATCTTATATTTTCTATACACATAAGTATTCACATCTAAATTACTGTCTTTCATAATTCTCTTATTCGCAGAATTCGTAGAAGTAAGCAATTTAGAATCGATTAATATATTAACCATTTTATCCTCAGGAATTAAGTTTTCAGGTTTTTCCGGACCTTTAAACCTGTTACAGGCAAAGGACAACAACATTCCCAAACATAAAATTACACGTTTTAAAATCATCTTGTAAAAGTTAATCGCTTTGCAGCTTTAACATTTTTAAATTCAGCATTCTGATACACTAAGCTACCATTTAAAAAAGTGTGAGTCACTCGAGATCTAAAGGTGGTACCTTCAAAAGGAGACCAACCGCATTTATACAAAATATTATCTTTATTTACCGTCCATGGTGTATTTAAATCAACTAAAACTAAGTCAGCAAAATAACCTTCTTTAATAAAACCACGCTTTTCCACTTGAAATAAAATGGCTGGGTTATGACACATTTTTTCAACTACTTTTTCCAAAGAAATTTTACCTCGGTGATACATTTCTAACATCGCAGGTAAAGCATGTTGAACCAAAGGTCCTCCTGAAGGCGCTTTAGTATAAACGTTATCTTTTTCTTGTTTGGTATGTGGCGCATGATCGGTGGCTATCACATCAATTCTACCATCGAGTAAAGCTTTCCAAAGTTGCTCTCTGTCGGAAGCTGTTTTCACTGCAGGATTCCACTTTATCAACGTCCCTTTTTTATCGTAGTCTTCATCTGAAAACCATAAATGATGTATACAAACTTCCGCTGTTATTTTCTTATCCTTTAATGGAATTTTATTAGAAAACAAACTTGTTTCCTTTCCTGTAGATAAGTGAAAAATATGCAAACGGGCTCCCGTTTTCTTGGCTAATTCAATGGCTTTTGAAGATGATAAATAACAAGCTTCTTCACTTCTAATTAAAGGGTGATACTTCACAGGTATGTCATCGCCATATTCGTCGTGATATTTCTTAAAATTAGCCTTAATTGTGCCTTCATCTTCACAATGCACTGAAATAAGCAAATCGGTGCTTTTAAAAATATTTTCTAAAACTTCAGGGTTATCAACAAGCATATTACCTGTAGATGAACCAAGAAATAATTTTAATCCAGCAACATTCGTTTTATCAACTTTTAAAATTTCATCCAAATTGTCGTTGGTTCCTCCAAACATAAAAGAATAATTGGCTAGTGATGTTTCGGCAGCAATAGCAAACTTTTCTTCTAGTTTTTCAATAGTGGTGGTTTGCGGATTGGTATTTGGCATTTCAATAAAAGATGTGATACCCCCTGCAATTGCAGCTCTTGATTCGGTAGCAATCGTAGCTTTTTCGGTTAAACCAGGCTCTCTAAAATGCACTTGATCATCTATAATACCTGGTAAAATATATTTGCCTTCTGCATCAACGATATTTACATCGGCAGATTTCGCACTTATCGATTCATCAATTTGTTTAATAATTTCGCCTTCAATTAATATATCACCGCTAAACACTTTACCTTCATTGACAATTTTAGCGTTTTTAATAAGTGTAGTTTTCTCTTTCATTGGTTTCTACTTTTTAAATAGACTTTTTATCTTCATTGAAATAACTCCAAAAATGGCTTCGGAAATTATGCTTGAACTTAATTTAGATTCGCCTCGTGTTCTATCTGTAAAAATTACAGGCACCTCAATAATTTTAAACCCTTTTAAATAGGCTTTAAATTTCATTTCAATTTGAAAGGCATAACCAATAAATTTAATAGTTTTTAAATCGATAGCCTCCAAAACCTCTCGTTTATAGCACACAAATCCAGCCGTAGTATCCTGAATATTCATACCTGTAATGAAACGCACATATTTTGATGCCAAATACGACATTAAAACCCTTCCCATTGGCCAATTGACAACATTCACTCCTGTAACATATCGAGAACCGATAGACAAACCTGCGCCTTCTTTGTGACAGGCATTATAAAGCTTAATAACGTCATCTGGATTGTGAGAAAAATCGGCATCCATTTCAAATATATAACGATAATCTCTCGCCAAGCACCAATTAAATCCGTGAATATAAGCTGTTCCTAAACCAGATTTTTCCTTTCTAGTTTCTAAAAAAAGCTTTCCTTCAAATTCCTTTTGAAGCTCTTTAACTTTTAATCCTGTTAAATCGGGCGAATTATCATCAACAATAAGAATATGTAAATCAACTGGTTGCAAGAACACTGCTCGAATAATCGCTTCTACATTTTCAATCTCATTATACGTTGGAATAATAACAACTGTATCAGGCATATTTTTTAATTATCGCAATCCATTTTATTTTGACAAATGTACATGATTAAGCCATTATATTTTTTAAAAAATCCCTAATAATACGCTAAAAAACTAAAATTTATAATAATTTTATGCCATGCTTCGTAACATAATTTCAAACGAGATATTTACAATATTAATTATTGTTGGATTAGCCATAGTAGCTACGGCTAAATTATTGGCTCCAAAACGGTTTCATGACTTTATGCTGGTTTTAGGTAACGATCGTTATCTTAAAATACATGCCAGAGATCAAAAGTTTTTCGATAGGTTCGATGCCTTGCTTTTTGGCAATTTGGCCATTTCGTTATCCTTGTTTTGCTTCATAATCTATAGGCAAACAACAACCGTGAATGACATTCCAATAAACGACATGCTAAAATTTGGTATTTGTTTGGCTGTTTTCATCCTAATAAAAGTGTTGTTTGAACGTTTAATTGGAAGTGTTTTTGAAATTGATAGCTTAACCGACCATTATTTATTTCAAAAAATAACCTTTATTAACTATTTGGGTGTGCTATTACTGCCAATAAATGCGATCTTATTGTATAGCATCCCACCTACATTGCCTATAATTTACGGTATCATTATTTTATTGTTAATTATTAACATCATTGGCTTAATCAGTTCATTTAAAACCTATCAAAGTATAATAAAATTAAACTTGTTTTATTTTATTTTGTATCTTTGCACTCTCGAAATCGCACCCTATATTATTTTATATAAGGTGTTTGTTTCTAACTAAAGACAATCGACCTGATCCCTTATGAAAGTAAAAACAATTTTGGTATCTCAACCAGAGCCTAAAATAGAGAACTCTCCCTACTTTGATTTACAACAAAAACAACGTGTAAAAATTGATTTTAGACCTTTTATTCATGTTGAAGGCGTGTCCGCTAAAGAAATTAGACAGCAAAAAATCGATTTAAAAAACTACACAGCTATTATTTTAACAAGTAGAAATGCTGTAGATCATTTTTTTAGAATCGCCGACGAGATGCGATTTAAAGTTCCTGATACTTTAAAATATTTTTGTCAGTCTGAAGCTGTTGCATACTACCTACAAAAATACGTGGTGTACAGAAAACGTAAAATTTATGTTGGAAAACGTACTTTTTCTGAGCTTTCTCCACTTATTAAAAAGTATAAAGACGAAAAATTCTTATTACCAAATACTGATAAAGTAAAACCTGAGGTTCCTAACACTTTAGACGCTTTAGGTGTAGACTGGAAACAAGCTACTTTTTACAAAACCGTGGTTAGTGATTTATCTGATTTAGCAGATGTATCTTACGATGTTCTTGTATTTTTCAGCCCTTCAGGAATTGAATCATTATTTCAAAATTTCCCTGACTTTAAGCAAAACAACACACGTATCGCGGTATTTGGAAATACAACCATTAAGGCTGTCGAAGAAAAAGGTTTACGTGTAGATATTGCTGCGCCAACCCCTGAAACTCCTTCGATGACTATGGCTTTAGAAAAGTATATTGAAAAAGCCAATAAAGGAAAATAATAACAGACGTTATTAATAATACATAAAAAAGGGGATGATTTAAAAAAATCATCCCCTTTTTAGTAAGCTATATTTTAATTTAAAAAGCGTAGCGTTGCGGCCCTCCACGTCGAATTTCTTCAGTACAGTGCTCCTCGAACTTTTTAAAATTCTCGCGAAATGCATTTGTTAATTTAAAAGCCGTTGTATAGTAAGCTTCATCATCGTTCCATGTAGCTCTTGGACTTAACACATCGGTTGGAACACCTGGACAACTTCTAGGTTGTGCCACGCCAAAAACAGAATGGATGTGGTAATCGTCGTAATTATACAAGCCTAAATCACCATTAAGCACCGCATTAATCATGGCACGTGTATATTTTAATTTCATCCGTGTTCCTACACCGTAAGGACCTCCTGTCCAACCCGTGTTCACCAACCAAACATTTACACCAGCTTCAGTCATTTTTGCACTTAACATTTCCGCATATTTAGCAGGATGTAATGGCATAAAAGGCGCTCCGAAACAAGCCGAAAATGAAGGCACGGGCTCTACAACACCGGCTTCGGTACCAGCTACCTTAGCAGTATACCCAGAAATAAAATGATACGCTGCCTGACTAGGTGTTAATTTTGAAATGGGAGGAATTACCCCAAAGGCATCAGCTGTTAAAAAGAATATGTTTTTTGGGTTCTTTCCTATAGACGGTACTTGAATATTTTCAATGTGATGAATAGGATAACTTACTCTAGTATTTTGAGTGATAGATGTATCAGCGAAATCGACTTTACCACTATCATCTAAAATAACATTTTCTAAAATGGCACCTTTTTTAATAGCATCAAAAATTTCAGGTTCCTGGTCTCTAGATAAGTTAATAACTTTCGCATAGCAACCCCCTTCAAAATTAAATATGGTGTTTTCTTTAGTCCACCCATGTTCATCATCACCTATTAAACTACGATCCGGATCGGTAGAAAGCGTTGTTTTTCCTGTTCCAGAAAGCCCGAAAAACACAGCAGTATCACCTGCTTTACCCACATTCGCGCTACAGTGCATTGGCATGGTTTCTTTAAAAACAGGCAAAATGAAATTTAAGGCTGAAAAAATACCTTTTTTAATCTCACCGGTATATCCCGTTCCTCCAATAAGCGCTATTTTTTTAGTAAAATCTAAAATCGCAAAATTATGTTGCCTGGTACCATCAACTTCAGGATCGGCCATAAAACCTGGAGCATTAACAATAGTCCACTCCGGATTGAAATGATTCAATTCGGCTTCAGTTGGACGCAAAAACATATTATAAGCAAACTGGTTGCTCCATGGATATTCATTAATGACACGAATATTCAACTTATAATTTTCATCCGCGCAAGCGTAGCTATCTCGCACATAAACTTCTTTATTCGATAAATAATCGACCACTTTATTATAGAGCTTATCAAACTTTTCAGGTTCAAAAGGAATATTTACTTTACCCCACCAAATACGATCTTTAGTAACATCGTCTTTTACAATAAAGCGATCTTGAGGAGAACGGCCTGTAAACTCGCCGGTTTTTATAGCCAGTGCCCCAGAATCGGCCTCTACACCCTGTCCTTTTTCAATGGTGATAGCTTGTAATTCTTCTGGTGATAATTGATAATTAATTTTAGCATTTTTAATACCATATTGATCTAACGAAATGGTTTTGACAACCTGATTTTGATTTTCCATATTTTGCCTTAAATTATTTATTCTGTAAAATTAATATAATTATTATAAATAAAATTTAATTAACATCAATTTTAGACTTGTTTTTTATCAAATTCGCAACCATTAGACCCCAAGCTAAAATCAACAATAGCCCCCCAATAGGTGTAATAAATCCAATCACTTTAAAGTCAAATGAGGTTAATGCGTTGGTAGCTAATCCATAAATGGAGCCTGAGAAAAAAATCACCCCCACCAAAACCAAATAATAGATGGCTTTTTTGGCTTTGAAACTCATGAAACCAGTTCCTCCAATGATAAGCAATAAAAAAGCATGATACATTTGGTAGCGTACCCCAGTTTCAAATGTTTGAATTGATGATTCTGTAATCAAAGCTTTTAATCCATGAGCACCAAAAGCGCCCAAAATAATACTTAGCATCCCTAAAATAGCTCCAGTAACTAACAGTCGTTTATTCATTTATCTTAAATTATTGTTTATAATTATTTTTAATATTCATATTTTAGTGAAGCACAGCTTCTAGAAATGCAGCCGTGTTTCACAAAATTACCTAAACATAAATTAATATGAGACAGATTTTAGTGATTGGATCCGGAAAATCGACCTCTTATCTGTTAAAGTATTTATGTGACCATGCATTTTCTGAAGACCTCTTCATTACGGTAGCCGATTTACATATAGAAAACGCCGAAAGTTTCATTCAAAATAACGCCAGAGCTCAAGCTATTAAACTGGACATTTTTGATGCTGCCTCCCGATTTGACTTGATAAAAAAAGCAGATATCGTCATTTCTATGCTTCCTGCTCATCTTCACATTGATATTGCTAAAGACTGTTTAAAAGCTAACAAGCATATGGTTACAGCCTCTTATGTAAGTCCAGAAATGCAGGCTCTAGATGTAGAAGCACGTTCTAAAAACCTTATTTTTCTTAATGAAATTGGTGTTGACCCAGGATTAGATCACATGAGCGCGATGCAGATTATTGATCGCCTACGAGAAAATGGAGCTCAAATACTTTCATTTGAGTCCTATACCGGCGGATTAATTGCTCCTGAATGTGACAACAATCCTTGGCATTATAAATTTACATGGAACCCGAGAAATGTTGTACTTGCAGGGCAACACGGAACAGCAAAATATTTAAAAGAAGGAAGCTATAAATACATTCACTACCACCAACTTTTTAAACGCGTAGAACCATTAAGTATTAAACCTTACGGTGATTTTGAAGTATATGCCAATAGAGATTCGTTACAATACAAAGACCTCTATCAACTCAACCAGGTTAAAACCCTCTTACGAGGCACAATTCGTCGAAGTGGATTTTGCGAAGCCTGGCATGTTTTTGTTTCCTTAGGCATGACCGACAATAGCTATAGCATGATAGGCAGTGAGTCCTTGAGTCATCGGGACTTCTTGAACGCCTTCCTGCCCTACCACCCAAGCAAATCGGTGGAATCAAAATTAAAAGATGCATTACAAATAGATGCCCATCACCACATATGGGAAAAACTAGAATCTCTAAATCTATTTAATAACAGCAGTTATTGCGGTATTAAGAATGCGACCCCTGCACAAATGCTGGAAAAGATATTGACGGATGCCTGGTCTTTAACAAAAACCGACAAGGATATGCTGGTTATGTACCACAAGATAGGCTACAAAATGAACAACAAAAACCACGAATTGAACAGTAATCTAGTTGTTATAGGAGAAGATAGCACTTATACAGCCATGTCCAAAACTGTAGGCGTCCCTATTGCCATAGCGACCTGTGCTATTTTAAATAAAAAAATAACACAGGTAGGCGTGCAAATACCAATAGCGAAAACCATTTACAGTCCTATTTTAAAAGAACTACAAGACTTTGGAATAATTTTTAATGAACACATAAAAATTTATTAAGAATTCTCTTGTTAAATCAGGGATTTAACGAAAATTTAAAGCACCCCTAATCTACATTGTATTTTTTAACATTTAAGAAATACGACACAATACTTATTGTAAATCAACGACTTACACAACAAAAGACATTCCACTCTCATAGTTAGCCCTAAAAAAATAGTTTCAATTTAAAATCAAATGTTTACATTTATGCTTTAAATTATAACCAAATGAACACTAAACCAAAAACTATAGCCATTGATGGTATAGACAAAAAGATTCTGCGCGTATTGACGGAAGACGCCAGAACGCCTATACTTGAAATAGCCAGGAATGTAGGGATTTCTGGAGCGGCCATACATCAGCGATTAAAAAAACTTGAAAAATCAAAACTTTTATCTGGATCAAAATTTGTAATTAACCCTAAAGTATTAGGCTATTCAACAATGGCTTTCGTAGGGGTATATCTCGATAAAGCAGCAAATACTGATGATGTGGTAAAAGCATTAAGGCGTTTTCCTGAGGTTTTGGAATGTCATTTCACCACAGGTAATTACAATTTATTCATAAAATTACTATCGATTGATAATGAGCATTTAATGCATCTGCTCAATAAAAACATTCAATCTATTGAAGGCGTTTTAAGAACAGAATCGCTCATTTCTCTAGATCAACAAATTGACAGACAAATACTAGTATAAAAAAAAAGAGGCCTTATAAAAAGCCTCTTTTTTTTTGCATCTATCTTGTTATAGATTATTTCATTTTCATCAACCAAGAGCGCATATCTACAGCTTCTTTAATGATGTTTCTTAAATCTGAAATTTTCACGCGTTCCTGCTCCATGGAATCTCTGTGACGAATAGTAACCGATTGATCTTCTAAAGTATCATGATCTACGGTGATACAGAATGGTGTACCGTTGGCATCTTGTCTTCTATAACGTCTACCTACAGCATCCTTTTCATCATAAACCACATTGAAATCCCACTTTAAGTCTTCAATGATTTCCTTTGCAATCTCAGGTAAGCCATCTTTTTTAACTAAAGGTAAAATCGCCGCTTTCACTGGTGCTAATACACTTGGTAATTTTAGAACCGTTCTTGTGGTGCCATTCTCTAATTCTTCTTCTTGTAAAGCGTTTGAGAATACCGCTAAAAACATACGGTCTAAACCAATAGAAGTTTCTAACACGTAAGGCACATAGCTTTTATTTTCTTCAGGATCGAAATATTGTAATTTCTTTCCAGAGAATTTTTCGTGTTGCGATAAATCGAAGTCAGTTCTTGAGTGAATGCCTTCTAATTCTTTAAATCCGAATGGGAATTTAAATTCGATATCGGCAGCAGCATCAGCGTAATGAGCTAATTTTTCATGATCATGGAAACGGTAATTATCTTCACCCATTCCTAAGGACAAGTGCCATTTTAAACGCGTTTCTTTCCAGTGCTCATACCACTCTTTTTGAGTGCCAGGCTTAATAAAAAATTGCATTTCCATTTGTTCAAACTCACGCATTCTAAAAATAAACTGTCTTGCAACAATTTCATTTCTAAAAGCTTTTCCTGTTTGAGCAATACCGAAAGGAATCTTCATACGTCCTGTTTTCTGAACATTTAGGAAGTTCACAAAAATACCTTGTGCCGTTTCCGGTCTTAAATATAGGTCCATAGCACTTTCCGCTGAAGCGCCAAGTTTTGTTCCAAACATCAAGTTAAACTGCTTAACGTCAGTCCAATTTTTACTTCCGGATAACGGACAAGCAATTTCCAATTCTTCAATTAGGGCTTTTACATCGGCTAAATCTTCATTTTCAAGAGATTTGGCCATACGCGAAAGCGTGGTATTTATTTTGTCTTGATACCCTAAAACACGTGGGTTCGTAGAAACAAACTCTTCTTTATTAAAAGCATCACCAAAACGTTTTTGAGCTTTAGCTACTTCTTTATCTATTTTAGCCTCTATTTTAGCACAATAGTCTTCAATTAAAACATCGGCTCTATAACGTTTTTTCGAATCTTTGTTATCAATTAAAGGATCGTTAAACGCATCAACGTGACCAGAGGCCTTCCATGTGGTTGGGTGCATAAATATTGCAGCATCTAAACCTACAATATTGTCATGCATTTGCACCATGGCTTTCCACCAATAGTCGCGAATATTTTTCTTAAGCTCAACACCATTTTGAGCATAGTCGTAAACTGCACTTAGTCCATCGTAGATCTCACTACTTTGGAACACGTAACCATACTCTTTTGCGTGAGAGATTACTTTTTTAAATTGATCATCTTGATTTGCCATCCTGCAAAAATAAAAAACCGCAGTAAACTAATAGCCTGTTTAATAAAGATTTTTTGAAACAAAAATCATATCGAAAAGCACAATATTTTTGCTATGTTTACGCGTAAGATTTTTCACATATATGTTCCAAGCTATAATCGACTTATTTTTCCCTAGAGTATGCAGTGCCTGCTTAAAGTCATTAAACGACCATGTAGAAATGATTTGTCTGGATTGTCGTCATGATTTACCAGTAACCAACTTTCATTTCACAAAAGACGAAAGCGTCAAGAAAGTACTGTATGGCAGAACGAAAATCGAACATGCCACTGCTCTTTTTAGGTTTGAAAAGAAAAGCAACGTACAACAACTCATTCACAATTTAAAATATAAAAATCAGGAAGAAATAGGAGCTTTTTTAGGAAAATGGCTTGGCGCCGAATTACAAGAAGCTAAAGGATATCAGGATATCGATTTAGTTATTCCGGTTCCACTTCACCGAAATAAATTGAAAACCCGCGGCTACAACCAGGTTGCTAAATTTGGGGAACAGATTGCCAAGTCGTTACAAGCGGAATATAGAGATGATATTCTACTTAAAGTTTCAAAATCTAAATCACAGGTGCACAAAAAACGATTTGCGCGTTGGCAAAATAACAGCGAGCAGTTTACCTTAACAGATCCTAAGTCCATTACAGGCAAGCACATTTTAATAGTAGACGACCTTATAACTACGGGAGCGACCATAGAATCTTGTGCATCGGTTTTAAATTTAGCAGATCATATAAAAATTAGTATTGCTACCATGGCGATAGCTTAACAGACTACCTAATATATCTTTAAAATTATGTAGGTTTGTAAAAATTTTGATTCTTTAATGAAAAAGACGCTTTTTAATTTTGTTCTAGCCCTTCTAATTACCACTATATTTATCAATTGCGCCAATCGAGGCACACCTGGTGGGGGGCCTAAAGATGAATTACCACCGGTAATTATCAAATCTACTCCAGAAAATTATTCAACCAATTTTGAAGGCAATGAAATTGAAATCATTTTCGATGAGTATATCAAGATTAAAGACATCCAAAAGCAACTGATTATTTCACCTCCTATGGAATATCAACCTGATATTACCCCGCTGAGTGCGGCTAGTAAAAAGGTTGTTATCAAAATAAAGGATACGCTTGCCCCAAATACCACATACGCGTTTAACTTTGGGAACAGCATTACCGATAACAACGAAGGGAATCCGTACCCTTACTACCGATATGTTTTTTCTACCGGAAGCTATATCGACTCCCTAAAAGTCACAGGAAACATTATTGATGCCGTAAAGAAATCCCCTGAAACCTTTGTTAATGTAGGTCTTTATGAAATAGATTCAACATTTAGCGACTCCATTATTTTTAAAGAAAAACCGAAATACATTACCAATACTTTAGACAGTGTTACCACTTTTGCTATTGAAAATGTTAAACCAGGGAAATACCTACTGGTAGCCTTAAAAGATGGTAATGGCGATAATAAATATCAGCAGAAATCCGATCAAATTGCATTTCATAATAGTTTTATCAATGTGCCTACCGATTCGACATATACACTAAAACTGTTTAATGAAGAAGCCACTTTTGACGCTACCAGACCAAAGCTCATTTCTGGAGAAAAAATTGCTTTTGGCTATGAAGGCGATTACAAAGGCATGAAAATTAAAATGGTATCTGAAACACCAGAGGATTTTAATTACCGCATTACAAAAGATCCAAAAACCGATTCGTTAATGTACTGGTACACCCCAAGAATGAAAGTAGACTCCTTACTTTTTAAAGTACAAAAAGATGATTTTGAAAAAGATTTCACGGTACGCATTAGCGAGCAAAAAAGAGATTCCATTAGGGTAGACATCCTTACAGGAAACACTATAGGACTGAAAGAGCCACTTAAATTAACATCAAATACACCTATTACCAAATTTGATGCTTCAAAAATAACTTTAATAGACAAAGATTCTTCGGCCGTTTCGTTTGATACGAAGTTTGACACAATCACCAACACGTACGATTTCAATTTTGAAAAAACCGAAGACAATCTTTATAAGATGCAAATTCTACCTGAAGCTTTTGTGGATATTTTCGATTACAAAAATGACACGCTGAACGTATCGGTAAAAACTAAAAAAAGTTCCGATTACGGTTACGTGCGCTTTACTTTGGCAAACGCTACATTTCCTATCATAATTCAGTTAACTGATAAAGATGGTAAATTAAAATACGAATCTTATGTTACCGAACAACAACCTGTAGATTTCTTAGACATTAATCCAGCCATTTATGCGATTAGGATTATACACGATGCCAATGGCAACCAGAAATACGACACAGGAAGCTATTTAGAAAAACGCCAACCTGAGAAAATAAGTCATTTTCAAAATGTTGAAATTCGTGCCGATTGGGGGGTTGAAGAAACGCTGGAATTTAAATAGCCGCGCGATTGAGTGTAAAACCACCAGTTGAAAACTGGCGGGAGCGCTAAATTGCGGTAGCAGTGCGTCACAAAACTAAAGAATAGTAAACCGATCCTGATCATTTAGAAACTTGAATTTATTACGATAGGCTTCAATATGTCGTTTTTCTAAGGTGACGGTTTCAACAGATATTTCATTTGGCCTCAATTCGGAAATTAAATTCCCCAACACATCATAGGCAGCAGAGTGTCCTGAATACACAGCATTGACCCCATCAATACCAACGCGATTTACGCCTATACAATAACTCATATTTTCGATAGCTCTAGCTTTTAATAAGGTATCCCACGCTAAAATTCGTGGTTTTGGCCAATTGGCTACATAAATTAAAAGATCGTAATCTTCGGTGTTACGTGCCCAAACCGGAAAACGCAAGTCGTAGCATATTAGCGGACAAATTTTCCAGCCTTTATAATCTAAAATGATTTTTTCTGCGCCTGCCGTATAGGTTTGTTCTTCACCTACCAAAGTAAAAGTGTGTCGTTTATTGTAGTACGTAATTTTTCCTGAAGGCTCTACAAAAAGTAAGCGATTATAATAGTTATCATCTTCGGAAATCACCAAACTCCCCGTAATCGCCGTGTTGTATGTTGAAGCCATGTGCTTTAACCACGAAACAGTTTCGCCTTCCATAGTTTCGGCGACTTCGGCAGCATGCATTGTAAATCCCGTGGAGAACATTTCAGGTAAAACAACAAGATCTGTATCATCTGAAAGGCTTTCAAAATGCTTGCTAAACGCTGCTCTATTTTGTTTCGGATTTTCCCAAACCAAATCGGCTTGAATCCAACTCACTTTTAATTGGTTCTGCATAATGGTAAAGATAAAAACTTCCTTTGGGAAATTTACCTTCTATACAAAGTGAATTTCAGCTAAACGATTTCCATTTTCTTTAAGAGGAAGGAAGCATTCATATTTTTACAAACACCATGTTTCAAGGTATAATCAAAATGCAACTCATCATTGATAATCTCGGCATCAAAATAATAGTTTTTAACTTCTTCAAGCTCCTTTTCCATCTCACACAAGCTTAAATCGTGTGTTGCTATAATTCCTGTTGCGTTTGAAGCCACGAGTTTTTCAACAAATTTTTTCGAGCCAATAGCTTTATCGGTGCTGTTCGTGCCTTTTAAAATTTCATCTAGAATGATAAAATACGGCTCCTTTTGAATGGCATCGACAATGAATTTTAATCGTGTTAGTTCTGAAAAGAAATACGAACTATCATCAGTTAAAGAATCTGTAGTTCGCATGCTTGTTATAAGTTTTACAGGTGAGTACTGACTCTTTTCAGCACAAATTGGTAAACCTGCATTTGCCATAACAATATGCAAAGACACGGTTCGTAAAAAAGTACTTTTCCCAGCCATGTTGGCTCCGGTCACAATAAAAAATTGTTCGTTTTCTATGATGACATCGCTGTCTACACGTTTGGCTTTATTCAGTAACGGATGTCCTAAACCTTCGGCTTTTATAACAGGTCCGTTTTTTACAATTTCTGGAAACACAAATTCTGCATGGTTAAACGTATAAGTACCAAAACTGCTATAAGCATCAAAAAAGGCGACCACCTCAAACCAATCGGCCACTTTATGTCCGTAAAGCGAAATCCACTGTTCCACGCGAAACGCATTTTTAATATCCGTTAAAAATAATCCATTGGCAAAAATGGCACCTATAAGGTTATTTCTATTATCCAGAGCGTCTAAAGATTTAGAAAAGGCTTTAAAAATAGCTGAAGCTTTTTTAGTTTCGGCTTGAATATTTTGCTGTTTCTCTTTAAGAAGTTGTGAAGAGAAGTTTTTATTTTCAATCAAATCCAATAAGGTGGCGTATTGACGAAATGTATCTCTAACCTTATCGGTGTTGGCGGCTAGTTTATTTACTTTTTTCAAGTAAATACTTGAAATCCCTAAGCCTAAAAACAACCAATAGCCTATTAATGGCTTATAGGTAATAACATTTAATACGGTAAGCAAAAAGATAAGAATAGATATCGCACCAAAACCTTGAGCAAACCAGAATAATGATTTATTTAGAAAGCTTTTATGATTTTTAATCCAATTTACTATAAAACGAGCAGGTGTTTCAACTTTTACCAAGGTTGAAATTGCGGAATAAAACTGTCGGAATTTTGTTTTTTCGGCCAACTCCTTAATGGATTCTTGCCGCTCTACAATATTTGAAACATCATTCGCCTTTAAAGCATCGGCAAGTTTTTTAGCACCTTCTTGACTTGTGGTTCTATTCATAAATTGAAAAAAGGAACCGCGTCCAAATAAATCGATATCCAAACTGTATTCATGGTTAGCATCCTGAAATTGAAGGCCATGATCGCGATCGTGAAACTCACCCGAAGCGATTTTAATTTCGGATTCGTTAAGTGCTACAAGGGCCTTATGAAATTCGCGTTCACGCTTTACATTGGTGTACTTCGAGAGTAAAAAAAGAAAAACCGACAAACCTAAAACCCCAATAACGACAGCCATTTGCCAGTAATTGAAAAGAAAATAAACACCAAAACCTGTGACTACAAAAACCGTTAAACGCAGCAGGCTTAAGCTGGTCATTTTTTTCGAGAGGCTTTTAACCTCGGTTTGATAAATTTCTAAGTGTTTTTTATAATAATCTAAAGGCTGTTTCATGTGGTAACAAATTGGGCATAAAGTAACAAAAAAGCCCTGAAAATGTTCAGAGCTTTTAGCGTATGTTTTGTATTTGTGTGTTTTAATCTCTTCCTCCAAAAAGCTGAAGCGCCCAATAAAGTAAGTTCGCTAAGGCACCAATAGCAGCTACTAAATAGGTTCTAGCCGCCCATTTTAGAGAATCTTCGGCACCAGCATATTCTTCTGGAGCCAACATGTGTCTGTTTTTTAACCACGCTAAAGCACGGTTACTCGCATCGTATTCTACAGGTAAAGTGATAAAACTAAACAAGGTTGCAAAGCCCATAAAAACCACACCTAAAACGGCAACCCACCAGCCTAGTCCAACACCAGCAGCTCCTCCTAGAACGAGACCACCAATAATAAGCCACTGCGACATACCAGAAGTTACACTTACAATAGGTACTAAAGCCGAACGCATTTGTAACCAATTGTAGGCCTGAGCATGTTGCACCGCATGCCCACATTCGTGAGCAGCAACTGCAGCAGCAGCTGCATTTCGTTGATTGTATACGGACTCACTTAAATTAACCGTTTTATTTTTAGGGTTATAATGGTCTGTTAATCGTCCTGGCGTAGAAATAACTTCTACATCGTAAATACCGTTATCGGCAAGCATTTTTTGTGCTATTTCGGCGCCACTCATGCCATTACGCAAATGTACTTTAGAGTACTTTTCAAACTTACTTTTAAGCTTGTTACTCACCAACCAGCTTACTAAAGCAATGGCCCCAATAATTATATAATATCCTAACATGTTTTCTTTTTTAAGTTTTAATTTCTATAGTAAATATAGCAAAAATAACGCCATAAAGGTATCGTGAAAATTTGTCAGACTTTTTCAGTTTAACATAAGATTATAAACAAAAAAACGTCTAGACTTTTAGATAAGTGCTAGACGTTTGATTTATTAAAATTTAAATGACTTAAGCCATTTCCATATCGAAAGCTTCAGCAATCTCTTTATAAACGATTTCTCCTTTAACAATATTTAAACCTTTTGCTAATGGCGGGTTATTCTCACAAGCTTTTTCCCATCCTTCGTTCGCTAATTTCACTACGTAAGGTAACGTAACATTGGTTAAAGCCATTGTAGATGTGTAAGGTACAGCACCTGGCATATTTGCAACAGTATAATGTACTACCTCATCTATAATATAAGTTGGGTCTTGGTGTGTTGTTGGTTTCGTTGTTTCAAAACAACCACCTTGATCTACAGCAACGTCAACCATAACAGTTCCTGGCTGCATCTCTTTAAGCATATCTCTTGTAATTAATTTAGGCGCTTTGGCACCTTTAATTAATACACCACCAACAATTAAATCGGCATCTTTAATATGCTTTCTAATATTGTATTCACTAGAAAACTCACTAATAACGTTATTTGGCATCGAATCACTCACATAACGTAAAGCTTTCATGTTAATATCCATGATTACAACGTGAGCTCCTAATCCTGCCGCCATTTTAGCCGCTTGATAGCCTACAATACCAGCACCTAAAATAAGTACTTTTGCAGGAGGTACTCCTGGAACACCACCTAATAAAATACCACGACCTTTAATTGGCTTCTCTAAATATTTAGCACCTTGTTGAATAGACATTCTACCTGCTACTTCCGACATCGGAATTAACAATGGCAACGTACCATCGGCATCCTCAACTGTTTCGTAAGCAATACAAATGGATTTACTTTCAATCATCGCGTTTGTTAACGCTTCGCTTGATGCAAAGTGGAAATAAGTAAACACCACTTGGTTAGGCTGAATTAATTTGTATTCCGGTTCGATAGGCTCTTTCACCTTTACAATCATTTCAGCAACAGCATAAACTTCCTCGATAGTATCAAGAATTTTAGCTCCAGCCTCCATATAATCTTCATCTAAGAAACCACTGTTAAAACCAGCATTTTTTTGAACAAAAACCTCGTGATTACGTTTTGTTAATTCAAACACCCCAGAAGGCGTCATCCCCACTCTGTTTTCGTTGTTTTTAATCTCAATAGGAACACCAATTTTCATAAGCGCATTATTTTAAAAGTTAGTATTTAGTACCAAGCAAAATTAAAATAAATGATTGAGTAAATTTTGAAAAAGCCAATTTTTCTTAAAAATTCAATAACAAATTTAACGTTTTGTTAAGAATTACATAAAACATACTGATTTACTAGGAATTTATTACACATTCCATATTTAAATTTCTTGAATGTTTTTTTGAGCGCCTGCCTGTCGGCAGGCAGGTTACCACAAGGGTCAGGCTATCCGTTACAATCTTTTTTATTTGGTTATTGGTTGGTGGTTATTTGTTATTGGTTATAAAAAAGGATTTCCACTGCTATCCTTAACGCAAACACCTGCTATTGAAAATTACATTATTACACAAAACAAAAATCTCATTACCCATTAATTATAACTTCTTGTTAAAATTGGTTAAAAAGGTTAATACTATCCCAACTAGAGCTGATTACATTGCTAAAAGACTTTGTTTTGAATAAAATAAATCAAACTTTTAAATCATGAAAAAACTATTATTAGTTACTGCAATTATCCTTCTAGGTGTTGCAAATCTGAACGCGCAAGACATTCAATTTGGTGTAAAGGGCGGACTTAATTTCGCCACAATTTCTGGAGACCACACGGAAAACATCGATATGGTTACAGCTTTTAATATTGGGGGTATGGTAGAAATTCCGGTTTCTGAAAAATTATCGGTTCAACCTGAAATCATATTTTCTGGAACTGGATTTAGCATCGACGACAATACTACAGCGTTAAACTATCTAAACATTCCGCTAATAGCAAAATATTATATTATAAAAGGTTTGAGTCTTGAAGCAGGGCCACAAATAGGTTTTTTGCTTTCTGCAAAAAATGAAGATCTCGATGTTAAAGACGCATACAATAATGTAGATTTTGGTATAACTACTGGTGTAGGCTACAAGTTAAACAACGGCATTAATTTTGGAGCTCGATACAATTTTGGCTTATCCAACATTAATAACATCGATGGTGCAACAGATAAAAATAGAATAGGAGCTCTCCAACTCTCCATTGGTTATTTCTTCAATTAAACAACATCATAAAAACACCAAACCCGTAGTCCTCTGACTTCGGGTTTGGTGTTTTTAAATATATTTCAGTTTCAAAGATTACAAGCATCATACCGTAATAAATATGGATATGATGCTTTTATATTCTAATTGTGCCGAGTTAAGAAACAAGTTCTCGATACAATGCTCCTACCGTCGCATCACTCGAACAGACATAAAACTATATTTTTGTCTCTTCGAGTGATTTCGATTTTTCTTCGAAATTGTATCGAGAAGCCATCGACTTCAGGTTTGTTAATTCAACAATACAAATGGAAAAGTCAACTTTTCACTTTTAACTTCTAACTTTTAAGATCTAACTTTTAATATCTAATATCTAACTTCAACCTACCCTACAATATTCACAATCTTTCCAGGTACCACAATCACTTTTTTAGGCGTTCTACCTTGTAATTGTTCCTGTGTTTTTTCGTGAGCCATCACTGTTTTTTCGATATCCTCTTTACTCATATCTAAAGGCAACTCTAAGGTAAATCGCATTTTACCATTAAATGAAATCGGGTAATTTTTAGCACTTTCAACCAAATGACTCGCATCAAATTCTGGGAAAGCTGCTGTCGAAATAGACGTCTCATGACCTAACTGACTCCATAATTCTTCAGCAATATGTGGTGCATACGGCGAAATTAAAACCAATAAAGGTTCTAAAATGTCTTTGCTAGTACATTTTTGACTACTCAATTCATTTACTGCAATCATAAAAGTTGATACCGAGGTATTAAACGAAAAGTTCTCAATATCTTCTTGAACTTTCTTAATCGTTTTATGTAATGTTTTTAAGGCATCTTTAGTTGCAGGAGCGTCGTTTACTTTTAAACCGTTATCATCGGCATATAATTTCCATAGTTTTTTCAGGAAGTTATGCACCCCAGTAATTCCAGCCGTATTCCAAGGCTTGTATTGCTCTAAAGGCCCAAGGAACATTTCGTAAAGTCTTAAACTATCGGCACCATATTCGGCAACAATATCATCTGGATTTACCACGTTGTATTTCGATTTGGACATTTTTTCCACATCACGACCTACTTTGTAAACTCCATTTTCTAGTATGAATTCGGCATCTTTATAATCTTCACCAAACTCACTATCATTTTTTAAACCTTCAATATCCAATTCATCGGAAGCATTTATATATTTTACTTTCACGTGAATAGGTTGCACATTTTTGTCTTTTGCTAATCCCGCTGAGTAATAGGTGTTCGTTCCTTCTTCTCTATATACAAAAGCACTTGTTCCTAAAATCATTCCTTGGTTGATCAGTTTTTTAGCAAACTCATCAACAGGCACAAAACCTTTATCGAACAGGAATTTTTGCCAGAAACGCGCATACAATAAGTGTCCGGTTGCATGCTCACTTCCACCAATGTACAAATCAACATCTTTCCAATAATTCAATGCTTCTTGACTAGCAAATTCGTCGGTATTCGTTGGGTCCATGTAACGGTTAAAGTACCAAGAGCTTCCTGCCCAACCTGGCATAGTGTTAAGCTCTAAGGCCCCACCTAGCCTCCCCGAAGGGGAGGAATTCTCAAACTCCTCTTTAGAAACTATTTTAGCCTCATCACCATATTGTAACCAATGCCATTTTAAAGCGTTACCCAATGGTGGCTCGCCAGTTTCTGTAGGCAAGTATTTTTCAACTTCAGGTAATTCTATAGGCAAAAACTTGGTGTCTATCATATTTGGCATGCCATCCTCATCATAATACACAGGAAATGGCTCCCCCCAATAACGCTGACGTGAAAATACCGCATCACGCAAACGGTAATTGGTTTTTCCTTCACCAACGCCTAATTGTTCCAATTCGTAAATGGCGCGTTTGGTGGCTTTCTTATAGTTCATTCCGTTAAGGAAATCACTATTAGCAATCACTGTTTTATCTTTATCTGAAAAAGCTTCTTCAGAAATATCAACACCTTCAAAAATATTCGGAATTGGAATATTAAAATGCTTAGCAAAATCGTAATCACGTTGGTCACCACAAGGCACCGACATAACAGCTCCTGTTCCATAACCCGCTAAAACGTAATCACCAATCCAAACCGGAATTGGTTCTTTTGTAAAAGGGTGTTCCGCGTAAGCGCCAGTAAAAGCACCAGAAATGGTTTTTACATCAGCCATTCTATCACGCTCACTACGTTTAGCAGTTGCTAAAATATAGGCTTCTACTTCTTCCTTTTGCTCAGGTGTGGTTATTTGCGATACCAATTCATGCTCTGGCGCTAAAGTCATAAAACTTACTCCAAAAATGGTATCAGGGCGCGTTGTGAACACATCGATAATGGCATCGTGTCCATTAACATTAAAGGAAACACTCGCTCCAACCGATTTTCCAATCCAGTTACGCTGACTCTCCTTTAAAGAATCGGTCCAGTCAATTGCTTCCAAACCTTGTAGTAAACGCTCGGCATAAGCAGAAATTCGCATACTCCATTGGGTCATTTTTTTACGAATCACCGTATGTCCACCACGTTCGGAAACACCGTTTACAATCTCATCGTTAGCCAAAACAGTTCCTAATGCAGGGCACCAGTTAACTTCAGTTTCAGCCAAATAGGTTAATCTATATTGTAATAATATTCTTTGTTGTTCTTTTTCTGAATATGAATTCCACTCTTCAGCTGAAAATATTTTAACATCGTCATCACAAATGGCTTCAACATTTATATTGCCTTCCTCAGAAAAAACCTTTATCAATTCTGAGATACAAAAAGCTTTCCCTTCAACACTACAATACCATGATTCGAACAGTTGAATAAAAATCCACTGGGTCCATTTATAGTAACTCGGATCGGAAGTTCTCACTTCACGCGACCAATCGAATGAAAATCCTATTTGATCTAATTGCCTTCTATACGTTTTTATGTTTTCGGCTGTGGTTATTGCTGGATGCTGTCCTGTTTGAATCGCATATTGCTCGGCAGGTAATCCAAAACTATCGTAACCTTGCGGATGTAACACGTTAAATCCTTGATGACGTTTGTAACGCGCATAAATATCGGAAGCGATATAACCTAACGGGTGCCCAACATGCAATCCTGCACCACTAGGGTAAGGAAACATATCCAAAACATAATATTTTGGTTTTTCGCTGTTGTTTTCGGCTTTAAACGTTTGGTTTTCGGCCCAATATTTTTGCCACTTGGCATCGATTTCGTTGAAATTATACGTCATTATCATCCTTATTTTAAGAAGATGCAAATTTACGTTTTAATTAGAAACAGGAGGTCTTAATGAATAAAAAATGACTTTGCTTAATCATTTAAATTAATAGAATTACTTTTGACTCGCTATTCAATTACTGCCTAATACCACATATTTCTTTGATAAAAGCAAACATTATAAAAGCCCATCTTGCATTACTTGGCGCACATTTCATTTATTCCGCCAATCATTTTATTGCAAAAGGCATCATGCCCGAAAAGTTAGATCCTAGACCCTTTGTGTTATTTCGTGTTTTAGGAGCGGGCATCCTGTTTTGGTGTATTAAATTATTTATTAAAGAAAAGGTTGAAAAGAAAGACTTTTTCCGACTTATACTATGTGGACTTTTTGGCGCATCATGTAACCAACTGTTTTTCTTTGAAGGACTGAGTATTACATCGCCTATAGACACGTCCATAATCATGACCTCTTCACCTACTGTTGTATTTATATTGAGCATGATTTTCTTAAAAGAAAAAACAACCACCAACAAACTCATAGGACTAAGTATTGGTGCCATTGGTGCTATTGGTTTAGTATGGTATGGCCAAATTGCCGAAGGCACTAGCAGTTTTTTAGGCAACCTTTTTGTTTTTCTAAACGTTGTAAGTTTCTCCCTTTACCAAGTGATTGTAAAACCCTTGATGAAGAAATACCATTTTATAACCATTATTAGTTGGGTGTTTCTATTCGGACTCCTATTTATGCTTCCAATTGGTTTAAACGACGCCATTTCTAATACAGATTATACACTTTTTAACACAAACACCTTTCTGGTTATTGGCTATGTCATCGTATTTACCACCTTTTTAACCTTTCTATTTAACATCTATGCATTGCGCCAAGTGTCGCCATCCGTAGCTGGAAGTTACACCTACATACAACCTGCGGTTAGTTTTGCTATCGTCTTGATGTTGTCGTACTTTTTAGATAACAACACCTACAGTGAAGATATAAATATTGTAAAGGTAATTTCCTGTCTTTTTGTAATTATTGGTGTGTATTTAATTAGTAAAAAAACGAAGTCAACCACATAATTATTTAATGGTTTCACAACATTATTAATTTGTTTTGGTTTATATAAATACAGATTAATAATACTTTAGTATTTTTACATCATTAATCCAAATTCTTCTATGAGTTCATCTTTTGAAAGGCACCAAAAACGCAGACTTATCTCCTCATACTTTTCTGTAGTTTTGAGTATTGCTCTGGTTTTATTTTTATTAGGACTATTAGGTTTACTAATTCTTAATGCCAAAAAAGTGTCCGATCACTTTAAAGAACAAGTGGTAGTTACCATATATTTAAAAGACACTGCCAAAGATGTTGAAACCAAACAACTAGAGAAAAGTTTGGCTATGGCCGAATATGTTAAAACAACCAAATACGTTTCAAAAGAAGAAGCTGCCGAGTTTATGAAGGCCGAAAACGGCGAAGATTTCATGGATTTTGTAGGCTATAACCCATTACAAAACTCTATAGACGTTTACCTTAAAGCCGATTATGTAACCTCTGAACATCTTGAAAAAATTTCAGCGGAAGCTTTAAACAAAGACTTTGTTGAAGAGGTAACCTACGATAATGATCTGGTTAATTTGATGAACGACAACGTTAAAAAAATTAGTTTTTGGGTCCTCATTATCAGTAGTATTTTCACTTTAATTGCGGTTTTATTGATAAACAGTTCCATCCGATTAGCGGTTTACTCCAAGCGTTTTACTATTAAAACCATGCAAATGGTTGGGGCAACCAAACAATTTATTAGACGACCATTTGTTTGGCAAAGTGTAAAACTTGGTATTATTGGTGCTATTTTAGCGCTTATAGGCATGGCCGTAGTACTTTACTATTTAGACAAAACCTTTATAGAACTCAACCTCTTAGGGCAACCTATTTTTGTAGCTATGCTATTTGCTTTTATTTTCGGATTAGGCATTATAATCACTTGGATTAGCACCTATTTTGCAACACAACGCTTCTTAAATTTAAGAACCGATCAATTATATTATTAAATCTGGTAAGCAAAATATTAGAAAGAGATTAACACGTTAATTTTAAATAAATCTTTTACTTTGCACTAAATATTCGGCAGAATAACAATTATGGGAGAAAAAAAACGAAAAGAAGCAACAAAACCAGTTTTTGTATTTGGAAAGAAAAACTATAAATTCATGTTTATAGGTTTAGCCGTTATCGCTCTTGGGTTTATTTTAATGGCTGGCGGTGGCAGCGACGATCCCAACGTTTTTAATCCAGAAATTTTTAGCTGGCGACGTATTCGTTTAGCACCAACTTTAGTGCTTATCGGGTTTGGAATTCAAATTTATGCCATTCTTTTAAATCCTGATAAAGAGTAAATTACCTCCGTTGTTCATTTTTTTCATTGATAAAAAAACGAACCAAAAAAATCTAGGCTTACGAATATTTATCTAAATTTTTCGTTCGACCCCTAAATTTCAGGAACTCGCTATAAAAATTACAGAGAAGTTTTAAATTCCGTTTAGCTCAAACAGCCTGAAATTTCACGGTGTTTTCACTTCAAATTTTACGATAAATTTTCGATAGGCCATAAAAAACACATTTTCAATATAAACAGACTACATCAATAAAACCTCTTAACTTTAAATTTCATTAAGGTGTTTTTTAGCAAATACTCGAGCCATTTCTGCAAGATACGCTTTACCATTTTCCATAGCATCGTTTAAATTTTTTGAGTAGTTTAAAACGTCATCTGCGTAATCTATCCCGAAGTCTTTTAATTTATTTTCATCCAAATCGATGGCTCCACATAATGCCGCGACTTTTATTTTTTTCGCTTTCGCGGAATCAAGCACGCCACGAATCGTCTTTCCAGACAAGGTTTGAACATCCAACTTCCCTTCACCCGTAATTAGCCACTCGGCACCTTGTATTTGATGATCAAAATCTGCTAAATCCTTAACCAATGTAGTTCCAAGTTCCAAAATACCATTCAAAAACACCTTGGATGCGATGCCCATACCGCCTGCTGCACCACCTCCTTTTACAGATTGCACATCCATATTAAAATGATTTCGGAGAACTTTTGAAAAATCTAACAACCCCTGTTCAAGCAATGCCCTAACCTTTTTGTTTGCACCTTTTTGTTTGGCGTAAACCTGAACGGCACCGTTTTCCCCATATAATGGATTTTCAACATCGCAGGCTATTTGAAACTTAACCGACTTTAATTTAGCATGAATATTTGAAGCATCAATCCTTTTTATTTTAGATAAATTGGCGCCAATAGGTTTTACCTCTTTATCGTTTTCATCTAAAAACCGGTAACCTAAAGCCGTTGCCATACCAATGCCACAATCGTTTGTCGCGCTTCCGCCTATTCCTAAAATAATTTGTTCAGCACCTCGATTTAAAGCATCAACAATCAGTTCTCCGGTTCCTAAAGTGGTGGCATTTTTACAATCTAGTTGTTCATGTTTCAGTAGTTTTATTCCTGAAGCTTCAGCCATTTCAATAAAAGCTGTTTTAGATTTTTCAGCAAATAAGTAAGACCCAGAAATCCTTTTAAAAAACGGATTATGAACCTGAACGGAAACAAATTCCCCTTTCAAATAAAAATTGATAATATCAATGGTGCCATCACCTCCATCAGCCAGTGGCAATGTGACGATTTTTAAATCTGGTCGGATTTCTTTCAGACCAGATTCAACGGCTTTACAGAATTCAAATCCTGAAACCGAACTTTTAAACTTATCTGGTGCTAGTATTATTTTCATTTAACTGATTTAAAAATAAAAAATATTAACCACACACCCCTTAATTCCCTCGTACTAGAGGGGAAACTGTTACGCTTGAGTTTCCCTCCTAACAAGGAGAAACTATAGGAGATATAAATCCATACGCCCCAAAATAAAACATGACCTAAATTCAAAAAACTCCAACAACACCCCTTAATCCCCTCTTACTAGAGGGGAAACTGTTGCGCTTGAGTTTCCCTCCTAAAAAGGAGGGACTAAGGGAGGTGTGAACACAACCTACTTCATAGATTCTAAAATAACCTTTTATTATTTAGGAACATCTGTTGAATATAGGAGTATTTTAATATTTTAGCGCCATGGAAATTATAGATGCAATTATTTTAGGTATCATTCAGGGACTTACTGAATTTTTACCCGTTTCTTCAAGTGGTCATTTAGAAATCGGAAAAGCGATTTTAGGCGAAGACCTAGAAGCTGAAACCAGCTTACTTTTTACTGTTGTGCTACATTTCGCTACGGCTTTAAGCACATTAGTAGTTTTTAGAAAAGACATTTTAGACCTTATTAAAGGTGCTCTTAAATTTCAATGGAACGAAGATTTACAATTTGTAACTAAAATTGTCATTTCTATGATTCCTGCCGTTATTGTAGGCTTATTTTTTGAAGAACAATTAGAGCTACTTTTTGGCGGTAACATCATGCTGGTTGGATTTATGCTCATTATTACGGCCATATTGCTATACTTTGCTGATAAAGCCAAAAACACAAATAAAAAAGTGTCTTTTAAAGATGCTTTTATCATAGGTGTTTCCCAAGCCATTGCGATGCTTCCAGGTATTTCTCGCTCGGGAGCTACCATTTCTACCTCTGTGTTATTAGGAAATGACAAGACAAAAGCCGCTCGTTTTTCATTTTTAATGGTCGTTCCTTTAATATTTGGTAAAATTGCAAAGGATGTACTGAGTGGTGATTTAGCCTATGACAGCAGTAATTTCACTTCCCTTTCCATAGGGTTTGTCGCTGCTTTTATTGCTGGACTTTTTGCCTGCACATGGATGATTGCATTAGTTAAGAAAAGTAAACTTATATATTTCGCCATTTACTGCGCCATTGTAGGTGTTATTGCCGTAATATTTTCAATGTTAAATGCCTAATGAAAACCCTTGAAGATTATCAATCTGGCCAGGTTTTGCTCATCGATAAGCCTTTAAATTGGACTTCCTTTCAAGTGGTTAACAAGCTACGTTGGGAAATAAGACAAGCCTTCAAAATAAAAAAAATAAAAGTAGGTCATGCCGGAACTTTGGATCCGCTTGCTACAGGTTTATTAGTGCTTTGTACAGGAAAAATGACCAAGCAAATTGACACCTTTCAAGGGCAAATTAAAGAATACACGGGTACTATTGTTTTAGGGAGTACAACCCCATCATTCGATCTAGAAACCAACATTGATAAAACCTATCCTACAGCACACATTACAGAAGACTTAATTAAAGAAACCACCCAACAATTTATAGGGGACATTCAACAATATCCACCAGTATTTTCAGCTTTAAAAAAAGACGGAAAACGCTTGTATGAATTCGCCAGAGCTGGAGAAGATGTAGAGATAAAACCCCGTACCGTTTCAATTTCTGAATTTGAAATTACAAATATTGATGGAAATTATATATCTTTCAGAGTTGTTTGTAGCAAAGGCACTTATATTCGTTCCTTAGCCAACGATTTTGGAAAAGCCCTAAACTCGGGTGCGCACCTTTCTTCCCTCAGGCGTACTAAAATAGGTGATTTTAAGGTTGAAAACGCCACGAGCATTGAAGCCTTTATCGAATCGCTAAAAAACTGATTAATTTAATTTTACGTATATTAAATAAACGCAAACCCATAATAATCAAAGATTTGAATCTTACAAATCAACATAGAGCCCTACTTATCACCCTTCTAATTTCTGGAACGGTCATTCTTATGGTTTTTAATTTAAGTCTGAATAAAAAAAAGGAGTTCGCTTCAGAGAGTTACTATGAAATAGAACCCGAAAAAGAGCCCACTCTTGAAGAATTAAAAGCAATCGAAGCCTTAGAAAATCAGAATCAAGCTAAAGCAGAAACTAATAGCGCTTTTAATGAAACTGAAAAAGTGAAGCATTTTGCACAAGCCTTTAAGCCTATTGCACCACCAGAAGACTATCAACCTAAGTCTGAAGACCAAGGAGATGCATCGGAGACAAGTGAAAAAACAGATTTAAAACCAGACACAGACGCTTCTTTAAACCAAGAAGAACTGGCTAAATTTAGTAAGGTTAATGAATTACTTAAAAAACAACGTTCGCAAAACAATTCGCGTAGTAGCATTAGTTTTTCATTACCTAACCGTACAAAAATCTACATACCAATTCCGATTTATCTATGTGAGGTAGACGGAAAAATTATAGTTAATGTCACAGTTAATGCCAATGGCGATGTGGTTGATTCGTATGTAAACACCTCATCAACTTCTGATAACGAATGTTTAATAGAACGCGCTTTAGAGTATGCCAATCAATCGCGATTTAGCAAGGACCCTAGTCAAAAAAGCCAATTAGGAACTATTACTTTTATGTTTGTTGGAAAACGGTAGTTTGTAATTTTGAAAGCATTTGGATAACATCTTCGATAACATTTTGCCCTTTATTATCATTATACCAATGCTGTAAATCGGCCTTAAAAGCAGGTGTTAATTTTCCATTTTTAGCGATAAAGCGTTTCACATAATTTGCAGCTTCACTAGGTCTTGGCCCATAGGTATCCAGAACTTCCCCTGTTAGGTTATCAATAACAATTAATTTCGGAATGGAAGCACTGCCTTTGGTTAAAAACAAATCCATAAGTTGCAAGTTTTCATCTCGAATAACCACTTTAAAATCAATATTCTCGCTTAATGAAGCCAATTTATTCAAGACAGGTAATACGTGTGCCGCATCGCCACACCAACTTTCGGTAATAACTAACCAGGTGACCTTTTGCTGAAATTCAGTCATACTATGTTTCGCTTCTTGGGTAATCCTAACCGTTTTATCCCAGCGCTTCATACGTCTGTCATTCAATTTCGTGTAATCGGCTAATTCCTCCGATTTATTAACGCCAGTGTTCGAATGCTCATCAACTAATTGTTTTACTAAAGCACGGTACGCTTCATAGGACATGCTACGCTCTAAACTTTCTTTAATAATGGATTTCATAGGCCTTATATTTAAAATGGAAAATAACTTAACACGGCAAAATTAGTATCTTAACAAGATATTTTTGATGACATTTGTCATAATTCAAATTTAAAATCAACACAATCAATCATATGAACCAAAAAAAAAGATGCTCGTGGTGCGAAGGTGATACGCTTTACGAAGCCTATCATGATGAAGAATGGGGCGTTCCTGTTCATGACGACCATTTACTTTTTGAATTCTTAATTTTAGAAACTTTTCAAGCAGGACTGAGTTGGATTACCATTCTACGAAAGCGCGAAAATTTCCGAAAAGCTTTTGATGGTTTTGATTATAAAAAAATAGCCAACTATCAACAAGATAAAATGGACGCTCTGCTTTTAGACGCCGGTATCATCAGGAATCGGTTAAAAATTAAAGCGACCATAACCAATGCCCAGGCTTTTATGAAAATACAAGAGGAATTTGGAAGTTTTAATACCTATATATGGGGATTTGTAAATGGAAAACCCATAAAAAACAATTTTAAAACCATGGAAGACGTCCCAGCTAACACCCCGCTGAGTGACACTATAAGCAAGGACTTAAAAAAACGTGGCTTTAAGTTCGTGGGATCAACCGTGATCTATGCTCACATGCAAGCTACAGGTATGGTTAACGACCATATGGTAGATTGTTTTAGATACAAAGAAGTTTAAACCACTTCATTTTTTAATGTTTCACCGTTTTTGAAGGCTTTAATATTTTCTAAGGTTGTGGTTGCAATTTCAAACATGGCTTCTTTTGTGAAAAAAGCTTGATGAGACGTTATTAAAACATTTGGAAAGCTGTTTAGACGCAACAATAAGTCGTCATGAATGATGCTCTCCGACAAGTCTTCATAAAATAAATTTTCTTCTTGCTCATAAACATCGATCCCCAAATACCCTATTTTATTCTGTGATAAAGCATCTATAGCATCAGCTGTGTCAATTAAAGCCCCGCGGCTTGTATTAATAATCATCACGCCATCTTTCATCAGTTTTAAAGAATCTTTATTGATGATATGCTTCGTAGATTCCAGCAACGGACAATGTAATGAAATCACATCCGATTGTTTGAACAATTCTTCTAAAGACACGTATTTAACGCCTTGTTCAATTAACTTATCTGAAGGATACACATCATAGGCTAAAATCTCGCAGCCAAATCCGCTTAAAACCTTACAAAAAGTAGCACCAATTTTCCCTGTTCCAATAACACCAATGGTTTTATTACTTAAGTTAAAACCAATGAGTTTATTTAGAGAAAAATTACCCTCCCGAACTCTGTTATAGGCCTTATGAGTTTTACGATTTAGAGTTAAAATTAAAGCCAAAGCATGTTCGGCAATAGCCTCTGGAGAATAGGCTGGCACACGAACCACCTTAATATTGTACTTTTTTGCAGCATCTAAATCTACATTATTAAATCCTGCACAACGCAAGGCAATTAATTTGATGTTATTCTCGGCTAAAACAGCCATGGTTTTAGCATTTAATTTATCGTTTACAAAAGAGCAAATCGCATCAAAACCTTTGGTTAAATTGGCTGTATGATTATCAAGAGATGTTTCGAAGAAGGTAAAATCGAAATTATAATCGTCATTATATTTCTCAAAATATTCCTGATCGTATGGTTTTGAACTAAATAAAGCAATTTTCATAAAACTTAGATTTTTTTAAAGCTTGAAGATAGTAAATTCATTCAATTTTTTGTCAAAGTATATAATCTGATTATTTTTGACAATCCCTCTTCAAACAGTTAATTTAACGCATACTTAGACCGTTATTCTTTAGACAAAATCAACAAGACTAATGAAAAAATTCCTGCTTATTATCTTCTCAATAAGCTTTTATATGGCATTCTCCCAAAAGAATACAACCCTTTTAGGAGAAACTACCGTTGGAGTTACACATCAGTTTTCTCAAAAATACAGTACCGATTTTGCTTTTCGATCACGCTACTTTTTATACCAACATCACACTTGGGATTACAACCAACAACAAATTGATTTTTACCATTTTTCTAATTTTCATTTAAACGATAAACACATTGCTAGTCTTGGTATTTATTACAGAAATAGAGATTTTTTTGATACAGGTTCTGGCGAAATAAGAATTACCGAAAAATACACCTATATTAATCAGCATAAACGTCTGAGATATCGACATAAACTGAGGTTCGAGCAACGATTTTTAAAAACCCTAACCATTTACCGAGAACGCTATTTATTTGAAGTTGGCCTTCCGCTAAAAGGCAGCACTTTCGATGTTGGCGAAAGTTATTTTACCAGTAGTGTAGAGGGCTTGCTTAGCTTAAGTCCGCAAATAAAAGCACTTACAAGTTTAAGAACAAATGCTAAAATAGCTTGGAAAATCACTGAAAAGCTTAAACTTCGAACAGGTATTGAGTACCGTTTAGAAACTTTTAACCGAAAAGCTTATAACGTGCTGTTTTTACTAACTTCGGCTCTTATAAAACTGTAAAAACTACTGTTTTAAACGGAATGATTTTAAAGGTTCAAACGTTCAAAAAACTTAAAAAATCCTTTCTAGAAATATTTTCAGCCCCTAAGCTTTCTAGGTGCTTGGTATAAACCTGGCAATCAATCAATTTATAATGGTGATTTTGAATCAAGGAAATGAATCCTACTTTACTCGCATTACTCACTTTAGAAAACATACTTTCGCCACAAAACACGCCGTTTCCTAGATCGATTCCATAAAGCCCACCCACCAGTTCATCCTCTTTCCAAACCTCAACCGATTTAGCATAACCCAATTCATGAAGCTTGGTATAAGCAGAAATCATACTTTGTGTAATCCAAGTATCGTCCTGACCTTCACGTTTTATTTTGGAGCAGGATTGCATCACCTCAACGAATGCCTTATTTTCTGTAACCTTAAAACCGCCATTCCTTAGCACTTGTCGCATGCTTTTGGAAACTTTTAAACGCTCTGGAAACAAAACAAAACGCGGATTTGGCGACCACCATAAAATAGGTTCATCCTGACTAAACCAAGGAAAAATACCGCTGCGATAAGCCAATAACAAACGCTCAACCGATAAATCGCCACCAACCGCTAGTAAACCGTCGGCAAAAGCTTCACTAACGTCTGGGAACCACAAGTCTTTAGAGAGGTAGTACATATTAAATTTCTAAAAAAACAAAACCTCAACATGATTAAACATTGAGGTTTTATAATATATGATATTTACGCTTTCGCGGAAATGTATGCGTTTACATTTTAGAAAGGTAAATCGTCTGAATCATCTTCTTTTAAATCACCTGCAGGCTCAAAAGCATCTGCTGGTGGTACAGGAGGCATGTTTGCTCCTCCGGCTTCAGCTTGAAGCGCCTCGATTCTCCATCCTTGAATAGAGTTAAAGTATTTGGTTTCACCTTGAGGATTTACCCACTCTCTACCACGTAAGTTAATACTAATTTTTACTTGTTGTCCAACTTGGTAATTATTTAATAAATCGGTTTTATCTTGAACAAACTCCACCATAATATGCTGTGGGTATTGCTCGTCTGTAGTGACTACAATTTCTCTTTTTCTAAACCCGTTACTTCCGAATGATTGTGTCTCTCCAACCATTTTAATTCTTCCTTGAACTTCCATTTACTCGTATTTATATTTGATTTTATTTCTTTAACTAAGAACTTAAGACCTCCGGTCTTCATTTATTGTGGTAATATATAATGCTATCAAAGTAATATCCAGTAGGATACTAACTTATAGACACAAACGAAAAAATCCTGTAATTTATTGGCGAAATGCCTTTTTAGATTTACGTAGAATATTTACCCCAATATATCTGCACAAAACTAATTAAAAAAAACATGAAAAATGAATCTAGTTTTCAACAATAACAAAATCCTATTTTATCATTTTTCACATATCAAGGGATAACCCATTCATAGCGGCGTATTACACAGAAAATCATTTTGCCAATTGTTTACGCAATAATATTAGCAGATTTACATTATATTACCGATCAAATTTTAGAATTAATGATTTTTGCAAAGTATAGCAATACCTTTCGTTGGGCGATTATTATCGCATCTTTCGCTATTGTCTCTCTCATTTTATGGAAAACCTATGAGTTCTTTCAGCATTTTAAAGAGGAAGAGCGTATAAAAATGGAAATTTGGTCCTTTGCTCAAACCGATTTAATTAATTCGGATGACAACACCAATCTGGACCTCACCCTTAAAGTCCTTAACAGCAATACCACAACTCCGGTTTTAGAAATTAACAAGGACGGCAGCATTGGCAGTTATCTCAATATTGACGACAAACGTTTTTCAGACCAAAAATATGTCAACAAATTAATTGCGACTTTTAAAAGTGAAAACACACCCATTGAGGTTGTTTTTGAAAACGAATTAAACAGCACCATTTACTACGGAAATTCCCCATTAATTAACAAGCTCAAGTACTATCCTTTAGCTTTGTTGCTCATAGTATTTCTTTTCGGAGCTGTTATTTTCTTCTTTTATCGCAGTAATAAAAATGCCACCCAAAATAAATTGTGGTCGGGTATGGCAAAAGAAACTGCGCATCAAATAGGCACACCACTTTCCTCGTTAATTGGATGGACCGAAATTTTAAAAACAGAAAATGTCGATCCCGATTATATCATGGAGATGGAAAAGGACATCGAACGCTTAAAAACCATTACCGAGCGTTTTAGTAAAATAGGCTCCCTACCCACACTAGAGCGATCGGATATCGTGGAAGAAACTATAAAATCGTATGACTACTTAAAAGCCAGATCATCCGATCTTATAGAATTTGAAATTCGTGTGCCAAAAGAAAAAATTTTTATAAATTTAAACAGACAACTATACAGTTGGGTTATTGAAAATTTAGTAAAAAATGGTATTGATGCCATGAAAGGCCGCGGTAAGCTACTTATTGAGATTACTCAGCTTGAAAATCAGGTGAAAATCTGTGTTAGCGATACTGGAAAAGGGCTTGCCAAAAAGCATTTTTCAAAAATTTTCGAACCTGGTTACACCACGAAAAAACGTGGTTGGGGCCTAGGATTATCATTAACAAAGCGTATTATTGAAGATTTCCATGACGGAAAAATTAAAGTATTACAATCTGAAATTGGAAAAGGAACCACTTTCCAAATCAGTTTAAAAAACACCTTATAACCATGCCAGAAAAACTAATCGACATTAAAGAAGTGCCCCTAAATAACAACTGTCCCGAATGTTACAACACAAAAGGATTGCATTTACTTTTTAAGCAGAAAGTGGTAGAAACCGCCTTTTATAAAGCGATTACTTCTGAAATTCACCATGAATTAAACTGTAAAACTTGCGAAACCGCGATTTATCCAGAACAATGGACTGATGATATTGATCGTGTTGTAGATTATCAGAAAAAAGTATTTGTTCCTAAAACTCCTTTCAGAAAAATAAAGCAAATAACTTGGGCTTTAATTGCAGGTGGGCTCTCTATAATTGGGATTGGTGTTTCGGTATTCGTTTTATAATTGGGCATGAATGGCATCAGCCAATGCTTGAAACTCCTCTGTAGACATACTTACTTTTTTTATAAAACGCGCATCATCCATAGTTTGTAATGGAATGAGGTGCACATGAACATGAGGAACTTCTAAACCAATCACACTAACACCAATGCGCTTACAAGGCACTGCTTTTTCTAAGGCCAAAGCGACTGTTCTAGAAAAGGCCATTAAACCGTTATAAGTGGCTCCATCTAAATCAAATAATTTATCAACTTCCTTTTTAGGAATACACAACGTATGCCCTTTGGCATTCGGATTAACATCCAAGAAAGCTAAAAAGTCATCGGTTTCGGCAACCTTATAACAAGGTATTTCGCCATTTACTATTTTAGTGAAAATTGATGCCATAATTTTGGTGGTTTAATTTGAGCGTTCATGTAAATATAAAAAGAAAATCCATTAGATTAGTAGCTAACCTAATGGATTGTTTGTCAGGCTGAGCCTGTCGAAGACCTTATTAACGATTCGTGATCAGGATATTTCAACAAGCTAACAAATGCTGTATTTAGTTTCATTACACGATTAAACGGTTCAATATGATTTGCTTTAGGCTTTGGGCTATAAGCACGATGCCGTACAATTAGTTGGCTTATTTTCTAGTTCTAACTTCTAATATTCAACATCTAACTTTTGCCTTTAACAACTCTTCGACAGACTCAACATACCATTATGTAAATTTGAGCTCTACGCAAAAGCTTTATGCTATCTTGAAATTTCAATAATATCGAATTTCATTACCCCGTTAGGCACTTGAATTTCGGCAACATCTCCAACCGATTTTCCTAATAAGCCTTTTCCTATAGGTGAATTTACAGAAATTTTTCCTGAGGCTAAATTAGCTTCACCATCGGCAACCAAGGTATAGTTCATTTCCATACCATTTGTTTGATTCTTAATTTTTACTTTAGAAAGCACTAAAACTTTAGATGTATCCATTTGCGATTCATCAATTACACGTGCTCCTGCTAAAGCATCCTCTAACTTGGAAATTCGCATTTCTAACATGCCTTGTGCTTCCTTAGCTGCATCATATTCGGCATTTTCACTTAAATCTCCTTTATCTCTTGCTTCAGCTATCGCTTTTGATGCTTTTACACGCTCGACATCCTTAAGTTGCCTTAATTCATCTCTTAATTTTTTTAATCCCTCTGGTGTATAGTACGATGCTTTACTCATAACTTCATTATTTAACATTATAAAAGATGCTGAAATACTCCAACAAAACGGCGTCAAAGGATTCAGCAAACAAAAAAATCCCGTTTTCACGAGATTGTCCAACAAATATACAAAATATTTAAATCATTTATTTTTTAATATTTTAAAAGTACTTTCGTTATCTCTTACGTGTAACCAATAGGAAAGCAGAAATAAACGCCAGTTGATTTGCTTTTTATTGTTACATTGCCATTTATTTTACGACTATGAAATCACTTTATTTTATACTTTTTTTTACTGTATTATTAGCTTGTAGTAGCGATAATAACAACGATAACAATTGTAATTACTTACTAGACATTAATGTAAATTACAGTGTCGATTTAACCCTACCACAATACTCAACACTAAACAGCCCTGGTAATTCCATATACATTCCTAATGTGGGAAACAGAGGGATTATATTAGCCAATACTGGTGCCAATATTTTAGCCTGGGATGCTAGCGACCCGAACCACGCACCAAGCGAATGCTCGGCAATTATTCCAGATGGTCTTTTTGGCACATGTGGCTGTGGTGATGATAACCGCTATAATTTTATAACTGGAGAAGCAGACAACAACGATGCTTTAACTTGTGCCTTAAAATTCTACCCTGCGAACCGTAGTGGCAATATTCTTTATATTTCGAATTAACCTATTTATTATAAATAGCTAAAAAAAGACCTTTCAGGTTTTAAAAACCTGAAAGGTCTGATCTATATATTTTATTCCATTATACGTTGTCAACACGAGTTTCGACAACTCAACCTGACAAAAACTAAAACTTCAAATTCACTCCTACTAAAAAGTTTGCAGTCGCCTGCGGATAATAGCCTTCAAAATAACCGGTAGTAATTCCGGTAGGACTTGATGGATCGGTGTAATCGTAAGAACCAAAATAACCGTTAGACACGTATTCACGGTTAAAAATATTATTAGCTAATCCCGAAATCACAATAGATCTAAAAATTTTCTTTGGAATAATTTCATAAGTTACACTGAGGTCACTTACAAAATAATCTGGCAATTTAGAATCGTCATTATCGGTATTCCCCATGTACTGTTCGCCAACATACTTACTTAAAAGCGAAAGCTGTAAATGATCTATAGGCGAAAAGTTAAACGCATTACCAACCACAACATTAGGAGAGAATGAAATATTGGTTTCACCTAAGTCTACCAATTCTCCATCAATAGACGTGGTAAAATCTCTGTTTTTATTTTGACTTAAAGTCACGTTGGTATTCATGCTAAACCATTGGTTAAACAACATATTAGCATCAACTTCCAGACCTAAACGATAACTTTTCCCACTGGTAGCACGAATAGGGCTTCCTACATCGTCCAATTCACCAGTAAGCACCAACTGATTTCTATAATACATATAATACATATTGGTGTTTACTTGAAGCTTATTACTATTATAACGCCAACCTAATTCTAGATCGTAAAGTGTCTCATTTTCGGTAATACCAGCTTTAAAATCGTCTCTATTAGGTTCGCGGTTAGCCACAGCAAAAGAGGTATAGAAACTATTAAAATCACAGTGTTTATAAGTTAAGCCAACCTTAGGATTAAAAAAACTGAAGTTTGCATCGGTCACAAAAGGCACACCATCGGAGTTAATCCCATCGGTGGTATAGTGCACAAATCGTCCTTGTAAATCCACAAAACCTGTAAATTTTTGTGCAAATTTGAAAGTAGCTTTAGAGAAGATACTAAAATCATTTTTAGTTGCATCGCCATCATAGTAATGATCCCTAATCTCGGCATCGGGAGCAAATTCTCTAGCCCAAATAACTTCCCCAAAATGATCGCCAGAGTAAGTATTATATGATAGTCCAGAAATGAGCTCTAACGTATTATTTTTGTAAGTAACGTTCGCATTTACCACATAAAAATCGTTATCCAACCAACGTCTACGAATTACATCGGTTATTGGCACGCCATCGTAATTAATATCAGTCGCTACTACAATTCCATTATATAAATCGATATCGGTAGTTTCTCCCTCATACTGCTCGAAATACCCTTTTCCTTTGGTATAGTTTAACCCTAAGTTTGTAGACCAGTTATTATCAAAACGTTGATTCCAATGCAATTGGTAATGGTCTTGCCAATAGGCATCAATTTCGTTGTCGTAGGTATACGGATTTTGACGACGGTCTTCTTCCAACTCATCAGCCGTTAATCCATACCAAGCCTGATAGGTTTTCTCTTGGTTACCGAAAGTTAAGACCTTAATTAAGGTATTATCATCTTTATACACCCCTTGAAGGAAATAAGATTTTAAATCGGTATATGCGCGATCTACATAACCATCGGAATAAATTTTAGAGAACCTTCCGGATACTTCAAAATGATCCTTTATAAGCCCGGTGGTCATCTTTACGGTGTGTTTACTGGTGTTGAAACTTCCGAAGCTATTGGCAATTTCCGCGGAAGCGATATCCGACACTTTATCGGTTAACAAGTTTAAACTCGCACCAAAAGCTCCCGAACCATTGGTAGAGGTTCCTACACCACGTTGCAACTGTAAGCTCTCGGTTGAAGAGGCAAAATCGCCTAAATTCACCCAAAAGGTTCCCTGACTTTCTGGATCGTTATACGGAATCCCGTTAATGGTGACATTAACACGAGTGGCATCGGTACCACGCACACGGATACCAGAATACCCAATACCTGCTCCGGCATCACTGGTTGTTACTACCGATGGCAAATAGTTTAAAAGGGTTGGAATATCTTGTCCGAGATTACGTTTTTCCAGTTGTTCTTTAGTCATATTGGAGTGCGTGATTGGCGCATCGGCGCTTACACGTACTGCTTTTACTAAAACTTCGTCAAGATTTTCGGTTACCGTAGAGTCTACCGGCTTATCATTTTCTTGAGCATAACTGCTAAATGACAACAATAAAACAGCAAAAATAAAAAGCGATTTTATTATTTTTTTCTGATTCGATTTCATATTAATCTTATTATGATGATCGAATAAAAAGAGGCTATTATTCTTTAAATTTTGGTTTGTTTTTAGAATTAAATGGGACGTTTTAAAATCTTCATTAATTCAAATCCCTAAACAGCATGACCTGTTCCAGGTTCAATGGGTATGATCTCAGCCCTTTTGGAGTTAAAAATTAAAAGTTAATCATGAATAATTAATTGCCTTACAACAAACCTATTCAATAAAAACTCATAATCGTTCACTGGCATGGGCACCCCTTTATGAGAACGCTGCAAAATTACTAAGCAATTTGTAAATAGCTCACTTTAAACAAAGTTTTTTAATCCCAGTCGGGTTTTCGTCTATTTACCTTTTTATCAGACAGTTGCTTTTTACTTTTAAGACGTTTTTTAATGACTGATTTTGGAATTTTAGTAGGAATACGGCGTTTTCTTACTTTTAAGGCTTGTTCTAGCAAGTCTAAAAATCGAGAAATAGCCAGGGTTTTATTTTTATGCTGGCTCCTACTTTCATCACAGAATAAAATTAAAAGACCATCTTTTGTCAATCGGTTTTCTAGTTTTTTAAACAGGCGTTCTTTCTGAACATCGGAGAGCGCTAAAGAAGCATTCAAATCGAAACTCAATTCAATTTTTGAAGCCACTTTATTAACATGTTGCCCGCCACTACCCGAACTGCGAATGGCCTTAAAATTTAATTCTTTTATGATGTTTTCTTTATCAAACATTAGGATGCTTGATGTTCTGGCTTCAGCAAGTCATTTACCGTTTTTACTGGATTAAACGTTTCTAACGGCACTTCAACAAAAATAGAATTCCAATAAGCCATACTTCCGTTCCATAGTCCTGGTAACTCTAAAGCTTTTATATCGACGCCATTATGCGTTTTAGAAGTGATAAAAGCAGCTTCGGGATCTACAAAATCTTTCAGATTGAATTTATTCCCCTTATAATCTTTCACACCACAAACCAAATCGGTTGGATTAAAGTGTGTGGCTTTATAAACGATTCCCTGTTGGACGGTTTTACTAAAATCGATTTGTGCGAACTCTACAATTTGAAGCGACACTTCGTCGTTTTTATCCTTCACCCAAAATGGTCCGCCACCAGGCTCTCCTTGATTTTTAACCATACCACAAACACGAATAGGGCGGTTAAACTTATCAATTAAATACGCTGTTTTTTCTTCAAAAGTATAGGTGTCAAAATCGACGCTTACAGGTACATTTAATCGGTAACGTAAAAACAAAACCATTAAGTTAAAATCAGCTTCTTCAGCAGTACCTTCTGTTAATTTTTGCAAATAAGCAAACACCTTTTCTTGGGCTTCTAGTAAAACACCAGCCAATAGTTTTTTATAATTAGATACCTCGATGTTTTTATCGGCAACTACAATATTATCAATGTTTTTAATGAAGATAATATCGTGATCTAAATCGTTTAAATTCTCTAATAAAGCACCGTGTCCTGCTGGTCTGAATAAAATAGAACCATCTTCATTTTTATAAACCTCATCTTTAGTGGTTAGAGCAACAGTTTCAGTAGTCTCCTTCTGAAATGAAAAAGCAATATTGAAAGTTACACCTGTTTCGGCTTCTAAATCCGATTTAATCGCTTTTAGGGTCTTATCGAAATATTCTTGATGTTTTTCTGAAACCGTAAAATGTAAATTTGCTTGATTTTCTGAAGAGGCATACAAGGTCGCTTCAAACAAATGTTCTTGAAAAGCGGTAGCAATTTTTCCATTATATTGATGAAATGGCAATAAACCTTTTGGAAAAAAACTGTAGTTTAAAGCATCTTCATCTAGCATCATTTTTACGAAATACAGACAACGCTCACCGCGAGATAAATTATCAAAATTTGGATGAGTATCACGTGCTTTGGAAATAACCTCATCATAAAATGGAAACTGTTTCAAATTAGAAATAAAGGTTTCCACTTGGCTATTTGCCTCCTTACCAATGTAAGATTCCATAGTTTCTTTGGAAGGATTGTACTTTTGTAAAAACTGGAATAAAAATTTAAACATCCTTGTGGCTGCACCCGAAGCTGGCACAAATTTCAAAATACTTAAGTTTTCTTTCTTCGCTTCGTATAACTGCACTAATTTTTCAGTTTCAGAAGCGTCATAGCGTTCTATTCCTTTTCCTATGGTAGCAGCTCCAATTAAAACAGAATGGGTCATACCATCTTCTAATCGAGCGACTTGGGCTTTAATTTGGTTTAGTGTGATGCCTTTGCTATAGATTTGTTGTATATCTCTATCTTCAAACATGAGGGTTTTGTTTTAATAGTTTATCAATATGTTTTACGGCGGTTTCAAGGCGTTGTATTTTACTCCCTTTTAGTAAAACATAGGGTTTATTATGTTTAATTAGTTCGTTTTGAAAAGCTTCAAACATGGCTTCGCGTTGGTCTGGCTTATCCCTTAAATCGTCTGCTTCCCAGGGCGTATCAATATAGGTCAAAAAATACAAATCGTAAGTATTTTCCAAAGCATATTTTTCAAGTATGGGGTCGCAGGATCCTAAATAGTAAACTTCAGAATATACTTTAGTTTCCAATAAATCGGTATCGCAAATTAAAACCGTATTTGTTTTTTGAGCCAATTCATTTTCTAAGCGCATTTGGCCTTCGGCAATGGGAAGTAAATCTTTAGGCTCACAGGTTTTTCGCTCGTTATTCCATTTGTTTTGAAGATACTCACGAGCATACTCCGGTACCCAAACCGAACTGTAATATCGCGCAAGTTGTCTGGATAGCGTGGTTTTTCCCGTGGATTCTGGCCCAAACAACACCACTTTTATAACATCTGAGGGCTGTTGTTTAAACTTTTCTTCCATGCTTTATAGCCATAAATGGCAATTATTGTAAAAATTAAATATTGAAAGGATGTAAACATTAATCCTTTATAATAGTAAAGGGGTACCGAAATGATATCACCAATAATCCAATACACCCAGTTTTCAAGTTTCTTTTTAGCCATAAGCCACATACCTACAAAAAATACGGCGGTAGTAAAGGTATCGACATAAGCGGTCCATCCATTAAATTTATCGTTCAACTTGTAAAAAATAACGATAAACATGATCGTTAACAAAAAAATGATTAGACTCCAAACCTGCTCCTTTTTTGTAGTAACCGTAACAGGAACTTCGTGATTATTGGCGTCTTTTCGTGTCCAATAATACCAGCCATAAATGCTCATTATAAAATAATAGGCGTTTATAAGCATGTCTCCTAAAAGACTATAAACAAACAAAATATACACGAAAATTGCGGTACTAATAATACCGGTAGGATACACTAAAATATTTTCTTGCTTAGAGTACCAAACACTCAAAAAACCAAAAAAGACACCAATAAACTCCAAGACCACAAGGTGTGTTGGAATCCCTTGATATTGCGAAAAAAACCAATCAAAAATGTGGTTCATAGTCGTGTCTATCAGATTTTACGATTTTCATGTAAAGTAAACCATGCTCAATCAATTCGAAAGCTTCTTTAATTTCAGAAGTTAGCAAGGCCATCACTACATCATAATCGCCATAAACCTGTGTACTTAACGGATTTTCGAGAACGGTTAAACCAGAATCACGCAATTTTTTAATAAAATGAATAATGACAGGCTCGTAGTTGTCTTGAAGCGGTGTTAACGTTAATTCAACGGATATTTTCATTTATTTAAATTTTATCAAGAACCTCTGGTTCAGTTATTTAATTATTTCGGTGGGTAATGCCCTTTATTTACCAAATGCCCATTATGGGCTTTCATAATGTTTCACTCTTTTTAATTCTTCAAAAAATGCGGTATTTTCTTCAAATGCGGTACCTATTACTACCAAATCGGCTCCTGCGCTGTAGGCATCATCCAGCTGTTGTTTACTTCTAATACCACCACCAACGATGAGTGGAATATTTAAAGTTTTTTTGACTTCAGAAATCATAGAGCCCGTTAAAGCTGATTTAGCACCACTACCCGCTTCTAGGTAAATGAGTTTCATGCCTAGCAATTGTCCGGCGTAAGCGGTATCAGCAACCTCTTGAGTGTTCGATCTGCTCAAAGGCTTTTCACCAGTAACACGTTCAACCGCAGTTACTTTTCCACTTTCAATTAATAAATAGCCTGTGGGGATGACCTCCAAGGTACTCTTTTGTAATTTTGAAACCGCTTTAACGTGTTTTCCAATCAAATACTCTGGATTTCGCCCAGAAATAAGCGATAAAAACAAAATAGCATCGGCCTTATTGGTGATTTGTGTCACATCACCTGGAAATAAAACCACAGGTAACGGCGTGTGCTTTTTAATTTCAACAACCAATATTTCAGTCACAAAATCATCAACCGTACTACCTCCAACCAAAATATGTGTGGTTTGGGAGGCGTTTACTTTTTGCAGAAAAGAAGCAGCATTTTCAACAGGAAATTTATCAGGGTCTATTAAAACCGCTAATAGCTTTTTTTTCTCTAAAACCGATTTTAATATGTTTTGGTATATGTTATTCACCACAAATGTTTCACTAACGTTTAAGCCCTAACTCCCCTACTTTATAACTTTATAACTTTATAACAATTTAACTATTAACAGCATAAGCACAGGTAAAACCTTCAAATTCTAAAAAATGAATATTATAAGGATGTTTTTTGTCTTTGTAATCAATCCATGCCTTCGTTTCTTCATCTTTCAACTCAAAAGGAATCACTAAAAAGTAGTCTTTAAAACTCAATCCTGGCGTCGCGAATAATTTATATAAAGATTCTTTAACACACCAAATCGCGGTGAGTTTCCTAATATAATGGGGGGCACTTTTATCAAGATAATCAAACTCATAGTCTATAAACTTATGGGCGATTACTGGAATTTTTTCACGTTGTTTTTCAATATCAATACCCACAATACTATCGGAGATAATTACCGCAGAAAAAATAAAGGAATGCGTTATAGAAATCTGTTTACCATCTTTTAAATGAGGTTTTCCGTTTTCGTCGTAATATAAATCGAAATCATCATATCCAAATTCGGCCAATAATTTGCGTACACTAAGAAAACCGCGCTGGTGTAATTCGCTTTTCATGCCCAAAACACGTTGTAAGGTTTCAGGTTTTAAAGCCACTGCATCAAATAAATCGTTGTAGGATTCTTCAATCTTCCAGATTTTAACAGTAGTTTGCGAGTTTGGTGTTATGGTTTTATAAAGAGGCATTTAAAATCTAAAACTTATTGATTACCTTTGCAGCTCCTAAATATTTCAGGGCTTTATTGACAGGCGAATTTAAGTATTTTAAGTACTATTCACAATGAAGTTTAGGTTTTAACAAAAAGAAAAATTGATATGAGTACAAAAACAATTCCATACGTAGCAAATAAGGTAAAAGACATTACACTTGCCGATTGGGGGAGAAAAGAAATAGAATTAGCTGAAGCAGAAATGCCAGGATTAATGAGCTTACGCGAAGAATACGGCGATTCACAACCTTTAAAAGGAGCAAGAATTGCTGGTTGTTTACATATGACCATTCAAACGGCGGTTTTAATTGAAACTTTACAAGCTTTAGGTGCCGAAGTAACTTGGAGTTCTTGTAACATATTCTCTACACAAGATCAAGCTGCTGCTGCCATTGCTGCTGCTGGAACTGCGGTTTACGCTTGGAAAGATATGACTGAAGAAGAATTTGACTGGTGTATCGAGCAAACTTTATTTTTTGGTGAAGACAGAAAACCACTTAACATGATTCTTGATGATGGCGGCGATTTAACCAATATGGTTTTAGACAAATACCCAGAGTTAGCTGCTGGAATTAACGGTTTATCTGAAGAAACAACAACAGGTGTTCACAGACTTTACGAGCGTGTAAAGAAAGGGACTTTACCAATGCCTGCTATAAACGTAAACGATTCGGTAACAAAATCGAAATTCGATAACAAATACGGATGTAAAGAATCTGCTGTAGACGCGATTCGTCGTGCTACAGATATCATGCTTGCCGGAAAACGTGTAACCGTTTGTGGTTATGGTGATGTTGGTAAAGGTACTGCTGCCTCTTTTAAAGGTGCTGGAAGTATTGTAACCGTAACTGAAATCGATCCAATTTGTGCGCTTCAAGCAGCTATGGATGGTTTTGAGGTTAAAAAACTAGAAACTGTTATTGGTAACACTGATATTGTAATCACTACTACAGGAAATAAAGACATCGTTCAAGCCCGTCATTTCGAAGCTTTAAAAGACAAAGCGATCGTTTGTAACATTGGGCATTTCGATAATGAAATTGATATGGCTTGGTTAAACAAAAACCACGGTCACACCAAAAACACCATTAAACCTCAGGTTGATAAATACACCATCGACGGTAAAGATGTTATCATTCTTGCCGAAGGGCGCTTAGTAAACTTAGGTTGTGCTACAGGTCACCCAAGTTTTGTAATGAGCAACTCATTCACCAACCAAACCTTAGCACAAATCGAGCTTTGGACAAACGCCGATGCATATGAAAACAAAGTGTACATGCTACCAAAATCTTTAGATGAAAAAGTAGCCAAACTTCATTTAGCAAAAATTGGTGTAGAATTAACCGAATTACGCGAAGAGCAAGCTAGTTATATTGGTGTAACCGTTGATGGGCCTTACAAACCAGAACACTACAGATACTAATTTTTCATTTCCGCGTAGGCGGAAATCTTATCAATTATAATTCAAAATCCCAAGCAGTCATGTTTGGGATTTTTTTATCATTTCAATTCTGAAGCAAGAGGAACAATATGGATAAGTTGGGCGTTACCCCAAGGGTCGGGCTTTCACTACTCGCTCCCTACTAAGGTCGGGGAGCTCAAACAAGCCGTTCAATCCCTAACGCAAAAGCAGAACTCAATTCATCTAACAAATTAAATCAAAATATCTGCGTCGACCATAGTCTTCAAAAGACAACACCTTACACATTCCCAACGGTCTTCGAGCGAAGTCCAGATGTGAGGTTTTGATGAAAATTATTGTTCTCGACTCCGATCGAACACCTTAAAAATCATCATTAAAACTCTTGACTCTTATTATTCCACCATATCTTCTTCAAAATACCACCATAAACTGGAATCGATAGACGACTTCAATTTATTGATATCCACATGGTCTTTAAGAAACACTGTAATGTTATCTTCTTCACGATTTCTGCCGTGGGTTTTTCTAATTTCTGAATATTCGATGTCTTCAAAATGCTCTAAATGCTTTTTAACTCGAGGCACAAGCGTTTCATCACTTAAAAAAATTTTAATAGTAGGGTGCGATGGGGAGTTCCTAATTTCAGATCTAAAGGGTAGCATATCATATTAGTTTTAAATGAAACAATAGGTTGGTTATAGTTGGAATCCACTAAAGTTAAGGATTAATTTAATATCTTTTAGAAATAATTCAGACCATGATAAACAGCTCGTTACAGAAACTTCAATCACTTTTATTAGAAATTGAATCAAACATCACTAATAAAAACATAGAAGATTCAAACATTTCTAAAGTAACTGTTGGGTGGCACCTAGACCATAGTTTAAAAGTCTTTAATGTGGTTTGTGAGGTATTGGCCGGGTCTAATCCTAGCGAATACAAATCTAAATTCAACACAACACGTTGGCTTATTTTTATCCTCGGATCTTTTCCGCGAGGCAAAGCCAAAGCGCCAAAAAAAGTAGTTTCTGAAAAAATAATCATTTCCGACAAGGATTTACACGAACAGTTAGAACATGCTAAAACAGCATTAAGTATTATAAAAACACTAGACCCTCATGCTTATTTTAAACATCATATTTTTGGGAATTTATCTAAAAAACAGACCATGCGGTTTTTAGAAATTCATACGAAGCACCATTTAAAAATCGTACAAGAAATTTTACGCAGTCACCCGTTAAAATAATCTTAAAATACATTACTTTTATCCCCTCAAAGCAATAAACACCTACACCTGAAAGAAGAAACACAAAACATAACAAAAGAAAGCCCAACACCAAAAAAAAAGAAATACCGTGGTTTACGAATCCTTGGCAAGGTTATTATTGGCTTTTTTTTATTTTTTATTCTTTTGGTTTTAGTCATAAGAACACCTTGGGCGCAAAACTTCATTAAAAATAAAGCCATCGATTATGTTACCTCCAAAACGGACACCAAAATTGACATCGAATCGCTTTTTTTAACCTTTGATGGTGATATAAAAATTACGGGCGTTTATTTAGAAGACAAACAACAAGACACCTTACTTTATTCAAAATCCTTAGAAGCTAACATTGCACTTATTCCTTTAATTACAGGAAAAAGTATTGGTGTAGATGGCTTAGATTGGGAAGGTGTACGTGCCCATATTTGGCGCAAAGACTCTATAGTAGGTTATAATTTTAATTTCCTAATTGATGCTTTTGCTTCCGAAGACAGCACTGCTGTTACCGAAGTAGACACCAGCTCTACAAGCATGAATCTTATTCTAAGAAACTTAGATTTAAAAGATTTCGAAATATCATTCGACGACGAACTTATTGGCATTAATACCAAAGCAAAGTTTAACGAACTCTTTTTAGATTTAAAGAAAATAGATCTGGACAGTATGGTATTTAATGCTCCAGAGGCCAAAATTTCTGAAGCTAAAATAGATGTCATTCAAAATGAATCTAAAATTATAGATAACGATACCACAAGTAGCGTGCTGCCTTCCTTTTTAGTTGAATCATTTGTTTTAGAAGCGGTTAAAGTACATTACAAATCGAACACCTCTAATTTAGAATTAAATACCACGATTAACGATTTTTCTGCAGAATCGACCGACATTAACCTAGAGACCAATCGCATTTATTTAGATGAAATCGCATTAAGGCATTCTACAGTAAAACTCCAATTAAACGACGTTGCAAATAGTTCTGAGGCTGCAGAAACAAATAATTCTGAAGCTTTTGAATGGCCTGATTTTGACATCAAAGTTAATCAGGCACATATAGAAAATAACGATATCGGTTATTTTGTAAATAACCATAAAGCTCAAAAGGGCGTTTTTAATGCCAATGCCTTAGACTTTAAAAACCTAAGCCTTATTGCCAATACCGCTTATATGAACAAAAGTGGCGTGGGTATTCATGTTGAAAAAGGACAATTTCAAGAAGGCTCGGGATTACATTTAAAACAATTAAGCACAGAAGCCGTTTTTAGCAACACCAACTTAACTCTTAAAAATTTAGATATCGCTCTTAATAATGATTTGGTTCTGGGTGATTTGAATATGGAATATTCAGAGATTAACAGCTTCATGAATCACCCTGAAAAATCGAAAATTGACCTTGTTCTTTCAAAATTCCGCTTCGATTTTAATGATATTTTTCTTTTTCAACCGGATTTAAAAAACAATGAATATTTACAAATCCTAAGTAAAAAAAGGCTGTCTGGCCACGCCAAGGCCTCTGGGTATGTTTCAGACATTCAAATCCCTAGTTTTAATGTGTCTTGGGGTGATTCTACCAAATTAGTACTGAAAGGTCAAATTAAAAATGCAACACAAACCGATTCCTTAAAATTCAAAATTCCTAGCTACCGATTTACTACAAAAAAATCAGACATTGAACGCTTTGTGGCTATATCAGACTCTACGATAAGCATCCCTAATAAAATGATGTTATCTGGTAATATTTCTGGTGCATTGAATGCTATAGCAACCGATAGCAAACTAGTATCAGAGCAAGGATTTGCGAGTATCGAAGGTCAGTTTGAAAACCTTAACGACATTCATTTTAAAACCCATATTACGGTTGAAGAATACGAATTAGACAAACTTTTAAATATTGAAAAACTAGGCAAATTAAGCGTTACAGTTGATGCCGAAGGCGGCGGTAAAACCATAAATGATTTAGATGGTAAATTAGTAGCTGTGGTTAATAATTTCAGCTACAATGAGTACCCGATTGAAAATTTGGAAATAGTTGGTAATATTATAAATGGACAAGGTGAAATTACATCCGTTTATAAAGACCAAAATATTGATATCAACCTAGATGCTTTTGTTATTCTAGATTCCATAGCCCCAGAATTAAAAATGGACCTTAATTTAGCTGGCGCCAACCTCCAAGCACTAGGTTTAACAGAACAAGATATTAAAACAGGGTTTACCTTAAGCGGAAATTTCAAGGGAGACTCTAAGAGTTTCGACGCTGGCGCCATGCTAAGCGATGGCGTTGTGGTTTATGACAGCAAAACCTACTTGTTAGGCCAATTAAAAGCCAACGCACATGTTCGAGAAGACACCACATCGGTACAAGTTGAAAACAAAATACTAAATCTAGATTTACAATCTAATGCCACACCTCTCGTATTTAGTAAAGCCCTAAAAAACCATGTATTAAGTTACTTTTATAGAGAAGACAGAAGCGCTACTCTCGATACGCTTCAAAACCCGGTAGAACTTAAATTACAAGCAAAACTCGCGCAATCACCCGTAATAAACAATGTCTTTTTAGTAAATCTAAAAGAGGTTGATACCGTTAAAATAGATGTCGAATTTAAAGAACTTGATAGGCAGTTAGTAGCCATTGTGGACGCTCCTCATATAAACTACAGTGACAATACTATTGACAGTTTATCGGTATTAATTAACACCTATAAAGATGAGTTTCTTTTTAATTTAGGGTTTAAAGAAATTAACGCAGGACCACTATTACTTCCTGAAACCTATATAACCGGCGTACAAAAGAATAATGAATTACAGTTAGATTTTAATGCTGCTTACAAGGGCACCGAACTTACAGATGTTAGGGCTGTTGTAACAGGTGTTGAAAACGATATAAAATTTCATGTTTATCCTGAAAATTTAAAACTAAATAAGGAAAATTGGAGCATCCCAGAAGACAATGCCATCCTATTTACAAAGGATAAAATTTCATTTAATAACTTTAAAATCACCAAGAACGAACAGTCGATAGAAGTCACTAACCAATTACCTAAGGTCCATACAGACCATATCGCTGTTGCATATAAAAACTTTAAAATAAATGAAATTTTAGAATATTTCAATCCTGAAACTCCCTTGGCTGAAGGGGTTTTAAACGGTGACTTTATTGTTCAAGACCCACTTAATAAGCCCGGAATTATTGCCGACTTAGACATCTCGCAACTTAAGGTTAAAAACATAAACATGGGGCGTTTAAGTTTACATGGAAAATCGGTTGGAGCTAATAACTATACCTTAGAAAGCACGCTTTCTGGAGGCGAAATTGATTTAGACCTTAAAGGAACTTATAAATCAGAAAGCGATAAAGCTAATTTAAACTTAGACCTCAATCTCAAAACCTTCAATATGCATGCCCTAGAAGGCTTTACCGATGGAGAGGTATCAGAAACTGAAGGCTTTTTTAAAGGACGTTTCAAAATTAGTGGCACTACTGAAAAGCCTAATTATGATGGAACCATAAATTTCAGCAATGCAAAATTCAAAATTGTTAAATTCAATACTGCTTTTGCTTTACTTGATGAAACTTTAAAAATTGATAATAAAGGTGTTTATTTTACCGATTTCACTGTTCAAGACGAAAACAATAACACCTTCGACATTGCTGGAAATATCGGCACAGAATCCTTTATTAATCCGACTTTCGATTTAAGTCTGAGTGCTAAAAACTTTCAAGTTTTAAATGCCACAAAGGATGATAATGACCTGCTATACGGAAAAATTGTTTTTGATGCTGACGCGAAAATTACTGGTGATTTGGAAATTCCGAAAGTGGATTTAAAACTTACGGTAGATTCTGAAACAGATGTGACTTACGTTATGCCGTCCTCATCGGTCGATGTCGAGTCGCGCGATGGGATAGTACGTTTCGTAAATCGAAATAACCCCGATGCCATACTAACACAAGCCAGCGAACAAACCAGCAAGTTAACAGGTTTTGATATTTCAAGCTATATAAAAGTTGGAAAAAACGCAACGTTTTCTATTGTCATTGACGAACAAACCAATGATAATTTTAAAGTTTTTGGTGAAGGTGAATTTGATTTTACGATGAGGCCAAACGGACAAATGAATCTAGCTGGTGTGTACAACGTATCTGGTGGTCATTACGAGATGAGTCTATACCATTTAGTTAACAGAAGATTTGAGTTAGCCCCTGACAGTCGTGTGACATGGTCTGGCAGCCCTTTTGATGCCGACTTAGACATTCGTGCTATTTATAATATTGAAACATCGGCCGCTGGATTAATGGCATCCACGTCTTCTGGGGCCGACATTTCCGATCAAGGTAGATTCCAACAAGTACTACCCTTTATCGTTTACTTAAATATTGACGGCGAACTAACTGCTCCTGTTCTGTCCTTTAATTTAGACATGCCCGAAGATGATCAAGGTATGGCTAGCGGTCAGATTTACGGACGAGTGCAACAAATTAATCAGGAGCCCGATGCCTTAAATAAGCAAGTTTTTTCCCTTTTGGTTTTAAACCGTTTCTATCCGGACTCTAACAGTGATGGTAGTGAAGGTGGATTTAACGCTATAGCTAGAGACAACTTAAACAGCGCACTCTCCGACCAATTAAATGTGTTTTCAGATAAACTTTTAGGAGACTCTGGTTTTGATTTGGATTTCGGGTTAAACAGTTACACCGATTATCAAGGTGATGCTCCCGAAGACAGAACGAACTTAGACATTGCGGCACAGAAAAAACTGTTTCACGATCGTTTAATTGTAAAAGTTGGTAGCGAAGTTGCCATACAGGGAAGTAGAGAACCTACACCTTTAATTGGTAATGTAAGTCTTGAGTATATGCTCACAAAAGATGGACGCTATAAACTTCGTGGTTTCAGAAAAAGTGAATATGAAAATGTTATAGACGGACAAACTATCGCTACAGGAATTGCCATTCTTTTTACCCAAGAGTTTAATAAATTTAAAGAACTTTGGGATTCCATGTTTAAAGCAGCCCAAGAGAAAGAAGAGAAAAAAGAAGCCTTAAACGATTCAACTTCCAAAACCCAAGAAAACGTCGATACTAAAAACAAAAAACAAACCAAATAGAGAAACCTTTTGAATATGTCGTGTAAAAACTTTTTAATCTTAAGCACTATAGTGCTCCTGTGTTACGCTTGCAGTGTATCGCGATACATCCCTGAAGATGAGCGCTTGTACACTGGTGCTACGCTAGAGATAGAAAGTGATTCCACCCTATCCGACAAATCTAAAGACGTCATAAAAACAAACCTTAATTCGGTGCTTAACCCTGAACCGAATAGTAAAATTTTGGGCATGTATTTAGGTTTGTATTTTTACTATCAAAACCAGAAAGAACACCCAGGCTTTATAAATAAATGGCTCAATAAAAATTTTGGAGAAGAACCCATCTACCAAAGTGATGTTAAACCTCTTGAAGTGGAATCTCTATTACTAAACCGCTTGGATAATCGAGGGTTCTTTTACAGTTCGGCATCATCAGAATTTATTGAAGAAGAAAAAAAGGCTTCTGCAGCCTACCAGGTTAAAGTTGCCCAGCCATATAAAATGGAAAATTATGCCCTCGATAGTTTACCACAACCCATTGGCGCCAATATTAAAGCGCATCTTAACAAAACAATTTTAAAAAAGGGGATGCGTTTCGATTTGCCTTTAATGCAGTTAGAGCGTAAGCGCATCGATCAGTCCCTAAAACTAAGAGGATATTATAATTTCAATGAAAGGTTTTTACTTTTTGAAGCCGACACGAATCAGTACAAAAACAAACGCTTTGATCTCTATTTAAAAATGAAACCGGAAACGCCAAAACCGGCCATCGTTCCTTATGAAATTTCTCGAATAAATATTTATCCGCATTACAATATAGAAACCGATTCTGTAAATATTCCTTCCGAAACTTATAACAATAAAAATTACAAACAAGACGAATTATTTTTTAAGTTAAAATACCTTGATCCATTTGTAACCATTCAAAAAGGGCAACTCTACAATGCTGAAACCTCTAAAAACACAGCGAGGCGCTTATCTCAAATTGGCACTTACAAATTTGTTAATATTCAGTATAAAGAAATAGACTCTGCTTTAACAGATAGCCTAGGACGTTTAGAAGCCAACATTTACTTATCTCCATTAAATAAAAGAGCTCTACAAGTCGAATTACAAGGCGTTACCAAATCGAATAACTTTACAGGGCCAGCTATTTCTGTTTCATCGATAAACCGAAATTTATTTAAAGGAGGCGAAAGCTTTAAACTAAGTGCTAAATTTGGTTACGAAGCCCAATTTACAAGAGGTAGTGAGGATGCCGATAAATTAAGCAGTACCCAATTTGGTATAACTGGGGAATTAACATTTCCTAGAATTATTTTCCCTATAAAAGTTGGCCCACATTTTTTCAAGTATAACATTCCAAAATCCAAAACTTCATTAAGCCTTGATTACTTAAACCGTAAGGAATATTTTAGTTTAATTTCAGCCACAGCTTTATTTGGATATACTTGGGACGCTAATAAACTAGTAACTTACGAAGTCAATCCTATAACGGTGAGTTACACCAAGCCTTGGAACATCACCGAGGAGTTTCAGCAGATTTTAGATGACAACCCATACATGCAAGACAGTTTTGAGCAAGAATTTATAAGCGGACTCACCTTTTCTTTCACATACAATGGGTTATTAGAAACTCGTAAAACCGATCAAATCTATTTTAACACCAAGCTGGATATTGCAGGAAACTCTTTAAGCTTAATCAGTAAAAATAATGCAGATGGCAGCCCTAGTGAAATATTTGGTTTAGAGTATGCACAATATGCCAAGGCCGATATTGATATTTACTACCACCATAAATTTAACGATGACCATATTTTGGCCAGCCGTATTTTTGGAGGTTACGGTATTGCCTATGGCAACTCTACATTACTGCCCAATGTAAAACAATATTTTTCGGGAGGTCCTTATAGCGTTCGCGCCTTTAGAATACGCTCTTTAGGACCTGGAACGTTTGACGGATCAACGGTTAGTGACACCTACTTTGATCAAACGGGTAATATTCGTTTAGAAGCCAATATAGAATACCGCTTCCCTATTTATTCATTCCTTAAAGGCGCCGCTTTTGTTGATGCTGGAAATATATGGAACTCGATTGAAAACCCTGCTTTACCAGGAGGTAAATTTACTAGCTCGTTTATGCAAGAATTAGGTATGGGTGTTGGCCTTGGTGCCCGTGTAGATTTTCAAGGATTTGTAATTCGTTTAGACCTAGCAACACCTTTTCATAATCCAGCCTTACCCAAAGGTGAACGCTATACTTTCGACACTCAGGAATCGGTACTAAACTTCGCCATCGGATATCCTTTTTAATAGGTTTATGACATAAAAAAAGCCGAATAAAACGAAAACAATATTCCGTTATTATTCGGCTAAACTCGACCACTGTGTTGTGAAATCATGTGGTACAAAAACAAAACGTATTTATTCGAGTTCTTTTATTCTAACAATTTCAATTTCGCTAAATCGTGAAAGAAAAAATTTCTATCATCATTCATAGAAACAAATAATCCGTTTGGATACTTATCCCCTAAAGCTACTGTGGTAACATCGCAACCATCGGTTTCAACAGTACCTAAATTAAGTTCTTTAATAAAGGCATTAGTGTCTAAATCGAAAATATTGAAACTATGCGCTTGCTGGTTTGATACGATAAGGAAACCTTTGTTTTCGTATTGAGCGATAGCAATCCCTTCGATATCTTCTTTAAAATATTCGCTACCAAAACATGAAATTTCTTCATTCCCTTTTGATGGTTCTGCATAATATTTTCTAATGCAATGCATTTCATCAGAATAATAAACGATACCATTTTTATTATCAACTGCAATAGCTTCAATTTCTTTTTTCCCGCTAAATTTTCCGAATTTTCTAACCAATTTAGCTTGTACCCCCAAACTATCACTATACAATTCGTATTGATGTAAATAACCATCTAAAGGCCCGTTTTTTCTTCCTACAATCGCATATATTTTATTAGATATTTGCGATTTGTAAAGTGCAATTCCCATTGGTAAATCGCCTTCTGGTTCTTGGGCATTTTCAAAAACTGAAAATCCACCACCATCTAAAGGAATCATTTCTGGAACGGCATACAAGCGCATTTTTTTGCGTTCTCTTTCGGTAAAAGCGATAATGGCTGTTTCGGTAGAATCGTTGATTTTAAAGCCGTATTCCAAATCCACATTGTTCGGTCGCTTTAGCCCTCTTATGGTTTTATCTTCAATAATTTTTCCATCTAAATCGAAAGCATAAATAGCACCTTCGGTATTTTTATCAGTACCAAAAACTATGCTTTTCGAAGCATCACTTGGGTTAATCCAAATGGCTGGATCATCAGAATCGTGCATCGTATGCTCGGTGATTACATCGGGTGCTATTTCTGGTAAATTTTTATGACATGAACTTGCTAAAGCTAGCAAGCCTACAAAAAGTAATTTCTTCATTAATGTTTTTTAAAAGTAGCTGACTGAGAACTATTCTGTTATTTATTGACCCTGTCGATATAGTTTTTGTTTCCCTGTCTTAACATGGGGTTCGACAAACTCTACCTGACAAATCAAATTCAATTGAGTCCTCGGTCAGCCTCTTATTTATATTTTATTTTTTTCTTTTGAATAAATCATACTTGATACCAAAAGTGAAACGTCTTCCGTAAAACTCGGCTTGCATAGTTCTATCTTTTTGCCCTTGGAAATAACGTAAAGGTTGGTTAGTTATGTTATTTAAATCGGCATAGACACTTAAGTTTTTATTGATATTAAAACCAACGTTGAAGTCTAAGAAAAACTGTTGATCGTAATATCTATCTTCAAAAGCATTTCCGCCGATTTCATCGATATAAGCATCTGAGAAGTTTGCCGATAATCTGGCGCTAAACTTTTTGTCGCTATATCCTAAAGAACCATTTACCAAATTTGGTGAAGTATTAGGTAAGTCCAAATCTGAACGCTCATCACCATCTTCATTTTTAATTCCTTCAGCATCTGATGACACATGAGTATAGTTTGCATAAACACTAAAGTTTTTAGCAAAACCTGGTAAGAAGTCTAACTGACGTTGGATAGAGAATTCCACTCCAAAAACAGAAGCTTTATCGCCGTTTAAAGGCTGATACACATCATATCCAGTAGTTCCATTTCCGAAGTTATCATCTTCAGTTTCATATTGTGAAGTATATATGAAATCATGAATGTCTTTATAGAACACCCCTGCAGAGATGATACCCACACTTTTAAAATAGTGTTCGGCCATGATATCGAAGTTCATAGAAGTTGTTGGATCTAAGTCTGGGTTTCCAATGAAAATTTCAGAATCACCATGAACAATATCGACAGTAGGAACAATATCCACATAATTAGGTCTCGCTAAAGTGTTCGTCCAGGCAAAACGCAATACAGTAGACTCAGAAGCATCATATTTAAAATGCACGCCAGGAAGCACATTGGTATATGAATTTTTTCTAGTCACTTCGCTAATAAACGTATCTTCATCTTCAATTTCGTTACCTGTGGCAGTTAAGTTCGTGTTTTCAACTCTTACCCCTAAAATAACGCTTAATTTATTAGATAATTTTTGATGCGCCATGATGTATGCAGCATAAACATCTTCTCTTACATCAAAATTCTCACGTAAATATTCATCTGGAACTGGGTCTCCTCCATTTAAGTTTAAGCTCCCTAACCATTCATTTGAAGCAAAGTAACCTGCTTTATACTTACTACCCGCTAAATAATCTGGATCTGTTAAATTTTGTGTAGGCACATCGGCAAGTGTTGGGTACATTGCTTCTAAATCATTCTCAAAAAAGCTGTTATCTCTGCTTTTATTTTTAAAACGACCACGACCTCCAAATTTAATGGTTCCGTCACCTTGTCCGAATAAATCTACTGGCAATTCAAAATTTAAAAAGGTATTGAAGTCTTGCTCTTCGGTGTATTGATTTTCTTCAGTGATTTCATCATATTCGAAATTAGATAAATCATCGGCATCGGCAGGGTTTGCTGCTGTAAAAATCGGATATCTTGAATCAGAATCATCATTATTAATAATATATTCCGATTGAAAAACTGCATATCGCTCGTTTAAACGCTCTTCTGAAGCCTTTGCATACGACGCCATCCAATCCACTTTTAATTTCCCAACTAAGTGATCACCACCTAAACTGTAATTTTGCATACGTTGGTCCTCTAAACGCGTATTTTTATTACGGTTATTATCAATACCTCCTTTAGTTTCTCTTTTTACTTCAACTGGAAAACGTGTAGGTACATTGTTAACAATATCAAAATCACCTATTTCGATATCTTCACCATCTAAAATACCATGTTCTAGAACATAACGGTTTTCACGGTCGTCTCTCCAGTTGTAAATGGTTTTTAGATAAATACTATTATTAGCATCAAAATCGTAATCAAAGTTTGCTGAGAAACTTCTACGAATACGTTGTACGATGTAGTCACGTTGCTCAAGAACGCTTGTATATGGATCTACATCAACTGCTTCAACATCGGTTCCGTTGTAATATTCAAATTCATTCGACCATTCAGCTTCAACATCATCAGAACCAAAATCGTTATCGTTGATAGAAGCAGAAAGCATCCATCCGAATTTATCATTTTTACTACGATCACCTAATAAAAATGACCCGTTTAAAATTCTTTTCCCAGAAATAAAATTAACACCAGAACCAGCAGTTGCAGATAACCTGAAACCTTCTGGTGATGTTCTTGTAACTAAGTTTACAGATCCCCCTAAAGCATCGGCATCCATATCTGGAGTAACCGCTTTACTCACCTCGATAAGTTGAATCATGTCGGCAGGAATTAAATCCATTTGTACATTACGGTTATCGCCTTCGGCCGATGGAATACGACTTCCATTTAAAGTTACCGAGTTTAATTGTGGTGCTAAACCACGTACAATAATGTTTCTAGCTTCTCCTTGATCGACCTGCATGGTAATACCAGGAATACGTTTAACCGCATCACCAATATTAGAATCTGGGAATTTACCAATTTGATCGGTAGACACAATGTTAGTAATGTTAGCCTTGTTTTTCTGTGCGTTCAAAGCTTTAGCTTGTCCGCTGTTGTAGCCTGTAATTAAAACATCCTCTAAAGCTACCGATGTTGGGCGAATTACAATAATAATTTCTGCCGTTTGTCCAGCAACCACATCTACATTAGTTTCGGCCGTTGTATATCCTATATAAGTTACTTTTACGGCATGCTTTCCCACTGGAACATCTACAATAGTAAATTTCCCATCCTCATCAGATAAATTACCTTTACTTAAAGCTTCAATAATTACGTTACTAAAAGGAACAGACAGACCATTTTCGTCTATTACTTTCCCTTGAATATTTCCATTTTGAGCATAACCCCAAAACGAAAAGCATATTATGGTTAATAATAATGCGTACTGTTTTTTCATCATTTTATTATTTTTAGTTTCGGACAAAACTAGTTTCCAAGGATGGTTTTTTTCTGAAATCTGTATTAACAAAAGGTAACTTGGAGTCCGAAATAGGCGTTATTGCATAGCAACATTAACCTGTGCGTAACATTGGAATAATCTTTATGAAACATGCTTAAAGATTCAGCAAATAGGCTTGTAAATCGGCCTTCGCATCGATAGGAAGTTTTTTTCGAAGCCTATATCGCGCAATACGAACACTTTCGGGTGTGATATGAAGAATAGAAGCAATCTCTTTTGAGGACAGATTTAGACGTAATAACATACAAAGTCGCAATTCTGAGGCCGACAACTTCGTGTTAACTTCAGAATTTAAATTTTCAAAAAAGTTTGGATGTATTTTTCCAAAGTACCCCATTAATTCGTTCCACTCATTTCCACGAGCTAAATCGAAATCGATGTCTTTAGCTAAGCTTTCAATTTTTGACTTTACAAAATCGGCATTTCTACTTTTCAAATTGGTTAGGGTTTTTGAAACGTTAGAAAGCATTTTGTTTTTATGAGCGATATTGAGACTGTAATTGGTTAAGGCAGATATTTTAGATTCAATTTCTCGTTTTAAAGAGGCTTCTTCCGCTATTTTAATATCTAAATCGGCTTGAAGAATTTGCTGCTTGTATTTTAAGATTCTTTGTTCCTGTCTTTTTCGCTTTTTTAAATAGATTAACCAAACCATAAAAACAATAAACATGGCACAGCTGGCAATGATGATAGCTATTTGTCGTGTTTTATTAATTTGATTTTGTTTATTAAGCAAACTGAGTTCGGCTTCCTTTTCTTTAACATGGTAAAGCACTTCCATGGCACCCACTAAATCGGCGTTTCTCTGTTTAAAAGCCTGGTCGTTTAAAACATTTTGTTTTAAGAGGTATTGATACGCTTGTTGGAAATTACCCATATCGGCATAGGCGCGTGCTAAATCTTTTAACCCGCTTTCTTCTTGTTTAATATTTTGCGTGCTTTTAGCCAGAGTTAGCGCTTGTTGGGTAAATTCTAAGGATTTTTGAATATGCCCCCGCTTTCTATTAACATCACCAAGATTGTTTAAAATATTGATTTTAAGGTCTGAGCTTTCATTAGACTCATAATCGTAGGCCTTTTTAAAATAACCATACGCTTTATCGTATTGCTCCAAATCTTCATAAATACTTCCAATATTTTCATTGGTAATGGCTAAACCGGTGCTATCTTTCAATACCCTGAAAATTTCCAAACTAGTATATTGATACGATAAGGCATCTTCGTAATTTCCTTGTTTTTCAGCAACGCCTCCTAATAAAGCACTAGCTGTAGCGAGCCCTTTTTGATAGGATAGATTTTTAGAGAGGTTAACACTTTCATTGAGGTACAATGTAGCGTCGTTAAAATTTTTTAATTTATGATGAATGGCAGCAATATCATTATTAATGTTAACGTAGAAGGTATCCTTTTTTATATAGAGCCCTTGTGCCACCCGGTAATTTTTTAGAGCCTCACTATCTAAACCTAAATTTTTATAGTAACTAGCCAAATGCACATATTCCTGAGCCATTTTAACCGAATCTTTCAATTGTTCGGCATGATTAAGCGCCTTTTTAATGCTACTTATTTTTGTTTCATGAGCAATTACATTTTTGTCTTGGGCCGGTGATAAGGTGGTTATGGTAAGAACACCAATATAGAGTAGATTTTCAATTAAGTTCACGGTATGTTTTTTATTTACAAAAGGATGTAAAGTAAACCGTTGGACATTAACAAAACATCACTAAAAAACTATATTTAGATTAAAAATGCAGTAAACAGAAAAAGCCCTTCCTGAATAACAGAAAGGGCTTTTTAATACATTAAGAAAAATTTCTTAAGCCTCGAAAGGCTCGATAGAAACGTAAGATTTATTATCTTTTTTCTTTGTGAATTTTACAAGTCCATCAACTTTAGCGTGTAAAGTATGGTCTTTTCCTTGGTATACGTTTTCACCTGGGTGATGTGTATTACCACGTTGTCTTATGATAATGTTTCCAGCAATAGCAGCTTGTCCACCAAAAATTTTAACGCCTAAACGTTTCGATTCTGATTCTCTACCATTCTTCGAACTACCAACTCCTTTTTTGTGAGCCATGATCTTAAGGTTTTATATTGTTAAACTTAAGCGGAAAGCCTTATGCTTTACCACCATCTAATTCGTCTTGCCATTTTTTCAACTCATCCCACTTACCATCAGCAGCTAATTGAGCTTGTGCTGGCCAAGTATCTGTTACGTGGTTTCCACGAACATCAGAAATGATTTCTGCGATTTTAGCTGCATCTGTTTTCGCTAATTGAGCGAAAGTAGTAATACCAGCTTCTGCTAAAGTTTCAGCGATTTTTGGTCCGATTCCTTCAACTTTTTTCAAGTCATCAGCCTTAGTTGCTTTTGCTTTTTTTGCTGGTGCAGCTTTCTTTTCAACTTTGGCAGCTTTCTTAGCTCCCGAAGTTACAATACTTTCAATTACAATTTCTGTTAAAGATTGACGGTGACCGTTTTTCACACGGTATCCTTTACGTCTTTTCTTCTTAAAAACTATAACTTTATCACCTTTAAGGTGCTTTAAGACTTTGGCTCCTACTTGAGCTCCGTCTATAGCTGGGGCGCCTACAGTTACATTGTCACCTTCACCTACTAAAAGAACGTTATCGAAAGAAACTTCCTTACCCTCTTCGGTTTGTAAACGGTTAACAAAAACTTTTTGGTCTTTTTCAACTTTAAATTGTTGCCCTGCTATCTCTACAATTGCGTACATAGCGTAACGTTTTTATTAATTAATTTTGTTCAAAAATGAGTGCAAATATACTTCTAATTAATTAAACGACAAACGTTTTACTTTTTTTTGACAAATATTTTTTAATGAGGTTTACTGTATTTCTTGTAAATATACAATCCTATTCCCAAAACCAAGTACTCAAACTATTGATTTCATTCATATTAAGTGTACTATAGCACCCTGTTTTTAAGTACTAATTCGATTTTTTTAACCTAGTAGACCGCTTTATTTAGTAATTTTGCAGCAAAACCTTTAGAAACTAAATTATGAAAACTTTAAAACAACTTTTTATACTTACTTTAATTACAGCTTTCGCTTTTAGTTGTAAAAACAAAAATGCTGAAGTTAAAACCGTTGAAGTTGAAACGGCTACTGAAACCACAAAGGAATTAGATCCTAATGCGACTTATGCCAAAGCAGAATTTACCATAGAAGGTATGACTTGTGCCATGGGTTGCGCTGCTCAAATCCAAAAGAAAATCACTAAAATGGAAGGTGTAAAATCGGCTAAAGTAGATTTTGATAACAAATTAGCTATGGTTGAGTATGATGAGGCTAAGGTTACACCGGCATCATTAGAAGAAACGGTAGTAAAAGTTTCAGACACTTATTCGGTTCATGATATGAAAACTGTTGATGATTTTTCAGCGGCAAAGAAAACTTGTGGAGCTGATTGTAAAGGTGGATGTTGCAAAGCCGATAAGGATAACGACGAAAAAATAGCTTGTAAAGAAAACTGCGACAAAGCTTGTTGCACTAAAAAAGCTGCTTAAATAGATAAAACATCTATTTAGATTTATAAAAAAAGAGGCTGTCTGAAAAGTTAAAACAAACGTCATTCTGTGCTCGACACAGCATCTCATGATTATGAGAATCTGAAATAAATTCGGATTGACGTGACAATGGCTTTTAAGACAGCCTCTTTCTTTTACTTTAAGAAGTATTACTTAGCACAGAAAGCTCAACAAAACCTACCTCAAAAGGTAATCAGAACACTTCGCCTTCCCTACTTCCACCTTACGGTTTCCATGATATGACGAATATCTTTTTCAATATAATGTGCGGCAGGTAAAATAGAATCGTAATTCGGTTTTGCATAAAAATACAGCGAACCAGTTAAAAAATGCTGTACGCTATCGGTCACATAAAACTGCGCTGGCGAGGCCACATCACCTTTTACTTCCGCGAAAGCGCCATAAACTTTACGTTTAAAATTCTCGTATGGTCTTACTGGAATTTCATCGGCCTTAATGGTATGTTTTTGGGTGAAGTTTTGAGCGTCTCTAAGGAAATCCTTTAAATTCTCTTCACTATTGTCAATCGACTTGTAGGTTAAAAACACCGTCCCTTTTAACGACGGATACACCAAATTCACACCATAACTCTCGGTTGGGGCTTCAACTTTTTGAAACTTTATTTTTGTAGCGAGTTCGTTAATTTCAAAAGTAACCGGCATATCAAAGGTAGATTCCTTATACACGGCCTCTGGATATTCTAATCGTAAAAACGCGTTAGGCTTTGGGACATGATCTTCTTCACAGGAAAAAAGGCAAAGTACCAGAACCAAAACGTATAGTATTTTCTTCATTATAGTATTGTAAATTTTACAAGCTTGATGCGTTTTTTATCGAGCGCTTCAATAGTAAAAACGTAATTTTCGAAATTTATTTTACTGTTTAATTTTGGAAAACTTCCAGAGATCTCTAAAACAAAACCTGCTACAGTTTCGGCTTCTCCTTTTTTAGATTCGAAAACCGTTTCATCTTCAATTTTAATAATCTTATAAAAATCCTTTAATGCGGTTTTGCCTTCAAAAACATAGTTGTTTTCATCTAATTTCGAATAGGTCAAATCTTCATCATCAAACTCATCACTAATATCACCAACTATTTCTTCGATAATATCTTCTAATGAAATAAGTCCTGATGTGCCGCCATACTCATCTACCACAACAGCTAAGTGTACTTTCTTTTCTTGGAACTCCGTCATTAAATCATCCAACTTTTTGTTTTCTGGCACAAAAAACGGATCGCGTAACAAACTCGTCCAATCAAATTGTTTTCTATCGATGTAAGGCAATAAGTCTTTTACATATAAGATCCCTTCTATCGTATCGATATTATCGCGATACACAGGAATTCGCGAGTAGCCGTTAGCAATCACTTCGGGCATAATCTCGGCATACTTTTGTTCTATGTTTAAAGCAAAAATATCAATTCTTGGGCGCATCACTTGCTTGGTATCGGTATTTCCAAACGACACGATGCCTTTTAAAATTTTATGTTCTTCTTTGGTAGTATCTTCTTCGCTGGTAAGCTCTAAAGCTTGGGAAAGTTGATCGACACTAATATTTGACTTCTGCTTACCTAACTTACTATGAATACCTAAAGTCACGCTACGCATTGGCAAACTTATAGGCGATAACAAGACATCCAATACCCGTAACGGATAAGCCATAAACACAGCAAACTTAAGGTTGTTTCTACTGGCGTAAATTTTTGGTAAAATCTCACCAAACAGTAAGATTAAAAAAGTAACGACAACAACTTCTACGAAAAATTTAAGTTGCGGACTCGCAATATGCTCGAATAAAATATCTCCCAAAAAGGCAAACAGAATGACAACAGCGATATTTATAAAATTATTGGCAACCAATATGGTCGCTAATAGTTTTTTAGGACGCTCTAAAAGTTTGGCTATAATTTGTATGCGTCGGGATTTATTTTCAAAACCTTCCTCTATATCGGTTCTATTCAATGAAAAAAGCGCGACTTCGGCACCAGATATAAGGGCAGAACACACTAAAAGCACAAATAATAATACAAAGCCAAGAACTACGGGAAGATCTACGGCAACAAAAAGTGCAATGAAACTGGCAGGATCAGGATCCAATGGCTATTGGTTTAGTTAAACTTAAATCTTGAAAAATCATGGTTTTCATATTAAAAAGGAAGATCATCATCGGCACCTTCATCCCTCGAGTTAGACTCTGGAGCAGTTGGCGCTTCTGTTTTTTGTGGGGTTGCCGGACTTGAGCTAGGTTGAGATCCGCTTTCACCTTTTGTAGTTAAAAAGGTAAAATCGGTACAATGAATTTCGGTAGAGTAACGCTCTAAGCCTTTATCATCCATCCACTTTCTAGTTTTTAAACGTCCTTCAATATATACTTTATCACCTTTGCTTAAATACTTTTCGCAAACTTCGGCAGCTTTATTTCTAACCACAATATTATGCCACTCGGTGTTAGTAACACGCTCATTGGTTTGTCTATTGGTGTAGGTTTCATTTGTCGCCAAAGGAAATCGCCCAATACAATTACCACCTTCAAAGTAGTGCATTTTCACTTCATCACCCAAATGCCCAATTAGCATCACTTTATTTAACGTTCCAGACATAATTTATTATAAAATTAGAAAAGCAAAAATAACCCAAATGCCGCACATGATTTTAAAATTAATAAAAAAATATAGGTGTATTCGAGTTTTGATTCGAAAATAAGAAATTCTACAACAACAACCATATATATAAGTGGTCATTCCCGTAGTTTAAAAATTAAACTGCTCTATAAAATTACCAATTAATATAGGAACCGCATAATCTCTAATACTATTAATAGGTATCGTTTGACCTTTAAGTTCCTTTATATTGATAATCCAAAATCTCGTATACAAATGTTGATGCGATAATTTATGTACAATCGCATCCTTATTATATAGACTCCATTTATAATCCTGTCCTTTTAATATGGTATGAGAACTTAAATGTTCTTGGAAAGCAGTTTCAGTGATATCACTTGGCGTTTCAATTAAGGGAAACTGATAGAGGTTTTGCCAAATGCCTTTGCCTTCACGTTGCTCTAAAATGGTTTTACCATCCTCACTAACAAACACTAAAAAGTTAAAATATTTCTTTTTCGCTTTCGCGGATTTAATTTTAACGGGCAATGCATCAATGCGGTTTTCATTAAAAGCCACACAGGCATCTTTAAAAACACAAGCTAAACAATCAGGATTTTTAGGCTTACATTGTATCGCCCCAAACTCCATAATCGCTTGATTATACTCGGAAGGATTTTTTTTATCTATTAACTCCTGAGCTAAAGATTTAAACTCCTTACTTCCTTTTGAAGAATTTATAGGCGTATCGATAGCAAAGTAACGCGACAATACGCGGTAAACATTCCCATCGACTACGGCAGTGGGCTCGTTGAAACAAAATGAAGCTATGGCACTTGCCGTATAATCACCAACACCTTTTAATTTTAATAGGTCCTTATAATTATTCGGAAACGCTCCTTGCAATTCGTTAGCTACATATTTTGCCGAAGCATGTAAATTTCGAGCTCGAGAATAATACCCTAATCCTTGCCATAATTTTAAAACTTCAGCTTCTTTTGCTTCGGCTAAATGAAAAACTGACGGAAAATGATTCACAAAAGCTTCATAAAATGGTAACCCCTGGTTCACTTGTGTTTGTTGTAAAATAATTTCAGACAACCATATATGATACGGATTTTTGGTTCTACGCCACGGTAAATCACGCTTATTATTTGAATACCAGTGAGTTATATTTTTTGAAAAATTCATGAATTATTTAAATAAAGGGCGTAAAAATAAACGTTTATAATATTAAATTTAAGTGAATTAGGTTTGAAATATTGAATATTAAATCCTTATATTTGCATCCCTTTTAGAATTTATAGTAACCCATAATAAAATATTAAAAATGACGAAGGCTGATTTAGTAGCAAAAATTTCTGAGAAATTAGGAATTGAAAAAGGTGATGTTCAAGCAACGGTTGAAACATTCATGGAAGAAGTAAAAACTTCTTTAGAAGCTGGTGATAATGTTTACTTAAGAGGTTTTGGAAGCTTTATAATCAAAACAAGAGCTGAAAAAACGGGTAGAAACATTTCAAAAAACACAACTATTAAAATACCTGCTCATAATATCCCTGCATTTAAGCCTGCAAAAGTTTTTGTTGAGGGCGTTAAAACAAATGTGGACGTAAAATAAGAATGCATTAGCTGAATTTGATTTCAGCATTAAAACGAATTATTAATCTTAAAAGACACTATTTATGCCAAGTGGTAAAAAACGTAAAAGACATAAGGTAGCGACACACAAACGTAAGAAACGTAGACGCGCTAACCGTCACAAGAAGAAAAAATAAATCAAAAAAGTAGTTAGATTAACTACTTTTTTTGATTTAAGAAACAAAGAGTTCTTTGAAATGAGTTTTAAGGCTTTAAAAAAAGTCTGTAAAACTCCACGGATTTTAAAAAATCCTGTGGTCTGGTGTGCAAACATCAGATAAAATAATGTATAATCCATCTATACCATTTGGTTGATGGTTATTGGTTTCTAGTTACTAGTTAATGGTTGCTGGTTTTTAGTTATGGGTTTAAAAGTGTCAAATGCTTTTAACCTTAAACTTCTAATCTCAAACTATTAACTTTTAACTCTTAACTTTTAACTTCTTACCAGACTGTATGGATAAAAATTAACGCAATGGATAAAGAATTGATTATTCGATCTAGTTCCGACAATGTTGATTTTGCCTTATTAAAAGATGGAAAACTTATTGAATTACAAAAGGATGAAGATAGTAACGACTTTTCTGTTGGCGATGTGTTTATAGCCAAAATAAGGAAAGCTGTTCCTGGACTAAATGCTGCATTTGTTAATGTAGGTTATGAGAAAGATGCCTTTTTGCATTATCATGATTTAGGTCCAAAATTACCTTCTCTTTTAAAATTCACAAAACGTGTAAGCACAGGTAAACTAAAAGATTTTTCTTTAAAAAATTTCCCATTTGAGAAAGATATTGAGAAAGACGGCAAAATTGTCGACGCCTTAAAATCTAATCAGTCTCTATTAGTACAAATCGTAAAAGAACCTATCTCTACCAAAGGCCCAAGAATAAGCTCAGAGCTTTCTATTGCCGGTAGATATATTGTTTTAGTCCCTTTTTCTAACCGCATTTCTATTTCTCAAAAAATAGAAGACCGCGAAGAAAAAGACCGATTAAAACGCCTGGTAAAAAGTATTACACCACCAGGTTTTGGGGTTATTGTTCGTACTGTAGCACAAGGCAAAAAAGTAGCAGAACTAGATAAAGATTTACAAAATTTGCTTAGTCGTTGGACGGCAATGTGTAAAAAGCTACACAAAGCGCATCATCCTAGTAAAGTATTAGGTGAAATGAATAAAGCCTCTTCTATTTTAAGAGACATATTCAACGATACCTTTACAAGTATTCATGTTGATGATGAAACGCTTTTTTATCAAATTAAAGATTATTTGCAAGAAATTGCACCAAAAAAAGAATCAATAGTGAAATTGTATCAGTCTAATGTTCCGATTTTCGAGAAATTTGGAATCGAAAGACAAATTAAAACTTCCTTTGGCAAAACCGTTTCTATGGCAAAAGGCGCCTACTTGGTGATAGAACACACCGAAGCCCTACATGTTATAGATGTAAACAGCGGAAACCGTTCTAACAAAGCCAACAACCAGGAGGACACAGCACTAGAGGTTAATCTTATTGCGGCTACCGAAATGGCGCGCCAATTACGTTTACGTGATATGGGTGGTATTATCGTAGTCGATTTTATAGATATGACCAATGCCGAAAACAGGCAAAAACTTTTCAATCACCTTCGCGATGAAATGAAAGACGATAGAGCCAAACACAAAATATTACCTCCAAGTAAATTTGGGTTGATACAAATTACAAGACAGCGTGTACGTCCAGAAATGAACATTAAAACACGAGAAGAAAATCCAGATGCCATATCCAATGGTGCCGAAGTAGAAGCGCCAATAGGCATTGTACAAAAGATAAACTTCGATCTTGAAAAACTATTTAAAAAAGACTATAAAAAGGTGACCCTAAACACACATCCTTTCATAGCAGCCTTCTTAACAAAAGGCATTCCATCTGTACGTTCTAAATGGTTTTTAGAACATAAAAAATGGGTGAAAATATTACCAAGAGATGCTTACACATATTTAGAATACCACTTTTTCGATAAAGATGGTAATCAAATTAAATAACCTAAAACCCCATACTATTCATTTAGTTTGGGGTTTTTTAGTTTTATATACTTTCTGAAATACGAAACATCGCTCTCAAATAACTTGTTTTTTTTTATTTGGGCAATTGCAAGCACCGCGCTTTCAGCTATATCTTTTTTGTGCAATACATAGCTTCGCGAAAACATGAAATAACATTTTTAGATCCAAATAAGAGTTTAAACCAAAGTTTTCGACAGGCACAAAAAAGGATGCCGCTTCAATCACTATTGCGGGGCTTCGATTTCATTTAGGCATGTAAGTCCAGAACAAACAGCTTAAATATCATTATAAGCATACCAACAATACCTCCAACAATAGCACCGTTTAAACGAATATACTGAAGATCTTCCCCTACCTTACTTTCTATTTGTTTTACCAATTCCACATTAGAAAGTTTTTGAAGACTTTCGTTCACCAACTCACCTATTTTATGATGATGTGTTTCTATAAGTTGTAAAATGGTCGTTTTTAACCAAGCATCGGTCTGCTGTAATTTTGAAGTATCGTCATGAAAAGATATAAGCATGTCGTTCACCTTATCTTTAATAAGCATGGTGTACTCGTTGTCATTTTCAAACAAATGTGTTTTTATCATGCTTTTAACTCGGGTTAATGCTTGCTGTACGATTCCTGAATCGATTAAACGCTCTAAAAATTGTTCACCAAAAGCATTAACATCGGCCTGAGCTTTATCATCGCCAGAGCTCAAACGCTCTGCATAATTATAAAGCTGTTCATCCAAGGCCTTAATAATTTTATGATCTCCCGGATTGCTTTGAATTTCTTCAATAAGTTTAACCAATTGTTCCTGTATACCTTCGGCAATACGTTGGGGTTTTATGGCCCCCAGAACTTTACCGGCCTCCACTAAAAACCCTTTTATAAGCGTGCCTTCTTTTTGCTTATTAACAAGCGTATGCACCTCAGCAACTAAAAACTCTAAGGTTGATGTCGAGGCTATTTTTTCTTTTAGAACCTCTAAAAACACATGTAACACCCCGTAATGATCTTTATGAGTTACCGTTTGCTTTAATAAATTCCCTAAAGGCTCTGCCACATTATTTCCCTTAATAGCGGGTCTAATCACACCTTCAAGAGTCTGAACTACATCCTCATGATCCAACTTTAATACCAAGGCTTCTAACTCTGGTTTTAAGGTTTTTCGTATCGATTCTTGATTTTCCTGCTTCAGTAAATAATCTACAATGGGTTTTGCCATAGATACCCCAGCAATTTTATCGCGAATCATGTCTTTAGACAACCATTCATTATTCACCAAATCGACAATCCCTGCCGATAGTTTTTCTCTACTTTTCACAATAATGTTTGTGTGCTTTTTAACAACCGGAATAGGAATCTCTTGAAACAAAGCACGAACTGCAAACCAATCGGCAACACCTCCCACAACAGCAGCCTCGAAACCTGCAAGTAGTATTTCTAGAGTATAACCTTGGTAGATATTAAAGTATTTTAAAACCAGGCCTCCTACCATACAAATGACAGCAATGGCTAACGAACGGTTTCCTAATCTATTTTTTTTCATACATTTTTTAATCTGAGTCTATCTTAAAAGCTACTGATTTAATGTGCTTACAGTTGCTTTTCGTGGAATAGTTGTCATGCAGACGAAAAAGGAGGAAGAATCTCCTTAATACGAAGATTTCCCCTCACTCGTTCCGCCCTTTGTCGTAATGACGAGTAACAATTCATTCTACCTATAAAAACAAAATCTACTTTTCGGACTCATGTAATTTTAATCTAAAATACAAAAAGCATCTTAAGTACATCACTCCACTAGAATAACAGTTAGTCTACAAAATTTTTGTTAAAAACCTTAAAACCTTGTTAACATAAAAACTTTTAGGGATTTTGGGTTCGTAGCTACACCAAACGTTTAACTAAAACATTTAAAATGAAAAAACTAATTAAAACATGTAGCTTAATTGCCATCGCAGCATTAATTTTCACTTCTTGTAGTAAGGATGACAACCCTGCCGATAATAATTTATTTGCTGGTACTTACCGAGGTGAAATAGGATATAACAGTGAAGGTACTACAGTAAGCACAGAAGACGGAAGTGTTTTTGTGACAAAAATCGACGATAAATATGATTTTGATTTTTCTAACGACGATATTCCGAGTATTCGAGGTATAGAGTTTGAAGAAGGTGAAGAAACCAATATTAATATAGGTGGTAGCGAAACCAGTTATATTAAAATTGATGAAAGCACTTTAAATATATTTTACAATGAAAATGGCGAAACCTGGACTGCAAATTGCACTAGGTAAATTTTAAAATTTTCAAAGTAAAAGAGGCTGTCTTAAAGTTGAATCTACGTCAATCTGAATTTATTTCAGATTCTCATAATTATTGTATTACAATGTTATGAGATTCTGTGTCAAGCACAGGATGACGTTTGTATCACCTGTTAAGACAGCCTTTTTTTTAAAACTAAATGGCCTCTAAGAACCCATTTATATAAATTATAATTCCCCTAAACCGCAGGATTAGGAATTTCGGCATGTACGGCATTGATTTGCTCCATGATGTCATCAGATAGTGTGACATGGATACTATCGATGTTTTCTTTTAACTGCGCCATGGTTGTTGCTCCAATAATATTACTCGTTACAAAGGGTTGCTGATTTACAAAAGCCAAACTCATTTGTGCTAAAGTCATATTATTTTCTTCCGCAATTTTTAAATACCTTTTAGTAGCCTCGATACATGATGCACTGCTGTATCGTGAAAATCTAGGAAAGAGATTTAATCTTGATTTATCGGTATCCGTACCTTTGATATATTTTCCAGATAACACACCAAAAGCCATTGGCGAATACGCTAATAAGCCCAGATCTTCCCGCATTGAAATTTCAGCCATATCGCCTTCAAAAGCGCGATTAATTAAACTATACGCATTTTGAATGGTACGCATTCTAGGTAAACTATGTGTTTTAGACTCTTCTAATAAACGCATAGCACCCCAAGCTTTTTCGTTAGACATCCCAACATGACCAATTTTACCCGCACGAATTTGATCGTCTAGTTTCGTTAGAACTTCATGAAAGTTATCTTCCCAAAAATCGTCTGGATTATGCTTGTAATCTCTAGTGCCAAAGGTATTCGTATCGCGTTCTGGCCAATGGATTTGATAAAGATCGATATAATCGGTTTGTAAACGTTTTAGCTCTTTATCGACGGCCTCTTGGATGGAATTTCCGCTTAAGGCCGTGGTTCTAATGTGCGCCGAATAATCGCTTGAACGTCCAATAATTTTACTGGCAAGAATAACCTGGTCACGCTTTCCTGATTTTTTTAACCAATTCCCAATTATCGTGCTTGTAGCTCCCGAAGTTTCTGGGTTTGCTGGCACGGGGTACATTTCGGCGGTGTCTAAAAAATTAACCCCTTCACTTAAGGCATAATCTAACTGTTTGAAGGCCTCGGCTTCGGTATTTTGATTTCCGAAAGTCATGGTGCCCAAACATATTTTACTAACTTTTATATTGGTTTTTGGTAGAATACTGTATTTCATAGTGTTTATTTCCTGGTGTATAAAGGCTGATTTTGCCCTTAAGTATCATTTTATTTAAGTAATAAAGTTAAAAAAACCTTTCAGCCATCAATGTATCTGAAAGGTTTTTATAGTATATCAACTTGCGTTAGCGATTGCAGTGGAAAGCCCACAGCGAGGTACGAGCGCGGACTTGCAACGTAAAGCGCGACCCTTGGGTAACGCCCAAATCACTATTCTACAATTAATGCTGTTCTTGTAACAACTTGGATAATTCGTCTAATTTAGGTGTTAAAATCACTTCTATACGACGGTTTGTAGCACGACCAGATGGCGAATCGTTAGAGGCAATTGGTGCAAACTCACCGCGACCTGCTGCCGTTAAATTTTCTGGATTGATCGCTTTATTCTCTCTAAGGATATTCACAATAGAAGTCGCTCTTTTGGTAGATAAATCCCAGTTGGTAGTCAGGGGACCATTACCTGTATAAGGCACATTATCGGTGTGACCTTCGATTAACACAGCGATATCTGGATTCTGTCCTAAAACATTACCCAGTTGTTGTACCGCACGACGACCTTCGCTACCTACAGCCCAACTTCCTGAATTGAAAAGCAATTTGTTTTCCATAGACACATAAACTTTTCCGTCTTTTTGTTCTACAGTTAAACCTTTACCTTCAAAATCGGTTAAAGCACTAGAAATAGCGTCTTTTAAATTATTCATGGCAGCATCTTTAGCTGCAATAACACTTTCTAATTCGGCCACACGGTTGGAACGATCTTCTAGCTCTTTTTTAAGGCGCTCAAGACGTGTAATTTCGGCAGATAAAGCTTGTTCCTTCGCTTCTAACTCCGCTAACAACTCACGATTTTTCTCTGAGTTTGACGCGATGGCTCTGGAGCTATTCTTCTCAAGTGCCGCATACGAATCCTTTAAAGCTTCTAGATTTGCAGCGGTAGCATCGTAATCGGCTTGCAGCTTATTACGCTCTGCAAGGGTTTCGTCGTAAGCTTTTTTGGTTTGTTTAAAATCGTTTTCCGCCTGAGCTTTCGATTTTAACAAAGATTCGTAATCTTCATTTAATTTGCGGTTTTCTTTCTTTAACTCGGCGTATTTAGCTTCTAGATCCTTGTATATTTTAGGAGACACACAAGAGGCCAAAATAGCCATTGTAAAAATGGTAAAAACACTTTTTTTAATCATGTTAATTGGGTTCTATAATTAGTAATTTAGTTAAATTTCAAGTTCTAGTAAAATCGGACAATGGTCGCTGTGCACCGCGTCGCTTAGTATAACGGCTCTTTTAATTTTTTCTTGTATGGTTTCTGACACCATCGCGTAATCTAATCGCCAACCTTTGTTGTTAGCCCTGGCATTGGCACGGTAGCTCCACCAGCTATATTGTTGTAATTCTGGGTTCACAAATCGAAAAGAATCAATAAAACCACTGGCTATAAAATCTCCTATCCACTCACGCTCTACAGGTAAAAATCCAGACACACCTTTCATTTTAGGGTTATGTATATCTATTTCTTCATGGCAAATATTATAGTCACCACAAATAACAAGATTAGGATGCTCTAATTTTAACTGATCGATGTAAGCTTGGAACATGCTCATATACTCTAATTTATGCCCTAATCTGGCATCATTAGTTCCCGATGGCAAATACAAACTCATGATGGAAACGCCGTCGAAATCCACTCTTAAATTACGACCTTCGAAATCCATAGACTCGATTCCTGTACCGTACTCTACATGATTGGGCTCTGTTTTACACAAAATAGCCACGCCGCTATACCCTTTTTTTTGAGCGCTAAACCAATAGTGATAATTATACCCGGCGTCTTCAAATAGTGTTAAGTCCAACTGTTCTTTTAAGGCCTTTATTTCTTGTAAACAAATAACATCTGGATTGGCACTTGTTAACCATTCTATAAAACCTTTATTTAAAGCGGCTCTAACCCCGTTGACATTGTATGATATAATTTTCATTCGTTTATTTCTTCCTATTAAAAGCTCCTAAAATTGTAGGAAACCTTTCGTTTTTCGACAAAATTGTACAGATTGCTGCTAAAATAAATAATACGTTACTTTTACGCTATTATTTTACGGCAGTTTTAACAAGTTACACTTTCAAAATAATTCTAGTTTTTTTCAGTTTAAGTATCCGATGAAATTTTTTACTTCTATACTATTGGTTTTTATAGGTTTTTGTGGGTTTTCACAAAATCTACCCAATAACTATAGATCTAAAAAAGTAGCTGTAAAAGACTCGATTTTTATTGAACAAGTTAGTATAAATTCTAGCGTGTTTTCCATTAAAACTAAGGATAGTACCATAATTGATTCAAGCTATTATACGGTAGATTTCGCCAAGGCACTTTTAACCTTTAAAAAACCCGTAGACACCGATAGTATTATTATCGATTATTTAAAGTTTCCAGACTTCCTTACCAAGACCTATAAAAATTTAGATGAAAGCATTATTGTGAATAACAACAGCTCCCATCAAAACTTATACAAACTGAAGCAGTCTAATAGCTCGAATCAATTTATTCCGTTTGATGGCTTATCGACTTCGGGAAGTATTTCGCGAGGTGTTACCGTTGGAAACAATCAAAATTCGGTGTTAAATAGTGAGCTAGACCTTCAAATTACAGGGAAATTAAACGAAAAAGTATCTTTGCGTGCCTCCATCCAAGATGCTAATATTCCCTTACAAGAAAGTGGTTATTCGCAACGTTTGGATGAATTTGACCAGGTTTTTATTGAAATGTTTAGCGACCGTTGGAACATACGCGCTGGTGACATCGATCTTGTAAATACCGATTCTTATTTTGCCAAATTCTCCAAACGTGTGCAGGGATTAAACTTCAACATAAACCTAGGTCCCGAAGAGAAGGAAACTAATCTTTATGCTGCTGGTGCATTGGTTCGCGGACAATTTACACGCAGCCAATTTACCGCTCAAGAAGGCAATCAAGGGCCTTATAAATTACAAGGTCCAAATGGCGAATTGTTTGTATTAATCGTATCGGGTAGTGAAACCGTTTATGTCAATGGCGTGGCTTTAAAGCGTGGTGAGAACGAAGATTATATTATCGATTATAACGCTGGTGAGATTATATTTAACCCCACCTTTCCTATAACCTCCGAAATGCGTATCACCATCGACTATCAATTTAGTGAACGCAACTATACCCGTTTTGTAGGTTATGGCGGCGGACGCTACGAGAGTAAAAAGTTTAGTTTAGGGGTTTCCATCTACTCTGAAAACGATGCTAAAAACCAACCCCTGCAGCAAAATCTCTCGGAAGACCAAGTCGAAATTCTAGCACAGGCCGGAAATGACCAAACCAAAATGGTTGCCCCATCGGAGTCGCGCGCAGAATACAACCAAAACCGTATTCTTTATAAAAAAGAACTTATTAACGGCGAAGAAGCTTTCGTGTTTTCAAACGACCCGGATGACGAATTATACAACGTGACCTTCACTTTGGTAGGTCCCAATCAAGGTGCATACAACTTAAGTAGCATTAACGCTATTAATAATATTTATGAATATGTTGGCGACGGACTAGGTTTATACGCGCCAATTATACAACTAGTAGCGCCTAAAAAATTACAAATAGCAGTTATAAATGGGGCTTACAACCCCACAGAAAAAACAAGTATACGTTTTGAAGGTTCTGGAAGTAAAAACGATCAGAATTTATTTTCGGATATCGATGACGATCAAAATGATGGTTTGGCCGGAGAAATCACCATCAATCAAGTCCTCGTAAAAAAAGAAAATCAATGGAATGCCAGCCTATTTTTAGATCATGATTATGTAAGTGCCAATTATCGAAATATTGAAGGATTGTACAACCCAGAATTTAATCGTGATTGGAACTTAGATCCCACACCATTAAACGGGATAGGCTATAATTTAGGAAATCAAAACCTATTAAACACAGGCATCAAACTCTTTCACAAGCAAAAGGGACTTATCGATTATACCTATGAACACCTCAATTTCGCCGACGGTTTTAACGGAAATAGACATATTGCAAATATAAATTTACAGCTAAACAAATTCAATATAAGCTCCTACTCTAGTTTTTTAAATGCTAATGCACTAGTAAACAATTCAACCTTTTCAAGGTCCTACAACCGTATTACCTATAACATGAACAAAAGCTGGGTGGGCATAAAAATAGCTTTTGAAGACAACGTACAAAAAAACAACAGCACCCAAGAACTCACGGCTTTAAGTCAGCGGTTCAAATCTTACGAAGCCTTTGTTGGCGTTGGTGATAGTACCAAAGTTTTTGTTGAAGTAGGTTATATAAACCGTACAAACGACAGTATTAGAAATAACACCCTCCAAAAGGTAAACACTTCCAACACGCTTTATTTGGATTCGAAACTCATTCAAAAGCAAAATACCAATTTGAGTTTGTATGCCAATTACCGTAGTTTGAAAGATGAAGATGATACCGTAGACGACGAGCATTCTTTAAACTCGAGGCTGCAGTTTAGTCAGAAATTATTCAACAATATTATTTTCTTTAGCACCATTTTTGAAACCAATTCGGGTAGTTTACCGCTTCAGGATTTCACTTACGTGGAAGTTGAGCCTGGCCAAGGTTCGTACACATGGATTGACTACAACGGCAATGGCATCCAAGAGCTCGAAGAGTTTGAATTGGCTCAATTTCAAGACCAAGGCACTTATATTCGAGTGTTATTACCTAATCGTGTCTATGTAAAAACACATCAAAACCGATGGAGTCTATCCCTTACCTTAAACCCTGCGCAATGGTTGGTTTCCAACCATAAAACCAAAAAGTTTTTATCGCATTTTTATAACCAAACCAGCTATTTAACCGATAGTAAATTGCGACGCGAAGGCAGCCGATTTAATCTCAACCCTTTTGAAAATAGTGAAGATGACTTATTAGGCTTACAGCTTAATTTTAGAAATGTTTTCTTTTTTAACCGTGGCAAACAACATTATACCACCTCATATACCTATTTGGAAAACAGCACCCGAAATTTACTTTCGGTGGGCTTTATTGAAAATAGTTTAAGCAGCCATCAATTAAATTTCAATCATAAAATTGCCGAAAATTGGTTAGTTAACTTGCTATCGGCATTGAACACGAATGAAAGTAAAAGTGAAAATTTCACAAGCAAAAATTACAACTTAGACGAAACGGTTTTAAATCCGAAGTTATCCTACTTATTCAACACCAATTCTAGTTTCGATATTTATTATCAAAGCACTACAAAAACCAATACGATTGGCGACCAAGAAACCTTAAAACAACAAAAGTACGGGAGTTCGTTTTCCTTTGGAAACAGTGAGAAGAGTGCGATAAATGGGGAGTTTAATTTTATTTCAAATGCTTTTAACGGTGATTCAAATACCCCAGTGGCCTATCAGATTCTAGAAGGTTTACAACCTGGAAAAAACTTTACTTGGAGCTTATTGGCTCAACGAAAACTGACCAAATTTTTGGATTTGAATTTGAGTTACTTCGGAAGAAAAACAGAAACTAGCCGAACCATTCATTCAGGATCTGTACAATTGAAGGCTTATTTTTAAGGGTTGTTGAATATGTCGCCCGGCGTATCGCTTTTTTTGAAATTATTGTTACACGAAGATTCGCAGAGGCTTCACAGAGAATCACTGAGGTTACAGAAGTTAACTTTGAAATAAAAACGAGGAAGCTATTTGAAAAGTAATATGCCCTAACAAGCAGAATAACGTTTCAAAAAACTTCCTCATTTCAGCAATTTACATAACGGAATTTAATGAGAGAGCGTCCAATATGTACAGGTTAATTTTTTATAAATTTTATAGTTTTTGACATGCCATTTTTCACCTCAACCTTCAATAAATAAATTCCTGAAGTTAACCCAGATACATTAATAGTACCTGACTGAGATGTATTCCGTTTTGAAAGCATTTCTTGACCTAATAGATTATAAATACTAGTTTGAAATTCAAATGTAGAACCTGTTTTCACATGAATAACATCGCTTACTGGGTTTGGCCAGTAGCTAATTAGAGATTCATTATTAGCAATAGCATCCACATTTAAAGTGGCTTCAATGTACTTGTTTCGTGTGGTATTTGTTGAAGTTGGCGCATTTTGGTCAAAATAAATGTCAGCACTATTTTCCATGATATCATCTATAACCACATCTTCCTTTGCTTTTATCATATACTTCACATAACCGTGGCTGGCGGGTTCGTCGTTCGCACTGAAATCCAAGTAAATATTATTAAAATTAAATTTCACGATTTGACCCGTATCCGAACCTATATTTTCAACAGTCATAGGGTGTGAACTTTCTAAAACCGTTAAGGAATGCTTTTCAAATTTTTCATCTAACTTGTCAATCACATAAATATCTTTTGCCGAAAAATTACCTTCATTTTGAAACCGAATGGTATAGGTTAGCCATTTTTCGTTTAACGGAATTTCATTTAAAGCATTAGGTAATCCAGGAGAAACTAATTTATCATTAGGGTCGAGAGCCGCCATAACAGCTGCACTAAACGGTCCGTTGGAAATAACTTCGGAATGATTTGTGGCTGAAGTCGAACTAAAGGAACTTGTTGGTGGCGCATAAGGCGCTCCAAAATCATGAAACCCCGTTTTAGAAGCCGGATTTCTAGGAATCAACTTTACTGAGTTCATTTTTTTAAAATCGGCACTAGTAATACTTTTAACACCATAACCTATAGGTTCTGAAACATGAGATGAACTAAACAATTCGGTTTCCACCTCGATCACATAGGTTTCTTGCGGATTGAGTTTTGGCAATATAAACTGAAGCTTAACCGTATCGGTTTGTTTGGTAATTATAGGTGTAATTGACTGTACAGATGATGTATATTCACCATTTTCTAAATTGGTTTCCCATCTATGGCTTCTAGGCTCAATGGTTAGTTTATCGATGATATGAAGGTTGGAATTTGAATTTAAACTGGTAACCTTCACACTTTTTATATCAGGTAAAACCATACTTGTATTTTGGTTTTCGTTATATAAAACATAATCGATGGTTACACTATTAAATGTTTTTGAAGCCGATGCATTGCCTACCGCTGTTGTAAAGATGTTGCTAAACCCATCACGAGAAAACGCCCAAGCACCTTCCTTAGCCGCCGATTTGATAACAACCGACTCCGAGTCTTTTGGTAATAATTTAAAACTAGGCAATATGGTATTCGTACTTGTATCAGTAACATTAAAACTATGTTGACGTGATCCTGGTGTAACGAAGGTTTGTATTACCGGAAGTATAATTTCGTAGTCTCCCGCATTATCATGATAAGGAAAATAATAGCTACCATCGGCATTGGTATAGGTTTCGTAAATATCGCCAGAATCGGTTTTCAAAGTTACTTTTTGATTTGGATGAACCTCATCAGCATCCATCTGCCCATTACCATTCGCGTCTACATATACATCACCCGATATACCAAAAGCCTCACCGTCATTTAAAAACTGAGTTGCCGTTTGTGATGAGAAAATTTTAACCCATCTGGATGATGCGCAAGACCAAAACACACCATTGGCATCTAAAGCTAGGGCATCCGGACGATAGAAACCATTATAAGGTATAATTCCTGTTGTGCCTTCAATAATGATACTAGAAAAATTAGGGGTGCTCGATTCTGGATGCTCAATGCTTATTATTTTAGCCAAATCGTTAGTTAGTAAATGTAACACGCCATCCGTATCGCAAACCGCATCAACAATTCTTCTAATATCAGCATTCATGCTATTATCTATTTCATTAAAACTTGTACCATGAAACAAGTAAACACCACTGGCACAAATAGTAGCCACATCGCCATTTGGTAAGGGTAGTATCTTTTTTACGGCACCTAAGTTTTTAGTTGCTGTATAAGTGGTTGTGGTTCCAGAAGCTACATTAAACTTTTTTAGGGTTAAAGTGGCATTTTGGAATTTTGGAAAGTAAACATCCCCATGAATATCGACCGTAAAATCAAAATAATTGGAATAATCATCTTCATCTAAAGTTATGGTCTGTATAAATTGACTGTTCTTGTAAACAAATAATTTCTTGCTTTTATTACTAAACACCCAAACCTGATCTTTGTAATTTTTTACTGCGGTGAACGTCGTTGTTCCTAAATCGGGCAATGTGGTTAAGTAAGGCATATATAATTTTTTCATAACAGGACTTCCTGCTATAATGGGATAACCATCGCTGTCTAATACAAAGGGGCCATGACCACCTAATTTGTATTGTTTTTCTATGGTTCCATCGGCTTTAAAGTGACTTAAAATACCGTCATCAGTATGGTTATACCACCAAGTTCCTCCAGATTTATCAGGAAAAGCTGTATTATATCGCTTTACTAAATTATAGGATATGTTACCTGGTTCGTGATCGGTAACACCACCCCACACTCCTTGTTTATAAGTAAGCGCTTCATATCTTGTTTCTTGATTCGTGCCATAATTAGCACTGCTATTGCAGAAGTATATTTTGTCTTTACTCTTGTTTACAACGCTTGGGGAATAGGACATGAGGAAACCTAAATCGCGAATATCATTCATCGATCTCACCGTCCAAACAGGGTTAGATCCATTAAGTTTTAGTTCGACAACCCCGGAAAGGTTAATAGCAACTGCCAAAACCGTACCTTCCGAATCTATTTCTAAATTATTAAACCGTACACTTTGTACATTTCCATGGGTAAACTCATATTGGGTTGTAGCACCTGTAGCCATGTTCACCTTATAAATGGCACCTCCACCGTTTGTGTTATTGGCACACCAGAAATTCCCTTGTCCGTCATAACTGAAATCGGATACATATTTATATTTAACATCAGCACCAGTAAGATAAGTGGTTTCTATAGCGGCTGTGTCAGTATTTAATTTAACAAACTCTTGTGTAGACGCAGCGCTATATCTTGTAGAAAGAAAAAGGGCATCATCAACAAACATAAATTTAGCTAACTGATAATTACGGGAAAATCCAGGTTCGCCAACATAGGTTAAGGTATTATTTTGAAATTTATACAATTGGTAGTAAAGCCCACTAGTTATGATATAAGTCGTATTAGTAGCACCATCATAGGCAAAAAGTATGGTGTATTGATAATTCGATACTCCTGAAGTTGGATAGGTTTTAAATCCGAAAGTTTTAGTTTTTAAATCATAATAATATAAACCCGTATTACCAGCGGTATTATTAAGAAATATTAAGCCATCGGCGTTTACAAGCGCATCCGTAGGTTTAGCCTCATTTCCAGTTAATGAAGTTCTAGGCATGGCTAAATTGGGGATATTTTCCCAGCTGCCATCCACCTTCTTTATGGATATACCGGCATTGGTAATATACACTTCATCATCGTTGTAATAATTAGGCACGACTTTAACAATGTTAATACTATTTAAACCGTAACTTTCCTCTACAACCCCAAGGTTATTATTACGATCACAAAAAGATAACTTCCCTTGGGCTTCAGGAATGGTATTGCCACATTGATTTTGGTAATAGGTTACTTTGGTTCCCATGGGATAGGTTTCTACTTTTTCCACCTGTGCATTAAGCAACTGGTTTAAAAGAAAAAATAAAGATAAAAGACAAGTAAAGTTTTTCATGATGGTTTCTTTTTAGTTGTTTTATTAGCCATTAGAATAAGGTGTCGAATTATTCTAGTTGTAATAGCTATGAAACCATTCAAAGTAGGTAAGTTTATGGGTATGTTTTGAATTCTTATATAAAAGCTCGACTGAGAAAATTATAGATTGGTCTATAGAACCTCACAACTCAAAATTGTGTTGTACAATGGGAGTTTCAATGATATTAATTATAATCACTACAATCGATAGCATCTAATTCTTTTTTAGCTTGCTGCACAGCTTCGTCATAACCGTAATCAAAAATTGGGATACAATCATAAATATCTTCCAAGGCGTCATAATACCTTAATACAGCAGCTTTGTATTCATTACAGCTTTCAACTGATGGATTATTACTTAAATTAGCTGATGCCTGGCTGAGATCCTCTATAGCATTTCCATATTGATCTTCCCAATTAGAACCGTCACAACCTCCTATTCCTAGGGCGTCAGCCACATCGTCTTTACCACATGAGCTTAGAAGAAAGCATCCTGAAACACAGGTTATCATTAATAACTTTAAAGTTCTAAGAAACAGCGAACTGCTTTTAACTTTAACGGTGGTCTTGTTTAAATTTTTCATGTTTTTCATTTTAAGTTAGTATTCAGATAATATTTTAAAAAGATTAAACCATTAAATACATCTAGGGAGATTACTTACTGTTTAGAATTCATGAGTTTGCTCATAACAAGCTGATTCAAATTTATACAGGACATATGTAAATAAAAACCTATAATTAGAATTTGGTACTTTTAAGTTAGAATTCGGAAATTCAACTTAAAACACTGAATACTAAATAATACCTACCGAATACTAAAAAAACGACCATCCTATTAAATGGATGCTTAAATTAGCTAGATGATGAAAAAAGTAGTTTCTCTTTTTTTTTACATTTTGGGAATTTACAGCCTATCTGCTCAGATATATGTTGATTCCATAGGCACTAAATTGTCTTTACAGAACCATAAAAATGTAGAAGCTATTCGCGTAAACAAAACGACTTCCTTTGAAGAAATAAGCCAAAAAACCACTTGGAGACCTTACGATTCAACCTTTACCGCTACTAAGGAAAAGCCTGTTTGGATTAGATTTAACCTTGAAAACAACTCGGATAAAGCAATAGAAACATACGTATACCTTCCAAGTCCTCATATTGATATCTATACGAAAATTAATGGCCGAATTAGGCATGACGTTAATGGGATGTTTGTGCCCTTATCGAAGCGTGCAAATAAAGAAGAATATTTTTTTACTAAAATCAATTTACAGCCCTTAGAGTTGGCTACTTGTTATATCAAACTGAGTCCTAAGTTTGTCGACACTATTAAGGAGCCACCTTATCTTTTTTCTAAAACCCTATATTTAGAAACCGTTTACAACATCACCAGAAGGCATGCTAAACCCATAGGATTTATCTATTTCTATTTAATTTCACTGTTATGTATATTTCTATTTGTATTGGTGTTTTGGATCCGGTTAAGGTCCCGGTTATACTTATACTATTTGGGTTATTTATTTTTCCAAATCCTCTATGGATTATTAACGCTTCATAGAACAACCGCAGGGATTGGTAATGTATTTTCGAATATTCCCATGTTGTCCTATTACATTTTTGACCCTGTACAATTTACTTTTATTGGATTTTACATCCTGTTTATAAGACAGTTATTGGATGTAAAAAAATACAATACGTTATTAAGCAAATCCCTTTACTATCTAGCTATATTTTGTTTCGTCTATGTCGCATTACGTGTAATTTTTAATTACTTTTTTAAAGATGCCCATACCGGAGAACTTCTTTTTTCAGTGGTACGGTTCATTATTTTACCACTTACTGTGGTGTTTATTTTTTGGATTATCATAAAGGTAAGACACCCCTTATTAAAGTATTTTATCATTGGGCAGACTTTCTTTTTTATAGGAGCAGTGCTGTCTTTTTATCTTGCCTTTACCGAAATACATTTTATTCCTGGAAACTATTTCAATTTTCCTTATTCCCTAAATATCATCTTTCAAGCAGGTTTGCTTCTTGAAGTTTTTTGTTTCTCTATTGCCATTGGTGAAAATATTTTTCTTATGCAACGAGAAAAAGATAAAGCTAATGAAAAACTAATTAGTCAATTACAAGCCCATCGTGTTTTACAAGAAGACATGCACCGTGAACTGGATAAAACAATCCATCAGAAAACCGAAGAATTAGTGCAATTATATTCTAAAATTGAAAAACAAAAGGAGGAACAGTTAAAAAAAGCATTTACCGAACGAATTCGAGAAATGGAGATGTTGGCTTTGCGTTCGCAGATGAATCCACACTTTATTTTCAACAGTTTAAATGCTTTAAAATACCTTGTTATGACCTCACGAAATGACGATGCTGTAACATATCTCGACAATTTCTCTATTTTATTAAGAAGCATTTTGCAAAATAGTACAAGGGATGTCATTACTGTTGAAGAAGAGCTAGAAATTTTAGAGCTTTACTTATCTTTAGAAAAAAGCCGCATTGGCGACAGTTTTGAATATCACATTCAACTGGCTTCAAAAGAAGCCTTATCGCAATACACCATACCGCCCCTACTACTACAACCCTTTGTTGAGAATGCGATTTGGCATGGACTTAGCTTAAGCACAAAATTAGAAAAAAGACTGTTGATTAAATTTGACACTAAGGACACCTTAAGAATAACTATTGAAGACAACGGCGTGGGCAGAAAAGCCAGCGGAGAAATTAAAAAAATGCATAAATCTATGGGTACTAATATTACCCAAGAACGTATGTCGCTTTACAACCATATAAACGATTCTAAAATGCATTTAAAAATTGAGGATCTTGAAAAAAACGGAGTCGCTCAAGGCACGAGAATTATAATAACTTACAACTTTTAAGTCATGGCAAACATCATTATTATTGACGACGAGATGCACTGCGTAAATGTGTTAACTAACCTTATTGAAAAAACGCATGCTGATTACACCATAACAGGAGCATTTACTAACCCCATTTTAGGACTTGACTATATATTAAACAATCCGCCAGACTTATTGTTTTTAGATATCGAAATGCCTAATTTAAATGGATTTGCCCTATTAGACAAACTCTTACCAATCGATTTCGATATCATTTTCACTACGGCTTACGACAGGTATGCTATTCGAGCCTTTCAATACAGCGCGATAAATTATCTTTTAAAACCCATTACAGAACAAAACATGGTTAAGGCCCTATCTAGCTGGGAAAAACGACGAAAAAAAACAAGTCATGAGCAATGGCAAATCCTACAAAAAAATTTAGAAGAAAGTACTTTAGAGCACTCTAAAATCGCTTTACCTACGGGCGTAGGGTATCATATTGTAGAAATTAAAGACATCCTGAGATGCCAATCTGACAACAATTACACCAACTTCTATTTTAAGGATGAAAACAAAATATTAATTAGCAGAACTTTAAAAGAAATTGATGATATATTGAGTGAACATGGTTTTTTAAGAGTACATCAATCCCATTTAATTAATCCGCAATGCGTAAAAGGAATTTTAAAACAAGATGGAGGTAGTTTAGTAATGAATGATGGCACCGAAATTCCTGTTTCAAGGCAAAAACGCACCCAGATTAACGACATATTAAAATCCATGTTAAGATTTAAATAACTAGTTACAAATTACATCCTAAATAAAACAACTTCAACCAAAATTTAACCTGTTCTAAGAGCAGGTTGTTCTACTTCTAAATCATCGGTAATAGCTCTTGGGATACAGTCATATTTGTCCAGCAAAGCATCATAATATACCTCAGTAGCATTTTTATATTTATTGTGATTTTCTGGGGTTGGATTATTTCTGAATTCACTCCCTGCAGCATTAAAATAGGACAAGGCCTTTTCCAAGCGATCCGACCAAATGAAATCATTTAACGGTTCGGAAACCGGAAGATTTTTAGCAATATTCGACTTTTTACTATTAGAAAAAATAGTAAAATAAGTAAGTGATGCTGTTTTAAGCTTAAAGGAATTGATATGGTTTTCTATATGTTTAAAATTTTTCATCTGCTTCAATTTTTACATTAATATTCCGACATAAAGGACTAACACTCCAGTAAAGCATTAGTTGTGAATAAGTTGAAGTCAATCTCAACAGATATAAAAGTATAAAGTAGTTAAAGAAAAGGATATCACATATGTAACAATATATAGAACTATTGTTACATGGCTACAAACGGTAGTAAAACAAAAGGATTATGACTCTTATAAATTAAAATAACAAGTAAAGGAGTCCCTATTCAAAAGACCTTAAATCATCTATTTTCTCAAAATAGTTGATCATAGTTTTAACCGCATTGATATAAAATTGAGGCTGAATGTTTTCAAAAGTATCTGTGGGTTCATGGTAATCTTCATGATCGTCGACTCCAAAATACAGAAAAGGAATATTTTCCAAAAAGAAACTCATATGATCTGAAGCATAGGTCCAATCCTCTCGGCCATCATGACCGTCATGACCTGCTTCCAAAATGATACTACAGGCAGGATTAGACTTTTTATAAATCGATTTTAAACGAGCATTGTGTGAAGTACCAACAACAAATAATGTATTGGTTTCGCTTCGACTCACCATATCCAGGTTTAAATTAAGTACTATTTTGGTGGTCTGAGCAACGGCACTCTTCATAAAGTATTTGGAACCCTGCAAATTTAATTCTTCAGCATCAAATGCAGCAAAAATTACAGAATGTTTAGGTGGGTGTTTTTTGAAGTATTCGGCGAAACTAAAAAGCGCACATACACCAGAAGCATTATCATCGGCACCATTATAGATTTCTCCATTTTTAATTCCTTCGTGATCGTAATGCGCACTAATAACAATATAGGAATCTGAAAAATGGGTTCCTTTAATTTCACCTAGAATGTTAACGGCTTTATAATCGACCTTTTCTTCTGTAAAACTAAATTTTTGCTCATAATTTTTAGTGAAAGGCAAAACGCCTAAAGCATGAAATTGATTAATAATAAACTGTTTTGCCTTTATAGCTCCAGCCGTTCCTGTTCGTCGCCCTTCAAAAGCATCAGAAGACAATGATTTTAAATGCTTGAGTAAGGTCGTCTCAGAAAAATAATTAGACTCACAAGGTGATGTTTGAGCATGTAGGTTTACAAATAAGCATAAACCGGTAAAGTAAGTGATTACATAGGCTCTAAACATGGTGAATTTTATAGACTTTGGGAATTATTTACAAAAAAGCCCATATCTAAAAACGATATGGGCTCCATATTATTATTGAATGCGTCTTATTTAAGCGCTGCTTTCATAAGTTCTCTATTCATTCTTGCGATATTATCTAATGAAATTCCCTTAGGACATTCCACTTCACAAGCACCAGTGTTGGTACAGTTACCAAAACCTTCAAGATCCATTTGTGCAACCATGTTTTTAACACGTTCGGCAGCTTCAACCTGACCTTGTGGTAATAATGCATATTGCGATACTTTAGCACCTACGAATAACATGGCAGATGAGTTTTTACAAGTCGCCACACAAGCCCCACAACCAATACAAGTTGCAGCATCCATAGCCTCATCGGCAGCGATTTTAGATATCGGTAATGAGTTAGCATCTTGCGTATTACCTGAAGTATTTACAGAAATATACCCTCCAGCGTGTTGAATACGCTCAAAAGCCATTCTATCAACAATTAAATCTTTAATTACTGGGAAAGCTGCTGCTCTCCAAGGCTCGATAGTGATGGTATCACCATCTTTAAACATTCTCATGTGTAACTGGCACGTGGTAACTCCTCTATCTGGACCGTGTGCTTCACCGTTAATATATAAAGAACACATACCGCATATTCCTTCACGACAATCATGATCGAAAGCTACTGGCTCTTCACCAGAGTTTACCAATTGTTCGTTTAAAACATCCATCATTTCAAGGAAAGACATATGTTCTGAAATATCAGATACTTTATAATCGACCATTTGACCCTTTGCATTTGAGTCTTTTTGTCTCCAAATTCTAAGTGTTAAATTCATATTCATAATGTCAATCTTATTTGTATGAACGTTGTTTCAGTTCAATGTCTTTAAATTCTAATTCTTCTTTGTGTAATACCGCATCTGCAGGCTCTCCTTTATACTCCCAAGCAGCAACGTATGCATAGTTTACATCGTCACGTTTTGCTTCTCCTTCTTGCTCGCCATCAAGCTCAACAGACTCTTCTCTAAAGTGACCACCACAAGATTCAGCTCTGTTTAAAGCATCTTTAGCAAATAACTCTCCTAATTCAAGGAAATCTGCTACACGTCCAGCTTTTTCTAATTCAGGATTTAACTCATTCGCACTTCCTGGAACTTTAACTTCTTTCCAGAATTCCTCACGAATCGCTTTAATTTCAGCCATAGCTTCAGTCAAGCCTTGAGCATTTCTAGACATCCCTACTTTATCCCACATTACCTTTCCAAGTTTTTTGTGGAAGTAGTCTACAGATTTTGTTCCCTTGTTGTTTATGAAGAAATCGATACGATCTTTCACTTCTTTTTCAACAGCATCAAATTCTGGAGTATTTGTTGGGATTTTTCCTGTTCTAATATCGTGAGATAAATAATCACCTATCGTATAAGGTAACACAAAATAACCATCGACTAAACCTTGCATTAAAGCCGAAGCTCCAAGTCTGTTTGCACCGTGATCAGAGAAGTTAGCTTCACCAATACAGTATAAACCTTCAACCGTTGTCATTAAGTTATAATCAACCCAAACACCACCCATGGTGTAGTGTGTTGCAGGATAAATCATCATCGGCGTTTTGTATGGATTTTGATCGACGATCTTCTCATACATTTGGAATAAGTTTCCGTATTTAGCCTCTACTATCGCTTGTCCTAATTCGTAGATTTTCTCTGCAGAAGGATTTGCGATGTTATGAATTTTAGCTTGTTCTTTACCGTAACGCTCGATTGCTGAAGCGAAATCTAAATAAACCGCTTCACCAGTAGCGTTAACACCAAATCCAGCATCACAACGCTCTTTAGCAGCTCTAGATGCTACATCACGAGGTACTAAGTTACCAAAGGCAGGGTAACGTCTTTCTAAGTAATAATCACGATCTGCTTCAGCAATTTCAGTAGGCTTTAATTTCCCTTGTTGAATAGCTTTAGCATCTTCGATTTTTGCAGGTACCCAAATACGACCATCATTACGTAAAGACTCCGACATCAATGTTAATTTAGACTGGTAGTCTCCCGAACGTGGAATACAAGTTGGGTGAATTTGTGTATAACAAGGGTTTGCGAAATACGCCCCTTTTTTATGAATTTTCCATGCTGCAGTAGCATTAGAACCCATCGCATTTGTTGAAAGGAAATAAACGTTTCCGTAACCACCTGTTGCAATAACAACAGCGTGAGCCGAGTGACGCTCAATTTCACCAGTAATTAAGTTACGAGCGATAATTCCTCTAGCTTTTCCGTCAATTTTAACAACGTCAAGCATTTCATGACGGTTAAACATTTCAATTTTACCACGAGCAATTTGTCTGTTCATCGCAGAGTAAGCTCCTAGTAATAATTGTTGTCCGGTTTGTCCTTTTGCGTAGAATGTTCTTGATACAAGAACCCCACCAAATGAACGGTTATCTAATAATCCACCATAATCACGTGCAAAAGGAACCCCTTGTGCCACACATTGGTCGATAATATTTCCTGAAACCTCAGCCAAACGGTAAACGTTAGCCTCACGAGATCGGTAATCGCCTCCTTTTACAGTATCGTAAAACAATCTGTAATTAGAATCGCCATCACCTTGGTAATTTTTTGCTGCATTAATTCCCCCTTGTGCTGCAATAGAGTGCGCACGCCGTGGAGAATCTTGGTAAGCAAATGCTTTTACATTATATCCTAATTCGGCTAATGTTGCAGATGCCGAACCTCCTGCTAAACCAGTTCCAACAACAATAATATCAATATTACGCTTGTTTGCAGGGTTTACTAAATTAATATGATTTTTATAATCTGTCCATTTATCTTTAAGTGGACCTTTTGGTATTTTTGAATCTAAAGCCATTCTATTGAAGATTAATGGTTAAAAAAATGATGGTAAAGTGCAATAAAAATAAACCCTAAAGGAATAATTATTGAATATGCTGTACCTATAGTTTGTAAGGTCTTTTTTCTTCCTGCTGTACCTCCCATTGATTGGAACGCCGAAGTAAATCCGTGTAATAAGTGTAACGCTAAAAACACAAAGGCCAACACATAAGCTCCAACACGTACAGGGTTTGCGAATTTATGAACCAATTCTTCATAATAACGATACCCTTCTACACCCGCCATCGTACCAGACCAATCGCCTTTAACGAACTTCGTGTTAATTTCAGGAAACCAAAAATCAATAAAGTGTAAGATGATGAAAGCTAAAATAGCAACCCCACTCCAAATCATGTTTCTGCTTACCCAGGTAGAGTTTGCAGCACCATTATTTTTAGCATAGGCTACACCATTTGCTTTTTTGTTTTTTATTTCTAATATGAATCCCATTACGAAATGAAAAATCACACCAAAAAGTAAAACAGGTTGTAAAGCAAATTGTATTAATGGGTTTGTCCCCATAAAGTGAGACACTTCATTAAAAAGTTCGGGGCTGAAAACCGATAAAATATTAATAGCAAAATGCTGAAGTAAGAAAAACATGAGGAAGAATGCAGAAAGCGCCATGGCTACCTTTCTTCCTATCGAAGATTTAAAAAATCCGCTCATTAGTTAAGTTATTTTTAAGATTCTAGCAAAGGTAGTTCAGAACCAAATTATAGGCAAATAACATTTGTCATGTTTTTGTTATTTAGAATCATTATAATTAACTAAGTATTTATACTTACAAAATACGTAGTTTTCCTACTTACTCTACTATGATTTTTTTAGTCAACTCCCCATTCTTTCCAGAAACCTTAACGAAATACACGCCTCTTGAGATGGCAGAAAGATCGATAGCTTCTTGATTAGAGGGTGTAAAAGCTGCTTTTTCAAAAACGGTTCTACCGCTTAAATCGTAAATTAATAAACTTTCTACTCTACTATTATCTCCGCCCTGCATATAAAGTATACCGTTGGTGGGATTAGGATAAAACTTTAAGGCCACATTATTAATATTATTTGAACTAACTCCAAGAAGGCAATTGGACTGACTTACACCAATCATAGCAGTTCGCCCTCCAAAACAAGATGAAAAAGGAAGACTTGCTTCACTTTCTGCTTGAATAGTATTTGCCGCCATGCGATTTTCATTTGATAGATCTCGTATTTGTTCTCCAAGTGATGTTGAGTAATGCATCACATCATTAAATTCTTTAATAACATGCCCCAATTGATGGGCATGTCCAATTTCATGTAAAGCTACACTTTGAAAATCAACTGAAAAACCTGGCGACCCACTTCCAAAATACCAATTGGTTTCGTTATCAAAGACCATGTCTATAGCTGTTGGAAACACTTCTGAATCATTTAAAACATCATTCTGACTGGCACAAAGTGTGAAGGAATATGAAGTATTACCTAAAGTACCGTCAGGCAATTCATTACCATTATCGAAGCGAATAATGTTCACACCGTCGGTGATATCGGCTACATCAACAGAAGACACGCCATCAATACTAAAATTAACACCAGTTTCACAACGCCAAGTCTCTAAAGCCGTAAAAAAATTATCTTTTGCCCCAGGATGCTCATTATCAGCATTAAAACTGGTTTCTAAATCAAATTCATAGCCGCCACTGCCATCGTTATTTACAAGCCGTGTCGGAAAAGCATAATCCTGTAATCCGCTTCCAGCATCAATATTAAAAACAACATTCAACAAAGCATAGGTTATTGTTAAATCAGCTGCCGACTCAATAACTTTAAAACCAGCATCGGTTACACGTATACTTCCTGTACCCGCTTTAGCAGGAACCTCAACTACAATAGACGTTGGTGACCAACTTAAAATTTGGGAATCTAGCGCATCAATAAAAACCGCATTGCCCATATCATCTTCACCACCGGTATCGGCATCTCTAAAACTCACTTTACCTCGAGCACTCCCAAAATTACCCGTAGCACCACTTGCAAGGGAAATGGTAATAGTAGAACGCGTGCCAGCTGTAGTACTGGAAGGCGAAAAAGTTATTCCTGTTGGAACCAACTCCTGCTTAGATTGGACTAATTTGGAAGTTTCATCCGAAACATTAAACGGTTTTACCTCGATATAATTCATTTGAGTATAATTAGAAAGGGTTTTATAAAACCCTTTAACGATACCAGACTTGGCCGTAAAAACATTTGCAACTACATCTTTATACAAATTATATTTATAAAACCCTTGAACACCACTGTATACTTTAAAAAACTCTGCTTCCTTAACACCAACTTGACCACTTTTTATCAGTGTAAACACTCCCAAATCTTTGGGTTTTAACTGCAAACTATGGGTTACCAACTGGCAATCGTAGCCCACAGTTCCTCCCCTTGTAATCACTTCGACCGTGGACACATGTTTTCCTTTAAAAACCTTATAAACTTCAATCGTATTTTTTGTATAAATATGATCATCATCACCCCAAAATGATGTCTTTGAAATCACTTTGCCTTCAACAATCAAATCTGACTGTTTAACTTGCTGCTCTAAGGCAACTTCTTTGAAATAAACTTGAGAAAAAACGAATGGACCTGTAAGAAAAATTAAGAGCCAAACGAAGTTTATTGTTACGAAAGTATTTTTTTTAATCCCCATAATACCATGTATTTAATTAATAACGAATGTGTTACCATCAAAAATACTAAATAATACTGTATAATTTATCTAGAATCATTACTTTTATCCTCCTTTTAAATTTCCAATAAAAATGAAATACACACCTATTAATAGTAAGCTATTTGTAAAAAATCGTGAAAATTTTAAAGCAAAAATGCTTCCTAACAGTTTAGCTGTTTTTAATTCAAATGATATTTATCCAGTAAGTGCAGACAGTACCCTACCTTTTGAACAACATCGCGACATCTTTTTCTTAAGTGGCGTAGACCAAGAAGAAAGTATTTTAGTTCTTTTTCCTGACTGCCCAAAAGAGAAACACCGTGAGATTTTATTCCTTAAAGAAACCAATGAACATATTGCCATTTGGGAAGGCGAAAAATTAACTAAAGAAAAAGCCTTTGAAACTAGCGGAATAAAAACCGTTTATTGGTTACAAGACATGGAAAAAATCATGTTTGAAATCATGACCCAATGCGACACGGTTTATATAAACACCAACGAGCATTATCGTGCAAATGTTGATGTTGAAACTCGTGAAGATCGATACACCAAATGGTTAAAAGACAAATACCCTGCACACCGTGTAGCTAAAAGCAATCCTATTTTACAACGCTTACGATCGGTTAAGGACCCTATTGAAATTGACTTAATCCAACAAGCATGTAACATTACTGAAAAAGGATTTCGTCGTATTTTAAATTTTGTTAAACCAGGCGTTTGGGAACATGAAATTGAAGCCGAATTTATGCACGAGTTTTTACGTAATCGTTCGAAAAAATTCGCTTACACCCCTATTATCGCTTCTGGAAACAATGCTAATGTTTTGCATTATGTTGAAAACAACCAACAGTGTAAAGCTGGCGAGCTTATTTTAATGGATGTAGGTGCTGAATACGCTAATTATTCTAGTGACATGACACGTAGTGTTCCTGTGTCAGGTAAGTTTACTAGCCGCCAAAAAGATGTTTACAACGCCGTTTTAAACGTGAAAAAACAAGCTGAAAGCATGCTTATTCCGGGAACCGATTGGGCACAGTACCATGTTGAGGTTGGTAAATTAATGACTAGCGAATTACTCGGTCTAGGTTTACTAGACAAAGCTGATGTACAAAATGAAAACCCAGAATGGCCGGCATACAAGAAATACTTTATGCATGGTACCTCACACCATATTGGATTAGACACCCACGATTACGGCATTTTAACAGATCCGATGGAGCCTAATATGGTCTTTACGGTTGAACCTGGCATTTATATTCCTAATGAAGGTTTTGGTATTCGACTTGAAGATGATTTAGTCATTCAAGAAACTGGAGCTCCCGTAAATCTTATGAAAAACATTCCTATTGAAGTTGAAGAAATAGAGGATATTATGAATGCTTAATACCTACTAAAAAGGTATTCCATTCTATTTTCCTAGAATCACATAAAAAGAAAGAGGCTGCTTGATAAACAAGACAGCCTCTTTTCGCATACAAATACTGAGAAATATTTTTAAAGAGTGACTAATTCAAATAAATAATCGTTGAGTTTTTGCAGCGTGTTAATTTTATCTTCAGAATCAATTAACAGAGAAATATTGTTTTGACTCCCTCCGTAGGAAATCATTCTAATTTTTACATCTTGTAATATTTTAAACAACTTGAAAGTATCATCATGATTTACAACTTCATGCCCTACCAAACATACTATGCTTTGGTTTTTATCCACTTCAATAGTTGCAATTTTATCTAATTCAACTAAAATAGCATCCAAATTAGAGTCATCATCTATAGTTAGAGATACAGCTACTTCCGAAGTAGTAATCATATCAATAGACGTTTTATAAGTCTCAAAAATTTCAAAGACTTTCTTTAAGAAACCATGTGCTTGTAACATTCTGGCCGACTTAATTTTTATAGCCGTAATACCATCTTTAGCAGCAATAGCTTTAATACCATCACCCGTTGTAATATTAGAAATTAAGGTACCATGAGCAGAAGGTTCCATCGTATTTTTTAAACGTACTGGAATATTATCGGCTCTAACAGGAGTTACCGTTTGTGGGTGTAATATTTTAGCACCAAAGTAAGCTAACTCGGCAGCTTCATCGAATGACAGGTTTGAAATTGGATGTGTATTTTCAACATGTCTTGGATCATTATTATGCATCCCGTCAATGTCAGTCCAAATTTGAACTTCATCAGCAATAAAAGCAGCACCAATAATGGTAGCCGTATAATCACTTCCACCACGTTGTAAGTTTGAAATCTCCCCTTCAGTATCTAAACAAATAAAACCTTGAGTGATGTAAATTTGAGAATCTTTAGTCGCCTCAAAAACCGCTTTAAAGTTTTCTTTAATATAAGCGATGTCTGGCTCCTTATTTTCATCAATACGCATAAAGCTTAAAGCAGGCAACAACGCCGAACTCACACCTTCTTGATTCAAATAGGCATTAAACATATAAGTTGAAAGCAATTCACCTTGAGCCACAATTTGATTGGCTAATGTTTCAGAAAAAGGTTTTGCAGTAGCTTGTTCTAGTAAGTTAAAAACTTCAGCAACATAAATCTTCACCTCTGCATTCAATGCTTCATTCTGCAACAAATCATCGATAACCACTTTGTAATTTTCATGTAGTGCAGAAACTTTTGCAACCGCATCAGTTACATTTCCTGATTTTATATCCTGCCCAATAGCTACCAATTGATTTGTAGTTCCAGACATAGCTGAAAGCACAACTACCTTTTTCTCACCATCGTTAATAATATTTTTAACGTTGGCCATATTTACCACCGAACCTACCGAGGTTCCTCCAAATTTTAATACTTTCATGGTCATTAATTTGACCGCGAAATTATAATTCATTTGCGTAACCACGATGTTTATTAAAAAAAAAGTTTATTTTTACACATATTGTTAAATAATTAACATAAAGTATTCATGAAAACGGTATCGAATTGTGTTGAAGACATTTTAATCACGCAACCTTATTTAGAAGAAGCCTTATCAAGAAACATCATAAATTTTAGCGCTTTAGCCATCGAACTGGTAGAACCGATAAGCAAAATGCTGAAAAAGGATGTTAAACCAGGAGCCATCATGATGGCGTTACGCCGATACAATCCGCCTGCGACTTTATCAAATTCTGTAAAAATGAAAAAAGCCATTCAGAATTTAGGTGATATCACGGTGCGCTCAAATCTTACCGATTTTACCGTAAAAAACTCCGATACTTTAATAGACAATCATTCCAAAATTCTGGAGCGCATTAAAACGGAATCGAAACCCTTTTACACCTTCACGAGAGGGATTCATGAAAGCAATCTAATTATTTCGAGCAGCTTAAACGATTTTATCAAAGACGAACTTAAAGGTGAAACTTTATTGGCTGTTCAGGAAGGTTTATCGGCCATTAGCATTAACTTACCTCAAGACAACTCTAAAATAGCAGGTTTGTATTATCACTTTTTTAAACGCTTAGCTTGGGATGGTGTGGTCATGTATGAAGTGATTTCTACCACCAACGAATTTACCATTTTAGTGGAAGATGAATATGTAGACAAGGCATTTACAGCTATAAAGCGTGTGAAATCATAAAATTAGATTTTTCCTAGCTATCTTTTATCTTTGCCATTCACAATTGAGGGTATGAATTTAGATTTTAAAGGCACCAACATTCACTATACCGATTCTGGAAAAGGCAGTGCTTTAGTGTTGCTTCACGGCTTTTTAGAAAGCACCCAAATATGGAAACAGTTACAACCAGAATTATCTAAAAAATTCAGAGTTATTTGTATCGATTTGCTAGGTCATGGCCAAACTGGCTGCTTAGGTTATGTACATACTATGGAACAAATGGCCGAAGCTGTTGAAGCTGTCCTTAAACATTTGCGTATTAGACGCTCAACCATGATTGGGCATTCGATGGGTGGCTATGTAGCACTCGCTTTCGCGGAAAAAAAGCCAGACGATTTAAAAGGGCTTTGCCTATTAAATTCCACTGCTAGTGCCGATAGTACTGAAAGAAAAATAAATAGAGAACGCACTATTGAAGTGGTTAAAAAAAATCACGAAACTTTTATTAAAATAGCCGTTACGAACTTATTCCGTCCCAAAAACCGAATTGTATTTAAGGAAAGAATAAAAGAACTAATAGCCAGTGCTCAAAAAACGCCTTTACAAGGTATTGTAGCTGCTTTAGAAGGTATGAAAATCAGAGATGATCGCGAAGCACTACTTCATTTTACTCCCTTTAAAAAAATGATTATTGCTGGAAAAAAAGATCCTGTTTTAGATTATAATACTATTTTAGAACAAGTTGAAGGCACCCAAGTAAAACTGGTCACCTTTCCCGATGGCCATATGAGTTTTATTGAAAATGAAAGTGAATTACTACACGAAATAATGCATTTCGTCGAAAAATAACGCTCTTTGTCGTTTTGTTTGGATTTCTTTTATACATTTAAAGCACCCCAAACCAAAAAACCATGAAAATAACGTCAAACAAACTAGCGTTAATTCCAAAAATGTATTGCACACTTTTTAATCATGAGTATCAGGTTTCTAAAAATGTAACCTCTCATGTAAAAGAGTACCGCTGCAAAAACTGTAAAAAAGAATTAACCACAGATAGCAACGGGAATTTAACCGAATTAACACCAACTTTTCGAGAAATTAACGCCATTTTAGAACGCGTTTACCAATCAAAAACAGAGCGTTTAAAAGAAAAAGTGATGAACACTTCGGTTTATCAGCAAGTTTAAACAAGCAGGTCTTCCCTCTTAACGCTTGTTTATTCAGTAAAATTTTTCCAGCCTTGAGCTTTAATCGGAATTCGAGTATCTGCTCTGGTCACTAAATGCAAGCCTTCTTTAGCTTCCTTCATATAACCAATAACCGTAAAATTTGGATTGGCCTTAATTTTAGGATAGTCTTCCTGAGAAATTGTGAATAACAACTCATAATCTTCTCCTCCATTTAACGCCACGGTAGTACTATCAATATTGAACTCCTCACAGGTAGAAATCACTTGAGGATCTAAAGGAATTTTTTCTTCATATAAATCGCACCCCACATCACTTTGTTTACAAATATGTATGATTTCTGATGATAGCCCATCACTAACATCAATCATAGAGCTTGGTTTAACACCCAATTCAGATAACAATTTAGGGATATCTTTTCGAGCTTCAGGTTTTAATTGCCTTTCGATAATATAAGTGTAAGGCTCTAAATCTGGTTGATTATTAGGATTCACTTTATAAACTTCCTTCTCTCTTTCAAGCACTTGCAAGCCCATATATGCCGCACCTAAATCGCCCGAAACCACTAGCAAATCATTAGGTTTAGCACCACTTCTATATACTTCTTGTTCAGCTTCAACTTCGCCTATAGCCGTCACAGAAATTAGTAATCCAGAAGTCGAAGAGGTGGTATCGCCACCAATAACATCAACATTATATATGCTAGCAGCTGTCTCAATGCCATCGTATAATGCTTCCAAAGCCTCCAACGGAAAACGGTTGGAAACCGCGATAGAAACCGTAATCTGAGTCGCTTTGGCATTCATAGCGTAAATATCAGACAAATTTACAACGACCGACTTATAGCCTAAATGCTTCAATGGCGCATAACTTAAATCAAAATGCACACCTTCCACCAATAAATCGGTGCTTACTACAACACGTTTATTATCAAAATTTAAAACAGCAGCATCATCACCTATACCTTTTATTGTTGAAGTTTGCTTAATCTTGAAGTTTTGAGTTAAATGCTCTATTAACCCAAATTCACCTAATGCACTTAATGGCGTCCGTTGTTGATTCTTATCTTCTATCATGATGCAAAAATAAGAAGCTATTTTTGTTTTTACTACCTTTATCACAAAACAAAACCTTTTTAGTTAATTAATAAAAAACACCTTGAAAAGAATCTCCAAATACCTAACCTTTGTTTTCGTGTTCCTATTATTAGTAACAACATATTCCTGCAAAACAGAATCTATTGACGATCCAACCGAGATTACTGATAGTGATGGCGATGGTATTGAAGATGAAAACGATAACTGCCCAGAAACTGCAAATCAAGACCAGGAAGACAGTGACAACGATGGTATAGGCGATGCTTGCGACACCGATTATCCTTTTGAACCACTTGCTTATTGCGAAGACGGTTTTGCAGATATCTATCCTTGTCAAGAATACAATTTAATGGCTCATATGCCTATTGAAACACTGGCTGAAACTGGTGCTTCCGGAACAGATTGCTGGGGATGGACCGACCCAACAACACAAAAGGAATATGCTTTGTTTTGCGCTTCTAGTGGTGTTTCTTTTGTAGACATTAGCCAGCCAAACGAACCTGTTTTCCTTGGTAAATTACCTACAGCCACCATTAACAGCTCTTGGCGTGATGTAAAAGTATACAACAACCATGCATATATCGTGGCTGATAATGCTAGCGATCATGGCATGCAAATTTTCGATCTTACCAGACTTAGAAATGTGAGTAATCCTCCCGAAACATTCACTGCCGATAGCCGTTACACAGGTTTTGGTAGCGCTCACAATATGGTTATCAACGAAGCATCTGGTTTCGCCTATGCTGTTGGCACGACGAGATCGGGCACTTATGCTGGTGGGCCGCTTTTCATAAATATTCAAGACCCAATAAACCCAACCGATGCTGGCGGATTTCCTGGCTACGCTCATGATGCCCAGGTGATTACCTACAATGGTCCTGATACACGGTATGCTAATAGAGAAATCCTTATTGGTAGTAATGAAAATGAAGTGGTTATTGTTGATGTTACAGATAAATCTAACCCATTAAAAATATCATCTATAACTTATAATAATGTAGGCTACACCCATCAAGGTTGGTTTACTGAAGATATGACTTATTTTATTCTAGGAGATGAGTTAGACGAGGTTAACCTTGGTAACCAAACCAGAACCATTATTTTCGATTTCACCGACTTGGAAGCCCCTAAATACCACATGGATTACCTAGGACCAACAGCGGCTATAGACCACAATGGGTATGTTAAAGAAGATGTTTATTACCAAGCAAGTTATACAGCTGGTTTTCGTGAAATCAACATTTCAAATATTGAAGGCAAAACTATTTCTGAAACTGGCTATTTCGATACGTACCCAGAAAACGATAACACTAGTTTTAATGGGGCTTGGAGTGTGTATCCGTTTTTTCCTAGCGGCAATATTATTGTAAGCGATATTAACCGTGGCTTGTTTGTGATAAGAAAAAAAGACCTGTAATTTAACCTATGCGTTATTTAAAAATTTTAATTACTCTGGTTTGCCTCTACGCATCAAGCTGCTCTAATAACGACGACCATCAAGAAAAGCCAGACTACACTCCTGGTGATATTGACCTTGTAAAAACTTTTGGCGGCTCCTTAAATGAAAGCGGGAAATCTATCATTAAAACCAACGATGGCGGCTATGCTGTTTTTGGGTATACACAAAGCAACGATCGCGATGTTACCAATAAACCCGACGATTCGTTTGACTATTGGCTTCTAAAATTTAATCAAAATGATGAGCTTGAATGGCAGAAATCATATGGCGGTAGCATGGACGATAGAGGCGCAAGCTGCATTCTAACATTAGATGGCGGCTATGCTATTTTTGGTTATAGTCAAAGCAGCGATCGCGATGTCTCGGAAAATAACGGCGCTACAGATTTTTGGATGACTAAACTTAATACGACCGGAGATATCCTTTGGGAAAAATCGTTTGGCTTTTCAGGGCCAGATAATGGTAGAAAAGTCATTCAAACAGCAGATGGGGGCTACCTCCTTATTGGTGACCTAGACGTTACAGCATCAGGCGGTGAAGGCATTAGCAAATTAGCCTTTGCAAAACGACATGCTGGAGGTGATTATTGGGCGATAAAACTAAATCATTTAGGAGAAAAACAATGGAGCCATTATTACGGCGGAACATTTACCGATACACCGTACGATGTCGTTCAAACCGAAGACCTGGGATATCTCATTGTAGGATCCTCCGATAGTGATGATGTAGACATAAACAACAACAAAGGGTCTTACGATTTTTGGGTGGTAAAAATAAACGCCACAGGCACTTTAATTTGGGAAAAATCTTTTGGAGGTACTGGTATCGACGAAGCCTTTTCTATAACATCAACCCATGATGGCCATTATATGATAGTAGGCGATACTAGAAGTGACGATTTAGACGTTAGTTATAATCATGGTGCAGCCGATTTATGGGTAATTAAAATATCGCCAGACGGGACACTCATTTGGGAAAAAACTTATGGCGGAACAAGTTTCGACTCAGGTCGCTCTATTTCTAAAACGCAAGATCAAGGCTTTATTATTTCAGGAAACTCGAGAAGTATAGATGGCGATGTTTCGGAAAACAAAGGCCAAAATGATGCATGGATTATAAAAATCGATGCTTCAGGAAACTTGATTTGGGAAAAAACTATTGGCGGAAGCGCTATTGATTTAGCATTTGATGCCATCGAACTTAATAACAATAACATTATCGGCGTTGGAGAATCGAACAGTTCCAACGAAGACATCCCTTCTAACAAAGGGTTTTCAGATTTACTACTTTTCAAACTAAAACAATAACATGAATAAAATACTTGCTACAACCTGCCTCCTATGTATGATCCTATGCTCATGCCATAAAGATTTAGATGATGAGGTTTTTCCGACTTCAGTCACATTCAATTTTAGCCATTCATGGGACGACACGCCTGTAACAGCTTCCGATTTTAACAGCTTAGAATTCACCAATGCTCATGGAGAACTACTTAGTATTTCAAAATTACGCTACCTCATTTCTAGGATTACTTTTGAAAAACCAAATGGCGAATATTTTACGTTTGACGACCATTTTCTTGTCGATTTAACCCAAGAAAACACCCTGTCTCTCACACCAAATAACACCATACCACCAGGAGAATACAGCCATGTATATTTCACTTTTGGTTTTAATAATGAAGATAATTACATGAATTACACCGATTTGAATTCGGCATCATGGAACGTACCAGAGATGCTTGGTGGCGGTTACCATTTTATGCAACTAGAAGGCAAGTTTATAGATGCAACCAATACTGAAACAGGCTATGCGTATCACTACATAAGAGCGGTGGACAACACCCAATCGCCATTGGTTTTTGAAGACACCTTTTTTACTGTTGATATAGGAGCTGTTAATCTGAGTCAGACCACAAATTTTAATATTAACATGAATATTGCCGAATGGTTTAAAAATCCGAATACTTGGGATTTAAATCAACTAAACAACATGCTGATGCCTAATTCTGATGCACAAATGATGATGTATCAAAATCGTCAAAACGTCTTCAGTTTAGAATCTGTAAATCCGTTTTAAACTTTGAAAAAATGGCCGACATATCTTTTTACCATTATCATTTTCATAAGCACAGCTTGCTCTAAAGAAAATGAAGCTAGCTATGTCCCCACGCCTAGCCCTTTAAATATTCCACCTTTATTTGAATCGCTTATTTTATCACCGGTCATACCAGCAAACAATCCCCAAACTGTAGAAGGTATTGCACTTGGTAAAAAACTTTTTTTCGACCCTATTTTATCGGTAGACAATAGTTTAGCCTGTGCCAATTGTCATGCGCCAGAACTGGCATTTTCAGATTCCGAAAGCATCAGCTCGGGGGTAAACGGAACTTTAGGAAGTAGAAATGCCATGCCTCTTTTTAATTTAGCTTGGAATTACGACGAACTTTTTTTCTGGGACGGCAAAACCTTTAGCTTAGAACATCAAGTATTTGTTCCGGTTACAGATCCCTTGGAGATGCAAAACACATGGCCCGTCGTTGAAAACAAATTACAGCAACATGCCGAATATCCTGAGCTCTTTGAAAAAGCCTTTGGAACTTCAAAAATTGATTCGGTTTTGGTTGGAAAAGCTATAGCACAATTTGAACGCAGCCTAATTTCTGCGAATTCAAAATTTGACAAATATTTACTTGGTGAAGCCGATTTAACCCCCGAAGAACGCAACGGATTTGAGGTCTTTATGGACGAAAAACGCGGCGATTGTTTTCATTGCCACGGCAGTGATAAAAATCCGTTATGGACAGACAACATATTCCATAACAACGGTTTAGATGAAAACTTTAAAGATCTGGGACTAGGCGCGATAACCGGCGACCCTGCCGATCATGGCAAATTTAAAACACCATCGCTTAGAAACTTAGCATTTACGGCGCCTTACATGCATGACGGACGCTTCCTAACTTTGGAAGACGTTATCAACCACTACAGCGAAGGTTTAAAAAATTCAGCAACCATAGATCCGCTCATGAAAAAAGTGGCAAATGGTGGTGTAAATTTATCGGATAAAGACAAAGCCGATTTAAAAAAATTTCTACTTTCCCTATCTGATTATGAATTTGTTAATAATTCTTCTATTAACAAATAATAACAAAAAACTATGAAACTATTAACTAATATAATGTTAGGTTATGTGGTAATGCATGACTTATATTGTATATTTGCACTCTATTTTAAAAATAGGTTTAAATAGAATAAATTAATATAATTTTAACCACTGATTTTTATAGATAGTAGTTGCCATGTACAACAATAAATATAACATGATAAAATCGAACATAAATTATGATAAAAGTTTCTGAAACTGCTAAAAAGAAAGTGATTGAGCTTATGACCGATGATGGTTATGACGCCTCAACCGATTATGTGCGCGTTGGAGTGAAAAGCGGTGGTTGTTCTGGTTTGTCGTACGATTTAAAATTCGACAAAGAACAACAAGATGATGACAAAGTATTTGAAGACAATGGCGTAAAAATCATTGTTGACAAAAAAAGCTTTTTATATCTAATTGGCACCACTTTAGAATATTCTGGTGGATTAAACGGAACAGGATTTGTTTTTAACAATCCAAATGCCAACCGAACTTGTGGTTGTGGCGAATCATTTTCGCTGTAACTCTCAAGTTAGAATGTTAAAAGTTAAAAAGTAATAAAGTCAATGGCGAAAATTAATTCTTTTGAAGAAATCCTTTCGTGGCAAAAAGCAAGAGAATTAAATAGTGAAATTTATAAGTTAACAATTAATAATACCTCTTTTTCTAAAGATTTTGGATTAAGAGACCAAATAAGAAGATCAAGTATTTCAATTTCTTCAAACATAGCTGAAGGTTTTGAAAGAGAAACAACAAAAGAGTTCATTCGTTTTTTATATATAGCAAAAGCATCAGCTGGAGAATTTCGTTCTCAATTATATTTAAGTTTTGATTTAAGCTATTTAACAAATGAACAATTTGAAAAATTAAAGTTAAAAGTAAACGAAGTTTCAAAACTGATAAGCGGGTTAATAAAATACCTAAACTCAACTTTATAACATGCTTACTTTCAACTTTACAACAATATTATTAAAAATATGAGCAAGTATACCGAGGATGATTTACGCGAGGAGCTAAAAACCAAAGAATACGAATACGGGTTTTATACCGATATTGAATCTGACACGTTTCCTAATGGGTTAAACGAAGATATTGTACGCGCTATTTCGAAAAAGAAAGAGGAGCCACAATGGATGACCGATTGGAGACTTGAAGCTTTTAGAGTTTGGAAAGAAATGACAGAGCCAGAATGGGCAAACGTACATTATACAAAACCAGATTTTCAAGGGATTTCATATTATTCTGCCCCAAACAGCAAGCCTAAGTACGATAGCATTGATGAAGTAGATCCAGAATTATTAGCGACTTTCGAAAAGCTAGGTATTTCTCTTGATGAACAAAAGAAATTAGCAGGCGTAGCCATGGATGTGGTCGTCGATTCTGTTTCTGTTGCTACAACATTCAAGAAAACTTTAGGAGAAAAAGGTATTATTTTCATGAGTATTTCTGAGGCTATTAAAGAGCATCCAGAATTAGTGAAAAAATATTTAGGGACTGTAGTGCCTCAGAAAGATAATTTCTATGCCGCTTTAAACTCGGCCGTGTTTAGTGATGGTTCTTTCTGTTACATTCCAAAAGGCGTAAAATGTCCAATGGAATTATCAACTTATTTCAGAATTAACCAAGCAGGAACCGGACAATTTGAACGTACGCTAGTTATTGCTGATGAAGGGAGTTATGTAAGTTACTTAGAAGGCTGTACAGCACCAAGTAGAGATGAAAACCAATTACACGCCGCCGTTGTGGAGCTTATTGCTTTAGACGATGCCGAAATTAAATACTCTACTGTTCAAAACTGGTTCCCAGGAAATGCCGAAGGTAAAGGTGGTGTTTACAACTTCGTAACCAAACGTGGTTTATGTGAGAAAAACGCAAAAATTTCATGGACACAAGTAGAAACCGGTTCGGCAGTAACTTGGAAATATCCATCATGTATTTTAAAAGGTGATAACTCGGTAGGTGAATTTTATTCAATCGCAGTAACTAACAATTACCAACAAGCCGATACAGGAACAAAAATGATTCACTTGGGAAAAAACACCAAGTCGACCATTATTTCTAAAGGAATTTCGGCAGGAAAATCACAAAACAGTTACCGTGGTTTAGTTCAAATTAATTCTAGAGCAGAAAACGCCCGTAACTTTTCACAATGTGATAGTTTACTTATGGGTAACGAATGTGGTGCACACACGTTCCCATATATAGAAGCTAAAAATAAAACGGCTAAAATCGAGCACGAAGCTACAACAAGTAAAATTGGTGAAGATCAAATTTTCTACTGTAACCAACGTGGTATCGATACTGAAAAGGCGATTGCTTTAATTGTAAACGGATTTAGTAAAGAGGTTTTAAATAAACTTCCAATGGAATTCGCTGTTGAAGCACAAAAATTATTAGAAATTAGTTTAGAAGGTAGTGTAGGATAAAACAGGAATCTATAGCGATTTAAAATGAAAAAATTATTTTTTATCACATTAATTCTTACAGCATTTATAAGCTGTAAATCTGAATCTAAAACAGAGAACACTGTTTATAGCGACGACGAACTCACAACCATAAAAGGTGAATTTGTGTATTTTGACGGTGCTGGGGTTATCCAAACACACCGTAAAATATATGGTGTTTTAGACTCCGAAAAATTAAAGGAGCTTAATAGCAAAGCAGATAAAATCAAAACAAAACCAACAGATATGGTTTTAGTGGAGATTAAAGGAAAAGTTACAGATCAAAAAGACGACGTTATACTTTGGAAAAATAAGGTTGAAATTGTAGAAATACTTAAAGTAACACCTAACCCGAAAGAAAATAACGAAGTTGTAAAAATAGGAAACGAATAGAAGTATGTTAAAAATTGAGAATTTACACGCACGTGTTGAGGATAAAAACATTTTAAAAGGTATTAACCTTGAAGTGAAACCAGGCGAAGTTCATGCCATTATGGGACCAAACGGTTCAGGAAAAAGTACGCTTTCTTCTGTAATTGCAGGTAAAGAAGAGTATGAAGTAACCGAAGGTAAAATCTATTTTGAAGGTGAAGACATTGAAGAATTAGCTGCTGAAGAACGCGCACATAAAGGTGTGTTTTTATCGTTTCAATACCCAGTTGAAATCCCTGGTGTATCGGTAACAAACTTTATCAAAACGGCTATTAACGAATCTAGAAAAGCAAAAGGTTTAGAGGAAATGCCTGCTAAAGATATGCTTAAGCTTATTCGCGAAAAGTCTGAAATGTTAGAAATCGATCGTAAATTTTTATCACGTTCGTTAAACGAAGGTTTTTCTGGTGGTGAGAAAAAACGTAATGAGATTTTTCAAATGGCGATGCTTGAACCTAAATTGGCTATTCTTGATGAAACCGATTCTGGATTAGATATCGATGCCCTTCGTATCGTTGCAAACGGTGTAAACAAATTAAAAAGTAAAGACAATGCTGTAGTTGTTATTACGCACTACCAACGTTTACTTGATTATATCGTTCCAGATTTCGTACACGTTTTACACAACGGAAAAATTGTAAAATCTGGTGGTAAAGAATTAGCTCACGAGTTAGAAGCCAAAGGTTACGATTGGATTAAAGAAGAAGCCTCTTTATAGTTTTTCTGTTTAAGGTTTAATGTTTCAAGTTCATGGCAACGATAACTAAATTTGAAGATTTAGAAACATGGAAAGAAGCTAGGCGTCTTTTTAATCAAATAAAAGACATTGCTAACGAAACAGATTTAAAAACAGATTATCGATTAAAAGACCAAATAAAAGCCTCATCTGGGTCTGTAATGGACAATATAGCCGAAGGCTTTGAAAGAGATGGAAACTTAGAATTTCGTCAATTTCTTTCAATAGCAAAAGGTTCAGCTGGAGAAGCAAGGTCACAATTATATAGAGTTTTTGATTCAGAATATATTTCAGAAGAAAAACTTAGAACATTAGTTTCAGAATATGAACAGTTAAGCAAACGCTTATCGGCTTTCATTTCATATTTGAACAAAAAAGATTTTAAAGGAAACAAGTTTAAGTAATTAGGGTTGAGTTAACAACTTGAAACTTTTTAAACCTTAAACTTGAAACGATTTATAACAATGGATTTAAAAGACAAATTAGTATCATCATTTTTAGCATTTGAAAACAAGGTCGATGTCGACACGCACGTTCATAATGTTAGATCTGAAGCTATAAAAATATTTGAAGAAAAAGGCTTTCCTACGAAAAAGGAAGAAGCTTGGAAATACACCTCTTTAAATAAATTATTAAAAGAAGATTATAGCGTTTTCCCAAAGCAAGAAAATGCCATAGATTATAAAGATGTTAAAAAATATTTCATCCACGAAATCGACACATATCATGTGGTTTTCATCGATGGAAAATATTCTTCACATTTATCGAACACCACACATGATGGTATCGATGTGTGTTTAATGTCTTCTGCTTTAACAAATCCGAAATACCGCTTAATTATTGAAAACCATTTCAATAAAGCAGCGACTACCGATAGTTTACCATCGTTAAACACGGCGTTTTCACAAGAAGGTGTTTATGTACACATTCCTAAAAATAAAATTGCCGATAAACCAATTCAGTTTATCAATTTTTCAACAGGTAACGAATCGGCTACATTACTTCAGCCTCGTAATTTAATTGTTGCTGAAGAGAATGCGCATGTTCAAATTATCGAGCGTCACCAAAGTTTAACAGAAAACCCTGTTTTAACCAATAGTGTAACCGAAATTTTCACTAAAAAACGTGCTATTGTCGATTATTACAAAATTCAAAATGATGCCGAAAATGCCTCACTAATTGACAATACCTTCATTAAGCAACAACGTGAAAGTATTGCTTCGGTACATACATTCTCATTTGGTGGAAAATTAACTAGAAACAATCTTAATTTCTTCCAAGAAGGAGAACGCATCGATTCTATATTAAAAGGTGTCACTATTCTTGGCGACAAACAACATGTCGATCACAATACTTTGGTACACCATATCGAACCTAATTGTGAGAGTCATCAAGATTACAAAGGTATTTTTGGGGATAGCTCTACAGGGGTTTTCAACGGAAAAATTATTGTAGAAAAAGAAGCCCAAAAAACCAACGCTTTCCAAGCAAACAACAATATTTTAGTAAGCGATAAAGCAACGATCAATACCAAACCACAATTGGAGATTTTTGCCGACGACGTAAAATGTTCTCACGGTTGTACCATTGGTCAGCTAGACGAAAGCGCCATGTTTTACATGCAATCGCGTGGTATTCCTAAAAAAGAAGCTAAGGCACTTTTAATGTATGCCTTTAGTAATAACGTGTTAAGTTCGGTTAAAATACCTGAAATTAAACAACGTATCAATAAAATTATAGCTAACAAATTGGGGGTTAGCATAGGTTTCGACCTTTAATTTCTCTTAAACAAATTATTTTTTGAGCTCCTTCCCGCTTTCGGTTAAAGTCCCAAAAGCGGGATCCAAGGACTCTCTGAGAGGAGCTTCAACAAACGCCTCAATCGGGGCCCAGACCAAACAAGCCATGATCAACGTAGAAGACATCAGAAAAGATTTTCCCATTCTTTCTCGCAAAGTAAATGGCAAACCTTTAGTATATTTTGATAATGCAGCAACATCACAAACCCCAAAACAGGTTATTGATGTTATTGTAGATTACTATTCAAATTACAATGCCAATATTCACCGCGGTGTTCATACTTTAAGTCAGGAGGCCACCGATTTATACGAACAAGCCCGTTATAAAATACAAGCGCATTTTAATGCCAAGTTTTCGCATGAAATTATTTTCACTTCGGGAACTACGCATGGCATCAATTTAGTCGCAAACGGATTTTCATCACTTCTAAAAAAAGGTGATGATATTATTGTATCGGCCTTAGAGCATCACTCTAATATTGTGCCTTGGCAAATGCTTTGTGAGCGTACTGGCGCCACTTTAAAAGTTATTCCTATGAATGACGATGGCGAATTGGTGATGAGTGAGTTTGATAAACTCCTTTCTGCAAATACGAAACTTGTTTTTACAAATCACGTTTCAAACGCGTTAGGCACCGTAAATCCTATTGAATACATTATTGAAAAAGCCCATGAGGTTGGAGCAGCCGTTCTTATTGACGGTGCACAATCTGCGCCACATATTAAACCTGATGTTCAAAAATTAGACGTCGATTTTTATGTGGTTTCTGCTCATAAAATGTGTGGTCCTACCGGCGTTGGCGCTTTATATGGTAAAGAAGCTTGGCTAAAAAAACTACCGCCATATCAAGGTGGTGGTGAAATGATTGCCGAAGTTACTTTTGAAAAAACCACCTATGCCGAATTGCCTCATAAGTTTGAAGCTGGTACACCTAATATTGCCGGTGGTATTGTTTTTGGAGCAGCTATCGATTATATGAACAACATCGGTTTTGAAGCCATAGCAAATTATGAAAATGAGCTACTGGAATACGCTACTGAAAAACTTTTAAACATTGAAGGTTTAAAAATTTATGGAACTTCAAAACATAAAACCTCGGTAATTTCATTCAACTTAGAAGGCATTCACCCTTACGATGTAGGTACTATTTTAGACAAACTAGGAATTGCCGTTAGAACAGGTCACCATTGTGCACAGCCTATCATGGATTACTACAAAATTCCAGGAACCGTTAGAGCTTCTTTAGCTTTTTATAATACTAAAGCGGAAATAGATAGTCTTGTGGAAGGTGTTAAAAAAGCAAAAATGATGTTGGCTTAAGGAAAACACCTTCAGTTTACTTTATTTTATGTGACTGCTCGTTATATGTCATACCATTACTTTTGAAGTCAATCTGAACCTCCTGAAATAAAAGTTTCAATAATTTATTTTAACTTCGCTAACAAACCCTTGTTAAGTTTTTGATTATGAAACTCGTAAGCATTCTTATTATAGTCTTAATGTCATTAAAAACCTGTGGTTCATTAAACACTACTAAAGCAAAAACTCAAGGTGGTGTTTCTAAAGAACAGCAAGCGACTTCCGAAGACTTAATTACTTTTGAATATCTGGCAACCACAAGAAATTCATACTATAAAATTAGAGTTATTGAAAACCTCATAGTCGTTAGCAAAAAGCGAGGAAAACCTGGACCACCTGTCATGCTTCCACAACCAGAATGGGAACGGTTACTTGAACTTCTAGATGCCATTCCACTAAGCGAAATTCCGAAATTAAAAGCACCAAGTAAAAATTATGCCTTTGACGGTGCAGCACAAACCACACTAAAAGTCACCGTTAACGAACACACCTACCAAACCCAAGCCTTCGACGAAGGCAATCCGCCAGAAGCCATTAAGGCACTAGTAAAAGAAATTACAGATCTGGCTACTAATATGGAATAAGGAAAGAGAAACCAATCGAGGTGACTTAAAAAAAATAAAAACACAAGAATCTGATATTTCAGCGGTATTTTAAAACCTTAATTTATCTAATAACTGTATATATTGTATTTTTGCTTAAAATTTGAGATTAATGAGTATAGAAGAGATACAAAATGAAATCATAGATGAATTCTCAATGTTTGAAGATTGGGAAGAACGCTACCAATATATGATTGATTTAGGGAAAGATTTACCCCTTATCGACGACCAATACAAAACGGACAGCAACATCATTAAAGGTTGCCAAAGTAAAGTTTGGGTACATGCCGAAATGCAAGACGATAAATTGGTGTTTACTGCCGATAGTGATGCCATCATCACCAAAGGTATTATTGCGATTCTGATTCGTACTTTTTCTAATCAGCATCCTAAAGATATCATTCATTCAGAAACTGATTTTATTGATAAAATCGGCCTTAAAGAACATTTATCGCCAACCCGAGCAAATGGTCTAATCAGTATGATAAAGCAATTAAAAATGTATGCTATTGCTTATCAGACCCAGTTGAAATAAAATAGATTTCCGCCTGCGCGGAAATCAAAATAAAATTATACGATTATGAGTGAAAATATAGATACCGCCGAACTCGGCGAAAAAATTGTAAATGTTTTAAAAACTATTTACGACCCTGAAATTCCAGTAGACATTTACGAATTAGGATTAATCTACGACGTTTTTGTGAATGAAGACAATGATGTTAAGATCTTAATGACCTTAACAACACCTAATTGTCCTGTTGCCGAAACCCTTCCTTTAGAGGTAGAAGAAAAAGTAAAGTCACTTGACGAAGTTAAAGATGCCGAAGTTGAAATTACTTTCGATCCACCTTGGACTCAAGAACTGATGAGCGAAGAGGCGAAATTGGAATTGGGTATGCTTTAGAATTAATTAATAGTTAAAAATTAAAAGTTAACAATTAATCCTCCTGTTTCTTCCACAAAATATCACTTAACAGTATATTCAAAAACAAACATTTATATGGCTGATGAAATCATCAATCGCGTGGCGAATAGCAAATTAATCACGATTAACTTAGAGGATTATTACCCTAAAGAAAATCGTGTATTATTTGACATTAAAGATTGGCTTTACGAAGGATTTGTGCTTCGTGAAAAAGATTTTAGAGACCAGGTTGCCAGCTTCGATTGGAGTCAATTTCAAGACCAATATATTGCCCTAACCTGTAGTTCGGATGCCATCATTCCAGGATGGGCCTATATGTTGCTTAGTATTCAATTGCAACCTTTTGCCAAAAAAATTGTAGTTGGTAGTTTGGACAACCTTGAAACGTCCATATACCAAGACGTAATAAACCAATTAGATGTTTCTGAATTTGAAGGAAAACCTATTATTATAAAAGGTTGTTCCAATAAACCTGTGCCGCAAAACGCCTACATCATGCTTGCTAACAAATTGCAGTCTGTTGCTAAATCCATTATGTATGGCGAAGCTTGTTCGTCGGTACCCTTATACAAAAACAAATAACCCTTAATATTAACAAACATTACAAATCAATCCATTTTATTAAAAACTTAAAAACTATGAAAAAAACGCTACTAATTTGTGCCTTATTTATGGGTTTTATTTCCTTAAACGCACAAACTAAAGAAGAATTAGAAGCCTTAAAATCTCAAAAAGAAGATTCTATTAGCGCACTACAATCGGAAGTTGATGCCCTTAAAAAACAAATTGATAAATTCCCAGGATGGAGCTATGGTGCATTTGGTACTATTGGTGCTAATTTATCTGAATTTAGTAATTGGTACGCTCAAGGTACGCCAAACAATTCAGCGGGTAACGTAACCATTACTGTTAATCCTTATGCTAAATTAAACAGAGAAAAATATTTCTGGTATAACACGGCTAACATTAACTTAAGCTGGGTGAAATTTGATGATAAAGACGACCCAATAGACGATGATGATTTTAGACAAGCGACCGATGTTTTTACTATCACCTCGCTTTATGGTTATAAAATTAGCAAGACACTTGCAGCCTCTACTTTAGGCGAATATAGAACCACCCTATTAAACAACTTTAACGATCCTGGGTACTTAGATTTAGGTATTGGTATTACATGGACTCCAATTTCAGATTTAGTCGTAGTGGTACACCCTTTAAACTACAACATTGTATTTAGTGATGAGAAAACTATTTTCGATTCTTCTTTAGGTGCTAAAATAGTAGCAAACTATGCTAAATCTATTGGAAAATTAAAGATAAACTCAAACTTATCGATGTTTCAATCTTACAAAAGCTCGAACTTATCTAACTGGACATGGACTAACGCTTTTGGATATGAGGTTTGGAAAGGAATTGGTTTAGGTTTTGAGTTTGGTTTAAGAGACAACAAACAAGAGGCTTTAAACTATGCTATTAATACTGAAGGCGATACAAACGCTACGTTTGACAACGTTGACAACGACTTACAAACCTATTGGACCTTTGGTTTAAGCTATGCATTTTAACACCATTACCCTATAATACTTAACTAAAGCGCCTTAATCGGCGCTTTTACTTTTTCCTTAATTTTAAACAATAACACGTATGAAAAAATCATTACATATTTTTTGTTTTTTAGTTTTGAGTAATCTTGCCATTCATGCTCAAAAAACCCCGACAGTTAAAGACACTATTATTATCCCCGAAGGCTGGACTAGCGTTGGTAAAATAAATTTACTTGTCAACCAATCGGCATTTTCAAACTGGCAACCTGGTGGCGATAACAACTTGGCTGCAAACCTATCTGTAAACTATGATTTCAACTATGATAAAGGCCCTTGGTCATGGGATAATAAAATCTTAGCGAGTTACGGACTTAACATTAACGAAGATGACGGCAGACGTAAAACAGATGACCGTTTAGAGCTTAACTCGGTTGTAGGAAGGGCTATGAAAAAAAAATACTGGAACTTTTCCTTCTATATGAACTTTAAAACCCAGTTTACCGATGGCTACGATTATAACGACGATTTTATGGGTGACAATGAATTGTACCCAACATCTGGATTTTTCAAGCCAGCTTATTGGAGTTTTGGTCCTGGTTTTCTTTGGAAAAAAAGCAACAACTTAAATGTGAATATTGCACCACTTTCATCTAGGTTCACTTTCATTACCGATGAAATATTTACCATTAACGACGATGACGAAAACAACGTTTTTTACGAGTCTAGTAATGATGTAGAAACTTTTGGTGTGCCGCCTGGAAAGAATCTATTATATGAGTTTGGTCTTAACATTAGAGCCTATTACAAGCTTGACATTATGAAAAATATATCAATGGAAAACACTTTAAGTTTGTACTCCGATTACCTTCATAAACCCTTGAATACCGATATCGATTATACTTTGAATGTGGTAATGAAAATAAACGACGTATTTTCAACCAATTTCACTTTCCAAACTGTTTATGATGACGATGCCTTTGAAGGATTTCAAATTCGTGAAGTTTTCGGACTTGGTATAAACGTTAATTTTTAACGTATAAACCACATCTGTTCAAAAAAAGAGGTCTTAAAAGTTAATTTTACGTCAATCTGAATTTATTTCAGATTCTCATAATCATTGAAGTTCAATATCATGAGATTCTGTGTCGAGCACAGAATGACGCTTGTTTTAACTTTTAAGACCTTTTTAATTTCAACTTACCCATAAGAGCTAATCGCCCTTAAACTTTTTCTTTTTATTCTTACTCTTAAACAAACGTTTAAAAAATCCATCGCGCTTTTCTGGTTCGCAATTTAAATCTGAAATAACTTGTTGAGATGACACTTCAAAATGAGCTTTGGTAATTTCCGCGAAAGCGTTATCGGCATTTAAAGCTTTATAAAACTCACCAAAAATGGGTAAAGCCGAGTTAGCGCCCTGCCCCATCCCCGTGGTTTTAAATCCGATGCTGTGATTATCATTCCCCACCCAAGTCACGGTAACTAACTTTGGTGTAATGCCTACAAACCAACCATCTTTATTATTTTGGGTGGTTCCTGTTTTACCTGCAATCTCATTTTTTAAACCGTAACTACTTCTTAATCGCTTTGCGGTACCGTGATTTACGGTGGCCTTCATCATGTGAAGCATCACTTGCCTAGTATAATCACTAAAGGCTTCCTCTTCGGCAATTTCTGGTTCAAAAGAAGCGATAACATTGCCATGATGATCTTCAATTTTAGTGATATAATACGGTTTGGCTACATGACTGTTATTTACAAAACTGGTGTAAGCACCCGTCAATTCTTTTAAATTGATTTGGGCCACACCAAGAGCCAAGGAAGGTTCATTAGGTAATTCCTTGGTGATGCCCATGCGCTTGGCTTGTTCGATAACCTTAGAAATACCAACCTTATTCAGCACCTTAACTGCAATGGTGTTTACCGAATGACTTAAAGCTTTTTCTAAAGAATAATTCTCATAAACATCCTCTTCGCTGCTACCAGAATTACTTGGTGTCCAGTTTTTATAATTGGTATAAGTCACTTCTGCCAATGAGAAATATTCACAAGGATCCATACCATTTTGAATGGCTGCCGTATACACAAAAGGTTTAAAAGTTGACCCCACTTGGCGTTCACTTTGCGAAACATGATCGTACTTAAAAAAGCGGTAATCTACACCTCCAATATAAGTTCGTACCGCTCCAGTTTTAGGGTCGACGGCCAACATGCCTGTGTTTAAAAATTTTAAAAACTGACTAATACTATCTCTTACACTCAAATTTTGAATGGTGTCACCTGCCCAAGAAAACAATTCAACATCGCGTTTTACAGCCAAGGAATCCTGAATTTGAGCATCCGATAAACCTTGCTCCTTATACAGCTTATATTTGGGTAATTTTTTAACCTCTGCATCAATTAATTTGGAGTTTGTCCAAGGTCCTGCTTTTCCATAAGAAGCCTCAAAATCCTTTTGAAGTTTAGCCATATGCGTTTTCATGGCTTCTTCCGCAAGCTGCTGCATTTTTAAATCTAAGGTGGTATATACTTTTAAACCATCTTTATATAAATCGTAAGCATCGCCATTTGAATTTTTAAGAGTATCCAAAATAGCTGATAATTCTTTTTTTACCTGCTCTCTAAAATAAGGTGCCACACCTTGGTCATGATTAAACGAGCGGTAATTTAACACCACAGGCGTTTCAGTAATAACTTCTAACGAATCGGCCGATAAGTAGCCATACTTTTCCATTTGAGAAAGTACCACATCGCGACGTTCCTGGCTGCGATCTAAATGTAATCTAGGGTTATAATAGGTATTTGCTTTTAAACTTCCTATTAAGGTTGCCGCCTCAGAAATGCTTAACTCCTTTGTTGATTTATTAAAGAATTTTTGAGAAGCACTTTCAATACCATAAGTATTATCTGAAAAAGGAACCGTATTGAAGTAAAGGGTTAGGATTTCATTTTTAGTATAAATTTCTTCCAAACGCTTGGCAATGATACTTTCTTTGAATTTATTGACTACAATTCCAAAAAACCAGTAGTCGTCTCTTCCGAAAAGGTTTTTAGCCAACTGAAGTGTGATGGTACTTCCGCCTCCAGACGATTTGTCTTGAAGCAAAATACTTTTCACGAAAACACGTAGTAAACTGACATTATCGATGCCGTCGTGATTAAAAAAACGCACATCTTCGGTAGCCACTAAAGCATCTATTAAATGCTTGGGGAAATCTTCAAACTCTAAAGGCTGCCTATCGTAGATATAATATTTACCAATAAGCTCACCGTCTTTATCTAAAACTTCTGTAGATTCTTCCTGAATGATAAAACTTAAATCTTGCGTGGTTGGCACCTTTCCGAAAAGTCCGAGATAAATACTAAAGTACAAACCCACAAAAAATAAAAAAACAGCCACTACTAAAAGTAGCAACCGTTTTATCCATTTATTCTGTAATATCTTTTTAATACTATGTTTCATAAATATCCAAGATACAAAAGGTTATTAATCTTCTTCCTCATAATCGGGGTAAAGAAAGTGGTTATAAGGAAAACGAGTCACATGAATGTCTCGTACTTCATCATACACCCGTTTTTTAAATTCTTCTAAATTTTTCTTGTTGAGCGCAGAAATAAACAAGGCATTATTGCCTACTTTACTCATCCAAGTACTTTTCCACTCTTCTAAAGAATAATGTTTTTCGGTGCGTTCGGTTGCTAAATCATCCTCGTCGATAGGTTCTTGTTGATACGCATCAATTTTATTAAAAACCATAATGGTTGGTTTATCGCTGCTATCAATTTCCCCTAAAATCTTTTCAACCGAGGCGATGTGCTCTTCAAAATTAGGATGTGAAATATCAACTACATGTAATAATAAATCGGCTTCTCGAACCTCATCAAGGGTACTTTTAAAACTATCTACCAACTGGGTAGGCAATTTTCTAATAAACCCTACCGTATCACTAAGTAGAAAAGGTAGGTTTTGAATCACTACTTTTCTAACGGTGGTATCCAAAGTGGCGAAGAGTTTGTTTTCGGCAAACACGTCACTTTTACTAATCACATTCATGAGGGTTGACTTCCCAACGTTGGTATACCCTACAAGTGCCACACGAACCATTTTACCACGGTTACCGCGTTGTACAGCCATTTGCTTATCGATGGTTTTGATACGCGATTTTAACAAGGCTATTTTATCACGAACAATACGTCTATCGGTCTCGATCTCGGTTTCACCAGGTCCGCGCATACCAATCCCCCCTTTTTGACGCTCAAGGTGGGTCCACATACCACGTAAACGCGGTAGTAAATATTCACATTGCGCCAATTCTACCTGCGTTCTCGCATAACTGGTTTGGGCACGTTGCGCGAAAATATCTAATATTAAATTGGTTCTATCTAAAACCTTAACATTTAGAATTTTACTAATATTACGCTCTTGTGCTGCCGATAACTCGTCATCAAAAATAGCTGTACTAATATTGTTCGCTTCAATGAACTCGCGCACATCTTCCATTTTCCCAGTTCCAATAAAAGTTTTAGAGTTTGGCATCTCCATTTTCTGGGTAAAACGCTTCACCGCATAGCCACCAGCGGTAAACGTTAAAAACTCCAATTCATCTAAATATTCTTTAGATTTTTCTTCATCTTGATCTTTAGTAATGATACCGATTAATACGGCTCTTTCTAAAGCGACATCCTTCTTTTCTATCATATAAATAAATATATTATACAAAGTTACACAATTGCTACCATTATAATTAAAAAAGAATTTTAGACTTACAGATATTATTAAACCTCAATTTTAAACTATAAGTCTTATTTTTGAAATTATGACAAATACCTTTGACGATATTCCAGTGCGCCACGATTTACAAGCCGTTGCTTTTTATAATCTTGAAAATTTATTCGATTTAATACATGATACTCACATTCATGATGAAGATTTTCTACCAACTTCAGCAAAACGATGGACGCATAAACGGTATGAAAATAAATTGCGGAAATTAGGTTATGCCATTTCGAATATAGGCCGAAGAGAAACAGGGAAAAACCCTGCTATTGTTGGGGTAGCTGAAATTGAAAACAAAAAGGTTTTAAACGATTTATTACAGTCGAAACACTTAGTGCATTTAAACTACAATTATGTGCACTACAACTCCTTGGACGAGCGCGGCATTGATGTGGCCTTGTTATACGACCAGGATGTTTTTAGTGTTACCCACTCCGAACCGTTTAGAATAGAACTTTTCCACGACAGTGGTTTACCCGATTACACCCGCGATATCTTACTGGTTTCTGGACTTTTAGACGGTGAAGAGATACATGTTATTGTAAACCATTGGCCATCGCGTCGTGAAGGGGAAGTCTTATCTGAACCGAAACGATTAGCCACATCGGTAAAAGTTAGCGAGATCATTTCAGGATTAAAAGCTGTTAACGAAGATGCTAAAATCATTGTTATGGGCGATTTTAATGAAGACTCCAACAACCCTGGTATTCGAGAATTGGTTAAAACCTCGAGTTTATTTAATCTTATGGAAACCTTGCGTTCCTACAACCGTGGCTCGACCTACTATAACAGAAAATGGGATTTGTTCGATCAAATATTAATCTCTACAAACTTTTTTAAAGTTTCTGAAAACAACTTTGAGTTTAGCAAAGCCAATATTTTTGATGAAGACTTCCTAAAAACCTTTAGCGGCCCCTACAAAGGCACACCTTACAGAACGTACATCGGTAAACGCTATAATGGCGGTTATAGCGATCACTTTCCGGTGTATGCTATTTTTAAGAAGTAACTGATTTATATTTAGTTTCAACTTTTTGTGTTGATAGAGAAAGTTCAACGAGAAACGAAAACCATGAATGAAGACGTTAAAAAATATCTAGATCGCCAAAAAACCTGGCAAAAGGCGCTAATAAAACTTAGAGACCTCATATTAGATTGTGAACTTGAAGAAACCTTCAAATGGAAGCACCCGTGCTATACGTATAACAAGAATAATGTGGTGCTTATTCATGAGTTTAAAGACTATTGTGGCCTCTCTTTTTTTAAAGGCGTGCTTCTAGAAGATCCTGAAAAACTTCTCATCCAGCAAACCGAAAACATGCAAACGGCTAGACAAATGCGGTTTACGAGTGTTGAAGAAATAACAGCGCTTGAACCGGTTATAAAACAATATGTAAAGGAAGCCATTGCCAAATCGGGACAAAAAATTGAAATGAAAAAAACTTCCGATTATACGGTACCTGCCGAATTGGAAGCCATTTTTAAAGACCATGCCCATTTTAAAAAGGCATTTTATAAATTAACTCCAGGGCGTCAACGTGGTTATCTATTACATTTTGACAAACCAAAACAGTCTAAAACCAAAACAACGCGTATTGAAAAAAATATGGCTCGCATCCTCGATGGCTACGGACTAACCGATTGCACTTGTGGGTTATCCAAACGTAAACCTACTTGCGATGGGTCGCATAAACAATTGGAAGACTCGAAATAATCATTATAAACACATCAGCAACCTTCTTTGTAAAAACTCGGACGTTATACATTAATCAAAAAAAAACGGCTAGAACCTAGGTTCTAGCCGTTTTTTAAATTAAAATATAGAATTTATCCTAAATTATGGATTATAAGTTAGTGACAAGAAATAAGTTTGTCCTATGTTCCCTGCTCCGATAACTTGAATATATTCCTCTCCAAATAAATTATTTGCAGAAGCTTTTACCATAGATTTAATCGCAGGTATGCGGTAGCTAATTTGAGCATCAAAAACCACGCGTTCTGGAATTGTTCCGAAAGCAAACGGTGATACCCATTCGTACTCAGAATTCCATCTTAGATTCGTGTTAAATCCAAAATTGCTAAATAACTTTTCAGATCCAAAAGTTAATTTTGCAGCATGTTCTGGAGTGTTAAATTCTGGAACGAAATCTGGATCAATCGTTTGGTCATAATCTAAAAGTTTTGTGTAATTGTAGGCACCGCTAACAAAGAATGTTTTAAAATCTCTTTCAACACCAAAACCTAAACCAATAGTTTCAATTGGTACTTCAGCATTAGTATACACTTGGTGCACTAAAAATTGTTGAGATAAAATGGCAGCTCCAATACCACCATACTCAGGTGCTATAGAGGCATCCATAAAGTAAGGTGTAACAACCTTTTTGGTATAAATAAAATCGGTGTATTTGTTATAATAACCATTTAAATCGAAAGTGAATCTACCAATTCCAGCTCTATATCCAAGTTCGAAAGATTCTACTTTTTCTGCTTTTACAGCTTCAACCTTTTTAATTTCTAATAAATCAATAGCAGGTTGCGGATTAGATGAACTAAACGTATTCGCAAATTTTTGAACCGATCCTACAGAGAAAGAACTCCCATAAATGTAATCACCTGTAATATCTACAGTTTGCTGGTCTGGCCCTAAAATAGGGTTAGTAAAGTTAATAACTTGCGAGTAATTCTCTAAATTGTCCTTTGCAGAACCAACTAAAGCAATAAATCCATAATTGGCACCATTATATAAGTCACTAGACGTCGGGTTTCTAAAACCTGTTTGGAAAGACGCTCTAAGGTTACGTGTTTTACGCTTACCTAAAGCGTAGTTAACAGATAATCTTGGTGAAAAACTCCCCTCTAAATCTGTTAATTTATCATACCTAACCGATCCAGTTAATTTTAAACGATCATCTAATAATTTCTTTTGTAGTTGTCCATAAACACCATATACGTCGTAATCAATTTTTCCGTTAGCATCGTTAAACACAGTTCCTTTAGAGTTTAAGCCATACTTTTTGAAAGTTCCTCCTAATTGAAATTCTGCAAATTTTATAATATCCTGGAAATTGTAGTTAATATCACTTTGCAATGTGTATGAATTATCTTGAAATCTCGAACCATTGGTTAAATCATTACTTGTAGTAACGGTATTAAAAGCATTGTTAAAAGCAGCGGTTCCTGGATCGAAACGTGGCTGACCACCGATAGAATTAGGTAAATTGCCATTGTAACCTTCTACAGTACTATAATCGGCAAACTCACGAGCCATTGTTAACAACGTGTTATTGTCAAAAGTTGGATTATCGTTTCTAAACGTCGATAAAGCATTATCGTAGTCTGTAAACCATTCATTATTATTTTTAGCACTTTTGCTCACGTTAATTGCGGTTCTTACCATATCGTAAGAATCTCCAGCATCATCAACCGTATAATAAGCTCTAAAAGTTAAATTACTTGATGTATAAGACAATCCTGTTTGTAATACTAAGAAGTTTTTAAGGGTTGCACGGGTGTTAGTACCACTAAAGTTTGTAGTACCATAAGAGATTTTTTGTTGTATTTTGATTTCAGAATCTAGAGTAGGTTTGATATGAAAAGACAAGTCCCCATTGAAGTTCTCAATCTTTCCGTCATTTAAATCGGCGTCATTATACCCTGTTCTACTTACAGGTCCACCTGCAGCAGCACTATTACCTGTTATTTCATCACCATATATATTTACGGCATCGAAATATTGAACTGGAGGCAAGCCTATGTCAACTATATTCTTACTATTCTTGTCATTCGCTATCCAATCGGAACCTTCAATGTAGCTTATATTCAATTTTAAGGCTACTTTATCGGTCATTTTATATGCCCATCGTAGTCCAAAATCATTAAAATCATTAACTCCAGCTGCCTCTTGGCTAGTGTATCCATGCGTATAGTATACAGATATTCCTGGTTTTTCAAACGGACTTTTACTATTAATAAACATAATACCGTTGAAGGCATTTGCTCCATATAAGGCCGATGATGCTCCTGGTAAAATTTCGATATTATCCACATCCAATTGATTTACCCCTAAGGAGTTTCCTATAGAAGCATTAAATACAGGAATTGTAAATTCTGCACCGTCTGCAATTTGTAAAAATCGTGTGTTAGTACCTTGGGCAAATCCACGTGTGTTAATGGTTTTACTTACTAAGTTGTTACTATTAAGTTGTACTTCCTTTACATTTACAAGTTCATCATAAAAGTTAGGGCTTGTTCCATTGATAATGGATTTTTCAGAAAAAGTTTCAATCGTTACCGGAGTTTCAATCTTTTTTTCTGTAGATCTAGAAGCCGCTACTACGACTTGAGTTAAATCGGTAATTTTCTCCTTATTCATTTGCACAAGCAAATTGATTCCGTTTGCTGGTTCGAATAAGGTTTTCGTTAATGTAATATATTCAATATAACTAAAAGTTACATCAACAGGGTAGCTGCCTTGATATGGAATATTAAATTCCCCAGTAAAATCTGATGAAGCTTCTATGCTGTTGTTAATTTTAATTTCTACACCAATTAATGGTGTTCCATCATCCCCTATAATTTTTCCTTTGATATAATTTTGAGAGAAGGTTGAGAGACTAACTAGTAGTAGTAATATAGTTGTTAATTTGATTTTCATGATAATTGCTTGTTGATTAATAGGTTTCTTTGTTTAAGGTCCAATCAAAGCTAGAATAGGTTAATTTGGTTTGTTCTGTAATTTGTTTGTTTTCTAAATAGTTGTTAATAAAAGTTATAAGGTTTTTAAATTCTGAAGCATGCCATTTAAAAATTGGAGAAATGATAGCCTCGTTAGTAGTGTTTGAGAAATAGTTTTTACTAGTATCGTTCACAAAAGCTTTAACAGCAGTTTCTAATTGCAATTCTAAATTTTCGGCTGTATATGGCTCTCTGTTTAGTGAAGGAGCAGACACACAAGTATTATTTAACGTAAAATAAATTCTAGGATCCTCTAAGCCTTTCATGATGGTGTTTTCAATATAATCTAGTGATACCTTTTTACCTTCAACACTAATAAAATCGACTTGGAAAGGCTTGTCAATATATTTAATAGACTTCAATGGGTAGTAGCTAGACACTAACTTTAGCACATTGATGTTGTATACGTTAATCCAATAGGCTTTTACTTCATTACTCGACCAAGTACTGGTTGGTGAAATTTTAGAAAGCCCCATTACAATGTCATCAAGTGATTCCTTATTTCTAACTAACTTGTCATAGTTTACAAAACCTTCTTCCGACACGTGTTTTTTCAGAAAGGTCTTTAAATCTGAATTATCTATCGTCTGGGAATACCCCCAACACGTACAGATAAGAAATAAGATACTGGTTAATTTAATTTTAAAGTTCATAATTTTTGATTTGGTTTTTGCTATATAATTTCTAATTTTAAGATTTATTAAACACGTATTATCGCAGTGTGCTATAGGATTTTTCACTACAAAAAATACTGGGCGAAAATATCTATTCTATGCACGCATAACAATTGGAAAGTCATTTCTACGAAATATTTATTTTAACACTATTTAAATTATCAAGTAGAAAAAATGAAGTGCTAATTAATAGGAGTAATTCACAAAAACCCTACTTTATTTAGTCTATCATAAAACGCAGCAAACCCTTAACAGACATAAGGTCGCTGTAATTTCATACAATTAAAATTTAAAAAAGATAGCTTAAGCGCATTATCCGCTGTTATACTTAAACGTTATTATTTTTAAAGGAGGTTTTTGAAGTAAAAATGACGTACCAAAGCCTATTTTATTTACTAAAGCAAATCTATTTGTGAGTTTCTAACATCATAACACTTTTGAATAACTAACTAATTATTCGTAAATGTTACTTCATTTATCATCAGCACATGAAATTATTAAATAAACACTTTTGAAATTCATAATTTCCAGCATCTCATGTGGCATCAAGGATAATTTCTGACTTGAGAATTATTAGTAGAATTCTATATACATTTTCTAAACGGCTTTAGAAAGTACAAAGGCAAGCGCTAACACCACAACGGGCAAAAACCACAGCACCCAAATGTTATAATCTAGCTTTTTATTTTTAAGCATTTTAACATTACGTATTTTTCGTTTTCTACCGCCGTACTGCATCCAATTTTTAAAATAAATAAAGATAACAACCAACACGAATAATATCCATGCTTTTGATGACGACATGGTTTGCACATTCATTTGCTTAAAAAATCCTGCAAAGAAAACGCCTAACAGTAATAGCAAACTACATTGCAGAAATGACACGTAAAACGTAGCAATCTCATTGGCTTTTTTACTTTTTTCAGCTTTGTAGTATTGAAAAAAATGAGAGAATAATTTATCGAATGTGGTCATGTTGATTTTTAAAAGTTTTCAAAGTTAAAAACTATTCGATATAATCAATACGAATATCGTCTAATTCGTAAACCCCATCGAAAGATTCTTGTCCGCCACCCGTATATTTAAAAGCGATATGCATTACGCCTGTGGCACAAGACAAATCGACCACACCAGAATTAAACCACGGCACAAAGGAATCGGAATTTTTTTATGATTTCTACGGCATTAATTAAATTGAAATTACTCTTTGTTTTCTTTATTTAAAACATAACTTAAGCATTGTTTTTCTTTCGCTTCAACATGTCCATCCCATGATATCGTACCTCTACCAGCTCCCTTAAAATGATATTTACCAGGTTTAACTTCTACTATTATTGCTCCTTCTTCACCACACTGTGGTTGACTTTCAAACTGTACCCCTAATTCTCCAAGATAAACTTTTTCAAACCATATCTTAATAGTTTTGGCCTTTTTAGAGTCAGACCAAAAAGTTATAAATCCTGATTCCATAGGTTTATCAACCGTTGTAGGCTTAGCTAAGTCATTCATAAAATAGAGTTCTAAAGTATCTGTATTCCCATTAAAGTCCAGAGTTATTAAAGATTTTCCCTTATTTATGGGTGACAACAAATGAAAAGGTCGAGATAATTTTATCCAATTCCCTACAACAAACTCCTTAATTTGATTACCTTCTATAAAAACTTTCGCTGGTGAGCAATAACTGTGATTATCTGTTGCCATAACTAAATGCCACCCATCAATGATATGATCTGGATATTGAGTGGAATTGTCATAAGTATTTTTAATGATAGCTAATTGAGATTTAGCTTTTGAAATAGCTTCCTCTCGTTTTTTTCGATTTTCCCAACTATTTCTAAAGGCAGATATCTCATTCGCAATGAACGTTAATCCTAAATTATTATTAGAATAGTTAACAGTTTGATTATACTGAATATAGTTTTGAGCAATAGTTGAAGTTGAAACTAATATTAAAAGTAATCTTAAGTATTTCATCATAAAATTTGGTATGGCTTGTTATTTAAATAAGTTATTATCTAATTATAAAAGTCCTCAAAGTTAAAAACTATTCGATATAATCAATACGAATATCGTCTAATTCGTAAACCCCATCAAAAGATTCTTGTCCGCCACCCGTATATTTAAAAGCGATATGCATCACGCCAGTACCACAAGACAAATCGACCACACCAGAATTAAACCACGGCACAAACGAATCGGAATTTTTTACCACGTAAGCAGCCGATAACACAGCCCAAGTAGCTTGAAGCACACCTGCTTCGGTACCGTCCCAATCGTTGCTGTATAGGACTTCCATAAAACTACTATCGGCTAAACTGTTTGAAGTTTTAAAACGTAAAGTTTCACCAACTTGCTCATCTAAATTTATAGGCGGTGTAATGAGCCAACCAATATTACTCGTATCACCAGAACTAGCACTTTGAAACCTTGCCGAACGCCCTAAGGATGCATTTGATGAAGTTGACGAATAAGCTTCCCAGGCTTGAGTACCTGCTTCAATATAATTGGTCCACTCCGCGATTTCTATAGGCTTATTGTTTTTCTGTGCCTCAAAATCTTCGACAAGTAAATTTCCAGAGCCGAAAGATTCGGCAAGTCCGCAATGAAGTTCTAATGGGTCACAACGTTCGGAGTTACTTAAAAGGACATCAGCAGAACTGTTTACAACTAACACATTAAAATCATCGCCATAATCCCGACTATAAATACCAGAAACACTTCCTTTTCCTTCCGGAACAATTAGTGATTTAAAATCGGCATAGGTACTGGTTTGCATCATTACTGAAACACCAGAGTCGCAGGACTCCAAAACGCGAAAACCATCAAATTCATCATAAGCTTCACTGGAAAAACTTGCACCTAATTCGAAGCGATTCAACTGCATATGTTCTAACTGAATGAGGGTGTTTTCATCTTTAGATGTTAAATCTTGTAATTGCACCACCTTAGGCTGTATCTCTGCAATTTCAGGACTTCTACTAATAATGGAAGGGATTTCGGAAGCCTGAATTTGCCCAACACGAACGCCATCACCTTTTCCAATACATAACACACCACTGTTCTCACCTACGATTAAACCGTTCATTTTTATATAAACTTTTTGTCCGAATTGAAAGGTTTCATACAAATTACTCTTATTTAAAAGCAGGCAAAACCCGAGTCTCGGATCAGCATCGGGATCACTTCCATCAGTTTTATTCTGAATGATGAGTTCTTCAAAAAAATTTCCTGATTTATCGGAAGACACCACATATCCTTCAATAAACAAATCGGTTTCAGATTTTATAACGACAGTTGAATTTCCACCGTTTATCGCCTGCTCGTAAAGTGATTTTATTGTTTTAAAAGTCGTCTTGTTTTCAGAAGGTATTTGAGGTTCCTTAATTGAAGTTTCAGGAAGTTCGTAATCATCTGTTTTTACACAGGATTGGAGCAAACCAATACACAATAAAAGTAGTAATACGAATCTAAGGCTGTTTATTATCTTCATAAAAAATCTGTATTAAAAACTAACATTCAGGTTTAAAAAATAGGTTGTCCCACGACCATACCAATATTTCGGTCCGAATACAGGGGTTGCTAGAGCTTTGTCATCTCGAAGCTCACGGTAATTGGCATTTCTGCCTTGTTCAAAACCACCAGTTTTATAACTAGTATTTAGCAAATTATTAACGCTTGCAAATAACCCCACATAGTGCTTACCCAGTTTCCAAGATTTTCCACCAACCAAATTCACCACCATATAATCATCAAACCGCTCTTGTTTGAGCAATTCCCTAGCGATATCTTCATCGTAATCATTAAAGACTTGACCGTCGTAATCAGTATTAAAATTGTAAGATCGAGTTAGCGGACTCACATCCAAAAACGTATTAGAGAAAAAATTTGCCGTAGCCCCGAACCACCAGTAATTGGGATCTCGATATTCGAAGCCGATGGAATACGCGTTTTGAGGTCCAGAGGCTAATCGATAATTTTTAAGTTTTGTTTCTCCAAAATACTTCGAGCCATTGACAAATCCAGCAGTTATAGCTTCAGCATCAGGTTCTGTTGTTAGTAATAGATTGGGATTGTTAGCATAAGTGAACTGCCCAAGCGAGGCTACACCTTTAAGTTTTAAGGTTGAAGTGACTTGGGCTTCAATACCTAGCTCGGCTCCAAGATGCTTCTTTTCAATATCTTGTAAAATCTCCTGAACAAAAACGGCATGATCCCCGCCAACGCCATCAGCAAAATAAAAAGCAATATCGTTAGCACGACCTATTTTTGTAAAATACCCCGTAAATTTAGCCTTAACTATCGAAGAGCGAAAATGATAACTAGCATCAACCGACCGGATGTTTTCAGTTGAAATTTGAGGTACGGTATTATGATTTTCTCTAGCATTGGAAAAGGTATTTTGAATGCTTGGAGCTCGTGTTAAAACTCCTAAATTGCCATCAAAAAGATGTTTCCCCGAAAATTTATATGTGAATCCGCCTTTAAAACCAAATCCTGTAAAATTCATTTTTTCCCCTTTGCCTAAAGAGGTATCTGGAAATCCGCCATTTTGATACAAACCTTCACGTTGGTATTGGGTTTGACTGAACTGTCCTGACAAATAAAAATCGATTTTGCTATACCTAAACTGCGCTTGAGCAAAAGCATTCAATGCCATAGATAAAAGGCGATAATAGTATTTAAATTTGTCTCCCTCTGTTACGAGACGATTAGGATGCTGCAAATCATTTTGCGCCTCATGACTAATAGAAGCAAAAGCATCGACATCTAAATAATGCGAAGCACCTAAAAGATCCAGTACATTAGCAAAATTTTCTGAATTCAACCCACTATAATTAACCGCCGCATTAAGGGTCGCATTATTATTTATAGCCGTATTCAAAATTGAATTTATAGTAAACTGCCTATCATCTACACGGTCTTCATACAAAGCATAAATCGCATGACCTCCTTGTGTGGCATGGGATATATTAGCCTCATACATATCGCTCCAATGTATTTGCCCATCATTTTGAAACGCTTTTAAGGCTTGATAGGCATACTCTAAATGGTCGGGATCATTCCGCTCAAAGTAACTTGGGAGTTTTTGGTAGTACGTCGGACTCGGATTAGAACCTCCTCCTTGTGGTATGCCGTCAATTAAATCGGTACCATTGTAATCCAATCGACTATTCCCCATGTTTCCAAACTGAAAAGCCATATTGGTATTAAGCGTAATTTTAGAACTTAGATTCCAATAATGATTAAGCATGAGTATGGGTTCGTTAACCTCTTTTAGTCTCGAATTTCGTTTTTCGCCATCTTGCCAACCCCAGTACTCATTGTATTTTGTGCCTTTTATGTCGTAAACTTCCTGGGTGTTTGGTGATGATTTTCCACGTATATTGGGCGTGTAAATAGCTGTAAAATTTAAACTTTGGTTTCCGTTAAATTGTTTTTCTACACTAGCAAAAAAGGAATTAGCACTGTATAAAGTAGCATCCTGATACCCTTCCGAGCCCCATCGTCTACCTAAAGACACCGTGTAAGCCCAATTATTTTTTAACAAGCCCGAAGCATATTTTGCCATAATGCGGTGCGCATAACTTCGGTTGGAGGATGAATAAGTTAATCGGCCACCAGATCGTGCTTCTGAAGGGCGTACATTAATATTGGTGCTCCCTAAAACACCACCAAAACTAGAACTGGATGGCGCCAGCCCGTAGGCCAATTCTTGATTTCTAACCACATCATTTAATCCGCCCCAATTACTCCATTGGGGTCGGCCGTTAAAACTTTTGTTCATCGCTACCCCATTTATAAGCACAGTGCTGTGGTTAGAATCTAAGCCACGAGGTCTAAAAAATGAGGCACTAAATTCAAAGGCTGCGGTACGTTGAAAAACATCTAGTGAAGCGGCTAGTAATCCTGAAATATTATCGGAAGCTAAAGTATCGTCGTGCAGTTCGTCATCAGTCAAACTAATAGTAAATAAGTCATTATTTGGTGACAAATCCCGGCTTAAAACCATATCGTTAATGTTAAGTGTTTCACCTTCGTAAACCACGATAGGGTAACGTTTTTGGCTGTAACCCTCTTTTGAAATTACAAGAATTTGTTCGCCTAGCGGAATAATTCCTTCGAGAACAAATACGCCCAAATGATTAGATTGCGTTTTAAGTGAAGTACCTTCCAGATGGATTATGGCGCTTTCAATTGGCTGAAGGGTTTCAGAATCTTTAACACTACCCATAACAAGCGTTTCTTGTGCATATATAACAAATGAAATACTTAGAAAGAAGATTAGGAGCAGCGACTGTTTCACATAAAATATTTGAAATCCAAAAATATAAAATAATACGAAATGAAAACCATTTCTTACAATTATTGTTGTAATATCTTATTTTTGAATTTAAAATTATAATCATGTCATTATTAAAATTATTTACCTGCGCCCTCCCTTTACTAATTGTGACCAACCTAAATGCACAGCAAAAAAAGTTTAAAATTCACACCATAGCCTTCTATAATCTCGAAAACTTTTTTGATACCATTAACGATCCCAATACGCTCGATGATTACAGCCCTATTATGGAACTCAAAACACATCGCCGTGAAGCTTATAAACAAAAAACAAAGAATATGGCTCGGGTTATAGCGGATATAGGCAGGGATTTTACCAACAATTCTCCGACGCTTATTGGGGTTTGTGAAATAGAAAATGAGCGTGTTTTAGAAGATTTGGTTACAGAGCCTTACTTAAAACCTAAGTCCTACAAATTCATTCATTTTGATTCGCCCGATGCAAGAGGTATTGATGTCGCTTTACTATATCAACCTGAAGTATTCATCCCTATTCAACAAAGTTCTCATGTTCTAAAAATTTACGACGAAACGACTGGAAAACGCGTTTTTACTAGAAATCAGCTTTTAGTAAGTGGTAAGCTTGAAAATGAATGGATTCATGTTATTGTTAACCACTGGCCATCGCGACGTGGTGGAGAGGCTAAAAGTAACTACAAACGGGTAGCCGCAGCAAAATTGAATAAACGTATTATCGATTCCCTCCAAATGACCGATCCGTATGCAAAAATTATCATTATGGGCGACTTAAACGATAACCCGAATAACCATAGTGTCAAAAAAACACTTAAAGCCAAAACAGATAGAAATCAGGTTGGCTTAAAAGGTATATACAATCCGTTTGCCAAATTTTATAAAGAAGGTTTTGGGACTACAGCCTATCGTGACGCCTGGAGTTTGTTCGATCAAATAATGATAACCAAACCCTTAATTGATAAAAACAACAACGGTTTCATGTTTTACAAAGCAGGTATTTACAATAAAAACGAGGTCATTCAACAAACAGGCTCCTATAAAGGTTATCCCCTTAGAAGTTGGGGCTACAGCGGGTTTACAAATGGTTTTAGCGACCATTTCCCGGTGTATCTCTATTTAATTAAGGAAGCTGATTGAGATTAACTCAACCAAGTACCCCAAGGAATTCTAGATAGCAATAACACTAAGGCTAAAGAATAAAAAATAGCTATGGTTTTAAGTTTGGCCTTTGAAGTAAGTTTTCTTTTGTGTTTAGAATAACCAATTGTAATTAAAGCAATGGCAATAATATTAACAAATGGATGCTCCACAAGATAAAGTCTCGCTAATGAATTACTCATCACCTTACCTCCTAATTCGCTCCATAACTCGAAACGTGGTGATACAAAATACAACACCAAACCAATTAGTAACTGTATATGGGATACAATTAAAGAGAATAAGCCTCTTCTAAAATCATTGTTTTCATATTCCTTATCGCCCATAGTTTTAACAATGGCAGTAACCGCGGTAATGGTTATAACAATAAGCACTAAATAAGCCCAATAAGAGTGAAGTGACAATATAATCTCGTACATAGTTGGTTATGTTTTATTTTTAAAAAATCAAAGATAATAATTATGGGCATAAAAAAACCATGCATTTCTGCATGGTTTTTAATTATTATCAATTTTAAAACAAGATTAAATGTTTCTTTGCCAAACACCATCAGTTTTAATCATGGACATATCTTCTGTGGTATTAGTACCGTTATAGATGTCGTAAGTCATAATATATTTTTGACCTTCTTCAGCATTAGGATCCATATTATCTAACAAGCTTATTAATGCTTGTTCAATCATTTCTAAACTCCAATAGTTAGCATTACCTTCTCTTCTATCAAAGTTTCCGTAATTCCCCATACTTGAAGCAGGACCTTCAAAACCAGGTTCATTAGCCAATTGAGCAGACATATAGTCATAATCTGATCTTAACAATGCATATTTTATAGTATTATCTGGAACCCAAGTGCTTCCATCATGACCAAATTGTAAAACACTTTCTATAACAGAAGAAATAGCATTCCAATTAGAACCATCATATACAAAAGGGATTAGTTCCATTTCGTTAGGTGCACCGCTAACATATAACTCATACATAGTTACAATACGATCTCCTGAACTTGCATAAGGGTATAAGGTTTTCAAGTAAATTGAGATGTTATTTTCAGCAACATCTTCATTTGAAAAATTAGGATAAGATTGCTCCATATCGTTGTATTCTTCAACAGAAAACTCACGTACCATTTCCCAGCCTTCAAGTAATACAAAATTATTTGTAAGCTCTGAAGTCGATCCTCCAGAATAATATTTATAGGTCAAGTCTACCATATCACCTCTTACGGCATCTGGAAACTTATAAACTAAAAAATCTTCCATATCATCTGGGCTATCAAAGTTTCCGTAACTAAAACCTAGGTCTTGGTAATCTTGATCGGTCACTTCATAAGCATCAGTAGATTTAATACTATTTGATTTATACAAATTATAAGTCACTAGAGCTTGCGAACCATTTCCCCAGAAAGGGTAAAGCGTTTCAAGGAAACCTGGGATTTCTTCTTTAGCTTGATCTTCAGTATCAAAACTTGTATAACTTAATCCCATTTCGGTATAGTCATCATCCTGTAATGTGTATTCCGCACTACCGACAATTGGATTTTCAACTTTATCTAGCTCATTATAGATATCTTCCATCGGGTTGCAACTCGTAAACATCGCGCCTACAGCTACTAATAAAAATAATATTTTTTTCATCTTAAATTTTTTCTTTAAAAGTTAAACTTGGCACCAACACTAAATGTTCTTCCTGCTCCATAATAGACTAAGGCCGTACTAGCTGTTGAACCTACACCGTCATTTGCATCAGAGATATATTCAACGTTAAATACATTATTCACTCTTCCTAATAAGCGAACATCAAAAGGACCCATATCGAAATTGTGTGATAAGCCTAAATCGAATAGACCATAGGCCGGTACTTTCCATGATTCACCAGCACCTTCTGTACCTCTACTACTCGGGTCGAAATACGCATATAAGTTATCATAATAGTTATAATCTAACATTAAAGTGGTTCTTTCTAAAATATCATAATTAGCACCTAATGCAAAAGTTGTTTGCGCCGCATCACCAACACGTAAATCTTTAATGTATAAATCTACTGTTTCAATTAGGTTCTGTTCATCATCAAAAATTTGAACACCTTTTACATCATTATCCCATCTCCAATCACCTAAAGAAGCCATTCCTGTAAGTCTCAAATTGTCTGTTGCTCTATATACAAAATCTAACTCTACACCTTGATGAATTGCATTTACACCTAGAATATTTGCTGTAGCTCGAGATCCATCTGGTTGGTTGAAACTATAGGTTTCTGTTCTATCTTTCCAAGATGTTCTGTAAACGTTAACATTAGCCGATAATTTTTCTGCTCTAAATCCGTATCCAAATTCCACACTAAAAATCTTTTGATTTTCGGCATCTGGATTGATGTTTTCATTGTCGAAACCAATAAATGCAGCATCAAACCCTCCAGCTTTTTCAAAATAACCAATGTTTGCAAAAACGTTATGGTTTTCGTTTAAGTTATAGTTAGCACCACCTTTAGTCATATAACCTAAGAAGTTATACCAGTCGGTAGATTGATTTGGGTCACTATCTAAATAGTTGAAGTAATCGATACGTTTGTAGCCTGTATTAGATCCTGCAACAGAAACGAAAGCAGAAAGAGCATCATAAGAATATTCTAATTGACCAAATAGTCCAATCCAATTAACTAAACCATCATTGTGGTACAGTATCTTGTCTCCAACTTGATAAGTGGCATTTGGATTATTTTCATTACTATCATCTGCATAAAATTGCCCCCCTAATAAATCGGTTAACTCTGTAAAGTGAATCCCTTTGTAGGTTCTTAAATCTAAACCTCCTGTTAATACTAAATTATCGGTAAGTTTCATATCTAAAGTAGATAATAAACCGTACCATTCGTGATCGTTACGAGATGCTCTTAAAATCGTTTCAGAACCTTGAGCTCCTAAAGCTTCATTTTCATCTACAATTTTATCAAAATCTACTGGCCCGTAAAGTCCCGTTCTATAATCACTTACACCGTTTGTTCCTAGGCCAAATTTATTTACTCCTGAGAAACCTCCACCTCCTCCAGAACCGAAGGATGCATATACTGAAGTTGATAATTTCGCACTATCTGAAATATCCCAATAGTGGTTTAATGAAATTTGCGGTTTATGATAGAAATTATCTTCTTGATGTGTTACTTGACCATTTTTATAACCCCAGTCGGCATTAAAACGTTTTCCACTTTCAGACGCTCTATAAGTTGAAATTAATTGTCTGTTTTGTCTTTGTCCATGACGTTGTTGTGCGCCAAAAGCAGTAAATGCTAATTTATGATTTTCGCCTATTTCTTTAGAAATATTAATAAAATAAGACATAGCATTAAATTCCGTTCCGTCTACATAACCGTCTCCATCTGTTTTTGATGCTGAAACGGTAGCTGCGAAACCATTATCCATCAATCCCGTTGAATATGTAGCTCCAAACTTTAAATAGCCGTCGTTACCTATAGAAGTTTCAACCGAACCACCCTCTTCAATATCGGTAGTTTTGGATATGATGTTAATAGTACCACCAATAGAAGGCACAGCTACTTTTGAAGCCCCTAAACCACGTTGTACTTGCATAGAACTAGTAACATCAGACAATCCTGCCCAGTTACTCCAATATACACGACCATTTTCCATGTCGTTAACCGGCACACCATTAATTAGAACGGCAACATTTTCCGACTCAAACCCTCTAAGGTTAATACGGCCATCACCAAAACCTCCACCGGCTTTAGTCGCATAAACTCCAGGAGTAGATTTTAAAATTTCTGGAAATTCTTGAGTTCCTAATTTCAATTGAATCTGTTCAGACTTAATAGTCGAGACAGCAACAGGCGTTTTTCTGTCTACTGCTACAGAAGCAATAATTTGAACAGCATCTAGTCCGAATTCACTAGACTCTAAAACAATTTCTCCTAAATTGGTGTCTCCAGAAATCGTAATTTCCTTTTTTAGGTAGCCAATGTAAGAGATCACAATAACCGTATTGGTTGATTTTGTTTCAAAAGAAAAGTTTCCATCAAAATCTGTTGAAACACCATGATTAGTTCCTTTTTCTACGATGTTAACACCTGGTAGCGGTGTACTGATATCCCCGTCAACGACAGTTCCTGAAATCGTACTTTGTGAGAATGCCACAGCAGAACATAACAGAACTGCCATTGCAAATAAAAATTGTGTAATTTTTTTCATGAAAGAATTAATTATTATGAATTAGTCGGGGCAAAAATACATATAAAATACTTACCAATATTAACTAAAGGTTAAGGCAATCAACATGTTATACAAAAAAATAAGGCATCATTTCTTTAAAAATGATGCCTTATTTTTATTTGACTTTTATTTTTTTAACTTAAATTCTTGTAATAATTTAATAAATTCTGTGTAGATGAATCATGTTCGTTAGATTCTGCACTGTTAAATTCCTGTAAAATTTTACTAGCTAATTGCTTCCCTAATTCTACTCCAAATTGATCGTAACTAAAGATGTTCCAAATAATCCCTTGTACAAAAATTTTATGTTCATACATGGCTATTAATTTCCCTAAACTTTCAGGTGACAACTTCTCAACATAAATAGTATTTGTCGGTTTATTCCCTTGGAAAATTTTAAACGGAATAATGGCTTCTGCAGTTCCTTCGGCAATCACCTCATCTTCAGTTTTCCCGTTTAACAAAGCCTCGGTTTGGGCTAAAAAATTAGAAGTTAATTTATCCTGATGATCTTGGTTACCGTGCAAAGATTTTGCAAACCCGATAAAATCGGCAGGAATGAGTTTTGTACCTTGGTGAATAAGTTGAAAAAAGGCATGCTGCGAATTAGTACCTGGCTCTCCCCAAATAATGGTTCCTGTTTGGTAATTGATAGGATTTCCGTTTCGATCTACACTTTTACCATTACTTTCCATAATCCCTTGTTGTAAATAAGTCGCAAACTGATTTAAATACTGAGAATAAGGAATTACAGCTTCGCTTTCTACATTAAAAAAGTTATTATACCAAACACTTATTAAAGCCAATAGCACTGGAATATTAGAATCGAAATCTTCATTTCTAAAATGCTCATCCATTTTATGAGCACCTTTAAGCAAACTATCAAAATGCTCATAGCCCATCGCTAAGCTAATGGTTAAACCTACGGCGCTCCATAATGAAAAACGTCCTCCAACCCAATCCCACATTGGGAAAATGTTGTTAGGATCAATCCCAAAGGCTTGAACTTTTTCAATATTAGTTGATACAGCAACGAAATGTTTTGCAATGTCCGATTCTTCGGCATATTCTAAAAACCACTCTTTTAACGTATTGGCATTAGACAGAGTTTCCTGCGTGGTGAATGTTTTTGACACCACAACAAATAAAGTCGTTTCAGGATTTAGATTTTTAATCACTTCATTAACGTGATCCCCATCTACATTACTTACAAAATGTGTGGTTAAATGATTTTTGTAAAATTGCAAAGCATCTACAACCATGGCTGGACCTAAATCTGAACCACCAATACCTATATTCACCACATCGGTGAATGCTTTTCCGGTGTATCCTTTTCTAACGCCGCCAACCACTTCGTTAGTAAAGGCTTTTATTTGATCTTTTACCTTATAGATTTCAGGCATGACATCCTCACCATCTACTTTAAAACTGGCTGTCTTTGGAGCACGTAAAGCGGTATGTAATACAGCTCTTCCTTCGGTTTGATTTATAATTTCTCCTGAAAACTGACTTTTAATAGCATCTTTAAGCTTCACATCATCTGCGAGCTCTAATAAATATTTTAGAGTTTCTTCGGTTATTCTGTTTTTAGAAAAATCGACATAGAAATCATCCCATTTTACTGTAAATTTATTTGCACGATCTGCATCGGAAGCAAATAAATCTTTCATATGAATGTCTTTAACAGCTTCAAAATGTTCTTGAAGCTTTTTCCATGAAGGTGTGTTTAAAGGATTAATTTTTGGTAGTGTCATGTAGTTGTTTTTGGTTTATGAAATTAAGTGTTCATTCTGCCTAACGGTTTCACCTTTTGGCTCTTCAATTAGCTCAGGTTTAATCTCGAAAGGAATATTATCTAGTTGCTCTTTTATCGGTTTAATAAACTCTAAATATTCTACTTTTAGCGAATCTGAAATAGATTGCGCTTGAGGTAGTTTTTGCTTAAACGGATCAACTTGTTTTCCATTTACCCAAAAGCGATAACATACATGAGGTCCACCAGTATTCCCGGTCATTCCAACCCATCCAATTACATCACCCTGTTTCACATATTGCCCCACTTTAACTTTACGCTTACTCATATGCAAGTACTGCGTTTCGTAGGTAGCGTTATGTCTAATTTTTACATAATTTCCATTACCACCACGACGTTCCGATTTTGTAACCGTTCCATTAGCAGTTGCCATAATTGGTGTTCCTATAGGAGCAGCAAAATCGGTACCTTTATGAGGTCTTACTTTATAGCCATAAACTGCAATTCTACGTTTTAAATTATAACGCGATGAAATTCGACTAAACTGAACCGGTGCCTTTAAAAACGCACGACGTAAATTTTTGGCATCTTCATTAAAATAATCTACTATCCCCTTATCGGAGTCGGTTTCAAAGGCAAAGGCATAAAACGGTTCGCTGTTATGCTCAAAATAAGCTGCTTTAATATTATGAACTCCCGTATAAATAGTATCATCAATATATTTATCGGTATATATAACTTTAAATCGATCTCCCTTTTGAAGTCTTCTAAAATCAATGGTCCAAGCGTAAATTTCATCAGCCAATTTAAAGGCTAACCTCGGACTCAACCCTTGTTCTTCTAAGGTTTCTGAAATACTACTGTTAATAACACCTGTAGCCGATTTTTCAATATAGCTTATTGGTTTTTGCTCGGTATAAGCTTGAATGGAGTCTTTAAAATCTACCACCACATAATCTTCCAAATTAGGTTGATATATAAAGCATTCTGGTGTTTGTAAAGAATCTTTCGCACACAAAAGTGTATATGGCTTACCTAATTGTAAACTTGTAATATCAAAAGTATTTTTTACGGCTTCTACAATATTGTGAATGGTTGAATAGCCAATATGGTTTCGACCAAGAATATGACCAAAACTATCACCACTTTTAATCGTATCACGTTTTACGACGTAATCATTTAAATTATAACCGAATTCATGAATTTCTTTGACTTCCTCAACTACAGGGGGTTCTGCTTTTACAATAGGTGTCGATTTCTTGGGGTTATCTTTACAAGCTGAAAATAAAATGATTAATCCTAAAAGTGCTGTTACTTTATATTTGTTCCCCATGCTTCTTTTTCTGTCTTTGTCCATAATTCTGGAAAAAATATTCTTTTCTGATATTTTGGGTGCATATACTTCACCCATTCACTGCCACCTGTTGCTTCGGCAGTTTTTCCACCAATATTTAAATAGTGATTTGCGGTGTTGTAATGTGCCATCACCCACTTGATATTTACTGTATAATCATAGTGGCGCATGGCTTTCACCAATGCTTTGTTTTCTTGTGCAGCCTTAGGTAGCTGTTTAAACTTGCTCCACAAATTGTTGTTTTTATAAAACCGCGTAAAATTAATAAATTCCGATTTATACTTCTGTTCAAAAATTGTTAAAGTATAAGACTTTTTCCCTGTAACAAAATCTTTTCCAGCAGCTTGCCAATACAAATGCTCAAAAGCATGTTCATAAGAGGTATTTCGATCTATGGTATCTCGAAAGCGCTTATCAATGAGGTTTATAAGCTCGGTAGATGCAAATTCTATTTTTCTATACTGCGCACTTTGAAAACCACTTGCTGGTGTTAAGGTGGTTCTAAATGCATTGTATTGTTCCAAATCCATACCGTCCTTCATGATACTAAAAGACGAAGTGAGCACATCAAAATAACGACTCACCCTCATAATTTTATCGGTAAATAATTCTGCAGTTAAGGTTTCGACTTCGGCCACTTGACTAATTTCACTAAGTACCATTTTAAACAGTAGTTCGGAAATTTGATGGTACATGATAAAAACCATTTCATCGGGAAAGTCTGTTCGTGGTTTTTGAAGACTTAACAAGGTATCGGTTTGTATGTAATCCCAATAATTAATTGGGCGGCTATGTAATAAACCTTCTAAATGCGTTTCGAGGTCTTGATCTAGCGCATCGTATTTTTCTTTTAGTTTATCTGATAAATCTTTATTAGCCATACCTATTTCTTACTCGTTTTAAAAGGGTGTTTTAAACCACTAAAATCTTCTAAATCGGCTCTTAAAGACCCAACCGCTAAATCTGCCTGTATACGTAATGGTATTTTATTTTTATCTTTAGAAACCCAAAGCGTTAAGCTTTCCTCTTCTTTAAAAACGCGCCCTGCCATCACATATGGTCTAAATTTTAAAGCTCTAACTGGCCCAAAATCTGTACTAATGGTTTCTTCTCCCAAATATCGCAATTTAAACCCGTAATTTTCATCATCAAAAAACATATCGACATGTACTTCATGACCAATTTTAATGGTTTTTGTATCTAAGTTATTTCGAAGGTAATAAAACGTAGAAACCATGTCTTGAACATTAGGTTTGGTTTCAATAACCTTTTTGGTATCCTTCTTTTTATCATGTATATAAGCCTTATTTTTCACTTGATCAAAATCGATTACCAAATCCTTGGTATGCCCACCTTCATCAATGTCTCGTACAAACTTATACGGCACTAAACTCTCCTTATCGAAATAACTCTCATAACGATCTTCTACAGCAAAAAACCATTTTATCATGCCTGTAGTCCAGCCTTTACCAACAACATGATAAACATCCTTACCTTTTACCTCCCCTTCTTTCACCGTTAAAGTGGCATTCCCTGCCTTTAACCAATTACTATAACTCATTTTAAATTTAAACCACTCACCAACTCCAAAAGCCGATTCTTCTTGTGCGATAGCAGTAGGCATAACGCCTAAAATAAATAATATAAGTAGTGTTTTTTTCATCATACGTTGGGTCGTTTGTTATACAACTTCTTAGCTGTGTTTTTATTGTTATACTTAAATTCTGGCAATTACTGTTCCATAAAACACATTGAAATTCTATTTATAAAATAGTTACCGCAAAGCTTCACGAGCAAAAACTTAAGTTTTGTCAGAAAACGACATCTAAATGTATTCAAATTTTAATCATTAAAAAAGACCTATTACGTTTAATTATAATAGATCTATTTATAATATAAATATGAATTAGTAAGACACTATTAATGAAATTGCTATAACCGAGACATTAAAACCAAAACCCTACATTAAAAAACCATTTGCGCTCTCCCAATTCTGGGGAATAAGTGTATTTAAGTTGAATAGGACCAATAAAGGTTTCAACACCATAACCTATACTGTAACCAGAATAATCGGGTAGTGTAAACCACTCGCCAGAATCGAAAATATCATCATCGATATTAGCCCAGTTCCCTTCTAGCAAAATGTGCTGTTTTCTAAAAATTTCGTAGTCGAAAGTGAGTGCTGATTTTACGTAACTATTACCTGTTAACGAAACAAAATCGTAACCTAAAAAGGGAACAAAATTATTAATTAGGTGATTTCCATAACCACCCAGAGCAAAATCTAGGGTAGGATCGGATTTATCTCCAATTTTAAAGCCGCCGCTGGTTTGAAAATTAAAGGCCAACTTTTTAGAAATACTATAAGCGTAACCCATGCTTGCTTTGGCAATAGAATAATTTTTAAAATCGCTACCTTCACTGGAAGAATACAGGTAGATATTCAATTGACCATCGAAATAAACCCCATTTCTCGGGAAATAAAAATCGTCGTACTTATCCATTTTTAATGCGCCTACAAGACCTAAATAGTTGGTACTTCCAAAGGAATAATCTTCATCATCAATCCCTGTTAAATTTTCGGTATCAATTTCAATATGCTTGTGTTCTGCCCCCATACTAAAGGCAAAATCTCGCATAAATAAAGTTTGCACATATAATTGATTCGTTTGATCTCTTAATTTCACATCAATTTTATTAAGGCCATTATCCCTTAATGGTTCATCCTCCAAAACCAGGTTCGCATTTATTTTTTTAGCAAACTGATTATAACGCGATTTAACACCTATACTCCAATAAAATCCTTTATCAATTAAATATTCAAAATTATAGCGCACATTATCTCCCAAAATCAAATCGAAAGACATCTCGTCATTTTTAAACAATAGGCGCTTTTTGGTGAGATTAAGTAAAACAGCTGTTTTGTATAAATCGTCGTAATGCACCCCCAGTTTTAAATAAGCATCTACTGAAGATTCCCTAACTCGTGCTACCAAATCGTAACCCACCGTATCTTTGGATTGTTTTAGTTGATACTCAAACGTATCAAAGTTATCGGTGGCCACCAAATTATTAACCCCTTCATTAAAATCGGCATAACTTACAGTCTCCTTTTCTTTTAATTTAAGTTTACCCAAAACGTAAGCTCTGGTGTAATGTTTAATACCATTAATCCGAATATGGTTAATAGAAATACTATCTACATTACGATATTGCAATGGTTTTTTCGCTGTTGCCTTAGTATACGCAGGTAATTTTTTAAGCACTTTCACTTTAGTTAAAGCAGCTTCTCTCCCTAAGTTTATTATTTGTTGTCCATCATCAAAGGAAATCATATTGTAATCCATAATATCTGGCTTAATATAGATATCTGTTTTCTTAACTTTAAGCCGCATATCATTAATAGTTCTGAAATTATTTATTTGAAATAATAAATCAGGAGCAGAAGATAAATGCTCACGATCGGCCAAACCGTCTTGAACATCTACACCAATAATAATATCCATACCTAAATCTCGAAGCTCATCTACTGGATAGTTATTTACAACGCCACCATCTACCAAAATGGCATCATTAATCATTACGGGCTGATAAAGTGAAGGCAAAGCACCGCTTGCCAAGATAGACTGCGCTAAATTCCCCTTATTTAAAATGACTTGTTCGCCATTTTCAACATTAGTAGCTATACAAAAAAAAGGTACTGGAAGCTTGCTAAAATCATCTATACTTCCAACTGGAAACAATAAGTTTGAAAATAAATTATAGGCATTATGTCCTTTAGAAATAGCTGATGGTAATTTTACAGAAAACTTATTAAAAGGTAATTTTACTGCATATTTTTCGGCATTCGTACGTTCGGAAAATGTTTTGGAAGTACGAGGCAATTCATCACTAATAAGATCATCAAAATTAATCACTTGAAATAGAGAATCTAATTGTTTTCCAGAATATCCCGCAGCGTATAAACCTCCAATAATGGCCCCCATACTGGTTCCTGCTATATAATCTATTTTCACCCCAAGACTATCAATCACCTTTAATGCACCAATATGAGCCAAGCCTTTTGCACCACCGCCACTCAAAACCAAACCTACTTTAGGCTGATTTTCTTGAGCATTTTGTTGCGCTTCCGCGGAAAATACAGCGAAAAATAACAAGATACATATGAGGTATTTTTGATTCAAAGTTCTATTAGGATTACAGCCTTAATTTTTTAATTTTTATGATAATGGTTATACACTTTTGAAGCTCTAGAATGCCCTATAACAGCTTCCAATTCTTCAAGTTTAGCATTTGATATACGTTTTACCGATTTAAAATGCTTTAAAAGTTCTACAATTGTTTTTTCGCCAACACCTGGTATGGTTTCTAACTCGGTATTTAAGGCCGTTTTACTTCTACGATTTCTATGATGCTCGATACCAAAACGGTGTGCTTCATTTCGTAAAAACTGAATAACCTTAAGCGTTTCACTCTTTTTATCCAAATATAGCGGGACAGGGTCATCGGGATAAAATAATTCTTCCAAACGCTTAGCAATACCTATAATGGCAATTTCCTGACGTAAACCTAAAGCGTCTAAACTTTTTAAAGCCGAAGACAACTGCCCCTTACCACCATCAATAATAATTAATTGAGGCAAGGATTGATTTTCTTCAACCATGCGCTTATAGCGTCTGTACACCACCTCTTCCATCGAAGCAAAATCATCTGGTCCTACAACCGTTTTGATATTAAAATGACGGTAGTCTTTCTTACTTGGCTTACCATCTTTAAACACCACACATGCCGCTACCGGATTTGTTCCTTGAATATTAGAATTATCAAAACACTCTATATGTCGTGGTTCTTCCGACAACCTTAAATCTATTTTCATTTGTGCCATGATCCGATTGGCGTGTCGGTCGGGATCTACTATTTTTATTTGCTTAAAACGCTCCATACGATAGTATTTTGCATTTCGTAAAGACAAATCGAGAATGTGTTTTTTATCACCTAACTTAGGCACCGTAACCTTGATATCTTCACCCAAATCTACATTAAAAGGTACGTAAATTTCTTTAGAATTGGAATTGAATCGTTGCCTTATTTCAGTGATAGCCAGCTCTAAAAGTTCGCGATCGGTTTCTTCTAATTTCTTTTTAATTTCTAAAGTATGAGATCGAATAATAGAACCGTAAGATACTTGTAAAAAGTTGATATAACCATAACTTTCATCACTCATAATCGAAAACACATCGACATTACTTATTTTAGGATTTACAATGGTCGATTTTGCTTGATAGTTTTCTAAAATCTCAACTTTTTCTTTAATTTTTTGAGCCTCTTCAAACTGCAAATTTTCAGCATAAGCTTTCATTTGAACCTTAAATTGCTGCAACGAGTCTTTAAAATTTCCTTTTAAAATCTCACGAATGGCTTTGATATTCTCATTATAAGCCACTTCAGTTTCCAATCCTTCACAAGGCCCTTTACAGTTTCCTAAGTGATATTCTAAACATACTTTATATTTCCCTGAATCTATTTTTTCTTCAGACAAATGATAATTGCAAGTTCTAAGACTATATAGCCCTTTTATCAAATCCAATAAAGTATAAACCGTTTTTAAACTGGTATAGGGACCAAAATATTCACTGCCATCTTTAAAAACACGTCGGGTGCTAAACACTCTGGGAAATCGCTCTTTTTTAATGCAAATCCAAGGGTATGACTTATCATCCTTCAGCAATACATTATACCTGGGTTGGTATTTTTTTATAAGATTGTTTTCTAATAGCAGCGCATCGGTTTCTGTATCGACAACAATATGCTTAATGTCTACAATTTTTTTTACTAAAACCCTAGTTTTCCCGCTATCGTGTGTTTTATTAAAGTAGGAACTGACTCTTTTTTTTAGATTTTTAGCCTTCCCAACATAGATAATAACGCCATCTTTATCATAGTATTGATAAACTCCTGGCTGATTGGGAAGCGTTTTTAATTGTATCTCTAGATTAGGCTGATCCATTCCCGTAAAGGTAATTCTTTTTAGATTTTAAAGGAAATTCACAGCTTTAATAAATCGCTTTAAGTATTCATAAAAACAACACTCTCAAAGCCAGAATTGTAGTAAATGTAGCCTAGTACTTTAACGTCACATTTAATCCATTATCTAAAAATAAAGCACAATAAGAATGCGCTTTAACATGTGAGAATCTGTAGATGTAAATTATTTTTTATAGATTGAAGATCATAATAGCTATTCTTTATATTTGAGTTAACTAATTCCCTACATTGCGCCACTTTTAAAAAAAATAACAATGAGTAAGAAAACCCTCGGACGCACTGATATTGTTGACTTCCCTAATCTGGAGCTCTTCAATATAGATGTAAAAATGGACACTGGAGCTTACACTTCTACCATCCATTGTTCAAAAATTATTGAAGAAGGCAGCACTTTAAGATGTATTTTTAACAGTAATACCCATAAAAATTTTGGCAAAACAGAAATAGTTTTCGACACTTTCTGGCGTACCGATGTAAAAAGCAGTAACGGTTACAAAGAAAATCGCTACAAAATCAAATCTGACATCGTCTTTTTTGGCAAAACATATAAGATTAACCTAACTTTAAGCACAAGAGACGATATGAAATTCCCAGTGCTTATTGGCAGACAGTTTCTAAAACAAAAATTTATAGTAGACGTAGATTTAATAAACGTTTCCTTTCTAAAAAAATAACATGAATATAGTCGTTCTATCAAGAAATTCGCAGTTGTACTCTACCGATCGCCTTATTGAAGAAGGCGAAAAACGAGGACATAAAATGGAAATTATCGATCCTCTAAAATGCGATATCATCATTGAAAAAGAAAAACCCACAATTTTCTATAAAGACCGGTATTTGGATTACGTAGATGCTATTATCCCAAGGATTGGCTCTTCGGTAACCTTTTATGGTTGTGCCGTTGTTAGGCAATTTGAAATGATGGGGGTTTTTACTATTGTCACTTCTGATGCTATCCAGCGCTCACGTGATAAACTACGCAGTTTACAGCGTTTAAGCAAAGCAGGAATAGGCATGCCTAAAACTGTTTTTACAAATTACTCTAGAGATGTCGAGGAAGTTATCGAACATGTTGGAGGCACGCCAGTAATCATTAAATTACTTGAAGGCACCCAAGGACTAGGCGTTGTTTTAGCCGAAACTAAAAGTGCTGCCGAATCGGTCCTAGAAGCTTTTAATGGTTTACAAGCACGTGTTATTGTTCAAGAATTTATTAAGGAGGCCGGAGGCGCTGACTTACGTGCCTTGGTGGTAGATGGACAAGTTGTTGGCGCCATGAAACGCCAAGGTAAGGAAGGAGAGTTCCGCTCCAACCTGCATCGTGGAGGTTCAGCCAATATTATAAAATTAAGTCATGATGAACTCAAATTGGCTATGAGCGCAGCGGCAGCCCTTAAACTACCCGTTTGTGGTGTAGACATGCTTCAATCATCTAGAGGCCCACTACTTTTAGAAGTAAACTCGACACCCGGATTAGAAGGCATCGAGAAAGCCACTGGTCGCAACATCGCCAAAGCCATTATATCTTTTATTGAAAAAAACAAAAGGTAATGACAAACATAAACAAAGGTGATTTACACATTCTTGGTACTACCATAAAATTGGGAGAAAGTAAGGAGGTTAACTTTAATGTGGCCAACTTACACTCTTCTACCCCAGTAAACGTTCCTATAATTATTGAACGCTCCAAAAAACCCGGGCCAACGGTTTTATTTACAGCAGGTATTCATGGTGATGAGGTAAATGGGGTTGAAATTGTTAGACAGCTCATCGCGAAAAACATAAACAAACCGAAATGCGGCACCATAATGTGTATGCCTGTTATTAATATTTTCGGGTTTATAAACTTAACACGTGAGTTTCCCGATGGTCGTGATTTAAACCGTGTTTTCCCTGGTAGCCCTACGGGCTCTCTTGCAGGACGCGTGGCTCACAAACTGATTAATGATGTGATACCGAATGTAGACTTTATAATCGACTTTCATACCGGGGGATCGGGGCGCTTTAATGCACCTCAACTTCGTTTTGAAAAATCGAATGAAGAGCTTATCGCTTTAGCCAAAGTTTTTGGAGCGCCTTTTGTACTTTACTCCAAAAATTTATCGAAATCTTTTAGAGCTACCTGTTCGAAATTAGGAAAACCAATATTACTTTTTGAAGGCGGTAAATCTTTTCATATTGATGATGTGGTTACAAATTCAGGTGTTAATGGTTCCAAGCGTATTTTGAAACACCTGGGTATGCTTAACACCAATATAAAATCGTCTAAACCGCGACATGATTGTGTATTTATTGATGACAGCAAATGGATACGAGCCAAATACTCAGGGATGTTTAAAGCCTCTATTCATATTGGAGCATATGTATTAAAAGGCGATGTTTTAGGTCATATTACCGACCCATACGGAAAGTTTAATTACTTTGTAAAAGCATCAAATTCGGGTTATATTATTAATGTTAATGAAGCGCCCGTCGTATATCAAGGCGATGCATTATTTCACATTTCAAAAAAATTAAAACGTGTATTAACATAGGCAATTTGAGTTCTACATGGTAACGATAGTACAAAATCTGAAATTACTGGTTTAATAACCACTTGTCATTTCGACAGAAGGAGGAACGACTGACGAGAAATCTTCCTATAGCAAGATTCTTCCTCATGCTTCGTCTGAATGACAGCACTCCAAAAACAAAACAATTGTATTCATTAAAAACAAATAGAGTTAATTCAAATTAATGGTAGTCAGACAAGCCAACCGAACTAAATAAACATGAATAAGTTAGCATTAAGAAAAAAATATAAGGCGCTTCGAGCAGAACTCACCGAAGCACAATTGGAAGATTTAAGTTTACTCATTTCTAATCAGCTTTTACATTTACCCATTTGGAGCTATACTTTTTACCATATCTTTTTAAGTATTGCTGAACAAAAAGAAATAAACACCGATTATATCCTGAATATTTTATCGGGAAAGGACAAAAATATTCTGATTTCTAAATCTGATTTTACTACCGGCGCCATGCATAGTTTCTTGCTCACGGACAACACCGTGATTAAAAAAAATAGCTATAACATTCCTGAACCGGTAGATGGTATTGAAATAGAGAACAGTAAAACTGACGTTGTTTTTGTTCCGCTTTTAGCTTTTGATAACAAAGGCAATCGTGTTGGTTATGGTAAAGGTTTTTATGATCGCTTTTTAGCACAATGCAAACCTGGTACCGTAAAAATAGGCCTATCTTTTTTTGAAGCTGAAACTGAGACTATTGAAACTTTTGAAACAGACGTTAAATTAGATTTCTGTGTAACACCACATAAAACATATCGATTTTAATCGTTACAGCTTTCGCAGTACGTTGCTCGTAAATAGGCATCATCTAACAATTGAAAGGTCACACCTCCATCTTCAACAGCATTAAAGAGCTCACAAAAACGCTTGTGATTCATATTATAAGCATTGAGTAAAATAGAACGATAATCGGTATCCTGAGTAAGTTCTTTATTAACTAAAGTCAGGTTTAAGTAATAGTAAAGTAAATCTTCGTCTACATCGATACTTTTTGCCTTATTTTCCAACAGCTTAACAGCATAATCTAGATTTGCATAGTAGGTAAAAAATTGTGCTAAACTTAAATAGTCGTAGTCAGATAAAGTAAATTCGCTATAGTGCTTATCAATAAAACCAACAGCTTTGTCTTTATTGTCATAATCGCGTTTTCTCATGTACTCTTCAGCTTTAACAATATTGTAATTAACAAGCATTCTGGTAATAAGCGCATGGTCAATGCCATAAGTTTTCAAGGCATTGATATCATTTTTAATCTGATTATCATCAACATCTTGCCATTTATGACGCCATAATATAATTTTAACAGCTGTAATATTGTACTTAACGTGAGCATCCTGGGGTACTAATTTTTCAAGTTCTAATAACGCATTATACACGTTTAGCGCTTGCCTTTTATCTATCATATATAAAAAGGACATGTTTTTATTAAGCAAATTAGCGTATTTCTCCTGCTGAGGAACTTCCATTTTTCTTAAAAATAATGGCGAAACCGTGCCTCCTTTAATTTTCTCAAAAATGGAATTCTGAATCGCTATAGCTTCTTCTAAATCATCGGAGGATAGTGAGGCATGAAACTTTTCAAGTAAAATATCTTCAGACATGGTTTTGTACTTGTCTTTGCGCTCCAGTTCCAAATCGACAACGGCCTTACGGTGACGTTCCAAAATAGGTTCCATTTTCTCACTTACACCAGCAGCAAGCTCTCTTTTAATTTGATCTTTACTTAAGGTATTTAAATTTTCATAGGGTGTTCCTTTAATATCATTAAAAAATTCCACCCAATTCTCGGAAGATGAAACTGTCGTCTCAATAGTAGGTTGTTGAAACGACTGCAATGAAGCCACAATACTATTGGCGCGTTGCTCTTGCAGTTCCAAATTACGCTCTAAACTCCCTTCAACCGAAGCATAGGCCTTAATATTTATAGCAGTTATATTATAATCGGTAAGTCTTAATGAATCGTATATAGGTTTTATATCTTCTTGGGAATATTCAGCTTTGTCTTTTTCAAAAGGAATTTTAAACTTCAAGGTTTTATTCTTAAGATCATAGCCCTCTTGACCTTTGGCTTGAATTTTTCTAGTTGAATAACTTAATGAATCCAAGTACATCCCCATATCGAGCAAATCCCAAGGGTAAGATTCCAAATCGTATAACAGATTATATCGACAAAGTGTTTTATTACCTAAAAAGAGGATGTTATATTCTATAGGCTCTTTAATTTCCATATCGGAAACACGACCCACATGCACACGATAGGCTTTATCGCCATGAGGCCTTAAGGCTTTCCGTAATCGTGAGCCATAGAGTGGACGCATCAATCGACCACGAATTTGTTTGTTTTCTATAGAATCTATACTACAATCATACTTACTTTTTGTAACCAAATCTATGGCAATACCATCACTTTCAGTTGCAAATAATTTATTAAACCAGTCCTTATCATTCACTTCAAAGTACAGGTTATTCCCGTCTCTTTTTATGGAAAACTTAACCTCCTTGGGTTTGTTTTTAAAAGTTTCAAAACAGGATTTACATTTTTGATTTCTCTCATTGGCACTCCTAGGAAAAACAATATCGTAATGGTTTTGGACATATACTTTCTGAAAAGTAAAAACAAGTACAAGAGCTAAAAGTAGGCGGTTCGGCTTCATTTATAAGGCTTTAAACCCCAAATATAGGAAAACCCTTATCAGAAGAAAATTCTTGACCGAATAAATTTACGCTTCGGCTTTAGAAAAAGCCTTTTTATTAAATACAATCAGCATAATAAAGCCTGTACTTATAGCCACATCGGCAATATTAAACACAGGTTCGAAGAAGTTAAAACGCTTGCCGCCATACACAGGAAGCCAATGTGGCAAGTCTACTTCGATTAAAGGAAAATATAGCATATCGACCACTCGGCCATGTAATAAAGTATCGTAACCTCCCGTTTCTGGTAGAAACGTTGCAACCTGATTGAAACTATGGTCAAATAAAACACCGTAAAATACCGAATCGATGATATTACCCAAAGCGCCTGCAAAAATTAAGGCAATGGCCACGATTAATATAATGGAGCTCCGTTTTTTGGTGGCATCATATAACCAATACCCAATTCCGAAAATAGCAAACACCCGAAATAAAGTTAAGGCCACTTTAGCGCTTCTATCGGAGATTAAGGATGTAAAATCGCTAATTTTGGTACCCCAAGCCATGCCGTCATTTTCAATAAAATAGATTTTAAACCATGAAAACACATCAACACTTTCATGTAAAGCAAAATGTGTTTTAATGTAGATCTTACTAATTTGATCAATAAGTAAAATAACAATGATAATAAAAATCGATTTCTTTAAAGACATGGACAGAAATTAGAAGTCTATAAAGCTTTAAAAACTTTATACATAAATGGTGAAATTTTAAAATAGGTAAGAGCTAAAAATAAAAAGGCTGTCTCAAAAGTGATGTCATTCTAGTTTGTTAGTTTGAGTGTGTCAAAACCTTTAATGTAATAGTACATTGAGATATTTTGACAACTTCAATATGACATATAAAATACTTTTCAGACAGCCTATATAGCTATATTAAAAAACTTATTGTTGCATGTTTTTTGCTTCAATGCTTAAAGTCGCATGAGGCACAAGCTCTAATCGTTTTTTATTAATTAATTTTCCTGTAACACGGCAAATACCATAAGTTTTATTCTCGATACGAATAAGGGCGTTTTTTAAATCACGAATAAACTTTTCTTGACGAATAGCCAATTGAGAATTCGATTCTTTACTCATAACAGCACTACCTTCATCAAAAGCCTTAAAAGTAGGTGATGTATCTTCAGTGCCATTGGTTGAATCATTCATGTAGGCACTTTTAATAAGGTCTAAATCGTATTTCGCCTTTTCAATTTTTTCTGTAATTAGCGCTTTAAACTCTGCTAAATCTGCATCCGAATATCTTACGTTATCTGCCATAATATTAATGTTTTTCAATAAACAGTTTGGTATTGACATCATCAAAAGCAATTTCTATACCACCGTCTAAATTTTCAACTATTTCTAGTTCTTTGGTTAAAGTTTCCGACTTAATATAAGCCACATTTGCCTCTACAGCGTTTACAATTTGCTCATCTCTAAGAAGTTTAACAGCAATATTGTCTGTAACTTCAAAGCCTGAATCTTTTCGTAAATTTTGAATGCGGTTAATTAACTCTCTGGCAATCCCCTCTTTACGCAAGTCTTCCGAAATAGTTACATCTAAAGCTACGGTTAAAGCACCTTCATTTGCTACCAACCACCCCTCGATATCTTGGGAGGTAATTTCAACATCTGAGCGTTCTAATGTAATATTTTTTCCATTAATATCAACTTCTAAACTGCCATTTTGTTCAATTTTGTTAATATCTTCAGGTGTAAAGTTAATTACTGCTCCAGCAATGGCTTTCATATCTTTTCCAAAGCGCGGCCCTAACACTTTAAAGTTCGGTTTAATCTGTTTTACTAAGATATCCGACGCATCTTCCAGAAGCTCAATCTCTTTAACATTCACTTCGTGTTTTATCAATTCTGAAACCGCTGCGATTTCTTCTTTTTGCTGAAGAGAATTTACAGGAATCATAATTTTTTGAAGTGGCTGACGTACTTTAATTTTTTCCTTAGCTCTTAAAGACAAGACTAAAGAAGATATGATTTGTGCGTTTTCCATTTTACGCTCCAAGCTTTTATCGACAAAAGCACTATCAAAAACAGGGAAATTTGCTAAATGCACACTTTCAAACTGCTCTTTTTGGGTCACCGAATTTAAATCTAAATACAGTCTATCCATAAAGAACGGAGCAATAGGCGCACCTAATTTAGCTATGGTTTCCATACAGGTATAAAGCGTTTGATAAGCCGAAATTTTATCCTGCTCATAATCGCCTTTCCAGAATCGCCTTCTACTTAAACGTACATACCAGTTACTCAAATAATCTTGAGTGAAATCTGAAATCGCTCTAGCAGCTCTTGTTGGCTCGTAATCGGCATAAAAAGCATCCACTTTCTGGATTAAGGTATGTAATTCTGAAAGTATCCAACGGTCTAATTCAGGACGTTCTGCTAACGGAATATCGGCTTCAGCATAACTAAACTTATCCAGATTTGTATATAAACTGAAGAATGAATAGGTATTATAAAGTGTTCCGAAGAATTTACGTTTTACCTCTTCTACCCCTTCAATATCAAATTTTAAGTTATCCCAAGGATTCGCATTGGCAATCATATACCAACGGGTGGCATCGGCACCGTAATTGCTTAAAGTTTCAAAAGGATCGACGGCATTCCCTAAACGCTTGGACATTTTTTGTCCGTTTTTGTCGAGTACCAATCCGTTAGACACCACATTTTTATAGGCTACAGAATCGAATACCATAGTAGCAATAGCGTGAAGCGTGTAAAACCATCCACGTGTTTGATCGACACCTTCAGCAATAAAATCGGCTGGGTACGATTTTTTATCGTCTATTAAATCTTTGTTTTCAAATGGGTAATGCCATTGTGCATAAGGCATAGATCCTGAATCGAACCATACGTCAATTAAATCGCTTTCGCGGAACATTTTCTGACCGGTAGGCGATACTAACACAATGTTATCGACAATATTTTTATGAAGATCGAGTTTCGCGTAATTTTCTTCTGAATTGTTTCCTACTTCAAAATCTTCGAAAATATCCTTTTCTAAAACTCCTGCTGAAACAGCCTTAGCCATTTCACTTTTTAATTCTTCAACAGAACCAATGCAAAGTTCTTCCTTACCATCTTCAGATCTCCAAATTGGCAACGGAATACCCCAGTAACGCGAGCGTGATAAATTCCAATCGTTCGCATTGGCAAGCCAGTTTCCAAAACGACCAGTTCCTGTAGCTTTTGGCTTCCAGTTAATGGTGTCGTTATGCGCTACCATTTTATCTTTTACATCGGTAACTTTAATAAACCAAGAATCTAACGGGTAGTATAAAATTGGTTTATCGGTACGCCAACAGTTTGGATAACTGTGTTTATATTTTTCAACCTTAAAGGCTTTATTTTCTTCTTTTAATTTGATCGCGATTTCAACATCCACCGAACGCTCTGGCGCTTCACCGTCGTTGTAATATTCGTTTTTCACGTATTTACCAGCAAACTCACCCATTTCTGGTCTAAATTTACCTTGTAAATCTACAAGAGGCACTAAATTGCCATTCTCATCTTTCACCAACATAGGCGGTACTTCTGGAGTCGCTTGTTTTGCAACCAAGGCATCGTCGGCACCAAATGTCGGCGCGGTATGTACGATTCCTGTACCGTCTTCGGTAGTCACAAAATCACCAGCAATGACGCGAAATGCATTTTCCGGATTATCATTTGGCAGCGTATACTTTAAAAGCTGCTCGTATTTTATTCCTACTAAATCCTTACCAATACATTCACTAATGATTCTATACGGGATTTTTTTATCGCCTTGTTTATAAGCTGAAATTTCAGAAGCCTCTTCGACTAATTTGAATTTCCCAGAAAACTGATAGCTTACTAATTTTTTAGCCAATACCACTTTAACAGGCTCAAAAGTATACTGGTTATAGGTTTCAACCAATACATATTCTATTTTCGGACCAACGGTTAATGCCGTGTTACTAGGAAGCGTCCATGGTGTTGTCGTCCATGCCAAAAAGTGAATATCTCCTTGATTTTGGAAGAATTCTGGAAGACTTTCGGTTACAGCTTTAAACTGTGCCACGATAGTTGTATCGGTAACATCCTGATAAGTTCCTGGCTGATTTAACTCATGAGAACTTAAGCCTGTTCCTGCTTTTGGAGAATACGGTTGAATGGTATAGCCTTTGTAAAGCAAACTTTTGTTGTAAATCTGCTTTAGTAACCACCAAACAGACTCCATATATTTTGGTTCATAGGTAATGTATGGATCGTCCATATCTACCCAGTAGCCCATTTTTTCAGTTAAGTCATTCCAAACATCGGTATAACGCATCACGGCTTTTCTACAAGCGGCGTTATAATCTTCAACAGAAATGCTTTTACCAATATCTTCTTTAGTAATACCTAATTCTTTCTCCACGCCCAACTCAATAGGCAAACCATGGGTGTCCCAACCAGCTTTACGCTTTACTTGAAAACCTTTCATGGTTTTATAACGTGGAAAAATATCTTTAATCGCACGCGCTAAAACGTGGTGCACTCCGGGAAGCCCGTTTGCAGATGGTGGCCCTTCGAAAAACACGTAGGGTTCTTTACCTTCTCTAGTGGTTACACTTTTCTCAAAAATGTTGTTCTCTTGCCAATATTGTAAAATGTCACTTGCTACATTTGGCAAGCTAAGACCTTTATATTCAGGAAATTTAGCGTTCATTTACTTGTATTTCTAATAAGTCCGCGAATTTAAGGAATTATACTTGAATTTACTGGCTTTTAGAAGAAAAATACAAGGGTTTAACAGTATGCAAAGTCCGCCTTTTACAAACCGATTTCTGTTATCCTGAAAAGATTGAAAACTGATTAAACTAGAAAATCCACTAAATCTTCCATTTTGGAAATAAGCTGAATTTTAATTGCAGTATTTTGAAGCGAAATCTTGTTATATTTAGAAACAAAAATGGTAGCAAAACCTAATTTTTCAGCTTCTAAAATACGCTGTTCCACACGCTGAACGGGTCGTATTTCACCTGAAAGACCAACCTCGGCAGCAAAACAGTAATCTTTGGGAATAGACACATCTTCATTGGATGACAAAATAGAAGCTACAACCGCCAAATCGATAGCCGGATCATCTACAGTGATACCACCAGTAATGTTTAGAAAAACATCTTTTGCACCCAAACGAAAGCCAGCACGTTTCTCTAAAACAGCCAAAAGCATATTTAAACGCTTGGCATTAAACCCTGTTGCCGAACGTTGCGGTGTACCATAAACCGCAGTACTAACCAAGGCCTGAACCTCAATCATTAAAGGACGCATACCTTCTAAAGTTGCTGCAATAGCATTACCCGATAGCTCTTCGTCTTTCTTTGATATTAATATTTCTGAAGGATTGGTCACCTCTCGAAGTCCAGAACCTTGCATTTCATAAATCCCCAATTCGTTCGTAGAACCAAAACGGTTTTTATGAGCTCGTAAAATTCGGAATACATGGTTACGATCGCCTTCAAATTGCAAAACGGTATCTACCATATGTTCCAAAATTTTTGGACCAGCGATATTTCCATCTTTAGTAATATGCCCAATAAGCAGCACCGGAGTCGCCGTTTCTTTAGCAAATTTTATAAGTTCGGTAGTACATTCTTTTATCTGAGAAATGCTCCCTGAGGAAGATTCAATATAGTCGCTATGCAGGGTTTGAATGGAATCTATGATCACAATATCAGGCTCCAAAGCTTCTATTTGCTTAAAGATATTTTGAGTTTTTGTTTCTGTTAAAATGTAACAATTACTGTTATTGGGATTAACACGTTCGGCACGCATTTTAATTTGTTTCTGACTTTCTTCTCCAGAAACGTAAAGCGTTTTGTAAGGCAAGCCTAAAGAAACCTGAAGCAACAAGGTACTTTTTCCAATACCCGGCTCTCCTCCTAAAAGTGTTAAAGATCCAGGCACAATACCACCTCCCAAAACGCGGTTTAATTCCCCATCAAAAGTGTTTAATCGTGGCTCTTTCGAGGTATCAATTTCACTCACTAACAATGGCACAGCCGCTCGTTTTGATGCTGTTGTTGGTGTTTTCCAATCGCTTTTTTCAGCCTTTTGCACCAATTCTTCTACAATGGTATTCCACTCTTTACAAGCAGTACATTGCCCTTGCCATTTTGCGAATTGTGTTCCGCAATTCTGACAAAAAAATGTGGTTTTAACCTTGGCCATAAAATCTTTTTATTTTAACAGAAACAACGCGATTAGTTATATCCAAAATCCGCTTTAATAAGGTCAGCTCTATCCATCACTTCATCCTTAGTAATTCCTGCAATTTCATCTAAAGTATAAGCCGACTGGTAAGTTCTCATAGCACGTTTAGTTTCACCTGTTTCCTCATAAAAACGTCCAATGTAATAACCTCCCAATAAAGTTTCAGGATAAGATTTTCTAGCCATTTTACCTAATTCCTCATAGTACTCGTAAGCCTCTTTCTTTTCGATGGCAGCAGCAATAGCTTTAAAATCATTAATCAAAATAGGTTTTTCAATACCTAAAACCGAACTAATTTCTTGATATTTTTCTTGAAGATATACTACAGGCGAAGTTTCCAATTCAAGAATAACTTCCTTATATTCTTTTTTAGAAATAGGCTGATAGATTTTAAACATTTTTTCTAAAGCTACAGGAATAGCATTTGTTGGAACTGAATAATGCGAAACATCTTTAAAGTTATTAAAATTATACTCTAACTGCTCATTTTCAATACCTGCAATATCTGAATTTAAAGCATCAGTCATCGACTTAATGGTTTCTGTATCGTAATCTGTATTTGCTAAATAATAAAAGGTTTTAGATGGCACTTTTCGTAAAGCTTCTGGCAAATAATCCAACATATTTGGCGCCAAATCTGGACTTATAGCCACATAAGATTGAAATAACGGTTGCGGTTTTAACAGATAGTAATTAATGAAATTTGCAGATTCACTATGACCTATTATAGCCTTAAAACTTCCTGTTTTAAATGATTTTTCAATAAACGGAATCAATTCCAACCCGATAAACTCAAAAAATGCTGCTCCAGAATCAATAGGCAATGAATTTTGCTCGGAATACATACAATCGTCATAACGCTTATTTAATTGGTTTACACCCACCACAACGGCTGGCGGCATATCTTCCCAATACGTAAAATAAGAAACGTTTCCTGCAACAGCTTCAAACATGTAATCGGCATCTAAAACAATAATTAAAGGATAGTTCCCTTGATCTTTATTATAACCTTGAGGCAGTTGAATTTTCAGCTGACGATCTTCTCCCAATTTTGAAGAAGTGATGGTTTGATATTTAACCTGTGCCCCCACATAACTCACTGACACGGCAAACAATAAAACAAAAAGTAGGTTTTTCATATTAAATAATTAGATTTTGGTTCGGTAGGCCAAGGTAATAAATAAACCGAGAGTTTAAAAGCAAAGTTTTAGGAAGTACAAACTTCGTATTACCCCTTGATTTTGATACGTTTTCTATTGTAAATAGGTAGGTAGATTAACGATAGTCCGCCACAAACAATTATAACTAATGTTTGAGATGCCCACATGATCCATCCGTAAGCAATACTAGGTTCTTCGGGAATTCCAAATAAAGAAAAGGCTGCATAAACTGCTAAAGGGTAGGACCCAATCCCCCCGTTAGTGGCAGCAATACTAAAACTTGCAGAAATGAACCCAACTAGTACTGCTCCGGGCGCAACCACCCCTAGTTCGCTAATTGCAAAAGTGGTTATATAAAACATAAGTACGTACATCCCCCAAATAAAAAGGGTATGAAAAATATACGCCCATTTGTTTTTCATTTTGAAGATACTTAAAACCCCTTCAATTAAGCCTCCAACAAAAGTTTTAATTTTTAAAGCAATTGCAGACTGACTTCTAGTCACAAAAAAGGCAACAATTAAAAACAAGATAAGACCAACCACTAAGAGCAGTATAATCTTAAGCGGATTAAACTTCTGAATTAAAAAGCCATATATAAAATCGAATTGAAGAAAAAGCGTAATCAGCATAATCCCCATCATAACAACCATATCGGCGATACGTTCGGCGACAATAGTTCCGAAACCTTTTTCAAAAGGAACGCCTTCATAATTCGTTAATAGTGAGGCTCGAGCAACCTCTCCCGCTCTTGGTATGGTATAATTAATTAAATACGCTGCAAAAACAGCCATAAAACTATTTCCAAACTTTACATGATAACCTATGGGAGACAGCATAAATCGCCAACGGTAAGCCCGTGACATATGACTTAACAACCCCAAAAACATGCCCAACACAATCCATGAATAGTTTGCGTTTTGCACATAAACTAAAAGTTTATCAATAGAAACTTTAGACAGAGAATACCAGATTAAAAAAACTCCCAATAACAATGGGAGTATAATCTTTAACAGATTTTTTATTTTCTGATTCAATAAATTATTTTAACAAGTTTGTCGCTTCATCAGGAAAAACTAAAGCAGGCTTAAACCCTTTAGCTTCTTCAATATCCATCATCGCATAGGTAATTAATATTAAAGTATCGCCAACTGCTACTTTTCTTGCTGCTGCTCCATTTAAGGTAATTTCTCCAGTATTTCGAGGTCCTGGAATACAATACGTTTCTAAGCGCTCGCCATTATCATTATTTACAATTTGAACTTTTTCTCCTTGAATAATATTGGCGGCTTCCATCAAGTCTTCGTCAATGGTGATACTACCTATATAATTGAGTTCTGCACCGGTGCATTTAACTCTATGAATCTTAGATTTTACTACGTGAATTTGCATGAGGCAAAGGTAATTAATTTAGAGCGATATTATCGATTAGTCTGATGTCATCAGCATAAACAGCAATAAAAGCTCTGTATTTTTTTTGTTTTTCTTTTTCTGTAATTGTTTTTAATGTGTTTTCATCGGCGATAATAAAATACTCCAAATCCAACAACGGATGTGCAGAAAACTGATTTTCAACCCATTCCGACACATCACTAGCACTTTCTGTGCCAAATTTCTCTTTGGCAGATGTTAAAGTTTTATAAATAAAAGGGGCTGCTTCTTTATAATCTGGCTTAAGTCTGACATTACGTGAACTCATTGCTAATCCATTCAATTCCCGATAAATAGCACAAGGCACAATAACTATAGGCATGTCATGTTTCTCTACCATTTTTTTAATGATAGCCAACTGCTGAAAATCCTTCTCTCCGAAATAAGCTTTCTCAGGTTTAACAATTTCAAACAAACGCTTTACTATGGTACCAACACCGTCAAAATGTCCAGATCTAAATTTACCCTCCATTTCAAACTCCAAACCATCGAAATCGAATTTTTGAGCTACCAATTCACCTTCATAAACATCATTAATAGTTGGCGCATAAACCATTATTCGTTGGGCATTTACTGCTTCTAGAAGCGCAACGTCGGTTTCTAAAGTTCTAGGGTATTTTTCTAAATCATCCTTATTATCAAACTGGGTTGGATTCACGAAAATACTCACCACCACTAGATCATTCTCAACCAAAGCTTTTTTCACCAATTCAAGATGACCTTCATGCAAAGCTCCCATGGTAGGCACCAAACCAACGGTTTTATTTTGTGCTTTCACAGCATCAAGCGCTGCTGTAATTTGTTGTTTTTCTGAGTAAACTTCCACGATTTAATATAAAATTAACGGGTGCAAACTTAAGATTTTACAAGCAATTTGCATAAAATTTTGTATTTTTGCGTGTTTTTTATTTTCAATTGCTAAAAGAATCACCTTTACAAGGTTTCTCGATATAAGATGAAATCCGTAAATTTTACGTTAGTAAAGGCTTTTTAAAGTCAACAAAAACCATCATATGAAAGATAAGAGGATATTATATGTATCATCTGAAGTAGTGCCCTATTTACCTGAAACCGAAATTTCTTCAATGTCATTTGAAGCGCCTAGATTAGTGAACCAGCAAGGCGGACAAATTAGAATATTCATGCCTAGGTATGGCAATATAAATGAGCGAAGACACCAATTACACGAAGTTATACGACTATCTGGTATTAATTTAGTTATTAACGACTTAGACATGCCGTTAATTATTAAAGTAGCTTCAATACCAAAAGAACGCATTCAAGTTTATTTTATAGATAACGACGAATATTTCAAAAGAAAAGCAACGTTAACTGATGAAGCAGGAAAATTATTTCCAGACAACGACGAACGTGCCATTTTTTTCGCAAAAGGCGTTATTGAAACGGTGAAGAAATTAAATTGGGCGCCCGACATTATTCATGTTCATGGTTGGTTAGCTTCTTTATTACCGCTTTATTTCAAGGAATATTATAAAGATGAACCGTTATTTAACGAAAGTAAAATTGTAACCTCGGTATACAATCAAAGTTTCAACGGGACGTTAAATGAAGAAATGATTAATAAAATCAAGTTTGACAATATCGATAACGATTCGGTTAAACCACTGGAGGAACCAACATATACAAACTTAATGAAGGTTGCTATTGATTATTCAGACGCTTTAATTATTGGTTCTGAAACCATTCCAGAAGATTTAGAAACCTACTTAAAAGCATCCGATAAACCTATTTTAGAATATAAATCGAAAGATGAATTTGGTGAAGCTTATACAACATTCTTCAACGAAACCGTTTTAGGCTAAGATCAAAGTCATTACATTTTATGAAAAAGACAATTAAATTCCTTCGATACCCTATTGTTTTTCTTCTTTTGGTTAGCGCTTTTATTAGCTGCGATAAAGATTTTAACGTTATAGAAAGTGATGTTCTTAGCGATGAGAACGCAAATTTTAACACTAAAGACACGCTTTGGCCTATAATTGCTTATAACAAAAAACTAGATTCATTACAAATTAACAACCTAGGGAATACGGGTAATGCTGGTTCGGGAGGAAATTTACTTGGTGTATTTAACGATCCTGCATATGGTTTAACAACAGCAAGCATTGTATCGCAATTGGTACCTGCTACACTTTCTCCAGATTTTGGTGAAAACCCTGTTTTAGATAGTGTGGTTTTAAAAATCCCTTATTACAGTACTATTGATAGTTATGATGACGACAATAATCCAGAATATAAATTAGATTCTTTGTACGGAAAAAGCGATTCCTCTATTAAGTTAACAATCTATCGAAATAATTATTTTCTAAGAGATTTTGATCCAACTAGTACAGAAAACACAGCACAAAACTATTATTCGAACGGAAGCAGCTCAGTTAATTCAGTACTAAATGGTACTTCTGTTATTAACTTCGACGATCATATTGCAGACCCGATCACACCCATATATTCCGATCCTTCTTTTATTCCTGAGAGCAAAGCCACTATAACAACGGTAGGTGAAGACGATGAAGAGGTCGTTACTAGAGAATCCCCGGCATTTCGCGTAAAATTGGATACCACTTATTGGAAAACAACCATTATTGATAAAGCAGGTGACCCTGTACTAAGCAGTAACAATAATTTTAAAAATTATTTTCGCGGACTTTATTTTAAAACGGAAGCCATCAACGCAGATGGAAGTATGTTACTCCTAAACTTAGCCGCTACTAATGCGAATATCACCTTGTATTACACCTCTGGTGAAGCTGAAAGCAGAACTCAGAATACTTATATTTTGAATTTCTCAGGTAATATTCTTAATACTTTTATTAACAATTATAACATCACACTAACCAATGGTGATAAAACCTCAGGCGATGACCAACTGTACTTAAAAGGCACCGAAGGATCCATGGCTGTAGTCGAGCTATTTAGCGGACAGGTGGATTGCGATGGTGATGGTGTTTTAGATATGGATGCTATTGATTGTTTTAAGCAAACTTATAGAAGATTGGATGAGAACGGCAATTATATTAAAGACCCTATAACCAATAGGTTTGAAGTAAAAAAATTGATCAACGAAGCCCAACTTATAGTTACCGAAGCAGATAACCTGCCTTCAGGAGGTTATGAAGATTATCATACATACGACCGTATTTATGCTTACAACTTAAAAACCAATAACCCTACTTTAGATTACTCCATTGGTGATGCTACAACAAATGCTGCAGACCCATTAAACTCCAAAATTATAAGTTTAGGGCAACGTAGCGATGATGGCGTTTTCAAAATTCGTTTAACCCAACACCTTAATAATATTTTATTTACAGATTCCATTGCAGAAGATACCCCTACTAAACTAGGGCTAGTACTTTCTACAAATGTAAATTATACCGATACCGGGATAATTTTAGACAGTGGTGACGAAGTAACAGAGGTACCAAGAGCTTCCATCATTTCGCCACGTGGAACCATTATTCAAGGTAGTACACCTGCGATTCCTGTAGAATCTAGACTTCGATTGAGAATATTTTCTTCCGAAGCCAAAGAATAAAAACCATGAATCAACCATTTTTGTGACTTTCATCGTATAAAATGAAAGCTTCACATAATAAATGTGATTCATTACGCTTTATTTTACATATTTGTCAGGAATTATTAACTTCAATATCAAAATATAATATATGTGCGGAATTGTTGGATATATTGGACCTAGAAAAGCCTACCCAATTATAATAGAAGGTTTGAAACGATTAGAGTACCGAGGATATGATAGTGCTGGAATTGCATTATTTGACGGTAAAGATTTAAAAGTTTCAAAAACTAAAGGTAAAGTTGCCGATTTAGAGGCACAAGTTGAAAAAGAGATCACAACCAGTGGTAACGTTGGAATTGGACACACAAGATGGGCTACCCATGGCGTTCCAAATGACGTCAATTCACACCCTCACGTTTCAAACTCAGGTAATCTAGTGATTATCCATAACGGAATCATTGAAAATTACGAATCGTTAAAACTTGAATTGATCTCGAGAGGATACACATTTAAATCTGATACTGATACTGAAGTACTTGTAAACTTAATTGAAGAAATTCAAAAACAAGACAACTTAAAACTAGGTAAAGCCGTTCAAGTGGCATTAAACCAAGTTATTGGTGCCTATGCCATTGCAGTTTTCGATAAAAATAAACCTGAAGAAATTGTTGTTGCGCGACTAGGCAGTCCTTTAGCTATTGGAATTGGAGATAATGATGATGAATTTTTTATCGCAAGTGATGCGTCTCCGTTTTTAGAATACACTAAAAATGCCGTGTATCTTGAAGATGAAGAAATGGCCATTATCAGATTCCATAAAGGCATTAAAATTAGAAAAATCAAGGATGATTCTGTAGTAGAAACCTTCGTTCAAGAATTACAGATTAACTTAGAACAAATTGAAAAAGGTGGTTTTGACCATTTCATGCTTAAAGAAATTCATGAACAACCTAAAGCCATTACCGATACCTATAGAGGACGTTTATTAAGAAACGAAGCCATAATTAAAATGGCAGGTGTTGAAGATAACATGAAAAAGTTTCTTAATGCCAATCGCATTATTATTGTGGCCTGTGGAACCTCATGGCATGCTGGTTTAGTTGCAGAATATATATTTGAAGATTTAGCACGTATACCTGTCGAAGTAGAATACGCTTCTGAATTTAGATACCGTAATCCTGTAATTAATGAAGACGATGTGGTTATCGCCATTTCACAATCGGGAGAAACGGCCGACACCTTAGCAGCCATAAAACTAGCTAGGTCAAAAGGAGCATTCGTTTTTGGTGTATGTAATGTCGTAGGCTCGTCTATAGCTCGAGAATCAGATGCAGGAGCCTATACGCATGCTGGCCCAGAAATTGGTGTAGCTTCTACAAAAGCTTTTACAACTCAAATTACCGTTTTAACTCTAATCGCTTTAAGACTTGCACGTGCTAAAGGTACAATTAGTAGTTCCGATTTTAGAACACATTTACTTGAATTAGAATTAATACCGAAAAAGGTTGAAAAAGCCTTAGAATCGGACGATAACATTAAAGCCATTTCTAAAATTTACAAAGACGCCAAAAACTTTTTGTACTTAGGTCGAGGCTATAATTTCCCAGTAGCTCTTGAAGGCGCTTTAAAACTAAAAGAAATTTCATATATACATGCTGAAGGGTATCCTGCTGCCGAAATGAAGCACGGTCCTATTGCATTAATTGATGAAAATATGCCTATCGCTGTAATTGCTACTAAAAAAGGACATTACGAGAAAGTGGTAAGTAACATTCAAGAAATTAAATCCCGAAAAGGAAAAATTATTGGTATCGTAACGGAAGGTGATACCCAAGTTAGAGGCTTAGCTGATCATGTGATTGAAGTTCCTGAAACTTTAGAATCACTTTCTCCATTACTTACTACGATTCCTTTACAACTCCTATCGTACCACATTGCTGTAATGCTAGATAAAAATGTTGATCAACCACGAAATTTAGCAAAATCAGTTACTGTTGAATAAACAATAACGTAAATAACATTATTTAAAAATGCCATGATTTCAATAAATCATGGCATTTTTCTGTTTAAAAGTGTTTATTTCACAAAAAAACCATCTTTTTTTTACGATATTTTATTATGCATACATAGATTTTTATATTTTTAACAATGAACATTATTTCGTTCTTTTACTGATTATTATTTTTAACCTAAACTAAACAAACTAAATGAAAAAAATTCTCCCACTAATTTTGCTGTTTATTTGTGGCTTGACCTACGGACAAACAATCATTTCAGGAACGGTAGTTGATGATGGTAATTTACCAATTCCCGGCGCTAACATCATTGTGGTTGGTGCCGCTGTTGGTACCGTTACCGATTTTGATGGTAAATTTATTTTAAACTACTCTCAAGACCCACCCTTCTCCATTCAAGCCAGCAGCGTTGGATTTGAAACAGTTACTAAAACAGTTAATACAAATAATGAAACTATTAATTTCGTATTGACAGAAGGAACCGCTTTAGATGAAGTTGTCATATCAGCTTCAAGAACTCCTGAACGTATTTTCGAATCTCCTGTGACAGTCGAACGCATCGGCCTAAAAGAGATTAAAAGTACTGCTTCAGCAGATTTCTATGACGGATTAGAAAACTTAAAGGGTGTGGACGTCAACACTAACTCACTAACTTTTAAATCTGTCAACACAAGGGGTTTCGCTACTTTTTCAAACAACAGATTTATGCAACTTGTAGATGGTATGGATAACTCTACACCAGCCCTTAACTTCCCTATTGGTAACTTAGTTGGTATGACAGAAACCGATGTACTAAGTGTCGAACTTCTCCCAGGAGCATCTTCGGCTTTATACGGAGCAAACGCCTTTAACGGTATTCTATTTATGCGCAGTAAAAACCCATTCGAATATCAAGGATTAAGTGCTTCACTTAAAAGAGGAGTTACTTCTCAAGAAGCTGCTGGTACAAATCCTTATACAGATTTAAGCATACGAGCCGCTCATAAGTTTAGCGAAAAATTTGCAGCTAAAGTTAATTTTGGATACTTAGAAGGTACAGATTGGGCAGCCACTAGTGAAGTAGACAGGAACATGGAAGGAGGCACTAGAGAAACCGATCTAAACTATAACGGTATTAACATTTATGGTGATGAAGTATCTCAAAACCTAAAACAAGTTGCTATTTTATTAGAATCGGCAATCAATCCTGCAACTGGGCAACCTTATTTACCAGCTGGTGCAAGCACTTTAGCTCCTTCTGTACAGGTAAGTAGAACAGGTTATAATGAAAAATATCTTACCAGTAATGAGGCTAAGAGCATAAAGGCTGACTGGGGCTTATACTACCGTCCGTTTGAAAATGACTTTGAGGTTTCATACGTCGGAAAAGTGGGAACAGGTTCAACCATTTACCAAGGATTAAACCGTTACTACATTGACAACTTTTTTCAAGAACAACATAAAATTGAATTACGCAATAGAAATTTTTTCCTAAGAAGTTATGTGGTTGCTGATAAAGCAGGTGATTCATACGATATGGTTTTCACAGGTATCAATATTAATAGAGCATGGAAACCAGATTTAAACTGGTTTGCAGAATATGCTGGAACTTATGTTTTATCTACTTTAGGTGGTGCTAACGATGCCCAAGCACATGCTGCTGCACGTGCTCAGGCAGAAACAGGAAGGTTTGAACCAGGTACACCAGAATATATAGAAGCTTTTAATAGAAGTATAAATGACCCCGATTTATTAACAGGATCAAAATTTCAAGATGCTTCAAAATATTATCATACCGATGGGAATTATAATTTTAGCGAAATCATAAAATTTGCTGAAATTCAAGTGGGTGGTTCTTTTAGACAGTATAGTCTAAATTCTTTCGGTACCATATATACCGATTACGACGGCCCTATTGATTATTACGAATATGGCATGTATACACAAATTCAAAAAGATCTAGAATTAAATGAAAGTCTAGATCTGAAACTAACAGGATCTGTTCGTTATGATAAATCCGAGTTTTTCGACGGTTTCTTCTCTCCAAGAATATCGGCTGGTTTAACTTTAAACAAAAACCACAACTTCCGAGCTTCTGTTCAAACGGGGTTTAGAAACCCTACCACTCAGGATTTATTTATTGGTCTAGATGCTAATCGCGCCGTATTAATAGGTTCTGCCCCAACAAACTTAGACCGCTATTCTGGTGATTATAATGTTAGTGGAAGCGGACAAATAGCAGGACAACCAAGTACCATCACGCAAACAGGTGCTGCTGCATACCATAACTCCTACTCTGAAAATTCGGTGTTAGCTTATCAAGCTTCAGGTGATGTTAACGACCTGGTGGTTTCTAATCCAGATATAATCAAGCCTGAACAGGTGACCTCTGCTGAAATTGGATATCGTGGTAAACATAAAGGCTTTATTATAGATTTTAACGCCTACTTCAATAGCTACAAAAATTTTATCGCACAAGAGTACGTGATATCGCCTTTATACGGTCAAGCAGGTGATAATTCACTGTCTATAGACGCACTTAATCGCGGTGATGATGTAACCTACAACGCTTATACGAATTCTAAAGCAGCCGTAAAATCGTATGGTGCTTCTATTGGTGTATCTACAAAAGTATTTGGTAATTTCGATTTAGGCGCCAACTACACCTTTGCTAAATTAGATTTCGACGAGGAGAAATATCCAGACTTCACTACAAATTTCAACACGCCAGAACATAAATTCAAAGCGACTTTTGGAAACACTAATGTTTTTAAAAATCTTGGTTTTAATATCGCTTATCGTTTTAGTGATGATTATTATTGGGAATCAACTTTCGGAAACGGACTAATTCCACAATACCACGTGGTAGATGCCCAGGTAAACTATACAATTCCTAGCTTTAAATCGACGTTTAAATTAGGAGCCACTAACTTACTAGGAGACGAATACTACACGGCTTACGGAACTGGATTTATAGGCTCTATGTATTACATCTCATGGACTATTAACAACTTATAAACTTACTATTATGATTAAATCTAAATATATAGGAATAATTTTAGCCGTTTTGAGCATTTCGGCTTGCAATTCTCCAGAAGATGTGGTTCCTCCAGTAAACGAGGAAACCCTCCCTGAATTAACCTCTGGCAATGCCAATTTTTCAAAATATGTAGCCGTAGGTGCTTCACTTACGGCTGGTTATACAGACTTAGGGTTATTTATTGCAGGACAAGAAAATTCATTCCCAAACATGTTAGCCTCACAATTCAAAAAAGTTGGAGGTGGTGATTTTTTACAACCACTAGTTAAAGATGACACAGGAGGTATTTTAGTTAGCGGCACGCCTGTTCGTGGATACCGATTAACATTTAACAGCGAGATTCCTGGTCCGCAACCTTTAAATGAATTTTTAGAAGGAATAGGCAAACCTGTACCACCAATTACTACAGAAGCAGGAATTAATATTGGTAGTGACTTTAATAATTTTGGTATTCCAGGTTCCAAAAGTTTTCATTTAATTACGCCAGGATATGCCGGTGCTAACCCATATTATGCTAGAATAGCTTCTGCCCCCACTGCGACGGTTATTGATGATGCCGTTGCACAACAACCTACATTTTTCACTTTATCTGAAGTTGGGGCAAACGATGTTTTAGGTTATGCGCTATCTGGAGGCGACGGCTCAAACCCTATCACAGATCCTGCAACTTTTAGCGCATCTTTAGAAGTTTTAATAAGCAAACTCACAGCAAACGGTGCAAAAGGAGCCATAGCAAATGTACCAAGTATTACAAGTGTTTCTAATTTCACTACCGTAACACATAACCCCGTTCCATTGGATCAATCTACAGCGGATTTACTTAATAGTATGAACGGCTATGGCGCTTATAACGCTGGAATTACCCAAGCATACGCGTATTTAGTAGCTAATACCCCATTAACTCAAGAAATGGCCGATGCTGAGATTGCTGAACGGACAATCTCCTTTTCTGCTGGTCCAAATAATGCTTTGGTTATTATTGATGAAGATTTAAGGGATCTAACAGCCTTGAACCCCGCTTTAATCAATTTAAGACAAGCTACAGCAGATGACTTAATTTTACTTACAGCATCATCTGAGATTCCTAAAGGTATAGGCGTATCGACCCCAATGGGTGATAAATTTGTACTGACACCAGAAGAACAAACCGAAATTAACGATGCTACTATGGCCTACAACACCAGTATTGAAGCTATGGCAAAATCAAATGGTTTAGCTTTAGCCGATTTAAAAAGTGTTTTGGATGAAGCTTCTACCAATGGAATTGCCTTTGATGATTTTGTTCTAAATACAGATTTAGTCTTTGGAGGGCTCGTAAGTTTAGACGGTATCCATTTAACAGCACGAGGGTATGCCTTAATGGCAAATACCTTTTTAAAAGCTATTGATACTACATATGGGTCTAATTTTGAAGCTTCAGGAAACTTAATGAAAGCTGTAGATTTCCCAATTTCATATTCTCCAACGCTGCATGAAGAAGATCTGAATTAAATTTAAGACCTTTTAGATTAACCCCAAAAAAAGCTCTAATACGTATCGTATTAGAGCTTTTTTTTAAAACAAGAAGTTTTATAATTTATATTATTAGAAGACCCACTATATCATAAATCTGATTAATGATGTATAAGCTCTAACAACAAAAAAAAACACTCTATAAAAGAGTGCTTTTTTTAGTATCTCAAAGTTGCTACTTTTAAAGTGAAGCAACATTTTTACTATAATCTACTTCTTTGGCTACACCGTCTACCCAGTGAATCCATTTGCCGACTTTTTTACCATTATCATAATTAGCTGAAACAATTTTTTTGCCTTCAGTGTCAAAACTTAACCAAACTCCCTGTAATTTACCATCTACTGTGTAAGACCCTGTTTGGCTTACAACACCATTGTCATGATAATAAACAACATCGATTAAATTGGTTTCTTTATTAAGTTTTAATTCCCTCTTTTGTTGCGCAAAAGAAACCACTGTCATTAACAAAGCGAAAAATATTAAAATTGATTTCTTCATAATTATGGGGTTTTAATGTTATAATACAAATATACGATATTATTAACATTTAGACAATCTTTACGTAACATTAATTTAACATTGAAACCATAACCAGTTGTTTGTAAATTATTTACAAAAACCCATTAACATAAGTTTATTAATAATTACATAATATTTAAGTTACATTGAAATGAACTATAAAAGGGATATTTGCCATGTCTTAAGACAAAATAGTATTTCATATAATTTATTAGTTTTTGTCGACTACATTATTATGATTTCTAGGAAGACTGCCCTGGCCAAGGCAGTCTTTACTGTTTCTAATATTAACATTTACATAACATTGGGTTAACATTAGAGTTAGTTCTTTGCCGCCGACAAAAACTAATTTTAATGAATACTAAACATCCCCTACTAGGGGTAGCGTTTCTTGTATGCACATTTTTGAATGCACAAGAAATTAAGACAGGCACATTCGGAAAAGGCATTTTCAATATTACAGGAAAGGATAGTACTTTTACGATGAAATTCGCAGTACGCTTCCAACTCCTAGGCTTTTCAAGTTGGAAAGAAAACCAACCAGCTGATCTAAATTTTTTAGTGAGACGTTCTAGACTAAAGCTAGATGGTTTTGTGTATTCCCCTAAATTAAAATATAAATTTGAAGCCGGCTTCTCCAACAGAGACATGTCTGGAGGTTCCGATGATTTTACTCATGGTTCTCCTAGGTTTATTATGGATGCCTATGTAGACTGGAACTTCTACAAAAATATGATCCTTCGCGTCGGACAAGGAAAGCTCCCAGGAAATAGAGAACGTATTATTTCTTCAGCAAATCTCCAACTGGTAGACCGCTCATTATTAAATGGCAAGTTTAATATTGATAGAGATATTGGTTTTCAGCTAAAACATTTTTTTAATCCTTTTGGAAATGTCGTGTTTCGTGAAATATTATCCATTTCGTTAGGAGAAGGACGAAACGTTACCACCGGAAATTTAGGTGGCCTTCAATATGTTGGTGGTGTCGAAATATTACCTTTCGGAAATTTTAAAAATAAAGGCGATTATAAAGGGGCTGATTTAGAACGAGAGCCCACACCTAAACTCGCGATTGCCGCAAGTTATGAATTTAACCATGATGCGGTTAGAACCAGAAGTAACCAAGGAAGTTATATGTTTATTGACAATAACAATGCTCTCTATAAAACAAATATAAACACGGTATTTGTAGACGCCATGTTTAAATTTAGAGGCTTTTCTTTTATGTTTGAATATGCCGATCGTACTGCCGACGATCCTTTTGCTAAAAATACTGATGGTAGTCTAACAGGAGACATCGTAGAAGCAGGGAACGCTCTAAATTTCCAATCTGGTTATTTATTTCCCTCAAATTGGGAAGTCGCAGGACGCTATACTGACTTAAATATGAGCGCTTTTACTATGCAAAACTCTAAAGATATGTATACCTTAGGGGTTTCAAAATATATTGTTGGGCATAAATTAAAAATTCAAAGTGATTTAAGTTACATAAAAACCTTCGGTGGAACCAATGAAATCCTAGCAAGATTACAAATGGAAGTACACTTCTAAAACATAACAATTAGGTAACACAACACACATTTATACTCATGATATTTGCAAACTTATTTCAATTAAATACTATGGATAACATCTATTTGTACATGATTATCGCATTAGCCATTTTAGCCATTGCTGATTTGGTTGTTGGGGTTAGTAATGACGCAGTAAACTTTTTAAATTCGGCGATTGGATCTAAAGCCATTTCGTTTAAAACCATCATGATTGTTGCCAGTTTAGGCGTAGCAGTTGGAGCCGTTTTCTCCAGCGGAATGATGGAAGTGGCAAGAAAAGGCATATTTAATCCAGGGGAATTCATGTTTGACGAAATCATGATAATATTTCTCGCCGTCATGATAACCGACATACTCCTATTAGACTTTTTCAATTCTATAGGTATGCCAACATCGACTACGGTGTCTATTGTATTTGAACTTTTAGGTGCTGCAGTGGCCATTGCCCTTATAAAAATTGGCCATGACGGTGGAAGTTTTTCTGATGTTATCACTTATATAAACACCTCTAAAGCCACACAAATTATTTTTGGCATCCTACTCTCGGTAGTCGTCGCGTTTTCAGTGGGTGCCTTTGTCCAATGGTTTTCAAGACTTCTATTATCCTATAACTTCGAAAAGAAGGCTAATTGGGTAGGTGCTTTATTTGGTGGATTTGCATTAACGGCAATTACCTATTTTATATTTATGAAGGGACTGAAAGGTACTTCATATGCGAGTCAGTCATTCGATATTTTTGGTGGTGATACTATGAGTCACTTTTTAGAAACACAAGTAGTTTCTATAGTGCTAGCTAACTTTGCTTTTTGGTCTTTACTATCTTATGCCTTAATTATATTTCTAAAATCAAATATTTACAAATTAGTTATTGTAGCAGGAACGTTTGCTTTAGCTTTAGCGTTTGCAGGTAACGACCTTGTAAACTTTATAGGTGTTCCTGTAGCTGCTTATAATGCCTTTACCGCATGGTCCAGCTCCGGTGTTCCAGCTAGTGAATTTTCAATGGGCATTCTAGCTCAAAAGGTTCCAACAAACAACTGGCTTCTTTTTTTAGCAGGTATGATTATGGTTTTAACGCTTTGGTTTTCAACAAAAGCTAAAAATGTTGTAAAAACTTCTTTAGATCTTTCTAGCCAAAGTGAAACAAAAGAACGCTTTCAACCAAACTTCTTATCTCGAATTTTTGTAAGAACTGCGGTATTAATGTCACAGATTTTCGGCTACATGCTTCCAAAATCATGGCAAGAAAAAATTGATAAGCAATTTGAGGCCCCTGTAATTAACGTTTCAAAAGATAAAAAAATTGAATTACCAGCTTTCGATTTAGTTAGAGCTGCAGTAAACCTTATGGTCGCTGCTGTACTTATTTCGATTGCAACATCATATAAATTACCGCTTTCTACAACATATGTAACTTTTATGGTAGCCATGGGTAGTTCCTTAGCCGATCGTGCTTGGGGTGCAGAAAGTGCAGTTTATAGAGTTGCGGGAGTAATCAATGTTATAGGTGGTTGGTTTTTTACGGCCTTTAGTGCCTTTACAGCTGCTGCTCTTGTAGCTTACTTACTAAATTTGAATATTGGTTTAATGTTTCCAATTTTATTACTAGTAGCCTTGGCTCTATTAATAAGAAGCTCTATAGTACACAACAAAAAATCAAAAGAGCTAAGAGCTGAAGATAGCTTAATAAAAGCAGAAAGCAGCTCTATCCAAGGTGTTATTCACGAAAGCGCTAATAACATTGCCAACGTGGTTAAACGTGGTAACAAAATTTATACAAATTCTATAAACGGATTGGCTAAGCAAGATTTAGTCATGCTGAAAAAGAACAACAAACAAATTGTTAAATTATCACAAGAAGTAGAAGGCCTGCGAGATAATATTTTCTACTTTATTAAAAACTTAGACGATTCAAGTATTGGTGCCAGTGATTTTTACATAAATATTTTAGGTTATCTACAAGATATGACACAGTCATTAGAATATATTTCTAAAGCGGTTCATAAGCACGTTAATAACAATCATAAAAAATTAAAATTCAATCAGATTAAAGAGTTGAAGGAGGTTGATGTTATTTTAGAACAACTTTTCAATGATACTAAAGAGGCTTTTGAAACTCAATCCTTCAGTAAGATTTCGCATATATTAACAAGTAAAGAACCTTTATTTAAATTGCTTACTGAAAAAATTCATAAGCAAGTAGAACGCACAAGAACAGAAGAATCTAGTCCGAAAAACACAACCTTATATTTTAGTTTATTATTAGAAACTAAGGATTTGTTATCGGCAACAATGAGTCTTTTAGAAGAATACGACCATGCACATGACGATTCGGTTAAACCAGCTAAAATAGCTGAAACCAATACGGTTCAAACGATTAAAATTAAAGATGAGGAAGAATAAGTCTTAATCCTCATTACCGACTAAACAGCCATAAAACACTTGTTTTATGGCTGTTTTTTTTGATGTCATAAATCGTGTTTCCTAAAAAACCCGCAATATTTTCGCTCAGCTCATTAAAACTTATACCTTTGTTGGCAATAAAAACAAAAAACAAATAATTTTATGATTTCAAACAACGCGTATTTTAACGACAATGTAAAATCTTTAGGTTACACGACTTCAGAAGGTAACTCAACTTTAGGGGTTATGAACCCAGGTGAATATGAGTTTGCTACCTCTAAGCATGAAACTATGCGAGTTATCGAAGGCGAAATGGTTGTTAAATTACCAAACGCTACAGACTGGGCTACTTTTAGTGCGGGAGAAGCTTATGAAATTGACGCAAACGAAAAATTTCAGGTTAAAGTATCTTCACAAACTTCATACTTGTGTACCTACAAATAATCGTTTAAACGCATAAATTTTAGTTCTTCGTAATCTATATAGTTTTTTTGTACGTAAATGCATTAAACAAAAACTATAATTATGAAGAAAATTTCGATTTTACTACTCGCAGGCCTAACGTTATCATGTGTATCTAAAAAAAAGTATCTGGCTTTAGAACATGAGAATGGGGAAATAAGAAGCGAATTACAAAAAACGAAAGTTGAAAAAGAGGATTTAGAGGCGAAATTTGCCAGAATTGAGGAGCGTGTAGAAACCTACAACTCTAAAATCTCATCTTTACAAGCCGAAAATGACACAAAACTTGATGTTGTAGAAAACGGAACTGTCATTTCTAATGATGCTAAAATTAAAATGCGTGAAACATTAACACATGTGGATGCTGAAAAATTAAGTCAAGCGAAAACACTTAAAGATTCTATGAATTTAGCTGTGGCTTATAACCTTGAAAAAGTAATTAACTCTTCAGAATTAGATGACGAAGAAGATTTTGGTGTGAGTATTGACGGCACTGTGGTTATGATTTCTATTGCAGACGACATGCTTTTTAACACAGCTAGTTACAGATTAAGCTCTAAAGCAGATCCTATCTTAAAAAAATTAGCTGATGTTATTAACTCTGAAGAAAGTTTAGATGTTATGGTTGAAGGTCATACAGACTCAAGAACCATCAATACAGATCATATCGCAGATAACTGGGACTTAAGTGTATTAAGAGCCACATCGGTAGTTAGAAAGCTACAAGACAAATATAATGTAGCTCCAGAAAAACTGATCGCTTCAGGTAGAAGTAGCTATCAACCAATTGTAGATAATGATAGTTCTGACAACCGTGCGAAAAACAGAAGAACACGAATTATCATTCTTCCGAATATTGACAAGTTTTTTGCTTTAATGGCTGATGAAAGTTAATTTATAGCACTTCCACAATAATGTATAAAACAAATACGAGCTGCCTTTGGGCGGCTCGTTTTGTTTTTATATAACTCGGTGTATTATACTTTGAGTCAAAAAAAATCGCCTAAAACATGCGTTTTAGACGATTTAATATTTAAAAGATTAACTTATAAAGTTAAGACGTTTAACCTTCACAGCTTGCACATTCTTTCTTCTGTTTAAACTTTTGTGCAGCATTCATACTATGCTGGTAATACAATGATTTAAGCCCTAATTTCCATGCCGTAACATAAATGTTATTTATATCTTTTACAGGCATATCTGGATGCACAATAATATTAACCGACTGTCCTTGGTCGATATGGTTTTGACGATTAGCAGCTTGATATACAATAACCAACTGATCGATTTCAGAATAAGTTTTAAACACATCACGCTCGTGTTCTGTAAGGAAATCTAAATGTTGTACCGAACCATCGTAATCGCGGATACTACGCCAAACTTCAGGTGTATTTTTACCTTTCTCTTCTAGCAATTGCTCTAAGAATGGATTTTTAATCGTGGTTTTAATCTTAGCGATATCTTTCACATAGATATTAGACCAGATTGGCTCGATACCTTGTGATACTTGTCCTAAAATAAAGGCTGAAGATGTCGTTGGTGCGATCGCGTTTAATGTCGCGTTTCTTCTTCCGTAGCCCTTTAAAACTTCCGGCTCGCCATATAACTCAGCTAATTCTTCTGAAGCTTTATAAGACTTCTCTTGAATTAACTTAAAAATCTCACTGTTTAAACTATATGCCTCTTCACTATCAAATGAGTACATTTTAGACTGTAATAAAGAATGCCATCCTAAAACACCTAAACCTAAAGCACGGTTAGATTTCGCGAAGTTATAAGCACGTTCCATAAACATGAACGTTTGTCTATCCTCTAAGTCTGAAGAATCTCTGTACTCCTCTAATTTCTGAACAAATTCTGTAATTACAGCATCTAAGAAATACACCATTGTTTCAACAGCATCGGTATCTTTCCACTTATCGTAGTGCAATACATTTACTGAAGATAATACACAAACGAATGACCACTGATCATTTGAAGGTAACATAATTTCAGTACATAAATTAGAAGCTACTATTTTATGATCATTTTCTTTATAAACTTCTGGAGCTTGATTGTTAGCATGATCTTTAAAGAATATATACGGGTAACCTATTTCACCACGACGCTGAATCACTTTTGCCCAAATAGAACGTTTATCAACATCACCATCAATCATTTCCTGCATCCATTTATCGGTTACAGAAACACCATGAGTAAGTTCTTGGATTGAGTTTCCTTCGGTGCCAATTTCTAAAAACTCTTTAATATCTGGATGCTCTACAGGTAAATACGGAGAGAAACGCCCTCTACGAACAGAACCTTGACTAACCACATCCACCATTTTTTCAAAAAGTTGCATAATGTGTACCGCACCAGATGAAACGCCATTATTTTTTACCGGTGCCCCACGGTGACGTAAATTACCAAAATAACCAGAGGTTCCTCCTCCTAATTTTGACATCATACCTACTTCCGATTGGGTATAAAGGATATTCCCCATATCATCGGCGATATTCGAACCAAAACAACTAATAGGTAAACCACGTTTTTTACCGAAGTTAGACCATACTGGCGAAGCTAAAGAGAAAAAACCCTCCGCCATATATTTATAAAACTTATCAGCATAACCATCAATTTGTAGAATCTCTTCTGCACGATTCGCAATTTCACGAATACGTTCTTCAGGGGTAGTCCCATCGGTTAAGTAACCCGATTCTAAAAATTTTCGACTGTTTTCAGTTAACCATTTAAATTCAGGAGCGTCTTCCTGTTGCGTTGCTTTTTTAATTTGTTCTTTACGAGCATTTACTAATTCGTCGTAGTTCGTAGATTTTTCGGTTTTAGATTCTTGGAGGTTCGTTTGTACTTTCATAATTAAAATAGGTCATCGCTGGTTATACTTTTTGTTCTTTTACTATAGTTGATTGAGCGTTTCACAAAGAAATCGCCGTGTTTGGTACCTATAATTTCATCATCAAACCATTCGGTTTCTGCTACTAATTTTTCGTTCACAGTAAACACCTTACCTATACCAATACTTTCTAGTGAGTTATTAAAACGATTTTTAATAAACTCGTTTATAACATCTTTTGGAAGAAAATCTAACTCGCCTTCTTCAAAAATCCAATCGATGATATCGCTTTCGGCTTCAAAAGCTTCTTTACAAATGATTTGGATTTTTTCGTTGTATTCTTCTCCAAACCATTTCGGGTTTTCTTTCTTTATAATATTTATAACATCAATTCCGAAATCGCCATGAATTTGCTCTTCTTTTGATGTTGCTTCTACCACATTCGATATACCCTTCAGCATGTTTTTATGCTTATTGAAGGCCATAATAATTAAAAACTGAGAGAATAGCGAAACATGCTCGATAAATAAAGAAAACAACAAAATAGATTCAGCATACTCCTGAATATTTTCACTTTTAGAATTTTTAAGTGCCGTTTCTAAATAGTGTACACGACGCATAATTACCGGCTTCTTTTTTATAGATTTAAATTCAGAATTTAATCCTAAAATCTCAAGAAGGTGAGAATATGCATCATGATGACGCACTTCACTTTCGGCAAAAGTAGCTCCAACCGAACCAATTTCAGGTTTTGGCATTTTTTGATAAATATCGCCCCAGAATGTTTTTACAGCAACTTCAATTTGTGAAATGGCTAACATGGTATTCTTTATAGCCGATTTTTCAACTGAACTTAGTCCGGTTTTAAAATCTTGAATATCACTTGTGAAATTAAATTCACTATGGATCCAATATGAATGTCTAATAGCATTTACATATTCATATAAATCAGGATATTCATAAGGCTTTAAATTGATACGTTTTTCAAAAATATTTGTTTGACGCTTTCTATTTTGTTCGTCACGATATAATATATAAGCCTTTGCTGCATCATGGAAGGCACTACCCATCAATTTATCTTCAACAATATCTTGAACTTGCTCTACAGTTGGCACGTAGCGTGCATCTAAAGCTTTTCGAGCCAAAAGGCCTTCGAACACTTTGTTTGAAATGTCTTCTGCATCTTCACGAGTGCCGTGATTTACAGAAAGCATTGCCTTTTCAATGGCATTTGTGATCTTTTCCAACACAAAAGGGGTTGTGTCGTAATCGCGTTTAATAATGTGGGTAATCTCCATGGTTGTGGCGCTGATTTAGATTATTTAATTAATATAGCAACTAACATTCCCGAATAACGACTTTAAATCCACCTCATTCGCTATAAAGCCCATTGAGTAAAAAGACTTCTTTAAAGCTAAGATTTATTAAAAAAGGTATTCGGTGATTTCAAAATACATTTTTAACAAGTTTATTAACAGGCTAAAAAAAGGATTCTATTCTTGTATTTTGAGCAGAACAAAGATTGTAAAATGATTGATATGTTTTAACAAAAAAGAAGAAAGCTTTTCAACAAGTTTTTAACAAACATTGAAAACACTAAAAATCAATAAGTTTACACAAAAAACCACTTAAAACGCTATAAATGTGTGTTTTACAAGTTTTAAAACTTCAAAAAGTTTACAAAAAAATTTAATGATTTTTACAGTTAAAACCCTTAATTTAAAGGGGTTTTAAGCGTTATTAACAGATAAATTAGAAAGCTACATAGACGCAGCAACCTTCTCTAATTCGATATACCAGTCTATTCCAAATTTACGAATCAGACCTTCCTTTACAAATTTATAGATAGGCACTTGCAACTCCTGACCAAGGGCACAGGCATCGTCACAAATTTGCCATTTATGATAATTAACTGCCGAAAATTCGGAGTAATCCTGAACTCTTACAGGATACAAATGACAAGACACAGGCTTTTTCCAAGTGATCTCTCCTTGATTATAGGCTTCCTCAATAGCACAAAGCGCCACATTTTTGTCATCAAAAATAACATAAGCACAATCTGCGCCATCAATTAACGTGGTTTCTAAATCACCATCTTCAGTTTCGGTATAAGTACCTTGTTCCTCAATAGCGTCAATACCTGCTTGTCGCAAAAAAGGCTTAACCTTCGGATAAATATCATCCAGAATTTTAGCTTCCTCAGCATCTAGAGGTGCACCAGCATCCCCATCTATACAACAAGCACCTTTACAAGCCGACAGATTGCATAAAAAATCCTTCTTTACTACATCTTCTGAGACAATAGTTTTCCCTAACTGAAACATAAAAATCACCTATTAAAATCGTGGGCAAAAATAAACAAACTTTAGCGTAAACTTTTAAGATTATTCGGCAATAATGGTATATTTTTGCCGAAAATTCAAAATTACCTGAAAAACAGATTTTTAATTTAGAATTTTCTTAAAAGAATATAAAATACAAAACTAAAAAAACCAAGTGTTATTACTAGGTTAACAATTTAATACCTATGGAACTAAAATTCAATTTTAAAGAAATATTTACAGCATTCATGATTTTATTCGCTGTAATTGATATTGTTGGAAACATTCCCATTGTTATCGATTTGCGAAAAAAGGCTGGACAGATTCAAAGTGAGAAAGCCTCGATTATTGCTGGAGTCATATTAATTATGTTCCTATTTCTAGGAAAAAGCATTTTAAACCTTATTGGTATCGATGTCAATTCGTTTGCTGTTGCTGGTTCATTTATCCTATTTTTTATTGCCTTAGAAATGATTTTAGGTATCACACTTTACAAACAAGAAGAACACGATGCCATGACAACAGCTGTTTTCCCTTTAGCATTCCCGCTTATTGCAGGACCAGGAAGTTTAACCACCTTACTATCCTTACGTGCTGAGTTCGCTACCGAAAATATCATAATTGCGGTATTATTAAATGTTATCATTATCTTTATCGTGCTTAAAACATCAGCTAAGATCGAACGTTTAATAGGACAGAACGGTATCAACATCATTAGAAAAGTATTTGGTGTGGTGCTACTAGCCATTGCCGTAAAACTATTTGCCCACAACATTAAAGCGTTGTTTGAGCTTATTTAAAAATTTATTTACCAATGAAAATTTTCACCATTATACTAAGCATCATTGCTTTAGGCTTAATCATTTTTAATTGTACGCAATTGGATTTTAACGCACCGTTTGAAGGCGAAAGCATGATTGCTATAATTACCATTGTTGCATCACTTTGTGTTATTGTTATGATGGCCATTTTACGTACTTCAAAACGCATCGAACAAAAAGTAAAAAACAGAAAATAATGTACGATGCCCTTATTATTGGTGGTGGCGCTGCAGGTTTATCTTGCACTTTAGTTTTAGGTTCTGCAAAAAACAAGGCTTTTGCTAGCGATAAAAAGATTGGTATCATCGTACACCAAAAAACATCACATTTACAAACAGCCCTATTCAATAATGTTTTAGGACTAACCCCAGGAACCACTGGGGAAAGTATTTTAGAAGACGGCAAAAATCAACTCGCGAACTTATACCCGCACGTTGAGCAAATAGACCACGAAAAGGTTTTAAGCATCACCAAACAAGACGATACTTATAGCGTAACCACAAACAGAAACACATACCTCACCAAAATAGGGGTTATCGCGGTAGGTTACACTAACTTTATGACCATTGAAGGCTTGGAGCCTTATATTGAAGCCCATCCTAGAGCTGCAGCCGAAAAAAATCGTATCTGGCTAAAAAATACCGATCACCTTATTGAAGAAAACCTATATGTGGCTGGCACTTTAGCAGGTTGGCGCAGTCAGTTTGCCATAGCTTCAGGAAGTGGCGCTCATGTGGCTACCGAAATTTTAACCATTTGGAATGATGGTAAACATGTGAAGGTGCATGATAAGGTTGCGGGGTAATCTCGAATTCAAATAATTTAACTCTAGAATCTTTGTCATTTTCAGGATGTTTTACAGCATGAACCTTCAAGCAAAAGCAAACTAACGTCTACCCTACTCTCCGCTTTCAAAGTCTGCATCCTCAACATCATCAACAACTTCACCACGACTCAAGCGCACCACCTCTTCAATCATGATATCGGTTTGATTGTACACTTCTTCAAAAGCCCCATTCCCGTAAAGCTGATCGGCTAAAGTTGCTTTAATGTATTGCTTCACCTCATCATGATAAGCCACGAAAGTCACTTTAGAATCGGAACGCAGATTTAAATAATCCTGAAAAGCAAAAACGAGGTCATCACCCACTTCAAAATTATCAATAAATTCACGCCTTGAAACACCATCGTAGAGATGACGGTCTTTTTCAAGTTCTTCAAACACAAAGTTTCCAAAAAACCCACGACGCAATAAAAAGGAAAGGGTTTCATTTTGCATGCTGCTATCAATGGGCACAAAAACATCGGGGATGATACCGCCGCCGCCGTACACAATTTTTCCGCCTGGGGTTTCAAATTTTAAGGAATCGTCGACATGAATTTTCTCAGGATCTAAAAGCTCACCACTGGTAATTCTATCAAAATACTCATCATAATAATCTTTATTACCCTGATCGTAAGGCCGCTGAATAGAACGCCCCGTAGGCGTATAATATCTAGAAACCGTTAATCGCACCGCAGAACCATCACCCAAATCCATTTCACGTTGCACCAATCCCTTACCATAAGATCGACGACCCACAATGGTACCTATATCGTTATCCTGCAAAGCTCCTGCTACAATCTCACTTGCCGAAGCAGAGTTTTCATCAATCATAACATAAACTTTACCGTTTTCAAAGTCCCCTTTGCTGGTTGCAAAACTCTCCTCGATATCGCCGCGCTTGTTTTTAGTAAACAAAATAAGCTTATCATCCTCTAAAAACTCATCAGCAATCTGCTCGGCAATCCCCAAAAAGCCTCCAGGGTTTCCTCTTAAGTCTAAAGCAATCTCGGTAGCTCCCAAAGCCTCGAGCTCTTGAATGCCTTTTCGGAATTCTTTATAGGTAGACTCAGCAAAGCGATTCACCTTAATATAGCCTAGCTTGTCGGTAAGCATGTAATAAGCATCCACACTATTTATAGGAATATGATCGCGTTTTACCGAGAATTTTAATAGTTCGGGTTCGCCGCGTCGATACACCGTTAAATTCACTTTAGAATTTATAGGTCCTTTAAGTTTTTTAACCAAAGCGCCATCTTCAATATTTTTCCCAAACAAGGTATCGCCATCTGCAAAAATAATACGGTCGCCACCTTTAATCCCAGCCTTCGCACTTGGTCCGCCTTCAATGGCACGAATCACCGCAATCGAATCTTTATAGGTATAAAAACTCACACCAATACCCACAAAATCACCTTTCATTTCTTCGGCAACTCGCTGCATGTCTTCCTTGGGAATATATACGGAATGCGGATCTAAATTCTCAAGAATTCCGTTCACAGTAACATCAACAATACTATCGGTATTGACATCATCCACATAATCGTATTCAATATAATCAATGAGTCTGTTAAGCTTATCTTTCTTGCTATTGGTAGTAAATAAACGGTCTGGCGAATCTCTAAAGCTTAATTTTCCGCCAATAAAAATACCCGCCGCAATTGCAGCACCTATAAATAAGGGAAGGTATTTTTTTTGAAAAGCCATAAAACGTTATGCTTTTAAATCTTCTATTCTTTTAAGTTTTATACCCGCTTTTTCTAAGAATTTCAATCCGGAATCATCCTTATAAGCTTGGTGATACACCACTTTTATAATGCCTGCTTGATGTATAAGTTTACTACACTCTTTGCATGGCGACATGGTAATATACAGGGTTGCACCTTTACACGATTGTGTTGAAGCCGCTACTTTTAGAATGGCATTGGCCTCAGCATGTAACACATACCATTTTGTGTAACCTTCATCGTCTTCGCAAAAATTTTCAAATCCGGAAGGTGTTCCATTATATCCGTCGGAAATAATCATTCTATCTTTCACGATAATCGCTCCTACTTGTCGGCGATTACAATACGATAATTTACCCCACTCCTGAGCAATGCGCAAATACGCTTTGTCGTACTTTAATTGTTTGTGTTCTGGCATTAAAAATTATAATCATTAGGGCGTTACCCTCATTTCAAGTCCTCGTTAAAACGGGAACCTTACTACAATTCGGGTCAGGCTTTACGCTGCAATCTTTTGCTGAAAAAAGCAAAAGGATTTCCACTGCAATCCTTAACGCAAATTCACGTTCGAACTCTAATCCATTCTGATTAACGAAGATAGGTGCTTCGTATTTTAATTACAACGTAAGCCCGTTAAATTTTAAGAATAATTTAAGCATATTCAGCCTTTAACTGAAAGACAGGAATAAGTAAAGTCTGTTTTTAAGCTAAAAAATCGCTATTCAAGATCATAGGAATAACTAAACCTACAACAATAGCCGAAATAACCATCACCCAATCACGCTTAGAAAACCTAAAAATCGTTTGTACTAAATAACCTAAAAATAAGACTAAAAACACGATAATCACTTGGGCGATTTCAATACCCAAAGCAAACTCAAAAAGCAGCAATAATTTACTATCAGAATCCCCCAAAAGGATTCTAAACTCTCTAGCAAACCCTAATCCGTGGATTAATCCAAAAAATAAGGTCGACAAAAACAAGACACCAACCTTTTCTTTTTGCGCTCCTTTTCCAGCGGTAAACACATTAAAAAGTGCAATGATTAAAATAGTTATAGGAATTAAAAACTCCACAATGGAAGCATTAATACTTACCACCCCATAGCTTGCCAATATTAAAGACAAAGTATGCCCTAAAGTAAACATGGTTACCAAAAGCAATACACGTTTCCAATCTTTAAACAAATACGGCACAGCCAATACGATTAAAAACAAAACATGATCGTAAGCATTAATATCAAGCACATGGTTGATACCATATTCCACGTGAAACCAGAAATTTTCAAGCATAATTATAACAATTTGGGTGGTTCAAAGATATACAATTAATTATATTTTAAACGGAGTTGCGACAACATCTCCTCTGTGATATCATCTAAAGAAAATTGATGTTTCCATTTCCAATCTTGCCTCGCATAGGAGTCGTTAATACTTTTTGGCCAACTGTTGGCGATATCCTGCCTGTAATCGGGTTTATAAGATATTTCAAACTCAGGAATTTGCTTTTTTATGGATTCAGTAATATCCTCTGGCGTAAAACTTACTGCCGCCAAATTATAGGAAGAACGGATTTTAATATCTTCAGCTTTAGCTTGCATGATATCTACAGTAGCTTTAATGGCATCATCCATAAACATCATAGGCAATTCACTTTCATCTTTTAAAAAACATTGATAAGATTTGTTTTTTATGGCTTCATGGTAGATCTCTACAGCATAATCGGTAGTTCCACCTCCTGGCAAGGTTTTCCAACTGATAATACCCGGGTAACGCAAACTTCTCACATCAACCTGATATTTATTGAAATAATATTCACACCAGCGCTCCCCAACTTGTTTGGTCATCCCATAAACCGTTGTAGGCTCCATAATGGTATATTGTGGCGTGTATTCTTTAGGGGTTGTCGGTCCAAAAACAGCGATACTAGAAGGCCAAAACACTTTTTTTATAAAATTATCCTTGGCTAAGTTTAACACATGAAATAACGAGGTCATGTTTAAGTCCCAGGCTTCCATAGGATATTTTTCCCCTGTTGCACTTAACATCGCGGCCATTAAATAAACGGTATCAATATTAAACTTTTCAACACAAGTTTTTACACTTGCATAATCTTTGGCATCAACAATTTCGAACAGTCCTGAATTAACAATATCTAAGTTACTATAACTTATATCACTAGCGACCACATTTTCATCGCCGTAAATGCTTCGCAACTTAAAAGTTAATTCTGATCCAATTTGCCCACAGGCACCAATAATTAGTATTTTAGAGCTCAATATTCAAGGTGTTTATAAAGAATTTTCAAAAATAATAAGTTTTCGTTAAAAATAATCTACAAAAAGATCGAAATATTCTTAATTTGCTATCCAGCTATGTTATTATAAAATCAACTATTCCTATATCTTTGTAGCCTATTGTCTCAAAATGAAAATGATGCGTAATAAATTTTTATGGTTAGTCGGCATAAGTATCCTACTTTGGAATTGTAAAAAAGATCCCGATCAAACAGCAGCAACCGAAACTGAAGTCGATAACAGTAAACTCATTTCTGAAAACGACATTAAAAGTTTCGATTACACCGAGTTTTCCATAGACAATAAAGTACAAGCTCAAATTAAGGATTGGACCGAGTATTATAAACTTCAAGATGTTATCGAGAAGGTAAAGGCTAGCGACTTACACTTTTTTAAGGATAATGAAAAAACAATAAAAGACGCTTTTAAAGAGTTGAAAGCAACCATTCCTGGCACTATAAAATCTCCTTCAATTGAGGCGCGTATTTTGGTTGTAGAAACTAAATTTTATAAACTGGAAAGTTTGTTTAATCTGGGCACCACTAGCGAAAAGGAGCTAGAGGCCAGTGTTGAGGAAGTATTGGTAGCTTTTTCGAATTTAAACCTTCAAATGAATAAAAAAGCAGAGTTTGACGCCATCAACATTGTAAAACCTCAATAAACATTTCTCGTTTTAAGCGCAACATCTAGGATTAAGGATTCATAAAAAACCTTAATTTAAATTGTTTTTTCTACGGCATGACATGAGTTTCGCCTTCTCAAATTAATCTGATTAAAAGTCAGCCACACCCCTGTTAAACACCTACCTCAACACTATAACCGTGTTAACCAATAGTTTATCTCCAATTATATTAGGAATTCCAAATTAAATACATTATATTTAGGATTACCAAAAAATCTAACTACTATGGGGATAAAGAGTTTTATAGGCGCAAGAAAGCGTACTGGCACCACCACAACACCATCATTAACCGTAAGCGATTATATGAGCCGTAATTTAATTACATTCCGGCCAGACCAAACGATCGAAAGCGTGATGCAATCATTAATAAAAAATAGAATATCTGGTGGCCCAGTTGTAAACAGAAAAAATGAACTTGTTGGCATTATTTCTGAAGGTGATTGCATTAAACAAATTAGCGAAAGCCGTTACTACAACATGCCTTTACAAGATCAGACGATTGAAAAACACATGATTTCTGAAGTTGAAACCATAGACGGCAATATGAATATTTTCGATGCCGCTAAGAAATTTTTAGAATCGAAGCGCCGTAGGTTCCCAATTATTGAAAAAGGCAAACTCGTTGGACAAATAAGTCAGAAAGACATCCTAAAAGCCGCTATGACTATGAAAGGTCAGACGTGGAAATAATATTATAATTTTACACACTGCAATTTATTTAAAGCTTTTAGCTCTTTTTTGGCTGAAGGCTTTTTTTTGATTTACCCCTCTCGTTTTACAAGTGCATAAAAATCGTTTTCCAAAGGCAAATACCCTTGATCGTAGACGAAATAATATACCGTATTCGCTTTAGTCCTATAAATACTCGTGAAATAATTAAAGTCGAATCCGGCTTCGATAAGTTTGGCTCGTGAGGTTTTGGTTTTCTGGTTCGGGTTTAGGCTTTCTAAAATGCGGTAGTTTTTACGTAGGCGATTATTGGTATTACGAATGAGGTTTTTGCTATCCTTATTCACGCGATTGTTATACGCGTTTCTACAGGCGTCACAGCAAAATTTCTTATCGATACGTCCAACAATTTTATCGCCGCATTCTAAACATTTCTTATCCATTAATCGGGTTTTATAATATTGAATCTAACCACCTTTGCTTGTGTTTTATGGTGGATTTCTAATGGTTTTTTCACAATAGATTACCAACTAGAATTTCCCCAAGCTTAAAACTAAGCAAACCAAAAAACACGCCAAAAGCCATCCAGTACATGCGGTGGTTTTTATTATAACCAAGACTGCTCGTTTCAATTAACTTTCCATTTTCAAAAAGTTGGATATTAATGTCACTTTTGGCCAATAATCTGGCTGTAGATTTCAATATATAATTTTTGGAATTCATTTCGAATTTATGTTCAGTTCCAGATATTGAAAATTTACTTGAAACTTTCTTACCGTTTATTAAAACATGCTCCAATCCGAGTACAGAATTTGTGAATTCTATTTTATTCGTGTTAATATTAAATTCAACGTATTTCATTTGTTTTAAGTTTTAATTCAAAATATTTTATTTCAAATCCCTTCCACACATTACCAAACATACAACAAAATCACATTGAAAGCAAAAACCTACAAACAAAATACATCCATTTTCAAACGACTACAAACGTTTACAAACGATTTTAAACATGTAATTACCGACTAAAACTTTGAAGCTATCGCATCTTTGCCCTGTCCTTGTTTGATAAAATTCACATTCAAACAGACATGAACACTAGTATTAACTGTTTAACGAAAAAATTTAAATTATGAACACGCTTAGAAACAAAGTACAGTTGATTGGAAACTTAGGAAACGATCCAGAAATCACCAATTTAGACTCGGGAAAAAAGATGGCAAAATTCAGACTAGCCACAAACGACTATTACACCAACGCGAAGGGTGAAAAAATAACGGATACCCAATGGCATTATGTGGTTGCTTGGGGGAAAACAGCCGACATTATTGAAAAATATGTTGGAAAAGGTAAAGAAGTCGCTATTGAAGGCAAACTGACATCTAGAACATATGATGATAAACAAGGCCAAAAAAAATTCATGACCGAAATTGTTTGCAACGAGCTTTTAATGCTGGGAAAATAACACAACAATAGGAGTTATCTGAAAAGTTAAGTTTTAGTTGCATGAAACTTATCGACCTATCTTTTTAATGTTCGAATACAATTGGTCTTCGAAAGGCTCGGACTGACAAACAAGAATTGGCATGATATGTTTTTCAGGAAATATCTTTATCAAGTTCGAAATTAAATTAGTTTTCGAAAGTCTCGGACTGACAAATTAAAGATATAAAAGGCTTTTAATAAAGCTCCTAAAAACACTAAGCCTGCTTAAACCAAATTATGAATCACATAATAGGTTAAGCAGGCTTAGTAAATATTATTTATCGTGCATTTATCGTCACACTTAATTTTATAAAGACTATAAAATTTTACTTTTTAATATTATCCAAGTTGTAGTAACCGCCTTTATTTTCTGTACGCTCTAAAGACTGCCAGATAATTAAATAGGCGACACTAATCATGTTACGAAGCTCACAAAGAGTTGTAGAAATTCTTGATTCTTTATACAAATCTTCTACTTCACTAGAAATTACATCTAAGTGTTTTAGGGCACTTTTCAAACGCTTGTTACTTCTAACAATACCCACATAGTCACGCATAATCGCCTGAACTTGTTTTAAGTTATGCTGTACCAGTACATGTTCCTTAGGAATTACAGTACCGTCGTCGTTCCAATCGGGAATATTAACATCCTTTACGGTATTATCACTTTCGGCTAAGTGCTTATAAATATTATGAGCATAAACCAAAGCTTCTAACAGTGAATTTGACGCCAAACGGTTAGCCCCGTGTAAACCGGTTCTAGTACATTCGCCACAGGCATACAAATTATCGATCGTGGTTTTACCAAGCATATCCACATCTACCCCACCACACAAATAGTGACAAGCCGGTACTACAGGAATCCAGTCGGTTTTAATATCGATATGGTGCTCCAAACACTTTTCATAAATGTTTGGGAAATGCGCCATAAAACCATCCATATCCAAATGTGTACAATCTAAGTACACATGCGAATCTCCCGATTTTTTCAATTCGTTATCGATACTTTGCGATACTATATCACGAGACGCCAATTCGGCGCGCTCATCATAATCGGGCATAAAGCGATACCCTTTACCATTTCTTAAAATGGCTCCGAAGCCTCTAACAGCCTCAGAGATTAAAAAAGACGATTCGCCTTTAGCATCATAAAGTGCTGTAGGGTGAAATTGTATAAACTCCATGTCCTTAATGCGTGCCTTAGCACGGTGTGCCATTGCAACACCATCGCCTGTAGCAATAACAGGATTTGTGGTATGCCCGTATACACGACCAATACCTCCAGAAGCTAAAAGGATACTATTAGATTTTATGGTGAAAATCTCACCTGTATTTTGATTCATCACATAGGCCCCATAGCAACATAAATCGTCGGGATCTTTCCCTTCAATATGGTGATTGGTTACTAAATCGATGGCAAAATGATGCGGTAATATAGAAATATTAGGTAATTGGTGTGCTCGAGTAAGTAGGGCGCGCTCAATTTCGAAACCTGTAATATCTTTATGATGTGCGATACGGTATTCGGAGTGCCCACCTTCTTTTCCTAGGTCGAACTTTCCAGCATCGTTAGCATCAAAATTTGCACCCCATAATAAAAGTTCTTCAAAACGGTCTGGACCTTCATTAACTACCATTTTAACGACCTCTTTGTTACAAAGTCCGTCGCCAGCAATTAAAGTATCCTTAATATGTTTTTTAAAAGAATCTTCTTCTTTATTTAAAACAATGGCAACACCGCCTTGAGCGTATTTGGTATTTGACTCATCCTCACTAGCTTTAGTAACGATAACTACCTTACGATCTGAAAATTTTTCAGCAATTTTTACTGCAAATGTTAACCCGGCAACACCAGACCCAATAACTAAATAATCTGAAGTCATCATCATTATTTAGAAAGGTCTAACATACGTTGAATAGGTAATAAAGCACGTTCGCGTATTGCTTCATCAACATCCACCTGTGGCGATTCGTTAAGTAAGCAATCGTGTAATTTCTGAAGGGTATTCATTTTCATGAAGTGGCATTCGCTACAAGCGCAGGTATTATCTTCCTTAGCAGGAGCAGGAACCAATTCTGTATTTGGCATTTCTTCTTGCATTTTATGAAGAATACCAGCTTCGGTAGCCACGATAAATTTTTGATCTTGGTGCTGTCTCACATAGTCTATCATCCCTGAAGTAGACCCAATATAAGTTGCCGTGTTTAGAATATGAGTTTCCGATTCTGGATGCGCAATGATTTTATAATCTGGATATTTTTTATGTAAGTCTAAAAGTTTTTCCATTGAAAAAGCTTCGTGAACAATACAGCTACCATCCCAAAGCAACATGTCTCTACCTGTTTCATTTATAATATATTGCCCTAAATTTCTATCTGGAGCAAAAATGATAGGTTGATCTTTAGGAATAGAGTTTACAATTTTTAAAGCATTAGATGATGTACAAACAATATCTGTAAGGGCTTTTATCTCTGCAGAACAATTCACATAAGTAATCACGATATGATCGGGATGTGCTTTAGTGAATTTCTCGAAGGCGTCTGGCGGACAAGAATCAGCTAGCGAACAACCTGCATCTAAATCCGGTAATACAACTTTTTTAGTTGGGTTTAATATTTTGGCGGTTTCAGCCATAAAATGTACTCCTGCAAATACAATGATATCGGCATCAGTTTCTGCAGCTTTTTGAGACAAGCCTAAACTATCACCAACATAATCTGCAATATCTTGTATCTCTGGCACTTGATAATAATGCGCTAAGATCACAGCATTTTTCTCCTTCTTAAGGCGTTGTATTTCTTTTACTAAATCCATTTTAAAGTTTCTGGAACAATTTGAAATTCATAATTGGCAGCCATTAACCACCTATAAAGATACAAATATCCTAATTATTAATTTTATTAAATGAGATTCTATCAAAAAAAAGCATCAAATTAACAACCTACGCCCTATTTATTGCATCTTTTAATGTTTCTGAAATGATTCCCTCTAAAAATTAACAAAATAGAAATCCCTTTATTTTTATCCATAAAAAAACTCTTTACTTCACAGTAAAGAGTTTACAAATCCTTATAATAATTAAGGCTTACTTATTATTTGGCTGCTTTCATTCCTGCCTTAAAGGCCATACTAAAACCAGCTTTATATGTGTTTGGGCACTCACCACAATCCTCGGCTGTAGGGACAGCAGGGCAATCAGTACCTTTTACGAACTTCCAACCTTCACAATACCCATCTTTCCAGCCTGTAATGTAATTTAATGCTATTTTAGATTCCGTTGCTGTTTCTTGTTGACTTTGATTGTAGGTATAGGTTACTAAAAAAGTAACACCTACAGCAATCAACACAGCTAATATTAATTTTTTCATTTTGTTGACTTTTAAATTTATACTTAGTTATATTGATATTTAAAACTTAACTGATAAATTTTGAATATCTAATTGCATTTGATTTAACACCGCTTCCGTTTTTTCAAGCTCGCTAAGCACTGAACTTCTTATATCTTGAAAACTATCTTTAACACCATTAAACAATTCCTGATAGTAGGCTACCCCAGCTTTCATATTGGTTGTAAAGGTTTTCAAATACTTCTCCTCCTTTTTATTCATATCAACCTTAGCCTCTTCGAATTTATTTTTTAGGAAATCCATATAAATGGCTAGCTCCTTCACAAATAAATTTGGACGATCGGCTCGTGATACCATATTTGCTCTTCCGTAAATATGATCGGTCATATTCGCCAAACTCATGACTTTCGAGTAATATGCCATATTAGGCCCTGGACAAACCGATACCCCTTCACCTTCCACTTTGGTATCTAAACCATAGGCCAACAATGCTGAAGTTCCTAACCCTACACAAGTACAAGACTTTTCAATTATTTTATTAAACGCTTTCTTATATGATTCGGAGTCCAGACCTTGCTCGTCTAAAGCCTTTATTTTTAAATGTTGATATTCTCTTGAGGCCGTACAAATTCCAGTTTCTTTAAACTCCTTATTAAGGGCCACAAATTTCTTTGGACAAGCACTACCTGGTCTATTTTTATCAATATTCACTTGCTTTTCGAGATCCTTGGTGTTGTTTTTTAAATTATTAAACGGAATCCCTAGAGGCGAAATATCGCTTAAATATAAGTCTTTTTCCTTAGCATTTACAAGCTTTTGTAAAGTACTATCATCAACAGTTGTCGCTTCTGGAACTAGTAAAAAAGGACTTCCCCAACCTACTGAGTCTAAATCATATTCTTCAATTAAAAAGTTATGCTCTTCTTCGGTACCAACACCACCTTGCGCCGTAACTTCGAAAGTTAAATCTGCTTCAGGCATGGTTTTGTTTAAATTTTCAAGTTCCTGAAACAAAACTTGTTGAATGGTTTCTTGTAAAGCTTTTCTATTTGTTTTAAACTCCGCTAAAACAGGTCCTAATAAATACCCATCAGTAGCAAAAGCATGGCCACCACAATTCAACCCAGATTCAATTCTGTATTCTGAAACCCAAAGTCCTTTTTTAGCTAAAAATTTACCTTGAATTAACGCCGATCTATAATCACTAACCTTTAAAATGATGCGCTTTTTAAACTGACCATTTTTATTAGGAAAGAAATCATTAAACTGGGCCATATAACTGTACAGTCTCGGGTTCATCCCTGCCGAAAGCACTACAGAAGAATTCAACTTACTGTTTGCAAAACCACGCAAAGCGGCATGCGCATCGTTATATTCGGTTGGCAACAACTCCTTATCCTTGTAATTGTCTTTGTCAACTTTAGTCATAATGTTCACATCAATAGAACCCATAACTAAGTTATTTGATGCCCAACGCTTCACTTCAGTAAAATTAAACTCCTTTTCGGTAAGCTTTTTATATTCTGCTTTAAGCTTAGAATTATTTGGCAACATATTGATGTAAGCCAAAATATCATCGCTTGTTTTAGAGGTTAAATTTTTTAAAGCTTCAAACTTTTTATCGGCTAAATCACTAATTAAATTTAAATATGAGGTTATTCTTTTTGCTCTAAAATCATCAATTTTATCGGTGATTTCTTGGTAAGGTACCTCAAACTTCTCGCTATACATTTTCCGTAATTTCTCGAGTAGAATATCATCTACTAACGAAATTACAGAGTCCATACCATATTGTGCCACTTTCAAAGGTGTATCGATGGTAAAACCGATACCCATAACTGGAATATGGAACGAATGTGTCTTTTTCATAATTTATATTTTGAGCTACAAAGATAGGACGACATCTTAGCTAAAAACATGACTTATGTCATACTTAAACCAAGCATTTTTCGCACTAAAAAGACCAAAAAAGCCACTTTTTAACTCATTTTGTTGTCTTTTCGTTCAAAAACTAATTACAAAAACTTTGGATTAAACTGTCTTTTATTTCATTTTTCACAACGAGAAATCCCTTATCAGCAAATATTGATAAAACTTTGATAAGACTATGTGTTTCCCTTAAGCTTTAGTACTTTTATGCGTAAAATTCAATAGAACCATAACATGTCAATAGAGCCAAAATTAACACGATTTAATCAAAGCGTCTTGTCTAAATACCAGATATTCAACAGTATCTTCATGACATTACCCTTTGATGCCGTAACCAAAACAGGCGTATTACTTCCGCTATTTCACGAAACTTGTAAAAAAGGGTTCGAAAACGGCGACAATCCCACAACGATAGTTGATACTTTTTTTGAAAAATACCAAGCGCGTAGAAACAAAGAAAGCCAGATCAACTTATTGTTCCGATTCATTCAATACATAGAAAGACAAGTTGTACTCTTTGATGCGATTGAAGATGCTGCCTTTCCTATTGTAAACAACATGGAAGGTGTAGGAACCCTAAGAAACTTAAAAGATAAAGCACAGGCTGAATACAATTTAGATGAGTTAAAAGCTTATTTAGATGACTTTAAGGTACGTATCGTTTTAACGGCACACCCTACACAGTTTTACCCAGGTTCGGTATTAGGAATTATTACCGATTTATCTAAAGCCATTGAACAGAATAATTTATCTGAAATTAATAACCTTTTTGGGCAGTTAGGTAAAACACCTTTCTTTAAGCATAAAAAACCAACACCATACGATGAAGCTAAAAGCTTAATATGGTATTTAGAGAATGTATTCTATACGTCGTTTGGTAAAATTTACAATTACATTCAAACGAATATTTATGCTGACGAACAAAAGCATAATGAGATTATTAACATTGGTTTCTGGCCAGGAGGTGACCGTGATGGAAATCCGTTTGTGAAGCCTGAAACCACTTTAAAAGTAGCTAAAAAGCTTAAAAAAGCGATTCTTAAGAAATACTATGAAGACCTTAAGAATTTAAGAAGAAAACTAACTTTTAAAGGCGTTGAAGATCGTATCATTAAATTAGAAACGATTTTATACGATTACAGTATTAACCTTAAAAGTAAAAAAGCCATTTCGGTAAAGGAATTGACTGAAGAACTTTTAAGTATTAGAAAAATAGTAGTTGAGCAACACCAATCGTTATACGAAAATGAGATTAATAATTTAATTAATCGCATTCACCTATTCGGATACCGTTTTGCCACCTTAGATATTAGACAAGATAGTAGAATTCACCACAGTGTTTTCACTAATGTTGTCGATCAATTACTAGCAAGCGGAAACTCTTGCTTACCTGAAAATTACCATGATTTATCTGAAGAAGAACAAATCGATATTTTATCGAAAACTACTGATGTCATAACCGATTTAGATGTTTTTGAAGATGAAATGACCTATAACACGTTAAAAACGATACAGGTTATTAAGCAAATTCAGAAAATGAATGGTGAACGTGGGGCTAACCGATACATTATTAGTAACAACCAGACGGCATTAAACATGATGCAACTTTTTGCCATGTTGAAAATGGTATCATTCCAAGATGATCTAACCGTTGATTTAGCACCGCTTTTTGAAACTATTCCAGATTTAGAAAATGCTCCTGGGGTTATGGAACAATTGTACACCAACCCTGCTTATATGGCGCACTTAAAAGCTAGAGGCAATAAACAAACTATCATGCTAGGTTTCTCTGATGGAACTAAAGACGGTGGTTACTTAATGGCTAACTGGGGAATTTACAAAGCCAAAGAATTGCTAACCGAAATGTCTAGAAAATATGGTATTACCGCCATATTCTTTGACGGACGTGGTGGACCACCAGCACGTGGAGGAGGAAAAACGCATAACTTCTATTCTTCTTTAGGTCCTACTATTGAAGATAAAGAAGTACAACTTACTATTCAAGGTCAAACGATTAGTTCTAATTTCGGAACATTAAACTCGTCTCAATTCAACTTAGAACAGTTAATTAGTTCGGGTGTAACAAACCGTATAGGCAGTGAGAAAAACAAACTTTCTGACGAAGATCGTGCTGTTATGACCGATTTAGCTGAAACCAGTTACCAAGTTTACAAAGACTTTAAGAGTCATGAGATGTTTATTCCTTACTTGGAGCGCATGAGTACTTTAAAGTATTATGCAAAAACAAACATTGGTAGTAGACCATCAAAACGTGGTTCTTCAGATAAATTAGTATTCTCTGATTTAAGAGCTATTCCTTTTGTAGGATCTTGGAGCCAATTAAAACAAAACGTTCCTGGATTTTACGGTGTAGGAACCGCGTTGAAAAAATACGAAGATCGCGGCGAGTTTGATAAGGTTGAACAACTTTACAAAAACAACAAGTTCTTTAAAACGCTTCTTGAAAACAGTATGATGTCACTAACAAAGTCTTTCTTTAACCTGACAAAATACATGTCTAACGACGAAGAATTTGGTGCTTTTTGGAACATCATCCACACGGAATACGAAACCACAAAACGTTTGCTTTTAAAGCTTACGGGATATGAAACTTTAATGCAAAATGAGCCAACAGGAAAGGCTTCAATTGAAGTTAGAGAATCTATCGTACTACCGTTATTAACGATTCAGCAATACGCCCTTAAAAAGGTTCAGGAGTTAGAAAAAGCGGGAGTTCCTGCCGATGATCCTGAAAAGTTAATTTTTGAGAAAATTGTAACGCGTTCGTTATTCGGAAATATTAATGCAAGTAGAAATTCAGCTTAGTAAATCGCTTTTCGAATTATATTATAAATAAAAAACCTTCACATACAGTTGTGGAGGTTTTTTTGTTAAATTGATTAAGTACTGTATCAAAACCAAGACTATAATTCTAAACCTTTATAATCACGAACGATTTCAAAACCTCTAATTAAAACACTAATTTCATCCTATATCACAAAGAACAAACCTGAATAAAACCAGTATTCCCTATTACCCAATACACCTACAAAAGGCTGTTTCAGACACGAATACGGCAACTATAGATAACGATCAAAACAGGTATAGAAACAAAAAAAGGATGTTTCACATAAAGCAAAACATCCTTTTAACAAATTAATTGATAATAGCTATATCATATTAATGCTCATTAAGTCTGAAGTCTGGATAAGCATCCATACCGTGCTCATGTGCATCTAATCCTTCTAATTCTTCTCTTTCAGATACTCTAATACCTAGAGTCTTCTTAAGCGTAAAAATAATAATAAAAGAGGTTACTAAACAAAATCCTGCATAACATGCCACACCAATAAGTTGTACTACAAAGCTATGCTCTGGGTTAGTTGAAAAGATTCCAACAGCTAAAGTTCCCCAAATACCACAAATTAAGTGTACGGCAATGGCTCCAACAGGATCATCTAATTTAATAGCATCTACAAAACTCACTGCAAAAACGATAAGTGCTCCAGCAATAGCACCAATAATAATAGCACTTTCAGGAGTCATTACATCCGCACCAGCAGTAATACCCACTAATCCACCTAAAATACCATTTAAAAACATGGTTAAATCTAAGTTTTTGTATTTAAAGAACGACACTAAAGCCGATACTACACCACCGGCAGCTGCAGCTAAACATGTAGTTACTAAAGTTAAAGAGGTTAAACTAGGATCGGCAGAAAGTACAGAACCACCATTAAATCCGAACCATCCTAACCAAAGAATTAATACCCCTGCAGTCGCTAAAGGAATACTATGACCAGGAATCGCCTGAGGCTTTCCATTTTTAAATTTCCCGATACGAGAACCTAATAACCAAACAGCGACTAAAGCAGCCCATCCACCAACAGAGTGTACTAAAGTAGAACCAGCAAAATCATAGAATCCCATTTGATCTAAAAATCCGCCACCCCATTTCCAAGAACCAGCGATTGGGTAAACCAATCCAACGTAAATGATTGTAAAAATCATGAAAGGTCCGATTTTCATACGCTCAGCTACCGCTCCAGATACAATCGTTGCAGCTGTAGCAGCAAACATACCTTGAAATAAGAAATCAGTCCACCAAGTATAACCACCATCGGCATATTCAGGCGTCATTCCGTTTTCAGGAGGTGCAATACCAAATCCTGCGAAATCAAAAATACCAGCAGAATCTTCAGCAAATCCTGGGTACATTAAATTGAACCCTACTATATAATAAAGTAGTAAGCCAATTGTAATAATAAAAATGTTTTTAAATAATATGTTGATGGTATTTTTCTGTCTTGTTAAACCAATTTCCAAAAATGCAAATCCTGTATGCATAAAGAAAACGAGCGCTGTACAGACCATCATCCATACATTATTAATTGTTAATAATTCCATAAATCTTTAATTAGTTTTTTGTGTATTTATTAGTTTATTTTAATGTGTCTCCACCTTTTTCTCCTGTACGAATTCTGTAGCATTCACTAACATCAGAAACGAAAATTTTTCCATCACCTACTTCCCCTGTAGCAGCAGAATTAAGAATCGTTTTAATGGTAATCTCTTCAAAATCGTCATTTACTACAATAGACAAGTATCTACGTTGAATATCACTTGTACTATAAGAAACACCACGGTAAACATGACCTTCCTTTTCATTTCCTAAGCCGGTAACATCCCAATACGAGAAAAAATTCACTCCAACTTCATGAAGAGCTTCCTTTACCACGCGGTACTTAGATTTTCTAATAATTGCTTCAATTTTTTTCATAATATCATTTCGTTTTAATGGTTAGGTTTCAAATATAAAAATTTATATGCTTCTTAAGATTTTTCCTGTTAACTATATGCTAATACTGTAAACACAAAAGAATACCTGCTTTATCAGCAGGCATCTTTCTATAAACTTAAACTTAATCACTTAAATCTTAATAAACATTTGAGTTTTCATTTTAAAAACTAACGTTATTCAGTTTAGAAGAGTTTATTCTTCTATTTCTCTTTGTCTCTTACCTGGGTAAGCTAAAGTACCGTGCTCAGAAAGATCTAATCCTTCTACTTCTTCTTTTTCAGTTACTCTTAATCCTAATGTTTTCTTAAGAATAAAGAAGAAGATGAACGCCGTTAATAAAGCCCAAACAGCATAAGACACTGTTCCTATTAATTGAGTTACGAATTGCGCAGATCCACCACCATTGAATAATCCAATAGCTGTATCTCCATCAACTCCCCATAGACCGATTACTAAAGTACCCCATGCACCACATACACCGTGTACAGAAGCAGCACCTACAGCATCGTCAATTTTTAATTTTTGCTCTATAAATTCCATAGAGAATACCACTAAAAGACCACCTATGAAACCAGCGATTAAAGCACCACCTTCTGTCATGTTTCCACAACCTGCAGTAATACTCACTAAACCAGCTAAGGCACCGTTTAAAGTCATATCTAAGTTTGGTTTTTTGTATTTGAACCATGATAAGAAAAGCGCACCAACTGCACCAGCAGAAGCTGCTAGGTTCGTTACTAAAACTACCATAGAAGCACCTACAGCATCATCACCTCCCCAAGCTAATTGAGAACCACCGTTGAAACCAAACCATCCGAACCAAAGGATGAAAACCCCTAAAGTTGCTAATAATTTGTTGTGTCCAGGAATAGTAACAGCTTGACCATTGATGTATTTACCAATTCTAGGTCCTACTAAAGCAGCACCAACTAAGGCAGCCCATCCACCAACAGCATGTACGATTGAAGATCCAGCGAAATCGATGAAGCCCATTTGAGCTAACCATCCATCGCCATTCCATTGCCATCCACCAGAAATTGGATAGATAACAGCCGTCATCACTAAAGAAAATAAAATGTAAGTTGTGTATTTTGTTCTACCTGCAATAGCTCCAGAAACGATTGTTGCTGTAGTCGCACAGAAAACGGTTTGGAAAAACAAATCGGCTGGTCCTTGGTTATACATAAAACCACTCCATCCAATCCACCCATTGGTAGATCCATACATTAAAGAATATCCCATGAACCAGAATACAATCGATCCAACGGCGATATCTAAAACGTTTTTCATTGCAATATTTACAACGTTCTTAGCACGTGTCATTCCCGACTCTACTAAGGTAAATCCAGCCTGCATCAAGAATACCAAAATCCCTGAGATTAGCATCCACAACATTCCCATATCACCTATGATACCTTCAATGTCGGCTTTGGTTGCAGCAACATCTTGAATTAATAGGGGCAAATTTAATATTGACATAATTAATATATTTTTGGTTAGTTAATTAAAGGAGCGTAAAAAAAGATGGTTATGACTTTACTTTACCCTCCCTCTTTATAGGTTTGTTTTTCTTGGTTTAGAAAGAATAGATCACAGCAAGTGTGAAGGCTGCTAAACTTTTTGAGTTTGGAATAGGAGTTCCATTAACATCATAACTAAAATCGTTATCGATGTACATATCTTCATTCCAAGAATCTAATCTAATTTCTGGCTTGATAATTAAGTTTTCAATCGTGTAACTACCAGTTAATGTCGTAGCAAACACAGTACTATCATCACCTACTTCTTGGTATGTACCATAGTACTCCCCTCTTAATCCGATAGAAAAAGCATCAGAAGCAGCAAGCTGAGGATATAAGGCAGCACCATAGAAACCAGATCCATCATTATCGTTATATGCAGCATTTATACCTAAGTAAAATGCATCAGATAAATCGAATCCACCTGTATAATCGATTTCAAATCCTAAACCTCCGTGATTACCACTATCGTAGTAAAGGTTTAAAAATTGTCCTTTATAACCTAATTGTGCTCCAAGAGCATACTCACCAGTTAAAGATGTATCATTAGTATCCCAAGGATTTGTTACTGCTAACATTAAGCTAAAATCATCAGATAAAGCAAAATCAGCTTTTAAACCCATATGAGAGAAAGGTCCGCTAGAAAATAAATAAGACGTACTATAGTTGAAGTTTGCTGCAGGAGCAATTACCTCATACCCTAAGAATGTATTCCATCTACCCAAAGTTAAAGTTGTTTTATCAGAAACATTCCAGTAAACGTATGCTTGATTAACGATACCATCTACAATATCATTACTAAATGTAGCACCAGCACCTCTTGGGCCAACTACTAAATCAAGTACAGCTCCTGCTTTTTTTCCTTCGTAAGCAAAAATCACATTCCCCATACCTAAGGCAAATCCAGATTGTCCTGCGAAAGCAGTTCCGAAGCTAACTCCCTCGTTGTCTGGAGCAGTTAAATACGTTTGATAATAAGTATCAACAGACCCACTAATCGATAATTTTTTTGGCTCGTCTTGCGCGAAAACTACGCTAGCTAGTAATAATGCTGATAGTGTAAATAGTTTTTTCATAATTGTAAATATTGTTAAGTTGTTAATAATCAAGATCTAAGCTGTTGTTTTGTTTAAGAGTTTTGGTTGATTTCCTTAGATCTTTATCCCTTAAGAATGGTCCAAACTTATACTAAAAACTTTTAACCCCCATAAAAAAAGGGGGTATTTGGTTCACTTTTATCAATTTTCCATTTTTACCCCTATTTTTTTAAGGGTCTTCGCAATTATTTTTAATTTATTGTTTTTTTAACATCTTCTCCATTTGAATTATCAGCAATATTTTTCAACATTTCATAACATTACCCTAATATTTAATTGAATTGCTTGCATTAAATTAGATATCCCTATAAATAGACCTCTTTTTTCGCGTTTGAATATTTATTAAAAAAGTCCATTAATATTGACATATCATTATAATAATATTGAGTTAACTCGTAAAACCGAAATAATGAATTCCTGCCTATTGTTATTCAAACACTAGTGCATATCTTTACGCTTCAACTCAAGTTTTTAAAACCAATATTGTTGATTATGCTGAAGAAACAAGGACTTTATTTGCCCGAATTTGAACACGAAAACTGTGGCGCTGGCTTCATTTGTAATCTTAAAGGAGAGAAGACCAATCAAATCATTCATGATGCCTTAGAGATACTCGTAAAACTGGAACACCGTGGAGGTGTAAGTGCTGATGGAAAAACCGGTGATGGTGCTGGATTATTAATAGATATTCCCCACGATTACTTTAAACGCGTTTGCGATTTTACGATTCCGGAACAACGTGAATACGCTGTAGGAATGGTGTTTTTACCAAAAGTATCTAACCAATACCAGTTTTGTAAAACGACCTTTGAAAAAGAAGTAAATGCGCAAGGACTCACTGTTTTAGGATGGAGAAAAGTTCCTGTAGATTCTTCACAATTAGGTGAAATTGCATTAGCATCAGAACCTAATATCGAACAATTATTTATTGGTAAAACAGAAGATATTTCTGAAGCTGATTTTAAAGCAAAATTATACGCTGCTAGAAAAATCACAGAACATGCTATTAGAGAATCTAAAATCTCTGAAAGCACATATTTTTATGTACCTAGTTTATCTAACACCACCATTATCTATAAAGGTATTATCATGCCTGAAGATATTGGACCTTATTATACCGATTTACAACAAATCGATTTAGTAACACGTTTAGCGCTAGTACACCAACGTTTCTCTACCAACACCATGCCTACATGGGAATTGGCTCAGCCATTCCGTTTTATGTGTCAGAATGGAGAAATCAACACTTTACGTGGTAACGTAAGCCGTATGCGTGTTCGTGAAGAAATCATGAAAAGTGACGTATTCGGTCCGCAAATCGACAAATTATTCCCAATCATCCTTCCTGGCAAATCAGATTCTGCTTCTATGGATATGGTTGTGGAATTATTAACACATACAGGACGTTCACTTCCAGAAATCATGATGATGATGATTCCTGAAGCATGGGAAAAACACAAAACCATGTCGGAAGAACGTAAAGCATTTTACGAGTACAACGCTTGTATTATGGAGCCATGGGATGGACCAGCTTCAGTACCATTTACAGATGGTGATTACGTAGGTGCTTTATTAGATAGAAATGGTTTAAGACCTTCACGTTATACCGTAACCAAAAGCGGTAAACTAATTATGTCTTCAGAAATTGGTGTGGTTGAAGTTGCTCCAGAAGATGTTAAAGAACACGGTAGATTAGAACCAGGGAAAATGTTCCTGGTAGACATGAACGAAGGCCGTATTATAGGTGATGAAGAAATTAAAAGTAAAATTGTTTCTGAAAGACCTTATAAAGAATGGTTAGACAAAACAAGATTACACTTAAAAGACGTTCCTTATACTAGTGAAACTTGTCCGATTGAAACCATCGACATCAAAACAAGACAACGTTTATTCAACTATACGTTTGAGGATATCCAAGAAGTGATCACGCCAATGGCAATCGCTGGAAAAGAAGCCTTAGGCTCTATGGGTATTGATACACCTTTAGCTGTGTTATCGGACAGACCTCAACTTATTTCAAACTACTTCAAACAATTATTCGCACAGGTTACCAACCCACCTTTGGATGGTATTCGTGAAGAAATTGTAACAGATATCAGCTTAAACCTTGGTAAAGACAGAAACATATTCAGTATTACCGACAGACAATGTAGAAAGCTTCGCATTCAAAATCCAGTAATTTCGAATGCCGATTTAGAAAAAATCAGAAGTATTTCTATCGAGAGTTTTAAAGCTGAAACTATTCAAATATTATATCCAAAAGCTCAAGGTCTAAACGGACTAGAAGATGCTTTAGAAGATATCGTAGTTCAAATTGAAAAAGCTATTGAAAGAAAAACGAATATCATTATTCTTTCTGATAGAGGTGTAAATCAAGAATTCGCACCAATACCTGCTTTGTTAGCCTGTTCTTATGTAAACCACCAGTTAAACCGTTTACGTAAGCGTTCTTATTTCGATATCATTATCGAATCGGCAGAACCTCGTGAACCGCATCATTTTGCTACCTTATTTGGTTATGGCGCAAGTGCTATTAACCCTTATATGGTTAACGAAATTATTAGAATGCAGGTAAAAGAAGGTTTCATTGAAGGTATGGACGAGCAAAAAGCCGTTGATAACTTTAATAAAGCTATTGGAAAAGGTATTTTAAAAATCATGAATAAAATTGGAATCTCTACTTTACACTCGTATAGAGGTTCTCAAATTTTCGAAATCGTTGGTTTCAACTCACAATTTGTTGAGAAATATTTCCCATACACCGCTTCTCGTGTAGAAGGTATCGGATTATATGAAATTGAAAAAGAAATTAACGAACGTTATAAACAAGCGTATCCAGACAACTTAATCGACAAACGTTTAGGTCTGAATATCGGAGGCGATTACAGATGGAGACGTAACGGCGAGCGTCACTTATTCAACCCTACTACCGTTGCTAAACTGCAACAAGCGGTACGTTTAAGTGATCAAAAAAGTTATGATGTTTACTCTAAAGCCATAAACGAACAGTCTGAAAATTTAATGACCATCCGTGGGTTATTTGAGTTTGACAATTTAGATCCTATTCCATTAGAAGAAGTGGAACCATGGACCGAAATCGTTAAACGTTTTAAAACTGGAGCAATGTCTTACGGTTCGATTTCACGTGAAGCTCACGAGAATTTAGCCATTGCCATGAACCGTATTGGAGGAAAATCTAATTCAGGTGAAGGTGGAGAAGATAGAAGACGTTTCCAAAAAGATATGAATGGCGATAGTAGAAACTCTGCTATCAAACAAGTAGCTTCTGGTCGTTTTGGTGTGACTTCGCATTACTTAACCAATGCTAAGGAAATTCAAATTAAAATGGCTCAAGGTGCTAAGCCTGGTGAAGGTGGACAATTACCTGGTGAAAAAGTTTTACCATGGATTGCTTCTGCTAGAAACTCTACGCCTTTCGTAGGATTAATTTCGCCACCGCCTCACCACGATATTTATTCAATTGAGGATTTAGCGCAGTTAATTTTCGATTTAAAAAATGCGAACCGTGATGCTAGAGTTAACGTAAAACTAGTTTCTGAAGTTGGTGTTGGTACTATTGCTGCCGGTGTTGCCAAAGCGAAAGCCGATGTGGTGCTTATCTCAGGATACGATGGTGGTACAGGAGCGTCACCGCTTACTTCTTTAAAACACGCAGGTCTTCCTTGGGAGCTTGGTTTATCGGAAGCACAACAAACTTTAGTATTAAACAACCTTAGAAGTCGTATCGTAGTAGAATGTGATGGTCAGTTAAAAACAGGTCGTGACGTTGCCATCGCTGCCCTTTTAGGTGCTGAAGAATTTGGTTTTGCTACCGCGCCACTTGTGGCTTCAGGATGTATCATGATGCGTAAGTGTCATTTAAATACCTGTCCTGTTGGAATCGCAACTCAAGACAAAGAGTTACGTAAAAACTTTAAAGGAACTCCAGAGCACGTGATTAACTTCTTCTTCTATATTGCTGAAGAATTAAGAGGCATCATGGCTCAGTTAGGTTTCAGAACGCTTGCTGAAATGGTTGGGCAAACACATAAAATTAATGCTAATAAAGCCATTAAGCACTATAAAGCTAAAGGTTTAGATTTATCTAGCATTTTACACCGCCCAAGTGCATACAGACAATTAACGGTAAGAAATACAGAAACACAAGATCATAACTTAGATAAAGTTTTAGATTTTACTATTCTGAAAGATTCACACCGTGCTTTATATAGAAAAGAAAAAACAAATCTATCATACCCTATCAATAACATTAACCGTACGGTTGGTGCGATTGTAAGTAATGAAATTTCTAAAATTTACGGTCACTTAGGTCTACCGGAAGATACTCTAAACATCAACTTCACTGGTTCTGCTGGTCAAAGTTTCGGAGCATTTGGTGCGCACGGTTTAACTTTTACAGTAGATGGAAACACCAATGATTATTTAGGTAAAGGTTTATCTGGAGCTAAATTAATCATCAAAAAACCTGCTAAAGCCGACTTTATTGCTGAAAACAATATTATTGTAGGTAACGTTTGTTTATTTGGTGCTGTTGAAGGCCAAGCTTACATTAACGGTATCGCAGGAGAACGTTTTGCAGTAAGAAACTCTGGAGCTACAGCTGTAGTTGAAGGTGTTGGTGATCACTGTTGTGAGTACATGACTGGAGGACGTGTCATTGTATTAGGTTCTACAGGTAGAAATTTTGCCGCAGGTATGAGTGGAGGTATCGCTTATGTATACGATCCAGAAAACAAATTTGTTAATGGTTTATGTAATACAGAAACTATCGAGTTTGAAGACATCACTACCGAAGATGCCAACGAATTAAAATCAGCTATCGAAAAACACGTATTATACACCGATAGTAACAAAGGAAAAACCATATTAGACAATTGGGAAACTAGTTTAGGCAACTTTGTAAAAGTTATGCCAATAGAATACAAACGTGCCTTAGAACGTTTAGAGAACGAAGAACCAATGGTAGAAGAATTAACAATAGCATAGTGTCATGGGAAAAGTAACTGGATTTAAAGAATTTGAAAGACAAGATGAACAAAACGTTCCTGTAAAGGAACGTGTAAAGAATTATAATGAATTTACGATTCCATTAAGTGAAGAAGACCAGGTAAAACAAGGTTCCCGTTGTATGGATTGTGGGATTCCATTTTGCCACAGTGGATGCCCGTTAGGGAATTTAATCCCTGACTTCAATCACATGGTACACCAAGGTGAATGGCAAAAAGCTTCTTGGTTATTACATTCAACAAACAACTTCCCTGAATTTACAGGAAGACTTTGTCCTGCACCATGTGAAAAATCATGTGTATTAGGTATTATTGAAGACCCTGTAGCTATTGAAGAAATAGAAAAAAATATTGTTGAACGTGCCTTTAAGGAAGGATGGATTAAACCTCAACCTCCAAAAACAAGAACAGGTAAAACTGTAGCTGTTGTAGGTTCTGGACCTGCAGGATTAGCTGCAGCACAACAATTAAATAGAGCTGGGCACACCGTAACCGTTTTTGAACGTGACGATGCTATCGGAGGCCTACTTCGTTATGGTATTCCTAACTTCAAAATGGAAAAAGGTATCATTGACCGTCGTGTGGCTATTTTAGAGGCTGAAGGCATCACTTTTAAAACTAATGTAAATGTTGGTGTTAATTATGATGTTAAAGACTTAAAAGCCTTTGATTCGGTTGTACTTTGTGGCGGTGCTACAGAAAGAAGAAGCTTACCAACGCCTGGCATTGATGCTGACGGGGTTGTACAAGCAATGGATTTCTTAACACAACAAACTAAAGTGGTATTTGGTCAAGACATAAAAGACCAAGTACTAGCTACCGACAAAAACGTTATTGTAATTGGTGGTGGTGATACGGGATCTGACTGTGTTGGAACCTCTAACCGTCAAGGTGCTAAATCGGTTGTTAATTTTGAAATTATGCCGAAACCACCTGGACACCGTTCGCCAACAACACCTTGGCCATTCTGGCCTTTACAATTAAAAACATCTTCTTCTCATGAAGAGGGCGTTGAAAGAAACTGGTTAATTAACACCAAAGAATTTGTAAAGGATGATAGCGGCAAGCTAATCGCTCTTAAAACGGTAAATGTTGAGTGGAAAATGATTCCTGGTGAGCGTCCGCAACTTATTGAAATCGCTGGAACAGAAAAAACATGGCCTTGTGACTTAGCTTTATTAGCTTTAGGTTTTACAGGTCCTGAAGGCAACTTAGCCGATAAATTAGGTATTGAAAAAGATGCCCGTTCTAACTACAAAGCAGAATATGGCAAATATCAAACTAATATACCTCACATCTTTACTGCTGGTGATATGCGTCGCGGACAATCATTAATTGTTTGGGCGATTTCTGAAGGTAGAGAGGCTGCAAGACAAGTAGATATCTTTTTAATGGGTAAATCGAATTTACCATCTAAAGACATGACTGGTGATCTTGTTGCCCTGTAGTTAAAATAAAATTAGTGTAATATTAAAAAATGCGAATCTTTGAGATTCGCATTTTTTTTGTTTCAACTTGAGTTAAAAACAGAAATCTCATTACGAATATCGTAATCTCATAAACATCTAACAACCAACACTTTTAGCGTGATAATTCAAAAAATATCCGACAAACGGTAATTTTTTAACATATTTTTTATAATATTCTCACTTTTTATGTACTAAAATTTGGAAATTCTAGTTATTCATTTACATTTGGAAAACCATTCTGGTTGACCACATTAGTTAACCAGCTAAAAATTAATCTTTTACTAAACTAGTTTAAATGTATTAAACATGAAAAACAGATTTTCAAAATTTGTAAAGTTGACATCAGTGAGCTTTGCAACATTAGCCCTCACCCTAGTATTTTACGCATGCTCTAATGAAGAGATTTTAGAAGAAGATGCTGCAACCGAAGACACAAACTTGTCTGCCACTGCCCTATCCAAATCGACCCTATCAGCCAAATCTGCTGTAACCATTCAAGCTGAAGCTTATGATAGCATGAGCGGAATAAAAACTGAAAACACTTCCGATTCTGGTGGCGGACTTAATGTAGGCTGGATAGACACCAGTGATTACCTCGAATACGATATCGAAGTACCAGCATCAGGAAGTTACAAATTTGAGTTTAGAGTAGCTTCTAAAACTAACACCTCTAAATTTGATTTCTATCAAGATGGCACAAAACTAAGTAATGTAAACAAAGCGGCAACCGGTAACTGGCAAACTTGGGTAACCACCGCTAAAACCGTTGACTTAGAAGCTGGAAGTAGCACATTAAAATTGCTCGCTACAGGCGGAGGCTGGAATATCAATTGGATTAAAATCACTCCAATTGATGTGGATGAAACCTCATCTGAAAATTTAGCATTAGGAAAAACAGCCGAACAATCTTCTGTATCTCATGGAGGTGTGCCAAGTAGAGCCGTAGATGGGAATACATCTGGTGTATGGGCAAACGGTAGCGTAACGCATACCTTAAGCACTGCCCAGCCATGGTGGCAAGTAAGATTAGGTCAAGATTACGAAATAGGTTCCATCAAAATTTGGGGACGAACCGATAGCTGTTGTAAAGCGAGACTAAGTAATTTTGATGTTTTTGTTTACAAAGACAATGGCGATTTAGCTTATAAAACAACGATTACAGATGCTCCAAATCCATCAGTTACTATAAATACAGGAGGCGTAACAGGATCACGTGTACGTATTAAATTAAAAGACACCAATGCTCTTTCTTTAGCTGAAGTACAAGTATTTTCTACGGGTAGCGGAACCATAGATCCTACAGATCCAGAAACACCTAGCCCAGGGAACGCTAGCATTCCATCAGATTTAATGAGCAACTGTAACCAATGGAAAATTACGTACCCAGATGGTGAAGAAGATAAAACGTTATGTGGAGAAGCTAATAACGAATACTTCTATGTAAATAGTGACAAAAATGGTATGGTTTTCCGTGCACCAATTAGAAGTAATAACGGTACAACACCTAACTCTGATTATGTACGTTCTGAACTTAGAGAAAGAAAAGAAGATGGTAGCTCAGATATTTACTGGACCACTTCTGGAACTCATGTGGTTTACGTTAAACAAGCCATTACACATTTACCAATTGTAAAAAGTCATTTAGTAGCCACCCAAATTCATGGTAATAAAGATGAAGGTATTGATGATTCTATGGTATTACGTTTAGAAAACAAACACTTATTCTTAAGTTTTAATGGTGGTAAATTAAGAGACGATTTAACGATTAAAACGAACTATAACTTAGGAACGGTTCATGAAGTCATTTTTGAAGTTAAAGATGGTAAGCACTACTGTTACTATAGTGAAGATGGCAACCTTAAAAATGCTTACGCTAATGGTAATGCCTCTTCTTACCTTGTAAAAGATGGTTCTAGCACTATTTTAATGGATAAATCTTATGGAGAAGCATACTTTAAAATAGGAAACTATACACAAAGTAATGCGGAACAAGAAGGTAGCGAAACTGGAAAATCAAATAACTACGGAGAAGTTGTTGTTTACGACTACTTTGTAGCGCATTAATCCAAAACTAAATCCAACCTTTAACGGTTGTTTAAAACAAAAAATGCGAACTGTAACAGTTCGCATTTTTTATATTTATAATAGCTTGAAACACTTATTTCTCTTGAGCAAGGCGCATAAATTCTTCAGCTTTTTCAACCATATTTTTACTCCCACAAATAAATGGCACACGCTCGTGTAATTCGGTAGGTACCACATCTAAAGTTCGTGTAAACCCATCACTAGCCTTACCTTTTGCTTGTTCCGCTAAAAAGGCAATAGGATTACACTCATATAACAAACGAAGTTTTCCCTTTGGGTTTTTAGAACTTTGAGGATATAAATAAATACCACCTTTAATCATATTTCTATGGAAATCGGAAACCAAAGATCCAATATATCTAGAAGTATAAGGGCGATCGTCTTCTTCTTGCTGACAATATTTTATGTAATTTTTAATCCCTTGTGGAAAGTGAATGTAATTCCCTTCATTTACAGAATAGATATGACCATCTTCTGGAAAAGTCATATCAGGATGAGACAGATAAAAAGAACCAATAGCTGGGTTTAATGTAAATCCGTTTACACCAGCGCCCGTAGTATAAACAATCATAGTAGACGTTCCATAAACCACGTAACCTGCAGCCACTTGCTCGCTTCCTTTTTGAAGGAAATCTTCAATTTGAACTGGGGTTCCTACTGGCGTTACCCTTCTGTAAATTGAAAAAATCGTTCCAACAGAAACGTTTACATCAATGTTTGACGACCCATCTAAAGGATCTATTAAAACAACATACTTATTTCCATTATTTTCATCTTGACTATTAATCGAGATAAAATCATCTTCCTCTTCACTAGCAATACCACAAACAATATTACGCTTAGTCATGGTTTGAATAAACTTTTCGTTAGCATAAACATCTAACTTTTGCTGATCTTCACCTTGTATATTCGTGTCTCCTGCAGCACCAATAATATCAACCAATCCGGCCTTATTTACTTCGTGATTCACAACTTTGGCTGCTAATCGAATGGAATTTAGCAAACTGGACAACTCTCCTGAAGAGTATTTAAAAGCTGATTGATTTTCAATAATAAATTCTCCTAAGGTTTGTTTTTTATGCGACATATGTGAGGTTATTTGTTTGGACAAATATCTATAATTTTTTAGTAACTACAACGATTTCGAAAAGGTTATACACCGAAAATATTCAACTTTAAACTATATTTGACTCTCAATTATATCCAGAATGAACTTTACGATTAGAGACGCCGAAAAAACCGACATGCCTCAGGTACTCCATTTAATTAATGAACTAGCCATTTTTGAGGAAGAACCAGAAGCTGTAGAAGTTACGCTTAGCGACTTAGAAAACGATGGCTTCGGAGACCAGCCTGCGTTTCAATGTTTTGTTGCTGAAGTAGACAACAAGGTTGAAGGCATTGCTTTAATTTACAACCGTTATTCGACTTGGAAAGGTAAAATCATTCATTTAGAAGACTTAATTGTTAGCAAAGCGATGCGTGGTAAAGGCTTAGGAACGGCTCTTTTAGATCAAGTTATCAAATACGGTCACCAATTAGGAGTAAAACGCATCAATTGGGAAGTACTGGATTGGAATGAAGGCGCTATCGCTTTATATGAAAAAAAAGGTGCTAAAGTATTAAGAGACTGGAATGTGGTTCACCTCGATGAATCTGGTATAAATAACTATATAGCAAATTTGTAGTATGCGTATATTTAAATTTGGCGGCGCCTCGGTAAAAGATGCCCACGGTGTGAAAAATGTTGCTTCGGTTTTACAAAAAACAGGATACGAGCATACACTTATTGTTATTTCGGCAATGGGCAAAACCACCAATGCCTTAGAAATTGTCATCAAAAACTACTTTGAAAACAAAGAGGAATTACAAAGCTCAATTCAAGATATTAGAAAATATCACAATGCTATTTTACTGGATTTATTTGACAATGAAAACCACGCCATTTTCCATAAAATAAATCAGTTTTTCGAAGAGCTTAACACCTTCTTTAAAATAAACAAATCGCCAGATTACAGCTATGTTTACGACCAAGTTATTGGTTATGGCGAATTGGTTTCTACGAGTATTGTAAGCGCCTATTTAAATAGCATAAACATTAAAAACACCTGGATTGATGTGCGCGAACACATTAAAACCGATAGTTATTTTAGACGTGCCAATGTAGATTGGGAAAGCACCCAGCGCCTTATTAACCAGAATTACAATCCGAATACATTAACCATCACCCAAGGTTTCCTTGCCAGTGATTCGCACAATTTCACCACCACATTAGGACGCGAAGGCAGTGATTATACAGCTGCTATTTACGCCTATTGTTTAAATGCTGAAAGCGTTACCATTTGGAAAGATGTACCTGGCGTATTAAATGCCGATCCACGCTACTTTGAAAATGCCAAATTACTAAACAAAATATCATATCGCGAAGCTATTGAATTGGCCTTTTATGGCGCTTCCGTGATTCACCCAAAAACCCTTCAGCCTTTACAGCGCAAAGAAATCCCTTTATTTGTAAAGTCCTTTTTAGATCCAGAAGCTCCTGGTACACAAATAGGTAAAAACGAAGATTTAGAACCTAAAATCCCGTGCTTTATTGTTAAAAAAGATCAAGCACTTATCGCTTTATCGTCTTTAGATTTTTCATATATCGTAGAAGAGAATATCAGTGAGATTTTTAGTTTACTTGCCACTTATAAAATGAAAGTTAATGTGATTCAGAATTCTGCCATTAGCTTTTCCGTGTGTATCGACAACATTTATGACAATCTTGAAAAACTTTTACATCACTTAAAAGCAAAATTTAAAGTAACTTGCCACGAAAATGTTTCCCTATACACGATAAGGCACTATAACGAGGCTTCCATTCATCAAATAGAAGCCAGTAAAACCGTGTTATTAAAACAATTAACCCAAGAAACAACCCAAGTAGTAACTAAATAAACAATTTAGTACTTTTACAGCTATGAGTAAACCGCAAGATTTAGGACTCGTTTCCGCTAAAGAAGTTGCAAAAGCCATCCAGTTAGATAAATATGGTTTTCTGGGTACTTTTACGGGGTGGATTTTAATGAAAGTTTTAAAAATATCTACGCTCAATAAAATTTATAAGCGTAATAAACACCTGAGTGACTTACCTTTTCTAGATGGTATTTTAGAAGACTTTCAAATTAAATTCGAGATTCCTGAAGAAGATTTAAAGCGTTTACCTAAAGATGGCGCATACATTACCATTTCTAACCATCCGCTTGGTGGTATAGACGGTATTTTACTACTTAAACTCATGCTAGAACAGCGCAGTGATTTTAAAATTATAGCCAATTTTTTACTGCATCGCATCGAGCCAATGAAGCCTTTTATCATGCCTGTGAATCCTTTCGAAGACCGAAAAGATGTCAAGTCGAGCGTTACTGGTTTTAAAAATGCCATTTTACATATTAGATCGGGTCACCCTTTAGGTATTTTCCCTGCCGGGGAAGTTTCCACCTATCGTGATGGTAAATTGGTTGTAGACCGACCTTGGGAAGAGACCGCCATGAAACTTATTCAAAAAGCTAGTGTGCCCGTAGTGCCTATATATTTTCATGCTAAAAACAGTTCTCTTTTTTATAAACTATCTAAAATTAGCGACACTTTTAGAACGGCCAAATTACCTTCGGAATTACTTACTCAGAAAAAACGCGTTATAAAGGTTAGAATAGGAAAACCTATTTCTGTCGACGACCAAAAGGAATATCCGTCTTTACAAGATTTTAGCGATTTTCTAAGAAGGAAAACGTACATGCTTTCTAATTCCTTTGAAGAAGCTTCAAAGCTAACTAGCAACATCACTTCGAATTTCAAAACAGCCAAACCACCAAAAAAAATCGTAACACCGGTGGATCAACTCTTAATGTTAGAAGAGCTTAAAATAGTGCGAGAAGACGGCTCACGACTTCTTGAAAGCAAGAACTATGAAGTGTTTCTAGCCGAACCGAAAAAAATACCTAACATCCTTAGGGAAATAGGGCGTCTTAGAGAAATTACTTTTAGAGAAATTGGCGAGGGTACCAATGAAGCTATTGATTTGGATCCCTTTGATAATTATTACCACCATATGTTCCTTTGGGACAACGACAAAGATGTTTTAGCTGGGGCTTACCGTATGGGGCTTGGTTCTCAAATTTTTAAGGCATATGGAATTGATGGTTTTTATTTGCAGGATCTTTTTAGGTTTGAACCCGAACTGTATAAAATGATGAGTGAATCTATTGAAATGGGTCGCGCTTTCATCATTAAAGAATATCAACAAAAACCCATGCCTTTATTCTTACTTTGGAAAGGCATCGTACATACCACACTACGTTTTCCAGAACACAATTACCTTATTGGTGGCGTGAGTATTAGTAATCAGTTTTCAAATTTTTCAAAATCATTGATGATTGAATTTATGAAATCGCATTACTACGACCCATATATCGCCCAATATGTTCGTCCGAAAAAAGAATTCAAAGTAAAACTTAAGGATGCCGATAAAGATTTTGTTTTCGATGAAACAGAAGCCGATTTGAATAAATTCGATCGTTTTATTGATGAAATTGAACCAGGCGCCTTACGCCTTCCTGTATTACTTAAAAAATACATCAAACAAAATGCACGTTTAGTGGCCTTTAATGTCGATCCTTTATTTAATAATTCAGTGGATGGGTTGATGTATATCAAAATCGCCGATTTACCAGAAAGCACCGTACGTCCTGTTATGGAAGAATTTCAAGCCGAGTTAGAAAACAAGCTTCAAAACGGACAAAAAGACGAGGAAGAGGAGGAGAATTGATTATTGAATATTGACTATTGATTATTGACCAAAAAGCTATAAATGTTTAAACCCTAGTTTCCCGTTTAAACCTATTTAATATCTAATATCTACTATTTTATATAACCAATTAACCAACTAAATATGAATTTAAAATTTTTAGCTCTTTTCACACTTTTTATTACAGCAGTTGGCTGTTCATCCGACGATGGAAATAATAATTCAAATGGCGAAACCGACATGACACTTGTTACGGGTCTTAATTTGAGAAATTCAGAATTTTCACAGCCATATCAATTAGGTAATCCGAATGCTTTAATAGCTGATCAACTTATCATATACCCTAATCCAACTTTAGGTATGTTGAACATAAAAGCCAATTCTGGCATATCAGACGTATGGATTATCCCTTCACAAGCCAATAAAATATACCAACAAACGGACTTTTCTACGATATTGAATTCAAACCTATATGATGAATCAATAATTGCATCACATGCTGAATTAGAAATTACTGACTTGACTGCCTCCAGGGTAATTTTCGATTTAAAGGAGATAAACTTTGGCTATTATAAAGTTTTTGTAAAAATCGACGGAAAAATATACTGGGAAAACATTTATTTTCAAGACAATAATACAGACATAGATGATTTAATTAATTACTGGGAATAATAAGAGGAATGTACACTCCTCTCTCTCCTTTCTAGTGTAAAGCAAAGTTTCATACACAACTGCTTTTCACTAAAAGACTAAATGAAATCTTATAGTCTACAAATTGATTTTTAAATCAGCCTTTTACTCACAGCTTCACGCATAAAGCATATAGCATATAGCTTAAGGCGTACTGCTAAAACCCATTGCCATTTTTCTTTTCTACTATAATTAACTATCTTTAAAGGCATTAACCACAAAAACCAACCTCAACTTATGAAATGGTATAAAAAAGTATTATCACAGTATGCCGATTTTAAAGGTCGTGCCAGACGCAAAGAATTTTGGATGTTTGTTTTATTTAACTTCATCTTTGCTTGTATCGCAGCGGTCATTGACAATATTTTAGGACTCACTTATAGCGAAACCGGTACTGGACCAATTTATGGTATTTATGCTTTAGCTGTTTTAATCCCAGGGCTAGCTGTTTCGGTAAGACGTTTACACGATATTGGTAAGAGCGGCTGGTGGTTATTAATTACTTTAATACCAATTATTGGTGGTATCTGGTTATTTATTTTATACTTAAAAGATAGTGAAGCTGGATCCAATAAATGGGGACCAAACCCTAAGGAAAGCCGCGATAGTATTAACGATATTGGGGTTTAGTTAGAAGTTAGAAGTTAGAAGTTAGAAGTTAGAAGTTAGAAGTTAGAAGTTAGAAGTTAGAAGTTAGAAGAAAACTAATAAAATGATTTTCTACTATTGCATACCTCTTTTGTTTTTTATTATTGATTTTTAACAATATAACATATTACCTAAAGCGTAAAGCATTTAGCTCATAGCCCATAGCATACAGCTTATTCCATCCAACCTAAAACCAAGGTTTTTTCCCTACTTGATAAGTGTTATAAAAATCGGCATCCGATTTGGTTAAATAAATAACACCTTCAACAACACCAATAGCCGTAGGCACCCAAACAAATAGAGCTCCTATTCCGAAGCAAGATAATAACACGCCTAAAATTGTTATTCCTAAAAGCGTGGCGCCTTCTTTGGTATAACCCAAAATAAATTTATGAAGTCCGAAGGATCCAAATAACAAGGCTAAGATTCCAGCTAACACTTTCTGATTATCGTTTGATCCAAAAGTTTGTTTGGCATTTTCGGCAAACTCTGTAGCGGTTTCTTTAGCTTCTTCAGCAAAACCCTTTGCTTTTTCTTTAGCCGACTCAAAAGAATCATTAAAATGCTGATTTTTATTATTTTCTTCAGTCATAGTATAATTGAATTTCTAAAACAGTTCCAAATTACACAAAAAGAGCATTAAAAAAAGTCAAAATATTAAAATTATAGTTGCATAACCCCATCTACACCAAAGTATTCTTTAGCCATCTATTATGCTTTTCCGCGAAAGCGTAACATCAATTTCTTTTTATAGCGTTCTCATAAAGTGCTATCCACTCCGCCACGCTCAACTTCGTTGTCAGTTCCCCTATAAGCTCATAAGGAATAGCCTCTACTTTTTTAAACCGAATGCAGCTTTTCCCCATATCCAACTTGTATTTACTGTGTTTAGGGTATTCGGCAACAAACCAATCGTACAATTCTGGAATGGCATAAATGCCACTATGGTAAAGATTAATCGAATTCTTTTGAGAAGCGAAACTCATAAACGGCAAAGGTTCTTCAGGCTTGCAGTGGTAGCCATCTGGATATAGGCTGTGTGGCACGTAATACCCAATCATACCATATTGAATGCCCTCTTCAAAACCTTGAGGTAAATGTTCTAAAACAGTTGCTCTTAACTTTTTAATAGGTTCTACCCTATCTTCTGGCAACTGACTGATATAATCTTCTGGAGAAGTTGCTTTGTACTGCACGTTTTTTTGTTTTTCCTAAAGTTAACAAAATTTCGCTTTAATCTTATCTACTATAGTTTGAGCTAGTTTCTCCTTACTTTCCACAGTCCAACCAGCCACATGAGGTGTGAGCAACACATTTTCAGCTTCAATTAAATATTTAAAAGCTTCAGGGAGCTCTGTAGAAAATAAGGTTTCAAAAGAGGCTTTTTCGTATTCCAAAACATCCAATCCCGCTCCTAATATTTTCCCTGATTGCAAAGCTGCAACCAAATCTTGAGTCACCACACTTTTTCCGCGTGCGGTATTAATTAACCAAAAGGGCTTTTTCACTTGATTAATAAAGTTCCTATCAATCATGTTTAACGTTAGTGGCGTTTGTGGGGTGTGCAAACTCACTACGTCGACTTTATCTTGAAATTCAGCAAGTGAAACCTGTTTCGCATTATCATCACCAACGCCGTCTTTTATATCGTAACAAAGCACCTCAACATCAAAACCTCGTAATTTCTTAGCAAAGGCTTTACCCATGTTTCCGTAACCAATAAGCCCTACGGTTCTTCCATCCAATTCAATGCCGCGATTGGCCTCGCGCAACCACTTACCAGCTCTCACTTCGGCGTCAGCTTTATTTAGTTTATTAAATAATGACAGTAGCATCCCAAGAGCATGTTCGCCAACAGCATTTCTATTGCCTTCTGGTGCCGACACTAAAAACACGCCTTTGGATTCGGCATAATCGCAATCAATATTTTCCAAACCAGCACCAACACGCCCTATAAACTTTAAATGGCTTGCGGCATCTAAAAACGTTTTATCAATCGTGAAACGACTTCTTAATACAATACCATCGTACTCATGCATTTTAGCTTCAATTTCGGTTTTGGAAGAAGTATAATCTTCATGATTTTCAAAACCTAAAGCGTTTAATTGATCAATTAATAACTCGTGATTGGTATCTAAATGGAGAACTTTCATAAATCTGGATTTCGATTTCAAATTTACAAAGTTTTAGCATACTGAAGCTCCTCCGAATCTTGAAAAAGGAAACACGAGCAACAAGCCTATAAACCGTTCACGATTTAAATAGCACAAAGTCCGATTATAGATTCTTTCAAACTCCATTTCAAGCCAACACATCCACAAACCCTTAATTATGCAACATTTACAACCCAAATGCAACATAATTTACAATGGATGCTTGTTTAATTTCAGTAGCTAATTTTCTTAAAATTTATCTTTATCTTTAAATACAAATCCAACGAACCACTTTACTAATGAAAAAAACCATATGTTTATCCCTACTTTTATTGTGGGTTTTTTACTCCTACGCTCAGAAGCAGAACCAGCAGCAGCAATATGATTTTGTAAGTATTAAAGAAGGCATTCCCAAAGTTGGAATTCCCGATATCGTGCAAGACCATAAAGGCTTCATTTGGATTGCCACCAATGCCACAGGACTGTTCAAATTTGATGGCATTAATTACACTTCCTACAAACATGTTTTAAACGACTCCACATCTTTAAGTAGTAGCCGCGTAGATTGCACCTTTATTGATAGCAAACAACGACTTTGGGTTGGCACCGAAAACGGATTAGACTTATACCATAGTGCCACAGATCAATTTCAACGCTTTATACTAGATCCTAACAATCCTAACAGTGATAAAATTACAACCATAACCGAAGACGCCTCCAATCATCTATACGTAGGCACCTATGGTAATGGCATTTACAAATTAAACATCGACACTTTTAAAGTTGAAAAAGTAGGGAATTCGACTTTTCAAGATCAATCGCATCGCATCAATACCAACTGTATTGAACATGTGGGCAACAACAAATTATACGTGGCCACAAATTATGGTTTAAAGGAAATTGATGTTTCCGAAAATAAACTGGTTCACGCCAATTTTTATACGAAAGACAAAAGCAGTTTTGAAACCGAAATATCTACCCTCATGGTAGACAGAAACAACCATTTATGGATTGGCACACAAGCCAACCAAGGGGTTTATAAGTGTGCTTTGAATAAAAATCAAAACTATAGCATTATTGCTGTTAAACAAATTCCATTAACTACTAAAAAAATCATCACCCTAGCTCAATTACCCGATGACACCATGATGATTGGCACCGAAAACGATGGGCTTTTTCATTTAGATCACAACGATGCCATTGTTAAAAATTACATCTATAGCAAGGAAGACGAAAACAGCTTATTACACAATTCCATCTGGAAGTTATACGTAGATAATGATGGTCGCATTTGGATGGGCTATTTCAATAGCGGTGTTGCCATTAGTGATGCTTTATATGACAAATTTGAGGACATTAAAAGTTCTCCTAACAAAGACAATTCACTAAAAATCACCTCTATAATGGCCCTAATTAAAGATGAAGATGAAAATCTTTGGATGGCTACTGATGGCGGAGGAATCGATGTTTTAAACACAAAGTCCTATAAAATCACACATATAAATAACGAGGACCAAAGTGTGTATTCTGGATTAACCTCTAACCATATCATGTCTTTATTTAAAGATTCCAACGGAAACATTTGGGCTGGAAGTTGGGATCACGGTTTATTCTTTTTAAAGAAAGGTAGTAGAAAATTTATTTGCTATTCAACCGAAAATGCCAAAGGATTACAATCCAATACCATTAGAAGTATTACTGAAGACGCTGAAGGCATTATTTGGATAGGCACTTCCTTCCAGGGACTCCATGCTTTTAATCCGAAAACACAAAACTTCAAACATTTCAATTCTGAAGCTTTTGTGAAGCATCGACTAAACACCACCGACGTTTCCAAAGTGCTTGTAGACACCAACGATGATTTATGGCTTGGCTCCGTAGACGGACTTTTTAAAATAGAAAAAGACGGCATGCGCATCAAGAAAATCCACCCTTTTTCAGATAAAATAAACAAAACGTTTAACAGCACATCAAACACCAATTACATCCTAAGTATTTACGAAGATTCTAAAGCTAATATTTGGGTGGGAACGCGAGGCACAGGTCTTTATCAATACAATACCTCAAACAAACAATTAGAATGGTTTAACAGATCAAATGGTTTGGATGAAGACAACGTTGCTGCCATTATTGAAGATGCCGACAACAACATTTGGGTTAGCGGTAATTCCGGATTAACAAAAATAGAATTAGAACCTTTAGGGTACACCAATTACACCATTAACGATGGCTTGCTCTCTAACGATTTTAATTCTGGAGCTGTTTTAAAAGACTGCCAAGATATGCTCTACTTTGGAAATTTAAAGGGGCTGGATTATTTTCACCCCAACAACCTAAAAACCAATGCAAAGGTTCCTGTTTTACATTTAACCGATTTAAAATTATTTAATGAAAAAGTAACTCCCAACCAAGATGACTCGCCTTTAAACAAAACCATCTCTGAAACTAGTAGCATTACACTTAACAGTGCGCAATCGGTTTTCACCATTGAATATACTGGCATAAACTTTACCAGACCCGAAAAAAACAATTATGCCTATTATTTAGAAGGCTATGAAGACTCTTGGAATTATGTAGGCCAAAAACGCAGTGCCACCTATACCAACCTCGATCAGGGCAACTATACTTTTAAATTAAAAGCATCAAACAATGATGGCGTTTGGACCGAAACTCCTTTAGAACTAAGCATTGAAATTCTACCGCCATGGTGGAAATCTAACTGGGCCATCACCCTATATGTACTCTTGTTTTTAATCAGCTTCTACTACCTCAACTACCTTACTCAAAGCAGAATAAAGGAAAAAGAACTTATTAGAAATGAACGCATGCAGCGTTTACAACAAGAGGAACTGAATCAGAAAAAAATTCAGTTTTTCACCAATATTTCACATGAGTTTCGCACACCACTAACTTTAATCATGAATCCCTTAAAAGATCTCATTCATGATACGCAGTTAATCTTACCACATCATGTAAAAAACAAACACGCCATTATTAATAAAAATGCAGATCGCTTATACCGTCTCATTAATGAGCTCATGGATTTTAGAAAACTGGAAATGCATAAGCTTCATGTTAAAGCCAGAGAAATAAATCTTCTTGATTTCACAAAAAACATCGTGAGCTATTTTAAAGAAGAAGCTATTAATAAAAACATCTTATTAAGCGTCGATTCCGACAACCCCCATGTAACTGTTTGGGCCGATATTAAAATGTTGGAAAAAATCATTTTCAACCTGCTATCTAACGCCATTAAAATTACGCCTGAAGGTGGCGCTATAAACATCGATTTATTAGCTACTGAACAGTTATATCATTTGCCTTTGGCTAATAAGGATGAAAATGTGCAAGCCGTAGAAATTATTATTTCAGATACGGGCCCTGGACTAAACCCTGAAGAAGCCGAGAAAATATTTGAACGTTTTTATCAAGTAGAAAACCAAAGTAAAACCTATTTTGGAGGCACAGGCATTGGTCTGGAAGTCGTACAAAGCTTTGTGCAGTTACATAAGGGCAACATTGAAGTAAGTAGCAAAGTTGGTGAAGGCACCACTTTTAAAATACTACTACCCACAGGCTATAGTCACTTTGAGGTAAATCAAATTGTTTTTGATGATGCATCAGAATTTCTTAAAGACGATGATTTCTCCTATGTCCCAACGGTAACTTTAGAAGAGGAAGAAGAACACTTAGAAGGCGCTTCTCAAAAACAACATACCATTTTGGTCGTTGAAGATAACCAAGAACTTCGAGCTTATTTAAAGCTTGAGTTAGGCAAGCAATATAAAGTGCTCATTGCTAACAATGGCGCCGAGGGACTAAAAATTGCCAAGGAAACGTTTCCTGATGTGGTGCTTACCGATGTAGTTATGCCCGAAATGGACGGCATGGAATTTTGCAAACATTTAAAAAAGGATTTAAGTACCAGTCACATTCCCGTGTTAATGCTTACCGCCAAGGCCAAAGTAGAAGATCGTATTCAAGGTATTGAAACAGGAGCCGATGCCTACTTGGTAAAACCCTTCAACATACGATTACTTAAACTGAGATTGGCTCAGCTTATCACCAGCAGACAACTTATTTTCAATAAATACTTTAGCGTGATTAGTGAAGTTCCACAAGACGTAAACAGTACACCTTTGGATAAAGAGTTTATTGAAAACGTGCTAAATCACATTAACAAAAATATTAGCGATCCGAACTTAAATGTAGAATCCTTGGCCTCCCAACTCAATTTGAGTAGGAGTCAGTTTTATCGTAAAATTAAAGCCCTTACTAATCAAACAGCAAGTGAGTTTTTAAGAAACATTAGACTACAAAAAGCGAAGCAAATTTTAGAAATGGGAGAAACTAATATTAGCAAAGTTTGTTACGCTACTGGGTTTTCGTCGCACTCCTATTTCACCAAATGTTTTAAAAACCATTTTGGCTTTTTACCTACCGAAGTAAAGACCAAAACAGCGTCATGAAAGCATTTAAGTCATTAAACACTCCTTAACACACTGTTAGTAAAATTGTTGCACCATCTAATTCAAATGTCGCAAACCCCGGTCACGAAAGGCTTTTGCTACAAAATTTCTAACACATGCTTTAAAGGTTACATCTTTCATTTAATAATTTTTTAACATTTGGGATATGTTTAAAACAAATAGATACAAAAAGATAGGAGAAGTCATTTTAATACTATGCATTATAGCATTACTTCTTTTCATCATTGTATATGTGTTTTAAAACAAGGATAGTAATAACTTAAAAACTAGCTAAACTTTATGAAAAACAGATTACTCAAAAAATTGATACTTCCCGCCTTTTTATTACTTGGCAGTATCATTTATGCACAATCAGTTTCGGGAACTGTTTCCGACAAAACAGGACTTCCTATACCAGGAGTGAATGTTGTCGTTGAAGGAACATCCATTGGAACTGTAACAGATTTTGACGGAAATTATGAATTAAACACCAGTTCAGGAAGCACCCTTGTATTCTCCTTTGTGGGTTATGAATCACAAAAAATAAAATATACGGGGCAAACCTCCTTAAACGTCACTTTAGCTGAGGATACTTCGGTACTGGATGAAGTGGTTGTTGTAGGTTACGGTACTAAGAAAAAGAGCTTGGTTACGGGCGCTATTTCCAGTATAGACAATGAACGTATTGGTTCCTCTTCTGACCAAAGAGTGGAGCAAGTCATTCAAGGTCGAACCTCTGGTGTTACTGTATCATCATCTTCAGGAGCACCTGGTGCTGGCGCGAAAATTAGAATTCGTGGAGCTGGTTCCAGTGGTAATTCCGAACCCCTTTACATCGTGGATGGTATGAAAACCTCATCGATAGAAGATATTGCTCCTTCAGATATTGAAAACATTGAAATTTTAAAAGATGCCGCTTCGTCATCCATTTATGGTACCGAAGGTGCTAACGGGGTGATCATTATAAATACTAAAAGTGGTCGTGCTGGCGATTTAAGATTTTCATTTAACAGTCAAACAGGTGTACAGTTTGTAAATACGAGCATGGAGTTAATGGATGCTTCGCGGTTTGAAACCTATATGAACGAAGCCGGAATTGGAACAGTAACCGATAATGGCTACAACACCAATTGGGTAGATGAAATCTTTTCAACAGCCATGCTACAACGCTACGATTTTAATGTATCTGGTGGTAGTGAGAAATTTATGTACTATGCTTCAGCTTCTCACTTGGATCAAGATGGTGTCGTTGGAAGATCAAACTCTAACTTTACAAGAACCACCTTTCGTACCAATTTAAAAAGTAAATTAGGTAAGGTTGTTGAAATCGGACTTAACGCCACTTATTCCCTATCCGATAGAAATGGGATTCAAGAAAACAGCGATACTAGAGGGGTTATTCAAAACATGTTAATCATTGATCCTTTAACCCCTGTTACCTATCCCAACGGACAAGTACCTCAATCGGTTATCGATAATGCTAATAACAATGGTGTACCTTTATTAACCAATGGCGCCGGAAACGTTTACGGCTACCCTGCTTTTTCAACAGGTGAAGTTATAAACCCAGTAGCCTATGCTAATGAAATTGACAAAACCAATTATGATGGCGACCAATTTTTGGCTTCTATTTACTTAAAATTAAATTTAGCTAAAGGCCTGTCGGTAACCTCAAGATTTGGTCTTGACCAAGAAGACACCAAAACCACAACCCGCATTATTCCATATTATGTGTCTTCAGAAGCCGCAAACACCACGTATACAGGTTCACATGAAGAAGTAGAAAGCACGAGATGGTTGTGGGAAAACTTCCTAACCTATGAAAAATCTTTGGGATCACATAACATGAAATTACTGGTAGGGTATTCCGCCGAGGATCAAGAAGTGAACACCCCTGTAAAAAACAGTGGATCGGTAGCTATTGCCGATTTTACGGGATGGGATTTTAGCTTACCGGGTTTTAATACACAGCAAGATATTGTTGATCCATATTATGATAATATGGTGTCTTTTTACAGTAGATTCTCTTACGATTATGCCGACAAATACCTCTTTGAAGCTTCAGTAAGATCGGATAAGTCTGATAAATTCCCAACAGATAACAAAACAGGTGTTTTCCCTTCATTCTCTGCAGGTTGGATCATTTCAAATGAAAACTTTTGGAACACACAAGCTGGGTTCAACTATCTTAAATTTAGAGCAAGTTGGGGTCAAAATGGTAGCCGAACGAACTTAAAAGGTAATTCTGATAAAACTTATATTACCAACATCGTTAACGAACTTCCTATTATTTATGAAGGCAACGAGGGTGCAGAAATCACCGGTTATGCCAACCCGAATTTAGTATGGGAAACCTCCGAACAATTTGATGTTGGTATCGACTTAAGAGCTCTAAGCAATAGACTTTCTTTCACGGCCGATTACTACAAAAAAACCACTAGAGATGCGATTGTAGAAGACGGCTCGTTAATTACACCAGGATCTGCAGGATTTCTATCCAATGAATTTAATGCAGGTACCATTGAAAACTCTGGTTTTGAATTTGAGCTTGGTTTTAGCGACACCACCACTAGCGGATTTAGCTATAGTATAAGTGCGAACCTTTCGACGCTTAAAAATGAAGTTACCGAAATTTTATTCGTTCCAGAAGGTGCATCCCTAGTAGGAGCAGGAGCACCTCAAAATGCCGATGGTATTACGCGATTTACCGAAGGCTTGCCATCGTGGTATTTCTATGGGTTTGAAACGGACGGTATTGATTCGGCTACTGGTGAGGTTATTAAAGTTGACAAAAATAATGATGGTTCCATCACCGATTCAGATAAGACCTTCATTGGTTCGCCGCATCCAGACTTACTTTACGGTGGAAACATCCACTTAGCGTACAAGGCTTTTGATTTTAATTTACAATTTCAAGGTACTGCAGGTAACGATATCGTAGCGGTATACCACCAACCATCTCGACCAATCACCAATAAACCGATTCATTTTTATGAAGACAGATGGCAACAACCTGGTGATAACGCAAGTTATCCTGGAGCTGCCAATGTAATTGATTCTTATGATACCGATTTAGTGGTAGAAGACGGTTCGTATATGCGAATCAGACAAATTCAACTAGGTTACAACATGCCTGATGCCTTTTTAAGTCAGTTGAAAATTAAAAACCTAAGACTTTATCTCTCGTTAGACGATTATTTCACCTTTACAAAATACAGTGGTTTAGATCCAGAAATTGGAAACTTTAATTACGATTCAATAGGTGTCGATAGAGGTTTTTATCCAACAGCTGCTAAGCTTTTGTTCGGATTATCGCTAAACTTTTAATACTAAAAAATTAACTTTTTATGAAAAAAACAATTATAACTCTTATAGCAATAATCTGTATTGGTATGGTGTCATGTAGCGATGATTTTACCACCAATCCGAGATTAAATGTAGAAGACCTAGATACCTATTTTCTTGAAGAAGAAAATGTAGAAACGGCTATAATAGGTATTTACGATTTAATGCAACACAACTACAGTAAAGACTGGAGTAGCGCATTTTTTGTAAAACTACTTCCTGGTGATGATTGCAATGCAGCAGGAGGAAATTCTGGTGACCAACAGCAATTACAGGATATTGATGATTATACAGACGTATCCTCTTCAAACGCTTCTATTGCCAGTATTTGGGATTTGTATTACCGAACCATTGCCCTGTCTAATCTGGTTATCGAAAACATTAAAGACAGTAGCCTAAGTAATAAAGACACCGCCTTAGCCGAAGCAAAATTCCTTAGAGCCTGGTGCTATTTTGAACTGACTACCATGTTTGGAGATGTACCTATGCGATTAACCATTCCTTCTCAAGCCGATGAATTTGGAATTCCAAAATCAACACGTCAGGACATATACATTCAAATCGAATCCGATTTAAACGATGCTATAGCTTCGCTTCCAGACAAATCGGCAACTGATGATTTTAGAGCCTCAAAAGGAACAGCGCAAGCCTTAATGGGCAAGGTTTTAGTTTTTCAAGAAAAATATGCTGAGTCCATTCCATTCTTCAGCAGTGTTATTTCTAACTCAGCGCACGATTTAGAACCTAACCCAGAAGATGTTTGGAGCATTGACCACGAGTTTGGTATCGAGTCCTTGTTTGAATTAGGCTTTATATCGACCACCCAAAGAGACTGGGGTAATTTTAACTGGGGCGGAAGAAACGAAAGTAATATTCACATCCAGTTGATGGGGCCTCGTGGCGATGGTATTTTTGATCTTACTGGCACCGATTTAATTAATGGCTGGGGCTTTAACTTGCCAACAGCAAAACTAGCCACTGCTTTCGAAAATGCTGGAGACACTAAAAGAAAAGCAGCCTCTCTAATGACTGAAGCTGAACTTATTGCAGCTGGTGGTGCTGTAAATGCTGGTGCCGCTACAGGTGGCACCATTTGGGACTATGAAGGTTCCATTAGAATAAAATACGCCACCAAAGCAGAAGATACCAGTCCTGATGGTGTTAGAGAATTAAATTATAGCACCAATTACAGATTATTGCGCTACGCGGAAGTATTATTACTAGCTGCTGAAGCCTATCAAAAACTTGGACAAGATGATGCGGCTAGAACGGAATTAAATAAAGTAAGAAATAGAGCTGGTATAGGTGATATCGATCCTTCGGTTTCAGGCGACGCTCTTTTTGATGCTATTGTTAATGAAAAATACCTAGAACTCGCTTTTGAAGGCCAACGTTTTTGGGATTTAGTGCGTTGGAATTTAGCTGCAACAGAATTAGCAGGCACAGGTTATACGTCTAAAAATGACTTATTCCCCATTCCGATTACAGAAATAGAGAAAAATTCAGAATTAGATGAAAGTGACCAGAACCCTGGTTACTAGTTAAAACATAATTAATTGGTTTAGTTTGTTTGTTTATAAGGCAGCTGGAATACTTTTCTTGCTGCCTTATTTTTTTATCCATGACTTTGTTACGAGTGGCAACTTCCATTCAGTGAAGTCAAAAGGAGATAGACGAACTTGTATAATACGAACATGACGTTTCAGTCATTTTATAGTTACATTATCCTCCTCCTGTTTCTTTTTTATTTCGATAACAACCCTACAAAAAAAGAGCCCATTTCACTTAAAATAAGTTGATTATTCAGCGGAAATAACCTCCTTTTACCCCTATTTAAGCCTCTGTAAGGCTTTTACAACTCCTACCAAACCATCCTACTAGAATAAAATATCATTACCATTACACCGAGTCTTATATACTATCTTCCAAATTAAGTTTTCCTTGATCAAATTAAAGGGCAAAACGAATCATAAATCCTATTGATTCATAGAAAACCATAGCTTTCTCCTCAAACTAAAGCGCATAAAAAAATTAAGGCAGGTTTAACCCCACCTTAATTACCATAAACTAAAACAACAAAAAAATAAATTCTTGTATGAATAAAATAAAACTACTCCTTTAAATAGAATGCCGTTTTTAACCCAGAAGCTGCATTTTCACCAATCCACACATTAAAATCTCCTGCTTCGGCAGCTTTAATCATTTTATGATTTACGAACTCTATATCTTTAGAACTTATTGAAAAACGAACCTCTTTAGATTCACCAGGTTTTAAATACACATGTTCAAAGCGTTTCAATTCTCTAACAGGTCTTGTAATACTCCCAACCACATCTTGAATATATAATTGCACCAAGTCGGTACTTGCCCTTTCACCAACATTGGTAATTCTTGCTTTGATGGTTATTTTTTCATTAAAACCAATGGTATCTTTAGAAATCGACAAGTTTTCATAACGAAACTTGGAATACCCAAGGCCGTAGCCAAAGGGATATTGTGGGGTAAAACCAACATCTAAATAATGTGAATCATTCCCTAAGGAGCTTTGCCATGCGTGAATTGGAATAGAATCCATTTCAATAAATTCTTCAGCTGATGCAGGCCTTCCGGTATTTTTATGATTGTAAAAATAAGGCAGCTGTCCAGCAGTTTTAGGCCACGATACCGGCAAACGCCCTTGAGGCTCCGCAACTCCGTAAATCATATCATAAAGCGCTTCGCCTCCCATAGTTCCAGGGTGCCATGCCATTAAAATCGCATCAGTTTTATCCATAATGTTAGACACTGAAATGGGTCTACCTGCCATAATCACTAAAACAATAGGCTTATTTAATTTTGCTAATTCGTGGATTAAAGCCTCTTGTGCACCGGGCAGATTGATGTAAGCACGACTATGAGCTTCCCCAGAAAGAATAGCCTCTTCACCCCCAAAAAACAAAATCACATCGGAAGCCTTTGCTGCCTGAATCGCTTCTTGAAACCCCTTATCTGATCGATCTCTACTGTGCGTAAAACCCGCTGCAAAATTGATATTTACCTTGGCTGCTTTAAAAGCATCAACTGGTGTGATAGTGTGTTCCTTTTCGCCATCAAAAGTCCAAGTACCTAACTGCTCATGTGGCGCATGGGCTAGCGGACCAATTAAAGCGACTTTCGTATTTTTATCCAAAGGTAAAATGCCTTCATTTTTTAATAAAACCGAGCTTTTAATAGCTGCTTTTTTTGCTTCCTGCATATGAGCTTCGGCATAATAATTTCCTGTATGGGATTTATCACGATACGGCTTTTCAAACAAGCCCAATCGGTATTTAATACGCAGAATGTTTTTAACAAAGGTATTCAGTTCTGTTTCAGAAAATTTACCTTCTTTAATAAGTTGCTTTAAATTATCTGCATAACACGTGCTATTCATCTCCATGTCCATCCCCGCATTAGCAGAAAGTTCTGCGGCATGCTTTTTATCTTTTGCAAATCCGTGAGCGATCATTTCTTCAGTAGAATCCCAATCACTCACCACAAAACCATCAAACTTTAATTCGTCACGAAGCACCTCTTTTAGTAAAAAGGCATTTCCTGAGGCCGGTATCCCGTTTATTTCATTAAAGGACGCCATTACCGTTGCCGCTCCAGCATCGATAGCGGCTTCAAAAGGAGGTAAATACACGTTACGCAGCAAAGGTTCACTAAGGTTTACGGTGTTATAATCTCTACCGCCAATAGCTGCTCCATAGGCAATATAGTGCTTAGCACAAGCCGCTATGCTAGTGGGATTACTTAAATCATCTCCTTGAAAACCTTCCACATAAGCTTTCCCTAAAAGACTAGCCAAATAAGGATCTTCTCCTGGCGATTCTGCAATACGTCCCCAACGGCTATCTCTGGCAATATCTAACATAGGAGCAAAAGTCCAACGAATGCCCATAGCTGAGGCTTCAAAAGCTGCAATTTCGGAAGATTTTTTAGCCACTTCGGTATCCCAGGAAGCCGCAATACCTAAAGGAATAGGAAAAACAGTTTTAAAGCCATGAATAACATCGCGACTAAAAATTAATGGGATTTTATTCGGACTCTCCTCTACGGCAATGCGTTGTAGCTCATCGACATAATCTAAATTAGAGATATTTAAAAAAGCCCCGATTTCTCCGTTTCGAACGGCTCTTTTTAGGTCTTCGGGTAAGGCTTTTGTCATACTCGAAGTACCTCTTAAATTGGTTTGTCCAATTTTTTCTTCTAAGGTCATTTTGGCCAACAAGTCGTTTACAAATCGATCTTCATTGTTGCTATTAATCGATGTTTTTTTTGTGTATGAAAACAAAAAGACACTTAGTATACATAAAAGAAAAACTATCTTTTTCATAAGTTTTGAGATTAGTAATTAGTGGGTTTATTAAAAAAATTAGCGCACACGCCTTTTACTCCAGGAACCACCGAAAACAAGGAACCAGCATGCGGATATTTTAGTATTTCTTCAGCAGTCATATCTACCGAAGCGGTGGTGATATATAGCACATCTAAGTTTTCACCTCCAAAAGCACATGAGGTGACATTATGAGCGGGGACTTCTATTTTTTGAATTGCTTTTCCTGTTTTAGGATTGAAGCGTATCACGCCATTACCATTCCACATCCCCACCCAAAGCATGTCTTCTTCATCGATAGTCATCCCATCGGGAAAACCAAAATCTACCGGAATTTCAACAACAACACGTTCGTTAGAAATAGTAGCAGTGGCATCGTCGTAATCATAAGCCTTAATCTGTGAAGTTGGGGTATCAATGTAATACATGGTTTTCTTGTTTGAAGTCCAAACAATACCGTTAGAAATGGTTCTATTGGTCAGCTTTTCTTCAAGTTCCCCACGACCATTTAAACAATATAAATTAGCCTTTCCAGTCTCTTGATTTAAGTGCATAGACCCAACCCAAAAACGTCCGGAAGGATCACATTTCCCGTCGTTTAATCGGCTGCCTACTAATTCGTTTTCCATGTTAACAAACCTGTTAGTGGTTCCGGAATTCAAATTCAAAATGTACACCCCATCTTCTAGCGCTACTAATGCTTCACTTTCAGACACAGGCACGACGGTTCCTATGCGCGATTTGGTTTTAAAAACGGTATTCGTTTTCGTTTTTGGATCGTAAATGTTCAAGGTCTTGTTTTCAATATCCACCCAATACAATTCTTGGGTTTTACAATTCCAAAGCGCCCCTTCACCCAATTGCGCATGGATGTTATAGACCAAATCCGCTTTAAGATTTGTATCCAAATCCTTATTTTTTTCTGTTTTACAACCAAAAACACAAAAACTAACCAACAAGTACACGAGGGGCTTCAGAATTTTCAGCATTACTTCACAGTGATTTTTAAAGTTTCCGAAATATGATTAGAAGCGTTCCCTACATAAATTTGGTAATCGCCGGTTTCAATTTCCCAATCGGATTGCTCTTCATTATAAAAAGCTAATTTTTCAACAGGAATTTCTATGGTTACCGATTTGTTTTCCCCTTCATCGAGGGACACTTTAGTAAAACCTTTCAATTCTTTTAAAGCGCGGTCTACTTTGGAATCCTTTTTACCAACATATACTTGTACCACTTCGGCACCAGCCATATTTCCTGTATTTGAAACCTCTGTTTTTATTTTAATATGATCGTTTTTCGTGTAGTTTTCCTTATCGGAAGAAATATTTTCCAGCTTGAAATTGGTATATGACAAGCCAAAACCAAAGGCGTACAATGGTTCGATATTTTTTGTATCATGCCATCGGTACCCTACTAGAATATCCTCTTTGTAATGCTGAGTCATATCTACCCCAGGATATGAGGTTTCTCCAAAGGCATGCGCCGCATTATCCTCCAACTGCTTCGGAAAGGAAAACGGCAATTTCCCGGATGGGTTGACATCACCACTAACCACGTCGGCAATGGCATGGCCCGCCATACTACCCAAATACCAAGACTCTATCAAACCCTTCACTTGATCTAACCAAGGCATGGCCACAGCATTTCCTGTTAAAAGTATAAACCCAAGGTTTTCATTCACATGACTGATATCATTAATAAGGGCTTCTTGTCCGAAAGGCAAACCGTATTGTTGTCTGTCGTCCCCTTCACTATCTTGTAAGTGACTTTTATTTAGTCCGCCCACAAACAACACCACATCTGCCATTTTTGCTATTTTGATGGCTTCCGCTTTAAGCGAATCTTGGTTTAATTTTGGTGGATGTACCACATCATATTCTGAAATCCCTGTTTCGTAGCCCATCGTATGAATCACTTTCGCTTTTTTGAAACGTGCTTTAATCCCCTCTAAAGGTGAAATTTCAAATTGAGGTTTCAATTCTGAAGACCCTCCACCGGCAGTCATTGAGCGTGTGGCATTTTCACCAATAACAGCTATGGTAAGTCCTTTTTTATCTTCTATAGGAAAGAAATTATCGTCATTTTTAAGCAATACAATTCCTTCGGTTGCCACTTTTCTAGCCACTTCGTGATGTTCCGGAGTGTTTAAACTTCCCAGAGGGCGATCATCTTTCATATTGGTTCTAAACCGTAATCTTAAAACACGTTTTACTTTATCGTTTAGAACAGCTTCTGAAATTTCACCACTTTTTAGTTTCTCTAAAAAAGGATTGGCCAGATAATAATGTTGGTAGTGATTTTCAGTTGTGGTTCCCAAACCATCGGTTCCGGTTCCCATCTCAATATCCAGTCCATTGTTCGCGGCTTCGAGTGTGCTGTGTGCAGAACTCCAATCGCTAACAACAACCCCATCAAATCCCCAATCGCGTTTTAATATTTTGTTGGTTAGCAATTCGTGATGCGTAGTGTATTGTCCTCTAAATTTATTGTAGGCTCCCATGATGGCCCAAGAATTCCCTTCCTGTACGGCGGCTTTAAAAGCTGGTAAATATATTTCATAAAGCGCTCTGTCACTCACTTCTACATTCACGACATCGCGCCAATGTTCTTGATTATTTAAAGCAAAATGCTTCACACAGGCGGCCACGCCATTTTTTTGCACCCCTTGAATATAAGGCACTACCATGGTAGATGCTAAAAAGGGATCTTCACCCAAATATTCAAAGTTCCTTCCGTTAAACGGCGTTCGGTAAATGTTTACTCCCGGACCAAGTAAGACATCTTTTTTGCGGTATCTAGCTTCTTCACCTAAATTAAAACCAAATTCACCTGCCAAATCAGGGTTAAAAGTTGCTGCCAAACAAGTTAATGCGGGAAAAGCGGTAATAGAATCATTCGTCCAACCGGCATAATCCCAAGAATCCCAACTAATTTCAGCACGAACGCCATGCGGACCATCAGACATCCATATTTCTGGAATCCCCAATCGAGCAACACCTTTAGTACTGAATTTAGATTGCGCATGACATAAATCGACCTTTTCTTCCAAAGTTAACAATGGTAAAATACTATCGATTTTAGCTTCTATGTCTTGATTAACGTTTGTTGTAGGACTCTTTTCTTTCTCTTTTTTTGAAGTACAGGAAGCTAGGAGCAGCACAATTCCTAATATCAAGAGGCATGGAAATTTCTTTTTCATAAAATAGTTAAACTTTTTAAGCCAAAATGCAGAACGCAATTTTTGAGTTGGTTTGAGAAAATAAAACTATCTAGAAATGGAAAATAACTTTAAAACAAATACAGCACCTTGTAAAACATTTGTTGCAAATGCTTGTTTTACTAGACTAGGAAGGGCTTTCGCTAAGTAGGAATAACAATTATGTGGAGAAAATCTGTTGCATGCCCCAAATTTGCAGCATGAATTTATTGAAGTTTGGGAGGGGTTATAAGGTTGAGTATTTTGTGATTCAGAATTAATTCCAAAAAATTCAGAAGCCGATCAACTCAATAATTAAAATATAAAATCTCAAGTTCAATATATTAAGAATAAAAAAAGAGGTTGAATTAATTAAACTGAGGTTACGTTTTCTAACTATTGCACTGTAAGAGTTAACGCCTCATAGGAATCAGCTTCTATGCCAATCAGGCCGGGCTTTGCTTCAGCGTCTTATAAACTTTATTGTTATCCATAACGTAAAGTTCGTGTCCGTTAACATAACCTAATTTGACATCTCTACCGAAAATGATATCTTTTTCGGAGTTGTTGGTTATTCTAACAGCAACAAGTTTGACACCTCTTTTGGTTTCTTTTTTAGCATATTTTTTATCAAGTAAATCATATTTATACTCTAAAATAATGTCTGAATCCTCATTTTTAGAAATATAATTAATGGATTTCAACTGAATCTCCTTGTAACCTGATGCACAATTTGTGAGCATGGATACAGCAAAAAACATAAAAGCAATTTTAATAATTCTCATTTTGGTTGGTTAAGTTGGTTAATCTTATTGATGCGCTATACCAAAAAGTAAGGCATAAAAAAACCGTAACAACTAAAGCTATTACGGTTAAAATTGTACTCAAGGCGGGAATCGAACCCGCACTCCGAAGAATCGGATTTTGAATCCGACGTGTCTACCAATTCCACCACTTGAGCAAATGGACTGCAAAAATATATATTTTTTCCATAATTAATCATAAAAATACCGCGCAATATGCTTTTTAGGTAAAAATAAATCCATAAATTTGCACCTCGTTAAAAACCAGGTAGCGTTTAAACACTCTAAAACAACAAGTTAACTATGCCAATTGTAATCACAGAAGCAAAAATTTTTGCATGTACCCAAAGTAAAGCTTTAGGAGAAAACATTGCTAAAGCCTTTGGAGCAGAATTAGGAAATGTTATAACGTCTACTTATAGCGATGGTGAGTTTCAACCGTCATACGAAGAGTCTATTCGTGGTACAAGGATTTTCATTATTGGTTCTACCAATCCTGGTGCCGAAAACTTAATGGAAATGTTATTAATGATTGATGCTGCAAAACGTGCATCAGCAAGACACATTACCGCTGTTTTACCTTATTTCGGTTGGGCAAGACAGGATAGAAAAGACAAACCTCGTGTGCCAATTGCAGCAAAATTAGTAGCTAAAATGTTGGAAGCTGCAGGAGCCACCCGTATTATTACTATGGATTTACACGCCGATCAAATTCAAGGGTTCTTCGAAAAACCGGTAGACCACTTATTTGCATCGACTATATTTTTACCATACTTACAAGAATTAAATTTACCAAATTTAACTATAGCATCTCCAGATATGGGAGGTTCTAAACGTGCTTATGCATACTCTAAAGCTTTATCGAGCGATGTTGTTATTTGCTACAAGCAACGTGCTAAAGCCAATGTGATTTCTCACATGGAGCTTATTGGTGATGTTACTGGTAAAAATGTTGTTTTAGTAGATGATATGGTAGATACCGCTGGAACATTAACTAAAGCAGCCGATTTAATGATGGAGCGTGGTGCATTAAGCGTAAGAGCTATTTGTACGCACCCTATTTTATCGGGACCTGCTTACGATAATATCAATAACTCAAAATTAGAAGAATTAATAGTAACCGATTCTATTCCTGTAAAGCCTTTAAGCGACAAGATTAGAGTTTTAAGCTGTGCCAATTTATTTGCTCAGGTTATGGAAAAGGTTCATAACAACCAATCTATAAGTTCAAATTTTGTAATGTAAAGGTTCTATCTCCACAAAGGAGACCTGAACACTAAAAAAGAATTTTTTAATTAATATATATAACAAATGAAATCAATTACAATCGACGGATCTCAAAGAGAAAGCGTAGGCAAAAAAGCAACAAAAGCCTTACGTAATGCTGGTCAGGTTCCTTGCGTATTATACGGAGGAGATAAACCAGTGCATTTCTCTGCACCAGAATTAGCTTTCTCTAAACTTGTATACACGCCTAATGCGCATACAGTTGTGATTAATTTAGACAACGGTGAAACTTTAAATGCTGTTTTACAAGACATTCAATTTCACCCTGTAACAGACAGAATTTTACACATCGATTTCTACCAATTATTTGAAGATAAAGAAATCGCTCTTAACATTCCTGTACAATTAGTAGGTAACTCTAGAGGTGTTAAAAACGGTGGTGTTTTAAGAAGAAACAACCGTAAATTACGTATTAAAGCACTTCCTGCTAACTTACCAGATTTTATCGAAATCGATATTACACCACTTAAAATTGGTGATAAAGTATCTGTAAGTGATCTATTAAACGATGATTACACATTCTTACACACTAACAACACTGTAGTTTGTCAAGTTAGAACATCTAGAACTGCTGTTGCAGATGTTGATGATGAGGATGAAGATGTTGAAGAAGGTGCAGAAGCAGCTGCTGAAGCAACTCAAGAATAAATTCTATTCTATAACTTATTTAAAAGCATCCTGATACATCAGGATGCTTTTTTTATTTTTACATAAAAACGTTTATGTGGCCGTTTTTAAAATACTTTATTAAGAATAATCCCCTTGTAGAAGAAACAGATCCCATGAAAAAATTTTTAATCGTAGGTTTAGGAAATATTGGTGATAAATATGAAAATACACGCCATAATATTGGCTTTAAGATTTTAGATTTCTTAGCTGATAAAGAAGCTCTAACTTTTGAAACTCAAAAACTAGGTGATATCTGCACTTATAAGTTAAAAGGAAGAACCTTTATTTTCCTGAAACCGAATACCTATATGAATTTAAGCGGAAAAGCCATTTTATATTGGTTAACAAAAGAAAAAATTCCTTTAGAAAACTTATTAGTTATTACAGACGATTTAAACTTACCCTTTGGTAGCATTCGTGTTAAAACTAAGGGTAGTGATGGCGGACACAACGGATTAAAGGACACACAAGAAAAACTAAACACCACAAAATATAACCGCTTCCGATTTGGTATAAGCGATGCTTTTTCTAAAGGGAGTCAAGTAGATTATGTTCTTGGTGAATGGACACCTGAAGAAAGCAATCAGCTAAAAGAACGCCTAGATAAATCTATGGAACTTATTAAATCTTTCGGATTAGCAGGTATTAATAATACTATGAACAGCTTTAACGGAAAATAAACCTTTAAAAGGTATTATTTCAATTTAGGAGGATTATCAATCGCCTCTCTTACAACAGGGGCTACTAACTGCTTACTGATTCCTTTGTTTTTACAGTAATTGGTATTCAACCAATCTTCCAATAATTTTGCACCCTTACTAGCATTACATGATACACAACATAGAGCGATATTATTAGCCTGATTTATTCTAATATCATTTACAATGTGTTCCCACGATTGTTTTGTTTTTCTAGAAGTATCATTTTTAGTAAAAGCTACTCCACAGTAAACACAGGATTTATCTCTCAATAAAACCAATTCTTCAACTTCTATAGGAATCCCCCATTTATTCGCCATATCTCAATTATACAATATCAAAAATTCTTTGACAACCACTTTTTTAAAACAGGAAAAGGAAAGTCTCATGAAATTTCGGTATTTCCATAGGTCTAATTAATAAACTATCTAATAACAAGTTTTTTGGTAAAGTTTTTTTCCGAATTTGAAACCGTTAAAAAATACATACCTGACTTCAACTGGTTTAAATCTAATTCATGTTCTAAATTAGTTAATCCTTCCAGTGTTTCTTGATACACCAATCTATTGTTAATATCTATCACGCGAATCTCAATGTTATTCTGAGAGGGGTTGTACATTTTTAAAATAAAGTCGCCGTAACTCGGATTAGGAAATACAACTAAACTCTCATTTTTATTAGGATTCTCAGGACTATCCAATGCCGTTTCGGTAGTATCGCATACTTCAATAAACCAGGAATTTAAGGTGCCAGCATCACCAGCTTCAAAATCACCTAATCGAATCGTCCAATCTCCTGAAATATTTTCACCATCAAATTGTGATAACAATTCAAATTGTGGCTGAAAAGACAAACCTGCTCCCGAATTGGAACAGATATAAGGTTCAGCTTCATCATCATACAGCCCTAATATATTAACCTCATCACTACAATCTTGGTGATTTTTAAGCATCACTTCTGTTCCGCTAGGACTCACTACTGAAAATTCTAAATCGCCAATATAATCGTGGGTAATATTCACACCAATATTTAAATCAGAAATGGTTTTAGAGGCTCCAATATTAATGGTATGACTTTGGGTATAAGCCTTACCGTTATCAGTAATATGTATCCCTAAATTAGACCCCGAAGCATATTGGTTACACTGGGTCTCTACTTCGTAATTTATAGTAAAATCATGGGTGTTGATGCTAAAAAACTGATGATTTGTAGGTACAATCATTACCCTGCAATACGGTGCAGGCGTATCGGGAACCACCAAGGTGTGCGACCCGCTATTTGGCACATTGGAAGCCAAAATTAGATTATAAGTCATACCTCCATCGGTAGACAATAGAATATTAACCTGTGAGGCACCACTCATATTATTGGTGTTATTCACGCGCCAAGTTATAGTTTCGGTAGTCCCTGCCGTCCATGAAACACCTTCAGTATTCTGAGAGGTTACTTCAAAAGGTCCGTAACTAGCGTCAAAAGTAACACGCATATCATCATGACTATTACTACCACCACCAACCCTTTGGTCTCTTACGGTTAATCTAAAATCGGCTGATCGAGCCACATTGGGCACTTTTTCCCATTGTGTGGCATTAAAACCAAACCTTAAATCGGAAAGATTAGGAAAGTATCTTGTATCCTCAACACTTGGCAAATACGATCGGAATAAGATACTATTAGAATCGGTAGAATTAGGATCTGGGTAGGTTGTTGCTGCATTATTTTCATCAAATTGCTCCCAGCAATAACTAAGGGTATCTCCATCGGCATCGCTGGCTGTGGCCTTTAACATGAAAGGGGTTCCAATAGGAAGCGTTAAGTCATCACCAGCATCAACAATCGGTGTGCTATTTCCAGTATCGGTTTCAGTTGCGCAGCTGGTAGCTATTACAACGCTTGTAACTTCTTGAATGGAAATCGCATGAAAATAAGGATCGCTATTACGTTGTAAATTATAGGATCCCGTAATACCTGCATAGCTCATAATAGTTGAACCTCCTCCGGGTTCCATTTGTGAATTATAGCCTTCATTACCATTATGAGACCAGGTGTGCGTGGCTCCAAATTGATGACCTACCTCATGGGCAACATAATTTATTGCAAAATTAACACCACTCGGATTCGAACTGGTAGAAAACCCTGACCCTTTATGATTTTTTGCGGCATAGGATCCGCCGTTATTACACACACAACCTAAACACCCAGCATCTCCCGTACCATTGCCATTGGCATCATTTATACCACCAAAAAGATGACCAACATCGTAATTGGCCTCTTGAATAACGCTATCTAAAGTATTTGCTAATTGCTGATTATAACTCCCTAAAGAAGTATAAGGATCGGTATTCGGATTTAAATAAACAACAGCATCGTTTCCTGCAATCAACTCCAACGACACATTAAAATCATTTTCAAAAACGGCATTGACTTGTGTTAAAGTCGCATTTATTTCGGCGTTTACCGATGCCATCGTGCCGCCATTGGCTTGAGCATACTCGCCAGTGACAGAAATAGCGATTCTATATTTACGATTAATACCATCGTTAGCATCTTTTTGAGCCGCTAATTTTGAAACTTTTCCCAAATCGCCGTCTAAATTACCACAGTTTAGAAAAACATTTTCAAGAACATTAGACTTTGAAGTCACTAATATTTCATCAAGATTATTTTTTACAGGCTGATAAACAAGCGTTTTATCATAACCAAAAACCACGGCTGAAAGTCCGTTATACGGCGACAAACTAAAACGCATACGCACATGGGGATCCTCTAAACTTTGGGCTACAAACGATTTAATTTCTGGGTATTTGGCTTGTAATTCGGGATGTAAAACTGAAGCTTCCTGAACTTGAAAACGCTCAAAAGCACCATTTTTACTAGGAAAACTCAAAATAACCCCAGACGATTTCGATGAACTCGAAACTTTTGATGTTACCGCTAAAGTTTCTGTTAAGGCTGTATAATCAAATTGATAATAAGTGCCTTTACCTTGGTTTTTAGTTAATCTACCCTTCTGTAACGATTTACTATCACCAACTTTAACAAAAAAATTAGTTTGAGCAACAGCTGAAAATGCAAACAAAAGTATTGCGGTTGTTAAAACATAATGTAGTTTTGTTTTCATAAACAATTTTTGGAGCTATATTTTAATCTCAAATATAGCAAAACTATAAGTATTAGGTTTTAATTCATTAAATGCGAAAAGTTAAAAATATAGAAACGTATCATTCTGTTGAGCCAGCAGTTGTTACTATTGGTACTTTTGACGGCGTTCATATCGGTCATCAAAAAATAATAAAACGCTTAATAACAACAGGCAAACAAGAGGGTTTAAAATCTGTTATTCTTACCTTTTTCCCGCATCCGCGGATGGTTTTACAAAAAGATGCTAACATCAAATTGATAAACACCATCGAGGAGCGTCATGATATTTTAGACGCTTTAGGCTTGGATTATTTAATCATTAAAAATTTCACCAAAGAATTTTCTCGAATTTCTGCCGAAGACTTTGTTAAAGACATTTTAGTAGATAAAATAAACGCTAAAAAGGTTATTATTGGCTACGACCACCGTTTTGGTAGAAACAGAAATGCCGACATTAATGACCTAAAAGCTTATGGTAAAACCTACGGATTTGAAGTTGAAGAAATATCGGCACAAGATATTAACGATGTTTCGGTAAGTTCAACTAAAATCAGAAAGGCTTTAGAAGAAGGCGATATTATAAAAGCCAACGCTTATTTAGGGTATCCCTTTATGCTTTCGGGTGAAGTAACCAAAGGTAAAGGCTTAGGAAAACAATTAAGCTTCCCAACAGCAAACCTTAAACTGACGGCCGATTATAAAATCATCCCCAAACAGGGCTCCTATATCGTTCGTTCATCTATAAACGGAAAAACGGTTTTTGGTATGATGAATATTGGCACCAACCCTACAGTAAACGGCAAAAAACAATCGGTTGAAGTACACTTTTTCGATTTTGACATGAACCTTTATGGTGAAACTATAAAAATTGAATTTTTACACCGCTTACGAGACGAAGAAAAATTCGATTCGGTTGAAGTTCTCACACAGCAACTCATTATAGACCGCAAAACTGCACTTGAATACATCGCCGAACACCATGCTGAATAAGTGGTTTTTTAAACATATAGACAACTCGGCTTTAATTGTTTTTCGAATAATTTTCGGAGCTCTTTGCTTTTTAGAAACCGTAGGCGCTATTTTCACTGGATGGATTAGACGTACCTTAGTCGAACCCAATTTTACTTTTAATTTTATAGGATTCGAGTGGTTACAACCACTTCCTGGCGATGGCATGTATTATTATTACGCCATTATGGGCGTTTTTGGCTTACTTATTATGGTTGGGTACAAGTACCGATTAAGCATGATTTGTTTTACACTCATGTGGACAGCGACCTACTTAATGCAAAAATCGTCGTATAACAACCACTATTATTTGCTAATCCTTATTAGCAGTCTCATGGTGTTTCTTCCTGCAAACACCTATGCCTCGGTAGATGCTAAATTAAACCCAAAACTCCAAAGCTACAGCATGCCGCAATGGTGTCGCATTGTTATTATTTTACAATTATTTATTGTTTACACCTATGCATCCATAGCGAAATTATACCCCGACTGGCTGGATGCCACGGCCATGGAAATCCTTATGTTTGGAAAGCGTAATTATATGCTTGTTGGCGAATTACTGCAACAAAAAGGCGTGCAGTATTTTTTAGCCTATGGCGGTATTTTATTTGACGGCCTTATTGTACCGCTTCTACTTTTCAAACCAACTCGAAAATATGCTTTTGCCGCTTCAATCATATTTCATCTTTTTAACTCGTTTGTATTTCAAATTGGCATTTTCCCTTATTTATCCTTGGCTTTCACCTTGTTCTTTTTTCCTTCAGAAGTCATTCAAAAAATCTTTTTAAAGAAAAAACCTCATTACGATGCCTCGGAAATCATTGTTCCTAATTACAAACCGATTTTTTTAACCATTTTCTTCATCTATTTCATCATACAGATAGGCCTACCACTTCGTCATCATTTTATTGCTAGCGATGTCCTATGGACGGAAGAAGGTCATCGTTTATCCTGGCGCATGATGCTTAGAACGAAACGTGCAAGAACCACCTATTGGATTGAAAACAAAGCCAATGGCAAACGAATAAAAGTGAATCTTCGCGACCATTTAACACGAAAGCAAGTTCGAACCGCCAGTGCTAAACCCGATGTCATTTGGCAATTTTCGCAATATCTTAAATCCCATTATAAATCTTCGGGAATGGATATTGGGGTGTATGTAGATTGCCAAGTAAGCGTGAATGGCAAAGCTTACCAAACCCTTGTTAATCCTGATATCGACATCGCCAACCAACCTTGGGAAGTCTTTAAACACAGCCCATGGCTATTACCTGTTAAGTAATCGTAAAATTCGTGAGTGCTTTCGTTTAGAATTCTTCGTAATTCCCTAAATTTGCAGCTTAAATTTTTACAACATGTTACAAGTTCCTTTTATTAGAGAAAACAAAGAATTGGTAGTTGAGCGTTTAGCAAAGAGAAATCTTAATGCGGTTCAATTGGTTGAAGATGTTATTACTTTTGATGAAGACAGACGTCGTTTACAAGCAGAATTAGACAATACCTTAGCCGAATCCAACACCCTTTCCAAAGAAATAGGAAACTTATTTAAATCTGGTCAAGCCGAAAAAGCCAACGAATTAAAGGCAAAAACAAGCTTACTAAAAGAAACATCTAAAGAACTTTCGGAATTGCTAAATGCCAAAGCCGATGCTTTAAATGAATTGTTGTACAAAATCCCAAATGTCCCAAATGAGATTGTACCTCGAGGTGTTTCTGAAGATGACAATGAGGAGGTTTTTAAAGCTGGAGAAGTACCAACTTTACATGAAGGTGCTTTACCTCATTGGGAATTAGCAAAGAAATACGATATTATTGATTTCGAATTAGGAAATAAAATTGCAGGTGCAGGTTTCCCTGTTTATAAAGGAAAAGGTGCGCGTTTACAACGTGCTTTAATTGCTTACTTTTTAGACAAAAATACGGCTGCAGGCTATACAGAATATCAGTTACCACACGTAGTAAACGAAGCTTCAGGTTTTGGAACTGGGCAATTGCCAGATAAAGAAGGGCAAATGTACCACATCACTGAAGACAACTTATATTTAATCCCAACCGCTGAAGTTCCTGGAACCAACATTTTTAGAGATGTGGTTTTAAATGAAAGCGATTTACCTATCGGAATTACTGGTTACACACCATGTTTTCGTCGTGAAGCAGGAAGCTACGGTGCCCATGTAAGAGGTTTAAACCGTTTACACCAATTTGATAAAGTTGAAATTATTCGTGTAGAACACCCAAGCAAGTCTTACGAGGCTTTAGACGGCATGGTAAATCATGTGAAATCAATTTTAGAAGATCTTAAATTACCATACCGTATTTTACGTTTATGTGGTGCCGATTTAGGATTTACCTCTGCACTAACTTACGATTTTGAATTGTTCTCTACAGCCCAGGACCGTTGGTTGGAAATATCGTCGGTATCAAACTTTGAAACTTTTCAAGCCAATCGTTTAAAACTACGTTTTAAAAACAGCGATGGTAAAAACGAATTAGCGCATACACTGAATGGAAGCTCTTTAGCTCTTCCACGTGTTCTTGCAGGTATTTTAGAAAACTGTCAAACTCCAGAAGGGATTGTTATTCCAGAAGCACTTCAATCTTATACGGGGTTTAAAATAATAAACTAAGTCGACGCTTAGCGCCAAGTAAAAGACTACGAATAAGATAGGATTTTTAACAAATTATCGATAAACCACACTCTGAAAACGTCATTCAACGATAAGTGTGTGGTTTTTTTGTGTTTTACAATAAAATTCTTCAAGTTAGCCTTGCTAACCCCTCTCAATCTTTCAAACATGAAAAACTTAATACGCCTTGGGCTATTAATTGCCCTCATTGTTTTTGCAAGTCAATTGTTGTCATCAGGTTTTGAATCCACAAAATCGATAGATAAGACAACCAAGATTGCTGGTAAGTAGTAACTGTTGTGTTTATTATTTCAAAGTTTAATAATAAAGTCTTTCTTGCACAAACAAGGGCTTAAAGACTGTCCCCAATCGAGTGTTTAATTTAATAGTAGCAATACAAATTATTTTGATTGGTAAATGCCCGAATAAAATTCGGGCATTTTTTTATCCCTACCCTACACGTTAATAGGCCTCAAAGCTTAAAAATTGCTAATTCGCATAAATACAACAAGGCACATTGCTTATCTTTACCCCATGAGAAGATTCCTAATTTTATTTCTACTGCTTAGCGCTTCATTAGTTGCGCAGGAAGATATTTTAGCTAAGGAATATTACAAAAATGGGGAATACGAAAAAGCGCTAATTGCTTATAAAAAGCTTTACGATAAGTCACCTTCAAACATCAATTACATCAATCAAATTGTTAGTGCACAACAACAATTGGAACAGTATGATGAAACCCATGCTTTTTTAGAAGGCATCATGAAACGGGTGCATTATCCTGCCTTTTTGGTTGAAATGGGTTATAATTATCAGCTTAAAAAGGATCAAAACACGGCTGAATCGTATTATCAAAAGGCGCTATTGGCTTTAGACAATCAGCCTACCCAAGTATTTGCCATAGCGCGTGCATTTCAAACCCATTCGCTTTTGGATGAAGCTGCTCAGGCTTATGAAAAAGCCATGACCTTAAACCCAAACTTTAATTTTAGCGTACAATTGGCTCAAATTTATGGCGAGCAAGGTTTACTCGACAAAATGTTCACCAGTTATATCGATTATGCTGAAAACAACCCTTCTGCAGTAAGCGACATCAAACGCGCCATCAATGATTTTATTAGTGAGGATGCTTCAAATGAAAACAACATCCTATTCAAAAAAATCTTGTTAAAAAAAATGCAGCAAGACCCAAAAACACTTTGGAACTCCCTGCTAAGCTGGTTGTTTATTCAGCAAAAGGAATACAACAAGGCTTTTATTCAAGAGAAGGCGATTTATAATAGAGATCAACAAAGTCTTTATCGCATTTTTGAACTGGCTAAAATTGCTGCAAACGACGAAGATAGTGACATCGCCAAAGATATTTACCAATATATTATTGACACCTCAACAAGCAACGACACCAAATTAGATGCACATTTTAACCTGCTAGAGTTAGAGGTGAAAAATAGTAAAAAAGGCGACTATGATCGTATAAAATCTGATTACCAAACGCTTTTATCGGAATACCCTAATAATGATAGAACTCTGGATTTACAAATTTCGTACGCCAATTTTCTAGCCTTTTACCTTAACGAAACTGATGAAGCCGTTAGTTTCTTAGAAGATGTTTTAAAAGCACCCTTATCAAAATTAGAACAAGCACAAGTTAAACTTAAGTTGGGTGATGTATTGGTGCTTCAGGAAAAATTCAACAAGGCCTTAATTTATTATTCACAAATTCAGCGTAATTTAAAAAACAGTACCATATCGCAAGAAGCGCGTTTTAAAGTGGCAAAAGCCAGTTATTACAAAGGTGATTTTAAATGGGCCGAATCTCAACTGAAAATATTAAAATCTTCAACCTCGCAACTCACCGCCAACGATGCCTTAGATTTAAAACTTCTTATTAGTGATAATAAATATGAAGATTCCCTTCAAACAGCTTTAAAAATCTATGCTAAAGCCGATTTATTGGCTTATCAAAACAGAAATGACGAAGCCATTTCCTTATTAAATAATATTTTAGAAGCGCATAAAACCGAACCTATCGTAGCCCAAGCTTTATACAAACAAGCCCAATTGTTTGAAATAGAAGAACAATACGACAAAGCACAGCATAATTACGAAGCTATTATTACAAATTACAGAGATGGTTTGTTAATTGACGACGCTTATTTTCATCTAGCAAAAATTTATGAAAATCAGCTTAACCAGCCCGAGAAAGCCAAAGCATTATACGAAAAAATCATTTTTAATCATGCCGATAGTATTTTTTTCGTAGAATCCAGAAAACGATTTAGAGCTTTACGCGGCGATGCGATTAACTAGTTTCTAAAAACAAAACAGATTACAAAAAACATACAACATGTACATATATAACGAAACCATGAATGTTGATGATGCCGTTCATGATGAATGGCTCGTTTGGATAAAAGCACACATCCCAAAGGTTTTATCGACCGGAAAGTTTGAAAAAGCCACTTTAACGAAGGTTTTGGTTGAAGAAGAGCTAGGCGGACAAACCTATTCTGTGCAATACAGAAGCTATTCGCGTGAAGCTTTAGATGCTTTTTATCGCGATGATGCTGAAAAATTTCAATTAGAAGCTTTGAAACAGTTTGCCGATAAAATGCTGACCTTCAAAACCGAGCTACAAATAGTAGACGAGTATACCGTAAACTTTAAATAACGTAGCTTTGCATCGCAGGTCGTAAGAGCTTTTTACTAATTATAAATCCGAATTCGTGGCACACCATCAAAATCAACATCAAGTAAAAGCAAAAAAACATTTAGGTCAGCATTTTCTAAATGATGAATCTGTTGCCGAAAAGATTGCCAATACGCTCACTTTAGAGCGATACAAAACGGTTTTGGAAATAGGGCCAGGCATGGGCGTACTTACAAAGTATCTCCTAAAAAAAGATCTTACTACTTATGTTATTGAGATTGACACCGAATCGGTAGCCTATTTACAGGCCAACTACTTAAATCTTGCTCCGCGCATTATTGAAAAGGATTTTTTAAAGTTCGACTTAAACGATGTTTTTAAAGGCGAGCCCTTTGCTATTATTGGAAACTTCCCATATAATATTTCTACGCAAATAGTATTTAAAACGCTTGAAATGCGCGATCAAATTCCAGAGTTTTCGGGCATGTTTCAAAAAGAAGTCGCACAACGTATTTGCTCCAAAGAAGGCAGCAAAGTGTACGGCATACTTTCGGTGTTAACACAGGCTTTCTACCATGCTGAATATTTGTTTACCGTGCCACCAAACGTTTTTAATCCGCCACCAAAAGTCGATTCTGGGGTATTAAGATTAATTCGAAAAGAGAATTACACATTGCTCTGTGATGAGAAATTGTTTTTTAAAACGGTAAAAACAGCCTTTCAGCAACGACGAAAAACACTTCGTAACAGTTTAAAAACATTCAACATATCCGATAATTTAAAAGCAAACCCTATATTTGGCCAGCGACCAGAACAATTGCGTGTTGAAGACTTTATTGCCCTCACCCAATTGATTGAAAACGACGTTTAAACCGCCTAAAACCCCTTAATTTGGCAGAAGAAAAAGAAAACATACAATTTCAACTAACCGACGCCCTTATTGAGCAGGTAGAAAATCTTGTTGAACAACAAAACAACAAAGAACTACAAAAGCTTTTAAAAGAGTTTCATTACGCTGATATTGCCGAAATTCTAGATGAATTAAATCTAGAAGACGCCATGTATGTGATTAAACTTCTGGATTCTGAAACCACCTCCGATATTCTTATGGAGCTGGACGAAGACAACCGTGAAAAGGTCTTAAAAAATCTTTCAGCCAAAGAAATCGCCGAAGAGGTCGAAGAACTAGACACCGATGATGCGGCCGATATTATTGCCGAACTGCCCTTAGAGCGCCAACAAGAAGTAATCTCTAATATTGAGGACATCGAGCATCGTGCCGAAATTAGAGAGCTTTTAGCCTATGATGAAGATACAGCTGGTGGTTTAATGGCAAAGGAGCTGGTAAAAGTTTACGATACCTGGACCGTTGCGGGCTGTTTACGACGTATTCGTGGCCAGGCTGAAGAAGTAACTCGTGTACACTCGGTTTATGTGGTGGACAAGCAAGAAAAACTCGTTGGTAGGCTTTCTTTAAAAGATTTGATTGTTGCAAAAAATGATCAAAAAATAGCCGATATCTATATTTCAAATGTAGATTTTGTTAATGTTCATGATGATGCTGAAGAGGTTATTAAAATCATGCAGAAATACGATTTGGAAGCCATTCCCGTAGTGGACGACAACCACACCCTTTTAGGAAGAATCACCATTGATGACATTGTAGATGTCATGAAAGAGGAAGCCGAAGAGGATTACTTATTAGCGGCAGGTATTACCAGTGATGTTGAACATGACGATAGCATTTGGGAACTTACTAAAGCACGATTACCTTGGTTATTAATTGGGATGTTTGGAGGTATTGGTGCTGCAAGTATTATAAATGGATTTAGTGATGCCATGCTAAAATATCCAGCATTGCTTATGTTTATTCCATTAATTCAAGCTACCGCAGGAAATGTAGGCGTTCAATCGTCTGCGATTGTGGTTCAGGGATTAGCCAATAACAGTATTGATGGTAAAATTTTTAGCCGTTTATTAAAAGAATTTGCCTTAGGACTTGTTAATGGAATTGCTATTGCGGCAATCGTGTTATTAATTAGCCACTTTGTTTTTAAAACCACCTACTTAGAGTCCATAACCATTTGTGTCGCTTTAATTACCGTTATTATTATGGCAGCACTTATCGGTACTTTTATTCCTATCTTTTTAGATAAAAAAGGGGTCGATGCAGCCGTAGCCACAGGGCCTTTTATCACCACGAGCAATGATGTTTTCGGCATTTTTATTTACTTTCTAATTGCTAAGCTCATTTTAGGGTTTTAACCCAATTTATGGCTTGATGCCCTTTTACTACATTTAACTGTTTCCTATACCTATGGTTTTAATTACCTTTGCGTAACTTAATACTTCAGCATATGATATATTCGATGACGGGTTACGGAAAATCTGTATTGCAATTACCTACTAAAAAAGTAACGATTGAACTGAAATCTTTAAACAGTAAAAATTTAGATTTAAATGCTAGGATGCCTTCGATTTATCGTGAAAAGGAACTTGCCATTCGAAAAGTTTTAGCCGATCAATTAACGAGAGGAAAGGTTGATTTTTCAATTTATATAGAAACAACTGCTGAAGACACGTCTACACAGATAAACGTCCCTGTTGTAAAACAGTACATGACGCAGTTAAAAAATGTTGTGGATGGCAATGATATCGAATTACTTAAAATGGCCGTGCGTTTTCCCGATGCCCTAAATACTGTAAGGGAGGAAATTGACGAAACCGAATGGAAAAGTATTGAAACTCATATTGAAAACGCCATAAACGACCTAAACAACTACCGTTTAAATGAAGGAAAAGTTTTAGAACAAGACTTCAATCAACGCATCAGTACCATTGAAAACATTTTGGAAAAAGTGATTGCTATGGATCCTGAACGTGTTGAAGGTGTACGTGAACGCTTATTAAAAGGGGTTGAAGAATTAAAAGAAAAATATGATGAAAACCGTTTTGAGCAAGAACTGGTTTATTACATCGAAAAATTTGATATCACCGAAGAAAAAGTCCGTTTAAAAAACCACTTAAACTACTTTACTGAAACCATAAACTCTAAAGATTCTAACGGAAAAAAATTAGGTTTTATTAGTCAGGAAATGGGTCGTGAAATTAACACTATAGGCTCGAAAAGTAACTACGCCCCTATGCAACAGTTAGTGGTTCAAATGAAAGACGAATTGGAGAAAATTAAAGAACAATTATTAAACGTTCTTTAACGGTATAAAAATATATTAAGCCATAAAAACATTAAGGTTTGACAGCACAACAAGAAACAAAAAAAGGGAAACTTATTGTATTTTCAGCACCATCGGGCTCTGGTAAAACAACTATTGTAAGACACTTGCTTGGTCAAGAATCTTTAAATTTAGAGTTTTCTATTTCGGCCACCTCTAGAGCTAAACGCGGCACCGAAATCGATGGAACAGACTATTATTTTTTATCGACAGACGACTTTAAGCAACACATTAAAAATGACGATTTTTTAGAGTGGGAAGAAGTGTATCGCGATAATTTTTATGGCACCTTAAAATCTGAAGTAGAACGCATTTGGGCCAAAGGAAAAAACGTTATTTTCGATATTGATGTTTCTGGAGGACTCCGTATAAAACGCAAGTTCCCCGATGAAACCTTAGCTATTTTTGTTAAACCACCAAGTGTTGATGAGCTAAAAATTCGTTTAAAAAAACGTAAAACCGAAACCGAGGATAAAATTAATATGCGTGTTGCAAAAGCTTCGGCCGAGTTGGCCACAGCACCATTATTTGATACCATTGTGGTTAACGACACCCTAGAACATGCCTTAGAAGAAGCGCATCAAAAAATTAGCGATTTTATTAACTCATAGTCATTTTTTGTAAATGAAGATTGGATTGTACTTTGGTTCTTTTAACCCGATTCATATCGGACACATGGTTATTGGGAATCACATTTCAGAATATAGTAATTTAGATGAAGTATGGTTTGTTGTGACCCCGCATAATCCTTTTAAAGAGAAAAAAACACTGCTGGCAAATCACCACCGCCTAGAAATGGTATATCGAGCCACAGAACCCTACCAGAAATTACAAGCTTGCAATATTGAGTTTAACTTACCTCAACCCAATTATACCATTAATACTTTAGTGTATTTACAAGAAAAGTATCCAAATAAAGAATTTTCATTGATAATGGGCGAAGACAACTTAAAGAGTTTTCACAAATGGAAAAACTACCAACTTATTCTTGAAAACCATTTTATTTATGTGTACCCGAGAATTTCTGAAAACAAAGTAGAAACACAGTTTGATGGCCATGAAAAAATCATACACATTGATGCCCCTATCATGCAATTGTCATCATCATTTATAAGAAAATCAATTGCCGATGGCAAAAACATCCAACCCATGCTTCCTGAACACGTTTGGGAATATATGGATGAAATGAATTTTTACAGGTAAAACCTTACAATATTTATCAATTTCATTAATACTTTGAACAATATTCAACAAAAAGCTTATTTGTTTAAAAACTTTACAATTAATTAACACTCTATTAACCTTACTGTTTGGTATAGAACATACTTTTAATCTATTAATTTAGTCATAGTCTCAAATTCTCAAGAGCAGTGCTAAGAAAAAGATTAAATGAACATAGATAATACGGCCGATTTTTTAGAAAAGTTTGACTATAAGTACGAACGTAAAGGCAAAACTTTAACCATCATCATGGATTATAGTCATCGCATTTTCATGGATTTCAAAAATCCGAATAAGATTATAATTAGAGATGAATTAGTAACATGGAATTTTATTACTGGCGTTCTTAAAATGAGTATTAGAAGAGCTATTTTATTAAACCTCATGTGCAACATCGTTTTAAGTGCTATTATCGCCTTTTTCAACTTTAAAATTGGAATAACTGTTTTCTTCCTCCTAGCTTTATGGACCACCTATTGGTCGGTGACTCATATTTCAAAATATGAAAATCTAAAGCACATCTTAACACACGGTAATAATTCTGCCATATACTCTATTGAATCGTAAACACGACCAGCTCAAAAAAACATTCTCTCTCGTTCTCTTACCTCTAGCAACCAAATACCCTCTATTTCACATAAAAAAAGAAACCGCTCAAAGCTATGGACTTTAAACGGTTTCAAACTAAATAACCAACCAAAAAAACTCTTATAAAACCCTTGAACTAACTCGCGGGTTATCTTTTCTTTCTTTTTTAAACTTACGTTTCTTCTCTTTTAAGACTGTTTTACCTGTTTTGGTATCTGTTGCTTTTATGTATTGGATATAACCTCTACCGGCAAATCTATAAGTTGTATTAGACGATGGCTGATACAACGAAATGGTCACGTCATCTATAACGCGCAATTCAAAAAACTCATTGCCGTACTGATCATAATTTAATGTTAAAGTTTTTAAATAGAAATCATTAGCCACATCACCTACGCCATAAGCACCAGTATAATCCCAATAAACGCGATTTGGATTTAATCCTGTAGGGTCCTGGGAACTCTGGAACGTTTCATCATTTCCTCCAGCTATAAAGCGTAGATAATTTTCTGCATCAAATGGATTAACAGCGCCTGTGTTGCTAGTATATATTTTTTCCCAAGCTTCATAATCCTGTAAGAAATAATGAATGTTATCATAAAATACAAAATCATAGTCAAAATTAGATCGTTGGTAGCCACCTAAAAAATAAGAAGTATTGTTATCGGGGTTATGCAATTCAATGCGATTATTAGAAATTTGATAAACATCGTAGGTAGAAAACCCATCGATATCATGGTCTACATCTAAAATCATTTCATAAGCATCGTAATAGCCAACATCAATTCCAAAACCATTGCCTGTAACACCAATACCAGCGATATTATTATTAGCGTAAAGCACGCCGTTACGAAATGACACGGTAAAAGCCTTTTGCAACCAAGGGGTTTCACCATAACCTAAGGTGGCATTAATATCGACATACCATAACTCGTAAGACCCTAATAACTGATTTAATGAAATCCCAGGATCAATGTCCTCTCGTACGCTGTCACAGGACGTAAAAAAAACGCCACTTAATATAACTACTAAAAATAATTTTATCGCTTTCATATCTAAACAAGTTAAGGATTTCAAAACGATTAAATTCAAAACACATGCCAAAATTACAAAGGCTTAACCTCCAAAATCAACCTCATCATTATTTTTTTATGTATTTTTGACTCAGAAATTAGATAGAAATTTCATGGATAAACCATTAAAATATGCCGTTTTCGGAGCAGGAAGTTGGGCGACTGCCATTGTAAAAATGCTTTCTGAAAATTTAAATGAAATTGGTTGGTATATGCGTAGCGTTTATACGAAAGAACACCTATTACGCGAACAACACAACCCCAATTACTTAAGTTCTGTAGAGTTTCACTTAGAACAACTCAAACTCAGTAATGATATTAATGAAATTGCCGAATATGCCGATGTTCTTATATTCGTAATCCCCTCTGCTTTTATACATAGTGAATTAGAAAAACTGAAAGTAGATATTTCTAACAAGATTATCGTTTCGGCTGTTAAAGGTATTATGCCTGAAACAGAACTATTGGTAGGCGAGCATTTTCATGATATCTATCAAGTACCTTATGAAAACATAGCCGTTATTGCTGGTCCTTGTCATGCCGAGGAAGTCGCTTTAGAGCGTTTGTCATACCTCACCATTTCTTGTGCCGACCAAAGTAAAGCCAAGGCCATAGCCAATAGTTTAAGCAGCGACTATATAAAAACAAAAATAACCGATGATGTCATTGGTGTGGAATACGCCGTTATGCTTAAAAACATTTATGCTATAGCTGCCGGAATTGCCCATGGTTTAGGTTACGGTGATAACTTCCAAAGTGTCTTGATGAGTAATGCGATTCGAGAAATGAAACGTTTCATTAAAAAAGTTCATAAAATGAAGCGTAACATTAATAATTCGGCGTATTTGGGAGATTTACTGGTTACAGGCTACTCCGTGTTTTCCCGAAATCGTATGTTTGGTAATATGATTGGTAAGGGTTATACCGTAAAATCGGCGCAAATGGAAATGAACATGGTTGCTGAAGGTTATTACGCCACCAAGAGCGCGCATGAACTCAACCTTAAAAACGCCAAGAAAACACAAATGCCAATCATTAATGCGGTTTACGAGATTTTATATGAAAATAAAAATCCGAAGAAAGTATTTACGAAACTTACCGAGAAATTAGATTAACAAGATTCCTGCGAAAGCAGGAATCGGTTATTTTACCAGCACACCTTTTACCGACATGAGCGGCACGGGCTGTAAAGCTTTCAAATTAATGCTGTTTTTCCTAAACAAATACGTTTTATCATACATTTGATTGCCTTCAAAAAAAGTCACCTTAAACGTGTTATTTAAAGCAAAAAGTTCTTCCTGCATCAGTTCTATTTTGGCGTAACTTTTTTTAGGTAGTACATCTATCTTCTTTCTAAAAACGGAAGTCGTTTTATTTTCAGAATACCCACTTGTTACAATAAGAACCATCTCCAAATCGACTTCTTTATCATTTATGATGTATGCGTTCCAATCTTGAGTTTTATAAATGTCGTTGAATTCGTTAACTACTGCTATGTAAACAGATTCAACTTTAGGGATTTTGATATCTTCTTTCATCTTGCAAAAATAATAAATTCCGTTGTAGAAGATTCAATTTCATAGCGTTTGAAAAACAATTTTAAACACTATTCCAATAACTTTGAAATTTTAAATCTCCATTAAAAAAACAAATAAAAAAGCAAGCCATTTTAATAATGACTTGCTTCATAACACAATTAATGAATAATCAAAAAAATGTTAATTCAATCCGCCACCAAGGGCTTTATATAAATTAACAATAGCTATTAATCGATCTAGTTTATTTTCAATACTTGTTAATTCTGAAGTTAATACACTTTGTCTGGCGACTAATAAATCTAAATAATTAGCATAACCGTTATTTAATAATTCTTCGGAATTCACTTCGGCACGACGTAAAGCTTGCACCTGTTTATCGAGGTATTCCAGTTTTTCCGTTTCGGCATTATAGGTATACAAAGCCTCTGAAACTTCTCGTCCTGCCACCAGCAACGTTTGCTTAAAATTTAACAAAGCTGTTTCTTGCTGAGCTTGAGCCACTTCATATTGGGTTCTAATTTTACGCTGATTAAATATCGGCTGGGTAATACCACCCACAATATTAGCAAACAAAGAATTGGTATTAAACCAATTATCAAACTCTAAACTTTGAAAACCTCCTGAAGCGCTTAAAGTTAATGAAGGATAGAAATTCGTTAAAGCCACATTGGTTAATTCAAACGACTGAATGAACTGACTTTCGGCCGCCACGACATCCGGACGGTTTCTTAGCAACAAATAAGGAACACCTAATTTTATAGGCGTTGTTATACTTTGTGCATCTAAGGTACTTCGTTCAAATTGTTGCGACTCTCTAGCTAATAATATACTAAGAGCGTTTTCGGTTCTAAAAATCTCCCGTTCAATATCAACCTGAATGGCTTTAGCATTATTATATATCGCAATGTTTTGATCTACCGCCACTTGAGTAACCTCACCTGCATCTTTTAAAGCTTGAATTGTGACCACACTTTTTTCACGAGTGTCCACCGTTTCTTTAGTTACAACCAACTGCGCATCTAAAGCCACCAAGGTGTAATAGGTTGTTGCAATACTTTCAATTAATTTAGTTTTCACAGCTTGGTGTGCTGCTACACTTTTTAAATAACTTGCATGAAAAGCACGTTTGTTACTACGAATCTTCCCCCATATATCAGCTTCCCAAGACAGTGTAGCAACGGCTTCATACTGATTGATGGCACCGTTAAAAAAGCTACCAAACTGACTGTTTTTGGCCAATTCTTGGTGCGTTACAGACGTTCCGGCACTTAAAGTAGGCAGATACCCAGCATTACCTTGTTTCATATAGGCTTCGCCTGCGATAATTTGCTGAATGGCGATACGGATATCTATATTGTTAGACAGCCCTTCTTCAATATATTGTTGTAAATATGGATCTGTAAAAACCTCTTTCCAAGAAACATCAGCCATCGACAAGCTATCTACGGGCAAATTATCAGTTCTATACAAGCTGTCTGTTTCGGTTTCTATAACCTCTGGTCGCTTGTAGTTTTTAGCAACAAAACAACTTTGAAGCGTCAATGACACAACAACTAGAAGTAGTGCCCTATGTAAATATTTTGGTTCTTTAATCACTTTCATAATTAGTCTTCGGTTGTTTGAATTTGTGGTTTACTAGATACTTTTTCTTGTAACCATTGGAAAAATATGAACAAAATAGGAATAACGAACAGCCCCAATATGGTACCAATTAGCATACCCCCAGCTGCACCTGTTCCAATAGAATTGTTTCCCGCAGCACCAACACCTTTAGCTAAAACCAATGGCATCAATCCTAAAATAAAGGCAAATGAGGTCATTAAAATAGGTCGTAAACGGGCTTTTGCACCATCTATCGCAGCATCGACTATAGTTGCCCCTTTTCGGCGGCGTTGCAAGGCAAACTCCACAATAAGAATCGCATTTTTGGCTAACAATCCAATAAGCATGATTAAGGCTATTTGAAAATAAATGTTGTTTTCTAAACCTAAAAACTTGGTACTAATATATGCTCCAAAAACACCAAAAGGTAAAGAAAGCACCACGGCTAGTGGCAAAATATAACTTTCATACTGAGCACATAATAAAAAGTATACAAACAAGATACTTAGTATAAAGATAAAAGTTGTTTGGTTTCCGGCATTAACCTCTTCTCTGGTTAAACCAGAGTAAGCGATTTCGTAATTATTAGGCAGTTTTGAAGCCTCCTCTTCAATCACACGGATGGCATCACCAGTACTAAAACCTGAATTGGTTGCACCAGTTAAGGTTGTTGAATTAGACAAATTAAAACGAGTTACCGATTGTGGCCCATATACTCGTTTTAAAGTAACAAACTGTGTGATAGGAGTCATCTCGTTTTTATCCGTTCTAACATACATGCTATTTAACGAAGACACATCAGCTCTATCTTCTGGTAACGACTGAATATATACACGAAACTGTTTCCCAAATCTAGAGAAATCGGAAGCATAAACCCCTCCAATATACCCTTGTAAAGTAGCAAAAATACTATTAATAGGCACCCCTTTTTCTTTAGCTAGCGGTACATTAACATCCATTTCATACTGCGGATATTTGGTATTAAAAGCCGATTGCGCATACTGGATTTCAGGATGCTTCATTAAAGCTCCAATAAACTCTTGGTTGGTTTTATCGAGCTCGGCAAAATCGCCTCCAAACTTATCTAACAAGTTTACTTCGAAACCAGCTGAGTTTCCAAAACCTTGAATACTTGGTGGTGCAAAGAAAATAATATTAGCCCCAGGAACGGTTGATGCAATTCCAAATAGTTTTCCAATGGTAGCCTGTGTAGAAAGTGATGGATCTTCTCGTTCAGACCAATCATCTAACTTAATAAAACCAATAGCGTAATTACTACCTGAACCACTTAATAAGCTTCGGCCTCTAACAAAGGACACCCCTTCTACACCAGGTAAACCTTCTGTTTTACCATAAAGGTCTTGAATAATTTCGTTGGTTCTATCTAAAGAAGCTCCTGCTGGCAATTCGATATTGGCGAACACCATGCCGCGGTCTTCATTAGGCACAAACCCTGTAGGTGTTGTTTTAGAAGCCCAAATAATACCAACAGCCGCAATAATAACTAGCACAACCGATATCCATTTCTTTTTATATAAAAACTGAAGTGATTGTCCGTATCTATAAATTGTCGCATTAAAACCACGATTAAAAAGAGTATAAAAACGTTGTAAGGCATTTTTATCTTTAAGCGCTTCCTCATCATGAGATTTTAGAAGTAAGGCACATAAAGCGGGGCTTAGCGTTAAGGCATTAACAGCAGAGATAAGAATGGCAATAATTAAGGTGACTCCAAACTGTTTATAAAAAACCCCAGTTGGCCCTTGAATAAAGGTTACAGGAATAAATACAGCCGCCATAACGAGGGTAATAGAAATAATAGCCCCTGATATTTCATGCATGGCGTCGAGTGTTGCCTTTCTCGGATTTTTCTCACCTTCATCTATTTTGGCATGAACAGCTTCAACAACAACAATAGCATCATCAACAACAATCCCAATTGCCAATACAATAGCAAATAGGGTTAATAAATTAATTGAAAACCCAAATACATTGAGGAAGAAAAAGGTTCCTACAATAGATACTGGCACGGCTATAGCTGGAATTAATGTCGATCTAAAGTCCTGTAAAAAGATAAATACCACGAAGAAAACTAACAAAAAGGCTTCAAAAATGGTATGTACAACTTTTTCAATGGAAGCTCCTAAAAACAAACTGGTATCATAAGGTGTAAAAATATCTAACCCTTTAGGCAGATCCTTTTTAATTTGCACCATGGTTATTTTTATGTTGTCGATAATTTCCTGAGCATTGGAACCTTTGGTTTGGTAAATCCCCATAAAAACAGCGGGCTTCCCTAAACTTTGCGCACCCGAGGAATAGGATTGTGCATCTAATTCGATATCGGCCACATCTGCTAAGCGTAGAAATTCACCATTCCCTAGAGCTTTAATAATCATGTTGCTATACTGACTCTCATTTTTAAATCGTCCGCTGTATTTTACGATATATGAAAACGCTTCACCATTATTTTCTCCTAAAGCACCAGCAGCAGCCTCTAAATTTTGTTCTTGTAAAACGGCTGTAATGTCGGAAGGTATTAAATTGTATGCGGCTAGTTTTTCTGGTTTCAACCAAATACGCATGGCGTAATCCTGTTGAGAGAATACATTCACATCACCAACACCATTAATACGTTGTAATTTAGGAATGACATTAATTTTTAAATAATTCTGAATAAAAGTGGCATCGTAATCATCGTTATCGGAATACAAGGAAGCAAACATCAATGCACTTGTTTGTTGCTTTTGGGTAGTTACACCAATTTGCTTCACCTCTTGAGGTAACAAAGAATTTGCTCTAGACACACGATTCTGAACGTTTACAGCAGCGATATCGGAATCCGTATTTTGATCAAAATAAACGGTAATATCGGCTGTCCCATTATTTGATGCAGTAGAGGTGATATAAGTCATCCCTTCAACACCATTAATCTGTTCTTCAATAGGAATGATAACACTTTCTAAAACCGTTTCGGCATTAGCACCAGGATAGGAAGCCGAAACTTTAATGGTAGGAGGCGCAATATCCGGATACTGTTCAATAGGCAAGCTTGAAATACTTATTAACCCAAGCATGACAATAATAATAGAAATCACCGTAGACAGTACAGGTCTTTCAATAAATGTTTTTAACATGGATATAAGTTTCTAGTTTCTAAATAATTTTGCAATCGGCTTAACGGCCTTTTCGAAAGGAACCTCTTGAGGGGTAATGGCCATGTCGTTTCTTAGTTTCCCAACGCCAGACATTACAATTTTATCACCTTTTTGCAGTCCAGACTCTACAACATATAAATGTTCTATGGCCGCTTTAACTTCAATCATGGCTGTTGTAATCTTATTACCTTCTTGGAGTTTAAAAACCATAATATTCCCTTGTTGCTCGAAAGTCGCTTCTTGCGGAATCACGATATGATTTTCGTAAACCGTTGGAATTTGAATCTTTCCACTATTCCCATTGGTTAATAACTGATTTGGATTATCAAAAACGGCCCTAAAACTTACCGTACCAGTATTCTGATTGATTTGTCCCGAGCTGGTTTGAATCTGACCTTTTTCGGAATAAAGGGAACCATTAGCTAAAATTAAATTCACCTCGGCATAATTAGATAATTTTTCTTCTAAACTTTTACCTTCGGCATGTTCTAAAAAATCTAAATACTCGGTTTCATTTAAGCTAAAAAAGGCATACACTTCTTTAATATCACTAACCGTGGTAAGTGGTGTAGCATCATTCGGACTAATTAAAGCTCCTTCTCTAAAATTAATCCTTCCAACGTGTCCGTCAACTTGACTTCTTATAGTAGCGTATCCTATATTTGCTGCAATACTGCTATAATTAGCTTTGGCTTGAGCTAAATTGGCTTTAGCAGTTTCTAGCTGTACCGAACTAATAATATTCTTTTCCACCAAAGGAACTAATTTATCCACCTCAACTTGAGCCACATTAACGCGGGCTTTTGCCGCACCAGCATCTTCCGATAAAGCTTGCGTTTCAAGTTTAAAAAGCACCTGACCTTTTTTTACTTTCTGACCTTCGTCTACTAAAACCTTTTGAATATAACCAGCCGTTTTTGCTCTAACATCGCTGTTAATTACCCCCTCAATATTTGTAGGATACTCTTTAAAACCAGTAACTGTTTTTGTAGTTAATTGAATGACTGGAATAGATGGTGGTGGCCCTTGAGCTACTTCCTTTTTTTCTTGTTTACCACAGCCAACAACCGCGAGAAAGGCCGAAAAAAGGATTAATTTATAGGTGTGCTTTCTTTTCATATTACATTATTTGAGTTTGGATTGCGTTTTAATTATTTTCTCTTTTAAGTCGTTTATTGCAGACGTAGCGTTATCTATAAAATGAACAAAATCATTGTGTATGGTTAGATCAAATTTTTCTTCATGAGGCACTGTATCTAAAGCATTAATAGTCTTCTTATAATTCATTAATTCGGTGTGAATTTCTCGCTCTTCGGTCCAATTAAAAATCATCTCATCAATTTTTTGCAGAATGCTATTATCATTGACTTTAAAATATTTTTTGCGATCTCCTGTTTTAGTGAAGTATTCAATTTTTTTTAAATCTTGCAAATGATTGAGATTTGTAGAAATTGTGCTTTTACTGGCACATAAAACCTGAACAAGATTATCAAATGTCGTCCCCGATTTCCCAGTTAAAACTATATAAGCAAAGATGCGAGCTGCTACGGGTGCTAACTGTTCTCGCTTCTCCAAAAACACCCCGAATTTCTCTACCAGGATCATTTTATCCTTACAAACATTATCGTTCATCATATATTATTTAAACTGCTTTCATGATTAATAACATTGATACGAAGCAGCAAAATTAAGCTACAAATATAATATTGGTTCGAAACAAACCGAACTAAAATGAAGTTAATAAAATGTTAAACAAAAAAAAAGAGACTACCTTTTATAGATAGTCTCTTTTTCAATATACTTTAGACAACGTTTTATGAAACCGCTTTTAGTTTCTTTAATGTTGTTTTTGTTAATTTCTCTTCGGCATAAGCCTTAGTTACATTCAACGTTTTTTCTTTACTACTTGGCAATTCAAACATCGCATCGGTTAATATTTCTTCACATAAAGAACGTAAACCTCTTGCTCCTAATTTATATTCGATAGCTTTATTTACGATGAAATCTAAAGCGCCATCCGTAATAGAAAACTCAATATCATCCATTGTAAACAACTTTTTATATTGCTTAATAATAGCATTTTTAGGTTGTGTAAGAATGGCTCTTAAGGTTTCTGCATCCAATGGATCCATATACGTTAATACAGGTAAACGCCCAATAATTTCAGGAATTAAACCAAAATCCTTTAAGTCTTTTGGAATAATATATTGTAATAAGTGATCTTGATCAACGACATCTTCAGAAATCGATGCGCTATAGCCAACAGCTTGCATATTCAAACGTTTAGAAATAACACGATCAATACCATCAAAAGCACCACCAGCGATAAATAGAATATTTTCAGTATTTACTTCGATAAATTTTTGATCTGGGTGTTTTCTTCCGCCTTTTGGTGGCACGTTAACTACCGTACCTTCTAAAAGTTTTAAAAGAGCTTGTTGCACCCCTTCACCAGACACATCTCGTGTTATGGAAGGATTATCACTCTTTCTCGCAATTTTATCAATTTCATCAATAAAAACGATACCCTTTTCTGCCTTTTCAAGATTATAATCGGCAGCTTGTAATAAGCGGGTTAAAATACTTTCAACATCTTCACCTACGTAACCAGCCTCTGTTAAAACTGTAGCATCGACTATAGCCAATGGTACGTTTAACATTTTTGCAATGGTTTTAGCCATTAAGGTTTTTCCTGTACCTGTTTGACCAACCATCATGATATTACTCTTTTGGATTTCTATATCATCATTGGTAACCGGTTGTAATAAACGCTTGTAATGGTTATAAACAGCTACAGACATGACTTTTTTAGTCACATTTTGACCGATAATATATTCGTCTAAGAAATTCTTGATTTGTTGAGGTTTCCTTAGTTTTAATTCTGCAGATAAATCACTACTGTCACTCTGCTTCGATTCTTCCAAAACAATGCCATGCGCTTGCTCTATACAGCGATCACATATGTGCGCATCTAGACCTGCTATAAGCAGATTTGTTTCTGGCTTTTTTCTACCACAAAACGAACATTCTAATTCTTCTTTTGCCATTAATTTTATTTTGAGAGGATTTCAAATTCCATAAACCCTTAGGTAACAATTATTTAAAATTACAAATTTTTATTTAATTACGGGCCAAAATCTCATCAATCATACCGTACTCCTTAGCTTTATCCGCTTTCATCCAGTAATCACGATCACTATCCTGATATACTTTGTCGTAATCCTGCCCTGAATGCTTACTAATGATTTGGTATAATTCCTCTTTTAAAGTTAAGATCTCCCTAGCTGTAATTTCAATATCACTAGCTTGACCTTGTGCACCACCTAAAGGCTGATGAATCATAACACGGGAATGTGTTAAGCCACTACGTTTCCCTTTAGCTCCTGCACATAAAAGCACAGCCCCCATAGATGCTGCCATTCCTGTACAAATCGTTGCCACATCCGGTTTAATAAACTGCATGGTATCATAAATACCTAAACCAGCATACACACTTCCTCCTGGAGAGTTGATATAAATTTGAATATCTTTATTAGCATCGGTGCTTTCTAAAAACAACAATTGTGCTTGCACAATATTCGCCACTTGATCGTTAATGCCTGTCCCTAAGAAAATGATTCTATCCATCATTAATCGAGAGAATACATCAAAAACAGCAATATTCATTTGGCGCTCTTCTATAATATTTGGAGTCAGATTTTGCGGGTACATACTACTAATAATTTTATCGTAATAGGTGCTGCTAATCCCTTGATCTTTTATCGCGAACTTTTCAAATTCTTTTGCGTAATCCATAGTTTTCTTTCTTATTATTTAATGTGATCTTGATTTTCAAACAAATACCATGAAAATCACTAAAATAAGCTTTTCGTTTAAAAAAAAGCGCTTAAACCTTCCGGTTTAAGCGCTTAAAGATAAACAATTATTCTTTTATTTATTTGTCACCGTAAACTTCTTTAACAAAGTTTTCGTAACTCAATTCTTTTACTTTAAGATTTGCTTTTTCTTTGTAAACAGCTAATAACTTTTGGCTGATTAACTGCTCAGAAATACGACGTGCTTCATCTTGGTTTCCAAGCACACGTGCTGCGATATCTTCTAACTCTTTATCTGAAGGGTTTAATTGACCAAATTGAGCCATTTGCCCTTTAATCATTTCTATAGCATGATTTTTAATATCGTCCATTGTTACTTGAACGTCATTATCGGTAATTAATTTTCCTTCAATTAATTGGTAACGTAAACCTTTTTCAGATTTCTCATACTCTTCTTTAGCTTGATCGGCATCAATTTCTTTTTCACCTGCAGTTTGCATCCATTTTGTTAAGAACTCAGCTGGTAAATCGAATTTTGTGTTTTCAACTAAATATTCAGTAACGTCGTTTAATAACTTTTGATCGGCTTGTTGAGCGAATTGTTTTTCAGCGTCTTCCTTGATTTTAGCTTTTAACTCATCAACAGATTTTACTTCACCTTCACCAAAAAGTTTATCAAAAAGCTCTTGATCTAAATCAGCTAACTCACGTTCGTTAATTTCAGTAATGGTAAAGTTTACTTCAATATCTAAACCGTGAACATCATCATGACTTAATTTTAAAGCATGCATAAGTTCGTGATCATCATCGTAAAGACCTTTAGTTTTTAAAGCAATAACATCACCTACTTTAGCTCCTACAAATTGTTTTGCAGTAGCTTTACCTTTGAATTTATCTAGAGTTAAAGTTACCGTATTATCGATTTCTTTTTCTTCGTTAGTAAAAGTTCCAGTGATTTCACTGTCTTTTTCAACAGCATCTTGAGACACTAATTTCCCGTATTGCTTTTGAATACGCTCAATTTGCTCGTCGATCATTTTATCATCAGCAACGATATTATATTGTGTGATGGCTTTTTTACCTTTTAACTCTACATCAAATTCTGGTGCAAGTCCTAATTCAAATTCAAATGAAAAGTTATCAGAATCCCAATCAATACCTTCTTGAGCTTTTGGTAATGGTTGCCCTAATACATCTAATTTTTCTTCAGTTAAATATTTGTTTAAAGCGTCTTGTAATAATTTATTCACTTCATCAACCAAAACAGCTTTTCCATACTGCTTTTTAACCATGCCCATTGGCACATGTCCTTTTCTAAAACCTGGAATGTTTGCTGTTTTACGGTAATCTGATAAGATTTTCTCAACTTTATCACTATAGTCTTCTTTAGCGATATCCACTTTAACAACAGCATTTAATGCATCAACGTTTTCTCTTGTAATATTCATTTTAAATGATATAAAGCCTTAAATTAGGCATTTAACAATAAGGTTTTTTGTAAAACCTAAAATTAATAGATCCCCGAATTAACGAGCCTGATAATTTCAATGGAAAACTCTAAGAGTGAATACACGTAGAGTTTGTGCTACTAAAATCGGGATGCAAAAATAATATATTTTTATATCCTGACAAAGTTTTTAAGAGCTTGATTTTTAGAGTGATTTAATCCTCTTTTATAAGCGAATGGAGTATAGATTCTAGAATAGACAATAGAATACTAAATATAATAGCAGTCCAAATACCATTTACATGAAACCCACTAATAAGATTACTTGCCAGAAGTATAATTATAGCATTGATAACAAGTAAAAATAAGCCTAAGGTAAAAATCGTTATCGGTAAAGTAAAAATTACCAAAATGGGCTTCACAAAAAGATTTAACACTGCTAAAATAACCGAAACTATAAGCGCTGTAGTATAACCATCAACAGTGACACCAGATAAAAAATTTGCCAATAGAAACACGGCAGCAGCAGTTAATAACCATTTTAGAATAAGTTTCATGATTTTAGAATTTAAATTCCTACAATTTACACAAACTTCATCACTTCAGCATAAAAATCTTTTGGATTTTCAGCATGTAACCAGTGACCTGCGTTAGAAATCGTAACGATATTTGCTTTAGGGAAATGTGTTTTAATAATACGCTCATCACCCACACCTATATATTCTGAGCGATCGCCTCGTAAAAATAAGGTATCACCACTATATGTCGCATGACTTGGCAAGGCCTCACCTACTTCGGCAACTTCATTTTGAAGCACCTCTAAGTTAATACGTAAACCCAACTGTCCTTTTTCAACCCAATACAAGTTTTTAAGTAGAAATTGTCTGGTTCCTAAATCCTGAACATAGTCACTCAAAACCTTATCTACTTGTCCGCGACTCTTAACTTCATCAAACTTAATAGCGCTTAATCCGTTTAAAATAGAATCGTGATGCACCGGGTAAAACCTAGGTGATATATCGGCAACAATTAATTTAGACACCAATTCTGGGTAAAGTGTAGAAAACATCATAGCTGTTTTTCCGCCCATAGAATGCCCAAGAAGCACGATATCTTGTAAATTATAGTGTTCGCAATAAAATTTTAGATCCTCAGCAAGTACTTCATAGCTAAATGCATCATCGTGAAAACTACGTCCATGATTACGCTGATCAACTAAGTGCACTTCATATCCTGCCTCGCTAAACTGCATCCCTAAGGTTTTCCAGTTATCGCTCATACCTAAAAATCCGTGTAAAATAACAAAAGGCTTTCCTTCACCTAAAACTGTTGAATGTAATAGCATTATTTAAGTTTGTTTAAATACATTTGAATAACGTTTTCTACCCCTAAATACAAGCTTTCGGTAATTAAGGCATGACCGATAGAAACTTCTAATAAATTAGGAATTTCATCCTTAAAAAATTTAATGTTTTCTAAAGACAAATCGTGTCCAGCGTTGATTCCTAAATCAAGTTCGTTTGCCAATTGCGCGCTTTCAAAATAGGGTTTGATGGCCGCTTTATTTCCTAAACCATATTGATGTGCAAAAGCTTCGGTATATAATTCAATGCGATCGGTTCCTGTAAGTTTAGCGCCTTCAATTTGCTTTAAAACAGGATCGACAAAAATAGACGTTCGAATGCCGTTATTTTTAAACTCCTGAATCACATCAATTAAAAAATCTTTATGTTTAATCGTATCCCAACCAGCATTACTGGTTATGGCATCAACCGCATCTGGAACAAGTGTAACCTGTGTGGGTTTAACTTCAAGAACTAAATTCATGAACGACTCTACTGGGTTTCCTTCAATATTATATTCGGTGTAGACCTCTGGTTTTAAATCGCGCGCGTCTTGATATCTAATATGTCTTTCATCGGGTCTAGGGTGAATAGTAATCCCTTCGGCCCCAAAACGCTGGGCGTCTTTTGCAAACCCTACCACATTTGGCACATCGCCACCACGTGAATTTCTTAACGTTGCGATCTTATTGATGTTAACACTTAACTTTGTCATAAATCCGTTTTAAAAAGCAAAAATACAAAGTAGAACAGCCTATCATACTTTTTTTTTGATTAATTTGCAGTCCAATTCAACAGGAATTATGAAACTCTCAGAATATATTATAAACGATATAAAGCCTTTGGAGATAGAGAGCAAGGTGAGTGATTTACAGTTACTTTTCAACCAACTAACCTTTTCTCATATCCCTGTTAGTGATGAAAACAATGCTTTTGTTGGCAGTTTTTCTGAAGCCGATGCCTATTGTTTTGAGAAAACTAAATCCTTAACGGAGTACAAATATTCAATTGAAGGTTTTTTTGTTCAAGACACCACATTATGGTTGGATGTTTTAGAGGCTTTTGCCAAAAACTCTACCAATATAATGCCGGTGCTAAACGATAAAAATGAGTATTTGGGCTACTACGAGCTTAACGATATTATTAGTTTATTTAGTGACTCTCCATTTTTCACGGAGTCTGGCGGAGTTTTAGTGATCGAAAAAGGCACCAACGACTACTCGTTTAGTGAAATTAGTCAGATTGTTGAATCTAATGGCGGTAAAATACTCGGAGCTTTTATTTCTAGAATGAGCAGTGATTTAACCCAAATCACTCTCAAAATTGGACAAACAGATATTACAGACGTTATTCAAACCTTTAGAAGGTATAGCTATAATATCGTATCTGGACATGAACAAGATGGTTATATTGAAACCCTAAAAGAGCGTTCAGATTATTTAAAAAAATACTTAAACATATAATATATGAAAGTTGCCGTTTTCGGACGATTTTACAATAAAAACACCTCTGTTTCAGTAGAAAGATTATTCAATTATCTCTTGAAAAAAAACATCGATGCTTATATCGAAACCCATTTTTTCAACCTTATAAAAGAAAATTCGGCTCAAATAAACGATTTCAGTTCCTTTAAAACTTTTGATACTCTAGATACTTCTTTCGATTTTTTAGTAAGTATTGGAGGAGACGGAACCATTTTAAGAGCCATCACCTTTGTTAAAGATATTGACATTCCAATTATTGGTATCAATACAGGACGCCTTGGTTTTTTAGCTACCATTCAGGTCGATGTGATTGAAAACGCCATGCAAAATATTATTGATGGCAATTACAAAATATCGGAGCGTAGTTTATTAGCTGTGGAAACAACACCGGAAAATAAAGACATTAGCGCGATGAATTTTGCGCTGAACGAAGTTGCGGTTAGCCGAAAAAATACCACATCCATGATTACCGTGGAGACTCATTTGGATGGCGAATATTTAACCTCCTATTGGAGTGACGGATTAATTTTATCAACACCAACGGGATCCACAGGATATTCCTTAAGCTGTGGGGGCCCGGTAATTACACCAAGTACCAACAGCTTTGTTTTAACACCCATTGCGCCTCACAACTTAAGTGCCCGCCCCCTAATTATACCAGATTCTACCGAAGTTCACCTCAGGGTTAGCGGTCGAGAAGAAAACCATTTAGTATCTTTAGATTCGAGAATTGCCACACTTGATAACGGGACTTTAATAAAAATTAAAAAAGCCGATTTCAAAATAAAAATGATTGATCTTCTAGACGAAAGCTTCCTAATTACTTTAAGAAAAAAACTACTTTGGGGAGAAGACAAACGCAACAACTAACCTAACTATCTACACTTATAAAAGCAATAATTATATAGAAATGCTGTTTTACACTAAGACTATTTAGTTCAATGTACTACAAACTAATCTTATTTATTATATTTGCAAACTTTTGAATTTTTATGAGGCATTTAACCCTATTGATAATAAGCATTTTAAGCATCCATTTTTGTGAAGCACAAATTCACGAAATTGGTGGTTTTGCAGGAGGCAGTAATTTAATTGGTGATGTTGGTTCTACGGAATACATCGCGCCAAACGCCCCAGCACTGGGTCTCCTATACAGATGGAACAGAAGTACCAGACACTCTTGGAGAGCGTCGATTATCTATTCCGATTTAAAAGCATACGACTCCAAATCAGAAGACCCAAGACGTATTCAACGTGATTATGACTTTGATTCTAACCTATTAGAAATCTCTGCTGGAATGGAATTCACCTTTTTAGATTTCGATTTACATTCCGGAAAAAAAGAATTTACGCCTTACCTATATAGTGGTATTAGCACGGTACATTATGATAATTACTATTTTGTTAACGGAAGTCAAACGTCAGAAAACAAATCAAGTTGGGATTTTGCTATCCCCATGGCCATAGGTGTAAAAGCCAAAATAATTGGAAATTTTGTTGTTGGTATAGAAGTAGGTGCTCGCTATACATTTACCGATGAAATTGATGGTAGTATGCCGAGTTCCGACAATTTACAGCAATACCAATTTGGAAATATAAACAATAACGACTGGTACATGTTTTCTGGGCTTACCCTAACCTATACGTTTGGACAAAACCCATGTTATTGTGTGAAATAAAAATGGATTTAAAAAATAATATAATAGCCGACGCTTTACCAAAACATATTGCCATAATTATGGATGGCAATGGTCGTTGGGCGAAGCAAAAAGGTATGATTCGTGCTTTTGGACATGAAAATGGCACCAAAACAGTAAGAAAAACCGTAGAAGCTTGTGCCGAACTTGGCATAGAAAACCTCACGCTTTATGCCTTTTCAACAGAAAACTGGAATCGCCCAAAGCTAGAAGTTAAAGCTCTTATGAAACTTTTAGTCTCATCTTTAACAAAAGAATTAAAGACCCTTCAAAAAAATAATATCAAACTTTCTGCTATAGGCTGTTTAAAAACCCTACCTAAAAAAGTTTTTGAAGAGCTTTCATCTGCTATTGAATCAACCAAAGACAACACGCGAATGACTCTTACTCTTGCACTTAGCTATGGCTCAAGAGATGAAATAGTAAACGCTGTAAAAGAAATTAGCAATAAAGTTAAAAATAATATAATTTCGCCCGAAAATATTGATGAATCAATTATTAATGAGCATCTTTACACGCAAAATTTGCCAGATGTAGATTTACTTATCAGAACCAGCGGAGAACAGCGCATAAGTAACTTCTTGTTGTGGCAAATTGCTTACGCCGAATTACATTTTACAAGTGTGCTATGGCCAGATTTTACCAGACAACATTTGTATGAAGCTATTATTGAATATCAAAAAAGAGAACGACGATTTGGGAAAACCAGCGACCAACTTAGTTAATACACCTTCTGTATTAACACTTTTGAAATATTGTACCTCTATAATTCTTTTTATAGGCAGCTTTATTATTGAAGCACAAAACCCTAACACAAAGTATACACTTGGCGAGATATCTGTAGAAGGAAATACAACCTTTAGCGAGCAAACCATTATCACATATTCCGGTTTAAGTAAAGGCAAAGAAATATACATTCCTGGAGAAGAAATTAGTAACGCCATTAAGAAACTTTGGAATTCTAAACTTTTTAACGACATTGAAGTTTATGTTACCAATATAGAAGGTAACGTTGTGACGCTACAAATTAGGCTTTCTGATTTACCTCAGCTTAACGAACTTAGAATTAACGGTGTTAAAAAAGGGAAGCAAGACGAAATTATTAAAGAAAACAACCTTAATAAAGGTGTAAAGGTTACTGAAAACTTAATTACTACAACCAAAAACTTCCTTACTAAAAAATATAAAAAGGACGGTTATTATAATACCAAAGTACACATAAACACTATTGAAGTTAAAGATTCTATTGATACGCAACGCGTGAATATGGTATTAAACATCGATAGGGGTGCCAAAGTAAAGATTAAAGATATTACATTTAATGGTAATGAGGTTTTAGAGGATAAAAAACTTCGTGCTAGTATGAAAAGCACGAAAAAAAGAAATCGTTTACGCATTTGGAAACGCTCTAAATTTATCGATTCTGCATATCAAGCCGATTTAGGTCATGTTATTGATACGTATAAGAAAAATGGTTATAGAGATGCCCGAATTATATCGGACAGCCTTATCGTTAACGACGATAAAACCATATCACTTCAAATCAATGTTACCGAAGGAGAACAATATAAATTTGGTGAAATCAATTTTATTGGAAATACCGTTTACAGCGATTTATATTTAAAACGATTACTACGAATTAACAAAGGTGATGTTTATAACAGTATCCTTTTACAGGAACGTATTGCTGACAACTCCAAGCCAGATGCCTTCGATATTACCAATCAGTATCAAAATAACGGGTATTTATTCTCAAGTATCAACTCGGTGGAGGTGAATGTTGAAAATCATGTTATTGATACTGAAATTAGAATTTCTGAAGGAAAACCAGCCTATTTCAACAATGTAAGCGTTGTTGGAAACGACAAAACAAACGATCACGTGATCTATCGAGAAATACGTACACGTCCGGGAGAATTATATAGTAAAGCAAATGTGGTTCGTACGGTGAGAGAACTTGGACAGTTAGGATTTTTTGATGCCCAAGAGTTAACGCCAAACTTCCTAAACCCAAATCCTGTTGAGGGCTCTATAGATATGGAATACTCGGTTAAGGAAACAGGATCTAGTCAAATTGAATTACAAGGTGGCTACGGTGGTGGTGGATTTATTGGTACTTTAGGACTATCCTTTAATAACTTTTCTATAAAAGATATCTTTAAAAAGGACGCCTATAAACCAATTCCTATGGGTGATGGTCAAAAACTAGCGCTTCGTTTACAAGCCAGTCAGTTTTACCAAACCTACAGTTTTTCGTTCTCGGAACCTTGGTTAGGAGGCAAAAAGCCTGTACAGTTTTCGGCTTCTTTATCGCATACGAAACAGTTCGGACAGAATCCATACACTTACGAGGTAGACAAAAGTAGAAGTTTTAACATTACAGGTATTACTTTCGGTTTAGCAAAACGTTTAAGTGTTCCAGATGATTTCTTTACGCTTTCGCAGGCTGTTGGTTACCAACGTTATGATTTGAACAACTACAACACAGGACTTTTTGAATTTGGTGACGGTTACTCGAACAACCTTTCGTACACTATTGGACTTAGTAGAAATAACACCAGTGTAGATCCTATTTATCCAACAGGAGGATCGAGTTACTCGGTAAGTGCTAAACTTACTTTACCATATTCACTCTTTAACAATGTGGATTATGAAGCGTTAAAAATAGAACGAGAGGAAAATGATATCATAAGAAATCTACCGGGTACACAGCCTGACGAAGTTCTAGCTGCGAACGAAAGAATCTCTGAAATAGACCAAGAACGTTACAAGTGGCTGGAATTTTACAAAATAAAGTTTAAAGCCGAATGGTTTACACAAATTGCTAAAGATTTAGTCTTAAGACCAAGCACAGAATTTGGGTTCTTAGGGGCTTACAATAATGATAGAGGGGTTATTCCTTTTGAGCGTTTCTTCGTTGGTGGTGATGGTTTAGGAAATTACAGTTTAGACGGTAGGGAAACTATCCAATTACGTGGTTACCCAAACAATTCCTTATCTGGCCAAGACGGAGGTACTATTTACAATAAGTTTTCATTAGAATTACGTTACCCAATAACATTAAAAGCCTCGGCTAAAATATTTGCTTTAGGTTTTGCCGAAGCTGGAGCCTCCTATGATAGTTTTAGAGATTATAATCCTTTCGATTTAAATCGATCAGCTGGTGTAGGACTAAGAATTTTCATGCCTGCATTTGGATTATTAGGCATTGATTTTGGTTATGGATTTGATCCAATTCCAGGAACAACAGTAAGTAATGGATGGGAAACACATTTTATTATTGGGCAACAATTTTAAAAACTTAATTTATTGTGGCACGATATTTTCTAATAACACTTTAATGTTTTGCATGGGAATTAAAATTTTTAAGATTATATTTCGTTAATTTTGAAGATTGTATTTTAAAAGGCGTCATTATTTAACCTTTTAAAACTTTAAAACCAAACACTAAACATTAACCAAATGAAACGAGCCTTGTTAAAAAACACAACATTTAAAAATGACATTATAAGCCCGTTATTTGTTACCCAAATTAGAAACATGTTGACAAAACATAAAAGCAACGTTCTTTTTTTACTGATATTAATTTTTACGGCATGTTTTAATTTACATGCCCAGCGTGGGGTTAGAATAGGCTATATTGATACCGAATATATTTTAGAAAATGTACCCGAATATCAAGAAGCCACGAAACAGTTAAACCAAAAAGCTGAGAAATGGAAAAATGAAATCCATGAAAAGCTGCAAGCTGTTGAACAAAAAAGAAAAGACCTAACCACTGAAAAGGTTCTTTTAACTGAAGAACTGATTCATGAACGCGAAGAGGATATCGATTTTGAAGAAAGTGAAATTTTAGACTATCAACAAAAGCGATTTGGTCCAAATGGTGATTTGTTCATTCAAAGAAAGCAATTAATGCAACCGATACAAGATCAAATTTTTTCGGCAGTACAAGATATCGCAGAAGGTAAAAAATATGATTTTATTTTCGATAAATCTTCGGATGCCACTATGTTATTCTCGGCAAAACGTTATGATTTAAGCGAGCAGATTTTAAGAAGTATTTCAAGAACTGCAAAAAGAAATCAAGCACAAAACCGAACAGAGCGTAAAGCGGCCGAACAAGAAGAACTGGTTCCAGAAATAAATGAGGAACTTGAAGCTCGTGAAAGTGCTGCCGAAGCTCGAAAACGAGAAGTTTTGGCTGCTAGAGAAGCAAAAAAACAAGAAGCTCTAGAAAGACGTCAGAAAATCATTGAAGAGCGAGAACGTGAACGTCAAGCCAAGTTAGATGCTAGAAACGGTGTTACACCACAAGAAGAAAGTGAAGTCGGTGATAACATTGAAGAATCTGGAGAAACCGCTAAGGAAAATGCTCCAGAAACCAAAACTAGAGAACAACTCATAGAAGAAAACAGACAAAAGAAACTCGCCGATCGAGAAGCTAGAAAAAAAGAATTAGAAGAAAGAAAACGTAAAATATTAGAAGAGCGCCAACGCGCAAGAGACAGTATAAACCAAAACAAATAATCAATTTATAACACACTTAATACTATTAAAAATGAAACAATTAAAAAATCTCTTATTAGCAACTGCATTTTGTATTGCAACAGTTAGTTTTACTCAAGCACAAAGCAAGATTGCACATATAAATACGCAAGAGTTAATCGCAGCAATGCCAGAAGCTAAAGCGGCTCAAACAGAGATTGAAACTTTAGGTAAAACATACCAAACAGATATTCAAGCTTCTATTACTGAGTACCAAAACACAGTAAAACAATACGAAGCTGAAGCTGCAACAAAAACAGATGAAGAAAACCAAAAAAGAGGTTTAGAATTACAAGAAAAACAACAACGTATTCAGCAGTTTAGAGCTGATGCTCAACAAGACATCGCTAAAAAAGAAGCTGAGTTATTTAAGCCTATCCAAGAGAAAGCGATGAAAGCTATTCAAGAAGTTGCTAAAGCTCAAGGTTACGATTACGTAGTAGATAGAGCTTCTTTAATCGTTGCTGACGGAAAAGACATTTTAGCCGACGTGAAGAAAAAATTAGGAATCTAATTTTTTAAATTTATCAGAATAAATTAAAACAAAAGCTGCCTTGTATAGGCAGCTTTTTTATTTTTGTTAAACTATGAGCAAACAACCTATTGGCATTTTCGATTCTGGTGTTGGGGGGACTTCCATTTGGAAAGAAATCCAAGCCTTGTTACCGCACGAAAATATGATTTATCTAGCCGATAGTAAGAATGCCCCATATGGCCCTAAAGGGAAACAGGCCATTATAGACCTCAGCATTAAAAACACAGAATATTTAATCGTGCAAGGTTGTAAACTTATTGTAGTGGCTTGTAATACGGCTACAACAAACGCTATAGATTACCTTCGGAAAAATTACGAAACACCTTTTATAGGTATAGAACCAGCCATTAAACCAGCCGCATTAAACAGCAAAACACATACTATAGGTATTTTGGCCACAAAAGGTACTTTAAGTAGTGAGCTTTTCCATAAAACGGCTCATTTATTCGCTAGTGACTCTAAAATTATAGAACAAGAAGGGCATGGTATTGTAGAACTTATTGAAGACGGAAAACTACACTCTGAAGCCATGACAGGACTGCTAGAAGTATACCTTAAACCCATGATTGATGCCGATATAGATTACCTTGTTTTAGGTTGTACCCATTACCCTTACCTTATCCCAATACTTTTAAAGATATTACCTAAATGCATAAAAATTATAGATTCTGGTGAAGCGGTTGCTAGACAAACGAAAGCCGTTTTAATTCAACACAATTTACTAAACCAGTCTACTAAAAAAGGCAAATCAACATTATTTACAAATGCGAATCCTCAGGTTATTACAACGCTTTTGGGGGCGTCTAATGATATTTCTTATCTGGACTTTTAAAAGGTGAGATTTTGCGTTAGCGGTCGCAACGGCATCCTTTTTTGGCTGGGTAACTACAATTGTAGCTTCTATACCTTCATTTTGAATCAAAATACTAAAAAAGCTACAAAAACATAACCAAAAAAGATATAGTGGAAAACGCGACCCTTGTGGTAACGCCCTAAAAAACAACCCTAGGAGCTTATACTTAAAGTATTGCTGTTTATTCTTTAAACCAACTAGAATATTTAATGTAGTTATCGGCAATACGGTTAATTTCGCCCGACAGTAACTCTGGACTTACATCCTTAACCTTTTTAGCAGGTACACCAGCATAGATACTGCCAGCCTCTACTCTAGTATTTTTAGTGACTACAGCACCAGCCGCAATAATACTATTGCTTTCAACAACGCAACCGTCCATAACGATACTCCCCATACCAATAAGGACATTGTCGTGAATGGTACAACCGTGCACCAGAGCATTATGTCCTATAGACACATTATTACCAATATTGGTGGGTGCAGTGAGGTACGTAGCATGAATTACAGCACCATCTTGTATGTTCACCTTATCTCCCATTTTAATGTAATTAACATCGCCACGAACTACAGCACTAAACCAAATACTGCTTTGTTTACCTATGGTAACATCTCCAACAATGGTGGCATTTTCGGCTACAAAACAATCTTCTGGAATTTGAGGCGATTTGCCATTTACGGATTTTATTACAGGCATGCTGACTATAGGGTTATTGGTTAATAGTTATTGGCATTTAAAATCTTGGCTCTTGGTTCTAGTCTCTTAATTCTAATTAACAGCAGGACAATGACACTCGTAACGCTTAGGAGCACAATTGAAGTCATAACCTAAAGAAAATTGATGAAATCCACCATTTGTAAATACAATATCGTTGGTTTGGTAGGTGTAAGTATAAGCAAACATAAAACGATTGTAATTTACACCAACAATAGGCGTGATTTGATTAAGTTTTTGGCTATCTACATTTCCTGATTCTGTAAGATACTCAGCACCATCTAGACTTTGACGATATGATAAACCTGCCCAGAATTGTCCGAAATCCATTTGCTTATAAACCTTAGCATTGATATCGATAATATTTTCCTTTGTACCCGCCTTATATTGATATAACGTCGATGGCTCAAAAGACCAAGAGCTCCCTGGTCGGTTAAACACATAACCTGTTGAAAATAAAAAACGTCTTAGGTTACTTGTAATTTCAAGATCGTTATTAATACCGGAATTATTAAGTAAGTTTTTAACGGTAGCATGAGCATAAAAGTTTAAGTAAAAGTATGAAAACCCAAAATCTAAATTAAAATTGGCATCACTTTGTACAATTCCATCGATATTAGGATCACGAACTGGCAAATCGTTTAAAAACTCGGTTTCATCCAATTTATACTGAATAAACCCAGCACTTAAACCAAAAGAAAGCATGTTTAAGTCGGTTGCACTTCTAGAAAACATAAGATGATGTGCATAAGTTAAATAACCTCCCGTTTGCGAATGGTAGCCATTTTTATCAGTATAAACAATACCACCAATTGCCGATTGCGATTCACCAATTTTACTATTAGCACTTACTGTTAATAATTTAGGAGCATTGTCTTGCCCAAACCACTGCTGTCTACCTGTTACTCGAATTTTACCACAATTAGCGGCACCAGCCATCGAAGGGTGAATTAAATAATAATTATCACTTAAATAATCGGAATAAATGGGCATTCCTTCCTGGGACCTTACAAATTGAAAGCTTAGTAGAGCTACAACCGCAAGAATAACGTGGTTTAGTTTCATAATATAAAAGTAGTCTTTGTTTAATTAATTGACAAACATAACGTATTTACATAAAAAATAAGCCACATTTCTATATGTAAATTATTAAAAAGGCAATACAACTTATTACCTTTCAACACCTTCGCTATATTAGTGTGTAATAAACGAAATTTGTTAGGAATATTATATCTGTTTTTACGCTTTAGGTAGTAAAATTCATGAATTTAATAAGAATTCCCCCAAAAACCCCCTCTGAATATAGTACCATATCTGCTTTGAAATTACTGTGAAACGCATCACAACATCAAATCATATTGGAACGAACAACTTGATAATTTTTCCATATAATATCGAAATTTAGAAATATCGAAAGCCTTTCAAATATATTTAATGCTCACATTTAGTTTTCGTATTTTTGCAAAAAATAGATAAAATGAACACTTTTAAAGTTTCCGTGCAAGAGACCACAAATAATGCGATTGTAAAATTTGAAGTCAATCAATTTATTACGCAACACCAAAGTTTTGAGTTTAATAATATCGACGAAGCTAAGGCCTCACCTTTAGCACAGCAATTATTTTATTTACCATTTGTAAAAAAGGTATATATATCCGGGAATTTTATTGCTGTAGAACGCTATAATATTGTAGAGTGGAATGATGTACAGGATGAAGTAGCCGAACAAATTGAAGCCTATCTTAATGATGGTGGTATTGTAATTGAAGACACGACCACTGCTAAAAAAGTACCTGTTACTGTATACGCTGAAAGCACGCCTAACCCTTCGGTAATGAAGTTTGTTGCTAATAAAAAAATAGTGAACGCCCTTTTTGAATTCACAAGTATCGATGAAGCGAAATTATCGCCATTAGCGACTGAATTGTTTCATTTCCCATTTGTAAAAAGTGTGTTTTTGGATGAAAACTACGTATCTATTACTAAATATGATATGGCCGAGTGGCAAGATGTTACTATTGAAGTTAGAGAGTTTATTAGATCGTTTATTGAAAACGGAAAGGAAATCGTTGTGGCAAATGCTGCTGAAAGTTTAGAAAAAACAAATCAGCAATTAGATAGCCATTTCGAATCGTTAGACGATACTTCAAAGGAAATTATAAATATTCTTGAAGAATACGTTAAACCAGCTGTAGCGAGTGATGGTGGTAACATTCAATTCATATCATACGACGCCGATACTAAAAACGTTAGTGTCCTGCTTCAAGGGGCTTGTAGCGGTTGTCCTTCGTCAACCTATACCCTAAAAAGTGGTATTGAGAACATGCTAAAAGAAATGCTTCCAGGAAAAGTCGCTATGGTTGAAGCAATTAACGGATAATCCCAATTATTTTTGTTAACTTTAAGATTCAACTTAAATAAACAAAAATCATGGCAGTATTAAAAGTAATTGAAATTTTAGCAAACTCAGAAAAAAGCTGGGAAGATGCAACCAAACAAGCCGTTAAACACGCTTCAAAATCGTTGAAAAACATCCGATCTGTGTATGTTCAAGATCATAGCGCTAACGTAAAAGACGGTGAAGTAACGGAATTTAGAGTCAATGTGAAGATCACTTTTGAGGTAGATTAGACCGTTTCAAAAAAATCAAAGAGGCTGTCTTAAAAGTTAAACCAATCGTTATTCTGTGCTCGACACAGAATCTCATAACATTGAAATTCAATTATTATGAGAATCTGAAATAAATTTAGATTGACGTAAAAATAACTTTTAAGGCAGCCTTTTTTTTATACAACGTCATTAAAAACGACCAAATCACTCATGACAATCATCCAAATCATCCTTTTAAGCTTCATAGCCTTTTTACATTTTTATTTTTTAATTCTAGAAATGTTTTTCTGGGATAAACCTAAAGGCATTAAAGCTTTTAAATTAGAATCAAAAGAATTTGCTCAAAACACGAAAGTATTAGCAGCAAATCAAGGACTTTATAATGGCTTTTTAGCTGCTGGGTTATGGTTTTCTATTTATGAAAACTCCGAAAGACTTGCTTCTTTTTTTCTAATTTGTATTGCTGTTGCAGGTATTTATGGTTTTTATTCTACAAAAAATAAAGTCATCTTTTTTGTACAGGCACTTCCTGCCATACTTGTTTTTCTGTTTTTCGTCTTTTTTTAATGAAACTTAACTATTTTTTATCGTTTCATAGAAGAATTGTTCCGAATTGTTAATATTTTTGATCCAAACTTAATTTTTAAACAACATGATGGAATTAGAAAAAATTGACTTTGAAGCCTGGATGGCTTTAGCCGTAGATTACGGACTTAAACTAATAGGAGCCATAGTTATATGGATCATTGGTTCTTGGGTTATCTCAAAACTTTTAAAAGGCATAAGAACAGTAATGTCTAAAGGAAACTACGACGAAAGTCTCCAAGGTTTCTTATCCAATCTTGCTAGTTGGGGCCTTAAAATCGTATTAATAATCGTTGTGCTAGGCACTTTAGGTGTGGAAACAACATCATTTGCCGCTATTCTTGCTGCTGCTGGTTTGGCTGTTGGTTTAGCCTTACAAGGATCGCTTTCAAACTTTGCTGGAGGTGTGCTTATTATGATTTTTAAACCTTTTAAAGTTGGTGATGTTATTGAAGCTCAAGGTGAAATTGGTGGCGTTAAAGAAATTACCATTTTTACTACCAAACTTACAGGTTTATCAAACAAAGAAATTATTATTCCTAATGGATCTTTATCTAACGGAAATATTGTAAACTATACGGTTGCAGGAACACGTCGTGTAGATTTAACTTTTGGTGTTGATTACGCTTCAGATATCAAAAAGACTAAAGAAGTATTAATGAATGTTTTAAAAGCACATCCATTAGTAATTGAAGAACCTGCACCAACAGTTAATGTTTCTGAATTAGCTGATAGTTCGGTAAACTTTGCAGTGAGACCATGGTGTGCTTCTGGAGACTATTGGACCGTGTACTTTGATATTACTGAAAACGTAAAAGAAGCCCTTGATGCAGCTGGAATTGAAATTCCTTACCCACATCAAGTTGAAATTCATAAAGAGTCTTAATACTTTTAAGACTTTGGTTTTGGCTTTAAAGCCACAAAATCTTTCAAGTAATAAGGTTCAAAATAAGCGACATCTTCGGTGTCGCTTTTTTTGTACTTCATATTAGCGATCTCACCCATATAATTGGCCGATGGTAATTTGCCCTCTATAAAACGCGCATTGGGATGCTGAATTATGGTTTTTGTTTTTTCTACACCGCTTCCAACAAAATAAACCAATCCTTGTTCTAAATTTTCTATGAAAGACGATTCATCTAAAATTTGGGCTTGTGTCTCCCGTACCACATGATAATCCATATCATAAACGGCCGAGTACACTTCCATACGTCTAGCATCTAACATGGCTACAATAACACCACTTTCAGCCTTAACTTGTTGCGCTAATGCTTCTAGCGTAAGAACCGCTATTAAAGGCTTGTTTAGGGCATAAGCAAGACCTTTTGCTGCTGAAACACCAATACGCAATCCGGTATAAGAACCTGGTCCTTTACTGACTGATATCGCTGATAAATCTTCAGCAGTAATGTTCCCTTCCTTTAAAACCGTATCGATATACACATGAAGGCGTTCGGCATGCGAATAATTTTTATCATTGTCTTCTTCTAAAACAATAGTTTTACCATTTTTAGACAAAGCTACCGAGCAATTAGTGGTTGCTGTTTCAATGTTAAGTATGTATGTGCTCACGTTAATCTGTTAAAGGTTTTCCCATGTAAAAGTCTAAAACTTTTGTCTTAAAAACAAAATTGTATTTGGCATTTATAATGTTGGATTTTGAATTTACCAATCGGTTTCGAACCTGTTCAAAATCAAAAGAGTTCATAACGCCTAATTTATAGCTTTCCTCGGCATTTTTAAAAGACTCTGTTTGAGCATCCAACGACGCTTTTGAGGCTTGATATTGATTAAATGCGGCCTTAGCATCGGCGTAAGCTTGTTCTATATTGGTTCTTAAATCTTGCTTCTCTTGTTCTAAAGAATATTCTAATTTTTTAACGTTGATTTCAGCTTTGTTAACATTGACTTTAGTTTGAAATCTGTTGAAAATAGGAATATTCAAACTAAACCCGAAGTTATAACCTAAATTATCTTCTAATTGCTGACCGAAACCATTATCTACAAGAATAATATTATTTGGATCTGAAGGATCTATAATGGGTCTTAAATCTTCCTGACCTTGAAAATGCTGATACGACGTTCCTAAACCAGCGCCAAAACTTAAAGTTGGATAAAAACTACTTTTAGCAATATTAGTCCCTAATTCTGCATCTTCTATATTTAGTTCTGCAACCTTAATTTCAGGCCTGTTTGACAGTGCAAAATCATAGATCTCAGAAGCACTCTTATGTTCTAAAACAACATATGGCAATTCTATTTCCATAGCACTTACCTCAAAACCTTCATTTGGGATTTGTAACAATTGCGCTAAGGCCAAATTGGCTAGTTCTAAACTGTTTTCAGCATTAATTAACTGCTCTTGATCGCTTGCCAATTGCGCCTTCACTTCGTATAAATCGACTTTAGCGCGAACACCAGAATTCACCAGTTCCTGTATTTGATTAACTTGTTTCGTGGTAATCTCGACTTGCTCATGTGCCACTTTTAAATTCTCACGATTAAGCATAATGTTTAAATATTGATTTACAACATTTAGCGAAATGTTATCTTTCAAAATAGACAACTGTAACTGGCTGGATTGAATACCTAACTTTGCCTGTTTATAAATATTTGTGTTTTGAAAGCCATTAAATAAAACAGCACTAGAATTTAATCCAAAGTTGTTACCACGAGAATCTCTAGAAACACGGTTTCCATCTTGACCAATAAAAGAACCAAAGTTATAATTTTGTGAAGCAGACCCATTTAAATTTGGTAGAAACTTTCCCTTTGCACTTACTAAATCTTGATCGGCAACTTGGGTATCTAATTCTGTTTGTTTTACAGAAATATTATTTTCTAGTGCATAATTAACACAATCCTGAAGTGTCCATAATTTTTCCTGAGCGATCGACACGGAAGCTACTAAGAAGCAACCTAATAATATTTTATATTTTAGAATTTTCATATGATTAATGTTTTCCTCCTTTACGACCTGCTTCGTCTTCATTATCTTCTGAAGCTTTGTTCCAAACTTTAATTTTATCACCTTCTTTCACCCCTTTTACTATCTCAACATCGATACCGTCGGACAAACCAAGCTCGACATCTTGTTTTTTGTATTTGTTTTCACCATCTAAAATTTCTACAAAAGGCTTTTCGGTAATACGGTTGTATTGTAATAAGGCTTCCCGAATGGCTAAAACCTTTTCTTTATTCTCCAATTCTATTTCTGCATTAGCGCTATAGCCTGCTCTAATATTCGATTTGCCTTCAATTTTTACGTCGGCCTTTATAGTAAACTGTACCGCGCCATTTTCTTCTACCCCTTTAGGAGCAACAAACGTTAAGACTGCAGGATATTCTTCATCTTGAATCGCACCTAATACTACTTTTATTTCTTTGCCTTCTTTAATTTTTCCAACTTCGGCTTCGTCAACTTTACCCTCAAAAATCATCTTGCTCATATCGGCGATAGTAGCAATGGTTGTACCGTCGTTAAAATTATTACTTTCAATAACTTGATTACCTTCACGCACAGGGATTTCTAAAATTGTACCAGCAATTTGCGCTACAATACTGGTGTTTGAAGTCGCTCCACCAGACACCGATCCTTGCTTTATAATCTGATAATCGTTTTGCGCCTGATGATAGGTTTCCTTGGCTTGCATAAAAGACAACTCGCTATTTTCAAAATCCTGTCTTGAAATCACCCCTTTATCGTATAAATTTTTGTTTCGGTCGTACAAAATTTTCGAGTTTTCATAAGATAACTTAGCAGTCGTAATTCTACTTTTTGCACTTACTAAATTTTGCTCATTTGGCACCACACGAATAGTAGCTATTAAATCGCCTTTCGCTACAACATCGCCTTCTTCTACCATAATTTCATCGACAATTCCAGAAATTTGGGGTTTTAGTTCAATTTCTTCTTCGGGATTTAATTTTCCCGTAGCCACTGCCTTGGTATTTATCGAGGTATAAAAAGGTTCCTCAACCTGATATTCCAAGATGTCTTTGGAATTTGAATCTTTAAAATATTTTAATACAAAAGCTAATAGTACAATAACGACTATGACTAAAATAATTTTTACGGTTTTATTCATTGTGTTGCTTATTATTTATTCTTCTCTTAATGCTTCAATGGGTTTAATGCTAGTGGCTTTGGATGCAGGAATTAGTCCGATTAAAGTTCCTAAAACCACTAATATGGCTAAGGCTACGAAAACGACCGTTATGGAAACTGAAGCGTTCACGATGGCAGCATCTTCACCCTGACCAAAAAAGTGATCTAAGGCTATGAGTATCCATCCGCCAGAAATAATTCCTATAATACCTGCTACTAAAGTGATAAAAACGGCCTCAACCACAATTTGTCTCTTTATTTCAAACGGTGTCGCTCCAAGGGCTCGCCGTAATCCAATTTCTTTTGTACGTTCTTTTACGGTGATTAAAAGGATATTTCCAATAGCAAAAACACCTGCAATTAAAGTCGCAATACCTACAAACCAAGTTAAAAACTGCATGCCTGTTAAAAAGCCTGTCACTTTTGCAAATTCTTTACCCAAATTAAAACTACCAAAGGCTCTAGTATCCTCTGGATGAATGTGGTTTAGATTCTTAAGTAATAATTTAGTATCGGCTTCAATTTGTTTGATATTGTATTCGGGTTTTCCCGTTATCATCATCCAACCAATTTGATCGCCCTTATTGTAAATCTGTTGAAAAGTAGTAAATGGAATGTGCACATCGGTTGCAGGTCCCATGTTGACATCTCCTGTTTCAAACATACCAACTACCATAAAATTAATGCCATTAACATCTAAATACTTTCCGATAGGATCTTCATCAACTTCGAATAGTTGCTTATAGGCATCTTCAGAAATCACTGCAATTTTCTTTCGATCGTGAATATCACTTTGATTAATAAAACGCCCGTGAATTAACTTCTTCTTCTGTAATTGATCCAGTAAGGGGTAATCACCAGCCATTTGAAAACTGCCAGACAAAAAGTTTCTAGTGATGACTGTTGATTGCTGACTCCGAGGCAATACAAATTCGACACCTTGAACATTTTCTTCGATTTTTTTAGCATCAGTGAGCGTTAAATTAACACGACGACCTTCTTGAAACCCTTTAAATGGTTTCCCGGTATTTTGCCCCCATATAAAAACAGTATTCGTGGCAAAATCGCCAAACAATCTGTTAAATGAGTTTTCTAAGCCTCTAGCTGAACCTAACAGACCGATTAATAATAAAATTCCCCACCAGACACCTACCATAGTTAAAATAGACCTCAGTTTATTTTTACTCAAGCTATCAAAAACTTCTTGCCATGTATCTCTATCGAATAAAAATCTGAACATCGTTAATCGTTTCTTAAAGCTATTATAGGTTTAATTTCTGACGCCTTTTTAGCTGGTAAATAACCCGCAATAGCACCCGCGACAATAAGTGTAAGAGTAGCACCAACCACTAAACTGTTACTAACTCCAGGATCTTTTATAAAATAGGCTTCCAAACTTGGCCCTACAAGTTCCAATACACCAACGCCTATTAACAGTCCGATGTAACCTGCTATGGTAGTTATGATAATCGACTCGATTAAAATAATCGACACAATAGAACGCGGTGTAGCTCCTAGTGCTTTACGAATACCGATTTCTTTAGTGCGCTCCTTAACCACAAAAATCATGATATTGCTTATCCCCACAATTCCTGCGATAAGGGTGCCGAAACCAATAACTAGGATAATAACGGTTAAACTTGAAGTCATGAGTTCCACTTTTTTGGTGCCTTCGGCCATGTTCCTCATTCGGATGGCACGTTGGTCGTCTCTAGCAACATCAAATTTATCTTTTAAAACTTTTTTAATGGAATTCCCAAAAGCTAAGGCTTGATCGTTAGACATTTCAGGATTATAAGTGAGATGCAGTAAGTCTATAAAATCATTATTGCCATAAACAAACTGTGCGGTTGTAATGGGCATATAAATCACACTTTCTTCACTATCGCCTTCATCATCAGTAAAGACCCCAACGATTTTATATTGAATACCGCTCAGGTTAATGTATTTACCAATGGGGTTTTCTTTATAGAACAAATCATCTTCAACAGATTTACCTATGACCACGACTTTAGCTTTATTATCTAAGTCATTCTGATTAATATACCGTCCCGATTTAACCACATTGTTTTCAATAAACATAAATTCGGGGTACACCCCTCGCAGCTCATAATTATTTTTTTCACCGCGATAAGAAGCACTGACACTTTTATTGACTTTGGATGTGATAAACTGTACTTTATCTCCGTATTTCTCTTTAATAAGCGCGCGATCTTCATTTTTAAACTGAATTTGTCTTCCTACCTGTAACCCTTTATAAGCTTTTGTAGTACGTCCAGGGAAAATCATTATGGAATTATTCGCATCGGTACCAAAAGCCTCCTTAAAAGTGTTTTTTAATCCGTTTGCGATACCAAAAAGTATGGCAAAAAGTAGAATAGCAAAAGCTACAGTAAATCCGGACATCAAACTACGTGTTCGGTTTTTATTGATGCTTTGAAATATTTCGCGCCAAAGATCGATATCAAACATACTGCTCTGCTCTAACCTGGTTTACAATGGTATCTTCAAGAATTATCCCATCGCGTAAGCGAACAATACGTTTACACATATTAGCAATATCTTCTTCATGCGTTACCATTAAAATGGTTTTACCTTCATCATTAAGATGTTGAATAAAAGCCATAATTTCATGCGATGTCTTGGTATCTAATGCACCTGTAGGTTCATCTGCTAAAAGTAGTTTTGGGTTTGCAGCTAAAGCTCTTGCAATGGCCACACGTTGTTTTTGACCTCCAGAAAGCTCTTTAGGTAAATGATGTGCCCAAGCTGAAAGTCCTACTTTTTCTAAATGAAAAGCAGCCTTTTCTAGGCGTTCCTTACGTTTTAAGCCTTGATAATACAGTGGTAAAGCAACATTTTCGAGCGCATTTTTATAATTGATTAAGTTGAAGGATTGAAAAATAAATCCTAAAAACTTGTTTCTATAAACTGCAGCTTTTTTTTCTGTGAGGTTTTTTATAGGTAAGCCATCTAAAATATACTCGCCTTCATCGGCTTCATCTAGCATGCCTATAATATTAAGTAGTGTTGATTTTCCGGAACCTGAAGACCCCATTATAGCAACCATCTCGCCTGCTTCAACAGAAAGATCGATACCTTTTAAAACATGTAAACTGGAATCGCCTATTTTGTAGGACTTGTGAAGTTCGCTGATTTTCAACATTTCTATTTAAGTTTTTTGGCTAAAGACTTTACAATAAGACTAACAACACAAAGAAATGTTACAATACAACATAAAAAAAATTTTAGCCTTCCTTTTTTAGCGTACGGTACTTTCTATAAACAAAATAACCCATTCCCGCCACTAACACGTATGGTATAGCCATGAGATACACAATACCATCGTTAATGCCTTCTGCAGCAGACTGCCCTTCGGCTGTTTCTAAAACGGCCCGACACATGGCACACTGTGCTGAAGTTTGAAACAAGCTAGCACAAAAAAATAATATTATTAAAACCCGTGTTCTCATGTAAACCGTTTTAAACGTAGTAAGGAGAAATCATAATATAAACAATCACTCCGGTAATAGCTACATATAACCATAACGGAAAAGTAATTTTCGCTATTTTTTTATGCCTTTCCACCTGATTGGTGAGTCCGCGTAAAAAAGTAATCAATACAAAAGGAATCACTACGATAGATAAAATAATATGGCTTATCAAAATGAAATAATAAACATATTTTATAAGACCCTCGCCTCCAAATTTTGTAGAATCGCTAGTCATATGATATGCCACATACATCACTAAAAAGGATGTTGACAGAACTATGGCAAAAATCATTAGTTGTTTATGCAGCTTCACATTCTTTTTTCGAATCGCTAAAAAAGCTAAAACAAGCACTAAAGCGGTAAACGCATTGATCGATGCATAAATTGGTGGCAAAAACGATAAGGGCTCGACGTTAGGAATTTTAACTCCAAACAAAATAGCAACCACAACAGGTATTAGTACAGACAATACAATAATTAATCTGTTATACTTTTTTTCATTCAGCATCATACTTGAGTTACTCATATTCTGTAATTGTAGGTTATAACTACTCGTTTAATAATTTTTTAATATCGGCTTTTAGGGCACTAATTTCTTCTTTCACACCGTCTTCATCTACCTGTTCCTTTTCTGAAACGATGCCTCTGTAATAGATAATCGGATTTCCAAAATCATCTTTTCTTGAACGGATGAAACCATTTTTATCAACTAAAGCAAAATTTCCTGAATGTTCAAAGCCACCAGCGGCCTCTTCATCTTGAGCGCTATAAAGATTAAAACCTTCGTTAGACAATTTGTAAATAGCGTCTTTATCGCCAGTCATTAAATGCCAATTTGGGTTTGTAATACCATAATTTTCAGCGTAAGCTTTAAGTACTTCTTGGGTATCGTAATCGGGGTTTATAGTAAAAGAAGCCACTCCAAAGTCCTCAAAACCCTCAAAAGTATTTTGAATTTGAACGAGGTTGGCATTCATACGCGGACAAATGGTTGGACAAGTCGTGAAAAAGAATTCTACAACGTAAACTTTACCTTCATAATCTTTATTCGTAATCGTGTTACCATTTTGATCGGTAAAAGAAAAATGAGGTACCTTTTTAGCCTCTCCATTGATTTCGATGAATGCTAAATCAGATGTTTGAGCCGGATTTTCTTTGACAGAATTACTTCTGCTTTCGTTTCTAATGACATCCTTATTGGTAATTCTATCTACAATTTTAGGAATGAAAAGAATTCCAAAAACCAGAATAATAAAGGCAATGCCAATGTATGAATAGTTATTTTTCTTCATTTTGACTATTTAAATCGTTTGCACGTCTGGTATCCGAATTAAACTCCCCTTTGCGTTTTTGACGGTATTCGGTAAAAACAATACGCAAATCGTCACTCATTTTATTTTTAATTTCGGCCACCTCAATACAGTTATATGCGTTTAATCGGTATACGGGTTTATTTTTCTCGATTTCAGGATCGGTTCTATCATCCAATCGTCCGCGCTGATTCAGGTCTTTATCAACCAAAAAGATATAGTCGGTTGCTAAATCGGCATCAAGGTCCTCAGTACTTTTTAAACTATAAAACACCCGTTTAATATCCTGAGGTTCGCCAAAGACAAAATGCCAGAACCGCATATCTTCGTAGGAGTTAATTTCGGCTTGTAATTTTTTAACGGCTTCCTCAGTACCTCTTGGCATTAATATAACAATTTGAAAGCGCTTAAAACCTTTAAATTTATCGTAAACTAATTCCTTTAAATTAGAAGCTGCAATGGTTTTGCCTAAAGGCTGAGCACCCAAAAAGCCTAATACCGTAATATGGTCTTTAAGAACGATTGGCGTATCGGAATCTGAAATAAAATGCTCCAAATCTACCACCGATTCATTTACAATATCTAAAGGCTGATAGTTATGAGTAGCGGGGTACAAAAACAATAAAAATGTGACGGGAAGGAAAAATAATATTCCTAAAATCACATAGCGACTTACTTTTTTATAATCCATTAACCATCCTTTTTACAGCCTTTTTTAAAGCTCTGCAAAAATAGAAAAAGGTGGTTAAAAAAACCACCTTACAACTCTATTTAACACTTAGTCTATACGCTATCAAGCGCTATTTAATTCTTAAAAATCTCTTTTTATATAGCCTTCATCATATACGCTAAATACATAACCACCTTCTTGTAATAAAATAAATACCAAGTAAGCTATTAAAAAGATGGCTGTCCAAACAACAGCACGTCTTAATCCTGGAGTTTCATCACGCATGTGCATGAAATCCCAAGTGATATAATAAGCTTTTACAATGGTTAGGATAATGAAAATCCAGTTTAAGGCTTTCATTCCAAATACATAACCCATTAAGATTTCAGGCTTGATAATACCTAAAATAACTTCAATTACAGTTACTATAGTTAACAAGATTAATACACCCCAAATTTTTTGAGTATTCGATTTGAATTTTAATGCGCCTCTAAATATTTCTAATTTATGATCTGTTGCCATTTTAAGTCTATTTATGTTTAGATTCCCGTTTTCACGGAAATAAAAAAGAATCTATTTTATTAAACTAGGTAGAAGAATGTAAATACAAATACCCAAACTAAATCTACAAAGTGCCAGTATAACCCCACTTTTTCAACCATTTCGTAACTCTTACGTCTTTCATAAGTTCCAATAACAACGTTGAAAAATATGATGATGTTTAAAATTACTCCAGAAAATACGTGGAATCCGTGGAATCCTGTAATGAAGAAAAAGAAATCAGCGAATAAAGGCGACCCATATTCATTTTCATGAAGATTAGCCCCTTCAACAACTTTTACGCCGTAGGTTTTAACTAGTTTTATAGACTCGTCTCTTGACAGTACGGTTTTATGACCTTCTTCTGTTAAAGTTTGCGTTCTAACTAAAATATTATCGTTTGCTTCTAAACCATGCAAAACTTCATCAACAGTAAAACTTGGTAAAGTACCTTCTGACACGAACCAAAGTCCGTTTTTATTTTCCTGTTGAACACGTTCAGCATGAGTGTCAGCAATAGCAAAATCGCCAATGGCTACACGATGACCTTCGGTATCTACAAATTGTAAAATATTACCACCTTTTGTTTTTACAGCTCCAAATTCACCTTTAATGAAAGTGTTCCACTCCCAAGCTTGAGAACCTACAAAGACCAAACCACCAATAATCGTTAAGAACATATAGATGGTTACTTTGCTTTTATTTAAATGATGACCTGCATCTACAGCTAACACCATAGTTACAGACGACATAATAAGTACAAATGTCATAAAAGCCACATAATACATGGGTGCTTCTACACCATGTAAAAATGGAAAGTGAGTAAACACTTCATCGGCAATTGGCCATGAATCAATAAATTTAAATCTTGAAAATCCGTAGGCCGCTAAAAACCCAGAAAAAGTTAATGCATCTGAAACGATGAAAAACCACATCATCATTTTACCATAACTGGCTTTTAAAGGCTCATTACCACCCGTCCATGTTTGGTCCGATCCAGCGTTTACAACTGTAGTACTCATATATAATGGTTGTTATTTAAAAGTTGCACAAAAATAATCATTTTATTCATCTGACGAAATATACGCCTTGAAATTTTAAACTATGATAATTGTCAGTTTTACTGAGAGTTAGCTGTTAAAATAATCAAAAAAATAAATGATCACTACTAATTACCTTACAAAGTAGAGGAATAAAAAGAGGTAAACCCACAGAATATCAATGAAGTGCCAAAAGGTTAGAGCTAACTCAAAACCGAGCATATTACTAGCGCTATAACGTTGTTTAAATTGATTAAAAATTACAACCAACAAACAAATTATCCCGACCACAACGTGTAGAATGTGAACCACGGCTATTAAATAAATATACGACATGGTTACATTACTTGTAGGCCCTGTAAAATTGTATCCCAAATCAATAATTTGCTGAAATCCCGCAAATTGGTTATAAATAAAAAACACGCCTAAAACTAGTGTCGCTAACAACCAAAGCATAGTAGCTTTATTTTGGCCTGCTTTTAAAGCTTTTTTGGCCATTATAAAAGTAACACTACTAATTACAATAAACACCGTACTAATTAAAAAGGCATTTGGCAATAGGAAATCTTTTAACCAATCAGGTCGGCTACTACTCACTACAAAGGCACTGGTCCAACCAGCAAAAGACATTACCAATGAAATGATTCCAAACCAAAGCATCATTTTTTTTGCTCTGCCAATTTTCTCTTCTTTAGTCCCTTGGGTTAAGTCCATGATTATCGTATAAATTTATCTATAACGTAAACAATTTGAATAAGTGTTATGTAAGACACACTCACTAACATTAATTGTCTTGCAGCTTTCTCGGTCATTTCTCTAAACAATCGTACCGCATAATGCAGCATGAATAGTCCGCACAGAAATACAATAACCGCTGCTACAATCGAAAGTTTTAATTCGCCTGTAAAACCAAAAACAGGAATAATAGACACAATGATGGTCCAAATGGTATACATGATAACCTGCACTGCAGTTCCGCGATCTTGTTTTCCGGTGGGCAACATAAAGAAGCCCCCTTTTTTATAATCTTCAAATAAAAACCAACCTATAGCCCAGAAATGTGGGAATTGCCAAAAAAACTGTAAAGCGAATAAAGTTCCTGGCTCAATACCAAAATTATCGGTTGCAGCAACCCAGCCTAACATAAAAGGAATGGCTCCAGGAATGGCTCCTACAAATACCGAAATAGGTGTTTTGGTTTTTAACGGCGTATAAACACAGGTGTAAAGAAAAATAGAAATCGCACCAAACATAGCCGTTTGCTTGTTAATGGTATACAGAATAATGATGCCGAGTACTGTAAAAATAGAAGCAATAACAAAAGCGGTATTAACAGACATACGTCCAGCTGGAATTGGTCTGTTTTTTGTACGGTCCATTAAGGCATCTAAATCTTTTTCTATAATCTGATTGAAAGCATTGGAAGCACCAACCATGAAGTACCCTCCAAAGGCTAATAACACGAGCACTTTAAGATCAATAACATCGACACCTAACAAATAGCCTGCAAGCGATGAAAACACGACGCTTAAAGACAAGCGCATCTTGGTGATCTCTTTAAAATCTGAAATAACAGTAGGTTCTTGTATGGCTGATTTTGAACGACTCAATATAATTTTCCTTGACGGTTTTTTTAATGCGAGTGCAAAGATACTCTATAAAAGCATTTTAGCAAGCCGAATAAAGTTAAAATAACGAGGCTGAAAAAAGGCAAATTAACTTAAAAATCGAAATACCAGTTAAATAAATCGGTACGCACACCAACAGTAAACCACACAGTATTATTTTTATATGTCGTAGATGTTGTAGCATCTGGATCGAAATCTCTAAAGGTCACATCTCCAAAAATCTTCATGTTAGAAGCTACATTTAACAAATATCCTGCTTGTAAATTACCATTAAAGATATTGGTTCTAATACCCTGGCCAACTTCAACACCAGTATCATAAGGACGATCATAATAGTCTCTGTAGATATCCCCACCATAACTGTAATTATCAACATCATCATCAAAGTCGAAACCACGAACTCCAAAAATAAGTTTAGCATTAGCAAACCATCTTTTATAATGATAACGTCCAATAACAATAGCTTCACTAAAATTGGAATTCCATAAATGCGCCATAGACTGGTTACTATTGGCATAATTAAGCACAATAGTATTATGGGAGTATGTATACGGTCTTACGCGATTATACTCAAATTGGAGCAATAAATTATCAACTTTAAAGGCATCAAAATATTTTATACCCAATTGGTATCCGTATTTATTCTTATAACTTTTTTCACCTCCTGTCATGTCTGCAAGTGAAAATTCATCTAAAATTAGCTGTCCATATAAGTACATCTTATCATTCCACTTATATTTAGCCGTAGCTCCCAAAAGGGCATTACCTGCTCCTTGACCCGTTTCAAATTCTATAGCTCTATAAAAAATAATCGGATTCAAGTAATTCACATCGAAACCTCTATCATTGGAATCATCCCACACTACCGATTCAAAGAAACCCAGATTTAAACGTTTCGTTACATTCCAACTTAAAAAATGATTACCAATATATTTTCTTTTGTAGGCTTTATCTTCAAGAACTTCATCGCGAACATCCATAAGCCACATCCAAGTATTGGTATACTTCATTTTCCAAAAAGTGGTGTTAATTTTGAAGAAGGGGTACGGCGTTGAAACATCACTTAGAACTAAAGATCTATAACCATCTCCTATAAAGGATTTCCCATGTCCGAATTGAAAATTAAAATATTTTGAAGGTGTATAAGATAAATAAGCCTCGGCAACCGGATAATCGTATGCATCTGTTCTGTAGCGCTTAGCAATGCCTCGACCAGGTATGAGGGCTGGGTCTGGCCCTGCAGCTTTCAGGGTTTCTGCATAGCGATTAAAATAATCGGAAAAACGACCTTGACTTTCTAAAAACGAGGTGAAAAAACTAAATTTATCGCCAAAACCACCTTGAATTACAATACCTCTGGTATTGTTATAAGTATAACTAAAGTCGGCATCCTGATCTTTACCCATTTGAATATCAAAAACAGGATCGACTGTAAACCAATAATTATCGGTTTGTAACTGAACAAAGTTCTCGTTCCAAAGTTTACGCCCTACCCAGGTCTTTCTATCTTGAAGTAGTTTTTCATTTTCGGCATTGAAATCGTAATATTTTGAAACTTCTGAGTAGATAAATGGTTTGGCACTGGTATGGCTGTTCGTCCCTACGAGATTCATCTCTTTATCGAACTTTGCATAGTCACTATGTACAAATGGAATGTTTAACTGACTTTTATAATTTGGTTTATTGAAGGCACGCGTTTGGGCTGTTACACTATCGAATTCACGCTTCGCCTGCTGCTCTAATACTGTTAATTTATTTGCTTTAGCTAAGTCTTGAGAAGACACTTTTTGATTAACTAATGGAATTTTAATAGGAAAGGAATACTGCTTAAAAGTATTTCGAGAATTATAGGTAGCTGGTGTAATAGTAGGAAAAGTAGAAAAAACACGAATGGCTTCCTTTTTAAGCTCATCATACATCGCATCGATATAAATCACTCGAAAAGTTCCAGTGGTATCCACCTCAAAAAGTACGACTACTTCACCTTTATAATTTTCTTTATAAACCCGCTCTGGCACCTGAAACTCATTATAAATATGATTAAAAACGGATTGATCAAAACACTGTTGAAGCGAATCTATAGATACCGATGTACACTCTGGAAAAACAGGTGGTTTTTCTTTTAAAATAGAGCGTTGTGCATGCCCTTTAACCTGTATAATAAGTAGGATAAGTACAATGAATTGCTTCATGTTTGTTTGGATAGAATGGTTTTAGAGCGGAAAGATACTATATTTTTTATATTCTTAATTTAAAGTACTCTATATTGATACTGTAGATTGAAAAAAAGAAGTCACTTTGCCATTTATTAAATGAGCCGCTTGAAGGATAGAACTTGCCGAAACACATGTCCATAATAAATATTAGAGTATTTCGACAAGCTTCATTTAACACATACTACTTCGCTTTTCGGACAGTATACTTTTTAAGTCATTATTGTACTTGAAAAACGATAGGCAAAGTATATACCACACCAACGTGCTTGTCATACTGTCTACCTGGTGTCATTTCTGGAATATAGTTAATAACACGTTTGGCTTCCTGCTCTAACTCCTGATTAGGAGCACGTGTTTTAACATTAGTAACATGCCCTGTTTTATCAATAGTAAACTGCACTTGGATACGCTGACGTCCTGTTAAACCATAATTGGATGCTATATCGCTACCTTGAAACTTCTTTTGAACCAATTGGGTTATTTTATCGGACATACATTTTTTTCTAGCTTCATTTCCATTGACTTTTTCACAGCCAGGATAAATTGGAGCTTCTTGAATAGCTCTAAAAGTAACAGGTTCCTCATCGGTAGGTTTTTCAACTAACGGTGCTAGCGTTTCGAGGGTAACAGGCTGAATTGGCACTACCCTTTCGACATCCTCAAATAAAAGATCTTCCGGCTCATCATTTTTTATAACTTCAAAAGACAAAGGTTCCTTTGGGGCCCTTTTTTTGATGGGCTCAACGGTTTCTGGAACTTTTGTTTTAATAAGCGGCACGTCTACCCAAGCTAATTCCTCAATTGGAGGTAAATCGTCATCAACTTTTGGAATGGTGGTTTCAAAATTTAATTCCAATAAACCAAAAGCAACCAACAAGCATAAGATGATACCTACTTGGAAATAGATGGTGGTGTTTTTCTGTAAATTCACATCATGCTTTTGTGACTTTCTCATGGTTTTACCATCTTGACGTACAAAATCCCGGTTTTTACTTTGAATCTTCATAATATTACCAAATTAAATGTTAATAATTTCTTAAAGACACAAGAAGCATACCAAAAAAAGAAATCCCGTTACAAAAGGATTGTAACGGGATTTTGATTTATTATCTAGATTACATTGAGTAACCTTGTATATGAAAACCTTAATCTTGAACTTGGAAGATAATTGGTAAAGAATAAGGTACATTTACCGGCTTACCACGTTGTTTTCCAGGTTGCATTTTAGGTAATAAGTTAATTACACGAGCAGCTTCCTTTTCTAAACCAGGGTGTGGTGCTCTTGCTCTTACTCCTGTAATAGATCCTGTTTTATCAATTTTAAAGATCACGTTAATACGCTGTCTTCCCGATAAACCTAACTCACTAGCTAACTCTGTATTAAACTTTTTATTTACAAACTGAGAAATCTTTTTAGACATACAATCTCTTTTCTCGTTGTTGCTTCCTTTTTCACAACCAGGGAAAATTGGCACATTTTCAATTACTGAAAACGGTACATCTACATCTTCCTCTACCTCTTCTACTTCTACTTCTTCAACCTCTACAATTTCAGTTTCTTGATCAACTTCAGTAGATTCGATTACAGTTTCTTCAACCTCTACCTCATCTTCAACGATCTCGATAACTTCTGGAGCTGCAGGTGGCGGTGGTGGCGGTGGTGGTGTTTGAATTTGTTCTGTTAATGGAATATCTTCTTCTAATTCCTCATCCATATTCACCATTCCAATATCTATATCTTCCTTATCGTAAGTTTTATAGTTTATTGCATAATTTGTAAGAAATAGCATTAGTGCTAGGCCAACAGCAAAATATAATGAACTGTTACGTCCTACATTTGCTTTGGGATTTTTTTTAACTTCCATAATTTAATTCGTTTATCAAGATTGCTAAAATAACTATTTATTTACCAAAATAACAAGCGTTTCAAAAGTTTTTAACGCAGGACTTTGTTTTTAACTAATAGGATTAAAGATGCTAAGAGGGCGCCAAGGGTATTTGCCACCATATCATAAACATCTAACGACCTAGAAACCGTCAATGTACCTTGTAAAACCTCAATAATTATACCAAAAACTACGGCTAAAATTAGTGCGTAATATACAGCGGGTTTATTGGCCATCTTAAAATTAAGTAAAAAGGTTCCAAACCATAAAATAGTTAAGAGACCATAGGCCAGAAAATGAAAAATCTTATCACCAAAAGAAACCCCAATATCTGGAACATTCTTAAGCGTGATAAGACAAACCGTTGCTAATAAAACAGTATAGCTTACTGCAGCGATAGGTACAATTTTATTAAGCACCTATAAGGCTTTTATATTCTTCAGATGAAAGCAAACCATCAGCTTGAGATAAATCAGAGCATTTCACTTTAATCATCCATCCATCACCGTAAGGATCTGAATTTACCTTTTCAGGTTCATCTTCTAACGCATCGTTAAACTCAATAATTTCACCAGCTAGAGGCAAAAATAAATCAGACACGGTTTTAACAGCTTCAACTGTTCCGAAAACTTCATCGGCATCTAATGTTTCATCTAGAGTTTCAACCTCCACATAAACGATATCTCCTAATTCACTTTGTGCAAAATCTGTAACGCCTATCGTAGCGATATCGCCTTCTAATCTAACCCATTCGTGATCTTTAGTGTACTTTAATTCTGAAGGAATATTCATGTCTAATATTTTAAGTTAATAATTTGCAACAAATGTATTTATTCAAATGTTAAATTCAAACTGCTTTTCTGTTAATTCCCAAAATTATAACGAATAGTTAATCCTGACCTTACAGTTGTTTGTGGAAATGCGGTAGAAATAGCATAATCTGAAAACGTATAATCGAAATAAAAGATTCCCGTTAGGTTTTTACTAAAGGCATAGTCGGCTGTATACTTTACACCCCAAATGGTTTGCCCTGAAGTAATTTGATTATTATCTAAATCCAAATACCTAACAATCGTTTTATTATCTCTTACCGAAACATCGGCTTTCATATTTAAATCACTAATAATACGCTTCTGAGGCCCCGCTAATTTAGATCGGATTCGTAAATCTTTAATACGATATCCCAATCCTAATATGTATTCATTACCATGAACTTCGGTCATTAAATTATTATCAAAACTCAGGGACAGCAATCGGTCTTTTTTAATTTCGGCTAATATTTTAACCGAGTTTTTCATTTCCATGTCAATGCGCATAAGCGGACTAAACATTTCGGTTAAATTGATATTACTATACAGTGTTTCGTTTTTAAAATTCCCTGATTGATCTAAAGCCTCGGCTGGTTGATTCACGTAAGGTGTACCAGGTATTGGTTTTTCATTGTCCTTCGGATCTAAATTCAAGTTTAAATTCGTTGAAAACTGATTGATGGTATACGTGGAACGGTAACCATGTGTTAACGAGAATCGTTTAAAGTTCTTTTTAAACCACCCAAACTTCATGAACCCGGTATATTTCAAATCCCAGTTCGGGATTGGCACGTTTCTAAAAGTTTCTGTAGTTATGTTTTCGGCATCTTTTCCTTGGTAGGCTGCTAAAAATGATGGCAATAATACCTGTTGATTGTTCTTACCAAATCCTAAAGGATAACCCTCAGCATCTCTAGCATAATTGGTAGTACCGTAAAACTCCTCTGCCAAACGATCGGCTATTTTTATTCTATTCGATCTAAATTCTGTAAAAGCTTCTGAAGTCGTTTCATCGCTAGCTTGAAAGGCTGTTTTTATTAATAGTGTTGAAATATTATAGTTTCCAAAGGTATTTGGTGTTAAGGAAAGATACTCATCGTTTTCTATTCTATAATTTTCGGAGTAATTTTCATAGTATGATCGGTTACCCAGAATATCAATTTTTAAATCTCTTACTGGTTGTACTGACGCCGAAATATCTAACTGCTTGGTTTCAGTGGTGGTATACTGCTGATTAAATTCTGGAAACAGTGTTAACCATCCATTTCTAGCTGCCCTGTAACGTACATCACTTTGTCCTCCCAAAACAAATCCTAACGTTGGCTTTGTAGTCCCTAGGAAACCAGGCGTGTGAACAAAACCAGGTAAAAAGGTTCCGTTATTTTCAGAATAATTAATTTGAATTCTTTTAACGCTTGTTAAAATATCGATAGCGGCATTTAATGCTTTTGTTCCGGCTTGCCCCTTTGTTTTAGGCTCCGGTTTTTGTTCCATGCCTTCGGGAGTAGCAGCTGGTCGACCTGGCACACCTCGTGACCTTGCGCGACTAACAGGCCTTTTGGTTAAACCAATATATTTATATAATCGATTCATATCCATAGACGAGTTGATGGTATGAACGTTAGAATTCTGAATGGTATTTCCTAAGTCGTAAACCGCACCAGTAGACTCCAGAGTCACTTCTTGATACAAATCGGAACTTTTTTGCCATTGGAAGCTACCTGTGTATTGGTAGGTAAGATCTAAAAAGCTAAAGGTTGGAATTTTATTGATGGGCACTTTATAGGTAAGCCCTAAATTCTGCATCTGTCGGTTAGGGTCTCCAAAATCTAGCATGCCATTCCATATATCTAGGGTTTCATCCTGTTCACCAGCTTCAAAATCGTCATTCTTAAAATAGTTTCGTACAATATTACTATTAGTGGCCGTATAATTTAACTGTAAGGATTTGGTTAAATTATAATTTATAGTGTATTGGAAGTCGAACATATAGTTTCTTCGATACAATTCTTCAATGCCGATATTGTCACCCGTAAGATCTACTTCTCTAAATTTTTGTCGGTTATATTGTCGATTTAAATCGGAGTTAACCGTAAAACTTGCTGGCAACAGGTTTAAGTTAAAATCCTTTAAAATTTTCCAATACTTACCTGTAAACAAAGAATCGTTCTTTTGAAAAGGCTCGATAACCAGAGGCTCAAAATTATGGGCATAATTAGCCCCTAATCGTAAAGTTTTATTAACAGAGTTCTCAATTTCAAAATCTCGATGTTCAATTTTATTATAAGAATAATTAAGCGTAAAATTTTCAACATCGTAAAAACGAGGTTTCGCATCGGTAGTACGCACCTTTCTGACGCCTATAAAGTTAATACTGTGACGCATGGTGTAATCTTCCGACTGTTCTTTAATACGTTCTCTTTCGGCAGCATCATTAGCAGCATCCAAACGTGATTCTAACGTTAAATCTTTATATAACTGATCATATTTAGGTGTAATAAGAGCTTCACCTCGACCATAATTAAAAGGCAATTGTACGCCCCATTTTTTAGGTAATAGCTGCCCCACATTCACATTGGTAACCACATCATATTGCTGAAGATCTTCAAGACTCCGTTGGCTTGGCCCTTGTTCTAACGACCCAAAACCAGAAGTGCTTTGACGCCCTGTCGCGCTTATATTTGCAAAATCTGCAATGTTAGAATCCATGCTTACCACAGCCGCCCAACCGCCATGATTGTCAAGGTCTGACATGCGCAATTCGTTAAACCAAATTTCTCCACATACATCAGTGCCACTAGCATTCTTAACCCCTACCATTAGTGTTCGAATATCACCAAAGTTAGGATTTCCTTTAATTGCCACACGATTCTGCCCTAAAACATAGCCCGTAAATGGATCGCTTACAGGTAATACATCATCGCCAATGACATCATAATATGTTAAATCGGCATTGCCGCTAGAGATGCTTTCGGCTTTAATATCTCCTAATACTTCAATAGGCAAGTTTATTTCATTCACGTCTGGCCATAACTCGGACCCTTTGACTTGTAATGGAATTTCAATTTGATAGTAATTCTCTGTAAGGTCATTACCCATACGAATGAATCCTACTAAGTCTTTATCATCTAAGGTTCCAACAGAAGCATCTTGATCTTCGGCATGAAAGAACATGCGAATGCGTTTGTATTGACGCATATCTAAATCGATATTTTTGTATACACCTCTTGAATCTTCGGCTTCCAGACCACAAACTTCAACCACTAAAGATTGTTCATTTTGACGAATAACGGTGTTGTTATTATACAATTGTTCTGGAACAATACCTGGTGGACTTTCATAACGCCCTTCGTTCTCTAGAGTACCTATAACCCCAACTGAAAATTCGGTGTTAGGATCGATAGGGTCTGGGTCATTTTCATCTAAAGGCAAGGTATAACGTCGCCAATCGCTTCGCACTAAATCGAGTGTCCCAAAACGGAAAACCGTTGGCTCGGTAAACTCTTTTAAATAAATTCTTGAAAAACGTACCGATCTTAAATCTGAAATATTTCCAACAGATTTAGCATGTGTACCTTCAACAGGAACTCTAAACTGATACCATCTTACATTTACAGACTGACCGTTTGGTAATTGACGTGGACGTTCCTTATAATCTCTTAAAAACTGCTTTAAAGGATTACTATCTGGAATGTTCTCAAAGTCAGCTTCGGTTGTTGGTAAATTTTGTCTGTTTAATTCCAGCTCATACTCGTAATAACTATCAATGGTGTTCATGGTGTTATCACGATTAATATCTTCCACATCGGGTTGGGTGTTTGCACCACGGTCTGTGTTAGAAAATCCGTCAGGGGTATTCCCTTCTACCCCGTTATACTTTTTATATCTATCGAAAATATTACCATCGGTATTTAAAAAATATACATAATTATCATTAGAAGGGTCGTCGCCAAACTGTGCTCCAAATTCCATAATTTCTTGAGCATCACTATAACCATCATAACCTATATCCTGATTAATCCGTTCCTCCCCTGTACTATCAAAAGCATATACTAAAGATTGGTTTTGTGGTGTTACCGTTCCCCAGTCGGTTGGCTGTAAGAAAGTAACATCACCATCTTTTGGCAATCCATTTTCATACAACTTCTTCCCATCCTTAATAATATCTTCTGAAATATTTCCTAAGTTAAAAACCAGCTTACCTCCAGGGTTATTAGGATTATCTTGAAAGGGATCCTGTACCCAAAAATCGATATACTCTACATTTTGTTGTTCAAAATCGGTTGAAGTAATTTGTCTCGTAATTCCAGCCCAACTGTCCTGCGGATTATTTATCACGCCACTAGCGGCATTGGGATCGAAGTTATAAGGCCCGCGTTCGTTAGGATAATAAGCTAAATCTAAAGTAAATAATACGGAATTCTGCCCCTGAACTAAATCTCTATCTGGAAATAATTCGTTAATAAATACACGACTGGTATACAATCCTGAAATATCATCATCGGTCATACCATCTGGACGTTGACTACTGTAAAAAACAGGGTCGATAGAATACCAGTTTAACATGGCACGTTGATATCCATTTTGAATACCATTATTATCTTGATTTGGATTACTTGGAATATTTAAATCCAAGGGCCTACTAGACAAAACCCATGACAGTTGCGATTTTAAATCAATACTATTTTGAGAACCTTCAAAGTCGTCTATATATGAGGTCGCTTCTCCGTTCAAATCGGTACCCTTTGGAGCACCTGGAGAAAGATAAGCGAATTCCCCTCTAAGAGAAACGTTCGATTCTACATCGGTATCGATATTTGGTAGTTTATTAACTAAACGCGTTAAGAACGGTACTTTAGTAGCGTAATTTCCATTTACACCAAAAATAGAGTTGTTTATTGATTCCGTGCCGTAGTTTGCTTTTTGTGTTATAGGACGCTCATTAAGATTTAAAAACGTACCACCTAAAACAAAATTATCGTTAAACTGATGTTGGACGTTAAATCCTGTAAAACGTCTTGTTTGTTGTCCGAAAACGGCATTATTCTCTGTAGAAACTTCAATGGGCGTGTTGGAAGCTTTTAAAGCTTCATCTAAAATTTGCACCCTTCCCAATTGGTAATTTACGGTATAATCGATGCCTTCAACTAAAACACGACCTCCTGCTGTAACACGTACAGAACCACGAGGCACATTAAACGAGCCTATTGGAATACCATCGCCACCAGTAGATTTATAACGCCCTTGTAATTTAAACTTGTTTTTTTCTACGTAATCTAAAGCCTTCGTTTTAGTTTCTGAATAAAGCTTATCAAATACATATTTCTTTTGATCGTCGTTATAGGAAGTATCATCCTCATAATTTCCACCCCCAAGCACATCAAATAAATACTCTCCAAAAGGCTCGGCACTTGTAAACACAATTTTACCATTTACGGGAATGACTGTGATACCTGGAACAAAATCGAAAAAACCATCACCACGACTTTGTGGATCGTTATTATAATTTAATTTATCTAAGTTGAAAACCCTTAATAAAGGTATATTTTGAATTAAGTCTTCTTGATTGGTATTAGTTCCAATCGGATTTCCATTAATATCGTTAGCAAATTCACTACCAACAGGTTTTATAAAGTTTAAAGGCGTCGATTCATTGTAAAAGATATTCAGTTTAAAATCCTCAACACTTAGATTATAAGCCCCCGTGTCGTAGATGTTTTTCATCATTAAATCCCAAACTGGCTGATTTACATTGGTCACACTACTTTTTAACATTTTAAGCAAAAGTGCCGAGTTAACCACATTGGTAACGTTTCCATTGTTATCGGTATCCACATCGGTAGCATCTACCCCATCATTAGCAAATTCTCCAACCTGATACACCTTCCCTGAAATAGTATATTGAAAAGCTACAGCTAAAACTTCATCGTTACTTAACCGTTGGTTTAACGAAATATATCCTAATTCTGTATTTAAAGTATATTCTTGACCCTCAATTAATTTTCTTGCATTTTCTAGTTTAGCATAATCAGGCCCTTCACTTACATTTGGCACTAAAATACCAGATTGCACAGTAGCAATATCCCTTACAGCAGGAGTTAGTTGTGATCCAGGACCACCAATATTGGTTGGGTCAAAATCATTATTTCCATTATCTGGAAAGGCACCAGGCCCAACGTTTACGAAATCATTTGGAGGTGTTTGCAAACCAATTCTATCTGATTCTCCTAAATCTTGCAAGGCCACAACGTTTCGTACATTTTCAGTACGATTACTTCGGTTGGTTACCCAAACTTCCAAACGTTTAATTTGTAAACCTTTGTTATTTATAAAAGGATAGTTAGATAACGCAGCGTCGTAGGTTTCTCTAAAATATTGTGCTAAGAAAAAGTGCCTGTTTTCATCATAATCCCTAATAAAAACATCAAACTCTTCGAGGGTTCCACCACCTTGAGCCACAACGGTATTGGATTGTGATTTTTGTTCAGAAAAAATCCCTGTAATGGTGGTTTTACCAAATTGAAGTTGCGCCTTAACACCGAATAAACTTTGTGCTCCAGTAATCAAGGAACTATTCAATGGCATGCTCACATTACCAACTTCTATTTTCTGAATAATATCGTCTTCAGTTGGTGTGTATTCTAATTTTATTAAATTCTGAAAATCGAATGTAGATTGTGTATCGTAATTCGTGTTTATTTGAAGACGTTCTCCTACTTTACCTGTCAAACTCAAACTTATTCGCTGATCGAAATCAAAGGTTAAGTTACTTCTATTTCTAGGTGAAAATGATGGGTTGTCTTGTTTTGAATACAATATTCCCAGATCCATTTCAACAGAACCTTGAGGAATAATTTCTATAGTATTTCCTCCAAAAATGCTTTCAAAAAGTCCGGAGTTGATATAAAACTCAGGCAGTAAGTTTCTACGACCTTCTTCAGAGCCTTCTTTTTTACCATCAAAAGCATCAATTTTTTCTTTATAATATGCTCTTAGATTTTCTCTCGCGACTAACTCATAATACTCCTTTGGCGTTAAGATTACCGGAAAACGAATATCATACTCCCCAATTTTTTCGGTATAAATATATCGGTTAGAAACAGGATCGTAAGTGTATTTAGATACTACACTTGACGGCATTGGCTCTTTTATATTTCCAACATGATACCCAGGTTCTGGCGGAATGGAATCTTGAGGTGTTCCTTGCCCCCATACATCTGTAAAACAGCATAGGGCAAAAAGCAATAAAAAACACGGTTTAATTGATTTATAAAATTGAAGGTTAGTTATTTTCAAAATGAATTATAAATTTTTTAAAGCCTGCTTAATGATGGTTTCGACATTAGCATCTGGTTGGGCTATCATAATCTTATCTACTACACGTTCGGCTTGTTTTTTAACAAAACCAAGAACTTCTAAAGCTGATAACGCTTCATCCTTATTGGTATTGCCCTGTGAAACAGAAACTTCATCAATATCATAAATCTTAATGATTTTATCTTTCAACTCAATAATAACACGTTGTGCTGTTTTGGCTCCAATTCCTTTAATGGATTGGATTAAAGCCACATCACCAGTAGCTATCCCTTCACGAACTTGCTTAGGCGTTAGTGACGACAACATGGTACGTGCAATGCTAGAACCAATGCCACTTACAGAAATTAGCAATCTAAAAATTTCACGTTCGGCAAGACTTGAAAAGCCGTATAAAGTATGAGAATCTTCTTTAACTTGAAGATGAGTATATAATTTTAAGTGTTCTCCCTCGGGAATTTGAGAGTAGGTATGTAAAGATATATTAAGTAAATAGCCCACGCCGTTACAATCTATAACAACGTGGGTTGGATTTTTATCGGTGAGTTTACCTTGAATATGGGTTATCATCTATGTCAGTTGGTTATCTGACCAAATGTAATAAAATTATTTTCATTGGAAATATAATGAAACCCCCTTTTATGAATCTAATTGTTCTTTCTTCTGTGCATCAATCACAGCAATTGCGGTCATATTCACAATTTCGTCTACACTAGCACCTAATTGTAGGATATGAACAGGTTTACTCATACCCATCATAATTGGTCCTATAGAATCTGCCTCATTCAATTCCTTTATTAATTTATATGTGATATTGGCTGAGTCTAAATTTGGAAAAATAAGCGTATTCACCTTTTGTCCTACTAATTTCGAAAACGGGAATCGCTCTTTAAGCATCTCGTTATTAAGTGCAAAATCGGTTTGTAATTCACCATCAACAATTAAATCTGGTGCATGACGATGTAAATACGATACCGCTTCTCTCACTTTTGTAGCCATTGGATTTGATGAAGACCCAAAGTTAGAATAGGATGTCATGGCCATAACAGGTTTCATTCCAAACATTTTAACAATCTGAGCGGTCATTTGTGCTATTTTAGTAAGTTCTCTGGCATTAGGATCAATATTAATAGAGGTATCACTTAAAAATAAAGGACCACGTTTGGTCATCATCACGTTTGTAGTTGCTACTCTATTGACCCCTTTAGCCATACCAATAACCTCTAACATAGGTTTTACAACGGTAGGATAGCTTCTTGAATATCCTGAAATTAATGCATCGGCATCACCTTCACTAACCATCATGGCTGCAAAATAATTACGCTCTCGCATTAAACGTTGTGCGGCATATAGTGTTACACCTTTACGTTTACGTTGTTCCCAGTAAACTTTGGCATATTTATTTTTACGTTCGTCTTCTTCATCAGTTTTAGGATCAATGATGATCACATCATCAACGTCAAACTCAATTTCGTTCATTAAGCTTTTAATGGTATCCTTTCTTCCTAATAAAATAGGAATGGCCACACCTTCTTCATGAACAATTTGAGCAGCTTTAACAACGGCTAATTGATCAGCTTCAGCAAAAACCACACGTTTAGGATTTAATTTAGCACGGTTTAAAAGCAATCTTACAAATTTATTATCAGACCCCAAGCGCTCTCTTAAAACATCTTGGTAATCTTCCCAATTGGTAATAGGCTCTTTAGCAACACCACTTTCCATAGCCGCCTTTGCTACTGCTGGAGGCACTTCGGCAATTAAACGTGGATCGAAAGGTTTAGGAATGATATACTCTTTACCAAAAGTTAAACGTGTTTCCCCGTAGGCAATGTTTACTTGTTCTGGAACTGGTTCTTTAGCTAATCGCGCCAGAGCTTCTACAGCAGCCATTTTCATGGCTTCATTGATTTTAGTTGCTCTAACATCTAATGCTCCTCTAAATATAAACGGGAAACCAAGAACGTTATTCACTTGATTAGGATGGTCGCTCCTACCCGTTGCCATAATAATATCTTTACGTGTTGCAATAGCCACCTCGTATTTAACCTCTGGATCTGGGTTTGCCATGGCAAAAACAATAGGATTTTCGGCCATTGCCAATAGCATTTCTGGCGATACAATATTGGCCATAGATAAACCAATAAACACATCGGCATCAATCATAGCTTCATCTAGAGTATCTATTTTGCGGTGGGTTGCAAATTCGGCTTTCTCGGCAGTGAGGTTGTCGCGATCATCACGAATGACACCTTTACTATCCAGCATCACCATATTTTCACGTCTAGCTCCAAAAGCTTGGTATAGACGCGAGCATGAAATTGCTGCAGCTCCAGCACCACTAATCACAATTTTTACTTCTTCAATATTCTTATTCGCAATTTCTAAAGCATTGATAAGCGCTGCCGCGGAAATGATTGCCGTACCATGTTGGTCGTCGTGCATCACAGGAATATCCAATTCTTCCTTTAAGCGTCTTTCGATTTCGAATGCACCAGGAGCTTTAATATCCTCTAGATTTATTCCTCCAAAGGTTGGCGCTATATTTTTTACAGTTGCGATAAACTCTTCAACATTTTCGGTATCTACTTCAATATCAAAAACGTCAATATCAGCAAAAATCTTGAATAGCAAGCCTTTACCTTCCATCACTGGTTTTGATGCTTCGGGACCTATGTTTCCTAAGCCTAAAACGGCTGTTCCGTTAGAAATTACGGCTACCAAATTGCCTTTAGCGGTATACTTATAGGCGTTTTCCTTGTCTTTTTCAATTTCCAAGCAAGGCTCTGCCACACCAGGTGAATAGGCTAATGATAAATCGCGCTGTGTTGCATATTTCTTAGTTGGAACAACTTTTATTTTGCCGGGGGTAGGTTTGGCATGATATATAAGGGCTTCTCTGCGTTTGCTTTCTTCGCTCATGTAGTAATTGTTTTTGTGACTAACAAATATAAGAATCCTATATTAGGATTACATGACATTTGATCTATTTAAGTCGTAAAATTTACATAAGTGACGTGCCATTTAGTTTGCAAATATTATAATTATAAACGCGTCTTAACCAACTATAGATTACTGGCCCTTTAAAAAATTTACATTTCGATTAAGTCCAGAGAACTTGGTGCGTTTGACAGCCGATTTTTTAAAAACCTTTTGAAAAGTCTCCGTCGTGATCTCCTCCCAATCCTTTTTAGTCATGGATAATAATTCGGGGTGCGGATTAAAAAGCGGTTCGTTATGTGGTTTTGAGAAGCGATTCCACGGACAAACATCTTGGCAGACATCGCAACCAAACATCCAATCGTCAAATTTACCTTGAAACTCTGAAGGGATATTTTCTTTTAACTCAATGGTAAAATATGAAATACACTTACTACCATCAACCACATAGGGTGCTGTTATGGCTTCCGTTGGGCAAGCATCAATGCAAGCCGTACAAGTACCACAGTGGTCGGTAACTCGTGAATCATATTCTAAATCCAAATCAATTATAAGTTCAGCAATAAAATAAAAAGAGCCTACTTGCTGAGTTAACAAATTACTATGTTTACCAATCCAACCCAATCCCGATTTTGCAGCCCAGGCTTTGTCTAAAACCGGTGCCGAATCGACAAATGCCCGACCGTCTACTTCACCTATTTCATCTTGAATAAAATGTAAGAGTTCTTTAAGTTTATCTTTAATCACAAAATGGTAGTCGGTACCATAAGCATATTTAGAAAGCTTATAGCTGTTTTCCGTTTGAATGTCTTCAGGATAATAATTTAACAATAAGGAGACGACACTTTTAGAACCCTCAACGAGTTTTGTAGGGTCTAGGCGTTTATCAAAATGGTTTTCCATATAACGCATTTCACCATTCATGTTATTTTTTAGCCATTTTTCCAAACGAGGCGCTTCCTCTTCCAAAAATTCGGCTTTACTAATACCACAAGACAAAAAACCGAGGCGCTTGGCTTCGGTTTTAATCAATTGACTGTATTTCGCTTTATTATCTAACATGTCATTAAGCTGCTCTATGGGCTTCTGCTCTAAATTAATAAAATTAAAACGAAGCCACTTGGAACTTTTACCTCTTAAAGTCCGAATATTTTAGCATCAACAAAAAACACTGACTTCACATTAATATGGTGATCTGATGTAATAATTTCATCGGTAATGGTAGCTAATCTTAAATTAAATTGATCCTTTTTAAGATATTTTTGAAGATCGTCATTAGAGGTATCCAATTTCAAAACGCGACTGCCGTTAGCTTCAATTTGGTCTTTCCATGAGATTTTAACTTGAGGCTCATTTTCTGCAGAAATGTAGATTTCGATGCTGTTTAGAAAATCGAAATTACCATGATCTGGTCCATCAACCTCCAAAGTCATCGATTTTAACTCAATATATTCGATAAGATTCTTTCTGGTATTATTATTTTCAAAAGTCCATTCTGAATTAGAACTGATTTCTGGGGTAAAGGCATTGAAAGGTAAATCGACTACCGCTGAAGATTCTATAACAACTTTTTCGTTATACTCTATATCAAATTGAGTAAGCTTATCCACCTTATCACAAGAAAAGACAAGGCATAATAATAACATTGAAGTAATTAATTTAAATGGTTTCATAGGTTATTTGGGGTTGATTTCAATGTAATATAAAAGATGGTTTGTTAAAATAAGCCACCTTGAGTAGCACCTTTTACACGCCCTAAATGTTTATAAGCTTCAGCAGTCACTTCACGACCGCGAGGTGTTCTCATAATAAATCCCTGCTGAATTAAAAAAGGCTCATAAACTTCTTCAATCGTTTCTGAGCTTTCACTTACAGCCGTAGCAATAGTCGAGATACCAACAGGTCCTCCTTTAAATTTATCGATTATGGTAGATAGGATTTTATTATCCATTTCATCTAAACCATGAGCATCCACATTAAGGGCTTCTAAACTGTATTTTGCGATTTTAATATCAATACTACCATTCCCTTTAATTTGGGCAAAATCGCGCACACGACGTAGTAAAGCGTTTGCTATTCTAGGGGTGCCTCGGCTTCGTCCAGCGATTTCAATGGCCGCTTCCATAGAAATAGGCACATTTAGAATACTGGCACTTCGCTGAATGATGGTGGTTAATAAATCTGTTTTATAATATTGTAAGCGACTTTGGATTCCAAATCGAGCACGCATTGGAGAAGTTAACAAACCAGATCTGGTTGTAGCGCCAACAAGCGTAAACGGGTTTAAGTTAATTTGAACCGTTCTGGCATTGGGACCCGATTCAATCATGATATCGATTTTAAAGTCTTCCATAGCTGAATACAAGTATTCCTCTACAATAGGACTTAAACGATGAATTTCATCAATAAATAAGACATCACGTTCTTCGAGATTCGTTAACAAACCAGCTAAGTCTCCTGGCTTATCTAACACAGGTCCAGAGGTCACCTTTATGCCTACATTCAATTCATTAGCAAGTATATTGGCTAGTGTGGTTTTACCCAGACCTGGAGGCCCATGAAAAAGGGTATGATCCAAGGCTTCTGAACGCAAATTAGCGGCCTGAACAAATATTTGAAGATTTTCCAATACTTGGTCTTGCCCCGTGAAGTCATCGAAAGACAGCGGCCTTAATTTCTTTTCTACATCAAACTCTTCTGGAGAAAAATTATCGTTGGTAGGGTCTAGGTTTTCGTTCATGCTAACTTCCTGCGAAGGCAGGAATCTATTTAGGTTAACTTATATTATAAATTATTATAACTCAAACTTTAATGAGATTTATAAATTCTTATAATTTAAAACACAAAAATACAATTTCAAATATAAACAAAAGCCTCTCCATAAAGGAAAGGCTTTAAATAATCTTTTGGATACTCTATTAAGAGATTCCTGCCTTCGCAGGAATAAATTAGTGATGTAACTCCACTTCACCTTCTTTGAAAGGTACGTTTTGCGGAACGAAATCAACATCATAACCTGGTTTACTATAATCGTAAGCCCAACGGTATACGTGAGGAATTTCACCTGGCCAGTTACCATGGATATGCTCTACAGGCGTAGTCCATTCTAAAGTTGTCGCTTTCCAAGGATTTTGAGTGGCTTTCTTTCCGAAGAAAATACTACTAAAGAAGTTATATAAATACACAATCTGTACCACACCACCAACTAAAGCGAACACCGTGATAATCACGTTTACGTTAGCTAAATCATCAAATAATGGGAAGTTACTGTTTGTATAATAACGACGTGGTAAACCTGCCATTCCAATAAAGTGCATTGGGAAGAATACACCATAAGCACAAACCGCAGTTAACCAAAAGTGGATATAACCAAGATTTTTATTTAACATACGTCCGTACATTTTAGGGAACCAGTGGTAGATTCCAGCAAACATACCATATAATGCAGATATACCCATTACTAAGTGGAAGTGTGCTACTACGAAATATGTATCGTGAACGTTAATATCTAAAGCTGAATCTCCAAGAATGATACCTGTTAAACCTCCAGTGATGAAAGTAGAAACAAATCCGATTGAAAATAACATCGCTGGATTCATTTGTAGGTTACCTTTCCATAAGGTTGTAATCCAGTTGAAGGCTTTTACCGCCGATGGAATCGCAATTAATAAGGTTGTAAACGTAAACACAGAACCTAAAAATGGATTCATTCCTGAGATAAACATGTGGTGACCCCATACGATTGTAGATAAGAAAGCAATGGCTAAAATAGATACAATCATGGCACGGTAACCGAAAATAGGTTTACGTGAATTTGAAGCCATAATTTCAGAAACAAGTCCCATTGCAGGTAAAATTACGATGTATACCTCTGGGTGACCTAGGAACCAAAATAAGTGCTCAAATAAAACTGGAGAACCACCTTGGTAATGTAATACTTCACCTTGAATAAATATGTCTGATAAGAAGAACGATGTACCGAAACTTCTATCCATAATTAATAACAATGCAGCTGATAATAATACTGGGAATGAAATCACACCAATAATAGCTGTAACAAAGAAAGCCCAAATAGTAAGTGGCAATCTTGTCATTGACATCCCTTTAGTACGTAAGTTTAAAACAGTAACTACATAGTTAAGAGATCCTAATAATGATGAAGCAATAAAGATAGCCATAGACACTAACCATAAAGTCATACCCATACCAGAACCACCTTGAGCCATTGGTAAAGCACTTAATGGCGGATAGATTGTCCATCCTGCAGCAGCTGGTCCAGCTTCAACAAACAATGAAATAACCATGATTACACTTGATAAAAAGAATAACCAGTAAGAAACCATGTTTAAGAAACCTGAGGCCATATCACGAGCACCAATTTGCAACGGAATAAGTAAGTTACTAAAAGTACCACTTAAACCTGCTGTAAGTACAAAGAATACCATGATGGTACCGTGGATGGTTACTAATGCCAAATAAATATCGGCATCCATAACACCGTCGGGAGCCCATTTACCTAATAATGCTTCAAATAATACATTTGGCTCTTCTGGCCATGCAATTTGCATACGGAACATCATTGACATCATGATACCAATAATTCCCATAATCGTACCTGTTACAAGGTACTGCTTAGCAATCATTTTATGATCCTGACTGAAGATGTACTTCGTTACGAAAGTTTCTTTATGATGATGTCCGTGGTCGTCTTCGTGAGCGTGAGTATCTGCGTGTGCTGACATAATCTTATAATCGGTTTGGTTTCTTGTTTAAATTAATTAATTAAAGAATTTTTAAATTCCTTTTGTTGAGCAATCCAAGCATCATATTCCTCTTGAGTTTCAACAATAATCTTCATTTGCATGTTGTAGTGTGATTTACCACAAATTTTATTACACAATAACAGGTAATCAAACTCGTAACGCTCAAGAGCATCGTCACCTTTAGCAACTAATGGCTTACTATTCTCAACTCTTATTTCATTAATATGAGCTACTTTTTCAGCCATATCAGGATTCTGACGCATTTCAGCAGTCGTTACAGTAGGTGTAAATCCAAATTGTGTGATCATACCAGGAACACAGTTCATTTGTGCTCTAAAGTGTGGCATGTAAGCTGAGTGTAAAACATCTTGAGAACGCATTTTAAACAACACAGGCTTTCCTACAGGTAAGTGTAATTCGGTAGTAATAATATCATCTTGAGCATTAGGATCAGCTTCATCTAAACCTAAAATATTAGCACGATCAATATCAATTAAACGCACATTGGCTTTACCTAAAGTATTATCGGCTCCAGCATATCTCGCTTTCCAGTTAAATTGCTGAGCATATAATTCAACGATTAAAGGATCGTCACTTTCATCAACACTAGTAATGTTAATCCAAGTATTCAAACCGTAGATAATTAAACCTGCTAAAACGATAACAGGAATAATCGTCCAAATCATTTCTAACTTATTGTTATCTGCAAAGAAAAATGCTTGTTTTCCTTTTTCACCTTTATATTTAAAAGCGAAGTAGTGTAACAAAAATTGCGTAATGGTTTGTACAAAGAATATAATTACTAATGAAATAACCATAAGGTTATCAATAGTAGGTCCGTGTGCTGATGCAGAATTTGATAAAAGCGGTAAATCGCCCCATTTAACAATACATACAATAGTTATGATGTAGATGAACGCTAAAAAGCCCATCATTAAATAACCATTTAAGGCATTGTCTTTATCGTTAGCTACTTGAGAGTTTTCAGTTTTAGCTTGTGCCAAATCGAAAATCTTAACCATTTGCCAAATGGCAATTAAAATAAATACTAAAACTATAATCGTTAATAAAGTAGTCATGGTGGTTCTTCTTTCTTCTTTATATAAATCTTAATTAATAATGGAAATCTTCACTCTCCTTCATAAGTGGGTATCCTTTTGCTAGTAATGAAGCCTTAGATAAAGACGTGAATACTACAAATATGAATAATCCTCCAAATAATAAAACAGAGCCTATTTCAGGAATTCCTATAAACCATCTATCTCCAACAGTTGCAGGCATAATCATATTGAAAATATCAATATAGTGACCAGCAAGTATCACGATTCCCGCCATAACAACAAACCAAGGCATACGCTTATACTCTGCGTTCATTAATAATAATAATGGGAATACGAAGTTCATAACTACCATTCCGAAGAAAGGTAATCTGTAATCATTAATTCTCGTGATGAAATAAGTAACCTCTTCAGGAATGTTAGAGTACCAAATTAACATGAATTGTGAGAACCAAAGGTAAGTCCAGAAAATACTAATACCGAACATAAATTTAGCTACATCATGTAAATGGTTTTCATTTACAAATGCTAAGTAACCTCTAGATTTTAAGTAAATTGATAATAGTGCAATTACAGTAATACCACTAACAAACATTGATGCGAATACGTACCAACCGAATAAAGTTGAAAACCAGTGTGGATCAACACTCATAATCCAATCCCAAGACATCATAGATTCGGTATAGATAAAGAATACTAAGAATCCAGCTGTAATACGGAAAGCTTTCTTAAAGTTACTTTTATCACCAGGTTCAGCATTATCTTGAGCAATAGAAAATTTACGTGCAAAATGACGATATAAAGCCCAACCAGCAATGAAAATGATTCCTCTAATAGCAAAACCACCTAGGTTTAACCATCCTGATTTACCTTGAATAAGTTTATCGTGAGCTACAACATCTGGATCCATCCAAATAAATATGTTATAGTGACCAATAGTACCTGATGCAATAGCAATAAGAAGAACAATAATAGCCCCTGGTAAAAGGTAAGCCGTAATGCCTTCCATCACTCTAAATAAAACAGGAGACCATCCTGCTTGAGATGCAATTTGAATCGCATAAAAAGCTAAAACACCTAAAGCGATCATCATAAAGAAAAACGCTGCTACATATAATGCAGACCAAGGTCTGTTTGCAATTTGGTGTTGTACGTGTTCAACATGCTTCGTATGTTCATCAACTTGAGCATGTGCTTCTTCACCATGACTACCTTCAGCCTTAGCGTTGGTATCGTGACTTGGTGTTGCATGGTGCGCATTAGCTTCACCGTGACCACCACCATGATGTGATTCTTCAGCAAGTAAGTGTTCAACCTCCTCAAAAGATTTATGAGACGTCATAAAACCATAACCTACACCTAATGCTCCTAAAATCATTAGAATGAAAGAAAATGTCTTTAATTTATTTGAAAATGTATACATATCTATAATAATCTTATCAATCTTACTTTTCTAAATCTGCTTTTAATTGTAACACATATGAAACCACTTGCCAACGCTCTTCCTCTTGTAATTGGTTAGCGTAAGATCCCATAGCATTTTTACCATAGTAAATAGTGTGGTAAATGCTTCCTGCATTTATAGCACGACCCGCATCATCATAACTTGGAATACCAAGAATTTTTTCACGTTTTACCAAGTTACCTTGTCCATCACCTTTACCACCATGGCAAATTCCACAGTATATATCGTATAATTCTTTACCTCTATTTAAATCTACTTGAGTAGAATCTAACGGACTAACCAAATTAGCTTTAGCAAATTCATAACCTTCGGTTGAATTTTCAACATCAAATGGGATAAATCCTCTAGCTACAGAACCTTCAGCAGGTAATTGCGCTTCAAAGCCATTAGAAAATGCTGCTTCTCCATAAGTTTCATAACCTGCAGATTCGTACATGTTAGGCATGAATTGGTAATTTGGTGCAGTACTCTTATTACAAGAAACGGCTACAAAAACAACTGCTACTGCTAATATTTTAATTAAGCTTTTCATATCTTTTATTAATGGGCTTTATCTACTAAATTAATCTCTACGGCTCCAGTATCTTTAAGCATACTAGCAAGAGCCTCTTCATTACCATTTACGGCTATTTCCATTAAGAAATGATCATCGGTAGTTCTAGGATCTGGGTTTTCAGCACTTTTAAATGGCCACATTCTACTACGTAAGTAAAAGGTAATTACCATAAGGTGCGCAGAGAAAAATACCGTAAGCTCGAACATAATTGGTACGAATGCTGGCATGTTTTCTAAATAACTAAAACTTGGTTTACCACCAATGTTTTGAGGCCAGTCTTCGATCATGATGAAGTTCATCATTAAGGTAGCTACTGTTAAACCAATAAGACCATAAATAAAAGCTGTAATAGCGATACGTGTAGGAGCAAGTCCCATAGCGCGGTCTAATCCGTGAACTGGAAATGGTGTATATATTTCTTCTATATGATATCTTTCAGCCTTAACCCTTTTTACGGCAGACATTAAAATATCGTCGTCGTTATAAATAGCGTGAATTACTTTTGAAGCTTCCATATGCTACTTTTAGTTTTTTGGTTCATTATTAACGTTCGAAGTTCTAGGATCTGCACCAGTTCCTGACAAACTTCCACCGCTTTCTCTTATTCTTTTGTACTTATCACCTGAAGATTTCAAGATGGTTTTAACCTCTGCTTGAGCGATTACAGGGAATGTTCTAGAGTATAATAAGAACAGTACAAAGAAGAATCCTATAGTTCCGATAAAGATTCCTATATCAACAAATGTAGGTGAGAACATCGTCCATGATGATGGTAAGTAATCACGGTGTAACGAGGTTACAATAATTACGAAACGCTCAAACCACATTCCTACGTTTACTACAATCGAGATAAAGAAAGAGAACATGATACTTGTTCTTAATTTCTTAAACCACATAAATTGTGGAGAGAAAACATTACAAGACATCATCATCCAGTATGCCCATGCATAAGGACCTGTTGCTCTGTTTAAGAATGCATATTGTTCGTATTCAACACCAGAGTACCATGCAATAAATAACTCAGTAATATAAGCCACACCTACGATAGAACCTGTAATCATGATTACAATATTCATAAGCTCGATGTGTTGCACTGTAATATAGTCTTCAAGGTTACACACTTTTCTCATAATAATAAGCAATGTGTTTACCATCGCGAATCCAGAGAATACCGCACCAGCAACGAAGTATGGTGGGAAAATTGTTGTATGCCAACCAGGAATAACAGATGTTGCGAAGTCAAACGATACAATCGTGTGTACAGAAAGTACTAATGGCGTTGCTAAACCTGCAAGTACCAAAGATACTTCTTCAAAACGTTGCCAATCTTTAGCACGACCAGACCATCCAAAACTCAATATCGAGTAAATTCTCTTTTGAAAAGGTTTGATAGCACGATCTCTTAGCATCGCGAAATCTGGTAATAAACCAGTCCACCAGAATACTAGTGATACCGATAAATATGTTGAGATGGCGAATACGTCCCAAAGTAAAGGTGAGTTAAAGTTTACCCATAGTGATCCGAATTGATTCGGAATTGGTAATACCCAGTATCCTAACCATGGACGACCCATGTGAATGATTGGGAATAAACCTGCCTGAACTACCGAGAAGATAGTCATCGCCTCTGCAGAACGGTTAATTGCCATTCTCCATTTTTGACGGAATAATAAAAGTACTGCAGAAATAAGTGTTCCTGCGTGACCAATACCTACCCACCAAACAAAGTTGGTAATATCCCAGGCCCAACCTACAGTCTTGTTAAGACCCCAGACACCAATACCTGTTGTAATGGTATATAAAATACATCCAATTCCCCAAAGGAAAGCGACTAGTGAAATACCAAAAACTATCCACCATTGTTTATTTGCTTTTCCTTCTACAGGTTTTGCCACATCCACAGTTACGTCGTGGTAGGACTTATCTCCTGTAACTAAAGGTCTTCTAATAGGTGCTTCGTAATGAGACGCCATATTTATTGTTATTTGTTATTTGTTACTTGTTATTTATTTAAAAGTTGACCTCGTATTTTTTCAACTTTTAAACTTAAAACCTTTTAACTATATTATGCTTCAGTTGTATTTCTCACTTTTGTTTGATATTGCACATTAGGCTTTGTTCCTACATGCTCTAACAAGTGATACATACGGTTATCTTCTTTAAGTTTTGCAACTTTACTGTCTTTATCGTTGATGTCTCCAAATACCATCGCACCACTGCTACAAGCTGCAGAACAAGCTGTTTGGAATTCACCATCTTTAATCACACGTCCGTCACGTTTAGCGTCAAGAACTGTTTTTTGTGTCATTTGAATACACATAGAACATTTTTCCATTACCCCACGAGAACGTACAACCACATCAGGATTAAGTACCATACGTCCTAAATCATCATTCATATGATAATCGAACTCATCATTTCCATTGTATAAGAACCAGTTGAAACGACGTACTTTATACGGACAGTTGTTTGCACAATATCTTGTACCTACACAACGGTTATAAGCCATATGGTTTTGACCTTGACGACCATGAGAAGTTGCTGCTACAGGACAAACTGTTTCACAAGGTGCGTGATTACAGTGTTGACACATTACCGCTTGGAAAGCGACTTGTGGGTTATCGGCTGCATGTTCCATTTCACCAAATCCACCTAAGGAACCATTATCACCAAACAGACCTGAGAAGCCTTCTTTTTTAGCATTATCTTCTTCAAAAGTATCATCAGAAGAGTAGTATCTATCAATACGCAACCAGTGCATATCTCTACTTCTTCTCACTTCTTCTTTACCTACTACAGGCACGTTGTTTTCAGCATGACAAGCTATAACACAAGCTCCACATCCTGTACAAGCATTTAAATCGATTGATAGATTAAAGTGATGCCCTATACTACGATCAAACTCATCCCATAAATCAACATCTGGAGATGTTACAGGCGTTTCTTCATGATTTAAAGACACCACAGGCATCGCATTCCAATGCGCTTTGTCCTTAGTGTTGAAAATCTCTAAAGTCGTTTCTTTAATGATATCACCACGTCCCATTAAGGTATTATGAAGCTGTACACAAGCAAATTCATGTTCACCTGAAGCCGCTTCGATAGTTACATCTTGAACGTTTGATAAGTTATGATATAAGGCATATGCATTTACACCTGTTTGCATTTCTTCTTTTAATCCTGCTGTTCTTCCGTAACCGAAAGATAAACCTACAGAACCTTTAGCTTGGCCTGGTTGAATTAACACAGGTGCTTTTACTGTTACACCATTAGCTGTAACGTTAGCATAGCTACCATTTAACGCTCCAGTTGCAACGTGTCTGTTAATTAATCCTAACTCTTCAGCATCAGCTTTAGAAACCGTTAAGTAGTTATCCCATGACACTCTTGAAATCGGATCTGGAAACTCTTGTAACCAAGGGTTGTTAGCTTGTTGACCATCACCCATACCTGTTTTAGTATAAAGACTTAACTCGATACCTTTTGATTTGGCAGATGACGCTAAAGCTTGTGCAGCTCCAGAAAATGCATTTACAGATTCTTCAGTTTCTTCAACCTCTGCTTCTACTTCTTCAGAAGCAACTACAGACTTCACAAAGAAACCATCATGTAAAGCTTGGTTGTAAGATCCTCCATTTAGAATATCACTATTCCAAGTGGTTTTAATATAATCACTATAAGAAGCGCTGTTACCAGTCCACTTTAATAAGACATCCTGAAATTGTTTCGTATCAAATAAAGGACGAATGGTTGGTTGGGTTAAACTGTAGTGACCAGTTTTTATTTCAACATCACCCCAAGCCTCTAAAAAGTGAGGAGCTGCAGCGATATATTGCGTATGAGAAGACGTTTCATCTTCCTTCATTGAAAACGCAATAGATAATTTTGTTTTCTTTAAACCTTCAGCAAAATCAGCTGCATTTGCTAAAGTATATAACGGATTAACACCGCTCATGATAATTGCTCCTACTTTCCCTGCCTTCATATCGGCAACAAGTTGAGCAACATCATTATCGTTACCTTGCTTAGTTTTAATAGCTACTTTACTATTAAAAGCTTTACTTGCTAGGTATTCATTAAGTTCTAAAACAACAGTTTGTGCATTAACATCCTGAATTCCAGTAACCACAACAGCTTTACTACCTGCCTTTTTAAGCTGAATAGCTGCATTTTTAACAGCAGTTTCAACGTGCTCAGGTAAACCTTTTACAGAAACATTATTTCCTGTAACCAGGCTGTATAATTTCGCTAAGGCTAATTTTTGCTGAGTAGGAGTCACCGGTACACGCTTATCAGCGTTAGCACCAGATAAAGACATATTCGATTCAAACTGAATATGACGTGACATTTTTCCGTTTTGAGGCACGCGGTTTTTAGCATATCCTGCATCAAAACCTCCACCTTGCCAATCGCCTAGGAAATCAGCACCAACAGAAACAATAGTCATCGCCTGAGAAAAATCGTAATCGGCTAAACCTTTTTTATTGTATTTCTTTTGAAAAGCTTGAACAGCAGCAAATTCTGAAACAGCATCATAAACCACATGCTTAACGTTACCGTAAGTTTCTTTAAACTCAGCAACCAGCTTGTTAGTAGAAGGACTAGCGAAAGTCTGTGTTAACAACACGATCGACTGACCTGAATCTTTAATACTGTTTAAACTTTTAGTAGTTTCCGCATTAAAATCACTCCAAGAAATTGAAGCACCATCTTTTTTCGGACCTTGAATTCTTAAACTGTCATACAAACCTAAAACTGAAGCATTCACTCTAGCATTAGCACTGCCATGAGTAGAAGCTAAGGTATTGTTTTCAATTTTTATTGGACGACCTTCACGCGTTTTAACCAAAACACTTGCAAAATCAAAACCATCTGCAACTGTTGTAGCGTAATAATTTGCTACTCCAGGAATAATCTCAGTTGGTTGTACAACGTAAGGAATCGCTTTTTTAACAGGACCCTCACAAGCTGCTAAAGAAGCAGCGGCTGTACTAAACCCTACATATTTTAAGAAATCACGACGCGTTGTAGAGCCAGACTCTAACGTCTCTTTATTTCCTAAAAACTCATCAGTAGGTATTTCTGCTACAAACTCGTTTTGTTTAAGCGTCTCAACAATAGAGCTATTTTCGTTTAGCTCTTCAACACTTTTCCAGTATTTCTTGTTTGATGACATATTATATAATTGAATTACTTCTTAAATTAATTTTTGGTTTTTCGTATTTACGAAAAGTTTTTAGTAGTGACATTTACCACATTCCAGACCACCCATTTGAGCTGCTGTTAAAGTCTCTACACCATACTTCTTAGAAAGCTCAGCGTGAATTTTCTCATAGTAAGCGTTATCTTTTACTGTCACGTCAGTTTCTCTGTGACAGTTAATACACCATCCCATTGTTAATGGTGCATGTTGATAAACCACTTCCATTTCTTGTACAGGACCATGACATGTTTGACATTCTACACCTGCAACAGTGACGTGTTGTGAGTGGTTAAAGTATGCGAAATCTGGTAAGTTATGAATACGCACCCATTTTACTGGTTGAGATTCACCTGTATATTTTTGATCGGCATCACTCCATCCTGCAGCTTTGTATAACTTTTGAATCTCACCATCGTAAAATTCTTTAGTGTACTCTGCTGAAGTTTCACCGTTGTATTCGTAAATTGATTTATGACAGTTCATACAAACATTCAAAGAAGGAATCCCTGATGTTTTACTTACTCGAGCTGAAGAGTGACAGTATTTACAATCGATACCGTTATCACCTGCATGCACTTTGTGCGAGAAGTGTATTGGTTGTACCGGTTGGTAACCTTGATCAACACCTACTTGCATTAAGAAACCAAAAGCGAAGTAAGCACTAGTAAGCAAGAAGAAAATAGCTACTACAATCATTAAAAACTGATTCTGAATAAAAGCTTTCCAAAGTGGTGTTCTACCAGTTTCTGTTTCTAACTCAATATTTTGAACAGTAGCAAAGCGACGTAAGGTTTTATTAACTAGATATAATCCTATAGCTAGTAAAATAAACAGAATCGCTAAAGCTCCTAAAATAAGCTCGTTTGAAATACCATCTGAAGCACCAGTTGCAGCAACTGCTCCTGCAGCGCCTGCCGCCGGAGCTGGAGCCGCTTTCTTTTCTTCAGCGGTATACGCCAAGATGTTATTTAAATCGTCGTCAGATAACTGAGGAAAAGCTGTCATGGCAGCACCTCCAAATTCGTTATACACTTTATTTGCATACGCATCACCAGACTTGATTAAACCTGAACTGTTACGTATCCATGCATGTAGCCACTCACGATCTAATCCTTGTTCATCAGACAGACGTGCTTCAACATGACGCAATGCAGGTCCTGTCATTTTCTTATCTAATTGATGACATGCTGCACAATTGGCATTAAATAAAGATTTTCCTTTTGCTGGATCGCCTTCCTGAGCTGAAAGCGAGCTTGTAAACGCTAATAATACAATTAAGCTTAAACGAAGTAAGTTTCTACTTAATTTACGGTGAATCACCTTTCTCATATTGTTGGTTAAATTAACTTCTTAACTTTTGGTATGACTTTTGTCATTTAATAAATGAAAAAGCATAGCTTTAAAATCTCTCGCAAAAGTAATATTTAAACTCGATTAGCAAAATACTAAGGAAGCGTTAACAGTTAATTTAGAGGCATTCTAAATAATAAAATAAGCAACTATTTAGTTTAATACTTATACATTTGCATAAACACTATTAAAATATGATTCCTATTAAATTTAGAGCTCTAACATTCATGGCTGTATGCCTTTTGTTTACAACAAGTTACACCCAAGCCCAAGAAGGTCAGGTGAGCATTAACCAGGATAAGAATATTGAGAAACTGTTGGAATTGAAAAAAAATATGAACGACGACGATGCCGACAGATATAAAATACAAATTTACAACGGCAATCGACAAGACGCATATGCGGCTCAAAAAAAGTTTAGTTCCACCTTTTCTGACTGGCGTCCTAGCATTCACTTCGAACAACCTAACTTTAAGATATGGGTTGGTAACTTTAGAACGCGTTTGGAAGCCGATCGCGCTTTAAAACGTATTAAAAAAGAGTTTTCGAGTGCTTTTATCTTTAAGCCTAAAAAATAAAACGTCATCATCATAAAAATATAAAAAGGGTGTTTTGGAATCGTAAATCCAAAACACCCTTTTTTTTTGCTCTAATACCAGATGATAAAGTTCCAAATAAAAAAAGCACCTACAAGAGGTGCTTTTTTATTTTATAGTTATGAAAACTTAAATATTACTTAAGTTTCTTTTTTACTTCTACTTCGTGGAAAGCTTCTATAACATCACCTTCTTTAATGTCGTTATAGTTTTTAATTTGCATACCACAATCGTAACCTTTAGTTACTTCCTTGGCATCGTCTTTAAATCGTTTTAATGACGCTAATTCACCAGTATAAACAACTACACCATCACGTATTAAACGAATGCTAGAGCTTCTAAGGATCTTACCATTGGTAACCATACACCCTGCGATGCTTCCAACTTTAGACACCTTAAAGATTTCTCTAATTTCAGCGGTACCAGTAATTTCTTCTTTAAGTTCTGGAGATAACATACCTTCCATCGCATCTTTAAGATCATTAATAGCATCGTAGATGATAGAGTACGTTCTGATATCGATTTCTTCCTTATCAGCAATCATTCGAGCATTTCCAACAGGACGCACGTTAAATCCAACGATAATCGCATCAGAAGCCGAAGCTAATAATACATCACTTTCAGTAATCGCACCTACACCTTTATGTAAGATATTCACTTGAATTTCTTCAGTAGATAGTTTCTGGAACGAATCGGTTAATGCTTCCACAGAACCATCAACATCACCTTTAAGAATGATATTCAATTCTTGGAAATCACCAAGAGCAATACGACGACCAATTTCATCTAATGTAATATGACGTTGTGTTCTAACAGATTGCTCACGTTGTAATTGAGCACGTTTAGAAGCAATTTGTTTCGCTTCACGTTCATCTTCGAAGACATTGAATTTGTCACCCGCTTGTGGCGCTCCATCCAATCCTAATATAGACACTGGCGTTGAAGGTCCAGCTGCAGCAACATCATGTCCTCTTTCATCATGCATCGCTTTAACCTTACCACTGTGTTGACCAGCTAATACATAGTCACCAACTTTAAGTGTTCCAGCCTGAACTAAAATAGTAGATACATATCCACGACCTTTATCTAAGTACGCTTCTACAACCGTACCATGAGCGATTTTATTTGGATTCGCTTGAAGCTCTAATAACTCGGCTTCAAGTAATACTTTTTCTAATAATTCTTTAACACCTGTACCTACTTTAGCAGAGATATCATGAGATTGAATTTTACCACCCCAGTCTTCTACTAACAAGTTCATTTGTGCTAATCCTTCTTTAATCTTATCAGGATTTGCATCAGGCTTATCAATTTTATTGATAGCAAATACGATAGGCACCCCTGCAGCTTGTGCGTGAGAAATCGCCTCTTTGGTTTGTGGCATGATTTCATCATCGGCAGCTGCTACGATAATGGCAATATCTGTGATTTGAGCACCACGAGCACGCATCGCTGTAAAGGCCTCGTGACCTGGTGTATCTAAGAAAGCAATTTTTTGTCCGTTTTCTAACTCCACACCGTAAGCACCGATATGTTGCGTAATACCACCAGACTCTCCTGCGATTACATTTTCCTTACGGATATAATCTAGAAGCGATGTTTTACCGTGATCAACGTGTCCCATAACGGTAACAATTGGAGCACGAGGTAATAAATCTTCAGGTTTATCTTCAACCTCTTCAATAGACTCTTCAATATCTGCTGTTACGAATTCAACTTGGTAGCCAAACTCATCTGCAACGATAGATAAAGTTTCTGCATCCAGACGTTGGTTCATCGTTACCATCATACCAAGTGACATACAAGCTGATATAATTTGAGTCACACTCACATCCATCATGGTTGCCATTTCACTAGCGGTTACGAACTCTGTAACTTTAATGATTTTACTTTCTGCAGCTTCGAGTTGTTGATCTATTTCAGATTGCTCTCTGTGTTGATCTCTTTTATCTCTTCTGTATTTAGCACCTTTACCTTTGTTAGATTTCCCTTGAAGTTTTTCAAGCGTTTCTCTAACTTGTTTTTTAACATCTTCTTCTGAAGGCTCTTCTTTAACGATGTTACGACGTCCTGCACCTGGACCTCCTGGTTTCCCTTTAAAACGGTCGTTTCCTCCCGGTCTACCTCCACCTGGTCTGTTTTGACCACCGGTGTTAGGCGCTCCAGCTTTACTGATACGACGACGTTTTTTCTTAGGATCACCACCACCTTGCTTAGGATCTGGCTTTTTCTCTACCTTCTTTTTAGGCTTATTAAACTGTGATAAATCAATTTTATCTCCAGCAATTTTAGGCCCAGAAAGCTTTTGGTATTGTGTTTTAACGCGTTCCTCAACGATTGGATTACCATCTTCATCAACCTTACCAGTAGCTTCAGCCTTAGCTGGGGTAGCTTCTTTTTTAGGTTCTTCTTTTACAGGTGTTTCCTTTTTAGGCGCTTCAGTTTTAGCAGGCTCAACCTTTTTAGGTTCAATCTCTAACTTTTTATCGCCAACAGGTTTTAATCCAATTTTAGGTGCTTGAGCTTTAATAACCTCTGGTTCTTTAGCAGGTTCTGTTTTCTTTTCAGTAACAGGCTCCTCCTTTACAGGGGTTTCTTTTTTCTCAACAACAGGTTCTTCTTCAACTTTCTTTTTTGGCTCTAAGTCGATTTTACCAACTTGTTTAGGACCTGAAAGTGCTTTTGAAGCTTTTACAACCTCTTCTTGCTTGGCTTTTTCTATGGCTTCTTGTGCTTTCTGCTTAGCTTCCAATTCTTTTTCACGCTTAACACGTAAATCTTCCTTTTCCTTTTGCTTCGCTTCACTAACTTCTTGCGATCTCACCTTTTTATTAGCATCCGTCTCAAATTCATCTGAAAGAATCTTATAAGTTTCCTCAGAAATTTTTGTAGTTGGTCGCTTCTCTATATCTACACCTTTAGAATCTAAAAATTCTACGGCGCGATCTAGAGAGATGTTAAGTTCGCGTAATACTTTATTTAATCTAATTGTTTCAGCCATAAATCGCCTTTAAAATACTCAAATATATACATTATACCCGTTAAGGCATAACAAACGTGCAAATCTGCACTTAATTTTTTTAATCTTCGAATTCTTCTCTTAGAATACGGATCACTTCACTTATAGTTTCTTCTTCTAAGTCTGTTCTTTTCACCAAGTCATTAATGTCTTGCTCAAGAATACTTTTAGCGGTATCTAAACCTGCTTTACTAAACTCCTCAATAATCCATCCTTCGATTTCATCTGAGAATTCGCTTAATTCAACATCTTCTTCCGCTCCTTCTCTAAATACATCAATTTCAAAACCTGTTAATTGACCAGCTAAACGGATGTTGTGACCGCCACGACCAATCGCTTTACTTACTTCTTCAGGTTTTAAAATAACCTCAGCGCGCTTCGTTTCTTCATCAATTTTAATTGATGTTACACGTGCTGGGCTTAATGCTCTAGTTATAAATAGTGGTAAATTACTTGTGTAATTAATCACATCGATATTTTCATTTCCTAATTCACGAACAATCCCGTGAATTCTAGATCCCTTCATACCTACACAAGCACCTACAGGATCGATTCTATCATCATAAGAATCTACAGCAACTTTTGCTTTTTCTCCAGGAATTCTAACTACATTTTTAATGGTAATTAATCCGTCGAAAACCTCAGGAATTTCTTGTTCGAATAATTTCTCTAAGAATACAGGTGAACTTCTTGACATGATAATGGTAGGTTTTGCGCCTTTAAGCTCTACACCATCAATAACACCTCTTACATTATCTCCTTTTCTGAAGAAATCTGAAGGTATTTGTTTATCTTTTGGTAATACAATTTCATTCCCTTCGTCGTCTAATAAAATAACGGCTCTATGACGAATGTGATGTACTTCTGCAGTATAAATTTCTCCTACTAAATCTTTAAATTGCTTATAAATTATAGTGTTATCGTGCTCATGAATTTTAGAAATTAGATTCTGACGTAACGCTAAAATAGCACGTCTACCTAAATCGATAAGTTTCACTTCTTCAGAAACATCTTCACCAACTTCAAAATCTGGTTCAATTTTACGAGCTTCAGTTAAAGAGATTTCTTGATTAGGCTCTTCTACTTCACCATCGGCAACAACAACTCTATTTCTCCATATCTCTAAATCACCTTTATCTGGGTTTACAATAATATCAAAATTATCATCATCACCAAATTTCTTTTTCAAGGCGCTTCTAAATACATCTTCTAAGATTGCCATTAAGGTTACCCTATCAATTAGCTTATCGTCTTTGAATTCCGAAAAAGATTCAATTAACGCGATATTTTCCATAACTCTTTTTAATTAAAATTTAATCATAACTTTTGCTTCTACAATATCTTCATAAGGAATACGCCCTTCCTTTTTTACAGTAACCTTGCCTTTACCTACAGGTTTTGGCTCACGAACTTTCCACTCTAAAACAACCTCATTATCGGTTGCTTCAACAAGTGTCCCTTCAATCTCTTCGGTTTTTGTTCTTACCTTAAGGGTTCTGTTTAAATTTTTCTTGTACTGACGATTGTGAACTAACGGTGATGCTGCTCCTGCCGACATCACTTCCAGAGAAAAATCCTCTTCCTCACGATCTAAATTGTGCTCGATAGCGCGACTGATGAACATGCAGTCTTCGACTAACACACCAGAATCGCCATCAATAATCACTTTAATGTGATTTTCATTATTTATAGAAAAATCAATAAGAAACAAGTCTGGTCTTTCAACCAGGGCTGCATCTAATAATTCTGTAACTTTATTTTTAAACATTTTTAGTATAAAAAGAGGGGACTTTTCGTCCCCTCATATCTTTAAATTCGCCTTTCAACGGCGCAAATATACAATATTTTATTGATTTTTAAAGCATCATGCTAAAATAAGTCTAAACTTAAAGCTTTACAAAACGCTTAACACCAGAATTTTTGATTTTCGTAATACCCACCTCTTCAGTTAGATGCACCTCACTTAAAGCTGACTTATTTACGAAGGATTGAACGGTTTATCTGCAGATATAAAAAACACTTCTCTAAACAAGAAAAACCACACCTAATGAATATGAATAAAATCAACCAAATAAAACGTTAAAGCCCCCACAAAAACTAACTTTTAGTAGAATATTTCTTATTTTAGAGCTAATCAAAAAATTTGAATTTGACTTCAAAATAAAAACTAAAATCATGAACAAAATTCTAGTCCCCACCGATTTTTCACCACAAGCAGAAAATGCGCTAAAAGTTGCTGCTCAACTGGCTAAGAAGCACAACTGTGAAATTCATATTCTCCATATTTTAGATTTACCATTACAGCAAATTGACCCTGTAAACACCATGAATTTCTCTTCAGGCCCCGAGGCGTTATTCTTTATGAAATTGGCAAAACAAAAATTTGATGATTTGCTTAAACGCGATTACCTAAAAGACATTCGTTTAATTGACAGCATAGAATTTACTGAAATTTACAACGGTATTTCTAAGCAATGCGAAAAAAACAACATCGACCTTATTATTATGGGTTCGAATGGTTCTAGTGGTATTGAAGAAATTTTAATAGGAAGCAATACTGAAAAAGTGGTTAGAAATTCTGAAACTCCAGTTTTGGTAATTAAAAGACCGCATACCGAATTCAACATCAATAATATTGTATTTGCATCAGATTTTGCTGAAGAAAGTATACCTGCCTTACAAAAAACTATAGATTTTGCTAAACTATGGCAAGCTAAAATACATTTACTCTTAGTAAATACGCCAAATCAATTTATCACGACAAAAACAGCGACTGAACGCATTACAAAGTTTGTAAAAAATCTAAACACTGAAGACTTTACGATAACGATTTACAACGACAACACGATTGAAAAAGGCATTATTAATTACAGCTACAGCATAAACGCCGATTTAATAAGCATGAGCACCAGAGGCCGAAAAGGCATCTCGCACTTTTTTAACGGCAGCATTAGTGAAGATTTAGTAAATCATGCCATGCGTCCCGTGATTACTTTTAAGGTTTAATTACAAAACACTACAAATAAAAAAAGTCTTCCTAAATAAGGAAGACTTTTTTGTTGGCCCACTAGGGCTCGAACCTAGACTCTTTGGTACCAAAAACCAACGTGTTGCCAGTTACACCATAGGCCATTCGTGTAATGAGGCTGCAAATTTAAAACAAAGTTTTAGTTCTACAAACATTTTTACAAAAAAATATTTCAAAAAACTTAAGCTTAATATAAAATCGCCCGCTATACCATATTTATTCTTAAATTCGCATTGCAAAAAAAATAACGATATACATGGCAAATTTTGACTATAAAAAATGGAATACCATTTTAGGTTGGTTTTCTTTTTTAATAGCACTTACTACATACAGTTTAACCGTTGAACCTACAGTAAGCTTTTGGGATGCAGGAGAATACATATTAACCTCTGCAAAACTAGAAGTAGGACACCCACCCGGAGCTCCTTTATTTCAAATGCTTGGTGCCTTTTTCTCCATGTTCGCACTAGAACCTTCTCAAGTTGGTTTTATGATGAATATGATGAGTGCTGTAGCCAGTGCCTTCACTATTTTATTCATGTTTTGGACCATTACCCTACTCTTAAAAAAAATGGTAGTGCAGGATGATAACATGACGCAAAGTAAAGCTATCGCTATTTTAGGAAGTGGTTTTGTTGGTAGTTTAGCCTTCGCATTTACAGATTCGTTTTGGTTTAATGCTGTTGAAACCGAGGTATACGCCATGGCAACCTTAATTATGTCGGTACTGTTCTGGCTAGGCTTACGCTGGGAACAAGACATGGACAAACCAAGAGGTAACCGTTGGCTCATTTTGATTGCTTTTATTATCGGACTTTCTTTTGGGGTTCACTTTATGGGCCTTTTAACCATTCCTGCTATTGGTTTAATCTATTATTTTAAAAATTACAAAACCATAACCGTTAAAAACTTCATTATTGCCAATGCCGTTGCGGTTGGCATCCTACTTTTTGTATTTAAATTACTTGCACCTAACATTCTAAAAATATTTAGTGTTTTTGAAATCTTCTTTGTGAACACAGTAGGATTACCGTTCAATTCGGGATCCATTATTGCTGGTATTTCCTTAGTTGCTCTTATTTACTATGCATTAAGATATACGCGAAACAAAAGCTATGTGCATTTAAATACGGCCATTCTGTGTGTAACTTTTGTTATTATAGGTTTTGCTACATGGATTATGCTACCTATTCGCGCCAATGCGAATGTGGTTGTAAACGAAAACAACCCCAATAGTGCGAGAGAGCTTTTAGCATATTATAACTTAGAGCAATACCCAGAAACCCATTTGTTTTATGGTCCGCAATTCACCGATCAATACGCTTATTTGGATGAAAATAACCCTTATGTAGACGACAAACCCAATTACGAAAAGGACGAGGAAGCTGGTAAATATGTCATCGTAAACGACTACAAAAACGCCAAACAAAATTATAACTCTAAACACGCCTCTATTTTGCCGCGTATGTGGAGCTCCGAGCATGCCGAGAACTATATGATGTTTACTGGATTTTTAAAATTCAAATTAAAGCCAGAGTATCAAATGGAAAACGAGCTTCGTGCCTCGGTAGCTAATTTCCAAAAAGATGTAGCTAGAGGTAATGTCGATTACGAAGATTACCATAATTTCCTAAAACGATTTAAGGACTATATCGACATCGAAAAACCATCGCTTTTCAGTAATATCTCCTATCTGTTTGAATACCAATTAGGCTATATGTACTGGCGTTATTTTATGTGGAATTTCACAGGAAGACAAGATGATATTCAAGGACGTTATGATAACCATGGTAATTGGATTTCAGGTATAAACTTTATAGACGAGTGGCACCTTGGGCTTCCTCAAGAGAATCTGCCTAGTGATGTAAAAAACAACAAGGCTAGAAACACCTATTACTTCTTACCTCTATTATTAGGACTTTTAGGTTTTTTCTTTCTTTTTAATAAAGACAAAAAAATATTTTGGGTAACCCTAGTATTCTTCCTATTTACAGGTTTGGCCATCCAGGTATACACCAATGTACGTCCGTTTGAACCAAGAGAACGCGACTATTCGGTAGTAGGATCATTTTATGTATTTGCACTCTGGATAGGTTTTGGGGTATATGCGGCTTATGATTTTATTAAAAACTATATTCCTAAAATTATAGCAGCACCTGTGGTATCGGCACTTTGTTTGATATTGGTGCCTTTAAATTTAATAGCAAGCAACTGGGATGACCATGACCGTTCAGGAAAATACACAGCCAATTCTATGGCTAAAATGTATTTAGACTCCTGTGCCGAAAACGCCATTTTATTCACCATTGGCGATAACGATACCTTTGCCCTTTGGTACGCTCAAGAAATTGAAGGTTATAGAACTGATGTACGTGTTGTAAACACCAGTTTATTCCAAACCGATTGGTACATCGACCAAATGAAGCGTAAGGCTTACGAGAGTGACCCAATTCCTTCTCAACTTACACACGATTTATACCGTTTTGGTACTAACGATTATATTATCATTCAACCCGTAATTAAAGACACCTTACAAGTCAAACAGTTTTTAGATTTTGTTGGAAGCAACAACCCTAAAACGAAATACAAATACGTATTACAACAACAAGGCGTAGATATATCGAAAGTAAGAAGTCAGGATGCCAATGCCACTTACTTACCAACACCTCATTTACGTATTCCAGTTAACAAAGAAAATGTTCTAAAATCTGGTATTGTAAAAGAAAAGGATGTCGATAAAATTGTTCCGTATATAGATATCACGGTATCTGGTGGTGCGCTTTACAAAAACAGACTTCTTATGTTAGATATCGTAGCTAACAACCATTGGGAACGCCCTATTTATTTTACAGGCGGAAGTTTTGGTGACGACGATTATTTATGGATGAAAGACTATTTACAATTGGATGGTTTATGCTATAAATTAGTTCCTATTAAAACGCCTATTGATAAAAACAACCCATTCGACATGGGACGTGTAGATAGCGATTTAATGTATGAAAAGGTAAAGAAATGGTATTGGGGTAACAGTGGAAGCCCAGACATTTACCATGATGTAGAAACCAGAAAAAATTCTATTACATATCGTGGTAACCTAGCGCGTTTAGGGGAACAATTAATTAATGAAGGCAAATTAGATAAGGCTGAAGAAATTGCAGACATCGCCATGAAGAATATGCCTGTAGAGTATTTTGGGTACTACACGCTTTTAGAACCTTACATTAGCTTGTATTACGAAGTTGGTAATCAAGAAAAAGCTCGTAAATTATTTAAAGATGTCGCTAAAAAATACCAAGAAAACCTAAGTTATTATAGCGGATTAAAAATTGAAAACCAAGAGCGGTTATTTGAAGATATTTATACCGATATCCAGCGCTACAAAGGCTTGATTGATGTTTTAATTCAGTATGATATTAAATTCGCTGAAAGTGAAGGTGATATTTTTAACAACCACTTACGATCCTTTAAGCATTTTTATGGTGAAGATGAACCTGAAGATGCTGTAGAACCCGTAACACCGCCTGAAGCGGTTGAAGGATTACAGATTATAGACAGTCTGAAATAATTTTAAATTAAGGTGGCATGCCCTTAATTCCTGTAAAAGTTCCGTTGGTAGTAAAAAAGATGTTCCCAAAGTACATTTGGGACATCCCTACCAACGATAAAACCATCTACCTCACTTTTGACGATGGTCCCACACCAGAGGTTACCGATTGGACTTTAAAAAAATTGGCCGAATATCAAGCTCAAGCTACATTTTTCTGCATTGGTAACAATATAGAAAAACACCCCGATATTTTTAAAGCTATTTTAAAAGACGGCCATGCCATAGGCAACCATACCCATCATCACCTTAAGGGCTGGAAAACCAAAACAGAACCCTATCTTGAAGATGTTGCGAGAACCCAAAACCTCATCAACGACCTACTAAATCAAGAGCAGGGTTTAAAACCTCGTTCCCAAAAACTATTTCGTCCGCCATACGGCAGAATTAAAAATTCACAAGGCAAAAAACTAATCGCCTTAGGTTATAAAATCATCATGTGGGATATTATATCGTTTGATTGGGATCGCGAAATAAGCGAAGAAAAGTGTCTCGACCACGTACTTTCAAATGCCGTACCTGGTAGTATTATTGTGTTTCACGACAGTGTAAAAGCCGCAAAAAACATGCAATATGCGCTACCTAAAGTTTTAGAGTATTACACAAAGCAAGGCTTTTCATTTAAAGCTTTGAACTTCTAAATATAATCTTGAATAATACCAATAAGGGTGTTAGCGTCTTGCTCGCCACTATAACGCCATTTCATTTCGCCATCTTTGTAAATCATAAGCGTAGGCAAAGCCTTTACACGCAAAGCATCGGCAAGCGCTTTGTTTTTTTCAATATCAATTTTAATGACTTTCGCTTTATCTCCTAAAGCAGCAGCCACATCTCTAAGTGTGAGATTCATGGATTCTGATTGCGAATGCCATTCGGTATAAAAATCTAATAATACCGGAATATTCACATCTATAAGTTCCCCAAATTTTGACATACTATGTAGTTTAATTTTGAAACACACTTTTAAAAGTTCCGTTTCCATGTCGTTTAAATACCACCTGAATACGGACTATTAATTATCAGTGTATTAGTATAAAAATACGCAATTTCTAGTCAATTGCAACTTTTATATGGAATCATTACTTCTATGTAATGTATAACATAGTTCATTTTTTTCATTGATAAAAAAACGAACCAATCCTTCGACTTCGCTCTGGACAAGCAAATCTAGGCTTACGAACCTTTATCTAAATTTTTTGTTCGACACCTAAATTTCAGGAACTCGCAATAAAAATTAGAACTAAATTATAAAATTCGTTTAGCTCAAACAGCCCGAAATTTCACGGTGTTTTCACTTCAAATTTCACGATAAATTTTCGATAGGCCATAAAAATACGTTTCATCACAAATAATTCTTAGAACAATAAATCAGATAAATCCTTAACAAAATCAGTTGAACTCAATTACAGGAAATTATGCTTCAGCCTGACCCTTTTTTAGTTCAATAACCGTTATTTCTGGCCAAATACCTACACGTCCTGGAAATGCCAGATATCCAAATCCGCGATTCACGTTAATAAATTGGCCTTTCTCTTTGTAGATACCTGCCCAATATTTGTAACGCCATTTTACGGGACTCCATTTAAACCAGCCTGGAATTTCAATACCAAACTGCATCCCATGAGTATGTCCGCTTAACGTTAAATGGTAGTGGTAATCGTCATCAATCACTTGTTTTTCCCAGTGGGTAGGATCGTGACTCATTAATATTTTAAAATCGTTGGCGTCAACAAATTCGGAAGCCTTTTTTAAATCGCCAGCCTGTTTAAAACCACCGATTCCCCAGTTTTCAACGCCTACCAAGGCGATACGCTCGCCATTTTTCTCTAAAAACCTGGTTTCATTCAGCAACATATTAAAGCCCATTTCCTTTTGAATAGCCTTTAAATCGTCTAAGTTTTTCTTTTGTGCTTCAGCAGAACCCCACTTCACATAATCGCCATAATCATGATTTCCTAAAACCGAATACAAGCCGTCTTTCGCTTTTAATCGTCCGAAAACAGATTTATAGGGTATGAGTTCTTCAGCTTTATTATTCACCATATCACCGGTGAAGAGAATCACATCACTATCCTGTTCATTAATTAAATCGACCGCATATTCCACCTTTTCCATATCATCAAAACTTCCCGAATGAATATCACTTAGTTGGGTGAGTTTGTAACCATCGAAAGCCTCAGGAAGGTCTTCAAAATACATGGTATATTTTAAAACTTTGTAATTGTAACGTCCTTTATAAATCCCATAAATAATAGACGCAAAAGGAATAGCAGCTAGGCCCAAGGCTACTTTACTTATAAAATGACGACGCGAAGACATATATTGTCTGTTGTCGCTCTGGCCTTCTGTAAAATATCTGTAAATAGCTTGCGGCACTCGAAAAACATCTTCTAGAAGCATCACACCAACTACCAAAATAAGCGGTACAGCCACAGCAATTAAAAACCCAACCGCATAACCATGAGTATGTGAAAACCCATCGCTACGGTTAAAACCATAAAACTGAAAAACGAAATTTCCAAGTACAAAAAGGGTAATCACCCAATATAAAGCAAGAAGTATATTATTTTTTGTAACGGTTCTAAACGCTTGAAAAGCATAATAATCGGCCACTAAAAAAATAACAATAAAAATAATCCAACGTATCATTTTAAATTTTTGCTAAAGATAGTCGTATTATAAGGGAATAGTTAACGAAGGGTTTTTTATTTAACGAATCGTTAAGAATTAACATGTTTTATTTGAATGATAATAATGTTCATTTTTTCCATTGATGAAAAAACGAACCAAAAAAATCTAGGCTTACGAACCTTTATCTAAATTTTTCGTTCGACACCTAAATTTCAGGAACTCGCTATGAGAATTTAAGGTTCAAAGAAAACTCCGTTCAGCTCAAACAGCCTGAAATTTTACGGTGTTTTCACTTCAAATTTTACGATAAATCTTCGATAGGCCATGTACCACGTTTCAAAAAAAAGGCAATTACAGTCCTTTCAAATAAATCTTTTTGATGTTAACTATTTTAAACCATAAAACCCCAACCTCAGTAAAGCAAGGTATTATATTTCTTAAATTAAGCCTAAGTTTTCGTAGTTTTGACTTTCTATCAAAACAAATACAATGTCCGATCAAAAACGTCTTTTTTTAGTCGATGCTTATGCATTAATTTTCCGTGGTTATTACGCTTTTATAAAGAATCCAAGAATCAATTCCAAGGGTGAAGACACCTCGGCTATTATGGGGTTTATGAACTCTTTATTAGATGTAATAAAGCGTGAACGCCCAGATCATTTAGCGGTTTGTTTTGATAAAGGCGGTAGCGCCGATCGTGTTGAAATGTTCGAGGCTTACAAAGCCAATCGTGATGAAACACCCGAAGGCATAAAAACAGCCGTGCCATACATTTACGAGATATTAAAAGCCATGCACATTCCTATTATGGTTAAGGACGGCTATGAAGCCGACGATGTTATTGGAACCCTTGCCAAAAAAGCAGAAAAAGAAGGCTACCAAACTTTTATGGTAACACCAGATAAAGATTTTGCACAGTTAGTAACCGAAAATATTTTTATGTACCGCCCTGTTTTTGGAGGCGGTTACGAAACTTGGGGCATTCCGGAGGTGAAAGCCAAGTTTGAAGTAGAAGACCCTATGCAGGTGATCGATTTTCTGGGTATGATGGGTGATGCTAGTGATAACATTCCTGGACTTCCAGGTGTTGGCGAAAAAACAGCCAAAAAGTTTATTGCACAATTTGGAAGCATGGAAGGTTTGCTTGCCAATACCGATCAGCTTAAAGGGAAGATGAAAGAGAAAGTTGAGGCTAACGGTGAATTGGGCTTGCTTTCTAAAAAACTCGCCACTATTATGCTGGACGTTCCTGTGGAATTTAATGCGGAAGACTTTGAAATGTCGGAACCTGATATTCCAAAAGTGACCGAGATTTTCCAAGAATTAGAGTTTAGACGATTAATTGATAATTTCACCAAGACTTTTGCTGTTCAAGGGGTTTCGGGAACTTCAACTGAAACTACTAAAGCTTCAGAAGTAGCAGAAACCAAAGAAACGCCTAAAGAAGTAAAGGCTGCTGGAGCAGGGCAGTTCTCTTTGTTTGGAGCAGACCCTTCTTCCGCGGAAGCGCCAATAACAAACACTTTTGAGCGCAAAAACATAGCAAACACCCCACATTTTTACCAAAGTGTCGCTTCGGGCATGGCCACCAAATTGTTTATTAAAAATTTATTGAACCAAACCAGTGTGTGTTTTGATACTGAAACCACAGGGTTAAATCCGTTATCGGCCGAATTGGTAGGCATTGCATTTTCATGGGAAGTGGGCAAAGGCTTTTACTTACCGTTTCCGGAAAACAGAGACGAAGCTCAAGAATTGATAGAACAATTGCGTCCGTTTTTTGAAAATGAAGCCATCGAAAAAGTTGGTCAGAATTTAAAATACGACATTAAAGTTTTAGCCAAATACAACATTTCGGTAAAAGGCAAATTGTTCGATACCATGCTCGCGCATTATTTAATTAACGCCGATATGCGTCATAATATGGACGTTTTAGCCGAAACCTATTTGAATTACACGCCAGTTTCTATTGAAGCTTTAATTGGGAAGAAAGGTAAAAATCAGTTATCAATGCGCGACGTCGATTTGGAAAAACAAACCGAATACGCCGTTGAAGATGCCGATATTACGCTACAGCTTAAAGAACATTTTAAAAATGAATTGGGCGAGGCTAATACCCAAACCTTATTTGATGATATTGAAATTCCGCTACTTCGCGTTTTAGCAGCCATGGAATTGGAAGGGATTAATTTAGATAAGGCCTTTTTAAACAGCCTTTCGGAGCAACTTAATAGTGACATCGCTACCCTAGAAACTCGTATTTACGAAACGGCTGGCGAGACCTTTAATATTGCATCGCCAAAACAATTGGGCGTAGTGCTTTTCGAGAAACTGAAACTGGTAGACAAACCTAAAAAAACCAAAACGGGACAGTATAAAACGGGGGAAGACATCTTAAGTTATTTAGCCAAGGAGCACCCTATTGTTCAGGATATTTTAGACTTTAGAGGTTTATCGAAATTAAAAAGCACTTATGTAGATGCTTTACCAAATCAAATCGATGAAGTTACGGCACGCGTACACACCGATTATATGCAAACGGTAGCTGCAACAGGGCGTTTGAGTAGTAACAACCCGAATTTACAAAACATACCAATTCGTACCGAACGTGGCCGACAAGTTAGAAAGGCTTTTGTACCGCGAAACGAAGATTATATTTTACTAGCTGCCGATTACTCGCAAATAGAACTGCGTATTATCGCGGCTTTAAGCAAGGAAAAAACCATGATTTCGGCCTTTAAAAATGGTGAGGATATTCATGCTTCAACCGCTTCTAAAGTTTTTAATGTGGCACTAGAAGAAGTGACTCGCGAACAGCGTAGCCATGCTAAAACGGTTAATTTTGGTATTATTTATGGTGTTTCGGCATTCGGACTTAGCAATCAAACCGATTTATCTCGTGGGGAAGCCAAAGAGCTTATTGACACCTATTACGAAACCTACCCGAAGCTTCGCGCTTACATAAGCGAACAGGTAGATTTTGCTCGCGATAACGGTTATGTGCAAACCCTTTTAGGGCGTCGCCGTTATTTAAAAGACATCAACTCTAGAAATGCCGTAGTTCGTGGCGCAGCAGAACGTAATGCCGTAAACGCACCCATACAAGGTAGTGCCGCCGATATTATAAAAATTGCCATGATTAACATCTATAATAAGCTAGAAGCTGGAAATTATAAAACTAAAATGCTCCTACAAGTGCATGATGAATTGGTATTTGATGTGTATAAACCGGAACTAGAAACCATAAAAGCTTTAGTAAAAACGGAGATGGAAAGTGCTTATACTTTAGAGGTGCCGCTTGATGTGGAATTGGGTACTGGTCGTGATTGGTTGGAGGCGCATTAGGGATGATTTGACGAATTAAAAAATAAAATAACTTAAACATAAATTATATCTAATTGAACTTTTTATTTGTTTAATTAAAATTTGAATTCATACAACATGTATTATGTCTAAATTTACATTTATTGATTTATTTTCTGGAGCAGGTGGTTTGTCTGAAGGCTTTATAAAAGCTGGATTTGATCCAATTGCACACGTGGAAATGAATAAAGATGCTTGCGACACTTTAAAAACAAGAACAGCTTACCATTATCTTAAAGATAATAATAGTATTAACATATATCACAAATACTTAAAAAAGGAAATAACAAGAGAAGAATTTTGGAATACAGTACCTCAAAATCTAATTAATTCAGTTATCAACACTGAAATTTCAAAAAAAACTCTTAATTCAATTTATGAACAAATAGATTCTTCCCTTGAAGATAAAAATGTTGATTTAATTATTGGGGGGCCCCCATGTCAAGCTTATTCTATTGTAGGAAGAGCTAGAGACCCAAAAGGAATGGTTGATGACCCAAGAAACCATCTTTACAAACATTATGTAGGTTTTCTAAAAAAATATCAGCCTAAAATGTTTGTATTTGAAAACGTTCCGGGAATTCTATCAGCTAGTAATGGTACTTTTTTAAAAAAAATTTTTAGCGCAATTGATAGAGCTGGTTACAAAATAGAAATACCAAAATCAAAACATCTTAACTCCAAAAATTTTAATGTCTTACAAGATAGGAAAAGAGTTATAATGATTGGCTGGAAAAAAGGGTATAATCATGAATATCCTGATTTTGAAGAAAAACCAATTAAATATAATCTTGGAAAAAGTTTGTTTTCTGATTTACCTAAACTAAAACATGGAGAAGGTTCTCTTGGTATTGTTAAGTACGGCAAACCTATAACTGAATACTTACAAGAAACCGGTATCAGAAATTGCATTGATTTCACTACTCAACATATCGCTAGACCACACAATGAAACAGATTTGGAGATTTATAGAATAGCAGTTAATTTACTTCTTAAAAAAGGAAAAAGATTAAATTATGCTGACTTACCTAAAAGACTAATTAAGCATAAAAACACTACATCATTTACAAATAGATTCCAAGTTGTAGACCCTAATGGTATATCTAACACTGTTGTTGCTCATATAGCAATGGATGGACATTATTATATTCATCCAGATATAAAGCAAAACAGATCAATTTCATTAAGAGAAGCTGCTAGAATTCAATCGTTCCCTGATGATTTCTTTTTTGAGGGTAGCAGAACATCTGCATTTAAACAAATTGGTAATGCGGTACCTCCTTTAATGGCTGAAGGAATTGCTAATAAAATTAAGGAAATGCTATAATATGGATAAATACAGAGCTGAAAATGCAAGACCTAACCCAAAATCAACAATAAATTCCTACCGAAGTTTTGGATATAATTTATCAACAGCTATTGCTGATATTGTAGATAATAGTATTTCTGCAAATGCAGACATGGTAGAAATAAACTACAAGTGGGAAGGAGAAAAGTCTTTCATATCAATCATTGACAATGGAAACGGGATGAATTTAGAAGAGCTTATTGAAGCCATGACTCCCGGTAGCAAAGATCCTGAGGAAATTAGAAATGAGAATGATTTAGGTAGGTTTGGTATGGGACTTAAAACAGCTTCATTCTCTCAATGTAAAAGACTTACTGTTGTTACAAAAAAGAAAGGATACAATACAATAAAAAGATGCTGGGATATTGACTATATCAATCAAATTGAAGAGTGGGCTTTATTAGATTATATTTCAGATTTAGACTTTTTAGGACTACTTGATAAATTTGATTCTGGAACATTAGTATTATGGGAAAATTTAGATAGAATAGTAGGTAATGCTCAAAAAAACAATGAAAGTGTGAAAAATGCTTTCTATGAGGAAATGTCTATTGTTAAAAAGCATCTTGGGTTAGTTTTTCATAGGTTTATTGAAAATTCTAAATTAACATTGAGTTCTAACTCCTATTCCATCGATTCTTGGAATCCATTCTTATATAATCTCACTACAAAACCAGAAATGGGACAACCAGAAAGGATGAAAAATAATGTTGAAGTAACCTATTATATTTTACCCCATATGTCTCGTATTTCACATGATGAATATGAAAAATCTGGAGGACCTTTAGGGTGGTTTAACCAGCAAGGGTTTTACATATATAGAGGAGATAGACTTCTGGTTTCAGGAGATTGGCTAGGACTTGAAAAGAAAAGAGACTATTCTAAGTTAGCTAGAATTGCAATTAACTTTCCTAATACTGGAGATTTTGATTGGAATTTGGATATAAAAAAATCTACAGCAACACCTCCTATTGCAATCCGTAGAGAATTATCTCGAATAGCTAAAATTGCTATTAAGAAGTCTGCTAAGATTTATAATTGGAGAGGACAAAAATCCTTTTCACAAAATGGTAGTGAAAAAAACTTAGAAATGCTTTGGAAAGACACGACAAATAGAGATGGAATCAAAAAATACCAAATCAATAGAAGGCATCCTATAGTAGCTCAAGCTCTAGAAATAGAAGGTTCAAAAAAGATTTTTTCTAAAACACTTAAGTTAATAGAAAGTAATATTCCTATTGAACTTATTTTATACAACCAAAATGAAGACCCTTCTCATCATGAATTAGAGAAAATATCTGAAACACCGGATGATGCTTTAATTCAGTTAGCTATTGATTTGTTTAAAATAAATATAGAAAATGGTATACCTGATTCACTAGCAAGACAGCAGATAATGAACTCTGTACCATTCAATCTTTTTCCACTTATAAACGACTATTTAAAATGAGTAACATAAACGGAACAGCTAGAATGATTGCTCATTCTTTATTAGACCACGAGAAAAAAAATGGAGAAATAACTGAAGAAATAATACTCTCAATAATAGATAAAGTATCCGCAATAGATATTATACCTGGTCAACAAATTAATAAAGAGGATTTATTTGAAGTCTTAATGTCTGACTTAAGTATTGGCCAAGGCTCAATTACTTCAATGACAGATGATATTGAACCATGGCTTAATGACGAAAAGGTAAACATAAAGTTTGAACTTTGGGAAAGGTACAAATTGTATTTAAAAGCAAAAGATCCTTCTTTTCCAATTCCATCACTAGATGATTTTACTGATAAAATCCTAGACAAGTGTGTCAACCCTAAACAGAAAGGCTCTTGGGATAGAAGAGGAATGGTAGTTGGACATGTACAATCTGGAAAAACATCAAACTATGTAGGATTAATAAATAAAGCAACTGACGCAGGTTATAAATTAATCATTGTTATTGCTGGAACAATCAGTTCTCTGAGAAGACAGACACAAGAAAGAATAGATGCAGGCTATATTGGAAGAGACAGTTCTGCTTATTTAAGAAACAAAAGGGAAAATAGAATAAAAGGTGTTGGAGAATTTAAGGTAAAAACAGATATATACCCTTTAACTTCTTCATATTACCTTAAAGGAGATGAAGGTGACTTTAGTACAAAACAATTGCATAATTCTAATATTCCAATTGGTAAAAACCCAGTTGTATTTGTCATCAAAAAAAACAAAACTATTCTTGAAAACTTGATAGATTGGTTGTCTCACAATGAAGATATTAAAACCATTGAAGGACGAAAAAAACTGTTAAATATTCCTGCGTTAATTATTGATGATGAATCGGATTATGCATCAGTAAACACTACCAAAGATATTAATGAAGTTAAAACAATAAATAAACTAATAAGAGTCTTACTTAACTTATTTGACCAAAATACATTTATAGGTTACACTGCTACACCTTATGCTAACTTATTCATCTCTCAAGAATACAATGAAGACTTAACTACTTATGTCAAAGGCAAAGAATATTTCATTGGAGATGACTTATTTCCCAAGCATTTTATTGTAAATATTAAAGCTGCTAAGAATTATATAGGAGCTTCTACTTTGTTTGGATTAGAAGACCTCAATTCTGAAGAAAACACAGAGCCACTAGACATTTTTAGACCAATTTATAGCGAAGAATATAATCCTCCCCTTTTTGAGAAAATCAATCAGCACAATAAAGACGATTTACCTGAATATCTACCAAATAGTCTGAAGTATGCCATCAAATCTTTTATTCTTACTTGTGCAATTAGAAGGTTAAGAGGACATGAAAAAAAACATAACTCAATGCTTATCCATGTTGCTTTATACGTTAAATGGATAGACAGAGTGGCTATGCTTGTCAATGAATTGGTAAAGGAATTCACCAATAATATTGAGGCTAATGATATTGAGTTTATTGAAGATATGAGAAATATCTTTGAGTCTGACTTTAAACCAACCACTGAAAATGTCTTAGAAAATCTTAGATATAAAGACAATAGAATTAAACCTCATACTTGGGAAGAAGTAGAACAAGAAATTAGAGCAGCTATAAAAAAGTTTGATGTTAGAGCTGTTCATGGGACTACTTCATTATCAAAAATCGACTATCATAATATTGCCAATATAGATTATGACAGACATGAAAACGGTTTATCTGTAATTGCTATTGGTGGAGGTAAACTATCAAGAGGAATCACTCTAGAAGGTCTCTCTGTGAGCTATTACCTGAGAACTACTAAAATGTATGATTCACTTATGCAAATGGGAAGATGGTTTGGATACAGACCTAGCTACGTTGATTTATGTAGACTTTTCACTAATAATAGAATTTTTGATTGGTTTAACCATATCACAATGGCTACAGAAGAAATGAGAAATGATTTTGACATTATGAGTTCTCAAAATCTAAAACCTAAAGATTTTAAATTAAAAGTTAGAAACCACCATGGTCTATTGGCTGTAACTAGTGCTTCTAAATTATATTGGTCTACTAACATAAAAATTTCATTTTCTGGAACTAACCTACAAACATACTTATTAAACAAAGACTTTGATTCTATAAGCAACAATTTCAAACAATTACAAACTTTAACTCAGAGGCTTAGCAGCGCAAAAACAATTAATAAAAGAGGTAAATTGAGATATTTAATCTTTAATGATGTGAACACAGAACCTCTAACAGAATTTATAAATGGTTTTAGTGTTGACACCCCACATATAAACAAGCAAGTAATAACTGACTATATTGAATTACAAAGAGCTAAAAATAGTATTAATGAGTGGACAATATGTATAGTATCTAATACTGATAAAGAAGTAGGTTTTTATACCAATGAAGATGATAAGAAAAACAGAAGAAAAACTAAAGGTCTTCCTACGCAATACAATTTAATCTCTGAAGGAAAAACTTACGCCTTGACTTGTAGTATAAGAAATCAGACTGAACCATCTGATCAGTATAAGATAACTAAAAATCAAATAGATGACTTAGTTGATAGACAAGTTGATTTAGAAAAACAAGATTTAGGGTCATACAGTTCAATTAAACAACAAAGAAAAACAGAAAGAAAAGGATTGCTTTTAATTTATGCACTAGATGAAAGAGGAACAAGTGGTTTGACAAACAACACACCTATAGTTGGTTACAGTATATATTTCCCTGAAATAGATAACGAGACTAAAACATCTTATACGGCAACAATTTTTGATGATTTTGATGAAGAAGTTATGCCTGAAGAGGAAAACCTTAAAACTGAATAGCTATGTTAGATTTAAAATCAATTTGGGAGTTTCAAAAGCCTTCCAAAGATGAGTTAATAGTAAAAACGAGAATTGATATATTACCTCAATTTAATTGTTTTGCAGCTACAAATCATATAACAGGCAATCATCTGTATTTGATGGAATTATCAAAACACACTATTATTCCAGAATTTAAAAATTCAAGTTTTAAAGGAGTTAGAATTGCTGTTTTTGACCTTGATGATAGTAAAGAGTTAAATATATATTTAATTGATAATGAACTTAAAGGTATCTTTAGTTTATTTATTGAAAATATTATTGAGGAAATAACCAACATACCAACAGAAAATGAAGCTATTACTATTACATCAAACGTCATTCAAAAATGGAAAAAATTATTTGATAAATTAAACACACAAGGACTAACTTTAGAACAACAAAAGGGTCTTTTAGGTGAACTTTTATTTCTGAATGAATTAATTGATAATAACATAAACCCTGACTATCTATTAAATTGCTGGACAGGACCTGATTATGAAGACAAAGATTTTACACTTGGAACAACTAGTTTTGAAATCAAATTCACTACATCTAAACTACCTAGAATAAAAATCACTACTGAACGACAATTAGAAAATTCAAATCTTGAAAATTTATTTTTAAACAATTATATTTCTGAAACTCTTAAGGAAAACGGTATTTCACTTAATTCAATAGTAGATATTATTCGAGGAAAAATATCAAATAACACAGCTACTCTAAAGTACTTTAATGAAAAACTTGGATCAGCAGAATATAATGATGAAGATAGAGATAATTATAACGCTCAATATGGTATAAAATCAAGATCTTTATATCAAGTCAATGATTCTTTTCCAAGACTAACCACGAATAGCTTACCTCAAGGAATATATAACACCTCCTATTATATTGAAAATTCTGCTATTGAAGACTATAGAGTTGATTTTGACACAATAATTAATGAATTAAAAAATGAATAGAGCTTTAAATAATTATATTGAAGAAGTGAAATCTGAAATTGCAGCTCTTGTATATTCAGATGGTGAGGGATCAAGCTTTGAAGACAAATTCACCGAATACTGCATAGAAATACTTGAATCCATAGGAAAGACAGATGGTGCAAGAGTGCTATCTTTTGTTCATCCTAATTCTAAGGGAGGAATAGACTGGAAAATTAATGGCTACTGTTTAAAAGACAATTACAAAGACGACTCAAATAAAAGTTATTTTGAAACATTAGAACTTTTTATCACATATTATATTCAAGATGACTATACATATAATATATTAAAAACAGATTTTGATAAAGCTCTAAATCAAATTAAACGTTTTATTAATGCAGCATTTAAAAAACATATAGATTATATTGACGCTTCTAATATCGAGTTGATAGAATTATTAAAAGTTATAGGTAAACAGAATCATCTTTTTGATAGAGTTAATATAAATCTTCTTATCAACGGCAATTCTAATCAAAATGTTGATAAAATCGTTATTAATGGTTTAGATGAGAATTTAAGTATTAACCTCAATATTTGGGACATTAATAGATTCTTTAGAATTAATGAAACAAATAGTAGTAGAGAGCCTATAGAAATAGAATTCTCAAAATTTTTAGATCCGCAACAAAAAGGAATACAATGCTTAAAAGTACCTAGTATTGATGAGTTATACGATTGTTATTTAGCTATCATCCCAGGTTCTGTATTAGCTAATTTATATAAAGAATTTTCTAATGAACTATTGGAAAGTAATGTAAGAGCCTTTCTAGGTCAAGCAGGAAAATTTAATAAAGGTATTAGAGATACTATAAGAGAAAAACCACAAATGTTTTTACCATACAACAATGGTATTACTGCTACAGCTAATGAAGTAGAAACTCAAACTATTAATAACAAATTATACATAACCAAATTAAATGATTTTCAGATAGTAAATGGAGGTCAAACGACGGCTTCGTTATTTCATACTCAAAAAAAATATAAGGATGCGGATTTAAGCAGTATCTCTGTCCAAATGAAACTAACTGTTATAAAAGATGTTGAGCAAAAAAATCTAGAAGTTCCAAATATTGCAAGGTTTGCAAACAGCCAAAACAAAGTTACAGAATTAGACTTATCATCTAACAACCCTTATTTTGTCGAAATAGAAAGCTTATCAAGAAAAAAATATGTTGTTAATCCTGAAAATAAAAACCAATCCGTTTTATGGTACTTTGAAAGAGTAAAAGGACAGTATAGGGAATCTATAAATAAACTTACTCCAAGTATGCAAAAGAAGTTTAAAGAACAAAACCCTACTAATTTTAAATTTGTTAAATCAGATATTGCTAAATATATAAATCTATGGGACCTTAAACCATTTATGGTTGCTAGGGGTTCACAAAAGAACTTTGTTGATTTCACTAAAAATATTAATGAATTAGTTGAAAAAAACAAAATGCCAGGCGAAAACTTTTATAAAAAGCTAATCGCTAATGCCATAATTTTCAGAACAGTCGACAAACTATTTGGAAGAAAAAATGTTAACGCTATTGGTGACACAAACCTTAAATCATATTCGGTAGCATATACTATTTCGTATTTCCATTACTTAACAAAAAACAGAACTGATCTTTGGAAAATTTACGCAGAACAACGCTTAAATGATTCTATAATTAATTTACTAAAAGAATTATTAGTTTTTGTTTATAACCACTTAACTAAGAATGCAGCAAACACACTCATATCAGAGTATGCAAAAAAAGAAAGTTCATGGAAAAAACTACAAGAAATAGAATACAGCCTAAATAGCAACGCAACAAAAGACTACTTAATTTCAGAGGAGGAAGCAATTTCAAGAGCTAAAGAAAAAGAAGTTAATCAAAATGACACTGAAAATGAGTTATTTGTAAAAAGTGAAATCAAAAAATTTGGTGTAAAATTTTGGGATGGTTTCAAATTCTATGTTGATAAGCATCCAATAAAAGGATTGGATTATTATGACCTCTTTGATTTAGTTAAAAAGATAAAAGAAAATAAAAATTTAAATTCCAAAGATTGTCATATTGGAAAAAAAGGGTTAGAATTTATTTCTGAAAATCCAAATAAATTAATAGAGATAAAAACTTTATCTACATTAAAAGAAAATGAAGTTATAGAAATAAAGCCTATTTATGATAGATTAAAATTAATAACTTCTGATGATTGGAAAAAAATTATTGCCTTAGGTGAACAAACAAAATTATTTGAGTATAAAGAGTTATCTAATATCAAATATGTAAGTTCAAAACTTTTAAAGAAAGATTCAGTGAAAGAAGGCTCTTTAATTAAGTGTTTTGACTCATTAGATAAAGTAAAAAAGTTTGGAATAAAATTTTAATATCCAAAATCTGTTTAGTCAATATAGAAATAGCTTCTTTTTACCTAAAATAAACCATGATTACCATGCTTCAAATAGTAATCTAATTCGAAAGTCTGACCTTCATCAACTTCTAAATCTTCAGCTAACACAAGGCTAACTGGCGGAAACGATAATCCTGTACCTGCTGCTTGAATTTTTGCTCTAGACCTAGAGCCATCTTCTATATATTCAAGAACAACATAAAGTTGTTCTGGATCTTCATCATGATAAGGTGTATGGAATTTTACGATTTGACCTCTTCTATTTGGCTTCATAATATTATTGTTTTATACAAAAATATAACCTAAACAAATGGTAGTCAACATACAATAAGTAGCATTTTCATTTAACGGAAACTCATAATCCCCCTACCTACGCTTCCGATTCTTCTTCCCTTGAAACTTCACCTTATTCTTGCGTTTATTAAAAGGCACAGCATCATCAAAAGTATGTTTAGCATCGCCTTTAGGTTTGTTTTTACGCCATTTTTCGTTCTTTTCTGGAAGTAGCACTTTTAGTAAATCCTGACGCCCTAGTTTGTTTAAGGATGCCGCAAAGCTTTCTGTTGGTTAAAAAAACATGTGACTTCTTAACTAAAAACGTGAAGCATTGTCCTCGAGGAGACTTTAAGGGTGCCCTAAACGAAATTAACGTATTGATATTCTTTTGTTCTGTGCAATTTGGCAACGTTACCAAGATTTGGTATTTTTGAGTAAAAATATTTTCAAAATGGGAAAAAACACATCAATATCACTCGGAAATCATTTTGAGGAATTTATCAGAGAAGAAGTAAAATCAGGCAGATATGGTTCGGTAAGCGAAGTTATCCGTTCTGCATTACGTTTGCTGGAACGTGAAGAAAAAAAGGAAAGAGAATTAATTAAAGCACTCGAAGTAGGTGAAAATAGTGGTTTTATTGAAAATTTTGACCCAAAACAAAACCTGACTGATTTACATCGCAAACACTTATGAGTAAAAACAAATATCGAATAAGCAAACAAGCGATTGATGATTTAAATGATATTTGGGTATATACTTTTCACAAATGGTCTAAAGAACAAGCTGACAGATATTACGACTTGATAATCGGAGAGATTGAATTTATAGCGGACAACTATTTAATTGGAAAATCGGCTGAACAAACTCGAAAAAACTATCGCGTAACAAAAATCAAATCGCATCTGATTTTTTACAGAAAGGTTGAGAATGAAATTGTCGAAATCGTTAGAATTTTACATATAAGAATGGATATTAAAAAACGACTGATATAAAAAACTGCACACAACAACGTATAAAATACATCCCTATAGTCCCTCAAGGGGCTTTTAGGGGCTCTTAAACGAAATTAACGATTAATATCTATGTTTTGAAATTTGTGACAATTCTCAAATAAAAACTACCTACGCTTCCTATTCTTTTTCCCCTGAAACTTCACCTTATTCTTGCGTTTATTAAAAGGCACGGCATCATCAAAAGTATGTTTAGCATCGCCTTTAGGTTTGTTTTTACGCCATTTTTCGTCCTTTTCTGGAAGTAGCACTTTTAGTAAATCCTGACGACCCAATTTGTTCAAGGTCTTTTTAATCCAGGCTTTATTTTCGTCTTTATACCAAAAGAAAAAACGGTGTTGTTCCTCTTTTTCTTTAGCGGTAATAGGCGTTTTTACTTTTTTAAGCGTGTATGGATGGTAACCACTATAATAAATTACGGTAGCCACCGTCATAGGCGTTGGCGTAAAACCTTGCACTTGCTCCAATTGGAAGCCCATATCTTTAGTTTCAGCAGCTAGGTTAGCCATATCTTCAGCCTCACAAGCCGGGTGATTCGAAATAAAATACGGAATCAACTGAAGCTTCAATTTATTCTTAATATTAATCTTATCAAAACGCTCTTTAAACATATGGAAATACCTAAAAGAAGGCTTTCTCATTAATTTTAAAACCGGATCGCTGGTATGTTCTGGCGCAACTTTTAATCGTCCAGAAATATGCTTAGTCATCACCTCTTCGGTGTAGGCATCTAGTTCTTTCGGGTCCGCATTTTTATTAAATTCCGGCACCAACATATCATGACGAATACCAGAACCAATAAAGGATTTTTTAATTTTTGGGTGACTATCAACCGCTTGGTATAATTCCGTTAACGGTTTGTGCGATGTATCTAAATTGCTACAAATAACAGGCGAAATACAAGACGGCGCCACACACTTATCGCAAATAGATTGTACTTTTCCTTGCATTTTGTACATGTTCGCACTTGGTCCACCAATATCCGACAAATAGCCTTTAAAATCAGGCATATTCGCTACTTTATCCACTTCACGAAGCACCGATTCCTTACTTCTAGAAGCAATAAATTTTCCTTGGTGTGCCGAAATGGTACAAAAACTACAGCCTCCAAAACACCCACGGTGAATGTTTATCGAGAACTTAATCATTTCAAACGCTGGTATTGGCCCACGCTTGTTATATTTCGGGTGTGGTAAACGGGTGTAAGGCAATTCAAAAGACGCATCAATTTCATCTTCCGTCATGGTTGGGTACGGCGGATTAATCATCAAGGTTTTATCCCCAATCTTCTGAAAAATACGACGTGCCGCTAATTTATTACTCTCCTGCTCTATGGTTTTAAAGTTAGAAGCATAGGCTTTTTTATCCTTTAAGCATTTTTCGTGCGATACAATTTCAACATCCTCCCAATTGCTATTTTTCGGAATTTTAGCATCGGCATCCAACAAAACTGCGGTTTGTTTTATGGTATTTATACTACTAAAAGGCACCCCCTTTTGCATTAAACGCACCACTTCGCGCAAAGGCTGCTCGCCCATACCGTAAACTAACATATCGGCTTTCGAAGTTTCTAAAATAGAAGGTAACAGCTTATCGCTCCAATAATCATAGTGGGTAACACGTCGTAAAGACGCTTCAATCCCACCAATTAAAATAGGAACATCGGGAAATTTATCTTTTAATATTTTCGAATACACCGAAGTGGCGTAATCGGGTCTAAAGCCAATATCACCATTTGGCGTATAAGCATCTTTATCGCGACGCTTTTTATTGGCGTTGTAATTGCTAATCATCGGGTCCATACAGCCCCCGGTAATCGCAAAAAATAATTTAGGCGTTCCTAGCTTTTCAAAATCCTGAAGGTTATCATTCACGTTAGGCTGCGGAACAATCGCTACACGCAATCCGTAACTTTCTAGAATACGTCCAATAACAGCAGGCCCGAACGATGGATGATCCACGTAGGCATCGCCACTAAATAATATCACGTCTAGGGCATCCCAGCCGCGTATTTTCACCTCTTTGTTTGTGGTAGGTAACCAATCTGAAAGTTTTAATTCTTGCATAGCGCTGCAAAAATAGTCAAAAAACTACACGACACCATAACTACAATGATTTGATTACCAAATATTTAACTAAAATCAATTTGTTTTTATATTAAAAAGACACTTATAGACGCGTAAATCTAAAAAATATACCATCTACAAATCGCCAGACAAATACTTAAGATCTAAGGCATCATATGAAGGATATTGCCATTTTTTTAAAACCCCAACGTAGTAATTATAAGGTTTGTGCTGAAAAAACTTCGTTTCCTTTTTAAACCATGTTCCGTCTTCATCTTGAACCAAATCATCTAGCTCCGCTTCGGTTAAACCAGTAACATCGACTTCAATTTTAGGGTAATCAAATTTCGGCAACTCTTTGCGCTCACCGGTGGGGTAATAATTAATATCGGCCACAAACTCTGGCATGGTAATACTTCCAAATTTAAAATCTAGAATCCTATTAATTAAAGCATTACTGTTATTAATATATCCGGTTAAGCCTCCTTCAAACAAACGAATAACAGCATCTTGCCCGAGCTTTTTCGGCTTAATTTCTTTAGTTCCCAAAAGCCAAGAAACCACCTTTTCTTTGGTAACCAATCGCTCTTCTTCATAATTGAATGGCATATAAGGCACCGGGTCTTTCGGGTTGACAATAGAATAACTGGTTCCGAGGTGACTATATCTCGTATCGTATTCTTCAGCAAACTCTTTGTTTCCAGACATGGGCTGCGCAAAGGCATAGGTTTTATAACGGTTGTTTTCAGGCAAAACACCTGCTGGTAAATTCTCGAGATAAGCACGTGTTAAAGTCGCCAAAGCACCACCTTGACTATGACCCGTAATGATGATATGATGAATACCAGCTTGGTTGAGTGCGTTGATTTGTTCTATTAAATCTTCAGAAATAATAACCACAGTTAAAGCATAACCAGCATGAACGGCCGCCAAGGCATCTTCAGCAAATTTATAATTAAAGGATTGTTCATTAAGGAGGATACTTCCGTTTGCGGGAATCATAGCAGAATAACAATTTTCAATCCAACTAATTAATTTTGCCGTAGAACCACGGTAGTTAATAATACCAATGGAATCGTTCTGATAAACTTCAAATTTATTGTCCATACTCAATATATTTGAAGTATGACGTAACCGAAAACCCTTGGGAATTATAGCTTCGTTACTCTGAAACTGTTCTTTAAAATTAAAACTGTTACAAAAGGCAATTGCCGTAACAGCTTCCTCTTCATTAAAACCAGGTGGCATTTGCGATGAGACACCGAGGCTATTCAGCAGAAAAATAAAAACGATGAAAATTCTCATGGTACTATAACATGGTATTACATTTATTATTGTGACGCTTTTACTTGATGCCACAAGGACTTCTTACAGCTTCACCGAACATTTGTATCATGCGACCCTGAAACGCCTTGCCTGCCGGCAGGAGTTCAGGGAGACGACAAAACATCGATTTCGTCATTCTGAGCTAGTCTCAGAATCTCATCCTATATACATCACCACTATAAAAGCCTATTAAAAAACACCACAAATATCGAAATTTCCACAGACCCTTCAGGTTTCAAAAACCTGAAGGGTCTTTCATGTAAAAGAAAAAAATATCAATATGGGATATTCCTATTCAGCATCTTTCTTAAGACTATTTTTCACTAAAGGCTTATAATATGAGACCCTGAAACGAGTTCAGGGTGACGTCAACTCAACAATTAAACGCCCTTTACAAATCTATAGCTTTCAAGCTCTCAATTCGGTTTCTAACTAAGAAATCGTCAATCGTTTCAAAATGCTCGATAACACGTTGGTCTTTAAACTCGAATACCTTTTTAGATAAGCCTTGAAGAAAATCTCTATCGTGGGAAACCAAAACCAAAGTACCATCAAAATCTAATAAGGCTTCTTTTAAAACATCTTTCGATTTTAAATCTAAGTGGTTCGTAGGCTCATCGAGAATCAGCAAGTTTACGGGCTCTAGTAATAATTTTACCATGGCTAATCTGGTTTTTTCTCCACCAGAAAGTACGCCTACTTTTTTATCGATAGCATCGCCTTTAAACATAAAGCGTCCTAAAATGTTTTTTATTTGCTTTCGCACATCGCCTTGGGCAACTTCATCAACGGTTTGAAATACGGTTAGTTCTTCATCTAACAAGGCCGCTTGGTTTTGTGCAAAGTAGCCCACCTGTACATTATGACCTAAAGCACAAGTACCATCAACCTCAATTTCACCTAAAATGGCTTTAATCATGGTCGATTTCCCTTCACCATTACGACCTACGAAACACACTTTTTCACCTCTTGCAATAGACATGCTAGCATTTTTAAACACCACATGGTCGCCGTAAGATTTCGAAACCTCTTTTACTGTAATAGGATAATCGCCTGAACGCTGAGTTTTAGGGAAACGTAATTTTAAGGCCGAGGTATCGATATCGTCCACCTCAATAATCTCTAACTTTTCAAGCATACGCTCGCGCGAATTCACCTGATTGGTTTTAGAATAGGTTCCTTTAAAGCGTTCGATAAAAGCCATATTATCGGCAATAAATTTTTGCTGCTCTTCGTAAGCTTTTATTTGATGCGCTCTACGCTCTTCACGCAACTGTAAATAATGGGAGTAATTGGCTTTGTAATCGTAAATACGTCCCATCGTCACTTCAATCGTTCTATTGGTAATATTATCAATAAAGGCTTTATCGTGTGAAATCACCACGACGGCATTGGCTTTATTCAGTAGAAAATCTTCTAACCAAATGACCGACTCTATATCTATATGATTGGTTGGCTCATCTAAAAGAATTAAATCCGGCTTTTGTAGTAATATTTTAGCCAGCTCGATACGCATACGCCATCCGCCACTAAATTCGTTGGTCAATCTTGTAAAATCTTCTTGTTTGAAACCAAGTCCTTTTAATGCCTTTTCAACTTCAGCATCGTAATTCACATCTTCTAGGGCATAATACTTCTCGCCAAGATCGGAAACCCTTTCAATGATTTTCATATATTCATCCGATTCGTAATCTGTACGCGTTTCTAGTTGCTTGTTTAAAGCTTCCATTTCGTTACGCATTTCGAATACATGACTAAAAGCTTTAGAAGCTTCATCGAAAACGGTGGTATTATCTTCCGTTAATAAATGTTGTGGCAAATAAGCAATTACAGCATCCTTAGGAAAACGCACGTTACCTCTTGTCGGACTTTGTTCTCCTGCAATAATTTTCATCATGGTAGATTTTCCTGCACCATTCTTACCCATTAATGCAATTTTATCGTTGGCATTTATGGTAAATGACACGTCACTGAACAAGGTATGTCCGCTAAACTCTACGGCTAAATTATCTACTGAAATCATATGCAAAAATTTAAAGCTGCAAAACTAATAAAAGCATGGTCTTGAAAAACAAATATTTAACTAAAAATGATTTTCAATTTAAAGGGCTTATAATGAATTCAAAATCAGTTAATAAGTGCAATTAAAAATAAGTGAGCTCACTATTTGGTAATCAAATATATAATCGTAAATTTGCAAACTCTTTTTAAGAGAGGAATGTTTAATAATTAAAAATAATTAGTGTGGACACATTAAGCTACAAAACGATTTCAGCAAACAAAGCTACTGCAGATAAGCAGTGGGTAGTTGTTGATGCTGAAGGTCAAGCGCTTGGACGTTTAGCTTCTAAAGTTGCAAAACTTTTAAGAGGTAAACACAAGCCTAACTTCACACCTCACGTGGATTGCGGAGATAATGTAATCATTATCAATGCTGAAAAAATCACGTTATCTGGTAACAAATGGAACGACAAAACGTACATTCGTCACACAGGATACCCAGGTGGTCAAAGAAGTTTAACTGCTACAGAATTGTACGGAAAAGATCCTGCAAGAGTAGTAGAGAAATCAGTTAAAGGAATGTTACCTAAAAACAAATTAGGTGCAAATTTATTCCGTAATCTAACAGTTGTTGTTGGTTCAGAACATGCTCATGCAGCACAAAAGCCAAAAACAATTAACTTAAACGAATTCAAGTAAATGGAAGTAATTCACAAAATCGGCCGTAGAAAGACGGCTGTTGCTCGTGCTTATGTTTCTGCGGGAAGCGGTAACATTACGATTAACAAAAAAGACTTAACTAACTACTTTACTACAGCTACCTTACAGTACAAAGTAAAGCAGCCTTTAGTTTTGACTAACAATGACAGCAACTTTGATATTACAGTAAATGTATATGGAGGTGGTATTACTGGACAAGCAGAAGCTGTTCGTTTAGCAATTTCTCGCGCTATGTGTGAGGTTGATGCTGAGAACAGATTAACACTTAAGCCAGAAGGTTTATTAACTAGAGATCCAAGAATGGTAGAGCGTAAGAAATTCGGTCAGAAGAAAGCGCGTAAGAAATTCCAATTCTCGAAACGTTAATATGCGCATGCTGAACTTAGTTCAGCATCTTTTGAACATGTTTCAACACCTTTATAGGTTTACATCCATATTCAAAATAAACACTCTGAAATTTTCAGAGCATCGATTTAATTTAAAAAGATTCTGAATCGAATTCAGAATTGAAAGTTTAGCATCTAAATGAAGCCAAAGGCCGAAGCTTAACAGCCAAAAACCGAACGGAACATTGCTAATTTAAAAGAACGTAAACTATTACAAAAATGGCAGTAGAAGTAAAAGAATTACTTGAAGCAGGTGTACATTTCGGACACCTTACACGTAAGTGGGATCCAAACATGGCGCCTTACGTATACATGGAGCGTAACGGCATCCACATTATTAACCTATACAAAACAGCGGCTAAAATTGAAGAAGCTGGTGCAGCACTTGCTAAAATTGCAGCATCTGGTCGTAAAATTTTATTCGTTGCAACAAAAAAGCAAGCTAAAGATATCGTAGCTGAAAAAGCTGGAGACATTAACATGCCTTACATCACTGAAAGATGGCCAGGTGGTATGTTAACTAACTTCGTAACTATTAGAAAAGCTGTTAAGAAAATGGCTTCTATCGATAGAATGAAGAAAGACGGTACTTTCATGACTTTATCTAAAAAAGAGCGTTTACAAGTTGATCGTTTAAGAGCTAAGTTAGAAAAAAACTTAGGTTCTATTACCGATATGACTCGTTTACCAGGTGCTTTATTTGTTGTTGATATTAAGCGTGAGCATATCGCGATTAAAGAAGCTCAAAAATTAAACATTCCAATTTTTGCAATGGTTGATACCAACTCTGACCCACGTCAAGTTGATTATGTAATTCCTGCAAATGATGACGCTTCTAAATCGATAGATAAAATTTTATCTCACGTATCATCTGCAATCGCAGGAGGTTTAGCAGAACGCAAAGCAGAGAAAGATGCTTCAGCTAAGGACGATGCTCCTAAAGCTAAAGCAGCACCTAAAGCTAAAGCAACTGCTGAAGAAGAAGAATAAATAACATTTACACAACACAAATAAGTCGTTTAGTTCTTTTCTTTACAGAAAATGTATTGAACGACTTTTTTAAATTATAATCACTATGAGTACTACAGTAAAAGTAACAGCGGCTGAAGTTAACAAATTAAGACAAGCAACTGGTGCAGGAATGATGGACTGCAAAAAAGCTTTAGTTGAAGCTGAAGGTAACTTTGATAAAGCAATCGAAGTTTTACGTAAAAAAGGACAAAAAGTAGCAGAAAAAAGAGCCGACAGAGATTCTTCTGAAGGTGCTGCTGTAGCTAAAATTAATGCAGACCAAACTGCTGGTGTTGCTATTGTTTTAGGTTGTGAAACTGATTTTGTTGGTAAAAACGAAAACTTTTTAGCGTTAGCAAACCAATTAGCTGATATCGCTTTAGATACAACTTCTAAAGAAGAATTTTTAGCTGCCGATTTTGGAGGCATGACTGTTGCAGACAAATTAGTTGAGCAAACTGGTGTTATTGGTGAAAAACTAGACATCACTTCTTTTGAAAAATTAGAAGCTGCTTATGTTGGTGCTTACGTACATATTAACAAAATTGCTGCTTTAGTAGGTTTAACTGCAAAAGTTGATAACGCTGAAACTTTAGTTAAAGATGTAGCTATGCAAGTAGCTTCTATGGGAGCAACTTCATTATCTTACAAAGATTTTGATCCTGCTTATGTAGCTTCTGAAACTGAAGCTAGAATCGCAGTTATCGAAAAAGATAATATCGAATTAGGTCGTTTAGGGAAAACTCTTAAAAACGTACCTCAGTACATCTCTATGCAACAATTAACTCCTGAAGTTCTTGCTGCTGCTGAAGAAGCTGCAAAAGCTGAGTTAGCTGCTGAAGGGAAGCCAGAGAAAATTTGGGGTAACATCTTACCAGGTAAAATGCAACGTTTTATCTCTGATAACACAACTTTAGATCAAGAGCAGTGTTTATTAGATCAAAAATTCATTAAAGATGAAAAGAAAACTGTAGCTGAATATGTTTCTTCTTACGGTGAAGTTGCCATCGCTGGATTTAAACGTGCTTCTGTAGGTTAATTTAATTCCTGTGAAAACAGGAATCTCTTAAATACAAACCACCACTCTAAGCTTTAGAGTGGTGGTTTTTTTTATAACTAAATTCTAAATTCATATAAATTCAAAAAAATAAAAATTTTATGTAGTTTTGCTAAACTTTAATTTCCGCGAAAGCGAGAACCTTTAACAGATTAATCCATTCCATGAAATACAAAAGAATACTCCTAAAACTCTCAGGTGAAGCCTTAATGGGAAATCGCCAATACGGCATCGACCCAGATCGTTTAGCAGAATATGCTCAAGACATTAAAACCATTACCGACAAAGGTGTAGAAGTTGCCATTGTAATTGGTGGAGGTAATATATTTAGAGGTGTTGCTGGAGCAAGTAAAGGTATGGATCGTGTACAAGGTGACCATATGGGGATGTTAGCCACGGTTATAAATGGCTTGGCTTTACAAGGTGCTTTAGAAGATGTAGACATTCCAACACGATTACAATCGGCCATCAAAATTAACGAGGTTGCCGAACCGTTTATTCGTAGAAAGGCCATTCGTCATCTTGAAAAAGGACGCGTTGTTATTTTTGGAGGTGGTACAGGGAACCCTTATTTTACAACCGATTCTGCAGCCGTTTTAAGAGCTATTGAAATTGAAGCGGATGTTATTTTAAAAGGAACACGTGTAGATGGTATTTACAATGCAGATCCTGAAAAAGATAAAACAGCCGTTAAATTTAACAGCATTACTTTTGATGATGTGTTACGTAAAGGCCTTAAAGTTATGGATACAACAGCCTTTACCTTAAGCCAAGAAAACGAATTACCAATTATTGTTTTCGATATGAATACCATTGGCAACTTACTTAAAGTTGTTTCTGGAGAAAATATTGGAACCGTTGTTAACATATAAGACTTACTTTTTTTGATTTAATACAAGAATTTTAAAATCATGGACGAAGACATTAAATTTATATTAGACAGTACTAAAGAGGCAATGGAAAATGCCATTACTCATTTAGAAAAACAATTTGTAAACATTAGAGCAGGAAAAGCAAGTCCTGCTATGTTAGGTAGTGTTATGGTTGATTACTACGGTTCACAAACACCATTAAGTCAAGTAGCCAATGTAAATACGCCAGATGGAAGAACCATTACGGTACAACCATGGGAGAAAAACATGTTGCAAGAAATAGAACGCGGTATTGCTTATTCTAATCTTGGTTTTAATCCGATGAATAATGGTGAAACCATCATTATAAACGTACCACCATTAACGGAAGAGCGTCGTAAAGATTTAGCCAAACAAGCCAAAGCTGAAGCTGAAGATGCTAAGGTGAGTATTAGATCGGCGCGTAAAGAAGCCAATAACGATCTTAAGAAAAACGATGACATTTCGGAAGATTTAAAAAAGAATGCCGAAATAGATGTACAACAATTAACCGATAAATACGTTAAAAAAGTTGACGAGGTCTTCGAGAATAAAGAAAAAGAAATCATGACCGTATAATATGAAAAGCGACAGTATTGTCGCTTTTTTTAAATCCTTATTTTCAGTCGGCCCTAATGCTAAAAAAATGTACGTTTTTATTGTTGCTCCTATTCTGCTCTACCTTTGTGGAAGCGCAATCATTTACCGAGCAACCACAAAAAACTTCTAAAGACACATTAAAAAAGCATTTGCTCCTAAAAAGTATTGGTACAGGTTATTTCCCGACCAAATATTTCAATTTTGATTTAAGATACCTCATAAAATTTAATCAATTTGAAGGGATTAGAACCGGGATTGGAGGGGTCACTAATGACAAGTTTTCAGAAAAATACCGTCTAAATAGTTATGGTGTTTATGGATTTAGAGATCACCGCTTTAAATTTAGTATTGGCGGCGGTATGCGCCTAATTAAAAAATCGAACACCTGGTTAAACTTTGCTTATACCGACGACCTTCAGGAAACAGGAAGCACAAAATATATTACTGACAATCGTGTCTTTCAATTTTTTGAACCTCGTTTGCTTAACATCGATTTATTTTACAAGTACATTAGTAAATCTTTAACCTTCGAACATCAAATATCTAATCACTTATTGAGTAAAGTTGAATTTGCTGTAAGTGACATCGATCCTACTTACGATTATGCCTACGCCCTAGACGATCAGCTTTATACTACTTATAATTTAAGCACAGCCATTATAGGATTTCAATGGAGCCCATTTAGTAAATTTAAGGAGACCCCTTTAGGAACACAAGAAGTGAAATCGGGTTTTCCAAAATTTTCATTTCAATATACCAAAAGTTATCACGATGTTTTCAAAGGTGATTTTGATTTTACCAAATTAGATTTTAGAACCATTTTTGAACTGGGTCAGGAAAACAGTCATTTTGCACAAATCATTTTCGTTTCGGGAATGGCTATCGGCGATACACCGCTAACCCATTTATACCATGCCTACCCTAATAATATTAGAAAAGAAAAAATCCTTGAACGCTTTTCCATAGCAGGTTTAAATAGTTTTGAAACCATGTATTTTAATGAGTTCTTTTCAGATAAGTTTTTTACGTTTCAATTAAAATATTTCATAAAACCCTTTCATGTTACAGAACGATTTAGGCCTCAGGTTGTATTAATAACGCGTTATGCATTAGGCGATATGGACAACATAGACCGACATCAAGACGTTACTTTCGACACTTTAAATTACGGCTATACCGAATCTGGATTTGAAATCAACAAACTACTTTATGGATTTGGATTAAGTTTCACCTACAGGTATGGGGCCTATTACCTTCCTACCTTTAGCGACAACATTGCTTTTAAATTCACATTTAACGTCTCATTATAAGGTATTATGCTCCTTTTTTCTAACTTTGCCCTCATTAAATTAACGCATGCTTAAACTATTTACTGAAGATTTTTGGGACGCAGTCGCTAGACTCATTTTACGAAATAAAATAATAATACTTATTTGTATTATCACAGCGACTTTCCTTTTAAGCTTGAATTGGAAAAACATGCGCTTCACTAATACCGAGGCCAATTTACTCCCAGATGATCATGAAGTAAATCTAGCATACAATAAATTCTTAGAAACCTTTGGTGAAGAAGGTAACCTTATTATTCTTGGCGTTAAAGACCCAAGTCTTTTTACCGTTGAAAAGTTAAACGCTTGGAACAATTTAACCACCTCATTTAAATCAGCTCCAGAAGTTGAATCGGTGCTATCTATTAAAGATCTTCAAAAACTTGTAAAAGATAGCGAACACGAAAAATTCAAACTAGAGCCTTTCATTAAAGATTCGGTAAGTTCCGTAGCAGAAATTGAAAAGCTGCAATCGGATTTATTTGAAAAATATCCTTTTTATGATGGTTTTTTATTCAACAAAGAGACCAAAACCATTAGGTCGGCCATTTATTTAAAGAAAGACATTGTAAACACGGCTGCACGGAAAAATTATATTCTCAACGATTTTATCCCTAAGGTGAAAGCATTTGAAGAGGCGCAAAACTTACACGTTCATGCTTCAGGAATGCCTTATATTAGAACGCTTAACGCTCAAAATATTATTGACGAAATAGGACTCTTTCTTGTAGCAGCCTTATTAGTTACCTCGCTCATATTTTTCTTCTTTTTTAGATCATTTAGAGCCACGCTTATTTCTATAATTGTTGTTTGTATAGGCGTGATGTGGACCTTTGGTATTTTAGGTTTCCTGGAATATGAAATAACGGTTTTAACCGCTTTAATTCCGCCGCTTATTATTGTCATTGGGATACCTAACTGTATCTTCCTTATAAATAAATATCAGCATGAAGTTAATCTTCATGGAAACAAGGTAAAATCATTACAACGTGTCATTACAAAAGTTGGTAACGCCACGTTAATGACCAATGTGACTACAGCTTCTGGTTTTGCGACTTTTATACTTACCGAAAGCAAGCTTTTAAAAGAATTTGGTATTGTAGCATCCTTGAGTATTCTAGCCATTTTTATACTATGTTTACTTATCATCCCTATTATATACACATTTTTACCATTCCCGAAAGACCGCCATTTAGAACACCTCAATAGACGCTGGATTGGTGGTTTTGTAGATTGGATGGAACGCATGGTAAAACACCGACGCATTACCATTTATATCACGTCTCTTGTTTTACTTATAGCCAGTATTATTGGTGTTTACCAAATTAAAATATCAGGTAGTCTTATTGAAGACATGCCTCAAAAATCGGAGTTTATTAAAGACATCCGTTTCTTTGAACAAGAATTCAATGGTATTATGCCTGTTGAAATCATGATTGACACCAAACGTAAAAAAGGTGTCATGAAACGTTCTACCTTAAAACGTATTAACGACTTAGAAGAACTGATTATTGATATACCAGAATTATCGAAACCTATTTCGGTAGTTGGGTTAGTAAAATATTCGAAGCAAGCTTACTATAACGGAAATCCTAAATACTATCAATTACCTACGGCTCAAGAAAATAGTTTTATACTTTCTTACGCTAAAAATTCGACATCAAATTCGGATATCGATTTATTAAAAAACTTCGTTGATTCTACTGGACGATATGCACGTATCACCACTTTCATGAAGGATATTGGTACAGATAAGATGGAACGTATCGAGGAAAACCTTCAAACTAAAATAGACAAAACTTTTCCTAAAGACCGCTATGATGTCACCATGACTGGTAAAGCATTAGTTTTCCAAAAAGGGACAAAATACTTGGTAAAAAACTTAGTCATTTCACTCTCACTAGCCATTGTATTAATTGCTTTATTTATGGCTTTTATGTTCCGATCAGGGAAGATGATTATTATTTCTTTAATCCCCAACCTTCTACCCCTAGTAATCACCGCTGGTTTGATGGGCTATTTGGGCGTGCCTTTAAAACCGTCAACCATTTTAGTGTTTAGTATAGCCTTTGGAATATCGGTAGATGACACCATTCACTTTTTAGCAAAATATCGTCAAGAGTTACAAGCCAATAAATGGAAAATCAAAGTATCGGTTTACGGGGCACTACGCGAAACTGGTGTGAGTATGTTTTATACCTCTATCGTGCTTTTCTTTGGGTTCTCTGTGTTTACCATTTCTAGCTTTGGTGGTACTGTAGCCTTGGGCGCTTTAGTTTCGGCAACCTTACTATTTGCCATGTTGGCTAACCTACTGCTTTTACCATCTTTATTACTGTCTTTAGAACGTAGTATTGCAAACAAAAAGGAATTTAAAAAACCAGCTATCGATGTGATTCCTAAAGAGGATGACGATAAAAACACACAGAATTACTAAAACTCACCGATTACAATTTAGCACCTTTTACTGCTTATATTTAGAAATTCAATATCACTTTTTAGTTTTATTATTTCAATTTTAATGATATAATGCTTTATATTTACAGTTCAAAACTTAAACCTATGCAACTAAAAACCATTTCAGATTTATTAACACAAAATACGGTAATCCCAGAAGTGGAAATAAAAGGGTGGGTAAGAACTTTTAGAGCAAACCGTTTTATTGCTTTAAATGATGGTTCTACCATAAATAATATACAATGTGTAGTAGATTTCGAAAAGTTTGATGAAGCTACTCTAAAACGTGTCACTACGGGTGCTGCCATTCATATAAAAGGTGAATTAGTAGAAAGTCAAGGTAAAGGTCAAAGTGTAGAAATTCAAGTCGCAAGCCTTGAAATTTTAGGAGATTCCGATCCTGAAACTTATCCCATTCAACCTAAAAAACACTCTTTCGAATTTTTAAGAGAAAACGCCCATTTACGTACTAGAACCAATACTTTTAGTGCCGTAATGCGTTTAAGATCGTCACTTTCATTTGCCATTCATAAATACTTTAATGAGCATGGTTTTTACTACATGCATTCACCAATTATTACTGGAAGTGATGCTGAAGGCGCCGGTGAAATGTTTAAAGTTTCAAGTTTAGATCCTAAAAATCCGCCTTTAACTGAAGAAGGCAAAGTGGATTATACTAAAGATTTCTTCGGAAAGGAAACCAATTTAACGGTTTCCGGACAGTTAGAAGCTGAAACCTATGCGATGTCTTTAGGTAAAGTTTACACTTTTGGTCCTACATTTAGAGCTGAAAATTCTAATACATCACGCCACTTGGCAGAGTTTTGGATGATAGAACCCGAAGTTGCCTTTATGGATTTAGCTGGTAATATGGATTTGGCCGAGGACTTTATGAAATCGGTGATTAAATACATCTTAGAACATAATCGTGAAGATTTAGAGTTTTTAGATCAACGTTTACAGGAGGAAGACAAAAAGAAACCACAGGCTGAACGTAGCGATATGTCTTTAATTGAAAAATTAAACTTTGTTACCGACAACCATTTTAAACGTGTTAGTTATACCGAAGCTATTGATATACTACGTAATTGTAAGCCCAATAAGAAAAAGAAATTTAAATACCTTATTAACGAGTGGGGTACCGATTTACAAAGTGAGCACGAACGTTACCTTGTAGAGAAACACTTTAAATGCCCTGTAATTTTATTTGACTACCCAGCGAATATTAAAGCCTTTTACATGCGTTTAAACGACGATGGTAAAACCGTAAGAGCCATGGATATTCTTTTCCCTGGAATTGGCGAAATTGTTGGTGGTGCACAACGCGAAGAGCGACTAGACATTTTAAAAGAAAAAATGGCCGCTATAGATATCCCTGAAGAAGAACTTTGGTGGTATTTAGATTTACGTAAATTTGGAACCGCTGTTCATTCTGGCTTTGGACTAGGATTCGAACGTTTAGTCATGTTTGCCACAGGTATGAGTAATATTAGGGATGTTATTCCTTTCCCTAGAACGCCTCAAAATGCAGAATTTTAAAGCATTTTTCTAGTTCATAACAAACTAGAAGTATCTTTTAAAAACATACATATCAAATAACTTAGACCATTAATATTCTAGGTAGCCTAAATATCCCATGCTAGCAACAAGCTGTAAGTCATGGGATTTAAACTTCTCATTAGAAATAGCTTGACCCTAATAGAAGAAAGCATACGATCTATTCCACTTATTAAGCGATTTTAATTATTTTTGGTTAATGTAATTTCAAATCATGCTTAAACAACATTTACAATTTAAATTATCTCAAAAACTGTCGCCGCAGCAAATTCAATTAATGAAATTGATACAGCTGCCTACGCAAGCTTTTGAACAGCGTTTAAAGCAAGAGTTAGAAGAAAACCCTGCCTTAGAGGGTGGTAAAGAAGAAGCCTTAAACGACCTAGACTCCGAATTTGATAATTCATCTGAAGAATATAACGACAACGAATCCATCAATACCGATGACATTAATGTTGACGAATATTTAAGTGACGACGAGATCCCTGAATACAGAACCCAAGCTAATAATTACAGTAGTGATGATGAAGAAAAAACCATGCCTTATGCTGCAGGAACATCGTTTACTCAATATTTAATTAACCAGTTAAACACTTATAGATTAACCGACGAAGAACGTGATATTGCAGAATTTTTAGTAGGTAGTGTCGATGAAAGTGGTTATATACGCCGTGAAATAAGTGATATCATGGACGATTTGGCCTTCACTCAAAATGTTTACACCAGTGAAGAAGCCATATTAAGAGTACTTAAAATTGTACACCAATTAGACCCTGCTGGTGTTGGGGCTCGCAATTTACAAGAATGTTTAAGCATTCAATTACACCGAAAAAATAAAACCGAAGATACCGATTTGGCTATTGCCATTATTGATAAAGCTTTTGATCAATTTACTAAGAAGCATTACAAAAAATTGATTCAAAAATTTAATATATCAGAGGAACAGCTTAAAGGAGCCATCACCGAAATTGAGCATTTAAATCCGAAACCAGGCGGATCGTACGCAGGAAATAATCGTATTGTAGAGCACGTCGTTCCAGATTTTGCCATTAAAATTGTAGATGGTGAATTAGAATTGTCTCTTAACGGAAGAAACGCTCCCGAACTTCATGTCTCTAGAGAATATAACAACATGCTGAAGGGTTATAAAGACTCAAAAGAGAAGTCTAAATCGCAAAAAGATGCTGTGATGTTCATCAAGCAAAAATTAGATGCCGCCAAATGGTTTATTGAAGCCATTAAACAGCGCCAGCAAACCCTGTTTGTTACGATGAGTGCGATTATGCATTATCAAAAAGATTATTTTCTAACCGGAGATGAACGCAACCTGAAACCCATGATCCTAAAGGATATTGCTGACGAAATTTCTATGGATGTCTCGACCGTATCACGTGTAGCCAATAGTAAATATGTGGATACCCCATATGGTACCAAACTCATCAAAGAATTCTTTTCGGAATCGATGAAAAATGATCAAGGTGAAGATGTTTCAACTCGAGAAATCAAAAAAATTCTTGAAACTGTTATTGAAGAAGAAAATAAGAAAAAGCCATTAACCGACGAAACGCTAGCGTCAATTCTGAAAGACAAAGGCTATCCAATCGCTAGAAGAACCGTTGCCAAGTATAGAGAACAATTAGACATTCCTGTAGCGCGATTACGTAAAAAAATATAATGGATAAACTACTAAAGAGTATTTCGTATATTTTTCATCCGCTATTAATGCCTATTGCTGGTGTAGCGTTTTATTTTGCTAAGTCACCACGGTTTATTCCTTTTGATATTATTTCAGCGAAATTAATTTCCTTATTTATTTTAACTGTAATCCTGCCTATTTTACTGTATTTATTACTAAAAATCACAGGGCGTGTGAACAGTATTCGATTAGAAACAGCTAGGCAAAGGGTGTTACCTTTAATGCTGAATTGCATCATACTACTTTTGGTGATAAAAAAAATTACAACACCCAATCAATCCATTGAGATTTACTTTTTCTTTCTGGGTATTCTCATTTCAAATATGGCGTGCCTGTGCTTGGCTATGTTCGGATTTAAGGCCAGTATTCACATGATTGGAGTAAATGGCTTAGCCATGTATTTTATTGCCCTTAGCATACATTACAGCATTAATATAAACGGTACTTTAGCTTTAATGGCTCTAATAATTGGCGCTGTAGCCACTTCTAGACTTCACTATAAAGCCCATAATTTCATAGAGCTCGTTATAGGCGCTTTTATAGGCTTTATTCCTCAATTGATACTTGTGCCCTATTGGCTGTAAAAAATTGAAAGGTTGTTTGCCTAAAGAGCCACAATTATGAAGAGTTTAGGATGTTTAAACTTGAAACTAGGATACACGCACAGAATAGAAAACCCGATTGTGTTTTCATAAGCACACAAGAATTAGCTATTAAATTTATATTACAGTGGCATTTGTGATTATTTCCTCTCTGTAAAATCAACTCTTTTATATTCAGACTCATCAGGTGGGCCAGCAAGAATTTGAATATACGGATTTTCTGAAAACGTCATAATAATGGAGGCAAATGTAAAACCATAGCCATTTTCACTATATGTATTACACACAGGGTTATCCTTATCATCTCTTGAGCGCAAGGCTTCTTTTATAAGGCTATCATCTATATTTTGACTAGACGTCATTCTATTTTCAATAGCCTCGAGACGGAGGTAACTGTTGGAGTTTTTTGGTTTTAATTCTTCCTTCAATTTTGGACTGTATTTCTCAAATCCTTTTTTAATATCATCATTTACAATAGGATGATTTGTATGGTATACGGTTCCATTTTTATTCTTTGGATCAAATCGAACTACTTTATGAGCTGATGCTTCAAAATCAAACACTTCACCTCTAATTCCTATAATATAATTCTGTCCAGAAGCATGATTTACGTTTTGAATAAAGGCTAATACGTCTTCTCTATCTGTGGAATTAATAATGCGTCTAATAACAAATGCAACAGGTAATCCCGTAGAGGATGCCTTAAGTTCCATAATGGTATTAACACAAACACCTACTCCCTGTTCATTCATTCCGTTCAAGGCTATTAATCCAGGATGGGTTAAGATTAATTGCTCAGGTCGATTATCCGTTCTTTTTAAACGCATAAGCACCTGAAAGCCTTCAGTATAATTTTCAAGGTCCATATTTTGGGATATATACCCAGGATTTCCATTGCTTGCTGGAACACCAACACCACTACAATGATGATTCATTTGAAGATCTACAATGTAAACCCAAAACTCATCAAGCAGGTTTAAAACTAGAACATCATTTAACTTCTGTTCAGACCCATCGGCAATACCTTTAATTTCCTCAAACAATTCTGGCGTCCATTTCTTAATGGCTTTATCAAATTTAGAATATTCGAAGAAATTTTTTAGGATTATATCTGCATCTTTTCCTAAGGCCGATGAAGCATTCTTTTTCCAAGCTACTATAATTTCACCTATTTCTTTTTTTAATGTCTTTCCATGTTGCAGTCCAAGTTCATAACCTTTTCCTGAAAAAGTAACTGTCTTTAATTCTCTATCAGATGTTTGCCCAAAACATCCTACAGTTATAATAAGTCCTAGTAAAATTATTAGTTGTTTCATATTACCTGTATTATACTATTGCTAATTGTTTCGTGTATGATTAGTGGCGTGATGTAGAACGAAAGTTAACAAATAATAACCGAATAGAATATTCCGCAGGAATATTCGTAAGCAAGCTCGAACAAGCCATTAATTATACACCTTGTTGGTATTAGTTTTTATTCCGCGAGGTAATTTCCGTTTGCCCATTTTATTGTTGGTTCAATCCATTCTTTTAAAGGTTTAAATAAAAATCCGTGTCCCATTCCTGTTTTCAGTTCGATTTCTTTAAAGTGTTTTATTTCGCAATTCGAGATTTTCTTTCGTTCCAATGAAGAGACTCCAAATGGGTCTGATTTTTCGTAAATCGTTAAAATATTTCCGCAAAAATTGATTTCAGGTATATTTTGAATATCGCTATTCCTAAAACTTGCAATAAATACAAAATTCAAATCTTGATTATTTGCTAAAGTCGAAACGTATTGAGCAATATATCCGCCTTTTGAAGTTCCAACCACAGTAATTTTTCTCGGTTCTATTCTGTTTTTTATTAAACTGTCAATTTGGGTTATAATTCCGATTGCGTATTCTCTTGCGTTAACATTTCCACTCCGTTTTTCGCTTATTACTTTAAGACCTTCTTTTTTAAATTCAGCAATAATTTCGTTGTATTCAGTTCTTCCAAATTCGGGATGCAATTCATTCAGATCGTGTTCTTCTAAAAATCGGTTGTGAAGGAAGAAAATAAATCGGTCATCATTTTTGCTTCCGCATGCAAATAAAGTTGAGCAAAAAAGAATTCCGATTAATAGATTTATTTTCATTGATTTACGATTTTCTCAAATTGTAGGCAACGTTTATGTGTATGGAAAGTTGCGTGCTTGTGTGCGAGGATTTTCCGAAGGAAAATCAGAAGCTAGCAAACGAGCGACTAACATTGGTTTAGCTAAAACTAGCAATTTTTTATATACTGTGTTGTGCAACGTATTTTAATTATATATTTAAGTTTTGAGTCATACTATTCCTATTTTGAATAAACTTAGCTTTACTCTCATTAAAACATTTCTTTACTTCTTTTTTAAAGAGATAATAACTTTCAAGGTTAATAGGTTCATTTGACAGATATTTACCTTTAGTAAAATATTCGTAAAATCTTTTTTTTATAATATCCGTTGCATAGGATTTTATAGTTTCGATAGGTAAGTTCATTTCAGAAACTCTTTTTTTACAATATAGAAAGACTTCTGGTTTATATTCTTTACCAGATTCAATTACTTCAATTAATTTAATTGCATCTAATTCTCCGTAATATTTTTCTAAATCGACCATTTATTAGGTGTTGGGTATGTTGCACAACTACAGAATATAAAAGATAAGTCCCATTTTAATGATACTCATATCTATGGATTCACCATCTAGCTTTGCTGAATCAGAAAATAAGGGATTAAGCAGATAGTTAACATGTAAATTCCATGTATTATAACCTACACTTAAGGTTAGGCCATATTGAAAATTATTAAAGTCGGGGTTATTTGCATAACGAAAACTTCCCAGATCACCTTTATAATTTGATATATCGCTTATAACATAGCCTAATTTAAAGCCTGTATAGATTCTCCAAAAGGCAGATTCGGTAGGTGTAGAAGTCCGCCAACGATACTCTATAGGCAATTCGATAAGGTGAAAAGTAAATTTATTTTTAGAAAAGGAACTATCTCCATCAATAACTTCATATATAAAACTCCCATCAACATCTTCACGAACCAATAAATTTTGATTGTATGAATCGGCAGCGTAGCCTAGTCCTACTCCAAAAGCTTTATTTCTTGCTTTATTAATAGGCATATCTTTAATATACCCTAAACTCAAACTCCAAGAAAACCCATTTTGAGATAGCCCTTCTGGTCGTTTGCTAATAAAGTTATAAGTAATTCCTGCATAAAAATGGTCCTCCTTATAAAGCGAATCGACTTCCACAGTTGTGACGTCCTGTGCCGTACATAGGAAGAAACTATGAAGCAGAAATATTGTAAAGACCAAGTACTTCATTAAATCAGAATCGGTTTAAAATTAAAATATTAAAGGTATTAAAAAATAAAAGGCGTTTTGAGAAAATCAAAACGCCTTTTATTATAAAATTAAGAATGTAAATTAATCTCTTCCAAATACACTACCTTTTTTGGTTGTGTAATTTATTTTAAGGGCATTAACCTTACGTAGTTCTTGTTTAATATCACTAATTAATCCCATGTTAGCACCTTTATCTACTTTTAAAGCAGTGGTTAAAAAAGGAATTAATTCTTCTCTTTTAGAAGCTCTTTCTGCAGCAATAAAGGCAGCAATTTCTTTAACATCGGCGAACTTATCATTCAACTGAATTTTAGCCTCTGTACCGTATTGCTTATAATTTTCGCTTGGTTTTCCTGCATAAATATACATAACCAAATCTTTCTTATCCAGCTTTTCTACTTGATCTGCAAAAGGTAAATTATTCTCAATCATTAAAGTGTTTTGCCTCATTACAGTGGCCACCATAAAGAAGAATAATAACATAAATACAATATCAGGTAAAGCTGCTGTGTTTACTGCAGGTACGCCTCCGTCTTTTTTCTTTTTAAATTTAGACATATAGTTTAAACGTTATTTTTAATCTATTGAACTTCTGAAAGTTTTTGAGGATAATCAAGCTTAATTTGCTCAATTTGTTCCTTTAACTTTTCTTTATTCCCAGGCCAGTTAACATCATTATAGTTGGCTTCCATTTCTTTAAATGATTTCCCGTATAATGATTGCGCCCTAGAATCTCTTAATTCGTTATACGCTGCTACCAATTCATTTTGTACAGCAATATAAGTTTTATAAGAGGTCTCACGTTCATTCTTAAGCGAAATAATAGCTTTATCTGGATTATCAGATGAAGCTGGATCCTTTTTTCCTGAACAATAATCGCATGATCTATCACCGCCATTATCTAAAAACTCCTTAGCAGCTTGTCTTAAATCTTTAAGCTCCATAAGTTCATCTTCAACAAGCAATTGATCTTTACCATTTAATAAAACGGTGAAGATGTTTTTTTGCTTGATAACAACATCGACATCAGATTCTTCCATTGGAGGAAGTTTACGGTTAATACCTGAATCTGTTTCAATAGTTGTTGTTACTAAGAAAAATATTAATAGTAAGAACGCGATATCGGCCATAGAGCCTGCATTTACTTCTGGTGATGCTCTTTTCGCCATAATTTTATTTATTAAATAATTTTTTCGCTCCTCCGTAAAGCATTGATCCAATAGCTAAAGCTGCAAGGATGTAAAATGCATACAATCCAGCTCCAACATTTTTAGATGTTGCTTCAGTGATATCTAAACCTTTATCTGTAAAAGGTTTTAAGTTTAAATCTGTTCCAGAAGATATTCCGTAAGAAATCACAATAATTAATGCGAAAGCACCAACAGTCATGATTGTCTTTTTAATATTACCAGCAAACAGGCCTTTAATTACAAACAATAGTACAAGCAACAATACGATACCTAATACGATGTAGGCAATATACAGCATGTTTCCACTCATACTTAAAGCAGTCTCATCGTCACCTGCCATAATCATTAGTGCGAAAATGGCACCAATAATAGCAAGAGCGAAAGCCACTATTTTTAATACTTTATGTAAACCCATAATTTTAGTCTTTTAAATTTGTTACTCTTACTTTTTGTGTCTGATTAATAGATCCATTAACGTAATAGAAGCATCTTCCATGTTGTTAACGATACTATCGATCTTAGCAATAATGTAATTGTAAAAAATTTGAAGTATAATCGCTACTACAAGACCAAATACTGTTGTTAAAAGTGCTACTTTAATACCACCAGCTACAAGAGAAGGTTGCATATCACCAGCTGCTTCAATTTTATCAAAGGCTTGAATCATACCGATTACCGTCCCCATGAAACCAAGCATTGGTGCAAGAGCGATAAATAAAGATATCCAAGATACATTCTTTTCTAACTGTCCCATTTGTACACCACCGTAAGCTACAACAGCTTTTTCAGCAGCATCAAGACCTTCATCAGTTCTATCTAAACCTTGGTAGTAGATAGATGCTACAGGTCCTTTTGTGTTTCTACAAACTTCTTTAGCTGCTTCAACACCACCTGATGCTAATGCGTCCTCAACATCTTGAGTTAATTTTTTAGTATTTGTAGTAGAAAGGTTTAAAAAGATAATTCTCTCAATAGCAATTGCTAAACCTAGAATTAAACATAATAATACGATCCCCATAAATCCAGGACCACCTTCAATAAATCTCTTTTTTAATTCTTGGTGAAACCCTAAAGTTTCAGCAGGCGCAGCGTCATCTTGTGTAATAGTTGTTGCTACTGTTGTCGTAGTAGTTGTACTTGCAAGTGTAGTTGCATTAGCAGTTCCAAATACCATCATTCCTGTTATGGCAAGGATAGAAAATAATCTTTTCATGTTCTAGATCTTAATTTTATTAGTTAAAGGGTTAAAGATAAAAAAAAAAAGCAATTAAACTGCAAAAAATCACAGCAGAGAGGAAGGGATTCGAACCCTCGATACCCTTTTGAGGTATACACACTTTCCAGGCGTGCGCCTTCGACCACTCGGCCACCTCTCTATTGTATGCTTATTTTTTTTCGGGGATGAAATAACAAAAAATTCTTTGAACCCTAAAATTTTGAAGGTTAATTTTAAGACAATTCTCCGCGTAAAGGCGTTTCATACATGGTTTTGAACCGATTACCCGATATTTCTTTCCCTAGTAAAAACATTAATTTCCCTAGAGCTGCTTCGGTGGTAATGTCTTTTCCAGAGATCACGCCAATGTTTTTTAAAGCACTACTGGTTTCATAATGCCCCATCATAACACTTCCTCCTACACACTGTGTAATATTTATTATATGAATACCTTTTGAAATATTTTCTGTTAAAATATTTAAAAACCAAGATTCGGTGGTACAATTTCCAGCGCCATATGACTCTATAATAACCGCTTTTAGGTTTGGAGTTTGAAATATACTTTGAATTACAGCTTCAGTAATACCTGGATATACCTTTATTAGGGCAATATTATTGTCTAGTTTTTTATGAACTTTAAGTTTTTTACGTGTATTGGGTTTAAACAAATACTCATAATTTACCTTGAGGTGTACACCCGATTCAGCCAAATCATGATAGTTAAATGATGAAAAAGCTTGAAAATCTTCAGCATTTAATTTCGTTGTTCTATTAGCGCGATATAATTTATATTCAAAATACAAACAAACTTCCTGAATAACAGGCTTTCCTTTAGTTTGCAATGAAGCCACCTGAATAGACGTAATTAAATTTTCTTTGGCATCGGTTCGTAAATCTCCAATAGGTAATTGAGAGCCTGTAAACACCACAGGCTTTCCTAAGTTTTCCAACATAAAACTCAAAGCTGAAGCGCTATAACTCATCGTATCACTACCATGAAGTACAACAAAACCATCGAAATCATCATATTGATCTTCTATAAGTTCTGCGATTTGAACCCATGAATCGATGTTCATGTTACTAGAATCAATAGGTTCTTCAAAAGACACCGTATCGATATCACAGTCCAAAAGTTTTAATTCTGGAATTTGATCGAGTAAGGTTTTAAAATCGAATGCCTTTAAGGCCCCTGTTTTAAAATCTTTTACCATCCCAATGGTTCCACCTGTATAAATGAGTAATATTTTTACTTTCGAACTTTTCATATCCTATTTATTAAAGACCTCTACCGAATTCTTTGTGGTTATTTCTGCAATTTCCTCTATGGATTTACTATATATCACGGACAACTTCTCTAAAACCTTTAGTATATATAAACTTTCGTTCCGTTTTCCGCGATACGGTACTGGTGCTAGATAGGGCGCATCCGTTTCTAAAACAATATGTTTAAGATCAATATTATTGAGAAACTGATCTATTTTACCATTTTTAAAAGTGACTACCCCGCCGATCCCTAGTTTCATATTATAAGAAATGGCTTGATGAGCTTGTTCTAAATTTCCGGTAAAGCAATGAAATATACCAAATAAATCATCGGACTTCTCACTTTCAAGAACTTCAAAAATCTCATCGAAGGCTTCACGGCAATGAATTACAATGGGTAATTTATATTTTTTCGCTAAGCGGATTTGATAAATAAAAGCCTTTTTCTGAATGTCTAATGTAGTTTTATCCCAGTATAAGTCAATCCCTATTTCACCAACAGCATAAAAAAATCGATTTTCTAGCATGTCTTCTACATGTTGAAGTTCGGCCTCATAATCTTCCTTAACATGTGTAGGATGTAAACCCATCATTAAGAATACATTTTCAGGGAAACGGGTTTCTAATTCCAGCATCGATTGAGTATATGCAGAATCTATGGCTGGAATGAAAAACCTTGAAACGCCTTGATCTATGGCTCGGGTAATCATCTCCTCACGATCGTCATCAAAAGCTTCACTATATAAATGGGTGTGTGTGTCTGTAATTATCAAAGGCAAAAATTTAAATTAAACGGTAATGGCTTTTGGCAAAAATAATCGTTTTTACATGATTATATTTGTATAAAACATGATGATATGGAAACGCTTCAACAATTTCTTACTGATAAAGGGTATTCTAAGATAAAACTACACCTTACTAAAACAAATCATTTTGAAATTAAGGCCTCCATAAATGGGAAAAAAGGACTTTTTATTTTAGACACCGGAGCTTCGAATTCCTGTGTTGGTTTTGAAGCCATTAAATCCTTTAAACTAAACGCCGAAGATTCCTTAATTAAAGCTGCTGGTGCAGGTGCCACTGATATGGAAACCAAACTCTCTAAAAAGAACAAAATAAAAATAGGAAAATGGTCTAGTAATAAGGTTGTATTAGTTTTATTCAACCTCAATCATGTGAATGCTGCATTAATTAATCACAATTCCAAACCTGTAGATGGCATTATAGGGGCCGATATTTTAAAAAAAGGGAAAGCTGTAATAGACTACGAAAAGAAATACTTATATTTAAAGCTGAGTTAATAGCAAAATATGAAAAGTTCTATTGTAATTGCGGATGACCACCCCCTAATTTTACGTGGACTACTAGATTTTTTAACCACAGAAGGTTATCCAATTTTAGGAAGTTCTAGTGACGGGCAAACGGCATACAACCAAATTGTAAAACACAAACCTGAAGTCGCCATATTGGATATTAATATGCCAGTAATGTCGGGACTTGAAGTAGCTGAACTCTGTTTAAAAAATGCTTTACCTACTAAAGTGGTTCTGCTTACTTTACATATTAATGAAAAATACTTCAATCAAGCGCTTGAATATAAAGTACAGGGTTATATTCTAAAAGAATTAGCCATAGAACAAATTGAAGAATGCATTGAGCAGCTTAAACAAGGTAACACTTACTTTAGTCAGGAAATTGATGCTTATTTAGATCCCGATCACATAGATAACCAGCCAACTGATGCTATGCGCCAGTTAACTAAATCGGAGTTAAAAATAGTAAAACTGATTTCAAAGCATAAGTCAAGTCACGAAATCGCCGAGCATTTATCTATTTCTGTTAGAACAGTAGAAAAGCACAGAAGTAATATTGTAAAAAAATTAGAGATTAATAACAGACCTACTTCTTTAGCTATCTGGGCTTTAATAAATAAAAGGTTACTATTCAAACTTTAAAAATACAGTAAATTTAATTTTTAAATTTCACAAGAGAAAACCTAATGCTTTTACGCTTTCTCTTGTAAAATCATTAGTTAAATTAAGCTAAAACCCTACAATTCAGTGTCTTTTTATGAATTTTCTTAAGTAAATCACAATGATTTCTTAAAATTACGTAGAACTGCGTATTTGTTATTAAGGTATAAGCCACTATCTTCGTATTGCTATTAATTCTTTTGAGAGAGAATTTTTTTTAACACTCTGCACTGGAAACAGTGCAGGGTTTATTAAGAAATCCTCTTAAAACTAAAAACATTACTCTCATGGAAAATAACACATTCAACAGGTACTGTACAATTGGTCTAACACTCCTTATTGTTTTTATACTCAGTATAAACATTTACGTGTTTTTCATTTAATGCTATTATCAACTAAACTATATTAAAAAAGGGCCCTGAAATAAATTCAGCGCCCTTTTTTGTTTGTTATAATAACTATAGACTTATAATTCTAAAGCCTTTTTAATATCGTTTTCCATTAGAATTTCAGTAGGGTTCTCTAAAGCTTCTTTAACAGCTACAAGGAAACCAACACTTTCTTTTCCATCAATAATTCTGTGGTCGTAAGATAGTGCTACGTACATGATTGGTCTAATTTCAACTTTACCATCGATAGCTACAGGTCTTTCAACAATGTTATGCATACCTAAAATTCCACTTTGAGGAGGATTGATAATAGGCGTAGATAACATACTTCCAAATACACCACCATTAGTAATAGTAAAGGTACCACCAGTCATTTCATCAACAGTAATTTGACCGTCTCTTGCACGTAATGCTAGACGTTTTACTTCGGCTTCAACACCTCTAAAACTTAAGTTTTCAGCATTTCTAATAACAGGAACCATTAATCCTTTAGGTCCTGATACTGCAATACTAATATCACAGAAATCGAAAGAAAGCATTTCTTTACCACTAATCATTGAGTTTACTGCAGGGTACATTTTTAATGCTCTCACTACAGCTAATGTAAAGAAACTCATAAATCCTAATCCAACACCGTGTTTAGATTTGAAGGTTTCTTTATACTCTGAACGTAAAGCAAAAATTGGCGACATATCAACTTCGTTGAAAGTCGTTAACATAGCTGTTGTATTTTTTGCTTCTACTAAACGCTCTGCTACTTTTCTTCTTAGCATCGACATTTTACTAGTCGTGCTTGTTCTTGATCCTCCAGTTGGTGTTCCCATAGAAGGTACGGCATTAATCGCATCGTCTTTAGTAACACGACCATCTTTACCTGATCCAGAAACAGCAGATGCTTCAATACCTTTTTCGGCTAATATTTTCTTAGCTGCAGGGCTTGCGCTTCCTGTGGCATAAGTTTTAGCTTCAGGAGTCGCTTTTGGAGCTTCAGCAGCTGGAGCTTCTTCTTTCTTTTCTTCCTTTGCAGGAGCGTCACCTTCAGGTTTTTCAGCACTAGTATCGATTAAACAAACCACGGCGCCTACTTCTACAGCATCACCTTCTTCCGCTTTAAGCGTAATTATTCCGCTAACTTCAGCAGGTAATTCTAGGGTTGCTTTATCACTATCAACTTCAGCAATAGCTTGATCTTTTTCTACGTAATCTCCATCTTCAACAAGCCATGTTGCAATTTCAACTTCTGTAATAGATTCCCCTGGTGAAGGGACTTTCATTTCTAAAATCATTTTTTATAATTTTAATGGTATCTTATTTCTTTAATCTAACTTTTTATATCAAATACAGCATTAATAACTTGTTGCTGTCTTCTTTTATCTCGAGTACTTGACCCTGGTGCAGGCACAGAGTTATATGGTCTTGAGCAAACTTCAAGTTTTACAAGTTCCATACGTTGTGCAATATGCATCCAAGCTCCCATGTTTTTAGGTTCTTCTTGTGCCCAAATATATTTCTCAACATTAGGGTAACGTTTTATTACCGCATCTATTTTATCGATGTGCAATGGGAATAATTGCTCGATTCTAACTAAAGCAACTTCTTCGGTTCCTAATTCTTCGCGTTGCGCTAATAAATCGTAGTAGAATTTCCCTGTACAGAACACTAATTTTTTAACGTTCTCTGGATTGATCGTATCATCAATAACTTCCTGGAATTCTCCTGATGCTAATTCACTTATGGAAGATACGGCTTTTGGGTGACGCAATAAACTCTTAGGCGTGAATACGATTAAAGGTTTTCTAAAATCGCGTTTCATTTGACGACGTAACAAGTGGAAAAAGTTTGCTGGCGTTGTACAATCGGCAACAATCATATTATCGTTTCCACATAACTGTAAGTAACGTTCTATTCTTGCAGATGAATGCTCAGACCCTTGTCCTTCGTATCCATGAGGTAATAATACAACAATACCATTTTGTGATTTCCATTTATCTTCTGCAGCCGATAAGTACTGGTCGAAAATAATTTGGGCACCGTTACTAAAATCTCCAAACTGCGCTTCCCAGATGGTTAATGTATTTGGATTGGCCATGGCGTAACCATAATCGAAACCTAACACACCGTATTCTGATAGGAAGGAATTGTAAATATACATTTCCCCTTTATTGGCTGGGTTTGTGTTTAATAAATTGATACGCTCTTCAGAAATTTCATCACGTAAAATCGCGTGTCTATGACTAAAGGTTCCACGCTCAACATCTTGACCTGAGATACGTACATTAAATCCTTCTTCTAGCAAACTTCCGTAAGCTAAAGTTTCGGCCATACCCCAATCTAAAGTATCGGTTTCAAAAACCATTTTTGCTCTTCCGTCAAGAATTCGTTCAGCTTTACGTAAAAACTTTACACCTTCTGGAACGGTAGACACAATTTTTGAAATCCCTTCTAATTTATCTTTAGCATAGGCTGTATCGGCAGGCTCTAACATGGCATCAACACCGCGACGTACAAATCCGTTCCAACGCTCCATCATGAACTCGCGAACTTTAGAAGAATCGTCTTCTTTAGATTTTGTATAAGCCGTTTCAAGCGTTTCTTTAAACTCTTCAACAATTTGAGTTGAATATGCTTTATCTATAGTGTTTTCAGCAATTAACTTATCCGAGTAAATTTTAAACGGATTGGCATGCTTTGCAATATGTTTATATAAATTAGGTTGTGTAAACCTAGGCTCATCACCTTCATTATGACCATATTTTCTATAGCCTAATAAATCGATATACACATCTTTTTTGTAACGCATTCTGTATTCTAATGCTAGCTCAACCGCGTGAACTACAGCTTCAGCGTCATCTGAATTAACATGTAATACAGGCGACAAAGTAACTTTAGCGATATCTGTACAGTAAGTACTAGATCTTGCATCTAGATAGTTGGTAGTAAATCCTACTTGGTTATTCACAACAACATGAATAGTACCTCCTGTTTTATATCCGTTTAGCTGACTCATTTGAGCAACTTCGTAAACCACACCTTGACCTGCTATGGCAGCATCACCATGTACGATAATTGGAATGATTTTAGAATCATCACCATCGTAATCATTATCGATCTTCGCTCTAGTGATCCCTTCGGCAACCGGGGCAACAGTTTCTAGATGCGATGGATTAGGCACCAAGTTCATTTTGATAGTCTTACCGTTTTGGTATGTTTTATCAAGTGTTAAACCTAAGTGGTACTTAACATCACCATCGATATAAGCATCTTCAAAATCTTTACCATCAAACTCACTAAAAAGCTCATTCATTGGCTTTCTAAAAATATTAACCAAAGTACTTAAACGACCACGGTGCGCCATTCCTAGAACACACTCTTTTACATCGTATTTTTTAGACGCATAAAAAAGCACATTACTAATAGCAGGAATTAGAGATTCTCCACCTTCTAATGAAAAACGTTTTTGCCCAACATACTTGGTCTGCAAGAAGTTTTCAAAAGTTACGGCTTGATTTAATTTAGAAAGAATATACTTTTTAGTATCTGCCGAAAAGGTTGGGTGATTATCATTTTTATTTAATTGATCTTGCCACCACTTAATAACCTCCGGGTTTCTCAGGTACATATACTCCACACCAATAGAACTGCAATAAATACGTTCAAGGTGCTTTACAATTTCTCTTAATGTTTTAGGTCCGACACCCAAAACTTCACCAGCATTAAAAAGTGTATCTAAATCGTTTTCGGAAAGATCAAAATTACTTAATTCTAAAGTTGGGGTATAGCTTCTTCTGTCGCGAACAGGGTTGGTTTTGGTGAACAAGTGTCCACGCATTCTGTACCCATCAATCAGTCTTAATACATTAAATTCTTTCTGAACATGTTCTGGTATTTGTGTTGAAACACCTTCAATAATCTCACCGTCTAACCCATAGTTCTCTGTTCCAAAGTCGTAACCTTGAAAAAAGGCTCTCCAACTAGGTTCTACACTATCTGGGTTTTCTAAATATTGATTATATAAGTCAGAAAAATACGCCGTGTGTGCGGCGTTTAAAAAAGAATATTTATCCATTGTAAGTTAAAGTCTCCTGTAGTTTTTTCAAAAAAAATATTTCTCAAAAATACAACTTTTAGTAAAATTAGATGATTCTTTGCCTATATTTATGGCAGTTCATCTTCATTTCGCGAATATGATCAAAATAGTGTTAATTTTTTAATATATTATTATTTTGAAGAAGACTTTATTTCATATTACTAAAAAAGCAAGCCTATTATGCCTTGTTTTTTCTTTCTGCTTTAACATTATTCAAGCACAACAAACTACAGGCGATTTTTGGGACCAGGTACGCTATGGTGGTAGCGTGGGTTTAAGCTTCGGCAATGATTTTTTTAGTGGTACGATTGCACCAAGTGCGATTTATCAATTTGATGAGCGTTTTGCCTTAGGTCTAGGCCTAAATGCCACATTTAACAGCCAAAAAGACCTATACAAATCTACCATTTTAGGTGGTAGCCTTATTGGTTTATACAATGTGATTCCTGCGATACAACTTTCGGCAGAATTCGAACAGCTTAATGTTGACCAAAATTTCGATGCTACTACGATTTACCGAGATGAAAATTATTGGGTTTCGGCACTATATTTGGGCGCTGGTTACCGCACCGGAAATTTTGCGTTTGGCGTGCGTTATGACGTGTTATATGACGACGATAAAAGCATTTATTTCAGCCCATGGTCGCCATTTTTCAGGGTGTATTTTTAAACCTTAGTAAAACAAACACAAAGCCACGATTATAAAAATCTCTTTAAAAAGGGTCGATAATTATGACAATTATCATAATTTCTAAAAATTAAGGCCATTACTTTTGCCATATTAATTATTTCTATGAAATCAGCTTTTAAAATTGTATTCCCAGTCATACTGACTGCCCTAATAAGTTGTGGTGATACTTCGGAGAAAAAAAAACCGGGTTTTACCTACGAAAACAAAACAACATCAGAATCTAGTGCTTCAGCTGCATCTGAAGAATTGCCGCCATCAAAAACGATAGATTTAACGAATAAAGGTGTTGGCCCTATTTCTAATATCATTTTAGATGCACAAATAAATACAGAACTAGCAAATCAAGGCGAAGACATTTTTAAAAGCACTTGTACAGCGTGCCACAGAACAGACAAAAAATTTATTGGTCCAGCACCGAAAGACATCCTAAACCGACGCACTCCAGAATGGGTTATGAACATGATATTAAGCCCAAATAAGATGGTTAAAGACGATCCTTTGGCCAAAGCCTTATTGGAAGAGTACCACGGCTCTCCAATGCCCGTTCAAATCACTTCAGAAGAAGAAGCTAGAGCGCTATTAGAATATTTTAGAACCCTTTAAATCTATCATAAACTTATTATTACACTTTACCAACAACAACTAAATTTAAACTCGGCAAAAGTCTGAATCCACCACATTTTACTTTTGCCAAAAACAAAAAACGCGAAGCCTATGCTTCGCGTTTTTAATTTATATCTTGTTGAAATTAAATTTAATCGGCTAAAATAATAGCTTTATTATCTTTCATTTCAAGTGTACCAGATTTAATATCAATTAGTAATACTTTTGTATCAACCATATGAGGTTTTACTTCTGGATGTAATTTATCGTAATCTAAATGGCTCTTAGTATGCACACGGATTTTAACAGTTCCAGCTGTTAAAAGCGATACTATTGGCGCGTGATTTTCTAACATTTGAAATTCACCATCAACACCTGGCACAGCCACAGATTCCACTTCTGAACTAAAAAAGGTTGCTTCAGGCGATACAATTTCTAAATACATAATTTTAGTTATTTGTTATTAGTTGATAGTTATTAGTTTCTTGTTATTGATTGTTAGTTTTCACATATCAACCAGAAACTAAAAACTAGTAACCGAAAACCTATTAAGCTTCTGCAAGCATTTTATCTCCAGCTTCAATAGCTTCTTCAATGGTACCTTTAAGGTTAAACGCTGCTTCTGGTAAGTGGTCTAATTCACCATCCATAATCATGTTAAATCCTTTAATAGTTTCTTTGATATCTACTAATACACCTGGAATCCCTGTAAACTGCTCAGCTACGTGGAAAGGTTGAGATAAGAAACGTTGTACACGTCTTGCTCTACCTACGGCTAATTTATCTTCTTCAGATAACTCTTCCATACCAAGGATGGCAATAATATCTTGTAATTCTTTATAACGTTGTAATAACTCTTTAACGCGTTGTGCACAAGCATAATGCTCTTTACCTAAAATATCGGCTGTTAAAATTCTTGAAGTAGAATCTAAAGGATCTACCGCAGGATAAATACCAAGCTCTGCAATTTTACGAGATAATACTGTAGTGGCATCTAAGTGGGCAAACGTTGTTGCCGGTGCAGGATCCGTTAAATCATCCGCAGGTACGTAAACCGCTTGTACAGATGTAATAGAACCTCTTTTAGTTGAAGTAATACGCTCTTGCATAGCACCCATCTCTGTTGCTAATGTTGGTTGGTAACCTACCGCAGAAGGCATACGACCAAGTAGTGCAGATACCTCTGATCCTGCTTGTGTAAAACGGAAGATATTATCTACGAAGAATAATACATCTTTTCCTTGTCCTTCACCAGCACCATCACGGAAATATTCAGCAATAGTTAAACCAGATAAAGCCACACGAGCACGTGCTCCAGGAGGCTCATTCATTTGTCCGAATACGAAAGTTGCTTTCGATTCTTTCATTTTAGACTTATCTACCTTAGATAAATCCCATCCACCATCTTCCATAGAATGCATGAAATCATCACCGTAACGGATAATTCCAGACTCTAACATCTCTCTTAAAAGGTCATTTCCTTCACGTGTTCTTTCACCTACTCCAGCGAATACTGAAAGTCCACCGTGACCTTTTGCTATATTGTTAATTAACTCTTGAATCAATACTGTTTTACCTACACCGGCACCACCAAATAAACCAATTTTACCACCTTTTGCATAAGGCTCGATAAGGTCGATTACTTTAATACCTGTAAATAAAACTTCTGTAGACGTTGATAAATCTTCGAATTTAGGGGCAGAACGGTGAATTGGTAATCCCGCATCTCCTGCTTTAGGTAAATCTCCAAGACCATCAATAGCATCTCCAATTACATTAAATAAACGTCCGTAAACATCATCACCAATTGGCATTTGAATAGGAGCACCTGTTGCAGTAACTTCAGTGCCTCTACTTAAACCATCAGAGGAATCCATTGCGATAGTACGAACGATATCTTCTCCAATATGAGATTGTACTTCTAATACTAAAATAGAACCATCGGCTCTCTTAATTTCTAATGAATCGTAAATTTTTGGAAGTTCTGATTCCGAAGCGAATTTAACATCGATAACCGGACCTACTATTTGAGCAACTTTACCTGTAACTTTAGACATTACTTATTTATTTAATTTTATGCGACTTAGTTGAGTGAAAACACTTTTTGTTTTCGCGCTGCAAAGATATATTTTTTAATTTAAAAAGAAAGTTGTTTTTATTGCTTTTTTAGACTGAAAAATGAAGCCTAATTTTGAATATAGTTTTTAATGGCTTCGGAAATCTATTATTTGTTAAATAGTACCTTATATATATGCTAAAAACACAAGAAACCCTGCAAAATAATTTACAGGGTTTCTAGAATTAGAATATTTAAGAATCTTAGAACTAAGACTCCTATTTTAAATAATCATTATAGTTCAGCATAGTGAGACCATCCGTCAAAAGCAGAAGTATCAGCACCTGTAGCAGAAGCATTGTTAGTAATAAAAGAACTAATTAATACAGAACCATCTACATTGTTAACAACCTCGGTAGTTGTATAATCGAAGTTAGCGTTAGTAAACACTAAAGATCCGTCATTTACTTGATCCAATTGATCGTTTAAGAAAATTACAGTCTCTACGTTTGTTACAACGATGTTATCGAAATGACCCGCAGTTCCTTGTTTAAGATCGAAGGCAGCTTTACCTGTTCTGTTACTTCCTCTAACAGTAACATCTTTTACAACAGCATTAGCTCTTGGTGAAGCATTAAACTCACCACTTCTACTTGCTAATTCGAAAGCGTAATCACCAACGTTATCATATTGATGAATAACAATGTTTGTTAAAGTTCCTGCATACCCTTCATCCCAGTCGATAGAATCATCTTCCATACCAACCATAGATAAGTTAGTTGCTTCTACAGTACCACCATAAAATTCAAAACCATCATCAGCTCCTTCAAAAGCTTCACAGTTTTCTACGATAGTTCCGCTACCACATGCGAAGAAAGAAAATGCATTAAATTCGAATTCACCATCTGAAGACGCTTGACCAGCATACTCAACACGAACATATTTTAAAGACCCTGAGCTATCAGAAGGATTGTTTCCTCCGTAAGGTTGTTGTCCAGCTTCAGATAATGAATCTGCTGGTCCGTTAAAAGGCGCTCTACCGTGTAAAGTAATTCCACCCCAGTCACCAGCACCACCTTCGGCGTTTTTGTTTTCTGATGTAAATACGATTGGCTCATCAGCAGTACCTTCAGCGATTAATTTACCACCTTGTAATACCATTAATAAGTTAACACCTGCAAGTTGATCTTCAGCAGTTACAGTAATAGTAGTACCTTTTTCGATAGTTAAAGTAGCACCATCTTCAACGTATACTGCTCCTTTTAATGTATAATTTCCAGCTGGAATAAATACTTCACCTGTAATTGTTCCTTCAATAACACCAGTGTTAGCTCCAGTTCCGTCAATTTCAGAATATCTAGACCATCCAGCAAAAGCAGAAGCATCAGCTCCTTCTGCAACAGGGTTTTGAGATACTAAAGTTCCTGAAATATCGGTACCATCAACGTTATTTACTACTAAGTTTGTACTGTATTCAAAATTAGCGTTTGTAAATACTAAAGTTCCATCATTTACTTGATCTAATTGATCGTTTAAGAAAATAATTGATTCCGCATTTGAAACTACGATATTATCAAAATTACCAGCAGTACCTTGTTTAAGATCGAAAGCAGCTTTACCACCTCTGTTACTAGCTCTAACTGTAACATCTTTAACTAAAGCATTAGCTCTTGGTGTAGCATTAAACTCACCACTTCTGCTTGCTAATTCGAAAGCGTAATCACCAACGTTATCATACTGGTAAATCACAACGTTTGTTAAAGAACCTGTATAACCTTCATCCCAGTCGATAGAATCATCTTCCATACCAACCATAGATAAGTTTGAAGCGTGAACAGTTCCTCCATAAAATTCGAAACCATCATCAGCACCTTCGAAAGCCTCACAATATTCTACAACAGTACCGCTACCACAAGCGAAGAAAGAAAATGCATTAAATTCGAATTCTCCGTCTGAAGATGCTTGACCAGCATACTCAACACGTACATACTTTAAAGACCCTGAACTATCTGCCGCGTCATTTCCACCGTAAGGCTCTTGACCAGCTTCAGATAATGAATCTGCAGGACCATTAAAAGGCGCTCTACCGTGTAAAGTAATACCACCCCAGTCACCAGAACCACCTTCAGCGTTTTGGTTTTCTGAAGTAAATACGATTGGCTCAGAAGCTGTACCTTCAGCAATTAATTTACCACCTTGTAATACCATTAATAAGTTGATTCCTGCAGCTTGATCTTCAGCTGTTACCGTGATAGTTGAACCTTTTTCAATAGTTAAAGTAGCATTTTCGTGTACTTTAACTGCTCCTCTAAGAATGTAATTACCTGTTTCTAAAAATAGATCTTCTGTGATATCTCCTTCAATAATGCCTTCGGCTCCTCCTCCATCATCACCTCCAGTGGCATCATCATCATTACTACATGACATTGCAGCTAAAAATAAGCTTGCTACAAGTGTAATTTTTAAAAAGTTTGTTTTCATCATTTTTGTTATTAAATTGTTACTGTTTGTATTAAAATTAATTATAGTTTATATGTTAGGTTAAAACTAAAGTTAACGCCTTGGTTAAAACTTTCAATTATGTTACTATACTTTTCTGGGAACTGCACTTCTTGTGTTGCATCTTGAGTGAAAAGTGTTTTTTCGTTAAGGATATTTCTAACGGTAAAACGCAATCCTATTTTTTCATTAAACTGTGTGTTCCATGAAAAATCTAATTGATTAATTGGTTTTTCATAAATCTCATCGGCACCTTCTACACCTACAGCGTAAATACGTCTTCCGTATGTGTTAAAAATCAAGTTTAGTGAAGAATTAGTTTCTCCTTTATCGACCAACTTATAACTCAAATCGGTATTTATTCCCCAATCTGATGCTCCTTGTAATTTTCTGTTAGTGTTAGTCACCGAAGCAAACTCATCACTATCAGGATCAGCTGAAGCTTCCGAATCCATTAGAATCCCATTAAGACCAAAAGTGAATCCTTCTAAAACCTCTGTATTGGTAACATTACCAATATTTAATTTGGCTTCAATCTCAACACCATATATATAGGCTTGATCGAAATTATCGAAGTATGTTCTATAACCTACAGATGTAGCTCTAGAAAGACGCTCTATAGGACTATCAATAAATTTTCCGAAGGCTGTAAAGGCAAGCACCTCAGAGTTTGATGGAAAAATCTCATACTTTAAATCAAGATTGTAGTTTTTAGAGTTTTCAATTTCTGGATTACCAATAACTTGGTTACCATCTCCATCTTGAAATGTTGTTGGTAAAATCTCTCTTAAACGTGGTCTCGTTACGGTTTTAGAACCCGCAATACGAATATTTGAAACATCGTTAAGTGTATATTTCACGTTGAATGATGGACTGATATCGAACGGCTCATATTCTAATTCGGAGTAAGGCGAATTAATTGAAGTTAACTGCTCACGGTACGTAATTTTTCTATAAGCATACTCTCCTCTAACTCCTATTTGCACTAATAATCGGTCCCATTCCTTCGTAAAATCTAAATACCCTGCATGAATAGATTGGTCGATAAAACTCTTGGCTTGTGGATCGGCTGTGTTTCTATAAAACAAGTAGCCATCTTCAAACCCCTGATCAAAAAATGCTTGAGGGTCATTCGTATTAATAAAAGGCAAAACACCATTATAATTTTGATCTACAGATATCGTTCTATTAAAGAAATCGTAAGAGATCTCATCGTAATTATACCCAGCTTTTAATATGGCGGTATACTTATCTAATTCTTCATTTTTCTGTAAACCAATTTGATAATCTAATTTAGCATTTACGTTATAGTTTTCTAACTCTTGATAGAATTTAAAAGGATCGATACCATTGGTAGTAATATACTCTGCTTCTTCTCCTTCTCCAGCAGTTCTTAACACACGTCTATCTGGAACATTATTATTACCCAAAGCATAAGATCCTCCAAATGAAAGAATGTGTTTGTCATCTCTCCAAGATTTCTCTCCTAATAATTGAAAAGACACTAAATCATTTTCAGTATACTTCGTATCTCTAATGTAGAATACTTTATCGTTTAACTGAGTGAATCCATTATTTTCACCTGCCGCTTCTCTAATAAAGTTGGAAGAGTTTTGAAGGTAAATGGTATTAAATAATAAATTGAAATTATTATTTCTTTTATAGTTAAGTCCGAATAAAGAAGACTTTTGTGTCGAGAAATTGTAATTCGTTGTTTGAAAATCCTGCTGTGCAGTACCCTCTGAGTTCAAGGCTCTTTCTACACCCTGTTGAGTAAGAAATGAGTTTCTATAATCTAAGCTAAAATAAAAACCTACTTTATCGGTTCCATTATTATAAATACTTTGACCATGAGAAATACCAAATCTTGTACTTAAAGGTGCTTTTGTTGTTTCGGGCGTCCATGAGGTATCGAACATTGTTGCCGATTCTGATGGGGTTGCCGTGTAACCTAAAGTAGCATCTTTATTATAAGGACCAGGAAGACTACGACCACCACCTGTGTAACCTAAAAACTCTAAGTCACCACTATTATCTATATTGAAATCTTTTAAAGTCGTATTTGTATTTACACCTGCACCAAAATTAACAACAGTTACAGGTTGACTAGGAATTTGCTTCGTATTAATTTGAAATGTTGCACCGGCAAAATCTTGATAAATGCTACTATTGAAAGTTTTTAATACATCAACCGATCCCACAATACTTGTAGCGATATAGCTTAGTGGTATAATTTTATTATCTGGATCTGCTGAAGCTAATGGCAGGCCATTAACTAATAAAAAGTTATAACGGTCATCTAATCCACGAACAAAAATACCACGATCTTGTACCGTAGTAATCCCTGATACTTTTGTTAACCCTTGCTCTACGTTAGAAACAGCTTTTCTTGTTAACTCTTCAGCACCAATACTTTGTTTGATTTCAACCGCTTTTTTCTGCTCTAAAAGTAAAGCTGTTTCACTTTCTCTTTTAGTGCTTGTGGTTACTACCACCTCATCTAGAGAAGCTGCACTGGCGGTCATCACTATATTAACTTCTTCCGTTTTTCCTGGAGTAACAGTAACAGCTACCTCTTGAGTTTCGTACCCTACGAAACTAAAAACTAAAGTATAATTTCCTGGTTCAATATTATCAAAGTAGTAAAGGCCATCAAAATCTGAAGTCGTTCCTTTTGTGGTTCCTTTAATTAATACGTTAGCGAATGCCAAAGGCTCGTTGTTGTATTCTTGATCGGTTAATTTGCCTTTAACCGAACCGGTAGATTGCGCGAATGCTACTGCCGAAGTAAAAATTGTAAATAGTACTAATAATTTTTTCATTGTTTTTGTCATAATTTCACGCTGCAAAGAAACCATAGGAGATTAATTTTAGTGTTACCACATGATTAAAGAACAGTAACATAAGTGTTATGTTAAGGTTATCTAAAAATAAAACCCACCAAAAATGCATTACATTAAGTTAACATGAAAAGACCAAGAACCTCAATACCAATAAATTAGACTGTAACATTTTCCAAAAGACACAAACTTAACCTAACTAAAAAAGCTGCTTCCATTTTACTAGAAAGCAGCTTTTTTAAATTTTATAAAGCCTGTATTATTACCTAACCTTATACTAAATACTTTATGTTTATTTATTACTTACGATACCTGAATCATTACTAGCCGTTGAAGCACTAGCAAAAACCGAAGCCAAATCATCTAAAGACACTGTACTAGCTCCTAGGTACAATTTTAAATTCTGATCGTTAGCCGATAAAACCTCAACTTTAACTTCTTTTGTTTCGTACCCAACAAAACTATAAACTAAGGTATAAGTTCCTGGTGTTACATTTTCGAACTTAAAAAAGCCAGCTTCGTTAGATAAAGCTTCAACACCTGTTTCCTTTACCTTAACTTTTGCATACAATAGCGGTGCATTGTCTTCTTCTAAATCCAATAAATTTCCACTTATCGAACCTGTATTTTGAGCAAAACCAAATGCGGAAAGGCAAAAAACGAGCATATATAAAAATTGTTTCATTGTTCTACTGAATTATTTTGCAAAGTAACTACAGATCTGAATGTTATGTGTTACCAAAAGATTAATCGTTTGTGATTATAATGTTACCACAATGTTAAGAGACCTACTATTAATAATCCGAAGTACGACCAACATAGCCCATTTTATTAATGAAAATAAGTATCTTGCCACCACTTTAAATGACAGCAATGAACTGGGAACAACTACTATCCTTAAAGCGCTTTGGCGACACCAATAAACGTATAAGAAAAGAACAAGATGAAAACCGTATAGGATTTGAGGTGGATTACGACCGTATTATATTCTCTTCAGAATTTAGAAGTCTGCAAGACAAAACACAGGTTATCCCACTATCCAATACCGATTTTGTTCATACAAGACTCACCCACAGTTTGGAAGTTAGTGTTGTTGGCCGTTCCTTGGGCCGAAGTGTAGGGCATAAACTCCTAGAAAAGCATCCGCATTTAAAAAACATTCATGGATACCATGCTAATGATTTTGGAGCTATTGTTGCCGCAGCTGCTTTAGCGCACGATATTGGTAATCCGCCATTCGGACATTCAGGTGAAAAAGCCATTGGTGAGTTTTTTATTAACGGTTCTGGAAAAATTTACAAAGACCAACTCACCCCTACAGAATATCAAGATTTATGTGATTTTGAAGGCAACGCAAACGGATTTAAAATCCTAACCGAAACCAGAGCAGGGCGACCAGGAGGTATACGTTTAAGTTATGCTACCCTTGGAGCCTTTACTAAATACCCTAAAGAATCGCTTCCTAAAAAACCTACCTCACATATTGCCGATAAGAAATATGGCGTATTCCAATCGGAAAAAGAAAACTTTGAAGATGTCGCTAAGGAGCTCGGCCTTATAAAACGTAGTAGCGATAGTATGAGCTATTCCAGACATCCGCTTACCTTTTTAGTTGAGGCTGCCGATGATATTTGTTATACTATTATCGATTTTGAAGATGGCATCAACCTAGGTCTAATTCAAGAAGAATACGCTTTAGAATATTTATCGAAAATCATTAGAAAAAACATCATACCCGAAAATTATTACGCTTTAGAAACGCAAAAAGACCGTATTGGATATTTACGTGCACTAGCTATAGGATCCTTAATTAATGAAGCTGTAGATATTTTTATGGAAAACGAAGAGGCCATTTTAGAAGGCTCTTTTGACTGTGCTTTATTAGATAAAAGTGCTTATGAAGCCCAAATTAAGGACGTTATAAAAATTAGCGTTGACAAAGTTTACCAATCAACTGAAGTTATCGATAAAGAAATTGTAGGTTACGGTGTTATAAACACACTTCTGGAAACCTATACCACAGCCGTAAATAACAGTTATAACAATACGCCATCAAACTACGACCTGCTAATTTTAAAAGGCTTACCCGACACCCTAAAAACGAAAGACGACGATTTATACACCCGTTTACTTAGCGTGTGCCACTATGTGTCATTACTATCCGACAGCAAAGCCATGTTAGATTATAAAAAAATTAAAGGCTTAGGGTATTGAAATATTTATTATTGAATATTGACTATTTAATATTAGGGGCTAGCTTTGAAGTTTAGACTGTACTATCGTTTATTCGTTTATTTGTTGAAGCGTGTAATCGTCGGCGAAGTACTTAAAAATTATACATCGTGGTCATTTGATAATTGACTAACTACTGTATAGGAGAATTTTTCACTTTTCACTTTTCATTATTAATTATTAATTATTCATTTTTAATTATCAATTCTCAAAATATAATCTCATGAGCTTTGTCGTAAACCAAATGTGATTCCCAACCACGATACAAAAAATAATTAATAAATTTCTTACGTTTTTTGTAGATATTTCTTTCTTTTATTAAATTCGCTCGGTTTTCTGCTAGTTCAGAAAACACGGTCAGGTAATCATCATAGTCGATTTCAGCTAAGGCTAGATTGATATTAAATTTTGATATATCTCTTTGCTTTAATTCTGATGTTAAACGACGACGACCCCAATGTTTTATATTGAATTTACCACGAACGAAGGCTTTCGCAAAGCGTTCTTCATTTAAAAAATTATGATCTAGCAGATGCACCATAATCACATCAATAGCCTCAGGAATCATGGACATGGCTTCCAGCTTTTTTCGAACTTCCTGGTGGCAACGTTCTTGATAAGCACAGAAATGCTCCAGCTTTTTAGTAGCCTCTTGAACCGTATATGTTTTTTTTGATTCCATAAGACATCAAAAGTAACAAGGATAAACAAACAATTAAAAAAAAATTTAAAAACCAGTTTTAGTTTCTCTCACATAGACACAAAAAACACCTCTTGAAAAAATCAACTTTACTACAACTTTTCCTATTAATTACCATTATAGGGTATTCTCAAACAACACTAACCGAAGGCGATATCGCTATAACAGGATATAATTCTAAAGACCCCGATCAATTTTCATTTGTATTATTAACTGATGTTTCTGATGGCACCAGTATAAATTTCACAGATAAAGGTTGGGTTTCTGCTGGAGGCTTTCCTTTAAACGCCGATGGCAAACCTAAAACTGAAGGTATCGTGATATGGAATGCTACAAGTAATTTACCTTGTGGAACCGAAATTATTATTTCTGAAACTGCTACAGATTCCGGAATTTATACAGCTACTCTAGGCAACGCCACCGAAGACCCAACTGATCTAGGTTTCTCTCTAGCTTCTAACAACAGTGATCAAATCATTGCCTTTCAAGGCACCAATGTGGAACCCACCATGTTATTCGCCATACATTTTGGAAGCGATACCGGCTGGACAGATGCTAAAGACAATAACAATACGAATGACCCGAACAACAGTGAAGTTCCTGCAGGTTTAACCGATGGGGTCAATGCCGTTTACATTGGAAACCTAGGCAACGCATACTACGATTGTAGCACCAATCAGGATCAAACCTTAATTTTAGAAGCTGTTGTAAACCCCTTAAACTGGGTAGGTAAAAAAACCGTTCCACAAATATTAGGAGGCTGTATGTATACCTGTTCTGCCGCACGTAGTTGCATAGGAACCATCACCACATGGAATGGATCCTCTTGGGATAACGGCCTTCCAAACTTAACAACCCAAGCTATAGTTTCGGGAGATTATAACACAAATATGGGCTCGTTTAAATGCTGCAATCTAACCGTAGACTCAGGATTCACTTTAACTGTTGACAACAATAGCTTCATAGAAATTGAAAACGACGTCATTATAAACGGTCATTTGATTGTAGAAAACCAGGGAAATTTTGTTCAGAATGACCATTTAGGTACTTTCGTTGTTAACGATCCTGGAACAGCCATACTCCACAAAGAAAGTGCTGTTAAATCCAATTGGTATCATTACACCTATTGGAGCTCTCCAGTAGAAAATACCACAATAGACCAGGTTTTTCCGAATGTGGATAGTGACAGACGATTTTACTTTGAAGCCCAAAACTTTATTGATAACGATGGAGATGATATTGATGATAATGGCGACGATTGGCAACTTGTAAAAGGCAGCGACCTCATGCTTCCTGGAACTGGTTACGCCTGCACATCGAGTCGTAATAACACATTTCCAGCTACAGATAAAATCAGTTTTGAAGGCACATTTAACACAGGAGACATAACGACTCCTATAGCTGTAAACGATCAAAATTCAGGTTATGCATGGAATTTAATAGGCAACCCTTACCCTTCGGCTATCGATTTTGTAGCTTTTCAACAAGCCAATGCCACAGTCATAGATGGGGCCGCCTATTTTTGGTCGCATAATACAGAACACCATGTATCGCATGCAGGCCATCAACAATCCAATTTTCATCAAAACGATTATGCCACTTATACCATTGGTTCGGGAGGCGCAGCAGGAGTCAGTAAAAAAACACCAGGCAAATACATTTCTACCGGACAAAGTTTTTTTGTTCCAGGATTAAAAAACGGCACCGTTAAATTTACAAATGCTATGCGAATGGCGGATAACACGAGTAACACCCTCTTTTTTAAAACCAAAAATAACCATAAAACCGCCGAGATTACATCTAATAAATTGTGGCTAAATCTTACCTCAGACAACGGAGTTTTTAGTCAGATTTTAATGGCCTACGTCGAAGGCGCAACTGATAAAAATGACGGCCTAGCATATGATGCTAAAAGACTTATAACAGAAAATTATTCGGCCATTTTATATTCCACAATAGCTCAAGACAAAAATAAATATGTCATTCAAGGTAAAAACCCAAATAACCTCCATGACAATGAAAACATTAATATTGGATTTAGCACCAATATTAGCACGCCAACACTGTATAATTTATCAATTGATCATTTACAAGGTGATTTTTTAATTGAAAATAACATCTATCTGAAGGACAACTTACTGAACAAGACACACCATTTAAGTAGCGTTCCATACGTCTTTACCTCCGAGACGGGGGACTTTAATAGCAGATTTGAAATCCATTTTAAAGATGTGAATTTATCAAACCATCACACCGAATTAAATACAGAAGAGTTTCAAATATCAAATCTGGAAAACAAACATATCCGTTTCAAAACATCACCAGATTTAAAAATAAAGACACTGACCATCTATAATACTTTAGGTCAAACGCTATACCAACTAAAAGGTTCCAGCCATACTGAAACCTATTATTTACCAAACATAGATTCCTTTTATATAGTAAAAGCAAAACTCTCTAATGGCGATATAGTGATTAAAAAATCTATAACACCTTAAAACTATAAACACCCATTGTTTAAAATAACTTAGATTTTCAAAATATTTATAAGTCGTTTTAATAGCAAGAAAAAAAATAAAAAACGCTATGACTAACTGAAAACCTGATTAAAAACTTGTAAAGATTTAGGAGCTCTAAAACTCCCTAAGTGCAATTCAAAATAAAGCAGCATCATACTTAAAAATGACTGCCTTTGCTTGGCATTAATTTTTATATCCGGTAAGCTATCAAAGGAGGCATCTAATAGCTGTTTCAACAGAATTAAATTTGGTCCAGAAATGTTATTTCTATAGACTGGTTTTAGCTCAAATTTACCTTCATTTAAATTAAAATTTGGAAAATCTATATCGGTTATATCAGGGTAAAACCCTAAGTATTTGGTTAGTTTTAGTAGAAACAAAAGGTGAAAATTAGCATATTCCGACTGGCCATCTAACCACAACAAGGTATTTTCTAAATAGCTATAAAGCGTTTCATCTTGTTCTTCTTCATGCAATGTATTGGATAAGACCTCCGACAAAAACAAAACAATAGCACTTTTTAAAACATGCGTATGTAAACTGGTGTAAAGGACATTAAGTTTAGTGTCTTTTATGGTTTGCAAGGAACGTTTCTCCTTGTAATCTACCACAATTTGAATTTGAGATAAGGGCTGAAAATAAGCAGCTTTATTTTGAGTCTTTTTACTTTTTAAGATCCCTCTTAATAAAAAGCTTACAACACCCTTTTGCTGAGTAAAGCATTTTACGATTAAATCGTGATCTCTATACTTCAGCTTAGATAATACAATGGCATGAGTAGTGAGTAACATTAGCGTACAACCATGAGTTTAATAACCTTGGTCTCAAAGGTATCTAAATCGGCTAGCATCACTAGGTACACGCCTGAAGCTACGGTGTTATTCGCTAGATTTTTTCCGTTCCAATACGCTGTCCCTCCGTCAATTTCTAAATTATAACCACTGTAACGCTGATTGGTTTTAGATTGTGCTTCGGCAACCAAATTACCTTCAATATCGGTGATTTTAATATTCACGTTTTCAGAAATATCTTTAATTTTCACCTTTTTGTCAAACATATCAAATTCCGGTCGCACAGGATTTGGATACACAAACGCTTTTTCTAAATTTTCAATAGGATTAGACCCTCCTGATAGAAAGGATACCAAGCCTTTCTCGGTAGCGATATAAACAATACCTTTATTGCCATCAATAGACACATCTAACACCGTATTGGAAGGCAAAGGGGAATTGGTTTTTGTAAAATGAAATATGGTGTTTTGTCCATCTGGCGAAAAATAAAACAATCCAGCATCGGAAGTAGCTACCCATTTATTATTAGAACCATCCACTTCTATATCTGTTATATTTTGTTCAAACAATAACTCCTTGGCAACACCATCTTCTTCGATAATAATTTCATCGACACTAACATTTTCACTGAAAAAATTAGACGTATTATAAAGCACCCTTAAACCTCTAGAGGTCCCAATCCACAATTGATTTCTTTGATCCAAGGCTAAAGCTGTGGCTGCTGTAGAAGGCATATTTTGCTCAGCGGTATACACACCCTTTAAAAGTTGACTATTTCCTTCTTCTTGAAAACCAATCAAACCAAATCGAAAACTAGCTATCCATTTGGTACCATCCGAACCAATAACCAAATCGGCATAACCTAAGTTTCCTCCCGAAAAACCATCGCCAATTACAGCTGTAAAATCATAAGCTTTCCACTGATTATTGCTAAGATTATAGGATTTAAGCGGACGATCAATTCGGGTAGTTAGCGTCCATAACAGGCCGTCATCATCAAACGCAGAAGGCCCCACTCGAATATCAACATAATTGGGGTCGGCAGGTAAGTCTAAGGATTCCAAACCACTATTGGATTCATTGAATAAAATAGTAGGCAAGTCATCCTCAACAATCAACAATCCACTAAAAAACGAACTCATATAAACTTGATTACTATTGGAAGGATTAATAGTAATAGCATTTAAACATTTAGCTTCAAATACCTCACTATAAGGAGTGTTAATCCATTTATCATACTTCAAATGACTAAAACCGCGATTATTTAAGGGATATGGATTATAATCAAAATCATATTCACCAAAAGTAACCCAAACTCCATCGACACTAGCTTCAACTGAAAAAGGAATATTCATTAAAGGGCCATCGGGATGTACTTCTTCAAAAACTGTAGGGTTAAGAATTGGCGTTTTTAGTATGCCAAAATTTTCGGTGCCAATATAAATAAAATGAGTGTCTAAAATTCCGGCTGTATACTTTGTAGTGAAGTCTGGAACCACGCCAATTTGAGCAATTTCATTAAAACTTGAATCGTAAACAAACACCTGATTTTGAGTGGTTATCATTAAATTATCTTCAACCGACTCTAAGTCCAAGGGCACACTGCTATAAGTCGCAACTTCTCTAATTGACGTATCGTTAGTTACCTGAAACAATTTTCTATTGGTATTGGCAGCATATAAAGTATTCCCATGGGTTTCTACACCAACCCAACTCCCGGCGGTTATGGTTGTCCAATTTTGATAATCAATCAAATTAGAACTTGATAGGTTGGCCCGTTTTAATCCATTATTATCTAAACAAGATGCGTATATATAATTATCATAAACTGTAGTTTCTGTTACTGGAATTTGTGAACCATTGGGACCTATAAAATAACTATCTCCAAACTCCAAGCGTTCCATATTAAAAACCGAAATCCCATAGTTTGTTGCGATATACAGTAAATTATTTTGGGCATTAAAATGATTTATTTGCTTTTGTGTAGGAGCAATAGTTGCTTTATCCAGAATATCAACGATGCTTAACACCCTAGCCCCATCATCTAAAACAATCTCTATTAAGCCTGTTTGGTAGCCTATCATTAACAATTCGTATTCTTCATTATAGTAAATTGATGAAATGAATTCACCAGACAATCCGTTTACCGTGGTTATTTCATCTAAGTCCCCCGTAGTTTGATCACTAACAAAAATAGCATTATCGGAAGCCGCAAAAATTTTGTTATGTCCACGCGTTACGGCCTTAATGTTGTTATATGAAAAATACCCATCCCACGATCCCGAAAAATCTTGAGAAAACAACATGAACGGTAGAAAACAACAAATAATTAGAATGTTTTTTTTCAATATGCTAAAATTTTGAATTTCAAATATATTTATATCTAACGAGTTTTGCTTTAAAAAAATATACATATCCTCAATAAACTGAAATTTAAAGCAATAAGACTCTATCAAACAAAAAAAGCTCCCAAAACAGGGAGCTTTTCTATATATTTAATTTCTATTAAACAATACCTTGAGCTAACATAGCATCGGCAACCTTTACGAAACCAGCAATATTGGCACCTCTTACATAATCGACGTAGCCATCTTTATCTGTGCCGTACTCAATACAAGACTTATGAATATCCGTCATAATATCTTTTAATTTATTATCTACTTCATCACGAGTCCATTTAAAACGCAATGAATTTTGTGTCATTTCCAAACCAGAGGTAGCTACCCCACCAGCATTAGAAGCTTTCCCCGGAGCAAATAAAATTTTCGCTTTATGGAAGGCTGCTATAGCCCCTTTAGTTGAAGGCATATTTGCACCTTCAGCCACGCAAACACAACCATTTTTAAGTAATATTTCTGCATCATTTTCATGAAGCTCATTTTGAGTTGCACATGGTAATGCAACATCACATTTAACCTCCCAAGGGGTTTTTCCTGGCACAAATTTAGCATGAGGATAAGCCTCCAAATACGCTTTAATTCGAGCTCTTTTAATATTTTTAAGGTCCATAATATGTGCTAACTTTTTAGTATCTATACCATCGGCATCATAAATATAACCAGAAGAATCAGACATCGTTAACACCTTTCCTCCTAATTGAAGTACTTTTTCTGCAGCATACTGCGCAACATTTCCTGACCCGGAAATGACACATGATTTTCCAGCAATGTCCCAACCTTTAGTTTCTAACATTTTTTGAGCAAAATACACAGTACCGTATCCAGTAGCTTCAGGTCTAATTAAAGAGCCGCCCCAAGACATACCTTTTCCTGTTAGCACCCCTGTAAAGCCATTACTAATTTTTTTATACATACCAAACAAATACCCTACCTCTCTTGCTCCTACACCAATATCGCCGGCAGGCACATCGGTATTATGACCAATATGTCTAAACAACTCACCCATAAACGCATGGCAGAACCTCATGATTTCATTATCACTTTTACCTTTAGGGTCAAAATCACTACCGCCTTTACCACCACCCATTGGAAGTGTTGTTAAACTATTTTTAAAAACCTGCTCGAAGGCTAAAAATTTTAAAATACTTAAGTTAACTGTAGGATGGAAACGCAACCCACCTTTATAAGGTCCTATAGCCGAGTTCATTTGTATACGATACCCTCTATTAACTTGAATTTCCCCATCATCATCAACCCAACACACTCTAAACATGATAACCCGCTCTGGCTCGACCATTCGAAGCAAAATGTTTTTACCATAATATATGTCATTTTCAACAATATAAGGAATAACTGTTTCAGCAACTTCTTCTACAGCTTGAAGAAACTCTGGCTCGTGGCCATTTCTTTCTTTTACTAAATCTAAAAAAGCATCAATCTTACTTTTCATAGCACAATAAATAGTTTAAATTATTATATAATTAGTATTTTAAAACAAATATACATTATCTTCAAAAAAATATAGCTTTTATTTTAAATTCTTCAACAGTTATTTTTTTTAAAAATTTAGAAAATTTATATTATTTGTTTTCAGTAAGTGTTTTTATATATTTGTTATATAAATAACCTGACTAAAAACAAGCTTTTATGATAAAACCAAAAAATGTAACGATTGTTTTTTGTTTTTTTGCTTTGATACAATCCCTTGGTGCACAGTCAGGTTTCTCACATGAATTGGGCCTTGTAGCAGGTTATGTTGAGATGCGTTCAGACTTTGGAGAGCGTGAAAATTTCTCAAATAATTTCAAAAATTCAGGATTTGGTATTGGACTTGTTCATTATATGAATTTCACGTTAAAAGCAGACTGTAACTGCTATACTGCCGATAAATATTTTAATGATCACTTTAAACTACGTAGCGAGATTTCCTACAACAGAACTCATCTAGAACATCATGGCGAATGGGTTGACCCTTCATTAACAAGCCCTGATGCAGATAAACTTCGTGCACATACTGGTTTGGCTAAAAATTATAATATCGGAACCCAACTCGAATACTACCCTCTAAGCATTAGAGATTTTCAAGCTTACGCCTTTAGGTTTACACCATTTATAAGTCTAGGGATTCAGTATACCTATCACTCCCCTGAAGTAGAAACAACTTACAACAATCCCGACCCCAATGCTATCGGCGATGTTACCGACCCAAGCAACTTCTACTCTGGATGGGCTCCAGGGTCTGTCGATGCTTCACCTGGAAGCAGCTGGGCTGTTGTAAGTAATGTTGGTGTTAGATATAAACTGTCTCGAGTTTCAGATTTAATGCTAGACTTTAGATGGCAATTTTTTATGGATGATAAGGTTGACGGCTTAGACCACAACCTACCATCAAACAAGAATAACGATAGTTTAGTTTGGTTAAGTTTAGGATATATCTATTACCTCAACTAGACCCATTTTTAACATATTATCGCCCCAGTTCTTTTTTCTACCCTACGGCTTTTTCAATAAAATTTAAACATTGAGGTATTTTAAACTATACCTACAATTATGAAAAACTCCTTACACAAACTATGCGTAATTTCAAACACTTATTCATTTACTTAGCAGTATTGTTATGCTTATCTTGTGATAAGGAATTTAATATTAGCTTTTCTGAAGTACACATCTCACCAAAAAACAACAGTATCGTTGAAATAAACATCCCAAAAGCTTCTGGTAAAGAGTCAGTTGCGCAACTAATTAACCAAACCATAGAGCAAAACGTTATTTCCTCTATTCAAACAGGATCAATAGATAACGAAAATATTCAGGCAAAATCTATTAATGAAAGTGTCACCACTTTTGTAAACGAATACGAAGCTTTGAAAAGAGATTTTCCTGAAAGCCCCCAAATTTGGGAGGCTCAAATTGACGGCGAGGTTCTATATCAATCGAAATCAATTATCAGTATAGCCATTACCTCATATACCAATACAGGTGGCGCCCATGGAAATTTAAAAATTACTTTCCTAAATTTTAATGCTGAAAACGGTCAGTTAATAGCCAATAAAACGCTTTTTAGCGATATAGACGCCGTAAAAAAAATTGCTGAACCCTATTACAAAAAAACAATTGAAGACAAAAGCATACTATTAAATCAGGATCAATTTATCCTACCTTCAAATATGGCTTATACCGAGGATGGTCTTGTTTTTTTATACAACACATTTGAAATCGCTGCCTATTCTGAAGGCATTATCGAATTTAAAGTCCCTTACAACGAAATTGAGTCTTATTTACTTTTTTAAAGCTTTCATTAGAGCTAATACATAACCATAATAAATCCTTCATATATCACGGCGAATTGCAAAGCATCCTCTATTCGGCTTATCGTATTCCCAGTTGTTGCTACTGTATTTCCCGTATAGCTTTTAAAAACACCTTGACTATAATCTTTCTGCGTTTTTTCTATACTAGAATTCAAAAAGTTTTTTTTCTCATGAAGTTCATCCAGACATATAGCGCTTTCAGGCTTGGTACCTTTTCTATACTTACCGATAAGATGTATTGGTATGGCGACTTCTAATCCCGAAAGCTTGTAACAGAACAATCGCTGTGTCACTACACTATGAGCGATATTCCAAATGATATTATTGTTAAACTCTTCAGGAATTTTATTTAATCGTTTAAGAATATGTTTCTATAATACCTTTAAATATATTCCTAGTATTCCTTAAAACCTCAAAGGTAAAATCCCTTTTTTAATTCATTTTTCGATAAATATACTTTTAATTTGTTTTATCAAAAACCTTAATTTATGAAAAAAGTATATTACCTAAAGACTTGTAGCACCTGTATACGCATATTAAAAGAGCTAAATTTACCTTCAGATTTCATTCTGCAAGACATAAAAACCGAACCCATAACTGTTGATCAATTAGACCAAATGAAAACGCTTTCTGGAAGTTATGAAGCTTTATTTAGCAAAAGAGCGAAGCTTTACAAAGAGATGGATTTAAAAAACCAAAATCTAACAGAACGCGACTTCAAACACTACCTTTTAGATCATTATACTTTTTTAAGTCGTCCTGTAATTATTATTAATGATTCTATTTTTATTGGAAATTCAAAGAAAACAATAGCAGAAATAAAATCCTTACAACTTTAAAAACAACCCGTTTGTCTAGTTTTATAAAAAATCAAAGAAAAATACTCTAATTAACTAGCTTTTAGATATTTCCGTTTATCGATAAAATTAACACGAGTTTGTGTTTCAAAGTAAAAAAAGCACGCTATATCGAAAACTTCAGCTAAAAAAGTTTCTGAATTAAATTCCTGATTACTTTTATATACGCTATTATTAATATTAAACATTAACAAGATGAAAAACAAAAAGAAATCAGTTTTTGGGCTCATTAATGTATTTGCGATATTGCTTGTTTTTTCGATTACAACAAACACGCATGCCGCAACTTCAACATCGAGCTCACCCCTTCCAGAATCAAATTTAAGCGCACTAACCTTAAGCATCACACCTGTAGCGTTAACCACTGTTATTGGAGATCGAGACAAAGGCCCGTGGGCCAAAAGCTCGTCTAAAGACAATGGAAAAAAGAATAGGTTTGACAAAGGAGGTGACAGAGACCAAGGTAGTAAAAATCGTAACGGCTGTTCTCACAAAAGAGGATGTAAATGTGGTGGTGATAATCCAGCCCCTCCAACTGACGACATCCCTCTAGATGGTGGTTTAAGTCTTTTGGCTTTAGGTGCAGCAGCTTTTGGTATTAGAAAACTACGTGGAAACAAAAATGCTAAAGCTTAACTCAATAAAAAATGAAATTCCATTACCAATAAGGCTTTTTCTAGGAAGAGCCTTATTATTTTATATTATATGGGAAATCCTTTATAGCCTTTTTATTTACGACTCAACCTATTTAGATAGAGCCTTAACTTCACATGTTGGAGAAGCCTCTGTATCCCTATTAAATAATTTAGGCAATATGTCTGGATTTGTAGCTACCGACAACCTTGACATTACAACCAATGAAGGTGAAAACATCTCACGGTTTTACACGACAATTAGCCACCACGGTAATAGCATTTTAAATATAGCAAATGTCTGCAACGGACTAACACTTATGGCGCTATATATCGGGTTTATAACATGTATCCCTGCGAATTTTTGGCGTAAATTAAAATATATAATTCTAGGAATTATTATCATTGATTTTATTAATATCCTAAGATGTGTTGGCTTAATCTATTTAAGAGAATATTTTCATGTCTATTTCGATTTTGCACACCACTATTTATTTAAAGCAATAGTATATACTTCAACATTTCTAATTTGGACCATTTTTACCCGAAAAATCAACCTAAAACATGCCACTTTACAAAACGGATAAAGCTCGGTTCTTCGCAGGCCTACTTATAATCATCTTAATCTACTCCTTATATTACATATATTTTGTTGAATATTACCTTTATTTTGACGAAAACAATGATGTTATAAAAACACCTAGAATTATAAGACAAATAATTAGATTTACAACAACCATAGTTGTATACCTTATAGGCACCATTCATTTAGGCAAACTAAAAGACTCTTGGATGTCTTCACTATGGCATCTTGTACATATTTCCGGATTATGTATCCTAACATCATTAGGACTATTCGATTTACTTATAACCGATATTGGTCACAAATTAAAAACATTCTGTATTTCCGTTCAAGAAATTCTAATTTCACCGGTTTTATACGTAGCCATGGGATTACTTAACAGTTCCTTAAACAAATCAAACAACACCGAACTTACAGATTCTGGTTCTAAAAATTAGATTACCCTTAATACTACCAATAATTTTACTTATTCAGGTTTTAAAAATCTAAACAAGACGCTTGTTAATCATGAATTTATACGATTCCATATCACATAATTCTAGACTAAAAAAACCTCATTAATGATTGTGGAATAATTAGGCGGTAACAGCACCAGCTTCATTTTTCCATTAACCGCACAATAAATAAAACCGATAAGTCTTCGGCTCATTTAATGCTTTTAACCGCCATTCCATATTAATTACCAACCCTCAAGCATCAATTATTTTACGGTATATAAGAGTTTCTATGAACCCCTGCCTCTTCTTTATAAGTAAAACATCATATGTGTTTACCAAAATGCATGACACTCCTTAATAAATGCTTCCTTCACAGGCATGGCCGTATATGTATTTTGAAGAAGACCCCTAAAATTTAGAATATCATATTGGATCAATCCTATAAGTGTTCTCGATGTTTCTTCTTTTGAAACTGCTTTTCGTGCTTCAAAAGAAGAAACATCGAGAACACTTATAGCTCATGGTTTTCACAAGGAAGTCACTATTCAAGATTTCCCCTTAAGAGGTAATACCGTATATCTTCATGTCAAACGCCGTAGATGGTTTGATAAACAAACAAATGAAGTGGTTCAAAGAGATTGGAATTTAGTAGCCCAGGGAACACGGATGACCACCGAGTTCGCTGCTTTTTTAAAAGAAATTAGTAGATACTAAAGCTTACGATTGCCATACTATAGGTGGTTTTTATAATATTGATGGTAAAAAATTTAGCAGACAATATCGAGACTATCTCAGTGAATTTAAAGCCTGGAAACAAAAACCACACGCCAAGCAATGGCTTATCTTTCCAGAGAATATTGGAGCTTATTTATCTATCGATGAAACAGCTCTTTCTAAAGGAGAGCTCTATACCATTATTACCAATAAAAAAGCTAAAGGAAAAAAGGGCTGTATTGTGGCAATTTTTGCAGGCACAAAAGTTGAGCCTATTGTAAAACAGCTTCTCACCATATCAGCTAAAAAAAAGAGCAGAGGTGAAAGAAATCACATTAGATATGGCTAACTCAATGAAAACCATAGCAAAGAAATGCTTCCCTAAAGCCACACAAGTTACAGATCGATTTCATGTACAAAAACTAGCCTTAGAAGCTTTGCAAGACATAAGAATTAAACACCGATGGCATGCTATAGACTTAGAAAATGACGCCATTAAAATAGCCAAATCCGCTAACAAAACATACAAACCAAAGCTCTTTAGTAATGAAGACACCAGAAAACAACTCTTAGCCAGAAGCCGATATTTACTATATAAATCACCCTCAAATTGGACCAAAAACCAATATGAAAGAAGCAAAATACTCTTTAATGAATACCCTGACATCAAAACCGCCTTTGGACTAGTACAAAAGCTTCGAAATATTTTTAATTCAGCTAATTCAATAAAAATAGCATATACCAAACTTGCACATTGGTATAAAGAGGTGGAACAATCTGGATTTAGAGCTTTTAAAACAATAGCAAACACCATAACGGTAAACTATCGTTCAATACTCAATTATTTTATCAATAGAAGTACAAATGCTTCTGCAGAATCCTTTAATGCTAAAATTAAAGCGTTCAGAAGTCAATTTAGAGGAGTCAAAAATATAGAATTCTGCCTTTTTAGATTAACCACAATTTTTGCATAAACACAACAATTAGGATTGATCCATAAACTTCTCACCCAATTTAATCCACAAAAAAACCCAATACTTTCGTATCGGGTTTATGTTGCTCCTTCTCTTGGGCTCGAACCAAGGACCCTCTGATTAACAGTCAGATGCTCTAACCAACTGAGCTAAGAAGGAGTGTTGCTGTTTTGCTTAGCGAGTGCAAATATAAAAGCTTTTTTAGTTTCTGCAAACATTTTTTAAAAAAATTTTATTCAAATAATGCTTTATAAATATCATTACCATTTGCAAAGAGTACTAAAGCTATTAAAAGGAAGAATCCAACCATCTGTGCATACTCCATAAATTTATCGCCAGGCTTTCTTCCAGAGATCATTTCATATAGTAAAAACATGACATGTCCGCCGTCTAACGCAGGAATAGGTAATAAATTTAAAACACCAAGCATAATAGATAAAAAAGCTGTAATGCTCCAAAAGTACTCCCAACTCCAAGTGCTAGGAAATATATCGTAAATAGCTTTAAACCCACCTACACCTTTATAAGCACCTGTGCTAGGTGAAAAAATAGCTCCTAACTGATCCCAGTAAGACACTACTTTATCCTTTGCCTTTGTAACACCAACTGGAATAGACTCGAAGAAACCATAATCTTTAACATCAAACTTATAATATCCTAAAGCCTCTAAAGTTTTTGGTGTACTAGCACCTAAAACCACGCCAAGCTTTCCTTCGGAACTCACTTTAAGTGGTAAAGAAATTTCTTGATCCTCGCGTTTTATCGTTGCAGCAATTTCCTGCCCCTTCAATGTTTCTAATGACGCGATAACTTGATCGGCATATTTTGTAGCTTGATCATTCATCCCTACAATGATATCGCCTTTTTTTAAGCCACTCGAATAATTTGCAGAGCTATCTTGCACTTGAACTACCACAAAAGGTTGTCTTAAACTAATGAATCCTTTTTCCTTGGCATCCATTAACTGAGATAAAAAATCTACAGGCATGGTTACGGTAGATGGTGTACCATCACGTTCTATTTCAATCTCATGACCAAAAAGCACCTTTTCTGAGATGTCTGAGAATTTTTCAATTTTTTCACCATCAACAGCAATGATTTTGTCTCCAGTATGCAATCCAGCCTTGTTAGCCACAGAGCTTTGTACTAGAAGACCATCATTAATATTTTCTACCGGTAAAAAGGTGTCCCCATAAAAAAAGCTAATACCTATATATATCACAATGGCTAATAAAAAATTCACGGTAACCCCACCAAGCATAATAATTAAGCGTTGCCAAGCTGGTTTCGAACGAAATTCCCAAGGCTGTGGCTCTTTGGCCATTTGCTCGGTATCCATACTCTCGTCTATCATTCCCGATATTTTTACATATCCGCCAAGAGGTAACCATCCAATCCCATAAACCGTATCCCCTATTTTCTTTTTGAATAGTGAAAACTTCACATCAAAAAACAAATAAAATTTTTCAACACGCGTTTTAAACAGCTTTGCAGGAATAAAATGTCCCAATTCGTGCAAAATAATGAGCAACGAAAGGCTTAGTAAAAACTGAGAAATCTTTATAACAAAATCCATATGATAGTCTAACATTTTTATAATCGTGCAAAAGTAAGGTTTTAAACCAACTTTGGGAAAACAAATAAACAAAGCCATACGATTTAACATCATTTTATATATAAACCGTACCAAGCAAGGGCATTTCTTATCTATTATATTTTTAGACACAGGAGAATCATCGTATTTTTGCAGGCATCTAATTTTCATAACAATCTTTATGTTATCATTTTTTAAGGATTACAAAATATTCGCCATTGTTTTCATGATTGTTTCCATTATTATTGTTTCAATCATTTACAATACTTTAAACGTATACCAACCCCTACCTATATACCAACCTACCATGGTACAACCTGAATTGGTTGATAGTACGCTTCATTATAAAAAGAAATACCATAAGATTGCCGATTTTAGTCTAACGAATCAAAACGGTAAAACGATTACCCAGGAAGACTACAAAGACAAAATTTATGTTGCCGATTTCTTCTTCACGACATGCCCTACTATTTGTCCGATTATGACCAAAAACATGGCTAGCATTCAAAAAGACATATTAAATGATGATGATGTTATGCTGCTTTCACATTCGGTTACTCCAGAAATTGATACCGTTGCACAGTTAAAACGATATGCCATTAAAAAAGGCGTAAACGACAAGAAATGGAATTTAGTTACAGGTGATAAAAAACAGATTTACGAATTGGCCAGAAAAAGCTATCTAGCAGTTAAGGACAATGGCGACGGCGGCCCTTTTGACATGATTCACACCGAAAACTTTATGCTAATCGATAAGAAGCGTCAAATTAGAGGGTTTTATGATGGCACCAGCCCTGAAGAAATTGAGCGCCTACTTGATGATATTACAATTTTAAAACAAGAATAACTTTAGTTTAAAGCAAAAAAAGGCGCTTCATGTGAAGCGCCTTTTTTTTAATCTTATTTTATTTATTTGTAACGTCTTTTGGCATTCCAAACTAATGAGCTTGTATTGCTAAAGGTTTTAGTTACTGTTCCTACTTTCGTTTCTGCTGCTACTTTTGTAATATTTGTAATTGTTGTCATATTTTATTTTTTACTGGTGCAAAATTACGACGCTTATATACGTAAGAAAACAACAGGCTTGGTGTGTATGTATGTTAAATTAACATTAAGTTTTCCTACAGTGCTTTTAATCGATGAATATGATATTTTTAACGACAATTCATTGTATAACAGACTAGTCACTGCTTTTTAGTTTCTTTTTTTTAGGATATCGTCACTGCGTTAGGGATTGCAGTGGAAAGCCCACAGCGCTTTTTTTTTAGCGCGAGGACTTGTAACGTAAAGCCCGACCTTTAGGTAACGCCAAAAAAAATAATTACATATTATAAACTCATTACCTTTTAGGTTTTAAAGTTTTAAAGTATTTTTGCTTCTTTAAAATCAATCTAAATAGCATTGCAAGATACTTTAGCACAATTAGAACACGGTGAAAGTGCCATCATTACCGATGTGTCTTCCGTTCATATTCCTCTAAAACTTTTAGAAATGGGCTGCCTACCTGGTAACACCGTACAGTTAGTACAGCTAGCGCCTTTTCACGACCCTATGTATTTAAACATAAATGGATCGCATCTTGCTATTAGAAAAGAAACTGCAACCCACATATTAATTGAAAAGGTAAGGCATGAGTAAACAGATTAATGTAGCTCTAATAGGTAATCCGAATACAGGAAAAACCTCGGTTTTTAATGCCTTAACAGGATTAAACCAAAAGGTTGGAAACTACCCAGGCATTACGGTTGAAAAAAAGGAAGGTGTTTGCAAGCTACCAAGAGGCCTTAAAGCTCATATAATTGATTTACCTGGAACTTACAGTTTAAACGCGTCATCACTTGATGAAAGTGTGGTTATTGAATTGCTGCTAAACCAGAATGATAAAGATTTTCCAGACATTGCTGTGGTTGTTACCGATGTAGAAAATTTAAAACGTAACCTTTTAATTTTTACACAAATAAAAGATCTTAAAATCCCAACGCTACTTGTCATAAACATGGCCGATAGAATGAGTTATAAAGGGATTTCTTTAGATATTGCATATTTAGAAGAACAACTACAAACAAAAATAGCCCTTACAAGTACGAGAAAAAAAATTGGTATTGATACGCTAAAAGAGCTTATTGCAAACTACAAAGAAGTGCCTTCTGAACCCTGTTTAGACATCGCTCAAATTGATGCTAACTACTTTGAAAATTTACGCAAGGCTTTCCCGAATCAGTTATTATACAAACTATGGCTTGTTATTACGCAAGATGTAAACTTCGGTAAAACTGACCGCAAAGAGTTTGATGCTGTTGCAGATTTTAAAACAAAAAGTGAGGGCGACTTAAAACGTCTTCAGCAAAAGGAAACCATTAAGCGCTATCAATACATAAACAACGTTCTTAAAAAGGGACAAACTATTGATGCTACTCAAGCTAAAGATTTACGTTCTAAACTAGACCGTGTATTAACACACAAAGTATGGGGTTACGTGATTTTCTTTATCATATTAATGGCTTTATTTCAATCTATTTACGACTGGGCTACTGTGCCTATGGATATGATTGACTCGGCTTTCGCTTTTTTAAGTGAATGGACAAAAGACCATCTGCCTTCGGGAGCTTTTACAAATTTACTTTCTGAAGGTATAATTCCTGGCTTAGGTGGTATTGTTATATTTATTCCACAAATTGCCTTTTTATTTCTCTTTTTAGCCATTTTGGAAGAAAGTGGTTATATGAGTCGTGTGGTATTTTTAATGGATCGCGTTATGCGTCGTTTCGGACTAAGCGGAAAAAGTGTTGTCCCGTTAATTTCTGGAACAGCCTGTGCCATTCCAGCAGTTATGGCTACTAGAAATATTGAAAGTTGGAAAGAACGCCTTATCACTATTTTAGTAACGCCTTTTACAACCTGTTCGGCCAGATTACCGGTTTACCTAATTATTATTGCATTAGTTATCCCAGACGGTAGCTTCCTAGGCTTCAGTTATCAAGCCCTTACCTTAATGCTATTGTATTTATTAGGTTTTGGAACGGCTGTCGGTTCGGCTTATATTTTAAACAGAATCCTTAAAATAAAAAGCAAATCGTTTTTTGTGATTGAAATGCCTAATTACAAATTACCTTTATTTAAAAATGTTTTTTATACGGTGGTTGAAAAAACCAAGGCCTTTATTTTTGGTGCTGGTAAAATCATTTTAGCCATCTCTATTGTCCTATGGTTTTTAGCATCTTATGGCCCTGGTGAAAATTTTAATAGTGCCGAAAACATCATCACTGAACAATATGCTTCGGATAATTTAGAGGAAGAAGATTTAGAACACAAAATAGCCCAATACAAATTAGAACACTCTTATATTGGTATTGCGGGTCGTGCTATCGAGCCTGCTATAAGACCTCTAGGCTACGATTGGAAAATTGGTATTGCGATTATTAGCTCCTTTGCTGCCCGTGAAGTTTTTGTGGGTACCTTAGCCACTATTTACAGCGTAGGTAGCGATGACGAGGAAACCATTAAAAATAGAATGGCTGGTGAAGTGAATCCTATTTTAGGCGGCCCTTTATTTACTTTTGCATCGGGTATTTCGCTATTGCTTTTCTATGCTTTCGCTATGCAATGCATGAGTACTTTAGCCATTGTAAAACGAGAAACAAACTCTTGGAAATGGCCCGTTTTACAACTGGTAATCATGTCTATTTTTGCTTATGTTGTGGCCTTAATAGCCTTTCAATTATTGAAATAATAAATTCTAACTAAAAACACATGAACGCCTTCATTCAAAACATATTGGTTATTGCAGCGCTTATTTTAGCTCTGGTGTTTTTAGTTAGAAAATACATCTGGAAAAAGAAAAAGCCTAAAAAAGGCTGTGGTGGTAACGATGACTGCGGTTGCCATTAAGGCAATAAGCGTCTAGAAGTTAGACCTATCTCATTTTGAACTGTTGACATAATTTACCTATCCTCCTCTTTACTATTTTGCTGATCTAAGTAGCTTACCAAAACCTTTACCTTCCATGAGTGTAAAGAGATATTTCGACAAGCTCAATATGACAAGTAATAAATTATAAAGGCTTCACAAACGATTTATATTTTATATCATACCCATTCCCGAGAAGCATCTCAGCATGGCTTCTGTATAACAATCTAAACACTTTTTAACTTTAACCTTCCATAAGTTTGGAGCATATCAACCCTACTTCAAGCATATTACCTATTTTCTTATTTTTATTTTTAGTCTTATCTAAAAATATATTTATATTTGAAAAAATTAAATTTAATGAAATATCTAATAATATTTTTTTGTTTAACTTCAACAATCATAAATGCTCAAGATATTACAGGTCATGTGTTATTTGACAACTTACCACTAGCCTATGCAAACGTTTATTTGAAAGGCACACGGCAAGGCACAACAACAAATGAAGACGGCAACTATAGCCTTAAAAATATTCAACCAGGAAGCTATACTATCATTGTTTCTTATACCGGATTTAAATCTGAATCAAAAGCCATAAATATCGCTAATGAAGATATTGTGATAAATTTTAATCTAGAAACATCTGCAGATCTGGAAGAAGTGGTTGTTACTGGAACTTTAAAAGCCGTTTCAAGATTGGATAGCCCTGTTCCTGTTGAAGTGTACAGCCCTACGTTTCTAAAGAAAAATCCAACGCCTAATATTTTCGAATCTCTACAAAACGTGAATGGTGTACGTCCACAAATTAATTGTAGTGTTTGTAACACCGGGGATATTCACATCAACGGACTCGAAGGTCCATACACCTTAGTCCTAATAGACGGCATGCCCATTGTTAGTGGCTTGTCTACCGTTTATGGTTTGTCGGGTATACCAAATTCACTTATTGAACAGGTAGAAATCGTAAAAGGCCCAGCCTCCTCACTTTATGGAAGTGAAGCGGTAGGTGGTTTAATTAACATTATCACTAAACGCCCCGAAAATGCCCCCTTATTTTTTGCGGATAGTTTTGTTTCAGGCTGGGGAGAATGGAATTTAGACATGGGGTTTAAAGCAAAAATTGGTAATAAAACCGATCTGCTTTTAGGGGTGAATTACTTTAACTACAGCAACCCTATTGATAATAACAACGATAATTTTACCGATGTAACGCTTCAAGATAGATTATCGGTTTTCCAAAAATGGAATTTTAAACGTAAAGAAAATAGAGTTTTTTCGTTAGCAGGGCGATTCTTTTATGAAGACCGTTGGGGTGGAGAAATGCAATGGAATCCATCTTATCGCGGTGGCGACGATGTTTATGGCGAGAGTATTTACACGACGCGTTACGAATTATTAGGAACCTATCAACTTCCTGTGGCCGAGAAAATGATGCTGCAATTTTCGTATACCGATCATGATCAAAATTCCGTTTATGGAAACACCCCTTATCTGGCAAAACAACGAATTGGATTTACACAACTTACCTGGGACAAACCGCTTAAAAAGCATGATTTATTATTTGGTGTTGCAGCCCGATATAATTATTATAATGACAACACGCCTGCCACTATAACTGCCGATGAAATAGTTATTCCTTCACTTTTTGTTCAAGATGAAATGGTACTTCATAAAAAACACCGTTTACTATTGGGTGCGCGTTATGATTACGATACGCGCCACGGGTCCATTTTTACACCACGTTTGGCTTATCGATTTAAACCTTCAGACCAGGCTATTGTTCGACTTAATGCTGGCACAGGTTTTCGCGTGGTAAATCTGTTTACCGAAGAACACGCGGCGCTAACAGGCTCAAGGAATGTTGTTATTACTGAAAATTTAAACCCAGAGCAATCCGTTAATTTCAACTTTAATTATTTACAGAAATTTTACAGTAAAAAAGGCATGATGTTCACCTTAGATGCTTCTGCTTGGTACACCCATTTTTCTAATTTAATTGCCCCCGATTATGAGACTAACCCCAATCAAATTATTTACTCTAATTTGGAAGGCAAAGCAGAAAGTAAAGGTGTTAGCGTTAACTTAGATGCCAATTTAGCAAGTGGCATTAAGATGCTTTTAGGGGCAACAGTACAAGATGTTACCACCACCCATAACAACGTCACACAACGCCAAATACTAACCGAAAACTTTACAGGAACCTGGGGTATTTCATATAAAAATTACAAATACCAAACTACAGTAGATTACACAGGAAATATTTATGGCCCCATGCGTTTGCCTCTATTAGGGGATTTAGATCCTAGGTTACCCGAATCACCTGTTTGGAGCATCCAAAACATTCAGTTTACATTTGACGGTTTAAAAAACTTTGAAATTTATGGTGGTGTTAAAAACCTTTTGAACTGGACGCCTAACAAAGGTAACCCCTTTATTATAGCTCGAGCTCATGACCCTTTTGATAAAGATGTAGCATATGACAATAACGGAGACGTTCTTGTAACACCAGATAACCCTTATGGTTTAACTTTCGATCCCACTTACATTTACGCACCAAACCAAGGGAGGCGATTATTTATAGGCCTACGTTATGCTTTAAAATAAAAGCGTATCGCCTACCCTTAAAATTTAAACCACCCCTTAGCGTTTTAACAATTGCCCCAAGCCTTTTTTAGTTAAGACTTGGCCGTTAGAAAGTTTAATTTCGGCAATATAGACCCTACTTAAATTAGGAAGATGATAACTCTCTAAACTCTTATTTGTCTCCAAATTATATATTTGTTGTCCCATTAAATTATAAATTATAATTTGTTTTATTTTTAAAGGCTCTGGGATTTCAAAAAGCACCTCATCATTTTCTAATGCTATAATTTGCAGGTCATCAGGATTTAAAACAAGTGGATTGTTCGATAATGTTTGCTCCTGAAAAACAATTTCAAAACGGTCAATAAATTCGCCCGTTTGCGATGAAGAAAATGTATAGTCGTTTCGACTTAAATTCCACTGTTTAGCTGGAGACTGCGCTTTATCTATTAAAAAAATGTCGTGATTGTTAAAAAAGTCGCCTTCTGTTTTGTGTATGGTTACGGTGTATAAAATAGAAGCTCCTAAAGTGGTTTTAAAACCTAAAGGAATCACTTCATTCTCGCTAAGACTGCTTGAATTTTTTCCTTGTATAACAAACTTTTTATCTACACCTGGAATGGTTGAATACAACAAGGCTCCATATAAAGGGTTTATGTGCGCATCGTAAGAGAGGCCATCATCCATATCGGTTGCTCCATCAACATAGCCTACTAAGAGTTGGTTAGAGGTGTTGTCGGTAGAGTTTAAATTAAGCCATAATTTATTGGCTTGGGGTTGCTTGGTTTTAGAGTTGTTATTTTCTTTAAAAAATACGCTGTTAGAATTATCATCGGCGGCTCTTATACTATTGTCAAATGTGATTTTTACAGCGTTTACACCTGTTTTAAAATTGCCATCAAATAAAGAAACAAAAAAGCTTTGCCCTGAAGGTATTGCATATCCAACACTTGAACCAGCAGGAGCAGGCACTTGACCATCACCACCGGGATCGATATCTCCAGTACCATTAAGTATGGCGTAATCGGCAGTATTAAAATTAACTTGCTGGTTTCCATTTAAAATAGAAGAAGGTGGAGCATTCTGTGACCAGAAATAGATAACAGTTTCAAGTTCGGGGTTTAAGGCAAAAAACAAATCAGAATCGATTGCCGAAGGATATGGGTTGCCTATTAAATTCCAATTCGTATCGCCGAAATGGTCATCATTTCTGTACGCGTCAACCTGTATAATGCCATTGTTAAATGCACCTGAAAAGATAGCCATAAATGTGCTTCCGGATCCAGATCCATTGGCGTTAAAATAGCTTGGAGTGGTTGTGGTAATATAGCCTATACCTGGCTGCATGATGGTATTACCGCCAGTTAGCGTCCAATCGTCGCCATTATCGTCAATATCGTCGTGACCTGTAACCAGATTGTTATCATTATTTGATTCTTTAAAGGCGTCCAAATAATTTTGGGCATTAAAAGTAAACAAGCGGTTGGGATTGTAATGCGGTAAAGCTGTAGAAATTTGCGCACCAGCTACTGGCGAACTCCAATAGGTGTATTCGTACCAGGCGTCCATGGGAGCGGTTTCGCGATGAAAAGACATGTTGCCATTGTTTGTAACCAATCCATTGTCGTTATGCTGTACTAAAGCGCCGCCATTTTCAATAACAAAAGAGCCACCACTGTTTACGGTAACGTCATTCTCTACAACTACTGCAACAGCGCTATCTATAGTTAAAGTCACACCGTTATTTACGGTTAAGTTACAAGCTTCAAATGCACCGCCATCAAAATCGGTATTATAATCAGCAGCTATAATAACATTGGCATCTATGGCTGGTGTACCAGTCCAGCCACTACCATCCCAGGTTGCCGTACCTCCAAAGCAAAATCCAGGTATAGGGTCGCCCCAAATTTCGATGTTATCTATGGCGATGTCTTCTTCACCGGCATCTAATTTAAAAGAAACCACAATATCTAACGTAGAACCTGTTTGTGTGATGGTGTTTGTAAATTGGGCAAAATTATTACCAAGCTGAGTACCGTCACCATTACCATCAAAATTGGTATCTATAGCAGAAGGTTTATCATCTGAACCTTGACCACCTACTGGAGGTACAGCCTCAACCCACATTAAAGGAGTAGCAGTTGAGCTTCCGTCTATAAAGCCATCAAAATGAACGTAGTCGTCTTGTTCCCATGAAAATGTTGGGTTTCCTGCACTATCATCTTGATCTTCCGCTAAATACACACGAAATTCTAAATTTTGATAGCCAGCGATATTGATATTCGTAATAGTTAATGTAAAAGGTAAGGTGCTACCGCTAACACCATCTATATCTTGAGCGGCAAAATAGTATTCGCCAGGACTTGGGAAGCCATAGTATCTCATATTTGACTGAGAGATTCCTGCATCATTTGTTCTTTTGAAAAAGTCATTATCTTTTCCTTGAACATCAGTATCCCCTTCGGCAGGATTGGTGGTATAACCTCTAGGAGTCTCGGTTTCAAAATCGAGAATATACAATTGTTGGGCTTGTCCAGTTACAAGATGGCAAGTTAAGAGCAGCCATAGAAGTGATAATAGTTTTTTCATTTTGAGGGATTTTTACAATAACACTTTATTCCGTAGGTTAAAAAATACGTTGCTTTACTTTTCGTAAAACTTTTTTATAACTACATGATAAACACCAGAAGTTCCACATGGATTAACATCTGGAATTTTAGTGTTTTAGAATTGTTAATTTAGTGAAAATCAGACTATAAAAAAAATAATCTTAACCCTTGTTATTTATACGTACATTGTGATGCCCTTGACCTGTTTTTTATGTTTTTCATCGAAAAATTATGGCCATCTGCAAAAAATATTGAAAAGAATACAGGGGCTTTATAAAAAATTCAGGTAACATTATGCTGTAAAGTAGCCTTTACATAACGTTGATCAATATCTAAACCATTAAAGATATGGTTACAGCCCCCAATCGTACTAAACCTTATAAGATATGCCCTAAACTTTTAAGATAGCTTTCTTTTTTCTGGTCTATAAAATTATAAGGCAAATGTAGGCAGCTCATATAGCCTAAGTAGAATAAAAAAATACGGTCGTTAAAAAAATTTTCCAGCTTCAATAATAGAATTACCAACACGTTTATATTTTACCTTGGTACCCTTGGCACAAAACATGTAAACAGCCTTAGATTTTTGTTCTTTAACCCATAATAGGATGACCTCACCAGCCTGGCAATCGTAATCGCTAGCTACTTTTTGTTTAACATGATCTATGGTAGCTCTCCCTTTTTTAAGCTGGCTTTGTATTTTAGAATTTAATTTAGGCTCTTCGTAGTCGGCTGGAATTTGGCATCCCTCGGTATTTTCGGCTTTAGCCACGGCAGCTTCAATTGCGTTTGGTTCTGGAGCTTTCGCATCAATATACTCCCAAGTAAAATCGGCTTTAAGTAATACACGTCGCCCATCCTCTGTTTTAACAATATGGTTATTTTGGGCAAAACTTAGGACTGTAACAAAAAATAATAGGGTTAGAATGCCGTATTTCATGGGTTTCGTTTATTTTATTGGTATCAAAAGTACAGAAATTAATAGAAACAAAGCATCCTGTTTAAGCTTTAAGCTGTATGCAATAGGCAGTATACTAAATCCGTGTTCATTCGTATACTAAGCTATTCGTTAAAATGAGACCGTACTTTGAGGTTTTGTAACTTTGTAACTCTACAATACACCCCCAGCCCCCTCAAGGAGGGAATTGGCTCCGACCTAACATTTAACGATCATTTCCGCGAAACTCAGCGTTACCTCAACGTAACCTCTGTGTAACAATTCACTATATTTACGCCATGTTTCCAGAAAAGCTACATCGCAAATTAGAAAGCCGAAAGACCGACAACGCCCTGCGTGAACTTGGTAAATCAAACGATCTCGTCGATTTCTCATCTAACGATTACCTAGGCTTTTCTAAAAACGAAACCATTTTTAAAGCTAGTCATGCGCTATTAAATGAGCAAAATATGCTTCAAAATGGTGCAACAGGTTCACGTTTGCTTTCAGGAAATCACAAATTATATCCCATAGTAGAAAAGCAATTAGCCAACTTTCATAACAGTGAATCGGCCTTAATTTATAACTCGGGTTACGATGCCAATATTGGTTTTTTTGCCAGTGTACCGCAACGTGGCGATATTATTTTGTACGATGCTTATAGTCATGCGTCCATTCGCGATGGTATGCTTATGAGCCATGCGAAGGCCTATAAATTTATGCATAACGATTTAAGCGATTTAGAAACACTGTTAATTCGTTTTACGGAAGGAAGCGCTCATGATAAACAGCATATTTATGTCGTTACCGAATCTGTTTTTTCTATGGATGGCGATTCGCCAGATTGTATTCGTTTGGTGAACCTCTGTAAAAAATATGCTGCTTATTTAGTGATTGATGAGGCGCACGGCCTTGGTGTTTTTGGAAAACATGGCGGCGGACTCATACAACACCAAGGCTTGGAAAAAGCCGTGTTTGCCAGAATTGTAACCTACGGAAAAGCCTTAGGATGCCACGGCGCTGCCATACTGGGTAGCGACCTTTTAAAACAATATTTAGTTAATTTTTCTAGGAGTTTAATTTACACCACGGCACTCCCGCCTCACAGTTTGGCTACCATTCATGCCAGTTATACAGCACTAGAGCAAACTCAAACACGCCAGAAACTGAAAGAAAACATCCAGTTTTTTAAGTCCGAAATCATTAAAAACCAGCTTCAAAAGTTGTTTATAGAAAGTGATTCGGCCATACACTGCTGTATCATTTCAGGAAACGACCGGGTAAAACACATAGCCAAACATATTCAGAATTCAGGTTTTGATGTCAAGCCTATCTTATCTCCAACGGTTTCAAAAGGTCAGGAGCGCTTACGATTTTGTTTACACGCCTATAACACCGAAGCTCAAATTTCTGAAGTTTTAAAATTACTAGCACCCTTGGTAACCTCATGAGCAATCGTTTTAAAACCATAGCGCGATTTCAGTACTCTACCGAAGCCCAAATTGTAAAAGGCCGATTGGAAGCCGAAGGTATACAGGTTTTTTTATCCGATAATTTAACCATCGATACCGATCCGCTAGTAAGCCATGCCATTGGTGGGGTGAAGCTAAAAGTGCTATCCAAACAAGCGTTAAGGGCACAACATATTCTAGAATCCATTAGTAAATATTCCATAGACGACGAAGGCCAAACCATGGTTTGTCCAAATTGTAAAGGCCAAAAAATTGCCCTCTTTTCAACAATTAAGGATGCTAAATCATTATTCTGGTTTATTTTTGGCGTTTTATTTTCATCGCTTCCATTTTATATGAAACATAAATATAGATGCGAGTTGTGCCAAACGGAGTTTAATATCAAATAAACAACACGTTGCACGTCCATAGGAATGCGATACAGAAAATCATGCAGCATGACGAAAAAAACAAACACTTATTTCATAACAGGCATTTCTACCGAAGTTGGTAAAACCGTGGCCTCGGCCATTGTAACAGAAGCTTTGGAAGCCGATTACTGGAAACCCATTCAGGCTGGAGAATTAGACCATTGCGACACCAAAAAAGTGCAAAATTTAATCTCCAATACCAGCACAAAATTTCATCCTAACGCCTATGCATTAAACACGCCTATGAGTCCGCACGCTTCCGCGGAAATTGACGGCGTTACAATCGATTTAAAGCAGATAAACCCTCCCAAAACCAACAATCATTTGGTTATTGAAGGTGCTGGTGGTTTGTTAGTTCCTTTGAATGATGAAAACACGATTTTAGATATTATCAAACCCAATTATAAGGTTATTGTGGTGTCTAGACACTATTTAGGAAGCATCAATCACACGCTTCTAACCGTAAAATTATTACAGGAAAAAGGATTTGAAGTCTCTCTAATTTTCAGTGGAAACGAACATAAAACCACAGAAGACATCATTAAAAAAATGACCAAAGCTCCCGTTATTGGAAGGATTGATGAAGAACCGTATTTTGATAAAAATGTGATTCGGGAATATGCTGATAAATTTAAAACTAATTTGTAACGTCTTTGGATCAACATCGCAACGTCACCCTGAAGTTGTTTCAGGGTCACATCAACACATGAATCTGAATATAATTACGTTAAAATAGCAGTACAACAAGAACAATGAGATGCTGAAACGAGTTCAGCATGACGACAATGAAGCTTATGACACTACAACAACGCGATAAAAAACACCTCTGGCACCCGCTTACCCAACATAAATTGCACCCCGAATCTATTGCCATTACAAAAGCAAAAGGCTGCGTGTTGACCGACGAAAATGGTAACGAATATATCGATGCTATCGCCTCATGGTACACCTGTATGTACGGGCACTGCAATGATTATATTACCAGTCGAGTTTCAGAACAAATGAAACAGCTGGATCAAGTGGTTTTTAGTGGATTTACACACGAACCCGCCGTGAAACTATCCGAAGCTTTAATCAACATACTTCCCGATAATCAACAAAAAATATTTTTTAGTGATAACGGCTCCACATCGGTTGAAATTGGTATTAAAATGGCCCTACAATATCATTTTAACAATGGCGAAAAACGCAATACCCTAATCGCTTTCGAGGATGGTTTTCACGGCGATACCTTTGGCGCCATGAGCGTTTCTGGACTCTCGGTTTATAACGGTCCGTTTGAAGAGTTTTTTCTCGATGTGAAACGTATTCCGGTTCCAAACGGTGAAAATTTAGAGGCCATTTTAGCACAATTAGAAAAAATCTCTAAAGACCATAAAGTCGCAGGGTTTGTTTACGAACCTTTGGTTCAAGGTGCAGCAGCCATGAAAATGCACGATGTTAATGACTTAAATGCCATTTTGCAATTTTGTAAAAGCCAACACATTATAACTGTTGCCGACGAGGTGATGACGGGCTTTGGTAAAACCGGTAAACATTTCGCATCGTTACACATGGAAACCAAACCAGACGTTATGTGTTTAAGCAAGGCGCTTACTGGCGGATTACTTCCTATGGCATTAACTACCTGTTCACAAGATATTTACGATGCTTTTTATAGCGACGATATCGGAAAAGGCCTTTTTCACGGACACACCTACTCGGCAAACCCTCTAGCTTGTACAGCTGCTTTGGCGAGCATAGAATTGCTACAAACCGAAGCCATTCAAAGCAATATACAGCGCATTATAAACTCACATCAAGCTTTTGGCGAACACATTAAAAAGCATCCTAAAGTAAAAGGTATCAGACAATCGGGGGTTATTTTTGCCTTAGATATAGATGTAGAAATGCAGCGCTACGGAAATCTGCGTGATAAACTGTTCAAGTTTTTCATGGATCACGGCGTGTTTTTACGACCGCTCGGAAACACCATTTACATTCAAGCGCCTTATGTAATCACAGAAACTCAGTTAGAAAAAATCTATCAAGTTATTGAAGAGGCATTGGATATTGTTTAATGAATTAGAGAAATTAGTGTCAAAGCCAACTTTTACTTCATCTCAAAGTTGTTTTTCTCTCTGCGTAACTCTGCACATCTCGGAGTAAGAATTACTATTTTTATTTCACAAAGGTTCACGGAGCTACACTGAGAGACACAGAGGCTTCGCGTTGTTTTTTATTCACGAATTACACAGATTGTCACGAATAAATTTACACGTAAACAATTTGTGTGAATTCGTGAAATAAGTGTCAAAGTTATTTTTCTCTCTGTGTGTCTCTGTGGAAACTCTGCGCACCTCGGCGTAAGAATTACTATTTTTATTTCACAAAGGTTCACGGAGCCACACAGAGAGGCACAGAGGCTTCGCGCTATTTTTTAGACACGGACTACACAGATTGTCACGAATACTTTTAAGCGTAAACAATTCGTGTAAATTCGTGAAATTAGTGTTAAGATTAAATGTTATTTCAATTGAAGATTACCTCATGCTCCGCGTGTCTCTGTGGAAACTCTGCGCATCTCGGCGTAAGAATTACTATTTTTATTCCACAAAGATTCACGGAGCCACACAGAGAGGCACAGAGGCTTCGCGCTATTTTTTAGACACGAATTACACAGATTGTCACGAATAATTTTGAGCCTAAACAATTCGTGTAAATTCGTGAAATTAGTGTCAAAGTTATTTTTCTCTCCGTGTGTCTCTGTGTACCTCTGCGCATCTCGGCGTAAGAATTGCTGTTTTTATTTCACAAGGATTCACGGAGCCACACAGAGAAGCACAGAGGCTTCACGTTATTATTTTTTTTGAAAATTAAAAAGGATGCAATTTCAATAAAAATGTTAACAATGAGTAATCCCTAACGCATAAATAGTACTTTTGTGAACTAACGTAAAACTGAATTTTGATCTAAAAAATTAACAAGCGATTTGCCTGAAGTGAACTTTAGAGATTATCCCCTTGAGGGGACTTTAGGGGTGTTCAAAAGTGTTTTTAAACTCCAATGTACATACCAACTTCAACAAAAGCTACTTGACAACGTTCAATGATGTTAACTTTTTAGATTCACATCACCATATTATGAGATGCTGAAACACCTTGCTTGCCGGCAGGCAGGAGTTCAGCATGACGAGATATTTATGCAACAACCCATTTCCATTACAGCCATATCGTCTATTTCTTCCTTAGGAAAAACACCCGACGAAGTTTGGCAAAGTTATTTAAAAAATAGCCATTGTTTGACTTCAAAATCCGTTTTGAATCAAGAGCTACCAGTCGCTCAAATTCCAGAGCATGCTAAAGGGGATATTGAGGCTTTAAAGCAATCCGATCAAAAATACAAGTCTTTAGATCATTCTGTTTTATATGCCATTTACGCTTCTAGAGCTGCTGTAAAGCAAGCCAAATGGCATGCTAGTGATAATTTTGGAATCAATTTAGGTTCTTCCCGAGGAGCAACCGAACTTTTTGAAACCTATTACGACTCCTTTTTACAATCCAACAAGGCTGAAACATTGAGTTCACCAACCACAACCTTAGGCAATATCGCATCTTGGGTGGCTCATGATTTACAAACTGGAGGCCCAGAAATAAGTCACTCCATAACCTGTTCTACAGCTTTGCATGCCTTGTTAAACGGTATTGCTTGGATTAATTCGGGCATGTGTAATAAATTTTTGGTTGGAGGAAGTGAAGCGCCATTAACGCCATTTACCCTAGCGCAAATGCAGGCGCTAAAAATATATTCGCAAGTTAAAATTCAAAACGATGGTCACGCTGATAGTCACGATCAGCTTGTCGAAGCGCACGAAGCAACATTCCCATGTCGCGCCTTAGATCTCGAAAAAACCAAAAACACCATGGTTTTAGGTGAAGGTGCATCGGTAGCTTGCTTAGAAGCCGGCATTCAGGAGGATGCCTTGGCGATTATTAGTGGCTATGGGTATGCAACCGAAATTTTAAAACATAACATTTCTATTTCTAGTGATGCCCAGTGTTTCCAGAAATCGATGAAAATGGCTCTTGGCGATTTAAATCCCGATGAGGTCGATATTATTGTTATGCACGCTCCAGGGACTGTAAAAGGCGATTTATCGGAAGTAAAAGCCATCGAAAAAGTGTTCCCTAACCCACCAGCACTTACCACCAACAAATGGAAAATTGGGCATACTTTTGGCGCTTCGGGGGCTTTAAATATCGAATTAGCTGTTTTGATGCTTCAAAAGCAGCATTTTATAAGTGTTCCTTTTTTAAAGCATCAAAAAGAACCAAAAAGAATTAAAAATATTTTAGTAAACGCTGTTGGTTTTGGTGGTAACGCGGTTTCTATTTTAGTATCAAAAGCTAACAAATAAGTTGCTTTCCTTTTTGGAAGGCCTAGAGTATAGGTTTCGTAGGCAATACCGTTAGCATTTTAATAAGCAAAAGCTAAATCCATTCCTATATTATTACTATTTTTGCCCAAAATTAAGTATTGGCTATTATGAGTGAGATGAGACACAATTGGACCAAAGAAGAAATTTTAGAGATTTATAACAAACCTTTTATGGATTTGCTTTATGAAGCAGCAACTGTTCACCGTTTGCATCATGACCCAAATACCGTTCAGGTGTCAACTTTATTATCTATAAAAACAGGCGGATGTTCAGAAGATTGTGGCTATTGCCCACAAGCAGCCAGATACCACACCGATATTGAAGGTAACGATTTAATGTCTGTACAACAAGTTAAAGCACAAGCTTTACGCGCAAAATCAGGCGGAAGCTCACGTGTTTGTATGGGAGCTGCTTGGCGAAATGTAAAAGATGGCGAAGAGTTCGATCAAGTTTTAGAAATGGTAAGAACCATAAATAAACTGGATATGGAAGTATGTTGTACCCTTGGAATGGTAACCGAAAACCAAGCAAAGCGTTTAGCTGAAGCTGGCTTGTATGCTTACAATCATAATTTAGATTCTTCGGAAGAATATTATAAAGAAGTGATTTCAACCCGTGGTTATCAAGATCGTTTAGATACTATTGATAACGTGCGTAAAACCAATGTTACGGTTTGTAGCGGTGGTATTATAGGTATGGGTGAAAATATTGAAGATCGTGCTGGTATGTTAGTGGCGCTTTCTACCTTAAATCCGCAACCAGAATCGACACCAATAAACGCTTTAGTAGCTGTTGAAGGAACGCCTTTAGAAGATCAGGAACCCGTTTCCATTTGGGATATGGTGCGTATGGTAGCCACCACAAGAATTGTGATGCCAGAAACTCAAGTGCGTTTAAGTGCAGGGCGTACCCAAATGACTAGAGAAGGTCAGGCGATGTGTTTCTTTGCAGGTGCAAATTCTATTTTTGCAGGAGATAAATTATTAACAACTCCAAATCCTGATGTGAACGAAGACATGAAAATGTTTGAATTATTAGGATTAAAACCTCAAAAACCCTTCACTAAAAAAGTACAACCTCAAACAGTAGAAGCAAAAGATTCTAAAATTGAAGCTTTAGGTGAAAAACCAAAATGGACACGCCCAGAGCATAAAATTGAACGTAACGAAGCTGCTAGAGCTTTAAGAAAAGAGGCGTCACAAGATTAAGTAAGTGCTTCGCATAAAAGATAAAACCCGAGTTTGATTGGTATCAAATTCGGGGTTTTATTTTATTCTTAAAGGCTAGGTTTACACGCATAAACCATTCAATACCTCATTAATTAGCAACTATCACTTTTCTAGAAACCTCAGCATCTGAAGTTTTAATTGAAAACACATAAACGCCGGAAGCAAAATGTATAGGTATACTTATTTTCATTTCTGAAGACTGAATGTCTTGTTCTAAAACCACTTGACCCAGCATATTTACAGCCTTTAGGCTTTTAATATTTGTAGCATTAGGATTACTTATTACAATATGATTGTTTTGACGATTGTAAAATAATTGTAACAGTTTATAATTTTCTGAATCTACCTCAAGAGTACCATTTGCAACATCTGAAAACGCTAACGCAAAACGGTCTTCAATCAATCCGCTACCTACGTTTACAAAAAACGATCCTGCTTTTAAATCGTGGTATGTATCGTAATCTTTTAAATAGACCTTATAGTTTTGAGCAGCGTTTTCTAAAGTATCAATTTTAATTTCTATTAAGCCTCCCGATTGTGTTTTTACGGTTAAAGGCAACACGGTTTCTGTGGTAATGGTATCTACTCCTTGAATAAAATACTCAGCCTTATCGATGCTCCAGTACAAATCTTCCAAATTATCTTCGTTTTCAGGCGCATCGTAACCCCAATCGTAGTGTAGTGATGCGTTTTTATCTACGGTTGTTAGCAACTGGCGTACATACCCTTTTGGCGACTGGTAGCCCAATCTAATTTTAGGTCTGGCATCGCCAGCCTTTGCAGCTGTTGTTTTTGCCTGTTTGGTAGCTGATTCCTTAATAAAGACTGAGGAGCCTAAATTGCCTTCACGTTCAAAATAGCGCTGGCCGTTATTAAAAACAATATCATCACTAGTTTTACTACTACTGGCAGCTTTAACAAAAAAGCCTTGCGCTACTGGAATATATTGTGTTGGTATTTTAGTACCTTGTTTACCTGAAGCGGCAGGTAAATCTTGATGCCCAAGAGCAACAGACCCAAGAGACCCAGAAAGATTATACATCGCATAACCACCTACATATTCTTTTAAAATATGAGAATTTCCTCCAAAATGATCCCAAAAATAAAGGGTACCCTCAATAGTATTTTTGTTATCGGTTAAAAATTGATTTGCATCTAGTGCCGACGGGTATGGGTTACCTACCAAATACTCGTTACCAGCAGTTAAGGTTAACTTAATTTCCCCATTGTTAGGCATGCCTTTAAAGGTATAATTTTGTTCATCGGTAATCGGGCGATCGCCTGGACCTTTCATGGTAAACCCTTCACCTATTTTTAAAGGACTAATTCGTGTTAACCTTTCCCAAGCGTAATAATTATCTGCTTTTTTGTTAGTAAATTTATTCAACCAGTACAACGAAATGGTTATTGGGTTTGTGGCATCACTTCCATCATAACCAGTAGTGTAGGTTATCGGATTTCCACGATCTAGAAGCACCCCTCCAATAAAGTAGTTGATTCTATCGTTATTAACAGGGGAACCCCAATAGTTATAATTATACTTATTAGCGGTGCCCTGTTGCGTACGCTGTATTTCTCCATCATCCGGACCCAAAATACTTTCTGTAGTTTGCAAAAGTTGTCCTTCGCCTTGTAAATCTATTAGGCCACCATTACCAATATCAAGATACCATGTGTTCTCTAGCTTTTTATTGTTTTTAAATTCGAAATAAGCTCCTGGATCTACAATTAGTCCTATGTTCGTAACATCCACTCCTCTATTTCTACCATTTTGATGGTTGGAGTAATGACTATTAGTAATATGGTTTTTAATACGAACAATAGACGCCTCATTTTCTGGCTTATCTTTTATACTCCACATATCCTCATGTAACCATGTTGCTGCTTCACCCCACTCGCCATCTGCTTTAGTTTCATAAGGTAGCGGTGCGGTTTGTGCAACAGTACGCAATGTCGTACCATCGTTATGTATGGCTGCAATAACATTTTCGTCTGTATCTAAAAGTATATCGTTTTGATATTTATCAAATTTATAATACCCTAATAATGATGTTGCTATATCGGGTCTTATTTCTAGATGTATGGTTTTTCCAAAGTTAGGATCGACTTCATCCAATTCTTGACATACCATTTTTTGAATTTCTCGAGTCGATAGATTTTTATCAAAAACACGAGCCTCATCCATTTCACCATGAAAAAAATTGGAATTATTTATAGGATTTCTACCCATGTTTAAATTGGTGGTTGAAGGCCCTAAATTCCCAGAGGCACTTGGGTTAAAATCTTCCCTTTCTCCATCTATATACAACTCCATGTCACTACCATATCTAGCGGCAACATGCGTCCAAATACCAGGAGTTATCGTGCTACTACTCGTTAAAGTCGTACCGTTTGCTGTAGCCACAAGGTTGCCCGAACCATTTATTTCTAAATGAAAGTTATCTTCCCCCATAATAAATTGGGTACCAGAAGCCGATGGGTCTAGTTTTATCCAGCCCATTAAAGTAGCCTCAGTTAAATTGTTTATTAAAGAAGGTGCCTCCACATAGTCGTCTGCCCCATCAAATTGCATGGCATGTGAACCTATAATAGGCTCTCCATAAATCCAAAGTTCTGTAAAACTCATATACCAATAATCATTATCAGGTTTATAATCACCACGACCAATGCCATCAAATCGAACATAGCGGGCATCGATGGTTCCTGTAATAAAGTTATCTGCAAAGGGAAGAAAACTAGTTGTTGGAAGTCCTTGTTTATCAGGATTCGGATCCCTATCAACAACTTCAACATAGGAACCAGGACTATCATCTGGTGAAACTGAGATTTTATAACCATAATTTCTATTACTAAGCGTGAGCACCTCTGCAGCATTAATAGAATATGTTTTACCTAAATCAAAAATAGCATATTTAGGAGTTGGGAAATTAGTGGTATCAGACCCATGTCCCCCAAAATAAACCCACCTATCAAACCTATTACGAAGACCAAGCCCTCCATTAACCAACTTATCCGGACTACTTTCTTCGTAATAATTCGTTGAAAAATCAATAGGTGTTTTTCCCAATATAACGTTATAGGCATCTAACTTGTGGTAAAAAGGGACTCCAAAAATGAGAAATTCATTTAATGCAGGACCTCCTGAGTAATTATGCACTCCATCTACAATTAATTTTACATACCTCCCGATTGCCAAATTATAGGAATCTGTAAAGGCTATAGTAGATACTGTATTACCCGTTCTATCAACAACCTCTTTATAGGTGGAAGGGTCACCATCTACTGAGACTTGAATACGATATCGATAAGCTCTTTTACCGTAAGGTATTAATGTGGAATTCGTTAATAAATGTACCGATCCTAAATCGACGATGACTTCTTGTGGATAACTACTGCTTGAAGAAACCCAACTAAGGGAATCGATTACCTCCTGATCTATAAGATATTCTAATGGATGGTCTGTAATACCCGGATGTTGTGAAGTAATTGAAACATTAGGGTTATTAAATTTATCTGCTACATTAGCTAAAGTATTTGTGTTAGAAGTGGCTCCACCACCACTTCCTCCACCACCACTTCCACCTGAAGAAATAGAGTCCCCTCCTCGAACGGTAAATATGTATTCGGTGTTGGGGTGTGTGTGGTTAGCTTTATCTTTCCATGTATACTTAAGCTTCACTGTAGCGGTAACGACGCCTCCAGAGGGTGTGAATTTGATGGTAAAATCTTCTGTTTGACCACTATTAAGCTTGGTTCTGCTCAATCCATTTGTTATGGTAAATGCCGGATCACCAGTAATAGATAATACCATGTGATCAACGGTTCTAGACGACCCAGAAACATCCCTTGATATCACAAATGTATGGCTGTCTGTAATAAGTCCAAAATCGGTACCTAAAGAAGCATCAGGAGCACTACCTTCTGGTATTTGTGTACTTCCATATAAAATTCGTGCTTTTCCATCTTGGGCAAAACCAGTAAAACTGAAAGCCATAAAAAGAAAAAAAAACAACAGAAAAAACCTAAAATTTAAAACTGTCTTCATTACAATAGGGATAAATTTAATACCTTCTATTAACAACTATTGTTAATAGAACATGTAGGAATCCTATGTAAATTTGGGTGCTATTAAAGTTACACAATAAAAAGACTCAACAAAGTTATTTCCGTTTTAAATTCGACAAAATGTTTTTTTTAGGGTATGAATGACACCAATTTTAAAACCTTTATTATAGGAAAAAAAATAAAAATTTATGAGTTTCAATTTTAATTAGAGATTACCACTTTCTTCGATACCTCAGACTCAGAAGCTTGTACCGAAAACACATAAACGTCTGAATTTAAATTTATTGGAACACCAATTTTCTTGTCTGAAGATTGAATTTCAATATCAAAAACCTCTTGTCCCAGCATATTTACAGCCTTGAGGCTTTTAATATTTGTAGCTTTAGGGTTACTGATTATAATATTATCGTTCTGGTTATTAAAATACAGTTGAAGTTGGTTATTACTCTCTGAATTCACACCTAAGGTTTCTGATGCCTCTGAAAAAGCAATCGCAAAACGATCTTCTATTATTCCGCTATCAACATTTACAAAAAAGGACCCCGATTTAAGATCATGATAGGTATCGTAATCTTTTAAATAAACTTGATAGTTTTGAGCTGAATTTTCTAAACTATCAATTTTAATTTCAATTAAACCTCCCGATTTCGTTTTTACGGTTAACGGTAAAACAGTTTGAGTAGTTATGGTGTCCACCCCTTGAATAAAGTATTCCTTTTGGTCGATATTCCAGTATATGTCTTCGGCATTATCTTCGTTTACTGGCGCATCATAACCCCAGTCGTAGTGAAGTGATGCCTTTTGATCTACCGTGGTTAGCAACTGGCGTACATATCCTTTTGGCGATTGGTAGCCAAGCCTAATTTTAGGTCTGGCATCGGTAGCTTTTGTATATGTTGTTTTCGATGCCTTAGTTGTTGTTTCTTTAATAAAAACGGATCCAGGGTTGGTATCCAATCGTTCTCTATAAAATACACGCTGATCGTTATTAAAAACAATATCGTTACTCGATTTATTGCTCGTGGCAGCTTTAACAAAAAACCCTTGAGCTACAGGAATAAATTGCGTTGGTACTTTTGTCCCTGGACCACCATTCGGACTCACCCCAGCAGCTGGCGTTGTAGCAGCCGAGCCTACCCCTCCAGAGAGGTTATACATGGCATAACCGCCTTCATACTCTTTTAGGTAATGAGAAAAACCACCATAATGATCCCAAAAATAAAGCGTACCTTCAATAGTATTTTGGTTATCGGTTAAAAATTGATCGGCATCTAATGCCGATGGATATGGGTTACCCACCAAATACTCATTACCAGAATTTAAGGTAAGAGTAAAATACCCATTGTTAGGCATCCCTGTAAAAGTGTAATTCTGTGTTTGAGTTAAGTCTGTATTAGTGGTGGTCCCTTTCATGGTAAACCCTTGTCCTACGAGTAACTCTCCCGTACTCTTTATACGCTCCCAAGCATAGTAATTATCGGCTAAAGCATCCTCAAATTTATACAACCAATACTCCGAAATTGTAACAGGGCTTTGTGAACCATCATAACCACCAGTGTATTGTATTGGATTAGAGCCATCATACAAGATGCCTCCAACTGTATATTTGCCACTGCCATTATTAACTGGAGAGCTCCAATAATTATAAGTATATAAGTTCTGTACCCCCTGTTGGTCACGTTCTATGACCCCATCTCCAGTACCCAAAGTACTTTCTGTAGTTTGTAGCAATTGCCCCTCGCCTTGTAAATCGATTAAACCACCAGTACCAATATCTAAATACCAGGAATTTTCTAGCTTTTTATTGTTTTTAAATTCGAAATGAGCTCCTGGGTCAATAATTAATCCTAGGTTAACAACATCGACACCATTATTGCTGTTATTAGAATGGTTATTATTAATATGTTTTTTAATATGAACAATAGTAGCTGCACTTTCTGGAGTATCTTTTATACTCCAAATATCACCATGTAACCAAGTATTGGTATCGCTCCAAGCGCTCTCTCCCGTAGCGTCTTTAGTTACATAAGGCAGTGGGGCGGTTTGAGCCACAGTACGCAATGTGGTTCCATCGTTATGTATAGCAGCAATAACATTATCATTACTGTCTAATAGAATATCATTTTGGTAATTATTAAATTTATAATAGCCTAGGATGGATTTTGCTAAATCAGGGTTTATTTGAATAGGTATTGTTTTTCCAAAATTTGGATTGACATCATCTAATTCTTGACATACCATTTTTTGAATATCTTGTGCCGATAAATCTTTTTCAAAAACTCGCATTTCATCCATTTCACCATGAAATAAAATAGAAGTATTCAATGGGTTTCTACCCATATTAAAATTAGTTGTAGAAGCCCCTAAATTACTAGAGCTATGTGAGTAAGAAACATCGCTTTTGCCATCTATAAATAACTCCAATTCACCACCACCATATCTAGCGGCAACGTGTGTCCAAATACCAGGAATTATCTTGCTACTACCTGTTAAGGTTAAACCGCTTGTTGTAGCAACAAGTTGCCCCAAATTATCTATCTCTAAATAAAAATTAGATTCCCCCATAATAAATTGATCACCAGTAGCCAATGGATCAAGTTTTATCCACCCCATTAAAGTAGCTTCAGATAAATTGTTTATTAAGGAAGGTGCCTCCACATAGTCGTCTACACCATCAAATTGTAAGGCATGCGAATCTACAATAGCCTCTCCAAAAACTTGTAGTTCTGTAAAACTCATAAACCATATATCATTACTAGGCTTATAAGAACCAGGATTAAGGCCATCAATTCTAACATACCGTGCATCGATAGTTCCCGTACTAAAGTTATCTGCAAAAGGCGTTCCTGCTGGCGTTCCTGAGGGATGACCAGGATTCGTTTCCCTATCAATTACTTCGGTATACATGTTATTATCGGAAGAAACTGAGATTGTATAACCGTAATTTCTATCGTCAAGCGTTAACAGCTCTGCAGCATACAGAGAATATGTTTTACCTAAGTCAAAAATAGCATACTTAGGAGATGGAAAATTACTAGGGTCAGTCCCTGTTCCCCCTTTATAAACCCATCTATCAAAGGTATTGGCCCTGCCAATTCCTCCATTAACCAACTTATCGGGACTACTTTGTTCGTAATAACCTGTTGTAAAATCTATAGGTGTTTTTCCTAGTATAACATTATAAGCATCTAATTGTTGGTAAAAAGGGACACCAAAAATGAGAAATTCGTTTAGCTCGACAAGGTTTCCGCCATAACCCGTACCAGTTCCTGTTACGGTTAATTTCACATACCTAGCGATTGCCAAATTATAAGAGTCTGTAAAGGCAAGAAGCGATTCTGTATTACTAGTTCTATCAACAACCGTATTATAGGTCGTACCATCAACAGAAGTTTCAATTTTATATTGATAATCCCTCTCATCGTATGGTATTAATGTGGAATTCGTTAATAAATGTACCGACCCTAAATCGACAGTGGCAGATTGGGGATAACCAGTAGTTGAGGAAGCCCACCTATCATTATCATCAACACTCTGGTCTATAAGATTAGCTATTGGATAACTTGTAGTACCTCCATTAGTAGCAGAAATAGTAACAGCAGGATTATTATAAATATCTGCTACATTAGCTAAACTCGTTGAGGAAACATTGCCACTACCCCCAGAAATTACAGCACCTCCTTGAATGGTAAAACTATAGGTGGTGTGAGGGAATGTGGCATCAGCTTTATTTTTCCATGTATAATCTAGAGTAACAACAGCCGTTTTAAGCCCACCAGCAACATTTGGTGTAAAAGTGATGGTAAAATCTTCTGTTTCACCGGCATCCAGTTTATCATCTGATGCTGAAATTCCTTCCGTAATAGCAAATTCAGCATTGCCAGAAATTTTCAAGGACATGTCATCAATGGTTCTATCCGACCCTGAAATGTTATCCCTAGTGATTTCGAATGTATGACTTACTGTATTAAGGCCAAAATCGGTACCTAAAGTAGCATCTGGAGCACTGTTTTCAGGAATTTGTGTGCCGTTATATATAATTCGTGCTTTTCCATCTTGGGCAAAACCAGCAAAACTGAATACCATAAAAAGAAAAATAAGCAAAAATGACTTGGTAATAATTTGGGGGGACTTAATCATACAAAAGCAATTTAATTTAGAGAGAAATTATTACGTGCTCCGAAAAGGCATTTAAAATTACTAACTGACAAACCAAACTGGTTTACCAGTTCAAAAATAAATAATAAATTAAAACAGGCAAAAAGAGGGATGTTTTTTCGATGAAAATCACTGACTTACAACGATTTTTATTATTATTTTACGAAATCAGCAAGAAAAGCACTACTTTTTTAGATTAATTCTTGACTACTTAAACCTTCTCATGAGAATTTTTAAAGATTTAAATAGCAGGCATACGTCAATTTAATGCTTGCAGGATGTGAATGTTTCATGAATTTGATGACTACTATTTATGAGCATTCATAGCATACAAAAACACCTCTACAATCTGGTTTTAATAGATTGTAGAGGTGTTTGAAAAGCGTCGATTTAGAGTTCGCTTTAAAGATTAAACAGCATAAAAAACGGCCTTACTCCGAAATTACTATTTTTTTAGAAACCTCCGTCCCATCAACAATCATAGAGCACACATATACGCCTGATGCTAAGCTGGTAGGTAGACTTATTTTTGTATCGGAAGCATGCACAGGATATTCAAAAACCATCTGACCAAGCATATTCACGGCCTTTAAACCTTCGATGTTCATGTTTTTAGGGTTGTTAATGATGATACTAGAACTTTGCTTATTGTAAAACAACCCTAAACTTTGGATGTTTTCTTCAGCAATATCTAATGTATTTCCTTCATTAGAAAAGACAATTGCAAAACGATCACTAATGAGTCCGCTATCAACATTCACGAAAAATGAACCTGCTTTTAAATCGTGATAAGTATCGTAATCCTTCAAATATACCGGCACATCATCAGGTAGGTTTTCTAAAGCATGTATACTAATTTCAATTAAACCTCCCGATTTCGTTTTTACGGTTAATGGCAGAACAGTTTGTTCGTTTATAGCATCAATCCCTTGAATAACATAATCGGCATCTTCAACTTCCCAATACATATCTTCTATATTGGTTTCATTGATTAGACCGTCGTAACCCCAATCTACACCCATAGTAGCATGATCATCAACCGTCGTTAATAATTGGCGTACATATCCTTTAGGCGATTCGTAATTGATTCTAATTTTTGGACGCACATCTTCATTCTTTGAATCCTCTTGCTTCGAAGTTTTAGTACTGGCATTTTTTACAAAAACAGAAGTATTTGTGGTTTCGGTTACAAAAATTCTTTGATCATTTTGGAAGACAATATCAGCTTCGGTAGCTGTATCTGCCTTTACAAAGAAACCTTGACCTACAGGAATATAGCGGTGAGGTGTTTTTTCTGGAGATGCCGAATGACTAGGGTCAGCTGTGGCTGCAGTTCCTGTCATTGCCGGTGTCCCTCCCGAATAATTATAGACCCCATAACCACCTTCGTAATCCTTAGAATAATGCGAATTTCCGCCATAATGCTCCCAAAAGTATAAAGTACCATCTAAAGCGCTTTGGTTATCTTCTAAAAATTCATGGGCATCGATAGCTGAAGGGTATGGATTCCCAACCAGGTACTCATTGCCAGGATGAATTTTTAACGTGATCTCACCATTATTAGGAACCCCTTTAAACGTATAGTTTTGTTCGGGTTTACTTCCTTTAGCTCCCGGTCCTTTCATGGTAAATCCTTCAGCAACAAACAGCTCCCCGCCACTTTTCACATGTTGCCATAAGGCATAGGTATCGCTCTTATTGTTTGCGTATTTCCAAATCCAATATTCGGCTATAGAGATTGAGGTGTCGGTTTTCACTCCATCGTAACCGCCTATAAAACTAATGGCTTTTGGGTTATCTTCATCAGAACCATCCATTAACACACTACCAACCGTGTAACTTTCATCACCATCAATAACGCTATTTGGATTAGAACTGTGTACAGGCGACGACCAATAATTATAGTTATGTTGAGAGGTTTCACCTTGTTGATCAACTTCTAAAGCACCTTGAGTACCAGCTACCAAATCACTGTCTTTGGTTTGTATTAATTGAGATTCACCATGTAAATCGATATCACCATTCAACTCTAAATACCAAGTATTATTTAAATCGGAGTCATTTAAAACATCAAGTCTTGCATTTTCATCAACAATCAAACCTAATGTTGTATGTGAATAATTGGTAGTGACTTCGTGAGCTACATTAACGATTACCCATTCGTTAATATTCGCTTCATCATCAATATCCCAAACATCACCATGTAACCAGGTTGACTTACTTCCCCAGTCGCCATTTGCTTTTGTCACAAAAGGAAGTGGTGCGGTTTGGCCCATGATGTCTTTTACATTATAAATGGTTGCTACTGCACTATTATTAAGTGAATGATCCTTTAATTTATCATCTTGAAAATCATCTAATTTATAATAACGCTGTAATCCTGAAGAAAGGTTGGAATTTATTTGTTTAGGAATGATTTGACCTTGATTTAAATTGGTTTCGTCTAATTCTTGATAAATCATTTTTCTAATGGGACTAGAATATACAGCTTCATTAAACACACGAACTTCATCAATTTCCCCCATAAAATAATTAGAATCGCTATCGGGAGTACGCCCAATACTGAAACTTGAAGTTGAAGTCGCTAAACCTCCAGAAGCACTTACTTTGTCAGCTGAAAAATTTCCATTAGTGTATAACCATAAATGATCTCCAAAACGAGCTGTTACATGAATCCAAACTCCTGTAGCTAAAGGTTCATCACTAGTTATTGTTTTTCCACCACCACTAGCTATTAAATAGTTATTACTATCAAGCTGCATATAAAAATTATCCTGCCCCATAATAAATCGCGTTCCTGTTGCTGAAGGGTCAATTTTTATCCAGCACATCAATGTCGCTTCCGCCCAACTACTCATAAACGAAGGTTCTGCCACATAATCATTACGACCATCAAAGTACAAAGCATAGGAACCAACTAAATCTCTAGGCGAACCAAAAACAGCAGTATCGGTATCGAAGGCGTCCAAAATACCATCTTTATCGATATCAGTAGACCCATCAATAACGCCATCGTTATCAGCATCGAGATGGGCAAAAATTTCTGGAATATCATTGCTTCCTCCAGATTTCGGATTTAAATAATCTGGAGTTCCTGAAGTGGTTTCAACAGGAGGCGCATAAGATGCTACTCCAAAACCAACGTAATTATCTACGCTATCTAAAACGCCATCACCATCACTATCAACGCCATCGCCTACTCCGTTTCCTGTAATATCGATATCTCCGAAACCATCGTACTCAAGGGCATCAAAAACACCATCATTATCAGAATCTAAATCTAAATAATTAGGTATACCATCTCCATCAAAATCTTGTAATAAAACACCTGAAGGATAACTATCGTGCACCCCATCTTTATTGGTATCAGCCCAATCGGTATTACCATATAAGGTACCATCACCATCAGAATCGCTAAGTCCAAGTTCCACAACATTGGGTATACCATCGTTATCATCGTCTATATCTAAAACATCGGCAACGCCATCGCCATCGGAGTCACAAAATAGTTGTTCTACCAAAATATCATCTATAGCGAGATCATTACCATATCCTCCGCTTGCAAGATTGCTTAATCTTACCGTAAATGACGAGGTACTAGGTATAAAGGTAAGTTCGTTAATTACCCAACCCGTATTATCGGAAGCTCCAATTGGATCAATATTTTTTGAGGCTATAGTACTCCCATCGGGCGCTATAACTTCCATTAATATTTCTGGCTTACTTCTACTAGGATCATCTACACGATCTAAATTAATAGCAGCAAAGCTGTAGGTCACCGTTACATTTGGTGTTACACCATCAATTTGATTTTCGTAAAATATGCCTCCAGCAACATTTTCTGCATTAAAAATGGCCATTCTACCATTCGTATCATTAGGTGTGTAATCGTCTCCTTGATACCAGTAGCCTGCGGACCAACTCGCTATGTCTCGTGCATTATGGTAAACAGTATATTTACCATCAACAACGTCTCCACTAGCAAGATACTCATAGGTTGTACTTGCAGCCGCAAAATTTTCGTCTATTTCAACACGGGTAGTACCTGTTCCAAAAGTTTCATATAAGAAAACGGTTTTGGCCACAGTAGCATAAGGGTTTAAAGTACAATTACTGTTTTCAACGGTATCTAGAATACCATCATTATCGTCATCTAAATCGATATTATCGGTAATACCATCGCCGTCGGTATCTGGATATACTGTTGGGTCGCTTGGCGTTGGAGACGGAGACGGATCTGGAATTGGGCTTGAGGATGTGATGTTTACGAAGTAGTCTTCGAATTCTTGCGTTTTACTTGTACTTCCACATGGAGATGGGTTTGCATCAAACCAATACTGATTTATACCAACTCGCATAACTGTAATTCCTTCAACTACATCACTTGGAACGGTAAAAACAACAAATTCGGCAGTATTCGAAGTTCCCCGAGTTATTTCTGATGTCTCAAACACCCCATTCCGATTGTAATCTATATACAAAAAACGATGCATTTGTTCTCCAGTTACGTCAACATATATTGTATAACTCTTTCCAGGAAATAGCTGTACTGAAGACGCATTAAAATAGCTAGCATATCCACCATCATCACCTGAACTATTATTGATAGCAGTAGAATATTCTCCATTAAGATCTACGTTAGTTATAGCAAAACCTGCTTTACTCGTATTTGGGATACAAGCTCCATAATTAACAGCAAGATACACTGTTGCTGAATCAAAATTACCAGTACTATCAAAAAAAGAATAAGTAAAACTATCAGGACCTACATAGTCAGTATTTGGAATATATTGAATAACTCCGTCACTAATTTCTGTTACAGTTCCATATTTAGGGGATGACGTGATCGAATAATTATCAGCACCACTTCCATGAATACTTTGTGTATCATTTGAAGCAATATTTATTTGATTAGCCGTACCAGAACTACTGTTTTTTGTTACTACTAATTGATCATCATAAGCTTTTGGAGTGCTTGGAGTTGCTATATTTAGAGTATAATCTTCTACTTCTGCATCTTTTCCTGAGAAATCACAAGGACCTGTGTCGTATTTAGGGTCGCAAGTTTCGCAATAGAAAGTTGCAATACGTAAAACAGCGGTGTTTTGTAGTTTTTTAGTAATCTCAATAGTTCCAGAAACATCTAGGTTGTTGCTGTATGCACCAGAATCATAGGCTCTTACAAAATCACCATTGCCGTAATCTATCCAAACTATCGTTTTTATACTGCTCCAACTATTGTTTTTGTTTTCAGCAGAAAAAGTGTAAGTTTTTCCTGCTGTAACATTAACCGACATTGAAGTAAAGTTTTCGTGTTTTTGTTCAACAGAACTAGGATTATTTATTGTAGAACCAGGGTCACCATTAATAGTAAAGTTTGATATTCCGGTACCCCAATTTGATTTTATACCACTAGGAGTAGGACATTGTGCATTTAATGAAAACTGATTAACGAAAAAAAATAGAGCTACAAAAAGCGCTCTATGAAACTGAGAGTAGAATTTTGCCATAAGATTTGAGAGACTGAGAGATTATTATACTAATAATTTTTAGTGTAATATTTTAATTTTTAATAACAAGGGTCAAATTTATACTTAAAAAAACATAGCTTCCTGATTTTCTGGCATTTTTCGATAAAAAGCATGATTTTCATCACATTTCATCTATAAAAGCATGAAAATGACATAATTACACGCACTCAAACAAGTCTAAACCTACATATGAGAAAGAATTTTCGTATAAAAAACAACAAATTACAAAATTTACAAGACCAATCTGCCACATTTAAAATGTATATTTGAGAACCCAAATCTATAAATATGAAAACTACCTACCTAAAACCATGGTCGCTCATGGTTATTTGCACTTTATTTTTAAGTGTATTGTCTTGTTCTTCAAATGATGATGACTCTAATCAAGAAGACTCTAGTATTAACGGTCAAATTCTAAACTTATTAAACGACCATAGGTCAGAACTAGACCTACCCACCTTAGCCTTTAATGCTTATGCGACTACTTTAGCTGAAGAACACAGCTTGTACATGGCTACCCAAGACAAATTGAGTTACGACAACTACGAAGAACGTGCTAGTTTATTAATTTCAGCCGAAAACCCTACTAAAATGGCAGAAAGCGTGGCTAATAAATATCAAAACGCCGACAATGTTGTTGAAGCCATGCTAAACGACTCGGGACATAGAAACAATATTGAAGCCGATTTCACGCAAATAGGCATAGGCGTTAGTAAAAGCGAAAGCGGTATTAATTACTTCAGTTTTATATTCTTGAAAAAGTAAAAAACAATTATTTTTCAAATATTATAACAGATTGGCTGTCTATTTTTTAGACGGCCTTTTTTTGTTAAAGTTCTGTTTAGGAAAAGATGATACGCTTTAAAACCCACATTTAAATATTACTTTAGTAAAAATGGCTGAAAAGCCTTTAAATTATTTAAAAATGACTCACCCTAACACCTCTTTCGGTATAGATAAAGCCCTTGACATTTTAGGTATAAAACCTGTTAACGCAGGTACTTCTACCGGTTCAAACCAGTTTTCAAACGGAAAATCCATCGATAGCATCTCCCCTGTTGATGGCCAACTAATCGCTAAGGTAACGAGCACAACAAAAGCCGATTACGAAAAAATGATGGAAAGCGCTACCCAAGCCTTTTTACATTGGCGAAAAATCCCAGCACCGCAACGTGGCGATATCGTAAGGCAATTTTCAAATAAATTAAGAGAGAAAAAAGAAGCGCTGGGCAAATTGGTTTCCTATGAAATGGGTAAAAGTTACCAAGAAGGTTTAGGTGAAGTACAGGAAATGATTGATATCTGCGATTTTGCGGTTGGCCTGTCCCGTCAGTTACACGGCCTGACCATGCATAGCGAACGCCCTGGGCATCGCATGTATGAGCAGTACCACCCCCTTGGTGTGGTTGGTATTATTTCTGCCTTTAATTTTCCTGTAGCCGTTTGGGCCTGGAACACGGCTTTAGCCTGGGTATGTGGTGATGTTTGTGTTTGGAAACCTTCGGAAAAAACACCGCTTTGCGGCATCGCTTGTCAAAATATCATAGCTGAAATATTAGCTGAAAACCATTTACCTGAAGGTATTTCTAATCTGATTATTGGCGATGCTAAAGTGGGTGAATTTATGACTAAAGATACCCGAATTCCTTTAATTTCGGCAACCGGATCCACTAGAATGGGTAAAACTGTTGCACAAGAAGTGGCTGCCCGTTTAGGAAAAATTCTTTTAGAGCTTGGTGGTAATAATGCCATTATTGTGACGCCTGATGCCGATATAAAAATGACAGTTATCGGAGCCGTTTTTGGTGCTGTAGGCACTGCAGGACAGCGCTGCACCTCAACAAGACGCTTAATTATTCATGAAAGCGTTTACGATAAAGTGGTCACAGCCATTACTAAAGCTTACCAACAATTACGCATTGGAAATCCTTTAGATGAAAGCAACCATGTAGGCCCTATCATAGATACTGATGCTGTTAAAATGTATAACAAAGCCCTAAAACAGGTTGTAAAAGAAGGCGGCCAAGTACTTGTTGAAGGCGGAACCCTTAAAGGTTCTGGATATGAAAGTGGTTGTTATGTGAAGCCCGCTATTGTAGCTGTTGAACCACATTACAACATGGTTAAACAAGAAACTTTTGCCCCTATTTTATATGTGATGACATACGAAGGTGAGATTGAAAATGCGATTAACATACAAAATGACGTCGCCCAAGGGTTAAGCTCGGCGATTATGACTAATAATTTACGTGAAGCCGAACGTTTTCTTTCGGTGGAAGGCTCCGATTGTGGTATTGCTAATGTAAACATTGGGACTTCTGGCGCTGAAATTGGTGGTGCCTTTGGCGGTGAAAAAGAAACTGGTGGCGGTCGTGAATCGGGATCGGATGCGTGGAAAGTTTATATGCGCCGACAAACCAATACCATTAACTACACTACTGAACTGCCTTTGGCTCAGGGGATAAAATTTGATTTATAGATTTTTTAAGTTAGAAAGTTACAAAGTTTCAAAGCTTGAAAAGTTAATCCTGTCAGGAGGAGGTACGACTGAAGAATCTTTCCGTTTAAAGAAGACGCTTTACCTCTTTCTGCATGACAGGTTTATTCACTACCGTTTAATCACCGTTTTTATCATTTCATGATCCGATTCTAGAGAATTGATTTTTTTAGAATCCAAAATCTCTAAATCTTTAGACACCCAAATATGATCTAGTGATAATAAAGGCAAACCCCATGGCCATGTTTCTCGAAAGCCATTGCCCTTCGAAGAAAACCAGTGGTTGAAATGCGTTTTGATTTCCCTAAAAAACAGGGATTCGTAAGGCAAATTAAAATCACCTAAAACCATAGTTCGCTCACCAAACCCAATTTGTTCATCTACAAAATCGAGCTCCCAATGCCTAGGCACATCCTTGCTACCCATAACATCGACCGCATAGAAATGAATACCCGAAGTTTCAAAATGGACTACCGAAGTATGATACTTGGAAATATTATCGGAAATAACAGTCATGGGATGCTTCGAAAAAACAGAAAGTTCTAGTTTAGATTTGTAAAAATGATACTGCGGGTACAAAGCCTGCAAGCGCGTAAAATCGGTATCACTAGCTTCGGCAAGCACCATAACATCAGGAAAACTACCATATTGCTCAACGGCATCTTCAAAATGATGTTCGCGAGAGGTGTTCCAAAAAACGACTTCTAAATCTTTTTCGGTAATGGGTTCAGCAAAGGTAAACCTAAAGCTTCCGACCAACCATATTACCAGTAAAATTCCAGCCACTATTAAGTTATATTTTCGCCATTTCCCAAGAAATATAGACAACCCAACTACAATACCAATAATTACAGGCAAAGGAAAAGGGTAAAATATCAACGACCACTCGTATGTGCTATCTTTAATTACAAAATGAAGTAAGAGTAGCGCTAAAATGATTGCGATGTTTACAACGAAATAAAGACCTTTAATAAATTTAAAAATCATCTTAAATGAAAACCTTTTGCTGCCCACCAAGGATGGATTTCAACCTTTAAACGATTTGCTTTAACCATCGGATCTTCATTAGCTAAACGTTCGGCCATTTTTTTTGTAGGTACATTGTATATGGTAATACCTCTAATATCACCATCATCACCAAACGGTCCAGAAATATCGGCATGACCTTCCTCGTACATTCTTCCTAAGTATTCTAAATGTTGCTTTTGAAGCTCGGCTGTTTCTTCTTCATTCTGACCTCGAATAGCGCCAGACTTCAAAAAAGCGATATAGTATTGCTGCATTAAAATGGTATCCTGTGTTTTTTCATCCACATAATCGAAAGTTTTATAGCCTTTCGCATCTAAAGCCTCTTTAATTTGTTTCTGTGTTTTTTTATTGGATTCAGCCTTTACAAAAGCATGGTATAAAGAATCTTTAACTTTCATGACAGCCAATTCTTCTGGAGTAGGTGGTATAACTTCTGGTGTTTTAACTTCCTCTTTACAAGAGACAATGTATAACATGATTAAAAAAACTGAGGCTATTTTTTTTATGATTTCCATAATTTAAATGGGTTTTTACTTAATTGTGAATTATAATATCTAATATCTCCTGTAACTTCTTCGGCTAACCATTCGGGTTTTATAAAAGTTTCGGATTCTGTTTTGAGTTCTACTTCGGCAAGTACCAAACCAGTATTATCACCAAAAAATTCATCGACTTCAAATACATGAATACCAACTTGTACTTCATAGCGTATTTTATCGATAATGGCTTCTTCACAAAGGTTAATAAGGGCTTCAGCTTCTTCTAATGAAATCACCTTTTCCCATTCAAATCGCGATAAGCCCGATTTTGAAGAGGCGCCTTTAATCGTGATAAAGCCTTCATCATCTCTTATTCGGATTCTAACCGCCCGATCTTTATGAGAGTTTAAATACCCTTGACAAATACGGGTTTGCTTAAAAGCTTCTTTTTTAAAAGTTTCAGAGTTCACTAAAAACTTACGTTCGATCTCTATCATATGCCATCGGACCCATTTACCATATGGTCGCTATTTAATTTTAAAATCTGAATAAACAAAGATTACACCTTCTCAGGAATTCATAAATTTACAGTATGTTATCCGATTTACCAATAAGAAAAATAATTCATGTCGATATGGACGCCTTTTACGCGTCGGTAGCGCAATTGGATAACCCAGAATTAAAAGGGAAAGCCATAGCTGTAGGCGGTAATGAAACACGTGGCGTAATTAGTGCCGCTAGTTACGAAGCTCGAAAATTTGGTGTTAAAAGCGCCATGTCTGGTAACTTGGCCGTAAAACTTTGTCCGGAACTCATATTTGTAAAAACCAATTTTGAACGCTATAAAGAAATCTCCAAAAGGATACGAAAAATTTTCTTAGACTACACCGATTTGGTGGAACCGCTATCTCTCGATGAAGCCTACTTAGACGTCACACAAAACAAAAAAGGGAACCCGAGTGCCTCTCTAATTGCTCAAGAAATTAGGGAACGTATTTTTAATGAAGTAGGTTTAACTGCTTCTGCCGGTATCTCAATAAATAAGTTTATTGCTAAAGTGGCTAGCGATTATAATAAGCCTAACGGACAAAAAACAGTGAATCCAGAAGAGGTGCTTTCATTTTTAGAAGCTCTAGATATTAGAAAGTTCTATGGTGTTGGAAAAGTCACTGCCGAAAAAATGTACCAAAAAGGCATTTTTACAGGATTGGATTTAAAAAACAAGTCTTTAGAGTTTTTAGAAACCCATTTTGGGAAATCTGGACGCTATTATTACCACGTGGTTCGTGGCATACATACTAGTGAAGTGAAGCCCAACCGCATTCGAAAAAGCTTAGCTGCCGAGCGTACTTTCAGTGAAAATTTATCCTCTGAAGTCTTTATGCTTGAAAAATTAGACCATATCGCCGAAGAAGTTTCCAAACGGCTTTCTAAATCAAAAGTTGCTGGAAAAACAATCACTCTAAAAATAAAATATAGCGATTTCAGCTTGCAAACCCGAAGTAAAACCCTCCCCTATTTTATAAATGATAAAGACCTCATTTTTGAAACCGCTAAAGACCTGTTATACCATGAACAGCTTAACAATTCCGTTCGACTTTTAGGAATTTCTTTATCAAACCTAAACACCGAAACAAAAAAAATACCAGAAAAAGAAAGCGTAAGTGTGCAGTTAAAATTTGGATTTTAACATTATTTCACATTCCTGCAGCAATTTATGCCGTTTATTAACGTCTTTCCACTTTTAATAACCCAAAAAACTAGAAATATTCGATTGTCATAAATTCATTATTTGTAATTAATCTAAATTAATATTGTGCATTTAGTGTTTTTCAATACTTCAAATTATCACTTTATTTGTTTCACTTCATTTTTTTAAAAAATTACGAAATCTTAAACCTCTATTTGTAATTAGTCTAAATAAGTATAATTTTGACAAAAAATTAACAAATGCCTTTTCGCAAAATATATTTAACGCTAATCTTCGCACTTATAAGTTATTTAAACTTTAGCCAAAATGGACATTTATATGGTGAAATCGCCTTTAATAATGACGAACCCGTTCTAGGAGCTCAAGTGACTCTAATAGGGAATTCTGTGAGAAGAATAACGTCTTCGGGTATTAATGGTGAATTTGTGTTTAAAAATTTGCCGTATGGTAAGTACACCATTCAAACACATTCCTTAGAGGCAAAACCTCATACCATGGAAACCGAGATAAGCAACAAAGAACACAATATAAAATACGTACTAGAAATAACAGAATATCAGGATTTAGATGAAGTTCATTTACGTACTAAAACCAAAAAAGAGAAAATTGAAGAGGGTGGTTTTGCAGTCGCCATTATAGACACCAAAGAAGCCTCGGTAAGAAACTTAACACCAAACGAACTATTAGACAGATCGGTAGGTGTTCGTATAAGACAAAATGGAGGAATCGGTTCTAATGTTGAATATAATCTTAATGGGATGTCTGGAAGTGCCATTGGGATATTTATTGATGGGTTAGAAATCTCAACCTACGGTCAATCCTTCAATCTTAATAATATACCTACTTCTATGATTGAGCGCATAGAGGTTTACAAGGGCGTCCTGCCATCACACCTCACAGGCGATTATGCTGGTGGTGCTATTAACGTGGTACTAAAGAAAGACGTATCTCAAAACAATATAAATCTTGCGGCTTCTTACGGATCCTTTAACACCTTTCAGTCTGATATTGGTGTTACCTATAGAGATAAAAAAACAGGACTCTCCTTTCGAGGAGCAGCATTTTACATCTATACCGATAATAGCTATGAAACCTGGGGACGCTCAACAACTTATGTAAATTATTTAGGACAAATTACCAGACCTTACCGTGCTAAACGCTTCAACAACACCTATAAATCTATTGGCGGACGTTTTGAAGCTGGATTCACCGACACCAAATGGGCAGACCAATTTTTTATAGGTTATAACGGCTCTAGTAACTATAAAGAAATCCCTCATGGTACAACCATGGCTGTGCCTTATGTTGGAAGGTTTAATGAAACCGCAGCTAACGTCATCTTACTAAATTACAGCAAGAAAGATTTCCTAACTGAAAATTTAGCACTTACCATAAATGGTGCACAAAGTTATAGAAATACTTATTTACAAGACACTGTGGGAGTAGCCTATAACTGGGATGGTAAAATACGTGAAGTTATTGAATTTGGAGAAAGAGTTCCACTAAAAACGCTTCAAGGAGGACAACAAGCAGAAAAAACCATGCTTGATATAGACAGAAAAATCACAAATATCAGATCAAATTTAGGATATATGGTGGCTCATAGACATCGTGTTTCTCTTAATCACAAATACGAAGGCACAAGGCGTACAGATCAGGATTTATTAGACCCTATTAACCAAGATCTGGCAACAAAAAGTATTATATCACAAAATATTTTGTCGCTTAATTACGAAGCCGAAACTTTTAATAGAAAGCTAAAAACAAACTTATTAGGTAAATACACCAGCAACAGAACGAAACAAACAAAATCGGAAATAGGGGTAGTAAACGGTCAAAATACCGTAATAACAAAAGACACGCTTACAGCAAATTCAAATTTTGGTTATGGCGGAACTATATCTCTAAACGCCTTTTCCAATTTTTACCTGATTGCATCAGGGGAAAACTCTTATATAGCACCTACCGAGAACCAATTATTTGGAGCTCCAGAAATTAACATCCTAGCCAATACAAATTTAAAACCAGAACAAAACATCAATTACAATTTAGGATTTCGATTTGGCACTTTAGAGCGCGGGAAACACAAAATATCGGTTTACGCCAATGCTTTTTGGCGTAATGGACTCGATAAGATTACGCAACAAGCCGTTGATGAAGATGAAATCGAAGATGAAGAAGATGCCGATATTCAAACCACAAGATATGTGAATTTGGGTAAGACACAGGCCCGCGGCTATGAAGCAGAGCTTATATATATCTATAATAACAGATTAAATACCTCTTTTAATTTTTCAAAATTTAGAAATGTATTTAAACAGGAATACGATTCAAATAACAATCCGCATTCCCTAAATGGTGAACAAGTTCCTAACGAACCTTTTTTCACCATAAATGCAAATATTCAATACCGATTTGATAATCTATTTCAAAAAAATTCCATTCTAAATACCTACTACACTATAGGCTATGTAGGTGATTATTACACCGTTTGGGGACAACCAGAATGGTCTAAAACACCAAGTCAAATCTCACATGATTTAGGTGTGAGTTACCGTTTCCCTTCTAAAAAATTAGTAGCTAGTGTCGACATCAAAAATCTGTTTAATGCCGAGCTCTACGACAACTTTGCGATACAAAAACCAGGAAGAGGAATCTATTTCAAATTAAATTACATAATCAATAACTTTTTATAATCAATTTAACTTTTAACATGAAAAAAAATCTAATCAAAATAGGAGCATTAAGTCTCATTTTAGCTTTTACAAGCTGTAGCAGTGATGATAAAATATCAGAAGGTGAAGGAACAACACCAGAAGAAACTGGGACACGTTGGATAACCATTACAGGATCTTTCCCAGACGATAATGGAACTGGAGGAAATGGTGGTACACGTGCCTACGCCTTAACTGAAGAAAATGCAGCAGACCCAAACTTCGAACTAGACCTTTTTAAAATAGAGGGCGGAAACTTTGTTGAAGGTCTTGGTTTAAAATCAAGCCGTACAGCTCGTGTTCAAGCCTCTGAAGATGGTGCATATTTATACAACATACAATATACAGGAACTGAAGGTGGTGTATTTAACAAGTACGCCGTAAACGGAGAAGCTAATTTCGAAGAGGTAGGTTACGAATTAAATACCGCAGCTATTTTAGGAACAGCTCCTCGTTGGATGAAAGCCGCTGAAGGTATTGGTATTGGTGTTTATGCAAGCACATACGATGTAGAATATGAAGGAGAAGCTCCAAACTACACCTTTGTAGCTCATGATAGTGAAGTAAAAATAGCTTTATTAGATTTAGATGGAACTGCCATTACAAACACTGCTATATTTGACTTCCCTTGGACAGACGAAGAAAGAGCGGCTGGTTACAGTGTAGGTCGTGTAGATGTACCAATTTTAAACGATGCCCAAACCAAACTTTTTATTGGATGTAGAGTAAGAAAATTAGACCCTAATGCGACACCTGAATTAGATGAAGAAGGTAAACCTGTTTGGCCAAGTGATTCTGAAATAAATGGTACGAAAACTTTAATTGTAGATTTTCCATCATTAAGAAATCCTACTTATATTACTTCTACGCTTTCAAAAGAAAACAATAATGCATACCGTACTATGACGCAGTACATAGGTACCGATGGTCATATTTACCAAGCTACAGCTACTGGTGGTTCTGAAATTTTACGTATTAATAGCGCAACTAGTGATTACGATCCTAACTTCTATTTTAGCTTAAATGATGCTTTAGGTCTTACGGGCGCAAGAATTAGAGCTTGGAGATATGTGAAAGATGGTATTGGTGTTGTTTTATATACTTCCGACGATGCTGAAGGTGGATATATTGCTTTAATCGATTTACACAATCCGTCTAACTCGGTTAAATTATCTACTGATATAGAAACTGCTCCTGAATTATCTTCAACTTTAGGTCAATACCAAAACATTGGTCTTATTGGAGATATGGCCTATGTACCATTAACGCCAGCAGGTATGGAAGGTGCTATATATGTTATAAATACAGCAACAAAAGAAATTAAAAAAGGTGCTAAGTTAAAAACCATTTCTGGTAGCTACTACTTAGGAGCTTACTAAATAAATGCCGAGCCTATCAAAAAGAGCTGCCTAAAGGGCGGCTCTTTTTTTTCAGCCTCTGTATCCCTAGAAATAAAAAAGCCCAACGAATTTAAATTCGTTGGGCTTTTTTAATAATGTATGTTTTATAAATCTATGCTTTACTAGACTTTTTAATTTCGGTAACACGTAACGTATTTACCATACCTTTTTCCTGAATTGGCATGGCCGCTAAACTAATAACCATATCACCAGCTTCTAAATACCCTTTGTCGCAAGCAATGGCGTTTACGTCTTCAATGGTTTCATCGGTGCTTACAAACTTATCGTAGTAAAAAGCACGAACACCCCAAAGTAAACTTAAACGTGTTAAGATACGCTTATTTGAAGTAAACACTAAAATATGACATGATGGACGCCAAGCCGAAATTTGGAAAGCTGTATAACCACTATTTGTAAGTGTAGAAATCGCTTTAGCACTAATTTCGTTAGCCATATTTGCTGCATGATAACAAATAGCCTTAGTGATGTAACGATTTGTGCGGATATGTGGTGGTAATTGAGGTACTTGAATTAATCCTGAATTTTCAACACTTTTTAAAATATCCGACATTTGCTTAATAACCTGTACTGGATATTGCCCTACTGAAGTTTCACCAGAAAGCATTACGGCATCAGCACCATCCATAACCGAATTCGCCACATCGTTAACCTCTGCACGAGTTGGGGTTAAGCTAGAAATCATCGTTTCCATCATTTGTGTAGCAATGATTACCGGAATTCTGGCCTTTTTCGCTCGTAACACTAATTGTTTTTGAATAAGTGGTACTTCTTGAGCTGGAATTTCAACACCAAGATCTCCACGAGCCACCATTAAACCATCACAATGTGCAACAATTTTATCAATGTTTTCAATCGCTTCTGGTTTTTCAATTTTAGCTATAATAGGAATTTTATGCTCGGTATGCTCAGCAATTAAATCACTCAACTGCATTAAGTCTTCAGCATGACGCACAAACGATAAAGCAATCCAATCGACATTTAAGCTAATGGCAAAAATAGCATCCTCAATATCCTTTTTAGTTAATGCAGGCTGAGATATGTTCGTATTAGGAAGATTTACACCTTTTTTAGATTTTAAAGGACCTCCTTGGATAACTTTAGCCTTAACTTCAGATTCACTATCGGTTGAAACTACTTCAAAAATAAGTTTTCCATCATCCAAAAGGATACGCTCTCCAGGTTTCGCATCTTGCGGGAACCTTTTGTAAGTCATATACACACGCTCTTTAGTACCTTCAAAACGTTCGCCTGTAGCAAAAATGATTTCATCACCAGCATTTACTACAACTTCTTCCTTCATAACGCCTACACGAAGTTTTGGTCCTTGCAAATCGGCTAGAATTGCAGCAGTAAACCCGTATTCTTCATTCAACTCACGTATCATTTTAACACGTTCTGCAACGTCGTTATAATCGGCATGAGAAAAATTAATTCTAAATACGTTTGCTCCTTCTTCAAGCATACGCTTTAAAACTTCTTTGGAGCTTGTAGCAGGACCTAGAGTTGCTACTATTTTGGTTTTCTTTGTTGTCGCCATTAGTTAAAAATTAAATTGTCTTTAGATTTCAATATGCTAGAATCAATACTGTAGGCTGTTGCAATTTGAGGTATTTTTAAAAGATTATCTAAAATATACTTCGTTTTGCTGGAGCTTATTTCACTATCAATTTTTAATAGGAAATTTACAGTTTTATACTCTGGCAATAAATGAAATGTTTTTATTATTTTTTCTTGAGAGTCGAATAATGATTCAAAATTTCGACTTTGAAACTCTTCTTTTTTACAAATATTAGAGACTAAACTCCAGTTGATTAATTGTTTTTGGTCTTCCCATTCATAAATGGAAAATCCTGCTTGACTGTGACTTAAATCTAAATCTGTTTTCCTTCTTTTCAAGGCAATCCCTAAACCTTGGTTTATAAGATATGCTAGGCGATAATCTTCAACGTTACAGTGTATACCAATTAAGGTATAAAATGCTTCATCAAAAGCGTCATCTAAAACAAATTTTTGAACAGCCATAACTTACATTCAAACTTCACAAAGATAATATTATATCATAGCGAAATGAAACTAATGATAGTTTGTTAACAATAATTCCTACTAAAACGTTGTAGTTCGTTTGAATAGTCAAGAAGATTAAATAATCATTATCTTAACCTAAAAAACTTGAGGTTTTCATAAAAAAAGAATACATATTAATTAGCCTCGTTTTACTTTTCAAGAATTTTTATGCGCTTTTCAATAGCTTGCTGATGTTCTTTTTCAAGCTGAAATTTGTATTCGGGTAGTTGTTTGTAATTTTTAGGGCGAATGGCATAAAACCCAGCAAAAGATTTATTGGGATACATGCTATTAGGCTCCTGTTCTATGAAAAAGACTTCATCACTACCTCCTAAAGCTTTGGGAATTTGATAAACAAACATTTCTGAAGACACGCCCATCGCCCCATAACGTCTAAATTTTAAAGTATCACCCTGTGGTAAATAAAACTCTAACATGTAATAGCCCGATGAAAAGGTAATGGGATTCAAACCGATACCTTTTTCGCTATCCTGCTGAATGTAATCTACAACCTTTATGGTTTTAGATTTCATTAAATCTTCCATGCTTTCTTTAAGTGGTAGCATACGGATGTCTTTGGGATCTTTGGCTGGGTAGAGCTTAGTGAAATTTTCAGGACAATCTTTAAACCGTAAAGGATCTTCTTCTATTTTAAACCATTTATTATCTACTTTAAAATAGTAGCCAGTGAAATTCTCGTATACGCAACTTGCTTTATTATATAATTCATCAAATTTTTCGCTGTATTTCCCCCAGTTCTTCTTATCCTCGTTTGTTAAGGGATCAATATAGTCATGCTTAGTGGTATCTCCATTAAGTAACCAGTTTATATAATGTTCACTCCCCCATAAAGTTCCATCGCTTAACGTTTTATAAATTTATCAATTGTGTTACCCAAAAAATCAACTTTCTTTCTTGCTGATATTTTTTGTTTTTCATCACGTCCTATTACAGACAAAAACTGTTGTTTCTCTTCTATGAGCTTTTCTTTAATAATTGAGTTTTCATTGTATATGATTACAACTTCATAATTTTCAGTTCCCTGATGTTTATGTAGATCTTCATATTCGAAGTATTCTTGCATCTTTTTATGTGCTTTTTTATTTTTAAAATAATTGCAACTTGTGAAAAACACAAAAAAAATAAAACTAATTTTTATACTGTTCTTCATCATATAACTTACTTTCATAATCTTACTTTTTATTCACATAGGCCAGTTTTACATTATTAATATACTCGGTATCGGAAATAGAGGAATTAATTAACTTATTTTTTGTTTTGGTCCGTTCTACAAACTTTTTTTCTTGCTCCCTTTTTTCTTCATCTGTTAGCTCTTCTATTTCTTTTCCATTACCGACATATTCCACCCTATAAAACCGATCTTCGCCAGCCTTTTTAATACGATCAAATATGGAGGTTTTTCCTAAGTCATCATCAGGGAAATCGGTAAGTATTTTTTTATGGGTAATCATAGCGACGGGACTAAAATGCGCATACAAATCGGCTGTTTGAAGTGGTGCATATTGCAAAAGCATGTTTTGGTAAGTCACGTATGCTAAATTGTAATATTCTCTTATTCTTCATAAAGTTACAAGAGTTTATCTAAAATTTTCTGCGCTTTTCAACAGCTTGCTGATGTTCTTTTTCAAGCTGAAGTTTGTATTCGGGTAGTTGCTTGTAGTTTTTAGGACGAATGGCATAAAACCCAGCAAAAGATTTATTAGGATACATACTATTAGGCTCCTGTTCTATGAAAAAGACTTCATCACTACCTCCTAAAGCTTTGGGAATTTGATAAACAAACATTTCTGAAGACACGCCCATTGCCCCATAACGTCTAAATTTTAAAGTATCACCCTGTGGTAAATAAAACTCCAACATGTAATAGCCCGATGAAAAGTTAATGGGATTCAAACCGATACCTTTTTCGCTATCCTGCTGAATGTAATCTACAACCTTTATGGTTTTAGATTTCATTAAATCTTCCATGCTTTCTATAAGTGGTAGCATACGGATGTCTTTAGGGTCTTTGGCTGGGTATTGTTTGTAAACGTGTTTATTAAATAGCTCTGGTATAAATAATGATTTGTCATATTTAAATTTGTACCATTTCTCTTCAATTTTCATATAATAACTCCATGAAGATTCATAAACATAACTAGCTTTATTATAATATTCTATAAATTCCTTTAACCATTTTTCAGGTTCATTTTTATCTTCTAGTGTTAAAGGATCAATATAGTCATGCTTAGTGGTATCTCCATTAATTAACCAGTTTACATAATGTTCACTCCCCCATAAAGTTCCATCACTTAATGTGTTATAAATTATAAATTTATTAATTGTGTTACCAAAAAAATCAACTTTCTTCCTTTCTGATATTTTTTGTTTTTCATCACGTCCTATTACAGACAAAAAATGTTGTTTCTCTTCAATGAGCTTTTCTTTAATAATTGAGTTTTCATTGTATATAATTACAACTTCATAATTTTCAGTTCCCTGATGTTTATGTAGATCTTCATATTCGAAGTATTCTTGCATCTTTTTATGTGCTTTTTTATTTTTGAAATAATTACAGCTTGTGAATAAGACTAGTAAAATAAGACTAGTGTTTATGCTTTTCTTCATCATATAACTTCTTTTCATAGGCTTCTTTTTCATAAACATAAGCTTGCACTACATTATTTATATATTGAGTATTGGCAATAGACGTATCAATTAATTTAGTTACTAACTGACCATTAACACTAACATTTTCTTGCTCCCTTTTTTCTTCATCTGTTAGCTCTTCTATTTCTTTTCCATTTCCCTTATACTCCACCCTATAAAACCGACCCTCGCCAGCCTTTTTAATACGATCAAATATGGAGGTTTTTCCTAAGTCATCATCAGGGAAATCGGTAAGTATTTTTTTATGGGTAATCATAGCGACGGGACTAAAATGCGCATACAAATCGGCCGTTTGAAGTGGTGCATATTGCAAAAGCATGTTTTGGTAAGTCACGTATGCTAAATTGTAATACAAGCAACTTTTTTTATCCTCACTACTAATACCTTGTTTTAAATGTAAATAACTAGGTAATTTTATGGGGTAATCAAGATTGTTTTTAAACAATTTTAAAAGACTAACTTCTATGGGTTTGTCCTGATAAATTTTAATTAAATTAGAATATTCTCTTATTTTTTGGTTATTTTCTTCAATAAAAGCATGGGTGCCTATTAAAACCTCTCCAACAGTTTCATGGTCAAATTTATGTTTAGACTGTTTTTCGTAGTTCTCCTCAGCAACCCTAAATGCATTCATGGCGATTGCCCAACGCAATGCTACTTTTTTATAAGCTCCCCATTCTTTACCATGAATTAATTCTTCATCACTACTTTTATTATGAAATAAATTACTTTCCCCATGTACATCCTCAAAATTAAAACGGCGGTTGGCAACATAAGGTGGAATGACCAAGAAACCACCATCGGCACCTTCCAACCATAAATCTATAACTTCTTTATCTTGACTATCTAAATAATAAGAAGGAATACTTTTTTTATGGTGAAAATACTCTGCACTAAATAATGTTTTATCAGTTTTGGGATGACAAGCACTTTTAATTTCTGGAATGTCACCATCAATAGTCACCAAATCACCTCTATCATTAGGAAAGGTAAACTGTACCGCTCTACTTTTAAAAGCTTCCCAACTGCCACAAATTTCTTTTACGTGTTCAAAAAGCCCCCTATAATTATGTACTTTTTTATATTTCGGATTGTAAAGGTCTGATAAGGCATTTAAAAACTCCTTCCCACTATCCTCTTCTTTACCAAACAATACGGCATTTTTATTCACCATATATTCTTTGGTTTTCTTTTTTACCAAGGTATTATAATCATCACCAAAAAGTCCACGAGGTTGATGAACCCCTAAGAAAATGGAATTTATAGCGACCTCACTATACCCCATATCTTTGGCATACTTTATAACACCCAATTTTACGCCTGCTGCCATACAGGCCCCTTGACTATGCCCTACAATAGTTACAGGTTTATAATGTGGTGTATAACTTTCTATTTGTGGCTTTTCACTTATTTTAGCATCTACATCCTCCTTTTCTAAAAGCCCCCAATTATGCTTTGCCCACTCGTAACCCAAAGAGATTCCATGATCTACGCGGTGTGCGCCACTACTACCTAAACCGTGAGATCCGTTTACATAATGTACACGCCCCTCGGCATTAAAATATTTAGCATAGGTTTCTGTAGCCTTGAATTGATTCTCTTTAAGGTTCCAATATCCTGTATATTTACTTTCTGGAGTGCTAAAAACCGTTGTATTTGGGTTCCTTAATTTTTCTTCAACTATTTTTCTGATTTTACTTTTCTGTAAATCTGCTTTATGTTGGTCTGCCGTGTAAAAATCATCATGATCTGCACGGTTGTATTCGTTTGTATTTTCACCACGCCTAGTAAACCACCCTGTTTTATCTGGATTTAAATCCATTATGGCATTCCAATGCGATTCACTATTGGTTACGGGGTCGCTTAAATACCCGTGTACAAAAATAATTTCACCTTGTAACTTTGGTAAGCTTTTTTCTTCTTCATTCTGCTCTTCAGCAAGATTTCTAATTGTTTCCTGATTTTGTTCTGCTATTTTAAGATTTAACAATTAACCAACTAGTCCAGCTTTAATTCTGTCTAAAAAGGTAATTTCAGGAAATGGAATTTTATCTATTGGCATTACAGCCCTAGGAGGTTCTGGGGCACTGCTACTAACAATAACATTAGCTGATCCGGACACAATAACACCGCCGTGAGCCGTCATATCCCCTAAACAAGCAATTGCTTTACCATTAATTAAAACCGTTGGATTTCCGGTAACCACTGTATCTGGACCACCAGCACAAGTGCAAACACTTCCTATAGTAGCGACAGGATTTCCGTTTATTAATACATTAGGTGCGCCTTGTATAATTGGTCCACCAATGTGTGGCGTGGTGCCACTACACATGGGACAAGTATGGTGACTTCCTAATGTTGCTGCTGGTTTCCCTGACATGCTTCCGTTTTAATTATCTTCCACATTTTAATAAACTTAACCTTTTGAATAAACAAAACAGTACAGCATATCGAAAAGTATCATGATATATTCACCCCAGCAATATAGTAAGAATTTTCTTCATAAAATTAATTTACATATGAAAATAAAACTAATTATAGTTATAGAAAGTATAAATCATATCTTTACTTTACGTAGAATCTTTTCTTCGGAAGCATAAAAAATCTAAATAGTTTTAGAAATTCTACTCTGGAAAGCAAAGAAGGCACGTTTTGATGCTTTTTCTTCGGCTTTTTTCTTGGATGTCGCACGGGCTTTAGCTACGACTTTGTCGTCTATGGAGAGTTTTACTGAGAAATGACGCAGCTCGTCGTTTCCGGTATCATCATAAACATGATAATTAAATGTTTTCTTTTCCTTTTGGCACCACTCAATTAATAAGCTTTTATAGCTAATCACTTTACCTTCTAGGGTTTCAATATCTACATGAGGGATTATAAGGCATTTGGTTATAAATTTTTCGCAGTATTTATAACCCCGGTCTAGGAAAATAGCTCCTATTAAGGCTTCAAATAAGTTTCCATGGATATTATCGCCAAACTGACCTGCTGGGATTTTACTTTCAACAAGATTGATTAATTTAAGTTCCTTACCCAACTCATTTAAATGCTCTCTACTTACAATTTTAGAACGCATTTTAGTGAGATAACCTTCATCACCACCTGGTACTTCCAGATATAAGTGTGAAGCTATTACAGAACTCAACATCGCATCCCCAAGAAACTCTAAACGCTCGTAATTAAAAGGGTTTCCTTTACTGTCCTTGATATTCATGGAACGGTGTGTAAAGGCGCGTTTGTAATACTTAATCTCCTTGGGCTTAACACCAAGGATTTCAGTTAATTGTATAAAAAAATTCCCGTTGCGTTTAAAACGGGAATTTAATATGTTGCGAATGCTTTTCATCTGATGTCGAATATACTATTTTAATGTCAGATGTAATAAACCATGTTTCATTTTACTGTAAAAATTAATTTATCGTTATGGTTTATAGCGTTCGGATTTAATCTAATTTTTTGAATACCACACAAGCGTTATGACCACCAAATCCAAAGGTGTTACTCATAGCCACTTTTACGTCGCGTTTTTGAGCCTTATTTAAAGTTAAATTTAATTCAGGATCAATTTTTTCATCTACAGTTGTATGGTTAATGGTTGGTGGTACAATACCCTTTTCCATAGCCAAAATAACCGATATCGCTTCAATAGCTCCAGCTGCACCTAATAAGTGCCCTGTCATTGATTTTGTTGAATTGATATTTATAGACTTTGCATGATCACCAAAAACCTCTGAAATGGCTTTAAGCTCGGCAACATCTCCTAATGGTGTTGATGTACCGTGTGTATTAATATGATCTACATCTTCAGGTTTTAAACCTGCATTTTGCAAACAATTTTTCATTACCGCTATAACACCAATACCATCTGGGTGCGGAGCTGTCATATGATGCGCATCAGAAGATAAACCTCCTCCAATAAACTCGGCATATATTTTAGCGCCTCTTGCTTTAGCATGCTCGTACTCTTCTAGGATAAGAGCTCCAGCACCTTCGCCTAAAACAAAGCCATCTCTTGTGGCATCGAATGGACGAGAAGCCGTTTCTGGGCTTTCATTTCTAGTTGATAAGGCATGCATGGCATTAAATCCACCCATTCCAGCAATAGTTACTGCCGCTTCACTACCTCCTGTAACAACCACATCGGTATGACCTAAACGTATAGAGTTTAAGGCATCAAACATCGCGTTAGCAGAAGAAGCACAAGCAGAAACCGTTGTGTAATTTGGCCCCATAAAACCATGTTTTATAGAAATGTTTCCTGGTGCAATATCAGCAATCATTTTAGGAATAAAGAACGGGTTAAATCTTGGTGTTCCATCTCCAGAGGCGAAGTTCAAAACTTCATTTTGGAAGGTTTCTAATCCACCTATTCCTGCACCCCATATCACACCAACACGTAATTTATCAACCTCATCAAGATTCAATTTAGCATCTTCAATGGCCTCGTCTGCAGCTACCATAGCATACTGGGCAAACTTATCCATTTTTCGAGCCTCTTTTCTATCGATAAAATCGGTTACGTTAAAGTTCTTTAATTCGCAGGCAAATTTTGTTTTGAACTTTTCGGTATCATAATACGTTATAGGCGCAGCCCCACTTTTTCCACTAACTAAGCCTTCCCAATATTCATCTTTGGTATTGCCTATTGGTGTTAAAGCTCCTAATCCTGTGACTACAACTCGCTTTAATTCCATAAAGTATTTTGCTTGTTTTTACTTATTTTGCTGCTTCTATGTAAGAAATAGCTTGACCAACTGTTGCGATATTTTCAGCTTGATCATCTGGTATTTGAATATCGAATTCTTTTTCGAACTCCATAATTAATTCTACAGTATCTAAAGAGTCTGCTCCTAAATCATTTGTGAAGCTAGCTTCAGTAACAACTTCGTTCTCATCTACTCCTAATTTGTCTACGATAATCGCTTTTACTCTTGATGCAATGTCTGACATAACTTTTAATTTTAAAATTTTAATTTAGGCTGCAAAAATAAAAAACTTTATTTTTAAAACACGTCTTTACTTTAAAAATGTGTCTGTAATTTACTAAAATTACTTTTAAGTATTTATATAATTGCTTCTAATTGTTAATAATTATTCTTTTTTTTGCCGGTACAAATATAAGTCTATAAGTCTGTATAAAAACGTAACATAGGAGGTTTTTAACAAGAATTCTCCTTATTTAGCGTTAATACCATTTTAACCATATAAATGTCGCATGTAATTTGTTTCTTTTTCGCCCATATTTCAATATAAAATAAAACCGTAGCTAAGGCTATGCTTGGATTTTCTATTTTATCTGAACAAAAAATAATTCAAATTAAGAATACGACATTATACAATTAAATTTGTATAAAATCTTTTACAACACCTAACAAAACTCTTCAAAATAGATGAAACGCATTGTGATTTTTGCTTCAGGAAGCGGCTCAAATGCCGAAAATTTAATTCGTTTTTTCGAAAATAGCCAAACCGCATCGGTGGTACAGGTGCTTACAAACAACCCACAAGCGAAAGTATTGGATCGAGCAAAAAAACTTAACGTTAGTGCTTTATCCTTTAATAGGATAGCCATCTCAAAAACGGAAGACGTCCTTAATATATTAAAAGCCTCTAAACCAGACTTAATAGTACTTGCAGGATATCTTTGGAAATTCCCTGATAATATTTTGAATGCCTTTCCTAATAAAGTTATTAATGTACATCCTGCTTTACTACCTAATTATGGAGGAAAAGGCATGTATGGTATGCATGTTCATAATGCGGTGGTTGCCAACAAAGAAGCACAAACAGGCATCACCATACACTATGTGAATGAACATTACGATGAAGGCGCCATTATTTTCCAAGCTACTTGTGAAGTTGATCCAACCGACACAGCCGATGATGTTGCTGCAAAAATTCATACCTTAGAAATGGAGCACTTTCCTAAGGTGGTAGAAAAACTACTCCATACGTAATTGTTATTAAAATTCACTCTGAAGAACCTTTGTATATTTATAACATTATATAAGGTGTTCTCAGCTTATTACATGTAGCATACTTTATTAATCGGTGAAAATCTGTGAAATCTGTGTCTAGAACACAACTAAAATTTATGAGATTCCCTCCTTCGAGGCAATAACAAAAATGTCGAAACCTAAAAAGAAATACTATACCATTTGGAAAGGTCACAAAACTGGGGTTTTTGACTCCTGGAACACTTGTAAATCTTTAATTAAAGATTATCCTGGTGCCCAATACAAATCCTTTCCTTCTTTAGAAGCTGCGAAAAAAGCTCTGGATGGTAATTATTTCGACTACGTCGGAAAAAACAAATCTTTTGAAAGCGTCTTAAGCGCCGAACAACTAAAAAAAATAGGGAAACCTAATTACCATTCTATTTCCGTTGATGCAGCCTCTAGCGGAAACCCGGGAATCATGGAATACAGAGGTGTCGACACAAAAACCAAAAAACAACTTTTTATTCAAGGCCCTTTTGAAGAAGGCACCAATAATATAGGTGAGTTTTTAGCCCTAGTACACGGTTTGGCCTTACTGAAAAAAAACAATAGCGACCGTATTATGTACACCGATTCTAAAATTGCTATGAGTTGGGTAAAAAAGAAAACTTGCAATACCAAATTAAAACGCAGTGCAAAAAACAAGGCTGTTTTTGACTTAGTTGATCGTGCTTTAGACTGGTTAAAAAATAATACTTACCAAACCACCATCGTAAAATGGGAAACCAAAGCTTGGGGGGAAATTCCTGCTGATTTTGGAAGAAAATAAACCCAACAACCTCATCATCAGCACCAAACAACATCTTAATCTTTAACCACTAAAGTATCAAACTTCAATCAATTTGAAATAAATATAATCGGCCTAATCTGTAAAAAGGCTTATATTTGCACAAAAATTATCCATTCTCTTTTATGAGTAAATTAGTAATAGTTGGCACAGTAGCTTTTGACGCTATTGAAACGCCTTTCGGGAAAACCGATAAAATTCTTGGGGGCGCTGCAACTTTTATCGGTCTTGCGGCTTCTTATTTTAATATCGATACTGCTGCTGTTTCAGTAGTAGGAGGCGATTTTCCGCAGGAATATTTAGACTTATTATCCAATAAAAACATTGATATTTCAGGAATTGAAATCGTTAAAGATGGTAAAACATTCTTTTGGAGCGGACGCTACCACAACGACATGAATTCTCGAGATACCTTAGTTACGGAGCTAAACACCTTGGCAGATTTTAACCCTGTAGTTCCTGAAAACTACAAAGATGCTGAAGTCGTGATGTTAGGAAATCTACATCCTCTCGTCCAAGCTAGTGTTTTAGATCAAATGTCTGCAAAACCAAAAATGGCCATTTTAGATACCATGAATTTTTGGATGGATTGCGCATTGGAAGATCTATTAAATGTGATTAAGCGTGTGGATGTGATTACAATTAACGATGAAGAAGCTAGACAACTAACAGGAGAATACTCGTTGTTAGTGGCCGCCCAAAAAATTCAAACCATGGGACCTAAATATGTGGTAATTAAAAAAGGGGAACACGGTGCTTTATTATTTCATAAAGACCAAGCTTTCTACGCTCCTGCATTACCGTTAAAGGAAGTGTTTGACCCAACAGGTGCTGGCGATACTTTTGCCGGAGGATTTGCAGGTTACCTAGCTAAAACAAACGATTTTTCATTCGAAAACATGAAAAAGGCCGTGATTTACGGTTCTACCCTAGCCTCCTTTTGTGTAGAAAAATTTGGAACAGAACGCACACAAAATTTGTCAGATCAAGAAGTTCATCAACGCTTATTGCAGTTTAAAGATTTAACGCAATTTGATATAGAATTAGCATAACACAACGCGCTCGTAAAAGAGTGCGTTTTTAATTATAAACCTTTTAGAATTCAGCAAAACTTAAAAATTCATTACAACATATCGAATTTTTAAAAAAAGCGAAAACAAGAATATTATGAGTGATGCCTTAAAACACGAATGTGGAATAGCTGTTATACGCCTATTAAAACCTTTAGAATATTATAAAGAGAAGTATGGCAGTGCATTTTATGGGGTAAATAAAATGTATTTAATGATGGAAAAACAGCACAATCGTGGTCAAGATGGTGCTGGATTAGCAAGTATTAAATTAGATACAAAACCTGGAGAGCGCTACATAAGTAGAGTACGTTCGATCGCGCAACAGCCTATTCAAGATATTTTTGCCCAAATTAACGATCGTGTTAATAAGGAATTTAAAGAGCATCCAGAATATATGGATGATGTGGCGGCACAAAAAAAGAACATCCCTTATATAGGCGAAGTTTTTCTAGGTCACGTACGTTATGGAACCTTCGGAAAAAATAGCGTAGAAAGCGTACACCCTTTTTTAAGACAAAATAACTGGATGCACCGTAATTTGATTATGGCTGGTAACTTTAATATGACTAATGTTAAAGAATTATTCGGAAATCTTATCGAATTAGGACAACATCCAAAGGAATATACCGATACCATAACCATTATGGAAAAAATTGGTCATTTCTTAGATGATGAAGTAAGCAAGGTTTACAGAGATTTAAAAAAGGAAGGTTACAATAAACAACAAGCGTCTCCGCTAATTGCAGAACGTTTAAAAGTGGCTAAAATATTAAAACGTGCTGCTAAAAACTGGGATGGTGGCTATGCCATGGCTGGACTTATTGGTCACGGTGATGCCTTCGTATTAAGAGACCCAGCAGGTATTCGTCCGGCATATTATTACCAAGATGACGAAGTGGTTGTAGTAGCTTCTGAACGCCCTGTAATTCAAACTGTTTTTAACGTTGACTTTGATAAAGTAAAAGAATTAGATCCAGGACAAGCTATTATTGTTAAAAAATCTGGCGAAGTTCGATTTAAAAAGATATTAGAACCTTTAGAAAGAAAATCTTGTTCTTTTGAGCGTATTTATTTCTCTAGAGGTAGTGATGCCGAAATTTATCAAGAGCGTAAAAAACTAGGTAAATTATTAATGCCAAAGGTATTAGAAGCCATAGATAACGACACTAAAAACACGGTATTCTCATACATTCCTAACACGGCTGAAACGTCGTTTTTTGGTATGATTGAAACGGCTGAAGCCTATATCAACGAGAAGAAAACTGAAGCCATATTGAATGGCCAACGTTCCTTATCGGCTGCAAAAGTGACCGAAATTTTATCGGAGCGTGCCCGTGTTGAAAAAATCGCAATTAAAGATGTAAAACTAAGAACCTTTATTACCGAAGATAGTAGTAGAGATGATTTAGTAGCGCATGTTTACGATGTAACTTATGGCGTTATAAAACCTAATGATAATTTAGTAATCATTGACGATAGTATTGTTAGAGGAACCACTTTAAAGAAAAGTATCCTTAAAATGCTCGACCGTTTAAATCCGAAGAAAATCGTCGTGGTATCGTCGGCACCTCAAATTCGATACCCAGATTGCTACGGTATTGATATGGCCCGTCTTGAAGATTTAATTGCTTTTAGAGCCGCTTTAGAGCTTCTTAAAGACCAAGGCAAATATGATATTGTTAAGGAAGTTTACGAAAAATGTATCACGCAAACAGAACTTGCCGATAAATACGTCCAAAATTTTGTAAAAGAAATTTATGATCCATTTACGGACGAGCAGATTTCAGATAAAATCTCTGAATTATTAAGTGATGAAAGCGTAAAAGCTGAAGTTAAAATCATTTTCCAACCGGTAGAAAATCTACATAAAGCATGTCCAGAACACCTAGGTGATTGGTACTTTACAGGAAACTATCCAACCGTTGGGGGTAACCGAGTGGTAAACAGAGCTTTTATTAACTTTTTTGAAGGTAATCGAGAGCGTGCGTACTAGTAAAAACAACAAAACAATTTTGTGGTACAAAACCTACTTTTAAGCGTTTTGTACCACATAAAAACATTTAATCTTATAAATCTACCGTTTATCTAATAAATACTCTAGTTAGAGGAATTACCTATAACTTGGTAATACCATAACATAAGTAGGTTAAGTTCATGGTAGATTTGGGGCAAAAAAGGTGGACATCTGTTCACCTTTTTTATTTCTCTATTTTTCGCAGTACAACACCTACAATTCTGAATTACTGAAGGTTACACGTACACACTTCAATCAAAACATTTCTTTTAAGCCAATATTTACGTAGTTCAGCTAATATATTTTAGCAGTTGGCTAATCAACTTTATATTTGGGGCACCATAACATAAGTAGGTTAAGTTCATGGTAGATTTGGGGCAAAAAGGTGAACATTAGGTTGTTCACCTTTTTCATTTTATATACTTCCATGAATTTTACCCTTTTAATAGCCTATTCCTTTATAAACATCAAAGATTGCTTAGCCTTTTTATATTCCAGCATCAATACATATTGTCCTTCTTCAAAATTTGTAGTTTCAACCGATTGGTTTGGACCTACTATGCCCTGTGATACATGCCTTCCTAATAGATCATAAACCTTATAATTTACCGATTGCTTAAGATTACCGATATACAAAAATGATTTTGAAGGATTTGGATAAACAAATAAGTCATCTAAAACATCACTATCTTGCGGATAAAGGCTTAATGCCGATTGTTTCTCTAAGTAAAACTTATCCATATTCCAATGCCAATCGTTGCTTCCATTTGCTAAAATGCGAATCACATGAACACCAGATTCAATATGAATAAGCGATTGATGCTTTAAAAGCTCGTAATTCGACCAGCTACCATTATTAGGCACGGTCGTATTAGCAACAATTTGCCCATCTATTTGCATTTGCACAGCAGCGTTATCAGAAGGTGTACTAATAAGATACGTGAGCTCATACATACCAGTTTCAAGAATATGTACTGTAAACTCCATCCAATCTTGGCGGTTAACGTGGTCAACCCCTGTGGCGTTGGCATGCACACCATCATAACCATTTGGTGCATATCCCACTTCATTTTTAGTAGCTTCAAAATCCTCAGCTTCTATAATAATGGCATCACTTGAGGGTTCGTTGACTTCTTGTACCAAATCAAAACGTTTTAAATGCATCCAACCGCCTTGAACCTGATCCCAGTTAAGTTGATGTGCCAATCCCCAACTAACCCCAGATGAAGGTGTTGTGCCTTCCGTGTTTGAACGAAAAATACCTAACGCATCAGGTACGTGCGTTGCTGTCCCCTTCATTTCAAAATTTACCCCATCGGTAGAGAACTGTACCGAGCCTCTTTCGGGACCATCCAATTTTTGAATGATAGCAATACCATTATTATAATGCCAAACACTAACTTCGTGTCCCGAAGTGGTAATAGGGTTGTATTCAGATTTTACATAAGGTCCAGTAGGCGAATCGGCAATAGCAACGCCCCAACGAATTTCACGTTCTCCACAATATCGCTCCTCGCCCATACGCTCGCCTTTATAATATAAGTAGAATTTATCATTATAAAACATAAGGCAAGGATCATGTACCTTATGACTATCAAAATCGCCTTTTTCAATCACATCAAGACGACTTGTAGAATTTGTTGCCCAAATACCATTATCGGTGGCTCTTAAAATAGGCGAATCTAGTTTAGTCCATGGACCATTAGGCGAATCGGCTACCGCCATGGCTACGGTATTCTTAACCCGCTCGATATAAGGATGCTGAACCGCCTGATATATTAAATAGAATTTATCTTCATGCTCAAAGATTTCTGGTGTAAACACAGAGCGATCGTCGAAACGTCCGGAAGCTCCCCTAGCCACAGCAACACCCTGTTCATCCCAATTAAAGCCATCTGCAGAGGTAGCGAAATAAATATCACAATAATCCCAGGGAAACACATTATCGTTAACATCGTTGGTACCAAAATAAGTTGAAGTCTCAGATAATTTATAAGTGTACCACACATAATACAGGCCATTATGCTGAATTACTGCACTAGGATCTCGACGGGTGTAAGTCGCATTGGGAGCAAAATCGCCAGTTAAATTCGTTTCGGTAAAGGTGACATTCCAATTGGCATCATCTGGGATATTTGGATTATTATATGCGGTGCAACTCGATAAATAATTCTCCCAACGCGACGTTGCCGAACTTTTTATTTTAGCTCTTAGCTGAATATCGATATTAGTGGTTGGCGTAAGACTTCTTAAATCTTCAAAAACATAGCCTGCTTTTTTAATTTGAAGAGTTCTCGGCGAATTATCGGTTACCGAGAATGAAAACTGTCCGTTGCTTGTTGTTGTAATTTGTTGGTTAGTTTCAACCAAAGTCACTAAGGCGCCTTCAATAAAAGCACCTGTAGATTTATCGGTAATGGTCCCTGAATAGTTTTGTGCCGTGAGTTGAAAAGCACAGCAAAGTATAAGTAGGTAATTAAAAAGTTTCATACGATTTGGTTTTAAACAGTAAAACTATATTAAAACCTTAGCCTCGCCTCGAAATTAAACTCGACATGAACTATACAAACGAGTTAAATCATAAAATAAAAGCTATATATGCGACTCGAATGAGTAATTAGTAAAATCGAAAACAAAAAAAACGCCTCGGTTTAAGCCAAGGCGTTTTCAAAATTTAATAACAAAGTTATGCTTATTTCGCTGCTGCGTAACGTTTTTCAACTTCGTTCCAGTTTACTACATTAAAAAATGCAGAAATGTAATCTGGACGACGGTTTTGATAGTTTAAGTAGTAAGCGTGCTCCCATACATCAAGACCTAAAATAGGTGTTCCACCACATCCAGTTCCTGGCATTAATGGGTTGTCTTGGTTTGGCGTTGAGCAAATTTCAACTTTTCCTCCTTTATGTACACATAACCATGCCCATCCTGATCCAAAACGTGTTGCTGCAGCCTTAGAGAAAGCTTCAACAAATGCTTCTTTTGATCCGTAAGCAGCTTCAATAGCATCTTTTAAATCTCCTGATAAACGACCTTTATCTTCTGGGCTAATAACGTCCCAAAATAAAGAGTGGTTATAAAAACCACCACCATTATTTCTAACAGCACCATTACTCATATCTAAATTCGTAAGAATATCTTCTATAGATTTTCCTTCTAAATCAGTTCCTTCAATAGCAGCATTTAAGTTGTTTGTGTAACCTTGGTGATGCTTAGAGTGGTGAATCTCCATTGTTTTTGCGTCAATGTGTGGTTCTAAAGCATCGTATGCATATCCTAATTTCGGTAATTCGAAAGCCATAATTTTAGTTTTTAATTAATAATATTTGATTTGTCCAAATTTACACATAAAAGCGGGCAATTAAAAATAATTAATTGTTATCAAATCATCGATAGTTTTTATCTTGTATGCAAATTTCCTTTTATGCAATCCACAGCACCCTTTACCATTTACAATGCTTCGGCTGGAAGCGGTAAAACCTACACACTGGTTAAAGCCTACTTAAAAATACTATTTGGTTCGCATTCAAAAGATCAATTTAAGCGCATTTTAGCCATTACCTTTACCAATAAAGCGGTTGCCGAAATGAAGGATCGCATTATTGAAACCCTAAAAAACTTTGCGCAACCTTCTATATTAACCGCTAACGACAGTATGTTTAATGACATTTGTGAGGCTTTAGAAATGACTCCGGAAGCGCTACACAAAAAATCGGAAAACCTATTAAACTACATCATACATAATTACGCAGCTTTTGATATTTCGACTATCGATGGATTTACGCACAGACTCATTAGAACTTTTGCCCACGATTTAAAATTACCCTTAAATTTTGAAGTGGAACTCGACCAAGAGTCTTTGCTTTTTGAGGCCGTAGACAGTTTAATTACCAAAGCAGGAACCGATACCGAACTTACCAAGACACTTATTGATTTTGCTTTAGAAAAGGCCGATGATGATAAAAGCTGGGACCTCTCCTATGATTTTAATAAAATAGCCAAACTGCTTACCAACGAAAATGACATTCCTTTCATTGAAACCTTAAAAGATAAAAGTTTACAAGATTTTAAAAACTTAAAAGTTCAGCTGAAACAGGAAATCGCAAGTTCAGAAAGCAAGATTCAAACTAAAGCACAACATGTATTAGACATCATTAAGGATAAAGGTTTAGAGCATTCAAATTTTTCTAGAAAAACACTTCCGAATCATTTTTTAAAAGCATTAAACTTAGACTTCCTTAGACTATACGACAATAAACTGGGAGAAAACATAAGTGAAAGAAAAGGCATATACACCAAATCCTTAAACGCCGACTTAGCTAGTGCCATTGATAGCCTCTTACCACAAATTGAAGAATCATACAATAGTATTAAAGAAGAAGTCTATCATCTTAAATTTTTAAAGAACTTTTATAAAAACATCACGCCTTTATCCGTATTAAATGCCATTAATAATGAATTAATCGCTTTAAAAGAAGCTCAAAATAAAATGCTGATCTCCGAATTTAATGCCATTATTAGTACCGAGATTAAAGCACAACCTACACCCTTTATTTATGAGCGTATTGGCGAAAAGTTTAAACATTATTTTATTGATGAATTTCAAGACACCTCGGTATTACAATGGGAAAATCTCATCCCCTTATTAGAAAACTCTCTTTCCGCTCAAGGCGGAAGCACCATGCTAGTAGGTGATGCCAAACAAGCTATTTACCGTTGGCGCGGAGGAAAAGCCGAACAATTTATAGGACTGTTTAACGATGTTAATCCGTTTCACATCCAAAAAGATGTTGCAAACCTGCCCGCTAACTTCAGGAGTTTTAAAGAAGTCATTGAATTTAATAACGGTTTGTTTCAGTTTTTAGCCAATCAGGTATTTCATCATGAGGCCTACCAAAAGCTATACAACGACGCGTCACAACAAATCACTAAAGATGAAAATGGTTATGTGGAACTTTCCTTTTTAGACATCAATAAAGAAGACGACAGAAACGACATATTTCCAGAAATCACCTTAGAAAAGATTAAAAACAGTCTGGAAAACGGTTTTCAACTGAAAGACATTTGCGTTCTAGTAAGAAAAAAGAAAGAAGGTGTGGCTGTAGCCAATTATTTAAGTCAGCATAACATCCCAATCATTTCATCGGAAACGTTATTGATAAACAATGCTCCTGAAGTTGGTTTCATAACCTATTTATTAACGCTACTGCTTCAGCCAAAAAATAATGAAATAAAAATCAAGGTCTTGCATTTTCTAACCGAACATTTTCAAATTGAAAACAAGCACGACTATTTCATCAATCATATTCATCTTTCTATAGAGGAACTCTTTGAGAGCTTTAAAGAATTTAATATTTCTATTTCAAGCTCCGAACTGCTACAACTTCCACTTTACGACATGGCCGAAACGATTGTTAGAACCTTCGGACTTGTTAAAAACTCTAATGCCTACATTCAGTTTTTCTTAGATATCATTCATGATTTTGCTCAAAAGAAAGGATCAGACATTTCTGGTTTCCTTGAATTTTTCAATAAGAAGAAAGACAATTTAAGTATTATTTCACCTAAAGGACAAGATGCTGTACAGATTATGACCATCCATAAATCTAAAGGCTTAGAATTTCCAGTGGTTATTTTTCCTTATGCCGATTTAGATATGGCTCGTGATGTCGACCCTAAAGAATGGTTTAAAATTGATGAAGCCCAATACCAAGGCTTATCGTATACCCTTTTGAACTACACTAAAGATTTTGAATATTTTGGTGATGAAGGTTTAAACATTTTTAACCGCCATGAATCGGAACAGGCTTTAGACAATATAAATTTACTTTACGTGGCGCTTACCCGATCGGTAGAACAATTATTTATCATTTCAACCAAAGACATTTCGGCTAAAGGGGAAGTCAATTCCAAAAAATATTCAGGTCTTTTAATACTATACCTACAGCATTTAGGATTGTGGCAGGATGCTCAAGAGTTATACGCTTTTGGTTCGCCAAATAAAACATCAAAAGCTACAACAAAACAACAAGAAACCGAATTTCAACAGGCTTTTATTTCAACAGCTAAAGAAACACACAACATTAAGGTAGTAACTAAATCTGGGCTTTTATGGGATACGAATCAGGAGGCAGCCATAGAAAAAGGAAACCTTATTCATGATATCATGGCTGGCATTAAAACAGATAAAGACATCGACCCTGTTTTTAATCAATATCTGAAATCCGCTATCATCAATCCAAAACAAGCCAATACGCTCAAAAAGTTGGTTACACAAATTGTACAGCACCCAGAATTATTAAAATACTACAACAACCCCGAACACACCATATATAATGAACGGGATATTATTACAAAAACAGGCATGGTATACCGTCCAGATCGTGTGGTAATCGATAGTGAAAATAACGCTACCATTATTGATTATAAAACGGGCCTAGCAGACAAAGAGCACGCCCAACAATTACAGTTATATCAAGATGTTTTAGAAGAGATGTTATTTACCGTTAAAAAGAAGATTCTTATATACACAAATAATGAGATTACCGTAAAAGTTGTTTAATTTTGCATAAAATTCAATAAAATGTACGGAAAACTGAAAAATCATCTTCTTGAAAAAATTCAAGACATCAAAGATAACGGACTTTATAAAGAGGAACGCATTATTACTTCGGCGCAAGGTGCTGAAATCACATTAAATACAGGCGAAACGGTTTTAAACTTTTGTGCCAACAATTATTTAGGACTCTCGTCGCATCCCGAAGTTATTCAAGCAGCCAAAGATACTATGGACACTCATGGTTTTGGCATGAGTTCGGTACGCTTTATTTGCGGAACACAAGATATTCATAAAGAACTAGAACAAAAAATTGCCGATTTTTACCATACTGAAGACACCATATTATATGCCGCAGCCTTTGATGCCAACGGTGGTGTATTTGAGCCATTACTTGGTGCTGAAGATGCCATAATTTCAGATTCTTTAAACCACGCATCCATTATTGATGGGGTACGGTTATGTAAAGCCGCGAGATATAGATATCAAAATAACGACATGGCCGATTTAGAAGCACAACTTATTGCTGCGAACTCTAAAGGCGCACGTTTTAAAATTATTGTTACAGATGGTGTATTTTCTATGGATGGACTCGTAGCGCCCTTAGATAAAATTTGTGATTTAGCCGATAAATATGATGCTTTGGTTATGATCGATGAATGCCACGCCGCAGGATTCATAGGTAAAACAGGCCGTGGTACTTTAGAAGAAAAAAACGTATTAGACCGCATTGATATCATTACCGGAACCTTAGGTAAAGCCTTAGGTGGCGCTATGGGAGGTTATACCACAGGCAAAAAAGAAATTATTGATTTGCTGCGTCAACTGTCTAGACCTTATTTATTTTCTAATTCCTTAGCCCCTGCAATTGTTGGCGCCTCCATTAAAGTTTTTGACATGCTTGCTAACAATACCGAGCTTAGAGACACTCTAGAATGGAACACCAGTTACTTTAAAAAAGGTATGAAGGAGGCAGGTTTTGACATTATAGATGGTGATTCTGCCATTGTCCCAGTTATGCTGTACGATGCTAATCTAGCTCAAAGCATGTCTAAAGAACTGCTAAAAGAAGGCATTTATGTCATCGGATTCTTTTTTCCGGTGGTTCCTAGAGAAAAAGCAAGAATCCGTGTACAACTCTCAGCAGCACATACTAAGACCCATTTAGACAAGGCAATTAGGGCTTTCAGTAAGGTTGGAAAGGCGTTAAACGTTATTTAAACTCAGTCTGAAATAAGTATTACGCCCATGCAAACTTAGGTTGGCCATACTTATATCTACAATATTTTTATATATTTGTCTTTGTTAATAAGAATTAACAACTTACTTTTGTTTACAATTAACACTTAAAATTTAAACTTTTGAATATGAAAAATCTTAGCAGATTATTGTTCGCTATGTTGCTTGTACTTGTTTGTAGCAACGTAAATGCGCAAGACAAAAACAATCCATGGCAGATTACCATTGGAGCAAACGCAGTAGACTTTTACCCAGTTGGTGAAGATTACCCACAAGGTGAATGGTTTGATGAATTCTTCAATGCAACTGATCACTGGAACATATTACCTTCTCTATCAACTATTTCTGTATCGAAATATGTAGGTAGCGGACTTACTTTTGGTGTTGCTGGTTCTTTAAACAAAATTTCCAAATTTGGAGATGACGAAGATGGAATGTACAGCGATGCTTCTTACTATGGAGTTGATGGTACTATTAAGTACAACTTTTTACAAGGAACTACAATCGATCCATTTATTGGTGTTGGTGGTGGTTACACTTGGGTTGACGAAATTGGTGCTGGTACTGTAAACGGAACTGTTGGTACAAACGTTTGGTTTACTGAAAACATCGGTTTAACTCTTCAAGTTGCTTACAAACATTCTTTCGAAGATTACTTATACTCTCACTTCCAACACACTGCTGGTATCTCTATCAGATTTGGTGGTGCTGATACTGACGGTGATGGTGTATATGACAAAGATGACGCTTGTCCACATGAACCAGGTTTAAAAGAATTTAACGGATGTCCTGATACTGACGGTGACGGAATCCAAGATAGCAAAGACGATTGTCCTAACGAAGCTGGTTTAGCTGAGTTTAACGGATGTCCTGATACTGACGGTGACGGAATCTCTGATAAAGATGATGCTTGTCCTACTGTTGCTGGTATTGCTGCATTAAACGGATGTCCAGATGCTGACGGTGACGGTGTTGCTGACGGTGATGATAAATGTCCTAACGAAGCTGGTCCAGCTGCAAACAGTGGATGTCCTTGGCCAGATACTGATGGTGACGGTGTATTAGATAAAGATGATAAATGTCCAGATACTCCTGGTACTGTTGCTAACAACGGATGTCCAGAATTATCAGAAGCTGTACAAAAATCTTTAAATGCTTACGCTAAAACTATCTTATTTGATACTGGTAAAGCAACAATTAAATCTCACTCTGCAGAAGTATTACAAAACATTATCGATATCTTAAAAGAGTACCCTCACGCTAAATTTACAGTTGAAGGTCACACTGATAGTGTAGGTTCTGCTTCTTCTAACCTTAAGTTATCTGATGCTAGAGCACTTTCTGTAAAAGATTACTTAACTAAAAACGGTGTTGAAGACTTCAGATTATCTGCTAAAGGATATGGAGAAACTAAACCTATCGATACTAACAAAACTAGTGCTGGTAGAAGAAACAACAGACGTGTTGAAATTAACTTAGTAAAATAAGACTATATTTTAAAAAGTTATAAATAGATTAAGAAAAACGCTTCGGGTATCCGAAGCGTTTTTTATTTTTATAACATGACAACATTCATATTTGATGTATTACAAGATTTAAAAAACAAACAAACAAACTTCTCTGAAGTTACCTTTGTTTTACCCAGCAAACGTGCTGGTGTGTTTTTAAAAAACCAACTCCCAAAGGTTCTAGACCATACATTATTTGCTCCAAAAATTATAAGTATTGAAGAGTTTGTAGAAGAAGTAGCAAAACTAGAAAGCACTTCTAATACCGAATTACTTTTTGAATTTTACAACAGTTACCTTCAAATTTCAAAAGGCGATGAGATCGACAGTTTCGAAACCTTCTCGAAATGGGCGCAAATCCTACTTCAAGATTTTAATGAAATTGATCGCTACCTCATTCCGCAAGAACACATCTTTGAATATCTTGCTGCCATTGAAGATTTAAAGCACTGGTCCCTTGAAGAGCCTAAAACAGAATTTGTTAAAAATTATTTGGCCTTTTGGAATAAGCTTTTTGCTTATTACAAGCATTTCACCAACCACCTTATAGAACAAGGCATAGGCTACCAAGGTCTCATTTACCGAGAAGCAGCTAAACAAATAAAAGCATACATTACAGCACATCAGGATAGTCAGTATATATTTCTAGGGTTTAACGCCTTAAATACCGCCGAAGAAATTATCATTCAAGACATATTAGAACATGGACTTGGACAAATTTATTGGGATATAGATCAGGTCTTTTTCGAAAACCCATTACATGATGCTGCCTTATTTACGAGACAGCATAAAAAATACTGGAACATTTTTAATACCCACCCCTTTGAGTGGATTACAAATAACTATTCCGGATCAAAAGACATCACCATATTCGGAATTCCAAAAAACATAGGGCAGGCTAAATATATTGGCACTATTCTTCAAGAATTACACCAGGAGCACGCCACCTTAGAAAATACCGCAGTTATTTTAGGTGATGAAAACTTACTCATACCCGTATTAAATTCCATTCCAGATGCTATTAAAGATTTAAACATCACTATGGGATTTCCTCTAAAATCAATCCCGTTAGCTTCTTTTTTTGATACACTTTTTAATATTCATAAAACTCATTCAAAATCCTTTTACTATAAGGACATTATTAAAGTTGTTTCCCATCAATTCATACGTCCTATTTTTAATGTAGAAAATATAGATTATGCGTCGTTACTCATAGAAACCATTGACAGCAACAATATGGTTTATCTCTCGGAAAAACGCTTAAAACAATTGGCACCTCCTTGCGCTACGGTTATCGATTTACTTTTTTCAAATTGGCATAAGTCCATTGATCAAGCCTTAAAAAATTGCACAGATTTAATTCTTGCTATCAAAGAGCGCTTAGATAAAAACAGTAAATCTGATATTCTGTCCTTAGAGTATCTTTTCCGTTTTAACGAGCTTTTTAATGGGTTAACACAATTAAACAATACACATGAGCATATTAAAGACATTTCAACCTTATACAGCGTCTATAATGAGTTATTGAGCTCCGAATCCTTAGACTTTCAAGGTGAACCTCTTCAAGGTCTTCAAATTATGGGTATGTTAGAATCGCGTGTATTGGATTTTGAGACGGTTATAATTTCATCTGTTAATGAAGGGGTTTTACCTTCTGGAAAAAGCAACAATTCCTTTATTCCATACGACGTTAAAATTGAAAATAAACTTCCAACATATAAAGAAAAGGATGCCGTTTATACCTATCATTTTTACCGTTTATTACAACGAGCAAAACGTGTCATTATTCTATATAATACAGAAGCAGATGTACTTACAGGTGGTGAGAAAAGCAGATTTATAACCCAATTAGAACTTGAAGGCATTCATAATATTAAACACCAAATTATTGCGCCTCAAGTACCCATATTGGAACAAAAATTGACCGTCGTAAAAAAGAACGCTGCACTGAATAGTGCTATCGAAAAATTGGCAAGTGGAGGCTTTTCACCTTCTTCGTTAACCAATTACATGCGTAACCCCATTGATTTCTATTATCAAAATATATTAAAGATACGGGATCATAACGATGTGGAGGAAACTGTTGCAGCAAATACCCTTGGAACCGTTGTACATAACACCTTAGAAGATCTTTACAAACCGTTAATAAACCGTTTTATCGACTTGGAGGTAATTAAAAGTTTAAAAGCGCATATCGAAGAACGTGTTACACATCATTTTAAAACAGAATATAAAGAAGGTGATATAACCAAAGGAAAGAACCTCATTATTTCTGAAATTGCAAAACGCTACGTTTCTAACTTTTTAGATTTAGAAATTAAAAGTATAAAAGCGGGAGACCAAATCAAAATTCTTGCTATTGAAGCCCAAAACGACATCATTATAAACATTCCTGAATTAGACTTCCCAGTTCGTTTAAGAGGTATTGTAGATCGCGTTGACGAATGCAACGGTGTGATTAGAATCATTGATTACAAAACAGGGAAAGTAGACCAGAATCAAGTAGAAATCACCAACTGGGAGGACATTACCACAGATTACAAAAAATACAGCAAAAGCTTTCAAATACTCGCTTATGCCTATATGATGCAACAACAAGGCATATTAAAATATCCTATGGAAGCCGGTATCATTTCATTTAAAAATATGGGTGCGGGCTTTTTAAAATTTTCAAAAAAGGAAGCAGGAAGCCGTTCTAAAAACGCTTTGATTACTGAAGAAACTTTAGCCTCCTTTGAAAAAGAACTAAAAAGTTTAATATTAGAAATATGCGATCCTAAAATTGATTTCACCGAAAAAGAAGTGTAATATGATCATAGAAAAGAATAACATCATTCCTGGTAAACACAACAAACCGATTCTAACAGATGTCTTTTTTAAAGACAACAAAAAACCTAAACCTGTGCTTATATTTTGCCATGGTTACAAAGGTTTTAAAGACTGGGGCGCCTGGGATTTAATGGCCAAAGCTTTCGCTGAATTAGATTACTTTTTTGTAAAATTTAATTTTGCTTATAATGGAGGAACCGTTGAAGACCCCATAGATTTCCCCGACTTAGAAGCGTTTGGCAATAACAACTACAGTAAAGAGTTAGATGATTTGGAAACCATTATAGATTGGGTAACCGAAAATCAAATGTATAAAAACGAATTGGATGCTAATAACATCATCCTTCTAGGACATAGCAGAGCTGGTGGCATTGTAAGTATAAAGGCTCATGAAGACCGACGTGTAAAACAAGTAATAAGTCTAGCAGGTGTTAGTGATTATGCCAACCGTTACCCTATTTCTGGTGATGCTGAACAGTGGAAGAAAGATGGGGTAAAATATGTGGTAAACGGCAGAACAAAACAACAAATGCCACACTTTTACCAGTTTTATGAAGATTTTACCAAGCACAAAGAACGCCTTAATATTAAACGAGCGGTTTCAAACCTCAACCAACCTTTTCTAATTATTCATGGCGATAAGGATACTAGCGTATTAATAGAAGAAGCAGAAAATCTTCATAAATGGAACCCTAAAAGCACTTTTAAAATTGTTGAAGGCGCCGATCATGTTTTTGGAGCATCACACCCATGGAAACATGACACTCTACCAGAACACCTAAAAAAAGTTATTCAATTGGTTAATAACTTTGCTAAATAACACGTTTAATATAGACTTCCTATATGCTTAACTCTGCGGATCATTTTTCAATATATGAAAGAGAAGAAATTCTCGAAAAGCTAAAAACAAGCACTTTCGACCTTGCTATTATTGGCGGTGGTATAACTGGAGCCGGCATTGCCTTAGATGCAGCTTCCCGTGGATTACGTGTTTGCCTAATTGAAAAAAGTGACTTTGCTTCTGGCACAAGTAATAAATCTACCAAGCTCATACATGGCGGTTTGCGTTACCTCAAACAATTTGAAGTGGGCCTAGTAAGGGAATCTGGATCCGAACGTGCGATTGTGCACCAACTTGCGCCACATTTAGTCCTTCCGGAAAAAATGCTGTTGCCGTTAAGCGAAGGCGGCACTTATGGAACATTAATGACCTCTATAGGATTAAAAGTTTATGATTTTTTAGCTGATGTACATGGTGAGGACGGAAGAATCATGCTGAACAAACAAGAAACCCTAGCAAAAGAACCCCTACTTAATCCTAATACCACAACAGGTGGTGGTTTGTATGCTGAATACCGTACCGATGATGCCAGACTCACTATTGAAATACTAAAAAAAGCAGCTTCATTTGGTGCCACAATCTTGAACTACTGCGAACTTAAAACTTTCAATTATCATAAAGACTCGCAAATAAAAAGTTTAAACTGTGAAGATCAGCTTGCAAAACAAACCCTGAACATCACAGCAAAACATTACATCTCCGCAACTGGTCCTTGGGCCGATCTTATACGCCGAACCGACCATTCGATTAATCATAAGCACCTCCATTTAACAAAAGGAATACACATCGTAATTCCGCGAGATAAATTGCCTATAAAACAGGCACTTTACTTTGATGTAAAGGACGGACGTATGATTTTTGCCATTCCGCGCGGTCGTGTAACTTATGTTGGCACCACAGATACCAATTATACAGGGAATAAAAACCGGGTTGTAAGTACCAAAAATGATTTACTATACATACTAGAAGCTATAAACGCCACTTTTCCTGACATTAAATTAACTGAAAATGACGTAGAGTCTAGTTGGGCCGGTTTACGCCCTTTAATTCATGAGAATGACAAAGGTCCATCAGAATTATCTAGAAAAGATGAAATTTTTGAATCACCAACCGGTTTAATAACCATAGCTGGAGGTAAACTTACAGGCTACCGAAAAATGGCCCAGCGTGTCTTGGATGTTGTACTAGACCGTATGTCTTCCGAAGAAAAATCAAAACTAAAAAACTCTCAAACATACAAGATCCCATTAGTTGAACCTTATTTTAACTCCATTAATGAGGTAAAAACGTTTCAAAAGGAACTCGAATTAAAATTAAATAAAATAGAAGTTTCAAACGATTATCATGCTTGGTATTTATGTACCAATTACGGGATAAAAGCCCTAGAAATTTTAACCAAAATAAAGGATTTTGAAAACCAATCACCCTTAGAACGCCTTATAAGAGCAGAGCTTTGGTTTAGTATCACCTACGAAATGACCACCAGTTTAACTGATTTTTTTGTGAGACGCACGGGACGTTTATATTTTGATATCCAAAGTGTTCACCAATACCGAGAGCTTGTTTTGGCAGATTTCAGCATCTATTTAGATTGGAAAGCCCCTAAAATTGAACAGGAAAATAAAAAATTAGATCTAGCCATTCAGGATGCCACAACATTTTACGATGAAGAAATATTATAGATTCAAGTTTAAAAAAAGAGGGCAACAAAAATAAATTCTGCTACCCTCCCAAACTTAAAAATCAAACTTCAAATTGCTATTAATCCGTTCTAATTTTTAATACATTAATTAATCCTTAAACTTAAAATACTTTTGTAATTCTTAGCTCAACAAATTTACGACAAGCCTGACTAATCTTATACGACATGCTGTGTCCTAGATAGTTATATAGTCACAAATATTGTTCTCACCAGATTTTCTTCTTCTAAAGACAAATCATCACCCTTTAAATGAATTAAAAGATCCAAGGTTCTATCTAAAGACAAATCCGTGATATGCTCAGATTTATAATCGATTTGAAGCAATAAATCCTTTAGCGCTGAAGCCGTTTGTATTTGTTCCAAACTAGAATTTTTGCTATCATCTATCGCAGTTTCTATTTCTTTTAATTTATGTAGAAGCATCCTATAATTATTTTTTAGTATACCGGAAATGTGACATTTATAACTTCTAATGGATAAATCAAAAAACTAAAGTTCCAAACTTTTAGGAACATACACCGAAGCATATTGCCCATCTTCTCTGAAATTAATTAACCATTGCACCAATAAATTTTCTGCTTTATCTAAAGGCAACATAAATAAATTAGCCACAGCAGGAGCCATACCAAACATGTCTTCTTTTGTATACTTAGAAAGCATATGCAAATAGATGAAAACACGACACTCCAAAGAAGTAATCGGCCTATAGTTTTCATTTTCTGTACGTTGACACATGGTATTGGAATTAAAAAACCACAAGGTTTCCAGTTACATGTTGCAAATTTAAGAGGGCCCAACCGTAATTCTTACGACATTAAATGTCATGAGGCTATTTTTAATTATATTTATTGACTATTTTAACACATAGATGAAAAGATATCATTCCATAGGCGAGTTATTTAAGGATTATCGAGAATACAATAACTTGTCTCAAATCGATTTTGCCGCAAGTATTAAAGTCGATTTACGAACCATACAGCGCTGGGAAAAAGATTTAACCCTAGTGAAATCTGAAAAAGAAGAAGATATTGTTTTGGCAACATTAATGCCTTACCAACTCATACACAACCTGAATGCTGCGGTTCCAATTCCTACTTTCTACAGCTTTAAAACCAGAAAGTACTCGCTTTCAGAGCAAAACAGCAAACTTCCAAATTTATCTTGGTACAAAGATCAACTCGATCTAACCACACCAAACATAAGAACGATTGACTATGATTTGGATATCAAGCATATCGATAATTACATAGATTCTCAGCATAAAGACGACAGTTACGTAAACGATGAATTGATTCGAGAGGCCGTTAAATTACTGCCGGAACTTAACTTTGTATTTACAGGAAGAACAGGGTATTATGCAGGACACTGTATCGTTTTGCCAATTAAGGAAGCGACCTATATAAAACTTAGAAACCGAGAAATAGATAACAAAAACCTTAGAGCCACCGATTTAATTAGTCCGAAACAATTAGAACGTCCCATTTATTACCGATATGAAATTTCAGGAGATTGTAATGAAACCATTTTTTATGTGATGGCCGAGTTTTTTAGATATTTTAAAAATTTAAACAAAAAATATCTGCTTTGTGGCTATACCGAACGTGATGATAATTATCACTTAAATTTGGAACTTGGATTAAAAAATGTTTGGGAAGACAAAGCCTTACAAGAGACCTTAGGTTTGGAATATCCTCCACGATTTATTGAAGGTGATTTTGACCATTTTCTATTTGACGACTAAACATAACCTCCTCATTCGAAAGCGCATAACATCTCACTTTCTGGATATATTTTTTGAATCCAGAACAGTTCATCAAAAATGTGTAGAAATGAGATGAGATGTTTAAAATCTTTAGTATCAACAAAAATATTGTAGCCCAATAAACGTTCATCAACGACTAGTAAATGTTTAGGGTCATTGGAATAGCTGAAATAACTCATTAAAAACTCGAAACAATCATGGCCTGCAATTTTTTCGTTTCTTACAACCCATTGTTTGCATTCAAAAATATCATTTTTAACCTGTTCATAAACTAGCAATTCATTTCGAGCATACGCTTCATTTTTGTGATAAAATGAAAACTCCAATAACCTTTCATACAGAGTTAAAAAAAGAAGAGCATCTTCTTTAGTCGTACAGGAGCAACTCCCAGTGAATTTATAACGACATTCCGAATTTGGGCAAGACCAGTTATACTTGATATCTTTAAATTCAGATTCAAAATCCAACAGCCATTGCTGAACGTCATTAAAAGTAAAAAGCTCGTTTTTTTGTAGGTTGTGAAATGCTGATAAGGCCTTAATTTTCATAAAAATATTAGTGAATAGCTTCTCTAGTATACATATTCAACGTCTTTTCACAAATAATATTATACTGTTCTATTTGTTTGGATGTAGGCGTAACACGAATATCATAAAGCATAGCACGTAAAGCTGTTTCAAACCACTTTTTTTGTTCAAAATTTAAATCAGCTAGTAAGTCATAGGCTTCAGCATCCGCTCTGGAAGCATATTTATGCACATAAGCTTTCTTAATATCAAAGCCCACACCTTTAAATTGTTCATGTATGTAATTATACATTTTAAGGTTTAAGGCAGCTTCATCGGCCATAACAATTAAAAAAAAGGCATGCACCATGGCTTCTAATTGATCGGTATTTAAAGTTTCACTAAACGTTTTAATATTCGGATTTTCATGAAATCCTAGTATTTTTTTCTTACTACCTAATAAATTAATCACTTGCTTACAGTTTAAGTTTAAAACAAAACTAATTGTAAGACTGTAAAAAATAGACGACATTAGGTGTCGGCTAGAGGTCTATACCATAGATATACCTTTACCCTACTTAATCAAGTATCCATAATATACCTGCATTTTAAGGGTGTAAGAAGTATTTTACTTTAGTCCTTAAATTCTTTTCAGAGAATAAATCATTTTGTATATTGTATACTTGTATAGCATTAATAATTAAAAACAAAAATTATGAATGATAATGGTAACACATTTTTAGGACTTCTAGCAGGAACAGCTATTGGTGCAGTTTTAGGAATTTTATTTGCTCCAGATAAAGGCGTAAATACAAGACAACGTATTAGTGACGAAGCAGATACTGCTAAGGATAAATTAACTAATTTAGCGCACGATTTAAAAGAGCAAGCAATAAGCACTGCTTCAACAAAAAAGCAGAGTTTGGACGAGCATGTTGAAGCCCTTGTTACTGATGTTAGTTATAAAGCAGAAGATATTATTTCAACGCTTGAGAAGAAATTAAAAGATCTTAAAGAAAAAAGCAAAAATTTACAAAAATCATAAATACATATGAGTTTAAACGACTCCTTGGCCAACACTAATCAAAAAGCAAAACAAGTTAGTGAGAAGTTTTTTCATACTTCTTATGAGTACTATAAACTCAAGATATTTCAACAATTAACAACCTCCTTTGGTATCGTTTTTAAAACGATATTCATTGGAAGTTTGTTAATTATTGGTTTAACTTTTCTAGCTGTTGCTTTGGCTTTTCTAATTGGTAAATCTTTAGGAAACTACACTCAAGGATTTTTAATTGTAGGCGGAGGATTTGTTTTACTGTCTATAATTGCATTTATGTTAAGAAAATATATGAGCAATTTTATAATCAGTAAACTGTCTGAAAAGTTTTTTAATTAGTATGAAATCATATAAAAATACACAAAGCATAGAGCGCGATTTAAAAATTTTAGATTTAGAACGCAAAATCGCCTTAGAAGAAATAAAAATGCTTAAGCATGATTATACTGAAAGCTTGAATCCTATTAACTGGATACCTGAAAAACTAAGGTGGTTAGCGACTACATACTCAACAAAACTTATTATTAACAAGCTTTTTGGGAATAGAAAATGGTAAAATAATTATCAAAATCAATGAAAAAGCTGCTATTGAAATTATTCAGTAGCAGCTTTTTTGCTTCTATAAATAAAATGCTAACACAGCAATACACCCCTATTTACACACTAATAATCAACACCTTAAAACAAATTCCTTTTAAAAATAAACTAAAAACAGTTCTGATTTCATTTATTTATCGTAATATTGCAATGTACAAATAATAAGATTATGGGATTAGCTAAAACCGAAATGTTTAACGACTTACAAAATGAAATTTCTTTAATTTCAAAAGCCTTTAGTCACCCTGCACGTGTAACCATTTTACAATATCTATTTAAAATAGATAGCTGTGTTTGTGGAGATTTGGTTAACGAAATAGGTTTAGCACAACCCACAATCTCTCAACATTTAAAGGAGTTAAAGCAGCTTGGCTTAATAAAAGGAACTGTTGAAGGCACTAGCGTATGTTACTGTATTAACCACGAAAAATGGGCACAAATGAAAACGGTTATGTCCGAATTTCTAGATCAAGACCTCCCTACTAAACAAGACTGTTGTTAAAAAAATTTAAACGCATCAATCGTAATATTACAATAAAAAAGAATAATTATGACACTATCTGAAGTAAAAAACAAACTCACCACCTTAGACAAAATAGCTTTTGAATTGCCAAATGGTGAATTGGTACCTAGTCATTTTCACGTTACCGAAGTTGGAAAAATAACCAAACATTTTATAGACTGTGGTGGCACGGTACGTCATGAAGAAGTGGCCAATTTTCAATTGTGGAATGCCAACGATTACGATCACAGATTACATCCTGAGAAATTACTAAACATCATAGAGCTATCAGAAAAGGTCCTAGAGCTTGGTGATTTAGAAATTGAAGTTGAATATCAAGGCGCTACTATTGGCAAATACGGATTAGAATTCAATGGCGAACATTTTCTTCTAGTAACAAAGCAAACTGATTGCCTGGCTAAGGACAACTGTGGTATACCTCAAGAAAAGCCAAAAATGAAACTTTCTGAAATTCAAAAACCAACCGCTTCAAGCTGCTCACCAAATAGTGGCTGTTGCTAAATCATAGTTAAAATTTTAAAGAACAAAAAATGAGCCTTTTTAAAAATATTGAAACCACCATTTCAACCTTCAATGTTGAAAATATTTCTCAGGAACGTAAAGAAACCCTACAACCCTTAATCGATTTTATTCAAGCTAAAGTAAATGCTAAACAGGACATACGCATCAACTTTATTTGTACCCATAATTCTCGACGTAGTCATTTGTCGCAAGTATGGGCACAAACGCTTGCTTATCATTTTAATATTGAAAAAGTATTTTGCTATTCTGGAGGAACCGAAGCTACAGCCCTATTTCCAGTTGTAGCAGAAACTCTAAAAAACACAGGATTTGAGATTGAAACCCTATCGGAAAACAAAAACCCAGTGTACAGTATAAAATATACTAATAACGCCCATCCTATAATTGGGTTTTCTAAAAAATTAGACGCCGCTTTTAATCCAACTTCAGAGTTTGCAGCTATAATGACTTGTTCTCAAGCCGACGGTGGTTGTCCGTTTATAGCCGGAGCAGAAAAGCGTATTCCAATTACGTTTGAAGACCCAAAGACTTTTGACGGCACGCCGCAACAAGCTGAAAAATATAACGAAAGAAGCATACAAATCGCTACCGAGTTATACTATGTATACTCACAAATAAACGCATAAGATGGCATCAAATAAAAAATTAAGCTTTTTAGACTCTTACCTGACTCTTTGGATTTTTATAGCCATGGCTATTGGGGTAGGTATCGGATATTTTGTGCCTTCGTTTCCAGAGATCATTGACTCATTTAGCGTTGGAACCACTAATATCCCAATTGCTATTGGACTGATATTAATGATGTATCCGCCTCTAGCCAAAGTGAATTATGCCTTACTTCCTAAGGTTTTTAAAAACACTAAAATCCTATCCATTTCACTCATATTAAACTGGATTGTGGGTCCGGTACTAATGTTTATCCTGGCCATTACCTTTTTAAGGGATTACCCAGAATACATGGTAGGATTGATATTAATAGGTTTAGCACGCTGTATTGCGATGGTTTTGGTATGGAATGATCTTGCTGAAGGTAATGCAGAGTATGGCGCTGGCCTTGTAGCCTTAAACAGCATATTTCAAGTTTTCGCTTATAGCTTTTACACTTGGATATTTATCACCATTTTACCGCCTTATTTTGGTTTTGAAGGTGCTATAGTTGATATTTCCATAGCTACTATAGCTGAAAGCGTGGCTATTTACCTTGGTATTCCGTTTTTATTAGGCATATTAAGTAGACTTATTCTAGTGAAATTAAAGGGCGAGCATTGGTATAATACCAAATTCATTCCAGCCATTTCACCTTTAACACTGATTGCCTTACTCTTTACAATCATAGTTATGTTTTCTCTTAAGGGTGAGTTGATTGTTGAAATTCCAATGGATGTCCTCATCATCGCGGTACCATTACTTATTTATTTTGCCCTCATGTTCATCATTGGATTTTTCTTTACAAAGGCTATGGGTGCCGAATATGACAAAACAGCTGCAGTCGCTTTTACAGCTGCCGGAAATAATTTTGAACTCGCCATAGCAGTAGCCATTGCCGTTTTCGGATTAAACTCCGGTCAAGCTTTTACAGGTGTTATTGGGCCTTTAGTTGAAGTACCAGCCCTTATATTACTCGTGCGCGTGTCTTTTTGGTTACGTAACAAATACTTTGTTAAAAGTTCTCAAAAAGCCTAATTCAAAATATAATTTCAATTATTACATAAAAAAAGCTCTTGAATTAAATTTAAGAGCTTTTTTAATTATTAAATTTTTCTTTTTCTAACTATTGCTTTTTAAAAACCGTTAACAACTAAATTTGTTAGCAACCCTCCCAAACTAAAAACAAACAAAGTCAAGTAGCTATATTTAAACAAATTGTATCCTAAGCTTTCTTCTACGATATCTAATTCTAAAGTATTCATGATAATAAGGTTTTAAATTAATTGCCGAAATCATTAGCAACAACCAATAATTAGTTTTACTAACATTAGGCAACTAAGCGTTAAATGATACTTCAAATTTAAAACCTCTTAGCTGATTTTATGATGACATGCCATGTCATAAGGTGATATTAAAATTTAAAATTTTAGAGAGGTGATTTAAAGCCGGATTCAAACATCATTTTTTCTCATACTAAAATGTGAAAATGCATGCATTTTTATGAAAAAACTAGAATAACCGCGTACTATATTAGAAACTACAAACATCTTCTTATAAAAAACTCATTTATTATTCTAAATTTGCACTCCAAAATAACTACTTTACAAGCCGTTATTAAAACACTTATTTATACACCAAAACGATATAGATGCTAAAACTAGATGGAACTCTTAGGATTGAAGAATTTTATAAAATTATTTTTGAAAACAACCCTTTAGAAATTGATCCCAGTGTATATCAAACCATAGAAAACAGTTTTAACTTTTTAAAGGACTTTTCTCAGAATAAAACCATCTATGGAGTTAATACGGGCTTTGGCCCCATGGCTCAGTACAAAATCAACGATGAAGATCGTATCAAACTTCAATATAATTTAATTAGAAGTCACGCATCTGGAACTGGAAAAGTTATCGATCCGCAATACGTGAAAGCGGCTATGCTAGCCAGATTAAACACCTTGTCTTTAGGACACTCTGGAGTTCATAAATCGGTTATCGAGTTAATGACAGAGCTTATAAACAGAAATATTACACCCTTAATTTATGAGCATGGTGGCGTTGGTGCTAGTGGCGATTTAGTACAGTTAGCCCATTTAGCGCTTGTTTTAATTGGTGAAGGGGAAGTTATATATAAAGGCGAATTCCGTTCGACAAAAGAGGTTTTCGAAATTGAGAATTTAAAGCCTATTTCTGTAGTACTGCGTGAAGGTTTAGCTTTAATGAATGGGACTTCGGTAATGACAGGTATTGGTATTGTAAACACCATTAATACGCGTAGATTACTAAACTGGGGTATTTTATGTGCTTCAGCCATCAATGAGATCATGCAGGCTTATGACGATCATTTATCTTTAGAACTTAATCAAAGTAAAAAACATAAAGGTCAACGTGACATTGCTAAACGCATGCGCGAGCATTTAGAAGATAGTCAACTCACTAGAAAACGTGAGGAATTCCTATACAACAAAAATCCAGATGTTAGGGTTTTTGAAGAAAAAGTACAAGAATATTACTCTATTCGTTGTGTTCCTCAAATTTTAGGTCCTGTTTTAGATACCCTAAATGATGTAGAGCGTATATTGATGGAAGAAGTGAACTCGGCAAACGACAACCCTATTGTAAGTGTTGAAAAGCAGCATGTATATCACGGTGGAAATTTCCATGGCGACTACGTCTCTTTAGAAATGGACAAGCTAAAACTTGTGGTTACCAAAATGAGTATGCTGGCCGAACGTCAACTTAACTATTTATTAAACCCAAACCTGAACAATACACTTCCAGCTTTTGTTAACTTAGGGACTTTAGGGCTCAATTTTGGAATGCAGGGTGTTCAATTTACAGCAACCTCTACAACAGCAGAAAATCAAATGCTTTCAAACCCGATGTATGTGCATAGTATCCCAAATAACAACGATAATCAAGATATTGTTAGTATGGGCACCAATGCGGCACTTATTACCAAAAGGGTTGTAGAAAACGCTTATGAAGTGATGGCCATTGAATTGATAACCATTGTACAGGCTATAGAATATTTAGGTTTTCAAGATAAAATTTCATCTAAGACCAAAAAAGCTTACGATGCTATTAGAAAATTAGTCCCTGTATTTAAGGAGGATGTCGTTATGTATCCTTATGTCAATGAGGTTAAGGCTTTTTTGATGAATCATGAGAATAATATTGTATAATTAAAGCACAATTGGGTAATGACAAAATACGCATTAGTAACAGGAGGATCACGAGGTATTGGAAAAGCCATTTGCATACAATTGGCTAAAGATTCTGATTACCACATCATTATAAATTATAATAGTAATAAAGAAGCCGCTTTAGACACCTTAAAAGCTGTTGAAGAAGCTGGCGGACAAGGCGAATTACTACCTTTTAATGTTTCAAACCTAGAGGAAGTCGGTCAGGCTTTAGACACCTGGCAAGAAGCTCACAAAGATGATATTATTGAAGTAATTGTAAACAACGCAGGAATCACGAAAGATGGTTTATTCATGTGGATGAAACCTGAAGATTGGAGCGATGTTATAAACACCAGTCTTAACGGATTCTTTAATGTAACCAACCACCTTATTCAAAAGTTGCTGGTTAACAAATATGGTCGTATCATTAACTTGGTTTCTGTTTCTGGACTAAAAGGAACTCCAGGACAAACCAATTATTCGGCTGCAAAAGGCGCTGTAATTTCGGCAACAAAAGCCTTGGCACAAGAAATTGCCAAAAGAAATATTACGGTAAACGCTGTAGCTCCTGGGTTTATTAAAACTGATATGACAGGAGACTTAAATGAAAAGGAACTAAAAAAATTAGTACCAGCAAACCGTTTTGGAGACCCTGAGGAGGTTGCACATCTTGTATCATTTTTAGCTTCCAAAAAAGCTTCTTATATTACCGGAGAAGTTATCAATATTAATGGTGGCATTTATTCCTAAATAATCAAAAAATGAGAAGAGTTGTAATTACGGGCATGGGCATTTATTCCTGCATTGGCAAAAATTTAGATGAAGTCAAACAGTCCTTGTATAACGGAACTTCGGGAATTATTTTTGATGACAAAAGAAAACCATTCGGATTTCGCTCTTGCTTAACAGGAATGGTTGATACCCCCGATTTAAAAAAACAACTTAGCAGAAGACAGCGTATTAGTTTAGGTGAAGAAGGTGCTTATGCCTATGTAGCCACCATGGAAGCCCTAGAAAATGCAAAAATAACGCAAGACTATATAAACTCTCATGAAGTAGGTATTCTGTATGGTAATGATAGCACCGCAAAATCTATTGTAGAATCTACAGATGTTATTCGTGAAAAGAAAGACACGAATTTGGTTGGTTCAGGAGCCATTTTTAAAGGAATGAACTCCTCTATCACTATGAATTTGGCAACCATATTTAAATTAACAGGCATCAATTTTACGGTAAGTGCTGCTTGTGCCAGTGGCTCTCATGCTATTGGAATGGCCTATCAGCTTATAAAAAGCGAACTTCAAGATTGTATTATTTGTGGTGGCGCTCAAGAAATAAACGAACTTGCCATGGGAAGTTTTGATGGTTTAGGTGTTTTTTCTGTGCAAACAGACACGCCTGGAAAAGCCTCAAGACCTTTTGATAAAAACCGTGACGGTTTAGTGCCCAGTGGTGGTGGCGCTACTTTAATTGTAGAAAGTTACGAGTCGGCGGTAAAACGTGGCGCTCCTATTTTAGCAGAAATTGTTGGTTATGGTTTTTCATCTAACGGCGAACATATTTCGACACCTAATGTGGAAGGTCCGTCGCGCGCCATGAAAAAAGCCATTGAACAGGCGAATATACCAACCAACCAAATTGACTACGTTAATGCACACGCAACCTCTACTCCTATTGGTGATAGCAATGAAGCTAAAGCTATATTTGATGTTTTTGGAGAAAATGGGCCGCATGTAAGTTCTACCAAATCGATGACTGGCCATGAATGTTGGATGGCAGGAGCCAGTGAAGTGATCTATTCCATGCTGATGATGCAAAATTCATTTATTGCACCAAATATCAATTTGGAAAACCCCGACGAAGATGCAAGCAAATTAAATTTAGTAAGCAAAACGCTAGATAAAAAAATTGATGTATTTTTGTCCAATTCTTTTGGATTTGGAGGAACAAATTCAGCATTAATAATAAAAAAATTATAAGACAGAGATGGAAAAAGAAGTTATTATTGAAAAAATAAACAACTTTCTTGTTGATGAGTTTGAAGTGGAATCGGAAGATATCGAGCCAGGAGCAAATTTAAAAGAAACACTAGAACTTGATAGCTTAGATTTTGTTGATTTAGTAGTGGCTATCGAATCAAATTTTGGTGTAAAATTAGTAAGTGATGATTTTATAAATGTAACAACACTTCAAGATTTTTACGATCTTATTGAAAACAAATTAAAGTAAAGGCTTTAAATAAACACCATAACAAAAAGCATCTATTCATTCAATAGGTGCTTTTTTGTTTTGAGATACTTCTCTTTTAATCACAACACCTTCTTTGGCCATACTAAACGCCTTCAATATCTTACTTTACTATTAAAATAAGCATGCTTTAATAAGCTTTGAAATCGAAGATTAACTAAGTTTACCAAGTTTATGCCGATAATCATTTTCATGATTATGTCTACGAAATACAAAGCATATTTTAAGTTATAGTATATTTGTAAAAAATACCCATTTGATTATACCAATCAAATGCCAACCAACAATGAAAGAGACTGTAGCACAAACTAACCCAAATGAATTGCCGTGTTGCGTTATTATACCAACCTATAATAACCAAAAAACATTGCAGAAGGTCATTGATGGGGTTTTAGAACACACCAACCATATTATTATCGTAAACGACGGCGCTACCGATAATACTCCAAATATTATTAAGCAGTACCCGAATTTAAACCAAATTCACTTTCCAGAAAACAAAGGTAAAGGTCAAGCGTTGCGAGCCGGTTTCAAAGAAGCCTTACGTTTAGGCTACGATTATGCCATCACTATTGATTCTGACGGGCAACATTTCCCAGAAGACATTCCTGTTTTTTTAGACACTTTAAAAGCAAGTGAAAACAAAAACCTGCTGTTAATTGGTTCCCGTAACATGAACCAAGAAGGTGTTCCGAAGAAAAGCAGTTTCGGGAATAAATTTTCAAACTTTTGGTATAAGTTAGAAACAGGAATTGAGTTACAAGACACCCAATCGGGCTTCCGCCTTTATCCAATTGGCCATTTGAAAAACTTGAAATTTTATACCTCAAAATTCGAATTTGAAATTGAAATTATTGTAAGGGCTGCGTGGAAAGGCACTGTGGTAAAAAACATACCTATAAATATTTTATATGATGAGGCAGAACGTGTATCGCATTTTCGCCCTTTTAAAGATTTTACGCGCATCAGCATCTTAAACACATGGTTTGTGATACTCACCTTTCTGTATATCAAACCCAGAGATTTCTTCAGAAAATTAAAAAAAAAAGGGATTAAACGCTTCGTTATTGAAGACTTTATCAGTCAGAACGACTCTCCTAAAAAAAAGGCCTTATCACTAACTTTAGGCGTGTTCATCGGACTAACACCTCTATGGGGACTACATTCGGCTTTGGTAATTTTTTTATCGGTAATTTTCAAACTGAATAAGGCCATTGCCTTTACCTTTTCCAATGTAAGCTTACCGCCTTTCATCCCTTTTATTGTGTTTGTGAGTTTTGTATTAGGAAATTTCATTTTAGGCCAAAACGAAACTTTTAATCTTAATGAAATCACTTTAAATATTGAAGTCTTAAAACACATTAAAACATATATAGTAGGAAGTTTCAGTTTAGCTACAATTGCGGCTATTATTGTTGGACCTTTAAGTTATTTGCTTTTTTCTGGATTTCAAAAGAAAAAAGAATCGGTAGTTAATGCATAAGCTGTTTTACAACATATATACCTACATTCATGCTAGAAAAGCATTAGGTTTCGGGCTATTAATCGTATTATTTTCTGCTTTAATTTACACCGCTTCAAAAATTGAATTTGAAGAAGACATAAGCAAACTCATTCCAACCACTGAAGCCAATTCCGATTTACACAAGGTTTTAGACCAAGTTAATTTTACCGATAAAATTATCGTTCACATTAGCAAAACGCCAGAAGCTCCGGTAGATGAACTCACTCAATATGCATCGCAGTTTATAGATAGTGTTACTAAAAATTCGGAACCCTATATTAAAAACATTCAAGGTCAGTTTGACAATGCCGACATGCAAAATACCATCGATTTTGTTTACAACAACCTGCCGTTGTTTTTAGACGAGAACGACTATACGCTTTTAGCACAAAAAATAAATGAAGACAGCATAAAGGCTGCTACCATTCAAAATTATAAAACCTTAATTTCACCTTCGGGTTTTATTGCCAAGGATTTAATTTTAAAGGATCCCTTAGGCCTTTCCCTTACCGCCTTAAAAAAGTTACAGGATTTAAGCTTTGGCGGCGATTTCACCTTACAAAATGGTTTTTTAGTCAGTGAAGATCAATCACACATTTTATTATTTATCACACCGGTTTTAGACGCAAACGAAACCTCAAAAAACACCTTGTTTGCAGAAAATTTATATCAAACCAATAGCGAATTAAATGAGGCTTTTAAGGGCCAAGTGCAGAGCGAGTATTTTGGAGGACTTTTAATTGCTGTTGCCAATGCCAACCAAATTAAAAAAGATATCCAGCTAACCATTGGTATAGCCCTAACGGTATTGCTGCTTATTTTCATCATATTTTACAGGAAACTGAGTGTGCCTATCATACTATTTGTGCCCACTATTTTTGGAGGCTTATTGGCCATTGTGTTACTGTTTCTCATCCGTGAAAAAATTTCGGCCATTTCCTTAGGTATTGGTTCTGTGCTTTTAGGTGTGACTTTAGATTATTCATTACATATCCTAACACATCTTAGAAACAAAAATGATGTAAAAAACCTCTATACAGAGATTTCCAAACCCATTTTAATGAGCAGCTTAACCACGGCTTTAGCCTTTTTATGTCTGCTTTTTATCAACTCTCAAGCCTTGCAAGATTTAGGCATTTTTGCTGCCATTAGTGTTTTAGGATCGTCGGTTTTTGCATTATTATTTATTCCGCATGTCTATCGAGAATCGGCTACCAAATCGAATAGAAATACCTTATTGGATAAAATCGCTTCCTATAACCTACACAAAAAAAAGTGGGCCGTAATCACCGTAATATTACTGTGTATAGCAAGCCTTTTCACCTACAATACGGTGAAGTTCAACAACGACCTCACCCAGCTTAATTATCAGCCTAAGCATTTAAAAGCTTCAGAAGTCCGTTTAGACAAACTCATTAACAGCAGTTCCAAATCACTGTATATTGCCGCTTATGGCACTTCCGAAGAAAACACTTTACAAGTCAACGAAGCCGTTTTAAACGAACTGGAGGATTTAAAAAACAGTAAGGACCTCATCAACTACAGCTCGTTAAGCACCTTAGTGCATTCGGAAAAACAACAACAAAAGCAAATTGCCCGTTGGAATGCCTTTTGGGATGATCAAACCATTAACAGCACCAAAAGTGATCTTATTGAAAGCGGTAATGCCTTAGGGTTTAAACCTTCAACATTTCAAGCCTTCTATAATCTATTACATAAAGATTTCAAACCATTAAAGAGCTCCGATTATAAAACTTTAAAAGCATTTTCTGTAGATGATTATTTAGCCACAGAAGACCATTTCACAACCATTACAACTTTAGTGAAGGTGAAAGATGACACTCCGGTTTTAAACCGCTTCAAAAACCAAGAGCACATTGTTATTATAGACAGAAGGCAAATGAATGAAAGCCTTTTAGGACATCTTAAAAGTGATTTTAATAAACTTATAGGCTATTCACTTATCGTGATTTTAATCATTTTATTGGTATCATACAAAAGCTTTTCATTAACCTTAGTAACTGCTATTCCCATTTGTTTAACTTGGTTATTAACCATTGGGATTATGGGCTTTTTTAATATTGAATTTAATATTTTCAATATCATCATATCAACCTTTATTTTTGGCTTAGGCATAGATTATTGCATTTTTATAACCAATGGCTTGCTTCAGGAATGTCGCACGGGGGTCAAAGCATTGCCCACGCATAAAACTTCTATTTTACTTTCGGTAATCACGACTATTTTAGGTGTTGGGGTTTTAATATTCGCCAAACATCCTGCCTTACACTCCATTTCATTGGTTTGTTTAATAGGTATTTTGTCTGCCCTGCTTGTGGCGTTCACCATACAACCTATTTTGTTTAAACTGTTTATTGGTGGCCCTAATAAACGACCTGTTTCTTTAAGGGTATTGGTACATTCTATACTATCGTTCACTTACTTTGGATTAGGAGGGTTTTTGCTCTCACTTTTTAGTGTGACAGTTATGAAAATTATCCCTTTACCTAAAGAACCCAAGATGAACTGGTTTCATAAATGCATTTCAAAATTTATGAAATCGGTATTAGACTCCAATCCATTTCTTATCAAAACCATTAGTAACGAACCCAGAGAAGATTTCAAAAAACCAGGTATCATTATCGCCAATCACAGTTCGTTTTTGGACATTTTGGCTATTGGTAAATTGCATCCTAAAATTATATTTTTAGTAAACGATTGGGTTTACAACTCGCCCATTTTTGGAAAAGCCGTAAAGTTAGCCGGTTTTTACCCCGTATCGAATGGTATAGACAACGGTCTTGATCATTTAAAAGAAAAAGTAGATCAAGGCTACACTCTAATGGCTTTCCCCGAAGGAACACGCTCTACAACTCATAAAATTAAACGCTTTCATAAAGGTGCTTTTTATCTTGCTCAAGAATTCAATTTAGATATTATCCCTGTGCTTATTCATGGTAACTCGGAAATTATACCTAAAGGTGAATCGGTTATTCGTGATGGCCAACTTGATCTTAAAATATTAGATCGCATCCCAGCAAATAACAACCCGTTTGGAAATAACTATTCACAACATGCCAAACAAATTGGGGCCTATTTTAGAAGTGAGTTCAATACATTTAGGAAAGAAAAAGAAGGGCCAACCTACTTTCATAAAATGCTTTTAGACGATTATCGTTATAAAGGACAGGCACTTTATAAAAAAGTGCGTTTAGACTTAAAAACACATCAAAACGATTACTACGAGATTTTAAATCGTGTAGAACTAAAGACCTCGATTGCGCATATTACAAACGATGCAGCACAACTAAGCCTTCTATTAGCCATACATTCGGGAGATCGAAAGATCTTTTCCTATATTGAAAATGCTAAAACTAGGTGTATTATTCAAAATAGTTATATCACCAAAACACGTCAAATAACCTGTACAAATAGCATGGAAGCCTTGGTGGAATATCAAGCAAAAGTTTTAATTTTAAACTCTAGTCAAATAACTCATGAAAATATGCTGAAACCTTTTCTTAATAATCTAAATCAGATTATTCTATTGAACAGCAGTAGGCATCTAGAGACACCTAAATTAATTGGTTTAGGATTTCAAACGAGCTATCAAAATGAAAACATTAAAGTTTTAACTAACACAGCCATTTAAGAATGAAATCACATTACGATGTTGTCATTATAGGAAGTGGACTAGGCGGTTTAGTCTCGGCCAATATTTTAGCTAAAGAAGGCTATAGTGTTTGTGTTTTAGAGAAAAACAACCAATACGGAGGCAATTTACAAACCTTTGTTAGAGACAAAACCATTTTCGATACTGGCGTACATTATATAGGTGGTTTAAGTGAAGGTCAAAACTTATATCAGTATTTTAATTATCTAGGCATTATGGATGAATTAAAGCTGAAGAAATTAGATGAAGATGCTTTTGATGTGGTGTCCTTTGGCGACGATAACACCGAATACAAACACGCTCAAGGTTATGAAAAGTTTATTCAACAAATGGTCTCTCAGTTTCCAGACGAAGAAAAGGCCATTATAGCCTACTGTGATAAACTGAAAGAATTTTGCGGTAAATTCCCTTTATACCGCTTAAAACACGGAAAACCATATTACAAAAACTCTGATATTTTTAGTTTAAAAGCTAAAGATTTCATCGACTCTTTAACAACCAATGAATCTTTACGTGCCGTGCTGGCAGGCACCAATTTTTTATACGCAGGAGATCCAGACCGCACACCTTTTTATGTGCATGCTTTAACGGTAAACTCGTATATAGAAAGTGCTTACAGGTGTATAAATGGGGGCAGCCAAATCTCTAAACTTTTAATTAGAAGACTTAAAGAAAATCATGGCGAAGCCTATAAACATCAAGAAGTAGTAAAGTTTGGTTATAAGGACAAAAAAATAACGTCGGTATTCACCAAAAAAGGTGATGAAATTAAAGGTGATGTATTTATTTCTAATATCGAACCTAAATTAACCATTCAACTGGTTGGAGAAGATAAGTTCCGAAAAGTATACTCTAATAGAATTAAAAACATTGAAAGCATTATTGCTGGTTTTAGCTTATATATCGTCTTGAAACCAAATTCTTTTAAATATCATAATCGGAATTACTACCATTTTAAAAACCGAGAAAAGGTTTGGACTAGCCAGGATTACACAAGCGATAGTTGGCCTGAAGGTTATATGGTATCGATGGGGATAGGCAAAAACACAGCCGAATACGGCGACAGCCTCACGGTTTTAACTTATATGCGTTACGAAGAAGTTAAACCTTGGGAAAACACGGTTAACACGGTTGTTAACAAAAATGAAAGAGGCCAAACCTACGAAGAATTTAAAGCCGAAAAAGCCGAAATCCTCATTAAAGAGTTAGAGAAAAAATTTCCAAACATTAGAGATTGTATAGAAGAGATCTATACCTCTACCCCACTATCATATCGTGATTATATTGGTTCTAATAACGGTTCGATGTATGGCTATGTAAAAGATGCCAACAGCCCACTAAAATCGTTTGTATCGCCACGTACTAAAATACAAAACCTCCTATTAACGGGTCAAAGTTTAAATATGCATGGCATATTAGGCGTTACTATAGGGGCTGTGCTCACAAGCTCTGAAATTGTTGGTATGGACCCCATATTAAACAAAATACGTAAAGCAAATAATATAGAAGATAACACGGAAAATTAAAGGCATGGGAAAATTTAAAACAACCCCTATTACGAGAGTTAAAAGTATTAGTAAGGCAGATTTTATTGAACACTACTACAAACCTCAACGCCCCGTATTAATTGAAAATCTTACTGCCGATTGGCCTGCTTATGAGAAATGGAGCTTGGACTATATCCAAGAACGTGCGGGAGATCAAGTGGTGCCGCTTTACAACAACAAACCTGCAAAAGGCAAACAAAGCGTTTATGCCCCTGTGAAGGAAATTAAATTAAAGGAGTACATCGAAATCTTAAAAACAGAACCTACCGATTTACGTATTTTCTTTTATAATATTTTAGACAGCATGCCCGAATTACTAAAGGATTTTAAATATCCCGACATCGGACTAAAATTCTTTAAACGCTTGCCGGCATTATTTTTTGGAGGCGGTAAATCAAAAGTTTTTATGCACTACGATATTGATTTACCAGATAGTATGCACTTTCATTTTCATGGCAATAAAAGTGTTACCCTTTTTTCGCAAGAACAATCTAAATATCTATATCAAGTGCCATTTTCCATTCATAATATTGACAAAATTGATATGGACAACCCAGATTTTACAACCTATCCGGCACTACAATACGCTGAAGGTATTCAAGCCGATATGAAACATGGCGATGCGCTTTATATGCCCAGTGGTTATTGGCACTACATCAAATACCTTGATGGCGGATTTTCAATGACATTAAGAGCCTTACCTAAACGTCCAAAAAAGTTTGCAACCATGCTTTATAACGTTTTTATAATGCGTCATTTCGACAATTTGATGCGTCGTTTTTACGGACAAAAATGGTTGGACTATAAAGAAAAGCTCAGTATCAAAAAAGCCGAAAAAATCTTAAAAAAACAGGCCTAATATGAATAACAAATTTGGGATTACATATAAGATTTTATGCTTGGCTTGTATCATATTGGTTTTAGTATCCTGTGGTGTATCTAGCTCGTTGCAGGATGTTCCCTATGTTAGCGATTATAACGATTCCATTCCTAAACGTATTGAAATAAATGACTCTTCCTTTGTTTTAGGAAATAATACTTTAAACAAAAACAAACAAGGCTTATGGGAGCTTTATGTTGAAGGCGACCCCTACGAAAGAGGACTAATAACAGGAAGCCTTACCAGAGAATTGTTTCAAAATCAAGAGCGATATTTCCTTTCTAAAATAGAAGACTTAGTCCCTTCTGAAACCAATCAAAAATTCTTGCAACGATTTGTAGCTTGGTACAACCGTAAAATGTATTTACATGTTAATAACGAATATAAATCTGAAATTTACGGGCTTTCGAAATACGCCATAAACGATCGCACACCTTTTGCCTCACCCTATTTAAGAGGTCTTTATTTTCATGCTGCTCACGATGTTGGTCATGCCCTACAAGATCTCGCTTTGGTTGGTTGTTCCTCATTTGCAGCTTGGGGCGACAAAACAGAAGACGGCAACCTCATTATAGGTAGAAATTTCGACTTTTATGCCGGCGACGACTTTGCCAAAGACAAAATTATCACCTTTATAAACCCCACAACAGGTTATAAATTCATGTCCATTTCTTGGGGTGGTATGATAGGTGTCGTTTCAGGCATGAATGAGCACGGGCTTACCGTAACCATAAACGCCGGAAAATCGAAAGTACCATTAATCGCCAAAACTCCAATTTCTATAGTAAACCGAGAGATATTACAATACGCCACAAACATAGAAGAGGCCATTGCCATAGCTAAAAAACGAGAGGTTTTCGTGTCAGAATCCATTTTTGTAGGTAGCGCGATCGATAATAAAGCCATTGTTATAGAGGTTTCTCCCGATAATTTCGGCGTTTATGAAGTCCCTAATAGCAATCAAATTATTTGTTCTAACCATTTTCAAAGTGACGCTTACGCGGAAGACAAAATAAACCAAAAACACTTGGTTGAAAGTCATTCGTTGTACCGCTACCAACGTATGGAAGAACTTTTAAATGCTGAAGATAAAATAACCCCACAAAAAGCGGTGGCCATTTTAAGAAACAAAGAAGGTCTAAACGGAAAAGCTATAGGCTACGGAAACGAAAAGGCCCTTAACCAACTTCTTGCCCATCATGGCGTGGTTTTTAAACCCAAAGAAAGACTGGTTTGGGTATCGTCTAATCCTTATCAATTAGGTGAATTTGTTGCTTATAATTTAAACGATGTATTTAGTCACCCTGAAAAACAAGGCTATGCCATTGCCAGTTTAAACATTGAAAAAGATCCGTTTCAATATACCGAAGCTTATAAAAATTACGAACGCTTTAGAGTCCTAAAAGCACAGGTTTTAAAAGCCATTAATAATAAGGACACTTTAGATTTTTCGGTGCTTCATGAATTAGAATCGGCTAACCCAGACTTTTGGGAAGCACATTATATTGTAGGACTTTATTATTATAAAAACGATTTTGATATGGCCGCATTACAGGCCTTCGAAAAGGCCAAAACCAAGGAAGTCACTACGGTTCCCGACCTTGAAAACATGAATAGCTATATCAAAAAATTAAACAGAAAATTAGGTTTATGATTCCAGAAATAGAAAAAGCCTCTACCGCCACCATCAAAGCATACCAAGAGGCTGAATTAAAAAAACTGCTTCAGTATTTAAATACACATTCAAGCTATTATAAACGTCTGTTTAAATCAGAAAACATAAACCTGAACAGCATCAATACGCTAGAAGATTTAGTTCAAATTCCAACCACAACTAAGGAAGATCTTCAGCGTTATAACGACGATTTTATTTGCGTACCAAGACATGATATTATCGATTATGTGACTACCTCGGGCACCCTTGGCGAACCTGTTACCTTTGCTTTAACCGATAACGACCTCAAGCGTTTGGCGCATAATGAAGCTATTTCTTTTGCTTGTGCAGGCGTAAAAAAAGCCGATGTTATTCAACTCATGACCACCATAGACCGCCGCTTTATGGCTGGACTAGCTTATTTTTTAGGCGCTCGCGAACTAGGAGCGGGCATTATTCGTGTGGGCAATGGAATTCCTGAACTGCAATGGGATTCTATTAAAAAATTTAAACCCACCTACATTATTGCGGTACCATCATTCTTACTAAAGCTCATTGAATATGCCGAGCAGCATAACATCGATTTGAATAACTCTGGTGTAAAGGGAGCCATTTGCATAGGCGAGTCGCTTCGAGAGCAAGACTTTTCATTAAATATTTTATCCAAGAAAATAAAAGACAAATGGGATATTGATTTGTTTTCTACTTACGCTTCTACAGAAATGAATACCGCTTTTACCGAGTGTGAAGCACAACAAGGAGGCCACCATCATCCAGAATTAATCATTATCGAAATTCTAGACGAAAACAATGCACCAGTTGCGGCTGGTGAACCTGGAGAACTTACTATTAGCACTTTGGGCGTGGAAGGCATGCCTTTACTACGCTTTAAAACAGGTGATATTGTAACGGCACATACCGAAGCCTGCTCCTGCGGCAGAAACACCACGAGGCTAGGTCCTGTGATAGGCAGAAAAAAACAAATGATAAAATATAAGGGCACCACACTGTATCCGCCAGCCATGCACAATATATTAAACGATTTTAATGCCATTGATTCTTATGTTATCGAGATTTCACACAACAACATAGGCACCGATGAAATCCTGCTTAAAATCGCTACAAACAATGCTACAGAAGAATTTCTACAAAAAATAAAAGACCATTTTAGAGCCAAACTTCGCGTGCTTCCTAAAATCGAATTTTGTGATAAAAAAGAACTTCAGAAACTGCAATTCCCTAAAATGAGTAGAAAACCTGTTTTGGTGATTGATAGGCGGGAGTAGGTGAAATGAATGGAAGGTATTAACAAATGGCCTACCATGGCCATTCATAGATTAATATAAAATTATATAAATAACTACCATTTAATTACATTGAACTAGAATTTATGATTATCTGATATATCATCATTTTCAGACTTTTATGTTCGACCTTGTTTATCCCAAATTAAAAGTCTACTTCATCATCATCCTTATATTTTAAGTCTATAAATATCTCCATGAATTCTATTAGACCTTTAAAGTCATTGCTGTCAACATATACCCTATAACCTAGTAGACTTTCTCTTACTACCAATAAATGAACTGGATTTGAATCATAGCCTTGATGTTCAAATAAAAAGAAAAAACATGCTTCACCAACTTTGTCGTTTTCTTCCAACCATTTTGCAACTAACTTTTCATCATGACTTATCGTATGATATTTAATTAATTCTTGCTTAGCATAATTTTCACTTTTACGATAATTTGAAAGTTTATCTAACGCTTCAAACAATTCTAAAAATTTAAACTCATCATGTTTAGTTTTACATGAACAGTGTTGTATTATGCGATGCAAACAATCTGGATTAGGACAATACCAATACCCTTTTAAATTTTTATAATGTGTTTCATGTTTTAACAACCACCATTCAACTTTGTCTATTGAATAAATTCCATGGGATTGTAAACTTTTAAATTCTTCTAAGATCAATTTTATTTTTGGTTTTTATGGAAAAAGCTAATGTAATCATCTTTTGCAATAATCAAATGGTCTAATAGTTTTACATCTAATTATTCCCCACATTTCTTAATTTTTAGTTAATTCCTTGCCACTCCAGTTTGGTTTGAAGCTTTATAATGGATGGTTAGCCTTGAATACAGCAATTACAAAGTGATTTTAAGTCTACAATTGTGCCCCAAGCGCCAGCCTTAATAAGCAGAAAACTTTTAAAATTTAATTTTGGATAAATAGAGTGGTTGTTTTTCCTAAAGTATTATAAAGCTTTTAGGCAGGACATGGCATGATGAATTTGGAAGGCTATAAATATATAATTTTAAAAATTTTTAAATACCTCGAACATCCCTAATGAAATTGCTGAACAAAATTGAGAAACAACTATTTATTTTATCTTCTTTTTAGTTTCGAAGGCTTAAAGAAGAAAATAAAGAATAACTCCTTGAACTATTCCATCCCAATAAATTAATTTTAAAACACTGTAGTTCAATAAATTTACCTATTAAAAATAGCAGAATTTATTAACTTCATTTTATTCAATCTGTATAGGAATGAGGTAACTATTACACCATAAGCATATCTAACACCTTTTGCAAAACCAATTGAAGAAGCTTCTCTGAAAAAGTTAGTAGGACATGATATTTCGGCTAAATTATAATTAGAATAAAGTATTTGGCAAACTACTTGATTATCAAACAGAAAATCATCAGAATTATAATTATAGTTTATACCACAAAGAGCCTTTCTAGAGTAAGCTCGATATCCTGTATGGTATTCAGACAGATTTTGGTTAATTATAATATTTTGTCCTAGTGTCAAAATCTTATTAAGAATAAATTTATAAGTCGGCATACCTCCTTTTAATGCTTGTTTCCCCAACATTCGAGAACCAAAAACAACATCATAGATACCTGTTTGAATCATTGAAACCATAGCCGGAATTAATTTAGGAGTATATTGATAATCAGGATGCAACATAATTACAATAGTAGCCCCCAATTTTAAAGCGAGATTATAGCAAGTTTTTTGATTTCCTCCATAACCCTTATTGATATCATGTCGATATATATGATTAATCCCTAGTCTCTTCGCTAATTCTATAGTATCATCCGAACTACAATCATCAACTAAAATCACATCATCAACAACATCAAAAGGTATTTCATTATAAGTTTTTTCTAAGGTCTGATGTGCGTTATAAGCAGGTAGTACAACAATAATCATAATTTTAAATTATGCTATAAAAAAACAGGAACAGTGTCAAATGCTTTAATTTGATTACTACGTTTACTTTCAGCAGATTTGAAGAAGCCTCCACATTGTACTTTAACAGCACATTTTTCACATTCATCAAAATATATGTTTTTCCAATCAGAAATCGATTTTACGGCAAATTCCCATAACGTAAATGGTAATAAACACAATGGTGTATTATATATTGAAACATTAATTTTTTTAGAAGCCAAATACAAAACAGCCTTTTCAAGTGGAATAATATATTCACTCGGTTCAATCCATAATTTATCCAAATTTGCTTTTGTAAATCCCATAATTTCTAAGCCCATGAAAGCTACATGATCGACAAATGGTAAATTTTTATAAATAAATTTTGAATAATTTTCTAATCTTGATATTGTAATTTCATGTAAGACCATTCTTAATTCAACTCGAATTCCATATCTTTTTAAATTTGAAATTCCCATTAAAGTTTGATAATAGGCATCCTTTGATTGTACAACGTAATCATGAATTTGATAATAATCACTATAAAGTGGAATGCCAAACATGATTCTAGGGTGATTTACTTCCGAAATTTTTTGAGCCAAAGCATTTATTGCAAATGATCTTCCATTTGTTAGGACGTGTATTTCAGTTTGAGGTAATTCGTTTTTTAGTATTGATAGTAATTCAATGAATAAATCTCCTAAAATAGTAGGTTCACCTCCAGTAATTCCTAATTCTTTACAGCTCTTAGGAATTAACGGTATTAATTTTTTATGAATATTATGATGATGCATTATATCATCAATATCTTTAGGTGGTTGGGAACACATTAAGCAATTACTATTACATCTTTCAGTTACAAACAGTGAATTTTGCCTTGAATTAACCCTATAAAGAGTGCGAATGTTTCCTCTTTTGTCTATAGAAACAATATCATCTTCTGACAAATGATCTAGTGTTTTAACATAAATTTGCTTCGAACAAGTCAATTGCTCCTCTCTTGTTGTTATAGCAATAGAATCTCCATTATAATCACTAAAATCGTCAATTAGTAGGCAATAGGAGCTATCATTTAATTTATTTCTATACCTAGTTACTTTTAATACTAAAATTTCATTAACATTCTTTGGAGTTCCCTTAATATGTAATTTCATAATTATTTCAACCAGTTTTCAAAAATTTTCTTTACTTCAGTATCAGAATCCATTAATTCAAAAACATATCTTATAATTTCCATATTTTTTTGACAGAAACTACTGTTAGGTCTATAACCGTAGACATCCCCTTGGGTAGCCCAGTTATGCACAGGGTCAGCACCACAGTATTGTTGAAATGCACAATCAGCACAGCCAGCTATGGTTTCATTTGCCCATATTTGTGCAATTCTTTGAGATTTATTCCCATAGAATATTTCATCGTAGGTACTATCATCTAAATTTCCAAGTCTAAATGAATGGTCATTTTCCTCTGCAAGCATTCTACTTTCATCTGTAGCATAAACGCCACCATCATAATTGAACACAATCACACCATTAATTAGTCCGGCTGGAGATTGCAAATCAACAAAAGAGACATTGAAAGGAGTGAGTACTTTAGTTAATATAAGCCTTGTGAATTCTTCTATAAATAATACTCCTGTTTTATTTATTTCTAGGATTCTATTTAAGGCTACCTTATAAAAATCTAAAAAATCTTGTGTATTATATTTATTCTTTTCTGTCCTTAATGCAAAACCATAAGGACTAATATTTCTTAAAAAGATGCCGTTAAAACCTCTATTTAAATATTCATCAACAATTTCTATCGGATATTTTAAGGAATGGCTTGTTGTAGTCATTAACGCAGAAATAGAATCTTCACCCAATATCTTTCGCGTCAACTCAATTCCCTTTATAGCCAAATCATAACTACTGGCATGGGGTTTAGTTCTGTTAGTATCATGAACATGTTTAGGTCCATCCAAAGAAGCTGATACTAAGACCGAATTTTCTTTACACCAAAATAAAATTTCTTCAGTAATTAAAGCAAGGTTCGTGCAAATAACATAATTGATTTCTTTACCAAACTTTAAAGCTTCTGCTTGAGCTTTTTTTACTCCATACTTAATATTTTCAAAAGCTAAAAGAGCTTCCCCTCCTTGAAATTCCATTGTCAAATATTTATTAGGAGACCTCATCATAATGTCGATACCTTTATCTATATGAGATATACTCATATCAAATTTATCTTTGTTTTGAGTGACTCTTGATACTTGACAATAACTACAAGTATGTTCGCATCTAAGTGAGATTACAAAAATATGTAGAGCAGTGAATGAATCTAAAAATAATTTTTTAGTTCTATACCTATTTGATAATAGGTCTATATTTGGAGAGTAAACTTCTTCTGATATAAAAAAATTACTTATTAAATCTTCATACAATGACTTGTCGTCATATTTATTAATTTTTCTGTTTACAATTTTTTCAAAGGTACCATTATCTACCATCAAAAAATCACCAACCTCATTTACTAGAACTTCCCTCTCATCATTTATTCTGTGAAAATTAAAAGGCATTAAATAATAATGCCCCTTTGATTGATCATAATAATCAAAATCTTGAAATTCACGAAAGGCTTTTCTTCTTTTAACTATTTCAGCATCCATCATATAAACTTTATTCCTAATGGATCCATCATATCCCCTTTAGGTTCTTCATCATATTCACCGTTTGAAAAGGCCTTAGCTATAATTAATTCCCTGATTGGGGTAGTTTCATTTTTTACTATTTGACGTAGATTAAAATCTAACAAATCTTTATTTAAGACTTTCTTAAAGTTATCGTCTAATTCTTTATTTACAGAAGTTATTTTAATAAAAAAATAGTCTTCTCTATAATCCATACTTATATCGTAATCATCTGAATACCAATACAAACATTTCGAAATACCTTCTTTAGAGTATATCTTACTGGATAGTTTTAATTCAATAGTACTCATTACTAATATCTACTAGAATAGTGTGAACTGTGAGATCTATGTGAACTGTGAGATCTATGTGAAGAATGGAATGAAGCTTGACTATTTTCCGTATTTTCAAAGTTAACTTTAAGAACCAACTGAGGTTTTCTAACTTTATTAGATTCAGAAATATTATTACTAGAATTTAGTTCACTTAAATTCTCGATAGCAGCAAAAGAATCTGTAGAACTAATGGCTGCAATTGAACTAGCTATTATGGCTGTTATTTTTTTTGATAATTTACTCATAGATTTAGCGCGTTAAATTATATTTGCAAATATATGAAATATATACCTACATTCATTGGGGTTTTAACATTGTATTCACTAACCTGGCACCTTCCATTTTTTGGCTTTGAGTACGAAGATGCTTTTATAAATTCTTTCATTGCTAACCAATCAAATTTTTTAGATTATTATAATTATTTTAGAACTTTAGGCTGTGATTTTTACTCTAATGGCAACTGCCTAAAATACTCATCATTTTCTGGTCATTATGGAAGCTATTCTTTGTTCTTAAAAATTTTCAATTTTTTATTTAACCCCAAATATTATCAACTACATATTATAGCAAACGGAAGTATTTTATTTATTTCACTAATTTATTTTCAAAACATATATACAAATAAAAAAAACACATGGCTGATATTATCATCCTTGTTTGCAAGCTTACCCTTTATCTATGTATTTAACAGCTCTTTAATAGAAACATTATCTTTTTCAATAGGTCTATTGTTCTTCACAACACTATATGATAATCATAAAACACCTCTCAACTATAAAGTAATAATTTTAATTACTTTAACTCTCATTTTGTCCTTATTAAAACGGGAGAATTTAATTTATTACTCCTTTATACCTATTTACTTAAACCTTATAAACATAAAGAATTTTAAAATAGCCTTCACTTTTTTATTATCCATTGTGTTAATTGTATTATTAAACCCATTCTATACTGAATTTATAGAGACTGCTCAATTAAACAAACATACTTTTAGTTTTGATTATCTAACCAAACAGCTTCCCGTGTATCTTTTCTCTTTCTTTAATATTGAAGGCTACATCACTATCACATGTTTACTTTTTCTAGTAAAACGACATTCAAAACTTTCATTATACATCTTATTAATTTCCATTTTATTTTTGTTTTTATATTCCTTTCACTATAGAAGTCAGTTTATTGTTAATGGAGAAAAAATGATATTGTTTGACACATACCGTTATATGACTAACATTATACCTTTATTAATAGGTGTTTTTATTTTTTCAAAAACTATTAGAACAAATAAATATTTCATAAACACATTTTTTATTGCTTCAGTCATTTTATTTCTTTACAATCAATATGTTTTCAATTCCTTTGTCAATGAAGAATGCTTCAACTATCATCATGTTAACAAAGTCATCGAAAATCATTTAAACCCAAATGATGAGGCAATAATTTATGATGATTGTCCAATTATTTCAATAATGTACTTCCAAAAACATAAGAATATCAAAATCATCAATTCTGAAATGTTTTCAAAAATTGAAAACAAAAAAATTTTTGTAATCAAAAGGTATGGTCAATCATTTCAAGAAGAAAATTATAAAAAGGAAAAAGTTGGCAACAACTGTAATTTATATTACAATTAATCAAAAATATTAACACTACTAATTACATCAATTACTTAATACCCATAAGCATGAATACCCTCACAATGATATTTTGAACTTACACAGATTTCCGGATAGTGTCTCATTTGGCAGGTTTTATAATCAATACCTTAAGGAGAATTACACTTTTTTAGTTAAATAATGTTCCTCTAGAGATTACTTCTGCGAACAAACGGTTACAAATCTGTAAACTGTGGGCAAATAAAAAAGGCTTACAACATTAAAAACGCTATAAACCCTTATAAAAATTAGTGGAGAAGACGGGATTCGAACCCGTGACCTCTTGACTGCCAGTCAAGCACTCTAGCCAACTGAGCTACATCCCCAATACTAATATGTTGTTTAAAACAACCTTGTAAAAGTATACAATTATCTGTAATTACATCACATTTTTTTATGACAAAAATTCGCTCTTGTAAATAGATTTAAACAACCTCAAGTAATTCAACGGATATTAACAAATTAAAACAGTGTTTTAAGCCCTGTATAGAGCATCCACCTGCCATTTACCACATCGTATTGAGGTTCAAAAAAGAGGTTGAAAACCGTATTTGAAGGCTTAAATATTTTACCTATACCAGCACCTAAAGGCACTTCATGCTGTCCGTTAACAAAATTGAATAACATACGCGGATGACTTCTAAAATACCAACCTTTATCGAAGTCCTTATACAAACCTGGCTGAAATTCCATAGTAAATATATCGTCGCCACCTTGAAGGGTTGTTAAAGTAATCGCTTTCCAGGCTCCAAATTTACTTACAGAAACGAAATTAACACCTCCGGCCATACCACTATTGTGAATATAACTAACCACACCACCAACACCATATTGATGCTTTCCATTTTTAGACTGAAATAATCTGGCTACTAATAAATTGGCGCCATTAAATTCATTACCAGAATTATAATTAAACTGCTGTTCTGCCGTAACTCTAACAAACCATTTGTTTAAGGTTATGTTTCCTAGTATCTGTAATCGTGAATAATCGTCAGCATAAAAGCGATTCCAGATTCCAAAAGTAGGACTAGGGTCTATAGGATTATTAGCATCTTGAGCTGTAGCTATTTGTATAAATAATAAACAAATAATTATGTAGATACTTTTTTTCATCATAATGATACAGGTTTTTAAAAATGAGGATTAAAATCAAGTGACATTTACCTTGGTTCGCACCAAGCTTTAGCCTTTTTTATAAAAAAGGGCAGTCAACCTATTGGACGACTACCCTTTTACATTCTTTAAATTAAAAAATATTAACTAGAATTTATTTTAATTTTGTGGTTTTGATGTCATTGTTTGTACAACCTCATCAATAGACAATGAAGAACCTTTAACCGGAGGGTATTCTTTAAATGTAGAAAGGAAATTGGTAGCCAATTGTTGTGCTGGTACAAACATCCACATATTTTCGGCATACCACTTTAAATATAATCCAGACGTATATGAAACCTCATAGGGATCTGCTCTTAAATTAATAACAACTGGCCAGCTAGGCGTTTTACGATAAGCTTCATTAATGGCACCTTCCATAATTGTAAAATGCAATTTAAAATCTTTATAACGTATCGCGTTTAGGTTACCGGCAGCATCGAAATAAAAAATTTCTTTACGAGGTGCTTCTTTAACTTCGCCTTTAAAATATGGCAATAAGTTATACCCATCTAGGTGAGATTTAAAGGTTTTACCATTTGCACTATACCCGCTTAACATTTTCTTTTTTAAATTAGGTTCACCTGCTGCAGCAGCTAATGTTGGCATCATGTCTTCATGAGAAAAGATGTCGTTATAAACGGTTCCTGGTTCGATAACACCAGGCCAACGGATAGCACATGGTACACGGAAACCACCTTCCCAGGTCGTTCCTTTTTCACCTGCAAAAGGTGTAGAACCACCATCAGGCCAGCTAAATTTTTCTGCACCATTATCGGTAGAATACATGATAATAGTATTATCTATAATGCCTAATTCTTCTAATTTATCTAGAACACGTCCTACAGCAGCATCATGCTCTAACATCCCATCTCCATAAATACTAATTCCAGATTTTCCATAACTTTCATCCGATAAGTGTGTCCATACGTGCATTCTAGTAGAGTTTAACCATACAAAAAACGGCTTACCATCGGCATGCGCTTTTTCTATAAATTTAATGGCTGCAGCTTCAAATTCCTTATCTACAGTTTCCATTCGTTTTTTGTTTAATGGACCTGTATCTTCAACTTTACCATCTGCCGTACTATGTAACACTCCACGAGGTCCATATTTCTTTTTAAATTCTGGATCTTTTGGATAGTAATAACCTTCTGGCTCCTCTTCTGCATTTAAATGATATAAGTTTCCAAAGAATTCATCAAAACCATGTTGCGTTGGTAAATGCTCATCACGATCGCCCAAGTGATTTTTACCAAATTGTCCAGACACATAACCATGTGGCTTCAAAACTTCGGCAATAGTCGCTTGATTATCTTGTATCCCTTGCTTCGCACCAGGCATTCCAATAGTAAGTAATCCTGTTCTAAATGGGTGTTGCCCTAAAACGAAAGCAGCACGACCAGCTGTACAAGATTGTTGTGCATACCAATCGGTAAACAAGGCGCCTTCTTTAGCAATACGGTCAATATTAGGCGTTTTGTATCCCATCATACCGTTGTTATTAAAACCTACATTACTCCAACCAATATCATCGCCCCAAATAACAAGGATATTAGGTTTTTTTTGTGCATACACACTAAATACCATACCACAACCAAGCAGCATGGATAAAAGTTTAATTTTTTTCATAAACATTAAATTTTATTAATTAATGTAATAAATATACACAAAAAAACGCAACAACTTAATATACAGACACAAACAAGTTAAATCCAAAGCCACGATATATATTGTGAATTTTAAAACAATGAAATCCTAATCTAAAGGATGAGATTAAAAAGAGTATCTATGGGTATTGTTTGTTTACTAAACTTCCAAAAACCTCAACAAGACATGGACATTCTGATAAAATAAAACTCATAGAATAGCGACACCTGTACCCCACAAACCAAATAAAACGTTAAATATTTTTTTATTTCTAAACGATTGTTTAGTTTTGTCCTGTATTTAAAAAAGTATGGCCAGACAAAAAGCATATAGAGAGGAAGAGGTTATCGAAAAAGCCATGAATTTATTTTGGCGAAACGGTTATGAAACCACCTCTATGCAAATGCTTGAAAAGGAAATGGGCATTAATAAGTTTTCCATTTATGCCAGTTTTGGAAATAAAAACGGCGTGTTTTTAGAGAGTTTAAAATGCTACAAGCAAAAGTTAAACATCTTAATTGACACATTAGAGCAATCGAAAAACGGGGTTCTAGGCATCAAACAATATTTTTATGACTTTATTGAATTTGCTAAAGAAAACGAATTCGGCAAAGGCTGTTTGGTAACCAATACCGCCAACGAATTACGAGATGGTGCCAACGATGCAATAAAAAACGTCCTATCAACCTTTACAGGTGAAGTCAAACAAGTTTTTGCGGATGTTTTAAAACAAGATGCCTCAAATAAGGAAGCAACCATTGAGCAACAAGCCGATTTTTTAATTATAGCGATGTTCGGACTCGCCTCTGCCACGAAAGTTTTTACCTCAGCACAACTGGAAAACTATATAGAACACACCTTTAATAGGCTGTAATATTTTTTTAACCCATTTCTAAACGATTGTTTAGAAATAAAACAATAATAAAATTTAAAAACAAAGATTATGAGCACAAAAGAAAAAAGTACCACCTTAACAAATCACAGTATTGAAACAGCTCCAGAAGGTAGCAAAGCTTTACTTCAGAAATCATTAGATGCCTACGGATTTATTCCAAATTTACACGGGGTTTTAGCAGGCGCTCCAGGTTTATTAGAAGGCTACCAAATACTACATGAACTGTTTTCAAAATCTTCATTTGATAAGGACGAACTTACAGTTGTATGGCAAACGATTAACGTAGAACACGGTTGTCACTACTGTGTTCCTGCACATACAGGTATCGCTAAACAAATGAAAGTGGACGATGCCATTACTGAAGCATTAAGAAACCAAACAGCATTACCTAGCGAAAAACTTCAAGCGTTACATAACATGACTCTTTTGGTAACTAAAAACAGAGGTAAAGTGTCAAAAGACGCCATTAAAACCTTTTACGAAGCTGGTTATAATGAAAGACATTTATTAGAAATCATTTTAGGTTTATCTCAAAAGGTAATAAGCAACTATACCAACAGTATTGCCGAAACACCTGTTGATGAACCCTTCCAATCATTTGCTTGGGAAAAGTAATTTAAAGAATTCAAAAAGAGCCAGTTTGTTAACTGGCTCTTTTTGTTTATACCCTAAGCCCCTTCATACACCACATTAAAACCAGCCTATTTTATCCATTTGATTAACTAATTACGTTCAAACACCCAAGTTATAAATGTAAAATAACTAGTTATGGTTCTTCCAAAAAACCATTAATTTAAAAAACTCTATTTTTGATCATGTAATTTCGCCCCCTCACACTATTATAAAAGATTAAAGAAAACTAGTTTATGATAAAGCACAGCTAATTTTAGGAATTTTTAAACGCCCCAGCCAAATCAAAAATGCCTAAATTTTTAAGTCACTTTATTCTATTATTGACACTGAGTCTATCGCTAACTGGAGTTGCCCAAGATACCGATATCGATGGAACAGCTTCAAAGAAAAGCATTCCTATAATAGATCAGGAGAAAGCTCTTGTTTTAAAAGCCTTTCAAGATTTTAATAACGGTGATCCCCATATTGTAAAAACTGCCAACCACTTATTAGCAACCAGTAAAACAAGCTACGCAAAAACGGCGACCAATTTACTCTTAGCGTATTATTACAAGAATAAAACGGCTATCGATTCTTCTATTTACTATGTCAACCAATCCTTAAAGTATAATGCTCAAAGTAGCGATTCTTTAAGGGCCCGTGGTAACGCCATTGCATACAACATTCTCGCCATAAATTACAAGAATAAAGGGCTGCTAGATGAAAGTAAAAAATGGCATCAAAAAGGTATTTCTGAAACGCAAAAATTCGAAGAAACCGATTTGTATTATACGCATATCCATGGATTAGCATTAACCTATAGCACTCTTGAAAACTACGAGGAAGCCCTAATACATTTTAAAGAATGTCTACAGTACAATAAGGACCCCGAACTTATTTTGGGCAGCTACATTAACATGTCTGACATATATACGCAGCTTAACAAATTTGATACCGCCATTTCATATCTAGAAAAAGCCAATAAATTAGCTGATAAAAGCCAGTCTGGTCAAGCTCATGCCGTTATTGCCCTTAACTTAGGTATTAATTATGAAAAATTAAGTAAATACGAAGAGGCTATAACTCAATACACCCGTGCCATTACAATCGCGGAAGAATTTAATTTACATACCATCTCCCTAACCGCAAAAAATAACTTAGGCGGTATTTACACATATTTAGGCCAGTATCAAGATGCCGAACTCATCCTCTCATCTGCCCTACACGACGCTAAAACTTTAGGACTTCTTGCCGATGAAATGGATATTTACAATGCCTTAAAATTCCTTGCGGTAAAGAAAGAAAATTATAAAAGTGCCCTTGATTTTTCTAACAAATCATCACAGCTTAAAGACTCTATTCATAAGCTCCAAAAAGATGAAGACATCAATATTCTGGAAGTAAAATACCAAACCCTAAAAAAAGAAAAAGAAATTAAGCTGTTAACAATAGAAAATGCCCATCGCGATTTAGAATTAAAACATCAAAAGGAAGCCATAAAAAACCTACGCTTAAAACAACAAATCAAGCAGCAGGAAAATGAAAATACCTTACTAGAAATTACCAATACCAAAGAAAGAATACAAAATGAAAATATCATATTAAAAAAGGATGGCGAACTTCAACAGGCTGAAGCTAACCGACAAAAAACCATTCGGAATATTATAATCTATTCGTTTATAATCATGTTGCTTCTCGTTATTGGCTTGCTTATCGCCTATTATCAAAAACAACAAACAAAACACGAACTCAACAAACAACGTGAAGAAATTAGCGCACAAAAAATTGCGGCATTAATTAAAGATCAAAAACTAAAACTAATTAACGCAGCTGTTGAAGGAAAAGACAAAGAACGTAAACGTATTGCACAAGAACTCCATGATAGTATTGGCGGGAATTTAGCCGCCATAAAATTACAGCTTAACAACTCATCAAATCTAGATAATGCTCCTCTATTTAAAACGATTAGCACACAACTAGACGATACTTACGAGCAGGTTAGAAACCTTTCTCATAATTTAATGCCTAAAAAATTTAAAGAGCAAAAATTTAGTAACATTCTAGAGGAATACTTTAACAATATTGGTAACAGTAGTAACCTAACAACAACTATTTCGGTATACCCTAGAGCAGAAATTGATGCTTTAATGGAGACCAAACAAATTGAAATATTTAAAATTATTCAAGAACTTATCGCTAATACCATTAAGCACGCAAAAGCATCAACCATTACCCTCGAATTAAATGTATTTGAAGATCATCTTAGTATGCTATTTGAAGATAATGGTTTAGGCTTTGAAACTAAAAACGCCACCGATGGCATTGGTTTTAGAAACATAAAAAGCAGATTAAAAAAAATAAAAGGCAGCCTGAGTATCGATTCTAGAATAAATCGTGGCACTATAATAAATATTGAAATCCCAACCCAAACCTTAGCCCAAAATGACCTATAACCTCATTATTGTAGACGACCATAAAATGTTCCTGGATGGTCTACTTAGTATTCTTAGTCATGAAAAAGATTACCATATTTTACTTACCGCGCAAGACGGTAGGCACATTGTAAAATATCTAGAAGTAAACCCGAATGAGAAGATAGATTTAATTATCACTGATATTTCGATGCCAGAATTAGGTGGTATAGAACTTAACCATATTATAAAACAACATCATAACTCGATTAAAACATTAGTGGTAAGCATGCATAACGATGCGCATATGATTAATACTCTTATCGATCAAGATGTTGATGGTTACGTGCCCAAAAATGCCGAAAAAGAAGTTTTTCTAAAAGCTATAAAAACCATTGTAAACGGAGAAAAATATTTCCCTGAAGCCATAAAAGCAATTTATTTAGACAATAAATTCTCCCAAAAACAGCAAGAAGCCATTACACTTACGCAAAGAGAAATCGATGTGATTACGCTTATCGCGGAAGAATGTACAAGTCAGGAAATTGCAGATAAACTCTTTTTAAGCAAGCATACCATTGAAAGTTACCGAAAAAATATCATGTCTAAACTTCAGGTTAAAAACCTTGCAGGTTTAACCAAATATGCACTAAAAAAGGGGTACACTAATTACGATTTAAAATAGAGCACTAGTCACGAACTAATAGTATTTATCATACCTACGAAAACCGTCACCAAAGCGGTAGCTTAAAACAATACCGTGGGTGTTATTAACAGGCATATTTCTTAATGTTTGATTATAATTATAAACAAACTTTAAATGGTTGGTGATTCGAAATCCAACAAGAACATTGAGGGACTCATTGGTTTTATACCCAACCCCTAGCTCTAAGTTATTTTCATAGTTAACTATGGTATTCAATTCAATTTGAGCTGGAGCGCCAGGTTCATATTTTGTTAGTACGCTAGGCTTTACCAAGAAACGCTTCGCACGAGTTACATAAAAACGATATCCCGCATAAGCATAAAACGGATTACTCACTTCGATATTTACGCTATCATCAGATGATAAGTGATCACTTAAAAGGTTTGGTGCCGATAAACCCAGATAAAAATGTTCGCGATTATAGAGCACCCCTACTCCTAAAGTTGGAATGGTAGCACCTACATTATTAGCGAATTCTATATCATTTGAAATATTTAATTCCGATAAGTTTTCATTATAAATAGCCATACCTGCGGTAATTCCAAAAGACAGTACATTAGGATTATAAGTCCACCAACGACCACCTCTATTCGGGTTTTTAAAAAATATTTTATAGGCATACGACACAAATGCACTGGAGGTACGACTTACTCCGATTTTATCGCTATACACACCTGCTCCAAGTCCAAAACGCTCCGATTTTAAAGGCGTATTAAAAGTTAAACCGATATTCTTTGGACTACCTTCAAACTGATTAAAATACCCTAAATTCGTTAAGGTTAAATCGGCATCGGGATAATAACCGGCATGCGCAGGATTAATCACTACCGTATTATAATTATAATTAGCAAATACGGGTGTTTGTTGTCCAAAAACAGTACATACCATCCCGCTAGATAACATGAGTGCTATCCCTATCAATAATTTTCTCATAAATTAACGCTTTAAAACAAGGAAGCCTGTTTCTTTTTTCAAATTGTGATTACCTTCTATGTTTATACTGAAGAAATAAGTGCCTTCTGGCAATTCATCGGCTCCTAATTGTCGCTTTCTATTAGCTATGCCTCTGAAAACAGTGGTTCTGTTGTTATAGCCTCTAACTTCGAAAACTAAATCACCCCAACGGTTATATATGGAAACCGTATTTCTCGGGTACTTTTCAATCTCATGAATTTCCCAGTAATCATTTACCCCATCTCCGTTAGGGGAGAAACCATATTTGGTTTCATCGTCTTCTTGCTTATTTACATAAACCGTAACCGTATCCTCAACATGACAACCTTGAGTATTGGTATAGCTTATCGTGTATGATGTGGTTTCTGTTGGGGACGCTATTGGGTTCGCAATTTTAGAATCATTCAATCCTGTAACCGGCGACCAGCTTATTGTCCCAACTCCTGAAACTACGGCTTCAAGCTGAACCTCATCACCCTCGTCTATTTCTTCATCGTCTCCTGCTTCTACAACACACGGAACAATAGGAGCTTCCTCAATAACAGTCACGTCAAAACTACAGGTCGTCGTATTTCCAGCAGCATCACTAATTTCAAAAGTATTTGTAGTTGTTCCTATTGGAAATTCGGCACCCGGTGCTAGTCCAGCAATTTGGGTGGTTGTAGTTGCCGAACAATTATCAGCTCCCGTTGGAACGCTGTAGTTTATCACTCCAAAAGAGGTACCATGTGCAATTTGTTGCGTTATATGAGACCCACAAGTTACTGTTGGGTTGGTGGTATCGTGTACCGTAATAATTTGTTCGACATCAATAGAATTACCTGCTTGATCAGTCACCCGATAGATTCTGGTAATGATTTCTGGGCTGGTATGGCCATCACTTATATCGCCTACAAAAGTTACAATTGGCAATGGGGTACAATCATCGGAAGCATCGGTAATTACCTTAATATCTTCGGAAGGCACATCGTTAGCACATTGCACATGAATTGCAGAAGGGGCACTTGCCGTTGGCTTGGTAGTATCGCTTAGGCTACAATCTGTGATAACTTCTTCTTCGATATCCACATTAAAACTACATGTTGCCTTGTTTCCTGCCGCATCACTAACTTCAAAAGTTACTGTAGTGCTACCTACTGGGAAAGCTGAACCTGATGCTAAACCTGCAACTTGAGTTATAGTTCTTAGGTCACAATTATCGGTTCCAACAGGTGTTGCAAAGGTTACTACAGCAGTTGATAACCCTGAATCCACGGTTTGGATGATATCTGATGGACAAGTAATTCCTGGGTTGGTGGTATCGTTTATAATAAAGATTTGTTCTACATCTATACTGTTCCCTGCGTCATCTGAAACACGATAAGTTCTTGTGATAGTTTCGGGATTATTGCTTCCATCGCTAACATCACTGATGAAGGTTACAGTTGGAGTGCTGCAATTATCGGAAGCATCATCAATTACTGAAATATCTGCTGAAGGCACATCGCCAGAACATTCTACATGAATTGAAGCGGGTGTGCTTGCCGTTGGATTAGTGGTGTCGTTGATGCTGATGATTTGTTCTACATTTATTGAGTTTCCTGCTGCATCCGTCACACTATAAGTTCTTATAATAGTTTCTGGATTGGTATTGCCATCGCTAACATCACTGATGAAAGTTATAATTGGAGTGCTACAATTATCGGAAGCATCACTAATTACTGAAATATCTGCTGAAGGCACATTTCCAGAACATTCTACATGAATTGAAGCGGGCGTGCTTGCCGTTGGATTTGTGGTGTCGTTTATTGTGATGATTTGTTCTACATCTATAAAATTCCCGGTGGCATCCTCTACACGATAAGTTCTTGTGATGGTTTCGGGATTATTGCTTCCATCGCTAACATCACTGATGAAAGTTACAGTTGGATTACTACAATTATCGGAAGCATCATTAATTACTGAAATATCTGCTGAAGGCACATCGCCCGAACATTGTACATGAATTGAAGCTGGCGTGCTTGCCGTTGGATTAGTGGTGTCGTTGATGCTGATGATTTGTGCAACATCTATAAAATTTCCTGCAGCGTCTGTAACACGATAGGTTCTGGTGATGGTTTCCGGATTGTTATTGCCATCGCTTACCTCACTGATGAAGGTTACAATTGGAGTACTACAATTATCGGAAGCATCACTAATTACCAAAATATCTGCTGAAGGCACATCGCCCGAACATTGTACATGAATTGAAGCTGGCGTGCTTGCCGTTGGATTAGTGGTGTCGTTGATGCTGATGATTTGTGCAACATCTATAAAATTTCCTACTGTATCCTCTACACGATAAGTTCTTGTAATAATTTCAGGATTGCTACCTCCATCGCTAACATCACTTACATAAGCAACTGTAGGTGCTACGCCACTATCATCGGCTTCATCGGTGACTACGTTAATGTCTGCCGCAGGAACATCCCCTAAACATTGTACGTTTACGGCAGCTGGGTTACTGGCCGTTGGATTCGTGGTATCTGTTAAAGTAATAGTAACATTAAAACTTTCCTCAGACGCACCACAACCCGTGCCTGGATCGTAAGCATATAGATTTACGGGGTAGCTCGGAAAATCGGCGTAACTTAGTACATCGCCTATTTCGTATGCAGTTCCAGTACCACCTGTTTGTGTATAATATTTTTGGTTTCCAGATAAATTTGCCCCAACTATGCTTGGCAACGTATAACTATCGGCCACGTTAGCATCGCTAATGGCTGTTATTAATGGTGATGTTACTTTGCCACCATCGGTAATGGTCCAACCAAATGTATCCATTATATCTTGACGTTCAGTTTCAGCTGTACAGTATTGACTATTTCCGCCATCAAATGCGACACCCGATTGTAAATTTTGAGCACTCCAGCCTTTTAAAAGGGCATCGTAATTAGCTACAGATAAGGTAGCACCTGCCAACATTTCACTCATATCGGTTACAAGCTCTACATTCCAATTTCCTAAGTTTTGATCAAAAGAAGTCGCCGCATAAAACATCCTATCCATATTAATAACGCTCGAAACATCCCAAGAGCCTATATCTTGGTTAAAAGCTTCTGCGCTAGAAAACATATGAGACATGTCGGTTACATTTTCTACATTCCAATTTCCTAGGTTTTGATCAAAAGCTTCTGCGAGAGTAAACATAGCACTCATATTAGTAATACTTGAAACATCCCAGGAACCTATTTCCTCATTAAATGCTAATGCTTTGAAAAACATACTCTTGGTCGTAGTAACATTGGATACATCCCAAAGATTTAGATTTTGATTAAAAGCTAATGCTTGGGAAAACATATAACTCATGTTGGTAACACTTGAAACATCCCATGAACCTATATCTTGGTTAAAAACTGTTGCCTTATTGAACATATATGACATATTGGTAACATTGGATACATTCCATAAACCTATATCCTGGTTAAAAGACGTCGCTTCACCAAACATAAACCTCATGTTAGTAACACTTGAAACATCCCATGAACCTATATCTTGGTTAAAAACTTTTGCTTGAGAAAACATGTACTCGGTACTAATAACATTGGATACATCCCAACTGCTTATATCCTGATTAAATACCTCTGCCCCGTTAAACATATTTCTCATCGAAGTTACACTAGATACATCCCAATTGCTTAAATCTTGATTAAAAGATGTCGCATAAGCAAACATGCTCCCCATATTAACTACACTAGAAACATCCCATTGACTCAAATCTTGATTAAATTGAATTGCCTCTTTAAACATATTAGCCATAAAGGAAACTTTTGAAACATCCCAGTTACCAATACCATAATTAAAATTAAACGCCTGATTAAACATAGAGCTCATACCTGTAACCTGTGACAAATCTGGAACATCAATACTTGTATTGGTAATATTAATATTCGAACATCCGTAAAAAGCACTATCCATCGAGGTCCAGACGATATCTCCCCATTGCTCTATGCTTTGTATTTTGTCTTTATCACCTGTGTTATTAAAATAAATTCTAGGAAAATCGCCTGAAATACTTACGGTACGCGTACCTGCAGTGGCATATATATGGGTTGCATCGCCTGTTTGATTGGTTTCTACCGTACCGTCTCCCCAATCAATCGTATAATCGTAACCTCCACCTGTGGTTGGTACCGTTATCGATTCGTTTGCTGTAGTGGTTTCCCAGGTGGTGATAAATGGCCTAAAAGCTGCTGACTCTGTTAAGGCTAAATTAAACCTCATTTCGGAATCGCCACAACCGTTACCTGGATCGTAAGCGTATATTGAAACGGGATACGTAGCAAAATCGGCGTAATTTAAGACATCGCCAATTTCGTATTCAGTTCCTGTTCCTCCTGTTGCACTATAATATTTTTCGTTTCCAGTTAAATTTGTACCAACTATAGTTGGTAACGTATAGCTATCTGCCACATTTACATCGGTAATTGATGGAATTACAGGTGAAGCTACTTTGCCTTTATCTGAAATAACCCACCCATAAGTATCAATCATCGATTGACGCTCGGCTTGGGCTGTACAATATTTACTATTTCCACCATGAAAAGTAACTCCGGATTGTAAAGACTGCGCACTCCATGCTTTTAATATCGCATCATAATTATTTACTGATAAAGTAACACCATTAAAAATGTATGATAAAGTCGTTGCATTTTGTATTTGCCAAGCGCCGAGATTTTGATCGAAAGCTGTGGCGTTATGAAATATATAACTTAAATCGGTTAGCTGAGATACATTCCAAGAGCTTATATCTTGATTAAAAGCTTTAGCAGAACTAAACATACCTTGGATATGCTTTACACTATCGGTTTGCCAACCACTAACATCTTGATTAAAGACGGTGGCACCAGCAAACATAAACTTCATGTCTTCCACATTGCTTACATCCCAATTTGATATATCTCCATTAAAAACAGGAGTTTGATTAAAGGTATTATTCATATTAACCACAGCACCGACGTCCCAATCATTTAAATCTTGATTAAAACTAATGGCTTCAGAAAACAAGAAAGACATGTTTGTAACCTTGCTAACATCCCAACTATTAATGTCTTGATTAAAAGCTTTGGCTGCTCTAAACATTCTAAACATATTGGTTACGTTTCCTATATTCCACCCCGAAATATCATGATTAAATACTGTGGCTAGCTCAAACATATAAGACATATTGGTTACACCCGAAACATCCCAATTTGCTATGGCACCATTAAAAGCACTTGCCTCGGCGAACATATAAGACATATCTGTAACTAGAGATAAATCTGGACTGTCTATAGCTGGATTGGGCATACTAAGGTTAGAGCATCCACGAAAAGCACGATTCATAGAAGTCCATGCAATATCCCCCCATTGTTCGATGGTTTGTATTTTGCCATTATCTGCTGAATTATTAAAATAAATTCTAGGAAAATCGCCTGAAATACTTACGGTATGTACCCCTGCTGTTGTGTAGGTGTGTGTCGCATTACCTGTTTGATTGGTTTCTACCGTGCCATCGCCCCAATCAATCGTATAATTGTACCCTGAACCCGTGGTTGGTATCGTTATAGATTCATTAGCTGTTGTGGTTTGCCAAGTGGTGATAAAGGGCGCTGTTGGTTCTGCTAAGGTTGTTACATTATCACCACTAAAAATTTCGCCTTGGTTTCCTGCAGCGTCTTCTAAAAACAAATACACATCATAAGTGGTATCTGGAGATAAGGATGAAATAATCTCTGAAATATCGGTATTTGCAGTATCCATTAAAAAACTACCATGCGCTACAGCTCCAGTTCCAGAAAGTATCGTGTTGTAGTTATTTACCGGAGCCATTGTTCCTGGAAAAATAGCATAATGAATGCTGCCTATTTCCGGTCCATTAACTACAAAAGTAAAACCTGAAGTAGTCAAATTTCTAACTACATGAGTGGTTAAAGGGTTTGCATAATGATCGCCTCCAAAAATAACAGTTACCTGTCCTGTTGACACACTTGGTGTTCCTGACATAGTCCCTGGACTTCCTACTAAAAAATCTGAAATACCATCGCCATTAAAATCACCATCACCACTTACAGGCCTTCCGATATTACTTCCTATTAAATTTGGAATAATAAAACCATTAGTGCCATCTAGTGTTGTTTCATCAATAGGGTTAGGAAATCCCGTTGTGCTTCCAAAAACAACATAGGCTCTATTATAGCCATACGCGGAAATAAAATCATTAATACCATCACTATTAATATCTCCAATGGGAGCTGAAGTTAATTTACCTGGCAATACAAAACCATAAGTTCCATCTGTAACACTACTTAAAGGAATATGAGCAGGAAAAGGACTCGCTCCAGTTTTACCATAAATAGCAGCCTGTTCTGAGAAAAAATCATCAATACCATCATTATTAATATCACCTAAAGCCCCTGTAAAGGCTAAAAAATTCCCTCCTGTATGATCTACCGTAAAACCTTCGGTAATCGACATCGCTTCTACATCCAATAATGAAGAAAACGTATTTCTTCCGTAAACTAAAAATGTTCTTTCTAAATGTGTTGAAAAGCCACTAGACCAATCTCCGATAATTAGATCATCGATACCGTCATTATTAATATCACCTGCTCCGCCTACTAAAAAACCAGGTATTGAAGAATTAGAATACGTCTTAACCGCAAACCCATTAACCCCGTCTATCGAGGTTGCATTTAATATAGCTGGAAAATTGGTCGTTTTTCCAAAAAAGACCCATACACACTGAGAATAAGTAGCCCTTGATATGGCAAAATCATTAATATTATCGCCATTTATATCACCCACATTCGCAAGTTCATTACCATAAGTAAAACCCTGTATTAAAAAACCATTGACGCCATTGGCATAATCAATATCAAAAACAGCAGGAAAAGCACTTGTTTTCCCGTAAATCACCATAGCATCACTTGATGTTAAAATAGCCAAATCATCAATACCATCACCATTTATATCGCCTAACCCTTCAACAGTTTGCCCCAGTCGTTTACTACCATCTTTACCTTCAACAGCAAAACCATTAGCTCCATTCAGTGTTGTGATATCAAACGAAGTAGGAATACCGGTATTTGTCCCAAAAATGACATAGGCAGCACCAGCCAAATCTAAGCCATTAATGTCTGCATTATTAACACCAACAGCAATATCATCGAAGCCATCATTATTAATATCTCCTATAAATTTAGTTTCTGCTCCAAATTGAGAACTCGCTTGAATTCCAGGAATTAGAAAACCATTTGTACCGTTTAAAGTCCCAATGTCAAAAATTGCTGGATAAAGCTGCTGAGACCAAGATATCATAGAAAAGAAATGACAAACAACAAGGAGTACGGTAAGTTTTAATACCTGAATATGACGATGTAAACGACCCATATTTGAATAAATAAATAGTTTTCGCAAAACTATTTATCCATACACTGGTATCAACCACCATAAATGGGGGTATTATTTTTAATATACCCCCCTGTAAACAGGGGTGATTAATTTTTTTTTGTGGCACACTCACAACGTAGTACTATATTTACATTTTAAATGAATAACAAAAACTAATCCTATGTCCCTAAAAAAACACCTCCTACTATGTATTATTTCAACCTTTGTAACCTTAAATACCTTTTCCCAAACCCCCTTTGGCATTAATCTAGCTGGAGCCGATTTTGGTTCCAATATGCCAGGAACCTTTAATGTCGATTACACCTATCCTACCGAAAGCGAACTCGATTATTACAAAAACAAGGGTTTAAAACTCGTTCGATTGCCCTTTAAATGGGAACGTATTCAGCACACACTAAACGGTAATTTAAATACGGATGAGTTATCACGTATTCAAACGTTTTTACAAGCCGCAGCCACTAGAGACATGCAAGTCATTCTCGATTTACATAATTATTGCCGCTACAAATTAAATGGACACGAGCAAATTATTGGCTCCAACAACCTAAGTATTGCACACGTAAAAGATTTGTGGACCAAACTTGCCGCTGCTTTAAAGGACACCCCGAATATATATGGTTATGGCATTATGAACGAACCCCATGATTTATTAAACAGCACACCGTGGTTTGACATTGCCCAAGAAATTATTAATGGCATTCGCTCTACCGATACTAAGACTACGATAATTGTTGGTGGTGACAGTTGGAGTTCGGCAGAACGCTGGATGACTTATAGTGATAATCTAAAAAACCTTTCTGACCCATCCAATAAGTTAATTTATGAAGCACATGTTTATTTCGACAAGGATGCTTCGGGAACATACCCTAATAATTATGATGCCGATGGTGCCTATCCGAACATTGGCATAGACCGCGTTACACCTTTTGTAAACTGGTTACAGGCCAATAATTTAAAAGGCTTTATTGGTGAATATGGTATTCCTGCAAACGATAGCCGATGGCTTACTGTGCTTGATAATTTTTTAAGCTACCTCAACCAAAATTGTATTAATGGTACCTATTGGGCTGGTGGCCCTTGGTGGGGAAATTATATCCTATCTGTAGAACCCGAAGCCAATACAGACAAACCCCAAATGACCATTTTAGAAAAGTATTTAACCACAAATAACTCCTGCCCTACTTTAGGCTTGAATTCACAAAAAGATAAATATAAAAACCTTAAGCTATACCCGAATCCGTTTAAGAATCATCTTTTTATAAAAGGTCTTGAAGATGGTACTTCTATAAATATTTATGATGTACAAGGCAGACTAATTTTAACACGCTCATTGGAAAATTCTAAAATTACTTTAAGTGTTTTATCATCTGGCTTGTATTTCCTAAAGCATGGAAATCAATTGGTTGGTCGTGTTGTTAAATAAATTTAATTTAATCGGATCAAATAACACCTTGCAAATAACCGAAACTAATTGTTTATATTTCCTACCTCAAATAGCCTTGAAATCTTTCAATTGAAACATTATGGCCAAATCTAACCTTCTTTCAGTTTTATGAAAAAACTAATTCTTCTTTTTACCCTAGTTTCATATAGTACGTTATTCTCACAAGAAACACCAAAAGTAAAAATAAACGATTCTTTACAGTTAAAGCTTGTCAGTTTAAAGGTTGATGTAAATGTAATAGGTAATTATGCTACGACCACATACGACATGAAATTCTACAATGAATTGGACAGAACTCTAGAAGGCGAATTAGCCTTTCCGCTAGGTGAAGGCCAATCGGTATCTAGCTTTGCTATGGATTTAAATGGAAAACTACGAGAGGCTGTTGTTGTAGAAAAAGAGCTTGCAAGAGTGGCTTTTGAAAATACAGTAAGACAAAACATTGATCCTGGTTTGCTAGTGAAAACCCAGGGCAACAACTATAAAGCAAGGATATATCCTATTTTACCAAAAAACTCTAAACACATTGTTATTACTTACGAACAAGAGCTCAAATCAACCAACAGTTTTCTGGTATATGAACTTCCTTTAAGTATATCAGAAAAACTGACCAATTTTGATATAAACATTCAAATTTCTAAAGCTAAAAACCTTCCTATAATAAAAAACAATCCCTACGAAAACTTCTTTTTCAAAAAAGATGAGGATGGATATACCACTAAATTAACAAGGAAAAATCATACACCTAACAAATCTGTTATTGTTCAAATACCTAACACTTTAAACAATGAAAAAATAATTACATATAACGATTACTTTTATGCTTATAAAGCCTTAAATCCCAATTCAAGATTAAAAGGAAAACCAAAAAAAATCACACTTTTATGGGACAATTCATATTCGTTACAGTATAGAGATTTAGAGGCTGAAATTAAATTACTGAAAAGCTACTTAGAGTATTTACAAGATATAGAGGTTCAATTTATTAGCTTCAGTAATGCCATACATCAAGAAAAAACAATAAAGATCACTCAAGGTCATTCAGAAGAACTAGAAAATATAATTAGAAATTTAAAATATGATGGCGGAACAGCCTATAATCTTTTCAATCATTTAAAATTTAAGTCAGACGAAATCCTATTTTTTACCGATGGTTTATCAAACTTAGGTGCTTTTTCAGATAAATTTAAAAGCCCCATTTACACGATTAATTCTACGATTTCTGCAAACCATGAAGTTCTTAATAACATAGCAACTAACTCTGGTGGTAACTATCTTAATTTAATTAAACAATCTTATACAAACGCACTTCATCTTTTAAAACAAGAAACCTACCAATACTTAGGTATTAAAGCCAACAGTAGCGTACATGAGGTATATCCTTCTAGACCTACTAATGTGACTACAGATTTTGCAATTTCTGGACGTTTTAATGAAAACACTAATATTGAGTTATTGTTTGGATATCAAGGTAAAGTAACTGAACAAATTCAAATACCACTAAAAGAATCTGAAGGGTCAAAAATAATTAAACGTCTTTGGGCAAAACAGAAAATTAAATCTTTAAGCACCAATAAAGTGCAAAATAAAAAGAAGATTATCGCTACAGCAAAACAGTATCATTTAATTACAGACTATACCTCAATGCTTATTTTAGATCGAATTGAAGACTATGTTCGATATAGAATTGAGCCACCACAAGAACTAAAACGAGAATATAAACAACGTATTAAAAACATAGAAGAAGAAAAAAACGATCCAACAATAAAAGAAGAACTTTTTGATGATTATAGTGATATTCTCGAATGGTACCAAACCAAATACCCTTTAAAGAAAAAAGTAAAAAAACATAGCTCAAGTTTAACAAATCGAAATGACAGTATACGATCAGTAAATGAAACTTCCGTTACTCCATCAACCGCCCCTCCATTAAGACCAAATCCCATTATCGCCATAGATTCAACACGACAAATTGTTTATGGCAATATTAAAGATAGTGAAGGCCTTCCGCTTCCTGGAGTAAATATTATAGTAAAAGGTACTACACATGGAACTACATCAGATTTTGATGGAAATTTTAGTATCAATGCCGAAATTAATGATGAATTGGTAGTTACTTATTTAGGGTTTATTTCAAAAACATTAATTATTGAAAATTCTAATTCTCTAGATATTTCATTAGAAGAAGACTCCTCACAACTCGATGAAGTCGTAGTTGTTGGCTATGGTACAAGAAACATGGAGGCCTTAACTGGTAGTGTATCAGGGGTTGAAATTTCAGAACATCGGGATGCAACGGGCTCTTTAAACATAAGAGGAAATGCCTCAATACAAAATACACAGCCACTTTACATCGTTGATGGTATAGTGGTCTCTACAAACCCAAACTTATCCCCAGAAGAAATTGACAATATGCAAGTCATCAAAGGCTCGAGCGCAACAAAACTGTATGGTGCACGGGCAGCTAGCGGTTTAATTATTATCACTACAAAAAGTGGGAAAGAAAAAAATAAAGCAACTATTGAAACATTAAATAATCAAATTTCTGATAAAATAGAGTTAAAATCATGGAATCCAAACACCCCTTATCTTTCGATTTTAGAAAAGGAAAAATCAGTTGAATTGGCCTACAGTAAATATTTTGAAATACGAGACCAATATTCTAACAGCCCTGCATTTTATTTAGATACTTCCGATTTTTTTGATAAAAAAGGCAGCCCTGAAATAGCTATTACTATACTTACCAATTTAATTGAAGTAAAGCTCGACAACCATGAATTAATGAAAGCTTTAGCATATAAGCTAGAATACTATAAACAATACAAGCTCGCAGTTGTAGTTTATAAAAAGATTTTAGAGTTAAGACCTGAAGAACCGCAATCCTATAGAGATTTAGCTTTGGCTTACGAACAAAATAATGAGATACTAAAAAGCTTTGATTTACTTCATAAATTATACAGCGGAGAACTAAAACATTTAGATGAACAAGATCGCTTTTATGGTATTGAACATATTGCATACATTGAATTGTCCAGACTTGTAAATAAATACAAGAACGAACTCCAATTAACTAAAGAAGAAAATGAAAAATTTCATCAATTACCAGTTGATATCAGGGTCGTTATCGATTGGAATCATAATGATACAGATATCGATTTATGGGTTGTCGATCCAAATAATGAAAAAGCATATTATAAAAACCCTGAAACAGCATTAGGAGGTCGAATGTCGGAAGATTTAACCGATGGGTATGGCCCAGAAGAATTCATGCTAAAAAATGCCATCAAAGGAAATTACAAGGTTTTAGTAGATTATTATGCCGATAACGTTCAGAAAATTTCAGGACCCACTATTTTAAAAGTTACGCTGTTTAAAAACTACGCTGATAAAAATGAAATTAAAAAAACAATCATTGTCAGACTAGATAAAGAAGAAGATGAAATCGAAATTGGAAATATAGAGGTAACGAACTAACTAAAGACTTTGTGATAAGGAGCTAAATATATTTACACTCTATAGCTAATATGTGCTTCCGACAAGCTCTACCTAACAAAAACTTAACCAACGAACCTTTAAAACTCACCCTTAGCTATTGTAAGTCTTCATATTCTCATTACGCTTTTTAACACCATTACATTAAAAACCAATTATTACTTTTTACTAACCATCCTAAAAAATTATTATGAAAAGCTTCGCTTGTATTTTATTACTCTGCCTTACAAATCTCATGTCATCGCAAGAAGACTACAAAATAGAAATAAACGGTAAAGAATTTGAAGTCGGCCTGGATAAAGATTATGAATTTAATATCAATAATGAACTTTACAAAATCAAGATTAAACAAAAGGATACATTATTATATACAGATGACGCCTTCAGTTTCAAATTTCTTAAAGATCACAAAGTAGCTAAAACTTCAATTGATCAAGGCATAGAACAACTCATGTTAATGACAGCTGAAGGTTCTGGGTTTATTATTCAAAAATACTCCACTATCAATCCAACCATGCTGAATGAAATCATGCTTAGTGAAGTCACTAAAGAAAGTATTAATTATGGTTATACCATGGAAAGACAAGAGTATGAAAGAACATTAGTCTCTGGCGAAAAAATTAAAGTCATCAAAGCAATTTTAACATACAAAGACGAAATTAATATTTATGAAATAGCTACTTCAGGCAAAAAAGATTCCGGGATATTAATATTAACCATGTTAATGGAGGACTTAGAAAATTCGGTAGGGAAAAGTCTCATTAATTTAACTTGGAACACTTTAGATATTAAATAACTCCAGATAACCAGAAACTATTCATCATAAATAATAAAAAAACAAGCCCTATTTTTAAATGGATTCCCATCCATAACCCGTAATATTATTAATATCTTTGCCTCTGTTTTTTTAAACCTAAAACATATTAATTGATGAAAAAGATATTAGTTATTGCAGCCCTTTTAACTGTCTCATTTGTAAATGCTCAAGCCTTTTCTGGACAAGGTGATCAAAAATTTCAAGTAGGTGTTAACCTTCAATCTCACGCTACTGGCATTAATGTTAGTTATGATTATGGCCTGGGTGAAAATATCTCTATTGGTTTAAGTTCTAGTTATGCCTTAGGCATTTCTGATGAATTAGAAATTGTAGACGACCCAGCTTTTAAAGATCGTTTTGATGTGAAAGCGCGTTTTAATGCCAATATTGGTAACGTTATAAATATCGATGACAATTTCGATTTATACCCTGGACTTAATTTAAGTTTAAAAAACTTTGGTGGTCATGTTGGGGCTCGTTATTTCTTTACCTCTGGTTTCGGGATTTTTACAGAAGCTCAGTTCCCAATTGCCAATACAATAACGACTTGACGCCTGCTGAAGAGCTTTACAATCAGTTTTCAATGAATATTGGTGTGAGTTTCAATATTTAACATTTAACCATATCATTTAAAAAGCCTTTTACTCAACTAAAAGGCTTTTTTTATGCTATAAAACTCATTTTACCTTGATATAAAAAACAGTTACAACAAGAATAGTAAATTTGCAATCCCTCAATTAAGTTTTTCACGTCGCTACATGCAAACCAACATCAGTCTAAAACACATAAATAAACTGGCTATACCCGCTTTAATCGCCGGGGTTTCCGAGCCTATATTATCTTTAACAGATGCCGCTATTGTTGGAAATATTGATATAAACGCTACCGAATCGCTTGCTGCCGTTGGTATTGTAACCACATTTATATCCATGCTCATCTGGGTGTTAGGACAAACTAGAAGCGCCATTTCATCCATTGTATCGCAATATGTGGGTGCCAATAAAGTTGAACAGATTAAAAACCTGCCCGCCCAAGCTATATTTATAATTACATCATTAAGCATCTTAATTATTTTAAGTACTTACCCTTTCGCTTCTCAAATATTTAAACTATATAACGCCACCAATCTAATTCTAGATTACACCGTAGTCTATTATAAAATTCGCGTTTTAGGCTTTCCCTTTACCCTTTTTACCATAGCTGTTTTTGGCGTTTTTCGAGGTTTACAAAACACCTACTACCCCATGGTTATCGCCATTATTGGTGCCGTTTCAAATATCATTTTAGATGTGGTTTTTGTTTATGGCATTTCAGGTTATATACCACCTATGCATATCGAAGGCGCCGCCTACGCCAGTGTGATAGCACAAATTTTAATGGCAGGGCTTTCGGCTTTTTATATACTTAAAAAAACAGATATTCCATTACGTCCAACATTTCCGTTTAATCCAGAAATTAAACGCTTTATATTTATGATTCTTAATCTGTTTATAAGAACAATAGCGCTTAATGTTACCCTCTATTTTGCAAGCGCTAAAGCCACAAGTTACGGGGCACAATATATTGCGGCATATACGATTGCTATAAATTTGTGGTTTCTGGGAGCTTTTATTGTTGATGGCTATGCCAGCGCTGGTAATATCTTATCCGGAAAGTTATTTGGCGCCAAAGCCTACCACACGCTACTAAACTTGAGCAATAAACTTATTAAATACGGACTGGTAGTGGGTATTATTCTGGGTTTAACAGGCGCACTATTCTACTATCCTATCGGACGTATATTCACCAAAGAACCTGAGGTTTTAGAAGCATTTTACCAAGTTTTTTGGATCGTTCTGGCCATGCAACCCCTTTGTACTTTAGCCTTTATTTTTGATGGCATTTTTAAAGGCCTTGGCAAAATGAAATACCTTAGAAACGTATTGCTTTTTTCTACCTTTATTGTATTTGTACCCATCGTCTTTTGGCTCGATGCCTTAAACTATAAACTTCACGGTATTTTTATAGCCCTTACTTTTTGGATAATCGCCAGGGGTGTTCCTCTCATTATAAAATTTAGAAAAACCTTTATCCCTCTTGCACAAAAGCCTTAGTTTTGTAGTGAAAAGCAATTAAGCCCCTATGAATTTATTCATAAACCTGCTTCAAGAGGTTAACATAGAAGAGAAAATAAAAACCGCCCCAAACAACGCCTACGAAATAGGCGTGTTCATTGGTTCTATGCTTCCCTTTGTTATTCTTGTTGCCATGGCTTATTTAATATATTATTTCAACAAAAAAAAGAATCAATAGTTATGGATATCATGTCATTTTTAAGCGGAAACGGATTGTTCCTCGTTCTTGCTCTAGTATTAATCATTGTTTACATTGTAAATCGTAAGCGCAGACCTTAACATTCTCGAGTTCTTTATCTGTCCTCCAGAAGGAGGTACTACTGGAGGAGCTGCAAACCGTAACACCCCCACCTCAAGGGGGAAATGATGCTCGTTTTCAGCTCAACTGTAAACCTACAATTGAAAAAGACACCTTCAATTTACCAATTTAGCATATCAGGTAGGATTATCCCCTTGAGGACTACCGAAATGAAAACATCGTTTTCGTTGAAGGTACCTGGCGTAGCCAATAGGGGTGTTTTTACGATCTACTACGTAAATTGTTGAATCGTGTAATTGTGTAACCGAATTGAACCATTAGATTTCAAGATCTTTATCTGTCATCCAGAAAGAGGTGCGACTGAAGGATCTGCAAACCGTAACACCCCCAACCCCCTCAAGGGGGAAATGACGCACGTTTTTAGATCAACACAGTATTAAATAGAAACTCCAAACCTCAACATTACCGTAATCACCCGTAAGTAGCTAATATCCCCTGGAGGACTACCGAAATGAAAACATCGTTTTCGTTGAAGGTACCTGGCGTAGCCAATAGGGGTGTTTAAACCATTTACCGCGTCTTCAACCAACCCGTTATACTCAAGCGTTCTTGTTTAACGGGGCGCACTTCGTGCTCGATAATTTGGCTCTCGAAAACCACAATGCGTCCGGGAAACGGATAAATGACTTTTTCAACTTCTTCGCCATTTTCATTAAGGTATAGCACCAATTCACCACCATTTTCTGGCAACCAGCCATCTTCATTTAAATAGCAAACAAAGGATAATTTTCGTCGGTCGTCATTTTGAAACGTATCAATATGGCGCTTGTAAAAGGTATTTATGGGGTAAATCGCATAATGAAATTCCTTGTGAAGAATCCCCAAAAAGCAGGTACGGTTTAAATAAGCCACCATATCGTTAATTTTCTTAAAAAAGAATGTCTCTTTGGCCGTGGCTTTAGATTCGTCCATCCATAAAATTAAATCGCCACGAATAGATTTTACAATCGTTTCATTTATACGATTACCAATGGCAGCTTTTTTAAAGGTATCCTCCTCATGCCTTTCAATAAGTGCTTCTCTTAACTCTTCAACTTCTTCAGCAGAAAAGAAATTTTCAATCACACTAAACTGTTGCTTTCCCAAATCAGAAATAATCTGTTCGTAAATGGGATTTTCAACAAAATCAATAGCCTCAAATAAGTGACTCATATATTTCAAATAAAAAGCCTATCCTTATGTAGATAAAAGCGCGCAAATGTAAACTAAAAAACGATTGGTAAAACAAAATGAATATCTTTGTACTACCAACACAAAAAAGCACATGGCAAATAACATTCGCATCACCAAACAATTCTCTTTTGAAACCGGTCATGCCCTTTATGGCTACGACGGAAAATGCAAAAACGTACATGGCCACAGCTACAAGCTTTCGGTAACCGTTATTGGTAAACCCATTGCCGATAAAAGCAACGTAAAATACGGTATGGTTATCGATTTTGGAGACCTAAAAAAGATTGTTAAAGAAGAGGTTGTCGATGTGTTCGACCATGCCACCGTTTTCAATAAAAACACACCCCATGTCGAGTTGGCTAAAGAGCTACAAGATCGCGATCACAACGTATTGCTCGTCGATTACCAACCCACCAGTGAGATGATGGTTTTAGACTTTGCCAGTAAAATTGCCAAACGCCTTCCGCAGCATATTAAATTACATTCGCTAAGACTTCAAGAAACCGATAGTTCGTTCGCCGAGTGGTATGCTTATGATAATATTTAGGGCGTTACCCGAGGGTCGGGCTTTCCGCTATATCTTTTTTATAGAGCTATGACCCATTCAATCAAATAGCTAAATTTAAAGTTATTCAACCTTTAAAACGCGTGGTATTCAACATAAAAAAGGATGCCGCTGCAATCCCTAACGCATGCTTTCCAACAGACTTTTATACTAATTTCGAATACCTTCAACACTTGTGCTTTAGAATTTTTATATTTGGATAGTACATTATAAACATTTCAAATGGGTACTTTTTTTATAGGGCTTTCGGTATTACTCATTGTTTTAAGTCTGCTGCCATTTTTTAATAATCAGCATTGGCTGTTTCGTGTTCCCGAATTCATCAAAATACAACTGCTCGTACTTCAAGTTATCGCTGTAATCGGACTCTGTTTTTTCAGTGATAAAAACGCCTGGTTCTGGGGTGTTTTAGCCATTCAAAGTCCACTAATTATTTATCACAGTGCCATTTTAATACGCTACACCAGTATTTACAAAAAACGCCATAGATTGCCAAAAGATGATACCAATACACTAAAAGTCATTTCAGCAAATATTTACCAGTTCAACACCAATTTCGAGCGGTTTAAAAACCTCATCCGTAAAGAAAACCCAGATATTTTTATTACCATAGAAAGCAATAGCGACTGGGAAATGGCCATGCGCGATATGGAAACAGCCTACCCGTACAGCCAAAAAATAACCTTAGAAAACACTTACGGCATGCACATGTATGCCAAAATTCCTTTCGATAAAGTACAAACGCACTTTTTTGTTGCCGACGATATCCCAAGTATCGAAGCCCATTTTAAAACACCCAATGGCGCTTCGTTCGTCCTGTTCTCGGTACACCCACCACCACCAAGCCCTACCGAAGAAGACACATCAAAAGAACGAGATGGCGATTTATTGTGCATTGCAAAGCACAGTAAAACCCTAAAGAAACCAACCCTAGTTATTGGCGATTTTAACACTGTAGCTTGGTCTAAAATATCCCGTTTATTTCGTAAAAATAGCGGCTTAATCGACGGACGCACCGGTCGCGGTATTCTAGCCACCTACCACACCAAATATTGGTTTTTTAGAGCACCGTTAGATTTGGTGTATCATAGCACAGACCTTGTACTTAGAGACCTCAGCCTATTAGAACACATAGGTTCCGATCACTTTCCTATTTGTTGCATTTTTAGTATAAATAACACATCCACCACGTCAAAAAACACCGAAGAACCCCTAACGCCAGAGGAAAAAGAAGAAACAGAAAGCCTTATTGAAGACGGAAAAGACGAAATAAGCACAAATAGGACAGCTTCGTAAAAATGTGTTACACAACAATTTTACTCCTAAATATACGCTTCTCGAAACCTAACAAGGTAAAAAGAAAGAAAATAATTTATGTGTGAATTTTCTCTTTTTTTGTGTTATTGCACTCTCGTATCATGAAGTATAATTCGGAATACGCTGAAGCCGAAAAAGCAAAAAAAGTAATTTATTACCACTAATTTTATTAACATGAAAAATGAACTAGAAATGCTAGAACACTTTCAAGTAGAAAATCTTGAAAAAAAGTATGAAATGGGCTGGGTTAAAGTAGAGGTAAGCGCGTCTCCAGCGGAGATGGATGAATCTTATCCTGCCCGCTAATCTCACAAAAAACCAATAAAAACTTAAACCTATTGATAATGTTTACTTTAAAACGTACTAAAATAAATATAATAGCTTTTAAAAAAGCTCAAGTCTTATTGTTTTATATGTTTTTTTCAATGGCTTATAGTCAACAAAAAATAATAAAAACAATTGTTAATCAAGAAACATTATTACCTGTAGCCCATGCAGATGTAGTAAGTAATGATGGTTATACTATCGCTAATTCTGAAGGGAAATTTGAATTGTTTACAGATTCAAAAAAAATTAAAATTAGAAGGATTGGTTATGAAGATTACGAAATTCTTATTGAAAAACTCAAAAAAGTAGATTCTATTTTTTTAAAAGAAAAACACATGGAACTCCCTGAAGTTATCTTAAGCAATACCATGTTAATTAATACATATTTAGATAGTACAATTGGAAAATTTCCTAAAACAAAACACAGTGAAAATTTCTTCTTAAGAGCCACACTAAAAAAAAATAATGAACTAGTAAAATTAATTGATATTTCTGGACAACTGGAGCGACAAAAAACATTTAGCTCAAAGAAGGACTATAAGAAAAATTTTTCCTTTGAAATTAAAAATATTCGTAAAGCGGGCATATTAGATCAATCGAAAAACACCTTAGATTTTGAAATGTTTTCCCTGAGTGAACTATGTTATAGAATCAATTTCTTCATCTATCGTCCTAAGTATTTCAATTATGAATACGAATCTTACATTGATGAACACATCCTTAAAGTAAATTTCGCTCCAAAAGATGGTAAAAAAACTTTTAGTGGTCATTACCTTATAGATACAGCCTCTACGACTATAATTAAAGCTCATATAACGTCAACAACCATTTCAGAATTCACAAAGAAAAACAAAAATAAATGGCGCACCGTAGGCTGGCATTTGGATACACGTTTAGAGCATGAAAACAGCCAAAAAAATATGCATGTTCGCCATGCTATTTTAACATTCGATGTTGAATATATCAATAAATTAGGTGAAACAGATTTATACCATATTAAGTATGATATCTACTTTGACAAAAAACTCAATGAGACCCGAGTAAGTGAAAACATTAAAGCCAATAAAGATATGTTTACTCTAGATCATGACTATAATGAGGAGTTTTGGAAGAACCAAAATCAACTGCCATTAACCAAAGAAATGGTGGATTTCATCAACAGTCAAGACACATTAAATCAGAATGAATTTCGAAGCAATACGAATATAAAATAATGATTAATCAACAAAGCTACAATTCAAGAAATGAATCGACCGAAAGTTAAAATAACGAAAAATAACATTGACAAAGGCATAGAAATTCTAACGTTTTTTCTGATATTTATTTCAGTAGTATTAATCGGAATTTATTATAAACAACTACCTGAAAAACTACCGATCTATTTTAACTGGCCATCAAAAGACAAAAACGGTTTCGGTACTAAAGACCTTTTATGGGCAACCCCAATACTTTTTGGAATCATTGTATTAGGACTTTATAAGCTGAATCAACACCCTTGGATTTTTAATTATCCCACTGAAATTAATGCAAAAAATGCCAAATACAATTACAAAATGTCAACTCAAATGTTACGGGTCTTGGGTCTTCTTATTGGTATAATGTGTTTTTTAATGACATTAGCTTCCATATTAAACGGACTAGGTTATGACATCGATTTTGACCAATACATATACCCCTATTTTCCAATCCTGTTTACTGGGTTGCCAATCGTATATCTGATAAGAATATTAATGAACAAAAAAGATAAACAAAATAACGAATTTAAATAATGGCTTATTTTGGGCTTAAACATAACTTCAAGTAATGTTAATCTGATTCGCTAAACCATAATAACCAATGCTTATGAAATTAAAATGCGTTATTAAATGAAAGAAAAATTAAAAGAACATATAGGGAAAACAATTTCCATTTCAGACGACGAGTTTACTTTTATTGTATCACATTTTACACTTGAAAATTATAAAAAGAATGATTTTCTTATTCAGGAGGGAGAACATGTAAATCACTGTTATTATGTTATTTCTGGACTCTTAAAACTCATATTTAATGACAAAAATGGCAAACAACATATTGTATCATTTGCCATGGAGGATTGGTGGGAAAGTGATTTCTCGGCTTATTTTAAGCAAACTAAATCTAACATGTCATTACAATGTATTGAAGACACCTGTGTCTATTCCATAAGCTTTAAAAACTATCAAAAACTGTCAACCGAATTACCAAAAATGGAGCGCTTTTTTCTTTTGAAATCACACTCAGGACATATTGCTTCACAACAAAGAATCTTATCTTTTCTAAATTCAAATGCTAAGGAAAGATATGAGCAATTGCTCAATCAGTATCCTTCATTATTTCAACGCGTACCAAAAACGCTTTTAGCGTCTTATTTAGGAGTCTCACGTGAGACGCTAAGTAGGTTTTCTTCTTAAGTATTCACTTCTTTAAAATTGTGATGTTTGTCACGCTCAATCGACCCTTTTATTCAAATATTTGTAGTGTAAATACAAAACTATGATTATGAGAATTAAAGTAAAATTAGTGGTAATCATTTTATTAACTACTGTGTCAACTTTTGCACAAAAAGAAAAGAATAATCAAATGGCAAAACGAAAGAAGCTATGCGCAAGCAATTGAAATCACAAACCCTGAGGGCACTTTATATGTTTCAGGACAAACTGCGATCAACTCACAAGGAGAATCAAGTTCTGGCGACATGAAAACTCAGCTAGTTGAGGCTATAAAAAATTTAGAACAGGTAATTCAAGAGGCTGGATACGAATGCAAAAACATTGTTAGATTAAATATCTATACCACTTCATCAGATGAGCTATTTTCTTGTTTTGATGTTTTCCAAAAATGGGTAACTAAACACCAAATAAAACAAGCTAGTACCGTGTTAGAAGTAAAAGGCCTTTTTGAAACTTTGAAGGTAGAACTAGAAGTTACCGTTGTCAAGTAGCATTATTTGATTAAGTTCCTTCAATTAAAAAAAAAAGAGGCTGTCTAAAAAAGTAAATTTGACTTTTCAGACAGCCTCTTTAAATCGTTTTCGTTTAAGAAACGATTTATTTATTTTACTTATTCCTTATCGCTAAAATAAGAAGGACCTTCACCTGTTAAGAAATCTTCTCTTACTGGGCTAAAAGTATCAATTAACTGACCTTCTTCTAAACAAACGGCACTATGTAATAAGTTAGGCTCGATGTAAACACCATCTCCAGCTTCAACGATTTGTTTTACGCCATCAATTTCAAATTCGAATTTACCTGAAACAACGTAAGTAGCTTGAGTGTGAAAATGTTGGTGAGGTGCTCCTAAAGCGCCTTTTTCAAATTTCACGCTTACCATCATAATTTGGTTATCATAACCTAAAAATTTTCTTGAAACTCCACCACCTAGCTGTTCCCATTCCATGTCCTTTGTGATGACGTACTTTTCACTTAATCTTTTCATTGTTTTAATATTTTATAATAGTTTATAAATAATTCCGATTACCAGAAAAATAAGTTTAGTTGATTGTTTTTCTATAAGTTAAAACGCAATATTTTAATTAAGACAACCTATCTTTCATATACGAAATCAACTGGTTAACCAGTTGGTCAATCACAAAAGTAACACTTTCAAAACAACTATCCAATCGCATTAAAAACTATATGATTTTTTTAAGATATGTTTCCTAGGACATCAAGAATGTTGACTTAATAGGAATTACTATATTTACAGCATGCAAATCCCTGAAGGAAAAAAAATATACTTTGCGTCCGATAACCATTTGGGCGCCCCAACCGCTGAAGCGTCACGTCCGCGTGAAAAGAAATTCGTAGCTTGGTTAGACACCATTAAACAGGATGCAGCGGCTATTTTTCTATTGGGCGATATGTTCGATTTCTGGATCGAATTTAAAACCGTAGTCCCAAAAGGCTTTACCAGAACCTTAGGGAAATTGGCCGAAATTAGCGACTCGGGAATTCCTATTTACTATTTTGTTGGGAATCATGACCTGTGGATGAATGGATATTTTGAAGAAGAATTGAATATCCCTGTGTATCATAAACCTAAAGAGTTCACCTTCAACAACAAAACTTTTTTTATAGGTCATGGCGATGGTTTAGGCCCTGGAGACAAAGGCTATAAACGCATGAAAAAAGTGTTTACCAATCCCTTTTGCCAATGGTTATTTCGTTGGTTACATCCCGATTTAGGAGTTCGATTGGCACAACACCTTTCTATAAAAAACAAACTGATTTCTGGCGATGATGATGCCAAGTTTTTAGGTGAAGACAACGAATGGCTTGTGCAATACTGTAAACGCAAATTAAAAGAAAAGCACCATGACTTTTTTGTTTTTGGCCACAGACATTTACCGCTTAATATCGATTTAAATGACAACTCCAAATACATTAATTTAGGCGACTGGATTCAATATTTTACCTATGGTGTTTTTGATGGAGAAACCATGACATTGGAGACTTATAAAAATTAACCCCTCATGTTTATTTACGGATTAAAGCCTGTTCTTTTAAAAACCTCTAAAACCCCTTCATGTCCCTGCCCTAATTGTCATGAAAAAGGAGGATTAACTATTAACATTTACAGAAGGCATTTTCATATTTTTTGGATTCCTATGTTCCCTGTTGTGAAAATAGGACGTCTTACTTGTAGTTTATGCAACCACCGTATGAAAATGCGAAAGGCTCCTGAAAACACAAAACTAGATTATCAGAACCTCAAAGCAAAAACCAAAGGGCCGCTTTGGCAGTTTTCTGGCTTAGCCATACTGGTGCTACTCATTAGTGCATTCATCACTTATGGAAAACTAAATAGTGAAAACTACAGAAAAGAGAAATACGAACAATACACCAACCCAAAGCCCGGCGATGTTTACGAATATGTGATAAAAACAGGACAGTATACCACCTTAAAAATCACCAAAATCACTTCAGATAGTATCTCTTTTGCACCCAACAAACTCGAATCGTCTAGCGTGTTTAAATTGTATAAGATTAACAAGCCCGAAAACTATACCAATGCCGTTTTTTCGGTTTCTTAGTCCGAATTAAGGCAAATGTTTAAAGAGGGGAAAATCATGGATGTAAGGCGTGAATAATCAGCAGTAATCGCTTATTCTGCCTTTTCGTGTACTTCCAAATCCTTGGTTAAATCCAGCTTCCTAAACGTTGGTGATACAATCGCTGTGGTAATAACCGTGATTAAAGTCATCGTGCCCCCAAAAACAACCGCAGTGGCTGCGCCCATAAATTTGGCTGTCACCCCACTTTCAAAAGCCCCAAGCTCGTTAGAAGAGCCTACAAACATCGAATTTACCGACGACACGCGACCACGCATATGATCGGGCGTTTTAATTTGTAGAATGGTTTGTCTAATTACCATAGAAACCCCATCGGTAATACCACTAAAAAACAGTGCTAACAACGAAATCCAAAACACCGAGGACAATCCGAAAACAACAATACTCAATCCGAAACCAAAAATAGCCACCAACAACTTCATTCCGGCATTTTTACTAATGGGAATATACGCGGTAACCAGCATGGTAATAAAAGCACCTACTGCCGGCGCCGCTCTTAATACCCCAAAACCTTCACTACCCACTTTTAAAATATCTTGTGCAAAAACAGGTAAAAGCGCAATAGCACCACCAAATAAAACAGCTACCATATCTAAAGTCATCGCTCCTAAAATGGCTTTGGTTTTAAAAACAAAGCGCACCCCTTCTTTTAAACTCTCCACAACGGGTTCCCCGATTTTCGGATTTAAAACAGGTTTTTTTTCTATAAAAAGTAGAATAAAAAAAGATAACATGATTAATCCGAAAACGATACATAAGGCCCAATGCACGCCCATCCAACCAATAGCAAAACCACCAAAGGCAGGCCCTAATACCGCAGCCATTTGCCATGTTGAACTGTTCCAAGTGGCCGCATTCGGATATATTTTTTTAGGCACAATTAAGGCTACTAACGAGAAAATGGTAGGACCGAAAAACGAGCGTAAAAAACCTCCGAAAAACACCAAGGCATATATTGAATATAAAATCGTTTTGTTATCCCAGCCAGCAACAACCACATCCCAGGTAAGTAAAAAGAGTCCTAAACTAATTAATGAAAATGCGGCAATACAAAGCGCCAAAAGGTTTCGTTTTTCTTTCTGGTCTACAATATGCCCCGCAAACAATGCCATAGTAAACGCCGGAATAATTTCCATAAGCCCGATAACTCCTAAGGACAACGGATCCTTGGTTAAACTATATACTTCCCACTCAATAACAATAAATTGCATGGTCCATCCAAAAACTAATGCAAAGCGCACCAATAAAAAAATATTGAATTCTTTGATTCGGAGTGCTGCGTAGGGGTCTTTTTTAGGCATAATACACTTATTTAATACGGGTTAGATTAGCTTTATTTTGTACTGGCACTGTCATTCTGACGAAGTATGAGGAAGAATCTTCACGCTAAAAGATTTCTCGTCAGTCGTTCCTCCTTCTGTCGAAATGACAAAACCCTAAAAAACCGTTTTTTTATAACTTTAATAATTCAATTTATTTAACATCCCGCAATTTCAACTGTAACGAAACATTCCCCTGCCACTCATTTTCATCAATAGAATAAATGGCCGAAAATGGTTTTCCTTCGGTTGTTAAGGCTAATTTTTCACCCAAACCAAAACCAATACACACAATTTGCGAGTGCGACGGTGGTTGTTTTACTGTTAACCGTAAATGGGTTTCATCGGCGCCAACACATTTACCGTAGCCTGTGTCTACAAGGTTTTCAGTCATAAATACGGGCGACATATTACTGGGTCCGTAAGGTGCAAACTGTTTTAAAATGCGGTAAAATTTTGGGGTAATCTGTTCCAAATCGATTTGCGCATCAATTTGAATTTCGGGCGTTAAAAGGTTTCTGTCGATGGTTTTAGAAACCTCAGCTTCAAAAGCCTGTTTAAAAGCCTCATAATTTTCTTCAGCTAAAGTTAAACCCGCGGCGTATTTATGTCCTCCAAACTGTTCGATGTGTTCCTGGCAGGCTTCCAAGGCATTGTAAACATCAAAACCTTTAACCGATCGTGCTGATGCTGCTAATTTATCGCCACTTTTCGTAAACACTAAAGTAGGTCGGTAATAGGTTTCGGTTAATCGCGAAGCCACGATACCAATAACCCCTTTATGCCAACTTTCGTGATATACAACGGTCGTTAGACGGTCTTGCTCATTGTGATCCTCAATTTGTTGAAGCGCTTCGAGCGTAATTTGCTTATCGGTCTCACGACGGTCTAAATTGTAATTATTAATGTCTTCAGCGTAAGCTTCAGCTGCTTTCTCATCGGTTTCCATTAACAAAGTCACGGCATAATTACCGTGTTTCATTCGGCCAGCGGCATTAATTCTAGGCGCTACAATAAATACCACATCCGTTATGGTAAACTCGGTTTTATGAACCTGTTTTAAAATGGCTTGGATACCTGGTCTAGGGGTGTTATTTACTACCTGCAAACCAAAATAGGCAAGCGCTCGGTTTTCCCCGTCAATAGGGACAATATCGGCTCCTATAGCCGTGGCTACAAGGTCTAAATACTCGGTTAAATTTTCTGCTGATTTTCCTTCTTTAGACGCTAAAGCTTGAATGAGTTTAAAGCCCACACCGCAACCACATAATTCCTTATACGGATAGTTACAATCCTCACGTTTCGGATCTAAAACGGCGACAGCATCTGGAATTTCATCACCTGGCCTGTGGTGATCACAAATAATGAAATCGACACCTAATGATTTGGCATGTGCCACCTTTTCTATGGCCTTAATACCACAGTCTAAAGCAATGATTAAAGTGAAATCGTTTTCATGCGCAAACTCAATCCCCTTATACGACACGCCATAACCTTCGTCGTAGCGATCGGGGATATAGGTATAAACCTGTTCGTGTTTGGTTTTTAAGTACGACGCCATTAAAGCTACCGAGGTGGTACCATCGACATCATAATCGCCATAAACCAATATGTTCTCATTATTTTGAAAAGCCTTTTCAATACGTTCCACAGCCCTATCCATGTCTTTCATTAGAAACGGATCATGGAGATCTTTGAAACTGGGACGAAAAAATTGTTTGGCCTGATCGTAGGTTTCAATCCCACGCTGAACCAATAAACTGGCCAAAACAGGATCGATTTGAAGGGTATTTGCTAAGGATTTAACCTTTTTTGAGGGTGGAATTGGCTTTAAAGTCCAACGCATATTTAGGTTTGAAAATTACAAGTTAACAGGTATTGAGTTCTCATTCAACTCTATGGTACCATCTGAAGAATGTTCGGTCTCCACATCATCTTCTATTTAAAATGTTGCGAATTATCATGTCTTCAAAAAAAGGTACAAAACGGGTGAATTAAACCTTATTTTTTATGAAAATGCGTTTGCACATCAAGCTCAGCGAATTGGCGAAACATTTCCATAACACCGCAATATTTTTCGATGGATAAATCAACCGCTCTTTGTAATTTTTTTTCATTGAGTTCGGCACCATAAAAATGAAACGCCATAGTGACTTTATCGTAAATTTTAGGGTCGGTATCGGTAAGATTCGCATCAATATCTACTTTAAAATCATCCACCTGTAACTTCATTTTTTTAATAAGTGAAGCCACGTCCAGACCAGAACATCCTGCTAAACCAGAAAGCATTAAAGCTTTTGGTCTGTAACCTTCGCCTTTACCTCCGTTTTCTTCGCCTGCATCAATAAATAAATTATGTCCGGAAGGGTTTGTGCTTTCAAATCGCATCTCCCCTAACCATTTGGTAGAAACTTGAACTCCCATAGTGTAAATGTTATAATTAGTATGAATCTCCAAAAATACTGAACTCATTTGAACTTTTTGCGTTTAAGCAAAAATTAGACATCTTTTGACCATTTGAAAGTTTTTTTTGAGTTCCATAGCCGAGCTACGGAAGAAAAAAAAAGGTGAAAAATGGGTAGAAAAAGGCAATTTTTTAGAAAATGGAAAATGTTTAAATCAGTTCACTGTATTAAATAAACAAAAACAAGTTCGTGTTCAAGAAACAATAACACAGTGTGTTAAAAATATTTTCTGATATCACTTAGATTTCAATTTATATCTTTGCAACGCAAAAGTATATTTAATGTTTAAACAAAAATTAAAGCGTTATTATAGAATTATAAAATACATATTACACAAAGAAACACTAGTAGATTATAGAGAATCGCTGTGGTCTTTTTTAGGGTCGTTTATTGGAATTTCTGCAATAGGATTTATTCAAAGTAAATACTTATTACCTATAGAGAACATTTCATTAATAGGCTCTTTTGGTGCAACCTGTGTTTTACTATATGGCGCAATCGACAGTCCGCTTGCACAACCCAGAAATTTAATTGGCGGACATTTAATTAGTGCATTTATTGGGGTAACGGTTTATAAACTGTGTCCAGACCCCATATGGTTTAGTGCGCCTTTAGCAGTCGCCTTATCTATTATGGTGATGCAATACACTAAAACCTTGCACCCTCCAGGTGGTGCTACAGCTTTAATAGCGGTTATTGGCACCGAAAAAATAAAATCTTTAGGATATTTATACCTGTTTTCTCCAGTTTTATCGGGTATCATCATACTGCTTTTTGTCGCTTTTTTAATTAATAACCTAGACGCTAAAAGGCAATACCCTGCTAAAAGTAAACTGCCAAAAACCATTAAAAGAGCTATTATTCCTTTAAAATCGCACAACAAGAAAAATGCGGCTTAGATAAGCTCCTTTATACGAGCTTGAAGTGTTGGCAACACCTCCACATCAAACCATTTATTTTTTATAAGCCAAAACCGGTTTCGTGGCGATGGATGTGGTAGTGGTAAAAATCTAGGCAAATAATCATTATAATTATTAACCGTTTCAGTGAGGGTTTTCTTTGTTGATTTGCCGAGGTAATACTTTTGAGCATAGGCTCCAATTAACAAGATGAGCTCTACTTGTTTAAGTTCATCAAAAAGCAATTCATGCCATTCAGGAGCGCATTCTTTCCGCGGCGGTAAATCGCCCGACTTGCCTTTTCCGGGGTAGCAAAAACCCATGGGGATGATGGCAAATTTAGTGGCATCGTAGAAATCTTCAACCGATACATTGAGCCATTTTCGTAGCTGATTTCCGCTCGCGTCGTCCCAAGGAACTCCCGAAGCATGTACTTTGGTTCCCGGGGCTTGTCCTATAATCACGATTTTAGCATCTGGGTGCGCAGATACAACAGGTCGCGGTCCAAGCGGTAAATAGTCTTCGCAAATCCGGCATTGTTTTATATTTTGGAGGAGTTGTTCCATTCGATTGTTATTAGCTTCTTACCCTTAGGGTCACAATTGCGGGACGTGAATATGTTCCATGTTATTTTTTACACTGAGATACACGAAGTTTCACAGAGAGGCACAGAGTAACAAACTCATTATAAAAATAAATAAATTATCCGTGATGAAAGACTCCGAGAAGCTCTGTGTGTCTCTGTGAATCTCTGAGTAATATTTTTATTGGACGCTTTCTTAATCTTACGGACACAAGACCACTCTCCTGATATTGGAAAGTAAATATCTGCCAAGTAATTTTTACACTGAGATACACGAAGTTTCACAGAGAGACACAGAGTTATAAACGCATTATAAAAATAAATAAAATCGTTATGACACAAATTTCACGGATTAGCATATAATGGTTTCAGACAACATCTATCAGTGATAAACTGACCTAAAAACTCCGCGAGCCTCTGTGAATCTCTGAGTAATAACAATGATAATTCGAATTATTTACAAATAATTCTCATCAAAGAAATAAAAATATTCTATTTAGCGACCAAAGCAACACCGTCAAAAATCAAACCTTCAAAACCGGTTTTCATAAAATTTCTAATGTTTTGGTGCCCTGTTCCATTAGGATCTTCAAGAACATCTTCAAAGTAAAACTGACCAAAACAAGCTAAAGTTTCTTCTTTTGTAAAGCCTTGTTTTTGAGCAAAAGCAAACAATTTGCAAGATCCAGAATTTTCGCCTTTAGCGTTTTTTAAAGCACCATTTAAAAAAGCAGTTGGTGTAAACTCATAAAGCTCTTCAATTACACTCATGGTATCGGCAAATATTATAGACTTTGGATTATTTTGTAATTTTTCTTTAAATGTTTCTATGTTCATTTTAGTACGGATTATTTATCTAAATTTATTTGAAAGCAACTAGTTTAATTCTTGATTTTTCTTCGAATCTATTAAAGCTATTAACTTGTTTAAAGATGATTTAATTTCTTTTGACTCACTTTTATTTAGCATCAATTCTGCTTTCTTTTTCATTCCACTATAATCCCCATTAGGGTAAAGCGCTATTAATTTTGAAAAATAGACATCGATCCCCTCAGCTAATTTTGCTTTACCAGCTTCTGAAAATGATTTTTCATCATTAATCTCATCTAGGTAAATAATATAATTATTGATTAAAATTTTAATATTAGAATCTACCCTTCTTTTAAGGGAAGTAGAATTAGGATCATCTGCACTTTCTTTAATTTGTTCATTACCAAGACTAAAATAATCCAATTGTAAGCCTAAACCATATTGCCAAACAGCTAGCATTTCCATATCATAAACATATTTATCTTTTCTGTCTGTGGCAGTGTAAATTTGCTGCATATCTTGCCAATGCTTAAAAAATTCGGATGCAACGTCATTACGATGTTTTAGTCCTAATTCATTATCACGCAATACAACTAAAAAATTTTGTTGATCAGTAAGTTTTTCAACAACTACTCTTCCTTCAGGATTACTAAATGTTGGTTTTTTTTCATCATTTTCATACCCAAACCTTAATTCTAAAATAGCTTTATCATAATCATCAACATCCCAATATCTCTTGTTTATCGGATATTCATGGTCCTCTTCCGTTTTACACTGTGTTAACGCTAAACAACAAATAGCTAAAAATAAATACTTAAACTTGGTCATTGATTTTAATTTTGGGGTTTTTATATTCGGACAGTAAAGTTAACAAACTATCCACTTGTCTTTCGTATCTTTTTTGTTCACTAAGCACATAGCTATGAAACGTATTATAATCATATTCCCTTTGAAAAGCTCTTTCTTCCTCCTTGGTGGCTCGAATCACCTCGCTAATTTTGTCTTTATCAAAATGGTTTAATTGCGCTACTTTTTGTTTGGCTTTACGAGCAAATAGTTCCGTTATTTTTATATGATATTTTTCATGTTGCAGAAGCTCTAGACTGTTGGTTTTATTATTATAAACGTAAGATTGAGATGGATGAAAAAAAGATTTTACCTCAACAGAATCGTCTTCAATATTACTTTCAATAGTTGTTACAACATACGCAAAGTGCTTATTCCCATATAATGACTTTCTAAAAAACTCTAAACCTCGAAAATTTTCAAATGTAATCTCCTCATACTTATCATATGTCATTGGTTTTTCGTAATCTAAATAATTGGTGTGATTGATGGTTGCAAAAAAAGCAATCAGAATAAATAAAAAAAGGAAAGTATATTTAGCAGTCTTCACTAACCGCTTAAAAGGTATTATATTACCACGTTTACGTTCTTTTAACACCAAAACCAACTGATAAACGAGTGGCGAGAAATATAGCAGTAAAATGAGAGTAGCAACTAGATTTTCATTCATAGGTCAATCTCTAAATTAAGAATTATCGCTTCCCATCCACCACAATAACAATTTCGCCTTTTGGTGGTTTGTTGGTATAATGTTCTAAAACTTCTTTGGCCGTCCCTCTAACGGTTTCTTCAAACATTTTGGTTAACTCTCTTGAAACCGAAACGATACGATCTTCTCCAAAATATTCACAAAAATGAGCAAGCGTTTTGACCAATTTATGCGGACTCTCGTAAAAAATGATGGTTCTAGGCTCTTCAGCTAAAAGCAATAATCGGGTTTGGCGCCCTTTTTTAACCGGTAAAAAACCTTCAAAAACGAATTTATCATTGGGCAAACCAGAGTTTACTAACGCTGGCACAAAGGCTGTTGCTCCGGGTAAACATTCTACAGCAATGCCGTTTTCAATACAAGCTCTTGATAGTAAAAACCCAGGATCTGAAATGGCTGGCGTACCCGCATCACTAATTAACGCAACCGTAGTACCGGCTTTTAATTTTTGAATGATATTTTCAACCGTTTTATGCTCATTATGCATGTGATGCGACTGCATGTGCGTTGAAATTTCAAAATGTTTTAGGAGTTTCCCCGAAGTACGCGTGTCTTCAGCTAAAATTAAATCGACATCTTTTAAAACCTCAACAGCTCTAAAAGTCATATCCTTTAAATTCCCAATGGGTGTAGGTACAAGGTAAAGTTTACTCATACGCAAAGGTAGAAATTGTAACTTTTAAAAGTAAACTTAATTAAACTTAGCTTCTATAATTTCTACAAAACGTTCTTCAAATTCTTCTTTCCCCTCCCAATTGTTGTAGTCTGGCTTCACCATATTCTGAATAAAATTCATAGCATTATCCCAAGAGTCGATCGTATTTAATTGCGAAATCACACGATCGTAATCTTCATGTTTCCCATCAAACAAATGTTTTATAAAACCAATTTTTTCGTTTAAACCAATTTTAAACCCACCTACTTTTAATCGGTCATTCAAAGATTTTTTTCCCTGAGACATTCCGTTTGAAGCTTTAGAAACAGGTTCAAAAATAGGCATGTCTTTAAAACCAGCTGTCAAATCGTCGAAATCATCTTTTCTAACCGGTGGCTCAACAGGTTTAACCGATTCTACGGGCTTAACTGGTTCTATGGGTTGAACTGGTTCTTCTGGGGTAGGTCTCTCAAAAACAGGCTCCACAGGGTCGGGAGTTTCAGGCATATGCTGTAACATATCCTTTATTTTAGCCATGGCGGGCTCGGTAATGACATCGCGATTGGCGTCGTCAAAATTAACGTATATCTTATCTTCAACTTCAATATTATCACTCACCTTATTATTAAACGCACTGTCTAACATTCCAAAAAACGAAGAATCGCTACCAATTTTAGGTAATTCACCATCAAAATTTTCCTCAGCAAATTTTAGTACCGTTAGTGCTTCATATAAAGCCCCTGCTTCAGCTTGTAATTTAACCACATCCTCTTTCCCTTTCAGCTTAAGAATTCTATGTGCAATACTAACAAGATCCGATTCTAACTTCTTCTTCATTGTTTATAAATTTTTAATTATTACCCTGAGGGCTTTTGATTTTTAATAAATTTGCGCCACCTTTATGCAAATGAATATTTCCTTTGTTTTAGTGTTAAAATTACAAAATGTTTCTCGAAAATACAGTAAATCATAAAGAACAATTTGGCTGGATTGAAGTGATCTGTGGTTCCATGTTTTCCGGAAAGACCGAAGAACTTATACGCCGATTAAAACGCGCTCAAATTGCCAGACAAAAAGTAGAAATTTTTAAACCTGCTTTAGATATTCGTTATGATGAAGATAAGGTCGTTTCTCATGATGCTAACGAAATTCGATCTACCCCTGTGCCTGCCGCTGCCAACATTCCTATTTTAGCCGACGGTTGTGATGTGGTTGGTATCGATGAAGCTCAATTTTTTGATGATGAAATTGTACGCATTTGCAATGACCTCGCTAACAAAGGCGTGCGCGTTATTGTAGCTGGTTTGGACATGGATTTTAAAGGCAATCCTTTTGGCCCCATGCCCAATTTAATGGCTACTGCCGAATACGTCACTAAAGTACATGCGGTTTGTACAAAAACTGGCAATTTAGCCCAATACAGTTACCGAAAAAACAAAAATGACAGCTTGGTTTTATTAGGCGAAGTTAATGAATACGAACCTTTAAGTCGTGCGGCATACTACAAAGCCATGATGCGTGATAAAGTAAGAAATATGAAAGTGAATGATGCCGAAGAATTAACCAACAAAAAAAATCAAGACGATGCCTAAAGCACAAGAGACTGTGCTCGAAATTAACTTAAAAGCACTTCAGCATAATTTTGACTACTTAAAATCGAAATTAAAACCTCAAACAAAATTTATAGCCGTTGTAAAGGCTTATGCCTACGGCAATGACTCTTGTGAAATAGCCCTTTTTTTAGAAAAATTACAGGTTGATTATTTTGCAGTGGCTTTTATTGAAGAAGGCGTAGCCCTGCGAGAGGCAGGAGTAAAAGCTCCTATTTTAATACTACACCCACAAATTGTTAACTTTGATATTTTAGTTGAAAACCGTTTAGAACCAAGTTTATACAACGAAAAAATACTTAAAGAATTTATAGCTGCTATTTCCGAAAAAAATATTGAAAAATATCCCGTTCACCTCAAGTTTAACACGGGTTTAAACCGATTAGGATTTTGGCATACCGATGTTAAAATGATTGCTGAAACGTTGAGTGAAACCAAAACTTTAGAAGTGGTTTCGATACTTTCTCATTTGGCAGCCAGTGAAGATTTAAACGAAAAAACCTTCACCCTAAACCAAATTGAAGATTTTAATAATATCGCTGAAAATTTCACTAAAGAAACCGGCCTAAAACCATTAAAACATATTTGCAATACGTCGGGTATTTTAAACTATCCCGAAGCACATTTCGACATGATACGATCTGGAATCGGATTGTATGGCTTTGGAAATTCCGAAAAGGAAAATCCGAATTTTAGACCCATTGGTACTTTAAAAACGGTTATTTCTCAAATTCATAATATTATTGAAGGCGAATCCATTGGCTACAATCGCGGCTTCAAAGCGACCGAAACCTTAAGATCGGCAACTCTACCTATAGGTCACGCCGATGGTATTGGTAGGCATTATGGACATGGTAAAGGTTTTGTAACCATACATGGTCAAAAAGCTCCCATAATTGGAAATGTTTGTATGGACATGATTATGGTAGACGTTACTCATATTGATTGCCACGAAGGTGATGAGGTGATTGTTTTTGGAGAATCGCCTACTGCAGAAAATCTTGCCGAAGCAGCTAATACCATTTCCTACGAGTTAATTACACACATCTCGCAACGCGTTATGCGTATTTTTACCAACCATTAAACCAATTAGTTACATTCTTTTTACTATTTTTAGAACTGAACTGATGTAAACTTTTTACGTTTAAGCGAAAATTATTTTTTAGCAAATGGAAAAAGTATAAATCAGTTCGCTTAACCAAAATTTAAAAATATGCTAAAAGAATTTAAAGAATTTGCCATGAAAGGCAATTTGGTCGACATTGCTGTTGGTTTCGTTATGGGTGCCGCCTTTAAAGAAGTGGTCACCTCTTTTACAGGAGGCATTGTTTCTCCATTAATCGGATTAATTTTCCAATCGGATTTCAAAGATCTCAAATACGTAATTACTGAAGGCGTTACTAATGCTGAAGGTGTTGTAGAAGGCGAAGTTTCTATACTTTGGGGTGCATTTTTAACCAATGTTATTGACTTTATCATCGTAGCTTTCGTGATGTTCATGGTTGTTAAAGCCGTGAATAAAATGAAGAGAAAAGAAGAGCCTGCTCCAGAACCACCAAAAGGACCAACTCAAGAAGAATTACTTATCCAAATTAGAGACTTGTTAAAAAAATAATTAATTGTTAAATAAATAACACTGTGTTATTTCTTGTTAAAAAGCTCTCATTTTCAGAAAATGAGTGCTTTTTTTAGATTTATAAATAGAATTAATACTTAGTTTTGCCTCTCAGAAATTTAATATAAATAGAAAATTTATTTATTATGAAAGTTGCAGTAGTTGGTGCCACTGGTATGGTAGGCGAAGTGATGTTAAAAGTTCTTGCAGAACGTAATTTTCCAGTAACAGAATTAATTCCTGTTGCCTCAGAACGTTCGGTAGGTAAAACAATAAGCTACAAAGGAAACGATTATAAAGTTGTTGGATTAGAAACCGCGGTTTCAATGCGCCCAGATATTGCCTTGTTTTCGGCAGGAGGCGACACGTCTTTAGAATGGGCTCCTAAATTTGCTGAAGCAGGAACCACAGTAGTTGATAACTCTTCTGCTTGGCGTATGGATCCTACTAAAAAATTGGTAGTACCAGAAATTAATGCAGGTGAATTAACTAAAGAAGATAAAATTATTGCTAATCCAAATTGTTCTACAATTCAATTAGTAATGGCTCTAGCACCTTTACATAAAGCCTACAACATGAAACGTGTTGTAATATCCACTTACCAATCGGTTTCTGGAACTGGTGTAAAAGCTGTTAAACAACTAGAAAACGAAATTGCAGGTATCGATGGCGAAATGGCTTACCCTTACCCTATTGGAAGAAACGCCTTGCCACATTGTGATGTTTTCTTAGAAAATGGGTACACCAAAGAGGAAATGAAATTAGCTAAAGAACCTCAAAAAATATTGAGTGATAACAGCTTTGCAGTTTCTGCTACAGCCGTTAGAATACCAACAGCTGGCGGACATTCAGAATCTGTTAACGTACAATTCGAGAAGGATTTCGATTTGGCTGATGTTCGTAAACTGTTAAGTGAAACTCCAGGTGTTGTTGTTCAAGATAATACCAGCACAAACACCTACCCTATGCCAATTTACGCGCATGATAAAGATGAGGTTTTTGTAGGTCGTATTAGACGTGACGAATCACAAGAAAACACCCTTAATATGTGGATTGTAGCCGATAACCTTAGAAAAGGTGCGGCGACTAACACCATTCAGATTGCTGAATACTTAATTAAAAACGGATTGGTTTAATACCAATAACTTTATACTTTTAAAAAACTCCTGCAACATCTGTAGGAGTTTTTTTGCATCGAATAATTACGTCGCTTTTTCCACAAACATTTTCATTAATAAAACGTAAATTTCAGGTACGCGAATTCACTGCAGTTTTAACTTTTCCTTAAGCCTTTTTACTAGTTATAACTCCTTGATTCTTTTAAGTTTTCTATATTTTTGACAACTTAAAAATAGCAGAAAATTATGTATAAATTCGCATGTTCCGTCTTATTTCTAATTCTATTTATGGCCTGTAAACAAGAAGCAAAAACATCTCACATTATAATTGCTGAGTACCCTGAAACAAAAAAAGTTGATACCGTAGACACCTACTTTGGTGTGAAAGTTAAAGATCCTTATCGCTGGCTAGAGGATGATAGAAGTCCCGAAACCGAAGCTTGGGTGGTGGCAGAAAACAAGGCTACTTTCGATTATCTAAATCAAATTCCGTACAGAGACACCTTAAAACAAAGACTCTCAGAATTATGGAACTACGAAAAAGTAGGCGCCCCGTTTAAGGAAGGTGATTATACCTATTTTTCTAAAAACAATGGTTTACAAAACCAAAATGTGATTTACAGAAAAAAAGGCAATGATGAAGCTGAAGTTTTTTTAGACCCTAATACCTTCTCTAAAGATGGTACAACTTCCCTTGGCGGACTTAGTTTTTCTGAAAATGGAAAAATTTTGGCTTACTCTATTTCTGAAGGCGGAAGCGACTGGAGAAAAGTCATTTTAATGAATACTGAAAACAAAGAAATTATTGAAGATACGCTTGTAGATATTAAATTTTCTGGATTGTCATGGTTCAAAAATGAAGGTTTTTATTATTCAAGTTACGATAAACCAAAAGGTAGTGAGCTTTCAGCTAAAACCGATCAGCACAAAGTATATTACCATAAATTAGGAACTCCTCAAAAAGAGGACCTTTTAATATTTGGTGGCACTCCTGAAGAAAAACACCGTTATATCATGGCGGATGTTACTGAAGATAACAAGTATCTAATCATTTCGGCGAGTATTTCTACCTCAGGAAACAAACTTTTTATTAAAGATCTAACCGCACCTAACAGCCCTTTTGTTACCATTTTAAATCATAGTGATAGCGATACAGATGTTTTGAAAAACAATGGGAGTACATTATTCTTAGCAACGAATTTAAACGCACCAAACAAAAAAATTGTAACTGTTGATGCCTCGAATCCATCACCAGAAAACTGGGTAGATTTAATTCCTGAAACCGAGCATGTGTTATCACCATCTACTAGTGGAGATTACATTTTAGCACACTATATGGTCGATGCGTTATCTAAGGTAAAACAGTACAATTTTGAAGGCGAATTAATAAGAGAAATTAAATTACCTGGATTAGGAACCGCAAGCGGATTTGGTAGTAAAAAAGATGAAAAAATCGATTACTTTTCATTTACAAACTATAACACACCTTCAAGCATCTACACCTTAAACCTTGAAACTGGTGAAACAACATTATACTGGAAACCTGCTATTGATTTTAATAGCAACGATTACGAAAGTCACCAAGTATTTTATACCTCAAAAGATGGTACTAAAATTCCAATGATGATTACCTATAAAAAAGGCTTAGAGTTAAACGGAAAAAATCCAACCATGCTTTATGCCTATGGCGGTTTCAACATCAGTTTAACTCCAACCTTTAGTGTTCCTAATGTTGTATGGATGGAGCAAGGTGGTATCTATGCCGTACCTAACCTACGTGGTGGTGGCGAATACGGAAAAGCATGGCACGATGCTGGAACAAAAATGCAAAAACAAAATGTATTTGATGATTTTATAGCTGCTGGCGAATACTTAATTAAAAACAACTACACCTCATCAAAGTACTTAGCAGTAAGAGGTGGATCAAATGGTGGTTTACTTGTTGGAGCAACCTTAACACAACGCCCAGATCTTATGCAAGTCGCCTTACCAGCAGTTGGTGTTTTAGATATGCTAAGATACCACACTTTTACAGCTGGTGCCGGTTGGGCCTATGATTATGGGACTGCAGAAGACAGTAAAGAGATGTTCGAATACCTTAAAAAATATTCACCTGTTCACAACGTGAAAAAAGGCTTTGAATATCCTGCAACTCTAATTACAACTGGCGATCATGACGATCGCGTTGTTCCTTCACATAGTTTTAAATTTGCTGCTGCTTTACAAGCCAAACAAGTTGGAAAACATCCCGTTTTAATTCGTATTGAAACCGATGCGGGCCATGGCGCTGGAACACCTATTAGTAAAACTATTGAGCAATATGCCGATATTTTTGGCTTTACATTAGACAATATGAAATTTAAAAGCTTACCGAATAAAATATAAACATGTTTATATAAATAATACCTTTGAGCCAAATTCTAAATTAGAGGATTTGGCTCATTTTTTTTAACTATCCTTGTATAATTTTAAAACCTCAAACGATTTTTATCGTCTTAATTATTAGGACTTCTTCCATATGCTACGCGTTGATCAACTTACTTTTTCTTATCATAAAAAACCTGTTTTAACCAATATATCATTTCAGGTAAAACCGGGTGAAAACTTAGCCATTATTGGAGAAAGTGGTTGCGGAAAAAGCACCCTTTTAAAGCTGTTGTATGGCGAATATGATTTGGATGGCGGACATATTTTTTGGAAGGAAGACGAAATTCTAGGACCCAAATACAACTTGGTAGTTGGCTACGATTTTATGAAATATGTGGCACAAGAATTTGATTTGATGCCCTTTACCTCGGTAGCCGAAAATATTGGAAAATTCCTATCTAACTTCTTTCCCGAGGAAAAAAAAGAACGCACTGCCGAACTTCTTGAAGTGGTAGAACTTACAGCTTTCGCAAAAACCAAAGTAAAACTATTAAGTGGCGGACAAAAACAACGGGTAGCCATAGCGCGGGCTTTAGCAAAACAGCCCGAAATCATGTTTTTAGATGAACCTTTTAGCCATATTGATAATTTCAAAAAGCAAAGTTTAAGACGGAATGTGTTTCAATATCTGAAGAAAAAAAACATCAGCTGCATTGTAGCCACGCATGACAAAGAAGACGTGCTAGGTTTTGCCGATCAAATGATCGTTTTAAGCGATCATAAAATCTTAGAGCACAATACCCCTGAAAAATTATATAAAAGCCCTAAAACACCCTTAATTGCATCTTTTTTCGGGGAATTTAATACTATTGATGGTGATTTAGTTTATGCCCATCAATTGCAAGTGGTAAATCATTCCAATATAAAAGCTACTGTTAAACGCGCCTATTACAAGGGACATTTCTATTTGGTGGAAGCCGATTTAAAAGGTCAAACCATATTTTTTGAGCATGATAAGCCCTTAATGACATCTGATGAGGTATATCTTGTGGTGAATAAATAAGTGGTACTCCTCGAAAAGCAGCTTAAAAGCAGATAAAAGAAACTAGTTTCAATTTTTAGTATGAAAACACATTTGAAGCATACGGTATAATTCGGGATGCTTCTTTTCCATGAGCTTAGGATTTTCAAAGAAATACTCGGAAGCTACAGCAAAAAATTCCGCTTGATTTGTTCCCCCATAACTTCTTATATCCGATTTGTTTTTATGTATGGCTTCCATTTCTTTATGAATGAGATTCAACCAGGGAATACTGTAACTGTGTTTCATAATATACTCCGGTACACCATCGGTAGCACCATCCATTTTATCTATGAGATGTATAAACTCATGTATAGCGGTATTGCTTTTATCATTCGCATTAGAAAATCCGTGATGTAAAGCCTTCCTAGAAAGTATCATTTGCTTTTCTAAACGGCCTGTACCAACCATGCCCATAATATTTCGGCGCTCGTTTTTATGCCCAAATTCGTAATCGGCATTAAAATTATCCGGATATAAAATAACACCACTCAAATTGGTATAATGCCATTCTGGAAATCCGAATACAGGAATAACAGCACTAGCCCCTACTAACAATCGATCTAAGTCCTCTAACTCAAATTCAACAGCCTCAACATTAACTTCATTTAGAAAAATCATGATACGATTTTCAAAAACCCTTTGCTGTTTAGGTGTTAAGGCCTTATAAAAAGCAACATGCTCCACTAAAAGCTGTTTCCATCCCTCTGGAAAAGTGTCCGGCTTTTTTGTTTTTAGCAAACGGAAAGCAAAAATGACTATAGCAACTAAGCATAAAAATGAAATAGCGTAAAACATAGATAACTTTAAAAAAAATGACAAGTTAAAATAAAATAAGGCTAGTGCATTAAAATTTTAAATTAAAGACACAAAAATAGGGTCAAGTTATTGTTAACCTGACCCCTGTCTTTAAAATTATTTAGATAATAAAATAATGTTATTACATAACAGCACCACATGCAATTCTAGCTCCTGCATCTCCTGTGGGTTGTGTTTTATAATCATCCTTACCTTCGTGAATTATGATACCACGGCCATTAATGGTTCTCGTTGTGTCTTGACAAGAAATACACCATTCGTCTGTTTCAAAATTAATAGTGGCTTTTCCGTTTTCATCAGCTGTAAAATTACCAATGTCACCACGATGATATCCTTGAACATCTCCCCATTTACCATGCTTGGTATTTGTTGGATTCCAATGTCCTCCTGTGGATTTGGCATCATGAGCAGAACAATCGGAAGTCTCATGTAAATGTACGGCATGAACGGTGTTTGGTTTTAAACCTTCAAATTCTGCCATCATCTTTACAGTATTATTAATTTCTGTAAAAACAATAGTACCTGACACATGACTTCCGCTTTTAGAGGCTATATCAACTTTAATCTGTGGCACCTCTGCTTCAGTTGCTGATTTATTATGTTCCATATCGTTTTCAATCTCTGGTGAATAGCTAGGATCTGACGTCGAATTATTTTCCTTCTTTTTGTTATTGCAAGACATCATTCCTATGATGCATATAGCAATAACCAATAGTTTCTTAATTTTCATAATATTGATTTTTAATAGTTTAAAAGCAGTCCTCATAAATAGATGACGAGCGTATAACTATAAAATTATAGAATCAATACCACGGAGATTGGTGGAAAAACATAAAAAGTTAACTCTAAAAATAATGTTTAGAAAGCTAAACTTGGTATAGAGATAGAGGTAGAAGCAAAATAAGAGGGGTGTTAACAGAATTTCCTTCTTGCACTATAGTTAATCGGCTAATAAAAATAAAGCCATTAAAAGACACCTGTGATGGTGAAATTTTGATCTCTAAAGGTGATGACATCATTTACGGTATGCCCCATTAATAATTTCCCAATAGGGGTATTTGAAGAAATAGCGTAAAAATGATCTTGTTCTACTTTTAGGACGCCTGCACTAATAGCAATAAAATAGTTGGCTTGACTGGTATAAACCACACTCCCTAAACCAATCTGCTTAGAAACTTTACCCACATTGACCTTATCCAGAATTTCTTTGGTTTTTTGAATTTCAGACCATTGATTTCCTGCTTTCTCGCGTTCCAACTGAAGCATGGCTCTACCCGTTTCATGTTTATCGCCGGCACTACTTTTAGTTTCTGAAGTTAAAGACTCTTGAATTTCGGAAATTGTTTTTTGAATAGTTTTAAATCGATCATCAATAAAATCGCAACATAAACCGTATAATGCCTCCTTAGTTTTAGCGTTTGCCATGATCCTTTTCTTTAAACTTTAAAGGGCCAAAATAGCGCATTTGCTTCACAATCCAAGCTTTTCTAGACTCAATGTAAGCTGTGGCGGGAGAAGCTATATATTTCCTCGGGTTTGGTAATATAGCCGCAATGGCAGCCGCTTCATATTGCGATAGGTTTTTAGCTGACTTTTTAAACCAATACTTCGAAGCTGCTTCAGCTCCATAAATACCTTTACCCATTTCAATACTGTTCAAATACACTTCTAAAATGCGCTGTTTAGACCAACACAACTCTATTAAAAAAGTGAAATAGGCTTCAAAACCTTTTCTAACCCAGCTACGTTCTGGCCAAAGAAATACATTTTTAGCCGTTTGCTGACTTATAGTACTTCCGCCACGCATACGTTTTCCTTTTTGGTTAGAAGTAATCGCCTTTTCTATGGCTTTATAATCAAAACCAGCATGTTTTAAAAAATTTTGATCTTCACTACAGATGACTGCACGTTGTAAATTAGTAGAAATGTCATCAATAGAAACCCAATCATGTTTTAATACTTTGGATGAATCGTCTTCAAAATAACGAATAGCCATTAATGGGGTGAATGGCACTGGCACAAATTTAAACAGAAGCACTAAAGCCAGAGTAAACACAACAAACCAAAAGCAAATTTTAAACAGAAATCTAAAAAAACGCATAAGTAAATACTAGATATTTGACTGTAAAAATAAGGCATAAAAAAACTCCGAAAGCAATTTCGGAGTTTTATTCTATATGGTTTTACTATTCCTTTTTCATAACGAAATCTTCCATAAACTTAGTGGTATAATTACCAGCCAAGTAATCTGGGTGATCCATTAATTGTCTGTGGAATGGAATGGTCGTTTTAATACCTTCAATCACGAACTCATCTAAAGCACGCTTCATTTTATTAATCGCCTCTTCTCTAGTTTGCGCCGTTGTAATTAACTTAGCAATCATAGAATCGTAGTTTGGCGGAATGGCATAACCAGCATACACGTGAGTATCTAAACGCACACCGTGACCTCCTGGAGCATGTAATGTAGTAATCATTCCTGGTGATGGTCTAAAACCATTAAAAGGATCTTCAGCATTAATACGACATTCTATAGAGTGTAATTTTGGTAAATAGTTTTTACCAGAAATTGGCACACCAGCAGCTACTAAAATTTGCTCACGAATTAAATCAAAATCGATCACTTGTTCAGTAATAGGGTGCTCTACTTGAATACGCGTATTCATTTCCATGAAGTAGAAGTTTCTGTGTTTATCTACCAAAAACTCAATAGTTCCAGCACCTTCATATTTAATGTACTCTGCCGCTTTTACAGCCGCTTCACCCATTTTTTTACGCAATGCAGGCGTCATAAATGGGGAAGGTACTTCTTCAGTTAATTTTTGATGACGACGTTGTACCGAGCAGTCTCTTTCAGATAAGTGACAGGCTTTTCCAGTAGAATCACCTACAACTTGTATTTCAATATGTCTTGGCTCTTCAATAAGTTTTTCCATGTACATATCGTCGTTTCCGAAGGCAGCTTTCGATTCTTGTCTTGCTGAGTCCCAAGCTGCTTTTAAATCTTCTTTTTTGAAGACACCACGCATACCTTTTCCTCCACCACCGGCAGAAGCTTTAAGCATGACTGGGTAACCTGTTTCTTCAGCAATTCTTTCGCAATCTTCATAAGATTCAATAACCCCATCACTACCTGGAACACAAGGAACACCTGCAGCTTTCATAGTTGCTTTAGCATTCGCTTTATCTCCCATTCGGTCAATCATTTCTGGAGAAGCTCCGATAAATTTAATACCGTGCTCTTCACAAATTCTTGAGAATTTAGCGTTTTCAGATAAAAATCCGTAACCTGGATGAATGGCATCTGCGTTAGTAATTTCTGCAGCAGATATAATATTTGACATCTTTAAATAAGACTCGCTACTCGCTGCTGGTCCAATACATACAGCTTCGTCTGCGAACTTTACATGTAGACTTTCTTCGTCGACTGTAGAATATACAGCCACGGTTTTAATGCCCATTTCTTTACAGGTTCTAATAACACGTAGTGCTATTTCACCTCTATTGGCTATTAATATTTTTTTAAACATCTTGTTAGAATTAGATTATACAGATCATTGGGTCCTTCGAAAATTTAAAGGGTTATCCCTTTAAAAATTGGCGCCCTAATAATCTAAAATTAAGATGGGTCTACTAAAAATAATGGTTGATCAAATTCAACTGGTGAAGAATCATCAACTAATATTTTAACGATTTTTCCTGAAACTTCAGACTCAATTTCATTGAAGAGTTTCATCGCTTCAATAATACAAAGTACATCACCTTCAGCTATAGTTTGTCCAACCTCAACAAATAATGGTTTATCTGGAGATGGTTTTCTATAGAAAGTTCCAATAATTGGAGATTTGATAGTTATATATTTTGAATCCTCATCGGCAGGAGCAGCAGCGGCAGGGGCAGCAGCTGGAACGGTTGCTTCTACAACAGGAGCAGCAGCAGCAACTGGTTGCGCTATTTGTGGCGCAGGTACTTGGTGAACAATAGTTGTGTCTGACTCAGACCCAGTTCTAATGGTGATTTTAATATCATCCATTTCTAGTTTAACTTCGCTTGCACCAGACTTGGCAACAAACTTAATTAAGTTCTGAATTTCTTTTATATCCATAATATTGCTAATTATTTAGTGGTTAGTTTTTAGAGTCGTACGCCCATTTTAAATAAATAGACCCCCAATTGAATCCGCCTCCAAAAGCGGCAAATATAACATTATCTCCCTTTTTTAATTGCGATTCATAATCATTTATTAATAAAGGTAAAGTTGCTGATGTAGTATTCCCATATTTGTGAATATTAATCATCACCTTTTCTTCGTCTAACTCAATACGTTGGGCTGTAGCATCGATAATTCGCTTATTCGCTTGATGAGCTGCTAACCAATCAACGGTATCTTTGGTTAAATTATTTCGTTCTAATATTTTTACTGCTGCATCAGCCATATTAAACACGGCATTCTTAAATACGGTACGTCCTTCTTGGAAAGCATAGTGACCACCTTTTTCAAGAACTTCAGCTGTTAAAGCATGGGATGAACCACCATAAGTGGCTTGTAAAAACTCACGTCCAGTACCATCACTTCTTAAGTATTCATCTTTAAGACCGTAACCTTCATCATTAGCTTCAAATAAAACCGCTCCAGCGCCATCACCAAAAATGATACACGTGGCTCTATCTTTATAATTAATTATTGACGACATTTTATCGGCCCCAATAAGTAATACATTTTTATACCTTCCAGATTCGATATAACTGGCTGCAACCGACATTCCAAATAAGAAACTAGAACAAGCAGCGTCCATATCAAATGAAAACGCATTGGTTGCACCAATTTCAGTTGCTGTATAAGAAGCCGTTGAGGCTGCTTTCATGTCTGGTGTTGCTGTTGCAACAATAACCAACTCGATAGATTTGGGATCTAAATTGTTTTTCTCAATGAGATTTTGGGCGGCTTTTATAGCTAGGTAAGATGTACCTTTACCGTCATCTTTAAGAATACGGCGTTCTTTAATACCGGTTCTGGATGTAATCCATTCGTCATTGGTATCAACCATCGTTTCAAGAATTTGATTGGTTAATACGTATTCTGGCACATATGCACCTACAGCTGTGATTGCCGCTGAGACTTTACTCATAACTTTATAGTTAATTTGACCAAAAATTTATTAAAAATGGACAAAAACGTTCAAAATTTGGCGAAAACTACTAAATTCTGAAATAATATTCTGCAAATTACGCGTTTTTGTTAATCATAAAAATTAATTCATAAAAAAAACGCTCATAAATGAGCGTTTTTTAATATGCGTGCATAACTAATTATGCCACATTTTCTATTTCTGCAGAATTATCAATCAATACTTGACCTCTGTAGTATAATTTTCCTTCATGCCAGTGAGCTCTATGATATAAATGTGCCTCACCTGTTGTAGGGCATGTAGCAATCTGTGGCGCAGTTGCTTTATAATGTGTTCTTCTTTTATCTCTTCTTGTTTTCGAGATTTTTCTCTTAGGATGTGCCATTTTAAGTTTCTATTTATCCGTTAATAATTTCTTTAATGTATTCCAGCGAGGATCAATATCCTCTAACTCCACTTTCGTTTCGTCTTCCTTAAGCTTAGGGCTTAATTCTTCTAATTTTTTGAGTATTTCCGAATCTAAGGTGCCATCTTCAACACCTGGATGTATACGTTTAATAGGGACAGCAAGAATAATTAACTCGTAAATATACTGCTGAATATTAACTTCATAACTTCCATGAGGAAGAATTAATAAGTCAATGTTTTCATCGTTATATTCATCACCAAACTTGACTACCAAATCAAAATCGTTTTCTATATCTTGATTATAAGGTTCGTTAGTGAGATCACAATGGACATTAACCCATCCAGAAATTTTAAAATGTAATTCTAGTAATGTTGATTTTTTTTCTAAAACTAAATCAACATGAACCTTAACATCATTAAAATCTTCATACTCAAAATGTTCAAAGAACGATTGCTCAATTTCATACTCAAAATGATGCTTGCCAATTTTTAACCCTACAAATGGAATTGTAAACTCTTTTAACGACTTCATAATCACATCTATTTTGAGCCCGCAAATATATAAATTTTTATTTACGGAGCATTACTTATTAACATTTTTTTGTTTATATCTCAATTTATTTTGGTTTTACCCAAAAAAACTAGCAATCAAGGGGTTAACGACGCTCACTACGCGATGCCTTTTTTAGGGGATTTGCAGTGAGTTCTTCATAATCGGTTCTATTTTTAAATATTTGCATCGCGCTGTAAACCGCTTCCTTAAAAGAATTTTCATCGGCTACACCTTTTCCAGCAATTTCATAGGCTGTCCCGTGGTCGGGAGAGGTTCTCACTTTATTTAAGCCCGCCGTAAAGTTTACGCCTTGACCAAAAGATAAAGTTTTAAAAGGAATTAACCCTTGATCGTGGTACGAAGCGATAATAGCATCAAAGTTTTTATAATTATTAGAACCAAAAAAACTATCGGCCGCATATGGCCCATACACCAATTTACCACTTTCTTTTATTTTTTGCAAAGTTGGTCTTAAAACATCGTCGTCTTCATGACCAATAACACCATTGTCCCCTGTATGTGGATTAATCCCTAAAACGGCAATTTTCGGTTTTTGTATTTTAAAATCCTTTTTAAGGGATTCGTAAACCGTATTTATTTTTTGCTCGATAAGTTTTGGCGTTATGTGGTTGGCTACATCTTTAACAGGAACATGATCGGTAAGTAAACCAACTCGTAATCTGTCATTAATCATAAACATTAAACTTTCTCCTTCTAATTCTTGAGCCAAATAATCGGTATGCCCAGGGAATTTAAAAGCTTCCGATTGAATGTTATGTTTATTTATAGGTGCTGTCACTAACACATTAATAAAACCTTCTTTTAAAGCTTTAGTTGCCGCCTCTAGCGATTTTATAGCAAAGGTACCTATAGTAACATCTTCTTTACCAAATTCAATTTTAACAGGATCATTCCAACAATTAAAAACATTAACCTTTCCTGCAGTAATCTGATCTAAATCTTTTATACTATTAAAATTTATCTCCGATTTAAAATGCGTTTTATAAAAAGTCATGACTTTAAACGAAGCAAAAATTACGGGAGTACAAAAATCTAAAATTCTTGCATCTTCAAATGTTTTTAAAACAATTTCTCCACCAATGCCGTTTAAATCACCTATGGATATTCCTACTACTATATTTTCTGTCTCCGTCATTAAATAATGATAACTTTTGTTTGTAATTTTGATGCAGCAAATTTAATTAAATAAACCCACAATATTATGTTTACTGGAATTATTGAAACGATTGGTACGGTTTCTCATTTAGAAAATGAACTAGACAACCTACATATCACTATAAAAAGCAGCATCACTTCCGAATTAAAAATCGATCAAAGTGTAGCACATAATGGCGTTTGTTTAACTGTGGTGAAGGTTGATGAAGACGCCTATACTGTAACCGCCATTAAAGAAACGTTAAATAAAACAAATCTAGGCACTTTAAAAATTGATGATGCTGTCAATTTAGAGCGTGCTATGAAACTTGGCGACCGACTCGATGGTCATATCGTACAAGGACACGTAGACCAAACCGCTGTGTGTACGGAAGTGAAAGAAGAAAACGGTAGTTGGATATTTACTTTTAAATATGATGCAGCTTTAAACAATATCACCATTGAAAAAGGCTCAATAACTGTAAACGGCACAAGTTTAACCGTTGTAAACTCACAAAAAGACCAATTTAGCGTAGCTATAATACCCTACACTTACGAGCACACTAATTTTAAAACCTTTAAAAAGGGAAGTGTTGTGAATTTAGAATTTGATGTATTAGGAAAGTATGTGGCGCGCTTAAACGCCTTAAATAAAGTATAAAAAACTACTTTTCTTTATTAAAAAGTGTTTTTTTAGCTCCATAAGCTATAGCGACAACTATACCCGCAAGAATACCACCATCTATAGGAAGACCTGGAGGGGGTGGTGGAGCTGGCACAGGAGGATCTTGAACCAAAGCTGTTCCAGCAAAACTTACTATTAAAAATAAGCCTACAAGAATACCTCTTTTAAATTGTTTGTCTTTCATACATGAACAAATTTAAAAAAAATTATTAGTAAACGATATTAACATAAAATTATTTTTCAATTAGCGTACATTTATAGTTTTCATCTTCTTATGAATCTATAAATTAATATTCTAAACTTATATCCAGAGCAAACTTAATCCTTTGATTTTAAAAAAGTACTGGTTTCTAAAAAATAAATTTACAAAAAAAAGCCTCACATTGCTGTAAGGCTTTACAATTTCTAGATGTGGTCCCACCTGGGCTCGAACCAGGGACTTTCTGATTATGAGTCAGATACTCTAACCAACTGAGTTATAGGACCGAAATTGGAGTGCAATATTACTACTTATTTTAATACTTCACAAGAAAATTATTCCTTTATCTCTTGGCACAATTCAATTAATACGCCGTTGGAAGATTTTGGATGTAAAAAGACCACCAGCTTATTATCGGCACCTCTTTTAGGCGTTTCATTAAGAATACTGAAACCTTCCTTTTTAAGACGCTCAACCTCAGCATAAATATCTTCTACATCAAAAGCGATGTGATGCACACCTTCCCCTTTTTTATCAATAAACTTGGCAATGGGACTATCGTTTCGGGTGGCTTCGAGCAGTTCAATTTTATTTTCCCCAACTTGAAAAAACGATGTATTTACACCTTCACTAGTTACCATTTCAGTTTTATAATGCGGTTTTCCCAACAACTTTGAGAATAAATCGTTGGAATCTTCTAGACTTTTAACAGCAATACCGACATGTTCAATTTTCTTCATAAAACAAATCAACCTTTATTTAATTACTGAGTTACGGACCTTCCTACGCCAATATGATTGATTACCATCTAAATAAACACGATATGAACTTATTTAAACCACAACCAGAAAAACATCATGAAACGAACCCAAACAACAATCAAAATACGAAAATAACCAACTAAAGCCTTTAAAATCTCTAAATATCCGTATTTTTGCAGTCTAAACCTCTAAGGGTTATAATTTTTTATACTGTGGAAGAAGAAAGTCAAAGACAAAAAAAGATAGGAACGGTTTTACAAACCGATTTAGCCGATGTGCTACAAAAAGCAGCCACTCAAGGCGGCATGCGTGGTGTATTAATCTCTGTTTCTAAAGTTAAAGTCACCGTAGATTTATCGGTAGCCAAAGTATATTTAAGCATTTTTCCTAACGACAAAGCTAAAACCCTACTTGAAGGTATAAAATCTAACACCCCATTAATTCGTCATGAATTGGCACAACGCACACGAAATCAACTACGTCGCATGCCTCATTTAGAATTTTTCATAGACGATTCACTAGAATACATCGATAAAATTGAAAAATCACTTAAAGGTGACGAGAATCCTATCAAAGATCCTTCGATGTTAGACTCTAGAAAAAAATCATAATTCTTTTTAGTCTGGTTTTGAACATTCATTAAGAACTGAATTAAACTTTTTGCGTTTAAGCGAAAATTAGATATTTTTTGACCATTTGAAAGTTTTTTTGAGTTCCATAGTTGAGCTACGGAAAGAAAAAAAGGTAAAAAATGGGTGAAAAATGGCCATGTTTTAGAAAATGGTAAAAGTTTAATTCAGTTCTAAATCATTATTTTTTCATAATATTAACCTCATGAATGTTTCATTATACATCGCAAAGCGTTATTTACGCTCCAAAAGCACCAATAATGCCATCAATTTCATTACCTATATCGCCATTGCAGGAGTTATTTTAGGTGCTGGCTCCCTATTTATTGTGCTTTCTGGTTTCTCAGGCTTAAAAGATTTCACCCTTCAGTTTACGAGTGTAGTCGACCCCGATCTTAAAGCCGAAGCTGCCACAGGGAAATCATTCATTCTTACCCCAGAAAATATTGAGAGTCTTAATAAAATTGATGCCATCACATCCTATTCAAAAACCATTGAAGAGCGCATCATTATTGAGTCTCAAGACAAAAATGCTTTAGCCGTTATTAAAGGTGTCGACGAAAATTTTCAAAGCGTTGTTAGTATCGATTCAGTTATCGACCATGGGAATTGGTTAGATCAAAACAGCAATCAAATTGTTGTAGGTTGGGGTATTTCAAACGATTTATCATTAGGCGTTTTAAACTTCACAAAAAACATCAATCTATACGTTCCTAAACCAGGAAAAGGTGCTATAACTTCTGCTAAAACAGCATTTAATACCGTAAAAGTTATTAATGTTGGTGTGTTTTTTATCAATGAAAGCCTCAATGAAACCTATGTCTTTTCATCTCTCGCTTTGGCTAGAAAACTTTTAAATTACAAACCCAATCAAATTTCAACCATCGAGTTTAAGCTTAAACCAGGTGCCGATGTCGAACAAACCCGCTTACAAATTCAAAACAGTTTAGGCGATAAAGTCATTTTAAAAAACCGAGCCCAGTTAAACGACTCGTTGTATAAAATGCTCAACACCGAAAATTTAGTGGTGTATTTAATATTTACATTGGTTTTAATTATTGCCTTTTTTAATGTGATTGGCTCCTTAATCATGATGATGTTAGATAAAAAACAAAGCCTTTCTACGCTTTTCAATATCGGTGTAACCATAAAAGATATCCGACAAATCTTTTTCCTCCAAGGTAGTTTAATGAGTATTATTGGCGGAATTATTGGCATCCTCATCGCTTTTGGCGTGACCCTTTTGCAGCAAAAATTCAGCTTGGTCATGATTACTCCAACCCTGGCCTACCCTATTGCCATAGAGGTTGAAAACTTTTTTATTGTGTTTTTTACCATTTCCATTTTAGGTGTTATCGCCTCAAAAATCGCCTCGGTACGCATCACAGAATCCTTGGTAAATAAATAGCTACTGGGCAAGTTGCCAAGAAAAATGGCAACCAGGCTTTCACAACTCGCTCTCTGCGAGGAGCTCAAACAAATTGCTCAATCCTTCTTGCGGAACCTTCGTTTTCATAGGAATAGATCAGCTTCAAATCAACAACTGAACGTATCTCAACCAAAAGTCTCAAACAATTTTCTCTGTGAATCTTCGTGCTTACTCAGTGTATCTCTGTGAAACTTCAGTCCTCCAAATAAACCACATCAAAGATTAATTTTTTATGTAAGTTTGTCTCATGTTATTCTCCGATATTTTAGGCCAAGAACACATTAAAAAACACCTTACACAAAGTGTTGATAACAACCGTATTCCGCATGCGCAATTGTTTGTTGGTAAAGAAGGCTGTGGCACCTTGCCCATGGCTTTGGCTTATGCCCAATATATTCTGTGTTCAAACTCTGGCGGCGAAAACAATACAGGTAACGAGTCATGTAACTTAAAGTTTAAAAACTTTTCGCATCCCGATTTGCATTTTGCCTTTCCTGTAACCACTAGCGATAAGGTTAAAAGCAAACCCGTTTCAAGCTTTTATTTGGAAGAATGGCGCCAGCTCTTAAATGAACAACCCTACGGTAATCTTTTCGATTGGTATAAACTCCTTGGTGTGGATAACAAACAAGGACAAATAGGTGTAGATGAAGCCGTTGAAATTGTAAAATCCCTTACCCTAAAATCTTACGAAGGTGGTCATAAAGTCATGCTTATTTGGATGGCCGAAAAAATGAATACCGCCTGTGCCAATAAACTTTTAAAACTGATTGAAGAACCGCCAAAAGACACGGTTTTTATTCTCATTGCCGAAGATGAAGAGCAGATTATAAACACCATTCGCTCGCGATGTCAAATTTTACATTTTCCACCGCTAGCTGAAGAGGTTATTAAAGACGCCCTGATTAAACAATATGAGGTAGAACCCGCTCAGGCCACCAAAATCGCCCACCAATCTAACGGAAACTACAATAAGGCTTGTGACCTTATTTATCGCGATTCGGAGGACATTCAGTTTGAAACTTGGTTTATTTTCTGGATTCGTAGTGCCTTTAAAGCCAAGGGCAACAAAGCTGCTATTCACGATTTAATATCTTGGAGTGAGGATATTGCTAAAACGGGACGTGAAACACAAAAGCAATTTTTAAACTTTTGTCTCGATTTTTTCCGTCAGGCTTTACTATTAAATTACAACGCCACCGATTTGGTGTTTTTCGAACCAAAAACCGATAAATTTAAACTTGAAAATTTCGCGCCTTTTGTTCACGGAAATAACATTATGGACATTAGTAACGAATTACAAGATGCCATTTACCACATAGAGCGCAATGGTAATTCGAAAATTATTCTAACCGATTTATCTATAAAACTCACCCGGTTACTCCATACCAAAAAGGCCTAAATTTTCAGGATGCAAACCATTTTAACCTATAGCGCCGAACTCCTCATTTTAAGCTTTTTAAGCATCACTTTTATCATGAGTTTTTACGATAAGGTGAGCGATTGGAAAGGTCAGATTTTATTCTTAAAACAATATTTTTCAAAAACCTTTTTAGTCAATCTCATACCTCCTATTTTAGTTTTTGTTGTGCTTTTAGAAGCTTTAATCACTGTATTTTCTGTTTTGGGCATTTACCAACTTATAGCCTTTCAAGTCAAACTATATGCGCATATAACTTGCATACTGTCGTGTATACTGCTTTTAATCTTTTTACTGGGCCAGCGCATCGCAAAAGACTTCGACGGCGCAAGGAACATCACAATTTATTTTATAGTAGCTGCTTTTGGAGCGTACTTGCTTCAGTGAAAACAAAATTCATACTTATTTAAATTCTAAACATCTCGCTTTAACGCTTCCCTTGTATATGTTATCATACAACAAGATATGCTATATTTTAAACCTTCAAATTAAAATACCTACACAAAAATCATCAGCATAAAAATTCAGTTCACAGGTTATTCTATAAAAGTATAATCTTGTTTATCGGTTTCCGTCACACGAAAATAGCCATAAGGGTAGTTCTCAGGGTTTGTAAGGTTAATACAGTTTCCGCGTAATTCAACTGGGGTAGGTGCAAATGGGTTTCCAGATCCGGATTGACTATTTAACAGTTGAATAAATCTATAATAACGCTCGGATACATTATACAAATTAATATCAACGGTATCACCCGGCTGAAATTCGTCTTCATCATCATCGCCACGTTTTTCATAAAAAATATTAATTTCATTTCCGTTTAAAAATTCATCTGAAACATCTCTTAACTCTGGATACAAATCACCTTGACGTAGGAATTTCAAAATATAAAAATTAGTTTCATCCTCAGGATCATCAAAATGCACATTAACCTCTAGAGCATCGGGTAAAAGACCACCACTTCGCGACTGAGTAATATAGGTTATTGGCGTTGTAGGCAACAAAGTTTCTGTAGAGGTATAGGTTTCATTTTCATACTGCACCGTAAGCGCATAATCCTCATTAAAAACTGGCACAAATTCATTAGTAGTATAGGTCCCATCATTTTTGTTTACAAAATTATAAATATCATTCGTGCTTAATCGTGTGACAGAAACCACGGCATTGGTAACCGCATTGGATTGATCGGTATCAAAATAAGGCGTTGTGGTACTCAATTTAACCGTTTGATAATTACCTGGAGTGCCTTTTTCCCAATCTAAGGAAGCCTCTATAACCAATCGTGGATCGGCTGTTGGGACTTCCACCTCAATAACATCTGTACAGGACAGGAAAAGCCCTAAAATCGCTATTAAACTTGTGTATATATACTTTTTCATGATGGTTTAAAATTTAAAGTTGTAGGTTATCGATGGTACGATACCAAAAATGGCTGTTCTTGTAGCTTCATTAACGCCAGTTTCAAGATTTTGACCGAATGAAATAGAGGCTGCATTTTTTCGATTATAAACGTTATAAAGACTAAAAACCCACTCCCCTTTCCATTTTCCTTGCGGTTTGCGGTTTGGTTTATACGTTGCAGCTAAATCCAAACGGTTATAGGCCGGTAAACGATTTGCATTTCTACTATCGTAATTTGCTATAGACAAACCTTCGTATTCATATTGTCCTACCGGATATGTTACGGGACGCCCTGTTTGAAAGATAAAATTACCACTTAAACTCCATTTTTTAGTCAATAAGTAACTTCCTGTAAGCGAGATATCGTGTGTTCTATCAAATGGAGTATTGTACCAATCACCTTTATTTATCCCTGGTCCGCCAGCAGATCCACCAGGGGTTTGTTGTTCAGACTTTGATAGGGTATACGCTAACCAGCCCGTAAATTTTCCTTTATTTTTTCGGAATAAAAACTCCAAACCATAAGCACGAGATTGTCCTTGTAAAATTTGAGTTTCGATATTATTATTCGCAATTAAATTGGACCCATCTATGTAATCAATTCGGTTATCAACCGTTTTGTAATACACTTCGGTTTCTATGGAAAATCGACCACCTTGCAAATCTTTAAAATACCCTGCAGAATATTGATTAGCCATTTGCGGATCGATAAAAGAACCACTTGGTGTCCAAACATCTAGGGGTGTAGCATTAGCAGTATTGGATAATAAATGTAAATATTGGGCTATTCTTGAAAACCCTAATTTCACAGACGAGGTTTCATTTAGCTGATAAGCTAATCCTAAACGGGGTTCGAAATTATAAAAATCGGCAATGCTTTCATTTTTAGCATAATCTATTTCTCCAGTGCGTTCCCCTTCTTCATAAATACCCAATTCATCATTATAAACCACTGGCTGATCATTTAAGTACGTTGAAATGGGCTGTCCGCCTAAGCGATTAAACATACTCAATCGTAGACCAACTTGTACATTCAATTTGTCAGTAAGCTTATGCTCAATTTGTCCGTAAAGTCCAGATTCTAAGGCGCGTTTTTTATCTAAAATATTTTCATTGATTGCGGAATCATCATCTAACGGTTTCACATCACCAGGATTGAAATTATAATGGATGGTACTTAATCCGAAATCAATTGTCGTTTTATTATTGAGGTAATATTTTAAATCGTATTTCGCGTTAAAATTTTTAATGCTAGAAGTCCAGTCCAATCCAATAAACCCGAGTTTCAATTGGTAATTATAATTCCCATAAATGAAGGATAAATTAGAAAAAAGTTTGTCATTAAAAATATGATTCCAACGCAAGTTAAACGTGCTATTACCATATGAATTTGTAAAGGAATCATCGAAATTTAAAACATCTCTACCAAAATAACCCGATAAATACAGGCGGTTATTTTGATTAATCTCATAGTTCGCTTTAGCATTAAAATCGTAGAAATAAGCTGAATTATCTTCATTGGCTAATTTTAAAAATAAGTGGGCATAAGAGGAGCGCCCAGCTACAATAAAAGACCCTTTGTTATTAAACATGGGACCTTCGGCAGCCAATCTACTAGAAATTAAACCAATGCCTCCAGTTAATTCAAAATCCTTACTATTCCCATCTTTTTGTCTGATATCGAGCACAGACGACACTCTACCACCAAAATTTGAAGGAATATTTCCTTTGTATAATTTGATATCCTTAACCACATCGGCATTAAAAACCGAGAAGAAACCAAATAAGTGGGATTCATTAAAAATAATGGCTTCATCAAGAAGCACTAGATTTTGATCGACCGCACCACCTCTAACATTAAACCCGTTAGAGCCCTCTCCGTTGTTAGTAACACCAGGTAATAGTTGAATGGATTTCACCAAATCGACTTCACCCAAAACCGCAGGAATTTGTTTAATAGTCGTACTTTTTATAACAGCAACACTCATTTGTGGGTCTCTAATATTTGCTTTTTCAGACTCTTCAGCTGTAATTACCACTTCATCTAAAGACGTGGTATCTTCTTTTAGCTCAAAAGCTATACTTTGGTTTTTATCCAAGATCACCACTTGTTTTTCAGTAACATACCCCAAATACGACACCACAATGTTATAGGTCCCTTCAGGGGCTGTAATGGAGTAAAAACCATAGGCGTTTGTAATGCTTCCGTTAGAAGTATTTTCTAAAAAAACCGAAGCCCCAAATACGAGTTCGCCATTAGAAAAATCCTTCACCGTACCACTAATCGTATAGTTTTCTTGAGAAAAGACCAAGAGGCTAAATAAAATAAAAGAGGCACTTAATTTAAATTTCATAAAAATAGGTTCGTTTTAAATGGAGTTGTAAAAGAAGCAAATATTTATAAGAAACACACTAAAATAAGGCACTTTGGAGTGAATCGAATGAAATACGGAGTGAATTAATTTAAAAATTAAAGGATAGCAGCTTTAATATCTGACAAATAAGAGTTAGAAACAGGTACACGCAATTGATTTACCTGTAAGGTCAAAAATTGTTTGGAACCTCTTCTTTCTAATCTTTCTGCAAAATGTTGGTTGACAATATATGACCGGTGGGCACGTAATAAACCCTTGTTTGGATAGGCATCAAGAATGGATTTTAACCGGGTACGAATTAATTGCGTTTCCAACTGTTCGTCTTTAAGATAATTCACTTTAACATATTGATTATCAGATTTTAAAAATACGACATCTAGAATATCAACCGTTAATTCCACCTGATCGTTTTCATTTTTTATATGAATGATTTCTGAGAAACTGTCTTGATTAACAGAAGGTTCATGAACCGCAGACTCTAGCTTATGAAGTTTTAAATTTTGGTATTTATAAATCGTTACTAATAAGGTTATTATAAACGGAAAGATTAGAATAGCTAGCGTTTGTAAAATGTTTTTTAACTGAAATAGAAAAGTCCATTCCTCACTTTGTGAAGCGCCGCCTAAATCGGGTATAAAAAGACTCACTATAAAATAAACCGCTACCAAAATAACAGGTTCTGTTACAAACCAAAGTAAATAGGTTTTTAATGGCTTATTATGCATTTTAAAAAGTGGTCTTAAGATAAATTGCGACAGGTACAACCCAAAAAATACAGCAATTGAAACTCCAAAAAGCAGCCCTAAAAAATCAAAATATGACTTAGAATTATAATGCAGTTCTTCCGATATGCCGAAGGGTTGAAACACCACAAGGAAAAGAATAGTAAAACCAATTGTACACCATAAGTAAAGCCATTTAAAGGCTTTAGAATCCAAATAAATAGCCGAATGCTCTTGATAAATTTGAAACATCTTTGATTAACTTATGGTATATCACACCTATAAAACTAAAGTTAGATAAATCTATTGTACAAAAAAAGCCAAATGAAAACATTTGGCTTTATAAATCATGTTATAAAATAATTATTATTTTTTGTATTCAGCATTTAAAGCTTCTAACACGGTTTGCGTTAAATCGTTTTCTTCTGCACCATAAAGTACTGAAGCTGCAGCATCACTAGTCCCTAAAATAAAAGTATAACCATTTTTCTTACCGTAATCTTTAACGAAGTCTTTAACCTTCACAATTACAGTATCAATTTGTGTTTGAAACTCTTGAGTAAGCGCTTGTTGTTCAATTTGCATTTGTTGTTGTAGTCTTTGTTGCTTTTGTTGTAAACCACCCATAATTTCTTGAGCTTTTTGAGGTGTTTTTCTAGCGACAGTTTGTGCTTCTTTTACTTCGGCTTGAAATGCTTGACCGATACTATCAGCACGTTTTTTAAAAGCCTCATCTTTAATTTGAAACTTAGTTTCGATATCGATCTTTTCTTGAAAATCGTTTATAACGATTCCATTATCAATGTAACCGATTTTTTGTTGGTTACAAGATGTTATAACCAGAGCAACTAAAACGAGGTAAAATATGTTTTTCATTCTTTTATTATTATTATTTGATTTTATATGCAAACAAATGTAGGAAAGTAAAGTAGAATCAAATCATGATTTGAAATGATTTTAACATATAAATAAAAATTATAGACATTAAAACCTTAATAACAAATTACTATTAAAAACAACTTCAAATAAAGCTTTTTAAGCCACTTTTAAAAAACGCCTTTATGATTGGCTGTTTATAATGTTTTAAAACGCTTAAACAAGAAACAAATAAGTTTTTACTCATTTTTAACCACAAAAATCAAAGACGAAGCTTCTTTTGAACGTTTTGCTTTCGAATTTGATTTAAAACCAGTGATGAAAGCTCGAAATAATTTAAAGCTTGCTTTTCTATATTTTTCTGAAAGCAGACTCACATAATAAGCATCGTACTTCATAGGAATCACATCAACAACTTTTAAAAAATGTTTTGATAATAATGCCGCCATAGAATCTTGACAAAAATGCCAAAGGTGTCTTGGCACATCATAAGCTGCCCAAAATTCTTGATAATAAGCAGCATCGTAACTCTTATGGTTAGGGACTGCAATAATTAAAGTCCCACTCGGTTTTAGGAGTTTTTTATAAATTTCAATTTGATTTTCTAGATCTGGTAAATGCTCTAAAACGTGCCAAAGTGTGATAACATCAAATCGATGCTCTTTAAATTTAAGAAGCTCATCGGTATCAAAAACCCCTTGATTTGTTTTCTTATTTGCAATCTCACGAGCATGAGCATTGGGTTCGATACCATAACCATACCATCCATTTTCTTTAGCTACTTTTAAAAAATCGCCAGTTCCGCAGCCAATATCTAGCAAAATTTTACCATCTGAAGCATGCTCATCAATAAGCTGAACCTTCTTTTTAAGAGATACCCCTCGTACAATATGATATATAATCTCCACTAAATTCCTTCTAGAATCGGTATGAGAAATATAATCTTTACTCTCATAATAATGAGGTAATTTATCGATATCTGGCTTAGGAGTGGTTTCTAAAAACCCGAATTCTGAATTTTTAATCAGTGTAAATTCTTCTCCCGAAACGGAATGATCTATAACTTTTAAGTCGTTTTCGTCTGTCACAGTTTAAAATAATTAAGTGTAAATAACAGTTTTATTTAGCTAATAAACGGACTAAATGTAATATTTAAACAGAACAGTTTAAAAGAAAAGTTCGAAAAAAAACACAACTACGATTCAGAATAGTTTTCTATCATGGAAAAATTCAGCCTATTTGATAACGATACTACTTTAGATTTTTAAAATAATTAAGCTGAAAAAGATACCGTTTTTACTTAATATAGTTCCCAGATGTCCTTAGCTCAAACCAATTTATATATCAAAATCTGATTCAAAAAACACTTAGATACCCTCAGTGTGACATGAAAATTGGGGTTAAACCAAGAGATATTTATTGATAAAAAACCATTTTTGATTGTGTTTTCATTCTGAATTAAGACAAAAATTTTATTTAAAACAAACCTTACCTCTCCTCTATCGGATAATTATGGAGTGATTTTTAAATGATTTTTGATTAAAATGTATGCGTTTTTAACTAAATACGATGTCAGTCTGAGCTTGTCGAAGACACATTTCTGTTTCAAAATTTAACTAAAAAACACTTCAACAAGCTCCGTGTGACATAAAAATTAAGATTAAAACAAAAGGAATTTATCTTAAAATGAAAGCATATAGATTGTTTTTGACCTCGGAATCTAGGCTAAAAACTAGTTTAAAAACACCCCTATTGGCTACGCCAGGTACCTTCAATTAAAACGATGTTTTCATTTCGGTAGTCCTCAAGGGGATAATAACGCAGATATTTTTAATGACGTTTTAATTCAAATTGATACAATTTTAACTAAATATGACATCAATTTAAGCCTATTGAAAACCCATTTCTACATCAAAATTTAACTAAAATAACACTTGGTCAAACTAAATAAAATATAAAAACTATAATTAAAACACCCCTATTATCCCCTCAAGGGGATAATGACGAACCTGCATTTAATGACGTGTTTATTAAAATTTGAAGACAATTTCAAATAAATAAGAAGCCATTCTAAGCTTGTAAAAGGTCTATTTCTGTATCAAAATTTAACAATAAAAAGATACTTCAACAAGCTTAGAGTGACCCAAAATCACAATAAAAACACTCTAAAAAAACACATGTTCCACGTGGAACGTTTTAAAAAGAAATGCTTTTTTCGGTATTATCTACCCATATAAACAAGCAATACAGAGATGTCATTTGGAGAAACACCACTGATTCTGGAAGCCTGAGAAACGGTAGTAGGTTGTATTTTTTTAAGCTTTTCACGAGCTTCAAAACTCATAGATTTGATTTGAGAATAATCAAAATTAGATGGTATTTTAACGTACTCTAAACGGCTTAATTTATCGGCGTTATTCTTTTCCTTTGCAATATACCCAGCATATTTTACTTGTATTTCTGCCTGTTCAATAATCTCACGATCTAAGTTGTTTTCTTGAATATAAGCCTCTACACTATCCACTTTTCTAAGATCGTCCATTTCGATATTTGGACGCGCAAAAACCTTAAACAACTTCCCTGATTGATTTACAGGCGATGAAGATTTGCTCTCTAAAATAGGATTAATCACCTCCGGTTTAACGCTGGTTTTCTCAAAGAAATCAACAAACTTTTCGGCAGCTTCATGCTTTTCTTCCATACGTTTTAAACGTTTTTCAGAAGCCAAACCAAGCTCAAAACCTTTTGGTGTTAATCGTAAATCAGCATTATCCTGACGCAGTAAAGTACGATATTCAGCTCTCGACGTAAACATACGATAAGGCTCTTCCGTACCCTTAGTAATTAAATCATCTATTAAAACTCCTATATAAGCCTCATCTCTTTTTAAGGTAAACGCATCACGTTCTTGAACTTTTAAACTAGCATTAATACCAGCCATCAAACCTTGAGAAGCGGCTTCTTCATAACCTGTTGTTCCGTTAATTTGACCAGCAAAATACAAACCTTCAACCAACTTAGTTTCTAAAGTATGTTTAAGCTGTGTAGGCGGGAAATAATCATATTCAATAGCATATCCTGGTCTGAAGAATTTCACATTCTCAAAACCTACTACAGAACGTAACGCTTTAAATTGAACATCTTCTGGAAGCGATGTAGAAAAACCATTCACATAAACTTCACAAGTATGCCAGCCTTCTGGTTCGATAAATAATTGATGCCTGTCTTTATCCGCAAAACGATTTATTTTATCTTCTATAGACGGACAATAACGCGGGCCTAAACTTTTAATACGTCCGTTGAACATAGGCGAACGATCAAACCCCTCACGTAACAAATCATGAACTTGTTCACTAGTATAAGTCATATAACAAGAACGTTGTTCAACTAACGGTTTTGTAATGTCTAGAAATGAAAATTTTTCTGGATTATCATCTCCTGGTTGTTCGGTCATTTTAGAATAATCTAAACTACGACCATCAACTCTTGGAGGTGTACCTGTTTTCATTCTTCCAGATTCAAAACCTAAATCCACCAATTGTTCAGTAATACCCGTAGCAGCTTTTTCTCCTGCTCTACCACCACCAAAATTTTTATCTCCAATATGGATTAAACCATTTAAAAAAGTTCCATTGGTAAGCACAACAGATTTTGCTTTAATAGAAATACCAAGCGAAGTTTTTACACCAGCAACACGTCCGTTTTCAATTAACAAACCAGCCACCATTTCCTGATAAAAATCTAAATTAGGAGTGCCCTCTAAAAGCATACGCCAATCTTCAGCAAATCGCATACGGTCACTTTGAACCCTCGGACTCCACATAGCAGGCCCTTTAGATTTATTAAGCATTTTAAATTGAATAGCCGATGTATCAGACACAATACCACTGTAACCACCTAAAGCATCAATCTCACGAACAATTTGCCCCTTAGCAATACCTCCCATCGCTGGATTACAAGACATCTGAGCGATGTTTTGCAGGTTCATGGTAACTAATAAGGTTTTACTTCCCATATTAGCCGCAGCGGCCGCAGCTTCACTTCCTGCGTGCCCAGCACCAACAACGATAACATCATAAACTTCGTTAAACATAATATCTGGTTTCAATACAGTGTTCCACGTGGAACACTAAAAATTTTTAGTTTGCAAATATACACTGAAATAAGGAAATCTACTTAAGTCGAGATAGATAGAAATTTTCCTTGCTACGCATCTGCTTAGCTTCATCATCTGTTTTGTCTTTATAGCCACAGTAATGTAAAACGCCATGAATGATCACCCGACACATTTCTTCATCGAAGTCAACATCATACTCTAAAGCATTATCACGAACACGATCAACAGAAATATAAATATCACCTTGAATTAATTTTCCTATAGAATAATCGAAACTGATAATATCGGTTAAGGTGTCATGTTTAAGAAACTCGACATTCAAATTATATAAATAATCATCATCACAAAAAATATAATTGATCTCTTCAAGCTTATATTCTTCATGCTTAATAGTGTCAGCAATCCATTTAGAAATACCCGCTTCAGAGGCGAGTTCAAATTCCGTTTCGTAATTAAAGTTAATCATGATCTTCCTTAAAATATTCCTTTACACGTTCCTTGTAATTTTGCTGCAAAGGTAAAGCTTGTCGGTTTAATATTTCGGTAGTTTTAAAATATTGTTTTGCCTTCGGAATTTGATCACTAGAAGTGCCTTTGAAATCATTATTAGGCGTTTGTGATTCCCGTTTATCTTCTTCACCTTGTTCTAGAGTCGCGTTTTCTAAACGCATTAATTGATGTTTCAAATTCATCATACGCTGAAGGGTTCGTTTCGTAAATCCTTCATTCAACAAATCCATTTCAATACGCTCCATTTGACGCGTTAAAGAACCTCCAGTTCCTGATTTGCCTTCCTTAGCTAGTTTATCTTCTAAAGCTTGACGAAGTGCTTGCTGCTGTTTGTAAATTTCAAATAATAAGGCTTCTTGCGAATCGCCATCACCATTTCCAGAACCCGATTTACCATCGCCTTCTTGTCCCGATGATTCACCATCTTGACCAGGCTTACCTGATTTACCTTTTTCGCCATTTTTATCGCCTTCCTTAGAACCCTCTTGACCTTCACCTTCCTGCTGCCCTGTTCCTTCTTTAGGCTTTCCCTTTTCACCTTGAGACATGCCTTCCTCCATCATCTTGTTTAATTCCTCCTGCCCCATAATAATATCAGGAAGCTGCATTTCACCTTCTCCACCTTTTCCAGCAGACATACTCAAACTCTCTTCCATGTTGTCTAAAACATCACTTAAAAAATCGGAAAGATTGTTAGTAGCCGTAATAGTGAATTGCTGATTAGAGATGCCTTGAAACACATGATTCTCTGCAAATAACTCAAGCGCTTTATCAATGTTGTAATATACCTCGGAGATTTCTTTATTAACTTGTTCCGATAATTTTGGTTGACGTAAAGACAAAGCAAAAAGGCTATCATCCACGTGCTCGAAATAAACCCTTAAATCATTTTGCTTTTTAAGGTAGTTGGCAAACTTATTATGATCGCCTTGGATATTTCTAAACCGATCCATAAGTTCTTCTTGTTCGAAAGAGAACAGCACTAAATTGTCAAGTACCTGACGCAACATTTCGGTGTCTTCTTGCATCGATTCGGCACCACCCATTTGCATAGCAGATTTCATCTGAGCACTCATCTGCTTCATTTTTTCAGCAGCTTTCTTCTGACTCTTATGAGCATTTTTTAAATTTTCATTTTGTTCCTCAGGTTTACCCTCTCTATCTTCTTCTAATTTTTGAAGCTCATCAAGCGCATTTTTTTGTTCGGACTGCACTTCATTTTCGTCAAGTTTATCACGCGGAATTTCAATAGGCTTTTTAAGAGATTTACTTTCTTCTTCTAAATTTTCAATCTCCTTTTTATAGCCTTCAAAACTTTTATTCAAAGCATCTTGTTTTTCAGATTGATTTTCAGATTTAGGTTTATTGGAAAGTGCTTCTTGTTCCTCAGCAAGTTTTAACAAATCCTCCTGGAGTTTCTCCAATTTCTTTTCAACGTAAAAACGCTTGGTTAACTCCAACATTTGCTCCAAGCTACGTTTCTTGTTTTTATTTTGTTTTGAGAGTTCCTCAAGTTTATTAATCAGTTCCTCTTTATTAATTTTTTCTTGAAGACGTTCTAGCTCCTCCAGCAATTTTTCATCCTTTTTTAACTGTTTTTCGTTGTCCTTTAAACGCTGTTTCAAATCTTCTTTAAATTCGTCCTTCTCCTCATTTTCTTTTTGAAACTCTTCTAAATTATCATTAAGCTTTTTGTTGAACTGTTTCATCATAGCATCCTGCTGCTTTTGATATTTCAGAAAAGATTCTAACTTCTTTTTATCATTAAAATTTAAAACCTTTTTTTCGCGTTGCGTTTTGGTTAATTGCTCCAAAGACTTTTGTTGCGTATCAAATTTATTTAGAGATTTATTCAAATCCTGAATCGCATCTTGCTGTTCATTGAGATTTTTCTCAATAGCTTCTTCATTCGTACGCTTTCTATAGTTAAAAACCTGACTTTTAACCGATTTAAAACCGTTAACTGCATCATTATCAATAACTTGAAAATACAAATCATAAGATATCCCTGCTTCAATATTTAAATTATTAGGAAAAGCGGTAACAAATTCTGAAACATTGGAATTAGAAAATGGCAAGGCAACAAACTGTTTGGCTGATTCATCATTAGAAGGGTAATAAACCATTTGTAATTTAGAAAAGCCATAATCGTCACTCACCTGCCCATAGAAATAAAGGGTTTGTAAATCTACCGTATCCTTTTCAACCTTGATGTTCAATTCAGGATGCTCATCTTTAACAACAGCAATAGAAAAATCTAAATTTTCGTAATTTTTAAGTTTGGTATTACTGGTACTTAATCCGTAATTGAAATGATTAAACGCCTGCTTAGAATATTTAAAGGCATTAGCACCATCAGAAATAAAAAGACTGGTGTCTTTAGATACAAACTGTACTTCGTTAGTAGACTTGGTTTGAACTTGCCAAGTGATTTTGGTGCCTTCAGGAACCAAAGCATTCCCAGTACTCTTCAAAGTTTCATTAGCTTTTTTAGTATAATTTGGATAATCCAAAATCATATTAAAACTCACTAAAGACGGCGTAGGAATAACATTTATCTGATAGTCTTTAGAATACACATCATTTGCCGACAAACGAAAATCTATTGTTTCTTTAGGTTGAGAAAACACATATTCAAACGTTCCTATCCCCTTTTCTTCTAAAAAATAAACCTCGTCATTATAGAGAATTTGAACAGATTCAGGAACCACTTCACCAACAGTTTCTACACGCAAAGTAAAATCCTTATTCTCTACAGCGTTTAAATCATTATTAATTACAAAAAATTTGAAAGGTGCTGGCGGTTCGTAAGCCGTTTTATAATCGACCACCCGTTTATAACTCGCGCTAAATCCATTAATATGACCAGACAAAAACACCAATAAAACAATAAGCACGGGAATGGCAGCATATTTTAAATACTTTGTCGTCGATTTAAAATTAACAGCTAATTTAAAAGGCACTGGTTGGAGCTCTAATGATTTTTGCTCAATACTCGCCAAGAGTAATTCCGATTGTTCCTTATTCTGATGTAATTGTAAAACGTTAAGCAATTTATCGTTGACTTCGGGAAAATGTTTACCAATAATTTTAGAAGCAAATTCGTAATCAATTCCCTTTTGGAGTTTAAATAGTTTGGCCAATGGGAGGACTAAAAATTTAATAAGCAAACCTAATTCCACAATCACGAACAGCCAAAACAGTACCGTTCTAGATGTAGGGTTTAACCATAAAACAGATTCTATAAAAAGAGTTAGAAGAAAATATAGCAAGCCTATAGTAAAAAATAATAGGGCACCTTTAAGCAATTCATTAATATAAAATCGCCTTATAAATACCTCTAACTTTTCTTGTATGATTTTAAAATGATTCATGCACGCCTCTAAACCTATTCGTTGATAATCTTTTAACTTACTAAACTACAATTTTATTTTTTACGAGGTTCTAAATTAGCTGTTAATTGTATCTTTGCAGCGCTTCTTGACGCCTTGTTTAAGAGGCTATTTTCAACAGAAACATTATATCATGACCAAAAAAGTTCGTGTGCGTTTTGCACCTAGCCCAACAGGACCTTTACATATTGGAGGCGTAAGAACCGCCTTATTCAACTATTTATTTGCCAAGAAACATGGTGGCGATTTTATTCTACGTATTGAAGATACCGATCAAAACCGCTATGTTGAAGGTGCTGAACAATACATTATTGATGCCCTAAAATGGTGCGGAATGCCTATTGATGAAGGTGTTGGTAAAGAAGGTGCCTTTGGTCCCTACCGACAAAGTGAACGTAAAGATTTATACAAACAATACGCCGATGAGTTAATCGCATCGGGTAATGCCTATTATGCTTTTGATACAGCTGAAAATTTAGATTTCCACAGAAAAGATCATGAAGCAAAAGGAAAGACTTTTATTTATAATTGGCACAACCGCTTAAAATTGAGTAATTCTTTATCGCTTAGCGCGGAAGAAACTCAGGCTAAAATTGATGCTGGTGAAGATTACGTGATTCGTTTTAAATCGCCACAAGATGAAACTTTACATCTTAAAGATATTATTCGTGGTGATATTAAAATCGATACCAATATTTTAGATGATAAAGTATTGTTTAAAAGTGATGGCATGCCAACCTATCATTTGGCGAATATTGTAGACGACCATTTGATGGAAATTACCCATGTGATTCGTGGTGAAGAATGGTTACCTTCATTAGCATTACACTACCAATTATATAAAGCCTTCGGATGGGAAGCTCCAGAATTTGCGCATTTACCTTTAATTTTAAAACCTACAGGTAAAGGAAAATTAAGCAAACGTGATGGTGATAAATTAGGTTTTCCTGTATTTCCTTTAGAATGGAAAGATCCAAAAACAAACGAAATTTCTAGAGGCTATAAAGAAGATGGTTATTTCCCTGAAGCCATGGTAAACTTCCTAGCCTTTTTAGGGTGGAACCCAGGTACAGAACAAGAGATTTTTAGTCTTGATCAGCTAATTAACGATTTCGATTTAAAACGTGTGAACAAAGCAGGGGCTCGTTTTGATCCGGATAAAACAAAATGGTTTAACCACCATTACATGCAAGAGCAACACGACGAGATATTAGCTGAAGCTTTTAAACCTATTGTTGACGCTAAATTAAATACCGACATCGATAGTCAGTACATCGGTATGGCCATTGGTTTGGTTAAAGAACGTGCCACATTTGTGTCAGATTTTTGGGAGTTAACCCATTATTTTTTCACGGCACCAACATCATACGATGAAAAAGCTTCTAAAAAGGCATTTAAAGAAGATACAAAAGCTATTTTATCTGAAGTCATTTCTATCGTGAATGGTATTGAAGATTTTACTGTTGATAACATTCAAACAGCAATAAAAGGATGGATTACAAGCAACGAGATTGGTTTCGGAAAAGTGATGATGCCTTTACGTTTGGCTTTGGTTGGCGCTTTACAAGGTCCAGATGTTTTTGATATCATGTACATGATTGGCAAAAATGAAAGCATAAAGCGTATTGAAAACGTAATAACCTTACTTTAATAAAGTAAAAATATACATCATAAAAAAGGGAAGTATTTTTAACGAAATGCTTCCCTTTTTATTTTCAGTTACAGTACTCAATAAATTTGCCTTTTTAAATCCATTATATGGTTAAAATTAATTCGTTTAAAAAAATCATTTTGTAACAAAAAGGAGTGTATAGAAGACTAATAGTAAAAATGACTTATATTTCATACATCAAACTTTAACCTTTCAATATAGATTAAAGTTTGTATATTAATTTCTATAAATTTTTAATCTAAAAATTATGTCTTTCATTTTATTTCCCATTATTTTTTTAGGCCTCATTATCATTATTACAGGCTTATTTACAGTCAAACAACAAACGGCAGCCATTATAGAACGCTTTGGTAAATTTCAAAGCATTCGCCAATCTGGATTACAACTAAAAATACCATTGGTTGATCGAGTTTCTGGGCGTTTAAGTTTAAAAATTCAACAATTAGACGTTATCATTGAGACTAAAACTTTGGATGATGTATTTGTAAGACTTAAAGTATCTGTACAATACAAAGTGATAAAAGAAAAAGTATATGATGCCTTTTATAAACTGGATTATCCGCATGAGCAAATTACTTCATACGTCTTTGATGTGGTTCGTGCCGAAGTTCCAAAAATGAAATTAGATGATGTCTTTGTTAAAAAAGATGATATTGCATTAGCTGTAAAAGCTGAATTAAATGATGCCATGCTTGATTATGGTTTTGATATCATTAAAACTTTAGTTACCGATATTGATCCTGATCCACAAGTAAAGGCAGCCATGAACCGTATTAATGCTGCCGACAGAGAAAAAACAGCAGCGCAATATGAAGGTGATGCACAACGTATTTTAATTGTTGAAAAAGCAAAAGCAGAAGCCGAAAGTAAACGTTTACAAGGACAAGGTATTGCCGATCAACGTCGTGAAATTGCACGTGGTTTAGAGGAATCGGTTGAAGTTTTAAATCGTGTGGGTATTAACAGTCAAGAAGCATCAGCTTTAATCGTTGTAACACAGCACTACGATACGCTGCAATCTTTAGGAGAAGAAACTAATAGTAACCTCATTTTATTACCAAATGCACCACAAGCTGGTAGTAATATGCTAAACGATATGGTAGCGAGTTTTACAGCAAGTAACCAAATTGGAGAAATGATGAAGGAGAATAAAAAGAAAGCTCAAGAGAATAATGATTAATTTGTTCTTTGTTAATTTGATTATTTAACAAAACGTAACTTATTGCTAAATTCTAAAAAAGCCTTATGTTTTAACAACCTAAGGCTTTTTTTATTGAAGATTCTAATTGTATTGAATTAGACACTAATTTGTTCTTTATGAATTTTAGTTTAAACAAGTTACAATTGTTTGTTTTTCGTCATGCCGAACGTGTTTCGGCATCTCATTAGGTATGAAATCTATATTTTATAATGTGACCCTGAAATAAATTCAGGGTGACGTGTAACTTTACTATCACTAGCGGATATTCAAAAAACATCTACACCATTAAACGCTTAAATAAATAAACAATCCTACTTAAAAGGGTGTCTTTCCTCCCACTCTTGCTTGGGATTCATAAGTTTAAAAACCGGCTTTAATACCCAATTCCAGAACTTATTGGTGTGCTTCATATACATTTCCATAGGTATTGCTTTAGCCCCTATAGAACTCTTAATAGCCATAGCAGTTCTTGCATAAACCACATTTTTAAAGTTATTTTCTATACCAAACTGCAGCATATCATACAGCATATTTAAATAAAGCTGATTGGTAAACTGATGGGCTTTGTCATAACCCAAAAAGTAAGTTTCTAATTGCTGACCGTTTAAAATAAGAGTGTAAAAGCCGACTAAGGTACCATCTAAAAAGTAACCATATACTTTAAAATTGGTTCCTAGTTGTTGTTTTAAGCTTAAAAAATGGTTTTCGGGTAATACAAAAGAATTAAACTTGGCGTTATTGGAGACATTCAAATATAATTTATGAAGCGTCTCATGATGGATTTTAACAAGCTCTAAATCCAGTTCTTTGCTAATAATTTTTCCAAACTTTTTTTTAGCGCGTTTATAACGGTCTCTATATTTCTTGGTTAGTTCTGAAGTATAGTTTCTAAAATTTTCCCAATTGGGCTGCAGGTTCATTATCATATTCGGCTGCACGGCCACTTGATGTAATCCTTCGCTTAGATATACCTGAGATTGGTTATATAGTAAATCATCTTTAAAAAAATCCTTAAGAATGATTAAGCGCACCGTTTTACTATGGTTTTCTTTAATACGCGTTTTAAGCGTTTTTAAAGCATTAAAAACTAAACTCGTGTATACACTAAAAGAAATGGTGTTTTTATCGTAGAACATGCCGTGTTGGCCTGTGTGTGTAAGATTTCCAACTACTAACACATTACCTTTTAAAACTTTTGAAATATGCTGTTGAAAAAACTCTTTAACGCAGGACACCTCAGTTTTCCGAAACATATCTTTAAGATATAATTTCACATGTTGAACGATACTTATCCCAACCAATTGATCGTCTATAAAAACACCAACATAATACAACTGAATGTTATTGGGAATACCCTTTTCTAAAGCTTGTAAATACTTTTTTTGTAGAAAAATGTCATGTTCCACTAAATCATCCCATGATTGTGGAAGCACTTCAGAAGCATCGTAAATTTTATAGGTTTTCAATAGAAATTAAAAAGACTGAAAATTACAATTCTCAGTCTTTATTTTAGTTAAAACTTTACAAAAATAATAGGATTACCAAGCACAAATAATACCTCCCATAATAGCTAAAGTGACAATCCAATAGCCACTATTTATAAAGATATATTTTGCGCCCTTTCTTTCAAAAAGTGCATTAGTACCTAAAATGGGTAAGGCAATAAATATTCCTGTTAATGTACCATGTAAGGCACCGTGTTTAAAGGTTCTAAAGGCATTTCCATAATCTGAAAGAAATGCAGCATAGGAAGGCAAAGCGTTAGAAGGATCACCACCAACCAAGCTTAAAGCGCCAACTTGATGAATAACAATACCAGGAAGTGCCGATGATAATAAAAAGGCAAAAAAGAGTGCTAAAATAAAGATCTTAGCCATATTACCGCCTTTCAAATCGGCTTCAGTTAAGCCAGTAGCACGCATCCAAGCAGTTCCAAATACTTTAGGGTGATACCAAATAAATCCGATAACCAGTGCCGAAATAGCAGCTACAAGCATCGCTAGAAGATTAAAATAAGATTCCATTATTTAATGTTTAGTGGTTAGAATTCTAAATATAATTAAAATACCTGATTATCAGCCCATAAAATAAAGAAGCTGCTTAAAAAGTTGGTTTTACGTCAATCTGAATTTATTTCAGATTCTCACAATTATTGATTCATAATGTGAGGTGATACTGTGTCGAGCACAGCATGACGCTTGTTATAACTTTTTAAGCAGCCTATTTATTAAATTGGTGTTTATTAAAAACACCAATTTTATCTACTAAATCGCGTTGGCTACAGCCACTAATATGTCATTTTTATCTTCGGTAGCTTTATCTATAAAAGCATTAATGTCATCATTTTTAGCTTGACCATTTTTTAATAATACGCCTAAAGTTAAAGCAACAGCAATACGCGTTCCTACCTTTTTAGCAGCCGTATTAAACAAAGGCTGTAACTCTTCATAACTCACTTTTTCAGCTAATTCTAATATTTCAGCTTTAACCTTTTCTTGCTTAGCTTCAGGTAAATTGGTGTATTTTTTACCCAATTGCTGAATCACATCTATAGCCTTACGTTCTGGTCTATTTTGAGTATTATTTTGTGCTGGTTTATTTTGTGATTTTGGTTGGGCCTTAGCCCATGAATCGCGTAAACCAACTGTTTTATTAAAAACTAACTTTTCTGAAGTGCTATCGTCATCAACATTAAAATAACCTAAACGTTGAAACTGAAAACGCTCGCCAATTTTAGCTTCTTGTAAACTAGGTTCTACAAAGGCATTGATAATTTTTAAAGAATTCGGATTGATAAATTCCATAAAGTCTTTGTCTTGATGACTATCTGGAGCTTCATCATTAAACAAGCGATCATACTCACGAACTTCAGCTTTAATCGCATGCGGAATAGACACCCAATGCAATGTGCCTTTAACACGCTTGGTGGTATCTTCAGAATACGTACAATGAATTTCAATTACTTCTCCATTGTCATCTTTAACAACCGATTCAGCCTTAATGATGTAAGCATTTTTTAATCGAACTTCACCTCCTAATTTTAAACGGAAAAACTTGTTACCAGCTTCTTCTTTAAAATCTTCTTTTTCAATATATAATTCACGAGAAAAAGGCACCTTTCTAAATCCGGCACTCTCATCTTCCTGATTATTTTCAGCCTCTAACCACTCTACTTTATCTTCTGGGTAATTAGTAATAACCAGTTTTACAGGATCTAAAACAGCCATAACACGTGGTGCTGTTTTATTTAAATCTTCACGAATACAAAATTCTAAAAGCGATACGTCAATCACGTTTTCACGTTTAGCCACACCAACCGTTTCTACAAATTTTCTAATGGCTGCAGGGGTATATCCACGACGACGTAAACCAGAAATGGTAGGCATTCTTGGATCGTCCCATCCATTAACAATACCATCTTCAACCAATTTAAGCAGCTTTCGCTTACTCATAATCGTATAACTTAAATTTAAACGTGCGAATTCGCGTTGTTTTGGTCTAAGCTTATCATCTTCTACAACCTGGTCTAAAAACCAATCGTAAAGTTCTCTATGTGGTTTAAATTCCAAAGAACATAAAGAATGTGAAATTTGCTCTAAATAATCACTCTCACCATGCGTCCAGTCGTACATCGGATAGATACACCAATCGTTAGCTGTTCTGTGATGATGCTTCTTTAAAACACGGTAAATGATAGGATCACGCATAAGCATATTTGGGTGCTGCATGTCAATTTTTGCACGTAAAATATGTTCACCTTCATCGAATTCACCATTTTTCATGCGTTCAAAAAGGTCGAGATTTTCTTGTACCGTTCTATTTCTAAACGGCCCATCAACACCAGGTTGTGTAGGCGTGCCTTTTTGCTCGGCCATAGCTTCACTAGACTGGGAATCTACATAAGCTTTATCATCTTCAATTAACTGTACGGCCCAATCGTAAAGTTGTTGAAAATAATCGGAAGAAAACAATTCCTTATCCCAGGTATACCCTAACCAAGCGACATCTTTCTTAATCGCATCAACATACTCCTGCTCTTCTTTAGCCGGATTAGTATCATCGAATCTTAAATTAACCGGGGCCTTATATTTTTCACCTAAACCAAAACTAATACCGATGGCTTTCGTATGACCAATATGTAAATAACCATTTGGTTCTGGAGGAAATCTAAAACGTAAGTCATCTTTAGACATCCCGTTAGCTAGATCTTCTTCTATAATTTGCTCAATAAAATTGAGAGATTTTCTTTCTTCAGACATTTTCTGATTTTTTTCAACTAAATAAGGGTCAAAATTACGGAAAATCAAGTTATTTTTGTCCATTATATCTAATCAAGCGTAATAAAAATTATTTCAGTATATTAAAGCATCTAACGACGTTATACTAAAAGAAATATTTTTATGAAAAATTTAGATTATACCTGTCCGAAATGCCAAAACAAAACCTATAGCATCGGACAAATGCGCGCAACGGGTGGTACATTATCTAAAATATTTGATGTACAAAATCAAAAATTTACATCGGTAACCTGTAAACGTTGCACTTATACAGAATTTTATAAAACTAAAACTAGTGCGTTAAGTAACGTATTCGATCTATTTACATAAATATGGGAATTATAACCGTTGAAAACATTAGAATTTTTGCCCACCATGGTTGTTTAAAAGAAGAAACTAAAATTGGTAGTGATTATTCGGTGAATTTAAAAGTTGAAGCTGATTTACAAAAATCGGCAAAGTCTGATAAACTAAGTGATACTGTAGATTATGTATTCTTAAATCGGGTTATTAAAGAGGAAATGAATAAACCTTCTCAACTTTTAGAAACAGTTGCAAAACGCATATTGAATCGTATTTTTAAAGAAGATGATTTGGTTAAAAAAGCGACCGTTTGGGTAAGTAAATTAAACCCTCCCATTGGTGGCGATGTCGAGAAAGTGACTATAAAAATGCGCAAAAAGCGTAAAAAGTAATTTTATATAAAAAAAAGTCACATTTTTTTATACATTTGCAGCAGATTTCAGAAACCCTGAAATTTCACATATTAATGGCGTCGTGGCCGAGTGGCTAGGCAGAGGTCTGCAAAACCTTGTACAGCGGTTCGAATCCGCTCGACGCCTCAAAAAAGCTTTCAGTTTTCTGGAAGCTTTTTTTTGTCATCATACTTATCTTTAATTTCCTAAATTAATTGAAAAGTTTATCCAATAAAAAAGGAGAAATCCTGTGAAATTTCTCCTTTTTTAAACTTATTAAATTAGATTTTTATCTTCTAAAACCACCACCACGGAATCCGCCACCAAAACCACCGCCGAAACTAGAACGGTTAAAAGTTCCTCCTCGATTCATGTATAAATTATGTGCATTATAAGAATTTGGTCGACGATCTTGAAAAGTTTGTTTTGGATGATTATCGAAATGGTCATTTCTCGATAACTCATGATGGTTTGTGTTTGATTTTAAATTATGATTTGGGTTATTAGGATGGTTATTATGGTTTGGATGGAAGTGATTATAATTACCATGATGATAAACATTATGTGTATTAATACGAACATTTATGTTATTATGGTAAATGTATGGTGGGAATGGTCGCCAAGGACGGAAAAAAGGAGGAAAATAACCCCAATAAAACGGTGATATCCATGGTCTAAACATAGGTCCCCAAAACCAATCCATAATAAGTGGCGTCATGGCAAAATCTGGGTAAATATAATAATCAGGGCCATAAATATTCACATTACCAACAACTTGAACTGACTTGTCTTCTTTTTTAACGTTTATAGTGGCAACGTCCTGGTATTTATCTTTACCAATAATATCTTGTATGATAACAACTTTTTCATCCTGGTTATCTTTACAAACCACTCTTAAATAATCGACATCACCATCTTTATTTAAATCAAGATTAGAAATTTGTGTTTTAGGATCATTAAGCCTTTTTTCAAAATCTTCTAAATCTTTTGATTCACCAAATACAGATGATACGGCCTCTAAATCTAAATTATCACTAATATCAGGATCGTCCTTAACTAATTGGGCTGTTGGAGTTGTGTTAAACAACTGAGTATCTGTTGGAGGCCCAAGTGTATCGTTATTTGTAGAAGAGGTTGAACTACTAGTACTAGAACTAGAACCACAACCAAACACACTAAATAATACCGAGGCACAAATAACCAAAGCTTTATTTTTCATACTTTTTAAATTTTTATTAAACTGAAATAAATATAAAACTATTTTTACAGTGTATCACTATTTTCTATGTATTCAATAGTTAATCGTGATATATTTGATGCTCTAACTTTTCTTTATTTTTCTCATAAGCATTTGGAAATATACCTTGAACTAACAATAATATACCAAAAGCAAAAATAACGATAGCAATCACTTTTTTAGTTTTAAAAATAAGTCGTGGTGTAAGCTTAGCTTTTAAGCGTTTAGCTATAAGAATTTTAATTAAATCTGTAATAAAATAAGAAGCCACCATTGAACAAATAAAAATAGCTCCACCATGCTCTGAAGACGTTAAAGAATCTCCTAAAACTATAAAACCAAGCCAGCCTAAAAGCACCCCAATATTGATGAAATTAAGTAAAAATCCTTTTATAAAAAGTTTACCATAAGCTTTATTAATTTCAACCTTATAGTACTCTTTAACAATGGTTCTAAAGGATTTTGAGGTTTTTATAAAGGAAATAATACCATAAACAATGAGTAAAACGCCTCCAAAAATCAAGAAACTGGGATCGTTTCCAATTTTACCTCTTAAATTATTGGTACTGTAAAAAGCAATTAGAATGAAGATAATATCGGCAAGAATAACGCCTAAATCGAAAATCAAAGCCGCTCTAAACCCCTTCGTGGCACTGGTTTCAAGTAACACAAAAAAAACAGGACCAATGGTAAAGGCTAATATGATTCCGAAAGGAACCGCTGTTAAAATATCATCGAACATAAAGTTGAAAAGCTTTATACAAAGTAAAGAAATATTTAAAGTAAAAGAAAAGTGAATGGCTTATAAAAACCAAAAACCATCAATTACTTGATGGTTTTGAGTGTTTTTATATTGGTAATGTTCTATTTATCCATTCGCTTTACCGTACCGCCTAAAGCTGTGTTTTCGTTAATAACTTCAGGTTTCCCATATATGTAAACATTACCACCAGCGCGAATTTTAGCATTAACTTCTTCAGTAGCGTTCACATGAGCTTCACCTGCCGCTTTAATCGACACATCGGTATCTTCGGTGATGAGTTCCTCACCTTTAAAAATTCCACCAGTATTGATATCTATTTTTTGATCTTTAGAGTTTCCTTTGACTGTAATAACACCACCTGTAACCGCTTTAACTAAAGTATGCTTCACTTCTACCGGTACAGATATAGTTCCGCCCTCTTGAGCTCTTAAATCAATTTCAAATTGTTTTATAACATCGTTAGAAGTTACTTGAGCACCTTCATTAACATCGATAATATCAATATGTTTATAATACAAAGTTACTTTAGTACTATTACCATTGAATATTTTTTCGATATTCATTTTAATTTTCAGCTTACCATTTTTATTATTGATAACCACATTATTAGAATTTTCTCCTGTGATCACAATTTTATTTTCGGAAGCCTGTACCAATTCCATTTGAATTAAGTCGTAAATCTTAAGTTCGGTAAATTCACCAACCGATTTTTCGACCTTTTCTTGAGCGAATAGCGTTGAAGAAATTAAAGTAAAAATGAAAAATATGCGTTTCATAGTTTGTATGTTTTAGTTGTTTCGGACAAAATTATCAATAATTGTTCCACGATGAATTCACTTTGTGATAATTTTAAATCGGTGTTTCAGGTTTACCTAATAGGTTAAAATCTAAATGTTTTTTAACTAAATCGGTGTTCTTAACTTTAACAACCACTTCATCACCAAGTTGATAAGTAACACCCGAATTTCTACCAACCATAGCATATTGATCTTGGTCGAATGCATAATGATCGTCGGTCATATCGCGAACACTCACCATACCTTCACATTTATTTGAGATAATTTCAACATATATACCCCAATCGGTAACTCCAGAAATTACACCCACGAAAGCCTCATCTTTATGATCTTGCATGAATTTAATTTGCATGTATTTTATAGAATCACGTTCGGCTTTAGTAGCTAGGTTTTCCATGTTACTGGAATGCTGACATTTTTCTTCGTAAACATCTTCATTAGCCGATTTTCCACCATCTAAATAATGTTGTAATAAGCGATGCGCCATCACATCGGGGTAACGACGAATAGGTGAGGTAAAATGGCTGTAATAATCGAAAGATAATCCGTAATGCCCAATATTATGCGTTGTATATTCGGCTTTACTCATACTTCTTATCGTAAGCGTATCTACTAAATTTTGCTCCTTTTTACCATTCACTTCTTTTAATAAATGATTTAATGAAGCTGCTGTAGTTTTACGGTCTTTAAAATTAAGTTTGTAACCAAATTTAGACACAATACCTTGTAAATTAGCTAATTTACTATCGTCTGGTTCGTCATGAACACGATAAACAAAGGTCTTTTTAGGCTCTTGTTTTCCTATAAATTCTGATACTTTTCGATTCGCTAAAAGCATAAACTCTTCAATGAGTTTATTAGCATCCTGGCTGGTTTTAAAAAATACACCAATAGGATTAGCCTCTTCATCTAAATTGAATTTAACTTCAACCTTATCAAAAGAAAGCGCTCCAGAACGCATACGAATACCGCGCATAATTTTAGCTAATTCATCCATTTTTAAAACGGCATCGGCTATTTTTTGATCGGTTTGATACGTTTTTCCTGTTAAAGACACTTCAGCAGGAATGGTATTTGTTTTAGATTCTAAAATCGCTTGAGCTTCTTCATAAGCAAAACGGGCATCACTATAGGTTACCGTTCTACCAAACCATTGATTTTTAATCTCGGCTTTATCATTCATTTGAAACACTGCAGAAAAAGTGTATTTTTCTTCATGCGGACGTAAAGAACAAGCTTTATTTGAAAGGACTTCAGGAAGCATAGGCACCACGCGATCTACTAAATAAACCGAGGTAGCACGCTCGTAAGCTTCGTCATCTAAAACGGTGCCTTCTTCTAAATAATGCGACACATCGGCAATATGAATCCCTATTTCGTATAAACCATTGTCTAACACTTCAAAAGATAAAGCATCATCAAAATCTTTAGCATCTTTGGGATCTATAGTAAAGGTTAAATCTTTACGCATGTCGCGACGTTTGGCTATTTCTTCAGCAGTAATAGAAGTATCTAAATGATTAGCAAACTGTTCAACTTCATAAGGAAATTCGTGAGGTAAACCATATTCTGCTAAAATCGCATGAATTTCAGTGTTATGATCTCCTGGCTTTCCTAAAACTTGAACCACTTTTCCGTTAGGAGAATCGGCCTTTTCTGGCCAATCTTCGAGTTTCACTAAAACTTTATCGCCATCTTCAGCTTTAAAGGTTTTATTGATAGGTACAAATATATCTTTGTACATTTTATTGCTATCGGCTACAACAAAAGCATAATTATCATGCAGTTGAATCACACCAACATACTCCGATTTAGCACGTTTTATGATATTGGTAATTTCACCTTCAAGCTTGCCGCGCTTTCTACGTTTATAGACGTAAAATTCAACTTCGTCGTTATGTAAAGCTTTATTAATATTATTAGAAGCGATAAATACATCATCCTCAAAATCGTCGCAAATTACATAGCCGTTACCTTTAGAAGCTAAATCAAGGATACCGGTATGGTATTCGGTATTAACAATGGCCTTAAATTTACCGCGATCTACTTCTTCAATCTCCTGTTTGCCCTGTAAATCTCGTAATTTTTTTATAATTTGATTACGACTACTCGCATCGTTTACGCCAAGTTTGGCAGCTATTTGTTTGTAGTTAAACGTTTGGTTACGTTCTTTTTTTAAAATACTTAATATGGTATTTGATAGGTTGGAAATGCCTTTATTTTTGGATTTTCCTTTTCTTTTTCTAGTCATTAAATTCTGTGATCGTTTACAATTTCTAAGATACTAGAAATTGTGTTATTAAATAGCATGGTTTTGGGAGAAGATACGCTATTTATTTTCTACAAAGCTACGGTTTATATTTTAAAGCGATGTTTTGTAAACATTAATTCACAATATATTAAGCAATTTGAAGCTGAATTTATCTATATTATAAGCTTAACTTAATTATGAAAGAAAGAGTAGACTATATAAGTTCTTTGAGAAATCATTCCATTTTATAGTTATCAACATATATCTATATATTATTATTTTTCTTTTAAAAATTTAAAAAAACAATGGTGGTTATTATAGGGTGTTAATAAGTGGTATAACTTTTTTAAGTTTTGTTTTGATGGCGTTAAATTTACAGTTTGTTAATAGGTTCTTAACAATAGAAATATTTTTAAAAGCTTTATTTTGAATGAATTTCAATTTTATATACACAGTTGTTAACAACTCCATTTAACCACTTTTTACTCATAACTTTTTTCAATTTTATGTTTATAGCGATCAATTTTTAGGCTCATAACATTGAAAAAAAAAGTGAGTTAAATATTTGTTTTTTTAGTTACGGTTTTTGATTGGAAAAATAAATGGATATTCAATATTTTTCTTTTAAAAAACTATTAACAGTTATTAACAAGTTGTTAAAAGCGATGTTTAAAGTAATCAACATTCATAAGGGATGGCAGTGATTTTGGAATAAATATATTCCATTAATTTGATTATGAACCACTTGTGTTTTTTAGAGTAAAAAGTGTTGGTAAAAACACTTTGTGAAGGTTATTTTTAGTATAAAAAATAACAGTCGCTTTTATGATTTGTAGTGTGATTCGGTACCAAATTTATCAAAGAAAAAACGAATAGAAAATTAGAAAGGTTTTGTCGTAAGCTAGTTTGAACTAGTCCTAAATGGTGTACTGAATTGTACTCAATTATTTTATACGATAAATTGTCTTATTTTTTTCTCCGATTTTTTCAAATAAACCTAATTCAGTTCCTTTTTTTAAATCTCTACTAGCTGTTGCTGAAGAAATATCTTTAAAAATATTCATATAATCTTTTCTTGAAAATTCAGTTTTATTTAATGAAACAAAATATTCTAACCTATCTTTTTCATTTAACGTTCGATTATTAAAATCTAATAATTCACTTATTGAAAGGTTAATTACGTTTAGCATATATTCAATAAATTTCGTTGATTTTCCTGATTTATCACTTTCAGCCAAAGCTTGATAATATTTATCTTGGTCGTTACTAATTAAAGTTTCAAAAGGTAAAAACTCAAATACTGGATATTTTTCCATTAAAATTAATGTTTGCCATAATCTTCCCATTCTTCCATTTCCATCTAAAAAAGGATGTATAAATTCCATTTCATAATGGAAAACACAACATTTAACTAATTCAATGTCATCAGACTTTTTCAAATATTCAAAAAGATCTTTCATTAAGTATCTCACATTTTCAAAAGGAGGTGCTAAATGTTCAACTTTTGAACCTTTTACAATTCCGACACTTTGATTTCTATATTTACCTGGATTTTCAATTAATCCTGTCATTAAATCTTTATGAGCTTTTAAAAATGATTTTTCATTAAAAGGATTGTATTGTTCTAAGTTTTCATAAATTTTGATAGCATTTAAAACCTCCAGAACATCTTTTTTAGGACCAATAACTTTTTTGTTTTCAAGAAGTGCTGTTATTTGTTCTTCTGTAAGTGTATTACCTTCTATTTTTAAAGAGGAGTGAATCGTTTTGATTTTATTTTGTTTTCTCAATCTTGGTGAAGGTTTGTTTAGTAAATTAGCGTTTACTTCACCTATTTTCTCTGAAATAGAAGTTATTAATTTTAAAATGGATGATGTAATTTCGTAAGGTGGTTTCATTTTATGATACTATCATTTGATACTATCAAATATACTATCATTTATTTTGAATGATCTTATTTAACTATATTTTTTAATAGACGATTTTAAATCCTTTATAAAAAAGTCAATAATCTTGATTCCCTTATCAAAGCAGTCTCCAATCTTAACAAGAAAACAATGATATATTTAGTAACTTTGCTACTTAAAATAATTAGAATTTAAATCATGACAATTTCTATAGGTAACGATCACGCAGGAACAGAATATAAATTTGCTATTAAGGAACTTCTTGAAGCTAAAGGTTATACTGTAAATAACCATGGAACCGATGCACATGACAGCGTTGATTACGCCGATTTTGTACATCCAGTAGCTACCGATGTTGTTAACGAGACCTCTACTTTTGGTATTCTTATTTGTGGTAGCGCTAATGGTGTGGCCATGGCAGCAAACAAACATCAAAAAATTCGTGCTGGCTTATGCTGGAATAAGGAAATTGTACATTTAATAAGAAGTCATAATAACGCTAATATTTTATGTATTCCAGCTAGATTTACAGCTATTCCACAAGCTTTAGAAATGGTGGATGTGTTTTTAAATACCGAATTTGAAGGCGGACGTCACCAAAAGAGAATAGATAAAATTCCTGTTTCTTGCTAAATGGGGGCACATCATGGGCATCATCATACTCATGATCATCCCGATCTTAAAGGTCGGAATCTCGTTATATCCATACTTTTAAATATCGTAATAACGGTTGCCCAAGTTATTGGCGGTCTTATTTCTGGTAGTTTATCACTTTTAAGTGATGCTTTACATAATTTTAGCGATGTCATTTCTTTAATTATTAGTTATATAGCTAATAAATTAGCTAAGAAAAGGGCATCCTTTCAAAGGACTTTTGGTTATAAAAGAGCTGAAATTTTAGCTGCTTTTATCAACGCTGCCACTTTAATCGTTGTGGCTGTTTTATTGATTATTGAGGCTATAGAACGCTTTCAAAATCCGCAAGCTATAGAGTCTGATCTTGTTATTTGGCTATCCCTAGTCGCTATTTTAGGCAATGGTTTTAGTGTGCTTTTACTTAAAAAGGATTCTAAAAGCAATATGAATATGAAAAGTGCCTACATTCATCTTTTAACCGATATGATGGCTAGTGTTGCTGTATTGATTGGTGGATTACTCATGAAATATTATCAGCTTTTTTGGGTGGATAGTGTGCTTACCTTTGCTATTGCTGTATACTTAATATGGATGGGTTTTGATTTGCTTATCAATTCTACTAAAGTTTTAATGCTTTTCACTCCAGCCTCGGTACCTATTGAAAAAATTGTAGCTGAAATTAATGCTTTTGATAGTATTAAAAATGTGCATCACGTTCATGTTTGGCAATTAAATGAAGATGAAGTGCATCTGGAAGCTCATATCGATTTTAGTGAGGATATAACACTATCAGAATTTGATGCCATTTTACATGATATTGAAGATTTGGTCTTTAAAAAGTACGATATTAATCATGTAAACATTCAGCCTGAATACAGTAAAGATGATGCTAAAGACGTGATCGTTCAAGACTAATTCCTGCGTAGGCAGGAATCTCCTCATAAAGGGGCAGTAAGTTCCAATCTAAAAAAATAGTTTTAATGATGCTGCGAAAATTTTAGAATCTGCGTTAACAAATAAAAGGGGCTTTCGTAATCGAGAAGTGAAAATTGAATCAATATAAAGGTTCTCGTCTCCGCTCGAACACCTTTAAATTTTAAACTTAATTACATTATTAATAAACATGATGTTATCCATTAAACTAAAATCTTTTGAAGCTTTAACTACACAGGAACTCTATGATATACTTCAATTACGTAGTGAAGTTTTTGTGATAGAACAAGACTGTGTATATCAAGATATTGATGGAAAGGATCAAAAAGCATGGCATGTTTTAGGTTTTAAGGGAGACAAGTTGGTGGCTTATACACGTATTTTTAAACCTGGTATTTATTTTGAAGAATCTAGTATTGGCCGGGTTGTTGTTAAAAAAAACGAGCGTAAACACCAGTATGGTAATCAGATTATGGTGTTTTCAATGGAAGCGATTAAAACACATTTCCGCGAAAGTGTTATAAAAATATCGGCACAGTATTATTTAAAAACCTTTTATACCAATTTAGGTTTTAAAGCTGTTGGTGAAACTTATTTGGAAGATGGCATTCCGCATATTGCCATGTTTCACAGGTTCTAAAAATGCTATTTTCTTTATTGTAGCATACTTTTTTCAGCCTGAATTAGTAAGATGCATTTTTATCTTCTTCCCTATTTAAAATGTAAAAAACTAAAAAACAGTAGTTTATGTGTTGTTACTATGAAATTTGTTATAAATTTAAACACATAAGAAATTATAAAAATCTGTTATTATGAAAACTAAAATTTTAGGGCTAGCCATTATAACGCTGTTTTTTTCTTGTAAAAAGGAAACTAAAGTCGTTCAAAAGGAGATTAAACACTATTCTATTGAGGAGTTTATGGATAATGAATCTGTTTACGGAGGCAGTTTTTCTTCAGATAACAGTAATATAATTGTTTCAAGTAACCGTTCGGGTATTTTTAATGTGTATGCTATTCCAGTAACAGGTGGTGAAATGACGCCTGTTACAAGTTCTGACAGTACATCCATTTTTAATGCGTCATATTTTCCAAACGACAACAGGATATTATTTGCTACTGATGGAAATGGCAATGAAATTACTCATCTTTATGTGAAGGAATTGGACGGATCTGTTCAGGATTTAACACCAGGTGAAAACGCTAAATCTAGTTTCTATGGCTGGTCTGAAGACGAAAAATATTTCTATTACGGATCTAATAAAAGAGATCCAAGTTATTTTGATGTTTATAAATTATCGATTGATGATTACTCTTCGACATTGATTTACCAAAATAACGATGGTTTATCGTTTAGTGGCATGTCTAACGATGAAAATTTTATAGCCTTATCAAAATCTATAAATACAAACGATAGCGATTTATCTATTTACAATGTTAAAACAAAGGAAATTATAAAAATCAATGATAATTTGAGTGCTAATACGTCTCAAGATTTTTCAGAGGATAATTCAACGTTTTATTATACAACCGATGATGGTAGCGAGTTTTCATATCTTATGGCTTATGATTTGGAGTCAAAAGAAAAGAAGAAAGTCATAGAGAAACCTTGGGATATCTCAGGAATTAGTTTTACTTCCAAAGGTACTTATATGGTTGTTTATGTTAATGAAGATGGTAAAAATGCGGTTGAAGTTTTGGATTCAAAAACCATGAAACCAATAGATTTACCAGATTTTAAAGACAGCAGTATTACAGAAATACGTTTTAGCAAGGATGAAAAATGGATGCGTATGTTCGTGGGTGGCTCTAACACACCTTCCGATTTATACACTTATAATTTGGAGACTAAAGAACAGCATAAATTAACAAACGTATTAAACGATGCTATAAATATTGACGATTTAGTTACAGCAAAAGTTATTAGGTACAAGTCTTTTGATGGTACCGAAATTCCAGCCATATATTATTTACCGCATCAAGCCTCCAAAAATAATCAAGTCCCAGCTATGGTTTGGGTTCATGGTGGTCCTGGAGGGCAAAGTCGCCAACAATTTTTACCTTTAATTCAGTATTTAGTTAATCATGGTTATGCCATTCTAGCGGTTAATAATCGCGGAAGCAGTGGATATGGAAAGACTTTTTATAAAATGGATGATAAAAACCATGGTGAAAAGGATTTACAAGATTGTATTGAAGGTAAAAATTGGTTAGCAAATCAATCTGAAATAGATGGTAGTAAAATAGGAATTATAGGTGGTTCGTATGGGGGTTACATGACCATGGCAGCACTAACTTATACGCCCGAAGAATTTAAAGTTGGTGTTAATTTATTTGGGGTTACCAATTGGATACGGACTTTAAAAAGCATTCCGCCCTATTGGGAAGCTTATAGAACGTCGTTATACTCAGAATTAGGTGATCCATTTACGGCCGATTCGGTACGTTTAAAACGTATTTCACCATTGTTTCACGCCGATAAAGTAACTAAACCTTTAATTGTTTTACAAGGCTCACAGGACCCTAGAGTGTTACAAGTTGAATCGGATGAAATTGTTGAGGCGGTGCGTAATAATAATGTGCCTGTAGATTATGTTTTATTTGCTGATGAAGGTCATGGTTTTCGAAAAAAGGAAAATCAAATTGAAGCTAATAGTCGAATTTTGAAGTTTTTAGATAAATATTTAAAAAAAGAGACAGAATCAACCGATTCCGCATTAAAGTGAGACTTTAATAGCGGTAAATACTAAGATTAATGATTATTAAAATACTAAAAATTAAACTGGTATTAGTTTTACTAGCTTTAAATTTTGCTTGTTCTAAGTCTACAAAGCAGATTCATATTGAGGATATATCCCCTTGGTGTATCGTGTCTTTCGATTCCCTAGAGCGACAACCTAAGGAACGTATAGCCATGTTAAAGGCCATGGGGTTTTCTAAATATGGTTACAATTGGAAAGAAAATCATTTATCCTATATCGAAGAAGAATTTGCTCTTGCTAAAGCCAATGATTTAGAAATTGTATCTATTTTTTTGTGGTTAAATGCTAAAAGAGATAGTATCGGAAAATTAAGTGCTTTAAATGAACAGTTATTTAATAAGCTCAAATTAATTGATAATAAACCAGAAATATGGTTGAGTTTTAGTGATAATTATTTTGAAAATTTATCGCAAGAAGAAGCTTTAAATCGCGCCATCTCATATATCAAATTTGTAAAGGAAAAGGCCGATAAAGTCGGATATGATATTGCATTATACAACCATCATGGTTGGTTTGGAAATCCCGATAATCAAGTTGACATCATTAAAAAACTCCCAGAATATGATTTAAAGATGGTGTATAATTTTCATCATGCTCACGATTATTTAGATGATTATCCGAGGATCTTAAAAAAGATAAAACCTTATTTAACCTATGTTAATTTAAATGGATTACGAAAAGATGGTCCTAAAATATTAACCATAGGTGAAGGTGATTATGAGTACGATATGATTAAAACTCTGTTAGATGAAGGTTATTACGGCCCTTGGGGCATTTTAGGTCATATAAAAACTGAAGATGTTGAAGTTGTTTTACAAAGAAATATGGCAGGAGTAGAGCAAATAAATGAACGATTATTAGATGAAAATAAATAAGCTTTCTAAAAGTCTTATTTTACTTGATCGTCTACATAAGTGATTACAATTTCAACGCGTCTGTCAAATTTAGGATCACCGCCTAATGGAAATTTTCTGCGCATGCCTAAGTGTCTCATGCGTTTTTTACTCACACCTTTTTTAGCAAAGTAGTTATAAACAAATTCGGCACGGGCTTCAGAAAGGTTGCGTTTTTTGGTTTTTCTATCTACGGCATCACGGGTGTTTTGCGTGCAACACACATGGCCTTGAATGGTGAAATAAATGTCTTTACGGGCCACAAGTGCATCGGCTATCTCTTCAAGATTACGCTGAGATTCGGCGTTTATAGTAACTTCACCAGTTTTAAAGAGTATGGTACTAAATACTATTTTATCACCTTTTTTACCTTCTTTAATCTGTTCAATGATGGTTTTTTCTTTTTCCTCATTCAGAATTTTAACTTCTTCAATAGGTTCTGGCTCTGGAAGTTTAGGTTCTACGATAATTTCAACTTTTCGGTTTAATCCTCGAATTTTTAAGATATCTTCTTCTTTTACAATTCTGAGTAAAATTTTTCCTTTGCCATCCACATTGGTAATTAAACTTTCGCTTATTTCATTGTTTGAAAATATGCTTTTTATGGCATCAGCACGTTGTTGAGAAAGGATTAAATTATAATTATCGGCACCGCGATCGTCGCAAAATCCGAATATAGAAATGGATTCAATTTGGATATCATTTAAGGTGGAAATGAAGAGTAGTAAGCGGTTTTCTTCGGTACTAGGAACATCGTATTTATCGGTCTCAAAATACACTTCATGTGTCAGTGCTTGTTGCGAAAAAGCACAGATACACTGGAGTGTTATTAATAAGAATACCAATAATTTAGTCATAGTAGGAAGTCATAAGCGATATAAATATAATATTTTTAATTTATAAATAGCAAGAAGCTAGGGCATCTGAATTTTTTATAGATGAACGGGAAGAAATGATGATATTTGGCTGTATGCAATATGCTTTAAGCAATATGCATAAGGCTTATAGCTAATAATATTATACAGAGCGTTACAAAGTATGTTGTGAGGTTTCTCTAAAGCGCGTAATGCATATAGCCTAAAGCTTACAGCTTGAACTTCTCAACTACCTTAAATAACTTTGATAAGTTGTAGAATTACTTAATATTTCAGTTGCTTTTTTAATTTCAGTATCATGAATTTTATAATAATCATATAATCCTTCACGATACACGTAGCATTTCACAATGTCTTCGGTTAATAATTCTAGTAAATAGTCTTTATTTTCGTCTATAACCGTGTTTTTAGAAGCGTTTAAGTGACTTATTAGCGCATTGTACTCTTTTTCAATATTGTCGTTTAAATCTTCTTTTTTAGCGGTTTCAAAAGCTTTTTTCAAGTCTTTTTCTGTTTCGGTTTCAAATGAAAAATTATTGGTTTTTAAATAACTTTTGAAACCTGCGAAATCTTTGTCTGTTAAGCTGAAATTATTAATATCCTTGATATCATGATTGTAGTAATAATTCACCGCGTAATTAAATATAAAATCGCTGTCATGAATAGCCTTGGTAATGGTTGCGTTTTTTGTAGCGCCTAAAGCCACATCGGGTAATACGCCTCCTCCATCAAAAACTTTTCGTCCGTTTTTAGTTTTAAATTCGTGATAGTTTTCTTTTTTAACTCGTACCGCCTCTCCTTTTTCGTTTCTATTCCAATAATCTAAAGACTGAATACATCGACCCGATGGGGTGTAATATCTTGATATGGTAATTTTAACTTGAGTACCATAAGTGAGTTGTTTAGGACGTTGTACTAAACCTTTTCCAAAACTTCTAGAGCCTACAATAACGGCACGATCTAAATCTTGCAACGCGCCCGATACGATTTCACTTGCAGAGGCACTGGCACCATCGATTAAGACTACTAAAGGAATTTCGGTATCTATAGGCTGATTTTGAGTAATGTAAGTTCTGTTATACTCTTTTACTTTCGATTTTGTGGTAACCACCAATTGCCCTTTTGGAACAAATAGATTTACAATTTTAATGGCCTCATTAAGTAATCCGCCTGGGTTTCCTCGTAAATCTAAAATGATTTTTTTAGCACCTTGAGCTTTTAAATCACGTAAAGCGTAATTGGTTTCAGAATAAGCTTTGTTATTAAAACGGGTTAAAACAATGTATCCGGTTTGATCGTTTACCATTGAAAAATGCGGAACCGCCTTAATATCTACCTCGGCACGTTTTATAGTGGCTGTATGTGTTTTTCCTTGGCGTAAATAGGTCACTTCAACCGATGAATCTGAAGTTCCTTTTAATAAATCGCCAGCATGATCTTCGTAATTAGCAACTACCGTATTTCCTATTTTAATGATTTCATCACCAGGTTTTAATCCAGCTTTATCTGCTGGATAATCTTTATAAGGTTCGATAACCAGAAGTTTGTCTTTTAGCGTTTTTATACGTGCGCCAATACCTGTGTAATCCCCTGTATTATTAATTCTAGCAGCTTCAACATCCTGTTCGTTCATAAAGTTCGTGTAGGGATCTAAATCGGCTAGCATGCTTTTAATAGCCGTGTCCATAAGCGCGCCAGGATTGGTTTCATCCACATAATTCATGTTGAGTTCTTTGAATAATGTGGTGAAAATTTCTATTTGTTTCGCTATTTCAAAAAAATCATTTTTAAATGCCGATGTCGTTAAAAATACAACACCAACTACAACTGGAATTATAACTTTTTTACTAAAGATTTTTTTCATGTAAACTATTATTTTTCAGAAATATGACTTCTAAATTTTTCAAACAGAAGCTGCATGCGTTTTTCTATATAATCAAATTTTGGTTTGTCTTTACCAATGTACAAAATCATAAACGCATAGGGCTGACTTAAATTGTTAAAATAAGTGGCTTTGTTTAGGCGATAAGCTTCTCTCATCAAACGTTTTATACGATTTCTATCTACAGCCAATTTAAAATGACGTTTACTTACCGATATACCGGTCTGTGCCAAGGTATTTTCTTCGAATTGGCATGGCATAAAAACCAAGCGTAAGGGATAGGTCGAAACCGACTTTCCTTCAGCAAATAATTGCTCGATGCGTTTTTTGCTTTTAAGTTTTTCTTTTTTACTAAAAGTGAAGCTCAATGGGTGTGTTTTAAAGCTTCAAAGGTAATGAAATAAAAAAGTAGGTTATTAATTATCCGTTTTTTAGTGTTGAAATAGTTTAAACGAGTTCGTTATTAAATTTAAACTAAAACGAAGTCATTCTTACTTAATTTAACTTTAGGATTGCCTAGCTTTTTTATTGAAGTTCTTATTTTTAATTGTTCTGATTGTGGTAAAAATGTGGGAACTAGATCGGTTAAATCAATCTTTAGTAAACGGTTAATGACAATTAAATCTTTTAATGAAAACGGACTTAAGCCATTCATTAATTCGGACATATAGGATTTGCTTTTATGTCCTAATATTAATCCAAGCTCTTGTTGCGTTACATTTAAATGTTTTAATTTTTTCCTTATTAGCAATTTTCTTTTTTGAATAAACAGTCGCTCTTTTTCGGCTATTAATTCGGCTACATCACTTTCTTGTAATTTTGTTTCTGAAATTTTACTACTTGAAGACCAATTTTTAGCTTCATAATCAGCAATTAAATCTCTTAATTTCTTACGAATTATTTTATATTTTGAATCTTCTTTAGAAAGCACTCTTAATTTTCTGTCTGCAATTAAAGCTTTTTCAAAATCTAATTCATTTTGAATTTCTCCAATCTCTAATAATTTTGATATGTCAAGTTGTGTTTTCATAATATTTAAATCCAATCATTGGCTTTAAGCCATTTTTTTATGGTATTCTTATTGTTTTTGAATCTTTTTTCATATTCCTGATGGGTACCAGTCCAAACTACTGATGCTTCACCTTCATCAAACTCAATAAGTACCATGGTTCTGTGTATGCTTATATTAAAAAAATAAAAACCATCACTATGTACGCAATCGGCGTCTGATCTCGTTTTAGTAATGCCTTCTTGGCTTGTCCATGTATTGCCTTCTATATCGTTAATCAATTTATCAATGGCATTTGATAAAGGGACATTACCTCTATTTTTTCTTTTTAATTTTTCTAATGCTTTTTTATTGATTAATCTCATAATCAGTTACAAAGATATAAAAAAAGTTCGGTTATTTTCCGAACTTTAAATTAGTTATTATTAAGTCTTTCAAAAAATTAAATCTTTCAGGTTTTCAAAACCTGAAAGGTCTGAAATCTAATAAGTCATAATCACGCTAAATGATTAATAAGTTCAATATTCGAATCGTGATTCAATTTTTGTAACCCTATAAATTGAATTTTATTTATAAAATGAATTCACATAACTCCTATCCCAATCTTTCCAAACCACTTCGTAACCCTGCGATTGAATCATGTCCTTAATAGCATCGGTTGAACGTTCATCAGAAATTTCAAATTGCTCTAAAGATTGCGGTTCTACGGCGTAACCTCCAGGATTGGTTTTCGATTCGGCACTAATTGAAGTAATTCCTAATTTAATGATGTTATTTCTAAAAATCTCGCTCTCACGTGTAGACATCGATAATTCTACATCTTCATCAAGTAAGCGGTATGCACAAATAAGTTGAACTAAATCGATATCGGTCATTTCAACTTTAGGTTGCACTTCTCCTTGATGCGGACGCAAGCGCGGAAATGAAATTGAATATTTTGTTTTCCAATACGTTTTTTGAAGGTATTTTAAATGCAATGCCGTATAAAAACTATCAACACGCCAATCTTCTAATCCGAATAAGGCTCCCAATCCAATTTTGTGAATACCTGCCTTCCCTAAGCGATCAGGGGTGTCCAAACGGTAATTAAAATTTGATTTTTTTCCTTTCGGATGATGTATTTTGTATGTCGCCTCATGATAGGTTTCTTGATATACCAAAACGGCATATAAACCTTCGGCGATAAGGGTTTCATATTCCTCTTGATCTAGAGGTTGCACTTCAATACTAATGTTGGAAAAATGTTTTCTAATAAGAGCTATAGCATGTTTTAAATACGAAACGCCCACGGTTCGGTTTGCTTCTCCAGTTACCAATAAAATATGATCGTAACCTAAACTTTTTATATGAGCCACTTCTTTTAAAATTTCGGCATCACTTAAGGTTTTGCGCGGAATTTTATTGGTCATACTAAATCCGCAATAGGTACATATATTTTGGCATTCATTGGATAAATACATGGGGATATACATCTGGATGGTATTCCCAAATCGCTTTTTAGTGAGCTCATGGCTACGTTGAGCCATTTGTTCTAAAAACGGTGTAGCAGCAGGCGAAATAAGCACTTTAAAATCGTCTAACGTTATTTTATCCTTCGCCAATACGCTCTTCACATCAGCTTCAGAAAACCCATATATGTCATGTTCTAAGGTGTCCCAGTCGTATTTGTCGAATGTATTTCTGAAAGTATTTTGCATGTTTTTTGTGGGGGGGTTGCGCGGTTATGTCGTTAAGGAGTTTAGCAGTTTAGCAGTTTAGATGTTAAGAAGTGTGGAAGTTAAGGAGTTAAGATTTTTCTTTTAATTTAAAAATGAGGTTAATGGGCTACTAGCTTCGGCGTGCTTTTTAACAGGTGCTAATTTTGCATTATAAGCCATTCTACCAGCTTCTACAGCCATTTTGAAGGCTTTACCCATAGCAACAGGGTTTTGAGAAACGGCGATGGCAGTATTAACTAAAACGGCATCTGCTCCTAATTCCATAGCGAAAGCCGCATGCGATGGGGCTCCAATACCAGCGTCTACAATAACAGGAACATTGCTTTGCTCAATGATGATTTCTAAAAAATCGTTTGTCTTCAACCCTTTATTACTGCCAATTGGTGCGCCTAAAGGCATCACACATTGTACGCCTACTTCTTCCAAACGCTTGCATAACACAGGATCGGCATGAATGTATGGCATGACTACAAACCCTAATTTCACTAACTCTTCAGCAGCTTTTAAGGTTTCTATAGGATCTGGTAATAAATATTTGGGGTCAGGATGAATTTCTAATTTTACCCAATTAGTTTTTAAAGCTTCGCGAGCTAATTGTGCAGCAAAAACAGCTTCTTTGGCCGTTCTAACTCCAGATGTATTTGGTAGTAAGTTGATGTGGTTTTCTTTTAAATGCACCAGCATATCATCCGACTCGTTATCCATGTCAACGCGTTTTAAGGCCACGGTTACTAGTTCACTTTCTGAAGCTAAAATACTATCGCGCATTAAACTCGTATTACTAAATTTTCCGGTGCCAGTAAACAATCGTGAGGTGAAAGTTTTATCGGCTATTTGTAAGGTATCTTTCATTTTTCTTTTTCTTTTTTTGAGATGTTTTAGGAGTAGAAGATTTATAAACCTTACTTCTCCCCTGGTTTCCAAACTTGTTCTACCAAATCGATTTCACTTCTAAGCAGTTTATTAATTTTTCCTATGCTATTGAAGGCTTTGGTAATTTCTCCCGAAGCGGCTATACCATGGATACCTGTTTTTAGCAACTCTGGAATATCATTTATGGTAATACCTCCTATGGCAATTATGGGTGTTTCTGAGTTTAGACTTTCTATAATGCTTTGGTAACCCGATAGCCCTAAAATCGGACTCAAATTTTCTTTAGTTTCTGTGAATCTAAATGGGCCTAAACCTATATAATCCACTTTTTTGTTGACTAAATTCTTGCAATCTTCAAGCGTATTTGCTGTTCCTCCAATAATTTGCCATGAATACAACGTTTTTCTAACGGTTTCTGGATCAGCATCCGATTTTCCTAAGTGGACCCCATCAGCTTTTACCGTTTTAGCTATTGTATAATGGTCGTTAATTATTAGCCGGGTTTGAAAATGGGCTGTAATGTCACGCGCTTCTTCTGCAGCTTTTAAAATTTTCTTTTCTGAATAATTTTTTAAACGTAATTGAACCAATTCTGCTCCCGATTGACAAGCCTGTTGGATGTTCTCCAGATGTGTTTTAGGTGAACTTCCTTGCGATATGTAGTGTAGTTTTGGAATCATTTTTTTTTTAGAAGTTAAGTAGTTAAGTAGTTTTAGAAGTTTAAGTAGTTAGGTTAATTCATGGACTTGATAATGCTTCGACAATAGGCGTTTAACATTTTACTCACTTCTTGTATTAATTTTACTTGTTTATCGTTGTTTTCTACATAACCTAAGTCTTTGGAAAGGATTAAAAAGTATCTACATTCTTCTAGTGAGGCTTGTGAAAAATTATAAAACCTTAGTTTCTCTTTCGGACTTTTACGTTTATATCCTTCGGCAATATTGGCGGTTATTGAAACCGCTGCTCTTCGAAATTGAGAGGTTAATCCGTAAATTTCTTCTCTTGGAAATTGTTTACTCATTTTATAAACCTCCAGTACGAATTGATGACCGGTTTGCCAAACTTTTAATGCTTCAAAACTTTTTGTTAATTCCATACTCAATTACTTAAAACTTCTATAATTCATACAGCTAAACCACCGCGACATTCATTTTGTGTGTTCCTAAAAGGCTTTCACTGCTACGTAAATAGGTTTCAATATATATTTTAGCGTTTATAGCAGCGTCTTTTAAAGGAAAACCGGCAGCGATATTACAAGCTAAACTCGATGATAACACGCAGCCACTACCATGCTTTTCGTAAATTGTATTGTAAATAGGAAAAATTTCAATGGCTTCGGTGGTGTCGTAATACAATTCATCCCATCCTTTTTTATCTTGACGGTGCCCCCCTTTTAAGTAGATTTTAGTATAATTTGAGATGTGCTTAATGGTTTGTTTAACAGTAAATTCCGGATAAAGGGCTTTAATTTCATCGTAATTTGGAGTAATGATATAGCATTGTTTCCAAATTTTTTCAAGGAGCTCTTGACTTTCCTTAAAATGGAAATCGAAGCCCGAACTTGCCTTAATTACGGGGTCTAAAACCACTTTAATTTTTGGGTTTAACAGATGCAGTTTATCTAAAATTAGGGATAAAGTCTGCCAATTTTCAATAATTCCAATTTTTACAACTGAAATATTAAAACGTTCGAAAAGGGTTTCAATTTGATTTAAAATAACCTTCGGATTGGTCCAAATACATTGTTTGAAATCAATATCATTTTGAATGGTGATGGCGCTACAAGTTGATAAGCCATAGAAGCCATGGGCTTCAAAAGTTTTGATGTCTGAAGTAATTCCTGCCCCTCCAGAAGGGTCGTGGCCTGCAATACTTAATATGCAATTATCAAATAACGAGGTACCATTTGTAGTAAGTGTGGTGTAGTTAGTTTTCATACTATAAATTAGTTTAGTTATGTTGATAATAGCAGCTTAGGATATTTAGGTATATAAACATACTTTTTTTGGTATGATTTATATGGATTTGGGGAGAGTTGTATCCTTAGTTTTATTGTAGATTCTAGTTCATAGGTTAATTGTTTTAAATTATCGAATTTCAGATTTTTTATGCCATCATTTAAGATTAATAAGGTATTAACAACTTGGTCGTAAATTAAGAGTACAAACCATCGAGAAAATAATTTTTCTGTAATCTTTTGTTTAAAGTCAGCGAAAATACGTGATTTTTTTAACATAAAATTCCTGCTTATTAATTTTCTTGATTTTGCAAGTTATTGATTACCATTTGGGTATTTTAAATGATACAAGGTTTTAAAACTTTTAATAGGATCTTGACTTTGCCAAATACCTCCTAAAACACCTACGCCTTTAAAACCTAATCCTTCAAATTCGTTTATGTTTTTTGCCGTGACGCCACCCATACCTACGATAGTTTTATCGATGTGATTGACATCAAATTTTCGGCCTTCATATCCTGGTTTTGATATGGAGGAAAATACAGGACTTAATAAATGATAATCGAATTCGAAATAACAATTTTCTAGTTCTTTAGGATCATGAAAGGAAGCACTAATTGTTTTTCCAAACATATTTAAATTTTTAAAGTACTGCCCTGGATTATCGATATGATCCCTTCTTTTTTGTTCCTGAAAATGAATCCCCTTTAGTTCAAATGCATTAACCAACTCATGAAAATGATGCACGACTACCCTGTTGTGATATTTTTTATCAATTTGATTTAAGTAGTTCACGTATTGCTCGTAAGTTTTACTCGGTTTTCTTAAATGATAATATTGTAATCCTTCTTGAAATAGCTGATGTAGTATTTCAATTTCGTTTGGAATATCATTTTCTGGAGCTATAACGACTATCATGTTTTCGAGTTAGGGATTGAAGCGGCATCCTTTTGCTTTTTCGCAAAAGATATAGCGGAAAGCCCGACCACGCTTTTTTTTTCAAAAGCGTGGGAACTTCCTAATATTATTAAAGATAAACCTCTGAACCTTTTTCTTTAAATTCTTGAGACTTCTCTTCCATGCCTTTTTGGATCACTTCGTTATCGACAATATCATTTTCGGCAGCGAAATCGCGCACCTCTTGTGAAATTTTCATCGAGCAGAATTTTGGTCCGCACATCGAACAGAAATGCGCCACTTTAGCGCCATCGGCAGGCAGGGTTTCATCGTGATATTCCAAAGCACGCTCAGGGTCTAAACCTAAGTTAAATTGGTCTTCCCAACGGAACTCAAAACGCGCCATACTTAAAGCGTTATCACGGTGTTGTGCGCCTGGATGTCCTTTGGCTAAATCGGCAGCATGGGCCGCTAATTTATAAGTTACCACACCAACACGAACGTCTTCTTTATTTGGTAAACCTAAGTGTTCTTTTGGCGTTACATAACATAACATCGCGCAACCAAACCAACCAATCATGGCAGCTCCAATACCGGAAGTGATGTGATCGTAACCTGGGGCAATATCGGTAGTTAAAGGGCCTAAGGTGTAAAAAGGCGCTTCGTCGCAAACTTCAATTTGCTTTTCCATGTTTTCCTTAATCTTGTGCATTGGTACGTGACCTGGACCTTCAATAAAGCACTGAACTTCGTGCTTACGTGCAATTTGTGTAAGCTCACCCAGCGTTTCTAATTCGGCAAATTGCGCTTCATCATTGGCATCGGCAATCGATCCTGGACGTAAACCATCGCCTAAAGAAAAGGCTACATCGTAAGATTTTAAAATTTCGCAAATTTCCTCAAAATGGGTGTATAAGAAACTTTCTTTATGATGTGCTAAACACCATTTAGCCATGATGGAACCACCACGAGATACGATACCAGTTACACGATTGGCGGTCATTGGTACATAACGTAACAATACCCCAGCGTGGATGGTGAAATAATCGACACCTTGCTCGGCTTGTTCTATTAAGGTATCACGGAAAATTTCCCAAGTTAAATCTTCGGCAACGCCATTTACTTTTTCTAAAGCTTGGTAAATAGGCACGGTACCAACTGGAACTGGTGAGTTACGCACAATCCACTCACGGGTTTCATGAATGTTTTGTCCGGTTGATAAATCCATGATATTATCGGCTCCCCAACGGCAAGCCCAAACGGCCTTTTCTACCTCTTCTTCAATAGATGAGGTGGTTGCTGAGTTTCCAATATTGGCGTTTATTTTTACTAAGAAGTTACGACCTAAAATCATAGGCTCAGCTTCTGGGTGATTGATGTTTGAAGGTATAACGGCACGGCCTCTAGCAACTTCCGAACGTACAAATTCTGGTGTAATTTTTTCTGGAATAGCCGCTCCAAAGTGTTCTCCTTTGTGCTGCTTTCTTATTTCGGTCATTTCATCGATACGCTGGTTTTCACGAATCGCGATATATTCCATTTCTGGCGTGATGATTCCCTTTTTAGCATAGTGTAACTGCGTCACATTTTTACCTTTTTTGGCACGTTTTGGTTTGTGTTTTAAATCAAAACGCATGTGGTCTAAACTTTTGTCGTTTAAACGCTCGTTACAATATTTAGAAGTAAAAGCATCTAATTCTTCCACATCGCCACGGTCTAAAATCCACTGTTCTCTAATACGTTCGATACCGTTATGAACGTTAATTTCTTTGTTCGGATCGGTGTATGGACCAGAAGTATCGTAAACCGTTACTGGTTCGTTAGGCGTTTTCTTTTTGGTCATCGAATCGGTGGTATCGCTTAAAGAAATTTCACGCATCGCTACTTTAATTTGCGGATGAATTTTACCTGATACATAAATCTTTTTCGAATTTGGAAAAGGCTTTCTTGTAATTTGACCTTCTTTTGGAGCAGTGTCTTTGTTTTTCATTGTTATTTTGTTTTCCTCCTAAGCCCGAAGGGCAAATAAAGAGTGGTTATTTTTAATATGATTTTAAAGCGTTTTAGTTTCCCTTTTTAGGAATAAAGGGTATTTACCCGCCCTGTGTAGCCTGTATAATGAGAATATTATCGTTTTCGGAAAAATTTTGCGAAGCCCAAGAATCCCGTGAAATAATGGCGCTGTTTATGGCAACCGCGATACCATTTTGCGACGTGTTTAATTTTTCTAGTAATTGAAGAATATTGAAGTCTTTAGCAACCTCTAAAATTTTCTCGTTAACCCGTATTTTAATCATAAACAGAATATTTAAATATGCTGTAAATTTTGAAGGGTCGAGAAAAATGGGCTTTGAAAATAAAGTGCGCATGTTGGCACTAAAATGAAAAGGTTTGTAAACACATATGGCCATGTGCTTTTCAACTTTTCCCTTCGGCGGTACTAACCGCATCAGGTTCAAAGGGTTTTTCTCAGTTCGATTTAACGAACACCCCTAAAGTTTACTTTGCGAAGATATTAAAAAAATGAATAGGGTTTAAAAGGTAGGTCTGTTTCTTTTTTGGTTGTGTGTGTTCAAAAGAGTTATTACACAGTGTTTTTTTAGTGTTTCACAGAGATACACAGAGATACACAGAGATACACAGAGATACACAAATGTATATTCAGTTTGTAAAAATAAAAAGCCCTCTTGAATTAACAAAAGGGCTTTTAAAATTTGGATAAATTATTATTAACGCTTGTTATTTTCTCTGTCGATATCAGCCATCATTTGTTTTGGGTCGATGGTAACACTTTTTACGGTTTTAGGTGTTTTAAAACTGTAAGTTGGATAGGCCCAAGCCCAATCATTTAATGTCGTTGCAGTGGTTGGTTTTTCACCACGCATCATTTGTAATGGAATGTAAAAATCTTGAGTAGTCCCGTCGGTGTAAGTTACGCTTACATCTATAGGCATAGGCATTAAACCAATACGTTCTAAAGTGATGGTGTTGCCTTCCACAGATTTAACACCGTAATCTATAGTGTTTGTAGTACCTGTCCAATCGGTGAGATACCATTCCAATTCTAATCCTGAAACTTTTTCAGCAATGCGAATAAAATCAACGCGATTGGGGTGTTTAAATGCCCAATTGTTAAAGTATTCTTTTATGGTGGTTTCTAAGTTTTCTTGTCCGATGATATAAGCCAATTGATTTAAAAAGATATATCCTTTATAATATGCAGAAATGGAAGAAGAACGGTTGAGGTGAAAACGATCGGCCTGAGTCGTTAGAGGTTGCTCTGTTCCAGACTTCACATAATAAGTGTACACATCGTAGGTTTGTTTGGTAGATTTTTCGAATGAAATACCATTTATTTTATCTTCTGCCCATTTACCAAAATACTGGGTGAACCCTTCGTCCATCCAATAGTTTGTTAATTCGTTAGTGGCTAATAAAAACTGAAACCATGAGTGCGCCATTTCATGAGCTGTAACACCAAATAAACCTTCAAAATTACCTTCTCCAAGAATTAGAGTACACATAGCGTATTCCATTCCGCCATCGCCACCCTGAATGATAGAGTATTGATCGTAAGGATATTTACCAATATGGTCACTATAAAACTGCATAAGTTCCACTGATTTTGGCTGAAGATTCTTCCAGTTTTCTAATTTATCCTTTGGCATATTACTTTTATATAAAAAGTGTAGTAAAGGACCATTAGGCACTTGCATGGTATCATGCTTGTATTCTGGATCGGCTGCCCAAGTAAAATCGTGTACATTTGGCGCTTTAAAATGCCAAGTTAATTTATCGGAATTTGGTCGCTTAACAGTTCCGGTTTCGTAACCATAACCTACTTCATTCGGATTTTGTAAATAACCCGTACCACCAACCACATAATTTTTATCAATATGAAGGGCCACATCAAAATCGCCCCAAACACCATAGAATTCACGTCCTATGTAGGGGTCGGCATGCCATCCTTCATAATCATATTCGGCTAACTTAGGGTACCATTGTGTCATGGATAGGGCGACACCTTCCTTGTTATTTCGTCCTGAACGACGAATTTGAACAGGAACTTGAGCATCAAAAACCATATCGAAAGTGACACTTTCACCTGGTTGAATAGGTTTAGCGAGTTGTACTTCTAAAACAGTACCAACGGTTTCATGTTCAATTGTAGTACCGTTTTGTTTAAGTGAATTAACCTTAATGTAACCTATTTCATTAGGTTTTAATTTACCAATACGATCTTTAACTCTGCCATCGGCATCGGGGATGTTTTGTGAACGTACATCCATTTCGCTACCTGGCTGAAAAGCGTTAGGGTATAAGTGATAAAACACTTTGTTTAAAACGTCGGGTGAATTGTTGGTGTACACCAACTTTTGCGTCCCTTTGTATTGATAGGTGTTTACATCCATATCAATATCCATTGTGTAATCGACATGTTGTTGCCAATACGAAGTTAATCGTGGACCATTTACTTTTGATGGTTTTAATGGCGCTTGTTTTGAAGCTGTTTTTGCGGGTTGTACTGCTTCTGTTTGCTGTGTAGATTTACACGAAACGAAGCATGCTACACAAAAAACAGTGAGAAGAAAGCGATTCATAAGGAGTAGAATAAAAAAATTAATTTGATTAATATAAATAAAAATGCCTGTGGATTATAATCGACGTGTTATTAAAATTAGAACAGCATTCGATTATGTTCAACAGGCATCATTAATATTTATTTTGTGTTACTACAATAATTACTTAGCAGCAGACATTTGAGCAGCCATAATTAAAGCATTATAAGCATTAACCATTCTACCAGATTTACTTAAATCTGAAAAAGGTCTAACATCTGAAGTGTCACCTCCAACAATAACTTTTCTGTTGATGGCTAAACCAGAATCTAAAATAATTTGTTTTACTTCAGAAGCAGATAAATTCGGGTAGTAAGAGCGTATCAAAGCAGCTACTCCAGCTACTGCAGGGGCAGCCATAGAAGTTCCTCCTTTAGTATCGTATTCGTTTTCTGGAGTAGTTGAGTAAACACTAGCACCAGGAGCGAAAACGTCAACATTTTGCTTACCGTAATTTGAAAAACCAGCAACCATTTTAGAACCGTAAGAAGGCGCTAAGGCACCAACTCTAATATAAGTATCTGAAATTTCTTTACCGTTTACATTATCATCTGGGAAGTTAGGTTCTGTATCAACATCTTTACTATCATTTCCAGCGGCATGAACAAATATAACATCGTTTTTAGCAGCGTAAGCAATGGCTTCTCTCACGATATCGGCATGAGGAGAAAAGCTTTTTCCAAAACTTCCGTTAATAACTTTGGCACCGTTATCTACAGCATAACGAATAGATAAAGCGACATCTTTATCATATTCATCACCGTTTGGTACCACTCTTACACTCATAAGTTCCACATTGTTAGCAACACCATTTGCGCCTTTACCGTTATTACGGCCAGCAGCAATAATTCCGGCTACGTGCGTACCGTGGCTTTCAGATTTCTTTACAGGTTTTACATTGGCATCACCGTAATACTTGGTAGAAAAATCGTCAGGATCATCACCATTTACACGACCATGAAAATCTTTATTTAAGTTGTAGTTTAGTCTTTCATTAATGCTTTCAATAGCACCTTTCATTTCTTTTTCGGCGATATCTAAAGACTCTAATCCGTTTCCATACATTCCCATAGCTATTTGTTTAGCTTGCGATAATGTCTCGTCACTAGTAACTAAGTTTTTAACCTCATCTTTGGTGTAATCATCTTTTCCAAAATGGGCTTTTAAAGCGGCATTAGCATTAGAAACCAATTGTAAATATTGGTCGTATTGTTTTTTTCTCGTTTCCCAAGTAGGGTATTCTTTTTCGTATTCAGCTTCAGCTCTAGCGTAATCAGGATCGTTTTTATCGCCTTTTACCAGAATTCTTACAAACTCTAATTGCTCATCGTAACCTTTTCCTAAGAAATTCCAACCATGAACATCATCGACATAACCATTTTTATCGTCGTCGATGCCATTGCCAGGAATTTCATCTTCATTGGTCCAAAGAATTTCATTTAAATCTTCATGGTCGATATCAATTCCAGAATCGATAACCGCTACGATGACTTTTTTACCTTTTTTATTTTTAATTAATTCCGCGTAAGCGCGATCTACACTCATTCCAGGAATGGTATCTTTAACAAGATCTAAATGTCCCCAATTATGAGCTTCGGCTTCGGTAAGTTCTGAAACTTTTAAAGGTGAAGAATCTATATTTTCAGGGGGTGTAGAAACAATACTTGATCCGCCACAGCCAGAAAGTAATACAGCTGCAAAGGCTGAAGTTGCTATTGTTTTAATGGTTTTCATAGTTACCTTTTTTATTAATTGTGTTATGATGTTAATTGTTAATTATTTGTTTTGTGGTAAAGGTGTCTTTTAATCGCACACCTTTTTCGGTATGTTGTACGGTTATAATTTCGTTATGCGCATCGTGCTCTAAAAACAGATAAAGGTTTTTATCGGCAGCCATGTTTAGAAATTTTTCTTTTTCATCCATGGTAAGCAAAGGTCTGGTGTCGTAGCCCATAACGTAGGGTAGCGGTAAATGCCCTACGGTAGGCAAAAGATCGGCCATAAACGCAATGGTTTTATCCTGATATGTTATCATAGGAATCATTTGCTTATCGGTGTGCCCATTGGCAAAAAAGATATCGAAACCTAGTGCTGAATTTTTAAGGAAATCATTTTCAGGGAGTGCGGTAAATTTTAGTTGTCCGCTTTCTTCCATAGGCAGGATGTTTTCCTTTAAGAAAGAGGCTTTTTCGCGGCGATTGGGCTGTGTTGCCCATTGCCAATGATCTTTATTAGTCCAAAAATGAGCGTTTTTAAAGGCTGGTTCATAGCCTGTTTTATCTTTATTCCACTGGATACTGCCTCCGCAATGGTCGAAATGTAAATGTGTTAAAAAAATATCGGTAACATCGTCGCGATGAAATCCGTATTGCTTTAAGGAGCTATCTAAACTAAAATCGCCCCACATGTAGTAATAACCAAAAAATTTATCTGATTGTTTATTTCCCATGCCGTTATCAATTAATATCAAGCGGTCACCGTCTTCTATAAGTAGACATCTTGCCGATAAATCAATCATATTGTTAGCATCAGAAGGATTGGTACGTTGCCAAATGGACTTCGGAACAACGCCAAACATGGCGCCTCCATCCAGTTTAAAATTGCCCGTATTTATTGGATATAAGGTCATAAGTGAACAAAACTAACAAATCTATTAACAAAGTGTTTAAATGTTAAGAATTTATTAAGATTAAAATAGCCTCAAAGTGGAATTATACTTTCAATTTTCATGAATCTAACTAATAATAGATTCTAAAATTGATCACAATTCATTTTGGGGTTAAATAATGCTGTTTAGTTTTTCCTTTAATTACAAAATAAAGAAGCCTTCATGTATGCCATCGTAAATTAAAGCTAGGCATACGAATCTTAGATTAAATTTTTCTATTCTAAACATAGGTCTCAGGTATCTGATAAAAATTAGGGATTCACAGAAAAATTCGGTAAAACGTAATTCGTTTTATAAAATTTAATTTTTATAAAATTAATACTTAAGTAAGATTTTTTTGATTTATTTTTGGCTTCCTTAAAACGGTTTCATTTTAAGTGAAGGTATATTTATCATATTTATTATTTTTTGTATTGGCTTTACGACCTATTTATAATATGGGTTGTGTTGCGTATTACGAATTAAATATCGATTATATTATTGAAACTTATTGTGTTAATAAGGAAAATCCAGAATTTAAATGTAACGGTAAGTGTCACTTAGCCACGCAGTTGGCAGCAAACTCGAATCCTCAAGACGAGAATTCATATTTAAGCTTTTTGTTTGAAACCTTTATTCCTGTTTACTTCCAAGAAGCACAACCCATTACTTTTTATAAAAATAATGCTAACCGCATAAACTACTGGCATTATAAAACTTCTCATAATGCTGTTTTTAGAGATCAACCCGACCTTCCTCCACAAGTTTAATCGTCTTTTTTAACGAACCACATTTTTTAATAACCTATTAAACTAGGTTGTTATGGCTATACATTAAACTTTTATCCGGCTGTGTTTCACACCTGCGTACTTAAATAAGCATGGGTGAAAATGGCACATCTAAAATTAAAAAACAGATGAAACATTTATTAATGCTTGCTATAGTTTTAGCAAGTCTATCTGCGTACGCTCAAAACACGTATGCAGGAAAAATTGTTGATGCAAATAATCAACCTTTAACAGGAGCAACTATTCAATCAAAAACAAATACCAACCTTGCGGTTATTTCAGATGGTAGCGGCGATTTCACCATAAATCTTAACAATGATCCTACGGTTATTGTAAAATTCATGGGGTTTTTAACTGTAACCAAAACGCTTTCAGAAGCTAAAAATATAATTACACTTACCGAAAACGATGAACTTTTAGACGAAGTCGTTATTTCGGCAAGTAGAGAAAAGCAGCAAAGAAAGGAAGTACCGGCATCTATTTCGGTTATTTCTTCGCAAGATATAGCCGAATCTAAAGCTTTTGGCATCGACCAATTGGTAAACGATGTGCCTGGGGTTAATATGTCTACGTCTAGAATGTCTGGCAACGAGCAGCATTTAATGTCGGTGCGTTCGCCAATTTCCACAAGATCCTTGTTTTTGTATGTTGAAGACGGTTTACCCATTCGACCAACGGCGGTTTTTAATCATAACGCCTTATTGGAAATGAACGATGTAGCTTTTGATAGAATTGAGGTTTTAAAAGGGCCTGCATCGAGTATTTACGGTAGTGAAGCTATTGGTGGAAGTTTTAACTTTTTAACTAAAAACCCGACGCAAGATTTTACGGGCGATGTTGGTTTTCAAATTAACGATATGGGCTTAACCCGTTATAATTTGGAGTTGGCTAAATATGCCAATGACGATGTGGGTTTTTATTTGGGAACACAATATATTCAACGAAAAGACGGACCAATACAGCACAGCGATTATGAAAAATTTGCCTTAACCTTTAAAAATGTAAATCATCTTTCTGATAATTTAAACTGGACGAATGTGTTTGATGTGGTCGATTATCGATCGGATATGTCGGGGTCTTTAAGCGAATCCGATTATTCGGGGGGCAACTACGAAAGCGATCAAAATTTTACCGAGCGTGTGGTTTTTGCTTTTCGCTTCAGAAGCACGTTGGATAAACAATGGAATGCTAAAAATAAAACAGCATTTAATTTCATATATAGAAAAAATGAAACCAGCCAAAATCCGTCGTATCGTATTACACAATTCCGTGAAAACGGTCAATTAACAGGCTTAGGTGTTGGCGAGGTTAATAGTAATTATTTTAACAGTTATGTGGGTTTATTACAGCATAAAATGGATTTCAATTTTGCGAATTCGTCATTAATTTTTGGCGCTTCCGCGGATTTTTCTCCGCAACATTATCAAGCTGAAACCATTGCAGTTAGAGTAGATGTTAACACAGGACAAAACATAGATTTTACCTTAAATTCTGGTGATTATATTCTGAATTATGATGCTGATATACTGAACTATGCTGGTTATTTTCAATATGAAATTAATCCGTTAGAAAAACTAAAATTAACAGCCGCTTTACGTTATGATGGGTTTAATTACAGCTATAATAATTTAGTTGATACTATTGCAGGACCTCAAGATTCTAAAAACAATTATAAAAACCTATCGCCTAAAATTGGAGCCAATTATAACCTATCTAGAAATTTAGGTTTGTATGCCAATTATTCAAACGGATTTACACCACCGCAAACATCATCCTTATACCGAAATAGCCTTGTTGGCGTTGGAGGCGTGGTATTCGATTTAAAACCTAGCGCTTATAATAATTACGAATTAGGAACCTATTTTAGTATCTCTAATAAATTAAAAGTTGATATGGCTTTATATCTATTAGACGGTAGAAATACACTAGTTACAAACACGACCGATACCGGCGAATTTTTTAATGCTAATGCAGGAAAAACGAGTTCTTACGGATTAGAATACGGACTTAATTACACGCCAATTAACAGTTTAACCTTTAGTTTTAATGGAAGTTTCGCCAAGCATAAATATGTGCGTTTTTATGATAGATCTGGAAATTCTTTAATCGATTATTCTGGAACCGATAGGCAATCGGCACCAAGCTTTATTGGAACTAATAAAATAATCTATAAACCTCATTTTATTAAAGGTTTAACGCTAACGGCAACTCAAGAGTTGGTTAGTAAGTACAACACAAGTTACGAGAACCAAATCGATAACGGCGATGGTACTTTTAGTACCACAACCTACGGTGGCCATGATATTATTGATGTGCTTATCGCTTACAGATATAAGAATTTTGAAATTTGGGGACATGTCTTAAATGTTTTTGACGATTTATACGCAACCTATGCCAGCTACAATAGGTATGCAAACCAAAACAGTTATACCATTGGTAATCCAAGAGCCTTTCATTTAGGTGTTAATTACAATTTTTAATAAAACAGCAACTATGAAAAACAGAAAATTAAATCAATGGCTTTGGAAATGGCATTTTATTGCTGGAATAATAGCCCTACCATTTGTAATCTTATTAGCTGTTACAGGCGGGATTTATTTGTTTAAAGATAATTATGATGCATCTAAACAGGCCACTATAAAAACCGTTCAGGTTGAAGGTGAAGCCATACCGTTTCAAGAACAATGGCAATTGGCAAAAGGAGCCTTGCACAAAGCTCCAAATTCCATGGTAATTCCCACGGAAGCTACGCAGGCTACCGAGTTTTCATCTGGCATGTTTTCTCATAAAAACAACGCTTATGTGAATCCGTATAAAGGTGTGGTAACTGGGAATATTAGTCCGAAAGATTCCGATATGCATACCGTTAGAAAACTGCATGGCGAGCTGCTTTTAGGGAAATTCGGAACTAAAATAGTCGAGCTTATTGCCAGCTGGATGTTTGTTTTAATTATTACAGGCATCTACGTGTTTTGGCCTACTAAAAAAGAAGGTATTAAAGGCTTTTTTAGAATTCGTTTAAACCACGGAAAACGTACACTTTTTAGAGATTTACACACGGTTTTAGGCTTTTGGATTTCTATTTTATTATTAATGACGTTAGCTGGAGGCATGCCATGGACCGATGTTTTTGGAGGAAATTTCAAGTCGTTACAAGATGCTACCCATACAGGGTTTCCAAAAACCTGGGATGCTAGAGCTTTAAAATCTGATGTAAAAGGGGAACCCATTTCATTAGATAAAATGGTAGCGTTAGCCAAGTCTATGGACTTAAAAGGCGAGGTAAGCATTGGTTTGCCTAGTAGCCCAAAAGGTGTTTATAGCATTTATAATTCGACTTTCGATTTAGGGGCTCAAAAACGTTTTCACTTAGATCAATATTCGGGCGAACAATTGGTTAATCATAACTGGGAAGATGTTGGCGTTTTAATGCGCGGGCGTATGTGGTTTATGGCCTTTCACCAAGGACAGTTCGGACTCTGGAACTGGGTTTTAATGCTTTGTGTCGCGCTATTATTGACCTTTGTTGCCATTGCCGCTTTAGTGTCGTATTTAAAACGTAAAGAAACAGGCAAATGGGGCATCCCAAAAGTGTCTGCTAAATTTAATGTTGGTTATGGAATTGTGGCGCTCATTGTATTATTAGGGGGTATTCTTCCGTTATTCGGATTGAGTGTTATTGCGATAATAGTTGTGGAGTTTTTAAGGAAGAAAAAAACACAAAACAAGCTGGCTTAAAACCATAATAGATTCCAAGTAATTTATGTTTATGGTTTGGTTAAAATGCAACACCATTTCCAATGCTTTGTTGGGTTTTAGTGTCAAAAAGAGGTTAAATTAGTTGTTTAAGATGAAAGATAGTATTGTTTAAAACCTTTAAACCATCGGATTTACTTAAATTAGTGCCTTCAAACCGATTTTTAAAGTATGTTAGAACTCGCTGGAATTATAATTTTAGGCATATTGGCTCAATGGGTAGCTTGGAAATTTAAAATCCCTGCCATTTTACCTCTAATCCTGATAGGCTTGTTGGTGGGTCCCATAGCTGCAGAGTTTATTACAGCCGATGGTTCCAAATGGATTGAACCTGTTTGGAATGGTAAAAAGGGCTTTTTCCCTGGAGATGGTCTTTATTATTTTGTATCCTTAGCTATTAGTATTATTCTTTTTGAAGGTGGTTTAACGCTTAAACGCGCCGAGATTAAAAACGTAGGCCCGGTTATTACAAAGTTGATAACCGTAGGTGCAACCATTACTTTTATAGGTTCTGGTATACTTGCTCATGAAGTTTTTGGTTTAAGTTGGGAATTATCTTTCCTTTTTGCAGGTTTAATTATTGTTACAGGACCTACGGTAATAACGCCTATTTTAAGAAATATTCCCCTTAAAAAAGATGTGTCTGCCGTACTAAAGTGGGAGGGTATTTTAATTGATCCTATTGGTGCATTGGTTGCCGTTTTGGTTTTTGAATTTATTAGTGTTGAAGGCCATGTAGGATTCACAAAAATGGCCTTAATTGAATTTGGTAAAATTATTTTATTTGGTACTACCTTCGGATTTACCTTCGCACACGCCTTAGCCTTTTTGATTAATAAAAAAATGATTCCGCATTATTTGCTTAATGTGGTGTCTTTATCCACCGTATTGCTGGTGTTTGTAGAATCGGAACTATTTGCTCACGAATCGGGGTTATTAGCTGTGGTGGTTATGGGTATGGTTTTAGGAAACGGAAAGCTTAAAAATCTTAAAGAATTGCTTTATTTCAAAGAATCCTTAAGTGTTTTATTGATTTCTATCTTATTTATTTTATTAGCAGCCAATATTAATTATCAGGATTTGATGTTACTCTACAATTGGAAAACACTCGTGTTATTCTTGTGCATTGTTTTTGTAATACGACCATTAGCCGTGTTTTTAAGTACGATGAATTCTAGCTTAACGATTAACGAACGATTATTTATTAGTTGGGTAGGGCCTCGAGGAATTGTAGCAGCTGGTATTGCCTCGCTTTTTGGTAGTAAGTTGATAAAGGAAGGTGTTGAAGGTGCCGAGTATATAACCCCTTTGGTATTTACCGTCGTTCTAGGAACCGTTTTACTTAACGCGACAACCGCTCGTTTATTTGCAAAACTGGTTGGTGTATTTCTTAAAAAATCTGATGGTATTTTAATTATTGGAGCATCAAAAGTATCACGTCTTTTAGGACATTATTTATACGAAAACGGTAGGCATGTCGTGCTTGTTGATAGTAATGAAAAAAACATCGAAAAGGCAAAAGAACTTGGATTGGAAGCGCTAACCTCTAATATTTATTCTGATACTTTAATGGATAATATTGAATTGAACGATGTAGGTTATTTAATGGCTTTAACGGGGAATTCCGATATCAATAAATACGCGATTAGTAAGTTTAGCAGCGATTTTGGAGAAAATGGAGCTTTCAGACTTGTAACACCTTTAGAGATGTTAGATGAGAGTGAGAATCCCAAGGAAGGTCTATTCTCTCATAAGGATGATTATAGTACCTTATATGCTTTATCACGCAGACATCCTTCTATAAATGAAATAGAATTAGAAGATAAAGAACAGTACCAAAATTTAATTAAAATTACTAATAAGGATAAAGATATGATTCCTTTATTTATCAAAGATACTGAAGGTGAATTGCATATTATTTCTTCTTATAATTTGGACATTGATACCATTGAGAAGGGCTATCAATTGGTGTATTTAGGAAAACCTTTTGATGTTGAAAAGGTGTCCACTTCTTCATAATTGTTTTTATAGAGCTGTGTAGCACATAATCCTGTTGACAAACATGCTTCTCGGTCTGATAAAAACAGCGGTTTTACAAAAGAATGTAAGGCAGACCTCTCTTCAAACTAAAAATTTTTCTAATAACAATTACGGTTATAAGTTTTGTAGTAAAGTAAAATGGAATAAACCAGGTTTTCACACTCTTTCTTTTCAGACCAAAGCATGATGTAAATTGGATGGTGTAGACTGATAAATTTTACACTTAAGAAAAACATAGAAGTTGATTTGACTAAAAAACCAATAAACATATACTAAAATTATGTTAAAAAATTACTACTTTTAGGAAGAAACTAAGGGTAACAACTTTTTTTGGAGGATTAATTTACTGTGGAAAATCATGATCTTCTTATCGCTACTTTCTATATATGATGCCTTTGACAAACATTAAAACAAATAAAATGAAAGAAATCCTGAAACTCGTAATTCCAATTCTTTTAATTGGATGTGCTCAAAACGAAAATTCTCAAAATTCATTTGATAATACCTTGTTAGAACATGAGAATATCGACCAAAATTTACCTTTGGAGGTAGAACCATATGCAGACCCTGCAGTTATTAAAAATTTAGCACCAATAAGGGAACAATTTGACAATCTTGCGATAACTGAAAGTAGTGAAACAATAAATCCTAGAATGACTTCCTTTGCTAAACAAATGGCAAAAACCATATATGAACCAGTTAAGGATAGAGTATTTCTTATGGCTGGCTGGCAATTAACATCTACGTTGATTGTGGTTGGAGAAGATGGTTTAATAGTTGTGGACCCTGGAGAAAGTGATGAAGCATCTGCAAGAATAATGTCAGATTTTAGAAAATCTACAAACATTGAGCTTCCTGTAAAAGCTGTAATTTATTCTCATAGACATCCTGACCATTCTTTTGGTGCAGCAGGAATGGGAGTAACTCAAAAGCAAGTTGATAATGGTGAGGTGAAAATATTTGCACACTATCAATTTATGGATTACTTGGCTAATGATGCTAGTGTGGTTGGTGGTATTTTAACAGAGAGAACCGCATATGGTGGAGCAACTTATTTAGGTCAAAATAAAGAAGGTTTAGTTCATGCAGGGTTAGGACCTACCTTTGCTGGTGGAAAAATATCTTTTTACAAGCCAACAGATATTGTAAAAGGGCAACTAGAGGCTGAAGTTTCAGGTGTTAAAATTGTGATGTTTGAAGCTTATGGAGATGCTGAAGATGAAATAGATATATTCTTTCCAGATTTAAAACATGTTCATGGTTCTGAAACTACACAAGGCGAGTCCTTTCCTAATTTATACACTCTTAGAGGCACTAAATATCGTGACCTAGTAAAATGGTATAAAGGGGTAGATAATCTTTTAGAGTTTGCTAAAAAGAGTAATAGTTTTAGTCATTCACATATGCGTTCTTGGGTTGGTAGAAATTTTATAGTTGAACGCATTCAAAATTACAGAGATGCCATTCAATACACTCATGACCAATCCATATACCACATGAATAAAGGTGCAACTAGAGAGGAACTTGTTAGTCTTATTTCTTTACCAGAGCAACTAAAAAAAGACCCTTGGTTACAGGAGTTTTATGGAAGTGTAGAACATTCCGTTAGAAATGTTTATAATGGTTACCTCGGCTGGTATTCAGGCGATGCTACACAATTAGCAACACCTAATTTTCATAGAAAGGCGAAACTCTATGTTTCTGCGATGGGTGGTAGTGATAATGTGCTGAAAATTGCCAATGCAGCAATAGATGCAAAAGATTATGGTTGGGCCATGGAAATATTAACTCATGTAGTTAGAGCTAATCCTGATAATAAAGACGCCAGAAATGCTAAAGCTAAAGCTATGCAATTATGGGGTTACGAACAATCTAATATTTATTATAGAAATTTTGCGCTATCTGGAGCTAAAGAACTAGATGGAACTTTAGACAAATCTGGTGCCTTTGATTTTGCAAACCCAGTAATAATTCAACAATTTAGTATTGGAACTATATTAGAAAACTTAAGAGTAAAAATAGATGCATCAAAAGCAAATGATGCAGATTTTAAAATTGGATTTAATATTACAGACCGAAAAGAGACTTATGGTTTCCATGTGAGAAATGGTATTGCAGCATTTTATAATTATGTACCAGAAAACGCTGATTTAGTTTTGGATTTACCTAGTAAAGTTGTTTATGACTTTGTTTTAGGAAAAGGAAGAGTAAAAGATGCAATTAAAAATGGAACTGGATCGGCAAAAGGAGATTTAAATAATTTAGATGCATTTGCCAGTTACTTTGATTTTTCTAAATCAGATATTAATTTGTCTTCTAGATAAAAAACGTTAACCAAAAGTGGCTCCTATAAAACGTACTTGCCAAGTACTGAAAATTTAGTTTCTCCCGTACTTTCAAAATTAAGTATTAACCAGTTAACTACATTTCACAGGGGCTTTGTTAACAAACAGTATGAAATTAAATACCTAATAATTGATTATATATGAAAACAACAATTAAGACAATTTCAGGGTTAGAGATTTTAGACTCTAGAGGTAATCCCACAGTTAGAGTTTATGTAGAATTAAATGATGGTACAAAAGCAACAGCTTCTGTTCCTTCTGGTGCTTCCACAGGCCAAAATGAAGCAAACGAATTAAGGGATGGGGATAAAAGATACGGAGGCAAAGGAGTATTAAATGCAGTTGCCAATGTAAATGGAGCTATAGCAAATGCATTGATTGGAAAAAATGCAACCGAGCAAAAAGACATTGATTATACCATGATTGAACTTGATGGCACTGAGAATAAATCAAAACTTGGTGCTAATGCGATTTTAGGAGTATCAATGGCTGTCGCTAAAGCCGCTGCAAAATCGCGTAACATACCATTGTATGAATATCTTGGAGGCACCAATTCAGTTCGATTACCTGTTCCTTGTATGAATATTTTAAATGGTGGAGAACACGCTGATAATAGTGTGGATTTTCAAGAATTCATGCTTGTTCCACACGGGGCCCCTTCTTTTAAAGAAGGTTTACGTTATGTTACCGAAACCTTTCATGTATTAAAAGGAATTTTAAAGAAAAAAGGATTAGCCACGAGTGTTGGAGATGAAGGTGGTTTTGCGCCTAACTGTGCAAGCAATGAAGCTGCTATTGAATTAATACTAGAAGCTGTTGAGAAAGCAGGATATAAACCAGGAGTTGATCTTTCTATTGCTATAGATAGTGCTGCTAATTCAATCTCACCAAATTTAGACAACAACTACGATTTAGCATGGTCTGGAAAAGGCAAGATGTCAACACAAGACTTAATTAATCTTTCTGAAGAATGGCTAAAGAAATATCCAATTATCCTGTGGGAAGACCCATTAAGTGAGGGGGACTGGGAAGGTTTTGCGCAATTCACTAAACGATTTGGGAAAGAGTTAGAAGTAGTTGGCGATGATATTTTCGTTACAAATACTAAATATATTGCCAAAGGCATTGCCCAAGGTACAGCCAATTCAGCACTTATAAAACTGAATCAAATTGGTACTGTTACAGAGAGTATTGAAGCTGTTAGGATGTGTAGAGAAGCAGGTTGGAGATACTTTTTATCTCACCGATCAGGTGAAACTGAAGACACATTCCTCGCTGACTTTGCAGTTGCAATGGATGGAGGGCACTTAAAAACAGGTTCGGCATGCCGCGGGGAAAGAATAGCAAAATATAATAGATTATTAGAAATAGAGCATGAATTAAAGGGGCGTTCTGAATATCGTTGGAAATAATGTTTGCTAAAAATGTATAAAAATAGCCGATATTGAAGTAAGTTGAGAGGTTGTGGCACGTTTAATTAGATAGTAAAATGAAAGTGCAGCGCCCAACTACTATTCTTATTTTGTACATATTTAAAAATTTAAATTTATTTTATAAAAAAAACCTCAGCTTCCATAAGATAAGCTGAGGTTTTTTGTGTATAAAGGATTGGCTATTCTCCTATAATATGTAGCTCGGTAAACTCTTTAGTAAGCTTTAAGCTTGTTCCTCCTTTAAAACGGAGTTCTTCAAATGGAATGATCACATTATCGATTTCTATTTCTTTAATTTTAAAAGGTAATCCGTGGAAGTGGATTCTAAAGGTTTTATAAGTGGTAATGTATTTTCCAGACTTATGTTGTTGGATAATAATTTCCTTTTCCTTGCCTTGAAACTTAAAGTTTCTTAAGCTATAACGGCCTTTAATATAATCGTAACCGTCGGTAGCATCTTCATAAACTTCTGAAATTTCGTTGCCTACTTTATAATACACATCTAAGGTTAATTCTTCTATCGTTTTTTCACCTACATATTGTTGTATCGGATATTTCGGGATAATAGCACCTTCTTTTACAAAAATAGGCATGCTATCTAAATCGGCATCTACCCAAATTTCTTGTCCGCCACTCACCAATTCATCGGTCCAGAAGTTATACCATCTTCCAATAGGGATGTACATGCGTCTTCCTTTTTGGTTCGGCCCCGTAACTGGGCAGGCTAATATCTTCTCTCCAAAAATAAACTCATCATTTCTGTAATGGGTTTGTGGATCCTTTTGATCGTAAAGCACTAATGACTTTAAGATAGGCACACCTTCTTCGGCATAACGCCAAAATGCGGTATATAAATAGGGTAGGAGTTGATATCTTAATTCAATGAATTTTCTAACCACATTGGTGATGGTATCTCCAAAAGCCCAAGGTTCTTGGTCGCCATGATCTCCAGAGGAGTGCGTTCTACAAAACGGATGGAATATCCCCAATTGAATCCAACGGGCATAAAGTTCGCCATTAGGTTGCTCAGCAAAACCACCAATGTCAGACCCTATAAATGAGAATCCAGACATACACATACGTTGTGCTTGTAAATTAGCAATGTTGAGGTGGTCCCAAGTCGCTACGTTATCGCCAGTCCAACTTGAGGTATAACGTTGTGTTCCCGAATAAGCGGCTCTAGTAATTACAAATGGACGCTTCGGATAAGAGAATTTTTTTAATCCTTGGTAAGTCGCACGAGCCATTTGCATGCCGTATACGTTATGCGCTTTTCTATGGCTACATTGGTTGCCGTCGTAATCATGGCGCACGTCGTTAGGGAATGTTTTACCTGGTACATCCATTACAGCAGGTTCGTTCATATCGTTCCAAACACCTTTTACACCAATCTCTTCAACGAGTTCTTTAAATAAATCGGCCCACCATTCTCTTACTTCCGGATTAGTAAAATCTGGGAAGTAACACTCTCCAGGCCATACTTTACCTTTCATATAAGGACCATCGGCACGTTTACAGAAGTAGTCTTTTTCGAGTCCTTCCCTAAACACCGAATAATCCATGTCTATTTTAATCCCTGGATCTATTATCACGATCGTTTTAAAGCCATCATCGGCCAATTCCTTCACCATACGTTTTGGATCTGGGAAATGTTGCTCGCTCCATGTAAAGCATCTAAAGCCTTCCATATAATCGATGTCTAAATAAATAGCATCACAAGGAATTTGTAGCTCTCTAAATTTAGAAGTGATTTCCTTAACGTTCGATTCTGGGTAGTAACTCCATTTACATTGGTGGTATCCTAAAGCCCAAAGTGCAGGCATCGCATGGGGTTTTCCTGTTAAATCGGTATAGTTAACCACCACATCACCCATATCTGGGCCATAAATGAAATAGTAGTTCATTTCACCGCCATGAGCCCAAAAACTGGTAATATTTCTACGTTCGTGACAAAAGTCGAAATACGATCTGAAGGTATTATCGAAAAATACACCGTAAGATTTTTTGTTGTGTAAAGCCGTATAAAATGGAATGGTTTTATAAATAGGATCGGTATCGCGCCCATAAGCATACGAATCGGTTACCCAGTTTTCAAAACGCTTACCTTTTAAGTTATTATCTACAGGTTTATCACCTAGTCCGTAGTAACTTTCTCCAGGTTGTGCGGTTTTGGACATTTTAACCACATCGCCCCCAAATTCATAACTCTCTTCCCAGTGAAAACCTAATTCGTCTTCACAAATTAGAGATTTATCAACAGCATCGTAAATGGATGTACGTAAATCTTGTTTTGAGATATTACAGATTAGTTTTGAGGTCGTTATAATATAGTGATTATCATCTTCGGTAACTTCAAGGTGGTTGTAGCCACGACTAGCATATTTGGTAATGGCATAAGAAAAGTCGTTTTCAAAAATACCTGTGGTTGTAAATCGAAACCTTAAAATACTATCTCTTCGAACAGTGACTTGTAGAATAACGCCATTTTTTGTAGTAAATGAAAGTACATTTAGGTTCTTTTCGTATTTAACTATTTGAGTAGGAAATAGGTTTCCTTTATATTCTAATTCGGTATTTAAAATCATATATGTTGGTATTAGAATTAGTAAACGAATTTAATAAAATTAACTACGGATTCATATCTGTTTTCATTAAAAAACAAATCGATATGTTACGTAATGAACAAATAATGAGTGCCTTAATTTCTGAATCCCTAAAAGTAAATGAAAACGAAAGAATTTTACTTCATTATGATTTATGAGGAGCAGTGTGGATTACCGATTCTTCATTTAAATTTAAAAAGACGACTTAATTTTCATTTCTGAATTTATAATCTGACTTACCGCTTGTTTGTATTTTACAGGATTTGAAGCTTTTTTTATGGCTTTATAGGTTTTTTGTGGGTTGGAAGTAGATTGCGCAAAGTATTCCCAAAAACCTAGCATTTTCATTTTTATAGGTGTTGGTCCCGATAAATAAGCATCGTAGGCTTGATAGATGGTATCGTGAAACTCTGAGAAAATAGACCAGCGGTTTTCCGGGTATATTGTGGTATTATTTTTAATCATACTCGGAAGAAAAGGATCAGCAATTAACCCGCGGCCAATCATAAAATGATCGATTTGTGGAAAACGATTTGCGATTTCATCATATGAAGACACACTAGTGATGTCACCATTATAATAGAGTTTGTGTTTCGTGCCAGAGATACACTTTTCAAAGGCATCTAAATCTACAGCACCTTTATAAAGCTGTTTTCCAATCCTGGCATGAATGGCCACATTTTTAAGCGGATATTGATCTAAAATAGGAAAGGCCTCTAAAATTTCTATGGCGTTTTCGTAACCCATACGCATTTTCATGGATACCAAAATATCCGTTTCCTGATGCGCTTTTTGAAGCACTTCGTTAATTCTTTTCGGATTACAAATTAGTCCTGAGCCCATTCCAGACTTAGTGACCATGGGATATGGACATCCTAAATTCCAGTTAAGTTCTTTGTACCCTAAACTTTGAACATATTTAGCAACGTACACAAACTCGTCGGGATCGTTTGTTATTACTTGCGGGATAACTTCTAATGTGCTGTTGTTTTCAGGTAATAAATCATTTTGATAAGATTGCTTTATTTTCAACTTTCCGTTGAGACGAATATAGGGTGCATAAAAAGTGTCGATACCACCAAAATAATGGTTGAAGGCATTACGAAACCTGAAATCGGTAAAACCCTGCAAGGGTGATGAAAGTAGAGTAGAAGCCATGTCTTAATAAAATGAGGCAAAGATAGGATAAATGATTAGCCCTTTTTTACTACATGTTATATTAATGATTTACTGATGGCTTTTTTATGGTGCTTTTAAGACATTTAAATGTTATGATGCAGACTTAGTTGTAACTGATTTTTATTCCAGTGATTTGTTGTTTGATTCATCACACCCAGTTGAATCTTGAAGTTATCATTAATAACATAGCCAAGAGCGGCATAGAATCGGTTTCGGTCAAAAATTTCAACATCTATACCGTTTCCAATATTGCGCTGCCCATTTATGAAAAGTTCATTGTAAAAAGCTAGGTAAAGCGCATTTTTCTCAAAGGTAACTTTGTTTAGAGGTATGTTTAAGAACAGGTTATAGCGGTAACGCGTTCTAAAGTCTTGATGTTCTACAAAGCGTTGTTCGTATCGAAAACGGTGGTTGGTATAAACCCGCTTCCCGAATTTTACAGGAAATAGAGCTTCCTGGTAAATTCGACTTTCTGAAGTTTTAAAATCTTCATCACCGTAGGTGCCTGTGGTGATATGTCCGTAACCAAGGGTAAATTTTATATTCGCTTGTTTTGGAGTGTAGGTGATACCGCCTCTAAGTAAAAGTTGCTCGAGGTCGCCACCCATATTCCAATTTCGGTATTGAATATCCCCTTGAGCGCCCCATGAGCTTTCCTTAAAAGTGGTATTGAAAAAATACATATACCACGCGCCAAGGCTGCTTTCGTTAATTTGAGCATGTCCCATTTTTGGTATGAGAAATAAAACCGTGATGGCAATTACTAAGCGTATCTTTTTCATAAAAATTTAATTTAAGAACTGTATGCCATATCCTAAACATGCAATAAGTAAACATAGAGGAGAAAATAATTTGGTATCGAGTTTTCCAAATGGCGTTTGCTTTATCTTTTTAAAAAAACCTACATATTTAAATTCACCAATAGCTCTAACTAGAAAAATACTAGGAATAAGCCACGCACCTACCGACATCACCCAATGAGGGAAAGTATAAGGTATGAGTCCAGATTGTAAAATATAAAAAAGACTAAAAAAGGACAAGCCTAGACCTACTATGATCGTATCTAGAGGTTTTGGGTTTAACACCCGTTTGCCTTCCAAATTGGTGGGTAAGGATGCATTTAACCCAAAGGTGCCACCAAAAATCCAGTTAAAATGAATGAGTGCTAAGATTAAGAAAATAGCGCTTAGAAAAAGAGGGATAATCATGTTTTTATTTTTTTCGTTGCATTAAAACGATTTCGTTTAAACATGAATAAAAATAAGAATTTTACGACATAAAAACACGTAATAGCCCGTAAGTTTTATTTTTCAGAGCGTAAAATATTTTCCATTTTCCGACCTTTGGCTAATTCATCTACCAATTTATCTAAGTACCTCACTTGCTGTGTTAATGGTGTTATGATGTCTTCAATGCGGTACCCACAGATTACACCTTTAATAAGGTGGGCGTTTTGGTTTAATGTTGCTTGCTGAAAAAACTGCTCAAAAGTGATGTTTTCTTCAATGAGTGCTTCTATTTTGTTAGGTGTGAAACCTGTTAGCCACTCCATAACCTGATGAAGTTCGTCCACCGTTCGGCCTTTCTTTTCTACTTTGCTCACATAGTGCGGGTATACCGAAGCAAAAGTCATTTTAGCCATGCGTTGGTCATGTTCTGGAGTTGTAGTCATAACTTTTGTGTTTTATGCCAATTGGTTAAACGCTAATTTCAGCTTGCCAATAATTGAAAGTTTTGGTTTCTCCGTTGGCTAAATTAATATCATATGATATTTTAATTGTTTCTCCTAATTTATAAAGAATGGGCTGTTTAAACAAATCGCCATCATAAGCTAAAGAATGAAATTCTCCTTTTTCACCACAGGGGTCGACATTTTGGGGTAAATTCTTTATTAATTTTTCGTTCAATTCTTGGCCTACAAAACTTTCATCTAATTGATCGGCTTGAGTAACCACAATCTTCGATTTTATTCCCGACTGTAAATATTCGGAAATCACTTCGGTTGAGGTTTTATGCCAAAGGGGTTCTACAATTTCAATTCCTAAGGGATTAAATAATTGCTCTCTTATATTTTTAGCATCCGATATTTCAAGGTCACCAAATATAAAATGAGTAACACCAAGGGTTTTGAAATGCTGTGCCGTTTCGGTCATTTTTTCGCTGTAGTTATTCAAATTTCTAGCAAATGAAACGGTATGCAACGGAATGCCAATACTTTTAGCTTGTCGTGATAAAATTTCTAAAGGAATGCTATGTACTGCTGATTTTAAAGTGTCTTCATTCAGTAATGTTAATAAAGCAACGATTTCAAATTCTTGGTTTTTAAGTACTTTCTGAAGGGCTAAGGCAGAATCTTTTCCGCCACTCCAATTAAAAACGGCTTTTTTTTTATGAGTCATGTTGCTTTGTGTTGTCTATTGCTGACTGAAGGTGTTATTCATGTTTGGTTACCACTTCATGAAGTACTGGTCTATTCAATAACTTAACGCAACAAATCTAAAATTATAGATTTGTATTTATGAATTCAAAACATAGACGGCTTTCACTTAAAGAAAGAATTAAAATTGAGACACTTTTAAACGAGAAAAAATCTAAAGCTTACATCGCTAATATTCTGGGTAGATCTCGTTCAACTATCACTAGAGAAATTAACAAATGGATTACTTCTCCAGAAGATAAATATGCTGCTGAATTAGCTCACTGGTGTGCACATCAAGACTATCTAAATAAAAGAAATCTTGACAAAATTTCTACCTATAAATCTTTAAAATTTTACGTTTACAAAGGATTACTCAAAGGATGGACCCCTGAACAAATTAGTGGGAGAATTAAAATTAAATATCCTAATGATAAAATGATGTCTATCTCTCATGAAGCCATCTATAGACATATTTATTTGACGCCTCAAGGGGCTTTGAATAAAAAATTAATCAAACTACTTACACGTAAAAAAACACGTAGAAGACCTATTAAAAAAGTAAGAGGTAAAGGCTCTAAAATTCCCAACCAAGTCAGTATTGACAGTAGACCTAAGCATATTGACCTAAGAAATGAAATAGGTCATTGGGAGGGTGATTTAATCATTGGTAAGGGGCAAAAATCTGCCATTGGAACTATTGTGGAACGTAAATCTAGATACACGCTAATCGTAAAACTAAAGTCTAGAAAAGCAGATGAAGTCGCAAAAATGTTCTCCAAAAAATTAAAACAACTTAATGAAAAACTTAGAAAATCTATGACTTATGATAACGGAATTGAAATGGCAAAACATCAATATATAACACAAAAAACAGGTATGAAAATTTACTTTGCTCACCCCTATTCTTCTTGGGAAAGAGGTACAAACGAAAACACAAATGGAATCATTAGAAGAGACCTCCCGAAAGGAACTGATTTTAATGTAATCTCTGAAAAACAGCTCTTAATTTTAGAACAAAAATTAAACAATAAACCTAGAAAAATTATTGGGTTTAAAACCCCTAAAGAAGTACTAGATTTTGAATTAAAAAATGTAGCTTAGTATCATTAAAAAAAAAAATACGCTTTGTTGCGTTAACACATTGAATGCACCAAGAATTAAAATACAATGGGAGAAAACAAAAAACTCAGTTTAGTAGAAGTCATATCAATGGCAGTTGGCACAATGATAGGTGCTAGTATTTTCTCAATATTTGGATTAGGAGCAAAAATTGCAGGAAATGATTTGCCTGAAGCCTTCATATTATCCGGAGTTTATGCTCTAGTAGTAGCTTATTCTTATGCAATTTTGGGAGGAAAAATAATATCGAATGCTGGGCCAATTGCTTTTATACTAAAGGGGATGGGAGATAGTATAACAACGGGAGCGTTAAGTATTCTAATGTGGTTGACTTATGTAATATCTATTGCACTTTTCGTTAAGGGTTTTGCGGGATATTTACTTCCATTTATACATATTGAACCCACTGCTTTAAATGTTGGAATAGTTGAAGTAATTGTTATTTCTTTCTTTACAGCTTTGAACCTTTTTGGAAGTAAAGCTGTAGGCAGAGCCGAGTTTTATATTGTTCTAATAAAACTTATCATATTGTTGGTCTTTATTTTAGGAGGTTTTATGAGCATTAATTGGGGAATGGTTAAGCCAGGTTTTGATTCATCACATACTAGCGGTTTATTAAATGCTTCCATTATATTTTTCCTTTCCTATATGGGTTTTGGCCTTATAACAAATGCATCAGAAAACATTAAAAACCCATCAAAAAATGTTCCTAGAGCAATATTTATTAGTATACTTTTTGTAATGATCTTTTATGTGTTAATATCTGTAGTTACAATTGGAAATCTTCCTTTAACAGAAATCATCAAAGCACAAGAAAATGCATTAGCCATAGCAGCAAAACCTTTTTTGGGAGATTTTGGTTTCGTACTAATTACAATTGGAGCATTATTCTCAATCTCATCTGCATTAAATGCTACTATTTTTGGGGGGGCAAACATTGCTTATTCGTTGGCAAAAGATGGTCAATTACCAAAGATTTTCGAAAGAAAGAGTTGGTTTAAATCCACGGAAGGATTATATATCACCGCTGCTTTAGGGCTTCTCTTTGCGTTATCCTTTGATTTACAGGCGATTGCATCAATTACAAGTACAGTATTTACTGTTATTTATATTTTTGTGATAGTTTCCCATCTTAAACTTCAAAAAGAATATGGTGGAAATAGAATACTTCTATTTGTTAATTTAACTATTCTTTTAATTGTTTTCTCTGCACTTATGAAATATCAATGGGATACGCAAAGGAGTGCTTTTTTTGGTAGTGTATTCACTTTTGCAGTAGCATATTTTGTTGAATATTTATATAGAAAACTTAGAAAGCGTAAAATGAAAATAAATAAATAAGCACATACCCACAACAATATGTATAGTGCATAGCACCCTTCGGGATGCTAGGACACCATACACGGAACGTTGCAAGCAATAGCGCGTCTTCAATAAAAACGTTTAATTCTAAATATTTTTGCGCTCTAAAGAAACAACCAGGCTTGGTAAATCAAAGTGTATTATAGAAGATAATACGCTGCCAAGTTTTCGGCGATAAAAGCCGTGAAAATGTATTTTCAAACGAGCGGTGTCGTATAAAACTTGATGACTAAGGTATAAGATTTAAATTACAAAGTCAAGTTCTTACCCTATTAAATCTGATGCCTTATGTGATTTACTAAGCTCTGGTTGAATACATTATAAAAATTAGCGCCTAAATTAGACGACGCATACCACAATGTATATGTCATAAAATTTATAAAAATATTTGAATTCCTTAAAGGGGTCTGAAGTCGCCCTACTGATATTTATAGTATTTCATTTTTTCTGTAATTTAATGAAATACGTCTTTTAAACCTCTTAAATGGCAGAGCGCAATAAAACGTGGTTTAAAATATAAAGCTTACAACATGGTATATAAAAAATAAGGGGCACTGTGCTTAAATTAAAAGTGTGGTAAAAAGCACAGTCGCCAATTTTGAAAATTAATATTTATCCTACATTTTAAACATTTATTTACTAAATTGGCTTGTACAAAAATCGGAAGGTAATTGATTTTTTTAACCCCTTACTTTCCATATACCTATAGTTGCAAGCAATAGCGCGTCTTCAATAAAAACGTTTAATTCTAAATATTTTTGCGCTCTAAAGAAACAACCAGGCTTGGTAAATCAAAGTGTATTATAGAAGATAATACGCTGCCAAGTTTTCGGCGATAAAAGCCGTGAAAATGTATTTTCAAACGAGCGGTGTCGTATAAAACTTGATGACTAAGGTATAAGATTTAAATTACAAAGTCAAGTTCTTACCCTATTAAATCTGATGCCTTATGTGATTTACTAAGCTCTGGTTGAATACATTATAAAAATTAGCGCCTAAATTAGACGACGCATACCACAATGTATATGTCATAAAATTTATAAAAATATTTGAATTCCTTAAAGGGGTCTGAAGTCGCCCTACTGATATTTATAGTATTTCATTTTTTCTGTAATTTAATGAAATACGTCTTTTAAACCTCTTAAATGGCAGAGCGCAATAAAACGTGGTTTAAAATATAAAGCTTACAACATGGTATATAAAAAATAAGGGGCACTGTGCTTAAATTAAAAGTGTGGTAAAAAGCACAGTCGCCAATTTTGAAAATTAATATTTATCCTACATTTTAAACATTTATTTACTAAATTGGCTTGTACAAAAATCGGAAGGTAATTGATTTTTTTAACCCCTTACTTTCCATATACCTATAGTTGTAGCCAATTTGAGAAAATGATAATCCAAGAAATATTAAATACCACAAAACACAGACCTTGGCAAATTCCGACTGATAATTGGAAGTTTTACCAAGAGTGGAATAATGCAATATTTCTTCATTATCAAGTCGAATTGACTGAATTGGAAAAATTTGTTCCGAAAGAATTAAAAATCGACCTTTTTGATGGGAAACCTTGGATTTCAGTTGTTGCCTTTACAATGGAAAAGATAAGACCGAAAAACTTACCTTCTTTCTCACCAATATCGGATTTTGACGAAATAAATATTAGAACTTATGTTAAGTCAAATAATAAAACGGGAGTTTACTTTTTAAGCATCGAAGGTGGAAAAAGTTTATCGTGTAAAGTCGCTAAAGGAATTTCGGAACTTCCTTATAGATACTCAAAAATTAAAAGGACTGACCAAAATTACAAATCCCAAAATTCGGAATTTAAAGACAAACTAAATATTGAATTTAAAATTGGAGAGGAACTGACCGAGAAAACGGAACTGGACAAATGGTTAACGGAAAGATATGCTCTTTTCCAAGACACAGACGATTCGATAAACGAATTTGAAATCCATCATTTGGAATGGCCAATTAACGAAATTGACATACAAAAATTGGAATTGAATTATCCAAGATTTGAAAAATTAATAAACGAAAAACCAAACAAAATTCATTATTCAAAAGGAGTAAAAGTTTTGGCTTGGGGAAAAATTAAAAACAAAAAAACTGGCTACAACAATGGCTATAAGTAATTGCTTGTTCTCGCCTACTTCTGAAAATCCTTGCGGATTTTCAGTTTGGTGCGTACTTGCAAAGTTAACTACTAACCAACGCAACTACTCATAGCCGAGACCGTTGCCTTTAATTGCGGAAAACAAGGGTCTATTCAATAACTTAACGCAACAAATCTAAAATTATAGATTTGTATTTATGAATTCAAAACATAGACGGCTTTCACTTAAAGAAAGAATTAAAATTGAGACACTTTTAAACGAGAAAAAATCTAAAGCATACATCGCTAAAACTTTAGGTAGATCTCGTTCAACTATCACTAGAGAAATTAACAAATGGATTACTTGTCCAGAAGATAAATATGCTGCTGAATTAGCTCACTGGTGTGCACATCAAGACTATCTAAATAAAAGAAATCTTGACAAAATTTCTACCTATAAATCTTTAAAATTTTACGTTTACAAAGGATTACTCAAAGGATGGACCCCTGAACAAATTAGTGGGAGAATTAAAATTAAATATCCTAATGATAAAATGATGTCTATCTCTCATGAAGCCATCTATAGACATATTTATTTGACGCCTCAAGGGGCTTTGAATAAAAAATTAATCAAACTACTTACACGTAAAAAAACACGTAGAAGACCTATTAAAAAAGTAAGAGGTAAAGGCTCTAAAATTCGTAACCAAGTCAGTATTGATAGTAGACCTAAGCATATTGACCTAAGAAATGAAATAGGTCATTGGGAAGGTGATTTAATTATTGGTAAAGGTCAAAAATCTGCTATTGGAACTATTGTAGAACGAAAATCTAGGTATACATTAATCGTAAAACTAAAGTCTAGAAAAGCGGATGAAGTCGCTAAAATGTTCTCTAAAAAATTAAAACAACTTAATGAAAAACTTAGAAAATCTATGACTTATGATAACGGAATTGAAATGGCAAAACATCAATATATAACGCAAAAAACAGGCATGAAAATTTACTTTGCTCACCCCTATTCTTCTTGGGAAAGAGGTACAAACGAAAACACAAATGGAATCATTAGAAGAGACCTACCAAAAGGAACTGATTTTAATATAATCTCTGAAAAACAGCTCTTAATTCTAGAACAAAAATTAAACAATAAACCTAGAAAAATTATTGGGTTTAAAACCCCTAAAGAAGTACTAGATTTTGAATTAAAAAATGTAGCTTAGTATCATTAAAAAAAATTACGCTTTGTTGCGTTAACACATTGAATGCACCACTACTTGAGCTGCTTTTTCGTAATCGTCATGCCATCCAAAATAGTTACCAGTTTTAAAGTAATTTTCATGGATATAGCCATTGCCAACATAGTCATATATTTCTTGGTAATCGATATTTAAGTCTTTCGCATCACAAATTAACGCACAGTACATTTTACCGTTTTCAATTTTAATTTTGAATGTGAATTTCTCGTTATCTACACGTCCGAAATCCAGTTTAGCATCATATTTACTGGTCCATGGATCGTCGTTTTCAGGTTTTGTGTAGTAATCAATTTGAATCATACCACTGTTCCACCTAATTTTTACGGTTGCCGGATCGCCAGGAATACCATCTGAGGATTTACCATGAATTTGAGCCACAATAGTTCTACCATTACCTTCAACAAAATCGACATGCATAGTGGTTTCTAAAATATGAGTTCCGGTAGCCATCGACCAATTGTCTTTGGTGTCTTGGTTACCTCGCCAGTATTCTCTTAATTCCGTACGACAGTATTTTTCGCCTAAGGCAGATTGTCCAGAAGTGGTAAAGCCTGTGAATTTAGTCCACAATGTATAACTACCATCATCATTCTTATAAAAATACTGAGACTCAGTACTACTAAGCTCGTTATTAATAATCGCATCCGGCTGAATGGAAGTTGCACTGCCATCTCCTCGGTTTATAGGCACCGAAAGATACCAGTTCTTCCATGCAATATTTGTAGGTTCTTCTACCGGAGGGTCTACTTCTTCAGGAGTAGTTTCTTCTTCTTTTTCTTCAGTAATTGTAGAATCAGAATCGTTATTAGCACTACAGGACATTATAAAAACAACGGTTAATAATATGCTGAATGTGTGTTTTAAAAATGCTTTTGTCTTCATAAACTAAAATTTCTTTTTGTGATTTGTTTGCTAACTTTCTATTTGGGTAGCTTTAAAAGTTAACAGTTGTTTTTTTATTTATGAGTTGCTGTTATCATTTTGTAATGATTGCAAAAGTATGCAATTTTAAGATATTGTATTGATTGGTTTACTACAATCAGGTGTGGTATAAAAAAAATTGGCGCCATTTAATGGCGCCAAATATGTGTAGGAATGGAGTTATTAGGGTGTATTTAAGTTTTCAATTATCCTAATACGCAGCCTTAATGTTTTTCAAGAAAAGTTGTTAATTCAGAAGGCTCTGCGCGATTGCGGTAATCGGCGTCCAGAAAGGCGTATTCAATAACGCCATTTTGATTAATAATGTAGGTGGCCGCTAAAGGTAGTTCGTTAGATTTGTCACCATTATAACCATTCATATCGAAAGCCTCGTTATAAATTTCTGCAACCTCATCGGTAAGTTTAAAAACGATACCGTATTCTTTAGCTACGTTGTTTCCTATGTCACTCAAGACTTCAAATTCTAGCTTATTCTTTTCAGCTGTAGTCATGGATTGATCAGGGAGCTCAGGAGTCAATGCTATTAAAGTAGCATCATTAGCTTTAAAATTTGGTAATTCCTCCTGTAATTCATGAAGGGTTAAGTTACAATAAGGGCACCAACCACCGCGGTACCATGTTAAAATAACTTTGCCCTTTTTTAAGTAGTCGTTTAAGGAAACAGGATTACCTAATGCGTTTTTTAAAGTGAAATTTGGTGCTTGGTCACCAACTTGTAGAGCTGTATTGGTAATACCACTGTTGTTAACCGATTCGATACCTTCTTTGTAGATTCTTTTTTTTGTGTCGTCTGCCTTCAATTCAAAATTAGCTTTTTTGGCGTCCAATTTTGATTTCAGAGAATGGTCTTCTTGTATCACTGTTTCCGTTTTTTCAATAGCTTCTTGGTTTTCTGTAGTTGTTTTTTTTTCATTTTTTCCGCTGCAAGCGACCAATAATCCACCCAGTAATAGGGTTGATACCATGTTAGTTTTCATAAGTTATTTTTTTATTGGAATAAAGAACTTGAAAACAGAAAGAACCCAGGTATAATGAAATGTTAATTTTAGACCTCCAGACGTTAAATTCCAGTTGAAGTATACACTTTTCATAGGGTTCTAAAGGGAATCTTATGAAAAGTGATATGTTTATTTAGTACGAAAACGAGCCTTCAGTTTTAAATTCCCTTAGTATTATTCCCTCATTTTAAAAATAAAGAAGAGGCTAAATTCTAAGTCGAAAATCTATGCAATTTTAAAAACCACAATTCCTAAAGGAGGTAGGGTGATATCAGCAGAAAAATCTTTACCATTCCACGCTGTTTTTTTAATACTAATTGATTTTTTGTTTTTTACGCCACTACCGCCAAAGGCTTCGTCATCGCTATTAAAAATTTCAGATAACTTTCCTTTTTGGTTAACACCAATTTTGTAATTCTCCATAAGGTTTGGTGTCATATTACAAACCACGACCACTTGATCTTTTTCTTTATGACCCTTTCTAATGTAAGATATCACCGAATTTTGGTGGTCGTCGTAGCTAATCCATTCAAAACCTTCATGGCTAAAACCATTTTCGTATAGCGCAGGTGTGGTTTTGTAAAGTTTGTTTAAAGCTTTAACATAGTTTTGAGTGTTTTGGTGTGGATTAAATTCCAATAAGTTCCATTCCACGCTACCTTGAAAATTCCACTCGTTATATTGTCCAATCTCGCCACCCATAAATAAGAGCTTAGTTCCTGGGTGGGTAAACATATAGCCGTATAATAAACGCAGGTTGGCAAAACGTTGCCATTCGTCTCCTGGCATTCTTCCTAGAATGGAGTTTTTACCGTAAACAACCTCGTCGTGAGATAGAGGGAGCATAAAATTTTCGGTAAAAGCATAAGCCAAACTAAAAGTAATATCGTTTTGATGGTATTTCCTGTAAATAGGGTCTTTTTGGAAATATTCTAGGGTGTCGTGCATCCAACCCATCATCCATTTCATACCAAAACCTAAACCGCCTATAGAGGTCGGTTTGGAAACCATAGGGAATGCTGTAGATTCTTCGGCTATGGTTTGCACATCGGGGAATGAAGCATATATTTCTTCGTTTAATTCCTTTAAAAAACTGATCACTGCAAGGTTTTCTCTGCCACCGTACATGTTGGGCTCCCATTCACCTTCTTCTCTAGAATAATCTAAAAATAACATGGAGGCCACAGCATCAACACGTAAGCCATCGGCGTGGTACTGGTCTAGCCAAAATACAGCGTTACTAATTAAAAAGGAACGTACTTCATTACGCTCGTAATTAAAAATCAAACTTTTCCAATCTTGGTGATAGCCTTTTTTAGGATCTGGGTGTTCGTATAAATTTGAGCCATCAAAAAAGCCTAAGCCATGCGGGTCTTCTGGAAAGTGGGATGGTACCCAGTCTAGAATAATACCAATGTCGTTTTGGTGCAGTTTATCTACAAGGTATTTAAACTCTTCGGGATAGCCAAAACGTGATGTCGGGGCAAAGTATCCCGTAATTTGATAGCCCCACGATGGGTCGTAGGGAAACTCCATAATTGGCATGAGTTCCACGTGGGTGAAATTCATGTCTTTTACATAATTTACTAAATCGTCTGCAAGTTCATAATAAGAAAGCGATCTGTCTTCTTCGATATTTTTTTTCCACGAGCCCAGATGTACTTCATATACTGAAAAAGGGGCGTCAATAGCATTGTGTTTTTTACGATTTTTCAACCAGGTTTTATCCTTCCACTTATAGGAGTCTTCCCAAACGACTGAAGCCGTTTTTGGAGGATGCTCACAGCGTCTGGCATAGGGATCGGCTTTTTCTGTTACGATACCGCTATTATGACTTTCAATTTTATATTTGTATAGGTTGCCTTTACCAACAAAAGGAATAAAACCTTCCCAAATGCCACTAGAATCCCAACGCACATTAAGTTCATGTTCGTCTGCTTTCCAGTAGTTAAAATCACCTATTACCGAAACCTTTTTAGCGCTAGGCGCCCAAACGGCAAAATAAGTACCATCAATACCATCGACGGTCACCATATGTGAGCCAAATTTTTCGTATAATCTATAATGTTTCCCTGTTTTGAAGAGGTTAATATCGAAGTCTGTAAACAGACTGTAAACTTTCGTTTGTGCCATATATTATATTACAAATCCATGAGGGATAGTTGCTCCGTTTTTTATTACTACAATACCATCTTTAATCACATAAGTGTCCGTTTCTATATCTTCTAAATGCGGTCCGCCGTTTATTCTCACATCATCTCCAATGCGGCAGTTTTTGTCAATAATGGCATTTTTTATGAAGCAGCGATCGCCAATACCCATTAAAATATTGATCTTATTTTCTTCAATTTCCTGAAGCGTTTCATAATAGTCACTACCCATCATATACGTTTTAATAATAGTAGTTTCCGTTCCTATTCTAGAACGAATACCAATAACCGAGCGTTCAATTTTTGCAGCACCAATAATACAACCTTCAGCAATAACGGCTTTATCTAAGGTAGTTCCAGCAACTTTGGTTGTAGGAAGCATACGGGCTCTGGTGTAAATACGTTTGGTTTTATCGTATAAATCAAATTGTGGAATATCGTCTGTTAACCCAAGGTTGGCTTCAAAAAAGGAATCTATATTCCCGATATCTGTCCAGTACCCTTCATATTGAAAGCTTAGGGTTTTATGTTTTTCAATGGATTGCGGAATAATCTCTTTACCAAAATCTATAGTAGATTCGTCGGACATTAGCTTCACCAACAAGTCTTTATTAAAAATATAAATACCCATAGAAGCTAAATAGTGACGTCCTTGTTGTTTCATCTCATCACTGACATCCGAAGTCCAATCAGGTAATAAGCTAGGGTCTGGTTTTTCAATAAACGAAGTGATAATACTTTCTTCATTAGATTTTAAGATACCAAATCCAGGGGCGTCTTTTTCATTTACCGGAATAGTGGCAATTGAAATTTCAGCACCGCTAGCTTCATGGGCTTCAATCATTTTATCGTAATCCATTTGATAAAGTTGGTCACCAGAGAGAATTAAGGCATATTCAAAATCATGTCTTAAAAAATGGTGCATGCTTTGTCTTACCGCATCGGCAGTACCTTGAAACCAGCCTTTATGGGCAGGCGTCTGTTCGGCAGCTAATACATCTACAAAGGCACTACTAAAAAAACTAAAATGGTAGGTGTCTTTAATATGACGGTTTAGGGAAGCCGAATTAAACTGTGTTAAAACAAAAATACGTTTGATATCGGCATTGATACAGTTTGAAATAGGGATGTCTACCAATCTGTATTTCCCAGCTATCGGTACTGCGGGTTTAGATCTTTGATGTGTTAATGGATATAACCTAGAACCTTGTCCGCCACCTAAGATGATGGATAAAACCTTGTTGTTAATCATATTAATTTAGTTTTATTAGAGAATTATATAAGTTTATGTAATCATGAGCTGAAACATCCCAAGAGTGGTCTATTTCCATGATTTTAGTTTGTATGGTTTTGTATTCTTTTTGGTCTTTATATAGTGCTAGTGCTCTTTCTATAGCCGTGAGAATGTCGGCTACACTGGTGTTATCGTGACAGATACCAAAACCGCCTTCCTCGCTAATGTCGGTAACGGTATCTTTTAGTCCGCCAATGCTTCGTACCAATGGTATCGTACCGTAGCGCAAAGCATACATTTGATTTAAACCACAGGGCTCTACCCTAGAAGGCATTAGTAAAAAATCGGCGCCAGCATAAACAATATGCGATAATTTTTCGTCGTAACCGATATGGGCATTAAAACGACCCTCAAATTGTGGTTTTAAAGCTTCAAGCTGATTTTGGGTTTCAGGATCTCCCGAACCTAAAAGCAGAATGGATATATCATGCTTCTCTAAAGCTTGTTTGAAAACTTCAGGGAAAAGGTCTGATCCTTTTTCATATACCAAGCGTCCTATGAAGGCAAAAAGTGGTTTTTTAGGATTCAGATTAAAACATTCACACAGGTGATTCTTATTGGCTTTAGCTCCAGAAATTACGGTTTTAACGCCGTAGTTTTTTATAAGGTATTTATCGGTTGCAGGATTCCATTCGTGGTTATCAATACCGTTTAAAATCCCAACACATTTTTCATGTTCACTACTTAGCAAGTGCTCTAAACCGTTGGCCTGTAGTTTGAGTTCTTCCATATAGCTTGGTGACACTGTGGTTACGCCCCAAGCGCATTTTATAGCTGCCGCCAAAGGGTTTATGTTACCACCCCAATCTAACAAACCAACATGGTCGAAATTAAAAGGAGGGATTAAATTCACTTTGTCATGCGAAAACCAGCCTTGGTATTGGGCATTATGTATGGTTAATAAATTCGGAATTTTTCTAAAGGCTTCGTATTTATAGCCTTCTTGCAGCATAAAGGGAATAAGCCCCGTATGGTGGTCGTGACAATGAATAATGTCTGGGTAAATATCCCAAGTTAGTAACCAATCTAAAGTCGCTATTTGAAAAGCTAAAAAGCGTTCGGTATCCGATGAAGAATACACATAGTCTTTAAACAAGAGCTCAGGGATATCGATAAAAAACACATCAAAATCTAATGGTTTTTCATCTAAAACTAAAATGTTTACAGGGTATGTGGTGTCTCCTAATACTACGCTAGAATTATAAACGGGAGCAAAAGAATTTTCTCTTGTGAAGGCATTGTCGTAAAAGGGCATTACAACCTGCGACCTTATTTCAGATCCGTTCTGGTATTTAGGTAAAGCACCAACAACGTCTGCCAAACCTCCAACTTTAGCTATAGGATAACATTCTGCACTTATATGAATAATAGTCATTTATGAATAATTATCATGGATATTTTGGTTCGATTATAAACTTACAAAAATATTCATGTATAAAATGAGCTATTTTCAAATTTGTTATGAAAATTGCATTATTAAAATAATATGTTTGTTACACTATTAAAATGTAGTAAAAACCACATGTCTTTTTGAGATATTTCGTTTAAGATGAATATTTCTGCAAGTAAGTTGCAGATTTTTTAGGAAGATTTTAAAGATACTGAAAGTAACATCGGCCGCCTAGAAGTTTTTCGGTTGGCTCGCAAAAGTTTAACGTAATTTTATTCCTACTTGTTAAAGTTTTAGGCCTACATGTTAAAATGTAATTTCCTTCAAAATTATCGTGATACATTCGACATTCATTAATCAAAAAACGAACATTTATGAAAACATTTATTCTTGTTGGTACTGTAATCTCATCAGTTACTGTATTGGCTTGCTCGTCTGATGAAGGCGAAAAAACCCGAGGAAGTTGCTCTTCCTGTGACTCCTATCAATTTCAAGGAGAAACACACCCTGCTGTAATGGTTTGTAAAAGCAAAAGCGGTAATTCTATTGTAGATGGGGTTGAAATAAGGACAGATTATGATGCTTATGTCGATTCTTTAGAAAAAGTGACTAGCTGTAACTAGGGTTTAACTTTTTGTTGAAGAAAAAACATTTAAATTAAAAAACCATTTATCAAGTTAGTTTAGACTAAAATGATAAATGGTTTTTATTGAATTCCTGCGAAAGCAGGAGTCTTATACATATTGTGTATTAAATATTCTTAATTGAAATCGCAGTCAATAACTTAATGTTTAGAACGCTTGTTAATGAGATTTCTGCTTTCGCAGAAATTTAGTCGTTCAATTTAAGAACAGCCATAAACGCTTGCTGTGGAATTTCAACATTACCAACTTGACGCATACGTTTTTTACCTTTTTTCTGCTTTTCAAGGAGTTTACGTTTTCGAGAAATATCACCACCGTAACATTTAGCGGTTACATCTTTACGTAAGGCTTTTATCGTTTCACGAGAAATAATTTTAGCACCAATAGCTGCTTGAATTGGAATATCAAATTGCTGACGCGGAATTAACTCTCTTAACTTTTCACACATTTTTCGTCCGATGGTTTGTGCATTATCGGCATGAATTAATGCTGAAAGCGCATCAACAGGTTGGGCGTTTAATAAGATATCTAAACGCACTAATTTTGAAACTTTCATACCTATTGGCGAATAATCAAAAGACGCGTAGCCTTTAGATACCGTTTTCAGTCTATCGTAAAAATCGAATACAATTTCAGCAAGTGGCATTTCAAAAATTAATTCAACACGCTCTGGTGTTAAATAGGTCTGATTTATAATATTACCACGTTTTTCAATACAAAGAGACATCACGTTACCTACAAAATCGGCTTTAGTAATTATAGTCGCTTTAATATAAGGTTCTTCTACACGGTTAACGGTAGAAGGATCTGGTAAATCGGAAGGGTTGTTTACTACAAAGGCTTCATCAGGATTTTTGTTTGTAAATGCGTGGTAAGATACGTTGGGAACCGTTGTGATTACCGTCATATCGAACTCACGTTCTAAACGTTCTTGAATAATTTCCATGTGAAGCATTCCTAAGAAACCACAACGGAAACCAAAACCTAAAGCCGCCGAACTTTCTGGAGCAAATACTAAAGAGGCATCGTTTAACTGCAGTTTTTCCATAGAGTTACGAAGCTCTTCGTAATCTTCGGTATCAACAGGGTAAATTCCAGCGAATACCATTGGTTTTACATCCTCGAAACCTTCAACAATATTGGTAGTTGGTTTTGCAAAATCGGTAATGGTATCACCAACTTTTACTTCTTTAGCTGTTTTAATACCTGTAATTAGATAACCAACATCACCCGCTTTTACACTTTGTTTGGCAACTTGAGTCAGTTTTAAAGTACCAACCTCATCAGCAAAATATTCTTTGTTGGTAGCAACGAATTTAATTTTTTGACCTTTTTTAATTTCACCATTAAAAACCCTAAAATACGTTTCAATACCTCTAAACGTATTGTAAACCGAGTCGAAGATTAGAGCTTGTAGAGGTTCGTTTGGATCTCCTTTTGGCGCCGGAATACGTTCTATAATAGCCGCCAAAATATCATCAACGCCAAAACCTGTTTTTCCACTAGCATGTATCACTTCTTCAGGATCGCAGCCTAATAAATCTACGATATCGTCGGTTACTTCTTCTGGGTTTGCACTAGGTAAATCAACTTTATTAAGTACTGGAATAATTTCCAAGTCATTTTCTAAAGCTAAATACAGGTTAGAAATCGTTTGTGCTTGTATGCTTTGAGCGGCATCAACAATAAGTAAAGCGCCTTCACAAGCAGCAATAGATCGAGAAACTTCATAAGAGAAATCGACGTGACCCGGAGTGTCAATAAGGTTTAAAACGTATTTTTCACCTTGATATTCATAATCCATTTGGATGGCGTGCGACTTAATGGTAATACCACGTTCGCGTTCCAAATCCATATTGTCTAGCAATTGATCTTGTTTCTCTCTGGCAGTTACCGAGCCTGTATGATCTAATAATCGATCGGCTAAGGTACTCTTACCGTGATCTATATGTGCAATAATGCAAAAATTTCTAATGTGCTTCATAAAAGAATCTAATACTTAGATTTAATTTGCAAATATAGACGTTTTATCGGTTTATATCTATTGTTTTTATTAGCATCCTTGGGCCTGTTTGATCGTCTGGTTTTTATGAACGTAAAAAATGCGGAATGAAAACAGCTTTAAGTTATGTTTAGTAGATTATATGCATGGTTCTTCATCTACGGTTTTTGTAATGTTTTGTAAATAAGAGCTTTAGTTTTTAAGTGGTATTGATGATAAATGAAGGTTTTTATGCTTTAAAAAGGTGTTTTTATGAATTTCATGGCTGTGAAATTCCTCAGTTTTAAGTAAAAAGCCGTAATTTTGCGCCCAATTTTATTTCTTGTGGTAAAAATAGACAACATAGAACTTCCAGATTTTCCATTGCTTTTAGCACCAATGGAAGATGTTAGCGATCCCCCTTTTCGTGCCTTGTGTAAAGAACAGGGAGCCGATGTGGTATATACCGAATTTGTTTCTAGTGAAGGCTTAATTCGTAATGCGGCAAAGAGCGTTATGAAATTAGATATTTACGAGAAAGAACGCCCTGTGGGTATTCAAATTTTCGGAGCTAACTTAGATAGTATGTTGCAAACCATAGATATTGTAGCCGAGTCTAAACCTGATATTATCGATATTAATTTTGGGTGTCCGGTTAAAAAAGTGGTGAGTAAAGGTGCTGGTGCTGGTATTTTAAAAGATGTCTGCTTAATGGAGCAACTTACTGCCGAAATGGTAAAGCGTACCAATATTCCCATTACCGTAAAAACGCGTTTAGGATGGGATCATGATTCTATTCGTATTGTTGAGGTTGCCGAGCGTTTGCAAGATGTAGGCTGTAAAGCGATAGCTATTCATGGCCGCACACGAGCCCAGATGTATAAAGGTGAAGCCGATTGGAAACCTATTATGGAGGTTAAAAACAATCCGCGTATGCACATTCCTGTTTTTGGAAATGGCGATGTTGACACACCCGAAAAAGCCATGCTTATGCGTGATAAATTTGGTTTAGATGGTTGTATGATTGGTCGTGCTAGTATTGGAAACCCATGGTTTTTCAAGCAGGTGAAACACTTTTTTGAAACTGGCGAACATTTAGCGCCCATTTCATTAGAAGAACGTGTGGAAGCAGCGCGTAGGCACTTACAAATGTCCATCGATTGGAAAGGGGAAACCCTTGGCGTTTTCGAAACCCGCAGACATTATACCAACTACTTTAAAGGCATTCCGCATTTTAAAGATTACCGTATGAAAATGGTTACTTCAGATCATTCCGAAGATGTTTTTGCTGCCTTCGATGAGGTTTTAGAGAAGTTTGCCGGTTACCAGTTTACGGAGTAGGCTTTAGGCTTTAAGATATATGCATAAAGCATACGGCGTACTGCCTACAGCATATATTTTTTCCTATTTTGTTAAATTCTTTAGAATTTCAAACGTTTTCGTGAAAAAACTCATTTTTTAACACTTTTTAATTAGTTACATTTGTGGGTAAATTTTTAAAAAGATAATACATAGAGCTATGAAAACGTTAAACGATTTTGATTTCAAAGATAAAAAAGCCTTAATACGAGTAGATTTTAATGTGCCTTTAAACGAGCAGTTTGAGGTAACTGATGCCACTAGAATTGTGTCGGCGAAACCTACTATAATCAAAATTTTAGAAGATGGCGGAAGCTGTATTTTAATGTCCCACCTAGGGCGTCCAAAAGGATTTCAAGATGAGTTTTCATTAAAACATATTGCTGGAAAGGTTGAAGAAATTTTAGGAGTTGAAGTAAAGTTTGTTGACGATTGTATTGGTGATGAGGTTGAAGCCGCAGCTAATAGCTTAGAGCCAGGTCAAGTTTTATTATTAGAGAACTTACGTTTTTATAAAGAAGAAACAGCAGGAGATAAGGCTTTCGCCGAAAAATTATCAAAATTAGGTGATATTTATGTGAATGATGCCTTTGGTACCGCGCACAGAGCTCACGCTTCAACAACTATTGTAGCGCAATTTTTTGAAGGTAAAAAATGCTTCGGAAGTTTATTAGCTCAAGAAATTGAAAGTATTCAAAAAGTTATGGAAACAGGAGAAAAACCAGTTTTAGCCATTCTTGGTGGTGCTAAAGTGTCTTCTAAAATTACCATTATTGAAAATATTTTAGATAAAGTAGATCACCTTATTATTGGTGGTGGTATGGCTTTTACTTTTGTTAAAGCTCAAGGCGGAAAAATAGGAAACTCTATTTGTGAAGATGATAAAATGCCTTTGGCTTTAGAGATTTTAGAACAAGCTAAAGCTAAAAATGTTCAAGTTCATATTCCTATCGATACTATTGCAGCTGATGACTTTAGCAATGATGCTAATAAACAAGTTGTTGATATTAATGCGATTCCTGATGGTTGGGAAGGTGTAGATGCTGGACCAAAATCTATCGCTGCTTTTGATAAAGTGGTAAAGGAATCTAAAACGATTTTATGGAACGGTCCGTTAGGGGTTTTCGAAATGGAATCTTTTGCTAATGGAACGATTGAGTTAGGAAATTCGATTGCAGAAGCTACTAAAAACGGTGCTTTTTCACTTGTAGGTGGAGGTGATTCTGTAGCGGCTGTTAAGCAATTCGGATTTGAAAATAAAGTAAGTTATGTGAGTACAGGTGGTGGTGCCATGCTTGAGAGTTTAGAGGGTAAAACCTTACCTGGAATTGCTGCCATTCTAGAATAAATAGCGCTTAAGTTTTTAGTTTAGCGTAAAATACACGAATTTTGCCATATTATCGTTCAATAAGTATTGATATAGATTATATGGCATTTCGTTTTTTTACACTTTTAGTACTTTTAAATATTGGCACTGGATTTTCTCAAGTGTCAGATTCAATTTCTCTTCAAAATAATATTATAAAAGACAGCTCTAAAGTCAGGAGTACTGTTGTTAAAGATACTTTATTAGATAGCAGGCAGGCCGCTGCTAAAACAGTTGCAGTGGATAGTTTTTCAATAAAAAACTTGAAAGACCACGAGTTGGCCGCACAATTTGATGCGAAATGGCATGATGAGTTGTTTAATAATAATCTTTACGATACCATTTCTAAATCGATTGCAGAGCTTGATTATGAGCCTGTAATTTATACAGAATTGCCTACCGATACACTTAAAGCACGATTAAAGGCGCTTAATGCAAGAACACCTTTTAATGTAGAATATAACCCAGCCTTAGAAAGTGTAATTAAATCTTATTTAAAAAACAGACCCAAAACATTACAAAAGCTTATCAATTTAAGTGCTTTTTATTTCCCAATGTTCGAGGCTGAGTTAGACAAACACGATATCCCATTAGAGATAAAATACTTAGCCGTGGTAGAATCGGCGTTAAAGCCCAGAGCGAAATCTAGAGTAGGAGCAACAGGATTATGGCAATTTATGTTTACTACTGGTAAAATGTACGGTTTAAATGTAAGTAGTTATGTCGATGAGCGTAGCGACCCTATCATGTCTACAGAAGCCGCTGCCAGATATTTATCCAAACTTTATAAAATTTTTGGTGATTGGGATTTAGCTTTAGCCGCCTATAATTCGGGACCTGGTAATGTTACCAAAGCTATTCGTCGTTCGGGAGGGTATCAAAATTATTGGAATATTCGTCATAATTTACCAAGAGAAACCGCGGGGTATTTGCCTGCCTTCTTAGCTAACATGTATATTTTTGAATATGCTGAAGAACATGGTTTTAAACAAGCTAAGCCTGAAATTGCGTATTTTCAAACCGACACGGTAAAAGTGAAGCACATGATTACGCTCGATCAGGTTTCTGAAGTTACAGGAACATCTATTGAAGAGCTTCAATTTTTAAACCCATCTTATAAATTAGATATTATTCCGTATTTAAAAGAGGAAGATTATGTATTGCGTTTACCACTTGATGTGATAGGTGATTTTGTAAATAATGAAGATGAGATTTATGCTTATGCAAAAGCTGAATTTAATAAACGCGAAAAGCCACTGCCTCAATTTTCAAAGGCCAGTGATAAAATTACTTATCGTGTAAAATCTGGCGATTATCTTGGTAAAATTTCTAGAAAATATGGCGTTCGAATAAGTGACTTAAAGCGCTGGAACGGTTTAAGAAGTAACAATATTGATATCGGACAACGTTTAACCATATATCCTAAAAGACCACATACGAGCACCAAAAGTGCTACCGCAAGTACAAATAAAGCCGCGACAACAAAGCGTTTATCCGGACCCGTATCAACCTATACTGTAAAACAAGGAGACTCGCTTTGGAGTATTTCCCAAAAATTTTCAGGAGTTTCTGTGCAAAATATTATAGATTGGAACGGTATTAGTGGGACTAAATTAAAACCTGGGATGAAATTAAAAATTGCCAAAGGTTAAATCAGTTCAATTAAAAAAGATACTTGTATTATGAGAAACATGATTTGTTCAGTAGTTGTTCTATTGTTACTTAGCTCTTGTGGGAAAACTGAAAAAAAGGCTGATGATGAATTTCTTCCTGATGCCTCTGGAGCCATTAATAACGTGTCGGTCGTTACCGAAAATGATTACTGGGATGGTCGCGTTGGTGATGCTATTCGATCGGTACTAACAAAACCTATTTACGGACTACCACAGGACGAACCTATGTTTAGTATTAGCCAGATTCCACCATCTGTTTTTTCTGGTTTTGTAACTAAAAACAGAACGGTTTTATTAATTAAACCTAATAAAGAACAAGGTATCGAGATTCTAACCAATGTATACGCTAAGCCGCAAAAAGTCATTGTTGTTTCTGGAAAAACAAGGGAGGAAATTATCGAGGAGCTTTCTAAAAATGAATCTAAAATTATAGAAACATTTAGACATGAAGAATTAGCCGAGCGCCAACGTCAAATGATGAAATCGCCACATACTTTTAAATCGATAAAAGAAAAGTTAGGCTTAAGTATACAATTTGCTTCAATTTATAGAAAGGCTACCGAAACCGATAATTTTTTCTGGTTTCGAAAAGATATTACTACGGGAACAAATAACCTAATGATTTATGAGTTGCCTTTTGATGCTATTCAGAGAAATGATAGTGTGGTAAAACAAATCATCAAAATCAGGGATTCTATTGGAAAAGCATATATTCAAGGGCCTCTAGAAGGGTCTTATATGGTAACAGAAGACGCTTATGCACCATTTATAGAAGAAACGACCATAGATAACAAGCCAGCTTTTGAAACTCGAGGTATTTGGGATGTGAAAAATGCTTTTATGGGCGGACCGTTTATTAATTATGCTATTGAAGACAGTAAAAACAACCGTTGGGTGGTTATTGAAGGTTTCTCTTTTGCGCCTTCAGTTGAGAAAAGAAACTACATGTTAGAATTGGAATCAATTATCCGTTCGGTTAAAATTGAATAAATGATAAGGGCTTTTTTAATGAAATTTCATTGATGAAAACCCCTTAATACAAAAAGACCAGTACATGTGTTGTACTGGTCTTTTTGTATTTTTTGAAGAGTTTTTTTTAGTCTTTTTTCTCGATTTTAGGGTCTTCTTCTTCTTTGCTAGCATCTTTAAATTCTTTGATGCCACTACCTAAACCACGCATCAATTCAGGAATTTTTTTACCTCCAAATAAAAGTAAAACAACCACCACAATTAAGGCTATTTGCCAAGGTCCGATGGCTAATGGTAACATATGTAAGTTCATAGCTTGTAAATTTAAAAAACAAAGTTAATAATTAATGTTTAATAATATCGTTTTAAGGATAACTTTAGCATTTATATACCTTTTCTTGGGCTGTAACAACCGTACTATCTCATAAATTCTATTTATTTTTGCTGCGCATGGCGGAAACAAAAAAGAAACAAAAAAGAAGAATAAGAAAACTACTGGATAAATACCGGTTAGTGATTCTTAATGAAAATACTTTTGAAGAGCGATTGTCTTTCAAATTGACGCGTTTAAACGTGTTTGTTATGGGGTCACTTATCGCGGTGTTTTTTATTTCGGTAACCTACCTGATTATTGCACTAACACCATTGCGGGAATATATTCCAGGCTATTCATCTACAGCATTGAAAAAGAAAGCAACCGAACTTAGCTATAAAACCGATTCATTACAGCAGGTCATACTTATGAATGATCGTTACTATAGTTCTATAAAAAAAGTATTAACTGGTGATGTAAGTCAGGTCGATTTTAATAGAGATTCTATAATTAATGCCGTAAAAATTGAAGCTAGTGAGGTGGATTTAAATCCGAGTGCCGAAGACTCTATATTACGTCAGAAAGTAGATAAAGAAGATAAATACAATTTATTTGAATCGGCAACATCGTCAACAAACTTTGTGTTGTTTCCACCTGTTAGTGGGGCGATTAGTGCGTCGTATGATACCAAAGACAAGCATTATGCTGTAGATATCACGGTTGCCAAAGATACACCAATAAAAGCCACAGCCGATGGTGTGGTTATTTTTTCGGAATGGACAGCAAGTACCGGTTATGTGTTGATATTAGAACATAGCCAGGGGTTAATCTCTATTTATAAACATTGTTCAGCCTTAGCTAAGGTACAAGGCGATTTAGTAAAAGCAGGCGAAGTAATCGCAACCGCAGGAAATACAGGAGAATTATCAACAGGACCACATTTACATTTTGAACTTTGGAATGATGGATACCCCATTAATCCCACAAACTTTATCGATTTTAATAAATGATGTCAATAAAATCTGTTTTAGCAAAACCTTTTGCAAAAATTATATACAATAAAGTTCAAAAATGGGCTAATAACCCAGTGAAAACACAAGAAAAGGTGTTTCAGGATCTTATTGCCGAGGCTACAAGTACCGCTTTTGGTCGTGATCATGATTTTGTTAGCATTAACAGTCATGCCGATTTTGTAAAACGTATCCCAATAAGGGACTATGAGGCTTTAAAGCCCTATGTAGACCGTGTGGTGGCAGGAGAATCGGATGTGCTTTGGAAAGGAAAACCGTTGTATTTTGCCAAAACCTCTGGAACAACTTCAGGAGCTAAATACATTCCGTTAACTAAGGAAAGTATGCCTAATCATGTAGAAGCAGCCAGAAATGCCATTTTGATGTATATTCATGAAACAGGGAACAGCAAGTTTGTGGATGGCAAAATGATTTTTTTACAAGGAAGCCCCGAACTTAGAGAACAGAACGGTGTGAAATTAGGAAGGTTGTCGGGCATTGTAGCGCATTATGTTCCAAAATATCTTCAAAAAAACCGATTGCCTTCGTGGGAAACCAATTGTATTGATGATTGGGAAACTAAAGTTGATGCTATTGTAGACGAGACCCTTCATGAAAACATGACCATCATTTCTGGAATACCATCTTGGGTTCAAATGTATTTTGAAAAACTTCAGCAAAAAACAGGAAAACAAATAGGGGATATTTTTAAAAATTTCAACCTTTTTATTTTCGGAGGAGTTAACTATGAGCCTTATCGAGCAAAGTTTGAAAATCTTATAGGACGAAAAGTAGATAGTATAGAGTTGTATCCTGCCAGTGAAGGCTTCTTTGCTTACCAAGACAAGCAGAATGAAAAGGGGATGTTACTTTTATTAAATTCTGGAATTTTTTATGAGTTTATGAAAGCTGATGAGTTTTTTAATGAAAACCCAGAACGTCTTACGATTAAAGATGTAGAGGTAGGTGTAAATTATGTGATGATTATTTCGTCTAACGCCGGTTTATGGGGGTATAACATTGGTGATACCATTCAGTTTACATCAACAAAACCGTATCGCGTTATTGTTTCAGGACGTATTAAACATTTTATTTCAGCTTTTGGTGAGCATGTTATTGGTAAAGAGGTTGAACAAGCCATGCAAGAAGCGACTACTGGAACCGATGTTAGGGTTTCAGAGTTTACGGTAGCTCCAGAAATTACACCAGAAACAGGATTGCCTTACCATGAATGGTTTGTCGAATTTGAAAATGAACCTGAAGATCTTTCCGCTTTAGCGAAAAAAATAGATGAATCGCTGCAAAAACAAAACACTTATTACTTTGATTTGATAGTGGGTAAAGTTTTACAGCCTTTAAAAATCACAAAAGTTAAGAAGGGCGGATTTCAAGCCTATATGAAGTCGCAAGGAAAATTAGGCGGACAAAATAAAATTCCGAGGTTGTCTAACGACAGAAAAATTGTTCAAGGATTTCAAGATTAAGATTCAATCAATAATGTTATCTTTGACGCGCATTAAAACGATTTTATGGCAGGGAAAAATCATCATACTAGAACACGAGCGCAAGAGAGTTCCAACGCCATTGAGCGGTTGTATATCACGATGCGTCACCTGTTTAATCGTGGGTTTTACAAGCCTATGGGAATTTCTGGAGAGACTTTAAGAGAAGCCTTGTTGCTATTAAGACCAGAAATTTATGGGTCAGTTGGAGAAGAAAAGGCCGAATTGGAAGGTCTGTTATATGTTATTGATCGTCTGCCTCAAGGGATTGAGGAGTGCACCTTTATAAACTTAACTAGTGATGAAGGTTATTCAAATTCACATTTTGAATCCATAGTTCCTAAAAAGCGTCGTCGCAACTGTTACCGCATTGACGATGAGCAGATGAACATTGAGATTACTAGAGGCCGATCGGAAATCTACGATATTTTAACCCACCTTACATTTATATTCATTGAATCGCATAAAATTGGTCGTCGTGTTTTAATTGATGAAGACGGTGCGACTACAAGAGATTGGATGAAACTAGAATCGGCAGTCTTATCCAAAAAGAAACTGTCTCGAGAGCAACGTGAAGTGGCCATAACACATGCTGCGAATATTTTAGGGCGTACTTTTAATGAAATAAATACGATTTATAGCGCTTATGCTATGCCATCTCAGCCCGAACGGTTTTTGCATATTGTGTATTGGTTGGGGAAGCTAGCAATTGAAGAGCTTACGAATAACGATAAAAGAACCATTACTTTTAGTCCGGTTTTAAGAGAGCGTATAGGACATCATATTCATGGGGAAATATGGGCCGATACCATAAAAGAAACGCTTTTTAAAGCAGGTTTGTTAAACCGTCCTATTCATATTATTAGCGCTAATATGCATAGCGTGATGAATACGTTTTTTACAAAGGAAGCTTTAAAGTTACAGAATTCCAAAAAGGATATTTTTGAAGTATTCGAGTCTTTAAGTCAGACAGATAACGAAACCTCAAGACATAAAATTTCCAAAGAAGCTTTGCAAAATGGAATGATTTATATCAAGGATACTTCGGGTGCTAATATTGATGTTCAGCTTTTTGATACGGCTAAATTTGATGCTTCAAAATTAGGTATTAAAGCTTCTGAAACCATTTTAAAAGAAGAGCAACCTGTTATTCTCGTTATGGATTATGCTTTCGGAGAGCAAGCCTATGAAACTATAGATGAGTTACTAAAACCTTATAAAACGAAAGAATCTGAAATTCATTTAAATGTAGATTCTGTGTCAATTATGGGTAAGGCAGGAATTTTAGAAGGAGGTAAAGGAGATATTATGATTCCGTCGGCACACATTTTTGAAGGTACCGCTGATAATTATCCGTTTAAAAATGAACTTAAAAAGGAAGATTTAGAAGGGCAAGGCATTTCGGTTTATGAAGGCTCCATGATTACGGTTTTAGGAACTTCACTTCAAAATAAAGATATTTTAAAATTCTTTTATAATTCCACGTGGCGGGTTATAGGACTAGAAATGGAAGGGGCGCATTATCAAAAGGCGATTCAAGCGGCGTCAAAAGTTAGGGGTAGTATATCAGAAAATGTAAAAGTAAGATATGCGTACTACGCTAGTGATAATCCCTTAGAAACTGGAGCAACCTTAGCTTCTGGAGGCTTAGGCGCTTCTGGAGTAAAACCAACATATTTAATAACAAAAACTATATTAGAACAAATACTTAACTAAAAGATATTATGAGTAACGAAGGGCAGAAGCCGCAACAATCTGAAGAGGTTGATTTAGGGCAATTATTTAAGGTCATCGGAAAAGGTTTCGAACGATTTTTTAAATTTATTGCAAGTATTTTTATAGGCATATATAACTTGATTATAGCCTTGTTAGCGCATTTTTACAAACGTAAAATTTGGTATGCTTTGGCTGTAATCATTGGTGTTATTATTGGTTTTGTTTTAGATGTAAAATCAGATAAAACATATGGGGCAAATATGTACGTTGAAACTAATTTTAATTCGTCCCGTCAAGTATATGAGAATATTAAACAGTTAAATCAATTAACCATAGATAAAGATTCTTTACGTTTGGCATCTATACTAAATGTAGAACCTTTTCAAGCATCCAAGTTAAATGGTTTTTTTATTAGTCCTTCCATAGATGAGAACCAGGTTGCCGAAATGTATTCAGAGTTTTATACAAAATTAGATTCTTTATCAAGAACAGAGATGACCTACGATCGTTATTTAAGGTCTTTAACGGCTACAAACTACCCGATTCATCAAATAGGGGTTATTGCAACCGATAAATCCATATTTAAAAAAATAGAGCCAGGAGTAAAACAAAAACTTATTGATAACCCATATTTGGAAAATTTGGTATTAGCGAACAAAAGGAATTTGGAAATGGAAGAAAAAGCATTGCAAAGTCAAATTCAAAAAACAGACTCCTTAGCTAATGAATATTTAAAAATTAGAATAAACGAATCTCGTAAGGATCCTGTGCAAGGTTCGGGAACAAATCTTTATATGGCAGGAGATAGTAATTCAAATGGTTTGTTAGTGGACGAATCTAAGGTGATTGAAAAGCGTTTGGACCTGGAAGAGTTAAGACGTGAAGTTAATTTAAGAAAAGCTCAAGAGTTTGGAGTTATTAATATTGTTGCTGGATTCCCTGAAACTGGTTATGATGTTAGAGGGTGGGCCGATAAAAAGAAATTTATGTACCCTATAGTTTTATTTGGATTAACATTTGCATTTTTTGCATTTTTAGGTTTAGGGAAATTTCTTGAGGCTGAAAGCAAAAAATAAGTTTCCATAGCAAATGATAGATGGTTATTAAATAAGACTGCCTGAATACTACGCTTATTGTCATATTGAGCTTGTTTAAATATTTATATCTGATTAATAATTAATATCTATTTCGACAAGCTTATCTTGAAAAATCAATAAAGTTTGATTTTTCAGACAGCCCAATAATTTTCAGGCTACTAGAAAGCTTCACTGCTTGTATAGGGTCTAATTATATAAAAATGAATTTGATTAAGTTATGAATATATTAATTACAGGAGGTGCAGGCTTTATCGGTTCGCATGTGGTGAGGCTTTTTGTTGAAAATTATCCAGAATATCACATCTTTAATTTGGATGCCCTTACTTATGCAGGGAACCTTGAGAATTTAAAGGATATTGAGGATAAATCAAACTACACCTTTGTTAAAGGAGATATCACTGACGAACTGTTTATTAAAAGTCTTTTTAATTCAAACGAGTTTGATGGTGTGATTCATTTGGCTGCGGAATCGCATGTGGATAGGTCGATTAAAGATCCCTTAGCCTTTGTGAAAACAAACGTTATAGGTACTATGGTGCTTTTAAACGCTTGTAAGGAACAATGGAAATCCAACTTTGAAGGCAAACGTTTTTATCATGTAAGTACCGATGAGGTCTATGGAACCTTAGGGGAAACGGGCTTATTTACAGAAAAGACATCCTATGACCCAAATTCTCCATATTCGGCTTCAAAAGCGAGTTCAGACCATTTTGTTCGGGCTTATGGAGAGACATATAATTTACCGTATGTAATCACTAATTGTTCTAATAACTACGGTCAGTTTCAGTTCCCAGAAAAACTCATTCCATTATTTATAAATAACATCCTTCAAAATAAAGCTTTGCCTGTTTATGGTGATGGTAATTATACAAGAGATTGGTTGTATGTTAAGGATCATGCTAAAGCTATCGATTTGGTTTTTCACCAAGGGAAAAATGCAGAGACTTATAATATTGGCGGATTTAATGAATGGAAAAACATCGATTTAGTGAAACTTTTATGTGTACAAATGGATGAAAAATTGGGAAGAAAAGCGGGAACATCAGAAAGGTTAATTACCTACGTTAAAGATAGACCAGGACACGATTTACGTTACGCTATTGATGCTTCTAAAATTAATAAGGAACTAGGTTGGAAACCATCAGTCACCTTTGAACAAGGTCTAGAAATTACTATCGACTGGTATTTAGAAAATGAAATCTGGTTAAAAAATGTTACCAGTGGAGCTTATCTAGAGTATTACGAGAAGCAGTATAGTTAGGGGTAAGTATGGAAAATGTGTCTTCCTGAGCTCGTCGAAGGGCAATCAATGGTAAAAGTTAAATAATAGATATTAGAAGTTTAAAAGCCTACATCGGCCTAATATCACCACATCATAACAACAACAAAATGAAAGGAATTATATTAGCAGGCGGCTCGGGAACGCGATTACATCCATTAACTTTATCGGTTAGTAAGCAACTCATGCCTATTTACGATAAACCTATGATTTACTATCCGCTTTCTACATTAATGTACGCAGGTATTCATGAGGTTTTAATCATATCCACACCTAAAGATCTGCCTTTGTTTAAAGATTTATTGGGAGATGGAAAAAAGTATGGCTGTATCTTTGAGTATGCTGTACAAGAAGAACCTAATGGTTTGGCCGAAGCTTTTATAATTGGTGCAGATTTTATTGGCAACGACAAAGTGGCTTTAATATTAGGTGATAATATATTTTATGGGACAGGTTTAGCAAAACTTTTGCAAGCCAATAATGATCCAGAAGGAGGTATTATCTATGCTTATCGAGTTCATGATCCCGAACGATATGGTGTTGTGGAATTTGATGAAGCAGGACAGGCTATTTCAATAGAAGAAAAGCCTGAACAGCCCAAATCAAATTATGCTGTGCCAGGGATTTATTTTTATGACAATTCTGTTGTAGAAATTGCTAAAAATATAAAACCGAGCCATCGCGGCGAGTTAGAAATCACAGATGTAAACCGAGTTTATCTTGAACAAGGTAAACTTAACGTAAGTATTTTAGATCGTGGTACAGCTTGGTTGGATACAGGAACCTTTCAATCACTAATGCAAGCGTCACAGTTTGTAGAGGTTATAGAAGAGCGTCAAGGTTTAAAAATTGGTGCTATTGAGGGCGCTGCTTTCGAAATGGGATTTATAAACGAAGTACAGTTTAGAGCCTTAGCAGAACCTTTGCTTAAAAGCGGTTACGGTAAAAATTTATTGGGTCTACTAAAGAAGAAATAAAATTATATTATCAGGACTAAATACACGGTAGTGCTATCTGGTTTTTATATATTGAAAATAATAATAGAATACAAAAACGACGAATGATTGTAAAGGAAACAAAGTTGAAGGAATGCTTTTTATTAGAACCTAAAGTTTTTGGTGATGATCGCGGCTATTTTTTAGAAAGCTATAACCAAAATGCCTTTAATGAACTTACAGGCTTAGATGTTCAATTTGTACAGGATAACGAATCTTTTTCTACTAGAGGCGTGTTAAGAGGTTTGCATTTTCAGCGTGGTGAACATGCCCAAGCTAAGTTAGTACGTGTAATTCAGGGTTCGGTGTTAGATATAGCGGTCGACCTCAGAAAAGATTCAGATACTTTTGGCGAATACATTGCTGTAGAATTAAATTCAGACAATAAAAAACAGTTGTTTGTTCCTCGGGGCTTTGCACATGGTTTTGTAGTATTAAGTGAAACGGCCTTATTCTCTTATAAATGCGATAATTTTTATAATAAAGCTTCCGAAGGTGGCATTATATACAACGACAATACTTTAAATATCGATTGGAAAATAGAGGCTTCCGAATTAATTATTTCAGAAAAAGATGTAATCCTTCCTAACTTTGAAAATGTGATTTTATAATGAATGTTTTAGTCACGGGCTCTAATGGCCAATTAGCAAGTTGTATCAAAGATTTGGAAGACCAGTATAAAGAGTTGAATTTTATTTATACCGATTCGACTTCTTTAGACATTTGTAATTTAGAGCAATTAAAATTATTTTTTAAGGACAATCATATCCTTGATTATTGTATCAATTGTGCAGCGTACACAGCTGTAGATAAAGCAGAAACAGAAGCAGAAAAGGCTTTTCAAGTAAATGCTGAAGGCGCGAAAAACTTGGCTTTGGTTTGTAATGAAAACCAAGTGGTTTTATTACATGTATCAACCGATTTTGTGTTTGATGGAAATAAAACAACACCTTATACCGAAGTAGATACTCCAAATCCTATTAGTGTATATGGAGCTTCAAAACTGCAAGGCGAAGTTGAAATTCAAAAGTTAACAAAAGAATGTTTCATAATTAGAACCTCGTGGTTGTATTCAGAACATGGCAATAACTTTATGAAAACCATGTTGCGATTGGCTGAGACACGAGATGAAATTTCGGTTGTTTCCGATCAAATTGGTACTCCAACTTATGCTGGGGATTTGGCTGAAGTTTTACTTCACATAATTAATTCTAAAAGCACTGCCTTTGGTTTGTATCATTATAGTAATGAGGGCGAGGTGTCGTGGTTTGATTTTGCTAAAGCTATTTTTAATATTTCTAATTTGGATATAAAATTGAATGCCATTACTACTACGTCTTATCCAACGCCTGCTAAGCGTCCGGAGTATAGTGTTCTTGAAAAAAGAAAGTTAATAAGTCTGTTCAATCTAGAAATTCCAAATTGGAAAGATAGTTTGTTAAAGATTCTAAAGTAATTAGGTGATTTTGAATTAACAATAAACCTTTATTTGTTAAAATATGGTTGATGGTAAGTAATAGCTGTTGTTAATCTTGTTTGGACACAGAATTGTATTATTTTTGTGAATTGTTTGTAAAAAAATATTTAAATGTTCGATTTAACAGGGAAGTCTATATTAATTACCGGAGGTACTGGATCTTTGGGTAAAGCATTAACAAAACATATCTTAAGAAAATACCCGGAAGTAAGAAGGTTGATTATCTTTTCAAGGGATGAGCAGAAGCAATTTCAAATGGCTCAAGAATATCCTATAGAAAAATATCCTCAAATAAGGTTTTTTATAGGTGATGTTAGAGATAAGGAAAGATTAATACGTGCTTTTAAGAGTGTTAATTATGTAATTCATGCGGCAGCAATGAAACATGTACCTATTGCAGAATATAATCCGGAAGAATGTATTAAAACTAATATTGGTGGTGCACAAAATATTGTTGATGCTTGTTTAGATACAAAAGTCGAGCGTGTAGTTGCATTATCTACGGATAAAGCTTGTGCACCAATTAATTTATATGGAGCTACTAAATTAACTTCAGATAAATTGTTTATTGCTGCAAATAATATCAAAGGGGATAATCCTATCCGTTTTTCAGTAGTGCGTTATGGTAATGTTATGGGGTCAAACGGTTCAGTGATTCCTTTCTTTATTAATAAAAAGAAAGAAGCCAATACTTTGCCAATTACTGACCCTAATATGACGCGATTTAATATTTCACTTCAAGGAGGGGTTGACATGGTTATGCACGCCTTAGAGCATGCGTGGGGTGGTGAATTGTTTGTGCCTAAAATTCCATCATATAGGATTTTAGATGTAGCAGAAGCTATTGGTCCAGATTGTGACAAACCTATTGTAGGGATAAGGCCAGGCGAAAAGGTTCATGAAGAGATGATAACACCTTCCGATTCATTTTACACCTATGATTTGGGTAAGTATTATACTATAATTCCTGCAACACATTCATGGAAATTAGATGAATTTATGAGTACTTTCAATGCTAAAAAAGTACCGTTAGGGTTTAGTTACAACTCTGGCGAAAATGAAGAATGGGAAACTATTGAAAGTTTAAGGTCGTTAATTACAGAGCATGTGGATGCTACTTTTAAAGTGTAATGAGGAATAACGTGATACCATATGGGAGACAATCTATTAATCAAGATGATATTGATGCAGTTGTTAATACGTTAAAAGCTGATTTTTTAACTCAAGGACCCAAAATAAAAGAATTTGAAGATGATTTTGCTAATTATGTTGGTGCTAAATACGCTGTAGCTGTAAGTAATGCAACAGCGGGTTTACATTTAGCTGTTTTAGCATTAGGGTTGAAAACTGGAGAGCGTGTTATTACAACGCCAATAACTTTTGCTGCGTCTGCGAATTGTGTAAAATACGTGAACGGTGAAGTATGGTTTGCCGATATAGATCCCAATTCCTACCTCTTAAGTTTAGAAAGCACTAAAAAACTGATAGAAAGTAAGCCAAAGGGTTTTTTTAAGGGGATAATTCCTGTTGATTTTGCAGGGCTTCCAGTTGATTTGGAGGCTTTTAGAGCCTTGGCAGATAAACATGATTTATGGATTATTGAAGATGCTTGTCATGCTCCTGGAGCTTATTTTACAGATTCATTAGGTGAGAAACATAGGTGCGGAAATGGTAATTTTGCAGACATTGGTGTTTTTTCATTTCACCCAGTTAAGCACATAGCATGTGGCGAAGGCGGTATGGTTACAACAAACTCAGAACTACTTTATAAAAAATTATTGTCGTTAAGAACACACGGAATTTCCAAGGACAATATGAGTGAAAATCATGGCGGTTGGTATTACGAAATGCAAGAGTTGGGTTTTAATTACCGATTAACAGATATACAAGCAGCTTTAGGGATAACACAGCTTTCTAAAAATAAAGAAGGCATTAAAAGAAGAAACGATATAGCAAATACTTATAAGGAAGCTTTTAGAGGAAAAATAAAGTTTCAAAGTTTGCCAGAAGGTGCATACAATGCGCACCATTTGTTTGTTATAGAGGTCGATGATAGAAAAGGTTTGTACGACTTTTTAAGAACTCAAAATATCTATGCTCAAATTCATTATATTCCAGTACATACTTTACCATATTATAAAACAATAGGCTATGGTGATGCCGATTTAAGTCAATCAGAACGCTACTATTCAAAATGTATTAGTTTACCCATGTATCCTAGTTTGACGGATGAAGAACAAGCTTTTGTGATAGAAAAGGTGCTAAATTATACTAAATAATGGCTAATTTAGCAATCATACCTGCACGAGGAGGCAGTAAACGGATACCACGAAAAAACGTAAAGCCTTTTTTAGGGAAGCCTATTATTTCATACTCTATTGTGGCTGCCTTAAACTGCAATTTGTTCGATGAGGTCATGGTTTCTACAGATGATGAAGACATTGCTGAAATTGCTATTGAACATGGGGCTACAGTGCCATTTTTAAGAAGTCATGAAAATGCAAATGATTATGCTGTTTTAGCTGACGTTGTAGAAGAAGTGATTGCAAATTACGCAAAAAAAAAACAAACTTTTGATACGGTATGTTGCATTTTGCCAACAGCACCTTTTGTAACATCCATCAAAATTGCGGAAGCCTATAAAACACTTACAGATAATAATTTTGATAGTGTTTTTCCGGTATTGGAGTTTTCGTTTCCTATTCAACGATCCCTTAAAATAGAAAATAATAAAGTAGCTATGGTTTGGAGTGAGAATTTAAATGCTCGCTCACAAGATTTAGAACCAAGATATCATGATTCTGGTCAGTTTTACTGGCTAAATGTAAGCGCTTTTCTAAAAGATAAAAAATTATTTACACCCAATTCTGGAGCTTTAATTATATCTGAATTGCATGCTCAGGACATAGATACAGAAACTGATTGGAAGCTTGCCGAGATTAAATATAAACTCATGCTCAATGACCAAGAAAATAATTTTTAGGGCTGATGGAAATTCTACAACTGGATTAGGACATTTGTATAGGTTATTCAGTCTGGTTGAAATTGTTAAAGATTCATATGAGTTTGTATTTTTAACGCATGAATCATCAACAAATGATGTAATTCCTAAAGCATATCGTACATTAATTATTCCAAAAGCTATTGGTATTGAAGAGGAGCCAGAGTGGCTAGCCACTAACTTTTTGCCAGAAACTCATATTATTATTGCCGATGGCTACCAGTTTACAACTTCGTATCAAAAAGAAATAAAAACAAAAGGCTATCGTTTGATTTATATTGATGATTTAGTAAAAGATCACATGTATGCAGATGTGGTTGTGAATCATTCACCATATATTCGAGAAAAATATTATACAAAAGAACCCTATACTAAGTTAGCACTAGGTGCCCAATATGCTTTGTTAAGACCTCTATTTTTAGACGAAGCAACAAAGAATAAAACAATCACAACAATTGATTCGGCATTTGTATGTTTTGGTGGTGCAGATCCATATAATTTAACCATAAAAGCCGTTAAAGGTCTGTTGCAAATTTTAAATTTTAAAAATATCCATGTCGTTTTAGGAGGTGCTTATAAACATGAAGATATTTTTGCCCTAGAAGCAAAGCATTCTAATAAATTAAAAACATATAAAAACCTTTCAGAGGAACAATTGATTAAGGTGATGCAACAATGTAATTTTGCTATTGCACCAGCAAGCACCATTTTGTATGAGCTGTCTTGTGTTAAAATGCCTATTTTAAGTGGGTATTATGTGGAAAATCAAAAATACATTTATCAGGGTTTGTCTGAAAAAAAAACCATTATAGAAGGTAAAGATTTTAAAAACTATTCAGTTACTGAATTTGAACAAAAAGTAAAATCAATTATAGAAAGTAATTCAATCCAGACCTATATAGATCATCAAAAAGGCTTATTTGATGGAAATAGTAAAGTTAGACTTTTAGGGTTGATAAATGGGCTAACTATTTCTTTTAGAAAAGCAAGAGAAGAAGATGTTTTTCAAGTGTTTAATTGGTCTAATGATGCCTTAGTAAGAAAAAATTCTTATAATTCTGAACCTATAGAATTGGAAAACCACAAAAAATGGTTTCACAAGAAAATTGGAGACGAAAACACCTTGTTTTTAATAGCTTTAATAAACAATGAACCAGCAGGTATTGTAAGATTTGAAATTGACGATAACCATTCGACAGTTGGTGTTTTAGTGTCAAAATCTTATAGAGGACAAAAACTAGCAGGAGCATTTTTAAAAGCCTCCGCAAAAAAATATTTCGAAATTTACAGTATGCCTATTTTAGCATATATCAAAAAAGATAACGAAGCATCTGTCAAAGCATTTGAAAATGCAAGATATACCTATTTTAAGGATGAAATAATAAGTGGATGTGTTAGTTTTGTATACAAATTAGAAAAAGAAGATGCTTAAAGATACATGTTTTATAATAGCAGAGCTTTCTGCCAATCATGGAGGGAGTTTAGATATTGCGAAAGAAACGGTTAGAGCTGCAAAAAGAGCTGGAGCAGACGCGATAAAACTCCAAACTTATACGGCAGATACAATAACACTTGATGTTAAGTCTGATTATTTTAAAATTAAGCAAGACACCGCATGGGATGGGCAATATTTATATGATTTATACAAAGGTGCATCTTTACCATGGGAATGGCATAAACCTTTATATGATCTAGCAAAAGAAGAAGGCCTAATCTGTTTTTCATCACCATTTGATAAAACAGCAGTAGATTTTTTAGAGGAATTAAACACACCTATTTATAAAGTAGCTTCGTTTGAAATTACAGATATTCCTTTAATAGAATATATGGCTTCAAAACAAAAGCCAATGATTATTTCTACAGGAATAGCAACTATTGAAGATATCGAGTTAGCAATTGAAGCCTGTAAATCTGTAGGAAATGAAGATGTTACAATTTTAAAATGTACATCAGCATATCCTGCTAGCCCAGAAGATGCTAATTTGGTAACCATTCCCGATATTATAGAGCGTTTTGGAGTTAAGTCTGGATTGTCCGACCATACTATGGGCACAGAAGCACCAATGATTGCCGTGGCCCTTGGGGCAAAAGTTATAGAAAAACATTTTATTCTAGATAAATCTATTGGCGGTGCAGATGCCCATTTTTCTTTGGATGAAAATGAATTTAAGCGAATGGTTGATGCAGTTAGGTTAACAGAAAAGTTGATTGGGTGTGTAGATTATGAAATGACTGAAAAGAAGAAGAAAAGTAGAGAATTTTCACGTTCGCTTTTTATTGTTAAAGATGTTAAGAAAGGAGAGACTTTAACTGAAATAAATGTGCGCTCTATTCGACCTGGATTTGGTTTGCATCCTAAATATTATAATGAAATGATAGGAAGAACATTTTCAAAAAATATTGAGGGAGGTACACCTTTAAGCCTCGATTTATTTGAGGATCAGTAAAACAATGCATTTAGGCAATTAACCTAATATAATTTTAGTCTTGAATAAAGTATTAACTCTTTTTAAAAACAACAAAGCGCTTTTAAGGTTTATGGCGTTAAGCTATTTAGATAAAGCTATTATTTTCTTGTTACCGCTTTTAGTTTTTCAATTTTTTCAAGATCAGAAAGTATATGTTTCTATCGAATATATTTATTCCGTTACTACCGTAATAATCCCTTTAATTGATCTAGGCCTATCAGGCTATTTCTTTTATGCTTATAGAAATAGTGAAAATCGTAATGTTATTATAAGCTTTTTTATTAAATGTTTTCAAAGGCTATACCTTGTTATCAGTTGTGTTGGTCTTGTTTTTATTACGATACACTATTTTGGATTTGGGTTTGAACCTTTAATTGTTTTTATAGTTGCAAGATTGCTTTTTGTTTTAGCAACTGCTTTTTTTGCGTCTTATTACCGACTTACTAATAAGCCTGAAAAAGCCGTGTACATAACGCTTTTTTCGAACATTTTATCATTATCATTTCTTTTAGCGTACTTTGTTTCTGGTTTACAGTTTTCATTATGGTTGGTTTTTATTGGTCAGATTTTGTTTTCAACGCTTTACTTTTTAAAAAGCATCATAGATGTTTTCTTTAGGGGTAATCAAGGTATTGAAACCAATGAGATAAAAAGTATATTTTTAAAGGCACTAATGTTTTCGTGGCCATCTATTATACAAGTATTTGTTGCTATGGGTATTACAAATTTTGGAAAGATTAATATGTTCACTAAAATGAACCTAGAAGATGGCGTTTTATTATCATTGATACAGCGCTTTTCTATGATAATATTTCTTACCCATTCATCTGTGTGGGCTTTTATTTTAAAGGATTTATATGTTGATAAAAATTTATTGACTATAAATAAGCATTTGTTTTATAAATATTTGATGTTCCTTTTACTGGCCTTTGGAATTGTATTGTTCGTTACAGAAATTTACATTTTAAAAAACTATATCAATGTGTTCAGAACATCTTGTATAGCTTTGTTAATAATTGGGCAAACTTTTTTTGCGTGTATTTTTGCATACTTGGAAATGTATTACGGAAGGGAAAATAAAAACATAATTAAATTATATTTGGCTTTGTTTAATGCATTAGTATTTCTTTTTGTTTTAATGGCGTTTAATCTTGATTTTTTGGAAAGAATTTCACTGGCAATGTTTATAAGTACATTCACATCTTTGCTACTAAGCGTCTTTGTCCTATATAAACGAAACTATAACCTAGCATAAAATATTTATCAAAAAAATATGAAAAACATATGCTTTATTGCTAACTATTACAAGACTGATGTTTTTGTTGAAATAGCTCATATTTTAAAGGAACACCAAATTACTTCGTATTGGATTATTCCAAACAGAAAGCAATATCTACTCTTAAAAAAAATATTTCCAGAAAATCAACTCTTATATATAGGTAAAAAGGAAGTATTGGCATTTAGTGGAGAAGAACAAGTTGTAGATTTAAAAATTAATGAATTGGTGCATGGAGACAGAGTTTTAAGAGAGGAGTCTAAAGCTTGGACATATAGTTATATGTTAAAATTGCAAAATGTAGTCTATAGCTTTTTATATAGCAACAAAATTAGCTTTGTTTTTGGTGAAGTTACTTGGGCACACGAACTTTTGGTACACAGATTGACCATTAAAGCAAAAGATCTTGGTTGCCAATATTTAAACCCACATACCATTAGAATCCCCAATGGCAGGTTTGCCTTTTTTACGGACGAATATCAATCTAAAATAAAAGAAGCAACTAATAAATCTACTTTTGAAGCATTTGAAATAAAGCTTGAAAAACCTGCATATTTGAGCATAAACGACAAGGTTATTGCTAAAAAGGGAACTTTAAAACATAATTTAATATTAATTAAGAATTTTGTTTTTAGAACCAATCAAGATGCTAACGACCCAACCTTATACAATAGCCCTCTAACGCAGTTTAAAATTAGGACAGCAGAGATTTATAACCGCTTATTGTTTAAAAAGTTTGTTTTAGAAACCTCAATTGAAGATTTGCCGAAAAACAAAAAGCAAATTCTTTTTACACTGCATAAACAACCAGAAGCTTCAATAGATGTTGTAGGACGATATTATGAAAACCAGTTAGAGCTGATAATAAATATTTGGCGGATTTTACCAGAAAACTATATTTTACTAGTTAAAGAACATTCCAATGCTTTAGGAGATAGGAGCTTGAGGTTTTATAAAAAAGTAAAAGAATTACGTAATGTATATCTTATAAACAATAAAGCAGATTCTCATAAATTATTAGATATAGTAGAGGCTGTGTTTACGGTATCCGGTACTATAGCTTATGAAGCGGCTTTAAAAAATAAAAAAGCATATACGTTTGCGCCTACTTTTTTTAATAAAATGAAGGGCTGTGATGAAGTTTCATGGAAGGATTTTAAAACCAAAGACTTAACTAGTTTAATAGATTCTAATAAAGAAGCTATGTGTGTTAATACATTTTCAAATTGGTTATTAGCACATTCCTTTGACGGAATCATGTCCGATTCCTTTGGTGATCCGAGGTGTATGCACAAGGAAAATATTGAAGCATTGAGTAAGGCGTTTTATTCTGTAATTGAGACATGTTAGTATTCAAAATTGAAAACATTGTAAAGATTGCCTTAGGGATTACAATTATGTTCCTAGGTTTTTCAAGTTTGAATGCTTTTACTACAGGTTCGATTTCAGTTTCTATTTTCTTGATATGTGGTTTATGCCTCGTGGGAGCGATTTCAGTTTTAAAGTTTAAAACACCGCCGTTCGCAAAAGATTTTGCTACATTATTAGGGCTATATATCCTACTGAGCTCTATTCTTAATGTAAATGCGGTAAAATTAACTTCTGTTATATATTCTTTTTTGTTTTTGATAATCTATATTTATATAAGTTATTATTCAAAACAATACTTAGTAGTCCAAGATGTTATTAGAATTTATAAACTAATTTTTTTTGGTTTTTTTATTGTATTAGTTATTTCTCAATTTATTGTTTTATTAGGTTGGGAGGTTTTAGAAAGACCTAAAGGATATTTTCAAAGTACAGGTCAACTAGGTATTCAGTTTAACCATGTTAAGGGCAAATATCGTTTTCATTCACTTTCCACAGAACCTTCCTATGCTGCTTTAATCGTAATTATTTGTTTCTCAATTTTATGGGAGCTAATCAAAGAAAAAAAGAAGTTTGTTTTACTCGGGATTTTAATGTTGTATATGCTAATTAGTTTTAAATCAGCAATAGGTTTTATAGCATTATTTATATGGTGTATCAGTCTGGTATCATGGACAAAAAAACACTTTTTTATAATTGGTTTTCTTGTTCTAATTGGGTTACTCTTATTTCTGTTTACAAATATTGGAGGACAAAGTATTCAGCGAGTTCGCGAGGTTGTTTTTTTACTATTTTCATTTAGTGGTAATTTTTTTGAAAAATTAAACTTGATTGATTCTAGCGCATACGCACGAATAGGGCCTACATATACTTATTTAAAGGAAATGGACTTAATAAATTATAAAGTTTATTTCGGGCACGGGGCTGGAGAGTCTGTGCCTTATTTTTCTAAAATAGTTTATCCCGAATCTTGGAACTCGAATATGGTCTTTAAACCTCCATTTATACCTGGCTTTTTTTACGATTATGGTATCGTTGGAACCTTATTGGTCGTGGTATTTATTTGGAATCACATTAAAAAAAGAAGTGTTTTTTTTAAAGTCGTTTTTTTGCTAATATTACTTAACTCAAATTTTAACACACAACTATTTTGGTTTGGCTTAATTGCAATAATGCTATGTAATTATTTTGAGGATAATAACTCAGGCCTGGAGACTGTGCGATAATTTAAGTGTTCGTTTTTATTGGAAGTAGAAGTCTTTTTCACCATTTAAGAAAAAGGAATATTTCTAGAACAAAAAATATTTTTTTGTTCTTAAGCTTTTCAAGAACCTTTATTAAATAATTTAAACAGTTTGACTCTTTTTAACAGGTACAACGAATTATGTTGATTTTTAATTTATATTTTTATGGCTATTTAAAAGTTTCACTAGGTTTGTATGGTACAAATTTTTTGCCAAGTGAGTAGCATAATAACGGGGATTGCTAAAGTTTCTATTTTTTAGGTTAAGAAAAGAAATAATGATGAAGAAAAATATATTGGTTGATGCACACATTTTTGATGATAAATACCAAGGCACTAGAACTTATTTAAAAGGACTTTATTCTGAATTGATTCCTATAGCTACAAATTGGCATTTTTTTTTGGTAGCAAAAAATATTGACAATCTTAAGGAGGAGTTTGGTACTCACGAAAATTTAACTTTTTTACCTTTAAAAAGTAGTAATAAATATTACCGATTGGCAATAGAATTACCACAAATTATAAAACGGCATAAAATAGAATATGCGCACTTTCAGTATATTTGTCCGCTTATTAAAAGTTGTAAGGTTATAATAACAACACATGATATTCTATTTGAACAAAAGGAATTTAAACATTACTTTCCTTTAAAATATAGAATTATTAATGGGCTTTTATTTAAATGGTCGGCGAAACGAGCCGACCTGTTGTTAACTGTTTCTAAGTTTTCTCAAATTAAAATATCTGAAATTTATAAGATAAACAAACAAAAAATAAAAATAACCCCCAATGCCGTTGATAAGCATTTTTGTAAGGAAAATTTAGTGAATTCTACTTGCACTGCTGGAACAGAAAAGTATTTACTCTATGTGTCTAGGGTAGAACCTAGAAAAAATCATTTAAATCTGCTGAAAGCTTTCGTTGAATTAGAATTGTCACGTTTAGGTTATAAAATCGTGTTTATTGGCAGAAAGGATATTTTATCGAGGGATTTAACCACTTACATTGATTTATTGCGACCAGTTGATAAGGAAGCAATATTATGGATTGATAGTATTTCTGTTGATACACTAAAAGCATATTATAATAATTGCGAGTTGTTTGTGTTTCCTTCCTTCGCTGAGGGTTTTGGTATTCCTCCTTTAGAGGCAATGTCAATGGGAAGTAAAATTTTATGCTCAAAAGCTACAGCAATGATGGATTTTAATTTGCCAGAGGCTTTATATTTTGATCCAAATGACCTCGAAGAATTAAAGAAAAAGATTTTAACTCAATTAGCTTCTCCTAAAGTCCCCAGTCGTATATATCAAGAAATTTTAAATAGGTACAACTGGAAGAAAATTGCAGAAGATTATCTTGAATATTTAGAAGAGGAAAATAGTATCATTTAATGGAAAATAGTAAAAGGAAGTTAATATGGGCTATTTTTTTAATTGCAAGTTTTGTAACGGGGACTATAGTTATTTATGGCTACTCAAAATATACTAGAGCATCTAGTGATGGTTTTTCTTCTATTCAAATTTTTCACGAAAGGAGTTTGAATCTTCAAGGGTTGACTGTTTATATAAATGAAGAGAATAGTAATAAATATAGTTATTCAAAACCTTATAAGTTTCAATTTATTAATGACACAGTCGCATCAATTGAATTTGAAACTCTTTTAAAATTTAGAACCTTAAGGTGTTATTTCGAATATCCTGGTGAAATGATATCAGTAAAAAACCTAGTCTTAACAGACTTAAAAAGTAAGTACCTGATTGAACTTGAAAATCTCAACACTGTAGGGCTAAGAAGAACCGCTGATAAAAAGAACTTTGAGTTTGAGGTTGTGAAATCTAATGGATATTTTAATCCCACAAAACGATTTATTTATGATTCAGATTTTAGGGGATTATATCAATTATTAATACCCATATTACTTCTTATTTCCTTTTTTACCTATGTTATATACAAGATAAATATTGATGGTAAACTTTTTAAAAAAGTTGGTTTACCTGAAATTTCCTTGTCCATTTTAATTCTTAGCGAGTTTTTGCCAGCTCCAGTTTATAATATTGCATTAATTCTGGGTGTTGTTTTGAATTTAAAAACCATTCGCTTAAATACAATAAAGAAGAATAAAGTAAATCTTATATTTTTGTTGTTCTTTTTAATTTATTTTTTCAATAATCTCTTTGTAACACAGGGAGGATTTGAAGATTTAAGAACAACTGAAAGGTTTTTACCTTTTTTAATTTTAAGTATTCTAATTCCAGCGATTGCAAAAAGAAAGTATTTAATGTTTTTTCCAATTTCTGCAATAGTTATTGGTTTGGGGCTGTTAGTCACTTCTATCTTTGATGCTTTTGTACATGGTAATGTAGTTTTTCTTTCGTTTGAAAATTTTGCAAAATATTTGCATCCAGTATATTATTCTTATTTGCTATTTTTCTCTGTTATTTATGTTCAACATTATTATTTTGGGAGATTAAAGTATGTTATTTTAACCTCACTCATATTTTTTTTAATATTTAGTGGGTCAAAAATGGTTTTGTTTTTTTCTCTTTTGGTTTTACTAACTGGTCTTATTAACAGTAAAAAGGTAATAATTTTTTCTTTAGTTTTGATTTCAGTAATATTTTTGTTTTCTCCCCTAAAAAAAAGGTTCAAAGAAGTTCTAAATCAAAATGATTTAACAATTCTAAATGAAAAACATATTAAAAATTCTAATGATTCTAGAATAAATGGATTAACTTTTCGATTAATTTTGTGGCGAGAGGCCTTAGCGACTATGGAAGGAACTGATTATATTTTTGGCAAAGGTGTTACTAGGAAGACAAATATGATTTTAGAAGAAAGGTTACAAAAACTAGGGTTATTAAAGCATCAAAATTATAATCCACATAATCAATATGTAGATACATTTTGGCGAACAGGAATAGTGGGGTTACTATGTTTAATATTGATACCTCTATATTGTCTATTAGAAGGTTTAAAAAGAAATGATAGGTTATTAATTTTGTTTGCTCTGTTTATGCTTGCTGTAATGAGTTCTGAATCAATTTTTGGCAGGGTAAATGGAGTTTATTTCTTCACAACAGTGCTATTATTATTAATGAATACTAAAAATACCGATGAAAATTGCCATATTAGGAACTAGAGGAATACCCAATAACCATGGAGGTTTTGAGCAATTTGCCGAATATTTTTCTGTTTATTTAGCGGAAAAGGGACATGAGGTTTATGTTTATAACTCCCATGATCACCTTTTTCAAGAAAAATTATTCAAGGGCGTTCATATAGTACATGCCTTTGATCCCGAATACAAAATGGGAACTGTTGGACAGTTTGTGTATGATTGTAATTGTATAATCGATTCGAGAAAGCGGAATTTTGACGTGATTTTACAATTAGGTTATACTTCAAATTCTATATGGCATAGGTTGCTTCCTAAAAAACCAATTATTATTACCAATATGGACGGTATGGAATGGAAGCGTTCCAAATATTCGTCCAAGGTTAGAAAGTTTTTAAAATATGCTGAAAAGTTGGCTATAAAGTCTAGTGATTATTTAATTGCTGATTCCGTTGGTATTCAAGATTATATTTTAAAGAACTATAATAGAAAGTCAAAGTTTATTGCCTACGGAGCTTCAATTTTTAATACTCCAAATGATGAAGTTTTATCAAAGTATGGAGTTGAAAAAAATAAGTATTGTATTGTTATTGCTCGATTAGAACCCGAAAACAATATAGCAACAATTGTGGAAGGTTACCATAAATCGAAAACAACATATAATTTAATTATTTTTGGAGCCCTAAACGATTTTGGTGAACACTTACGGAGCGAATATGCTGGTGATCGTAGAATTCAATTTGTAGGAGCAAATTATAACCAAGATGAATTAAATAATTTAAGGTATTATTCAAGATATTATTTTCATGGGCATTCAGTAGGAGGTACGAACCCTTCTTTGTTAGAAGCTATGGCTTCGAATACCCTAATCATCGCAAATAATAATATTTTTAATAAAAGCATATTGGAAGATAATGCATACTATTTTGATCAAGCTTTGGATATACAGAATATTATGAATGAAGATACTATATTTAGTTTTAAAGAAAAGTATGCTAAAGAAAATATGAATAAAATAAACAAATTATATAGTTGGGATATTATCAATTCTGCTTACGAGAACTTTATTTTAAAACTAATTAACTAAACAAAATGCCAGAATGGATAAAGAGTAGGGCTCATTTGATTAATTATACTAATATTATTTTTAGTTTTTTGCTGCTTAGTCTTGCGTTTGACTTTTTAGATAAAATTAGTATTTTTTACGATATCGAAATTATAAAACTAAATCGGTATTTAAAGATAGTATATTTATTGTGTTCGATCGCTTTTATATTAATTCACTTGAAATATGTGTATGATCACTTAAAACCTATTCTTGGTTTTATCATAGTATTGACTTTGATTTTTGTGATAAAAAACAATCTTACAGCGCTTTATGTAAATGAATTTTTTCGTTATTTATTTCCTATTATAAGTTTTCCATTAATTTATTATACCTATAAAAATGAAAAGCCTAATTTATTATATAGACTTTTTTTGTTTTTTAAATGGAGTGTTATTATAAATGCTTTTTTAATATTTCTAGGAGTATTATTCAGATATAAAATTTTCAAAACTTATGATTATCATCGATTTGGATATAATGGTTTTATATTAAGCCAAGGTTTTACACCGTATTTTTATATTTGTGTAACAACTGTTTTTTGGGTGCTTAATAAAAAAAAACTACTAACACTAGCTTTAATATTGGCTATAATATCGGGTGTTAAGGGTGTTTATTTTTCGCAATTTTTACTTTTAAGTTTATTGGTTTTATTAAGTGAAAAGTTTGATGTAAAGTTTAAATTGAAAACTTTCGTTTTTATCGTTATTCTGTTTTTAGCTATAATGATTGGTTTTTTTTTAATGCCTACCTTTAATGCTATCCTTAATAAGGATGGTGTGATTTCTGCAGTTTTTTCACACAGATCAGATTTTGCATTAGAGTTATTTCATAAGATAACAGGTGATAATTATAGTGTTTTATTTGGAGCTACTGAGTTAGATAAAGTTAGATTGGAACTTCAATTGATTGATATTGTACTGTTTTTTGGGATTATGGGCTTAGCTGTATATTCTAGTATGATTTATATGATTTTTAAGTATTTAATTAAAACTAACTTGGCTTATGCTTTTTTTGCTACATGTTTAGTTTTATCTCTATTGAGTGGTAATCTTTTTTATATTCCATTTTCTATTATATTAGTTTATGTTTCAATTTTGGCTTTAAGAGAAACAGATTTTTCATAGAATTATTAGATCATTATAAAATTTTAAATATAACCTATGTTCTTTTTACTCTATGTTAGTCATCATCGAATTTTATAACAAATAATGTTAGAGACAAAACTATAATACGTGCAGGTACTGTTCATAAAGATTTAAGGTAAAATGATGTATTGCATTAAACGTATGGTATTTTATTAGCAAAAAAAGTATTAGATTGGGAGCCTAAATAAGAAGGGGAAAGAGAATTAAAATATGATTTGAGTATTTTAAAAATCTTTCAGAAGTACAGCTTTACAAAAGCGAGAATAAAGATTTTAAAAATCATATAAAAGCATAAAGTGGAATACAAAAAAAGCAGATATTCAGGGTATATAAAGCCGCTCTTTGGGTTTATAGATTTAGTTATTATAAACATAGCGGTTTTTTATTTTGATATTAATTTGACTAATGCTTATGTGTTCTGCTTGTATATTTCATTATTGTGGTTAATTATTGCTATAAAAAACCATTTTTATGAGGTACAGCGGCAAACTAGATTAATCCAAATAATACCGCTATTACTTCGTCAAATCATCATTTTTGCGATTGTACTTTATGCTTTTATAGGTTTTTTTAAACAGCCAAATATAAGCCGACTGTCTTTAGGAGCTTATTTGCTTGCTGTATTTGTTTCCATTTCTCTTTTTAAATTATTTTCAACTTATTTACTCAAAAAATATCGAACGGTTTTAGGGGGTAATTATAGAAATGTGATTGTCATTGGAAATACAGATAAAACAAGGCAACTCATAAAAACATTTAAAAGTAGAACTGATTATGGTTATAATTTTAAAGCAAAATTTAATGTTGATGATAAATCGTTTTCTTTAAAAAAGTGCTACGATTATGTCATAGAAAATAGCGTTGATGAGATTTATTTTTCGGTCGCCGAATTATCAAACAAACAGATAAACAATTTAATTGATTTCGCCGATAATAATTTAAGGGAATTAAAATTTATCCCAGATAATAAGGATATATACTCCAAACGTCTTAAGTATGAGTATTACGATTATATTCCTATTTTGTCTATCCGGGATATTCCACTGCAAGAGCCTGTAAATAAATTTATAAAACGCTTATTCGATATCTTATTTTCTTCTTTTATAATAATAGGGGTGTTGTCTTGGTTAACACCAATTCTTGCCATTTTAATTCGATTAGAATCTAAAGGCCCTATATTTTTTAAGCAATCTAGAAATGGCTTTAATTACCAGGAGTTTGATTGTTACAAATTCAGATCGATGAGGCCTAATGAAAATGCTCATTTACATCAAGCCACCAAAGGCGATATGAGGGTAACCAAGGTGGGTGCTTTTATTCGTAAAACAAGTATCGACGAGTTGCCACAATTTTTTAATGTGCTTTTCGGTGAAATGTCGGTTGTGGGGCCAAGACCCCATATGGTAAGTCATACAAACATGTATGCGCAACGTATCGATAAGTTTATGGTGCGTCACTTTGTGAAGCCAGGCATTACAGGCCTAGCGCAAACAAGCGGATTTAGAGGTGAAGTAGAAACCGATAAAGACATTATAAATCGTGTGAAGTATGATATCTTCTATATTGAGAATTGGTCGTTATTGCTCGATATCAAAATTGCCATACAAACCTTTTTAAATGCTGTTCGAGGTGAAGACAAAGCCTACTAATAGTGATTTAATATAGCTATGAAAGCACTGGTTTCTATTATAACACCCATGTTTAATTCTGAAGCTTTTATTTCAGAAACGATAAACAGTGTTATTAATCAGAAGTATAAAAACTGGGAGCTGATATTAATTGACGATAATTCTCAAGACGATACGCTAAAGGTTGTTCAGCCCTTTTTAGAAAAACATTCCAACATCAAACTATTATTAAATTCTGAAAATTCTGGAGCGGCTGTTTCAAGAAATAAAGGAATTGAATGCGCTAAAGGCGATTATATCGCGTTTTTAGATGCCGACGATTTATGGAAACCTAATAAATTGGAAGTTCAAATTCAATTCATGGAAACCCATAATTGTGATGTGTCTTTCTCCAGTTACGATTTAATGGCTGAAAGCGGATTGCCAATGTATAAAATGGTCGTGGCCTTGAAAACGCTATCGTACCAAAAGCTTTTAAAAAGCAATTACATTGGGAATCTAACAGGTGTGTACAACGCCAAAAATTTGGGTAAAATTACCTCACCAAATTTAAGAAAGCGCCAAGACTGGTTACTATGGCTTGCTGCGATTAAACAGTCTGGAAAACCAGCACTGGGTATTCAAGAGGATTTGGCGCACTACCGTGTTAGAAAAAATGGTATTTCTTCAAATAAAGTTGAATTAATAAAACATAATTATTGGGTGTATCACAAAGGCTTAGGTTTTTCTAAAACGGAGTCACTTTACTGTATGATGATCTTTTTAAAGGAACATTTTTTGGTGAAATCAAAGCAGACTAAAGTTATCAGTAATTAAGGTTGAAAAATTGATATATGGAAGTTGAAAAGGACTTAATAAAGCGTGAAATTCAGAGACTGACTTTAATGTTAAGTGGTTTGGTAGAGAAAATTAGTGGATTAAATCCAAATAGCGCTAAAGGTGATATAGATGAAGTAAATAATGCTCTAAAAAGTCAGTTTGATTTGTCCTTAGAAGACATTGCTGAAATGAGTGCTTCTGATGTAATCAAAAAAATATCGAATCTTCACGAATCTCATATTGAGAAAATAGTAGAATTAATTCATGAAATCATTTTAAAAATTGAATCGTCTGATGTAGATCTTAAATTTGAAAAAACTAAAATTGCTGAAAAAGGCATAATAATCATTGATTTTTTGAATGAAAACTCGAATACCTTTTCAATGAAAAGAATGCATATAAAAACGGCTTTACAAAATAGGTTGTAGTTTATTAAAAATTATTCTTGTTCATAATTTATATAAGAAAAACCACAAATCATTTCAAAACTTTAAATACGACGTAAACTGTTTCAGTTTTCCTCGGTTCGAACGGTCTAAGCGTTGGGTTTGTTCAAAAATAATCGTGAGATGAGGTTCTAAATATTTTGAAATCGCTTTTATAACAGCTTCCTTTTTAGATTCAGCCAAAAGTTGATCACTAACATAAATGATTTTAAAAGTGTCCAGTTTGAGTTGCTCAATAACAAATTCCTTTACCGCGCTGCCATCTTCAATTATGGTTTTAGTCACATAGTAAAAGGTGAGTCCTGCGGCGGTTTTTCCACTAGGGAGCTTCACTAAGTCACTGGTTCTGCCATGTAGGCTTTTCAACAGGAGGTTTCCTGGCGTGCTACGTTCAGATAAAGCTCCTAAATCGCCTAAATCGTAACGAATAAACGGATGTGCTTTATTGTAGAGTGCTGTTATTACAATACGTCCAATATGTCCGTATGGCAGAATGTTATCATCATCGTCTAAAATTTCTATGTATAAATCTTCGTGATTAACAACCCAATCGTCATTGTGGTTTTGAAAAGCAATAAGGCCCAATTCCGCCGCGCCATACTCATTGATGATTGGCAGTCCAAATTGGCTTTCTAATAGCGTTTTATCCGATTCAAAAAGCATTTCCGAAGTTACAATACAAGCATTAAGCGAGGGGCAAGCATTTTTTAAAATGATGTTTTTCTTTTGAAGAAATTTAGCAAACTGTACAATGGCACTTGTGTATCCATTAATATAGTCAAACTGGGTAGATTGAAAGATTTTAAGATTCTTTTCAAACTGATGATCACTCAAATCAAAAACAGAAAATCGAAACCGGTTGCTAAGTTTATCTTTTAGACGTTCTTTATAGTACCCTTTTTTGTCTAAAGGAATGCCGTAAAAACGGGCCTGTTTAGAATGGTGTAAATCCAGGTTAAACCAATTGTAGCGATCTATAAAATTGGCCCAGTTTAGGGCATGACAAAATTTATCCTTGGCAAATACAAATGGCGTTCCCGACGATCCCGAGGTTTTATTGATGTAAATATTTTTTTTAGAATATCCAATCGATAATCGGTCGCCTAAAGGACATTGTAAATCCTTTTTAGTCATCACCGGAAGATCATTCCAAATAAAGTTATTATCCGTTTTAGCTAACGCCTTATAAAAAGTATTATGCTTCAGGTGGTAGTTTACAATGTCTTGTTTTTTACTTTCGATATAACCCTTATAATCCGAAGCGCTCTTTTGCTGAATGGTTTTAAGCTCTCGCATGGCGCTTTCTATAGGAAAGCCCTTGAGTTGTAAAGTAAATTTAAATAAATTCATATGCGATAAGCGAAAAAACAAAACCAAATATAATTGATATTTTTTTGGAGTTTGGAGTAAAAATTAAGAAAAAAAGCAGCCCCTAGCGTTGCTAATTCTAAAAAGCCCTTATTTTTGTAGTCGTATAATGAAGCTATTCTTATACATGTCAAATTAAAGAGAATCTAAAAATCAATACAATGAATATCTTAATTCTTGGTTCGGGCGGAAGAGAACATACTTTTGCTTGGAAAATTGCTCAAAGTCCGAAATGTGAAAATCTTTTTGTAGCACCTGGAAATTCAGGAACTGCAAATATAGCAACCAATGTGAATATTGGTGTTACCGATTTTCCTGCTATAAAAGCTTTGGTCTTAGAGCACAACATCGATATGGTGGTTGTTGGTCCTGAGGATCCTTTAGTACAAGGTGTTCATGATTTTTTCTTAAATGACGATGCCATAAAACACGTATCTGTTATTGGTCCGCAAAAAGTAGCTGCCGAGTTAGAAGGGAGTAAAGAATTTGCAAAAGAGTTTTTATACCGTCATAACATTCCAACAGCGGCTTACGAAAGTTTTACAGCTGAAACTGTTGAAAAAGGCTATGCTTTTTTAGAAACTTTAAAAGCACCTTATGTTTTAAAAGCAGACGGACTAGCAGCAGGAAAAGGTGTGGTTATACTTAATGATTTAGATGAAGCTAAAGCGGAACTAAAAAGCATGTTGGTTGATGCGAAATTTGGAGCAGCAAGTACCAAAGTGGTTATAGAAGAGTTTTTAGATGGTATCGAATTAAGTTGTTTCGTTTTAACCGATGGTGAAAACTATAAAATATTGCCAACGGCCAAAGATTACAAACGTATTGGTGAAGGTGATACTGGCTTAAATACAGGTGGTATGGGAGCTGTTTCTCCAGTGCCATTTGCAACTGATGAGTTTTTAAATAAAATTGAAGAGCGTATCGTGAAACCTACGATTAGTGGCTTCAAAAAAGATAATTTACCTTATGTAGGTTTTGTTTTTATCGGATTGATTAAGGTAGGTGACGATCCTAAAGTGATTGAGTACAATGTACGTATGGGTGATCCTGAAACCGAAGTGGTGTTACCAAGATTGAAAAATGATTTGGTAGATGTCCTACAAGCTATGGCAGAAGGTACATTGGATAAAATCAACCTTGAAATCGACGATCGTGCTGCTACAACCATCATGTTAGTATCTGGAGGATATCCTGAAGCTTACGAAAAGGGTAAAGAAATAACTGGTGTTGATGCGATTGAAGATTCTATCCCATTTCACGCTGGTGCAGTGATTAAAGACGGAAAAATTGTAACCTCTGGAGGAAGAGTGATGGCGATTACATCATACGGAGATACGTACCAAGAGGCCATAAAAAAATCTTACCAAAATATAGAAAAACTACATTTTGATAAGATGAATTATCGTAAAGATATTGGTTTCGATTTATAAATCGAAACCAAATTTTTTTATAAATATGAGTGTGAAGAGATGCTTTTATCTTCTTCGTTGTTATCGTTAAATCCTTTTAATTGGATCATCCAATATACCATGGCAACAAAACCAATGATAATAAAGATCCAAGAAACAAGGTTTGCTAAAAACCAGTTTTCAAGCTCTAAAGCTCTAATCGCATCTAAAGGTTTTAAAAGAACGTTAACAAATAAATCTTGTATCGCGTAAAAGAAATCTTTCATATTGAGTTTGTTTATGGGTTGTTAAGCCCTATATAGTTAGTATATTTACGAAGCAAAAATACAAAAACAGTTAATGTTAACAAGCTTTTTTAATAAATCTAGACCAATAAATTTTATCATAGTATTTTTTATAACGCTTCTGGCGTTTGCAATACCTCGATTAAATTTACAGTTTGAAGCTTTAGAGTATGTTTTTATTATAAAACAAGTTGGGATGTTGTTAACTATTTATGCATCCATATTACTCCTAAACTTTATAGTTATAAAAAACAGTTTAACCGAAAGCAATCACTTCGAAATCTTGCTTTTTAGTTTGTTTTTGCTGTTTCTAACCCCAACAACCGAGCATGCTAACGTTATTTATGCTAACTTTTTTTTGTTGTTAAGTTTGCGTCGTATTATCAGTTTACGATCGCAAAAGGAAGTTAAAAAGAAACTGTTTGATGCGGCATTTTGGATTGCCATTGCTACCCTGTTTTATTTCTGGTCTATTCTATTCTTTGCTTTAATACTGCTGTCTTTAGCCTTGTATACCGATAATAACTTCAGGCATTGGGTAATTCCATTTTTAGGAGTTTTAGCCGTGTTGCTAATAGGTTCAGCAACTTCATTAGTGCTTTACGATAACTATTTTCACATTTTTAATATACCTTCGGTTGTTGTTAGTTATGACTTTAGTCCTTATAATTCCATTAACTATTTGGTAGCAATTACCTTATTAGTGTCCTTCGGAATTTGGTCGACTTTCTTCTATTTAAATAATATAAAAAAGAAGAAAAAAGTATTTCGAGTGTCTTTTAAAGTTATTGTTCTTGCTGCGGTTATCGGGTTTTTAATCGTAATTGTGGCCCCTGATAAGAATGGAAGTGAGTTTTTGTTTGCTTTCACACCATTAGCAATTATTCTGGCCAGTTACATCGAAACCATTGAAGAATTATGGTTTAAAGAGCTGTTTTTAGCCATACTTATTTTGGTGCCATTTATTTTGTTAGTGCTGTAGTTTTGCACCAAAGGCTAAGTCGCCGGCATCGCCTAATCCAGGAATGATATAACCTTTTTCATTAAGCTTGTCATCTATGGTTCCAATCCATAATTTAGTGTGTTTACCAAAATGGTTTTTACAAAATTCACACCTGGTTTTGCGCCAATAACGCTTATAAGATGAGTGTCTTTTGGGGTTCCAAAAGCTTTTAGGGCTTCAAAAGTGGCCACCATCGATTGGCCTGTGGCTAACATAGGATCGGCTAGAATAAGTGTTTTGTTCTCTAAACTCGGGCAAGCCCAATATTCCACCACAATTTCAAAAGTTTCAGGATTGTCTTTATGTTGTCGGTATGCGGAAATGAAAGCATTTTCAGCACGATCAAAATAGTTTAGTAAACCATTGTGAAGCGGTATACCAGCTCTTAAAATGGAACATAAAACAATCTCGTTTTGGGGCAGTTTAGCTGAGCTTGTTCCTAGGGGTGTTTGCGTTTTTTCTGAACGATAATTTAAACTCTTACTCATTTCGTAAGCTAAAATTTCTCCAATGCGTTCAATGTTTCTTCTAAAACGCATGGCATCCCTTTGAATGTTTACATCTCTTAGTTCCGAAAGGAAGCTATTTAATATGGAGTTTTGCTTTGATAAATTGTGAATTTCCATGGCTTCAAATTAGGTATTCTTTAGTAAAGTTAGTGAATTATAAGTATCTTTGCATTTTAAAAATTGAGACTATGTTTACAGATAAAGCAAATGCTATTTTTCAAGAAGTTATAGAGAAGTATCACGTTATAAATACGGTTGATCAGCCTTTTGAAAATGCATATCCAGAAAGCGATTTATTAGAGCATTTATTATATAGAAAATGTTGGATTGATACGGTGCAATGGCACTATGAGGATATTATTCGTGATCCGCAAATTGATCCTGTAGCCGCTTTAACTTTGAAGCGTCAAATTGATGCTTCAAATCAAGATAGAACCGATATGGTTGAGTATATCGATAGCTATTTTTTAGAAAAATATAAAGAGGTAAAAGTTAAAGATAATGCTACTATTAATACCGAAAGTCCTGCTTGGGGGGTTGATAGATTATCAATTTTGGCTTTAAAAGTTTACCATATGCATGAAGAAGCGACTCGTGAGGATGCTTCTCCTGAGCACAAAGCTGCATGCCAGAAAAAATTAGACATTTTACTAGAGCAACGCGTAGATTTGTCTACCGCTATCGATACACTTTTAAACGATATCGCCAACGGTGATAAGTACATGAAAGTGTATAAGCAAATGAAAATGTATAATGACGACGAGTTAAACCCAGTACTTCGTTCTCAGAAATAAGAGGCTTTTAAAAATTAAGTTTTCCGTCAACCTGAACTTGATTCAGGTTCTCATAATGATTGATTTTCAATAAGATGAGATTCTGAAATAAATTCAGAATGACGAATTTTAACACTTTTTAGACAGCCTTCTCATCCTTTAAGTTGAGATGCCAAATTCAAAACATATATTAGTGATACGTCTCTCTGCTATGGGAGACGTTGCTATGTCTGTACCTGTGTTACGTGCAGTTATTAAGCGATATCCTGAGGTAGAAATAACGGTTTTAACACGAGGCTTTTTTAAGTCTTTTTTTAGAGATATTCCAAGGGTAAAAGTCTATACGGCCGATGTTAATGGAACTCATAAAGGCGTACTCGGACTTTATAAATTGGCAAAAGAACTTAATGAATTTGGGTTTTATGCGGTTGCCGATTTACACCATGTATTAAGAAGTAAAATTTTAAAACAGTTTTTAAAATGTAAACGTTTTGTGGCGCTTGATAAAGGTCGCAAGGAAAAGCATTTATTGATTTCAGGTGAAAAATTTGAACCTTTAAAAACAACACATCAGCGCTATGCAGATGTTTTTCAGAAATTAGGTTTTCCTATCGATTTATCAAATCCGAACTTTCCGGAGCGTGTCGTTTTAAATGATAGGTTATTAAAACTGCTAGGTCATGATTCTAAAAAATGGATTGGTATAGCACCTTTTGCTGCACACCAAGGTAAGGTGTATCCATTAGATTTAATAAAAACAGTAGTGCGGCAATTAACACCGCATTATAAAGTTATTTTATTTGGTGGCCAAGCAGATCGCGAAGCCTTAAATCATTTTGAAAACACGATAAATCTTGCTGGCAAATTGTCTTTTGACGAGGAGTTAGATATCATTTCTAATCTGGATGTCATGCTTTCTATGGACTCTGGTAATGCGCACTTAGCCGCCATGTTGGGGGTTCAAGTAGTCACTATCTGGGGTGTTACACATCCGTATGCAGGCTTTGGACCTTTTAATCAGCCGGAAGAAAACGCGTTATGTGCCGATAGAGCACAATTTCCGAAAGTGCCAACCTCAGTATATGGTAATAAATATCCAGAAGGCTATGAGCATGCCGCAGGCAGTATTTCTCCAGAAACCGTAGTAGCAAAATTAAAAAGTTTACTTTCTTAACTCCTTAACTTCATATAAATTCATCTCTTCTGAACCCCAACCTAAACATCATCAAAATCAACGGCAATAGTTGCAGTCGTAGGGTGTGCTTGGCAGGTTAAAATTAAGCCTTCCGCAACTTCACTTTCTGTTAGAATATTGTTTTGTCTCATAGTAGCTTCACCTTCAGTAATTCGTGCTAAACAGCTGCTACAAATACCGCCTTGACAAGAGTATGGTGCGTCTAAATCTTCATCTAAAGCCGCTTCTAAAATGGTTTGTTTTTGAGACATCTCGAAGGTGGTTGTTTCATCATCAACCGTTACCGAAATTTTTGAAGTACCACTAGCAACGTCTTCAGTTTTAACTTCAACAGGTTTAGCCGCTTTAAAAAGCTCGTAATGGATACGAGAAGCTTCTGTGTTATGCTCGGTTAAAACATCTTTTACAGTATGAATCATGGCTTCTGGACCACATAGGTAATACGCATCGACATCGATGTGTTTGTGCTCATTTTTCATCACATAGTTCACCGTGCTTTTTTCTATACGACCAAAAATAGCATCTTCTTCGTCTTGTTGACTGAAAACAAATTGAATAGAAAAACGATCTTTATAAGCATGTTGTAACTCTAAAAGTTCGTTTAAAAACATAGTGTCTTTAGTTGTTTTGTTACCGTAAACCAGAATAACTTTACTTTGAACTTCTTCTTCTAAAGCACATTTTATAATGCTTAAAATAGGTGTAATACCACTTCCTGCGGCAAAAGCTGCGATATTCTTTGTTTTAGAGTCGTTTGGTTCAAAAACAAAACGACCTTTTGGAGGTGCCACTTCTAAAGTATCTCCAACTTTTAAAGTTGAATTTGCATAAGCCGAAAAGGTGCCGTCTTGAACTTCTTTAATGGCTACTTTTAATTCGCCACTTTTAGGCGATACACACAACGAGTAGTCACGACGTACTTCATTCCCATCAATTTCAGTTTTTAAAGTGATGTATTGTCCCGCTTTAAATTGAAAAGTTTCTTTAAGGTTTTCAGGGATATTAAAAGAAATACTTATAGCTTTTGAAGTTTCTCTTGTTATATTTTTTACTGAAAGTTTATGGAATGATGACATGTGCATTATTTTTTAGCAAAAATAGTGAAGCCTTTAAAATTTAAGATGTTTTTTAAGAAAATAATATGTAAGAATATTGTGTATATTTGATTGATTCGTAATTTAAATCTTAAATCGTATTGTAACATATATTAAAATACAAAAACCTAATAAATAACTGATATTAATTTAATCCCTTAACAAAATGAAAAATTTCCTTTTAGCATCCCTTTTACTTGTTGTGAGTTTTGTAAATGCTCAAACTAATGAAGAATTTAAAAATGAAGCCATTGAGTTTATGAAACTTACAGGCGCAACATCGGCTTTTGATGCTGCCATAGATCAATTAGGTACTTCGGTGCCTGCTGACAAAAAGGAGGCCTATACTATAGAAGCTCAAGAGACCTTAACGGGGCTATACAATCAGATGGCCGATTTGTACATGAGTGAATTTACTCATAAAGAAATAAAAGACTTAATAGCTTTTTATAATTCGCCATTAGGTAAAAAATTAGTCTCAAAACAATTATCAATAACTCAAAAAGCCATGAATCTTGGACAAAATTGGGCTGTAGAGGTGCGTGATGTAGCCAATAAGTACCAGTAATATGCTCAAACTTTTTTTAGGTTTAGAGTGGAAGTCTTTTTTTAGATCGGCAAGTTTTGGTAAAACCTTAGGGTTGAAAATAATAATGGGCTTTTTTGCATTATATTTTATTGTAATGTTTTTAAGCCTTGGTATTTCAGCTTTTTTTATTTTAAAAGAAACTTACCCTAACCAAGAGCCACTATTTGTTGTAAATAGCTATTTGTTTTACTGGTTTTTGGGCGATTTGGTTATGCGCTTCTTTTTTCAGAAACTTCCGGTTATGTCTGTGAAGCCTTTACTCACGGTGCCTATAAAACGCAATAAAATCGTTAATTATGTTTTATGGAAGTCAACCGTAGCATTTTTTAACTTTTTGCCTTTATTTGCCGTAATTCCGTTCGGACTGACTTTAATTTTTAACGGTTATCCAACTGGGAATGTCATCATCTGGATGTTAGCATTGCTGCTACTCACCTTAATAGTTAACTTATTAAATTTTATTATCGAAAGTCTTAGTGCTCAAAATGAACTGTCGGCCTTGCCTATAGTTGTCATTTGTTCTGTGTTATTTGGCTTAGATTATTTTCAAATTTTATCTATTTCAAACCTTTTCGGACAAGCGTTTTATGCGATTTATGAAAGCCCAATATTTATAGTAGTTCCTATTTTGGTTTTAGGGGTTTTATATCGGTTAAATTTTAAGATGCTTCGCCAAAAATTATACTTAGATAGTGGATTGAAAACCAGGGTCGAAGAGGTGAAGTCATCCAATTTAGAATGGACTAATTATTTTGGAGATATGGCGCCATTTATGCGGCTGGATTTAAAATTAATCTGGCGTAATAAACGCACAAAATCTTCCGTTTGGATGCTACTTCTAGGGTTATTTTATGGGTTGTTTTTTTATACGAATGAAAAGTATATTAATGCACCATGGATGTATATCTTTATAGGCGTTTTTTCTACAGGGAGTTTTTTAATCAATTTCGGACAATTCATTCCTGCTTGGGATAGCACGTATTACAAGCTTTTAATGAGTCAGAATATTAAATATGAAAAGTATTTAAAATCGAAATTTACCTTAATGGCACTTAGCGTGATTATCCTTTTCGTTTTAGGTATTCCTTACGTGTATTTTGGGTGGAAAATTCTATTGGCTCATTTTGCCTCAGCCATTTATAATGTTGGGGTGAATACCCATGTGATGCTTTATGGTGGTTCATATAATCGAAAAAAGATAGATCTTAACCAAAAGGCAGCTTTTAACTATCAAGGTACAGGCGCTATGCAGTGGTTAATAGGTATACCATTGCTTGTGGTACCTATGGTTATTTTCGGGCTACTTTATTACTTTTTAAATTTTGAGTATGCCTGTGCAATTATTGCTGGCTTAGGGGTTATTGGAATTGTTTTACACGACAAGTTATTGGGGATAATAACCTCGAAATATTTAAAATCAAAATACGAAATGATTCATGCTTTCGAGCAAGATAACTAATTGAAAATATGATTACGACTTCTAATTTAACTAAAAAATATGGAGGCACTCAGGTTTTAAGCATTGCGTCTCTAGAAATTCCTAAAGGTCAAAGTTTTGGCTTGGTAGGAAATAACGGCGCTGGAAAAACCACATATTTTAGTTTGTTACTCGATCTAATTAAGCCTTCAACAGGGTTTATAAATTCTAATGGCGTTCAAGTTAGTACGAGTGAAGACTGGAAGTCTTTTACGTCATCCTTTATAGATGAAAGTTTCTTAATCGGATATCTTACTCCCGAAGAATACTTTTATTTCGTAGGGGAATTGCGAGGGCAAAATAAAGCTGATGTAAATAAGGTTTTGCTTGAGTTTAAAGATTTTTTTCATGATGAAATATTAGGGAAAAGAAAATATTTACGTGATTTAAGTAAAGGCAATCAGAAGAAAGTAGGTATTGTAGCAGCTTTAATAGGGAGTCCTGAAGTGGTTATTTTAGATGAACCCTTTGCTAATTTAGATCCAACAACGCTAATTCGTTTAAAGTCTATAATCAAAGATATCGCCGAAAAACAAGGGGTTACCGTGCTTATTTCAAGTCATGACTTATTGCATATTACCGATGTTTGTGAGCGTATTGTTGTTCTAGAAAAAGGAGAAATTATAATGGATTTAGAAACCAATACAGAGACTTTAAAGGAATTGGAAGCGCATTTTGCAAATTAGTTTCCTTTTTAAAAGTGATTACATTATTTAGGTTAATTCAAAAAGATGCTTATTTTTACCCCTATATATAATAATTACAAGCCTTTGTAGTTATTATTAAGACTAAAAAAACCAGCGTTGAAAACATTTTTTAAAGTCTTAGTAACCTGTGTATTTTGTGCTTTATTCGCCTTAAGTTGCTCCAGGAAAAAAGACAAATTTATTAGTAGAAATTATCATGCCGTTACAGCCGAATACAATGTGCTTTTTAACGGTTATAATGCTTTAGAGGCTGGTAAATCTACTTTAAATGCTTCTTATTTTGATAATTATTGGGAGGTTCTCCCCGTAGAGCGCATGCAGATTTCTGAGGAAATTTTACTTCCTGGTCAATCTCGAAACGAAAATTTTACCATCGCTGAAGACAAAGCGGCAAAAGCCATTCAAAAGCATAGTATGCATATTGATGGTAAAGAAAAAAATCCGCAAATGGATGAGGCATACCTGTTATTAGGTAAGGCACGATATTTCGATCAGCGTTTTATTCCGGCTTTAGAAGCTTTCAATTACATTCTTTACAAATACGCGGCTAGCGATAAAATTAATCAGGCGAAAATTTGGCGTGAAAAAACCAATATGCGTCTCGATAATAATGAATTGGCTATTGAAAATCTAAAACGTTTATTACGATATGCCGATATTGAAGATCAAGATTTAGCCGATGCCAGCTCAACTTTAGCTCAGGCATACATTAATACCCAAGTTATAGACACTGCCATAACAAAATTAGGCGTCGCGGCGCAGGCTACTAAAAGTCATGATGAACGTGGTCGTTATCTTTTTATTCAGGGGCAGTTGTATAATGAATTGGGGAAAAAGGATAGTGCTAATATGGCTTTCGATAAGGTTATTGCTCTCAAACGTAAAACGCCAAGAGTATATTGGGTAGTAGCACATCTTGAGAAAATTAATAATTTCGATTTTGAAAATGGCGACAAACTTGCCATGAGCGAAATGCTTACCGAACTTGAGGAAAACAGAGAGAATCGTCCATATTTAGATAAGATCTACCATCAAATTGCAGTGTATCACTTAAGAAATGGTTCCGAGTCCATAGCTACTCGCTATTTCAATAAATCTTTGCGAACCAATACCCAGGACACTTATTTAAAGGCTAAAAACTACGAAATTCTAGGTGATATGAATTTTGATAATTCTGTTTATGCTAAAGCGGGACAGTATTACGATAGTACCATGATGAATATGACCGAAAATTCTAAACCTTTTCGCGTCATGAAAAGGAAGCGGGATAATTTAGCGGATGTCATATTGTATGAAGGTATTGCAAAGGTTGATGATAGCATTATTGGCTTAGTAAACATGTCAGAGGCCGATCGTCAACAGTATTTTACTGAATATGTTACCGAGCTAAAACTTAAAGACGAAGCACTTAAAGCTCAAGAGGAATCAGCGAAGCGTAATAGTGGACTAGTAACTGTGAACAATCCGGTTGGTGGGGTGCGTACGGGAAGTCCAGATCAGGCACCTTTGTTTTATTTTTATAACCCCACAACGGTCGCTTACGGAAAAAACGAGTTTGTTAAAGTTTGGGGCGATAGGGTTGTTGAAGATGATTGGCGTTTGTCGAGCAAAGGCATTGCGGTAGGTCCAACCGTTGCAGAACCTGTTGCTGTTGCAGAAACGGCTTCCGATGAAGAGCGATTTGATCCGGAATTCTATATTTCAAAAATTCCTTCAGATAAAAAGGTTATTGATAGCATTTCTAAAGAGCGCAATTATGCCTATTATCAGTTGGGATTAATCTATAAGGAGAAGTTTAAAGAATACGAATTGTCTAAAGATAAATTTCAGGATTTATTAGAAAGCGATCCAGAAGAGCGCTTAGTGTTGCCTTCAAAATATCATTTATATAAAATTTATGAATTGCTAGGCGAAACCGATGAAGCTGAAATTGCAAAAAAAGAGATCATTTCAAAGTATCCCGATTCTCGTTATGCTCATATTTTAGAACATCCGGAGTTGGTAACTGATGCAGATGAAAATAGTCCGCAGTATATTTATGAAAAATTATACGAACAATATGAAAATCAGCAATTCCAAACGGTAATTTCAAAATGTGAAGAGTATATTAACCGTTTTGATGGGGATCCCATTGTACCAAAACTTGAATTGTTAAAAGCATCGGCCTCAGGACGACTAAATGGGTTTGAAGCCTATAGTGAAGGTGTCAATCGAGTAGCTGTAGAATATGCCAATACCGAAGAAGGTAAACAAGCCAAGCACATCGCATCAAAAGTTTTGCCAAAACTGGCATCGAGGGAATTTGTTGCCGATGTAGATGGCGTTCCAGAACACTATAAAGTTGTTTTTAGTTTCACTGATGAGTCTGACGAAACCATTTCAAAATTTAAAACCACTTTAGATGAGGTGTTAAAAAACATCAGTAATTATTACGTGTTAAAATCCTCTATAGATGTTTACAATGCGAATACGTCATTTGTGGTCGTTCACGGTTTAAATACCAAACAACTTGCAGAAACATTTCACCAAATCCTACTTAGTAAAGATAAGAGTAAAATTAATGTCCCCTATTTTGTAGCATCGTCTACAAACTATCAAATTATTCAAATTCATAAAAATTTGGATGATTATATGAATCTCTACAATAAATAACTTAACCAGATTATGTTTTCAGATAATAAAAAAGAAAAAACCATGGCAGAAGGCGGATCAAGTCAGAATTTAATAGCACAAGGCACAAAAATAGTTGGTGATTTAGCCAGTGAAGGTGATTTTAGAATCGATGGTACGATTGAAGGTAATATAAAAACGACAGGAAAAGTAGTCGTTGGTAAATCAGGATTAATAAAAGGAACTCTAGATGGTACCGATGCGTACTTTGAAGGGAGCTTCTCAGGGAAATTAACCTTATCTGGTACATTAACACTAAAGTCTTCAGCACGTATTGATGGTGAAGTGGTTTCAGGAAAGTTAGCTGTCGAACCAGGCGCTACATTTAATGTAACGTGTTCTATGAACGGCACAGGAATAGCATCTCAACATGGACAACAAAAATCAAAAGCCGAAAAATCAGCTTAATAAATACGTTAGGTTTACTTCCATAGCATTACAAATGGGGTTAACCATATATTTAGGTAGTCTGTTAGGTGGTTGGGTCGATTCTAAATTAGGAAACACCAATCAATTGTATTATAAAATCATAACATTGCTAGCTGTTTTTCTAGCAATGTTTTCTGTTATTAGGCAAGTCCTTAATATCACAAATAACGATAAGAATGATTAAAAGAATTCTCGTTTTTGCATTATGTATACTGTTGCTTTTTGCGATTTCATTAAGTGTGCATAGTTACTTTATAACCCAACCGATGGCTTTTGAGCTTTGGGAGGTGTATCTATATCATGCCGTAGCGGCTTTTATAGTGTATGTGTGTATTGAGGGTGTGTCGCATACGTTACCTAATCAGGCAGGTTATGCTTACTTGGCTTTAATGCTTTTTAAAATCGGAATTTTTGTGTTTGTTTTTAAAAACTCGGTATTCGAAAATGAGGCTTTAACGCGTCCAGAACGCTTGGCTTTAGTGGTGCCGTTATTCCTTTTTTTAATAGCCGAAGCCATTGGTGTTGCACGATTGTTAAATAACCAAAAATAAGCACAATAAAGCTTAAAGTTGCTAATTCTAGATAACTATAAATACTAATTATAAAAAACCCCTTGCCTTTTTAAATTATTATGTACATTTGCACAAAATTTTAGAAAGCGTAATTTTTCATTAGTTTATAAAAATATGATGCTAGTAAAACAAACTACCAAGTTTATTGCAATTTTAGTTTTATTGATGACTTCAGTTTCGAGCTTTGCAAATACTCAAGAGCATGGCAATCAACATCATGAGCAGGGGGATAAAGTAGATTCTCCAGAAGAAATTAAAGATTATATTGCGCATCACTTAAAAGATTCACACGATTTTCATTTGTATACCAATAATGAAACGGGAAAACACGTTGGTTTTCCGTTGCCAGTTATTGTTTGGACTAGTGAAGGGTTAAAAACTTTTATGTCTTCAGAATTTCATCACGATGATAACGGTCAAGTTATCGTAGAAAAAGGTGGTGTTAAATTAACAAAAATTCACAGTAAAATATACGAGTTGGAAGCTGGGGCAGAAGCTGTAGCTTTTGATGATCATCATCATGCTGAAAATGCACATAAGGTTTTAGATTTTTCTATTACTAAAAGTGTCTTCGGGATGTTGTTAACAGGGGTGTTAATGCTTCTAATGTTTGTGTCTCTTGCTAGAGCATACAAAAAAGGACCTATACCAACTGGTGTTTCTAGAGCTTTAGAACCGTTGGTAATTTATGTGCGTGACGAAATTGCACGTCCGAATATTGGTGAGAAGAAATACAGAAAGTTTATGTCCTTTTTGTTAACCGTATTCTTTTTTATCTGGATATTGAATTTACTAGGCTTAACGCCATTTGGATTTAACGTAACAGGTCAAATTGCTGTAACAGCATGTTTAGCGATCTTTACCTTAGTTATATATATGTTTAGTGGTAGTAAAGATTTCTGGGCACACACCTTATGGATGCCAGGAGTACCAGTAATATTACGTCCGATATTAGCGGTAATAGAGCTTGTTGGTTTTATATTAATTAAACCATTCTCGCTTCTAGTACGTTTATTTGCCAACATTACAGCAGGACACTTCGTAGTTATGAGCTTAATTGCTTTAATGATTACGATGAAGCAAGCCTTTGGCCCTGTAGCTTCTACAGGAATGTCGTTGGTATTATCATTATTTATTATGGTCATTGAAATTTTAGTGGCCTTTTTACAAGCGTTTATTTTTACGATGTTATCATCGTTATTTATAGGTATGGCTGTTGAAGAACATGACCATCATTAATAAGAATTTGTTTAATTAATATTTTAAAAATCAATTAGTATGTACAATTTAATTGGAGCAGGTTTAATCGTTATCGGAGGTGGTATCGGTTTAGGTCAAATTGGTGGAAAAGCAATGGAAGGTATTGCTCGTCAACCAGAAGCAGCTGGAAAAATCCAAACTGCAATGATCATTATTGGAGCTTTATTAGAAGGTTTAGCATTTGGTGCGTTAATCTTAGGTAAATAATCCTGCAAGAAACAAAGTAGAAGCAGCATTCTGTAACGGTTGGTTACAGAAGCTGTTTTTAAAATTAAACAAAAAAAGAAGTTAAACTTATTATATAGTTACACATGGATCAGTTGTTAAATGATTTTTCTCCAGGATTGTTTTTTATGCAAGCCATCATCTTATTAATCTTAATTGTATTAATGAGAAAGTTTGCCTGGAAACCTATTTTAGATTCTTTACAAACTAGAGAAGACGGAATCAAAGATGCTTTAGATGCCGCTCAAAATGCAAAATTAGAATTAGAAAATCTTCAAGCCGATAACGAAAAGTTATTACAAGAGGCCAGAGTAGAGCGTGAAACTTTATTAAAAGATGCACGTGATATTAAAACTAAAATGATTGAAGACGCTAAAGGTGAAGCTGAATCTCAAGCTAACAAAATGATAGAGCAAGCGCAAGCTGCTATTGAAAGCGAAAAGAAAACTGCTATGGTAGAGCTTAAAAAGCAAGTAGCCGATTTATCTTTAGAAATCGCTGAAAAAATGGTGCGTAAAGAATTATCTAGCAATGACAAGCAATTAGAATTGGTGGAAACCATGCTGTCTGAAAAATCATTAAACTAATAGCATAATGGCAGGAGCAAGAGCAGCAATACGATATGCTAAAGCAGTATTAAATGTGGCATCAAATCAAGGTACAGCCGAGGTTGTAAATAATGATATGAAGCTTATCACTAATACGATTGCAGAAAGTAAAGACTTAAGAGACATGCTTCAAAGTCCTGTAGTACCGTCTTCAGTAAAAAAATCGGTTTTATTAGAAGTATTTAATACAGCAAGTAAAGATGTATTAAGCTTAATCGATGTTTTAATCAAAAATAACCGAATCAATATTTTCGATCAAGTGGCTTTAAAATACAGCCAGTTATTTGATGAATTAAACGGTATAGAACACGCTACAGTAACTACTGCAGTAGCTTTAACAGCAGATTTAGAACAGCAAGTTTTAGCAAAAGCTAAAGCGCTTTCTGGAAAAAATGTTGAAATTAAAAATATTATCGATGAAAGCATTATTGGTGGTTTCATCTTACGTGTAGGTGATTTGCAGTATAACGCAAGTATCGCAAATCAGTTAAACAAATTAAAAAGAGAATTTACATTAAATTAAAAAGTTTTTAGATACGTGGTAGACAACATCACCTATCTAAAGTCTAATACTAAATAACGATGGCAGAAGTAAAACCAGCTGAAATATCAGCAATCTTAGAAAAACAACTTTCAGGCTTTGAGGCAGGTGCTTCATTGGATGAAGTAGGAACTGTATTAACTGTAGGTGATGGTATTGTACGTGCTTACGGATTGTCTAACGCACAATATGGTGAGTTAGTTGAATTCGAAGGCGGATTAGAAGGTATCGTACTTAACCTTGAAGAAGATAACGTTGGTATTGTATTATTAGGAGGATCTGTAGGTGTTAAAGAAGGTTCTACTGTAAAACGTACAGGACGTATCGCTTCTATTAATGTAGGTGAAGGTATTGTTGGTCGTGTTGTTGATACTTTAGGTACTCCAATTGACGGTAAAGGTCCTATCTCTGGTCAAACTTACGAAATGCCTTTAGAGCGTAAAGCTCCTGGTGTTATTTATCGTGAGCCTGTTACCGAGCCATTACAAACTGGTATTAAATCTATCGATGCCATGATTCCTGTAGGACGTGGACAACGTGAGTTAGTTATTGGTGACCGTCAAACTGGTAAAACAACAGTTTGTATCGATACTATCTTAAATCAAAAAGAATTCTACGATGCAGGTGAGCCTGTTTATTGTATCTATGTTGCTGTAGGACAAAAAGCTTCTACAGTTGCAAATATTGCTAAAGTTTTAGAAGAAAAAGGAGCCCTTGCTTATACAACTATTGTGGCGGCAAATGCTTCCGATCCTGCTCCAATGCAAGTTTACGCGCCAATGGCGGGTGCTGCAATTGGTGAGTATTTTAGAGATACTGGTCGTCCAGCTTTAATTATCTATGATGATTTATCTAAACAAGCGGTAGCTTACCGTGAGGTATCTTTATTATTACGTCGTCCACCAGGACGTGAGGCGTATCCAGGTGACGTTTTCTACTTACACTCTCGTTTATTAGAGCGTGCGGCTAAAGTAATCAATAACGATGAAATCGCTAAAGATATGAACGATCTTCCAGATACCTTAAAACCTATCGTGAAAGGTGGTGGATCTTTAACAGCTTTACCAATTATTGAAACACAAGCTGGTGACGTATCAGCTTATATTCCAACAAACGTAATTTCGATTACCGACGGACAAATTTTCTTAGATGGTGATTTATTTAACTCTGGTGTACGTCCAGCGATTAACGTAGGTATTTCGGTATCTCGTGTTGGTGGTAACGCTCAGATTAAATCAATGAAAAAAGTATCAGGTACTTTAAAATTAGATCAAGCACAATTCCGTGAGTTAGAAGCTTTCGCGAAATTTGGTTCTGATTTAGATGCTGTAACTTTAAATGTAATTGAAAAAGGTAAACGTAACGTTGAAATCTTAAAACAAGCACAAAACGATCCGTTTACTGTAGAAGATCAAATTGCAATCATCTACGCAGGTTCTAAAAACCTGTTAAGAGATGTGCCAGTTGAAAAAGTTAAAGAATTTGAAAGAAACTTTTTAGAGTTATTACGTTCTAAGCACAGTGGTGTTTTAGCAACTTTAAAATCTGGAAAATTAACTGATGAAGTTACAGATACTTTAACAGCTGTAGCAAAAGATTTATCAGCACAATATAAAAAGTAATTCAGGATTTAGAATTCAGAATTATGAGTTTTAAGCCTACAGGTAACACTATAGGATATAAAAAATTCATAATTCATAATTCATCATTCATAATTTGACAAATGGCAAATTTAAAAGAAATACGTAACAGAATATCTTCAGTATCTTCAACCATGCAAATTACCAGTGCCATGAAAATGGTATCGGCTGCAAAGTTAAAGAAGGCTCAAGATGCTATTACTGGAATGCGTCCTTATTCAGATAAGCTAACTGAACTTTTACAAGGTTTAAGTGCGACTTTAGACGCTGATTCTGAAAGCAAATATTCTGAACAACGTGAGTTAAAAAAAGTGCTTATTGTAGCGATTACTTCTAACAGAGGTTTAGCAGGTGCTTTCAATTCAAATATTATTAAAGAGGTTAACCTTTTAACTTCTGAAAAATATGCGAACCAAGAAGTATCTTATGTTGCTGTTGGAAAGAAGGCGAATGACGCTTTCAAAAAAACCAATCGTGTTATAGCTAACGAAAGTGATGTTTACGACGATTTAACTTTCGAAAATGTAGCTGTTATAGCAGAGTCTTTAATGGAGAAATTTGTTGAAGGTGAGTTTGATAGAATTGAAATCGTTTATAACAAGTTTAAAAATGCCGCGACTCAAATCGTAACTACCGAACAATTTTTGCCAATTGTTCCTGTTGAAGGCGAAGTTGATAATGATACTTTTTACATTTTTGAACCTTCAAAAGAAGAGATCATTGAGCAATTAATACCAAAGTCTTTAAAAACTCAGTTATACGGAGGTATTAGAGATTCATTTGCTAGTGAGCACGGTGCTCGTATGACGGCTATGCATAAAGCAACCGACAATGCTACCGAGTTAAGAGATCAGCTTAAATTGACTTACAACAAAGCACGTCAGGCAGCAATTACTAACGAGATCCTTGAGATTGTTGGTGGTGCCGAAGCTTTAAATAACTAAATTCTAGAAACTAACATTAGTTTCAAATATATATTAAAAAACCTCACATTTTGTGAGGTTTTTTTGTTTTTGGTGTTACGAGTTATCTATTATTGAATCTTTAAAGCGTTTCAAAATTGTTTTTAAATCTGCTTAGCGTTTCAAACTAAAATGCCCAGTATAGGTGGTGTTGTTCACGATGATAACATACCAGTAATCATCAGAATGCATTAATTCTCCGTTATAAGTACCATCCCACGAAAATGAATCGCTTTTGCTGTGCTTTAAGAGTTTCCCAAAGCGATCAAAAATAGAGACTTCATTAATAAGGATATTGGTGCTACTTTTTAATTCGAAATTGTCATTATATCCATCGTTGTTAGGAGTAAAAAATTTGGGAATTTCAAAGTGTACATGTTCAAATGAACTAGTGGTATCGCAGGTATCATTTTTAACCACAATATTATAAACTCCAGAAGGCATGTTGTAAAAAATGTTTTGGCTTTGATAACTATGTCCGCCGTCTATGGAGTATAAATAATTGCCTGAATTAGACATGTAAATAGCAATATCACTTTTTTGCGACTCCACCTTATCAATTACAGGTGGATCGATTTTATTTACTGTAAAAGTAGCTTTTCTAGACAAGCATCCGCTTTCAGATATATCAACGCTATATTGGCCTTCTTGATTTACAGTGATGCTTTCTGTGGTTTCACCGGTACTCCATAAAAAGCTTGAACCACTTGCGTTGTTGTTTGTTGTTAAAATAACAGATTCGTTAATACATAAATCGAAGTCATAAGTTTCTGTTACGATAGTGCTTTCTATATCCCACGAACAAGTCGTGTTATTGAAAGTAGCCGTTTCCCAGCATTCTAGATTAGTAGGTTGTGCAGGTTGCGTACCAGTAACCTCCCATGCACAAGTAGTATTATTAAAGGTTGCCGTTTCCCAACATTCTAAATTAGTAGGTTGTGCAGGTTGCGTACCAGTAACATCCCACGCACATGTTGAGTTATTGAAAGTAGCCGTTTCCCAGCATTCTAAATTATTAGGTTGTGCAGGTTGCGTACCAGTAACCTCCCATGCACAAGTCGTGTTATTGAAAGTAGCCGTTTCCCAACATTCTAGGTTAGAAGGTTGCGTTGGTTTGGTTCCAGTAACGTCCCACGCACATGTTGAGTTATTGAAAGTAGCCGTTTCCCAACATTCTAAATTAGAAGGTTGCGTTGGTTTGGTTCCAGTAACGTCCCACGCACATGTTGAGTTATTGAAAGTAGCCGTTTCCCAACATTCTAAATTAGTAGGTTGCGCAGGTTGCGTTCCAGAAACGTCCCAAGAACATGTTGTATTATTGAAAGTAGCTGTTTCCCAACATTCTAAATTAGTAGGTTGCGCAGGATGAATACCTGTAACCTCCCACGCACAAGTAGCGTTATTGAAAGTAGCCGTTTCCCAGCATTCTAGGTTAGTGGGTTGCGCAGGCTGTGTTCCAGAAACCTCCCACGCACAAGTAGTTTTATTAAAGGTTGTCGTTTCCCAACATTCTAGGTTAGTAGGTTGCGCAGGTTGCGTTCCAGAAACATCCCACGAACAAGTAGTGTTATTGAAAGTAGCTGTTTCCCAACATTCTAAATTAGTAGGTTGAGCAGGCTGTGTTCCAGAAACCTCCCACGCACAAGTAGTTTTATTAAAGGTTGTCGTTTCCCAACATTCTAGGTTAGTAGGCTGTGCAGGTTGCGTTCCAGTAATCACCCATGTACATGTTGCTGGGTCAAGTGTGGCCGTTTCCCAACATTCTAATCCTGTAGGCGGTGTTGTGGTTTGTATGTTTATTTGAAAGGTGTCAGAATACGAAATACAATTTGAATTGTTTAAATTGTTAGCGTATTCTGCAACTTTGGCGCGGTAATACATAGCGGTAGTTATACCCGATACATTTAAATCTTCAGAGGTTGCGCCTGAGATATCTGTCCAGTTTGTACCATCATTACTTTCTTCCCATTGATAGAAATGAGTGTTGAAAACGGTATGATCTGGAACAGCTGTAATGGTGGTGCTATAAGGTAGATTAGCAGGGCATACATCGACTTGATCGCTTGTTCCATCGGTAATACTAATAGAATCCCCGCAACTTCTAAATACGATATCATCAATAGCTAAATCGTTTCCATAGCCTCCAATACCGTTGTTTACCATCTTTAAAACCACTTCGGTTTGTCCGGCTTGAGTTTGGAAAACGAGACCATATTGTTCCCATTTGCCAGGTTCTCCCAATAAGCTTCCATAAAAGTCCCCGGTATCTCCTGATTTAATTATGGTAGTTTCTGTACTATCCCATATTTCAAAACTAACGTTACAAGGGTTTGGATAGCTCCCTCCGTGCAAGTCATCACGTGGCGTTAAGTTAAGAACCCATGAGGAAAACTCGTAGGTGGTATTCTCACAAAGCCCAGTTACCCGTAAATTAAAAAATTCACCCTTTACAAAATCTGCATTTACGAGCAGCATGCGGCCATTGGTGTCCCCCGCTGTATGGTCTTCGGTATTAAACCAATTAAATTGTTGATAGTTCATATTAGTAACGGTATATTTCCCATCACCAAACGGAGTAGGTGGGTTACCTAAAAAGGTGTAATTGGTGGTTCCAGGAGGGGGTAAAGGAATGTGTTGTGTGGCAGATGATGGTGCTGTACCGAAATCTTCAATAAAAATTGGAGCGCCAGAGTTTCCTCCACAGAAGCCTAGTTGGGCATGTAAACTTAATATACTTATAAAAAAGAATAAAGAAGAACATAATGTTTTTCTCATTTTTAGAATTTGGGGCATGTCTAAATGTTTTAAAAAACGATATTAATTAAAAGCCTTAAAGGCAGCTGACTAAAATCTAACCTATACAGGTTTAATATTACCTTATTGATAAAATTTTGGTGAAAATTTTAAGACTTAATTAAGTAATCCGTCAAATTAATGGATAATTATAGATTTAATGAGGTTTCTCAACTAGACAAAAACTAACAGTTGGAAGAAAATTCGTTAATATGGTTTAAAAACCGCTTTTTTAATGAATGTATTTAAATGACGTATGCAGGATGAAAAACCATTTACCATCATGACTTTTTCCGCTTACATAATTCCTCAGAATTGATGATTTTGATTTAATTTGTGTACTTTTAGCCATCTAAATATAATCTGTTTGGGAGGACTCAAAAATTTATTCAAACAAACATTCATTTATGGTTTAGCTACGGTTTTACCTCGAATGCTCAGCTTTTTATTAGTGCCTTTATACACCACTAAGGGGGTGCTATCTTCTGTTGCCGAGTATGGTGAAGTATCGGTTATATTTTCATATTTCGTACTTTTTAATGTGGTTTTAGCTTATGGGATGGAAACCGCTTTCTTTAGGTTTTTTAATAAAGACCTCGATAAGTCTATCGTTACTAGTACCGTTTCCATATCACTCATACTTTCTTCATTCGGATTTTTCGCTATAGCGTTTCTATTCAAAGGTTATATTGCCGAATTTATAGAGATCAAGGAGCGCTATGTATCCTATGTGTTTTGGATTTTACTTTTAGATGCCCTAGTGATTATTCCATTCGCTTGGCTTAGAGCAAACGAGCAGCCTACCCGCTATGCTTTAATTAAGATTTTTAATGTGATTGTGAATATTGGATTGAATATATTCTTCTTATTGGCTTTAAAAAACTTGGCTGCTAAAGGTGTTATATTTAAAAGTTTATACATCCCTAATTTTGGCGTGAGCTATATTCTAATTGCTAACGTTATAGCAAGCGGCATCACCCTTTTAATCATGTTGCCTTTTTATGTACGGTTAAAATATAAATTCGATCTTACTTTATGGAAAAGTATGATGAAATATGCCGTCCCTGTATTAATTGCCGGTGTTGCTTTTTCGATTAATGAAACTTTCGATCGTATTTTATTAAATCATCTTTTGCCAGCCGATATCGCAAAAACTCAAATCGGACTGTATTCAGCATGTTATAAATTAGCCTTGTTTATGACTTTATTTGCTACGGCATATAGGTTGGGTATTGAGCCTTTTTTCTTTAGTCATGCAAAAGCCAAAAATCCGCAAAAAAATTATGCGCTCATTTTAGAGTTTTTTGTCATTTTTGGTTCTATCATTCTTTTAGGAGCTATTGTTTTTGTGGACCTTTTAAAAGTAATTATCGTTCGTGGCCAAGGTTACTGGGAAGCCATGTGGATTGTACCCTTAATACTCATTGCAAACTTTTGTTTAGGGATATACCATAACCTTTCGGTGTGGTACAAAATTACAGACCGTACCCGTTTTGGAGCTTATATTTCCATTTTCGGAGCTTTAGTGACTTTAATTTTAAATTTTTGGCTCATTCCTATTATTGGTTATCGCGGGTCGGCAATAGCCACATTAGCAGCCTATACTTCTATGATGTTTTTATCGTTTTACTTCGGAAGAAAATATTATCCCATACCGTATAATCTTAAAAAAATAGGTTTATATATGGGTAGTTCCATCGTTTTGTCACTATTATCGTTCTATGAATTTAGAGGTAATTATGTGATCGGAGTTTCAATGTTAATTGTATTTTTGGGTGTCGTATATTATTCAGAACAAAAAGTAATCAAGCAACTTTTAATAAGAAAGCATGAAGATTAAAATTATAAACAAATCCAATCATGAGATGCCAAACTACGAAACCTTGGCTTCCGCAGGGATGGATTTACGAGCAAATTTATCAGAATCAAGAGTTTTAAAACCTCTAGAGCGTAGTATTGTAGGAACCGGCTTATTTATTGAATTACCAGTAGGTTATGAAGCACAAGTGCGCCCAAGAAGTGGTTTAGCCGCTAAAAAAGGGGTTACCGTTTTAAATGCGCCAGGAACCATTGATGCCGATTACCGAGGTGAAATAGGGGTGATTTTAGTTAATCTTTCTCATGAAAATTTTACCATTCAAAATGGCGAGCGTATCGCACAATTAGTTATCGCGAAACACGAGCGTGCCGAATGGGAAGTTGTAGAAGCACTTACCGAAACCGATCGTGGTGAAGGTGGTTTTGGAAGTACCGGGGTGAAGTGATAAATTCCTGCGAAGGCAGGAATCTCATGATTTAAAAAAAATAGTCAATTCGCAAGAGCAGTATTTAATAGAAACGTATATTATTAGAAAATGCCATTTTGGTACGTATACATTATGACGAACAAACCCAACGGGGTATTATATATTGGAGTAACAAACAATATTGAAGAACGCGTAAAAGAACATCAATTAAAAATATATCCAAAGTCATTTACAGCAAGGTATAATTGTGATAAATTGGTTTATTTTGAAGAGTTTGAAGATGGAGCTGAAGCCGAAAAAAGAGAAAGACAATTCAAAAAATGGAAGCGGCAATGGAAAGTAGAGTTAATAGAAGATATGAATCCGAGTTGGACTGATATAAGTGTCAACTGGAATTTAAATTATAATACGTTAAGATCGTGAATACCTGCGAAGGCCGGATTATTAAAAATTAAAAAGTAGATTTTCAGGTCGTAACGATAAAAGAATATTAATATAATAAGATTCCTGCCTGCGCAGGAATATGTTTAACATTAAAAAGATACCCGCCTGCGCGGGCATTCGTATGAAAATAATAGTACCAATGGCGGGACGCGGATCTCGTTTAAGACCACACAGTTTAACCGTACCAAAACCATTAATTCCAGTTGCAGGACAACCTATTGTTCACCGGTTGGTAAAAGACATCGCTAAAGTTTTAAAACAACCCATAGAAGAAATTGCCTTTGTTTTAGGTGATCCAGCTTGGTTTGGTGACGATGTGGTGTCTAGTTTAGAAGATTTAGCTAAAAGTCTAGGAGCTAAAGCATCCATTTATCGTCAGGACAAACCCTTAGGAACGGGCCACGCTATTATGTGTGCTAAACCATCGCTTTCAGGGCCAGCCGTTATTGCTTATGCCGATACGTTGATTCGTGCGCAATTTGATTTAGATCCTAGTGCCGATAGTGTGATTTGGACTAAGCAAGTAGATAATCCAGAAGCTTATGGTGTCGTTAAATTAAACGACAATCAGGAAATCGTTGAATTGGTTGAAAAGCCAGAAACTTTTGTTAGCGATCAAGCGGTTATAGGAATTTATTATTTTAAGGATGTAGCTGTTTTAAAAGATAAATTACAAGAAATCCTAGATGAGAACGTTATGAACGGAGGCGAATACCAAATTAATGATGGTATTAAACGTATGATGGCCGATGGGAAAATTTTTAAAACAGGAACCGTTGATGAGTGGATGGACTGCGGAAATAAAGCCATTACCGTTGAAACGAATCAGCGTATGTTAGGATTTTTAAAAGCTGATGGTGACGAACAGTTAGTTGCTACTTCAGCCAAATTAGAAAATGCTAATATCATAGAGCCTTGTTTTATCGGTGAAAATGTTGTTATTAAAGATGCTACTGTTGGTCCGTTTGTATCTATTGGAAACGATAGTGTTATTGAAAACGCAACTATTAAAAACAGCTTAATACAAAGTCATACAAGTATTAAAAACGCGACTTTAGATGAGGCTATGATTGGTAATCATGTAAAATATAACGGGGAATTTACAAGCATTAGTATTGGTGATTATTCTGTTCTAGAATAATTCCTGCGAACGCAGGAATCTTATAGTGCTGAGTTGTGAATATCAATTTACCCCAAAAGTCTTGCTGAGCTTATTGACGCATCACTTTAAAAGGAATTAATTATTTACGCTATATGTATATTGTTATTTATAGGTTTAAAGTCAAACAAAATCTAGATCAAGATTTTATTAAATCCTGGAAAGGACTTACCGATTTAATCTATAAATATGAAGGCAGCCTTGGATCAAGGTTACATAAGGAGAAACCTAATCATTATATCGCCTATGCCCAATGGCCAAGTAAAACGGTGTTTGAAAACTCAGGCGGAAAATTACCAATTGAAGCGAATAAATATAGAGATTCCATGCGATTAGCATGTGACAAGATTGAAGTTAGTAACAAACTTGAAGTTGTGGAAGATTTACTAATGGATAAAATACATGTTGAAAAATAGCTTAAAGATATATTGAAACTAACTAATTTTGCCTTACTTATTGAAGCATCATAAAAAATGAAAAATAAAATCTACATCCTTTGTTTGCTTTTCGGAATGCTATGGTTTCCGCAGGTAAACTATGCCCAAGTAGATTTTAATAAAAAACCAGATGACGATTTAGGTAATAAGGAAGATGAATTTCAAGAACTCTTTTTTGAAGGTCTAAAGCAAAAGGGCATTGAAAACTACGATAAGGCTGCTGAAGCTTTTGAAAAATGTATTAAAATCGATAAATCGGTTCCTGTGATTTACTTTGAATTGGGTAAATGCTATAATCATCTTAAAAATTTTGGTGCCGCCGAAGATGCTTTAAAAAAGGCCGTCGATAAAGATCCTGATAATGAATGGTATTTAGATGAGTTGTACGGCTATTACGCTGCGCAAAACGAACATGATAAAGCCATTAAAACCGTTAAACAGCTGGTTAAATACCATCCCGATTATAAGGAAGATTTAGCTGCTCTTTATGCGCGAACAGAAAAATATGATGATGCTTTAGAAATATTGGATGAATTGGATGCCGAATTTGGCATTTCGATGAGTCGGGATATCATGCGAAATCGTATTTATGAAGCTTCAGGTAGAAAAAAGGATCAGATAGAAAATTTAGAAGCCCGTGTTGAAAATAACCCTGAAAAGGAATCCAATTATTTGGCTTTAATTTTCCGATACAGTGAAAGTAACGAAAAAGAAAAGGCCTTTGAAACGGCTAAGGAATTGTTGAAAATAAATCCGAATTCGCAATTAGTGCATTTGGCTTTATATAAATTTTATCTGGATGATAATGAAACAGATAAGGCGGTAGAGTCGATGAAAATTGTGGTTCAGAGCAATGAAATTAAACCCGATGCCAAAATGAAGGTGCTTACCGATTTTATGGCCTTTGTGCAAAATAATCCGGAGTATGAACCCGATTTAATTGAAGCGACTGCCTTGGTTAGCGATTCAAACAGCAGTAAAACGGTTATGGAATTGGGACAGTATTATTTGTCTAAAAATGAAAAAGAAAAGGCTTTAACGTATTTTGAAACTGCACTGCGTTTAGAACCTAATAATTTTAATACCCTACGTCATGTGATGCTTTTATATATCGATTTAAAAAAGTATGATTTGGCTAAGGAAAAAAGTGAGGAATCTTTACAAAAATACCCCGCACAACCCTTATTTTATTTGATAAATGGCGTGTCTTTAAATGCTTTAAATCAACCTAAAAAAGCCTTGTCGTCATTAGAAATGGGGCTGGATTTTATTATAGAAGATTCTCAAATGGAAATCGATTTTTATTCAGAAATGAGTAAAGCCTACACCATGTTAAACAATACAGCCAAAGCGAAAATATATAGTGATAAAGCCAAACAAATTCAATCCTCAAATTAATGCGTAAATCTGTATATATCAGTTTAAGTTTCATGCTTTTATTACTGTTTAATTGCAAGTCGGTAAAATCTATAAAACCGGGAGAAGAAAACTTAAAACTATCCACGAAGCAATTAATAAAAGTAAATAACGATCAGGAGGCTCAGTTTAAAACCTTGCAGTCCAAACTTCGAATTGGCTTTACCCAACAAGGAAAATCACAAACCTATACGGTGACATTACGCGCTAAAAAAGATGAAGTGATTTGGATCAATGCGCCTTTTTCGGTGATTAGAGCTATGATTACCCCCGACAGACTCAGTTTTTACAATAAATTAGATAACACGTATTTTGATGGTGATTATCAATATATCAGTAAGTTGTTGGGTACTGACTTTGATTTTCAGAAGGTTCAAAATCTGTTGTTTGGAGAAACGATTTTTGATTTAACCACCAATGATTATACAGCTTCTGTTGCCGATGGAGCTTACGTGGTTCAACCTAAACAGCAGCAAGCTTTGTTTGAGATTTTCTTTTTATTAAGTCCGAAAACCTTCAAAGTGACCTCACAACAAATTTCACAACCATCAGAATTTCGTCATTTGCAGGTCGATTACGAAGCTTATCAGTTGGTTGAAAATCAAAATCTTCCGCAGCGCATTAAGGTAATGGCTGTCGAGGCTAATGAAGAAACGATTATTGACTTAGAATTTAAAAATGTGACTTTAAATGAAGATTTTAGATTTCCGTTTAAAATACCTTCAGGATTTAAAAAAATTGAGCTATAAATGCTAAGATTACCTGCCACATATAAAACCCTTTTTCTAGGCCTTGTTTTGCTTTGCAATCTTGTTGGTTTTGCTCAAAATAATAAGCAGAAACAGTTGGAATCGCGTAGGCAAGAATTACGCCGAGAAATTCAGAAAATTAACGAATTGCGCATCGAGCATAAATCTAAGGAAAAATCGGAGCTATCGTTAATTGAAGATTTCAATTATAAAATCAATGTGCTTTCTAACCTGATTAAAGTCACCAATCAGCAGGCCAATTTGTTGTCTAGAGAAATTAATAACAATCAGAAACATATTTCCGAATTACGAGACGAATTAAAGCAGCTTAAAGCAGACTACGCTGCTATGATAGTGAAATCTTATAAAAGTAAAAATCAGCAAAGCCGTATCATGTTTTTATTGTCTTCGGAAGACTTTAAACAGGCTTATAAGCGTATTCAATATATTGAGCAATACTCGAATTACCAGAAGAAGCAGGGCGAGCTGATAAAAGATAAAACAAACGAACTTCAAGAAACGAATATGAAGTTGCTGAAACAGCAAGAGGAGAAAAAGGCTTTAATTGCTGAAAATAGAATTACCCAAAAATCATTAGAAAAAGAGCGTAAAGATCATCAAGTTTTGATGCAGTCTATTAAGAAAAACTTGTCGTTATACGCGTCTCAAATTAAAGAAAAGCAGCGTGAGGCGGATAGAATTGACCGAGAAATAGACCGTTTAATTAAGGAAGCCATTGCAAAATCGAATGCGAAAGCTGGTAAAACCACGAGTTCAAAAAGTTTTGCTTTAACAGCTGAAGAAAAGGTATTAGCTTCTAATTTTATGGCCAATCGTGGGAAATTGCCTTGGCCTGTAGAACGTGGTGTGGTACGTTTGGGTTATGGTACACAACGTCATCCTATTGATAATTCATTAACGATAAAAAGTAATGGTGTGCGTATTGAGACCTCTAAAGGGGCTAAAGTTCGTGCTGTTTTTAATGGTGAAGTGAGTGAGATTTTAAGGATGAAACACGTAAACCCTATCGTGATGATCCGTCATGGTAATTACCTAACCATCTATAAAAACTTGTCGAAAGTTTACGTTAAAAAAGGCGAAAAGGTCGTTACCAAGCAAGAAATAGGTGAGGTGGCAACCAACCCAAGCAATGGTGAAACCATTTTAAGTTTTATACTTTCCAAAGGTCGCGATACCGAAAATCCAGCGAGTTGGATTTATAAAATGTGATTTGTTTTTAGAGGGTTTTGACGATGTTTGATTAGTTTGTTTATGTTCGGTGATTAAATTAATAAACCCATTTACAGATAAGTAAAACCATGTCCGATTACAATTATCACAGTTTTAAGCCCTCCGATTACGATTTTAAACATTTTAAAGGGCCAAAAGCAGGCGAAAAATTCATCGATTTTAAGGCTTCAACTTTAGAAGGGAATGTAGTCTCTTTATCTGATTATTTGGATAAACCCATCGTTTTGGATACAGGAAGTATAACCTGTCCTATGTATGCAAATACCCAAAAGGACATGAATGCCTTACAAGCAGCATATCCCAATTTTCATTTTTTACTGCTTTATGTTCGTGAAGCACATCCTGGTGGCAGAACCAAAGCAATTAAAAGTATGGATGATAAATTTATTCATGCAAAAGCAACCTGTGAACTCTATCCAGAAACTAGAGAAATTTTAGTGGATTCATTAGATGGACATGCCCATTTACTTTACGGAGGCATGCCCAACATGACTTACGTAATTGGTACCGATGGCATTGTGAAGTTTAGAGCTAATTGGACGAATATAGAGGCTTTAAAAAAGGTTTTAAAAAACATTAATAAAGTGGAGCCTCAAGCCTTTTATCCTGTGGTTAAACCACCTTTAACTATAGCTTTAAGAACCTTGTTAATAGGGGGTGTAAGAGCCTTATTTGAATTCATGGTGAATTTACCAAATTTACTAAAGCAACATAAAGATGCAGGTTCTATGTGAATGGTATATTAAGTTTTAAATAATTTGTATTCTTTTATGTATTTTTATAAGAAAGAATAACCTTAACCCATGCCAAAATCCAGTACATCCATTAGAGAAATTACAAAATCGCCCCTTGATTTTGTGGAATTGAACCTTGATTCTAAACATTTAAAAGAGCTCAATCCTAAAATTAAAGCCTGCTTAAATTTAGAAATACTTTCGCTTCAAAATAATAAATTAACCGTTATTCCTGATTGGATCGGCGCATTATCTCATTTAAAAACATTACATGTAGGAGGCAATCAGTTAGAAAGTTTGCCAGAAGCATTGGGTACTTTAATTCAACTAAAAACAATGAGTTTAGGTGGTAACCCTATTAAAAAGCTTCCTGACGCTATTGGTAAGTTAAATCTTTTAGAACAACTTAAAGTAGATGACGGTCAATTAACCAACCTTCCAGAAGGATTAGGTGCCTTTTCGCATTTAAAGGAATTGGATTTATTTAGAAATCCTATTAAACATTTTTTAGAAGATGTTTCAGGCCTAACTAGTTTAACGTCCTTAAATGTATCACAAACCCAATTGAGCACGTTTCCGGTAAACATTTGTTCATTAAAAACATTGGAATATTTAGCTATAAGTTCGGATGGCATTACATCCATTCCAGAGGAAATTAAAAATCTAAGTCAATTAAAACAGCTTGTTTTGTCTGGATGTCCTATTACAGCGTTTCCAGAAAGTCTGAGTAAGCTTAATAATCTTGAAGAGCTCAGTCTATACGACACAAAAATACCTGTAGAAACTGCTAAGCAGCTTTTTGAAAACATGCCAAACCTCGTTAGACTAGAGCATCCAGATGCTTATCTTTCACGCTAAAATAGACTTTAAAATTCTTTTAGTTTTTATTCAAACAAAGCTTTGAGCTCCGTAGCGTCTTGAGGCTTTATTTTTCCAGCAAGAAGTAAACTAAGTTGTTTTCGGCGTAAGGCCGCTGCAAAGCGTTCTTTTTCCAGACCGGTTTCTGGAGCGACTTCTGGTACAGCTACTGGTCTTCCGGTTTCGTCTACAGCTACAAAAGTATAAATGGCTTCATTGGCTTTTGTTCGTGCACCCGATTCACGATCTTCAATCCATACATCAATAAAAACTTCCATAGAAGTTCTAAACGCTCTAGAAACTTTAGCTTCTACCGTTACTACACTACCTAAAGGCACAGCGCTATTAAAAGCGACATGGTTTACCGAAGCCGTTACTACAATTCTACGACTATGGCGTCTTGCCGAAATAGCAGCAGCACGATCCATTCTAGCCAATAACTCGCCTCCAAACAGGTTGTTTAAGGGGTTCGTTTCGCTGGGTAAAACCAAATCGGTCATTATCGTTCTGGATTCTTTAGGAGCTTTAGCTGTCATTATTTTTGAATTAAAGCTCAAAGGTACTGCGTTTTATGTGATTTTTGGAAGTTTTACTGTATTGAAGCCTCACTTTTAATAACATTTAATTGTTCGACCTCAATTGTTTAAATAATAGCTTGCTAGAAGTGTTAATTTTTTTGATATATAACAAAATATTGATTGATAGATTACATCTGTTAAAAGGCGTGACATCAAGTTGAAGGGTTAAATTAGCTTTTTAAGTAATGGGCAGGCCTTTACCTTGTTTTTTCATGATGCCTAGTAGTGTTTTCGCATCCAGATCAATTTTTTGAACCATTTGATTGTTTACTACGACAACTTCTCCTTCTAAATGATTTGTTGTGCTGGGAAAGAATACCACAGAACTTGTTTCTTTTTCATCAACTAAAAGGCCCGGTTTATTGCCTAAAGTTGTATTAACTAATACAGGAATACGCGTATCTGGTTTCGGACTTATTTTATTCTCTAAATCTGATTTATACTTTGAGTAGCCAGGTATAACGTCCAATAACATGGCTTCAAACCAATTGTAAAACTTCATAAATCTTGGAAAGGTTGCCAAGTAGCCAAAAATGTAAAAAATAATTAATATTAATATACCTGTGGTTAAGGTTATGGAATATTTACCAAGGAAAGCATCTAAATGTAAATTGTGAGCAACAAATTTACCTAAGTGTTTTATTTTGTACCATAGTTTTTCAATAACTATAAATAGTACAAATAGGGGTAATAAGTACATCATACCACTTACAATTTTATTTCGTGGTTTTTCTAAGCGTTTTTTATAATCTCTCATTTGTTTCAAGTTGGTTAATTTGTATTACAGTTTTAGATTATGTTTTTTGTGTTTCCTTATTCAAGTTTGATGAAGTAAAGTCTGATTAAAATGGTTTTTATTAAAGCTTTTTATTTGTTGATTATTATCGGTTTAGAGTTTTAAATTTACAAAGTATTTAAGGAACTTTGAAATAAAACATTAACAATATGAAGATTATTGGTATTAATATTTTTTAATCTGTCATTTTGAAATTAAATGTTTTTATAGTGTTTTAGTTTTCAATACGGAATAAAAAAAGCTGATTTTGAAAGATCAAAATCAGCTTTTAAAGTTATTAGTACTTTAATATGTATTTTAATTATTGCACCATCATAGCACGTCGTGCTTCAGCTTCTAAGTTAACATAAGGTTCGCCTTCAACAGTCACACCAACGCCTTGAATCTTTCCTCCTTTAAACGTGCCAGGAGCTTTATAAAGATTACTTACGTTATCACCACTATCGTAACCTATACATAAACCATCACCAGATAAGGTGAATTTAGCTGGTTGCGTACGCATTGGGCCTTCGGCAACAACGTCTTCGTTAATGTAGAGTTTCATGTTTCCTATAGACTCACCATATTCTCCAGCTTTTTCTCTATTAAATTCCATACCAAGTGTATATGTTCCTGGCTTTAAGGTTTTGTTAGAAACAAAAACTTGCTCTGGCTTAATGCCTAAGAAGTTATAGACGTAGTATAGCTTTTTATCTTTAATGAACAAAGAGTGACCGCCAAATCGCGAACCGTGAGCAAAAAGTACACCACTAGCATTAGAATCGGTAATCTCTACATTGGCTAGGATTTTATAATCACGTCCTCTAACATTTACAGCAACACCTTCTGGTACTGGAGCCGTATTTGGGTAGTATATGTAACGGTCTTTTGCTTTTTCTTGTGTTGGTCGCTCTATGGTTAATAATTCTGCAGGGCCTCTATCATCTAAAGGTAATACCTTGTTAATTTTGGCTTGATTAAACCACTCGTCTATAAGTTCTTGTAATTTTTCTGGGTGTTTTTCAGCAAGATTATAAGTTTCAGAACGATCTTCGGCAACGTTATAAAGTTCCCAAACATCTTTGTCAAAATGACCTTTACCACTAATAGGAGCGTGTACGGCAGCTGCTTTCCATCCGTCTTTCCAAATGCCTCTAGTTCCTAACATGGCATAATATTGTACTTCTTTTTTAGTTTTTGCGTCTGGTGCGGCATCAAAAGTGTAAGCCATAGATACACCCGATAATGGTGTTTGTTTTACGCCATTGTAAACCTCAGGGAATGTAATTCCACATACTTCTAATAAAGTTGGTACAATATCTACGGAGTGATGATATTGATGTCTAATTTCTCCTTTAGCTTTAATACCTTTTGGCCAATGAATAACTAGTGGATCGTTGGTTCCTCCAGCATATTGCGAGTAACGCTTAAACATTTTAAATGGTGCTGAGAACGCAGCAGCCCATCCGGTAGGGAAATGGTTATAGGTATCTGGACCTCCTAAAACATCTATGTATTTCATGTTTTCAGCAAGCTCATCTGGATAGCCATTAAAGAATTTGTTTTCGTTTACAGAACCATTAGGACTTCCTTCTCCTGAAGCACCGTTATCGGCAGCATAAAGGACTATGGTATTGTCTAATTGACCTGTTTCTTCTAAATAATCAATGATGCGTCCCACTTGAGCATCGGTATACTCAGAGAATCCAGCATATACTTCTGCCATTCTTGAAAACAGTTTCTTTTCGTTCGCGTTTAGTTTGTCCCATGGGCGTACAAAATCTCCTGGGTTAGCCATATCTTCAGGCATAGGGTTAAAGTCTGCCATGCCTGTGTTTTCAGGTAAGATGCCTTTTTCTTTCATACGGCCAACTACCCATGTACGATATGCCTCATAACCGTCGTCAAATTTACCTTTGTATTTAGCGGTATATTCGGCAGGTGAATGGTGTGGTGCGTGATTGGCTCCAGGGTTAAACCACATATAAAATGGTTTTGATGGGTTGGTTGCATTTTTATCACGTAACATGGTAATAGCTTGATTGGCTAAATCTTTAGATAAATGATAGCCTTCTTCTGGCGTTTCAGGAGCTTCAATAAAATGGTTGTCCATTACTAAGTCTGGATACCAGTTGTTAGTTTCACCTCCTAAGAATCCGTAAAAACGGTCAAAGCCCATTTGAGTAGGCCATTCACCACGGCTTGCTCCAGGAGCGATATCCTGTTCAGGGACATTATGGTTTTTACCAATCCAAAAGGTGCTATACCCATTATCGCGCATAATTTGTGCAAAAGGTGCACAATCGTCAGGTATATGACCGTTTGATCCTGGGTAACCATCGGCAGTTTCGGTAATAGAAGCCATTCCGTTTAGGTGATGGTTTCTTCCTGTAAGAATGGTAGAACGCGTTGGTGAACACAAAGCTGTAGTATGCCATTGCGTATATGTTAAACCATTGGCTGCTAGGCGGTCCATGGTTGGCATATTAATGCGTCCACCATATGGAGACCAAGCTCCTAGGCCTGTGTCGTCATATAAAATAAATAAGATGTTAGGTGCACCTTCTGGTGCCGATTTTGGTGTGTAAGCCGTCCAATCGGCCTTTGAATCACGAACATCTAAGGCGATCTTGCCTTTAAAATCGTTATCTGATGCGGTGGTTTGCTCAGTCTTCCCAGCATCATGGTTGGCATCCTTACATCCAACTAAAAGGAGGGCTGCAGTTGCTAATGTAATTGTAATTTTTTTCATAAAAAATTGGGTTAAGTTAGCTATAACTAACAAGGGATTAATAACTAAATCTCCATAAAGATAAAGTTTTTTATACAATGATTACAAATTTTTAAAATAATGATAAAATTTGAGTTCCTGCCTTTAACCTCTGTATATCAGATGTTTCTGAATATTTTTGGATAGAGTGCTATTAAAATATGGTGCAATGAAACCATTAGAATTGTAGAAGTTTAACTTCTAATATTCCAAGCCGATCCAAAAACAATATACCAGCCAAAATCATGATTTGACCAAGCAAGGTCCACGCCCGTTCTAAGTTTAAATTTTCTGGCGATTAAATATCTAAATCCTGTGCCATAGTTGTAAATGGTTTCAGCATTTTTGAAGGATATTTGTTCCGAAGGTGCCTTGGATGCTCCAACAAATCCTATGGCACTCCACCTAGGTGTGATGTCGTAACGTTGTTCGGTTTCTAGCATGTAGGTTTCATCACCTTGATATCTGGCCATGGGAACCCCACGGGCTTGAATAGAAGGTTTACTATAAAAAGGCGCATCTCCAAATTGAAAGGTACTTTGATATCTGAAACCACTTACCCATTTAGGGGTAAACTGAAAATATTTTGTTAAGAAGATATTTAAATTTTGAAACTCATAATCGCTTCCTGTCCAAGACGAATTTACCAAATACTCAATATTGGCAAGCCACCCGGTGTCTGGAGTGAAAATGGAATTACGTTTGTCAAATTCGGCCTGTAAGCCTAAACTGCCTAGCTGACTTTTTAAATCTTTTTCTAAAATATCATCTGGTCGGTTTTCAAAATTGAAATTAGGATCTATGTTATTATTAAGATACATGTATTCTAAACCCATATACAGTTCGGTTTTTCCTATTTGGCGTAGTACAGAACCGTACAATACGGTCGATTTAAAATTAAAACTAAAAGCTTGTTCTCCTACAATTGGAAGGGTTCTATAAAAGTCTAAGTTGGCATTGCCGTAGGCTGCAGCCACACGGTATTTTAAATGTAGTTTGGGTAAAGATGCGATACGCATACCGCCAATGCCCCAACTTTTATTTGCAGTATACCCAATAAAGCCTGCGGTAATATCGGGTGGAATGTTTTCGCCTTCTGTTTTGTATTTATTAGGTTTGATGAAAACAGGCGTGAGCAATAGACCAATATTGCCTAAAGCTGGTTCTGTAATAATTTGTGGTACGGGGATAAAGCCGTTGTAGTCAATCAATAAATTACTAACATCTAATTTGCCATCAATAGAATCTTTTAAAACTTTGAAAGACATTTTAGGTTTGTCCTGAGCAAAGGATAAAAAGGTGATGAGAAAGAAAAAAAGGATAAAAGACTTTGTTTTCATTGTGTTGAGGGATTTAAAGTAGTTAAGTTCTATTTTTTATTTCTCATGGAATTTCTAGGGTAATTATCTGAATTCTTTCTTTTTAACACCGAAACGGTATTGAATTCCTGTTAAAATAAAACGCTGTGCATCAGAAAGGCTGTATTCGCCTCTAAGCATCCACTTTTTATTAACTTGTAGGTTAAAGCCCATTTGAAAAGTAACGGTTTGAACCAGTTCTTTTTTAATGTTATAATCAATTTCTGTTGAAAACACACCACTGTCATTTACTTTGTCTTCAATAGTTTGTAAGGCTTGATTTTGGGCTTGTAGTTTTAGTTTTTCTGCAGCCGATGTACCAGGGTCGTCTATGATGTCTTGATTGCTAGCAATTTTACTATCCACTGTTTCGTTAAACTTGGTATCTATATCTGGGAAAACTTCGTTGAAGTTAATCTTTCCTGTGCTACCACGAGCACCAACAAAGTCTCTGTACATAACACCAACATAAGGGGCTATCATAAATTCTTTATTCTTTTTTGAGAGTCCGAAACGATGTCCGAATCTTCCAGAAACGGTCGCATAACCTATTTGGTTATCAAGCAAGGCCGTACTGGTTCTTGAGTAATTAAAATCGATACTAGAAAAATAGCCCTTCCATCCAAATACAAGGGTACTTCCCAGGCCATAAGTCATGGCGTCAAAATCTACATGAGATGAGAATTCAGGAAGCTGTAAGATGATTTCACCTTCAGAATTTTTCCAAGTTGGTTGAAGTTGTACCTCGGTACCGCCCGTTACAGTTGAAACTAGTGCGTAAACATTTAGAAAAGGTAATATCCAAGCATCAGCTCTAAAATTTAAACCATTAGTTGTAGCGCTTACTTGTTTGAAATTTAAGGTTTCAACGTTTACAATGTTTGTGAGGTCATGACCAGCAATCGATAATCCAAATTCAGTAATCTCTAAATCCATGAAAGTGTTCACGTAATTTATATTTAATCCAAAAGGGAGCTGAAGCTGGTCAGCCATGCCACGTTCGGCAACTTTATCACCCCAAATAGGTAAAACATAGGGAAATGCTATGGAGTCTTGAGTTTGCGCTAAGGATTTAACAGGTAAGTATAATGTAATAAGAAAAAGAATTATAAATCGCTTCATATTAAATACGCGGTTTGAGTCATGGTTTTACAGGCCCTAAAGTAATTAAAACTTTTGAACTTTCACCTAATGTACGGTTTATCAATCTATGTTAATCGTATGGGAAGTAACAAAAGCATACAGGTTTTGAGTTGTAAAATTTAGATGCTTAAGCATAAAAAAAGGTTAGTTTTTCGAGAAACTAACCTTTTTTTATGTGTTAAATAATATTTTGTAATTAATCTAATTGCTTCGTTAAAAGCCAAGCCGTAGAATTGTGAGATTTTTTAATGTTGCGCAGTGCTTTTAAAGCCTCTAGACGGTTTTCGTAACTGGCATAAACCACTTGGTGTAAACCGTATTTGTTAACCCCAATTTTTCTTGCACTAAAACCTTCAGATTTTAGTTCGTTAACTTTTTTGTCGCAATTTTCTTCTACACGAAAAGCTCCTGCAATAATATGGTAGTTCCCTGTTTGTTTGGTTACATTTAAAGTAACAGCAGGAAGCGGATTTAAGTTAAAAGTAGCTTGTTGAATTTGGGTATCCAATTGTTTTGCAGCCTCCTCTTGGGCTAATTGGTTATGCGTTTCCACTTGGTCAACATAATATTTTGAAGCTCCTAAACCACCTAAAGTCAAGGCAATTAAAGCTACTGCCGCATATTTTAAATATGATTTTGTTTCACGCTTTTCAGGAGTGATGGCAATAGGAACAACTTTTTCGATTTTTGCAACTTCTTTTTTGTACACTTCACGTGTGATAACAGGAGTTGACAATTGAGATAACCCAAAGGCATCAGGTAAGTAATTTAATTGATACGTAGGTTCAAATAAAATTTTACCCTCTTTATTAAAAACAATATCACCAATGTTTTTAAAGGTTAAAGTTTCACCTTGTGTTAAATATGATTTTATTAGTCGAACACGTTTCTCGATTTTTTTGTTGGCAATCTCGAACGGGATTTTTTCAATTTCAGCAATATAGTTGGCTAACAAGCCATCATTTTTCTGAATTTGCTCATTAAAAGACAATACTTTTTTGGGTGCATGGAACGTATTTGTGTCGGTATTAATCGTTGCCGAGACAGATTGTGTTAAAAACGCACCAAAGCCAGGAATGGTAACGCACTCATATCTATAGAGTAAATCGCTAATGTATGTTTCTAGTTGCATAAGTTCAAAGTTATAAAATAATGGGGATAGATAAAATTTAAGCTTAACTTTTTATTAACAGTAGGAAAATTCTTTTAATTTAGTTTGAGATTTAATCAGATACCATGACAGAAAACGATTTGCTTTACACGCTTGCCCTCCAGCATGTACCCAATATTGGTGATATTACAGCCAAAAAGCTCATGGCACATTGTGGTTCTGCGGAAGGGGTTTTTAAAGAAAAGCAACATAATTTACTTAAAATTGACGGTGTCGGACAAGTGATTTTAAACAGCCTCTTTAAGCCACACCATTTAAATGAAGCTGAAAAGGAAATTGAATTTATTTATGCCAATGAGATTAAAGTGTCGTTTTTTGAAGATGACGACTATCCAGATAAATTGAAACACTGCATCGACGGTCCTATTTTACTGTTTGAATCGGGGCAAATCAATTTGAAAAAACAAAACATCATAAGCATAGTAGGTACTCGGAAAATAACAACGAGTGGTGTTGCTTTTTGTGAAGAACTGGTAGAACATTTGGCCCCTTACGATCCTATTATTGTTTCGGGGTTTGCTTATGGTACCGATATTACAGCACATAAAGCGGCCATGAAAAACGAATTGCAAACGGTGGCCTGTTTGGCGCATGGTTTAAATCAGATTTACCCTAAAGTACATAAAAAGTATATGGTTGATATGGAGAAAAATGGTGGTTTTATTACCGATTTTTGGAGTAATTCAACCTTTGATCGTAACAACTTTTTAAAACGAAATCGTGTTATTGCTGGGTTAAGTGAAGCGACTATTGTTATTGAATCTGCTGAAAAGGGCGGAAGCCTCGTTACTGCTGATATCGCTAATTCTTATAACCGCGATGTTTTTGCCGTTCCCGGAAGAACCACCGATAGCCAAAGTATAGGTTGTAATAATTTGATAAAGCAACAAAGGGCGCACATGCTTACTACCCCTTTAGATGTGCCATATATTTTAAATTGGGCGTTAGAGGATGTAAAAAAACCAGCCATTCAAAAGCAACTTTTTGTGGAATTAGACCCTTCCGAAAAATCGATTTATAGTTACCTAAAAGACAATCAAAAACAGCTATTAGATGTCATTGCTTTAGAATGCCAGTTGCCCATTTTTAAGGTAGCGAGTATTCTTTTAAATATGGAGCTAAAGGGGGTTGTTAGGCCTTTACCAGGGAAGTTGTTTGAGGTGATTTAATTCCTGCGAAGGCAGGAATCTAATTAAGGAAAGGTAGTTACACTGAGATACACTGAGATACACAGAGAAGTCGCAGAGGTTCACGGAGGCATTCTTCGTATAATACATAATGAATTGATGTTATTCAGAGGAAGAATTTGTTCGGGTGACTATTGCAAAAGTAGTTTCACGGAGATACACAGAGACGTCACAGAGGTTCACGGAGGCATTTTTTGTATGGAACATAATGAATTGATGTTATTCAGAAGAAGAAGCTGTTCGTGTAAATATTGCAAAAGTAGTTTCGCTGAGATACCCAGAGAAGTCGCAGAGGATCACGGAGTCATTTTTCAGTAAAAAACATTATGGAAAACAAAAACGCTCAAAATCAACAAAAAGTAATTTTATTGAAGTTGAACGTTTTATTATTTTGAAATCTCGTATTTAAATCATAAGATTCCTGCCTTCGCAGGAATTAGTAACCAACTTTAGCGCGCACTCGGGCTAAAACATCATTTGCAACCAGTCTGGCTTTTTCTGCACCAATGGCTAGGGCTTTATCAATTTCTTCTATGTTATTCATATAGTAGCTATAGCGTTCGCGTTGTATGGCGAATTTTTCTACCACCAATTCAAATAGGGCTTGTTTGGCATGACCATAACCATAGTTGCCATTTTCGTAATTGGCCTTCATAGTTTCTATTTGAGCTTCATCGGCTAATAATTTATAAATGGCGAAACAGTTACAGCTTTCCCAGTCTTTTGGATCTTCAAGAGCTGTACTATCCGTTTGAATGGCCATAATTTGCTTGCGCAATTTTTTATCGGTTTCAAAGATGTTAATCGTGTTGTTTCTACTTTTACTCATCTTTTCACCATCTATTCCAGGAATAAGCATGGTGTTTTCTTGTATTTTTCCTTCTGGTAATACAAATGTTTCACCCATTTTCGCATGGAAGCGAGAGGCTACATCACGAGTCATTTCAATATGTTGCAATTGATCCTTTCCTACAGGAATAATATTGGCGTCATAAAGTAAAATATCGGCAGCCATTAGCATAGGATAAGTAAAAAGCCCTGTATTAACATCTTCTAGTCTGTCGGCTTTATCTTTAAAACTATGTGCTAAGGTTAAACGTTGGTATGGAAAGAAACAACTTAAATACCAAGACAATTCTGTGGTTTGTGGCACATCACTTTGTCTATAAAACACGGTTTTTTCAATATCTAAGCCAAAAGCAAGCCAAGTAGCAGCAACGGAGTAGGTGTTTGATTTTAAGGTCTCTGCATCTTTAATTTGTGTAAGTGTATGCAGGTTTGCAATAAATAAAAAGGATTCATTTTTTGGGTCGTTTGCCATTTCAATGGCTGGAATTAGTGCGCCTAAAATGTTTCCTAAATGTGGTGTTCCTGTACTTTGAATGCCTGTGAGTATACGTGCCATAAATTTTTTGTAAAGCGCAAATTTAAAGATAAGTTGGACAATAAAAAAAGTGGTAGAGGCCACTTTTAAAAATAAGCTGAAATATATCTATTTTATATAATTAGTATGCTTTAGAGATAATCAAATTATAATACTATTTTTGAAGCTTATGAAAATTCTGAAATACATATTTTGGACCTTTTACCGTATTTGGTTTTACATTTTAGTGTGTTTGCCCATACTGATATTGTTTCCGTTTTTAATACTATCTATTTTAAAGGAATCTTGGTACCCATTCTTTTTTAGGTTAGCTCGAATTTGGGCTAAATTTATTTTAATGGGTATGGGGTTTGTTCCTTTAATAAAACGCGAAGAAGCTTTAGACAAAAGCAAAAGCTATATGTTTATTGCGAACCATACCTCTATGGCCGATATCATGCTCATGTTGGTTACGGTTAAAAATCCGTTTGTTTTTGTAGGGAAAGCCGAGTTGGCTAAAATTCCGTTATTCGGATTTTTTTACAAGCGTACTTGTATTTTGGTAGATCGCAGTTCGGCTAAAAGCAGGCATGCTGTTTTTTTAAGGGCTCAAAAGCGCTTAAAATCGGGTTTAAGTATTTGTATTTTTCCTGAAGGCGGTGTGCCCGAAGAACATATTGAATTAGATACCTTTAAAGATGGGGCTTTTCGACTGGCCATTAATCATCAAATTCCAGTGGTGCCTTTAACATTTGCCGATAATAAGAAACGATTTTCTTTTACTTTTTTTAGCGGAAGTCCTGGTTGTATGCGTGTGAAGGTACATAAACTTATTCCAACCAGTGGCTTAACTATTGATGATACTAAAGACTTAAATACTAGGGCTCGTGAGGTTATTTTGAAGCAGTTAGATGTTTTTCGAAAAAATTAAAAAAGTTATATTTCATATATAAATTACAGTTTTAATATGAAGGGGTGATTTTTGTAAAAAGAAAAACAATATATTTAATCCTTAATTTAATTACATACGGTTGCAAACTTCAGTAAAATCAATGATTTTTTGTGTTAGAAGCCAATGGTGTTTTAGCATAAAATATATTTTTTAATATGATTATAACCAAATTATCTATCATAATACCTGTCTATAATGAAGCGAATACAATTCATAGAATTTTAGATAAGATAAAAGATGTTCAACTTATAAATGAAATCACCAAGGAATTAATTATTGTAAACGATTGTTCTTCAGACGACACTAAAGGCGCAATTTCTCGTTACATAGAAAATAATCCTGATTTACTAATTTCATATAATGAACACGAAGTAAACAAAGGAAAAGGAGCTGCCTTACATACAGGAATAAGTATGGCCTCTGGAGAAATTCTTGTTATACAAGACGCCGATTTAGAGTATGACCCGCAAGAGTATAATGATTTACTAAAGCCTATTGTTATGGGTTTTGCCGATGTTGTTTATGGGTCGAGATTTAAAGGGAGTAAGCCACACAGGATTTTATTTTTCTGGCATACTATTGGGAATAGATTTCTTACTTTTTTATCAAATATGTTTACAAATTTGAATTTATCAGATATGGAAACTTGTTACAAAATGTTTCGAACTGACATAATTCAAGGTCTTAATCTGAAAGAAAAAAGATTTGGTTTTGAACCTGAAGTTACTGCCAAAATTTCTAAAATAAAGGGAATAAGAATTTATGAAATTGGAATCAGTTATTACGGGAGAACTTATGATGAGGGTAAGAAAATAGGTTGGAAAGATGGTTTTAGAGCAATTTGGTGCATTCTTAAGTATAAATTTAATTTTTAAGAATGAAACTTTTTAAACAGTATTCAGTTTTATACCTATTACCACTATTATTCATTTATATCGCGATATCAATTGTTGTTGTTAATAACGAATTAGGTGGAGACCAAGAGAGGTATCTCATTTTTGCGAAAAACCTGTTAAATGGTAGTTATGCTATGGATGGACCGCTTTTTTTATGGAATGGACCAGGCTATCCTATTATAATTTCTCTTTTTTTATTTCTAAGTGAATCAGTTGAAGTAATTAAAGGTTTAAATGTTATTTTTCTTTTTCTAGGAATAGTCTTTTTTTACAAAACATGTTGCCAGTTTTTTAATAAAAGGCTTGCTTTATTATTTTCTTATTTGTTAGGGTTTTATTATCCAAATGTGCTTTTTTCTATTAGATATGTACTTACAGAGGCTTTTGCTTTTTTTTTAGCATGTGGTTTGTTGTATTATTTGAATTCATGTTTACTTAAGCCTTCAAAAGTAAAATTAGGATTAGCTTCATTTTTTTTAGCTTTTTTAATATTAACTAAGGTCGTGTTTGCTTATGTCGTATTTGCTGTAATTGGTGTTTTAATCCTTTTTGCAGTTTTTAAAAAATATAGAAGAGAAGTTTATAGGTTGCTTATTATATGTCTTCTCGCTAATATAATAACATTGCCTTATTTGTTTTATACTTATAATTTAACTGGAAAATTCCCTTATTATTCTAATTCAGGAGGTCAGTGTGTTTACTGGTTAAGTACGCCTTACGAAGATGAATTGGGTGAATGGGTTTTAGCAGGTGGAAATACTTTTGAAAAAAGGCCACAATATAAAACGCATAATGAATATTTAAACTCAATTAATCAATTGGGGCCAGTTGAGAAAGATGCTGCCCTAAAAGAAAAAGCTTTAGAAAATATAAAAAATAATCCTAAAAAATTTCTGAAGAATTATATTTCTAATGTTAGTCGATTGTTTCTAAATATTCCTAACAGTTATACGTATCAGGAGTTTTCCTTTATTTTGATTGCTGTCCCTAATAGTTTTGTTTTTGTTTTCTTGTGTATCAGTATTTTGTTAACACTTTTTTTAAGAAAAAGAATAACCATAGATATTATATTTTCAGCCTCTTTTGCAGTAATATATCTTTTTGGTAGTTCGTTGTTATGTGCGTACCCTAGGATGCTTTTTCCTATACTACCGTTTATGTTTTTATGGTTTTTTTATGTGATTAATTTATGGAAGACTTCTGAAACTTAAACACTAAAAAGCGTAAAAAGCAACGGCTTTTTACGCTTTTTAATGATTTAGAAGGAATTAATGAACTATAAATTTCTTAATCATATTCTGATTGGTTGCATCAGTGAAATAAGCTAAATACAGGCCTTTGCTAATACCGTTTAGGGGAATTATATGCTGCGTATTAAAGGCTATATTTTTAGATGTTATTTGGCGTCCAGAAATGGTGTAAATCGACACTTTTATTTCATCACGAGTTGATGATTTTGGTGTATTAATTTTAAGGCCCAGTCCTGGAATGTATGCTGCGTTAATAGTTTCAAAGTTTTGTTGGTTTATATTCAAGGTGTAATTGCAACCATTAAAAACATCATAAGTGTTTTCTCCAGAATTTGTTAAGGTTATTACTCGATTGGATCCAGAGACCGTAGCGCATCCAGAGGCAGGTGTTTCTTCAGTACCCCAAGCATCTCCATTAAGGTATTTGTATTCTATAGTTACTGGGTAATTGGCTGGAGAGGCAAGCCTAACCGATTTGCTGTAAATATCTCCTGAAGTATTAGAAAGCATTAAATCATCAGTAGTCCAACCATTTATATCGCCAACAATATGTAAGCCAGATGCCGCTATAGTAGCTTCGGAAGACGCATCGACATTAAATGTTAGATCGAATCCTGTGCCATCAGCATTACAACCTCCAAAAGGAACGGTTTCTAAAACTAAATCTGTTCCAGAGTCGTTAACATAAACCATCCTGTTGCCATTGTCTGTAGCACATGGCGCTGTAGGTGACTCTTCGGTACCCCAGGTGTTTCCATTTAGAAATTTATAAGTATACCAGCCTTTAGTTAGCGGTATTACCGTAGAATAAATGGTAGAACTTCCTTCTTGTGTCAATGTGGTTATGCTTGGATCCCATCCGTTTAATGAACCTACAATGTGGATGCCATTCGGACTAATCGTTCCAGAGCCTAAGTCTACGCGAAATATAACGTCTACTTGAGCAAATAATGGAAATGATAGTAGTAGTGTTAATACAATAGTACTAAGCATGTAGTTGTTTTTCATAATATATAAAATTAAAGGGTTAATAGACTATGGATTGTATGGCATGGGCAGGGATATTTAGTGATACTTCTTGGTTTTCAACAATAAATTTATAGGCAATCGCCTCATCTGTTTTATTCATAACTACGGTTACAAATTCATCATTCTCATTTTTAAACGTTGTGCTTTCAATGGTGCTTCTGCTTGTAGTTGTGCTTATTCTAAGGGCATTTGGTTTAATAAATTTTGAAAAATGACCTATGTAATAATAAGACGGTGTATAGATTAATTCGTTGGTTCGAGTATCGGCATGGATAGGAGCGAAACATAAATTCTGAACATGATTAGGTCCGCCAGTTTCATCAAGCAAAATATTCCAATCTGTCCAGCCTACAGTACCGTTGTTGAAATCGTTAATCATGGAATTGCCATAGCGTTCGGCATTAGACCATCTGAAATAATGTTCTGCACTAAAAGCTTCTTGGCAGCCTTCGGTAAATAGTAGGTTTTTAGTAGGAAAGGATTCTTTAATGTTTGCTAAATTTTCATACTTAGGTTCGCCACCTGTCCATGTTTCATACCAGTGAAAACCAATACCCCAAGCATATTTTGCAGCTTCTGGATCTTCAAAAATAGTATTGGCTCGTTGCGAAATTAAGTCTCTGTTATGGTCCCAAACCACAATGTTTTTATCGCTAAAACCAGCCTTTTCAAATGTTGGACCTAAGTTGTTTTTTAAAAAGTCGCGTTCTTCTTCTGCTGTATAGATACAAGATTCCCAGCGTTGTTTCGCCATAGGTTCGTTTTGAATGGTTACCCCCCAAACAGGAATACCTTCAGCTTCATAAGCTTTAATGAATTTAACAAAGTAATCGGCCCAAGTTTGATAGTATTCTGGGCGTAGTTTTCCGCCTTGTAACATATCATTATTGGTTTTCATAAATGGAGGAGGACTCCATGGTGTTGCATAAAAAACCAAATCATCTTTAATTAAAGCCATGGCTTTTTTAATCATTGGGATTCTAAATTGTTTGTCTTTTTCAATAGAAAAAGTTTTTAATTCAGTATCACCTTCTTCAATATAGGTATAGCTTTTTGAGCTAAAATCACAGCTGTGAATACTAGTTCTAATAATGTTATAATTGATACCGTTTTTGCCGTAATAAGCCTGTAAGAGCTCTTCTTGTTTATCGGCGCTTAATTTTGCAAACACTTCTGCTGAAGCATCGGTTATAGCACCACCAATACCTAAAAATTTCTGGAAACTCTTTTTTGGGTTTACAAACACCGAAATATCCGTTTCTAGGGGCTGTTTTGCAGGTTTAAAGGAAGCTTCATCAGTTAAACTCAATTTTAAATTGGTGTTTTCGGCTGTGGTGTAAACCTTTAAAGAGGTAATGTTGTAGTTTATTTCAGGAGCTTTTTCATCTACTATTTCTGTCGATTTGGTTTTTGTATCTGTACAAGAAGCCAAAATAATAGCAGCAAGAACGAGGAGGTTGTATTTTGAAAAAATCATAGTCGCTAAGTTTTAAATTACCAAATAAATGTTCCTAGAGCACCAGCGTCAAGTGACGTTGTAACAGGTTCGTCTGAAGCATTTATATTGAAAGTTTTTTTAGTGTCTGTATTATTTAAAACAATGACAACTATTTTGCCATCTGGCGTTTTAAAAGCTACGTTAGGCAGATCGGAAGCATAATTAGATTCAATTCTTTTCGATCCTGGTCTAACAAATTTTGAAGCATGAGCAATAATATAATAGGCTACGTTTTTCTTAACCGTATTGCCATCAATGGTTAAGGCGCCTAAACATTCTGTGCAACCACCGTCGGTGTGTGGTTCTAAATTAGAATCTGCTGCAAGGTTCCATTCCAAAACCGTTTTACACCAATTTCTTGTTGCACCAATTATGAGTTCTCTGGCGTGCCATTTTAAGTTGTTGTCAAAGGTTTCATTAATACCAACCCACTGCTCGGTAAAATATAAGTTTTTGTCTGGGTGGGCATTGTGCACTAAACTCAATTTATCGATACTCCCGCCGTATAAATGAAAGGCAGAACCGTCAATATATTTTTTGGCATCTGGATCATTTAGGATAGAAATTGGATAATCGGTTCTATCGGCATTATGATCATAAATAATAATTTTTGTAGCTATTCCTGCTGTTTCAAACGCTGGTCCTAAATGGTTTTTAACAAAAACGGCCTGATCGGCAGCTTCCATTAATAAACTCGGGTTATTGCCAGGGTGTAAAGGTTCATTTTGTACGGTAACGGCATCAATAGTAATACCTTCGGCAGCCATAGCTTCAACATATTTCACAAAATATAAGGCATAGGCATCGTAGTATTCTGGTTTTAAACTGCCTCCTTTAGAGTTTTGATTGGTTTTCATCCAAGTTGGAGGCGACCAAGGCGATCCCATAATTTTAATGTTAGGGTTGATGGCTAAAATCGCTTTAAGTACCGGGATTAAATTTTCTTTGTCTTTTGCTATTGAAAATTTGGTCATAGCAACATCAGTTTCGCCTGCTGGCAAATCGTTGTATGAAAATGGTGCGGCATCTAAATCTGATGCCCCTATGCTTATTCTTAAATAGCTAACACCAATATTTTCGCCATCCCATTTAAAAAGATCGTTTAATAAGTTGCTTTTATTGGCTGAAGACAAGTTGTTAATGTGTAATGCACTTCCGCCAGTTAATGAGTAGCCAAATCCATCGATTTCTTGATACGTATTACTGCTAGATACGTTAATGGTGAAGTTTGAATTTTCCTTATAGGCTGAAACTCCAGCATCCTGCTTTTTGAATAAAACGGATTGATCTGCTTTTGTAAGATAAAAATCTACATCTACAGTTTCTGGTGTTGTTGGTGGCGTAATTTGGTCGGAAACATCGTCATCTTTTTGACAACTTTGACAACCAAAAAATGATGCTATTAATGCTGCTGAAATGAAGCTTTTTTTTAAGATTTTTAAATTCATTTTTTTTTAGTGTATTGAATTCACGAAACCCTAGCGTGTAGGATTTCGTGAATATAATTGTTTAGGGTTGAGTGAATTCGTAGGTTCCTGTGGCGTAGTTGTTTGTAACTTCAACGTTAACTAGGTAATTGCCGTCTGTTACAATGTTTCTAATATTAGAGCCACCTCCGTTAGTCATGCCTCCAGATAGAGCTGAAGGGTCGTCGCCTCCAAAATCGTTATCCCAAGGTGAGAAAAACTTCATATCGAAATTTGCTTTTAATGCTACGGTACTTGTAAACTTAAAAGGGTGTTCATAAGTTAATAAATACTCGTTTCTGCCATCCCAATCTTGATTGATTTCATCCCAGTGAAATAAGAAAAGATTGTAGTAACTCCATTGAAATTTAGCATTAGCAAAATCTATAGCAAAGGCATAGGCTTGATCTCTTTCGACTGAAATATCTCCTGCTTCTTCACTTAAATCTGAACTTATCATAACTTTGGCGTCATCGGGAGCATCGGTAGCACCAATATTGGCAAACATGGTATAGCTGGTTCCTGAGCCATCGGCTGAGGTGTTTAAAGCAACCATATCCCCGTTTTGTAGGGCGAAATGCGCGTCGGTTTTAAATACATCGCCATCTTTGGTTAACTCGGTAGTCATACTGCCGTTTACAAACAAAAACAAGCTGTCGGGCGTATCAATTGGTTCTGATGCATTAGGATCTTTTTCAATGTTGTAGGTATAGGCACTCGCTGATAAATCTAGAGTAACTATAACACTGCCTTTAATTTCTCCAGGCACATCTTCATAAGTTAACCCTTGACTTGCGGCATCAGATTCCATAATAACTTGGTTGGTAGTTCCAGTAACACGTTTCATTAGGTAATCCCAGTAGCCACCGTCGTTAACATCGGCACGGAATAAAAATCCGCCTGTGTCTACAAAGTCCATGGTCGCTTGCCATACGCCGCCTCCTATGTATTCCAGAGGTTCATCGCTACCCCATCCACCAACAATTGGGCTACCTTTCACATTCCAACGTTCTATTTTAAGCATGGTGTAGGTGTTGTTGTCTAAATCTACTCGAATTCGATATGCGCCATCTTCGCTTACCGAGATAGCTGTTCCAGATTTTACCAGTTCACCGTCGTTAGCGCCGCCTCCGTAAACATGAGCAGGTAAAGATTGTTCACTGTATAATTTAAAAGTATTACCGGCTGTTAAACTGGTGTAAATTTCATGTATATTTGAAGGATCTCCATCGGCATTATTAAGTCTTTTTAGAGGAATAGCTTCAGCGATATTATTATTGTTTTCTGCAGCAGTACCCGATAAAAATAATTGATCAGGAATAATTTCATTCTCAAACCTTTTAACGGTTATTTTTTGAATGTCATTAGATTGTTTATTAATGCTGCTTGCTTGAACAGCCCAAGATAGTTCGGCATTACTATCCGCAGGAAAGCCTGCCATAGATAAAGCTTCGTCTAAAGTTTCATAAGAAACGGAGGCAGATAAATCTTTACCTCCATTTCCTGAAACAAAAATTAACAAAGGGCTATCAAACTCAGTTGTTCCTAATGTGTCAATAAGTACCTTATAAGTAACAATGTATCCTTCTGATGATTCGGCCGCATCCCAATTAAAAGTAACCGTTTCATTAGGCGTACTTTGATTTAAAATAATTGTGGCTTCATTTTCGGGTGAAGTAATGGTAGGGTTACTTAACTCCCATTGTCCTTCAGGTTGTAAGTTGTCTTCTGTTTCACAAGCTGCTAAAGTAACAGCTGCTAAAAAAAAGCAAATAATGTTTTTATATAGTGTTTTCATAATGGTTGTTTTATAATGGAGGAAGCGTTAATGATGGGTTTCTATCTAATTCTTGTTGTGGAATAGGTAGAAATATTTTGTCTTCGGTCATATTATAATTCACGGTGCTACCATCTCTTAAATCAATTTCTACTAGATTATTTATGGTTGAAACCAATTGATTATAACGTGCTAAATCGTCCCATCGCTGACCTTCTTGTACAAGTTCCAAACGGCGCTCATTGAGTATGGTTTGTTTCAATACATCTTTTGAACTTTTTTGCGCGTCTGTAAGATCCGGTAGGTTTACTCTATTTCGAATTCTGTTCACCTCTGTTGCAGCGGCTTCCAATTGATTTAATTCATTTAGTGCTTCAGCCTTTAAAAGCACAATATCACCGTATCTTAGTATGTACTGTCTGTTAGAGCTGGCCCAACCGCTAGCTTGTTTCCATTTGTAACTAAAAGGAACAGAGCTACCTGCGGCATTGCCCCAATACTCATCAACCCACTGTACTTCTTCAAATAAAACAGAGGCATTTTTTCTAATAACATCGCCTTGAGCATCAAAGGCATTTATTAAATCGTGCGAAGGCGTTACAAATTTTCTCCAAGAATCACCAGAGATTGATGGTGGTAAAAGAAGTTGTGGTCCAAAATTACCTTCGTTTCCTCCTAAATATTGAATTTCAATAATAGATTCGGCATTGTTGTAATTATTGCCGTCAAATAAATTTTCAAAGGCAATAAGCGTATAGTTTGCTGCACTAGATTCTACTTTTTGAATGTGGCTTAATACCTTGTCATAATCTGGGTTAGGTTGTTGTGCATAAGCTTTTGCGGCTAATGCATACGCAGCTCCAGCGGTTGCTCTTGCTTTGTTTACGCTAGAATCTTCACCATAAACGTCTGGTAAAAGTGTAGCCGCCAGCTCTAGATCTGAAGTGATTTGCTCATAAATTTTTTCTATGGATGTTCTAGGGATTTGAACACTTTCTGGCGACGTCGATTTTATAGTGCTTGTAATTAATGGTACCGCACCCCATGATTTAACAAGGGTAAAATAGTGGTATGACCTTAAGAAATAGGCTTCCCCTTTTATTTCTCTTTTTCTAGCTTCTGTTAATAGAGGGTCTGTAACATCATCAACACGTTCTAAAACAATATTAGCTTTAGAAATGGCATTGTAAATATTAGACCAGTTTTTATATAGCCTAGAATGTGTAGGCGTGATTTCTAAAAAATCGATAGCGAAAATTTCAGGATTATCACCTCCCGCATAATTATTATCTGAACGAACGTCTTGGAAAAGAATATTATCCCAAACATAGTATTCAGCCGATTGAAAAGATTCGTAAGCACCAATTAGCGCTGATTCAATTTGACTTGCAGTCTCGTAAGCGTTTTCACTAGTTTCTTCCGAAATGGGCGTTAAATCCAAATAGTCCTCACAAGATGCTAAAACTAATAGACTTAGTAATAGTGTTATTATTTTATTTGTTTTCATGATTGTTTTTTTTGATTAAAAAGTAACGTTTAAACCAAAAATGGCTGTTCGTGTTTGTGGGTATGTACCATAGTCTATACCTCTTACGGTATTACTTCCTCCAAAAGCATTCACTTCGGGATCGAAACCAGAATAATCTGTGAATGTTAAAAGGTTTTCTCCGGTTACATATAGTTTTAAAGCACTCATTTTTAATTTGTTTAAAATGCTGCTTGGAAACGCATAACTTAATGTAACAGCCTTAACTCTTAAATACGAAGCATCTTCGATAAAGCGTGTTGAAATTCTAGAGTTATCAGCATTACCAAAACTAGAAGCAGGGATATCTGTAACATCTCCAGGTTGGCGCCATCTATCTAATACTGCTAAAGATTGATTTTTAGGATCTGTCATCCCTTCAGTTTCAATTCTTGTGGCATTTAGCATGTCGTTACCTTGAGAACCTTGTAAGAAAACCAATAAACTTAAATTCTTATAAGTGAATGTGTTTGTAAATCCGTAAGTAAAGTCGGGATTAGCATCACCAATAATGGTACGGTCGTCTGCAGATGGTGTAAATGTAGAATCACCATTATTATCTAAATAGAATGCAGCACCTGTTTGAGGATCTACACCACCATATCTATAGCCATAAAGAATTCCTAAAGGCTCACCTTCTCTAATTAAACTAGCTTCGCCTCGTCCTCCAGAAATGGTGCCCTGAAAAACATCGGCATCCACGAGTTTTGTAATTTTATTTCTATTGAAGGCCATATTGAAACTAGACTCCCATGAAAAGTTTTTATGATCTATATTTATGGTGTTTATGCTAAATTCAACACCTTTATTTTCTAACTCTCCAATATTTTGTATAGCGCTTTCAAAACCTGTAGCTGTAGGTAGTGGTGCGTTATACAGTAAATCTTTTGTTTTTTTAATGTAGGCATCGGCAGTAATATTTACGCGGTGCTGAAATAAAGAAAGATCGATACCAATATTGGTTTGGTTAGACTCCTCCCATTTTAAGTTTAAATTTTCTATAGATGAAGGGAAAGTACCTGGTTGGGTAACGCCTCCAATAGGGTAGTTGGCACCACTACCAGCACGTCCTAAATACGAGTAAGGGGCAATTTGATCATTACCAACAATACCCCATCCAGCTCTAAGCTTTAAATCACTTAAAGCGTTAGCGTTGTTTAGAAATCCTTCTTCTGAAACTCTCCAACCTGCAGAGAAAGAAGGGAAATAGCCCCATCGTTGTTCTGGGCCAAAAACACTAGAACCATCTGCTCTAAAGTTAGCTGTAATCAAGTATTTATCGGCATAGCTATAATTTAATCGGCTAATGAACGATGCATTTGATTTTTCATCTTTTCTAGCAGTACCCTTTATTACTTCCGAGCCTCCGTTTGGTGTGGTAACCGAAGCACTTGCAAAATTTCTAGTTTCAATTTCACTAGTTTCCCAAGTGTTTTTTTGATTAACAGAACCAATAAGTGCTTCTATTTTGTGATTGTTGATTAGCTTGTCGTATCTTAAAGTATTCTCAATAATGTAATAAGAATCTTTATTGGTATTGTTTATAGCTTGTCCTTTTAATGATCTACCATAACCTGTTCTAAAAGGATCTAAAAACGAATCGTAAACACCATGGCTATTATCTATACCCAGATTTGTTTTGAAAGTAAAATCGTTTAAGAATCTAAACTCAAAGTATAAGTTTCCTAATAATCTTTGGTTTTTGTATTCTCGATCTAAACCATCTGTTGAGGCAAGAGGATTTTCCCAGTTTTGAAAAGGGTTGCTCGTAAAAGAGCCATCAGGATTATAAATATCAATAATTGAAGGGGTTGATAATGCCCCTAGTAAAACACCTCCAGAGTTTACATTCGTATTGTCTTTAACATCTACATCGCGGTATTGCGTGTAGGCTATTCTAGAGCCAATAGTTAACCAACCAGTTACTTTTTGGTCTAAATTTATTTTGAAGTTATAGCGCTCCATTTCAGAACTTCTAACAGCCCCTTCTTGAGTTAAATACCCCGCTGAAACGTAATAGTTGGTACCTTCAGTTTTACCAGATAAGGCTAATTGGTAGTTGTTTGTATAACCATTTTGGAAAATTTCCTGTTGCCAATCTGTAGTACTTGTGTATAAATCCCAATTGGTATTTTGGCCCATTTCGGTCATTAAATCGCGGTATTGTTCGCCATTTAAAACAGGTAAAGTATTCCATACTTGAGATACACCTGTGTAAGTGTCAAAAGATATTTTTGGTTTTTCTGTAGTACCTCTTTTAGTTGTAATGATAACAACACCATTAGCACCTTGTGCACCATAAATGGCTGCAGAAGAGGCATCCTTTAATACAGAAATGGCATCAATATCTGAAGGGTTTATAGAGCGTGTATCGGTGGTAGGTACGCCGTCAACAACATAAAGTGGCTCGCTACCAGAAGTAATCGAGTTTGTTCCTCTAATTCGTATACGCATGCCTTCGGATGGTTTTCCAGAGTTTGCCAATACCTCGACACCTGCGGCCTGACCTTGTAGTAAGGATCCTAATTGCGCATTGGATCTTTCTTCGAACGACTCCGAATTTACAAGTGCAACTGCACCAGTTACATCTTTCTTTTCTTGTGCGCCATATCCAATAACAATCACCTCGTCAAGGGATTGTGTGTTCTCTTGCAGCGTTACGTTAATCGTTGTTCTATTATTAACGGCTTCTTCAACGCTTGTCATGCCAACATAACTGAATACGAGTATGGATTCAGGACTTATATTGGCGTGTAGTTCATAAATACCATCAAAATCTGATGAGGTTCCGCTAGTTGTTCCTTTTAATATTATTGTGGCTCCAGGAATCGGGTGACCATTAATGTCGGATATTTTTCCTTTAATAGTCTTTTCCTGTGAAAAAGCGCAAAACGATAATAATAAGAGTAACAGGGAAAATCTTCTTCTGTGTTTAGTTTTTACATTCATTATTGTTTAGTTTTTTGGTAAAATTTGAAACATGTTTAGTTTTTAGTGTTATTGGAACAAATTAACCCCTATGGGTCTGAAAAAACAACCCAGAGTATTTAAAATGTGGATTTTTTGTGGCGTGTAAAAACTGTAAGTAGCTTAAGGTAAGATGGTTGTGTATTTTATCCTTACTATATTAAGTGGATTTAATGTAGGTGTTGAATAGTAATTTTTTCTGTATTTGTGTTAAATACGTAAAAAAACACGGGTAATATTGCTATATATATGGTTTTAGGAGATTTTTTTAACCATATTCTCGAACTCATCTCTGTTTATAGCGTTGTTTTTTACTTTAACACGATAGTTGTAAATGGTATTTACAGAGTATCTAAGAATTTTTGAGATTTTCGAGCTGTTGGTAATGCCTAATCTTATTAAGGCAAATATTCGTAGCTCTGTATTTAAACTTTCACCTTTTTTAAGGACAATTCTTTTATCCTCATGCAAGAGTTGGTTTAATTCCTCGACAAAATTAGGGTAGATATGTAAAAAGGATTTGTCGAAGTTATCATAGAAAAGATTTAGCTCGTTTTCTATAACTTGTTTTGATTTTGTTAATTCAAGTAATGAATTTGTTCTGTTTGAAACAATATAGGTTCTTACCATTTTACGGTAGGTGTCTAGTTTGTTTATGTAGTCAGAGTATAGGTTTAAAAATGTGCCAATATATTGCTCTTTTATTCTGTCGGAATCCGATAGTTCGTTGTAAAGTCTATTAAGGTCTTCATTAGAAAAACTTAATTGTTCGTTTAAGTCTTTTAATTGATTGTTGGCATTTTTTAAGCTTTTTCGAGCTGCAGAAAGTTTTTTAATTTGTTTGTATATGTAAAAAATCGTTATCAGTAAAAACAAGACCAAAACACTAATAAATAAGAGCATTTTTTTGAGTTCTTCTTTTTGCTCTATACTTCGAGCTTCGTATGCTTTTGATATGACTGATAATTTATTAGATATGTTAATATAACGAAGTCTGGAGTTGTATAATTCGGCATCTTCAACAGAAAAATCGATGTAATTATGTGCGCGATCTATATCACCTTCTTTAAAAAACACCATAGCTAATTCGGTTAGAGAAGCGTTGTCTTTAACTGAAGATTGAATATCTGATATAGCCGATAAGATTAAGTATTTTTTTTGCTGATCGTGGTGGTTATTTAAGTCGTATAACAACGCTCTTTCAAAAGTAATTAACGAATATAACGGTGTGCCCAGTTTTACTTGGGACAATCGTTTAGAGTTTATTTGAAGAGCCTCATTAATTTTTCTTTGATCTCGTAAGTTTTTTTCTTTTAAAGCTAACGATTCATCCGAGTTAGCGCCTAATCTCTGCATTAATGAATCTTGATAAGCTTGGTATAATGACGAATAATTTTTTTTACTTTTTTGAACGCTGGTATAGAAGCTGAGTCCTGAATATCCCTCTTTATAGTTGTAATAATATTTATTGAGTAATTTTTCAGGTAGTTCTTTTCTGTTTAACTCATTTAAAGCATCAATAGATTCTTTATATCTACCAGACTGCACAAGCAATTTAGCTAGTTTTAGAATAGATTCTTTTTCTAAATAAATATTATTTATGGCTTTAGCTGTGGCTATATTTTGCTCAATGTAAAACAGGGTGCTGTCAAAACTGTATTTTTCGTATTCTTCAATTATTTTGGTGGTAAGAAAATATTTGTTTTCTAGCGTTGTTGATGGTTCATCTAGGAGTTTTTTTAATGCTTCAATGCGCGTTTCTTTTGCGATGTCATATGTTTTACGCATAGACATACTTTTCTCCAGACGCGTTAAAAGAGAGTCTATCTCATTAACAGAAAAAGTAGAATTAGAAAAGATAAAAAACAAAAGAAGAGTGAAAATGTATTTCAAGGCTCAAGAATTTATGATAGGTCTGAATAACAAATTTAATGGTTTTTATGCTAATACAATACACATGTAATTTAAGCCTTTTACGATTCAAATCTAGCGTTGGCTAATTTCTATTATTAAAATAAAAAAAAACTGCCCTCTCGTGAGAAAGGGCAGTTGTCTCTATAACTTTTTTAATAAAAGGTATAAGGCTTATGTAAAAATGGTTCTAAAACTTAAATGAGAACCCTGTGTAAACGCCAATAAAGAATGGTGTGAAATTCCCAGAAGTGTTATCAAACGTATTGAATTGATATTTGAACATCGGCTCTAAATTCAAGTCAAATTTCTTCGAAAACTTGTAATTTAAGCCCAGACCCACGTTGGCACTATAACTTGTGTTATTGATGTTGTTGGCTTCCCCTAAATAAGTATTTGAACCGTCTTCGCCTTCAGAATAAATACCATTATCACTTAAAAAGAATGAACTAAAACCACCAATCACATTAACTCCAAAGCGTTTTTGTGAAATGGCGTATTGAATTTCTAAAGGTATTTCTATATAATCGAATGTTTGATGTATGGAAACATTAGAAGATGATATGGATTGTGGGAAACCCTGAGTGTTTTCTGCACTGGCAACCGATAGGTTTGATGACGAACTTTTTACATTTTGTAAAGCACTCACACCTGATCCTCTGGATTCATAAACCACAACATTATTGGTGTTGTAGCCTAAATTCACTTTATTGATTCCAGATCGAATTTTTATACGGTTATTAACTGCATAGCTCGTAGAAATCCCGTAACTCATGTTTACATCACCCGTTTTTTGGTTGTTGTTAAACTGTTGATCAATAGACGAGCCTTCACCTAAGCTGTTAAAATAAACCGGAGCTACATTTGGCGTAACACTCCATTTGCTTTCAGGTTTTGCATGAGCTACTTTTCCTTTGCTTTCAGCCATAGCTTGTTCGATAGTAAGCTCATTTTGCTTGGTAGGTTTATTTACTTCAGCAATTGTACTGTTGTTTTTTGACACATTAGATATATGTGTTTTAGCTGCTTCTTTATCTATTAAAACCGGCTCTTGGTTTTCCGTTTTAACTGATGCAGCTATTGTGGAATTGGTAGTGGTGTTATCCGAAGTTGTTTTTTCAATATGTTGTTCTTCGGAAGGCTTCGTGTTATCGGATTTGCTTGCAGCTAAGCTTGTTGCTGTCTTTTTAGGTGTATGGTTTTGTTCTTCTGATTTACTTGAAGCTACTGCAGCTGAGGTGTTATTATTTGTGTTCGATTTCTTTTCGATAATTACAGTACTGTCATTTTCAGCATTTGAATTTACCACGGATGGTGCTTGTTCAAACGTATTATTAATCGTGTTTTTTAATACTTCTGAAGCATTTTCAATCATGTCATCGTTGGTGTCTACCACTTGAATTGTTGAGCTGTTGTTGTCATTTAATAAAAAGTTACCAATGCCAACAAAAAGTAAAAGTAGGGCAGCCACACCAGCATAGCGCCACCAAATTGGGATGATTCGACGTTTTTCTTCTTCGGTATTCAGTTTAGCCGCGATGTTTTCCCATACGGCTTCGCTTGGAGTCGCTTCAAAATCTTTAAAGCGCTCTTGGAATAACCGGTCTATGTGTTTCTTTTCAGCCATTATAATGAATGTAAATGTTCTGTATTGTGATAATCTTCAATGGTCGATTTTAAAATCATCCTTGCTCTGGCCAGGTTCGATTTTGAGGTTCCAACGTTTATGTTTAGCATTTCTGCAATTTCTTTATGTGAATAGCCATCCAATACGTAAAGGTTAAAAACCAGACGGTATCGGTCGGGTAATTCTTGAATAATTCCGAGTAGATAATCGATAGAAACCAAATCTTCATCAATCTCTATCTCAACATCTTCAATAGCGCTTTCGTTTACAAGCTCGAACACTTTTTCGGTGCGGTAGCGTTGTAAAACGGTGTTTACTGTAATACGTTTTAACCAACCTTCAAAGGAGCCTTTATTTTTGTACTGTTCTATTTTATTAAAAATGGTTAAAAAGGCATCTTGCAGATTATCTTCCGCTTCTGCACGATTCCTCGAATACTTTAAGCTTACGGCGAATAACTTGCTGGAAAACAGCTTATATAATTCGCCTTGGGCTTTAGTATTTTGGGCTTTACAATTTTCTATGAGCAATTCTAAACTCAAATGGAACAGGTTTTAAAAGAGTACTTAAAGTTACAAAATAGTTATGGTGTTTCTACTACTGGAACTTCAATGACTAGATATTGATCTTCGCCATCTTCGTCTTTTCCTTGCCAAAATTTAAAAACATACGAACCATTCCCTGTAACTACAAAATTGAAAGTGTTACTCACTAAAATGTCTTCTGTCGATTCGCAATCATCAAGGTCAAAGACTAAATTGCTAGGTGCTACAGTGCGTTCGTTGTTGTGTTTTTTATAATAGAAATTGTAAAAATCATAACATGTTGTAGGTTGATAATAGAATACTTCAATAGGATAGGTTTCTCCCATTTCAAATTCGTCTGGAATATTTACGCTATCAACAGGTAAAATTTCTGAGCGGTAGGCTGTGCCTTCATCTACACTACATGATGTAAATAAGGCGATTGTTAAAAAAAGTGCTATTAATCTTTTCATCACAAATAAATTAGGGGTATTATACATAGTTTATATGTAGATACATTTATCTTATGAAGGTTGCGTTAAAAGCAAAAAAAAATCCCGAACTAACGGGATTTTAAATTTTATTTTTCTGAAATGATTTGTCGAACTTTAGCTTCGAGTTCATCCATGAGTTCTGGATTGTCTTTAATTAATGCTTTTACAGCATCACGACCTTGACCCAATTTAGTTTCTTCGTAGCTAAACCAAGAACCACTCTTTTTAACGATTTCAAGTTCTACAGCTAAATCTAAAATTTCACCAACTTTAGAAACACCTTCGCCGTACATGATATCAAATTCGGCCGTTTTAAATGGTGGTGCCACTTTATTTTTAACCACTTTTACACGGGTTTTATTACCTGCAATATCGCCGTTTGTTTCTTTAGTTTGAGTAGAACGTCTAATATCTAAACGTACAGATGCGTAGAATTTTAAGGCGTTACGCAGCAGCAAAATAATAAGCTTAATATCGCTTTTTAGAATACTAAATCGTCTAGAACATTTTTGCTTTAGGCGATTTTTTGTTTTATTTTAAGTTAAAGATTTTCTAGTTAAGAGGTTTTTTTTTGAAAAAACCTAAATGGTTTTAGCATTTTTATTTTATTTATGATTTTTCTTTCATAAACACAAGGAAAAATCTTGTCACGTTGTTTTTTTTATTTCATTTGCCACGAAAACAATTTTAGTGCTATTATTGATTTTCTCTCTCTCTTAATTTTTGGGGTTATTTGACGGTGATTTGTTGTGTGCAATTTAAACCAACTAAGACTGATAAATTGAATAAAATGAATTATTCTGTAGAGCTTTGAGTGGAATTAAAACTGTTCAGAGAATTTTTTAACCTAAAAAAAATGAAATGCCAGAAAAATTAGAAAAATTTCAGTTTGAAGAACTGGAACAACGGTTTGAAATGGGATGGGGTCCCAAAAAAGTGCATGCCAAAGGAACAATTGACGGAAAACCTGTTGAAGTAAAATCGCTAAAGAAGAAATAGCACAGTAATTTGTATAAATAAAATCGAAAAAGACTAACCATATGAAAGTTTATAAATATCAAATTTTAGTAATTATCTTAGCATCTTGTCAAAAGGAAGATTTTGATTTAGAAGAATCTAAAAACAGTATTCCATCATCGTCAAAAATTGAAGCAAATGTTCAAAACGGTAGATTTGTTTTCTCATCTAGAGAATCTTTTAAATCTAGTATAGAACAATTAAAACAGAAAACGGTTGAAGAAATTGGAAATAATTTTGAACATCATTATGAAGGGGGGTTTCGGTCGCATAAACCTATTGTTAATCCTAAAAATGAATTACTGAAAGTAAAACTTTCAAAGGAAATTATTCAAAAGGTAGAAATGGGAGAAACTACTTCACTTTACAAGAAAGGGAAAGGCAAAAACAACGGTGTAGAAGAAGAAGATTTTATATCAGACCCTTTATTAGGGGCTTTATTAAATGAAAAGGATGAAATTATAGTGAATGACACTATTTATAAATTTTCAAGAAGAAAAGGAATATTTTTTTCTCATGTAAAGGATTCAGCTTCATTATTTAAAGCCTATGATAAAATGATGAAAAAGGATAATAAAAATTCTTCACTTTTAAAAGCAGCTCCAGTTGAATTGGAATATCAATATTGTCAAGAAAGAAGTGTTAATGGGGGTGTTAGACGTATTTCTGATGAAGCTTTTGTGTATGTTGCTCCTGCTGAACTTGATGCATGTGAGTCAAATAATTTATATGTAAAACCAGTAACTACTCCGACAACGCCACAACTTTCAGATGAAGAAAAACTATATAATTTAGTTAATAATATGACTGCATGCGATGAAAGCACGCCTTTTATGCAAAATATATTAGGAAGAACATTTGTTTGTAGAAATTATTTTGATAACAGACGTCGTATCAAAACAGAGTTTTGGAGTCAGGATTATTTCTTTTATCAATCTGTTGGGGTTCAGGCTAAAACACAAACTAAAACACTGGGGGTATGGTGGGCTTCTGAATCAGATGAATTAGTGTTAGGAATCAATCGTATTTTATTACGGTATAATTTACCTCAACCCGAAATAAATTCTTATTCGCATCCAAATTTATTTCCTCCTAATTCATATCAAAGTCCAATTTATATGTGGGATGGGAGGTTTAAAGTTGATGTTTCAACATCAACTGGTGGCACATATTTCGTGGATACTAAACTGAATCTTCCTGATGGGGCACTACCTTTTTTTAAATTCGGAGAAAAAGAAATTTTAAATATTTATATTCCACGTCTTAATCAAATATCAGGGTTAGAAAATGGAGTGTCACTAAGTTCAAAAGATATTATTAATAATAGGACTATAAAACAACTGTATAAAATGGGAATCGATTTTTTAAATTCACCCAATGTTGCAAATAGCGGTGGTGCGAAAAAAGAATTTTATGTAATATATCAGTATGATTATAACCGAATAGAAGTTATTTATTTTGGGGAAGTATATAGAAAATCTAATTCAAACTATATTAAAAAAACACTTTATAATAGTGGTATTAATTTTGAGATTTCGGCTGCGTGGGGAGATGTGAGTGGGTGGAGTTATAATCTTAAGCCTGTAACAAAATATTTTAGAAATTATACTTATTTTGATTTGGATTTTTACGCTGTTGCAAGACGTGGGAGCACTTGGAAAGGTAGTAGAATAGTCGTTAAAGAATAAATAACAAATAAATTTATATATGAAAAAGATAATTGCAATTACAATAGTATCTCTATTTTATATCAACAGTTATTCGCAAGAAAAATGGTATTCAAGTGCTGCAATAGAATTTTCTGTGCCAAGTAAAATAGAATATCATTACAATTTTAATAATAGTTCTACAGTTATTAATTTGGACTCCAAAACAGCTCTTGGAGCACAATACTCCATAAACTACTTGGTTTTTAATAAACTAAGTGTTGGGGCTTTAACAGGTATACAAAACCAATTTGGTGCAGATTTTTTTGCGTTCCGTATAGGAGGAAATTTAAAGTATTATTTTGTTGATGATGATAATGTTTATGCATACTTGCGTTATGCAAGAAACTTTACTGTAGATAAAGATAAATTTAAAAATGGAGATAATTTAAGGGGTGGAATAGGGTTTCCTTTTTTAAAGACAGATGATTTTAATTTAAACCTTAATGTGTTTTATGATATAAATTATTTCAATCTTGAAGACGCAGAACCTTTAATATTTGGAAATGAAAGGTCTAAAAATATTTTCTTTAGGTCTTTTGGTATAAGCGTAGGTATAAAATTTTAGGATCGTTTGAGACACTAGAAAGGCGTCTTAAACGGTTTATAATAACTAAAAAGCATTCTTTAATCGGAATGCTTTTTTTATCGCTATGCATATTACAAAAGATTTCAAGGGATTGTGAGAACTGAAGGTTAAACTTTTGTTAGTTAACCAGTTTCAGTAAATATTCCTCTTAGGTCCAGATATTCAGATCTCAATTCGCGTATAAGTAGTTCCGTAAATAGCAAAAAAAATCCCGAATTAACGGGATTTTAAATTTTATTTTTCTGAAATGATTTGTCGAACTTTAGCTTCGAGTTCATCCATGAGTTCTGGATTGTCTTTAATTAATGCTTTCACAGCATCACGACCTTGACCCAATTTAGTTTCTTCGTAGCTAAACCAAGAACCACTCTTTTTAACGATTTCAAGTTCTACAGCTAAATCTAAAATTTCACCAACTTTAGAAACACCTTCACCGTACATGATATCAAATTCGGCCGTTTTAAATGGTGGAGCTACTTTATTTTTAACCACTTTTACACGGGTTTTATTACCTGCAATATCCCCGTTGGTTTCTTTAATTTGTGTAGAGCGTCTAATATCTAAACGTACAGATGCGTAGAATTTTAAGGCATTACCACCAGTTGTAGTTTCAGGGTTTCCAAACATCACACCAATTTTTTCACGTAATTGGTTAATAAAGATTACCGTACACTTGGTTTTACTAATAGAAGCTGTAAGTTTTCTTAATGCTTGAGACATTAAACGAGCGTGAAGTCCCATTTTAGAGTCACCCATTTCACCTTCAATCTCACTTTTTGGTGTTAATGCGGCAACCGAATCGACAACCACAATATCAATAGCCCCCGAACGAATTAAGTTATCGGCAATTTCTAAAGCTTGCTCACCATTATCTGGTTGAGAAATAATTAAATTGTCAATATCAACGCCTAATTTTTCAGCATAAAAACGATCAAAAGCATGCTCGGCATCAATAAATGCTGCAATACCTCCAGCTTTTTGAGCTTCCGCAATAGCGTGCAACGTTAAAGTGGTTTTACCCGACGATTCCGGACCGTAAATTTCAATAACTCTACCGCGAGGATATCCGCCAACGCCTAAAGCAATATCTAAACCTAAGGATCCTGAAGGAATGGCTTCTACGTCTACAATGGCAGAATCGCTCATTTTCATTACGGTTCCCTTTCCGTAGGCTTTATCTAGTTTATCTAATGTAAGTTTTAGTGCTTTTAATTTCGCTTCTTTTTCGCTGCTCATGGCTTTGTTTTTTTACTAAAAATTGAAGGGCTAAAATACTATAAGTTTTATCATAACACAATAATAGTTTTCAACATAAATTCATGAAAAATAGAACGTTGTTTTGTGTCATTATCAATAAAAACAGAAGTGCTACGCAACCTTTATGAAGTGGTTGCATCTCATTATAAAGAACGAGTATTTTTAAAAATCTTGTTCTAAATAAAAGTAGTTTGACTAACTCAAAATTAAGCACTTAGACTTATGTTTAAGTGCTTTTTTTGTCTAAAAAATGGGATAACTACGATAAAATCGTACCTTTGCGCCTTCAAAAATAGTCTTTAACCTTATAAATTAGTATAGCATGCAACTGTACAATAAATTAAGTGCCAAAGAAAGAGCCGAATTAATCGAAAAAGCCGGAAAGGATCGATTAACACTTTCTTTTTATCAATATGCCAAAATTGAGAACCCTCAAGAATTTAGAGATCACCTTTTTTTAACCTGGGATCAATTGGATGTTTTAGGACGTATTTATGTCGCTACCGAAGGCATAAACGGTCAGTTATCCTTACCTGCCGATCGTTTTAACGAATTCAAATCACACCTAGATACCATCGATTTTTTAAAAGATATCCGTTTGAATATTGCCGTAGAGCAGGACAACATGTCTTTTTTAAAGTTGAAAGTTAAAGTGCGTAACAAAATTGTTGCCGATGGTTTAAACGATGACACTTTCGATGTGACTAATAAAGGTGTGCATGTGGCTGCGAATGATTTTAATGCCCTTATTGAAGATGAAAACACGGTATTGGTTGATATGCGTAACCATTACGAAAGTGAAATAGGCCATTTTAAAAACGCCATTACCCCCGATGTTGATACTTTTAGAGAGTCTTTGGATATTATTGAAGACGATTTAAAAGACCATAAAGAAGATAAAAACCTTGTGATGTATTGTACAGGCGGTATCCGTTGTGAAAAAGCGAGTGCCTATTTTAAGCATAAAGGTTTTAAAAACGTATTTCAGTTAGAAGGCGGTATCATTGAGTATACCCGTCAAATTAAAGAGCAAGGGCTCGAAAATAAATTTGTAGGTAAGAATTTTGTTTTCGACGAGCGTCGTGCTGAAAAAATTAGCGACGATGTCATTGCCTGCTGCCATCAATGTGGAGCTCCTGCCGATATTCATACCAATTGCGCTAATGATGCCTGTCATTTACTTTTTATTCAGTGCGATAGCTGTAAAGAAGAAATGAATAACTGTTGTTCTAACAATTGTAAAGAAATTCATGCCTTACCGTTTGAAGAGCAAAAAGCCCTTCGAAAAGGACAAGCCAACAGTAACGACATTTTTAAAAAAGGTCGTGCGGACCATTTACCTTTCAAAAAAGATTTAAGAAACATTTTTGAGACACTAAAAGTGGACAAACTTTAAAACTTAAAATCATGCAAAAAATTGAATTAATGGCACCTGCAGGGAACTTTGAATCTCTACAGGCTGCTTTAGATAATGGTGCCGATTCTGTTTATTTTGGTGTTGAACAATTAAACATGCGCGCTAGAGCAACGGTAAATTTTACTTTAGATGATTTAGATGAAATCGTAAAACGTTGCGAAGCTAAAAACGTAAGAAGTTATTTAACGCTTAATACCATCATTTACGATCACGATTTATCGATTGTAAAAACCTTAGTAAATAAAGCCAAAGAAGCGAATATTACTGCCGTTATTGCTATGGATCAGGCCGTTATTTCCATGGCTATAGAAGCTGGTATGGAAGTGCACATTTCTACACAAATTAACGTGACAAACATCGAAACTGTAAAGTTTTATGCCATGTTTGCCGATACCATGGTGTTGAGTCGTGAATTGAGCTTGCGTCAGGTTAAAAAAATTACAGAGCAAATAGAAAAAGATCAAATTAAAGGGCCTTCGGGAAACCTAGTTGAAATTGAAATATTTGGTCATGGTGCACTTTGTATGGCGGTTTCGGGTAAATGTTATTTGAGTTTGCATTCCGATAATTCCTCGGCTAACCGTGGCGCTTGCAAACAGAATTGCAGAAAGAAATACACCGTTATCGATCAAGAAACAGGCTTTGAAATGGAGTTGGATAACGAATATATCATGTCTCCAAAAGACTTGTGTACTATCGATTTTTTAAATGAAGTGGTCGATGCTGGTATAAAAGTTTTAAAAATTGAAGGGCGTGGTCGTGCACCTGAATACGTTGCTAAGGTGATAAAATGTTACCGTGAAGCCATTGATAGTATTGAAAATGGTACTTATAGCAAAGAAGAAGTTATAGAATGGATGAAAACGCTAGAAACGGTTTACAATCGCGGCTTTTGGAGTGGGTATTATTTAGGTCAGAAACTGGGCGAATGGAGTAAAGGCTCAGGGTCGCATGCTACACAAAAGAAAGTCTATATAGGTAAAGGAACGCACTACTTTCCAAAAGCAGAGGTTGGCGAATTTAAAATTGAAGCTTATAACTTAAATGTAGGGGATACCATTTTAATTACGGGGCCATCAACAGGGGCGCAGGAAATGCAAGTGGAAGATATGCTTGTTAATGATCAAAAGTTAAGTGAAGGTACCAAAGGCGATATGGTAACTCTAAAATTACCATTTAGAATCCGTCAATCCGATAAACTATACAAGATTGTCGAAAATAAAGTCGAAGCCTAATGGTTGTAGTTACCCTTCAGCGTAAAAAGTGTATTGGTTGTAATTATTGTGTAGAATTGGCTCCCAACCAGTTTCAAATGTCTAAAAAAGATGGTAAAACCGTTTTACTGCATGGGCAGGATAAAAAGGGGTTTTTTACATTAAAATCGAACGACGAATTTATCTTTGATAGTTGCGATAATGCCGCCAAAGCTTGTCCTGTAAAAATTATATCCGTAAAGCAAGTTTAACTTATAAAAGGTGAGTAATTAAGGGGTTGAGAACTATATTCTCATCTTCTTTTTTTAAGTCTTTAGAATAATCATATCTTTACGTCGTAAATGTTCTTGAAACTTGGTTTTAAAAACATAAAGAAAATGTGTTCTTCACGCGAAAGCGGAAAACAAAAAATTAATAAATCTTCATTCGTAATAAGTTAATTATTAGCGAATTCAATATATAATATATGGCTTGCGCAAGTTGCTCAACAAAAGACGGCTCTCCTAAGGGCTGCAAGAATAATGGTACTTGTGGTACAGATAGTTGTAATAAACTAACGGTATTCGATTGGCTGTCAAACATGTCCTTACCCGGTGGGGAAGCCCCATTTAGCTGGGTTGAGGTACGCTATAAGAACGGCAGAAAAGAATATTATAACAATACAGAAAACTTAACTTTAAGCATTGGCGATATTGTGGCGACACAAGCTAAAGCTGGTCACGATATTGGTATGGTTACCCTTACGGGGGAATTGGTGCGCGTTCAAATGAAGCGTAAAAATATACCAGTAAATGCTGAAGAAGGCCTGAAAATTTACCGTAAAGCAAGTCAGAAAGATATTGATATCTGGCAAACCGCTCGCGAACGTGAAGAAGCCATGAAGGTTAAAGCACGCCAGTTTGCGATCGATTTGAAGCTGCAAATGAAAATTTCAGACATCGAATTTCAAGGTGATGCCAGTAAAGCAACTTTCTATTATACGGCTGAAGATCGTGTTGATTTTCGTGAACTGATTAAGGTTTTTGCACGAGAATTTAGAACGCGTATCGAAATGAAACAAGTTGGTTTTCGTCAAGAAGCCGCTAGACTTGGTGGTATAGGTTCTTGTGGGCGCGAATTATGTTGCTCTACCTGGCTAACCGATTTTCGTTCGGTGAGTACTTCAGCAGCGCGTTATCAACAATTATCCCTAAACCCGCAAAAGTTAGCTGGGCAATGTGGTAAACTTAAATGTTGTTTAAACTACGAGTTAGATACTTATCTTGATGCTTTAAAAAGTTTCCCGAAATCGGATGTTAAATTATATACCGAAAAAGGTACGGCTGTTTGTCAAAAAACTGATATTTTTAAAGGCCATATGTGGTTTGCTTACGAAGGTGAATGGATGAACTGGCATAAGATAACCACCGAGCAGGCTAACGAAATTATTGCAATTAATAAGAAAAAAGAAAAAATTACAAGTCTTGAGGAGTACGCTTTAGATTTGGTTGAAGATACTAAAACAGAATTTGAAAACGTTGTAGGGCAAGATAGTTTAACACGTTTTGATAATCCGAAACCTAATAAAAAACGTAGAAATAACAGACGTAAAAAAGGTCCGGCTCAAGGCCAAAAAAATACTGGAGGTGATACGAAGTCAACACCAAGAAAAAATACACAGCCAGCAAATAAAAATACAGATCCTAATAAGCCAAAGGCTAAACCAAAGCAACGACCAAACCGATCGAATAAACCAAAGGCTGAAGGTGACGTGAAAAAACAAAATCCTAATCAAAATAGGAATAGAAACCAAAGAAGAAAACCTGGCAATAACCAGAATAAATCTCAAAACAGTAAAAATGCTGAAAAATAGAGTCTTATTACTTTTAGTTTGTGTTTTTTTTAGTCTTTCATCCTGCGATTCAAAATATTATTTTGATGAGTACAAATCGGTACCTAAAAAATGGCATAAAGATTCGGTTGTTAGTTTTAAAATCCATCCGCCAGATTCCATAAATCCCTATAATTTATTTGTAAACCTTAGAAATACGACTGCTTATAAGTACAGTAACTTATTTCTAATTGTCGAAATGGTTTTTCCTCACGGTAAAACGGTTAAAGACACCCTAGAATATAAAATGGCCGAGCCTAGCGGTAAATTTTTGGGCACTGGATATTCCGATATTAAGGAGAATAAATTGTGGTATAAAGAACAAGTTATTTTTAATGAGTCTGGAGAGTATGAAGTTAAAATACAACAGGCTATGCGTGAAAATGGTATGGTAAATGGCGTTGAAGAATTGGAGGGGATTACCGATGTTGGGTTTAGTATTGAAAAAAATAAAATTAAAAAATAGAGGCATCTTCTGTTTTGTATAAGCGAAGTAGTATCAAGATGTAGTAATAAATAGTACATGGCAAAGGCAAAAAAAGAAACGATCAACGTTCAAGATTTTTCAAAGTACATCCGTTGGATGTGGATTTTGTTTGTAGCAGGATTACTATCTGTAGTCTTCCTTTTTTTATTAGCATCATGGGGTGCATTTGGTGAAATGCCCGATCATACGGTTTTAGAAAACCCGAAAACCAATTTAGCTACCGAAATTATCTCTTCAGATGGTAAAACATTAGGGAAATTCTATTTTAACGATAATAGAACACCAGTGAGTTACGACGAGTTACCACAACACTTAGTAAATGCCTTAATTGCCACGGAAGACGCCCGTTTTCATGAACATTCTGGTGTTGATGCCCGAGGGACGCTTAGAGCAGTAATTAAGCCAGGAAGTGGTGGAGCAAGTACCATTTCACAACAGTTAGCCAAGCAATTATTTCATGGTGAAGGATCTAAGAATATTATTGAAAGGGTGCTTCAAAAAATTAAAGAATGGATTATTGCCATCCGTTTAGAGCGTCAATATACCAAAGAGGAAATTATCGCCCAGTACTTTAATATTTATGATTTTGGTAACAATGCCGATGGTATTCGAAGTGCATCAAGAATCTATTTCAATAAGGAACCAAAAGAATTAGACGTTAAAGAATCGGCTATGTTGGTAGGGATGTTTAAAAACTCTTCGCTTTATAATCCGAGACCTGAGCGTAACCCTATAGGAGTAAAAAACCGTAGAAATGTGGTTTTATCTCAAATGTATAAGTATGATTTCATTTCTGAAAAGGAAAAGGATTCACTTCAAAAAACAGAACTTGATTTACGTTATTCTCCGGAATCACACCGCGAAGGGATCGCCACATATTTTAGAGGTTACCTCGATGGATTTATGAAGGATTGGATTAAAAATAACCCGAAGCCCGATGGTACCAAGTGGAATTTATACAACGACGGACTAAAAATTTATACAACGATAGACTCTCGTATGCAAACCTATGCCGAAGATGCTGTGCAACAACACATGCCAAGGTTACAAGCCGAGTTTTTTCATCAAAATACCCCAGAAAGAAATCCAACAGCACCGTTTTTAGACTTAACTCCCGAAGAGGAACAAGCTTTAATGCGCCGTTCGATGCGTCAATCGGAACGTTGGAGACATATGAAATACGATTTGAAAAAATCGAACAAAGAGATTGAAGAATCTTTTAAGAAACCTATTAAAATGACTGTTTTTAAATGGGTTGATGGGAAACCTTCTGAGGTTGATACTCTTATGAAACCTATGGATTCCATGCGTTATTACAAATCGTTTTTAAGAACGGGTATGATGTCTATGGATCCTAAAACGGGACATGTAAAAGCATGGGTTGGTGGTATGAACTACAGACATTTCCAATATGATATGGTGAAACAAGGTAGACGACAAACAGGTTCTACATTCAAGCCTTTTGTTTATGCTACAGCTATTGATCAGTTGCATTTTTCTCCATGTGATGAATTTCCAGATACACCGTTTTGTATTGAAGCTGGGAAATTTGGAAACCCAGAAGAGTGGTGTCCTAAAAACTCAGGGAACGAATACGGCGGTAAGCGTACTTTAAAAGATGCTTTAGCAAATTCTGTGAATACTGTTACGGCGCGATTAATCGATAAAGTAGGGCCGCAAACTGTAGTTGATTTGGTTAAAAAACTAGGCGTTGAGGCCGATATTCCTGCGGTACCTTCCATTGCCTTAGGAACTACTGATATTAGTGTTTACGACATGGTTGGGGCTTATTCGACTTTTGCCAACCAAGGGGTGTATACCAAGCCTGTAATGGTGTTGAATATTGAAGATAAAAATGGTACTGTTTTATACCAATTTAAACCTGAAACGCGCGATGTGTTAAATGCTGAAACAGCTTATGTGACGGTAAAACTTATGGAAGGTGTTACACAGTCTGGTTCGGGCGGACGCTTACGTGGTAAAGGACGTGATTCGTATAGAGCCGATTATAGAGAAATCGTAACAGGGTATCCTTACGAATTTACAAATCCGATTGCCGGAAAAACAGGAACGACACAAAACCAAAGTGATGGTTGGTTTATGGGTATGGTACCTAATTTAGTGACTGGCGTTTGGGTTGGTGCCGAAGATCGTGCAGCACACTTTAAAACGATTACCTACGGTCAAGGTGCTGCTATGGCTCTACCGATTTGGGGTATTTATATGAAAAGTTGTTACGCCGATAAAGAGCTTGATGTGTCTAAAGAAGATTTTGTTGCGCCAGATAACTTGTCTATTAATGTGGATTGCTCGGCCGTTTCTCAAGATCAAAATAACGACGATGAAGAGGATCGTCTAGACGAGCTAGAGTTTTAAAAGGCATACTTAAAACGCTTAGAAGCTGATATCATGAACGATAATTTCGTAAATGAATTTTTTGGTATAGGTATTTTTAACGGAAAGACTCCCGAAAACCTTGGTGTTTTATGGCGTTCTGCACAAAATTTGGGCGCTAGTTTCATCTTCACCATTGGAAACCGTTATGCTAAACAGGCCTGCGATACCCACAATGCGGTTAAATCCATGCCTTATTACCACTATGAAAACTTCGATGAATTTTTTAATAACTTACCAAAAGGCACCAGAATTGTTGGTATCGAGCTAGACGATTCTGCAGAGGACCTAGAAACCTTTCATCACCCCAGACGTTGTGTATATTTATTGGGAGCCGAAGATCATGGACTAAGTAAAGAAGCTATCGAGAAATCGCACTTCTTGGTAAAGTTTAAATCTGAATTAAGCCTGAATGTTTCTGTGGCCGGTAGTATCGTCATGTATGATAGGGGTATCGATAAGCCAAGAAGTTAATTTATAGGGAATTCAAATATTTGAGACTGTTTTAAAAGTCGATTTCACGTCAATCTGAATTTATTTCAGATTCTTGTAATCTTTGAACTGCAATGGAATGAGATGCTGTGTTAAGCACATCATAACGGTTGTTTTTACTTTTTAGACAGCCCTATTTGTTTATATATGCTTAATTCTTAACAGTTACTTCCTTCCTAATTTCATTGAAATATTCGTAAATTTATAAGCATAAATATGACGAAATGATAAATAAAACGGTATCTAGTGTTGAAGAAGCTTTACAAGGGCTTTCTAGTGGTAACACACTCATGTTGGGTGGTTTCGGACTATGCGGTATTCCTGAGAATGCTATCGCACGTTTAGTGCAACTTGGTGTGACTAGCTTAACCTGTATTTCTAACAATGCTGGTGTCGATGATTTCGGATTGGGTTTACTGCTCCAAAAGAAACAAATTAAGAAGATGATATCTTCCTACGTTGGTGAGAACGATGAGTTTGAACGACAAATGCTTTCGGGTGAATTAGAAGTCGATTTAATCCCGCAAGGGACTTTAGCCGAACGTTGCCGCGCTGCTCAAGCAGGGATCCCAGCTTTTTACACTCCGGCGGGCTATGGCACCGAAGTAGCCGAAGGAAAAGAAACCAGAGAATTTGATGGCAAAATGTATGTGTTAGAGCATGCTTTTAAGGCCGATTTTAGCCTGGTTAAAGCGTGGAAAGGCGATGCCGCAGGTAATCTCGTTTTTAAAGGAACCGCCAGAAATTTTAACCCTGTAATGTGTGGCGCTGCAAAAATTACAGTCGCTGAGGTTGAAGAATTAGTGCCCCTAGGAACTTTAGACTCCAATCAAATTCATATCCCAGGCATTTTTGTACAACGTATTTTTCAAGGAAAAAATTACGAAAAACGGATTGAACAACGGACGGTAAGGGAGAGACGATGAGAAATATAAATGAATTGATTTGAAGATTTTTCAATTTGAAAATGAGGAAACAAAGATTGAATTTAAAAGTTTTAGCTGTTAGAAACTAGAAATAAAAAAGAGATATTTTTAAAAGATGATTTAGTTTATAAATGAGGAATGATAGTGATAATTTAATAGTAAGACTAAGCTTTGAGTTAGCCCTTGATGTTGTTTCTTTTTCTGAAATGATAAGAGAACAAAGAAAGTTTGAAATGGCTTCTCAAATTTTTAGATGCGGAACTTCTATTGGAGCTAATATTAGAGAAGCACAAAATGCAGAAAGTAAAAGAGATTTTATTCATAAGTTTAAAATTTCAGCTAAGGAAGCAGATGAACTTGAATATTGGTTGAAACTATGTCAGGCATCAGAGCATTATCCAGACCCAACTGAAAAATTATTAAAAGATTTAAAATCTATTATTTTAATTATATCAAAAATCATTTCATCAAGTAAAAAATCTTAATTAATCTTCAAATTTTCATATTGAACATAAGATTTTAATTAACCAATTTTCAAATCAAATAAGATGTTAGACAAAACAGGTATAGCAAAACGTATTGCACAGGAAGTTCAAGATGGTTACTATGTGAATTTAGGCATAGGGATACCGACTTTGGTGGCTAATTATGTTCGAGATGATATTCAGGTTGAATTTCAAAGTGAAAATGGCGTACTTGGTATGGGACCATTTCCTTTTGAAGGTGAAGAGGATGCTGATATTATTAATGCTGGGAAACAAACTATTACGACCTTGCCTGGAGCTAGTTTTTTCGATTCGGCATTAAGTTTTTCAATGATTCGTGGGCAACATGTGGATTTAACCATTTTAGGAGCTATGGAGGTTGCTGAAAATGGCGATATCGCCAATTGGAAAATTCCAGGGCGTATGGTTAAAGGTATGGGAGGCGCTATGGATTTAGTATCGAGTGCCGAAAACATCATCGTAGCCATGATGCATACGAATAAGCATGGCGATTCGAAATTATTAAAGCAATGTTCGTTGCCACTTACGGGTGTAGGCTGTGTAAAAAAGATAGTGACTAACCTGGCAGTCCTTGAAGTGACCGAACAAGGTTTTAAATTATTAGAACGAGCTCCAGGGGTATCTGTGGAACATATCCAAGAAGCTACAGAAGGGAAGTTAATAGTTGTAGGAAATATTCCAGAAATGAAAATTTAGAGTCGTAATATCTTACCTGATGTAGGGATGAAAATTACGAGTTTGTTAAAAAAATATGCGTTTCATCGATTTTATATGTTTTTAATCGGATAAAAGGAATATATTATCGATATTAGACTCAGTAAACAAAAAGAAAGTCTATAAACGGTTTTCCCCCAAAACTATCATAAATTTCAACCTTATGAACACTGCAACCAACCTACATGAAGTACCTACTAACCAAAGCAAATTTAGAGCGTCTGTAAAAGATACTTATGAGTTTGTAAGAAGCTTATGTTATTTAACAAAAAAGATTTTCATGCTATAATCCTTTCGGAATAGCATGAATAAGCTTTTTTGTATATGCTTTCTCAGGCTTTTTATAGATGATGTCTGCATCGTCTAACTCTTCAATTTGACCCTGGTTCATAACCAATAATTGATCTGACATGTATTTCACAACTGCTAAGTCATGTGAGATGAAAATATAGGTAAAATTGAAGTCTTTTTTAAGTGAATTAAGTAAGTTTAAAACCTGAGCTTGAACAGAAATGTCTAAGGCCGAAACTGATTCGTCACAAACAATGAGTTTCGGTTGAAGGGCAATGGTTCTAGCAATACCAATACGCTGGCGCTGACCGCCCGAAAACTCATGGGGGTAACGGTTAAAATATGCCTCCGACAGCCCAACTTTTTCCAATATATCAATCACTTTCTCTTTACGTTCGGCATCCGAGCTGTAAAGCTTATGCACTTTCATAGGCTCCATTATGGCTTCGCCAACAGGGATTCTCGGATTTAAGGAAGAGTACGGATCTTGAAAAATGATTTGAATATCTTTTCTAAGTTTTCTAGTTTCAGACTTTGACAGTTTTGTGGTATCAACGCCTTTATAAATTATTTTTCCTGCAGTAGCTTTATCTAATTGAAGTATGGCATTACCAAGTGTCGATTTTCCACAACCCGATTCGCCAACCAATCCTAAAGTTTCCCCTTCATATAGTTTAAAACTGACGTCATTTACCGCCTTAAAACGTTCTGGTTTGGAAAAGAATCCAGATTTTGAAAGATATTCCTTCTCCACATTTATCACTTCTAATAATGGCGGTTTACTATAAATTTTTTCGTGATTTTTTTTGCGATCTTCTGGTGTAATGATGCTGTTGGAGATGTTGTCCTCTAAAAAGTCTTTGATGGTGGGTAATACCTCCAAGCGAACATCTAAAGCAGGTCTAGAATTAATTAAAGCTTTGGTGTAATTGTGTTCGGGATGTTTAAAAATACGGGCTACCAAGCCTTGTTCGACGATGTTGCCTTTATACATCACTAAAACACGATCGGCAATTTCTGAAATTAAGGCCAAATCGTGGGTGATAAAAATGATGCTCATTTTTGTTTGTGCCTGCAGTTCTTTCAGTAAAATAATGATGTCTTTTTGTACCGTAACATCTAAAGCCGTAGTAGGCTCGTCGGCAATTAAAACATCGGGTTTACAGGCAATAGCCATGGCAATCATAACCCGTTGCTTTTGACCACCAGAAATCTCATGCGGATAGGCTTTAAAAACACGCTCAGGATCTGGAAGTTTAACCATGTTAAACAGGGCTAAAGTTTCTTCCTTGGCTAATTTTTTGGAAACATGAGTATGTTGTAATAAGATTTCTAAAACCTGGTTTCCACAGGTCATAGACGGATTCAAAGAACTCATAGGTTCTTGAAAAATCATGGCAATTTTGTTGCCTCGAATGCTTTCAAATGATGAGGACGATAATTCAATTAAATCACGATCTTCAAAGAGAATAGAACCAGAATTTATTTTAGCGATCTTTTTCGGTAGTAAACCCAGAATTGCTAAAGAGGATACTGATTTACCTGAGCCCGATTCACCTACAATGCCTAAAACTTCATTAGTATGTAGTTTATAGGAAATGTTATGAACCACTTCATTATCGCCAAATGAAACACTTAAATTCCGTACTTCTAAAATCTCGTTTTCTTTCATTAAATATGAATAATTTCATCATCAGTTAAAATGTCATCACCCCGTAATCGCAAAAATATTTGAGCTACCGCAATGGTATCTTTTTCACAATAGGTTACAATACGATCAATTTCATTTTCTTTATAATACACACGGTAGACTTCACTGCCATCAATATCATCTTTTGGTGATGGAATGCCTAAAACATGGGTGAGTAATTTTAAAGAGGTATAACTTTTAAAATCGCCAAATTTCCAGAGTTCTAAGGTGTCTAAATGCGGAACTTCCCATGGTTTTTTACCAAATAAATTGAGTTTATGAGGTAATTCGATGTTATGGATAATCATGCGTCGAGCAATATACGGAAAGTCAAATTCTTTAGCGTTATGACCACAAAGTAAATGCTTGGATTCGTTGTAGTGTGTGTTTATAAGGTTTTTAAAGTCTTTGAGTATTTTAGCTTCATCACCAAAAAAAGAGGTGGTTCTAAATTTTCTTAAGTCGTTTTGAAAGTTAAAATAGCCCACCGAAATACAAACAATTTTACCAAATTCGGCCCATATACCAGCACGATCATAAAATTCTTCGGCGGTATAATCATCCTTTCTTTGGTATTTGGATTTGTCTTCCCAAAGGATTTGTTTGGTGTCGTTCAGTTCTGAAAAATGCTCAGTTTCTGGAACGGTTTCAATATCGAGAAATAAAATATTCTCAAGATTAATCTTTCTAATCATGCCCTAGCATTTTATAGGCTTCTTCAATATAAACATCTTGGTCTTTGGTGAAGTGTGTGGTGCCTTCATCATCGGAGGTTCTTTGCCCAAGCCTCACAATAATTACATTGTCCTCTGGCTCGACCATAACCAATTGACTGTGGTGCCCTAGCATCATAAAAAAGTTTTTGTCTTCATGTTTTCGCAACCACCAGCCGTAACCATATTCTGGACTTTCTTTAAAACGAGGGCGAATTGATTTTGCCACATAGGCAGAATCTAAAAGCTGTTGGCCTTGCCATTTTCCGTGGTCTTTATAGAGTTTTCCAAAACGGGCAAAATCTCTCGCATTACTTGAAATACAACAAAATGTCTTTGCCAAACGATGCTCTTTGCCATCCAATTGCCATAAAGCATCTTGCGCAGCACCCATAGGTTTCCAAAAGTTTTCCGAAAGGTATTCTGCAAGGGGTTGTCCTGTAGCTTTTTGAATAATCATGCCTAACAATTCGGTGTTTCCGCTTAAATACTCAAAGGATTCCCCTGGGGTTTCAACAACTTTTTGATTTAAAATGGCCTTGGCTAAATTATTGTCATAATTAGCTCTAGCGGTAACCGAAAACGGACTGCTATAATGTTCAACCCAGTCTAAACCTGACGACATAGACGCCAAATCACCAACGGTAGTTTTTGCATAGCTGTATTGCGGATAAAAATCACTTATTGGCTGATCCAAGCTTTTGATATGTCCTTGCATGATGGCTTTTCCTAATAAAGCTGTGGTGATGCTTTTTGCCATTGAAAAGGAGTTGGTTTTTGAGGCATCGCTATAATCTGGCGCATACCACTCGTAATATATACTGTCGTTTTTAATTATTAAATAGGCTACAGTACCTAATTTTTCATTAAAAGCGTTAAGTTTTTCAGTAGATTCTACCGTGTTGTAATTTTTATGAAGTGGCCATGGCGAAATGTTGTTTCCTTTTTTAATAGTGTCGTTTTCAAAATATGGATAGTCGTCAATAAAAACGGTTTTATGTCCTGTGAAATATACAATTCTAGCACCTCTTAAAATATAGTCGTAATCGAAAATATACAGTAATGCAATGATGGCTACAACAAGAATAGCAAGCCATTTAATAACGCGTTTAATGAATTTCATATAAAAAACTTTTAGTTGAAATAAATATAGGAAATATTTTAAGTTTTAGTACCTATAACCGCTTTGAAAGCTTTTAAAACAAAGTTTGTTGCTTGTTAGAGCTCTCGTGATTGAGAAGCCATTGTTTACGATGTAAGCCACCAGCATACCCGGTTAAACTACCGCCGCTACCAATGACGCGATGGCAAGGCACGATAATCCACAAGGGATTTTTGGCATTAGCATTGGCTACAGCCCGAATGGCTTTTGGTTGATCCATTTGCTTTGATAACTCTAGATAAGACAGGCTTTTTCCAAAAGGAATTTGTTCCAAATATTTCCAGACTTTCTTTTGAAAATCGGTGCCTTCGGGGTTTAATGGTAATTGGAATCTTTGCCGTTCTCCGTTAAAATATTCTTGAAGTTGCCTAGTACAGTCCTTTAAAACATGAGGAATGATTTCGGTTTCTTTGGCTTCAGAATTGCTTATGCTAACCGAATTAATGCCGTTTTCATCACCACAAATTTTTGCATAGCCTAAGGGCGTATGGATGATGCAGCTTTCCATCTACTCTAAAGGCTTCGTTTTATCTTCAAAAATCCCGAGTTTTTTGGCGCGTACTTCCCAGCTTTTTCTGGCTAAAAGTTGCAGGTCTGATACGTTGTCACTCTCATCCATAATTTCTAGACCTAATAAGGTTTCGATAACATCTTCCATAGTTACTAGGCCGCTTACGGTACCATATTCATCGACTACCAAAGCCATGTGATTTCGGCTTTCGATAAGTTGTTCAAACAAATCGGGGATGGGCAGGGTACGGTTAACAATAATAATGTTTCGTTTAAGTTCGGAAAGTGTTTTGCTACCGTTCCCTAAAGCCATTTCTTTAAAAATTTCATCTTTAAGTACCAACCCTTTGATATCGTCGGGTTCGTTCACAAAAACTGGAATACGAGAAAAACGCAAATTGATATTTTGTTTGAAAAATTCTTCAACGGTGGTGTTTTCATCAACGGTTTTCATGACGGTTCTGGGCGTCATGATGTCTTTCGCGAAGACCTCTTTAAAAGTTAATAGGTTTTTTATGACTTTGCTCTCATTCTCTTGAAAAACGCCTTCTTCATGAGCTAAATCGGTCATATCCATAAAACTTTGGCGGGTTAAAACGCTACCATGACCTTTACCGCCTATAAGTTTAGTGGTAAGTTGTAGTAACCATAAAATACCCGTCCATTTTAATGGGAAAATTAAAATTGTTAAGGTTTTTGAAGTAAAATTAGCCAACTGCCTCCAATAGGTAGCGCCAATAGTTTTCGGAATAATTTCTGAAGCTACTAGAATTAAAAAAGTCATAATAGCCGATACTACACCAACGGTATTAATGCCAAAAAGTTCAATTTTAAATGGTAATTTTTCTGCTTGTATACCAACCATCATAGCTCCTAAGGTATGTGCAATGGTGTTAAGAGTTAAAATGGCTATAAGCGGTTTATCGACATCTTTTTTAAGGGACTCTAAAGTGAGTGCGTATTCTTTTTGTTCACGCTTTTTAAGGTTGATAAAAGTAGGCGTGACGCTCAGTAAAACGGCTTCCAGTATGGAACATAAAAAGGAAAAAAAGATGGATAAGGTTGCCCAAAAAATTAATGTGCTCATTAACATGTGTTTTGTTAAAAGCTAAATTACAAAATCAAATTAGATTAAGATAAGCTTTTAAAAAAGATCGCATAGTAACGCGGTTGATTAAATGAACAAAAACTATTAACTTAGTCAAATGAGCGCTTTATTCACTGGAAGACATTTTGATGTGAATTTTAAACTTTAAAAAAGCATTCCGTTACAACATTCATGTTAAAAATTATGAAAGGATCTTTCCTATTTTCTTTGTGTTTATTTTGTGTACAACTGCAGGCTCAAGCAAATTTGAGTGAAATGGAGCTGAATTTAATTTCATTAAGTTTAGAGAAGAGCTACGCCTTAAAAGAGGTAGGATACGATTTATCAATTGATAGTATTATACATAAAGGAATTCGTCAAAATTTTATACCAACACTAGAGTTTGATGCTTCTTATGGTTATGGTTCTACACGAATTACTGCAGATGTTCCAACCATTCAACTTCCCATTACTGGGCTTAATTTATTTGAAGGCGATACCCAATTTAATGCTAAAGGAAATATTCTTAACGCAAATCTTACAGCAAAAGCCTTGTTGTTTTCAGGGCTTCAAGTTAGCTATGGGTCAAAAGCATCCAGCGAAAAAATAAAAGCGAAAAACTTTATGCTTTTTAAAGAACGTGCCGATATCATTAAAGATGTTATCGATACTTTTGATAAGATTGAATTGCTTAACCAATCTAAGCATGTTTTAGAAGCAGGTATATTAAGGCTTAGTAAAGAAAAAGAACGGGTGCAAAAGGCGATTAACAATGGGCTAGCAACACCTTATGATCGAGGTAAAATTACCGCAGCAGAACTTAATTTAGCTTCAAAAAAAACTGAATTATACGGAAATTTGAACCTCTTGTATTTAAAATTATCCATGCTTACAGGCGTTGAAATTTCTAAATTGGAAGCACAAAAATTTGAGTTAAAACCTTGGCTTGTTAAATCAAATAAAAATACGTTTGTAGATCGTCCAGAGGTTAAAGCTTTAGATGCCTCCATTAATGCTTACGATTATAAATTAAAAATGAATAGAAATTTGTTTTTACCCAAAGTACAAGCCCTAGCATCTTTATCATATACCAATTTATTTAATGCCGAATTCGATACACCATATACCCTTCCTACAGTAAGTGATCCTGTGAATTTAGAGTTGAATAAATTAGAATTGTTTCCTACTTATTTCGTTGGATTGGGTATGAAATGGGACATTTTTACTGGACTAAAACATGATAATGAGATTCAAAAAACACGTATAGAAAAAAGCATTTCTGAAAACAAAAAGGCAGATGCTATTGAGAAATTAGAGCTGTTTAATAAGAAAGTTCTAGTGGATTTTGAAGTTAAAAATCAACAAATCTTATATAAAGAACAGGAGATACAAGTGGCATTGAACACTTTAAATTTAGCCATCAAAAGCTATAAAATAGGACTAATTTCCATTTCAGATCGATTAAAGGCTGAGACCGATTATCAAGATGTTGTGTTTGAATATTACAAGCTTATTGCCGAGCAACGTATGGTGGCATTAGAGTTATTAATATCAACAGGAAGTTTACAATTACAGAATTTGAACCCATAGAAACATGAAAAATAAAAAACAAATCTTCATATTGATAATTCCTATAGTGGTAATACTTGTTGGTATTATCGCATTATATATTTTAAAACCCGATAAAAAATCGAACCGTGTTTTTGTGGGTTTATTTGAAACGGTTGAAATTAAAGTTGCTTCAGAAATCCCTGGCCGAATAGAATCCATTTACGTAAGCTTAGGTGAGGAGGTTGAAAAAGGTCAGTTATTGGCAACTATTGAAAGTGATATTTTGGATGCCAAAATTCAGCAAGCCGAAGGTATGTTTAATGCCGCACAGTCGATAAGCGAAAAGGCTAATTCTGGCGCTAGAAGTCAAGAAGTATTGGCCGCAAAAAACAGTTATAAAATGGCTTTAAGTCAGTATAATTATGCTGAAAAATCTTATAATCGTTTAAAAAATCTGGTAGCAGATAGTCTAGTTTCTCAACAACAAATGGATGAAGTCACCTTTAAGCGTGATGCCGCATTTGATCAAATGAATGCCGCAAAGTCAATTTATGACATGGCGACAGAAGGAGCAAGATTAGAAGATAAGAAAGCGGCTAAAGGACAAATGAATGCGGCGGGAGGTAAGGTCAATGAAGCAAAGGCGTATTATAAAGAATTAGAAATTTACGCCCCGGTTTCAGGTGAGATATCATCAAAATTGGCTGAAGAAAGCGAAGTTATGCCTGCAGGATATCCCATATTTACCGTTCAAAAGCTTGAAACTATTTATGCGGTAATTCATATTAGAGAAGACTTCCTAAATGATTTTAAAATGGGTGCAGAAATTTCAGGTAAGTTACCCGCTTTTAATAATGATTCTTACAAATTTAAGGTGACTTATATTGCGCCCATGGCCGATTTTGCCGATTGGATTCCAACTGCCGATAAAGGCCGATTGGATATGAAAACATTCGAAATTCATTTAAAACCTGTTGATAAAATTGAAAATCTACGCCCTGGAATGAGTGTTAATATTAAACTTTGAAATATTCTATTGTAAACATAATTGTTAGAGAGTTTTTAATATTAAAAAAAAGACCAGCTGCCTGGGTTTTAATATTGGTAATTCCTACGGTTATATTTTTCTATTTAGGGTATATCTATAAAGAAGGTGGTATTGAAACAGTTAATATTGCGGTGTTAGATTTAGATCACTCTGCTTTAAGTAGAAAAGTGATTTCAAATGTTGAAGCGGCACCGAAATTAAAAATTATTAAGTTTTTAAATTCCAATGATAAGCTGGAAGATGTTTTTATTAAATATCCTGAGGTCAAAGGATTTTATGTGATTCCCGAGCATTTTGAAAAACAAATATTTAGAGGCGAACAGGCTAAACTTTTGGTTTACTCCAATGCATCAAATATTGTTTTTGGAAATTTAATTTATAAAGAAGCCGCAAGTTTTATAAATACAATGTCTGCCGGAATTAATTATAATGCTTTTAAAACACAAGGAATTCCAAACGAAAAAGCACTAAAAATGATTATGCCTGTAAAGGTTCATGTTAAACCATTATACAACCCTTATTATAACTATTTGTTTTATTTGATTCCGGGATTAACTACGGTATTACTTCAAATGTTGGTGTTTTTATTGGCTGCCCGTTCTATAAATTCTGAATATACGAATAACACATATAGTGAACTTTTAAACCTGGCTAATGGTAAGCTTTTTAATATTATTTTCGGCAAATTATTAGCTTATACCATCGTAGGATTTATGGTTGGTGTTTTTATTTTTTCAACTGTACATCCGCTTTTAGGAATTCCAATGAGTCCAAGTACTCTGGCTTTTTTGCCTGTTGTTTTATTATTTGTTATGGTCAATGCCATGTTAGGGATGATGGTTTCAGCCATTTTTAAAAATGAAGCCATAGCTATGGATGTTTCGTTTGTATATAATTCACCTGCCTTTGTTTTTAGCGGTTTTACGTTTCCAATTATGGCCATGCCTGCATTTAATATGTGGTATGCACAACTTATACCATATACCCATTTTTTAAGCGCTTTTATAAAAGGAGTAGAAATGAGTACACCTTTTGTTTTTTTAACGCAGCAAGTTATTTATTTGCTTTTGTTTTTAGCCGTGGGCTATATAGTTACAACCACCATATTGTTAGTACGACATAAAAAGAGTATGGTATGAAAAATTGGTTTTCTATATTAAAAAATGAGCTTGCGCTTATATTGGAGGACAAAAGTATTTTACTAACATGTTTAGTAGCTCCCTTGCTTTATGCCTTTTTTATAGGCTCTATATATTCTGAAAAAGAGGTAAATGAAATTCCTATAGCCGTTGTAGATTACGACCATTCTAATCTATCCAGAAAGGTTTCACAGCTTATTAATTCATCTGAAAAAGTAAACATAAATGGTCATTTTTCAAGTTTGGAAGAGGCCATGTTCTATTTTAATAATTTAGAGGTGCAAGGGATTGTTGTTATCCCTAAGGGTTTTCAGAATAAAACCATGAATTTAGATGGTTCTCATGTTGAATTGATTTTAAATAACACCAAGTTTTTAACGTCAAATGAAATAAATAAAGCAGTACAGCAGGTTGTTTTAACCGTTGCTGGAGGCGTACGAATGAGTTATTATGTTAGCAATAAAATACCTTTAGATATTGCGAAACAAAAAGCACAACCGATAATGCCGGTAATTAAATCAATATATAATGCAACCAATAATTATGGTGATTATTTATTGCCTATTTTATTGATTTTAATTTTACAACAAACCCTAATTATTGGTTTTGGGCAAAGTGTTGTTCATGAATTTAACCACGGCATGTTACAACATATTGAGAGCTATTCGTTTTATGATTATATGCGTGTTTTATCAGCGAAAAGTACTTATTATATCGTGCTTTATGTGGTGTACTTTTTCATTTTTTACAAATTGATATTTCCGCATTTCTTTTTGGCTTTCAACGGATCTATCGGCTTTCACTTGATGTTAAGTTGTTTGTTTATTACAATCGTTTTATTATACACCATTTTGTTGGCAAGTTTTTTTAAAACTACCATTGGTTGGACAGAAATATTAGCATTTTCCACCTATCCCTTATTTTTAATTTCGGGCTATTCTTGGCCTATAGAGTCTATGCCTGAACCTCTTCAGGTAGTTGCGAATTTGTTACCTTCAACACCTTTTTTTAAAATTTTTAATGCTTTGTCTAATGAAGGTGCACATCTAGTAGATATTACTAAAGAAGTCATGCACCTAATTATTTTATTAGCGCTTGGATATATGATGTTGTTTGTCCGATTTAAATTTTTAAAACGAAGAAAGCCTAAAGCAATAACTGATTAGGTTTTGTTGAAAAATTAAAACAGTGGTATGAATTTTAGCCGTTTAAAATTTTAACCACATCTTTTGCAAAATAAGAAGCGATAATATCGGCGCCAGCACGTTTAAAAGCGGTGGTAGTTTCCATCATAACTTGATCGTGGTCTAACCAGCCTTTTTCTGCAGCAGCTTTTATCATGGCATATTCACCAGAAACTTGATACACAGCTACGGGAACATCCGCTTCGTTTTTAATGTCTCTTAAAATATCCAAATAAGAAAGTCCTGGTTTTACCATCACGATATCGGCACCTTCATCAATATCCATTTCGGTTTCACGAAGTGCTTCAAAACGGTTACCGTAATCCATTTGATAGGTTTTTTTATCTTTTGGAATATCAACTAAATCCACAGGAGCAGAATCTAAAGCATCACGAAAAGGACCATAAAAAGCAGAGGCATATTTTGCTGAGTAGCTCATAATCCCTGTGTTGATGAAACCTTCATCTTCCAAAGCTTCACGAATGCTTAAAATACGACCATCCATCATATCGCTTGGCGCAACAAAATCGGCACCAGCTGTAGCGTGAGAAATGCTCATTTCGGCTAAAAACGCGGCAGTATCGTCGTTTATAATTTGTCCGTTTTCAATAATACCATCATGTCCGTAAATTGAGTATGGATCTAGGGCTACATCGGTCATAACCAACATATCAGGGCAGGCATTTTTAACGGTTTTAATAGCGCGTTGCATCAAACCGTTTGGGTTTAAGGCTTCAGTACCCTTATTGTCTTTTAAGTTATCTGGTACTTTTACAAAAAGTAACACCGATTTTAAGCCTAGTTGCCAAAGTGCTTTAACTTCAGCTTCTAATAAATCTAAACTGTAACGGAAGTAATTAGGCATCGATGGAATTTCATCTTTAACCCCTTTGCCTTCAACCACAAAAAGCGGTACTAAAAAATCGTTTGGCGTAAGTATAGTTTCTCTAACTAGCGAACGAATGGCTTCATTGGTTCTTAATCGTCTATTTCTTTTTAAAGGGAACATAGTTTTTTTATTTACTGAGTCCTAAATACATCCAAAGGTTGTTTTCTTTTAAAAATGCCGATTTTTCATGAATACAGTCTACTTTACCATTTTCATAAAAATAAGCATTAAAGGTAACAGTGCCTTCAGAATCTTTTTCTAGGCCTTTTGTGGTTTCTAATACGTCTAATTTAATCCATTGTAGCGATTTTGCCCAGTTTACAATGGCTTTCTTTTCTTTAGGTTGCCTTGTTTTACTGTGGTGACTAGCCATTAAATAATCGCCATCGGCCAAAACAAAAGCACTATATCTAGAGCGCATAAGTTGCTCGGCAGTTTTAGCATGAGCTATGTTTTGGTGCGCTTTTTTGCAACAATTGGCATAGGTTTCTTGGCTTCCGCAGGGGCAATTCATAACTTAGTTAAAATGTAGTTTTTTGTTAACGCTATCGGCTTTGTTTACCATTTTTCTGGAAGCTTTAAAACGATATCCTACAAAAAATTGTATGAAGGGGATGTTATCATTTAGATATGTAGAGCTATCGGAATTATGGTTTAAAACCAAATAACTGTAATCAGCACCTAAATAAATATTATCGACATCGTAGGTTAAAGTTCCTCTAAAATCTAGTTCAGTTAATAATGCGGTAGATTTCTTCCCATTGTCTTCTTTCGAGTAGTTAATTCCTATTCCTGCGGAAACTCCGGCAGATAAAAACAGGTTTTTAGTAGGTACAAAATTATAGAAATATGAAGGAGCAAGAGCTACATCAAAAGATTTTGAACCATCGGGAGGTGAGCCTAAAGTGTCTTCAAAATCAACATCATAATCTGTGTAGTAATACACAATTCTAGGAATAAAACTTCCTACACTTTTTAGTTGCTTTTCGTCCTGAGAAGCTATGGCACGGAATGAAAAATTTTCATTCATAATATATGAAGTCGAACCACCTATTTTTAGAGATTTTGTTCTGTTGGAATAGAAGTTGAAATCATTGTTTTTATTACTTAAATAAAACCCTTTTTGTGAATATATGTCTAAGGTTTGCATAAAGTGTTTGCCAAAATATGTTCTTATATTAAAATTTAAGAGTCTTGAATCTTCATTGTCCTTATTTTCGGCTAAGAAATTAGGTGCAAATGAATATGACATATTAATGGATCTAAACGCAATAGAAGCTCCAATTCTATTTTGTTTGTTAGGCGTTAAATCTGCACTTAAATCAGAATCGGTATCTTTAATTCTTAATGAATTAGAGGTATTTACATAGAATAACCTTGCTGTAACCCTATTCTTATACACGTAAATATAATCGTTATTTTGTACGCCGTAAATAATTTCTTGTAAGCTGTCGTTTACTGCATTTTGTGGTTCATTTTGAGCATAAAGTGAGGTGCTTAATAAGCTCAGAAGTAGGTAGATCGGTTTTAATTTCAAACCCATGATTTTGGTTCTTGTAATGTTTTAATTAGTTTTTCTTCGTCACTGCCAGGTTCTGGGTGGTGGTCATACACCCATTGTACATGCGGCGGTAAACTCATTAAAATACTTTCTATACGGCCGTTTGTTTTTAAACCGAAAAGGGTCCCTTTATCGTGTACCAGATTAAATTCTACATAGCGTCCACGACGAATTTCTTGCCAATTACGCTGGTCTTGGGTATAGGGAAGATCTTTTCTACGTTCAATAATAGGAACATAAGCATCTAGGAAACTATTGCCAACTTCGGTAACAAAGTTGTACCAATCTTCCATGGACATGGTGTCATTGGCTTTGCAATAATCGAAAAACAAGCCACCAATACCACGTCCCTCATTGCGGTGGGCATTATAAAAGTATTCGTCGCAACGTTTTTTATAGGTTGGGTAAAACTCGTGGTTGTGCTTATCGCAAGCTATTTTACAGGTTTGATGAAAATGTTTAGCATCTTCATCAAACAAGTAATACGGTGTTAAATCTTGTCCGCCACCAAACCAGCTATCAATAATTTCACCTTTATCATCATACATTTCAAAGTAGCGCCAATTGGCGTGCACCGTCGGAGCCATGGGGTTTTTAGGGTGGAGCACTAAACTTAATCCGCAGGCAAAAAAATCGACATCACCTACTTTAAAATAGGCCTGCATAGATTTAGGTAACTTACCATGTACCCCCGATATGTTAACGCCACCTTTTTCAAAAACATGTCCATTTTCAATTACTCGGGTTCTTCCGCCGCCACCTTCTGGGCGTTCCCATAAATCTTCTTGAAATGTGGCTTTACCATCAATAAGCTCTAATTTAGAAGTGATTTGATCTTGTAAATTTTGAATGTATTGATAAAATTTATCTTTCATCTATAAATGAATCTTCTTGTTTTAAATGGTGTTTAAGGTATTATTACTTCATCAGGATCTTGATTTTGTTTCACTTTCGAGCCCTGACTTTTAAGCAGCAAATAACCAATAATCCCTGAAATTGATGAACCAATTAAGATACCTATTTTGGCAGAATCTATATATTTTGGTTGATCTGCAAATGCTAAACTAGCAATAAATATCGCCATAGTAAACCCGATACCCGCTAAAAACGAAACACCAATAATTTGCGATTTCGAAATATCGATAGGGATACTAATGATTTTCAATTTATTTGCTAACAACACAAATACAGAAACCCCAATACTTTTACCTAATAATAAACATAAAGCAATATTAAGAACTAGTGGAAAATCTAAACCTTCGCTACTGCTTAATATAACTCCCGAATTGGCCAGTGCAAATATAGGAATGATAAAGTAAGCCACCCAATCGTGTAAATGATGTTCTAAATTTTGAAGTGGAGACTGGTATTTATAAGTCCATTCTTGTAATTCGTCAATTTCATGAATTTGTTCGGCAGAAAGAATGGGTTCTTTTAGCTCTGAAGATCCCTTAATTTTGGTGGTAATTTCCTCTAATCTTGATAAGAATTGCGAGGTGTCCACTTTTTGTCTAATCGGCACAGAAAAGGCTAATAAGATACCTGCAAGAGTAGGATGTACTCCAGATTTTAGGAATAAAATCCAAATGGCAATTCCGAAAATAATCATTAAGAATTTAGAATAATACCCTTTATTAGATAAGAAATATAAAATAGCTAGTAGTCCTAATGCAACACCTAAAAACACCATTTTAATAGTGCCCGTATAGAATAAGGCAATGACAATAACAGCACCTAAATCGTCTACAATGGCGAAGGCTGTTAAAAATATTTTAAGGCTGATAGGCACTCGATCTCCCAAAACTTTTAAAATAGCTAAAGAAAAGGCAATATCGGTAGCCATAGGAATTCCCCAACCGTGTAAAGTCGCATCGGCATGTCCGCTAAAATATTTATTGATTATAAGAAAAAACACTACGGGAATTACCATACCGCCAATAGCTCCAACAAGTGGGAAAGCTAATTTTTTAGGGGAATTAAGTTCTCCAATCAGAAATTCTCTTTTAATTTCCAGACCAATAAGGAAAAAGAAAACCGCCATGAATCCATCGTTTATCCAATGTAATAAGGATAAATTAAGTTCAAAACGATCCGATTTGTATCCTAAATGATAGTGCTGTAATGCTGTATACCCCTCTGCAAATGGCGAATTTGCCCAGATAAGGGCTGCAATGGCAGCAAAAAGGAGTAGTATACCACTAAAACTCTCAATTTTGATGAATTTTTGAAATGGGGATAAAAAGCTATTTTTTGTTTCCATATGTCTATTGTATTAATTTCTGATTTAGAACTTTAACGGTTTGGGTTGTAGCGGCGGTTACCGAAAGCGGTAATACTAAAATTACTCCAAGAAAAGGTATGAAGAGGCAAAGCATAAAAACGATACCGTTTCCTATAGCCAATCCGCGATTTTCATGTACAAATTTGATGCTATTTTTATAGTTAAAATGGCGTTCTAGGGTGTAATCCATATTCCCGAATCCCGCATAATAGGATTGTAAAAAAAATAATAATATGGTCGAGAAAATGTTCACAATGGGAATGAATTTCAATACTAAGATAGGTATTGTAAATAATAATTCTCTAATCAAATTACGCAGGTTAATGCGTATGCCCCGCCACAGTTGTTGTGCGAACGTGTTGTTTGTGGAATTTTGGTTTGGGTTATTGGTTAAATACACCTCAATTTTTTCGGAAACTGGACTCATAAAGGGCGCCGAAAATGCCATGACAATATGTTTAAATAGAATAATGCCAATAGCAATTATAATTAACAGACCTAAGATGGTGCCTAAGGTTGTAAACGCACTTTTTCCCCAGTCCCAAATCCATAAGTCTGAAACATAAGCACCTAAATTATCCGACAAGTTGTAAGCTATAATACTTATGCCAGAAGCTGTAATTAAGCTTATAAGCATAGGTATAATAAAGTATTTCCAGAGCTTTAGTTTAGATAACAAACTAAAAGCCCCTAAGTATGCTTTAACACCGCTTAGTATATTTTTTAGCATTTATTAACCAGTTTTTACTTTAATTCTTTAGGTTAAACGTTTAAGCAAGTTTTGCTGCTTTAAATATAAGCGTTATTTAGTTAGGTAAAAGCGGTTTATCGATACTCTTTCACAGCATCAATAAACGCTTTAGCATGGTCTAATGGTATATGTGGTAGAATACCATGACCTAGATTTACAATATATTTGTCTTTACCAAACGCATCAATCATTTGGTGAACCATTTTTTTAATTTCAGCTGGAGGAGATAACAAGCGTACAGGATCAAAATTACCTTGTAAAGTGATGTTTCCTCCTGTTAAGTAGCGTGCATTTTCAGGTGAGCAAGTCCAATCGACACCTAAGGCTGATGCGTTACTTTTAGCCATTTCTCCAAGAGCAAACCAGCACCCTTTTCCAAAAGCAATTACTGGAGCATCATCTTTTAAAGCTTCAATAATTTGATTGATGTATTGCCAAGAAAACTCCTGATAATCGGTTGGTGATAACATCCCTCCCCATGAATCAAACACCTGAACCGCATTTACACCTGCAACTACTTTTTCTTTTAAGTAAGCAATAGTCGTATCGGTTATTTTCTGCAATAGTTGATGTGCCGCAACGGGATTTGTAAAACAAAATTCCTTGGCTTTATCAAAGTTTTTGCTGCCTTGACCTTGTACACAGTAGCATAAAATCGTCCAAGGTGATCCAGCAAAACCAATAAGTGGAATCTCGTTATTTAATAGTTCTTTAGTAGCCTTAATACCTTCGAAAACATAGTTTAATGCCTCTTTAACATCAGGCACTATTACGTTATCTACATCTTTTTGAGTACGCACTGGATTTGGTAAATAAGGGCCAAAATTAGGTTTCATCTGTACCTCAATATTCATAGCTTGAGGAATTACCAAAATGTCACTAAACAAAATAGCAGCATCCATACCGTAGCGTCTAATAGGCTGAACAGTAATTTCACTAGCTAGTTCTGGAGTTTGACAACGCGTGAAAAAATCATATTTCTCACGAATAGCCATAAATTCTGGTAAATAACGTCCAGCTTGACGCATCATCCAAACAGGTGGACGTTCAACAGTTTCTCCTTTTAATGCTCTTAAAAATAAATCGTTTTTAATACTCATTTTCTTGTTCCGCGAAAGCGGTAATCTTTTATCTGAAATCAGAAATCGTGTAAAACTAATAGATAAATCATATTTCAAAAATGATATTTATCATAGTTTTAAATTCTCAACTAGAAAGTAGGTTTCCTTTTTAGGGTTACTTTAAAGTTTTAAATCTTTTTCGGTTCAGTGGTTATAAAATGTTTATGGCAGCCAAAAAATAGTTACTTGTTAGGAAGTATAATGCGTATTTACTAACTCAATTACACTTTCTACCGTTGGCACTTTCGCAATACGAACATCTTCAAAATGTTTTCTTGCTTCTTTAGCTGTGGTTTCACCAATACAGAATGCAATCACGTTCGACTTGTTGTTTTGAACGAAACTTTCAACCGTAGAAGGGCTGTAAAACATGACACTTTCTACAGAATCAGCAACTTTAAATCCGTCAAATTTAGTTTGATATGCTTCTACCTCGGTTACCTTAATGTTATTTTCTTCTAGAATATTTGGTAAATCGTCTAGCCTTAAATCACTGCAAAAATACATGACTTCAGTACCTTCTAAATAATCAACTAAATAGGAAGCCAGTTTTTTAGCGCTATTTTCGGAGTGCTTAACTTTTCCTATGGTATTTTCTACAAGGCGTTTGGTACGACGACCTACGCAGTAAATATTTTTAAATTGTAATTCTAAGGCCGAATAGTTTGTAATTAATGACTGTACGGCATTTTTACTGGTTATAATTACGTTTTCAACTTCGTTTTTTAGGAAACGAGGGTGAATACGATTTAGGCTTATTTTAATAAAATCGGAGCTTTCGCTTGCAACATTTTCATGGAATAATAAGCGTTGATCTTCGGTAAGAGATTTTGTTGAAAAGACTGTGGTTTTCTTGCTGGATTTTATGTTATCCATCAATCGTTTACCGCCACGTTCAATCACAAAATCGGCGCAAAATTGGGCCATGTCTTTATGTTCACCTAGTTTTTTAACTCGGGTGACATCAATACGTTTAGAGCCATCTTCGCTTAATAACACCCCTTTAAAGTGAATTTCTTCATCTTTAATATAGGCTAATGCGCCTATGGGAGCAGTACAACCACCTTCTAATTTATTTAAAAATTCGCGCTCTATGCTGGTGCAAATTTCGGTTTCTTCATGGTTTAATTCGGCACAAGCGGTTTTAACGAATTCGTCATTTTCTAATGCTGTAATCATAATCGCCCCTTGCGCTGGTGCAGGAATCATCCAATCTAAGTTAAAAGATTCTTCAGGACGAATGCCTATTCTACCAATACCTGCGGCAGCAAAAATAGCAGCGTTCCAATGCTCGTTATCTTGTAATTTTTGAAGGCGTGAATTGACATTACCTCTTAAATCTACAATGGTATGCGAAGGAAAGCGGTTGAGCCATTGTGCACGGCGTCTTAAGCTTCCGGTGGCAATGACTGCTTTTTTTGAAGCTAAAAACTCTTCATTGTGTTTAAAAACTAAGGTATCGTTAACATTGCCTCGTTTTAAAACGGCAGCCTGTATAATGCCCTTAGGTAGCACTGTAGGGACATCTTTTAAAGAGTGTACGGCAATATCGATATCATCATTAAGCATGGCAATATCAAGCGTTCTTGTAAAAATACCGGTGATGCCTAATTCATAAAGAGGCTTATCTAAAACTAAATCACCTGTAGATTTTACAGGAACCAGTTTAGTTTTATGCCCTAGGGCTTCCAGTTGGATTTTTACGATGTTGGCTTGCCATAGTGCTAATTCACTATCGCGCGTACCAATTCTTATGGTTTTAGACATTTTTTGTTGCGGGTTCTAACTGAAATACTTTTTTAATAAGTTCTAAACTATCGTCTGTAGAAATATTATCATCTTTAAGGTGATGAGCAAAGTGATTCGTTATTTTTTGAATGATGTTGTTGCTAATTAATTCGGCTTGAGCTTCATTAAAATCAACATTTTTTTTGCGTTGTGTGTCTAATTCTGCGGCAGCAAAATCAGATAATTTATGTTTTAAGGCCTTAATGGTTGGTGCAAACTTTCTAGTTTCTAACCAACTTTTAAATTCGGCTTTAATTTCTTCAATAATGACTTCAGCTGAAGGAATATGTGCTTTACGAGCTTCTAAAGTTTGATCGGTAATTTGAGATAAATGATCGAGGTGTACTAAATTGACATGATCTAATTCTTCAACATTAGAATCGACATTTTTAGGAATGGATAGATCTAATATTAAAAGTGGTTTTTCCGACTGAATGATATGTTTATCAATGGTAGGGCGTTGTGCGCCAGTAGCTACAATTAAGATGTCTGTTTTGTTTATCTCTTCTTGTAAATTAGCGTAATCTTTAACTACCAAATTGAATTTCCCAGCAATTTGCTCGGCTCTCGTTTTGGTTCTGTTAATTAGAGTAATGTGTTCGTTTTTAGTGTGTTTTACTAAATTTTCACAGGTGTTTCTTCCAATTTTCCCCGTACCAAATAACAAGATATTTTTATCTGAAACGTTTTCTATAGTGTTTAAGATATATTGAACAGATGCAAAGGATACCGATGTGGCTCCAGATGAAATGTCAGTTTCAGTTTTTATACGCTTACTCGCTTGTATAACCGCATTAACCAAACGCTCAGTATAATTGTTTAATAAACCGTGTTTTCTAGAAAGTTTGGTGCTTGTTTTTAACTGACTTATAATTTCAAAATCCCCTAAAATCTGACTATCTAAACCAGATCCTACACGAAACATGTGTGATATCGCCTCATTGTTTTTATAGATGTAAGCTACGTTTTGAAACTCTTCAAGAGTGCCTCGGGTATTGTCACAAAGCAGCTGAATGAGTTGGAAAGGGTGTTCTGCAAAACCGTAAATTTCAGTACGGTTACAGGTAGAAATAACCACAAGGCTTTCTATGCCATTTTCTTTGGCTTGTTTTAGTAATGCTTGTTTGGCATCTTCGTCTAAGCTAAAGTGGCCTCTAATTTCGGCATCGGCTTTTTTGTAACTTAAGCCAATGGCGTAAAAGTAAGAACCTCGTGATTTATTTTTATTGTGCATGCTGGTCGCTGAAATATGTCACAAAAATATGTTCCTGCCATCAGATAAAATAACGCTAGAAGAACTTTAAGTGTCGTTTGTGGTTTTTTAGCGATGTTTTTTACGGATATTAAGGAAATATGCTATTTTAGTACTAAAATAGGGTCATTGTAGCTTATTAGTTTAGAATCAATCTAAATAAAACAGATATGAATCAGGAATTGGATAGCGATAAAAGTATCGCTAAAAGTACTTTTAATGAAACCGCCGTTGAGGATGGTGTTATCGTGCTTACTTTTAAAAATGAAGCTAGCGAAGTGCAATCGGCTGTAAAAGATATAGATAGTGATTATATTCAATTTCATTTTTGTGTAAAAGGCTCTAGTCAGTTTTTATTTAATGAAGGCCGTTACAAATTAAATATCCTAGAAGAAAATTCGTTGTTGCTCTATAATCCGCAACGCGATTTGCCTATTCATTTAGAAATTAATCCGTACTCATGGATGGTTTCTATTTTAATTTCTATTAAAAAGTTTCATGGTTTCTTTTCACACGAGGCCGATTATATTACCTTTTTAAGCGAAGACAATCGCGATAAAAAATACTATAAAGATGGTGTGATTACACCTTCCATGGCCATTGTCCTTAATCAGCTCATCAATTATAATTTGAATCAATCGATTAAAGAACTTTATTTTAAAGGTAAGGCTTATGAGTTGTTAAGTTTGTATTTTAATAGAAGTGAAGATGCCGATGTGGAGCAGTGTCCGTTTTTAGTTGATGAAACCAATGTGATAAAAATACGTAAGGCTAAAGATATTATTGTGGCTCGTATGGCAGAACCGCCTAGTTTACAAGAACTCGCCGATGAAATTGGTTTGAGTTTGAAAAAGTTAAAAGAAGGATTTAAGCAAATTTATGGCGATTCGGTTTTTAGCTTTCTTTTCGATTATAAAATGGAAGTAGCCAGAAAATTATTGGAATCGGGTGAAAATAATGTCAATGAAGTGGGATTAAAAGTGGGGTACAGTGCTTCCAGCCATTTCATTTCGGCCTTTAAAAAGAAGTATGGTACGACACCAAAAAAATATATTATGTCATTGAACTGATTTAGACTTTTTTCATTTGCTGAAAAATTGTCCTTTTTCGCTTAAACACAAAAAGCCTAAATCAGTTCATTAAGTTGAATTTAAATTTGATGAATATGAAATATTTAACTCCAGAAATTGCCGCTTTTTATGAGCAAGCGTCAAAGAAATCTTTAGTGCAATCTAATACTTCTTGTGGCATCTTTCAAGCTTGTGAATACAATAATAAAGACCAAGAAGCTTATCAACAATATTTAGAGCGTCAACTACGTAAAGATTAATGTCGCTTTAATATTCTTTCTTCCTTAATACAAAACTTGCACTTAAAGTTCTGTAATACAGTTTTGTATGAAAAAACCTTCTTAAAATTACGTTTCATCGATTTTTTTAAAGGATAATCCTACTTGTATCAGTTTTTGCCTATATTGGTGTAGTACAAATTGTTAGAGTAACTAGCTAACGAATGTTTAAAATGATACTGAAAGGTTTTAGAATTCAGATTTATTTTAAATGAACATTCACTCCCTCATCCGCTAGGTAAACACCAATTGAACTTGAATGCGTTTTATAATTCGTTTTCATCTCTCTCAATTTCGGTAAAATTAAAAACAACCTTAGTGGCATGTCTTATTTTATTTGAATTGATTCTGAAAGCATAAAAAAGTATAAGACGGGTTTCGATAAGTTTATTGGTAAAAAGTGAAAAATTTAATCAACTAAATTATACTAACCAAGTAAGTTTAATAGCCACCAACACTATTAACTTGCATTAAACCCAAATTATGATGAGAACTTTACTAAAAACCCTATTAATTTTTTGTGTGATTGTATCATGTAAAACAAACGGATCGGAAACCAAAGTTTCAAAAAACTGCGATTTGTTTCAAATAGGAAATTATAAATTTTTTAACCCGAGAGTTTATGAACACCCTGTAATTTTTGAAAAAGGGAATCATAATTTACTTAACAAGGATTTTACTCCAGTTTGGTATAACGGCTATTGTGCGGAGAATTTGCCTTCGCATTTTGCTACTAAAGACGAATACCTTAAATACATCCCTACTTCTCGTATTAATAAGGAAGGACGTGCACCATTCGATTCTTTTTATGAAGTTAATAAGAAGAGTGTAAAAGGTAAACCAGGACTATATCACGACGATTATCACTTACTTTTTAGAGGAACGGTGAGTGTGAAGCATTTGAAATCGGATAAAGAATACCTTCTAGTTGCTGGAAAAAACTACATCCTAAAAGAAGAAGATTACGATAAAAATACTGAGTTTTATGAGCCTAGTGTAAAAACCATGTTTGCTTATTTATTAGAAGATGGGGTTTACAAATCGGTAGATATCGATTATGTGTTAGGAAACTTTACTAAAGCGCAACACGATAAAGTTTTTGAAGTTTTAAATGTGAAAAACTTAGTGAATTCAGTATGTGTTGAAAGTGTAAATACACAAGGCAAGCCAAATTTTGATAGTGCTTCATTACCTAAATGGGTGTATAATAAATCGTCGGTGAGCGATTATTAATAAGAACTGCGCTATCAGTTAAAGCTGATAATCAAAATATAAATTAAAGCTTCACTTTTGTGAAGCTTTTTTTTGTCTGTCTTTGTCCTTAACTAAATTTTAAGGGCTATTACAATTAACTATTGTATTTTTGTAGCAATTAAAAAAATTGATGAAAAAAGGCGTATTACTTGTAAATTTAGGATCTCCCGATAGTCCGGAGCCTAAAGATGTTAAAAGATATTTAGGTGAATTTTTAATGGACGAGCGCGTTATTGATATTCCCTTAGTGGCTAGAACGGCACTTGTAAAAGGAATTATTTTAAAAACGCGTCCGAAAGCATCGGCAGCAGCTTACAAGAAAATATGGTGGGACGAAGGTTCGCCCTTAATCGTAATTTCAGAAAGACTTCAAAAAGGTATTCAGAAACAAGTGGATGTGCCCGTAGCTTTAGCCATGCGTTATGGAAGTATGACCATTAAAAAAGGGCTTCAGGAATTGGTAGATCAAGGTGTTGATGAGGTTTTACTTTTTCCACTATATCCACAGTTTGCCATGGCTACCACCGAAACCATCACAGTTTTGGCAGAAGAAATTCGTCAGGCATCCTTTCCTAATTTAAAAATAGAATCTGTTCCCGCTTTTTACAACAAACCTGATTATATAGAAGTGCTATCAAATTCCGTAAATAGACATTTGGAAGGTAAGCAAATCGATCATTTATTGTTTTCGTATCACGGGGTTCCAGAGCGTCATATTAGAAAAAGTGATGTCACTAAATCGCATTGTAAAATCGATGGGAGTTGTTGTGCTACACCAAGTAACGCTCACGAATTTTGCTACAGACATCAATGCCTAGAGGTTACGCGTTTAGTTGCCGAAAAACTGAATCTGAAAGAAGGTACCTTTTCTACATCGTTTCAATCCCGTTTAGGATTCGATCCTTGGTTATTGCCTTATACCGATAGAACTATAGAGCGTTTAGGGAAAAATGGCATAAAAAATATTGCTATAGTAACACCTGCTTTTGTTAGCGATTGTTTAGAAACACTTGAAGAAATAGCCATGGAGGGTCAAGAAATCTTTCATGAAATGGGTGGAAAGGAATTTACGACCATCCCCTGTTTGAATGATGATAAACCTTTTGTAGATTTATTGTCTAACTGGATCAACACCTGGGTAACGCCACAAGCATAAATTAAATTATGGCAAAAATATCATCTCAAGACTTAGGGTCGCAGCCCATAGGAAAGCTTTTAATAAGACAAGCTGTTCCGGCGGCCATAGGAATTTTGGTGATGTCTTTAAATATATTAGTTGATACTATTTTCGTAGGCCACTGGATCGGGGTAACCGCTATTGCAGCTATAAATGTTGTACTTCCGGTATCTTTCTTTATTGCCGCTTTAGGTATGGCCATCGGTATAGGTGGTTCCTCTATTATATCTCGAGCACTCGGGGCATCAAACCATACAAAAGCACTTAAGACTTTTGGTAATCAAATTACCTTGACTTTATTGCTTTGTTGCACTTTTGTTTTTGTGGGATTGCTTTATCAAGATGCTATCATTCATTCTTTTGGAGGTAAAGGCGCTATTTTTGAGCCTGCAAAAATTTATTACCGCATTGTGCTTTATGGTGTGCCTATTTTAGCGTTGAGTATGATGGGTAATACGGTTATTCGTGCTGAAGGCAAACCCAAATTTGGGATGTATGCCATGATGATTCCGTCGGTAAGTAATTTGCTTTTGGATTATCTTTTTATAAATGTATTGGATTTTGGTATGGCGGGAGCTGCCTGGGCAACGACCTTATCATACGTATTTTGTTTTGCTTTTATTTTATGGTTTTTCTTATCGAAACATTCCGAACTAAAATTAAATTTTTCGCATTTCAGATTGCACCTTAGTGAGGTTAAAGAAATAAGTTCTTTAGGTTTTGTCACTTTAGCTAGACAAGCTGTTGTAAGTGTTACCTATTTGTTTATGAATAATATTCTGTATGAATTAGGTGGTGTTAATTCGGTTACCGCTTATGCGATTGTTGGGCGCATGCTTATGTTTGCTATGTTTCCTGTTTTAGGTGTTACCCAAGGTTTCTTGCCTATTGCTGGTTTTAATTATGGTGCTCAACAGTACGATCGCGTTAAACAATCCATTTATATCGCTATTAAATATGCATCGCTTTTAGCGACCTTAGTGTTTATAGTATTAATGACTTTTCCAGATGCGATCACTAAAATGTTTACTACCGATGCCGAGGTGATAAAAGAGACACCAAGTGCCATGCGATGGGTATTTGCGGCGACACCCATAATAGCACTGCAGCTTATTGGTGCCGCTTATTTTCAAGCTATAGGAAAGGCTAAACCGGCGTTGTTACTAACCTTAACACGACAGGGGTTTTTCTTTATTCCGCTTATTTTTATTTTACCACAATTTTATGGGGAACTAGGCGTATGGATTTCTTTTCCTATTGCCGATACCTTGGCTACGATTGTAACGGCCTATTTTTTAAATCGTGAAATTGTTAAGACATTAAATCCGATTAAAGTCTGAAAATACATCTACTATTATAATTATGGAATATTACAATTACATTAAATCTTTTCACCTCATTTTCGTTATCACTTGGTTTGCGGGTCTTTTTTATATTCCTAGGCTCTTTGTTTACCAAATTGAAGCTTTCCATAAGCCTTCTCCAGATAAGGAAATCCTTGGAGATCAGTTAAAACTCATGGCGAAACGACTTTGGTATATTATTACCTGGCCTTCAGCCATATTAGCCACTATTTTTGCGATTTGGTTACTTGTTTTGCAGCCGTATTGGCTAGAGCAACCTTGGATGCATGTTAAGTTAGCCTTTGTACTTTTACTCTTTGTATATCATTTTAAAACCCATCAGTACTTTAAGCAGCTACAAAAAGGAGTGGTTAAAAAAACATCAAACTTTATGCGCATGTGGAATGAAGGCGCCACTTTTATTCTTTTTGCGGTAGTGTTTTTGGTAGTGCTAAAAAATGCTATTAATTGGATTTGGGGTGTGGTTGGAATCATCGTTCTTGGTATTCTTATTATGATTGGTTTTAAGGTGTATAAACGCATTCGAGATAAGAATCCGAATGCTTAACATGATAAGACACTAGCCTTCTTTACTTTTTAGTTGGCTTTAAATCGCTTTGGTTTAATTATTGCTATATTTAAATCATTCAATATAAATTGACGTGCCGTTTAAATTTAAAAAACCATCGCTTCGTACTCGAATTTTTCTAGCCATGATCATGCTTGTGCTGCTGGGATCTGTGCTTATTTCTGTGGTTGCCATCAAACAATATAAACAACAGAGTGAAGATTATCACAACGACCGTTTATACGCAAAAGAGCATAGTATCAGTACGCATTTAAAGCGTGTGCTTAACGGTAGAAACAATACTTGGGAGGTTAAAACTGAGAATATTGCCGTTATTTTTAAGGAAGAAATTTATAACATAGCCGATATCCATAAACTTCAAATTAATTTATATGATTTAGATGGGACTTTGCTCATCTCTTCAAAAGCAGGTTTTAGAAATAATGTTGCAGATAAATGCATCAAAACAGAGGTTTTAAATGCGATTTCTAACACAGCAGGCCATCGGTATGTTGATAAGCACATGGAAAACGGCGAAACCTTTTTATCTTCATACACCTATCTTACCGATCAGAAATCTAAGGCCTTAGTTATCCTTAATATACCTTATCTAGAAAACGACGATTTTTTAACCAAAGAGCTTGAAGCATTCCTAACACGAATGGCTTATGCTTTTACTTTTGTGCTTTTTATGGCTATCGGATTGGCGTTTTTGCTTTCAAAATTCATAACCAAATCTTTAAAAACCATTAGTGATAAAATTAACGCCACACGCTTAGAAAGGTTAAATGAGAAAATTGTTATAGATGATACTAGCGAAGAGATTACAACGCTTGTAAATTCATACAATAGTATGATTGATGAACTTGAAGAAAGTGCCATACAATTGGCTAAAAGTGAACGTGAACAGGCGTGGCGAGAAATGGCGAAACAGGTTGCTCATGAAATTAAAAACCCGTTAACCCCAATGCGATTAACGGTGCAAGACTTTCAAAGAAAGTTTAATCCTGAAGATGAAAATATCTATTTAAAAGTTGATGAATATACCAAAACTCTAATTCAGCAAATCGACACAATGAGTTCTATTGCCTCGGCGTTTTCAAATTTTGCGAAGATGCCTGCGCAACAGAATGAAAATTTAAATGTGGTTGAAATTGTTAAACTGGCCTTAGATATTTTTAATGAAAATTATATTGTTTTCTCTTCCGATCGTGAACATATCATTGCAAAATTAGACCGCACACAATTAATTCGAGTGGTTACCAACCTTGTTAAAAATGCGATTCAGGCGATGTCTGAAAATGATGAGCCCAAAATTCTAGTTAATGTTTCAGAAGTGAATAATAACGTGGTTGTTTCGGTTTCAGATAATGGTGTGGGGATTTCCGAAGCAAGTAAAAATATGGTTTTCGAACCAAAATTTACCACTAAAACAAGTGGTATGGGATTAGGCCTAGCCATGGTTAAAAACATTGTGGAAACCTATAATGGAACCATTTCTTTTGTTTCAGAAAAAGGTAAAGGTACCACGTTTAAAGTGACTTTTCCAACCGCTAATTAGAATGTTGATTACTTCGAATTTAGAAACTCTTAACAGTTAAGCTTTAAAAAATCAGTAAATTTAAGACTTGAAAACATAGGCATTTTCGCTTATGTCACAACTTATTTTAAAAAACTTCGCTATGAGTTATAATACCATTCTTTTAAATAAATCGGCTGCCATTAGTACGATAACTATTAATCGTCCGGAAAAATTAAATGCTTTAAATAAAGAAACAATAGGCGAATTACATGACGCCATTGACGCTGCCGATCGCGATAAAGAAACAAAAGTGATTATAATTACCGGAAGTGGAGAAAAAGCTTTTGTTGCAGGAGCCGATATTAGTGAGTTTTCAAATTTTTCAGCGGCTCAAGGTAAAATGTTAGCTGCTGAAGGTCACGAAAGTTTATTCGATTTTATAGAAAATTTATCAACGCCAGTTATTGCCGCTATAAACGGTTTTGCTTTAGGTGGCGGATTAGAATTGGCTATGGCTTGTCATTTTCGCGTGGCTAGTAATAATGCGAAACTAGGACTTCCAGAAACCTCTCTAGGGCTTATTCCTGGTTATGGAGGTACACAACGCCTTCCACAATTAATTGGTAAAGGTCGCGCCTTAGAAATGATTATGACTGCAGGGATGATTAATGCTTCTCGGGCGTTGCATTATGGTTTGGTGAATCATGTGGTTGCTCAAGAGGAATTATTATCGTTTACTGAAAGTTTAGCTGATAAAATAACCGGTAATTCTAGTGTGGCAATAAGTACGGCTATCGAGGCTGTAAATGCTAATTTTAAGTCTGGTGTCGATGGTTTTCAAGTAGAAATACAAGGTTTTGGGGATTGTTTTGGAACCGACGATTTTAAAGAAGGTACTACCGCTTTCCTTGAAAAGCGAAAAGCTAACTTTCCAGGGAAATAATTGGGTTGCACCAATATATTGGTGTTCGTAGCCATGTTAACCAAACCTAGTTTAAATTTCCATACAGTTTACTAACTGGGAATGGTGGCAAAGATTTTTTTTCTATGATTAACGCCCCAATTGTATAATTCTAAAATAACTTTTTTTAAGGATTTAGAATGTTCTGTTGGGGTGTATTCTGTTCTTACAGGAAAACCATTTAAAACAGTTCTAGTAATCAACTGGTTTTCTTCCATATCCTTTAATTCTTTTGATAATACTTTAGTGCTTAATTTTGGAATACTACGTTCAATTTCTCTGAAATGTTTATTTCCTTCCCAAATTGAAATGAGTATTAAAATTTTCCATTTACCACCTATCACGTCTAATGTGTCTCTAACAGGAATCAGAGCAGACATACATTCTTTGTGTGCTTTCTTTTTCATTACTAATGATTTTGATTACCTTTAGGTAACTGGTTACCTAAAGGTATCTGATTACTAATGGTAATCAAAAATAGTTAATTTTGCCATATTAATAAAAACCAATATTTAAAATGAAAAATAAAGTCCTTACAGTTCTATGTATTCTTTTCGGATTAATGATGATTAATTCAGGTTTAAACAAATTCTTCCACTATATGCCAATGCCAGAAATGTCTGAAGACATGATGCAAATAATGGGTGGATTTATGGCTATAAAATGGATTTTTCCATTGGTTGCCATTGTTGAAATTATCGGTGGGATTCTCATTGCTATTCCAAAAAAACGAGCATTAGGTGCTATTATAATTCTTCCAGTCGTTATAGGGATTTTTGTGCATCATTTAGTACATGATGTAGCAGGCATAGGAATTGCAATAATATTATTAGCGATTAACATCTGGGCCATTAGTGCAAATTGGGATAAATTCAAGCCAATTGTAGGAAGTTAGTTTGCTTAATTAATAAGCCCTAGTAGCAAGTTTACACTATACAAATTCTTGGAAGAGCACTACTTCTAAATACATATTACGAAAAAAGAGGGCTAGTACAGCCCTCTTTTTAGTAGTTAATAAGTGGTTCTTAATTGTTTTAAAGGTGTTCAATAAATTCTCTGCCTTCGGTTTCGAAAACAATTTTATGACTGCCATCTTCTAAACCATTTAATCGATAAATGCGTTCAATGTTTGTCGTGTTTTCTATGGTTTCCGAATATAAAAGACCTTCATATCCTGTGGCTACAGCATATATGTGAATTTTAAGAGGTTCGCCATTTAAAGCCAATTTGCTAATGTAAACCACATTGCCTTCAACACGCGTATGTGGCTTATAAATGATTTGCTCTTCTTCTTTACTAAATAGTACCAATCCAGATTTAACAGTAAAAGGAATAGAACTAATTACAAGGCCTTTATCGACTTCAAACTTATAAGCGCCATTTGGCAATAATGTAAGATCAAATTTCGAAGAAAAATTCCCTGTTGCCTGTATCACTTCTTTATGTACTATCACGCCATGACTATCTTTAATAGATAGTAGGTTCCCTGCCTTTAATCGTGTTAAAACCAGAGAGGTGCTTGATGTTTCATTTTTAATGTTGAAAAATGAAACTTCATTTGCGAAACTTAACATGGCAGTGCACATAATTACCATCAAGATTCCTTTTTTTGAATGTTTAAGTACGTTTTTCATAATAAAGTGTTTTTAACGTTCAACATATCAAACTTAACAACTAAATACGAAATATAAAACACTGATATTGACGTGTTTATGTGTTATTTTACCTGTTATTTTTAGGTTGTTTTAAGGTTAATAAATGCCCTTTATTCCGCGCTCTTTTTTAAATTAATGGAAACAAAAAAGGTGGATCTTTCATAAGATCCACCTTTTTCAGCAAAATATAACTTTAAATTGTTAAATTGATTTTTCGAAAATACGGTCAGAAGAACGTAATACGACTTTATAGGTTCCAAAATTTAAACCGTCAAGTTTATAAGCTCTTTCAATTTTTATTTCGTTTGAAGCTAATTCAGAAAGAATTAATTTTTGATCATTACCTGCCTTGCTTGTGTAATAGATGTCTATTTCTAACGGTTCACCATCTACTGCTAGTTTCGTAATGTATAAGAAGTCTCCAGCAACTCTAATAAATGGTTTATAAACCGTTTTTTCTTTTCCTTTATTGAAAATAGCGTTTCCTGAGGTAATAGAAAAAGGAATTTCTCTAATTTCTAAATCCTTTTCAACCTCAAATCTGTATTTGCCATTGGTTAAAAAAGTTAAGTCAAATGCTCTAGAGTATCTGCCGGTTACTTTTATCATTTCCGAATAAAGTACAGTTCCATGGGTATCTTTAATCGATAATGCGCTACCTTCTTGCACACTGTTTAAGGTAAAGGTTGTTTTTGCTCCAACAACATCAACGCTGTAAGATAAATTTTCGTTAGCGAAACTTAGCATAGTAACAAATAATGTTACTAGTAGGATGCCTTTTTTTGAAAGTGTAAATATGTTATTCATAATCTATTGTTTTAATCTTTGTACACGACAAAGGTATAGCAGAAAGCTATGATGCAAAACATGGGGATTGACTAATTTATATACTATATTGTCTGCTGTGTTATTGTTGTATTTATTATAGGGTAATTTAGCATACAATCAGGTTAATTTGTCAGAATTTTTTCAGTCAGTCACAGAGTTACAAAGAGGCAATGATTAAAAGTTTGAAAGGTACTTCAAGAGTTCATGTGATAACTTGAGTGAGGTTGTGTTATTTTAAAAAAAGGAGAAACTTTCGCCCAGGAGGGGATTATAGGTGAGTCTAAATAATGTTTTTGTTTAGGGTTTATATCTCATTAATTTCAAAGCCGTGCTAATTAGTAAAAACAAAAAAAGGTGACCTTTTTTTTAAGATCACCTTTTTTATCAACTAAACTAAACTAAAATCTCTTAGATCTTTTTTTCGAATTTTCTACCTGCAGTGTAAAGGATCACTTGGTATTCTCCTTTTTTTGCACCACTTAATTGGTAAACTCTTTCAATTTTATCTTTATTTTTAATGGTTTCTGAAACTACAACACTAGAATTACCGCTGTTTTTAGGAGTAAAAATGATTTCAACATCTAATGGTTCACCATCAATGGCTAATTTGCTTACAAATACCATATCTCCAGATACACGAATGAAAGGCTTGTAAATCACTTTTTCTTCATTCTTATTAAATAATGCTACTCCAGATTTTACTGCGAAAGGAATTTCTTTAATCTCTAAATCTTTATCAACTTCGAACATGTAGTCTCCGTTTGCTAAGAATGATAAATCAAATTCTCTAGTGTATTTTCCAGATGTTTTAATAGTTTCTGAAGCAATAACATGTCCTAAAGCATCTTTAAGTGAAAGTAAACTTCCTTCTTTTACATTATTAATAGTTAAAGTTGTTTTGTTTGCTTCAATAGTAACATTGTAAAATGAATTTTCATTGGCGAAACTTACCATAGATACACATAATGCTACTAGTAAGAATCCTTTTTTTGTGTTTGTAATTATATTTTTCATAGTAAAATAATTTTATCTTTTTGTATACCACAAAGATATTGCAGAAGTACGTGCTGCAAAACATGGGAATTGACGAATTTATATGCTAGATTATCTGTTATATTTATGTTGATTTTATGTTAAGTTAATATAGTATATATCTGAGGTAATTTTGTTTTGTTTTGTGAGTTTTATCCCATGTCTTTCATCGAAGTTGGAACTAGGATTTCTTTGTGAATGCTGTTTAAAAAGCGGGATAAAAAAAGAACTGGCCTTTTTAATTCGATTGTACGTCAATCTGAATTTATTTTAGATTCCCATATCCATTGAATTTTATTAGCTTGAAATTCTGTTTCGAGTACAGATTGACTAATATTTTAATTTTTAACCTAATCCCTTGTATAAAAAAAGGGTAACCTTTTTAAAGATTACCCTTATGCTATAAATCTGAGATATGTTTAGATCTTTTTTTCGAAGCTTCTATTTGCAGAATGTAATATGATTTGGTATTCACCTTTATCTTTACCTTCTAACTTATAAACTTTTTCGATTTTATCGTTAGATTGTAACTTTTCTGAAACAACAAGTGTCGAATTGAATTTGTTTTTTTCAGTAAAATAGATTTTTACATCTAAAGGTTCGCCATCTAGAGCTAGTTTACTAATATATACTAGATCGTTTTCTACTCTAATAAATGGTTTGTAAACCACTTTTTCTTCATTAAATTCAGCAACTCCAGAATTTAAAGTAAAAGGAATTTCTTTAATCTCTAAATCTTTCACTAATTCAAAGTAGTAGTTTCCGTTTGGTAAAAAGTTTAGGTCAAACTCTCTTTTGTATCTTCCGGTTGTATTAATGTTTTCAGAATATAATACAGATCCGCTAACGTCTTTAATCGCTAAGGCTGTTCCTTCTTTAGCGTAATTTAAAGTTAATGTTGTTTTGTTAGCTTCTACAATGATACTGTAAAATGTGTTTTCGTTTGCGAAACTTAAGGTAGAAATTAATAATGCTGCGATTAATAATCCTTTTTTTGTGTAAGTCAATATGTTATTCATAATATATAAATTTTCTATTTTGATACTACAAAGATAAGTGAGGTATATGTGTTACAAAACACTGCAATTGACGTATTTATATACCATATTAACTGTCATCCTGGCATTTGTTATTACCTAGGGTAATTGAGCATATTTTAGTGGTAATTTTGATAATTTTTAGGTGACTCAAAAAAAAACGGAGCACTGAAAGTACACCGTTATTGCCATTAATCTGTTTGAGAATTATTAATATGATTTGTATAGATCGATTTTGTGTTTTTTAGGCTCTGTGTATAGCGTAATTTGCGACCTATGTTCGTAGATATTTTTAATATGACAAAAACTTTGAAATTGTTTAAGAGAAATTAGTGCTTCCTTGTTATTTATGAATGCTATTCCCGATGAAATAATTACGGGAATTCTCATAATGTTCTCAGCGTTTATTATTTTAAACGTGTAGCGGCCATCATTTAAAAATTGTAGGTCAACCGATTTAATGTTCCAATGGTGTTTCTTGAAAATGACCTGCTTTTTATCATTGAGTATGACTACAGAACTTCCCTGAGGAATATCGTTCAAGGTTAGAACCGATTGTTCTTTGGTATGACTAATATTATAGTAAGCAGCTTTCTTCGCATGACCTTGTATATGGTATAGCAAGACTATTAAAAGAAGGAAGGTTTGTGAGAGACTGGTTATGTTTTTCAAAATGAGAGGTTTACGTTGTAAAATTAATGTAGAGATCCTCATTTCAAAACACCATAATTGATCATAATATGTGTTATATTAACTTTAAAAGGATTATGATACTATTTTAATGCCTATTGAGATGGTTATTATGCTCCTGTGAGAAAGGAAACAGTCAAGAATTTTACGTTTTGCTTAGTAAAAAAAAGGCAAAAAAAAAGTGGGCCACCACAGCCCACTTTACCAACTAAACTAAACTAAATAAGACATTAAACTAATTATTAATGAATTTCGTGTACTCCTTGTTATTAGAGTGTATTGTAATTTTATAATTTCCTTTATTCAACTTATAAACCTTCTTGATCATAAAGGCATTTTCTACTAATTCAGAATGAATCATTTCGTAAGCACCTTGTTCAACTTCATTAAAAATACTAATGATAGCTGTTTCATCGTTAGAGCAAAGTTTCGTTACATATAGTAAATCGGCTTCTTTCTTAGTATGAGGTTTAAAGTATGTTGATTCTTCAGCTTCATCAAATTCTATTTCAGTAGCACTTACTGTAAATGGAATCATGTTTACTTCTAAATCTTTATCAATTTCAAAAACATATTCGCCACTGGCTAAATCTGTTAAATCAAATCCTTTTTTATAAGTTCCAGTGGTTTCCACTGACTCTTTAAAAATAATGATACCTTGGTTGTCTTTAATAGAAACTAAATCCCCTTGTTTGACATCCTCTAATGTTATAGACGTTTTCTTAGCGTCTCTCTTTACGATAACCTTAGCATCTCCTTCAGCGAATCCTAAAACCGTCGCTAGCATAGCTACCATCAGGATTCCTTTTTTAGTTAGTGTAAGTACGTTTTTCATAATGAGTCGTTTATAACGTTCAACGGTACAAAGATATGTGAGATGTAGAAGGTGCAAAACATCAATTTTGGCTTATTTATATGCTATTTTATCTGTTAACGATTTGTTAACTGTATGTGAAGTTAATTTAACATATATTTGAGTTAAATAAATATACAATGTATGCATAATAAGTATTAATTTTGCTAATAAAACAACCTCGGTTATGATTGCTAAGAAACCCACATTAAAGAAGCTAAGCCCAAGTTTTGGTAGCTCCATCTTGGTCAAACAGCATGTAGAACAGGTAGATAAGAACGGTGCCTTCTGGCATTTCCACCCAGAATTAGAACTTATATATATAAATAAAGGACAAGGTAAAACTCATATCGGTACACACTTGTCTTATTTTAACAATAGTCAATTAATATTAATTGGGTCTAATTTACCACATAATGGTTTTACAGATCGTTTAACAGCAAATGGTACAGAAACGACCATACAATTTAAGTCTAATTTTTTAGGAGACGATTTTTTAAGTGTTCCTGAAATGGCCAATGTCGCAGCTTTATTTGAAAGAGCTAAAAAGGGTATTCGCTTTAAAGTGGAAACCAAACAAAAATTAGGTCCGAAAATTGAAAAGTTATTTCAATATAATGGACTTAAACGTGTGATTAAGTTTTTGGAGATTTTACACTATTTATCAAAAACAGACGATTACAGTTTATTAAATGCCGATGGTTTGGCTTTCGAAGCCGAAGCTCAAGACAGTGCTAAAATAGGTGTGATTTTTAAATATGTGAATAAAAACTTTACACACCATATAGCTTTAGATGAAATTGCCGATAAGGTGAGTATGACGGTTCCTGCGTTTTGTAGATACTTTAAAAAGGCTACCGGAAAGACTTTTACACAAATTGTAAATGAATACCGCGTGGTTCATGCCACAAAATTACTTTCTGAAGAGTTAGAAATGAGTATTGCTGATGTTTGTTTCGAATGCGGATTTAATAACTTTTCACACTTCAATAAAACCTTTAATGATATTACAGGTAAAAGCGCCTCAAGTTATAGAAAGGAAATCAAGAAGATGATTAGCTAGGAGATTATCCTTTATGATATAAAATAAAAACCTCAGTTTGGTACTATCCAATCTGAGGTTTTTTTTGGTAACATTATTAATTCTGTCCTTCCCATTCCTTATAGAACTGATCTAAAAACCCTAACATATAATTATGGCGTTCTAAAGCTATTTTCTTTCCTGTTTCGGTATTCATACGATCCTTTAATAATAGGAGCTTTTCATAAAAATGATTGATAGAAGGTGCCGTTGAGTTTTTATATTCGGCTTTGGTCATATTTAAATTAGGAGCAATATCTGGATTATACAACGCTCGATTTTTAAACCCTCCGTAATTAAAGCACCTCGCAATACCTATGGCGCCTATGGCATCCAATCGGTCGGCATCTTGTACAATATCTAACTCTACCGATTTAAAACTTTGAGTTTCGTTTCCTCCTTTAAATGATATGTGTTTGATGATGTTTACTACGTGATTTATTACAGCTGTATCCACATGAAGCTCAGCTAAAAAACGTGAAGCCATTTTTGGTCCAACGGTTTCATCGCCATCGTGAAATTTACTATCGGCAATATCGTGAAGTAAGGCTCCTAAAGTTACGACTAATGCATCGGCCGATTCAGTCTTAGAAATGAGTAAAGCGTTATTGTAAACGCGTTCTATATGAAACCAATCATGACCACCTTCAGCATCGGCTAAAGTGGTTTTCACAAAGGCTATGGTTTTATTAATGATGACTTCGGAAGTATACATGTTTTAAATGAAAAAATTCCTTCCAGTTAAACTGAAAGGAATGGATTTGTGTTTTTATAATTTTGTATTTTCAGTTGAACGAATCAACAATCTATTTAATAATCGCTGGTTCTACCCATTTAAACTGGAATGAGTTTTCTGGCACTTTCATACGCTCAGATAAACGATACATTCGCGACGGAAGTTTCATTAAATAATCTCTAGCTTTTTCAGCTTCATCATTTAATCCGGTAATTTTATCAATTTCCCATCGGTCTATTAATTTCTGAAGGATATCTACATAATCAGTAGCCGTGTAAACACCAATACGTTGCGCTGTATTTGAAAATTCTTCGAAAGCAGAACTTATTTTACCCCCCGATTCTCTTAAGAAATGTGCAGGCATGGTAATTTTTTGTTTCATCATATAATGAAAAGCCATCATCATCTGGCTTGGATCTACCTTGAAAATACGGTCAACAAAATCAGAATAGGCATGGTGGTGACGCATTTCATCACCAGAAATAATTTTACACATTTTAGACAAACGCTTGTTGCCCATGTCTTTCGCAATTTTAGCTACACGGTTGTGCGAGATATATGTTGCCAACTCTTGGAAACTGGTGTATACAAAGTTTTTGTAAGGATCTCTATCGGTACCAATATCAAAACCATCGGCAATTAAATGCTGGGTGGTTTTTTCAATTTCTTTCATGTTTACCCTTCCAGAAAGATAAAGGTATTTGTTAAGTACATCACCGTGTCTGTTTTCTTCGGAAGTCCACTGGCGTACCCACTTGGCCCAACCATTTTCCTTACCATCCATTTGGTCGACACCTTCCACATCCATAAGCCACGATTCGTATGTAGGTAAGGCTTCTTCAGTAATCATATCACCTACTAAAACCACCCAAAAATCATAAGGGAGTTCTTTGGCTAGTTCTCTAATTTCTCTAACCTCTTCGAAAAACTTGTCATCGGTAGTTTCAGAATTGGGTAAAAAGTCAGTTGGTTGCCAGATGGAATCTATAGGAATTAAATATTTTTCCATTAGCATGTCAACGTCTTTTTCTAAAAACTGCATGACTTCTAATCTTTTATTTTTCAATGACATGGATTGTAATGTTATGGTTCTATACTGTTTGTAATAGTAGTTTCAATACTATGTATTAGCTCTTGCTTATCTGCAAAGGTACTAACTTTTAAAGGCTTATGCACGGTAAATGTGATATGAGTACCTAAACCCATAGGGAAATTCCCGTATTTTAACATTTTCCATGAGTTATTAATCGTGATAGGGACTACAAGCGCCGAAGGAATTTTTTTAAATAATATTTCTAAGCCTTTGGTTTGGAAAGGTTTTGGAGTCCCGTCTTTACTACGTGTACCTTCAGGGAAAATTACTGCTGCGCGCTTATTCGTTTCAATATATTCGCCAAACTTCATTAAAGTGGGAATAGATTGACGTGGGTTTTTACGATCTATTAAGGCGCCTCCACCATGTCGTAAATTATACGAAACACTAGGTATGCCTTTTCCTAATTCTATTTTGCTAATAAATTTAGGATGGTGTTTGCGCATATACCAAGTGATGGGGTAAATATCATGTAAACTCTGGTGGTTCGCCACGATTATTAAGGGCACATCAGTATCAATATTATAAGGGTTTGTAAATGTAAAACGGGTGCCTAAAATATTGGCACAGCGCATTAAAGCGAATTGCAAGGCATCGACAACTTTTTTATGCACACTATAACCAAAAACATTAAAGGCAAACCATTGTAAACCGTGAAAAATAACAAGGGTTATAAAAAAGAAAAAAGCATAAATAATACTTACTGGGTATGAGATGATTTTTCGCATGGTTCAAAAATAAGTAAATCTTGGTTTTGATTAAATGATGCTTAAATTATTTTATTTAACAATGGTCTAATTACATATAAACCTTCGCTTCCTGAATTTAGATTGCTCGCAGAGGGGAAAATCTTTAGAAAACTAATGTTACTTTGTTTTTCGAAATTTTTAGGAAGCATATAATAGGAGATAAAGTGTTGTATACCAAAAGAAATCCCTGCGCTTTTATGTCCCATTTCTTTAACTTTAAATACGTTTCCACTTATTTTTATGTTGATATATGCGGGACCCGAAAAAGAAACAGGTATACCTGTATAGGCGATAACACTTGCAACCTTTTGTTTTTTGAAATAAGATACCTTAATGTTTTTGTGCTCTGGATATTCCAAGCTGTCCTCCATAGTAAGTGTGATGTCATCGGGTATTGAAGAAAAAGTCTCACTACCAGCATTACGTGATGAGTATACTTGATTTACTGGGTTTTTTAGGTAAATATAACGTTGGTATTTTTCGGGGAATGCTTTTAGGAAGTTATCATAGCCACCATAAGATTCTCCAAATGTGTAGCCCTTTTTTAAAATGTTTAAGAGCGTCCATGTGTTTGCTGTTTTCAAATAAATTTTGAGATGTTCGGGACCATAAGGTCCAACATTGGCATAATACACAGCGCTGGCTTTATGGTAATACTGCTCTAGTAGCTTAGTGAAATTGTCTTCATGATGTGTTTCAATAGAAAAGGGTATTACCTCTTTTATTTCGGTTTTTCCTATGTATTTCTCAGTTAAATCGTAAACCGAATCATTTTCAAAGATGTAGGGACCTAGTTCGGTAAAAGAGGTGTTGTGTTTGGCTATTTTGAATATTTCAACGCCGGCGCTGTTTATTTTATGAATGTGATCATCACTATATACCACAAAATAGTTGTGTTTTTCATCGTAACCTATGGTGTTGTATGGTGTATCTGAAACTTTTACAATTTCAGTATTTGGATTGCGAACCCCTTCATGTAAATATTTGTAGTCGGTATATTTATTTTTGTTTACCAGCGCTAGTGGCGACAGATCTAAAACGGTGCATTTTTGAATAATTAATACAATAACGATCAATGCTAAAATCATTTTTTTTCTTTTTTTGATTGTTTTTAAAATCATAACAAAAAGCTACTTTTAAACTGGTGTGGCCTCAAATACGCGGGCATAAAAAAACCACGATGCACTAAAGATCGTGGTTTTTTTATAATATAAACTTTTATGGCTTAACAGTTTTCGTTGTAAGCATCTTTTAAGTTGTCTGCAATAAGTTCGGCTGGACGACCTTCAATATGATGACGCTCTAACATGTGAACTAATTCACCATCTTTAAATAAAGCCATGCTTGGTGAGCTTGGAGGGAAAGGTACCATATAACCACGTGCAGCATCAACAGCTTCTTTATCAACCCCAGCAAAAACCGTTACAATATGGTTCGGCTTTTTGGCATTGTCTAAACTCATTCTTGCTCCTGGACGTGCATTAGCAGCGGCACAACCACAAACTGAATTTACAACCACTAAAGTTGTTCCTTCTTTTGCTAAAGCAGCATCAACCTCTTGGGCTGTATGTAATTCTTCAAAACCAACTTTGGTCAAATCTTCGCGCATTGGTTTTACTAATTCTGCTGGATACATATTTTTAAATTTTAATTATTAACAATTTAGATTGCAAAGATACCAATTGTGTTACAATTGCGTAAAGCAATCCATTAACAAATATTATATTTACGCTCATAAATTAAATTTAAAATTTTAGCTGAGCGTAAACGCTATCATACACAAGTCTTTTCTAATTAAAAGAAATATGTAATGATGTGGTTTGACGTTTATTAAAACAAATACTTACATGAGTTATTCAAAATGGATTGGTGGTGCTATTGGGTGGTCGTTTGGAGGGCCTATAGGCGCTATCATTGGTGTGGCATTAGGGAGTTTAATTGATTCGATGTCGGAGGGTATTGATCCTTTTTTTTCCGATAAGGAAGCCTTCGATAAAAGACAAAGAGCCCAAACACGAACACAATCGGGCGATTTTGAGGTGAGTTTACTCATTTTAGCTTCTTCGGTTATAAAGGCTAATGGTAAATTAGATCAGCGTGAATTGGATTTCGTGCGTCAGCAGTTTGTAGGTATGTACGGAAAGGAACGTGCTAATCATGCCTTTAAACTTTTTAAGAACATCAACAAGCAACAGATTGAGCTTCGCCCGGTTTGTTTGCAAATTAGGCAAATGATGGAACACGCCTCAAGATTACAGCTACTTCACTTTTTATTCGGAATAGCTAAAGCCGATGGTGCTGTTACCCAAGATGAGGTGAATCAAATTTTTAAGATTTCGGGCTATTTGGGGATTTCAGAAAGAGATTATGAAAGTATTAAAGCTATGTTTTATAACGATAGCAATGCGGCTTATAAAGTTTTAGAGATCGATAAATCGGCTTCTGTCGACGAGATTAAAAAAGCCTACCGAAAAATGGCTAAAAAATACCATCCGGATAAAGTAATTCACCTCGGACCTGCACATCAAAAAGGCGCCGAAGAAAAGTTTAGGCAAGTGCAGGCGTCTTATGAACAAATTCAAAAGGAGCGCGGATTTAAATAAATTTCAGGGCTTTTTTAGTGATGAAACCAGAGGGCAAATGTTACAGGTCTTATCTTTGTGTTTCTGGGTTTTTTGCGTGTATCTATCTTGTTTTCAGCAGTGTATGTTCCGCTATGTTTCACGCGATTTTAATTGTAATTAATTTTTGTAGCGTTTTTATTACTATCTTTAGTATCAGTACTACAGCTAAATAAAAACAAAATATTTAATTATGGCAAGCAAAGAAACAATTGAAATCGTTAAGGCTACGGCGCCTGTTCTAGAAGAGCATGGAGAGGCCATCGCAAAGGTGTTTTATGAGATGTTATTTGATAAGCATCCAGAGCTAAAGAGTGTTTTTAATATGGCAAACCAAAAAAAAGGTACTCAGCAAAGGGCCCTAGCGAATGCTGTGTTTCAGTATGCTGTCCATATTGAAAAATTAGAAAAACTTGGTGATGCCGTAGAGCTTATTGCACAAAAGCATGCCAGTTTATCCATCCCAAAAGAAGCCTATCCTATCGTTGGGGAAAATTTACTTATAGCCATAAAAAAAGTACTAGGAGATGCAGCAACTCCAGAAATTATCGATGCCTGGGCAGAGGCCTATGGTGATTTGGCGGTTATTTTTGTAACTAGAGAGGAAGCGCTATACAGTAGTAGAGAAAAGAGTAAAGGCGGATTTAGAGGTATGAAACCCTTTGTTGTCACTCAAAAAGTTAAAGAGAGCTCTAATATCACGTCGTTTTATCTAAAAAGAGAAGATGGCGAGCCCATCCCAAACTTTGTTTCGGGTCAGTATGTAGCTATTACTATTGAAATTCCTGGAACGACACACAAGCATACTAGAAATTATAGTTTATCCGATTCTAATGATAAAGATTATCTAAGAATTAGTGTTAAAAAAGAAGAAGGGAATCCTAATGGAATGGTCTCTAATTACATACATTCCAATACGGAAGTGGGGTCTGTTTTACAATTAGGCATGCCTTCCGGTGAATTTGTTTTGAAACCTACCAAAAACCCAATTGTTTTTATTAGCGGAGGAGTGGGGGTTACACCTTTATTAAGTATGTTTAAAGAAGCTTCTAAACATCACGATAATCTAACTTTTATTCAATGTGCTCAAAATAGTGCTTGTCAGGCATTCGATGCCGAAATTAAAGCTTCAGCAGGTCAAAAATCACGGTTTGTAAAAGTGTTTGATTTACCATCACCCTCTGATAGTCTTGGTGTAAACTACGATTATAAGGGGTATTTCAGACCTGAAATATTGAGTGATTTAGGGATTAAAAACACTAGTGATTTTTATTTCTGTGGACCTAAGCCGTTTATGGCTAGTGTCTTATCAATCCTAAAGGGTTTAGGTGTGAAAGATGAAAATATTAACTTCGAGTTTTTTGGTCCGTTTGAAGAATTGAGTGTCGGTAATTCGTAAACTAGTAAACCTTAAAATATAGCGGTTTAAAAAGTCAGTTATATTTGATTTTTCAGGAAACTGTTGAAACCGATGCTATCAAAAAAACAAGGTTATTTTTCGAAGTATATTGTAGATTTTTCTTTTTCAACAGTCAAATCAACAACACGACCAAAAATTAAAGCACGATTGTCTTTGTCATGCCCTGCATGCATATTAAAGGCCACAGGAAAGTCGTAATCGGCTAAAACGTCTAAAATAAGCTGTTCTATAGAGCTACCCCAAGGGGTGGTGTTTTTCTTTATTTTGGTCATATCGCCAACAATAACCCCTGCGCAATGGTCAAAATAACCTGCCCGCTTTAAGCTTTGTAATAAGCGATCAATATGATATTTGTATTCACCAATTTCTTCAATAAATAGTATTTTTCCTTTGGTTTCTATTTGCGATTTAGAACCCAACATGGTTTGTAAAATACTTAAATTTCCACCTACTAATTCGCCAGAAACTGTTCCTGGTTTGTTATAGCTAGAGCCTTTTAAAGTATAGGAAATAGGCGTTCCCGTTAGGGCGTTTTTAAAGGTTGAAATAGTTTCTTTAATAGTTTCTGGAGGATCTTGTAAACTCGTACACATCATAGCGTGTAGCGATTGATAACCTAAATTATGGACATCGCTATGAAGGGCTGTAATGTCTGAATATCCAATAATCCACTTCGGATGCTTTTTAAAATTCGTCCAGTTCAATTTGTCCAAAATACGCACAGCGCCGTAACCGCCTCTAGCACACCAAACGGCTTTAATACTAGGGTCGTCTATGGCGTTTTGGAAATCTTCACAGCGCTCATCATCACTGCCAGCAAAATGATTGTTTTGTGTAAATACATGTTTTCCAACCACAGGGTGTAAGCCCCAGCTTTTTAAAAGGGCTTGCGCTTTTTGTATTTCAGCTTGTCTGTTTTTTAAAATGCCAGAAGGCGCTACAATAGCAACAGAATCGCCTGCTTCTAAATATGGTGGTTGTTTCAAACTGCTTTGTGATGTTTTAACAGCAACATTTTGAGCGGTATAATTTTGAATTCCGAAGAAAAAAAACGCGCAAAATAAGCTGAATGTTAGAAGGTTTTTTGCCATAATGTAAAAGTACATTTTTTTTCTAAATCGCTTGTTAAATGATTACTTTTGTGCCTTAAAAGAACAGTCATTACAAAAAAACGGAAGCCTTTTTCGAAATAGGAAGTTTATTGTTATGACTCCCATAATTATTTTTTTAGACTAGATGAATACACCAAAAAGATACACCGTTACTACAGCTTTACCTTATACAAATGGCCCAATCCATATCGGGCATTTAGCGGGCGTTTACGTGCCTGCCGATATTTATGTGCGCTATTTACGCTTAACAGGTAACGATGTTGCTTTTATTGGTGGTAGTGACGAGCACGGTGTGCCCATTACTATTAAAGCAAAGAACGAAGGGGTTACACCACAAGATATCGTAGATAAATACCATGCGATTATCAAGAAATCATTTGAAGATTTTGGGATTACTTATGATAATTATTCGCGAACTTCGGCTCCTATTCATCATGAAACCGCTTCAGAATTTTTTAAAACTTTATACGATAAGGGTGAATTTATTGAAGAGTCTACCGAACAATTATACGATGCTGAAGCCAATCAGTTTTTAGCCGATCGTTTTGTCGTTGGAACCTGTCCGAAATGTGGCAACGAGGAAAGTTATGGTGATCAATGTGAAGCTTGTGGAACTAGCCATAATGCTACCGATTTAATTAATCCGAAATCGGCACTCACAGGAAATACACCAACACTAAAAGAAACTAAGCACTGGTTTTTACCATTAGATAAACATGAAGCCTTTTTAAAAGAATGGATTCTTGAAGGTCATAAAAAAGATTGGAAACCTAATGTGTATGGCCAAGTGAAATCTTGGATAGATGATGGTTTACGACCAAGAGCGGTAACTCGCGATTTAGATTGGGGTATTCCTGTACCTGTTGAAGGTGGAGAGGGTAAAGTGCTTTATGTGTGGTTTGATGCGCCTATAGGTTATATTTCATCAACTAAAGAATGGGCCGCTCGAGAAGGGAAAGATTGGGAACCGTATTGGAAAGATAAAGATACCAAATTGGTACATTTTATAGGTAAAGATAATATTGTATTTCACTGTATCATTTTTCCGGCGATGCTTAAAGCTGAAGGCTCTTACATCATGCCAGACAATGTACCTGCAAACGAATTTTTGAATCTTGAAGGGAATAAACTGTCAACTTCTAAAAACTGGGCGGTTTGGTTACCAGAATATTTAGAAGAATTTCCAGGGCAACAAGATGTGCTACGTTATGTATTAACCGCAAATGCTCCAGAAACAAAAGACAACGATTTTACTTGGAAAGATTTTCAAGCTAGAAATAACAACGAGTTGGTTGCTATTTTTGGGAACTTCATCAATCGTGTGGTGGTTTTAACTAATAAATATTACGAAGGCATTGTTCCTACACCTAACAGTTTAGAAGCTGTCGATGAAGAGACTTTAGCTGCTGTAAAAGCATATCCAGATGTGATTTCAAGTTCTATAGAGCGCTACCGTTTTAGAGAGGCCGGACAGGAACTTATGAATTTAGCACGTCTAGGAAATAAATACCTGGCCGATGCTGAGCCATGGAAAGTGATTAAAGTCGATGAAGAACGCACCAAAACGATTATGTATGTGGCACTTCAAATTGCTTCAGCTTTAGCGACTTTAAGCGAACCGTTTTTACCATTTACTTCCGAAAAACTTAAAAACATTTTAAATTTAAATACGGAAGCAACAAATTGGAACGAGGTTAAAACTAAAGACGTGCTGCTTTCCGCAGGACATAAAATAGGAAAAGCCGAATTATTGTTTTCTAAAATTGAAGATGAAACCATCCAAAAACAATTGGATAAATTAGAAGCCAGTAAAAAGGCTAACGAAGCTGCTAATAAAGCTGTCGAGCCTCAAAAAGATACGATTACTTTCGATGATTTTACTAAGCTAGATCTTCGTGTAGGGACTATTATTGAAGCTGAAAAAATGCCAAAGGCTAAAAAGTTATTGGTTTTAAAAGTTGATACAGGCATCGATGTGCGTACCATAGTTTCTGGAATTGCCGAGAGTTTTAAACCAGAAGATATTATTGGTAGACAAGTTACTGTTTTGGTGAACTTGGCCCCTAGAGCACTTCGTGGTGTAGAAAGTGAAGGCATGATTTTAATGACTGAAAACGCCGAAGGAAAATTAGTTTTCGTTAATCCAGATGAGGCTAACATACCAAATGGGTTAACCATTAGCTAGGTCCGGCATTTCATATTAATGCCTTAAATGAGTTAGCTGCTAAATCTGAAGTTTTAATTAATTGCGTTAGTGATGGTTTTTATACAGCTAAAAGAATTGCTAAAAAACGTTCTTTTTTGTTTTATAGAATATACATGACTATATTTATTTAAAACTTTATAAAAACCATAATCCATGAAAAAATTAGTATTAGTATTAATGACCTTAAGCCTTATGGCTTGTGGATCTAGTAAAACAGCCGCGCCTGTAAAACCAAAAAAAGAAATTAAGGGCGATTGGACTCTTAGTGCGATTTCTTATAGTGAAGAAGGTGAGTTTAATGTGACGCTTTTAAATGAAGATAATAAGGCATGCTTTGAAGGCAGTACTTGGAATTTCATACCTAATAACAACACAGGAAGCTATTCTATAGATGGCGCCGATTGTAATTCGGGACTGAGACATTTTATCTTCACCATCCAAAAAATAGATGAGCAATCAGGACTATACGATTTCTTATTAAAACCAACCGATGCTAAAGGAAAGTCTATGACGAACCAAGGCTATCGTTTTAATCTGACTTCAATTTCTGAATCAACTATGACGTGGGAACAAGCCCTTACCGTAGATAATGAGCCTTTTGTAATCACTTGGCATTTCAGTAAATACTAATTATAAAATCCCTTAAAAATTAATAGTAACCGTTAAATTAAATAACATGAAAAAATATATTCAAAAAACATCAATAGTATTATTGGCAGTGATCACTTTATTTTCTTTTGTGAATTGTAAGGCTGTAGATAACGCGAATAATAAACAAAAAGGTGCTGCTATTGGTGCTGTGGGTGGTGCGCTTTTAGGTGCCATTATTGGTAACAATGTTGGTCATGGAAACAGCGAATTAGGAGCTGCCATTGGAGCTGCTATTGGTGGTGGAGCCGGAGTTATCATTGGAAATAAAATGGATAAACAAGCTCAACAAATTGAGCAAGAAGTTCCAGGTGCTCAAGTAGAGCGTGTTGATCAAGGTATTGTAGTAACTTTTGAAGATGGTAGTGGGGTATATTTCGCTACGAACAAATACAATATTAATGGTGAGTCTGAAACCACATTAAATAAATTAGTTGGAATTATTCAGGACTATCCTGACACTAACTTATTAGTAGTAGGACATACTGATAGCCAAGGTGATGCTAATTATAACATGACGCTTTCAAAAAATAGAGCTAATGCGGTAACTAGTTTCTTAAAACAAAAAGGTGTTAATTCAGGAAGATTAACAACGCACTGGTTTGGTGAAGAACAACCTGTTGCAGATAATAGTACTGCCGAAGGTCGTGCTCAAAACAGACGTGTTAATATCGTAATCGTACCTAATGATGATATGATTAACGACGCTAAACAAGAGGCTGGAAACTAAAATAGTTTCGAGTTATTCCTAAAAAAAGACTGCTGAAACAGGTGTTTCAGCAGTCTTTTTTTTTCTGATTTAAATTAATTAAGACTCATTATGTTTTAGTGATATTCTTTTTACTGTTTTTAAAAAAGAATAAAGAAATCTGTAACTTTACGTAAAAAGCAAACATTATGTTATCAAAAACGATAGAAGATGCGTTAAACACGCAAATAAGAATAGAAGCCGAATCCTCTCAAATATATTTAGCCATGGCTTGTTGGGCCGAAGTTAAAGGTTTGGAAGGTGTAGCAAATTTTATGTACGCACAGTCTGATGAAGAACGTGAGCACATGTTAAAACTGGTAAAGTTCGTAAACGAACGTGGCGGGCATGCTAAAATTTCGGAGCTAAAAGCACCTAATGTGACTTTTACTTCCTTTAAAGAAATGTTCGAAAAATTATTCGATCACGAAGTGTATGTGTCTCAAAGTATTAATGAATTGGTACATATTAGTCTTCAAGAAAAGGACTATGCAAGCCATAACTTTTTACAGTGGTACGTGGCCGAGCAAATAGAAGAAGAAGCTGTAGCGCGTACGATCTTGGATAAGATTAATATGATTGGCGATGATAAAGGTGGCCTGTATTTATTTGATAGAGATATCGAAAATTTAACCGTAACTACCGCTGCAACAGATGCGCCACAATAAATTTTAACATTTAATCTTATTTAGATTTAATTAAAATAATTTACATTTGCCCACAAGTGTTAATTATAGAATCCTATTGTGGGCAAAAAAAAGCAAAAAAAGGCAGAGAAAAAATTACGTAAATTAGGAATCGAACTTCCTGAAAAAGTAAAAAGTAGCTGTTGTAAAAAGTTTAAAAAAGGAGAAAACAAGCGCTGTAAAAAATGCCCTTGTTTCGATTTAATTAAGAAAGTAGCGTAAAACCATTCTGGTTGTTAATAGTATTTAGCAACATGGTATCGTTAGTTTCCATAAAATATAACCTGTTCATGTGTACCAACATGAACAGGTTTTTTTGTTTATTATAGTTATAAAGTTATAAAGTTAAAAAGTTAGAAGGTTAGAAAGTTGCATAGTTTCAAAGCTATAAGGTTAAATAGCTATTGAGGTTTAAAGGCATTTTTTAGACATTCGATAAGCGTAAAGTCAATAGAATTTGTGCCTAAATCACTGTTGAATTGTTTAATCGTGTAATCGAAGCGTTCTAATCATTTAGAGTCATTTCATGTAAAGATTCTTCAGTCGTGCCTTTATTGGAATGACAAGTTTCTTTGTGAATCTTAGTGTCAGCTCTGTGAATCTCTTCGTAATAACGTTATTCGTATAATTAGTACCTATATTTACATTTATTTGCATCATATATGGACTTGTTTAATCCTAATCCCATAACTCAAATCTTACCTTTTGATGGCGAGGTGCTCCATTATGGTCAAGTCATATCAGCGAAACAAGCGCTTTATTACTTTGAGCGTTTAATGGAAAACATAGCATGGGAAAATGATCAAGCCATTATTTTTGGAAAGCTCATCATAACCAAACGTAAAGTAGCATGGTATGGCGACAAACCTTTTGATTACACTTATTCTAAAACCACAAAATCGGCCTTGCCTTGGACGAAAGAGCTCTTAGAACTGAAAGCCATCGTTGAAGCCAAATCTGGCGAAACTTATAATTCCTGCTTGCTTAATTTGTATCACAATGGCAGCGAAGGCATGGCTTGGCATAGTGATGCTGAAAAGGATTTGAAAAAAAATGGAGCCATTGCCTCCTTAAGTTTTGGAGCCGACCGTAAATTTTCTTTCAAGCATAAAGAATCAAAGCAAACCGTTTCAGTATTATTAGAAAAAGGGAGTTTATTAGTCATGAAAGGTGACACACAAACCTACTGGATGCACCGTTTACCGCCCACAAAAACCGTAAATATGCCACGTATTAATCTCACTTTTAGAACCATTGTGACTTAATATAAATTCAAAGTCATGCTGTCATCCAGAAGGAGGTACGACTGAAGGATCTTTTTAAAGTCGCATAAGGGATTTCGCAGAGTTTCCGCCAAGGTTATAAATCATTAGGGGAAGATGCCTCACTTCGGTCTCCATGATTGCGTATTACTATTGGATTTTCTCAGGGTATATGGTAGATGCTATTAAAGCTTTCATGAATTTCAATATTTTCACAGGGAAATTCTATAGTTTAGCGTTCTTTTATTTCGTTAGAATTCATGATAAAATATATCGTTCAACATACGCAACTTCAAGAAAAATCGGTTAGAAACACGGTTGAATTATTAAATGAAGATTGCACCATCCCTTTCATATCACGTTATCGCAAAGAAGCTACAGGGAACTTAGATGAGGTTCAAATTGGTGAGATTGTTAAGTTTAAAGAACAATTTGAAGCGCTTGAAAAACGTAAAAATGCCATTTTAAAAGCTTTAGAAGAACAAGAGGTACTAACGGCTGAACTTCAGCAAAAAATAGCGAATTGCACCAATTTAACGGCGCTTGAAGACTTGTACTTACCATTTAAGAAAAGCCGTAAAACAAAGGCTGAAAAAGCAAGGCAAAATGGTTTGGAACCTTTAGCCAAGATTATCATGAGTCAGAATGCTAATGATGTTGAGTCTATTGCCTACAAATATGTAAAGGGCGATGTAAATTCTATTGATGCCGCTTTAGAAGGTGCTAGGCATATTATTGCCGAATGGGTAAACGAACGTACCGATATACGAAATCAAATTCGTTATCAGTTGGAGCGTTTCGCTATGCTTTCTACGAAAGTGGTGAAAACGAAAGCCGACGACGAGAACGCTCAAAAATTTAGAGATTATTTCGATTGGGAAGAAAATCTAAGCCGCATACCTTCACATCGGTTTTTAGCCATTTTAAGAGCCGAAAAAGAAGGATTTATAAGGGCAAAAGTATTAATTGACGATGCACGTGCATTAGATAAAATTGAACAGCGTATGGTTCGTGCTCAAAATGCTTGTGCCGAACAAATTGTGCTCGCTATTAACGATGCATATAAACGTTTGCTGTTGCCATCGTTGGTTAATGAGGCCTTGCAAATTGCAAAGGATAAAGCAGATGCATCGGCGATTAGTGTTTTTGCAAAGAATTTAAAGCAGCTTTTGCTAGGGTCGCCTTTAGGTGAAAAACGTGTTATGGGTATCGATCCAGGCTTTCGTACAGGTTGTAAAGTGGTGTGTTTAGATGCTCAAGGGCAGTTGAAATATAATGAAACCATATACCCACATCCTCCGAAAAGTGATAGTGTTGGAGCTATGAAAAAAATCAGCTCTTTGGCCGATGCCTACAAAATTGAGGCGATTGCTATAGGAAATGGTACCGCATCACGAGAAACAGAGGCCCTCATTAGAAAGGTTCATTTTAAAAACGACGTGCAGGTTTTTGTGGTAAGTGAAGCTGGTGCGAGTATTTATTCGGCTTCCAAAATAGCAAGAGAAGAGTTTCCAAATTATGATGTTACGGTTAGAGGATCCGTTTCTATAGGGAGACGCTTGCAAGATCCTTTGGCCGAATTGGTTAAAATAGAAGCCAAATCTATTGGGGTTGGGCAATACCAGCATGATGTCGATCAACTTAAGCTTCAAAAAGAATTGGATGTGGTAGTTGAAAACTGTGTCAATGCTGTTGGCGTAAATATCAATACGGCAAGCAAATCGTTACTGAGTTATGTGTCTGGTATTGGACCCAAATTAGCTGAAAATATATTTAACTATAGAAATGAAAATGGGGCCTTCGCCTCTAGAAATGCTATTAAAAAAGTACCACGTTTGGGTGATAAAGCATTTCAGCAAGGGGCTGCATTTTTACGTATTAAAGGTGCTAAAAATCCTTTAGACGATTCTGCCGTGCATCCCGAAAGTTATGGTGTTGTGACTAAAATGGCCAAAGATTTAGGGAAATCGGTATCCGAATTAATAGGGAATTCCGAACAGCTTAAAAAAATAGACCTAAAAAAATACTACACCGAAACAGTTGGTTTATTAACGCTTGAAGATATTATTAAAGAGCTTGAAAAGCCAGGTTTGGATATTAGGGAGCAGGCTAAAGTGTTTACTTTTAATCAGAACATAAAAACCATAAACGATTTAAGAGAAGGTCAATTATTGCCTGGAATTGTAAACAATATCACCAATTTTGGGTGTTTTGTTGATGTTGGAATTAAAGAAAGTGGCTTAATTCATGTGTCTAATTTATCAGATGATTTTGTGAAAGATGTGAATGAACATGTGAGTTTACATCAGCAAATTATCGTTAAAGTATTAGAGGTAGATATTCCGCGAAAGCGTATACAATTGAAGCTACATCATAAGAAGGTGTAGTTATCTAGTTGCAGAGTTATTGTGCTACAAAGCTTCAAAGTTTCAAAGACCCTTCAGGTTTCAAAAACCTGAAGGGTCTCAAATAAAAAATCTTCCGTGTTTGTGACTATTTTTAAATTGGTTAATTCGATGTAGACCGTGTTTCAATGACACGATTAAACCATTAAAGAATTAACAAACCTTTATTGATTCATCGTTTTAATTTCCTCAATAAAGGTATCTAAATCTACACCGTTTTGCACAAGCGTTAAGGCCTTGTCTACAATGTATTTCACGTTAACCGCATGAAAACCTAGACCTACACTTATTTTATGTAAGAGGCGGTGCTCCGGGTCACCTTTAATTTGATCCACATGTACCATGCGTACCAAATCGTACAAACGCTCTAAACGACGATCGTAAGAGGCTGGTGGATTAATAGGGTGTGATTTATAATCTTTTAAAATAGAAAGATATGTTTCTTTGTGTATATCTAAGTTGTGTGCTAATCGGTCTAAAAAGGCCTGTTCTTCGGATGTGATAATTCCGTCATCCATGGCTACACGTACAATGGCAGCAAAATGGTTTTCATTACGTTTTTTAAAACCGCTATCAAATAGTTTGGAAATTGACATGTTTTTTTTTTGAGTTTAGTGTAATGACAAATATAATTAAAGTTTGGTGCTTTTTTTACTAAAGCGAAGCTAATTTACTTTTTTGAATTGCACCTATTATTGTGGGATAGTAAAGAAAAATGTGGTGCCTTCGTTCATGGTCGATTCAAACCAAATTTGGCCGCCAAGGGATTCTACAATTTTTTTACAAAAGGCTAAGCCAATTCCCGTTCCTTCATAGGTTTCACGAGAGTGTAAACGCTGAAAAATGGCAAAAATCTTGTCTTTATGCTGCTTCTTAATGCCAATACCGTTATCGGTAACTTCGAATTTCCAGAAAACCTGAGTTTGGTGGTCCGGAACCATGGTACCACATGAAATGTTTATAATGGGAGATGTATCTGGTTTCTTAAACTTTATTGCGTTGTTAATTAAATTCTGGAATAACACTCTTAACTCAATTTCACTGGCACGTATTGTGGGTAAATCTTGATAGGTAATAACGGCTTGGTTACGATGTATGGCGTTGTCTAAATCGTGAATGATTTCCGAAACCAAGGTGTTACAATTTATTTCCGTTTTTTCATTAGCCTTGCCAAGCCTTGAGTAATTAAGTAAAGCATCAATAAGATTTCGCATGCGATAACTCGATTTACTTATAAAATTCATACTCATAATAGCATCCTCATCCAATTGGTCTTTATAGTCGTCTTGAAGCAAATCTATAAGTCCTGAAATGGTGGTTAGGGGCTCCTTAAGGTCGTGGCTGGTAATGTATGCGAATTCTTCTAACTCTTTGTTTTTAGAAGCAATTTCTAAAGATTTATTAAAAATATCGTTGTTCTTTTCTTGTAGGTCTTCATTCAATAATTTAATCGATCTATAATTTCGATAAATTAAAATTACAGATATTACAATGATAATAAGAAGCGCTAGTAAAAGGTAATTCACCGTTTTTTGGGTGCTTAAGCTTTTGTTAATCAGGTTGATTTTCTCCAGCTTGGCTTCAATTTCTTGTTTTTGATGTGCTAAAGTATCTTGTTGAAGGTTTATAGTGGCATTGTTAGAAGATATATAGGCTTGTTTTTCCTTTAAAGCCTCCATTTGTTCTAGGATGCGGTTTTCTAACTGCTTTTCAATGATTAACTTCTCGGAGTATTTTTTCTTTTGAAATTCCGATAGCGTTGTCAATTCATTAATTTCAGATTCCTGAGTTTTTAAAGCATTTTTTTGCTGATGAATTTGCGAGTTTATCGTGTTGATCGTCTTCTTCTGTTTAGTAATGTTGGCGTTTTTATGCTTAATATCGTCTTTTGCTAGTTCGAGAGCTTCCTGTGTAGCTTCAAGTTGGTGTTCTGTGTTTTGAAAAAGTTGCTTCCACTTTTCAATGGAGGATATGGCATGTTCTTTTAAGCTATAAGTCGCACTTAAGTTGTTTCCATTAAGTAGATCCTCATTAATCTCATATTGAAATTCTTCACCGATATTTACAATATTCACCATAGAAGTATTAAAGGGATAATCTTCAGTAATTAATAGGGTGTTATTGCCCGAAATTTTGTTTAGGATATACGAAACGTCGAAATTTTTATTATGATTGACATAAACCACATCAACATCCTGAATGTCTTTAATGTTTTTGAAACTTAAAACACGAACGGGTTTGTTTTTGATTTGACGTTTTTGAGCAAGGCCTCTCAAGTCTATAATCGTACGATCTTGACCTAGGACGCCAATGGTAAAATCAGGATTTGTGTTGCTATCTAGAAACTGAATTTGATCGGAAATATTAAAGATGAAAAGGGCCCGTTTTACACGTTTTATTTGTTCGTTTAGGGTTGCTTGTGAATGCAGAACACTGCCCCATGATTGTAGGCAAAAAATAAAGACGTAAAGTAGGGTTCTAGCCTTCATGAGTTTAAAGTCGTAATAATATTTGAACGAAACAGTTAGCACCATTTACACCAAATTGTTGTACACGTCGACTGTATGTAAAACTGCCATTGTCTGTATTACTTGAATGTGTGTGTTTGTCCGGATATACGTTAAAAATATTATTACAGCCTGCCGTTGCTTCCAAAAATTTAGCAAAGCGGTAACTTACCGCGAAGTCTGTGATAAATTTTGGACTAAAGGTCTGGTCACGAGTTTCTACACGACCTGTATATTCGTTAAGTTGCCAATTGTTTGGGTCGCCATCGTCTGGGTGAAGGTAGATTAAACTCCCGAAAAAAGTACCCACTATATTAAACTTAAAGTTGTTAATTTCATATTGAAAGAAGGAATTAATCTTAAAATTAGGCGTGGACGATTCTATTCTTGAACGTTCTTCACGATTGAAAAGGGTGTTTATGTCGCCATTTTCAACACTATCCTCATTGACATTTGTAACTTTGGTTTTAGTGAAATTTGTGGAAATTTGTCCGTTAAATAAACCACTTCCTAATTTATCTTGATACATAAATGAAGCTTCAAAACCATTGGTGTTAGAGTCAATCGCATTCACAAAAAACTGAGCTGTTGAAACGTCATAGGGAGCTAGTTGTGGTTCGTATCCTAAGCTAAAGCCGCCAGATAAAATAATACGATCTTGAATGTTGATGTTATAGTAGTCGAAAGCAAAGGTGTATTTATCTTTAAATTTTGAACTCCAGCCTAAACTGAAATGTTTAGACCTTTCGGGTGTTAATGGATTTACTTTAAAAACATCGGTAATCAAAGAACTTTCGTGGTTGAAGGTTCCCACCTGACTAATGTCGCCGTCAAAATACTGAGTACTTATTTTTTGAAAATAGACCTGATGTAAAGAAGGCGCTCTAAACCCTGTAGAATAACTCGAACGAAACGATATGTTTTTGTTTAGTAAATACCGTCCTGAAACTTTCCAAACTGAGCTTTCACCAAAATCGTTGTTAGACTCAAATCGGTAAGCCGCTTTAAATAAAAAGGGTTCTGAAGGTTTTAATTCTAAATCGATGTATCCTGATGCATTAGATCGTATACGTACTAGTTCATCAGAGGGTTGAATTCCAGGAAAAACTTGAGCCCCTATAAGTCGTGGTTGTTCTGCGCCGTTTTCATCAATATAGGTGTCGCCACCATTGATATACGAATCTTCCTCGCCACTAATAATTTCGTAACCTTCCACACGAAGTTCTCCACCAAACGCCACATTAAGACCTCCTAAAACATCAAATTCTTTATCGATATCGAGATTGGTAGTATTTAGCTTATACAAGTATCCACCCGATTTGAATGTTTTTGGAGATCGAACACCTAGTGAAGCGTTATTGGAATTGCTTACAGTAAAGTCAATACTGTTATTTCCTATTGAATGACTAAAATCTAAGTCCCAATCATTTTTTTGCCCTTTAAGACCTATAGTAAGGGCGTTGTCTTGTATGTTGGTTATAATTTTAGGAGAAAATCCGTTAGGGAATAATTCATCAACTACACGATCCTTTTCAAAAGGGAAACGGTAAAAGCCAGCAGATGCACCTTCTCTAGAATTTCTACCACCAAAAAAGTAAAGATTGGCCTTTTTAAACATTAATAGCTCACCATTAAAAGAAATGGCCGAGTTACGCACAGCAGCACTTCCTATTTCCATAACCTGTTTGTCGTTATAGCCCGTTTGTGCGAAGAAGTTATTTTGCTCAATAAGCGCGGCATCTTCGGCTTCGTCTTGACTATAAACATATCCTGTATAGTTGCCTGCTCTATTGGTGGCCTTTCGGTCTCTAAATTCCCCAGTGATGTTTATATACCCCGTGTTTCCTACTTTAAATCCGAAATTCCCACTAAAATAACTGGTGGTTCCATCGCCTTCAATATTCGTTTTAAGTCTAGAATCTAAATGGATAACATCGGTTTGGTTTTTAAGCACGATATTGATAACCCCGGCAATAGCATCAGAGCCGTATTGCGATGTGGCTCCATCACGTAAAATTTCAATATAGTCGATAGAAGCAACAGGTATGGCATTAAAATCCGTACCTACACTACCGCGGCCAATAGTACCATTTACATTAAGCATGGAACTGGTGTGTCGGCGCTTGCCATTAATTAAAACCAAAACCTGATCGGGACCTAAACCGCGTAAAGTGGCAGGGTCGATATGGTCGGTACCATCAGAAATAGTTTGGTTTGTAGAGTGGAACGATGGTGATAAATAGTGTAATATTTCACTTAATTCGAAATGCGATGAGCTACTAATTTGTTCGGGGGAAATAATTTCAATAGGCACCGTAGTTTCTAAAGATGATTGTGGTTTTGAACGCGTCCCTAATGACACCGGTTCGTCGGCTGATAATCCAGTTTTTAAAATGAAATCGTTAACTAAGGCATCTCCAACCTGAACTGTAATAGAAATACTTTTCGATTGGTACATGATGAAGGATGCAGTAACAACATAGGAGCCTTCCTCTAAATTTAGGCTGTAAAAACCATCAATATTGGTTGTGGTTTGTATGTTGGTGCCTTCAACGGTAATATGTGCTCCAGGGAGTTTTCCAAATTCATCGGAAACAGTTCCTGATAATGAGGCCCTGTTTTGGGCAGTGAGCGAATGCCCAAGCAGAAAACTCGTCAAGGTTAGTAGGTATAGACAAATTTTTATGCGCATGTAGTGGTTCGGTTATTGTGTCGAACTTCATAAAATATTCAAATTTTGAGGGAAGAAATTTTAGAATGTTTCTATGAGGTTTTAACTGGAATTAAATCTTTTATTATTTCATCTAAAATGGGGAGGGAAAGTGGTTTGTTAATATAATTTGCTATTTCATTTATGGTTTGCGACCTTTCTTTATCTTTTGGATTTGAAGAGGTCGTTAACATGATTATTTTTATAGTACTCGTAAATTCAATATCTAATTTTCTATAGGCTTCAATAAATTCCCAACCATTCATAGCAGGCATGTTTATGTCAAGAAAAATAACATCGGGTTTTAAAGCGTTTCCTTCTATAGCATCTTCCAAGTATTCAATCGCAGCTTTACCACTATTTACAGAAATGATTTCACCAAATTGGTTATGTTTTTTTACAATCTTTTCGTTGTAAAAACTAGTAAACTTATCATCGTCTATTAGTAATGTTGATGTTATAGATTTCATTTAGAGGGATTAATTTATACAAGGATAACACCTTTTTTTGAAAATTTAACCTAAAGTTAAAAACTCTAAGTTATTTTTTCTACTTATTAGTTAAAATGACAAAAAACAGCTACAACATACTCTTTTTTCTAAAATTGATTGAGCAGAAATTCATTTTAATTTATTGATATCTTAGGATGACTAAATTTCAGAATAACAATATGCTGCTTATATTTGCTGTTCAAAAATGAAAATATTCTAAGTGAGTAAATCTACCCTCTCTGAAATTTATGCACAGGCTTTGCAAACGCAAAATCTGCAAAATGCTATTGCCCAAAATGAAAGTAAAACACATGTAAAAGGATTAGTTGGTTCTTCCTTGTCGTTTGTAATTTCCAGTGTTTTTAAAAATGCCAATAAACCTTTTTTGTTGATTTTTGATGACAAAGAAGAGGCCGCACATTATTTAAACGACCTAGAACAACTTTGTGGTAGTAAAGATGTTTTATTTTACCCAGGAAGTTATCGCCGACCTTATGATATTGAAGAAACCGATAATGCTAATGTTCTGTTGCGTGCTGAGGTTTTAAACCGAATTAACTCTCAGAAAAAACCAGCGATTATTGTAACCTATCCCGATGCGCTTTTTGAGCAGGTAGTTACTCGTAAGGAGTTAGAGCGCAATACTCTAAAAGTTGGGGTGAACGATAATTTATCGATCGATTTTGTAAATGAAGTGCTGTTTGAATATAAGTTTAAACGGGTTGATTTTGTTACCGAACCGGGCGAGTTTTCGGTGCGTGGTGGTATTGTAGATGTGTTTTCCTTTTCGCATGACGAACCATACCGTATTGAATTTTTTGGTGATGAGGTAGACAGTATTCGTACCTTCGATGTAGAATCTCAATTATCGGTGGAGCAGATAAAAAAGATTAATATTATTCCCAATGTGGCGAATAAATTAATGCAAGAGAGCCGACAAAGTTTCTTGAAATACATCGCTCAAAAAACCGTGATAGGTATAAAAAATGCCGATTTACTTTTTTCTAGAATTGATGATTTTTACGAAAAAGCCGAAACGGCTTTTAAATCGCTTTCCGAAGACATTAAACACGCTAAACCTGAAGCCTTATTCTGCAATTCAAAACTATTGAAACGTCAGCTTTTGGATTTTTCGATCATGGAGTTTGGTAACTCGTTTGTTATGGCTACGAATTCCAAACCCTATACTACCATAGCGTTTGAAGTTTCCCCGCAACCGTCATTCAACAAGCAATTTAATTTATTAATCGACGACCTAAACAGCAAACATAATCAGGGTTATACCAATTATATTGTTTGTGTTAGTGAGCAGCAGGCCAGACGTTTTCATGATATTTTTGATGATGCTGAAGAAGAAGTGGCTTATAAAACCGTAGTGCTATCCTTGCATCAGGGTTTTGTAGATCACGCTACGAAAACGGTGTGCTACACCGATCATCAAATTTTTGAGCGCTATCATAAATTTCAGCTTAAAAATGGTTACGCTAAAAAGCAGGCCATCACATTAAAAGAACTTACAAATTTAGATATTGGCGATTATGTCACGCATATCGATCATGGGATAGGACGCTTTGGAGGACTTCAAAAAATTGATGTTGAAGGTAAAATGCAGGAGGCTATTAAATTGGTGTATGGCGAGCGCGATGTCTTGTATTTGAGTATTCATTCCCTGCATAAAATCACCAAATTTAATGGTAAAGATGGCAAACCGCCTAAAATTTACAAATTAGGTAGTACGGCTTGGAAAACTTTAAAGCAAAAAACCAAAGCGCGTGTTAAGCATGTTGCTTTCAATTTAATAAAACTCTACGCTAAGCGTAAAACCGAAAAAGGATTTCAATACCGTCCCGATAGCTCTATGCAACATGAGTTGGAGGCCTCTTTTATCTATGAAGATACCCCCGACCAAAGCACCGCTACTGCCGATATTAAATTGGACATGGAAAGCGAACGCCCTATGGATCGTTTAGTTTGTGGTGATGTAGGTTTTGGTAAAACCGAAGTGGCCATTCGTGCCGCTTTTAAAGCTGTAGACAATGGTAAACAAGTGGCTGTTTTAGTGCCCACAACCATTTTGGCCTATCAGCATTCCAGAACGTTTAAAAAGCGATTACGTGATTTTCCTGTTACAGTCGATTATGTAAACCGATTTAGAACCGCCAAAGAAAAACGAGAAACTCTCGAGGCTTTAGAACAAGGTAAAGTAGATATCATTATTGGAACCCATCAACTGGTTAACAAAAATGTAAAATTTAAAGATTTAGGGCTGCTCATTGTCGATGAAGAACAAAAATTTGGAGTGGCTGTCAAAGAAAAATTAAAGGCCATGAAGGACAATGTGGATGTGTTAACTCTTACCGCTACACCAATTCCTAGAACCCTTCAGTTTAGTTTAATGGCGGCTAGAGATTTATCGGTGATTACTACGCCACCACCAAACCGATATCCTATTGAGAGTCATGTGATTCGTTTTGCCGAAGAAACCATTCGAGATGCTGTGAGTTACGAGATAGAGCGTGGCGGACAAGTTTTCTTCATTCATAACCGCATTGAAAATATTAAAGAAGTGGCAGGCATGCTTCAACGCTTGGTGCCCGATGCTAAAATTGGTGTGGGCCACGGACAAATGGAAGGAAAAAAGTTAGAAGAACTCATGCTGGCCTTTATGGATGGCGCTTTCGATGTGTTGGTGAGTACCACGATTATTGAAAGTGGGTTGGATGTGTCTAATGCCAATACTATTTTTATTAATAACGCCAATAATTTTGGTTTGAGTGATTTGCACCAAATGCGTGGTCGTGTAGGCCGTAGCAACAAAAAGGCCTTCTGTTATTTTATAACGCCCGATTATTCGGCAATGACCGAAGATGCCAGAAAACGTATTTCGGCCCTAGAGCAGTTTACCGAATTAGGTAGTGGTTTCAATATTGCTATGAAAGATTTAGAAATTCGTGGAGCAGGTGATTTATTAGGTGGAGAGCAAAGCGGATTTATTAATGATATTGGCTTTGATACCTATCAGAAAATTTTAAATGAAGCTATTGAAGAACTCAAAGAAAATGAGTTTAAAGATTTATATGATGAACCTGAAGAAGATAAAGTCTACGTTAAAGAGGTAACCATCGATACCGATTTCTCGCTGCTTTTTCCCGATGATTACGTGAATAATATTGCTGAACGATTAAATTTATATACACAGCTAAATAATTTAAAATCAGAAGATGAATTGCATATCTTTGAGAAGCAATTAGTCGATCGTTTTGGCGAGTTACCCACTCAGGTGGTCGATTTGCTGAACAGTGTTAAAATCAAGTGGCTGGCAACCAAAATCGGCTTTGAAAAAATTGTGATGAAGCAAGGCAAACTCATAGGGTATTTTATCAACGATCAGCAAAGTCGTTTCTATCAGAGTCCTGGATTTACCAAGGTATTGCAGTTTGTACAAACGCATCCGGGAGTTTGTAAAATGAAGGAAAAACAAACACGTCAAGGCTTGCGTTTGTTGTTAACCTTCGATAAAATTAAAAGTGTAAAACAAGCCTTAGAAGCCATCGAGCCGATAGTAAAATAATGTGTATTTTTATAAATTAATAATCCGTACCTCCCTTTATGTTAGTTAATAACAAACAATGCCCTTTAAAATATCTTATCTGTTTCTTTTTGTGTTTGCCAGTTTTCATGTTTGGGCAGCATACCATAAAAGGCACTTTTTCTCCAGCCCAAGATTATAATGTTGTGTTGTTGTATAAAGTGAAGCCAACCATTTCAGAATACATTACAAGCGCTGAAGTTAATAGTGAAGGCAAGTTTGGTTTTCTGTTAGATTCTACAGCAACCAAAGGTATGTATCGTTTGGTTTATGCCATTCCGCAGGAAGACTTTAATTTCGATATTATTTACAACGGAAAGGAAGATATTGAGTTGAAATTTAACTCCGAAACTGGTGTGAAATTCACAAAATCTTCTGAAAATAAAATGTTAGCGTCTTATCATAATAGCATGTCGGCCGTAGTGCATAGTATTAGTAACTATTATGCGAGTGAAAAGAAAGATACCACCGCACTAAAAGGAATTTATAAAGCCCAAGGTCAGGCGCAATTAAGTTATGAAAAAGCAGCTTCGGGCACCTTAGCACTTCAGTTTATAAAAGCCAATAAACCTTATATTCCTACCAAAGCCTTATCAGCTCAAAACTATATCGCCAAGCTTAAAACGCATTATTTTGATTATGTCGATTTTACCAATCCAACCCTTCAAAGCTCTGCTTTTTTAGAAGAAAAAATGCTGAGTTATGTGTTTGGAATGACGTCTAAAGATTTAAATGAAGTCGATAATTACAAAGCCAATATCGATGTGGTTTACAAGGCCATGGCAAAAGCACCTAACGAAGTTAAGCGTATGCTTTTACTAGATTTATGGCAAGAAATGGTCGATTTAAAACAGGAGGAAATAGCAAATTATATTTCAGATAAATATTTACGTGATATCGGTCTAGCTTTAGAAGATCACGAACTTGTAAATGCGCTAAACGCTTACAAACGTGTTTCTCTTGGAAATAAAGCACCCGATTTTGAGCTCTCGGTAACCGAAAACGGAAAAAAAGTCAATAAAAAATTAAGCCAGTTAAACCTTGCCAAACAGTACATTTTGGTGTTTTGGAACAGCTCTTGTTCACACTGTTTAGATGAAATTCCTCAGTTAAAAACTTTTGTAAATGGTTTAGGGAAAGGTGAAGTAAAAGTGATAGCTGTAGGTATTGAAGCCGAAGAAGAAATAGAAGCTTGGAAAAAAGAAATTAAAAAATATCCAGAATTCATAAATGTTCTTGGTTCAGGGAAATGGGGTAGCAAAATTGCTGAAACCTATGGTATTGTTGAAACGCCAACCTACTTCATTTTAAATGCTCAAAAAGAAATTATCGAAAAGCCAGACCAGTTGGATGATTTGGTTGATTTTTTTGAGTAATTATTCTCACTCAGAAGGATTTTGTCATTAAGAGCGAAACTTGTCATTCAGAAGGAGGCACGACTGAAGAATCTTTTTTTTTTTTTTGAATTAGGAGGTTAGTAAGTTTAAAATAACACAGAAATCCCCCGAGCCTATATTAACGGTCTTCGAGCGGATTCGAGAAGTTTTGTCGAATCGAAGGTATAATGTTCTCGACTTCACTCGAACACCATGTATTTGAGTTTCAAAGTTTCCAAGTTGTAACATAGAAATTCACAGAGGAAGCGCTGAGATTCACAGAGGTTTTTTTAAGAGCTTGTGCAAATGCTTCAGTGCGTTCTGTATGACAACGACTACAATTAAACCATGTCTTTTCAAAAAGGGACTTATTATTAAGAGCGAAATTTGTCATTCAGAAGGAGGTACGACTGAAGAATCTAGCAATAATGGTATGATTCACCTACCGGGATAAACCGATTTACAACGTTAAAATTAAATAACAAGCTCCATATCCCCTAGAGGGGATTATAGGGGTGTTCAAACATTATTTTCTATTGACTTACGACCAATTAGTAGTTAGGTTTACGAAACATGATAACTGTTTAAAACTCAATATGAAGTTAGAATAAATAAATTAAAAGTGGTAATTTTGCATTATTAGATATAATGCCATATTTATGGTGTTAAAGCCTTGAATTTAGCTTGTTAGTTTTAAGAATTTGCTTTATATATAACAAAACCTTTATTAATCATGGTCATAACACTATATATAAAACATTATTTTTAAATGACAACCAACTGTAAGTAATTCCCTAAATAACTCCCTTATTATGAAAACTACTCACCCCACTAAGTTTTTGATTTTATTTTTTTTAGTGTTAACCACTCATTTTGCCGTGCAGGCTCAAACAAATTTTGACACACCTGGTACCTATTCATATAAGGTTCCTGCTTCTGGTGTAGTTGCCATAAAAGTAGAAGTTTGGGGCGCAGGTGGTGCTGGAGCTAATGCCTCCACAACTAATAGTCATGGTGCAGGTGGCGGTGGCGGTGCTTATGCCATGAGTACAATACTTGTAAATAGTGGAGGTGTAAACGCTGGAGATATATTTACTGTCGTTGTAGGTGCAGGTGGCAGTGGGTCAAGTACTGCTATAGGAACAGCAAGAGATGGTGGCGATTCTGAGTTTGATACTTCAATGGGATCTCATTATGTTATAGCAAGAGGTGGTAAAGGTGCTATAGCCTCTAGTTTAACAGGTGGTCTAGGTGGATTGGATACAGATTCAGGAGGTTTTCTCAAAACTAGTGGTGGTAATGGTGGTGATGGGGGTGATGCGGCACCGCGTTCCGGGGGCGGTGGCGGTGCAGGTGGCCCAAATGGCGCCGGTGGTGCTGGGGCGAGCGCTTCAAATGGCGGTGCCGGCGGTCTAGCTAATGCTGGGGATGCGAGTACACCTAGTGGCAATGGTGGTATTGGAGGCGTGGTTAATAGTCAAGGTCATGTAGGTGGAACTTACGGCGGCGGCGGTGCAGGAGGTGCCGGTTATTCAAGTAACAATCAAGGCGTAAATGGAGGAAATGGTGCTTCTGGATATGTAAGGATTACCGAGATAACGACATTAGAACCAGAAATTCGTATTTCAGGTTTAGATATTAAAATAAATTCAGGTAATACACCTTCAACCACCGATAATACCGATTTTGGAATTGCGAATGTGGGGCAAACAGAATCTAGAATTTATATTATTCAAAATTTAGGGTCAGCGACATTAAATATCAATAATTTTACGTTTACCTCAGGCTCCCCGGAGTTTAAACTTGCAAGTACGCCAAATAATGTGCTAAATCCTGGATCTAGAGTATTTTTAACCATAGAATTTACGGCATCGAGTGATACCACGTTTAATGGGACGTTAGAAATTGAGTCTGACGATCCATCAAGTCCTTTTATACTTAATGTTACAGGAGAAGGTAGATATGATGATTTCGATAGTGATGGTGATGGGGTTTTTGATAATACTGATCTAGACGATGATAACGATGGGATTTTAGATACCGTTGAAGAAAGCGCTTGTCCATCAGGATCCAATTGCGATACCGACGGCGATGGTGTGCCCGATGTATACGATCTCGATAGTGATAACGACGGAATTCCCGATGTGGTGGAATTGGGTTTGGTAGCATATAGTGGTGGCACCGGTGTTTTGCAGGGTATGGCAGATTCTGATGGATTAGTACAACCTCACGCAGGTGTAACAAGTATTCCAGACTCCGATGGTGATGGTATTCCCGATTACTTAGACTTAGACTCCGATAACGATGGTGTTTTTGATGTCGATGAATATGGTGGAGGGAATTCAAACGATACAGATTTCCAACATGGTGATGGCGATATTTCTGGAAATGGAGTAGGTGACGGTCTAGAAACAGAAACCTTTAGAGGGCAAGACCTGGATGGTGATGGTAAGGCTGATTCGGTTGGTTTTGGTGATGGTATTTTGGATATTTTTGATTTTGCCTCAGGGGTTTATGGAACGGCTGGGCAAGAAGATCCTACTAATGTTAATAATGATACTGCATGGGATTTTATTGATCCTATAAACAATACCATAGCTTTGGGTGATATTTATCTGCCATTACTGACTATTGACGGTTCTACAGGTATGATTACACCAAATACCGATTCCGACAGTGATGGCGTAGTCGATGCTCGTGATGGCGATGATACTGTTTTTGGTTCGCCACGAAATTTAAACGATAGTTATAGCCTCTATTTTGATGGCCGTAACGATTATGTGGAAGAACCTGAATTTTTAAATGGTACTAGTGAAGGGACTATGATGTGTTGGATTAAAATTGATGCTGGGGCAACTCAGCGCCAGTTTATAATAGGACAATTGAATTTTAACTTTGTATATGCTTCCAACCGAATCATTTCAACTTTAAATTCGCATGCTATAGGTGTTGATGTTGCTGATCATGGGAAATGGATACATTTGGCAACAACTTACTCGACTTCTTCTAAAGAAAAAATATTCTATGTTAATGGTGAAAAAATTGGATCAGTAACTTCAACAGATGCTATTGATAATACAACTACAAGTTTTACAATTGGTCGTACTCCAGCTAGTCTTATTAATTTTTTCCAAGGCGAAATAGACGAAGTACGTGTGTTCAATAGAGCCCTCACTGAAACCGAGGTAAAACGCATGGTGTACCAAGAGTTGGACGATGCAAACAGTTTTAACAGGGGGAAAATTATTCCTTTAGATATTTCCACTACAAATGTAGATGTTGGCGCTAGTTTGATTCGCTATTATAAAATGGACCATTACGAGGACGATAAATTAATCGATATATCAAATACCAATACTACAGGAGCAACGATTTATAACGCCAAAGATATCTTGGTTCAAACAGCACCACTACCTTATGTGACGGCTATGGATGGAAACTGGAGCGATCCTACAGTTTGGAAACATGGCGATGTATGGGATATAAGCGACAAAAAAGATAACCCTGATGATGCAGCTATAATTCAGGTGAATCATCATATAGAAACTAGCGAGACAGAAGGGACTCTTGGTTTAATGGTAGCTTCTTTTGTAGGAAAAATAACAGTAAATAGCAATAAAGGCCTATATAACACTTGGTATACGAAATTAGATGGTGTACTAGATATTGAGGGTGAATCGCAATTTATACAAAAGGAAGGTAGTGAGTTAGATGTTACCAGTGGAGGTTATTTAGAAATAGACCAACAAGGCACAAAAGATTTATATACTTATAATTATTGGGGTTCACCTGTAGGTTTTAAAAGTTCGAGTACTAATAATACCAGTTTTCAATTAACCAATGTCCTTTACGATGGATCTGATCCAACCCTTATTTCTAAACCAGAGGTTGTTTTTACCAGCTCGGGTTATAATGGTAGCCCAGGACCACCTGTTACGCTTGCCGATTATTGGATAGATAAATTTGTTAATGGCCAAGCCGATAACTATTATGCCTGGCATCGTATAGGTAGTACAGGTACCATAAATGTTGGTGAGGGTTTTACTTTAAAAGGCTCCGACGATACAGCAACTTCTTTTAACGAAACACAAAACTATTCGTTTCGAGGAAAGCCTAATAATGGTGATATTACATTAAAAATTACTCCGGGTAACCAATATTTGATTGGAAATCCATACCCTTCGGCTATTGATGCTAAAGAATTTATAATGGATAATTTAAGTACGGGAGATGGAGGAAATAACTCAAATGGAAACATTATAAATGGCGCACTATATTTTTGGGATCATTTTGCGAATAAAACCCATACGTTACGAGAGTACGAAGGTGGGTATGCGGTTTATTACCTTTTGGGGGGTACTTATGCAATATCGGATGATCCATTAATTAATGCCTCCGGAAAGAAAACTGGCAAAACACCAGGAGAATTTATTCCTGTTGCACAAGGCTTTTTTGTATCGGCGACTTTAGATCCTAGTTTACCTGCTAGCATTCAAGGTGGTGATATTATCTTTAAAAATAGTCAGCGCGTTTTTGAGACTGAATCGGGAGGGAATTCAGTATTCTTTAAAGAAGGAACAACTAAAAAATCGACCCAAGCCACATCAGCAAATAAAGACACCAGAGAAAAAATTAAATTACGTTTTGAATCGTCTGCAGGTGTTAACCGTCAGTTGCTCGTAGGTGTCGATAGTTTGGCGTCAAGCGGATTTGATATCGGGTACGATGCGCCGTTAATTGAAGATTTTAGCGAAGACATGTTTTGGTATTTCTTAAATAGTAAATTCATTATTCAAGGTACCGATAGCTTTGATGAATCGGTGGTGTTACCGCTGGGAGTTAAAGTGGCTCACCAAGGCTTGGTAAGTATCAGTATAGATAGTTTACAAAATATTGATGCCGCAAAAAACATCTACTTGCACGATAAAGGTAAAGATGTGTATCATGATATGCGCGTTTTAGATTATGAGGTGAACCTTAGCGCAGGTGAATATTTAGACCGCTTTGCACTAACCTTCTCGAAGCAGGGTGTATTGGCTACTCAAGAAGAGTTGGAAGCAAATTTTGGTGTTATTTATGTTAATAATGAAAAGGCATTAATCATCAAAAACCCTAAAAACATGGCAGTGATCTCAGTGGCTGTATATTCTAGTTTAGGGCAGTTAATACACCGTTTTAACGAGCAAGATAACGCTGCTCGAATTGTAAAATCTTTGAACAATTTGAGTCAGGGTGCCTATCTTGTAAAAGTGAGTAAAGAGCAAGGTGTGGTTGCCAAAATGATTGTGGTGAATTAGAAAGTGTTTAATTTAAGCTACAAAGTTTCAAAGTTATAGAGTTAAAAAGACCCTTCATGTTTCAAAAACCTGAAGGGTCTCGTGTTTTTAAACCTTTGTGTATCTCTCAGCGAAATAGTAGTATTTGTAGTTATAGTTTCAGAGTTCCAAAGCTGCAAAGTTTCGAAGACATTAATAGATTCTTCAGTCGTATCTCCTTCTGAATAATAATCACAGCAAACTATTGGCCTTTGTGTCTCTCCGTGAGTCTTTGTGAATCTCTGAGTAATAAGTGTATTTACTGAATGGTTTTTTAGTGTAAGCGAGGCATTTTTATAACATTGAGCCATTTCAATGAAAGAAGTAAAGGTTTCCTAAGTAAAAACCACCTACGTACAACTTAGAAATCGCGTTTTATCAGTAAAATTAGCCCGTTAAACACTGATTTTCACCCCATAACTACCCCTTCAAAATAATATTAAATTACCTATAACTTCCTCAATTTATTCCACTTTTTAATCTAAAAATTAAGATTTCCTACAGTTGGCTGTTATTCTGTTATTATTTCAATTTTAGATTTGGGTGCTTTAATGTGATCTTTGAAATGTTATTAATTACCTGTAAAACAGTGTATTGTGTATATTATTATTGCAAATAAATGATATTGTGATTTTAATTGACTTGAAATATATTCTTAAAATATTGCAGTAATTCTTACATGTCTATCCATTACAGCTAAATTTTTGTAGGACAAATAAAGTAAGAAAACAATGTATTTTTATTGTAGTCTAAAAGTATAGTTATTTCTAGTGGTAAACTCAGAAATTATACAGCTGTTTCATGGAATTTTAAAGGATTGTTCAGTTTAAGTCTATATCAATAAATGCCTTGGGGTGATGTTTTTTTGTTAATTGTTATTATTAAAAATGTGACCTAAAACAGGACCAAAGTTTTATTAAAAATGATTGTCAGATTTTAAGACACATTAATTTTTTAAACGGTCAACAATAAGGAATCATCAACCATAATTATTCGCTAATCATGAAAAACTTTACCCTCACCAAGTATTTTCTTTTTACATTTTTTGTTTTAATGGCGCATGTAGGTTTGCAAGCACAAACTATGGAATATAATACCCCAGGTACATACACCTATACGGTTCCAACAGGTATAATGTCCATAAAGGTGGAAACTTGGGGAGCTGGAGGTGCTGGGGCCAGTACTACAAATAATCCGGAACAACGTGGTGCAGGAGGAGGTGGAGGTGCTTATGCTAGCAGTACTTTAACTGTAGCACCTGGGGATACTTACACTGTAGTTGTTGGAGCAGGAGGGTATGGAACGATAGGAGCTACTGGTACAGCAAGGGATGGAAAAAATTCTACTTTTGGTACTACATCACCTAACCAGGTTGTGGCAGCAGGCGGGTTAGGAGCTCAACAAAGTAATGTTGCTGGGGCAGCTGGAGGTAAAGTTAATAGTTCTATTGGTACTATAAGGTTTAACGCGGGAAATGGAGGTAGGGGCTCTAATAATGTAAATCATGCTTTATCAGCCGGTGGTGGTGGTGCTGCTGGCCCAAATGGCGTCGGAGGTAATGGCGGAGCTGCTGCTAATAATGCTCCTGGAGGTACTGCTAATGGTGGGGTTTCGCCAACAAGTAGTGGGGTTGGCGGACATGGTGTAGATCCATATGCTAATAATGGAGGTGTATTAGGTAGTTTAGGTACTTACGGCAGTAACTATGGTGGAGGCGGTGCCGGTGGCGGTGGTGCAGATCAAGATGGTGGTAATGGTGCTGGAGGTTTTGTTAGGGTTACAGCAATTCCGCCTACTCCAGAACTTCAAGTTACGGGATTAGGGAACACTATCCAAACTAATAATACTCCGTCTACGGCAGATAATACCGATTTTAAAATAGTACAAGTAGGTTCTCAATCAAGCAGAACTTATACCATTGAGAATATGGGAACGGCCGATTTAAATTTGGGTAATATAACAGTTACTTCTGGTTCGGCCGAGTTTTCTATTGTTTCTAGCCCTGGAAATTCAACCATTATGGCAGGAAACTCTGCACCTCTTGAAATAACTTTTCTTTCTGCTACTGAAAATACTTTTAATGGGGAAATAACTATAGAATCTAACGATTCTAACATAAGTACTGGTGATTTTATTCTTAATTTACAGGCTGAGGTTAAACGTATTTATTTTGATAGCGATGGCGACGGTGTTTACGATGATGTCGATGAAGACGATGATAATGATGGGATTTTAGATGCTGATGAACAAGGTGCTTGTGCCTCTGGTGGACATATATTAGCCGGAGCTACTTCGGCAAGTTATAAACTATTAAACGAAACTTTTGGAACGGGAACCGATAGATCGTCTAGTTTGAGTAATTTATATAACGCTTCAACAACTTATAGAAATGAAGATGGTATACCACCTGGAGCTGGAGGAAATATAGATTTTTCGGATGGGGAATATACCGTGTATCATCAAATAAGTACATCAAATACCAACCCTGGGGCATGGCCTAATTGGAATACAAGGGGAGATGTTGCTAGTTATTCCTGGTACGCTTGGGGGTTAATTGAAGATCATACTCCAAACGACACCGATGGGAAAATGGCAATTTTTAATGCCGACGCCTTTCCAGGGGTTTTTTATGAGGCTGAAATTGTGGGGGTTATTCCAAATGTGCCTATAGATTTTGGGTTTTGGGTAATTAACCTAGATAATAGAGATGATGTGATTCTAAGTCATGGAGGGTCTGTAGGCCCTAATGGCTATCGTTTATTGCCAGAGGTTAGAGTAGAGTTTCTTGCTCTTGATGGTGTGACCGTTTTAGATACTTTTGAACCTGGTGAAATTACACGATGTAACGATGGTTTGTTCCCAGGGGATTCTGGGTATAACCAATGTAATGAATCAGTTTGGCAAACCTTTACCCATAATTTTACCACTAGTGAAAATTCATTTATAGTTCGCCTTTCAAATATTGGGTCTGGAGGCGCAGGTAACGACCTCGCTATTGACGATATTACCGTAAATCAGGCTTTGTGCGATCGTGATGGTGATGGTGTGGCCGATTTATACGACCTAGATAGCGATAACGACGGCATTCCCGATGCTGTTGAAGCAGGCTTAGGACAATACACTAGTGGAAATGGTATTTTGAATGGCCCAGTAAACACTTCTAATGGCTTAATGACACATGCAGGTGTAAACCCAATACCAGACTCCGATGGCGATGGCATACCTGATTACCTTGACTTAGACTCCGATAACGATGGGGTTTTTGATGTCGATGAATACGGTGGTGGTAATAATATCGTAACTACTTTTCAGCATGGCGATGGCGATATTTCAGGAAATGGTGTAGGCGATGGGTCAGAAACTGAAACCTTTAGAGAGCGTGACCTCGATGGTGATGGTGTGGCCGATGCTGTTGGCTTTGGTGATGGTATTTTAGATATTTTCGATTTTGCTCAAGGTACGTATGGAACGGCTGGGCAAGAGCCAGCTACTACCGTGCCAAATTATCAGGATCCTATCTCTGATGGTACCACCTTGGATTATACGAAACTAGATGTTTTAGACCCTAATCTTTTTGATGCATCAGGAGTGCTTACAGATAACACTGATGCCGACGGCGATGGGATTATGGACTCCCGTGATGGCGATAACACCGTTTTTGGTTCACCACGTGATTTAAACGACAGCTACAGTCTTTATTTTGATGGGCGAAATGATTATGTGGAGGAACCCCAGTTTTTAAATGGTACAAGTGAAGGGACACTTATGTGCTGGGTGAAGTTAGATGCAGGGGTGACCAATGCTGAGTTTATTGTGGGGCAAGAAAATATTAATTTCGCTTATAGAAATGGTATTATAATAGCAGATTTAAATGGTTCTGAGGTAGTTGGTGTTACTCAAAGTCATAATGGGAAGTGGATACATTTAGCGCTTACGTATTCGAGTACTGATAAAAGTGTCTTTTATGTAAATGGAGAACATGTAGGAGAACATTCAATCAGTGGATTAAACAATATAGGAACAGGGTTTTTAATAGGTCGAACTCCTGCAAGTCCAGTAAATTTTTTCCAAGGTGAAATAGATGAAGTGCGTGTATTCAGTCGAGCCCTTACCGAAACCGAAGTAAAACGTATGGTGTATCAAGAGTTAGATGAAGATCCGAGTTACAATTTTAATCGAGGAAAAATAATTCCTAGAGATATTTCCACAGCTAGTGTTGGCGCTAGTTTAATAAGGTATTACAAAATGGATGGCTATAAAGACGATATTTTAGATAATAAAACAACTCCAGCTATCGATACTACAGGAGCAACGATTTATAATGCAAAAGATATCTTGTTTCAAACGGCTCCTTTGCCTTATGTGACCACATCTTCAGGAAACTGGAGCGACCCTACAGTTTGGGAACATGGCGATGTATGGGATATCACAACAAAAATGGATAATCCAGATGCTGCTTCCATTATTCAAGTAAAAAATGGTCATGCTTTAGTTATGAATGGAACCTATGATACCCAAGGGACAGTAGGTGTTTTGGTGGAGTCTGGAGGAAAAATTACCGTAAAGCAAGATAAAGGCTTATTTAACACTTGGTATACTAAATTAGATGGTATACTAGATATTGAGGGCGAATCACAATTTATACAAAAAGAAGGTAGTGAGTTAGATGCTGCGAGTGCAGGTTTTTTAGAAATTGACCAACAAGGTACAAAAGATTTATATACCTATAACTATTGGGGGTCGCCCGTAGGAAAACAAGCATCGGGAACAAATAATACTGGCTTCACATTAGCCGATGTACTTTACGATGGCACCCTTTCTACAGATAGCAATAAACCAAATGTCAATTTTACTAGTTCAGGTTATAATGGGAGTCCATCACCTCTTACTTTAGCCGATTATTGGGTGTATAAGTTTGTTAACGGTACAGCTGATGAGTATTATGCTTGGAAACAGGTGCGTAGTACGGGTACCATTGATGTAGGTGAAGGCTTTTCCTTAAAAGGTTCTGATGATACAGCAACCTCTTTTAACGAAACACAAAATTATTCGTTCCGAGGGATGCCTAATAATGGGGATATTACTTTAAAAATAGATCCTGGGAACGAATATTTGATAGGAAACCCTTACCCTTCGGCTATGGATGCTGAAACTTTTATAAAGGATAATATTAGTGCTCCACAAGGTGTTAACACGCAAAATGTCATAAATGGCGCTTTATATTTTTGGCATCATTTCGCAAATAAAACGCATCTGTTACGGGAATATGAAGGGGGTTATGCTACTTATAATTTGGTAGGTTCGGCAGAAGCGGTTTCTAATGATCCTTTAATTAATGCTTCAGGAAAAAAAGGAGGTAAACCACCTGGTCAATTTATCCCTGTAGCGCAAGGTTTTTTTGTGGCAGCGATTGCAGATTCAAATCTTACACCTCCCACTGGATTAACTGGGACTATTAATGGCGGTAATATCGTCTTCAAAAATAGTCAGCGTGTTTTTGAAACAGAATCGGGAGGAAATTCAGTGTTTTTTAAGGAGGGAGCTACCAAAAAATCGGCGCAAACCAATTCAGCAAAAATAGACAACAGAGAAAAAATTAAGCTACGTTTTGAATCGTCTGCAGGTATTAACCGTCAGTTGCTCGTTGGTGTCGATAGTTTGGCGTCAAGCGGATTTAATATCGGTTACGATGCACCATTAATTGAAGATTTCAGCGAAGACATGTATTGGTATTTCGTAAATAGCAAGTTTGTTATTCAAGGTACCGACAGCTTTGATGAATCGGTGGTGTTACCTTTAGGGGTTAAAGTGGCACAACAAGGATTGGTAAGCATGAGTATTGATAGCCTGCAAAATATTGATGCCGCTAAAAATATTTACCTATACGATAAATTTAAAGATGTATATCATGATTTACGAGTTTCAGATTATGAGGTGAACCTTAGCGCAGGCGAATATTTAGACCGCTTTGCACTAACCTTCTCGAAGCAAGCCGTTTTGGCTACTCAAGAAGAGTTAGAAGCAAACTTTGGTATAACCTATGCCAATAATGAAAAGGCCTTAATCATCAAAAACCCTAAAAACATGGCAGTGACGTCAGTGGCAGTTTATTCTAGTTTAGGACAGTTAATACACCGTTTTAATGAGGAAGATGATGACGCTCGTATTGTAAAATCTTTAAGTCATTTGAGTCAGGGAGCCTATCTTGTAAAAGTGAGTACAGAGCAAGGTGTGGTAGCCAAAATGATTGTGGTGAATTAAAAAGTGTTTAATTTTAGCTGCAAAGTTTCAAAGTTTCAGAGTTACAGAGTTAAAAAGACCCTTCAGGTTTCAAAAACCTGAGGGGTCTCGTGTATTTGCCTTTGTATATCTCACAGTGAAATAGCTGCATTTGTAGTTGGTGTTTCAGGGTTTCATAGTCACAAGGCTTCAAAGCCATTAACAGATTCTTCAGTCGTATCTCCTTCTGAATAATAATCAAAGCAAACTATTGGCCTTTGTGTCTCTCCGTGAGTCTCTGTGAATCTCTGAGTAATAAGTGTATTTGCAATTAAGATACAGAGTTAAAAAGACCCTTCAGGTTTTTAAAACCTGAAGGGTCTCGTGTATTTAACCGTTTGTGTGTTTTTCAGTGAAATAGCAGTATTTGTAGTTATAGTTTCGGAGTTAGAAAGTGATGAAGTTTTAACATTAATAGACTCTTCAGTCGTACCTCCTTCTGAATGATCCTGCGGTAAGCTATTCGTCTTTGTGCCTCTTTGTGTTTCTCTGTGAATCTCAGTGAATCTCTGAGTAATAATGGTATTTGAGATTAAGTAACAGAGTTTCAAACCGGCAAAGTTTCAAAGACATTAATAGACTCTTCTGTCGTACCTCCCTTCTGAATGAAAAGAAGCTCTGCTACCTAAAAAAACCTACTAAAAATGATAAAAAGCATCCTCTAAATGCTCAATTTGAAAGGTTTTGCCCGTGATTACCAGAGCTATAATATCGAATCGCACTTCAACATCTAAGTTGTTTTTGGTGACATAATGATTAATCGCATACACCAACCGCTGAATTTGTTTGGGTTTTACAAAATCTTGAGGATTACCAAATGCGGTAGTTGATCGTGTCTTAACTTCAATCACAGCAAGCGTATCATTAATTTGCGCAATAATATCGACTTCCGATTTTCCAAATCTATAATTACGCTCTAAAATGGTATATCCTTTTTTTAGAAGATAATCCATAGCGGCCTGTTCGCCTTTTTCTCCAAGTTTGTTATGTTCTGCCATGTGGTAAATGTAGGAAAATATTTTCTTTTCAAGGTGTCAGAGATACAAAGTGACAAAGTTTCAAAGCCATTAATAGATTCTTCAGTCATTCCTCCTTCTGAATGGTACCACCATAAACTATTGACCTTTGTGTCTCTCTGTGGGACTCTGTGAATCTCTGGGTAATAATGTATTTGTAATTAAGTTTCAGAGTTTCAAAGTGACAAAGTTTCAGAGGCATTAATAGATTCTTCAGTCGTTCCTCCTTCTGAACGATAAATACCCTGAATAATTGGCCTTTGCTTCTCTCTGTGGGACTCTGTGAATCTCTGAGTAATAATGTATTTGTAATTAAGTTTCAGAGTTTCAAAGTGACAAAGTTTCAAAGCTATTAACAGATTCTTCAGTCGTTCCTCCTTCTGAGTGGCAATTATCCTGAATTATTGGCCTTTGTGTTTCTCTGTTAATTTCTGAGTAATAATGGTATTTGTAGCTCTGAAGATTTTGAAAAAAATGCCGCTTTAAAATCATTTTTAGTCTCATCTAAAAATATTTTTAATGCATTTCAAAATTACGTATATTTGCCTGTATTTTAATGTTATGGTGACACGATCAGAAGAAAATTATTTAAAAGCCATTTACCACTTGGGTAAGCAAGGCACAGTGGCAGTAAGTACGAATGCTATTGCTGAAAAAATTGAATCTAAAGCCTCTTCGGTTACAGATATGATTAAAAAATTAGCTGAGAAAAACTTAGCTAATTATGTGAAATATCAAGGAGTGACTTTAACCGAATCTGGACGCCTAGCTGCGGCTTTAGTTATTAGAAAACATCGGTTGTGGGAAGTGTTTTTAGTTGAAAAATTAAACTTCACATGGGATGAGGTTCATGATGTTGCCGAGCAATTAGAGCATATCAAATCGCCAAAATTGGTAAACGAGTTGGATGCCTTACTTGGTTTCCCGACTCACGATCCGCACGGCGATCCCATTCCAGATAAAGACGGTCATTACACGCCCCTTAAATCAGTCAACATTTTAGAGGTTGAGCCTGGGAATGAAGGTGTTTTAGCCCGTGTTATCGATTCTTCGGATGTGTTTTTAAAATATTTGAATAAAAATAATTTAGCCTTAGGCGATACTATTAAGGTTTTATATTTTGAGCCTTTTGATCATTCTTTAACCATAGAAACAGCTACTAAAAAAATGATTATTTCTAATGCTGTAGCTAAAAATTTATTTATAAGTCAGGAATTATGAACAACTACAACCCCTTAGTGGCGCTTGCCATTTTCTTTCTTATTGTGGGTTTGTTATATGTGATTTTCAGACCTGTAAAAGGGTGGTTTTGGTTGCTGAAGAAGAACATTAAAAGCAATGAAAAAGTTATCATTGAGGACATTCTTAAACAGCTTTATCATTTTGAAGACTCCGAGAATAAAGTAGACATGAAAACCTTGGTTCAGGTACTTGACTTTAATCATGGACGTATTGTGGAAGCGATTAATAAAATGACCATAAACGATTTAATTTATTTCGATTCCGATATATTAAAGCTTACAGAAAATGGTCGTGATTATGCTTTGCGTATCGTTCGTGTTCACCGTCTATGGGAACGCTATTTGGCCGATAAAACGGGATTTCATAAAACCGAATGGCACGATCGTGCCGAAATGATGGAGCATAAATTGTCCCATGATGATGCCGATTTGTTATCTGCAAAGTTGGGAAATCCAAAATTCGATCCGCATGGCGATCCCATTCCAACAAAGTCAGGAAAAGTTGCTGAGGTTACCGGAGTGGAATTACCACTTTTACCTGTTGGCGCCGTTGGAAGAATAACGCATATTGAAGATGAACCTGATGTGATTTATAAGCAAATTTTAGCTGAAAATATTCACATGGGATCGCTCATTAAAGTGATTGAAAATAATAGCACACGTATCGTTTTTCGTTCTGAAGGTGAAACTGTTAAATTGGCACCCATTGTTGCTGCTAACTTAACGGTTGCAAGAATTGAGAAAGAAGTTGCTATAGAAGATAATGTAGCTCGTTTATCGAGTTTAGAAGCGAATGAGACTGCAAAAATTATTGGAATTTCAAGAGAAAGTCGTGGTGAAAGTCGACGAAGGTTATTGGACTTAGGTTTTGTAAAAGGAGCCACCGTATCCATCGATTTGGTGAATCCTTTGGGGCAACCAAATGCTTATTTAATTAAAGGGACTTCGATCGCCTTACGTAATGATCAGGCATCAAAAATCCTGATTAAAAAAGACTAATTATGGAAACAAAAGTAAATTCAGCTTGCGAAACCTGTGAACATTTTAATAAAGAAGGTTTAAAGAAATTAGGGATTCAAACCGATAATTTCGATTTCGTAGTGGCTCTTGCCGGAAATCCAAATACTGGTAAAAGTACGGTATTTAATGCCTTAACAGGATTGCGTCAACATACAGGAAATTGGCCAGGAAAAACCGTGATGCGCGCTGAAGGCGGCTTTGAATACAATACCAATAAGTACAAGTTAGTCGATTTGCCAGGAACCTATTCTTTACTTTCTACTTCTGAAGATGAGGCCGCAGCACGTGATTTTATTCTTTTTGGAAAGCCAGATGTGACGATTATAGTGGTTGATGCCAACCGTTTGGAACGCAATTTAAACCTTGTGTTGCAAATTTTAGAAATTACCGATAAAGCAGTACTCTGTTTAAATCTTATGGATGAAGCCAAGAGAAATAAAGTAGAAATCGACGTAAGAACTTTGTCTAAAGATTTAGGGATTCCCGTAGTACCTGCCAGTGCGCGATTCAACAAGGGTATTCCTGAGCTTATTCAAACCGTAAGTGAAATTGCAAACGGACAAATAGTTTGTAAACCCCATCGTATCAAAAATGTGCCTTCCAATATTGAAAAAGCGGTTCGCACTTTAACAGCAGAAATTGAAAAGGAGTTTCCAAACATTCCTAACAGCCGATGGATTGCTTTTAGACTGTTAGAAGGAGATAAAGAAATTATAAAAGCGTTAAAATCTGGAGAATTTGTTTAAGGCTGAAGATTATGAAAAAGAATAACATTGACCATATTATAGAATTATCCAATGAACTGCGTTGGCAAATAGGCGACGAGTTTCATGATAACCTTACGGAAGGTATTTATGCTGATGCAGCCGATATTGTTAAAGACACCGTTAAAACTAGCGATTCTGAAAAGCGATTTCGTTTAGATGCTAAAATTGATAAAATCGTAACCAGTAAATACTTCGGTTTCCCAATTATGTTTTTAATTCTGGGTACGGTGCTTTGGCTTACGATTGTTGGTGCTAATTACCCTTCATCCTTATTAGCCAGTTTGTTTTTAGATACCATTCACCCTTGGTTGCGATCTGGTGCCGAAAGCATAAATATGCCTTGGTGGCTTTCAGGTTTTTTAATTGATGGCGTGTATCTGGCTGTTGGATGGGTTATAGCCGTGATGTTACCGCCTATGGCTATCTTTTTTCCTATGTTTACACTTTTAGAAGATTTTGGCTACCTCCCACGCGTGGCTTTTAATTTGGATGCCTTGTTTAATAAATCTGGAGCTCATGGCAAACAGGCTTTAACCATGAGTATGGGTTTTGGTTGTAATGCTGCAGGCGTAGTGGCTACACGTATTATCGATAGTCCCAGAGAGCGTTTAATTGCCATCATCACAAATAACTTTTCGTTATGTAACGGGCGTTGGCCTACTCAAATATTAATCGCTACCATTTTTATTGGTGCTGTAGTTCCAGAGTCTTTTTCTAGCATAGCATCGTTGTTAGCTGTTATAGGTATAGCTGTTTTAGGGATGGCCTTTATGTTTGGGGTGTCTTGGGCGCTTTCTAAAACGGTTTTAAAAGGTGAAGTTTCTACCTTTAATTTAGAATTACCTCCTTATAGACCACCTCGTTTTTGGAAAACCATTTACACCTCGTTAATCGATAGAACCTTAATCGTTTTATGGCGTGCTATTGTGTTTGCTGCACCAGCAGGAGCCGTTATTTGGTTAATCTCGAACCTTCATATTGGGGATGAAAGTATAGCTGCTTGGCTTATTAATGGTATGGATGGCTTCGGATTTCTACTCGGTTTAAATGGGGTAATCCTTCTGGCTTATATCGTAGCTATTCCGGCAAACGAAATTGTTATTCCAACTATTTTGATGCTTACCGTCATGGTGACTGGTATTGGTGGAGGTGCTGGAGCGGGCGTTATGTTTGAACTCGATTCTATTAATGCTACAGGCGATATTTTGAAAGCTGGCGGTTGGACACTATTAACGGCCATTAACCTCATGCTTTTTAGTTTATTGCATAATCCTTGTAGTACAACGATATATACCATTTATAAAGAAACAAACAGTGTAAAATGGACAACTGTTGCTTCTATTATGCCTGTTATTTTAGGGTTTATCGTATGTTTCTTAGTGGCGCAAATTTGGAGATTATTTTAGGATGAATACTGTTGGCTAAATGCTTTAGGCTGTAAGCAATCAGCTTGTGCTTAAAAATTCAATAGATTTATATAAATACAAGGTCAGAATGAACTTCTAGCCTTTATATGACTACGTGAAAATATCCCCTTAAGGGGATCATAGGGGTGTTTTTGCAGTTTTTCAAGATAATCTTTGAAGCTATGATTCAATATTACTACAGTTAAAAATTAAATAGACACGAATTTCACGAATTGGCACGAATATATTTGTGCTATTAATTAGAAGCGTGTGTAGCTTGTCGCTTTTAGCATACAGCCTAAAGCTCAATGCTTATAGTTTCCAAGACTAATCATCATCAAATATTCCCAATAAACGCTTTTAAACTTTCAGCATCCAATCCTATGCTTTTTTGGAGTTCAGTAACTTTTCCGTGTTCGATGAAAGTATCTGGAATACCTAATAATTTTACGGTGTTGGTATACTTATGTTCAGCCATAAATTCTAGAATCGCCGATCCGAAACCACCACGTACACTATTGTCTTCAACGGTAATTATGGTTTGATGTGTTTTACAAATTTGGTGTAATAAGGTTTCATCTAAGGGCTTAACAAAACGCATGTCGTAATGTGATACGTTTAAATTATTAATGGCTTCCGAAACATTTTTAGCCATGGTTCCAATGCTTAAAACGGCTATGTTTTCACCTTTTTGAAGTGTGACTGCTTCGGCGATATTAATTTTAGTAAAACCTTGCTTCCAATCGATAATGACGCCGCGACCTCGAGGGTACCGAATGGCTATGGGCTGATCCAATCCTAATTGAGCGGTGTACATGATGTTACGCAATTCCACTTCGTTTCTAGGCGCAAAAATAATAAGGTTTGGGATACAGCGTAAATAGCTTAAATCGTAAACGCCATGGTGCGTGGCGCCATCTTCGCCCACCAGACCAGCGCGGTCTAAACAAAAAATAACCGGTAGATTTTGCAAAGCCACATCGTGAATAATTTGATCGTAAGCCCGTTGTAAAAATGTTGAGTAAATATTGCAAAACGGAAATAAACCTTGAGTAGCCATACCGGCAGCTAAAGTCACCGCATGCTGCTCGGCAATACCCACATCGAAAGCACGATCGGGCAAGGTTTCCATCATAAATTTTAGAGAACTTCCCGTTGGCATGGCTGGCGTAATGCCAACTATATTTTTGTTTTCTTTGGCCAATTCCACAATGGTATGCCCAAAAACATCTTGGTATTTAGGGGGTTGAATGGTCGTCGCTTGTACAGGGATATCCCCCGTTTGGGCATTAAATTTCCCTGGAGCATGGTATTTAACTTGGTCTTTTTCAGCTTGCTTTAAACCTTTCCCTTTCGTAGTTATAATGTGCAAAAACTTTGGACCTTGAACGCTTTTTAAACGTTGTAATTCCGCTATGACAGCATCTAGATCATGCCCGTCAATCGGCCCCGAATAATCAAAATTTAAGGCTTCAAAAATGTTGTCTTGTTTTTGCGTGCCCTTTTTTACGTTGGTTAGGTACATTTTTAAAGCCCCAACGCTAGGGTCGATACCAATGGCATTGTCATTTAAAATCACTAATAAATTGGCCTTGGTAACACCAGCATGGTTTAAGCCTTCAAAGGCCATACCGCCCGCAATACTCGCATCGCCAATTACGGCAATGTGTTGTTTTTCTAAATCACCCTTAAGTTGCGATGCTATGGCCATACCCAAAGCCGCAGAAATAGAGGTGGAGGCGTGCCCAACACCAAAAGTATCAAAGATGCTTTCATCGCGTTTTGGGAATCCGCTTAAACCTCCTAGTTGTCTGTTGGTGTCAAAGTTTTCTTTTCTCCCTGTTAAAATTTTATGTCCGTAGGCCTGATGTCCTACATCCCAAACCAATTGATCATCTGGGGTGTTAAACACATAATGCAAGGCGATTGTGAGTTCTACAACACCCAAACTCGCTCCTAAATGTCCTTCTTTAGTCGCTACAATATTTATGATGAATTCGCGTAGTTCTTTGGCAAGTTGGGGTAGATCACTCTGTTTTAACAGACGTAAATCTTTAGGGTTTTGTATGGTATTTAGGAGATCCTTGTTCATAGTTGTGTATTGCAAAAGTAACATTAAAATATATTTATTTGCCATCTGTATTTTCTTTCGTTTTTAATATATATTTGCTGCCTAACTAGCTAAAAACCAAAATTATTATGAAAAAAATACTTTTATTGTTATGTCTTGTGTGTGTGTCATTTTCCTGTAGTAAGGATGATGATACTGTTGAAGAGCCATCATTAGTTGGAACTTGGGTTAGAGTATCTTATACCATAAATGGTGTGGAGCAAACTAATGAAGATGACTGTCCTCTCGAAGAGGTGTTTACGGAAAATACGGTAACCACTGTCGTGTATGAAGGGACAGATTGTGAGTTGTCTAGAGATTCACGTGTAACGCCCTATGGTTATGATGGTGATGTTCTAATAACTAATGGTATTTCACATGAAGTGTTAGAGTTGTCTTCTACAACTTTAAAAGTTGAAAGGATTATAGAGGAGGAGAGTGACGTCTATATAGTTACTAGAACCTATTCTAAGAAATAACTTATTATAATTAGATAAGAAAGGTCTATGAATGAATATTTATAGGCCTTTTATGTTGCTCTTATTTTAGGTGTAAATTATTTTTGAAATTGTAATTTTGAATATCTAATCTTTTCATTATGATTCAGCCATTCGACGATACTTACTTTATGAAAAAAGCCCTTAAGGAGGCAGAAACTGCTTTTGAAAAGGGGGAGATTCCTGTGGGGGCAGTGATTGTTATCGATAATAGAGTTATTGCAAGAGGTCATAATTTAACCGAAATGCTGAATGATGTTACTGCCCATGCCGAAATGCAAGCCATTACGGCAGCAGCAAACTTCTTAGGTGGTAAGTACCTTCAAAATTGTACCTTATATGTAACCTTAGAGCCTTGCCAAATGTGCGCTGGTGCTTTGTATTGGTCACAAATTTCTAAAATTGTTTATGGTGCTCGAGATCCAGAACGCGGTTGTATCCATTTGAACACCAAACTGCATCCTAAAACCATAATAGAAGGAGGTGTCCTGGCAGAAGAAGCATCTGATTTGTTGAAGCGTTTTTTTATTCAACGACGTAATTTGAATTAAATCTCGATTTTTAGACACGGATTGCACTGATTATCACAGATGGATTTGCCTGTACATTGATGATTTTTTATTACACAAAGATACACGGAGGGACACAGAGAATCACAGAGGCTTTGCCTTGTATTTTAAACACGAATTATACAGGTTATCACGAATGAATTAACACGTAAACAATTTGTGAAAATTCGATAAATTAGTGTCAAAATTATGTTTTATTTCAATTGAAGATTACTTTTTTTCTCTGTGCGTCTCTGTAGAAACTCTGCGCATATCAGTGTAAAATCAAGGTTGTTTTTTAGATACGAATAACACAGTTTACCACCAATGAAAACAGTCTACTGAAACGTGTTAATTCCGTTTTTGATTCTCACGCATTTTATCCAAATTCTCCTTGGTGAGCATATAGTCTTTCACGTTTTTATCTTTCCAACTGATGTAAGCGAAAACAGGAAATACGATTAGAAAAAGGCCAACAACACCAAAGCCGATGAGTTTTTCAGCATAATCGACGTCTAGAATAAATCCTAGAGCAATGCTAGTTAAAGAAGCGATGGTTAATACGATTAAGAGGTACTTCATTTTAAATAAAATTACTATTATGAATCTACTTGAAGCGAGATTAATTGTCGGCGATAGGCTGTTAATAATTTAGATTTAGATATAAATCCGTAGTAAACACCATTTTTAGTAACGGGTAAATTCCATGCGCTACTGTCTTGGAATTTCTGCATAATATCGGTCATTTTATCTTGATCTAGTAAAATAACAGCAGGAGGTTTTTGCATGATGTGGGTCGCATGTACCTCGTTGTATAAGGAGCGATCAAACATAATGGGGCGTAAATCATCCAATAAAATAATACCTTTTAGCTTTTTACTTTCTTTATCTACGACCGGGAAAATGTTTCGTTTAGATTTAATAATGGCTTTATTAATCATTTGTTCCAAATCCATTTCAGGTGAAATAGGAATAAAATTGGTTTCAATCACTTTATTGATGTCCATCAAGGTTAACACGGCGTGATCCTTATCATGGGTAATTAACTCACCTTTTCTACCCAATTCCATAGTATAAACAGAGTGCGGTTTAAAGTATTTGGTAATACCAAAAGAAATGGTTGAGGTAAGCATCAGTGGGATAAAAAGTTCGTAACCGCCAGTAAGTTCGGCGATTAGGAATATCGCAGTTAAAGGCGCGTGTAAAACACCTGCTAATAATCCGGCCATGCCCACGAGGGTGAAGTTGCTTTCTGAGATTGTGGTTTTAAACAATCCAGAATGGTTAACAATTTTAGACATGCAAAAGCCCATAATACTGCCCATAAAAAGTACTGGAGCAAAAATACCACCAACACCACCGGCTCCAAAAGTTAAAGCACTAGCAACAATTTTAAAGAGTAGGAGGCCTATTAGAAGCATGACTACAATCCAAATATTTTCCAGATTTAATTGAAATAAATTGCTCTCTAAAGCTTTTTCTGGATTGCCCACAATAAGGTTGTTAATCACATCAAAACCTTCACCGTATAATGGCGGAATTAAAAACACAAGAATTCCAATACCTACACCTCCAATAATAAGTTTTTTTATAGGTGATCCAATTTTATCGAAAAACTTCTGAATGCGGTCGTAAACATCGGTAAAGTAGATGGAAACAAAAGCGGCTATAATCCCTAAAAAGATATAAAAAGGAGCATCATTGATGTAAAATTTATCTTCAATTCTAAAAGGTAAAAGCACATCATTTCCAAAGAAAAAATAGGAAGTTAATATAGCCGAAAGTGATGCTAACAGCAAGGGTAACATCGAGGCAATGGTGAGATCTAAACTAAAAACTTCAATGGCAAAAATGATGGCTGCAATAGGCGCTTTAAAAATAGAACTCATGGCACCAGCAGCTGCGCAACCTATAAGTAAAGTTCTTGTGGTTTGGTTCATGTGAAACATTCTGGAAATGTTAGACCCAAGTGCTGCACCAGTTGCAACAGTAGGACCTTCCAGACCAACTGATCCACCAAAACCAACCGTAATTGGTGCCGTTAAAATAGAACCAAACATTTGGAAACGTTTCATGATCCCTTTGCGTTTTGAAATGGCTAAAAGTGTTGAGGGAATACCATGACTTACCTTATGGCGTATCACATATTTCATAATGAGATAGACCATGGTTAAACCTAAAATAGGAAACAAGAAATAGAAGGCATGATGGTAGTGTTCTATTAAATTACCTTCTAACAAACTTTGAATAAAGTGTGTCAGGTTTTTTAATACTACCGCACCCATACCAGCTGCAAACCCAATCACGACGCTAAGTATATAAACAAATTGTTTGTGTGAGATATGCTTGGCTCTCCAAATAAGAAAGCGTTTAAAAAGGGTTCGTTTTGGCATGATTAAATCTACTAAAAAATCCTGCAAGTTGCAGGATTTTATAAAGTTATGATTTTAAATTTAGTTTTAAACTTAATTCTGTGAGTTGTGCATCGTCGATTGGTGCAGGGGCATCGATCATAACATCGCGGCCAGAATTGTTTTTAGGAAACGCAATAAAATCTCTAATGGTTTCTTGTCCGCCTAAAATAGCTACCAATCTGTCCAATCCAAATGCTAAACCACCGTGTGGAGGTGCGCCATATTGGAAAGCATCCATTAAGAATCCAAATTGTGCTTTGGCTTCTTCAGGCGTAAAGCCTAAATAATCGAACATTAACGATTGGGTTTCTTTATCGTGAATTCTTATCGAACCACCGCCAATTTCGTTACCGTTAAGAACTAAATCGTAAGCGTTGGCTTTTACAGCCCCTGGATCTGTTTTTAATAATTCTAACTGACCCGGTTTTGGTGAGGTAAATGGGTGGTGCATCGCGTGGTAGCGTTCGGTTTCTTCATCCCATTCTAAAAGCGGGAAGTCCATAACCCATAACGGTGCAAACTCATCAGGTTTACGTAAACCTAATTGCTCGGCTAACTCCATACGTAAAGCACTAAGTTGTGTTCGTACTTTGTTTTTATCTCCTGAAAGCAAACAAATTAAATCACCAGGTTTTGCGTTAGTTGCTTCTGCCCATTTGGCTAAATCTTCTTGATCGTAGAATTTATCTACCGAAGATTTATAAGAACCATCGTCATTACAACGCGCGTAAACCATACCTAAAGCACCAACTTGCGGACGCTTTACCCATGAAATTAATTTATCGATTTCTTTTCTTGTAAAACTATTTCCGCCAGGAACAGCAATACCAACAACTAGTTCAGCACTATTGAATACACCAAAATCTTTATGTTGCGCTACGGCGTTTAATTCGCCAAACTCCATTCCAAAACGGATGTCTGGTTTATCGTTTCCGTATAAACGCATGGCATCATCGTAAAGCATTCTTGGGAATTTTTCAACATCAACACCATTCACTTCTTTAAGTAAGTGACGTGTTAAGCCTTCAAAAGCATTTAAAATATCTTCTTGGTCGATAAAAGCCATTTCACAGTCTATTTGTGTGAATTCTGGTTGTCTATCGGCACGTAAATCTTCATCTCTAAAACACTTCACAATTTGGAAGTATTTATCCATACCACCAACCATAAGCAATTGCTTAAAAGTTTGAGGCGATTGTGGAAGGGCATAAAACTGACCTTCGTTCATACGTGAAGGCACCACAAAATCACGAGCCCCTTCTGGAGTCGATTTGATTAAGTATGGTGTTTCAACTTCAATAAAACCAGCATTAGATAAATAGTTTCTAACTTCTTGAGTGACTTTATGACGAAAAATTAAGCTGTTTTTAACAGGATTTCTTCGGATGTCCAAGTAGCGGTATTTCATTCGGATATCTTCACCACCATCGGTTTTATCTTCTATAGTAAACGGTGGTATTTTCGCTTCATTAAGAATATTTAATTCTGAAACTAACAATTCGATATCTCCCGTAGGCATGTTCGGGTTTTTTGAAGCACGCTCGATTACGGTTCCTTTCACTTGAATAACAAATTCGCGTCCTAAATCTTGAGCTTGCTCGATAAGTGCTTTAGACGTGCGTTCTTCATCAAAAACCAATTGAGTAATACCGTAGCGGTCTCTTAAATCGACCCAAACAATAAACCCTTTATCTCTAGATTTTTGAACCCAACCAGCTAAAGTGACTTCTGTATTTATATGTGCGGCTCTTAATTCACCGCAGTTATGACTTCTGTACATAAATAAAAAATTGAGGTGCAAATTTAGTGAAGTTAAACGACTCTATAAATTAAAAAAGCTCCAATAATAAAATTGAAGCTTTTTTGCTATTAATCGAGTTAGTCACAATAATTAAAAACGTAATTTTTATATGTTTTATGCAGCGATATCTTCTTTAGAAACAACACGGTCTTTATATAACCACATTTTAAATTTAGTTACTAAATAGAATAAAATAGGTACTACAATTAAGGTTAAGAAGGTGGCTACAAATAAGCCATAAATAACCGTCCACGCTAAAGGTCCCCAGAAAATCACATTATCTCCACCAACATAAATATGTGGGTTGAATTCACTAAAAAGCGTAAAGAAGTTAATGTTTAAACCTGTAGCTAATGGAATTAAGCCTAAAATCGTCGTTATGGCGGTTAATAGTACCGGACGTAAACGCGCTTTTCCTCCTTTTACTATGATTTCTACCAAATCACTATCGTTAAGATATTGATTGTCTTCCATGTTGTATTCAACTTTCTTTCTATCTATTAAAAGTTGAGTGTAATCCAGGAGTACCACACCGTTATTTACTACAATTCCAGCTAGGGAGATAATACCCATCATGGTCATCATGATAACGAATGCACTTCCCGTAGCTACAATACCTCCAAATACACCAATTAAGCTTAAAAAGATAGCTAACATGATGATACCCGGTTTTGAAATAGAGTTAAATTGGAAAATTAAGATGAAGAAAATCAAACCTAAACCTGTAAAGAAGGCACTCATTAGGAAGGCCATTTGTTTGTTTTGCTCTTCTATTTGTCCTGTATAATCAATACTTACATTGTCTGGTTTTGCGGTAAAACCTTGCATTTCGTACTGTATTTTAGAAACGATGGCTCCAGCATCGGTAAAACCAGGTGCTAATGCAGAGTATAGTGTTACCACTCGCTTTACGTCTTTGTGCTTTATAGCACTAAAACCAGACGAGTTATTGTGTTTGGCCACGGCGGAAACAGGAATTTCTTTAACTTGTCCAGAAGCCATATCTCTAAAAGTAATTTTCTGATTGAAAATAGCACTGGTATTGTATCTATTCTCCTCATTAAAACGCACATAGATATCGTAGTCATCGCCGTCTTTTTTGTAAATGCCTGCTTTAGCACCAAAAATAGAGTTTCGTAATTGTTGTCCGACCTGACTTGCTGAAATACCTAATTCTCCTGCTTTTTTTCGGTCAACTTCAACCATCATAGAAGGCTTCGATTTATTAACGTCTATTTTCAATTCGTCTATACCCTGAATATTTTTAGTATTCAGGTAATCGCGCATTTTTTCGGCCGTGTTGATAAGTTCAGCATAGTCATCGCCTTCTAATTCAACATTAATAGGGTAACCTGCAGGAGGGCCATTAGCATCTTTTTCAACGGAAATAGCGACACCAGGATAAATATCTTTTAAACTTTCTTGAACTTTTTTCAGTAGTTCTTGACTATTAGCACCTTTACGGAATTTATATTCACGCATGCTAGCGGTAATTTTTGCACGATGAGGCATTTCGGCAGACGAACCTCCATCGGTTTGAGGATTTCCTGCACCTTCACCAACCTGAGACACGGCACTTTCGGTAAGGAAATTATGATCACCATCCATATAAACAGGATCGTTAATAATTTTATAAACGCGCTCTTCAATGTCTTTAGTAATGGCATTGGTTTTTTCAATATCGGTACCTTCTGGATATTCGATATAGACGATAATTTGATTAGGTTTATTATCTGGGAAAAACTCTACTTTGGTACGCTGTGTTCCAACGGATGCACCAAACCCAATAAAGGCTATAATTAATAGGACAAAAGTTGAAATGGTAATAATAGCCGGTTTTCTTCCTCCAATCGCGAATCGAAGTGAACGCTCGTATAATCGTTCCCAACGTGGTAAAGATTGATTTTGAAATTTATTAGACCAACGTCTTAAGAACAATCTGTAAACCCATAATAAACCTACCGTTACAATCATTAAAGTTCCTAAACCACGGTATGAACCACCAAAGAATAAAATAAGCAAGCCGATTCCTCCAAAGATGGCTGAAATTTTATAAATCTGCTTTTTAGGCATGTTTTTATCTTCTATGGTCATAAATTGAGATACCATAACTGAGTTGAAAAAGATGGCCACGAATAATGAAGACCCTAATACTATGGATAGGGTAATTGGGAAATATTTCATGAATTCACCCATAACCCCTGGCCATAACCCTAATGGGATGAACGCAGCAACTGTTGTAGCGGTAGAAATGATAATAGGAAAGGCGATTTCACCAATTCCCTTTTTAGCTGCTTCAATACGCGACATGCCTTCTTCAGACATAAGTCGGTAAACGTTTTCTACAACCACAATACCATTGTCAACTAGCATTCCAAGCCCCATGATGAGTCCGAATAAAATCATGGTATTCATGGTGTAGCCCAAATAGTCTAGGATCATTAAAGACATGAACATAGACATGGGTATCGCAAAACCAACAAATAAGGCATTTTTAAACCCTAAGAAAAACATTAAAACGGTAACAACCAGTATGATACCGAAAATGATGTTGTTTACTAAATCATCAACCTGGCCAATGGTTTTAGGCGATTGGTCGTTAGCGATGGTTACTACTAAGTCTGGAGGGAATACATTTTCAATGGCATCATTAACGATGTCACGAATTTGATCGGCGGCATCAACCATGTTTTTTCCTGCACGTTTTTTAACATCCAGCATCACTACAGGTGCACCAAATTCTCTGGCGTAGGTGGTTCTGTCTTCATCTTTAAAAGTGACTTCGGCGATATCTTTTAAATATATAGGATTGCCGTGTTCTACTTTAACTACGAAGTTTTCAAGTTGTTGCGGATTTGTAATTTCTCCTAAAACTCTAATCGTTCGACGTTGTCCGCTGGTTACTAAATTTCCAGCCGACATGGTTAGGTTTTCTCTATTAATAGAGTTGATAACATCATCAAAACTAACGGCAGCTGCCATCATTTTATAGATATCTACTGCAACTTCAACTTCTTTTTCTTGAGCACCTCTAATATCTACTTGTTTAATTTCTTGAAGACCTTCAATTTTATCTTCTAGATATTCGCCGTACTCCTTAAGTTTATCAATTGGGTAATCACCCGAAATGTTAATGTTGAGGATTGGCATTTCTTCCGATAAACTTAAATCGAAAACATTAGGCTCTACCTTGGCACCATTAAATGTAGGCCAGTCTTCACCAGCTGTTTCCGAATCTACCTCGTCTTTAACTTTAAGTTTAGCAGACTCCACCGATATATTGGAATCAAATTCAATTACGATGATCGAATAATCTTCTTGAGAGGTTGAAGTAATTTCAACCACATTACTTACGGTTTTAAGCTTATCTTCAAGAGGGTCGGTGATGAGTTTTTCAATATCTTCAGCGGTATTTCCTGGATATACCGAACTAATGTATATTTTGGTTTCTTTAACCTCAGGAAAGTTTTCTCGTGGTAAACTAAAATAAGCACTAGCACCTAGAAATAAGATTAAGGTAATCAAAACATACATGGTGGTTTGATTGTTAATCGCCCAAGAAGACCAAGCAAACTCTTTATTTGTTTTATCTTTTTTATTGTTTTTATCAGTCATTAGTCGTTCGTTTTTTCATTCCCTAGGAGGAATTTTTTTATACTATGAAACGGATTAATTATAACGTATTCCTGACTACACAGGAATGAAAAATTTATTTAATCTCAAGAATTTTTACATCCTGACCTTCTTTAACGGAACGTGCGCCTTCATCAATAATTTCTTGTCCGTTTTCAATACCAGATAAAATTTCAATAAAATCACCTTGGGTTTTACCTGTTTGGATAATGGTACGATGTGCTTTAGCCGTTTTACCATCTTTATCTGTTATGGTATAAACATATTGTTGGCCTTCAGCATTTTCTGAAATAATACTTTGCGGAATTAAAATGGCTTTCTCGCTGGTATAATCGTTTATTTTTAATCGTGCAGTTAAATTAGGTAAGATTGATTTGTCCTTATTAGGTAGAGCTATTTCAACTTTAAATGTACGGTTGGCTGGGTTGATGTAATTTCCAGATTGACGTACTTTGGTTTTAATTTCTTTTCCTAACACAGGAAAATAAACTTGAACATCTTTTCCTTTAACAATACTTGATACGTAGCTTTCTGGTACATCCGATTCAATATACATATCGTCCAAGTTTACAATTCTAATCAATTGGGTTTGCCCTGGAGCAACGACACTTCCTTGGTCTGTAATCACATCGTCGATGGTTCCTGAGAAAGGTGCGCGAACTTGGGTTTTACCAATTTGCTGTTCTAATTGGTGTACAGCTTGGGTTTGTGCTTCGTAGTTTGCTTTGGCTTGGAGGTATTGCATCTCACTACCAATTTTTTGTTGCCATAAACGATCTTGACGCTCGTATGTTGTTTGTGCAAGGCTAGCTTGTATTTTTAACTGTGCTAGTTGCTGACTTAAGCCTCCGTCGTCGATTTTAGCCAAAATTTGGCCTTTTTTAACCTGCTGGCCTTCTTTAACATAAACCGAGGATAAAACTCCTGAGAATTCTGGGTAAATGACAATGTTTTGATTTGTACTTACATTACCTTGTAATTCAACATAATGTTTAAAAGGTGCTTCGTTGGCTTTAAAAGTTGTGATTAACGGAATTTTAGACTGCGGATTTAATGCTTTAATAGCAGCTTCAACCTCCTTTAATTGTGTTGCAATTTCATGAGCAGAAGCTTCTAATTCGGTGTGTTTTTGCCTAATTTTTTCTAGATCGTTTGTTGCGATAATGGCTTCCACCGATGATTTTTTATCAGAGCCACATGAGCTTAATAATACGGAAGCAAGTAGTAGAGTGTATATGTTTTTCATCTTGATTTTTTTAGTAATTAATTTGGCTTAAAATGGCGTCTAATTCTGCTTTTTTATTGATAATGTCAATCATAGATTGTAAGTATTCTTGTTGCGCAACATATAATTGTGTTTGCGCCTGACGTAAGTCGAAACTTGAAGAGATACCTTCAAAAAATTTGGTTTCATTTTTACGTTCTATACGTTCGGCTAAATCTAAATTTTGTTTTTTATTAGCATAATCTTCTATAGCGAATTGGTATTCACTTTTAGCTCGAGCAATGTCTAATTTGATTTTTTGTTCGATTTCGACAAAAGACTCGTTTGCTTTTTCTAAATCAATTCGAGCTTCCTGAGTTGCTGATGAGCGACCTAAAGAGCTAAATATTGGAATGTTTAAACTAACTCCAAACATGGATGAAGCATACCATTTTTGATTGCTATTAAAAAAACCGAAGTCTTCACCAAAGGCACTGTATCCACCATTTACAAATGCGCTAAGTGTTGGCATGCCTTTACTCATGGCTAGTTTTACCAGTAAATCTTTACTTTCAACTTCGTTTTCAGCAATTAAGTAATCAATGTTGTTTTCCACGCTATCATCGGCGGCTAATGCTTCAAGTGAAGTGTATTGTAAACTTAGTATTTCAAGATTATCTGTTAATACGGTAGGCGTGTTTAAATCGATACCCAAGGTGATATTAAGCATTTGGTATGCTAAAAGTTTTAGGCGTTTTACATTATTGTAATCACTCATTAAGCTCGAAAGGGTGATTTTTATCTGTTCTACACTTTCTTCTTCTTCCAAACCGTTTTCAAAAGTTTTTTGAATTTCCTCTAAGTTCGATTCCAAAATCGCTTTATTACTCTCAAGAATTTTTATACTTTCTTCAGTTAGTAAAACATTTCCGTAGGCATTAATAACTGCTTTTCTAACTTCCAGATCGGTTTTAATTTTAGCGTTTTCAGAAATTTCTAAATATACCTTTGAAGCTTTTAAGGCTACTAAATAAGAACCGTCAAATATTAATTGACTTAAAGTCGCTTTGGCGTTAATATTTTGCTTTGGACTAAACTCGACAGGAACAAATTCGCCAGGATTTCCACCAACTAATTCTGCTGGTAGTAAAGATACCTGTTGTTTTAGCCAATTTTGGTAATCTACGGCTCCATTAATTTGTGGTAAACCTGTAGCGGTAGCTTGCCATTTTTCTTCTTTAGCCATATCAATGTCTCTAGCGGCATTTTTCACATTGCGGTTATTTTCCAAAGCAAAGTCTATGGCTTCTTGTAAGCTAAAAGCTATTGGTGTTTCCTGTGAATACCCTGAAATAGCAAATAGTAAACTAAAAAAAACAATTAGTTTATTCTTCATTTTTATGATTGATTTGATGTTATAAATTTATTTAATATTTGAAGGCCTTCATCGGCAACAATGGCTCTTAAGTGGTATTCTAAATAGTTTTCCATGAGATAATCCATGGTAAATAACTCTAAAGGAAAAACCGTTTGATCTTTTAAACCAGACATACCGTTAAAATACATTCTTGAAATAAAATCGACATTAATTTCTTTTCTAAACAAATGCATGTCAATACCTTTTTGAATGCTGTCTTTAACACAGACTTGCATTTTTTCAAACTGTTTTAAATGCAGGCGTTCGGCAATTCGGGGGTAGTATTTTTGTAATTGAAATTGCGAAGATGATTTTTCGTTTTTCAAATAATTTAGAACAAATACTTTAATCGCGTATAACTCTTCAATGGGGTTTTTAGAATTATTGCAAATGGTATCGATACCTTCGGAAATGTTTTCAAAAATATCAAAGGCAACGGCTTCTACAAGTTTTGTTTTATTTGCGAAATGTACATAGATGGTTTTTTTAGATATACCAATGCGATTGGCAATATCGTCCATAGTAATACTTTTAAACCCGTAGTTTAAAAATAGTTCTTTTGATGCGGTAATTATTTTATCTTTCATAAGAAGCGGCAAAAGTACTCATGGAAACTTTAAAAACCAAAATAGTTTCCGTGGTTTTAACATTTATTTAATAGTAATTTCACACAGAAACTTTTTAATAAGCCGAATTGGTTTATTTTTGTGCGATGCTTTCCATAGAAAAATACCAAGAGGAGTTTATTAAATTCCTAGAAGATTATAAGATTGTTAAGGCACCTCAAGGACTTTATCAACCTATCGAATACATTTTAAACTTAGGCGGAAAACGCTTAAGGCCTGTACTTACCCTCATGACGGCGCATATTTTTAATAGCGACTATAAAAAAGCATTAAACGCTGCGTTGAGTATTGAAGTGTTTCATAACTTTTCATTAGTACACGATGACATTATGGATGATGCACCGCTGCGTCGTGGCCATCAAACGGTTCATGAAAAGTGGGATGTTAATACAGGTATTCTTTCTGGCGATGCTATGCTAATTATGGCTTATCAGCTTTTTGAACATTATGAAGCCGATGTTTTTCAGGCTTTAGCCAAACTGTTTAGCAAAACGGCTTTAGAGGTTTGTGAAGGTCAGCAGTACGATATCGATTTTGAAACGCGGAACGATGTTACCATTCCGGAGTATTTAAAGATGATAGAATTTAAAACGGCCGTTTTGGTTGGAGCTGCCATGAAAATGGGAGCGATTGTAGCAAAAGCTTCAATAGAAGACCAAGAAGGTATTTATGATTTTGGTCGCTATTTAGGCATTGCATTTCAGTTACAAGATGATTATTTGGATGCTTTTGGTGATCCTAAAACTTTTGGTAAACAAGTAGGTGGTGATATTATTGAAAATAAAAAAACCTATTTGTATTTGAAAGCGCTTCAATTTGCGGAAGCTTCCGAGAAAAAAGAGTTGGAAGCCTTATTCGCTTCAAATGTTGATGATGCTTCAGAAAAAATTGTACGTGCTAAAGCTATTTTTCAGTCTTCTAGTTCCGCGGAAGCGACAAAATCAGCTATCTTGGAATATACAAACAAAGCTTTTGATGTGTTGGAAACTTTGGATATCTCTGAAGATAAAAAGGCCTTATTAAAAGCCTTTGGTCATAATTTAATGAACAGAACCGTGTAATGCAGGTGCCTACCACATTTGAGAATTTAGTTGAAGAAGCCCATCAACTGCAGTTGTATAAAAAGCTTGTTCAACAACTTAACAAAGATTTTTTGTTAGCTAATATTGATTTAGATTTTCATGAAGACATCCTGCCAACGAGTTTGAAATTGTTGCTTCATGAAACGGTTTACAAACTTATTCAGGAGAAATTTTCAGAATACTTAAACCTGCTTTATATTATCGATGTTTCTGAAAATAAGGTTAAAGCCTTAAATGGTGACGATACCCTTAAACTGTCTGAAGAGGTTGCCTTTTTAATTTTAAAGCGTGAATGGCAGAAGGTTTGGTATAAGAATCACTACTGATTATTTGTAGCATCTTGATTCGTTTATTTGTTGAACAGGTAGTCTCGATAGAAAAAGGTCTTCGAGCAGAGTCGAGAAGTTAGACAAACTGTTTTTTATGAGCTTTTAGTTTTAATTAGGATAAAATTGTCCGAATTAAAAAATATTTGATACCTTTGTATGGTAATTAAATAGAATATGTTTTCAAAAGCTTGCGAATATGGTATTAAGGCTGCGATTTTTATTGCGACCCAATCTTATGAAGGTAATCGTGTGAGCCCTAAAGAAATTGCTCAGGAAATAGATTCTCCACAAGCTTTTACGGCTAAAATATTACAAGCCTTGGTGAAAAACGATGTCGTATCATCTGTAAAAGGCGCTTATGGTGGTTTTGAAATTGATAGAAATCAAATAGCAAGCATTAAGTTGTCGCAAATAGTAAATGCCATTGATGGCGATACCATTTATAACGGTTGTGGTTTAGGACTTCATGCCTGTGATGACGCACATCCTTGTCCGGTTCACGATAAATTTAAAGCCATAAGAACCGATTTAAAACATATGCTGGAAAACACGAATTTGGAAGAACTAGCCTTAAATATTAAGTCAGGGGAATCATTCTTAAAGATTTAAAAAATAGTTGAGTTTCACTCAAAAAAAAATTTGAATATAAATAGGATAAATTTGTCCGAAATAAATAATGTCATGGAAGTATTAAATAGTAACGTACAAAAACACATTGGAGCCTTTGTAGCAGAAGATTTTAGAACAGCAGCGGTATTTAATCAATACGGAATCGATTTTTGTTGTCGAGGAGGAAGATCATTGGAAGAGGTTTGCGAAAAAAACCAAATTGATGCTAATGAGTTGTTAAGCAAGTTAGAAGCTGTTATAAATACAAAAACCGATCAATCTATAGATTATAAATCGTGGCCCTTAGATTTATTGGTCGATTATATTGAGAAAAAACACCATCGTTATGTGGAGGAAAAAATTCCTGTGCTTCGTCAGTTTTTAGATAAATTATGTAGAGTACATGGTGAAAGACATCCTGAGTTGATAACCATTAACGAATTGTTTACGGCTTCGGCAGGTGAGTTATCGGCGCATTTGAAAAAGGAAGAATTGATCCTTTTTCCATTTGTTAAAAAAATGGTTGGTGCCACATTAAGTCAAGGCGCTATTGAAGCACCTCAGTTTGGTACCGTTGAAAACCCTATTGCCATGATGATGGACGAACACGATCATGAAGGGGTGCGATTTAGAAAAATTGCCGAGTTAAGCAATAATTATAACCCTCCAGCAGATGCTTGTAACACTTACCGAGTTACTTATGCCATGTTGCAAGAATTCGAGCAAGATTTGCATTTACACATCCATTTGGAGAATAATATTTTATTTCCTCAAGCTATCAAATTGGAGAAACAGTTTCATTAAGCTAGCTAGTTAGACTTAGGAAAGAAAGTTAAAAAGAGGCCTAAAAGTTGATTTTTTCGTCACTCTGAATTTATTTCAGCATCTCATTATCATTGCTTTTCAAAATAATGAGATGCTGTCTAGAGTATATTTAGACGAAAAATCATCTTTTTAGATGACCTCTTTTTTTTGTTTAAGACCATGGTTTATCTTTTTTTTTAATGTTTTGATTTTCAGTTGGTATACTTCAATAAATGTGTAAATTTATATACTGAATTCTAATTAAAACGTTTAAAATTTAAGTATTTATAACTGTGGATAAAAAACCATTAAAACGACATCAAGCCTTACAACCTTTAAGTCGAGATCATCATCAGGGCCTCCTATTGTGTTGGAAAATAAGAACTGGGTTTGGTAAGGGTGTTGAGCCGAATCGAATAAAAAGTTATGCCGATTGGTTTTTCGAAAACCATTTGATACCTCATTTTAAAATGGAAGAGCAGCATATATTCTCTTTGTTAGAAGATGATAATGCGTTAAAAAGGAAAGCTTTAGACGATCATAAAGCCTTGATTTTACTGTTTTCTAAAACAGACGAAGTGGCTAAAACCTTATCGGATATAGAAAAACAATTAGATGATCATATTCGTTTTGAAGAGCGTGTGCTGTTTCCTGAAATTCAAAAAATAGCGACCGAGGAACAATTTAAAACTATTGAAGCCATGCATCACGAAAAGCCATTTGTTGATAATGTAGCGGATTCGTTTTGGACTTAGTTGTACAGGAGAGACCTAGAAACTAAAAGACCTCACTTCATTTCTAAATAGCAGTAGAAGAAGCAAGGTCATATCTTAAAAAGATTAATAGCGGTGCTAAATTAGTGTTTTTTCCCACGTATTTTGTTAAAAAATGTTAAAGTTATTAACAAATGTTAATTGTAACGAACCTTTCTTAGGATTCGCAAGGTTTCTTTGTATAGCCTGTAAGTGTCTTGGTCGTAGTTTTTTATAAGGGTTTTGGCTTCTATGAGCTTATTAATGGCGTTTTCAAATTGATTGAGGTAGCAAATAAGGTAGGTTTCCGGAAGGTTTTTTAAGTCGCTTTCCTCTGCCGGAGTTAGCGTCATGCCTTTTTTTAATTTGTTTAAAATGGCGTTATTGGTGTTGTAAATATGATGCAAAATTTTTTTGTCAAACTTCGGAGGTTCAAATAATAATGTGGTTTCAATGTTATATTGGGCGTTGTCTTCAAACTTTATAACAGTTTCTTCTAAAGGGTAATATCTATTGGTGCCTTGTAACCCTAAATTCACATATTCAATAATTTTAAATTGGTTTTCGTCTATGGTAATCGAAACTTCATCTAACGCCGAAAAGAATAATCTTACCCGCTCGTTAATCAGTTCTATATCGACACGGGAATAGTAAATATCGTTTTTCACTAATTTCTTTTGTCCGGCCCAGCATACCACAAAATATTCTTTGAACACTTTATATTGCGCATTGTAGTCGGAACGGCTATTCATAAAATCGAAAACACCATCAAGGGTGTGTTCAATATTGTTCTGTGCATTGTTTTCAATGGCAGCAACAATTTTAGAATTCACATCTTTAATTTCAATGTCAAATACTTTAGGCATACTCATGCTGCCATCTCTAAAAAAAACCGATCCGCCGTAATATTTCCAGATGTTTTTTCTTAAAGAAGTTAAGCCTTCATTGGGTCTAATAGTTACCAAACCTACTACTTTGTTATTTGGTAAGTGCGGAAAAGGAATGTTTTCATATTGAACAATGGGAGGATTGGTTAAATAGGCATTGATGAGGTTCTGAATTTTACTATCATCAAAAAAGTCGACGCCAATAATGGCATTATCATCGTCTTCAACACCAATAACTATGAAAGAATTGTTTTTCGGATTGCTATTCGATAGGGCACAAACATGCTTTAAAAACTTGGCTTTGCCTTCTTTCTGACCAATGTCGATTTTACGTTTTTTGTCGTAAAAACTATTTTCGTCGTTGTGAGCTAAAAGGTGTTTTATAAGTAAGCGTTTGTTAATCATAGTTTTTAATTCAGTAAAAACAATATTACCATTCTAGCATGTTTATTTTTCTTTTAAAACCGTGGTGCTATTGGCTTGAGCGGTTGGGAAAACCAATAGATCGGCTATGTTTACGTGGGCGGGGCGGGATACGGCAAAGTATATGATTTCAGCAACATCTTTGGCTTCTAAAGCTTTAAATCCTTGGTAAACCGAGTCTGCAGCAGGGTCGCCTTTAAAACGCACTCGTGAAAATTCGGTTTCTACCATTCCAGGATTTATAGCTGTAACTTTTATCCCATAAGGATTTAAGTCTAAGCGCATGCCTTCGGTAATGGCTAAAACGGCATGTTTACTAGCGCAATACACGTTGCCCTTGGGGTAAACTTCTTTTCCTGCCGATGATCCTAAGTTTATAATGTGACCAGAATGTCTTTTGGTCATTTGGGGAATAATAGCCTTACTCACATATAGTAAACCTTTAACGTTAATGTCTATCATAGTGTCCCAGTCGTCAATATCACCCTCGTGAATGGGGTCTAAACCATGGGCGTTTCCTGCGTTATTAACTAAAATGTCTATGTTTTTAAAGTTTTCAGGAAGGGATGCAATAGCTTCAAAAGTTTTGTGCTTGTTGCGTACATCAAAATTTAATGTGTGAACTAAAGTAAGTTTTTTTAAAGCTTCTTTAATGGTGTTTAAGCGTTCTACACGTCTGCCGCAAAGTACTAAATGAATGCCCTGTTTGGCAAATTCATAAGCTGTAGCTTCACCAATGCCACTAGTAGCTCCTGTTATAAGGGCGATTTTTGTCATTTAAGTCATTTATTATACTAAGTTAATAGCGGTTAATTATTTGTATATAAAAATAATTAAACTGCAATTAATAAAGCAGTCTGGAGTGTAAATTATATTTCTTGGCATGTTTTTAAGTCTTTTTTTATGGATGGAAACTTACACTGCAAGAAGTAAAACATCTTAAAATGGCATTTAGGCCGTATATGGTTTTGCATAACTATTATAAATAAATAAAACATTATGATTAGTATCAAACGATTTACATTAATTCTACCCTTACTTTTTTTAAGCCTTTTTGTGGCTTGTAATGATTCAGATTCAGACTCGATTAAAAAAGGTGATCCAACTATTTCCATTAGGCTTGTGGATGCGCCAGGAGATTATGAAGCTGTTAATGTTGAAATTGTTGACGTCATGATAAAAATGGATGATGATGTTGATGATGAGAATGGTTGGATGTCATTAGAGGTTAATCCTGAAACTGTAAACCTTTTGGACTTTACAGGAGGCATGAGCAAAGTGCTTGTGGAAAGATTTCCTATTCCTGAAGGTACTTTAAGCCAGATGAGATTGGTTTTAGGCGACGGGAATACTATTGTTATTAAAAATGAGAATGATCAAGATGAAACTTATGATTTAAAAACACCTAGTGCAGAACAATCCGGTTTAAAACTTAAAATAAATGAAACTATTGAAGCGGGTTATGCTTATGATTTTATTTTAGATTTTGATGTTGCTAAATCTATTGTACATGCTGGAAATTCAGAAAATATTATTTTAAAGCCTGTACTTTATGCCAGTTTAGAAACAAATTCAGGAATTATTGAAGGTATAGTTTCGCCATCTACGACACCTTCCATGGCCTATGTTGTAGTTGATGATATGGGTACGACAGAAACCGAAGATGACTTTGTTGTAACAGCCTTAACTGATGAAAATGGAAGTTTTGCCTTATGGGGTGTGCCAGCTGGAACTTATGATGTTTTGGTAACTCCAATTATTGAAGCGTCAGAATATGGTTCAGGTATGGCCGAAGGTATTGTGGTTGTTAATGGAGAAAAAACTGTTATTTCAAGTCCTATTGAGTTAGCGCTTAATAAAGGTATGATAAGCGGAACCATTAGTGGATTAGCAGATGGTGTTGTAGCTACAGTGTCGATAAATGACGAAGCATCGACCAGCGTTGAAACAGATAGTGAAAATCACTATACCATAGAAGGTTTGTCACCAGGAGCCTATATATTATCTATTAGTGCTTCAGGATATGTTACTCAAAATATTGATGTTATATTAGAATCTGGTGAAAATAAAATTGTAAATGCGACATTAAATGTAGTGCCGTAATTTAGATAATATTCCCTGTTTTAAAAAGAGCAATATCGTGAGGTGTTGCTCTTTTTAAGTTATTATTAACTCATTAAAGCGTTATATTTTAACCAATTATTAACAAGGATTGAAGATTTTTTTTAACACTTTGCATAGCTCAAATAAGGTGAGTATATTCGGGCTTTAAATTAAATTAAAAATGATGGAAGAAACAGCTACAGTCAACATTAAGTCTATCAATGAAAAAATTGAAAAAGAAAGTGCTTTTGTTGATTTGTTAATGCGTGAGATTAATAAGGTTATTGTTGGTCAAAAACACATGGTCGAACGTTTACTGATCGGTTTGTTAGGACAAGGACATATTTTATTAGAAGGGGTTCCTGGATTAGCGAAAACCCTTGCAATTAACACCTTGTCGCAAGCTGTTGATGGAAGTTTTAGTAGAATTCAATTCACACCAGATTTACTTCCGGCCGATGTTACAGGAACATTAATTTACAACATGAAACTTAATGATTTCTCCATTAAAAAAGGACCTATTTTTGCCAACTTCGTATTGGCAGATGAGATCAACAGAGCACCTGCAAAAGTACAATCGGCATTATTAGAGGCCATGCAGGAAAAGCAAGTTACCATTGGTGATGAAACCTTTAAATTGGATAAGCCATTTTTAGTTATGGCTACCATGAACCCTGTAGAGCAAGAAGGAACTTATCCGTTGCCAGAAGCACAGGTAGACCGTTTTATGTTAAAAACGGTTATTGATTATCCGAAAATTGCCGACGAGCAACTCATTATGAGAGCTAATTTAAAAGGCGCTTGGGAAAAAGTAAGCCCTGTGGTTTCGGTAGAACAAATTCTAAAAGCACAAGAAGTTGTTCGTGAAGTTTACATGGACGAAAAAATTGAAAAATACATTTTGGATATCATCTTCGCAACCCGTTATCCAGAAAAATATAAATTAGAAGACTTAAAACCATTAATCTCTTTTGGAGCATCGCCTCGTGGTAGTATCAATTTAGCAACGGCAGCAAAGTGTTATGCATTTATTAAACGTCGTGGTTATGTGATTCCTGAAGATGTTCGTGCCGTAGTATACGACGTATTACGACACAGAATTGGGATTACCTATGAAGCGGAAGCGGAAAATGTAACTTCTGTAGATATCATTAATAAGATAGTAAACGAAATAGAAGTACCTTAAAAATTGAACATTGATAAATGACAATTGATTATTAACTCATAATTAATCAATATAAAATAGTCAATAGACAATTGAAAAATGGATACTAAACAATTACTTAAAAAAGTACGAAAAATAGAGATTAAGACACGTCGTTTGTCTGATCATATTTTTGGAGGTGAATACCATTCTACCTTTAAGGGGCGTGGTATGACTTTTAGTGAAGTGCGTCAGTATCAGTTTGGCGACGATGTTAGAAATATCGATTGGAATGTCACGGCGCGATACAGTGAGCCTTATGTAAAAGTTTTCGAGGAAGAACGCGAGTTAACCATGATGCTTATGGTTGATGTCTCGGGTTCGGAATTATTCGGGACTTCCGATCAATTTAAAAGTGAAGTCGTTACCGAGATTGCAGCAACTTTAGCATTCTCAGCAACTCAGAATAATGATAAAATAGGCTTGATTTTATTTTCCGATAAAATTGAACTTTATATTCCGCCTAAAAAAGGGCGCTCTCATGTTTTACGTATCATTCGTGAACTTATTGAGTTTGAACCCGAAAGCAAGCAAACCAATCTTTCTGAGGCTTTAAAATTCTTGCAAAATGTCATGAAGAAGAAAGCTATTGTATTTGTGTTGAGTGATTTCATTGCAAATGATTATCACCAAACCATGAAAATTGTTTCCGGGAAACACGATGTAACAGGTATTCGAATTTACGATAAACGCGAAGAAGAGATTCCTAATTTAGGTATGGTTCAAATGCAAGATGAAGAAACTGGAGAGCTTATGTTGGTAAACACGTCTTCAAAAACGGTTCGACGTAATTATTCAAAATTCTACCATCAAAAGGTAGAATATTACAAAGAAAGTTTTAATAAGGCCGGAGCCGGAACTATAGATTGTCGTGTTGATGAAAGTTATGTTAAAAAGCTTTTAGGTTATTTTAAAAGAAGAGGATGATTGATGTTCGATATTACAGTTAGATATTGGATGTTGCGAGTTAGAAGTTGGATATTAAAAAAGATAGAAGTTTAAAGTGATTGCTATAAAATCTCAAAATATACCCCAAATACCTAGAAAACAAACCGTTTTTCTGTTAGGTGCTTTTTTGTTTTTCGCCTTGTCGCTACAAGCCCAGGTGAAATCGACGGTCGATTCTACATCGGTGAAAATTGGGGCGCAAATTACGTATCATATTCAAGTTGAAACCGATTCTACCAATTTAGTGGTGTTTCCTGAAGGACAGACTTTCTCGCCTTTGGAGATGATCGAATCTTACGATGTGGACACGCTTAAGAATAAGGATAAATTCAGCCTAATCAAGAAATACGGATTAACACAATTCGATTCTGGGAAATATACCATTCCAAGGCAAAAAATAGTCATTGGTGATAAAACCTTCCTGACAGATTCCGTACAGGTTGAGATTCGAAACGTTGTGGTAGATACCACGAAGCAACTTTACGATATTAAACCCATGATTGCTGTTGAAAAAAGTGGCAGTAAATGGTTGCAATACCTACTTATTACCCTTGTCATCTTAGCTGTTGTTGCTTTTTTATTGTATTGGTTTATTTGGAGACAAAAGCCACTTTCTGAAGAAGAGAAAATAGCCTTGTTACCACCTTACGACCGTGCGAAATTGGCATTAAAAACCTTAGATGAGAGTCATTATTTAGAGCACGAAAATCTAAAAGATTATTATTCCGATTTAACCTTTATTATTAGAAAGTATTTGGATGAAAAGGTTTATGATCGTGCTTTAGAAAGTACCACAGACGAACTTATAAGTCATTTAAATTTATTAAAAGAAGGCAATCAAGTTGATTTAAGTCAGGACGATATCAAAAAATTAGAAAGTATTTTAAAACGTGCTGATTTAGTGAAGTTCGCGAAATCTGCACCAGATATCGAATTGGCAAAATTAGATAGAAAAACGATCGATTTAGAAATTGATCATGTTAAGGAAGCTTTGCCTGAACCTTCTGAGGAGGAAAAACTTTTAGATGAAAAATATAGAGAAGAGCAAGAGCGTAAAAAGAAGCGTAAAAAAGTATGGCTTACCGTCGGGATTAGTGTTTTCCTATTGCTAGCTACTTTAACAGGCTTTTCGTTAAAATATGGTTTTGCTTATGTGAAAGATACCATTATTGGTCATAGCAGCAAAGAGCTTTTAGAAGGCGAATGGGTAACGAGCCAGTATGGAATTCCACCTGTTACCATAACCACGCCAAAAGTTTTAAAACGTACAACACCAGAACTGCCTGAGGAAATGGCGCAAAAAATGCAATTAACCCAGTTTAGTTATGGTAGTTTAATTGATGGTTTTCAGTTGGTCGTTGCAACTACAAAACTGAATAATCAAAGTCAGGGACAAGGACAGCAACAACAACCAGAAATTGATGTAAAGCAAGCATTGGAAGGCAGTTTAAAAATGTTTGAAGCTGCTGGAGCACAAAATATCATCACTAAAAACGAAACATTTGTAACCCCTAATGGTGCGGAAGGTGTTAAGATTTTTGGTTCCATGGATATGCCAATCAAAGGCACTGAAAATTTTGAAAAAGGAAGCTATGTGATGCTTGGATTTGCTTCACAAAGTGTGGTACAACAAATTATGATTTTTCATAAAGAACATGATGTTTACGCCGAGCAAATGGTGACACGCATTTTAAATTCAGTCGAACTAAAAGAGGCAGAGAAATAATGTTTGAAGGTGTAGAGTTTTTTAATAAAGAGTTTTTTTGGTTACTGCTGTTACTGCCTTTAGCTATTTTGTGGTACGTTATAAAGAATAACAAGCAAACGGCAGAGTTAAAAATATCAAGCTTAAAGGGATTTCAAGTGACTAACTCTTGGCTGCCAAAATTAAAGCATTTGATGTTTGCCCTGCGTTTATTGGCATTAGTATGCCTTATTACCGCTTTAGCCAGACCACGATCGGTAGATGTGTCGTCTCGAACAAAAACCACGAGAGGTATTGATATTGTTATGGCTATAGATGTGTCGGGCTCTATGTTGGCAAAGGATTTAAAGCCTAATCGTTTAGAGGCTTTAAAAGAAGTAGCAGCCGATTTTATTAAAGGCCGTCCTAACGATAGAATCGGACTCGTAGAATACGCTGGTGAGAGTTATACCAAAACACCAATTACAAGTGATAAAGCCATTGTATTGCGCTCATTAGAAAGTATAAAATACAACAACATTATTGAAGGTGGTACGGCTATAGGTATGGGTTTAGCCACAGCGGTAAACCGATTAAAAGATAGTAAAGCCAAAAGTAAAGTGATTATTTTGTTAACCGATGGGGTTAATAATTCAGGGTTTATAGAGCCAACCATTGCTAGTGAATTAGCTGTGGAGTACGGCATTAAAACCTATACTATTGGATTAGGAACTAACGGGATGGCCTTATCGCCAGTTGCGGTGCTTCCAAATGGTAATTTTCAATACGGACGCGTTCAGGTTGAAATCGATGAGGCACTTCTTAAAGACATCGCTAAGGTTACCGGAGGAAAATATTTTAGAGCTACTGATAATGAAAAGTTAGAAGCTATTTATGATGAAATTAATAAGCTTGAAAAAACCGATGTCGAAGAGTTTAAGTATTATAATTACCAAGAAATGTACAGGCCTTTAGTACTCATAGCGGGCTTGTTGTTGCTTATTGAACTGCTTTTACGTTTCACGGTATTTAGGAGTTTTGTGTAGTTGGGTTTAGAGACAGAAGACAGAGGACGGAAGACAAGAAAAAATAAGTGAGATCATCGTATTCGTGGTTAAACAGTTAAACGAATCAACGAAAAACAAATAAACAGTTAATGTATCAATTAGAAGAAAAAATATGGTTTTGGGTTTTGGGAGTTATTCCAGTAATTATCCTGCTCTTTTTGGTGCTTCAATTCTGGCGCTACAAAGCGCAAAGTAAGTTTGCCAATAAAGAGGCCTTAAAACGGTTAAGTCCGAATCGTTCGGTGTTTAAAGGGGTGTTAAAAGTTATTGTTTTATGTTTGGCCTTTGCTAGTTTAACCATGGCTTTGGTAAACCCCAAAGTAGGAACAAAGCTAGAAACCGTAAAACGCGAAGGGGTTGATATCGTTTTTGCTGTCGATGTCTCTAAAAGTATGTTGGCCGAGGATATTGCACCAAATCGTTTGGATAAATCAAAACAGTTAGTCACCCAAATTATTAACAATTTGGCTAGCGATCGTGTGGGGATAATCGCTTATGCAGGAAAAGCTTTTCCGCAGTTGCCTATTACTACCGATTATGCTTCGGCAAAAATGTTTTTACAAGGCATGAATACCGATATGCTTTCGTCACAAGGAACGGCCATTAACGAAGCGATAAAATTATCTAAAACCTATTTTGATAATGCCGAGCAAACCAACCGTGTATTGATTATAATTTCTGATGGGGAAGACCATAGTGAAGGAGCTGCTTCGGTTGCCGAAGAAGCTAGCGAAGAAGGAATTCGCATTTTTACTATTGGTGTTGGCGATGTAAAAGGTGGACCCATTCCAGAGAAACGTAATGGTGTGGTGTTGAATTATAAAAAAGACAGCCAAGGGGAAACGGTTATAACCAAATTAAACGAAGATACCCTTAAGGCTATTGCCGATGCTGCTAATGGTGTTTATCTGAATGGAAGAAACACCAATGAGGTGGTTGAAAATATTAGAGAGCTATTAAATAATATGGATAAAACGGAGTTTGAAGCCAAGCAATTCGCCGATTTTAAAGATCAGTTTCAGTGGTTTTTGGGGTTAGGAATCTTTTTTATCCTACTTGATATTTTCTTGTTGGAAAGAAAAACATTTTGGTTGAAAAAGTTGAATTTATTTAATGAAAATCTTTAATTTCCGCGACAGCGAGAAAAAATATTTGATGCGTGTCATTACACAAGTTTTATCATTAAAATAAAAGTGTAACAATGAAAAAAATACTAACAGGATTCATCCTTTTTATGACTTTATTTTCTTTTTCTCAGGAAGAAGATAAAGCACAGCAATTGGCTGCTAAAAAAGCAAACGATTTTGTATTTGAGGGGAATAATTTAGCCGAATCTGAAGATTATATTACTGCAGAAATGGCTTATCGTGAGGCTATTTCTGAACAAAAGTCATCTGTGGCAGCAGCTTATAATTTAGCAAATACTTACATTAAAAGTGGCGATTTTGAATCGGCCTTATTTCGTTTAGAACAAGCAGCTAAAAATGCCAGTTCTAAATCTGAAAAACATAAGGCATTTCATAATATAGGTAACGTGTTAATGGAAAATAAAAAGTGTAAGGAAGCTGTTGAGGCTTATAAAAACGCTTTAAGAAATGATCCTTCCGACGAAGAAACTCGTTACAATTTTGCAGTTGCTAAGGCTTGTGCTGAAGAGCAAAAACAGCAAGATGATCAGAATGATGATCAAAACAAAGACGATCAAGAGAATCAGGATAATCAAGACAATCAGGACAATAAAGATAACAAGGAAAACCAGGATAATAAAGATAACGAGGGCGATAACGAAGACGAAAATAAGGATCAGGAAAAGGACAACGAAGAGAAGAAGGATGGTGAAGATGAAAAGGACGATAAAGGTAAACCTAAGGATGATAAAAAAGATCCTAAAGACGATGAAAAGGATAAAGGCAAGCCTCAGCCTCAGCCGGGACAATTATCACCACAGCAAATTAAGAATTTGCTTGAAGCGATGAATAATCAAGAACAAGAAGTTCAAGAAAAAATTAATGCTGAAAAACAAAAAGGCGTTAAGGTAAAATCTGAAAAAGATTGGTAATCGCCGCTCGAGTTAAATATAAAAAACACATATGCAGGTTATAAAACACATATACATTTTATTAATCGTATTTGCGACAAGTTTGGCTTCAGGTCAAAGCGTTGAGTTTGTCATGAAAACCAGCAAGCAAAAGTTAGGTATTAATGAGCGTTTGCGTGTAGATTTTGAAATGAATCAAGATGGCGATAATTTTAATCCGCCAGATTTCTCAAATTTCACCGTGGTAGGAGGTCCGAATCAATCGGTTAGTAATTCCTGGGTAAACGGGGTAAGAACCTATAAAAAAACATACTCTTATTTTTTAGCACCCAAGCAAAGAGGAACCTTTACAATTTCGCAGGCAAGTATAGTCATTCAAGGGAATGTATATAAAACAACTCCTAAAAAAATTCAAGTTACTGCAGCTGTTGATATTCCAAAAGATCCTAACGATCCTAAATATTTAGCATCAGAAGGAGTGCATTTAGTTGCCGAAGTGGCCAAAGCAAATCCGTATTTAAACGAAGCAATTACCGTCGTTTATAAGTTATATATTTCTCCTACTATAGGGGTAGATGGTATTAATGAAATTGACTCACCAAGGTATAACGATTTTTGGAGTCAGGTTATCAATACACAAAACGAAAAGGTTCAAAATGGAACCTATAATGGTGAAAATTACAGATTTCTAGTTTATAAAAAAGCGGTTTTATACCCTCAAAAAACAGGTGAATTAGAAATTGAACCATTGAGTTTAGATTTGTCACTTCGAGTGCCAACCAATCGTCGTGATATTTTTGGAAGCGTTTTAATGTCGCGTGTTAACCGAACCATTTCTGCTGGAAGAAAAACCATTAAAGTGAAACCGCTTCCTGAAGAAGGAAAGCCTCAAGATTTTACAGGCGCCGTTGGGAGCTTTGAGTTTAATGTTAGCGCATCAAAAACCGAGTTGGATGCCACCGAATCTTTGCAACTAAAAATTGCAGTAAAAGGAAACGGGAACCTTAAACTGTTTAAATTACCAAAGGTATCTCTGCCAAGTTCTTTAGAGGTTTATGAGCCTGAACATAATGAGGATGTTCGAACCAGTTTATCAGGCATGCAAGGTAGTATTTCTGATAGTTACACGGTGGTACCTCAATATAAAGGGAAATACCCTATTCCGAGTGTGTCGTTTTCTTATTTTGACATCAATAGCAAAAGTTATAAACGTTTGTCTTCTGAAGAGATTTTAATAAACGTGATGAATGGTCCTGCAAGTCATAGTGCATCAAGTAATAATCAAAGTACTAAAAATGGTAATAAGCAAGCCGTAGTGCAAAGCGGCGATCATTTTGCTTTCATAAAAACTAAATCAGATTTTAGCGCTATTAAACAGGATTACTTCTTTAAAACCAATACATTTTGGACTTTATTATTATTGCCATTTTTAGCGATTCCATTGGCTATTTTAATTAGAAATAAGAAGGCCGATAGAGATGCCGATGTTGAAGGAAATAAAATAAGAAAAGCGAATAAATTGGTTAAGAAATACTTGAGTAATGCCAAGAAGTCTTTAGGGCAAAAAGAAGCCTTTTATATTGCTTTAGAGAAAGCTTTACACAATTATTTAAAAGCGAAACTGCATATCGAAACCAGTGATATGAGTAAGGATAGAATCTCAGATTTACTCAAAGACAAAAACGTCGAACTTACTGTTGTTAATGATTTTATTAGTATCATAGAGCGTTGTGAGTTGGCACGTTATACGCCAATTGATATTGCTACCATGCAAGAGGATTTTGATAAAGCTGGTGCAACCATTTCATTAATTGATAAACAAGCCCGTTAAGATGAAAAATATACTATATGTAGTCTCTTTTTTACTAAGTTTTGGTCTTTTTGCTCAAAACCAAGCCTTGTTTGACAAAGCCAATGCCTTTTATAATGATGGAAAATATGCAGAAGCTATAGATCAATATCAAGCCATTTTGGAAAGTGGCGTGCACTCGTCTGAGGTATATTTTAATTTGGCCAATGCCAATTATAAATTAAATAACATCGCACCTAGTATTTACTACTACGAGAAGGCCTTGCTTTTAGATCCAACTGACCAGGATATTAAAAACAATTTGGCTTACGCTAATAATATGACCATTGATGCCATACCTGTGGTTCCTGAGGCAGGATTATCAAAACTAATTCGTAATGTTACCAATAAACTGTCATTCGATGGTTGGGCAATTACAGCAGTAAGTCTGGTGTTCGTTTTTGTTATATTGTTTTTGGTTTATCATTTTTCATATGCAACGGGAATAAAACGTTTAATGTTTGTTTGTAGTCTAACCGTATTGATACTTATGTTTATCAGTTTATCCTTGGCTTTTCATAAATATAATTTGGATAAAAAAGATAATCCAGCCATTATATTTGTTCAAGAGAGTAAAGTGAAAAGTACACCAAATGCAACAAGTGAGGAGGTTTTTAGACTTCATGAGGGCACTAAAGTTCAAGTTGAAGAAGCTTATACCGATTGGCTGAAAATAAAAATAGCCGACGGAAAAACAGGATGGGTTCTTAATCAGGACCTTAAATTGCTAAAGGATTTTTAAATCGATAAGGAATTTTAAGATATATATATTATATTTGAGAGTGTAAAAAAACTAGTAAATGTCAAGACATTTTGTTTCTATAGTGCTCTCTGTTATTTTTTTGGGGTTCATTACAGCCCCTACTCTTATTCAGATTGTTGATGATTCTATTGACGTTTCATTTTTCTACTCTTATACTGAAGAAGAAGAAAAGGGCCCTACTAAAAATGTAAATAAAGAAATAGTAGTCCTTGGCGATTCAAATAATGAATCTGGTTTTCTTTTTAGTTCCAATGAAAATAATATGGGGTATGTTTTTAAAAACTACGCGAAACCTCCTATTAATTTAGTATCTCCTCCTCCAGATTTTTACTTATTATAATTATTTGTATTCCGACGATTAATTCCGTCTATTTTTTAACAGCTTAAGCTGACTTTTCGGCTTGAGATAAATTATTATAGTATGTTTAAATATATTAAAAATGACTTGCCAGCGAGTATAGTCGTATTCTTTGTTGCTTTACCATTATGTTTGGGAATCGCTTTAGCTAGTGGAGCTCCATTGTTTTCCGGTGTTATAGCAGGTATTGTAGGTGGTATTGTTGTAGGGGCGCTCAGTGGTTCTAAATTGGGTGTTAGTGGTCCCGCAGCAGGTTTGGCGGCTATTGTACTAACAGCTATTGGTTCCTTAGGAGGTTATGAGAACTTCCTAGTAGCCGTTGTTTTAGCTGGTATTATTCAAATGGTTTTCGGAGTTTTAAAAGCAGGTGTAATAGCCTATTACTTTCCTTCTTCCGTTATTAAAGGAATGCTTACCGGTATTGGTATCATTATCATTTTAAAACAAATACCACACTTTTTTGGCTACGACGCAGAACCTGAAGGTGCCGATAGTTTTATAGAAGCTTCTGGAGAAAATACCTTCTCTGCTATTTTTAACGTCTTCGACAATCTTGTAATGGGATCCTTTATTATTGGTTTACTTGGTCTTGCTGTAATCTTGATTTGGGATAATGTTTTAGCTAAAAAGGCAAAGCTTTTTACCGTAATTCAAGGACCACTTGTTGCCGTAGTTTTGGGTATCATTTTTTATTTGTTAACCGCTTCAAATGAAGCATTAGCGATTTCAGATTCTCATTTAGTAAGTGTACCAATTCCAGATGATATAAATTCATTTTTTGGCCAATTTAGCTTTCCAAGATTTGCGGCAATTACTAATACAGAGATTTGGGTAGTGGCTTTTACCATTGCTTTAGTGGCTAGTTTAGAAACCTTATTATGTGTTGAGGCCACCGATAAATTAGATCCAGATAAAAATGTAACACCTACGAATCGTGAGTTATTAGCTCAAGGTGCAGGAAATGTCATTTCTGGGTTGATTGGTGGTTTGCCAATTACTCAAGTTATTGTTAGAAGTTCAGCAAACATTCAATCGGGTGGAAAAACGAAGATGTCGGCTATAATACATGGTTTCTTTTTATTAATTTCGGTAATCCTAATCCCTAATTTGTTAAATAAAATTCCACTTTCTGTATTAGCGGCGATTTTATTAGTAGTAGGCTACAAATTAGCTAAACCGGGCTTGTTTAAAAAAATGTACAAGATGGGATGGAAACAATTTGTTCCTTTTATAGTAACCGTGGTAGGTATCGTTTTTACCGATCTACTTGTGGGAATAGCTTTAGGTTTATTAGTGGGTATTGTTGTTATATTATTAAAAAGTTACCAGAATTCTCACTTTTTACATATAGAGGATAAAAGTAATGGTAAGCATAGAATTAAAATGACCTTAGCTGAAGAAGTAACATTCTTTAATAAGGGTGCTATTTTAAAAGAATTAGATAATTTGCCAAATGAAACATATTTGGAGTTGGATCTCATGAAAACAAGGTATTTAGATAATGATGTTATTGAAATATTAGATGATTTTTCACATAAAGCAAAAGAACGTAATATAGATATTAAGTTGGTTTCAAAACGTGGTGTTGTGGAAAACCCAGAAAGTTATTTTGAGTTTTTCCGTACGCGTCCAAAATCAAAAATAAGTTTAAGTTAAAATATGTATGAGGGATTGAGTTATTTATTTTTGAATGACTCAAACCTGAAAACAATCATTATAAATAAAAGCATATTATGAAAGCACATACTCAAGAAACACAGGCAACAATGACTCCTGAGAAGTCAATTCAATTTTTAAAAGAAGGAAATCAAAGATTTCAAAAAAACTTAAAAGCAAACAGAAATTTACTAGAGCAGGTAAATGATACTAGTGAGGGACAATTTCCATTTGCCACGATTTTAAGCTGTATTGATTCTAGGGTGTCGGCAGAACTGGTGTTCGACCAAGGTTTAGGTGATATATTTAGTGTTCGTATAGCAGGTAATTTTGTGAATGAGGATATTTTAGGTAGTATGGAATTTGCCTGTAAATTGGCAGGTACGAAGGTTATTGTAGTTTTAGGACATACTAGCTGTGGAGCTATAAAAGGCGCTTGCGATCATGCCGAGTTAGGAAATTTAACTAAGCTTATCGAAAAAATTACGCCTGCGGTTAATGCTGTTGAAGCACCTAAGGACGAAGCATTAAGAACGTCTAAAAACTTAGATTTCGTTGATGAAGTGGCTAAAAAAAATGTAGAATTAACCATTGATAGAATTCATGCTGAAAGTCCGATTCTATCAGAAATGGAAAAAAATGGTGAAATTAAAATTGTAGGAGCGATGTACGATATTAGTACAGGAGCTGTGGAATTCTATTAAAATCATCCCTAAAAACAGGTCCTTATAACACATAGAGTTTGATAAACTTTGTTTTATCCATTGTTTTATGTTGTGACTAAAATTAATAAATAGCAAAACAAAAAGTCAATACTTGAGGTATTGACTTTTTTATTACAAAAAAATACGCTAACTTAATGATTAACAAGTAAGTGTATGAAGAAGTTGTTTTCGAATATAAGAGGCGATGCCTTTGGAGGAATTACAGCTGGTATAGTTGCCCTTCCTCTAGCTTTAGCTTTTGGTGTGTCTTCTGGTCTTGGACCAACCGCAGGACTTTACGGGGCTATCTTTATAAGTTTTTTTGCTGCACTTTTTGGAGGAACTAATACGCAAATTTCAGGTCCTACAGCACCTATGACTGCGGTAAGTATGGTGGTTATAGCAGGTATTGTTGCTGCAAACGATGGCGATGTTTCCAAAGCTTTACCAACCGTACTAACGGTTTTTTTGTTAGCGGGACTTATGCAAGTAGGTTTGGGGGTTTTAGGATTAGGTAAATACATTCGTTACATTCCTTACCCTGTAGTTTCTGGTTTTATGACAGCTATTGGCCTCATTATTATTATGACCCAAATACTGCCAGCTTTAGGGTATTATCCAAAAGAAGACATGCCTTTTGTTGAACAGTTTAAACCGCAAGCCGAAGAAACTATATTAGAAAACATTCTTAGAGAAGAAGCAGGCGAAGGTATTCTTGTTCTAGAAAATTTTAAAGAAACGATTGAGCGTTCTCATCATATTTCACAAGAAGATATTTTGGTTGAATCGCAAACCCTGGCTGCTAAAAAAACATCGGGAGCATTGGGAGCCATTAAGGCCATTCCTCGCGCTTTAAAAGATATTAATTGGCTAGAATTAATATTAGCCCTCGGAACCATAATCATTATTTATGGTTTTAAAAGAATAACCAAAGCTGTGCCTAGTACTTTGGTAGCCTTGGCTGTTATGTCGGCAATTGCGGTTGTTTTTGGTTTAGATTATCGTCCTATCGATAAAATCCCTAGTGGATTGCCTATTCCCAATCTCGGTATTTTTACTGAATTTAAACTTGCAAGTGTGACTCCTTATGTTTTCACGGCGCTTACTTTAGCACTTTTAGGAGCTATCGATTCCTTGTTAACCAGTGTAGTTGCCGATAATATGACTAAAACCAAACACAAACCTAACAAAGAATTGGTAGGTCAAGGGATAGGAAATAGTATCGCAGCCATTTTTGGAGGTATTCCTGGAGCAGGCGCAACCATTAGAACGGTTGTGAACATTACTTCTGGAGGAAAAACGAAGTTATCGGGGATGATTTCAAGTGTCATGCTTTTAGCGATTTTGCTTGGTTTAGGTCCTGTAGCTTCTCGTATTCCAGCGGCTGTATTAGCAGGGATTTTATTAACTGTTGGTTTTGGAGTTATGGATTTTAAAGGTATTAAAGCCATACCTAGTTTGCCAAAAGACATGAATTTCGGACTTTTTAAAATCAGTTCCGAAGTTTTAATAATGGTTATTGTATTGATCCTCTCAACCTTTTGGAATTTAGTTTACGCCGTAGGCATCGGACTTATTATTGCCTCCTTAATGTTTATGAAGAAAATAGGCGATTTAACTGCCGAACGCTCCGATGTTAAACCACTTAAGGAAGAGGCTTGGGATGATGAAGGCGATTTTCCTGCCAATTTAAAAGAAGCGGTTTTTATAAAACACATTAAAGGCCCTTTGTTTTTTGGAACCACTAGCGATTTTCAGCAGCTTACTGCTCAAATTCCAGATTCAGCCAAAACCGTGATTCTAAGATTGGGGCGCATGCAATATGTGGATCAATCGGGATTGTATGCTATGGAGGATATGCTTCAGGATTTAAATAAAAAAAACGTAGAAGTTTTGTTTGTCGACCTTCTAAAGCAGCCTAAATACATGATGGAGCGCATTGGTATTATTCCGCAGTTAATTCCTAAAGCACATATTTTTAAAGATTTTAAAACCTGTTTACAGTGGATTAAACAAAATATAATAGCCAAACACAATGGTGGAAATTAGCTTAATAATTTAAGCTTCTTTATTAAGTATCGGAGTTTCAACTTCTAATTCATCAGTGTCATCTTCCTCTGAATTCAGTTTTTCAGTTTCATCTAAAACACTAGGATAAATTAAGGGCACAATAGATTTTACAGGCTCGTAAAGTATGGAGTCTTCAATAGTTTCTGCATCCAAAAAGGTGATGCTGTTATTCATTCGACTAAAGATATTTATTATAACGCTAAGTATTAAAGCTATTTTTAGCGCTCCGAAAACGCCTCCTAATAATTTATTTAAAATGCCTAAAGCAGCGAAGTCAGCGAGCTTAGTAAGGGCTTTTCCTGCCAGACCGATGGCTAATACGATAACAATAAAAGTGATTGCAAAGGCGGAAATTGTAATGGTGTGCTCTTCCCAACTGGTTAATTCTTTTAAGTATTCGGCAGCATAATTACTAAAGTGAATCGCGCCATAAACTCCTGCGATTAATGCGATGAGTGAAGCGACTTCTACGAAGAGCCCTTTCATAAAACCGCGAACCAAGCCAAATAAGATTAAAGCTCCTAAAACAATATCAATAGCACCCATAAATGTTAATATTTTTGTAAATATAAAATAATTTCTGCCCTTTTTATGGTAGAAGAAGTCAAGTATTCAAGCCATTCCGTAACTTTGGCTGCAAAATCATTGTAGAGGTAAGTTTTATTAAGCCTCTTTGAAAAAACATAACAAGAGATGTCAAGAGACGAACAATTAAAGGAGCGATGGAATATGGTAGTAACAAAATTGTCTGATCAATTTGCCGATGGAGACCCTTTAGATCTCGATGCGATCATCTATTTGATTGGTGTACAGGAACTTGGGCAGTTAGGTAGAACTTTTAAAAAGGATCAAAAGCTGGATCTTATGCACATTGCCATTTGTAAACTTTTAGTGCCTTATGGCTATTACGAACTCGAATTTGTTGATGATGAAGGTTGGCCACATTATAAAACCCTTGAAAACTTACCACATTTAAAGGCTGGCGAGCAAAGTGTTTTAATGAAGGAAGCCATTGTAAATTACTTTTTAGAAACCGAATATATCAATTAAAAATATTTTGGGCGCCAGCTTGCCGGTTGGCAGGTTACCTAAAGGTCGGGCTTTTTGCCAATCTTTTTGTTCGGAGCTCTCAAAAAGGATTTCCTCTTTAATCCCTAACGCAAATCGCGAAAAAGTAGTAAATTTGCGTTCATTTTTGAAATGACGATATGATAGATAAGATAAAAGACCTAATTGCTGAAGCAGAAGCTTTTGAAGCTAAAACCAAAGACGAGGTTGAAGCATTCCGTATTAAATACTTAGGAAAGAAAGGTTTGTTAAACGACTTTTTTGCCGAATTTAAAAATGTTGCAAACGACCAGAAAAAGGAGTTTGGACAAACTATAAATGCGCTTAAAAAAACGGCCGAAGATAAAGTCAACGCTTTAAAGGACGCTCTCGAGAGCACCGAAGAAGTTAAAGGTGTTTACGGCGATTTATCACGGCCAGGTGAGCCCATTCATATTGGTGCACGTCATCCAATCTCTATTGTTAAGAATCAAATTATAGATATTTTTTCACGTATTGGATTTAACGTTAGTGAAGGGCCAGAGATTGAAGATGACTGGCATAACTTTACAGCTTTAAACTTGCCAGAGTATCATCCAGCACGTGACATGCAGGACACCTTTTTTATTCAAACCAATCCAGATATATTATTGCGTACACATACCAGTTCTGTACAAGTACGTTACATGGAGAATAATAAACCACCAATTCGTACTATTTCGCCAGGTCGTGTGTATAGAAACGAAGCGATTTCGGCACGTTCACACTGTTTTTTCCATCAAGTAGAAGGTTTATACATTGATAAAGACGTGAGTTTTGCCGATTTAAAGCAAACACTTCAGCATTTCACAACGGAGATGTTTGGAAAGAGTAAAATTCGTTTACGTCCTTCATATTTCCCGTTTACAGAACCAAGTGCAGAAATAGATGTGTACTGGGGCTTAGAAACTGAAACCGATTATAAAATCACGAAAGGTACTGGGTGGTTAGAAATTGGAGGCTGTGGTATGGTAGATCCTAATGTATTGGAAAACTGTAATATTGATACTAATGAATATTCAGGTTTTGCTTTTGGTGTTGGGATTGATCGTATTGCGATGCTATTACACCAAATAGGAGATATCAGATTATTAAGTGAGAACGATGTACGTTTCTTAGAGCAATTTAAAAGCGCTCTATAAATAGAGTTCAATATAAAATTAAAAAGATCGTCTAAATTAAAACTTAGACGATCTTTTTTTGTTTTGTAAAGCTATATAATGAGCTAGTCTAATATCATAAATTCAATACGTCTATTGGCTTGTAAATCTTCTTTTGAACATTGGTTCTTACAGTCTATGATTGGCTGAGTTTCACCAAAACCATGAGCTTCTAAACGGTTTTCATCAATGTTTTTGCTAATTAAATATGCTACTGTGGATTGCGCTCGTTTTTTAGATAAAATTAGGTTGTATGCATCACTACCTTTATTATCGGTATGTGCATTAATAGATAACTTCATCTCCGGATGGTCGTTTAGAATTTTAACAACCTTATTTAAGGTGACAAACGATTCTTCTTTAATGTTCCATTTGTCGAAATCGAAATAGATGTTTTCCAGTATAATTCTTGAATTCTCTATAATCGGCGCTACGGTTTGTAATGGGATATCCTTTACATATACATATTTATCCTGTGGGTGATCTGAAGAAAAAAGCTCTTGAGAACTCACAAAACCTTCTTTTACGGTTGTTATCGTATAATCTTCATTTGGCTCAACGGCAAATTTATAAGAACCATCGGCTGCGCTAATAGTTTTTGCAATTTCTAGTCCGTCATCGTCAAACAAAGTGAGTTGAGCATTAGGAAGCTTTATTTGTGTTTCTGCATCTAAAACGGTTCCTGTTAAGGATTGTGTTACCTCAAAAATAGATACGATATAAACATCATAGCTGCCTATGCCACCAGACTTATTGGAAGTCACATAACCACGTCTTTTGGTGGCTATAAAAAAGGCAATATCATCTGCCGAAGTATTGATTGTTGTTCCTAAGTTTATTGGGTTTCTAATACCTTTATTTGATAGTTTACTTCTAAATAGATCATAACCGCCTAGGTTATCATGACCCTTAGAGGCAAAAAACAAGTACTTATCGTCTAGAGATAAGGCAGGATATTTTTCGTCTTTAGCTGTATTTACTTCACTACCTAAATTTTTAGGTGTATCTAATGTGCCATCAGGTTTAATATTAGATACATATAAATCGAAACCACCGTAGCCATCAGGATAGTTGGCAGCGAAATAAAGTTTATTTCCAGCATGGTTTACAAAAGGGGTTTCAATAGAAACACCTGGTTTATTAATGCTTAAAGCGATTTCATTAATCCAGTTTCCATTTGAGTTTTCTTCTAAATCAGACTTATAGATTTTATATTCTAAAGAATTATCGTGTGAGCTGCGGGTGAAATATACCGTTTGTTCATTTTTAGAAAAGCTAATTTGGTCTTCACTAAAATGCGTGTTTAATATACGAGAGTACGAAAGTGGTCGGGTTATTAATCCTGTAGACTTATCGACATCTAAACAGTATAAATCTTTATGGGCCTCATGGGTATTTGGATCAATTTTCGATAATCCTCCTACCTTTCTAGATGATACCATGATAAATTTCTCCTTAAAAAATCCTGATCCAATATCTGAAAATTCAGAATTTGAATACGTAGGGGAAATTTCAAAATGAAATCCGTTTTCACTAATAGATGTTGATTTTTTTGTGTTTTGTGTGTCATAGGTATTTGAACCTTGGCTTAGGACAACATGTGTCACAATAAACATGAGAAAACAAAGTGTCGATTTCATAGTAAAATGGTTAAGTTATTCGTTGGTCTCTTGTAAAGATAAACTAGTATGCTGTTATTATAATATCATATAGATTAAAAGACAGATAATTCGTTGTGAGCAACAAATATACAAGAAAAAGACTACACGAATTGAAGGTTAAGGACTAATAGTTCGTCGATGTATTCTCTTGTGTTAGAAAGTCTTGGGATTTTATGCTGTCCGCCCAGTTTTTTGTTTTGCTTCAGCCAGTCGTAAAAAAGATTCTTACGTGCTATGTTGACTTTAGGTTGATTTAAAGTGATGTTGTTGTAACGCTTAGCTTCGTAATCAGAGTTTAGAGTCATTAAAGTACGATCCAGTAATTCAGTAAAATAATTAATATCTGCTGGAGGGGTTTTAAATTCGATTAACCATTCGTGAGCGCCTTTTTCTTTGCCTTGCATAAAAACCGGTGCCGCGGTATACTCAACAATCTCCGAATGTGTCGCATTACAAACGGTTTTAAGGGCGTTTTCGGCATTTTCAATGATGAGTTCTTCGCCAAAAACATTGATGTGGTGTTTTGTTCTTCCCGAAACACGAATACGATAAGGGTTTAAAGAGGTAAACCTTACGGTATCTCCAATTTTATAACGCCATAATCCGGCATTGGTAGTGATAATAACCGCGTAATTTTTATCAAGTTCAACCTCACTAAGTGGAATGGCTTTTTCTTCCGAAGAAGCGTAAATATCCATCGGGATGAACTCATAAAAAATACCATAGTCCAGCATGAGTAAAAGGTCTTTCGAATTATTCTGGTCTTGAATCGCAAAAAATCCTTCAGAGGCGTTATAGATTTCATAATATTTAAACCCTGAATTTGGTAAGATGTTTTTGTACTGATCGGCATAAGGAGTAAAGCTAACACCGCCATGAAAATACACCTCAAGATTAGGCCATACGTCATGTAAGCTTTTTTTACCGGTTGTTTCTAAAACATTGTTTAAAAGTACAAGCATCCAAGAGGGTACACCGGCTAAACTAGTAACATTTTCATGTCGTGTTTCATCAACTATAGCCTGCATTTTATATTCCCAGTCGCTCATAAGCGATACTTTGTTGCTGGGGGTGCTACTAAACTCGGCCCAAAAAGGCATGTTATCTATAAGAATGGCTGATAAATCGCCAAACACCGTACCGTTTTCTTTATACAATTGTTTGCTACCACCTAAACGTAAACTTTTACCTGTGAATAATTGAGCATTTTCATTGTTGTTTAAATACATGCATAACAAATCTTTGCTTGCGGCGTAATGGCAATCTTCAAGTGATTCTTCACTAACAGGAATAAATTTACTTTTTGATCGGGTGGTACCGCTAGATTTTGCGAACCATTTTATGGGAGTGGGCCAGAAAATATTGCTTTCACCTTTTCTAGACCGTTCGATAACATCTTGCCAGCCGTCGTAATTTTTAATGGGCACACGCTCGGCAAAAGTCTTGTAATTTTTTATTGAAGCGAAATCATGTTTTTTACCAATTTCAGTGTCTTTAGCGAACTGAATCAGGTTCATTAGCAATTCGTTTTGAACTTCATTTGGATACTTTAAAAACAATTCAATTTGATGAAAACGCTTTTTTAAAAACCAAGATGCAATCGAATTAACTATGGGTATTGACATAATTTATTTTATCTTTAATTTTTTAAAAATAATACTTTTTTTTATGACCTACCAAGGTGTATTAACAAAAATGGAAACCGAATTTTCAAGTCCAATTCAATATTATTTGGTATTCGAAACTGATTTTCTAAATATGAATCAGTTGCTGGATAAAAATATTGAAATGACTTTTGTTAAATACCAATGTTTAAACTGTGCTTTGGATCGACCAATTTTCCGTCAAGGCTATTGTAAATCCTGTTTTTTTGAAGTGCCACAGGCCGCCGATTGGATCATGCACCCCGAATTAAGTACCGCACATCTGGATCAAGAAGATCGTGATTTAGAATTTGAGAAATCGGTGCAATTAAAGCCTCATATTGTGTATTTGGCTAACTCTAGCAATGTGAAAGTTGGCGTTACTAGAAAAACCCAAGTGCCTACACGTTGGATAGATCAAGGTGCTCATGAGGCCATTGAAATTGTTGAGGTGCCTAACCGTTATTTAGCAGGAATTACCGAGGTGGCATTAAAGGATCATGTGGCCGATAAAACGAACTGGCGTAAAATGCTTAAAAATGATATTGAGGATGAAAATTTAGCAACATGGAGAGCACGCTTAGCCGAATATATTCCTGAGGAGGTTAAATCGTATTTTATGGCTGATAAAACGGAAACTCATATTGATTTTCCAGTAATTAAATATCCAGAAAAACCAAAAAGTCTAAACCTTAAAAAGGCGCTTCAGTATACTGGGAAATTGGTGGGTATCAAGGGGCAATATCTTATTTTTGAAGACGATACGGTTTTCAATGTACGTGCCAATGAAGGTTTAGTTGTTCAAATTACTGTACAATAGAAAAACCCTATATAAACTAAAACCCATTTACAAAACAATGTAAATGGGTTTTAAAATACTATTTATAGTGAGACTTAAATTTCTTGTTGGTCTCTTAAATTTTGGATATAAGCTGCTTTTTGAACTTGACGACGTCTTTTTACAGATGGTTTTGTAAAGAATTGTCCGTCTCTTAAGTTTTGCATTACTTTAATGTTTCTGTGTTTTCTCTTATAGCGTTTTAAGGCGCGCTCTATGTTTTCGCCGTCTTTTACAATGATTTTTAACATAACTTGTTTTTAATAAATTATAATTTTAATATTTAGAAATTACCCTAAATACGTTTTAAGTACTCTACTTTTTGATGTGTGGCGTAATCTACGAATGCCACGTTCTTTTATTTGTCTAACCCGTTCTCTGGTGATGCCAAAAGCTTCACCTATTTCTTCAAGGCTCTTAGATTGTTTTACACTAATACCGTAATAGTAGCGTATCACCTGAGCTTCTTTGTCCGAAAGTGTTTCTAATGCACGATTCACTTCGGCGTTTAAAGATTCTTTAAGCAAATCAGAATCGGGTGCGTTGGAATCATTCGATTTTACAACGTCATACAGACTAAAAGTTTCGCCATCTACAAGAGGTGCATCCATAGATACATGTCTTCCAGAGGCTTTCATGGATTGCTTTACATCGTTAACCGTAAGGTCTAATGTGGTTGCAATCTCTTGAGCGCTAGGCGCTCGTTCATGAGTTTGTTCTAAAAATGAATAAGCCTTATTAATTTTATTTATAGAACCAATTTTGTTCAAAGGTAATCTAACTATTCGAGATTGTTGTGCTAAAGCTTGAAGAATTGCTTGTCGAATCCACCAAACCGCATATGAAATGAATTTGAAACCTCGTGTTTCATCAAAGCGTTTCGCCGCTTTTACTAGGCCAGCGTTGCCTTCGTTGATTAAATCGGGTAGTGTTAAACCTTGATTTTGATACTGTTTAGAAACTGAAACTACAAAACGTAAATTTGCCGTAGTAAGGGTGTCCAGAGCTTTTTGATCGCCTTTTTTGATTTTTTGTGCTAATTCCACTTCTTCGTCAGCGGTGATTAATGGAATTTTACTAATGTCTTGAAGGTATTTGTCTAATGATTTGGATTCTCGGTTGGTAACTTGCTTTGTAATTTTTAATTGCCTCATACAGATTTTTTAAGATTATGTCGAACCTATAATATAAGCTTTTTAAAGCGAATAACCTAAAATATCGGCTGTTTGGGCTTAAAACACTTCAAAAAGCATAAAAATCGTGCTGTTTTTAGTGCTTTTTGAAGGATTTTGAACTTTTTAGTGGTTTTTTAAAGACTGTCTTGTTCTTTTTTCTTTCCAAAGAATCCGCCTAGGGCATTTTTAATAAGTTGCTCAGAGGAACTTTTGCTATCAGAAGTGCTGTCGGTAGTCTTTTTAGACTTTATGATTTCGTTTATGGTTTTTTGAACCGTATTATTTTGTTCCGTTTTAATAGAATCTGATTTAGCCTTATTGCTACCTATAACGTCTCCAATAAGGTTGTTAATTTGTGCTTTTCCGTGATTTAAAAGCTTTTCTTTTTGAATTTCTAAAAGCTGATTGCTCAAGTTTTTTACACTGCTTGTTACATCTGTTTTTACATTAGGATTCTTGTAATTCCCGGTGATGTTTGCTGTTACCGGAATACTGATGTTATTTACCTTTGGGTCGTCTATTTTACCTATTAAACGGTTAATATCGCTACCTAAATATTTTGCTGGAACGTTAAATACCATGTTATAGTCGACGGTATTATTAAAGCCATGAGCACCAGAGATATTAATATCGATATCTTTATACTTTATAGTAAAAGGCGATACACTTACTTTTCCGTTGGCAAACTCTAAATGGGTTTTTAAATCGTTTAAATTAATAGCTTCAAAATCGATGAAGTCTATGCTTTGATCCAACTTGCTAATCAATGCACTTTGATCATTGACCATTTTGGTGCTTTGTAATTCCGCGAAAGCGCTACCCGAAACACTGTTTAAATCAGGAGTAAATTCTTTGTTTAAGTTTCCTGAAATGGCAATATTACTGTTTAACTTACCGTCAAATAACTTAATAATGGGTGCTAAATTTTGGAGTAATTCTAAGCCTTTAAAAGACTGAGCGATATCAAATTTGCTAGCATCTAGTTTTACGTTAAATGTAGGGGTTTCAGCTTTTGTTGAGACTTCTCCCGAAAGCATTAATTGACCGTCAAATATATTCGATCTTAAATTTTGTAAGGTGGCTTTTTGATCTTTTACCAGTAAAGTACCCGAAACATTTTTAAGGTTTAAATTATCGTAAACCACTGTTTTAGCCTTGGCATTTATGGTACAGTCTAAAAAGGCAGGGATTTTTAAGCTTTCTGTGTTTTGATTTGTAGTGGTTTCTTTAGTAGGTTCCTCTTCTTCCGTTTCAGCCATAAAATCGCCTACTTTGAAAAGGTTAGAATTCATATCGAATTGGCCTTTTAAAGTGGTATTACTAAATAAGAAACCTAATAAATTATTAATAGTTCCCGAGGCTTTTAAATCACTAGATCCTGTTTTGGCTTCGAATGTGTTTAAGGCCACAGTACCTGGATTAAAAGTTAATTGCGCTTGACTAATTTCAAGGGGATTTAGTAAGTCTTCCGAGTAGAAAGTAAACCCAGAAAGGCTTGCCGATCCACTACTTTTAACACGCTCGTAAGCGTTGGTTTCAATGGCATTCATGTCGAAAGCCGTATTTATGTAGGCTTTTAAAATACCGCTAAGTTTATGATCTAGATCCACCGGATATACTTTAGATACGTTAGCCAGATTTAAAACACCCTGTACCTGAGCATCAACCAACATATTTTTGGTAAGGTTTTTTACATGTGCCGAGGCTTTAAAAACATCACTGTCTATCGTAAAATTTAATGCGTTTAAATCTAAATAGGTGTCATCCGTTTGCCCTGTAGTATTTTTAATAAGGGCATCTATACTTATGTTTTTAACACCTTTTGGTAAGTCGGGATATTGAAATGAGGCATTGTTAGAAACCATACTAATGTCAAATTGAGGAATGGTGGTTTCGGTAAGCTGACCGTTAACCATACCTTTAATTTTAAAGTCGCCTGTAGTTTTTACTTGTTCAATACTTTTAGAATAGGTTTCAGGAACGAGCGCTAAAAAGTTTTTAAAATCTGTTTCTGGATTTTCAAAAGTAATGGCGATTTCTTGTCCGTTGTCAAGCAGTTTAACATACCCATCAAAATGTATAGGTAACTGATTGATTTGTGCTTTGTTTTCCTTGAAAGTGTATTTGTTCTGATTTAAATCGACATCAATTAATGCATCAAGTTTTATGCTGTTATTGTTTAAATAATTGGTGTTTTCAATGTTTAAACTGATATTGAAATGGGTATCTGTGTCTAATTCTGAAACTTCAGAAGTAAAAGTACCATGCCCTTCATGGTTGAATTCGGTAATGTGGGCGATGGTTTCCGATAGCTCATCAAGGTAAGTTAATGCACTGTTTTTTATTTGATAATCTTTAATACTGAAGTTGAAATTGGCTGGTTTTTCTTCCGCGGAAGCGTTATCAGACTCTTTAGCAATATCGTAATTGTTATTGCCAAATTTATCGGTTTTTAAAGTGATTAAAGCTTCGTCTACATAAATGGAATTCACTACGATGGCCTCGTTGGCACCCTTGAAAATTTCTTTAACCGACATGGTAAACGAAATGCTTTTAGCAGTTGCAAGGGTTTCGTTTTTAAAGGGAGCATTATTGGTAATCACCAGATCACTTACACTAATCCCTGCTTCGGGAAAGTTTCGAATAAAGCTGAGATTGATATCACTAAATTCAACTTTAGCGTTTAAGTTTTGATTTATAGTTTGTTTGACTAGCTCTTGTATGCGCCCTTCAAATATAAACGGAATGGCGATAAGTGCTATAATAATTATAATGAGGATGACTCCAAAAATTTTTAGTGCTTTCTTCATAAAAAGTGAGAACATGTTGTGGTTAATGGCGCAAAGTTAAAGGATTTCGTAAGTGCAAATAGACTTATTACCATTAAAAGTTAACGCAATTGCCAATTGTGTAGTTTAGGGCGCTTAGGTTTACAGTAAATCGATTTCTTGATTTACTTTTAATCGGAAACGTTTTCTAAAAAGGTAAACGCCAAAGTAGAGAAAAGGAGTGTCGCAAGCCGCAATAATCACTTTAAAAAGAAAACCACTAAGCACTAAGCCTTTGAAATTCTGCCATTCGATAATACCAAAAGAGCAAAGTAAAAAAACGATGGTAAAGGTGTCGATAAACTGCGAAAACCACGTGGAAAAGTTATTTCGTAACCATAAATACCGTCCAAAAGTGAGGCGTTTCCAAAAGTGATAAATTTGAATGTCTATAAACTGGGCAAACAAATAGGTAATCATACTGGCAAAAACTGCGATAGAAGTATTGCCAAATACGGTGTTAAACATTTTGTCGTCTACATAAGACCATGATGTCGCTGGTACCAAGCTGGATACGTGAATGATTAAAAGTGAAAAAAGAGAGGCGAAAATACCAACTACCACAACATCGTTTGCACGTTTTTTACCATAAATTTCACTAATTAAATCGGTGATAAGAAAGGTAATCGGGTAGGGTAAAACACCTACCGATATTTCGAACAACTTGGTGTCGAAAAACTCAATGTCAATAGGATACCAATAGAAAAATTTCTGAAAAATTAGATTGGAAACGACTAAGGAGGTTATAAACAGGCCACCTAAAAGCAAGTAAATACGTTGGGCGGCAAGTTTATCTCTTAAAGTCATAAGGCAATTGTGAATAAATAGCTGTTGTAAATATAAAGGATTAAAATTTGTTTTAGTTATTTTGTCGATTCTATGCTAAAATCAACGACATATTATATTGCTTTAGGTAGTAATAAAGGCGATAAATTCAAGAATTTGCAAGATGCTGTACAGGCTATTTTTGTGCAAATCGGACATGTTTTATCGATTTCTAAGGTTTATCAATCACCAGCTTTTGGATTTGAAAGTGAAGATTTTTTAAACTGCTGTTTGGTGTTGCAAAGTGAATTTAGTCCAGAAAAGGTTTTAGACTTGCTTTTAGGTATTGAAACGTCTCTAGGTCGTGTGCGAACTCAGAAAAGTGGTTATGAAGCACGGGTAATTGATTTGGATATTGTTTTAGCTGAAGCTGAAATAATACAAACCGAGAAATTGCAAATACCACATCCAGAAATGCAAAAACGCAAGTTTGTGTTGTTGCCTTTAAACGATATCGCGTCTAAAGTGGTGCATCCTGTATTGCATAAAGAGATTTCGGAATTGTTACAACATTGTGATGATGATTCTGTTTTAGAACCTTTAAATATTTGGTTGAAAAACCCAAGTAAAGCGTATCCAATTTCGAAATACGATTACATTGCTATTGAAGGAAATATTGGCTCGGGGAAAACTAGCCTCGCTACCAAAATATCTGAAGATTTTAATGCCAAATTAGTTTTAGAGCGTTTTGCCGATAATCCTTTCTTGCCTAAATTTTATGAAGATGCGAATCGCTATGCCTTTACTTTAGAAATGTCTTTTTTGGCCGACCGTTACCAGCAGATTTCCGAAGATTTAGCGCAGCTCGATTTGTTTAAAGATTTTATTGTTAGTGATTACGATGTGTTTAAATCCCTTATTTTTTCTAAAATCACCTTGCAGGAAGACGAGTTTAATCTTTACCGAAAGCTGTTTTATTTGATGTATAAAGAGCTTCGAAAGCCTGATTTGTATGTGTATTTACATCAAAACACCGAGCGTTTACAACAAAACATCAAAAAACGGGGCCGTGAGTATGAGCAAAATATCGAAAATGCTTATTTGGAAAAAATAAATGCTGGCTACCTGGAGTTTTTAAAAACTCAAACGGATTTTAACGTGAAAATAATAGATGTGTCTCACCGGGATTTTGTTGAAAACCGATCGGATTATTTGTGGGTTTTGGAGGAGATTTGTAGGTTATAGTGAAATACATTTTTTAGTAATTCACAGTAATATTGTATATTTGTACTAGTTAAGTCTGCAAAACACGAAAGTCGACTCCATGTCGTTATTTTAAATTTAATTTAAAATTAGTGTTTTAGTGGGCTTATTTTATTTTTAGAGGTTAAGGGGTTTTTGCGGTTGTCATAATAATTTTTCCATCCATCATATTTTTCAGTGTCGTATAAATCAATTACCAATTTTATTTGGTCTTTGATATGGTTATAATATCGGATTTCTCCTCTTTCAAAAACGCGCTGAATAGACCAGCAAAAGTAATCTGCTAAATTTAATAAAGGATCTTTTGTTGGGTAATTCACATTAAATACAACTTTGGTTTTTGATTCCTTGTTACCGTTAATTCTAGAGAACCTTTGTTTGGCTTTGAGGAATGCTAATTCTAAATTATGATTTTTTGTGCTTTTTCCACGTTCCGAAATATGCATAACAAGTTTGTCATGTTTTGAAAGTTTATTTTTTAGTAGATGTGATAGTAAGTCTGCATAAAAATATTCTTCCTTTCCTTTATGTTTTGTTTCATATCGCTCGATGTCCTTTCTGCCAACCACAGCTTCAAAGCTACAGTTTATTGTTTTCATTAAATCAAACATTTCTTTTCTAACTTCGGGTAAATCATCCGTTGCATGAAGATAATAACCGGTTTTATTAATTTTCTTCAATACGCTTGGTACGTGATAAAACTCGTCACTAATAATTTTTTGTTGAAGTTGGTTTATTTTATCACGTACTTCATCTAATGGATCTTTTACCTTTATCATGCCAAGAATAAATACTTTTGAAACACCATTTTCACCAATAATGTTTTTCTTTCCTTTTCCATAAAATGTGGTGTCACCTGCTTCATCTAAAAAGCGATGAAAATCCATTAACTTATTATTTCCCATTTTTTAATTTAAACCTCTAAAACTAAAGAAAATTCTTATAATTATAAATTTAAAATATGGAACTATTTGATTTTATATTATTGATAATGTCTACTGCTAATTAAAATAAGACAACACGAGATAGGTTTAAATTTTAAAACAAAGTAAAAAGCATAGTAACCAGGCATCCCTTGCCATCATTTAAAATTTGTTTACCAAGGAGTTTGATTTCTTTAACTTTAAAATGAAAAGGCGCTGCCAAAATATCAACACCACTGTTTTTCTTAATTCGAATGCCCTGTCCAGAAATGATGTCTGTATTTGGGGTGAAATTTCCTGATGGCAGGTGTTCGGTTAGAATGATGTATTTGTAGTCGTATAGTTTTTTTAGAATATTCTGAATTTCAGTATTAGATAGGTGTTGCAAAACTTGCCTTAGGATGATACAATCGGCAGGCGGTAATGCATCTTTTGAAATGTCTAAACATTGAAAACTTACTTTTTCTGAAGGGTAAAGCTTTTTGTTTCTGTTGATGAGGTTTTCTACAATATCAATAGCGTTATAGTGCTTTGTAAAAGGTAACAGTTGTTTGCCGATATTGAAATCGCCACAGCCTAAGTCGCAAACGATTAAATCGTTTTTATGGGTTTTTAAAAAATGGGTGACTGCATTTAAATAAGGTGTGGTAATTTCGGGATCATGGGATCCAGAACCAGAGTAAAAATCATGGTCGTTGCCACCCCAAAGATGACATTCGTAAATTTGATCCATTACGGCTTTTGTGGGCCAGGGTTGTTTGTTTTTTTTAGTCACTACAATGCTTTCAGCTTACTAAAAATATCCCATACAACAACACCACAACTCACCGATATGTTTAGAGAATGTTTGGTGCCAAACTGCGGAATTTCAATAATAGCATCGCTTGCAGTGACTACCCCTTGGGAAACACCTTTAACTTCATTTCCAAAAACAAGCGCGTATTTGGTGTTGTTTTCAACTGTGAAATCATTTAACATGGTGGCGCTTTCAGCCTGCTCTATCGAAGCGACTTTGATGCCTTCAGTTTTTAATTTTTCAACTAAATCGATGGTGTTTTCAACATATTCCCAAGCTACGGTTTCCGTGCTTCCTAGTGCGGTTTTATGAATATCTTTATGAGGTGGTTTTGCCGTGATTCCGCAGAGGTAAATTTTTTCAATTAAAAACGCGTCGCTGGTACGAAACACCGAACCGATATTGTTTAAGCTTCGTATGTTGTCTAGAATAATGATAATTGGTGTTTTTTCAGCTTCTTTGAAGTCCTCGACACTCAAACGGTCTAATTCACTATTTTTTAATTTGCGCATTGTTTTATCTTTTTCTTCTTCCGCGAAAGCGAAAATGCTATAGTTTAACAAGATAACTGACTTATAACCTGATGCATTCAGGGTGTTATCTTATTTGTTGACATCTATTTTTAATTGTAAATAACTTGTAATGCTTCGATTTCAAAAAAAATCAAATTAACGTTACATTAGCAAACTTGTAATTTGTGCAAAAATAATATTTAAAAATCATTTACCATTGAGATTTCCGTTTTCACGGAAATGAAAAAAATCAAGATGAAAAAAGCCAAAAAAGAAACCCCGTTAATGAAACAGTACAATGCGATTAAGGCAAAGTATCCCGATGCTTTATTGTTGTTTCGCGTGGGTGATTTTTACGAAACTTTTGGTTCTGATGCTGTGAAAACGGCTGGAATTTTAGGTATTATTTTAACCAAGCGTGGGGCAGGTAGCGAGAGTGAAACCGCTTTAGCAGGTTTTCCGCACCATTCCTTAAATACCTATTTGCCTAAATTGGTAAAGGCTGGTGAGCGTGTGGCTATTTGCGATCAGTTGGAAGACCCAAAGCAAACAAAAACCATTGTAAAACGTGGTGTTACCGAACTGGTTACACCTGGTGTGGCCCTTAATGATGAGGTTTTAGTGTCGAAATCGAATAACTTTTTATGTTCGGTTTATTTTGATAAAAAGCATATAGGCGTTTCATTTTTAGATATTTCTACGGGCGAGTTTTTAACCTCACAAGGGAATGCCGAGTATATCGATAAACTGCTTCAGAATTTTAGTCCGAGTGAGGTTTTAGTCTCCAAGCAAAAACGCAGTTTATTTGCCGAGACCTTTGGAAACGATTTTCATACGTTTTATTTGGAAGACTGGGTGTATCAAAGCGATTATTCTTACGAAACCCTAATAAAACATTTTGATACGAAAACGCTTAAAGGCTTTGGTGTCGAAGAGCTTCATGAAGGGATTATCGCTTCGGGTTCTATTTTGCATTATTTAGGAGAAACCCAGCACAAAAAGTTGAAGCATATCACGTCGATATCGCGTATCGCGGAAGATGATTATGTTTGGATGGATCGTTTTACCATTAGAAATTTAGAGCTTTACAACTCCACCAACAATAATGCGGTAACGCTTTTAAATGTTATTGATAAAACCATTTCGCCTATGGGCGGAAGGCTACTTAAGCGTTGGTTAGCATTGCCTTTAAAAAATATTGAGAAGATTAAAAGCAGGCATGAGGTAGTTAGTTTTCTAACGAAGGAAGACGGCGTACTTCATAAAATTCAAAATCACATTAAACATATTGGCGATTTAGAGCGCTTAATTTCTAAAATTGCTACAGGTAAGGTGAATCCGCGTGAGGTTATTCAGCTTAAAAATTCACTTGAAGCGATTGTGCCCATAAAAACTTTGGCGTCTGACTGCGATAACGAATCTCTGAAAATAATTGGAGATACCTTGCAGAGCTGTGATGTGCTTCGAGATAAAATTAAAAAGACTTTAAATGAAGAGGCTCCGGTAAATTTATTGAAGGGGCGTACCATTGCAGATGGTTTTTCTGAAGAGTTGGATGAGCTTCGAAATTTGTCTAAATCAGGGAAAGATTATTTAGATGCCATGCTAGAGCGTGAAAGCGAACGCACAGGCATAACCTCTTTAAAAATTGCCTCGAACAATGTGTTTGGTTACTACATTGAAGTTAGAAACACGCATAAAGATAAAGTACCGGCTGAGTGGATTAGGAAGCAAACTTTAGTGAATGCCGAACGATATATTACCGAAGAGCTTAAAGAGTACGAAGCTAAAATTCTAGGTGCTGAAGACCGCATACAAGCTATAGAACAACAATTGTTTTCCGATTTAGTGGTTTGGATGAATCAATACATTAAACCAGTGCAGCAAAATGCGTATTTGGTTGGGCAATTGGATTGTTTATGTGGCTTTTCACAATTGGCAAAAGACAATAATTACATTTACCCCACTATTGATACCTCTTATGATTTAGAGATTACCGATGGGCGTCACCCCGTTATTGAAAAACAATTGCCTATAGGTGAAGCTTATATAGCGAATAATGTTTTTCTCGATCGCGAGTCGCAGCAAATTATAATGATAACCGGACCTAATATGTCGGGTAAATCGGCGATTTTAAGACAAACAGCACTTATAGTGTTGTTGGCTCAAATTGGAAGTTTTGTACCTGCAAAAGCGGCGAAAATTGGGGTGGTTGATAAGATTTTTACCCGTGTGGGGGCCAGTGATAACATTTCTATGGGAGAATCGACATTCATGGTAGAAATGAATGAAACAGCTTCCATTCTTAATAATATATCCAATCGTAGCTTGGTGCTGCTCGACGAAATTGGTCGTGGAACCAGTACTTACGATGGAATTTCTATTGCTTGGGCCATTAGCGAATATTTACACGAACATCCGGCAAAGCCTAAAACACTCTTTGCTACGCATTATCATGAACTTAATGAAATGTGTGAAACCTTTGGGCGTATTAAAAACTTTAATGTATCGGTAAAAGAGTTAAAGGATAATGTGCTTTTCTTAAGAAAATTGGTTGAAGGCGGTAGTGAGCATAGTTTTGGTATTCATGTGGCTAAAATGGCTGGTATGCCACAACAAGTTTTACATCGTGCTAACAAAATTTTAAAGAAATTAGAGAAGTCACATTCTAGTGAGGAACTTACCGATAAAGTGAAATCGATAGATGATGATATGCAGCTCAGTTTTTTTAATTTAGACGACCCTTTATTGGAAAATATCAAGGAAGAAATTTTAGAAACTGATATTGATACACTTACGCCTGTTGAAGCGCTTATGAAGCTCAATGAAATTAAGCGTATGCTGGTAAAGAAAAAGCAGGCTTAAAAATAATTTGAAAAATTTTTAAAAAAGGCTTTGGTATTTGTTTAAAAGTATTAAATTTGCACCCGCAATAGCAATGTTGCACGTTCATAAAAAGACTGCGAAAGTAGCTCAGGGGTAGAGCATCACCTTGCCAAGGTGAGGGTCGCGGGTTCAAATCCCGTCTTTCGCTCTGAAACTTTCTTAAAAATATTCCAATGCTGAAGTGGTGGAATTGGTAGACACGTTGGACTTAAAATCCAATGTCCATTAGGACGTACGGGTTCAAGTCCCGTCTTCAGTACAAAGCCTCATCTTTTATAAGATGAGGCTTTTTTTATGCTTTAAATTACCTTCTTTAAGACCTGCAAATTTCGGGGATCAATCGGATCAATCCTAATTGTTGTGTTATAAAAATTGGTGTGGATCTTTTTAACTAAAATGCCTTATTATCAAAATCAGGAAATATAAAAAACTTCAGACTATCAAATATCTCATGTTTTACAGACCTTTCAGGTTTTTAAAACCTGAAAGGTCTTTTTAAGTAAACATAAAACTCTGTATTCACAAGACCACTTCAAGTTTCATAAAAACAAAAAGCCCAGCGATGAAGCCAGACTTTTTGAAGAGAAACTATTGTAGTTGATAATAGCTTATTTAAGCACTAATTTTTTGGTTAGTGATGTTGTTCCGGATGTAAATTGCAATACATAGATTCCGCTGTTTAAATCCGTTAAGTCTAAGGTTTTGTTATAAAATCCAGCTTGACTGTCCAATGCGGTTTCAAGTACTTTTTGTCCCGCCGTGTTGAAAATAGCGATGGTGTTATTGCTACTGCTTAATTGATTCACATCGTACACTAAATTTACCAGTTTGTCTGTAGAAGGATTTGGGTAAATGCCAAAGGCTACTTGTTCTGAGACGTTATTAATATCTAAAGTTGAAGTGACATCTTCAAATTTAAATTGGATATCTCCAGTACTTCCTCCGCCAAAAGCTGTGAAATACATTCTGTATACAGTACCATTTGCATATTTCACATAGTACGCTTGGTTTGTATTGGTGTCGTAAGTATAAGAGGCATTCAGACTTTTCCAATCATAACCAATAGTATTAATATCGTCGCTGTAAGTTAGGCTTGGGTTACTTGCCTTAGTAGGCTCGTCGTTTTTAGCAACGCTAACCGTAGTATTTTGTAAAACGCCTGTTACAGGGTAATATGTAGTGCCATCACCATAGTAATCGGTAGCATATTTGGTGAAAACAAAATCCCAATCGGCTGTTGCTGGTTCGGCTACCATTTCATTAGCATTTTCCAAAGAGTAGTAGTTATACGTGTTGTTTGGGTTATTCGTATTGACTATAGTAGCGGATTGGTCTGCTCCCCAAGTGGATGTTCCCGCATTCCATGTTGAGAATTTAATGGTATAAGCACCGTAATAATCTTCAATAATTAGTTTTCTGTAAGTACCATCGGCGTATTTTAAAACAAATATAATAGAGCCCGTAACATGGTGGTTTGCAGGGTTGTATTCACCCCATCCGAAGGAAGCAGATCCTTGATCTATAGCCCCTAATGTCCATGCTGTTTCCGAATTGTGTAATGGGGTCCAATTACTTTCGTTAGAAACATCAATTGATGCCCAGTTGTTTATATCGTTTGAGGCTTCAAAAACCGAAATACCACGGCCCTCATTAACTCGAACGCCCATATTTCGTGCACTTGTTCTTAAAAATGCTAAATCCCATGAATCTTTAGCAAAAGCTGTTGCAGATTCGGTGTTTAATTTATAGAATATTTGGTTGGCATAATCCGCCCCCATACTTAGATTTACTGTTTTTTCTTGTGCTTGTGTTGATAAACAGACACAGAATAACGCTAATAATAATTGTAATTTTGATGTCATTGTGGTTCTTTTTTTAAGATTTATAAATGGTTATTGTAAAAGGTTATATTCAAATTCGGGGTAGCCACGATCACCATTACTATTGGTCATGGCTAAAAATTTAATTTTGTAGATGTTTCCGTTAGTGTCTTTTAGGATGTAGAATTTATCAGCAAAAACGGTACGTTCAAAAACATCGCGCCAGTTACTTCCAATGGCAGTTTGATCTTCAGAAAATAAAGAAGAATTTACATGGCTCAAATTGAAGTCGTCATAAGACAGATTGGTAGCCTCGACCTCGTAAGCCGTAACATCACTTTTGTTATTATGAATCACATAGTCTGAAAAACCATAGCTTCCAGCGTCTTCGAGGATGTTAGTAAATACCGTAAAACACAAATCCCATTTGTCTTTTTCAGGTTCTACCGATACTATGGTATTGGTGTTAAAACTAAAATGATTGAAGTTGTAATTTGCATTTTTTGAAATACTGATTTCCTGATGTGTTGTTTCGTTTACATTAGCATACTGTAATAGGTAGCCATCGTTTTGTCTTAGTATTCTAATTTTTTTCCAGCCCCTCGCATTTCCAGCGATCGTCGTAGAGCCAACAGTGGCTTCTTCCGCCCCAACTTCATAGCCTAGATTGACTAGGTACACCGGGTTTTCATTATCGTTTTCTGAAATTTCGGCAATGGCCGTTTCTAGAATATTACCATTTGGCGCATCAACGTAAGCGGCGTTATCAGGATTAAAAGTACCTACGGCCACCTCTCTTTGCATTGTTTTTATATCCGCTTCAGTCACCTTATCAATATCGGTGGACTCTAAAGCTTTTGTAGCCATATAAATGGATCCGTTTATAGTGACTCTAAATGAGGTGCCATTGTAAAACCCTAAATCCCATGAGTCGCGTGGTGCTGTTGCTTCACTCTGGCTACTTAAATCGATATATACTTGATTTTTTTGGTTTGGACCGCCAACTTTAGGACTTAGACTTCCGCCTTGAGCGGCAGAACTGTTAATAGTAAAGGTCGAGTAACCTTGGATGCGGCTTGCGGCATATTCGATATTTGAGATACTGAATTTAATCTCAGTCGTTTCATCTAAACTACTGTTTAAAGTTTTAAATTGAATAGCATTTTCAGAATCTCCAGCATTAATTTGTAAGCTTATTTGGTTGTTTTCAGCTTCTGGAATGGTTATAAAATCTGTGCCATAAATCGCATTTTTTGCTTCTATTTGGATGCTTAGCGCGCCATTTTCTATGGCTTCTTCCGAGTAAATTAAAGGGATAGCAGTGTCATTGGTGCGTTGCATGTCTGTTAGGTTCTTGGATATGGATCCAAAAGCCACAACAAAAGGGTCGCTTTCTAAAGTGGTGTCCTCACTGCAAGAACTTAGGTTTAAAGCCAAGCTTAAGCACATTAATAAGGTATATATTTTTGGTGGTCGTTTCATTGGTTTAAAGGTTTAAATTGTAGGCTAGTTTTAAGAAGAATGATCGGCCGTAGGCAAGCGGAATAAATTCGGGAGCAGCATCGTGCGCTCCTCCAGAAAAGGCATCAGTTTCTATACTCGAAATATCGAATAGGTTTTTTACGCCTAAGGTGGTTTCTAATTTTTTGTCTAAAAATGATTTTTTAAAGGTGGCATCTAACCAATCGTATGCTTCGGTGGTTCCTTTTTGGAACTCTTGATCGCCTTGATCGTTTGTGCGTTCCACGAATTGGTGTTGTCTGCCTGTATGCTTAAAATATAAGGCTGCAGAAGCGTTCCATTTTGGAATGAGGTAATTTATTGTACTGTTTATTTGAAAACTGTAAAGGAAATCATCAAGGGGCGTAGCATGACTGTCTAAAATTTTTGAAATCCCTAAAACAGAAGCACCCAGTCGCACATTAAGTCGGTTTATTTGATATGTGTTTTCTGAAGTTATCCCTATAGCTTTATAAGAATCAATATTTTGGTATTGGTAGGATAGTGGACTTTGTTGGACAATGGTGAGTTCAATACGGTCTTGAACACTTAAATATGACGCGGTAATTTTATTTTTTAGCCTACTGTTATTCGAAAGTGCAGTGATTTTTTTTAAGTGTAGAAAGGCCGATAAACCATTTTCAGGATTTAAATCGGGATTACCTTGCACATTGTGATTTACATCTACAAAATAGGTGTAAAGCTCATCGTAGTTTGGTGTTCGGTTTGATGATCCTAAAACGCCTCGAAGCTCTATACCTTTATTAAATAGGTATTTCGAACTTAATGAAAACACATATTGGTCGTCAAACAAATTAGTGAATGATACACGTGCTCCCGGACGTAATGAAAAACGTTCTGAAAGTTCTATTTCCGAAGAAGCAAAAAAATCGTAATTATCTAAGCGTTGTTTAGCTTCGTTTTCATCTGGGTTCACGGTGATGGCTAATGGAGAACCGTAACCACTTTCGTTAGTAAGTTCGTAACCTGCTTGCAAATTAAATCGATTTGTTTGTATGAGATTACTGAAGGTACCGCGGGAGAAAAAGGCTTGTCTGCTTAAATATTCACCTTGTTGTATGTTCAGTTTTTCATCTTCTCGAATGCGATATGTGTAGGTTTCAAGGTCTTTAACTTGTTCTTGATACGATACTGAAATGTTGTAATTAATGCGTTTGCCAAGTAAGCCATTGGAGTTTAAATGATGAATAAAACGGTTGTTAAAAAACGTTTGGTCTAAGGCTAAAGGATCGCTAGTGTCTGTAGCGGTATTTTCATTAAGGTCTACTGTACTATTGTATTCGTTTATAACTTCATTAAAATAATCGAATTTGTAAAAAATGTTGAAATTCCCTTTTTTGTAATTAAGTAGAATTTTAGCATTGTTTTGTAGCTTGGGTAGCCATTCGTGTCCGCGTAAACCATCATTTTTATCATAAACTTCACCTTGTTTATCGCCCCAAACACCAGCAAAATCATTTCTAGTATATACGGCACTTCCAAAAATGTCTTCTGTAAAATTATGACTTAAATTAAGGGACTGGATGTGACGGCCTTTATCAAACCACTCGTACTCATCACCAACGGTTTCTTCCTGAGCATACACTTGAATGCGGGTTTTTTCGCGAATGGATTTTTTGGTGATGATATTAATCACACCAGAAACTGCATTGGCACCGTATTGTACACCCATAGCACCTTCAATAATTTCTACACTTTGTATGTCGTCTAGGTTGATGAGGGTGAGATCTACATTGTTTCCAACCCCTTCTTCATTGATAATAGGCACATTATCGATAAGGATTTTAAAATACTGGGCATCTAAACCGAATAGGCTTACGCCTGTTTTTCCGGTTGATGCATTTGGGATGATATTAATATTTAAGGTTTGATTTAGTAAATCCGATAGGTTAATGGCGGCACGTTGTTCGATTTCTTTTCGGTTAATCACTTTTACTTCAAAAATGGATTTATCAACGGATTGGAGATTGTATTGTCCTGTAATAACGACTTCATCGAGTTCTTCCAATTGGGTAGAATCTTTAGCTACCTCTTGTGAAAAGCTATAAGCGCTAAAAATTATTAAAAAAAAGATGATGATATTGTTTTTATTTAGACTCATTCTATATAAATTTGCGGCAAATATATAAGTTATTTTTATTCAGTCTAAATAAGATTATGATTTTTTTTAATATTTTTGGACGATCAAAAACCAAACCGTTACAATGAAAAAAATAGTACCCTTTGTATTAGTACTTTTATCCATTTCTTTAAGTGGAAACGCGCAAAGCAAAAAAAAGCAAGACGTTGAAGCTATAAAAAGCATGTGTGGTTGTTATGAAGTAACCTTCAACTTTGCAGAAACCTTTAACTACAGTAAAGACTCGCTTTACAAGCCATCTGAAACCAAAATTGCCGGCGGTTTAGAGTGGGCGCAACTTATAGAAGACGATAAAAACAAAATTTCCATTCAGCATTTATTACAAGTGGGCGACCCTTCTAGTCCGCATATCGTAAAACACTGGCGTCAAGATTGGTTGTATGAAAACACCGATTTCTATATGTTTAATGGTGATAATACTTGGAACTATGTTTCAAAGCCAAAGACTGAAGTAAAAGGTCAATGGACACAAAAAGTATATCAAGTAGATGATAGTCCGCGTTACGAAGGCTCTGCGACATGGGTTCATGTAGATGGTAAGAACTATTGGGAAAACCAAACCGATGCCCCACTACCAAGACGTGAATACACCAAGCGTAGCGATTACAACGTAACCGGAAGAGGAAACCGTCATGAAATTACAAGTACAGGCTGGATTCACGATCAAGACAACTCAAAAATAATTCGTGAAGCAGGAAAAGCTGATGTGCTTTTGGCAAAAGAAAAGGGCTATAATACTTACGTAAAAGTAGATGATAGTAAATGTAAGGCTGCTGCCGATTGGTGGAAAGAAAATCAAGCCAAATGGGCTTTAGTACGCGGAAAATGGGACGGTGTTTACGCACGTCATAAAAACTTAGCCCTAGAGGCTAAAGTTGAAAATAAACAACTTTATAAATATTTGTTTTCAGACGATTACTCGGAAGAAAAGAAGATTGATGAGGTTATAGAATCATTCATTAAATAATTACTATGAAAAATCAAAAATTACTTATTGTTGCGCTTTTATTTGTAAACCTAGTGTTGGCACAGTCTAAAAATGTGTTTTTAGAACGTGACTTCTGGAAAGGAAATCCTTCTATTGAAGTTATTAAACAAAAAATAAAGGAAGGGAACGATGTTTCAGAAGCAAATGGAGGCGGATTTGATGCCGTTACCTATGCCATTTTTGCAAAAGCGCCGTTAAACGTTATCGAATTTCTTTTATCAAAAGAGGGAAATGATGTAAACAAATTAACGCACGATAAACGTACCTATGCGTTTTGGGCCTCTAACAGCGGGAATTTAGAACTGTTAACGTATTTAATCGACCATGGTGCGAATTTAGAAATGCGTGATGCTCATCATTATTCTGTATTAACTTTTGCTGCTGCGGCTGGTGTTACCGACACTAAAATTTACGATTTATGTATTAAAAATGGTATGGATGTTAAAACCGATACCAACGAGCATGGTGCTAATGCTCTGTTATTAATCATGCCACATGTAAAAAACTTCGAATTGGTAGATTACTTTACTGCTAAAGGTTTGTCTATAAATGATGTAGATGAAGATGGTAGTGGCGTGTTTAACTATGCTGCTAAATCTGGAAATAAAGAGATGGTGGCCTTGTTATTAGATAAAAAAGTGCCTTACAAGACGCTTAATAAAAAGGGTGAAAACGCTTTGTTTTTAGCTACAAGAGGGTCTAGAAGACATCAAAATTCTTTAGAATACCTTCAATATTTAGAAGGTTTAGGTTTAGAGGCGAATATTACGAATACCGAAGGGCAAACACCTCTTTTTAATTTGGCTTCTGGTAATAAAGATGTTAAAACCATAAACTATTTTTTAGGTAAAGGTATTGATGTGAACCAAATCGATAAGGAAGGTAACAATGTCTTGATGAGAGCTTCAGGTAGAAATTCTTTAGAAGTGATTACGCTTTTAGGTTCGAAAACTAAAAACATTAATCAAACTAATAAAGATGGTGAGACGGCATTAACATATGCGATAAATAACGATGCCGATGTTGTAGCTTATCTGTTAAATAAAGGTGCTCAAGTGAATGTCGTAGATTCAAAAGGAAATAATTTAAGCTATTATTTATTGAAAAGTTATAATTCTAGAAATAAAGCAGCTTTTTCTGAGAAACTTGAATTGCTTACAAGTAAAGGTCTAGATGTTAAAAAGGCGCAAAAAGATGGGAATAACGCTTACCATATCGCTTTAGATAATAGAAATGCAGATGAACTATTAGCTATTGTTCATGCAAAGTTTAACACCGATGTTAACGCAAAAAATAGCGATGGTTTAACACCTTTACATAAGGCAGTGATGCAAGCTAAAGATGTAAAAACGGTGAAATACCTTTTAAGCATTGGGGCTAATAAAAATGAAAAAACCGATTTTGATGAAACTGTTTTCGACCTTGCTCAAGAAAATGAGTTTCTTCAAACCAATAAAACTGATATTAACTTTTTACAATAATTAATCATGCGTAGAAACACGATTTTTAAAATATTACCAGCACTTGCTATAATGCTGTTTTCATGCTTCGGATTTAAAAGTATTGCCGATTCAACAAATTATAAATGTATGATTCAAATGAAGAATTATACAGGTGAAGGGGCTTACATAGCCATTTCATTATTAAGTCCGAAAGGCGAATACGTTAAAACACTTTATGTTCAAGGTGATGATGATGAGTGGTACTCAGACATTACCGAATGGTGGAAATTTCACGGTAAAGTGAGAACTGATATCGATGCCATTACTGGCGCTACAGTGAGTGGTGGCGGACGTAGTATTAACGTGATTGCCATTGATAATGATAAGATTGATGCCGGTTATAAAATTCGTTTCGAATCGGCTGTTGAAAATCAAGAGTATTATAAAGATGATGTGGAGTTTGAATTGACATCAGCATCTGTAAAAAGTAAATTTGAAGGCAACGGGTTTATCCGTTATATACGAATGATGCCTCAATAAAACTTCAAAAAATGACCATTTCTATATGGAGATATAGCCATCTTATTTTGGCTATATCTTCTTCAATATTCATCTTATTAGCGTCTTTAACAGGGATTGTTTTGGCTTTTGAGCCTATATCAAACCAGGTAAAACCTTATGCCGTAGAAGAGGCTCAGTCGCTTTCGGTAGCACAAACTATTTCGGCTCTTCAGGCTAGATATGATGAGGTTATAAGTGTAGAAATTGATCAAAACGATTTCGTACAAGCTTCTGTTTTTACAGATGAAGGACAGAACGAAGACTTCTACATCAATCCTTTTACAGCTGAAAAAATAGGGGATATTATTGAAAAAGAGCCCATATTTAAGTTCGCTACCAATTTACACCGCTCTTTATTTTTAAAGTCTACAGGGCGATTTATTGTAGGTTTTTTTTCACTTCTATTGTTCTTAATGGCCGTCACCGGTGTGCTTTTAATTGTTAAACGCCAAGGAGGTATAACTAAATTTTTCTCTAAGGTGGTTAAAGAAGATTTCGATCAATACTACCACATCATCATCGGGCGATATACACTTATTCCTATCGTCATTATTACCTTAACAGGCGTTTATTTGTCTTTGGAAAAGTTTTCATTACTGCCAGAAGAAAAAATCTCACATCAGTTTAATGATGACACACCAAGTGATGCTACTAAACTGCCGCTTAGCGATCTTGATAGCTTTAATAATTTAACCTTAAGTGATGTTAAGCGTATTGAGTTTCCTTTTTCTGATGATATTGAAGATTATTATTTCCTGAAGTTAAACGACGGCGAGATTTATGTGAATCAGTATAACGGAAATATTGTAAGCGAACAGGATTACGGACTAGTTTCTAAAGCCTCAAGTTTGAGTATGGTATTGCATACAGGACAAGGGTCTATAAGTTGGTCTTTGGTGTTATTAGTAACCTGCTTTGCTATTTTATTTTTTATGTATTCTGGTTTTGCAATGACTGTGAAACGCAAGAAAAATAAGATCAAAATCAAGAATAAATATAACAAGGATAGCGCCGAATATATTTTACTTATCGGATCGGAAACGGGTAGTACTTTCGGTTTTGCGAAATCGCTTTATAATGCCTTGATAGCCGAAGGAAAATCGGTTTTTGTTTCAGAATTAAATCAGTATACCAGTTATAAAAATGCCCAGCATTTGGTTGTTTTAACGGCGACTTATGGTAATGGCGCACCACCTACCAATGCACGAAATTTTGAAAAATTGGTAAAAATAACGCAGCAAAATAACGATTTGCAGTATGCTATTGTTGGATTTGGATCATTAGCCTACAAGGGGTTTTGTGAGTTTGCTATTGGTGTTGAGCTTATGCTGCAAGTGCAAACAAAATTTAGTCCGAGTTTACCGCTACATAAAATAAACAATCAATCCTTTAACGAGTTCAATAGTTGGGTGAATTCTTGGGGTGAAGCTGGTAATTTGAACTTAAAGGTTGAGGAACCCGAAAGACAAATCAATACAAAAAAAATGATTCCGTTTCGAGTTGTAAAACGTACGGATTTGAATTCCGACCAGTCCTTCATCATAGAATTACAGCCCACCAAAAAGGCGACATTTGTTTCAGGTGATTTGTTGTCTATTTATCCAAAAAATGAGAAGGTTGCCCGTCAATATTCTATTGGGAAAATTGGAGGTAACATGGTTTTAAGTATCAAAAAGCATGAGTTTGGTCTGTGCTCGAATTATTTGAATGACCTTCAGGTTGAAGATACGCTGCTAGCTCAAATCGATACAAATAAGGCGTTTCACTTTCCTAAATCAGCCAAAGAAGTGATTATGATTTCCAACGGTACAGGAATAGCGCCCTTTGTTGGGATGATGAATAATGACAAGAATAAGGATGTTAAATCGTATTTATTCTGGGGCGGACGTACCAATGCGTCCTTTAAAATGTATGCTCCTTTTGTAGATCAAGCTTTTTATGCCAAACGTTTATCGGGATTATATGTTGGTTTTTCACAAGAAGACAGTCAGAAACGCTATGTACAAGATTTGATGCTTGAAAAGGCCGATTTAATTGCGCGTGTATTAAAAAATGGAGGTGTGATTATGATTTGCGGTTCGGTAGCCATGGCAACGGGCGTGATGAAAGTTTTAGAGCACATTGCTATAACAAGACTTAATACGTTTTTGAGTGTGTTTCAAGCCAAAAATCAAATAAAAACCGACTGTTACTAAACCCTCAAGCTATGTGTAAAGAACATATAAAAGTTTTATCGAAAGTAAAAAGTGGCGAATTGTCTTTTTGTAAGCAATGTGAGGTGTATCATTTAGAATTTAATAATATCTATTTGGAGCTTAGTGAAGGAGAATTTCAACAGTTTAAGGATTATGTAGAGGATATTGAAATAGATTACTGGGAGCACCGGTACGCTTGTGCGAAAGTAAGACGTAAAATTCCCATACCTTCCATGCAGCCTAATTTGGTTTTAATGTTTAGGCGTCAGGAAATTAATGAGTTAAAAAAGCTTTTGAATTTCTCTTATATAGAGGTTTTTGAGAGGACCTTGTATGTTAGTGATATTGATTACACTTTAATTTTAAACTAATGTAACGTGGACGATATTAATACCATTTATTATAACGATTTCGGCATTGCTTTTCAATGGAAAAGAACGGCTGCGAAAGACTTTAATAAAATTCAATTGGTATTTAAAAACACGGGATTATTTTTAAATAAAATGGAGCTTGTTCAATTTTTAAAAAATATCGAACAGGCTTTAATGAAAAGTAAAACACTTGCTAAATCCTCCAGCAGCAAAGCTTGTGAATTGGTTCTACTTGAAGCTCCCAATCCGCAAATAAGTTTCGCCATGGTAGAATCAGAATTAAAGAGTATTCAAGATTTAATCACCCGTACCTTATTTCAACTAGGCTTGCACACTTTTTTAAATGAGAATCAGATTCGTTTTAACGGCTATTAGGTGAATTTTAGGCTCTAAAAGTAGTTATTTCCATATCCGAAAGGAAGAAGTCGTTTTAAATATTAATTCGCTAATTTTAATGTATATCCTAGCCGTTGAAAATAAGCGGCCTTAAAACAAACATTATTATGATTAAGCATCTATTCTCCGTAGCCATTTTTCTAGTTCTTGTAGTATTTTCTTGTAAAGAGAGTCAATCAAAAGCCGAACAGGTGATTCATCCTGCCGAGCGTACCACCGATGAAATTGTGAAAAGTACTGCCAAAGATGCTCAGGGTAAAGAATTACATATGATTTTTAACAATACTCAAGGGACGGCTACTTTAGAGTTTGAAGGTGACACCATAGAAGTGATGAGAATGCGTTCAGGGTCTGGGTTTTGGTATAAAAACAATACTTATGAGCTTAGAGGTAAAGGCGATAGCATGACCTTTAAAAAAGATGATGTTACCGTGTTTGAGAACTGATTTGCGTTAAGTGTTATAAAAAAGTAGCGGTTATTTTAATTGAGTTTTTCATGGTTATTTTGTAATAAAATAATTACAATTCACTTGATTTTGAATTTAAAATATAATAGAAAGTGTTGATTTAGTTGGTGTTTATAAGGGTTTTTTGGTTTTTCAGTAAAATTTAATTTATATTTGGAAAACCAATCTGGAAAACCAAACTGGTTATTCAGGTAAAAACCGAAACTAAAACTAAATTAAAATGGTAATGAAAACTACATTTACTAGGCGGTCGTGCGCGAAAAAATCACGAACAACATTCTATTTATTATTTCTAGTCCTTTTAACAACACAGTTTGTTGTTGGTCAAACCGTGTACAAGATTACAGATCCCGAAGATATTAGGGGTTTATCATCAACATTAGTTCCAGGAGATATTGTTGAGCTTGCCAATGGGGTATATGATAATTCCGGGCGTATGCGCTTTGGTGCCAACGGAACAGAAGACAATCCTATTATTTTTAGAGCGGAAACTCCAGGAGGCGTAACATTTACTAACGGGGCGCGTTTGAGTATTAGCGGTGATCATGTGGTTGTAGATGGTTTCTATTGGAAAGGTGGTTATGGCTCTAGTGCCGTAATTGAATTTAGAGACAGTAGCGATTTAGCGTATAATAGTACGCTTCAAAATTGTGCTATGGATGGTTTGATTGTAGATCCAAGCGATGAAGTGGCTGGGCAAAGTAAAAAACACAACTGGGTTAAATTGTATGGAAGTCATAACAGCGTCATCAACTGCTCCTTTATGAACAAAAAGAATGCAGGCGCTTTAATCCTTGTAGAACTTTATTATAACATGTCAGATAATGGTGGTGACCAATGTGTAGAGGTAGGGCATACGATTAGTAATAACTATTTTTACAATTTTGAAAAAATAGATCCAACCTTAACAAATGCTGGCGATAGCGAAACCATTCGTATAGGAGTAAGCGGTGGTCAAATGGTAAATGCAAACTGTTTGGTTAGTAATAATTACTTTGTTAAGTCGGACGGTGAAAACGAAATCATTACCAATAAGAGTAAAGGAAACTCTTATATCAACAATACATTTAGAAGTTGCAGAGGTTCTTTAGTACTACGACATGGTTCTAATGCTACAGTAGATGGAAATTACTTTTTAGGTGAAAATGTTGATGGTACCGGAGGGATTCGAATTGTAGACAGCGACCATAGTATTACCAATAACTACATTCAAGATTGTGTTACGGTTTTAGATCAAGCTAAATGGAATAATGGTATTACCTTCATAGGTGGCGATCAGTCTAGTGTAGATGATTGTGCGTCGTTAAGTTCGTCAAGCGGCTATCAAGAAGTGAAAGACATTACACTTTCAAACAATACTATTGTGAACACCAATGCCCCTTTGTTTTACAATATCGATAAGGGCGATGAGCCTAATACAGGAACGGTGGCAAATAACTTAATTTATTTTAGCTCTGGTAATGCCAATTTAACCGATGTTATTGTTGGAGAAACAGCTACAGCTTATAGTGAAATTGGACAAAATTTAGCGTATTCAGGCAATGTATATGCTGGAACAGCATTAGGTGAATCTGATGGGAATACTGGAAATGGTTTTTCTTTAGAATCAGGAATTACGGCTACACCTTCTGGTGAGATTTTTACCTTTTCGGGAGTTACAGGTAAAGGTGCCGATATGGGGGCTTACGAGCCAACTACCGATGCTATGGTAGGTCATGGTATAGGCGCCTGTTTTCTAAACCATGCAGGTGGTAAAATTACCGATGGCGATTGTAATATAGTTATTAGCGAATCTTTACTTGTGGGTACTTTGGCGCCATTCACTTATGAAGCCGACAGTGAAACTGTAAATGTGACGGCCAATGTAAGTTGGACAGCCGCTTCAAATGATTCATGGATAACAATAGATACCAATGCGGGGACAGGAGATGCAGTGGTTGCGGTTTCGGTAACGAAACATACAGGGGATGCGAGTCGTACGGGTACCGTAACTTTTACCCAAGATCCTGGGGGTGATGATATAGTTAGAACTTTAACGGTTACCCAAAACGCTCCAAAACCTACCGATTTAGCTACGCTAATTAATGATCAAGGTAACGGGGCCGACGGTGTTGTGGTGAATTCTTTCTCCATGGAAGAGGTGAATGGATCTACAAAATTTAATTATGCCGTTAATGTTTTAGATAAAGATCAAGGCACCAATTGGTCTTCAGATGGAACAACTGGAGGTGATTCTTTTATTATCATTGATTTAGGAGCTTACTATGACTTAGAAATTGTTGATTTTGCCTCTGTAAATGGTAAAACCTACGATTTTCAAATTCGTGTGTCTTCAACAGGAACTGCTGATGCCGATTTTACCGATCCGTTTGGAACAGGAAATTTAGTTAGTAGTAGCGATAATACTTTTAAAAGTTTCGTATTGCCATCAATTGCTTATGGTACAAGGTATGTTAAAATTCTTGGGTTCGGTCAGCCAAACGGTAGTGGTAGTGCATGGACTTCAATAACCGAACTTGATTTTTACGGCGAATTTAGTGCTGCGCTTTCCACAAAAGAAAATGCCTTTGGTAAGAATCTAAAAATGTTCCCTGTGCCTGCACAAGGCATTCTAAATATTAAAACCAACGATGTGGTTGTGAGTACAGTGGGTGTTTATAGTTTGGATGGTCGTTTAGTTCTGAATCAAACTAATGGAGATGCATCGGGAAATATCACACTAAATACGACATCGCTAACCAATGGCACCTACCTGGTGAAGGTTACAGATGTGAATGGTTTAAGTGAATCTAGAATGATCATTGTTTCGCATTAATATGTTATAAACAGCTATTTGCTGTGATTTTTATAGGCTGCCTTAAAAGTTGATTTTTCGTCAATCTGAATTTATTTCAGATGCGCATAAGTATTGAAATTCAATGTTGTGTGTTACTGTGTCGATTACAGAATGACGATAGTTTTAATTTTTAGGGCAGCTTTTTTTATTCTGTACTGTCCTGATTTTTTTATTAAAACTTTTATTATTAAATGGATTTACATAATTGTACTCAGATAACCAGCTATTTAATCCTTTCTTAGTTCCAAAAAATAGTTATATATTTGGAGAACCAATCTGGATAACCAATAATTGGATTCAGATGAAATATTAACATTACTAAAACTAAACTTAAGATGGTAACAAAAATTACGCTCACTAAACGGCTGTGCTTTAAAAAGTCATGGTCAAAATTCAATTTATTGCTTCTGGGCTTACTTATAACCCAGTTTGTTGCGGCGCAATCACCTTATACGATTACTAATCCCGATCAATTAGAAAATTTAAGTCTTGTAGCTGGAGATGTTGTTATTCTAGCTAATGGTACTTACTCTACTGATGAACGCATTACGTTTTCTGGTACAGGAACTGCTGATTCGCCTATTATTTTTAAAGCTGAAACCCCTGGAGGTGTTGTTTTTACAGGAGGTATGCCAATGAATATTGTTGGTGATCACCTTGTAGTAGATGGGTTTCACTGGAAAGGCGGTTACGGAGCGAGTAACTTTATTCAATTTAGAAGTGGCTCGGTTTACGCAAATCATAGTACGATTCAAAATTGTGTTATCGATGGATTAGGTATTGATCCAGATGATTTGTTTGAAGCGTTGAATCCAGATCCTGGTGATTCAAAATCCATTCCTAAACACCGATGGGTTGTTTTATATGGTACTTATAACAGTGTTGTGAATTGTTCTTTTTTAAACAAGGTTAGTGCTGGAGCTTTAATTCTAGCTGAATATGAATATAATGCTTCGCCACCATACGATGAAGATGCTGGTGAAACGCCTATTAATACACGTTGTTTAGAAGTTGGTCACAAGATTCTGAATAATTATTTCTATAACTTCGAGAAGATGGATGACCTTTATGGACCAGGTTTATCAAACTCGGGAGATAGTGAAACTATTCGTATTGGTACAAGTGAGTATCAAAACGTGAGAAGTAATTGTGAAGTTAGTGGTAACTACTTTTATAAAGCCGATGGTGAAAATGAAATCATTACCAATAAAAGTTATGGCAATATCTATACGAATAACACCTTTAGAGCCTGTAGAGGGTCTTTGGTGTTAAGGCATGGTGCTAATGCTACGGTTGAAGATAATTTTTTTATAGGAGAAAACATTGATGGTACTGGAGGAATTAGAATTTCAGATAGTAACCATAACATTACTAACAACTACATTCAGGATTGTGTTGCAAAAGTAAATCAAGCTAAGTGGAATAATGGTATTACTTTTATTGGCGGAGGTGCTAGTGCGAATGTAGATTGTAATTCAACTAGTGTAAGTAACGGTTACCAAAGATCTGAAAATATTAATGTTTCTAATAATTCTATTGTAAATACGTTTTCGCCTTTATTTTATAATGTGAATGTAGATAATAATAGTGATGTTAAGGGTACAGTTTCTAATAACTTAATCTACTTTGCTTCTGGAAATGCTAACATATCCGATGTTATTTCTGGAGATACACCTACATCATACAACGAAATTGGAGTGACTTTAAGTTACAGTGGAAACGAATACAAAGGGACGACACTAGGAGTTACAAACGATGGTTTTGCCGATAACACAGGCATTACTGCAACAGCTTCAGGTGAAATTTTTACTTTTTCTGGAGCCACAGGTAAAGGTGCTAATACTGGAAATAATGTGCCGTTCAGTCATTCTAATGTTGGTAACGATGGTGTAGGGGCTTGTTTTGTAGATTATTTAGGAGCCGATATTTCAAACCCAACATGTAATGAAATTATAGTAACACCAGGAGAATATTTGTCGGTTGGTACCGTGTCAACATTAGCCTATACAGCTGGTATTTATGATGTTTCTGTTTCTGCAAATGTAAGCTGGGAAGTTACAGCTATAAATGGAACATGGATTTCTAATGTGTCTCCTAGTTTTAGTACAGGGAATGAAACCGTGTCTTTCACTGTAACCGAAAACTCTGGTACGGCTTCTAGATCGGGATCTATAACTTTTACTCAAACTTCTGGGTCAGATAACAATGTGGTCGTTTTAAATATTACTCAAGACGCTCCCGATCCTACCGATTTGTTAGATTTGATTAATGCTGGTGCTAATGGAGCTCCTGTAACTGTTGACTCTTATTCTAGGCAGCAGGATCAAACACATCCGAATCCAAAAGATAATGTGGCAACCAATTCATTAGACAAAGACTTTTCTACAAGCTGGGTGGCTGATGATTTACAAACCGATGGTGAATATATCATTTATGATTTAGGAGATGCTTATGCCTTGGATTTAATTGAAATTGCTACAGATAATAAATCAAATCCTTACGCGTTTCAAGTGTGGGTGTCTACTACAGATACACAGGCAGGAAGTTTTACAAAAATATTACCTATAAGCGATAATTATTTTTATACAACAGCTAATTCAACTGATTTTTCTCAATTTACATTAAATCAAGAAAAAGCTAGATATGTTAAGGTTGTTGGTTTCGGACGTTTTAAAGACACAACCAATGGTGCGGAAGTAAGAGATAGCCAGTGGATAAATATTGCTGAGATTAATTTTTATGGTGAAGCAACAACGCTCTCAATAAACGATTTTGACAGTAATGCGGTTGCAGTGTATCCTGTACCTGTTAAAGATATACTCCATGTAAAAACCAATGGTGTAACTGTAGATGCTGTTAGTGTTTATAGTATGGATGGTCGCCTAGTTTTGACTCAAAACTTTACAAATGTATCATCGGGTATTTCTATAAATACTTCAAGCTTACCTCAAGGCACCTATGTTGTTAGAATAACAAATTCGGCACAAGGCCTCAATGTATCAAAAATGATCGTAGTAGCACCTTAATTAAGTATTTGCTTGGTGCTAAATCTGTTCAAATTTTTAAAAAAGTCGGCAATTAAAATCGCCGACTTTTTTTATAGACTTAAAGCTGGTTGTTTCATAGCAAGGCCATATAAGAATATATCTCAGTGAATTCCGTATTGCTATTTATTTAGGGTTTTAATTCCTTGATTATAAAATTAACATGACAAAGTTTGGAATATTAATAATAATAACTATATTTGGAGAACCAAAGTGGTAAACCAAACTGGTTTACCGTTTAAAACTTAACCACAAACTGAAATTTTTAAAACTAAATAGATATGAAAACAAAATTACTTTTAGCTAGTTGTTTAATCGCTAGCGCAACACTTTTCGCGCAAGATCCAGCAGTTCTCAATGCAGAGTTCGATTATCAGGCAAAAAGCTCGGGTGGTCCTTGTACTTGTTCAGGCTGGATTAATAAGGATCTAGGAGATCAGGGAGGTTCTTCACAAGATTTCGACGGAACAACAAATGATGCGATAAAATTTGATAAAAATAATGACGACCTAGCTTATCAAGAGATTGCTGTTGAGGCAAATACAGAGTATAAGGTGTCATATCGTTATCAGGTAGAGGGTGAGCTTACTTCAACCAGTGAGTTAGAAATACGTATATTAAGAGGTACTGCCTATGTGGCAGGTTATACACCTTCATATTCTTCTACTGTGGCTGCTGCGCCAACAGATGGTTTTGGTTATACTAGCATGTCTCAGGTTGAGGTGGCTGGAAATAACTTAGAAATTGTTACGGTAACACCTACGGTAGATGATGAGTATTATGCTGCGGAATTTACTTTCAATTCAGGTAGTGAAACGAGTATTGCTATTTTTGCGAGAGGTATTGGTGGAGCTGATCCTGGAGTAGGAGGGAGTCCTAAGGGATTTGATTTTATAAATGGAGATGAGTCTGTAAGACTTGATTATTTGAGAGTGACTGAAGAAGCAACAGCTTCTGTTGATGAGGCTACTGCAAATGGATTCGCTATTTATCCAAACCCTGCAAAAGATATTTTAAATATAAAATCTAAAAACCTTCAAATTTCAGCCGTAAGTATTTACGACCTGTTAGGAAAAAGTGTTTATCAAAACAATCAATTTAGTGGTAGCATAATTGATTTGTCTAGTTTCAATAAAGGAGTTTACTTCTTAAAAATTGAGGCTAGTGGACGTACTTTTAGTAAAAAATTAGTAGTTCAATAAGTAGTTGTTTAGTTATTAAAAGGCCTTTTATTTACTAAAAGGCCTTTTTGTTTGAAAAAACCAAATATTGGAAGCAAACAAAATAGACGAAGTGTGGTCTATTTTGTTTGCTTTTATGAATCATAATACGGACTTTCCTTGTTTTTGACATTTGATTTTATTTGATAATCAATATGTCATACCTTTAAATGTGGAATAATCTTAATTAATAGCGTAATGAATAAATTTAAAATGAAAAATGTTCAACATTATCTAAAAGTAAAAACAGCTTTATTGTTAGCAGTTTTGTTTTTAAGTCTTAGTTGTAAGGAGAAATCGGCAAAGGTTTCATCGTCTAACGTAAGTGATATTGAGGCTTTAAACTCTGCTATAAAAGAAGCCAAACCAGGTGATGTTATTGTCATGTCTAATGGCGTATGGAAAGATGTTCAAATTAAGTTTCGAGGAAAAGGAACAAAAGATAATCCTATTACTATTAAGGCAGAAACGGCTGGTAAAGTTTCTATTGAAGGTGAGTCATATTTGAAATTCGGTGGAGAGCACCTTATCGTTGAAGGTTTACATTTTAAAAACGGTCATTCGCCATCAAGCTCGGTGGTTGATTTTCGAATTAATGAAGAGGAAGTTGCATTTAATTGTAGCTTAACCAATTCTGTGATTGAAGATTTTAATCAGTTACATCGCGATGAAACCGATTTATGGGTTCAGTTTTGGGGTAGACATAACACCTTAAGTAACTGTTATATCGCTGGAAAAACGAATCGCGGACCAACAGTGCGTGTTAACTTAGAAGGTATAGAGAGTACCAATAATTACCATCAAATTGTAAATAATCATTTCGGGCCTCGACCAAGAAAAGGTGGTGCTAGTGCCGAAACCATCCAAATAGGAAATAGCTTTACCTCTATGGCGCCTAGTTATACTATGGTGGCTAATAACCTGTTTGAAGAATGTAATGGTGAAGTAGAAATCATTTCAAGTAAAACCAATTTTAACGAGTTTAGAAATAATGTTTTCTATAATAGTGAAGGTTCTTTAGTAACGCGTCATGGTAATTACTGTATCATCGATGGTAACTATTTTATTAACGATAGTGGAAACACTAATGTAGGTGGTATTAGAATTGTAAATTCTGGTCATTGGGTAACTAATAATTACTTCTTTAATATTAAAGGTGAAAGTTTTAGATCGGCATTGGCTGTGATGAATGGCATTCCTAAATCACCTCAAAACAGATACAATCAGGTTACCGATGTGGTTGTGGCTTATAATACTTATGTAGACTGTGTGTCGCCATGGCAATTTGGTGTGGGAACAAACATTTCTCAAAAAGATGTATTGCCTAAATCTGAAATTAGATCGGCAAGAGCTATTAGAACGACTGTTGCAAACAATGTTATTTACAATGAAGTAGGCGATGCCTCTCCTGTTTTTGAGCATGATAAAGCCGATGGTGTTTTATTTAAAAGTAACGTGATTGATAATCAAGGTGTCGATTTTAATAATTTTGATGGTGGTATTGTTGCGGCTTCACTTGAGCTTAAAAAAATATCAGATAATATTTTAATCCCTACCGGGGTTCCTAGTGATGTTGAACCTTATGAAGGATTCGATTTTAATACCATAACAAAAGATTTATTTGGTCAATCGCGCGAGGAAAATAATAGTGTTGGTGCTGTATTAAGTGCCGATGTGCCAAATCCTAATATTTTAGATAAAACCAAATATGGTGCTAATTGGTACTCTAATGAGGTACAAACCAAAGAAGCTGCAACGCATAGTGTGGCATCTGTTGACGCCTTGCAGAAGCAAATTGATACTGCGGAAAATGGCGATGTTATTGCACTTGCTTCAGGAGTATATGAGTTAGACTCATCTTTAAAAATCAACAAAACAATAACTATTGAGTCTCCTGCAGAAGGAAAAGCTGAAATTGTATTTTCTGGTGCTGCAGACACGCCTGTTTTTGAGTTAAACCCAAAAGGAAACTTAACGCTAAATAATGTTGTGTTAAAAGGTAATGGTGAGAATTATGCTTTTGCAACCTTAAAAGAAAACATGTCTAATCATTTTGGCTTAGCGGTTTCTAATTGTGATATAAGTGGTTTTGCTTATGCGCTAAGGGTTTATAGAGAAGCTTATGCAGAAACCATTACCTTCGATAAAACAGCTTTTGATAATTGTGCTAATGGCTTAGAATTGTCTGAGGAAACTTTAGATAAAGGAGACTATAATACCGAATACTTAACCATTACCGACTGTACGTTTAATGCGATTAAACAAAATGTGGTCGATTATTATAGAGGTGGTTACGATGAATCTACTATAGGTGGAAACTTATTAATCGCTAACTGTACTTTTACAAATTCTGGTGGTGCTGAAAAGAATAAAACCTTATTAAATCACCGCGGTATTGTAAACGTTAATATAAAGGATAATACCTTTAAAAATAACCCTGTTAAGTTTGTATCGGTGTTATGGGGTGCTAAAAATAATGAGCATTCAAATAATACCATATCTCATTCAGGAGAGATTAAAGTTCAAGAGAACTTAGAAATGACACTTATGTATTAGAATTAATTTGAGTTAGTAACTAAAGGTTTTGTAAGGGTTTAATGCTCGTGCAAAACCTTTTTTGTTTTTTAGAAATTCGAAGAGTCAAATATCAAAAAAAGTATCTAAAAGCTTCGCTTGTTGTTTTAGGTTTTTAACCGGTTATGTTGAGAATTTGGTAATTGAAAACCGGTTTTAAGTCTTGATTTTCATTATTTAACAATATTTACCTGTTAAAATCAAGATGTTATCGCTAAAGGTTTGGTGTAAGTGAGAATTATGATTATATTTGGGCAACCAATCTGGTAAACCAAACTGGTTTCCGGTATAAACTGAAGTGAATAATTATAAAGATACGAATGATAATTAATAAAAAAACCATTATTAGTGCTTTTCTTAGTGTTTTTCTGCTAGGACTTATGTTTTCTTGTAAAAACCAAAATGAAAACTCAGGTGAAAAAGAATCATCTCCGAGTAAAGGTAGTCACCCCAAATTAATAATCACAAAGGCTGGTGTGGAAAAGATCCGTGCTGAGTTGGGTAATATTCCAATTTTTGATGCCTCTCTACAAATAGCCAAAGATGAAGTTGATGCAGAAATAGCCTCAGGCATAGATACACCGCTTCCAAAAGATTTTTCTGGTGGATATACTCATGAGCGTCATAAACGTAATTTCTTCATGTTAGAGAAAGCGGGTCTATTATATCAGATTTTAGATGACGAAAAATACGCGAAGTATGTTAAAGATATGTTGTTTCAATATGAAGCCATGTATAAGGACTTACCTGTTCACCCTCAAACCCGTTCATATGCTAGAGGGAAATTGTTTTGGCAATGTTTAAATGATTCTAACTGGTTAGTTTATGCGAGTCAAGGCTACGATTGTATTTACGATTACTTGTCCGCTGAAGAAAGAGCCAAATTGGAAAATAACCTTTTCAGACCTTTTGCCGATTTTATTTCTATAGGAAATCCACAATTTTATAACCGTGTTCATAACCACAGTACTTGGGGAAATGCGGCTGTTGGCATGATTGCTTTAGTTATGGATGATGATGAGTTATTACATCGTGCACTATATGGTATCGAGGATGATGGCATTGATGCCAATGCTAAAGATAATGATGGTGGTTATATTAAAAATGAAGATGGTAAGGCAGGTTTTTTAGCCAATTTAGAAGAGCCTTTTTCTCCAGATGGGTATTATACTGAAGGGCCGTATTACCAACGTTATGCCATGTATCCGTTTTTGATTTTTTCTGAAGCCTTAAATAATGTAAAACCAGAGCTTAAAATTTTTGAGCATAAAAATGGAGTGTTATTAAAAGCTGTCAATGCGCTTTTAAACCTCTCTGATGCCGATGGCGACTTTTTTCCATTAAATGATGGCCAAAAGGGTATGTCGTATTATTCTAAAGAATTGGTAACGGCTGTAGATATCGCATATTTACATGGTTCTAAAAACCCAGAATTACTAAGTATAGCTGAAAAGCAAAATCGTGTATTGTTAGATGATTCTGGTTTGGCAGTTGCACTAGGTATAAAAGAAGGTGCTGCAAAACCTTTTGAAAAGAAGTCTATTAACTTTAGTGATGGGCCGCTAGGTAAGCAAGGTGGTGTTGCTATTTTAAGAGACCATGATGTAGAGGTCGTTTTTAAATATGCGGCTCAAGGTTTAAGTCACGGACATTACGATAAGTTATCTTTTTCGATGTATGAGTCTGGTCAGGAAGTTATTCAAGATTATGGTTTAGCACGATTTGTTAATATCGAACAAAAAGGAGGAGGTAATTATCTTAAAGAAAATAAAACTTGGGCTAAGCAAAGTATTGCTCATAACACCATCATTCAAAATGAAGGAAGTCATTTTAATGGTAAGTATGATATTGGTTCACAACACCACTCCAAACTAAACTTTTACGATTTTGATAAAGATAATATTAAAGTGGTAAGTGCATATGAATCGAATGCTTACCCAGGCACGGAGCTTAAGCGTACTATGGCATTGATTAGCGATGCTGGTTTCGAAAAGCCTTATGTATTGGATATTATGGCTGTGTCTTCCAAGCAGGCAAATCAGTATGATTTTCCATATTACTACTTAGGTCAGGTTATGGAAACTAATTTTGAATATGCGACCCCAGAAATTCTTAAGCCTTTAGGAGCTAAACACGGGTATCAGCACTTATTTGTTGAAGGCCAAGGTAAAGCTAATGATGGCAACGCGAAGTTGTCGTGGTATCATGCGGGACGTTTCCATACCATAACGACTGTTACAAGTGCTCAAGATGAAGTGTTTTTTACAAGAATCGGGGCTAATGATCCGGAGTTTAATTTGCGTAAGGAACCTGGGTTTATGATTAGAAAAAATAATGAGAAAGATGCTGTTTTTGCATCAGTTATTGAATCTCACGGAAATTATAGTCCTGTATCGGAAAACGCAATAAATTCTCATAGTCACATTGCTGAAGTGAAGGTGGTTTATAACGATGCTGATTATACAGCTGTTTCGATAAAAGATATTCAAGGACATATTAAAACATTTATTGTTTGTAATAACGAAGTTTCAAATGAGAAACAACACGAAATAGTAATAAACGGTAGTACATTTCAGTGGACTGGATCGTATTACTTTAATTAGTAAATAAAAAATGATTATGGAAACATTTAGAGACATTAAACAATTTCTGTTCCGATTTGACATTCGGTATCAGGGTAATTTACGAAGGCAAAATTTATCAAATTTCCCACTCGAATAAGATAGGTGCTTAGGAATGAAATTTAAAAATGAAGATTGTGATTCTCTTTTTAATTTGACTCACTTTTTTTAAATGACTCTTACAGAGTCGCGTAAGAGTTTCTTTTTAATTAAGATAGCAATTTCACAATTATTGACTTGTTTATATGGTAATAATGTTAAAAATCAAAATTATTTTGCTGTTAACATAATTTAACATATATTTGGTGAACCAAATTGGTAAACCAAACTGGTTTACGTCAACTAAATTAAATGTATAACTCTTTCTTAAAAATTATTTCTAGCATGAATTTATCGTAAAAAAAGAAGAGGTTTGCGACTTCTTTTTTAAAGTTTACTTCTTTTAGGAGGGAAGTAAACCAAAATTCACTCCAATTTCTAGTATTAATATGAACTCTCACAGTTATAATTTTTGTTAACGTTTCATATTAGTTTTAGTAGGGGTAAAAAAAATGCAGCTTAAGTGGTTATGTGCTTGAGTTGTAGTTAACTATACTATTTTAAACATAAAAAAACCAATTATGAATTTAAAGAATAAATTAGCTCTAGTTGTGATATTGCTTTTTAGCATCACGGCAATTGCCCAAAGTGGAATTGTTCTGAAAGGAACCGTGGTGTCTGCAGAAGACGGTATTCCAATTCCGGGTGTAAATGTTATCGTTGTGGGTACTACAAGGGGTACTACAACAGATTTCGATGGTAACTACGAAATTAATGTGGAGCAAGGTGAGGCAGTGCAGTACTCTTATTTAGGGTTCGTGTCTCAAACCAAACTTGTTAGTGGAAGTGGTCCTTTAAATATTTCGTTAAGTGAAGATGTATCTCAACTTGACGAAGTCGTGGTTATTGGTTATGGTGATCAAAAAGAAAAAGATATCACCAGTGCCTTAACCAAAGTTGATTCCAAAGAAATTCAAGACCGTTCTGTAGCTCGTGTTGAAAGTGCGCTACAAGGTAAAGTTGCAGGTTTGAGAATTCAAACTACAAGTACCGAGGCTGGTGGTGATCCAAAAATCACATTAAGGGGTCCTGGTTCTATTACAGGTTCGTCAGCACCACTTATTGTTATTGATGGTGTGGTAATAGGTACCGATCCAGATATCTTAGGGTCTATTGATAATAATAATATCGAGTCCTTAAGTGTTTTAAAAGATGCCTCTTCGGTTGCTATCTACGGTTCTCGTGGTGCGAATGGTGTTATTTTAGTGACCTTAAAAGAAGGTGTTGTTGGTCAAACAAAATTCTCGTATAACACGTTTACGGGATATAAGTTTACTAAGAATAATGAAAACTTTAACACGACTATTGCTGATGAGCGTGCTAGGTTAAATAGTTTGGCTGGAGAAGTTGCAGCTATTCCAGTTACAAGCCCGAGATATGCTGATATTAATAGATATTATGATACAGCTTATGCTGAGCTTGAAGCTATGGATTTTATCGCATCATTAGGTGATGGCGAACAAAACTGGCAAGATGAGATTTTTAACGGTGGTGTTATTAAAAGTCACTCTTTAGCCGTTAGAGGTGGTACAGAATTAACAAGTTATACTGGTTCTATTGGATATCTTGAGGATGAAGGTGTGGTTTTAGGAGATAATTTCCAGAAATTTAATGCAAGAATCAAGATAGATAGTAAATCTAAAAACAAGAAAATTAAGTTTGGTGCTAATATTAGTGCAAACTATAACGACCAAAATAGAGTACCAACTAGATTTACAGATCCTTTAAGACAGTACGGTCATTTACCTCTTTATTTAAATGAAGAGCATATGAAGTACGTTACTCAAGGTGACCCAGGTGATGCTGGTAAACAATTTGAAAATATCGGTGTAGGAAGTTATGGATTCTCTAGAGCATTCGATCACGTGTTTACGCAGGATCCAAGTAATCCAAGAGCTATTAATAGAGATCCAGCTACTGGTCTTCCAACGGTAAGTCCATTAACTTCTGGAGGTTTAACTTTATCTACTACTAAAAACGTACATCCTTTAGTTCACTATTTAGAAAGAGATCGTATCAAAAGGAAGTTAAACTTAAACACTTCTGCTTATATGGATTTCAAATTAGCAAAAGGACTTAGTTTCAGACAATCGATTTCTGGTGTTTTCAGAACTGGTAAAAATAATAACAACGATTATTTCTACGGTCAAGAGAATAGAGATCAAGAGGCATTTCGTCTTGAATCTAGAGATGAGATGAACCAATATGCTATTGAGTCACTTCTTAAATACAATAGAAGTTTTGGAAAACATAATTTCAACTCAGTATTTGGTTTTGAATATACAGAAAGACACTTTTACTATCAAGAAACTGAAGCTGTAGGTTATACTAACGATTTCAATAATAATATTGCTATTGCAGATGCTGGTATTTCATATACAGATAATGGTATGGATAAGTTAGTATCATATTTCGGAAGAATTGATTATAACTATAACGAGAAATATTTACTACAACTTTCAGCACGTACCGATGGTAGTACAAGATTTGGTACTAACACAAGATACGGGTTTTTCCCAGCAGCTTCTGCAGGTTGGATTCTTTCAAAAGAGGACTTCTTATCTAATAGTGATGTCATTAGTTTCTTAAAGTTAAGAGCGAGTTATGGTATTTCTGGTTCAAATGAAATTGATAATAATATATTCAATTCACTTTACCGATTCGAAGAGTCTTTCAGTACTGTAAGTTATCAAGGATTGTCTGGTGTAAAAGCTATTACATTAGCAAATCAAGATTTAGGATGGGAGCAATTAGTAGAGTTTAACCCTGGTCTTGATGTTACTTTTGGACGAAACCTATTTACTTTAGGTGTAGATTATTATACTAGAAGTAGTAAAGACTTAATCTTATTCGCACCTGTTTCAGGAGTATATGGAGCTGATAACTGGCTTCAAAATATTGGAGAGGTTAAAAATGAAGGTGTTGAAATTGAAGTAGGTTCAAGAATTTATACTTCAGAAAATTTAAGCTGGAAAGCTTCAGGTAACTTTTCTTTAAACAGAAACGAAGTTGTTAGTTTAGGTAATAACGATCAGATTCTTTCAAGAATTGATCAAGACACTAGACCTACAGAATTTATTGCTCGCGTTGGTCAACCTATAACATCGTTTTATGGATGGGTTTATGAGAAGGAAATGCCTTTAGAATGGGTAGATAATCCTTTTAATAGATTTAATAATGATTATGCTCACGTTTACGTAAAAGATTTAAATGGTGATGGTATTATTGATGGTGATGATAGAACGGAACTAGGTAATCCTTATCCTGATTTTATGTGGGGTTTAAATTCTGAACTTGTTTACAAAAACTTTGATTTTGGATTCCAATTCCAAGGATCTCACGGAGGTGAAGTTAGGGTTGCAGATTTAGATCAAATGTACTACGCTAGTGAGTCTGCTGTAAATGCAGTTTCTAATTTCGTAGACAGAGATTTATTAGTACACAGAAGATATACTGATGATCATATTCAAGATGCTTCTTTTGTTGCTTTAAGAAATATAACATTAGGTTTTACTATACCAGAATCGTTTACTTCAAAGTATAACATTGATAAATTAAGATTATATCTAACTGGTGAGAATTTATTATTCTTTACTGCTGCAGATTACGAAGGGTTTAACCCAGAAGCTGCTGGTCAAACATCTGATAATGCCAATACGCCTTTAACAGCAGGTTACCAAAGAGGTGATGGTCCAGTAATAAAAACTATTTCAGCAGGGATTAACTTTAATTTTTAATTAATTATGAAAAAGATATATAAAAATATTATAGCTTGTTTTTCAGTCGCTGCTTTATTAACGGGTTGTGCTGAAGAATTAGATTTAACAAATCCTACGGCGCTTTCAATTGAAGAGCTGTTAGAAACCGAAAATGGTTTCGAATTTTTAGCGAATGGTGTGCTTGATGCTTATCAAAAAATACCAGCTAATGAGTTCCTATTAACAGAACTTAGATCGGATAACGTAAGAGCAAATTCAGAAAATGGAAATTATCCAGATTTTAATGCTTATGATATCGATCCAAATAATGGTGACGTCGCTACGTATTATTCTAACAACTATGCTGTTATAAAGCATGCAAATACGGTTATTGATAATCGTTTTCTTGCACCTGAAAAATATCAGTATGCCGTTGGTGAAGCTTACTTTATGCGTGCATTAGCTCACTTTAATTTAGTGAGAGCTTATCAAAATATTCCTTATGTTGATAAGGTGTTAGATGTTACTAAAGATGAGGCTTTAGATTATCCACAATTACCTGAAGCAGATGTTTATGCTAAAATTATTGAAGATTTTAAAACGTCAATCGCTTATTTAAGTGGTGTAGAACAAAACAGATACCGCCCTTCAGCAGGTGCTGCTATTTGTTTAACAGCTAAAGCGTATTTAAGTCAACCAAATCCTAACTATTCTGAAGCAGAATTATTATTAGCTTCTGTTGTTGATAATCATGATGCTTACGATTACCGTTTAATTACATCGCCTAATGAGAATATTCCAATTTTTGATCATTATGCTAAATTAATTGACAATTATGGTCATGTATTTGGAAATGCATTAGATAGCAATGGATTTACAGATGGTGTTCCTGATGGTGCATGGGTTAATAGCCCAGCACGTGAAATTAACGATGAAGTTATTTTTGCTATCGCTTATGAGTTAGCCTTAAGTGATAACTACGTAACTAGTGATAGTGATTTAAACAGTCAAGTACAAACAGATTCAGAATCATTTAGTTTTGCAATGACTTTACAAGGACCATCTAATGGTATAAACATAGCTACTTTAGATTTCTTATCTGTAATGACACCAGAATTACAACCAGTAAGATTTTATGGTAGTATTGATCCTTTATCTTATAATCCTACAATTCCTACTAACGATACTTTTAGTGCTAAGTTCCCTACTGCAGGAGAAATTGGAGATAACGATTGGATCGTTTTAAGATATGCAGATGTGTTATTGTTATATGCTGAAGCCATTTTAGCTGGAAATAACAGTACAACCGATTCTAGAGCAGTATCGGCATTTAATGAAGTGCGTCAAAGAGCAGGGTTAGATCCAGAAGTAGAAGTTACAAAACAAGCTTTATTAGACGAGAGACGCGTTGAGTTTGTATACGAAAACCAACGTTTATACGATTTAATTCGTTTTGGTGAAGCTGATAACGTTTTACAAAAGTTCTCAGACGATAACAGTTTATTCTACACAAGTCCAAAGAAATACCTTCCTTTCCCACAAAGAGAGCGAGATAACTTACCTAATTTTTACGATCAAAATGATGGATACTAAAAACCTAAAAATTATGAAAAAATATTTGTTTAATGTGAGGTATATCGCAGCAGTTGCATTGTTATCTTTTGCATCTTGTGTTAATGATGATTTACCAGATGTTGGAGATTTAGAAGATATAACAGGACCAACACCTTTTTATAGTTTTAGCGATGTGTCTTCTTCAGAATTCGATTGTAATGATGTGGAGTTATCTGCTAATTATGATTATTTCTTCCAAGCTGGAACAAATTTAGCTGTAAATGGAACACAATACGATTGGACAGTGACCCCAGATACCGGATTAGTTCTTATTAATAAAGATTTACCAATCTTAGAACAAAGTATCGATGCTGCTGATGCTACTGTTGTTGGTATTCAATCTGAAATTGATAAATTGGAATTTAAAATACCTTGTGAATCTGATCCTGCTAAAAAAGCAGTTATGGAACAAGAAGTAATTAAGTTAAAAGCACAAAAGGCCGTAGCAGAAGCTTCTCGTAGTGAAGAAACTATTGCACTTATAGCATACTACAACGAACAAATTAAAAACCTGCCTGCAGCTACTTTGCAAGATCGTGAAGTTATATTCGGATTTCCTGGTCCAGGTGTTTATGATGTAAGTTTAAAAGTGACAGATAACCTTGGGAAATCTGATGTAACGCTTAAAACAATTACGGTTGATCAAGCTGTACCTACGGTACCAGTACCTGAAATTTCTGAAGCAGGTTTCGAGGATAATGATTTATTTGATGGAACTGGTGATGGTAGAGATTCATGGAGAGTACCTAGTAATGCTGCTTGGAGTCCTCTTGGTGGTGGTACTACTGTACCTCAAATTAACTCTAATTCAGAGTTAGGATCTGTGCCAGAAGGGTATCAATCAGCTAAATTCCCATCAGGTGGAGATAGAGTTGCATATCAAGAAATTGAAGTGACACCAGGGGCGACTTATGTGATTTCTTATTTCACAGCATTCAACCTAGATAACCCTGGCGAAATGACGTTATCAATTCTTACGCCTAATACATCTTCTTATGCAGAATCGTTATTAACTTCTAATATTATTGCATCTAGAACAGAAAGTAATGATGGAAGAATAGCTGATGTATTTAAGAAACACGCCATTACTTTTGAGGCAGGTACTAATGAATCTGTGATAATTTTCGCAACTAATTCAGGTGATGAATACAGATTAGACGCTTTTGAGATTTCAGTAAAACAATAAAAACTAAACTATTATGATTTATAATTTAATTAAAAAACACACAAAAAGTACGCTTGTACTGTGTTTTGTGGCGTTGGGGATAGTGTCTTGCTATGACGATGGACACGAACCTTTCGTTCCGCCTTCTGGGAATGTGAATAACATTCAACCAAGTACACAGTTTACTACCAGTTTAGATGCAACCGATCAATTAACTGTTATATTTAGAAGTTATTCTACCGATGCTGCTTCTTATTTGTGGGAGTTTGGAGATGGTAGTACTTCAGATGAGGCTAACCCTAATTATACGTATTCTGAAGGTGGCCTTTATGATGTGAAATTAACGACTACGAGCTCAGATGGGTTAGTTGCTAAGGACTCTACTCAAGTAGGTCCAATATCAGTTGGTTTTACCTTTGCAGTTGAAGATACACAAGTAACTTTTACCAATGCTACTTCTGGGGCGGAGTCTTTAGTATGGGATTTTGGTGATGGTAATTCTACGGAATGGTCTTATGAAGACACTGAAAATGATCCTAGCTTTAGTCCTGTTCACACTTACAAAGATGTTGGTCCTTATGATGTGGTTTTAACGGCTACAAATTTTGCTGGTGATACATATGCTGTATCTCAAAAAGTTGAAGGCTTAGTACTTTCTACTGTACCAGATTTTACATTTGAAAATGTAACTGGTTTACAAGTACAATTTACAGATGCTTCAATTTTGGCAGAAACTCATGCTTGGGATTTTGGTGATGGTAACTCATCTACTGAATTAAATCCTACTCATACCTATGCGGCAGCAGGAACGTATGAAGTGACTTTAACAACCACTAATATTGAAGGTGTTGCCAAAAGTATTTCTTATTTCGTACCTGTTGGAGGTGTTCAGCCTACATTTAAAGCTATAGTGCTTAATGGTACAGGTGATGAATACATCGGGAATACAGGAGATAACGCTGATGCTTGGGATATGACACCTGGTTCAACGGTAATAGACGATAATTTAGGTGAAATTCCTAGTCCATATCAAGCTTTATGGAACAACGGGGCATTAAATACTTACATTGATGATAACTTTTGTACCAACGAACAACCTGGTTCTACTAGTGATGGAAACTATGTTAATGGTGTAAAAACTAGAGGTCTTAAACTTTATGAACCTTGTCGTAGATTGTATCAATTGCTTAAAGTTGAGCCTGGAGTGGAATATACCTTTACAATTGATTCTAGATCTGAAGCTCCTGGTATAAACACTGAAATCTTTATTCTAAATAATGAGATTACTACAGAAGCTGGAATTGATGCAGATCCAATGTCTGAATCTGATGCTTATTTTGTAATCAATAACGATTACAATCCTGATAAACCTTCTGCGGGTAATGATACGTTTACAACAAATACTTTCACGTTTAAAGCGTCAAGTGACATTATTGTAATTTATGTAAGAGCTACTAATGCCATTGATTCTAGTAATGAAGTGTTTTTTGATAACATAGACATCATCACTCCTGGATTCTAGTTTAAATACGGATCCAACAATTAAAAAAAAGTAAAATGAAAAATTTTCGAAAAGAAATTTTAGGATTATTACTTATAGTTTTTATATCTGTAAATGCTACTTGTCAAGATAAGACAAGTAGCAGTACAGATACAAAGGCCAAAACTGAAAAAAAATCTAAAAAGAAAAAGAGAAGAGGTAAAAAAGTAAGACTTCCAGATATTGACTTAAGTCATTGGAAGGTTACGCTACCAGTTCTTAATGAAAAGGGTAAGCCTTACGAAATTGACCCACCAGAAATTTTAGATTTTGCTTCTAATGAAGTTGCAAAACCTTATATGTATATTGATTCTACGGATGGTTCTATCGTTTTTCACGCTATGCCAACGAAATCAACTACAAAGAACACCAAATACACAAGGTCGGAGCTTAGAGAACAAATGGTTCCTGGTGAAAACAATGTGAATTGGACTTTTAAAGATGGTGGTTATATGAAAGGTACCATTGCCATGGATGCGGTTTCTAAAGATTCCAATGGGAAGTATCACAAAGTTATTATTATGCAAATTCATGGTCGCTTAACTAATGAGCAACGTGATTTAATAGGGCAAGATGATAATAATGCACCGCCTATCCTTAAAATCTATTGGCAAAATGGTAAAGTTCGAGTTAAAACGAAAGAACTTAAAAACATATCGGCTTCAAGTGAAGAGATTTTACATGAAGATGCTTGGGGCGATGATGAAGGATTTAATTTTGAACAAGAAGTTAACTTTAGAAAATTTACTTTAGAAGTAAAAATATCTGAAGGTAAAATGGTTATCGTCTTAAATGGTAATGAGTATAAAGTATATGAAAATATACATATGCAGCGTTGGGGTGTGTTTGAAAACTACTTTAAAGCTGGGAACTATTTCCAGTCTAGAGACGATGGGGCTTTTGCCAAAGTTAAGTTCTATGACTTAGAAGTAAGTCATTAAATAATAGAGTTAAGAAGTATAATTACTAAAAGGGTTTTAAAGTGGGATTGGTTAGAGTCAGAAGTGTCTCACAAGTCTCGTCAACAAAAGAATAATACTTGTTTGACTTATTGTTAAGTGTTAATTTAGCACGAATTTTTGAGTTTGTAAAAAGGTATAAACTGCGGTTATATATTTGTATATTTTAGAATTTAGAGAAATTGCTAAATTAATTTGGTTATAAAAATCACGTGATAAGATGAAATTAGACGTATTTACAGTAAGTGACAACAACAATAAAGCACAAAAGGCGATAATAAGTCAGATTAAAGAATTAATAAATTATAAAAATTTAGAACCCGGCGATAAGTTACCATCAGAGAGAATGCTTTCAGAAAAGTTTGGTGTTACTCGTGGATTAATACGTGACACTATTCAAAAGTTAGAATTTTATGGTCTTTTAAAGTCTATTCCTCAAAGTGGAACTTTTGTTGCCAATATTGGTGTTGTAGCGATGAACGGTATGATAGATGACATTTTAAGGTTGGAATCACCTGATTTTAAATCTCTAGTTGAAACAAGGATTTTGCTAGAATTAAAAACAGTGAGTTTAGCATCTTTACGACGTACAGAAGAGGATCTGAGAAATATTGAAGAAGCGTTACTTGCTTATGAAGTTAAAGCCCTAGCAGGTGAAGATGCTGTGCAAGAAGATTTGCTTTTTCACTTAGCCATTGCAAAAGCGAGTGGTAATGCTACCATGAATATGATGATGTTAACCATTATTCCACAAATAATTATGGATTTTGAGAAATATCATGTTTGTGATAAAGATCAATCTTTACTGGGTATTAAAGAACACCGAGGTATATATGAATCTATAAAAACTCAAAACTCGGCTGAAGCAAGAGAAAAAATGAAAGATCATTTTAATTTTTTGTATCAGTATTGTTATAGTACAGAACAATAAAAATAATATGGGTAATGGTTTGAATTACAAATTTTTAACTGTTACTTGTCATAACTTTATAAAGGAAGAAACATTATAATAATGTTCTTCCTTTATAATGTATTAAAAAATGCAAATAACGATTTGTATAATGCTTTTAAGACTTTTGTAAGTCTTCGAGGTTCATTAATGTTTATAAATAAATAAAAATATGAAAGTAAAAGGTTTACGTTGGTTTATCATAGGACTAATCTTTTTGGCAACGGTTATCAATTATATTGATAGAAGTGCCCTAGCAATTATGTGGGGGAGTAATGATCAGCCTGATTCAATCTCTGGAGCTTTAGGACTCACAAAAAGTGATTATGGTCTAATTCTAAATATTTTCATGGTGTTTTATGCACTAGGACAATTATTTTCAGGTAAATTATTTGATAAAGTTGGGACTAGAATAGGTTATGTAATTAGTATTGGTGTTTGGGGATTATCTTCATTCTTACACTCTACAGTGCGTGGTTTAGTTGGACTTACCATTTTTAGAAGTACATTAGGTGTTTCTGAAGCAGGTAACTGGCCAGGCGGTGTTAAAAGTAACGCCGAGTGGTTTCCAATTAAAGAACGTGCATTTGCACAAGGTTTATTTAACGCTGGAGCTTCTATTGGTTCAGTAATTGCGCCACCATTTATTGCTACTTTATTCGTTGCTTTCGGATGGAGAACTACATTCATGGTCATTGGTTCATTTGGTATCCTTTGGATTATTCCATGGTTAATTATTAACAAATCAGGACCTAAAACTCACCCTTGGATTACAGAAGAAGAACAAAAATTCATTATCGAAGGTCAGAGTAAAGCAGATCAAGCAGCTACAGCAGATACTAAAGGTTTAAGCTTAGGTCAAATTTTATCACACAGAGAGTCTTGGGCTATTGTAATGGGACGTTTCTTTTTAGAGCCTATCTGGTGGTTATTTGTAGGTTGGATGCCTCTTTACTTGGCCGATGTTTACGGTTTTGATGTAAAAGAAGTTGGTATGTTTGCATGGGTACCCTACGTTGGTGCTGCTCTTGGTAGTATCGCCGGTGGTTATGTTTCTGGACAAATTATTTCTAAAACACATTCTATAGATAAAGGTAGAAAATTAACCATTTTAATTGGTGGTATCATCATGTTCTTAGGATTAATTGCTACTATTATGTTTGGAGATTCTCCAGAACGTTTTGTGGCTATTGTATTCTTTGTATTATTTGGTTTCCAATTTGCTATCGGAAATGTTCAAACATTACCAAGTGATTTATTTAGTGGTAAATCTGTTGGATCATTAGCAGGTCTGGCTGGTATGGTTGGTGTATTCTCTGTAATCTTAATGAACTTCTTAGTTCCTATTATTCAAGAGAAATTTTCATACACGCCAATTTTTGTAGCCATTGCTATTGCGGTTCCATTAGGATTAGGTTCCATTTACTATTTCGCAAGAGAAATTAAATCAGTAGAAGAATAAATAAAAAAATAATCAAATTTAAATTATAATAAAAATGAGTAATTCAGGAAATAAAGTAGCGGTTGTAACCGGAGCCACAGGTGGTATTGGATTTGAAGTTGCAAAACGCTTAGGAAAAGACGGTTATACTGTTGTATTAAATGGTATTGAAGACGAAGCTGGAGCTAAAAGAATTGAAGAATTAACAGCTTTAGGTATTAAAGCTGAGTATTTCGGTTTTGATGTAACTAAAGATGAAGAGGTTACTGAAAATATTACTAAAATTGGTGAAAAGTATGGTAGAATTGACGTTCTTGTAAACAATGCAGGTGGTATTGGTGTGAGAGCTAGATTTGAAGAAATGACAACGGAGCAATACCGATTTGTTATGGCTTTAAACCTTGATTCTGTATTTTTTGCTTCAAGAGCTGCGATTCCTTTCCTTAAAAAAGGTGAGAATGCATCTATTATTAACTATACCTCTAATGCTGCATGGAATGGTGCAGGACCTGGTGCTGGAATCTATTCTGTATCAAAAGGTGGTGTACAATCTATAACAAGAGCATTAGCTAAAGATTTAGCTGAATATGGAATTAGAGTAAACGCAGTATCTCCAGGTACAATTGATACGCCTTTCCATGCGCAAATTAAAGCTACTAAGCCAGAAGTTTTCGCTTCTTGGGCAAATAGTGTTTTATTAGGAAGATTAGGTCAGCCAGAAGAAGTTGCTGGTGTTGTTTCTTTCTTAGCGAGTGACGATGCGTCTTTCATGACTGCTGAAACTGTCCAAATTGGTGGTGGTCAAGCTTTAGGTATCTAAGAATAAAATATTAGTTTAATTTAAAGGAATGTACTACTTAAATGGCACATTCCTTTTTTTGTATTTTTAAGTTATATCTGTGGTAATTCCCTCATTGCCCACTTGTTTAAAGAAATTTAATTCATGTTGTTATGAGTAAAATTACCCTGCTTATTGCTATTTTATTTTGTGTTACTCTAAGTTATAGCCAAACCAAAATTGCTAAACTTACCTTTGAAAACGACCCTACTAGCACAAGTCCTGAAATAACGGATATGTCGTATACGGTTAGTCCGGCTGAATTTACTGATTTTAGTAATTCAACTAAGCCGCGCTATTTTATCCGTTCAAAGGATGCTGATGTTATGCATACCAACCTGGTTAGAAATACAGACTTAGGGGAATACAGTTTTGGAGTTAGAGATAATAATCAGAATAGTAATGTAACGCCTTCTTTTTTAAACTTAGAGTCCGTTGATATTTCAGGTTATGACAATATTCAATTTAAAATTTATTTAGCAATTGATACTGATGCCCCAAGATGGGATGCAAGCAATTCTGCCGGTGGGACAACTAGAGACTATGTTGATTTTGAATATGGCCTAGATGGAGGTACGCCAACCCAATTCCTATACATCAGGTCTGATGATACTAATAACAATAATACAGAACCTTGGATTGATTTGGATTTAGATGGTGTTCAAGATGCCGAACTTACAAATACGTTCACGCAGTATACTATTGATATTCCAACGTCTTCTTCCAATATATTAGATATTAGTATTGAATTTAACTTAGACGGTCTAGGTGAAGATATCGTAATTGATAATATTGAAATATGGGGTACGCCAATAGGCTGTTCAGGTTCCGCAATTTGGGATGGTAATTTGTGGAGTAATGGTTCAGGACCAGATATTAATACACCAGCAAGAATTGAAGGGGATTATAATACCGATGTTGATGGTGATTTTTCTGCCTGCTATTTGATTGTAAGTAGTGGTGCTACACTAACAATTACGGAAAATCATTTTGTAGAGGTTTCCGGATTAGTCGATATTTCAACTGGATCGAACCTTATCATTGAAAATAAGGGCACACTGGTTCAACATGAAGATAGTGCTAATTTTATCCTTGTTCCTACAGCGACATCTAAATTTATCAAAACAACAGAATATTTAAATAACTGGTATGATTATACCTATTGGAGTTCACCTGTTCATGGCCTAACCATTAATACAAGTCCATTCGCTGATACATTTCGTCGTTATTGGTTTAATGGATCCAATTATGTTGATAATCAAATTGAAATTCTAAATACAAATACATACACTCCAGGACAAGATGATATCGATGATAATGGTGACGATTGGCAGGTCGCTGGTAACGCGATGACCATTGCCCCTGGTACTGGCATTGTTGCCTCTCGTAAAGCCGCTGGCTTTTCTCCGGGGACTTATGATTATGAGTTCTCTGGGCGGTTAAATACCGGTGTTATTGACGTAAATGTTAGTTACAACGCAACGAATAATGGCTTGTATTGGAATTTACTCGGAAACCCATATCCTGGAGCATTAGATTTTGATGCATTTGCGACACATAATTCTGATGTTATTGAAGGTGCCGCATATTTATGGTCGCAAGCGACACCTCCTTCATCAAACGCTAGTGGAAGCGATGCCAAAAACTTTGCACAAGATTATATCATCATAAACTCGGGGAGTGGAAGTGTTAATAACAACCCTGACACCTTATTGGATTACATTCCTTCAGCGCAGTCGTTTTTTGTGGTTATGAAAAAAACAGTACCAATAAATACCGTAACGTTTAATAATAGCATGCGTGTTACCAACCCAGCAAGTAATGCTCAGTTTTTTAAATCCTCGAATTCTAAACAAGCTTCTGCGAAAGCTAATAAACTATGGATTAATCTAACAACAAATAGTGGTGGGTTTAATCAGGTTTTATTGGCCTATGTGGACGGTGCCACAGATAAATTCGACGGTCTGGCTTATGATGCACCAAGAAATTTATCTAGTGGCTTGCCATTTATAATCTACACATCTATTGATGAGAAGTTAGGAGAGAAATACGCTATTCAAGGGAAATCGGTGTCTAGTTTGAATGCATCTGAAATTGTGCCTCTAGGGTTTTCAACTAGCATTAGTTCAGGAAGACTTTATACCCTTTCTATCGGTCATTTTCAAGGTGAATTCTTTAATACCAACAGTGTCTTTCTAAAAGATAATTTACTTGGTCTAGAACATAATCTTTCTGATAGTGAATATGCCTTTACTTCAGAATCAGGTGATTTCTCCGATCGTTTTGAGATCGTTTATACCAGTAAGGTACTATCCGATGACATCAGTAATGCAAATGAGGAGCTATTAAAAATATACAACCTACAAGACAAAAAACTCATGTTTAAGGCAGCAAAAGGCTTGTCAGTACAAGAAGTGGTACTTTATGATGTGTTAGGTAGAAAACTTTACGAGGTAAAAGGACAGAACAACACCGAGACGTTTTCGTTCAACAATTTAAGCCAAACGGCATATGTAGCAAAAGTTCGTTTATCTAACAATCAGTTACTAACAAGAAAAATAGTTTTGAATTAAACTTTTGCTGTTTTTTTTCTTAGCTACACTAGAAACCGTATATCAGTATACAAGATCCGAATAAAGCAAATTTCTAGAAATAAACCCATCTTAATGCATATATAAAGTAAAGGTATTATAATCTAAAAAGTCGATTTACTTTTTTACCAGTGATGAATCACGAACAATCAGCTCTGCCTCTAGAATCTTTTTATTCAAACTTTGTTTAATAACCGGCGCTTTCATGTGTTCTAAAAAGGTTTGAGCGGCCAATCTGCCAATTTCTTCACTGTGTTGGTTTATCGAAGAAATTGAAGGGGTCACCATGGACGTAAAAGGTTCGTTTCCAAAACCTACTAGAGCGATGTCTTGAGGCACTCTTATGTTATTTTCCTTAAGAACTTGTAAAGCACCTAAAGCGGCATAGTCACTGGCTACATAAACAGCATCGGGTCTGTTTTTTAATTGTAATAGCTGCGCCATTTTTGCTCTACCATCTTCTATGGTTAGGCTGCCCTCTAATAACAACTCGGGTTCTAGAGGCAAATGGTAGGTTTTTAATGCATCCATATAACCTCTAATGCGGTTATTGAAAATACGCGTGTGTTTGTAGCCTCCAATATGCGCAATGCGCTTACAACCCTGTTCTACTAAATGCTGAACAATAATGCCACTACTTTTATAATCGTCTATACCTATATAATCAACGTTTAAGTCATTTTCACCACGATCGAATAGAATAAGCGGAATGCCTTTAGTTTTAATTTTATTGTAATAATTTAAATCGATAGTTTCATTGGCCATCGAGGCTATAATGCCATCAACTTGGGTATATAATAAAGTATCAATATTGTCGCATTCCTTTTTGTACGATTCGTTGGAATGCGTCATAATAATATTGTACCCTTTCTTATTTAAAACTTCCTCCATACTCTGTACTACTGAAGAGAAAAAATGGCTGTTTGTACGTGGGGCAATAATGCCAACCAAATTACTTTTTCCTTTACGTAGGGCACTCGCCAAGTGGTTCGGGTGGTAGTTCAAGTTTTTAGCCACTTGCTTTACCGCCTTTTTAGTTTTCTCACTAATACGTGAATCGTCATGCAACGCTTTCGATACCGCAGCAGGCGAAATGTTAAGCACGTTGGCTATATCTTTTATGGTGGTTTTTCTTTTGATATTTATTTTTTTTATATATTTGCTTAAACGTTTAAGCAAATGTAATTCTTAAATTTTTATAATCAAAACAGATTAAGAAAACTGTTTTGAAGATGAAGCCTTTTACATAGTGATGCTTAATCGTTTAAGCAAAACATAATTTTTGAATATTAAATAATAAAAGAAATGAGTAAAGTAGTAACGTTTGGAGAAATCATGTTAAGATTAGCTCCTCAAGGATTTTTAAGATTTTCTCAAGCTAACAATTTTGATGTTGTTTATGGTGGTGGTGAATCTAACGTGGCAGTATCATTAGCTAACTATGGTGTTTCTTGTGATTTTGTAACACGTTTACCAAAGAACGATATTGGTGAGTGTGCGATGATGGAAATGCGCAAAAGAGGCGTTGGTGTTGATAAAATTGTTTGGGGTGGTGATCGTTTAGGAATCTATTTCTTAGAAACAGGTGCTGTTTCAAGAGGTTCTAAAGTGGTTTACGATAGAGCGTATTCTTCTATGTCTACTATTGAGTCTGGAATGATCGATTGGGATGCTGTTTTTGAAGGTGTTGAGTGGTTTCACTGGACTGGTATTACACCAGCGATTTCTCAAAGTTCTGCAGAAGTATGTTTAGAAGCTGTTAAAGCGGCTAGCGCAAAAGGTATTACAATCTCTACAGATTTAAACTACCGTGCTAAATTATGGAAGTACTGTGATGATGCACATAGAGAGTCTATCATGACTGAATTAACATCTTACTGTGATGTTGTTTTAGGAAACGAAGAAGATGCTGAAATGCACTTTGGTATCAAACCAGAAGGAATTACAGTTCAAACTGCTGGTCATGATGTAAAAGCTGAGGCTTTCTTATCTGTTTGTAAGCAAATGATGGAGAAATTCCCAAGAGCTAAAAAGGTAATTACTACTTTAAGAGGTTCTATCTCTGCATCTCATAACACATGGGCTGGAGTTTTATATGATGGAAAACAAATGTTAGAAACGCGTCAATACCAAATTACAGATATCGTTGATAGAGTAGGTGGTGGTGATTCATTCATGGGAGGTTTAATCTACGGATTATTAACGTACCCAGATGATGACCAAAACGCACTTGACTTTGCTGTTGCTGCATCTTGTTTAAAACACACTATTAAAGGTGATGCTAACTTAGCAACCGTTGATGAAGTTAAAAAATTAATGGGTGGCGACGCTTCTGGTCGTGTAGCTCGATAATAAATAAGTAAAAAGGTAATGAGGCAACTCATTACCTTTTTTTTATATATGGAAAAATCTATTGCAATTATATGTGGTGGTGGACCCGCTCCAGGCATTAATACTGTGATTAGTACCCTTGCAAAAACCTTTATTAAAGATGGTTATAATGTGTTAGGTGTACATCATGGGTATAAAGGCTTGTTTTCAGATGATCCTCAAGTTGAAATTTTCGATTTTAATAAAGCAGATCGCATTTTTAGTCGAGGTGGTTCAACTTTAGTAATGAGCCGTTTTAAGCCTAAAGATTCCGATTTTAAAGCCGATTTCTTCCAAAAAAACAATGTCAAATTATTGGTTACTATTGGTGGCGATGATACGGCCTCAACAGCAAGTCGATTAACAAAATTTCTTGTTAGTAAACAGCTGGATGTTGCCCATATTCACGTGCCTAAAACCATAGACAACGATTTGCCACTACCGGATAGAAACCCCACTTTTGGATTTCATACCGCAAAAGACGAAGGTGTACGTATAGGAAACACGGTTTATGAAGATGCTAGAACAAGTCAGAACTGGTTTGTTGTATCGGCCATGGGGCGATCAGCAGGGCATTTGGCCTTTGGTATTGCTTCAGCCTGTCATTTTCCTATGATGATTATCCCAGAAATGTTCAATAAAACGAACATTACTTTCGATAAGCTTATCAATATGATTATATCTTCAATCATTAAAAGCAAAATTAAAGGGATTGAATACGGCGTGGCTTTAGTAAGTGAAGGTGTTTTTCATTTTATGGATGAAGATGAAATCAAGAACTCAGGTATTAATTTTACCTATGACGATCATGGACATCCTGAATTAGGAAACGTTAGTAAATCACATATCTTCAATTACCTTTTACAAGTAAAACTGAAAGAATTAGGATTAGAAATTAAGTCGAGACCCGTAGAAATTGGTTACGAATTAAGATGTTGTAATCCTATAGCTTTTGATTTAACTTTGTGTACCTTATTAGGAATTGGTGTTAAAAAATTATTTGATGAAGGCGTAACAGGTTGTATTGTAAGTGCTAATTCAAGAGGTGATATAACCCCTTTATATTTAAGTGATTTTGAAGATGAGAACGGTAAAGTTCCTCCAAGATTGGTTGATATAAATTCAGATATGGCTCAGTTATTCATTAATCACCTTATTTATATTAGAGAGCGTGATTATGAAGAAGCAAAAAAATATGTAGTTAATCCAGAAGACTACGATGTTAAGAAAATTTTAAACTGGAATTAAACAAAATAAACAATTATGGCACAATTTTCAAGATTAGAAGTGGCGCAAGCCATGAAAGATACAGGAATGATTCCTTTATTTTTCCACAGTGATATAGAATTAAGTAAAAAAGTATTAAAGGCTTGCTACGATGGTGGTGCGCGTTTAATGGAGTTTACAGCTCGTGGAGATTTCGCTCACGAAGTTTTTGGAGAATTAACGAAGTATGCTATTGCTGAATTACCAGGAATGATTATGGGTGTTGGTTCTGTAACCGATGGCGCTGCAGCTTCATTATACATGGCTTTAGGTGCAAACTTTATCGTTACACCAGTGTTAAGAGAAGATATTGCAATCGCTTGTAACCGTAAAAAAGTACTTTGGTCTCCAGGATGTGGTTCATTAACTGAAATCGCTAGAGCGGAAGAATTAGGATGTGAAATCGTAAAATTATTCCCTGGTGATTTATACGGACCAAAATTCATAAAAGGTATTAAAGGTCCTCAACCTTGGACAAGCATTATGCCAACTGGTGGTGTTTCTCCAACTGAAGAAAACCTTAAAGGATGGTTCGATGCAGGAGCAACTTGTGTTGGAATGGGATCTCAATTAATCTCTAAAGATATTATTGCTAATAAAGATTACGCGAAGTTAGAGCAAGACGTAAAAGATGCTTTAGCTATTGTAAAGAAGGTTAGAAAATAATCAATATTTTATTGTAGTCTTAATTTAAGGTTACAACAATGAATAAAAGACAGTGAAGTTTGTTTCACTGTCTTTTTTTGTTTTAATCTATTACTAGATTACAAAAAAAAAGAGCTACCGTTTTAGGTAGCTCTTTTCGATTGAATATATACTTATTAATATTACTTTCTACACAATGGATCGGCTCCAATGGTACCTACTAAACTGTTTAGATAGGATTCAGAGCTTACTTCATTATAATGGTTTTTAACCTCCTCTAAACGATCGTCTATATGCATTTCTGCAGCGATATTCGTATTGTTAGGGTTTGTAATGAAAGCTTCTAAATAAGCTATTTCATTGGCGTAAAACTGAATGTCTTTTTGTTGTTTTAATTTCAGTCTTTCTTTATACCAATCACTATTTAATACATAGTCTCTATCAAATAATTTTCTTAATTCTGGATCACTCATTGGTTTTCCTTCATAATGACCATAAGCCATCATATGAATTAGAACTTTTAACGGTGGAATGGCAGCCTCAATACTTCCGTCTTCAAAATATCGTAAAGCTACTTTTTCTTGAGCTTCAACGATGTTTTTAATACCGTCAACATAATCTTCCATACCTTGCAGTTCTGGTTTCAACATTTCTTCGTTAAAAACAGCGGTAGGCTCATCAAACAAACGGTTTAAACATAAGTGCGAAAACTGTTTAGTGATTCTATACCCTAAACGGCTTGCCAAAATGGTTTCTCCGTTATATTCAAAATCATCTATTTTTTCTAAACATCCTGTTTCAATTAATTTTTTAGGATCACGGTCAGATGGTTCTAATCGTGCCCAAATTTCAGGGATAAGTAAACTAATATCATGGTCTACTTGATTGTTACCACCAACATAACCTGCAGCTGTACTAAACGCATCAGATTCCGTTAAAATATGCGACAGTAAAGCGTTGTTTAAGTCACTTGTAGGCGTTAGCATATTAAATGGCCCCTTAGTTAAAGCGCCCTCTGAACCTGCTCCAGTTGTTGATGGTGATTTACCTGTTAAGCTACAAATAAAGTCCATAAATAACTCTGGAGTTTCTTGGTAGTGAATCGGGTTGTACACAGCTAGTGCACGTATTCCAGCTTCCTTATCAGCAGGGTTATTTCGTCTACCAGGTAAAACAGCGTTTACAACATTAATAACAGGATCTTCAGATTTTATTTTTCTAACCAAACGTACACCAACTTCAGCTAAATAAGTCGCTTCAGTTTCGCTCACGTTTACATTAGGCTCTAAATATCTTGGGTTTTTCGTAGGTTCACCATTCACAATTCGCGTGTGGGACGGTAATACGAAATACTCTTCGTCTTTAGGGCTATTTACAATTTCAGTAATGAAATCTTTTACCGGCTGTGTGTATTTATCAAAATGAATCGTGTCATTATAAATATCGATAGCATCTTGTTTTTTCAACAACTCATAGTTTGTTAAAAAACGACCATCGGTAACAATATCTAACTCAGCATTTTTATCATAACCTCTCACCACAGCTTCATCAGGACGTTGGAAAAGGTGTGCCTCACAGTTTGTAACCACTTTTAAACTCTTGTTTGTAAACTCAGGGTTTAGGTTATTAATCTGCTCTCTTGGTAAGGTGATTGATGCTGTGATGTCATCTTCAGTCTGAATTTTTTCACAAGGCGAAAAGTCAGATCTTAATTTATTAAGCATCCAGTTTCCTTTTTGATTAAATCCAATACGCACATAACTACCAACTACAGGCGTGTTATTATGAAGTAAACCTGTACCGTTTTCACCGTTAATAATTTCAACCGACATGTAATCTTTCCAGTTTAAAACACCACGTGCTTGTCTGTATAAACGTTTTACAAACAATACTAACGATCTAATGTGAACTGGAATTTCTTCCAACATTTGGTTATACTCATCCGAATTTTCATCCGAAGGGGTTAATAATTTTACAGCCGAACTTAAAGTTCTTTCCTCACTTAAGAACGATCTTGATTTTGGTCTGTTCGGGTCTTTTACCTTCCAACGTGTGGTGTAATCAAATTCGATGATTTCATCTGCTTTTTTGAAATCCTCTTCTATATCCTGAATGTTAAATGTGCTATAAGTAATAGCATTTTGCATGGATTTTGAAATCTCCGATTTTCCACCACCAGAAACCGTACAAGGTTTGTGGCAAAAAATACCTTCAGCAAAGGTGTCTACAATACGCCATAAATCAACCGACTTATGCTTTTCAAGTCTAAATTTATTTCCTGTAGGGTGTACGTAAGTTTTACGAGGCGAAAGAATTAACTTCTCTTCTTTACCTTCGTGTTCCCAAGTAATGCTGTTAGTGTTTGTGTTAACATAAGCATGTTCTGGAATATAAATAATGTCTGGATATTTTTTATCAATCGCATAATTTCCAGGTTGTACTTCGATACGCTCACCTAATAAGGTTTTAACTTCTTCAAAACTGTGTTTGTTGTGATGGAATGCGGTATAATCTTTACCATCTAAAGTACTTCCCATTACACGTCTAGCAAAAGCAATGGCTCCACCAGCATGCTCCTCTTCAACTAAACCATAAAGGTTAGCCGAGTAGCTTATTTGTGTTTTTATTTCTTTTTTAGAATACCCGTAGTAGTTATCTGCGATGATGGTTACTACCACGCCGCGATCGTCTCTACAGGTAATTTTAAAGGCGCCACCATCGTTGTAAAGTTCATCTTCATTTTTCCAGCACATACCGTCATTTTTTTGACGTTCTGTAGCCTCATCAAAATGAGGAAGACCTAAATCTTTCTTTTTAAGTTTTAACAACTGTGGTGCTAAAATAATACAGCCGGTATGACCTGTCCAATGTTCAGGATCTAAAGCAGCATCATTTAAAGCTAAGTGTGGGTCGCCAGCATTACCAAAAATAGACTCCACGAAATCTAAATTACTCACAAGGCTTCCTGGAGCAAAGAAACGCACTTCTAATGATTTTTCTGAAATCACCCCTTTAACCTCTGGACAAACCACTGGTCTTAACATCATAGACACTAGTGTCTTGGCTTGCTCATCTTCAGGCTGACTAGATGTAAAAGGTAAGTTTTTTAACTCGTTAGAAGGGTTAAATGCAGCATGTAAAAAGTGTGCAAAAACTTCTCTTGGAACTTCTTTTTTATCTAAAGGAACAGGAAGTGGACCTTCTACAATATGAAACGTTCCTTTTGTTGTTCTTTTATCGTGTAAAGGATTATTTAAAATACCTTGTTTTATCCTTTTTGAAGTAACCATGTTACTTTCAAATGAATCGCCATCTGGTGGTAAACTCACTTCTCTAGCTTGACCTTTTCTAGATAGAATTAAGGTGTTGTTAGGGATGACATATGATTTACCAGTTTTTGTATCTTTTAAATAGTCGTTTAAAAAATTTTGAATACGAGAATCTGCAGGTGAATGATGTGTTGCTAAAAGTCTAGACTTGGCTTGTACATTCTTTATGATTCCACTTGTTAATTCTTCAAATTTCGGATTGCAAAATTTGACTGCACTATCCGGTTTGTCTTTAAAAGTTGGCAACCAAAGGGAAGCTAACTGTAAGTTCGTAAATTGGATAATGTCTTTTCTTGATTCTTCTTGCATGATGTCTAAAAGTTACTTTGTGGTATATTTAATACACTTATTCTAACACAAATTTATGTTGTTATACTTTCATAAAAGCTGTCAAAAGTCAGTCTTCCAAAGAATAATTTTAATTATTTTCTTCGAAAACGATTGCGTTTATGCTTTTAACGAAGATAAAACATATTGTAAGTAAAATAGTGCGATTTCTAATTGTTATTTAAAAGCATTTAATCCTGTAATATCTAATCCTGTAATTAATAAATGTATATCATGAGTCCCCTCGTAGGTAATCACACTTTCCAAATTCATGGCGTGTCTCATAATGGAGTATTCACCAGTGATGCCCATGCCACCTAAAATTTGTCGCGCCTCTCTAGCGATATTAATAGCCATATCTACATTGTTTCTTTTGGCCATAGATATTTGTGCAGATGTGGCTTTGTCTTCATTTTTTAAAACGCCTAAGCGCCAAGTTAAAAGTTGGGCCTTAGTAATTTCTGTTATCATTTCGGCTAGTTTCTTTTGTTGTAACTGAAACTGTCCTATAGGTTTGCCAAACTGTGTGCGCTCTTTACTGTATCTTAAGGCGGTGTCGTAGCAATCCATGGCCGCACCAATAGCACCCCAAGCGATGCCGTATCTTGCCGAGTCTAAACAACCTAGCGGAGCACCTAAGCCCGATTTATTGGGTAATATGTTTTCTTTGGGAACTTTTACGTTGTCGAATATCAATTCACCTGTGGCCGATGCCCGTAAAGACCATTTATTATGTGTTTCTGGCGTTGTAAAACCAGCCATGCCTCGTTCTACAATAAGGCCATGAACACGGTCTGTCTCATCTTTTGCCCAGACTATGGCAATTTGGGCAAAAGGCGCATTGCTAATCCACATTTTGGCTCCGTTTAGCAAATAGTGATCGCCTTGATCTTTGAAATTAGTAATCATGCCACTGGGGTTGCTGCCGTGATCAGGTTCTGTTAATCCGAAACAGCCCATCCATTCACCACTAGCTAGTTTGGGTAAGTATTTTTTGCGTTGTGCTTCGTTGCCATATTTCCAAATGGGATACATCACCAATGACGATTGTACCGATGCCGTGCTTCTAATGCCCGAATCACCACGTTCAATTTCCTGCAAGATAAGACCGTAAGAAATTTGATCCAATCCAGCACCGCCATATTCTAGAGGAATGTAGGGTCCAAAAGCACCAATTTCTGATAGGCCTTTTATAAGTTGTTTAGGGAATTTCGCTTTTTGAGCGTAACTTTCAATAATGGGAGACACTTCACGCTTCACCCATTGTCGGGTAGCTTCTCGAATCAGTTTGTGTTCATCTGTTAGTAGGTCGTCTAGTTTATAATAATCTGGTGCTTCAAATAAATCTGGACGCATAAAGATGAATTTAATTTGAGATTCGCTTTAAAATTGTAGAAAAAGCGGCTTGTTTTTGCTTTTTCTGTACATTTTCCTCTCAAATTTAATCAATCTTATCTATTAATTTACATTTTTAAATAGAAATCTTTTGTTAAGTTTATGTAATCTTCTGTGTAGTCATGTCGCTGATTTTCAATAATAAGCGTTTTGGTTTTTATGTCGCTTTCGCGGAAGGAGAACTCTAAAAGGCAACGCTTAATCTCCGAAGTGGGACTCCCTTTTACATGAAGCCTTTTATTAAGGAAAAGGTTGACTTCTGAAGCTAATGCGATAAATCGGGCCTCTTCTTTATAAGGAATAACAACCGTAAATACCCCTGTATCAGATAATAATGATGAAACTCCATGTAATAAGTGATCAAAAGGTAAAGCCTCTTGAAAACGTGCTAAATCGCGGGAAACATTATTGGTTTTATAATCTTCACTATAAAATGGTGGGTTGCAAACAATAAGGTCGTATTGATCCTCTATTTCATCTACAAACTCTTCTAGCGATGCATGGTAACAGAATAAGCGGTCACCCCAATCCGATTGTTCAAAATTGTCTACACATTGCTCATAAGCTTGGTCGTCAATCTCTAAGGCGTCAATAATTTCGGCGGCAGACCTTTGCGCTAACATTAAAGCTAAAACGCCTGTTCCAGAGCCAATATCTAAAATGGAAAAGGGGTGTTTTTCTAATGACGTCCATGCGCCCAAAAGCACGGCATCGGTGCCAATTTTCATGGCGCATTGATCTTGATTTACTTTAAACTGTTTAAATAAAAAAGGCTTTTCCGACATGCTCTAAATTTAAATGGCAAAACTAAGGAATAATGATTTTCCATGGCTATGTAATTTTTAAAATAGCGCTTTTTAAAAATGGTAATCCGTTTTTTTGTATATTGATGTAATACTCAATTTGATTAGTATGAGAGCTTTACGTTGTTAAAATCTGTGAATTTTGTGTTATTAAACCTGTTAAAATGTATTAAATATTGCTAAACAGTGTTAAATAAAATTTAACAAGACAGCGCATAATCTATTTTTGTAATACCAACTTGTTCTCTCTCTCCCTTAGTGTAGTTGGTACTAAGAACTTAAAAGAAGATAGCTATGAAAACAAAAGAAAAATTTATAAGCAACTTAAACAGCCTTTTAATTATGAATGCTGAAGTTGAAAAGATTTACACCGAACTTGTTGATAAGGTTTCCGATGAGGATTTAAAAACCTTTTTTAGTCAACAAGGGATGCAAAGAGGTGAATTCTCCAAAGACTTGAAAGCCAAAATTGTAAGCCTTGGTGGTTCTTACGAGAATAAAGGTCGTGTGCAGAGCGAATTGTATAAGTTCTGGATGAATATTAGAAACTTCGTCATGTTTAACAAAAGCGAAGAAAGCTTAATGAACGAAGTTCGTGATATGCAAGGTTTAACTATTAATAAGTATAACGACTTATTACGTATGTTAGGTTTGCCTCTTTCTATCTGCAAGCTTTTAATCAAGCAGCGCGATAGAATTCAAGATGCTAAAGATAGCATCGAAAGACACAGTTTAATCGCTTATGCTTAAGCGTTAATGTATTAGTATAAAAAGAAGCGTTTTAAAACAAGGTTGTTTTAAAAGTTAGATTTATGTTGTTCTAATTATCCAGAAAGATGTAAGTATAGCTTTTAAAGCAGCTTTTTTTTATGAATACCAGGTTTGTCTATTTTTTAGTTCTAGCTATTCTAAATATAAATCAATGAGGCCTTCTGGGGTTTCAACTACAATGGTTTTATTACTGCGGTCAACCTTCACAATAAATTCATCATTCATAGGAATTAGAATTTCTAAACCGTCACGATCAATTTCAAAAAGGGCTTGGGTCGTCGAGTCGTTTATCGCTTTGATGGTGCCCACTTTTCCAAAGTTTACATCTTCAATGGTAAATCCAATGACTTCGTGGAAATAGAATTTATTGCCTTCCAACTTTGGGAGTAAATCTAAAGGTAGGTATAAGTCAGTTTTCATAATCGCATCAGCATCGGCTTCGGTGTCTACTTCTTCGAATTTGATTCTAAGGAGTTCCGATTTGTGCAATTGTGAACTTTCAATAAAAAAAGGAATGAGGTTGTTTCTTAAATCTAAAAAAATAGCATCTAAATTTTCGTAAACTTCAGGTTCATCGGTGTCTAATTTTGCTAATACTTCACCCTTAAAACTGTACTTTTTTACAATTTTACCTAAATAGAAACAATCTTCTTTTTTCATTGTAAGTGCTTTTTTTCATTTCCGCGAAAGCGGAAATCTCTTCAAATTTAATCCTAGAGTAAAATACATTCCCGCCTTTGCGAATATCTCTTTACTTGTTTGTTCTGTAGCTGTGTTTTAATTATGAGATTCCGATTTGCATTCGGAGCGTCTTAAAAATTAAACAAAGGCTAATAATATAGAGATTCCCGCTTTCGCGGGAATGTTTAATAATGACCCTAAGAGTTATTATTAAACAAAAAACTCCGATATTTCTACCGGAGTTTAAAAGTATAAAAAAAAGTTTTTTTATTCTTCTTCGTTTGATGCTTCAGCTTCAGCAGCAGGAGCTTCTTCAGCAGCCTCTTCTACTACAGGAGCAGCGGCAGCAATTCTTGCTTCGTTAACAGCTTTCTCAGCAGCTAATGCTTCAGCTTTTGCTTTAGCTTGCTCTTCAGATAAACCTTCAACTTTAGCTTGAACTTTACCAGCTTTTTCTTCTAACCAAGCTGTGAATTTAGCCTCAGCTTGCTCTTCAGTTAAAGCGCCTTTTCTAACACCACCAGCAAGGTGATTTTTTAATAAAGCACCTTTTTCTGATAAAAGGTTTTTTGCAGTGTCAGTTGGTTGTGCACCATTCTGTAACCACTGTACAGCTCCGTCAACGTTTAATTCAACAGTTGCAGGATTTGTGTTTGGATTGTAGATACCTAATTTCTCTAAGTATTTACCATCTCTTTTCGCGCGAGCATCTGCTGCTACGATCCAGTAAAAAGGTTTTCCTTTTTTACCGTGTCTTTGTAATCTAATTTTTACAGGCATAATAATTAATTATTTGAGGTTCTCGACCTCGATTATTAATGAGGGCGCAAAGATACTATATTTTTTTAATTTTCAGTGGTTTATTGTTGCTTAAATTAAAAAAGTAAGCATACCGGTGTTGGTGTTTTATGGTCTTGTAAGAAACTGAGTTCTCCTGTGTTAGGATCAATTTTAAAAACTACCAAGTTGTTGCTTCTACGATTGGCTACGATTAGAAATTTACCTGTTGGGTCTATAGCAAAGTTTCTTGGCCAATCGCCATGAACTGATGCGTTTTGAATTTTTTCAATAGTGCCTTTTTTAGGATGACGTTTAAAAACCGCTATGGTATTTTCACCGCGATTGGAAGCGTATAAAAATTGCTCGTCTTTAGATAAATGGATGTCAGCCGAAGCATTTTCGCCTTTAAAATCTTCTGATAAAGTGGAGTCGAAATCAATTTCTTTAAATTTATTGTTCGATCTTTTTATTGAGGCAACACTGCTACCTATTTCATTAATCACATAAAAAAATTCACCATCTTGAGTCGTAGTAAAATGTCGAGGGCCCGGGTTGTCTTTTGTTTTTACAATAGCATCAGTGTCTAGTTTGTACTCGCCCTTTTTTAATTCGTATTGAAAAACAGAATTGGTACCTAAATCGGCAACAAACAAGTCGTCATTAATAAAATGTGCAGAATGTGCGTGTGATTTTGTTTTTTCTGAATTATGATCGAAAACCTGAGAGGCATCACTTAAAGTGCCGTCCTCATTTATTGGGAATATCGCAAGGGTGCCTCCTCTGTAATTTGAAACGGCGGCCTTAGTTCCTGCTTTGTTTAAAGCAATATGGCAAGGCAGTTCGCCATGACTACGCATTCTGGTAAGCATTGTTAGCGAACCATCCTCGTTAACGACATATGATGAAACAAATCCGCTATTGGTGGCATTGGTCGAGTATAAATATTTTCTGTTTGGACTGTATTCTAAAAACGACGGGTTGTCAATTTTTATAGCTAAAGTTTGCTTGCTTAACGTGCCGGTTTCGGTGTTAAATTGAAGTTGATAAATGCCTTCGGCATCTTCGTTGGTGTAAGTACCCACGTAAAGCGGGATGTTTTGAGCGTGCATTTTTGTTGTAAAAACGGCTAAAACCAATAATATAAGGTGTCTGTACTGCATGTGTTAAATTTTAATGGTCTAAATTATGATAATTTATCTTAATGGTAAAGGCTATTTTGTTAAGGGCTCTTAAACCTTTGGTAAAGTCTGTTAAATCCTTGTGTTTGCAAGGTGTTTGACTTACATTGATAATAGTGATGTGAAACAATACACATCCTAAAAGAAGTTATTGGAATTTAAAATGAAAGCGTTATTATGAAGTATACTGAAGAAATTTCAAATAAATTAAACGAATTATTAATCAAGAATTTTGATGCCGAGAAAGGTTATCTCAACGCGGCAGAAACCGTTGATGATCCTAAGCTTAAAATGTTTTTTAAAAGAAGAGCCATCGAACGTGGTGACTTTGCTAAAGCTTTAAGAATTGAGATTTTAAGATACGGTCAAATCCCTGAGGACGGCGGCAGCTTTAAAGCGGCCATGCACCGAAATTGGGCCATACTAAAAACCATGTTAGCGTCGGATGATGCTGAGGTGGTTTTAGAAGAAGCTATTCGTGGCGAAGAAGAAAGTTTAAAAGCCTACGATGAAATTCTTAAAGATAGAAACCTGCCACCAAGTATTGATGTGATGCTGAATAATCAGCGTCGAGCTATTCAAGCGGCAATAAATTCAGAAAAAGTTCACGAAGAGTTAATCTCTTAATACAGATTAAATAGTGGCTAATTGAGGTTGCCTTAAAAGTTAAAACAATCGTTATGCTGTATGTAAAACAGCGTCTCATGACATTCAAATGATTATGAGAATCTGAAACACATTCAGATTGACGTGAAATCGACTTTTAAGGCAGCCTCTTTTTTTTGTTTACAACTTTTAGGTAATCGGTTTTTAAAACTGTAAATTCTACGTATTTTTATGAGCTAAGATTTATTTTTCTAATCGCCTTATTTACAAACGCCTAAACTTCAAAAATGTACTTAATTTTCGATACAGAAACCACAGGATTGCCTAAACGCTGGGATGCACCCATAACCGATGTAGATAATTGGCCAAGGTGTATTCAAATCGCATGGCAGTTGCATGACGAAATGGGACGCTGTATTGAGAGTCAGGATTATTTGGTGAAACCCGAAGGTTTTAATATTCCTTATGATGCTGAGAAAATTCACGGTATTTCTACCGAATTGGCCGAAGAGCAAGGCGTGTCTTTAGCTGAGGTTTTAGAGAAATTTAATGAGGCCCTAGGAAAAACAAAATTTGTAGTCGGACAAAATGTGAAGTTCGATTTAAATATTATGGGCGCCGAATTTGTGCGTGAGGCCGTTGAAAATAACTTGCAAGAGCTCCCTGTTTTAGATACCTGTACCGAGCATACGGCCGAACTTTGTAAAATCCCCGGTGGACGCTACGGAAAATTTAAACTCCCAACCCTTACCGAATTACATGAGTTTCTATTTAACGAGCCATTTGCCGAAGCGCATAATGCGACTGCCGATGTGGAAGCGACAACCCGCTGTTTTTTAGAGCTTATTCGTTTAGAGGAATACACTAAAGAAGCACTGGACGTTCAGCCCGATTATTTCGAGAATTATAAAAAGGTCAATCCAGAGCCCATTCAACTTATCGGATTAAAGCATATCAACCTTAAACGGGAGAGTGCTAAAATCCAAGAACGCATCAAAAAGGCGCAAACCGTTGATGTGTCTTCCGAAGAAATCAAACAAAATATTTCTGAATTAGCCGATGTCGATTTTGTGCATCTGCATAATCACTCGCAGTTTTCGGTATTACAATCAACCATGGGTGTGGCCGATATTGTTTCGGCAGCAGCAAAATACAACATGCCGGCTGTGGCTTTAACCGATCATGCCAATATGATGGGGGCTTTTCACTTTGTGAATGCGGTAAACCGACACAATAGTGGGGTTCAAGCCAAAATTAAAGAGGCCGAAGCTACAGGAGCAACCGTTACTGCCAAAGAAATTAAACCCATTATTGGTTGTGAATTTTTTGTTTGTGAAGATCACTTAGATAAAACGCGAAAAGACAATGGGTATCAAATTGTCCTACTCGCTAAAAATAAAAAGGGTTATCATAACCTAGCCAAATTATCATCGCATGCCTTTGTAGATGGTTTTTATTATTTGCCTAGAATTGATAAAAAATTAATTCAACAATATAAAGAAGATATCATGGTGCTCACCGGAAACTTATATGGTGAGGTGCCAAGTAAAGTGCTTAATGTTGGTGAAAACCAAGCGGAAGAAGCGCTTTTGTGGTGGAAAGAAGAGTTTGGCGACGATTTGTACGTCGAGATTATGCGCCACAATCAAGAAGATGAAAATCGTGTGAATCCCGTGCTTATAGAACTGGCGCGTAAACATGATATCAAATTGGTAGCTTCAAACAACACCTATTATCAAGATAAAAAAGATGCTAATGCGCACGATATTTTACTTTGTGTAAAAGATGGTGAAAAGCAGGCGACACCAATTGGTCGCGGACGCGGGTACCGATTCGGATTGCCAAATCAGGAATACTATTTTAAGTCTTCCGAAGAAATGAAACAGCTTTTTAAGGATGTTCCTGAAGCGATTTCTAATGTGCAAGAGGTTGTAGATAAGGTTGAGGCTTATCAATTAGCACGTGATGTTTTATTACCAGCTTTTGATATTCCAGAGGAATTTAAGCATGATGAAGATTTAGTTGATGGTGGTAAGCGTGGTGAAAATGCTTTTTTAAGACATTTAACTTATGAAGGCGCTAAGAAACGTTACGGCGAACCCCTTTCGGAGGAAGTTATTGAACGTCTCGATTTCGAATTAAGCGTTATTGAAAATACCGGGTATCCAGGATATTTCTTGATTGTTGAAGATTTTATTCGCGAGGCCAGAAATATGGATGTTTCGGTGGGGCCAGGACGTGGTTCGGCAGCAGGGTCGGTGGTGGCCTACTGCTTATGGATTACCAATATTGACCCCATGAAGTACGATCTGCTTTTTGAGCGTTTCTTAAATCCCGATCGTGTGAGTATGCCCGATATCGATATTGATTTCGATGATGAAGGTCGAAGTCGTGTTATGGATTATGTCATTGATAAATACGGCTCCAATCAGGTGGCACAAATTATCACTTACGGTACCATGGCGGCAAAATCGTCTATTCGAGATACGGCACGTGTACTGGATTTACCGCTTTTTGATGCCGATAGAATTGCCAAGTTAATTCCGAATATGTCTAAGCTGAATAAAATATTTGGTTTAGATGAAAAAGCATTGGCTTCTAAATTTAGAGCTGAAGAATTAGAAAAAGTAAACGAGCTTTTAAATATTGCCGATGGAAGCGATTTGCAAGCTGAAACTTTAAATCTAGCCCGAACTCTTGAAGGTTCGGTTAGAAATACGGGTATTCATGCCTGTGGGGTAATTATCACGCCAGACGATATTACCAAATTCGTTCCGGTGTCTCTAGCTAAGGATTCCGATTTGTATGTCACCCAGTTTGATAACTCGGTGGTGGAAGATGCAGGACTGCTGAAAATGGATTTCTTGGGACTGAAAACCTTAACCCTTATTAAGGATACGGTTAAAATTGTAAAAGCCAAACATGGTATAGAGCTCGATCCCGATAGTTTTCCTTTAGATGATGAGAAAACTTACGAATTGTTCCAACGCGGTGAAACGGTTGGGGTGTTCCAATACGAATCACCCGGTATGCAAAAACACCTTCGCGATTTAAAACCTACGGTTTTTGAAGACTTAATTGCCATGAATGCCTTGTATCGTCCGGGGCCAATGGAATATATTCCGAGTTTTGTTAGAAGAAAGCATGGCGATGAAGAGATTGAGTACGATTTACCAGCCATGGAAGAGTACCTCAAGGAAACTTATGGTATTACGGTATATCAAGAGCAGGTAATGTTACTGTCGCAAAGTCTTGCAGGGTTTACAAAGGGTGAGGCCGATGTACTGCGTAAGGCGATGGGTAAAAAGCAAATTGCGGTACTTGATAAAATGAAACCTAAGTTTATCGAGCAAGCCAGCGCCAACGGTCATGATGCCAAAATTTTAGAGAAAGTTTGGAAAGACTGGGAGGCCTTTGCAAGTTATGCCTTTAATAAATCGCACTCCACCTGTTATGCTTGGATTGCTTACCAAACCGCTTATTGTAAAGCGCATTATCCTGCCGAATATATGGCGGCGGTGCTTTCAAATAATATGAATGATATTAAGCAGGTTACGTTTTTCATGGATGAATGTAAACGTATGAAGCTTGATGTATTGGGGCCCGATGTGAATGAGAGTTACTATAAGTTTTCGGTAAATAAAGATGGGGCCGTTCGTTTTGGAATGGGGGCGATAAAAGGTGTTGGTCATGGAGCTGTAATGACTATTGTTGATAATCGGGAAGATGGGCCATATAAATCCATATTCGATTTAGCAAAACGTATTGATTTAAGAGCAGCCAATAAAAAAGCTTTTGAAAACCTAGCTTTAGCTGGTGGTTTTGATGGTTTGGCCGATACACATCGCGCGCAATTTTTTCATGATGATGGCGATGGTATTACTTTTTTAGAAAAAGCCATTAAATATGCACAGAAACATAAAGAAAATGAAAACTCAGCGCAAGTAAGTCTGTTTGGCGAAGCTAGTGAGGTGCAAATTGCCGAACCCGAAGTGCCGCCTTGCGAGTCGTGGGGTACCATGGAAAAATTGAGTAAAGAGCGTGAAGTGGTAGGGGTATATATTTCTGGGCATCCTTTAGATGATTTTAAAACCGAAATGAAAACCTTCTGTAACGCGCAGGTAGGTATGTTTAATGATTTAGAAAAATATGTAAATCGCGAGTTGGTTTTTGGTGGTGTGGTAACCGATGTGCAGCATCGTGTGAGCAAGCAAGGTAAAGGATGGGCTTTATTTACTATTGAAGATTACTACGATAGTTTTGAGTTTAGAATTTTTGGCGAGGAGTATTTAAAGTTCAGACACTTTTTTATGCCTAATAATTTTGTGTTTGTAAAGGCTTTTATCCGTGAAGGTTGGGTGAATAAAGACACAGGGAAGAAAGGCGATCCGAGGTTGCAGTTTAACAGCTTTCAGTTGCTTCATGATGTGATGGAGAATTACGCTAAGAAGCTTTCTATTCAAGTGGATATTAATGATCTTGATGATAAAAAAGTGATGGATTTAAAAGAACTCATTCAAATGCACCCAGGAAATCAATCCCTTAATTTTGATGTTTACGACACTAAAGAAAAGGTGAAAATATCCATGCCTAGTAGAAGGCAAAAAGTAAGAGTGAGTCAGGAGTTGATTTCCGAACTTGAATCTCGATTTATAAGGTTTAAATTAAACTAATTTTTATAATCGTATCGACTCGGTGAAATTGGAAGTAATCTTAAATTATAATAACTCCGTTTTGTGATTTACGATGTTATAGATGAAGTGAAATATCACTTTTATAGAGGTGTTTTATGTCTAGAATTAAAGTAAGAAAGCGCTATTAATTGAAATTAATAGCGCTTTCTTAAGAATTGTAAATTATTTGTTGTGTGAGTTACATGCTACATTCGTTAAGTTCTTTGCCGAATCGAACTAATTCTTCAGGAGTATTTTTGAATTCATTGTTTTCTGCTTTTGCAACAATTTCAGGACATCCTTCGGCTATTTTCATTAATTTCTTTTTAAAACCAAATACAAAACCTGTAGACATCGTAGATTTTCCTTTGTCACTGTCTGGGGTAAGGATAACGGTTTCTTCGTTATTAAACATGTATAAGTTTAACTTTTTTGATTCGTAAATAACTTTACAAAGCTTCTCTGAAGCTCCTCCTAATAGCATTTGTCCGGCATCAATGCTTTCTCCTTTTATTGAAGATTCTTTAAAAGGAATGTTTTTGTAGTGTGTGCCATCAAGAAAAAGGACTTCATTGTACTTTTTAGCATTTTTAATTTTTGTGCCCACAAAAGCATTGTTGTCGTCGTATTGAATGGTTCTAATTTGATAAGCAATTTTGCTAATGTCTTTAGTTTCCATATCGACCAAAGTTGTGTCGCCAGCTTTAGATACTAAATATGCTTTAACTATTTCTAAGGCATCAGATTCTTCTTCAGGCTCCTCTTCGTTTGAAAGATCTTCAGTAACAACTTCAAAGTGTCTTGTTTTTATTTTGTTTGCTTCAAACTTTTCTAATAAATCATCAGCCATGCTAATGAAATTTTTTCCATCAGATTTGTCATAATCATTATCAATTATTTTTTGACCATATTCTTTAGTTTTCTCTGGCATATCAAGATAGTAGTACATTTTAGCTATATTGTAGTAGCTAGCATATCTTATTTTTCTAGCCTTTTTCTTGTCTCCGGTATATTTAGGGATTAAGCTTGTAAAATAATCTATTGAAGGTTGTAGCTCTGCTTTTAATTCATCAACAGTTATATTGTATTTCATTTTACTAAATGCGGTTTGCATAGATTCATAAACTTCATAATGTTTTACATGCTCAGGATGTTTTTTAGAGCCTAATATCCATAACTGCGCGTTTTCAGAACTCTTAATGACGTAGCCATAGGTGCTATTTAAATTTGAGTTTAATGTATTAATAAAAGCCTTTTTATGCTTGTTGGTGTAATCGTTTCTAATGGTATAGCGATTATTGTTATAGTGGTCTTGCGCTGCTTTATAAGAGCTAAATTCGCTACTTGTGTAATTATCACTTTCGGTATAATTTCTTTGGTAGTTATTTTCTGGGTTTTCTGAATTGTTTATAGTAATACTTGCAGAAGACGTATATGGTAATTGTACTTTGTACGTGTAGGATGTGGAAGTAACATTGCCCTCCTTGTCTTTGCTCTCGTGTTTGATTTTGTTAATGTTAACTTCTCCAATTTTTGTTCCAAGAAATGAAAAATTCACATCTAGAGTTCCATTGGTTTTTACTTTAGAAAAACCAGATAATGAGATGCCTCTAGTGTTTGTAGAATAGGTTCTTTTAGTGCTGTCTACGATTGGTTTTGAAGGAAGTTTCACATAAGAGATGTGGACATACTCTCTGTCTAAATTTGCGCTTTGGGAAAATGATAAAGCGTAGGTGGTTAATGCTAATACAATTGTAATTAGTCTAATCATAATTTTATGTTTTTAGTTGGGGTTTAAATGTAAAAAAAACGGAAGAAGGTCATCTAATTTTGAGTTGCTTTATTTAAATTTCAACGTTATTATTTGCGTATTGACGATAATTAGTTAAAAAACGTAGGGAATTTCTAAGGCATATGTGAAATATTTGTTAATATGATATTTTGTGTTTTGGCGTAATATTTTGTGTTAAATGGGGGTGTGAATTTGTTTTTTATTTTGAATTCGTTGAGCGTTGTTATAGAAGTTAAACTTCGCGCAAAGGATAGTAGCGGCATCCTTTTTTGTGTTTGAAGAGCTCGTTTATAAATGAATTTGGTGTTTGATTCTTAGTGTTTCCTTTGAAAAGGATACGGTTTTTAAACAAAAAAGATACAGCGGATAGCCTGGTTTATGCGCCCAAAACCTTATAGATAGTAGGAATTGATAACGCTATAAGTAAAACAAATTGTAAGATTGTAAGCTTTCGAGTTTTTTTTGACTAATTTTGTACTTTAACATTGAAGTAAAATAGATAAAATATAAATATTATGGCATTAGAGATTACAGATGCGACGTTTGAAGAAACGGTTTTAAAAAGTGATAAACCAGTTTTAGTTGATTTTTGGGCTGCATGGTGTGGACCTTGTAGAATGGTAGGACCAATTATCGAGCAAATTAGTGAAGAATACGACGGTAAAGCTGTTGTAGGAAAGCTAGATGTAGATGCTAACCAGGAATTTGCAGCCAAATATGGTGTTCGTAATATTCCAACAGTATTAGTTTTTCAAAACGGAGAAGTTGTTGGAAGACAAGTTGGTGTAGCGCCTAAAACGGCATATACTGAAGCTATCGACGCGCTTCTATAGTTTATAAGTCTATATTAATAAAAGAAAAGAGAAAAGGTTTGCCGTAATGGTAAACCTTTTTTTATTTTTAGAACAAAATTAAAATCAAAATGAGCGATAAAATAAAAGTACAGGATGCTATTGATAGCAAATTTATAGAACAACGTAAAGTGTTTTTATGGGGACAAGTTGATGATAAATCGGCAAAACATGTGATTGATCGATTGATGTATTTAGACAGTTTAGGAACAGAAGATATTGAGCTGTATATTAACAGTCCTGGTGGTTATGTGACTTCAGGATTTGCTATTTACGATTGCATTAAGGCGTTAAACAGCGAGGTGTCTACCATTTGTACAGGGTTTGCTGCGTCGATGGGTTCTATTATTTTATCGGCAGGAGCTAAAGGGAAACGTTTTATTCAGCCTCATGCTCGCGTGATGATTCATCAGCCTAGTGGAGGCGCTCGTGGACAGGCCAGTGATATTGAAATTACGGCTAAAGAAATTATTATCACTAAGGAGTTAAGCGCTAAAATTTTAGCAGACAATTGTGGTCAAGATTACGAGAAAGTAATGAAAGACTTTAATCGCGACCATTGGATGGGTGCCGAAGAATCGGTGGCTTACGGGATTGTTGATGGGGTGAAGTAAAAGCAAAGCCCCCTAACCCCTAAATAGGAACTTTCACTCATACGTAGAAAATATTTTCATAAAATTTTAAAACACACAGGTTCCACAAACGTGTTCCTCCCCTTCGGGGAGGCTAGGTGGGGCTCTTCTTATATGTTACAAAACGAACTCAACAAGGCGGAAGGTTTTAAAAACCTCGAACTTCTTGCCAAACAAGTGGTCGAGGGCTTTATTGCGGGTATGCATAAGAGTCCGTTTCATGGCTTTTCGGCAGAATTTGCCGAGCATAAAATTTATAATCAAGGCGAAAGTACCCGCCATATCGATTGGAAGTTGTTTGCAAAAACCGAAAAGCTATACACGAAGCGCTACGACGATGAAACCAACTTGCGTTGCCACATGATCATAGATAGTAGTAGTTCGATGCATTATCCTAAAAGGCAGTCTTTCTCTATAGATCATTTGAACAAAATAGGGTTTTCGGTACTAGCGGCTGCTGCGCTGATGCAAATATTAAAGAAGCAACGTGATGCTGTAGGATTGAGTGTGTATAGCGATCAGTACGATTATTACGCACCAGAAAAGGGGAGTGAGCGACACCATCAAATGTTGCTAAGTGCTTTGAGTGAGGTGGCTATTTCCAATTTGGAAAAGAAACAAACGGATACCTATAAGTATTTGCATGAAATTGCAGAGAAGATCCATAAACGCTCCATGATTTTTTTGTTTACGGATATGTTTCAAGCTTCGGAAGATGATTCTAAAATGTTTGAAGCCTTACGTCATTTAAAATATAACAAGCATGAAGTGGTGTTATTTCATGTTATGGATAAAAAGAAGGAGTTGGAGTTTGATTTTAACAATACACCAAAACGGTTTGTAGATGTTGAAACAGGGGAATATATTAATTTGTATGCCGATGCAGTTAAGGAAAGTTATCGGGATACTGTAGAAAAGTACTTTACAAATTTACGTTTGAAATGCGGACAGTATAAAATAAAGTATGTGGAGGCCGATATTAATGCTGATTTTAATCAGATACTAACGACGTATTTAATCGAGCGTCAAAAGTTCTCGTAAAAGGTCTTTTTTATTAAATAAAATGTGTTTAGTAAATATTTGATTTTCAGTACTTATAAAAATAAATGAAAATTTTTATAAAAAAAATTCAAAAAACGTTTGTGAAATTTAAAAAGGCGTGTATCTTTGCACTCGCAATAAAGCAACGGTCTGGTAGTTCAGTTGGTTAGAATGTCGCCCTGTCACGGCGAAGGTCGCGGGTTCGAGTCCCGTCCAGACCGCTAAAATTGCAAAAAGAAAGCTCTGAGAAATTAGGGCTTTTTTTGGCAATTATAATGAGGTTGTGTTGTTCACGCTATAAGCGTGATGTAGTTTACCAAAGTTATTTGGTATTCCAATGGAAAGCTTTCCTTTTTTCTGCGAAGAAGATGGGGATGCTTTTTTGTTTTAGGACGGTTTGTAGATTTCCAATTTTAAAAAAGCAGATACCCTTTAATCTTCAACAACAACAGCATCAAAGGTTTCAACGAGTGCAATAAATAATACACATGGACCATTGTTTAGGCACTTTGCTCGATGTGGTTTGCCTGCAGGTCCATATAAGTATGATCCTGCTTTAACAATTTTAGGAGCTTCGCCCTTGTATTGCACTTCCAAATCACCACTCATTAAAATCATCCGTTCCGGAGACTTATGTGTGTGTCGAACTACTTCAGTGTTGGGTTCAATTTTAAAAAACAAGTCTAAATTGGGTTTTGTCATTTCGCCGTGCAGAATGCTAAAAGAGCAGTTGGGGAAAAAATCTGGAGCATCATGCCATGTTAAGCTTTTATCAGATGGAAGTTTGGCAAAAGAAGCTTCTGTTGCGTAGTTGGCAGCTTGTTGTGCTTGTGCTATAGATAGCTGAAATAAAGCAATAAAACATATGGACTTAAGGGCGGATTTAAATGAGAGCGTTTTCATGATTTTTAGTTGAATGATTATTTCTAAAGATACGAAAATTATTTAAATCACTGACTGTTAAGTCTTTATGTTTATTTTTTGTTGATTGTGGTTGAAATTTTAAAAGTCGGATAAAGCTATCTTTCTATTGAAAATACTGGGTGTTTTTGATCTTAGTTGATATTGGATTAAGTTTTTAAAAAGCCTCCGCAAACCCAAAGTAAATCCCCGAAATGTTGTGAGGACCAAACCCGAAATCAATTCTAAGATTCGTATTGTTTTTAGAGTCCACTTTAATACGTAAACCGGCGCCGTAAGATAATTTCCATCCGTCAAGAGATAATTCTTCATAAGCACTGGCCACGCGTCCTGTTCCAATCCATGCTGCTGCTCCAAAAATATTCCAAATTGGCGCGCGGTACTCCACCTGCGAATCGACTAATACGTGGTCGCGATAAGCGCCTCTAAAGTAACCGCGCATTTGTGAATCGCTTCCAAGCATTGAAAGTTCGTAAAAGGGGGTGTTACCGGGCGTGTTACTCGTGGTGGCTTGAATGGCTACGATATGGTTTAACCACGGATTAAAATATTTTCTAGCATCAATTTCATATCTAGAAAATTGATAGGTGCTTCCTAAAAATTTAGGGTTGGTTATAATATACGTCATAATATACGCGCCCTGTTGGGGGTTGTATCTGTTGTCACGGCTATCATAAGAAAATGCTAAGCCAGTTCCTAAGGAAATCCCACCATCTAAACCTGTAACGTTATCCTGAATAAGGAAACTATCTGGTTCGGTTTCAATATTATAATAACTAGAAAAATTGATGGGAACCCCAACGTAATAGTATTTGTTAAAGCGGAACATGTAAGTTCCAAAGAACTTAATGCGTTCCAATTGTATTTCTTCTACGTCTTCTCGTTTAACATCATTGCCAATACCAAAAATAAAATCTGGCTGTTTCTGATAATTAATGTAGGCCACTACTACCCGGTCATTTTCCTTAAATATAAGTTCTGTAGAAATTGAGGCGTTAATTCTGCCCTTGGAGGATAATGTAAAGACTTCCGATAGTTTGGAAGGTTTCGATATGGTGTCTTTTTTAGAAAGGGCTAGCAAATTAAATTTAGTAAATCCATAAATATTTCCTGCTTCCGGATTGTGGGAATAAATAGGGACAGGGAATTTCTTGAAAAAGGCTTCAGCTTTCTTATTGAACTTATCAAATTTTGATTCGTGCTTAGTACTATCGGTCTCTTTTGTTTTTGTGATGGAATCATGCTGTGCGATAATAGTGTTCGTACAGATGAGAAGTAATAAAAGTATATGCCTTTTCATAAGCATTTGAATGATCTACAGAGAGGTTTTTTTAAAATTTAACTAGCATTAAGCTAAAGTAGGTTTAATTTTTTTAAATGGTGGTGCCCTATGAACTAATATACTGTGTTTTGAGTTCAGAATTTAGTGTTTCTTGATGTTCCGAGAAAAGGAGTTGTTGTTATTTTTTTAGTTATATTTAGGAAGTGTGACTTATGCTCTATCGTATGTTGAACTACGCAATTTAGTTCTAATGTTCATGTAGTATTTTAGAGAAAGCACTATCCCGAAAATTTCGGTGCTTTGTACCACGCATGCTTATGTTGTAGTAAGCTGTAAAATGATGACTGTAATACTTCGAGTTTGGAATGGTGATGCTTTTGTACAGTAAGTATAGCTAAAAATATTAATGTGGATCAGTTCTAGTTTTTAATGATAGCAGATTTTCAAAAAAAATAATTCATTAGTAGCAAAGAGTAATTTTGTACATTGCATGAGTTATACAATATTATAATAATTTATGGTGACCTTAAAACAATTGGCTAAAGAGCTAAATGTATCGATATCTACAGTTTCAAAAGCCTTAAATAATAGTACCGAAATAGGTGGTGAAACCGTAAAACGCGTTAAAGAGCTCGCCGAATTATATAATTATAAGCCGAACAAAGTGGCTTTAAGTTTAAAACAGAATAAAACCAAAACGATTGGTGTTATTATTCCGAATATTCTTAATCACTTTTTAGCTAAAGTGCTTTTCGGAATAGAAAGAGAAGCTACTAAAAACGGTTATAATATTATAACCTGTATTTCTAATGAATCTTTAGATAAAGAAAAAGAAGGTTTACAGTTACTTGCTAGCGGAAGTGTAGATGGATTTATTTTGTCGATGGCTGAAGAGACACAGGTTAAAGGTGAAGTTGAGCATTTTAAGAGAACCATCAGTCAAGGGTTACCTGTTGTTATGTTTGATCGCGTTGCTCATGATGTGATGTGTGATAAAGTAATTGTTGATGATTTTGAATCGACTTATAATGCTACAAAAACATTGTTGGCGGAAAACCGTAAAACCATTGGTTTTATTAGTAATATCAATGACTTAAGTGTTGGTAAGCTTCGAGAACGCGGTTACAATAAAGCGATTTTAGAAGCAGGAATGGAGCCCCTGGTTTTGAAAATTAAGAAAAAAGATGATCAGCAGAAAAAGATCAAAAATTTTTTCAAGAAAAATGGTCAACTAGATGGTATTATTGCCGCCGACAGTTCTTCAGGAATAATAGGTTTGAATATGGCTGTCAATTTTGGTTTGAAAGTACCAAAAGATGTCTCTGTAATTGGTTTTGCCAGTAAGTCTGATTCATATCATACGTTACCTAGATTAACCACTATTAGACAGCATGCTAAAGTTATCGGATCTAAAGCAGCCGAACTCCTTATTAATAGACTTCAGCAAACGCCTCAGGATGAGAATTTTCGCACTAAAATAGTGAAAACCAGCCTAATAAAAAACAAGTCTACACTTTAATTTGTTAAAATTTCATGTATTTCAGCGATTATAAGCCCCTTTTTTTTGAGGACTTAATAATTTAAAATATTTGTAATTATATTAGAACGCTGAATGATTAACAAATTGCTTCTTTATTTCCTTAAAAAATCATTCATGGCTATTTCTTAGCCATTTCCTCTCAATATCCATACGCTAATGGTCGTGTTTTTACACGCGATCTAAAATGTTTTGTCTAGGTAGTTTTTAGTGCTTAAAAACCAGACTATCTGTGCTTTAATTGTAAAATAGATATTAAACCTTAAATCCAAAAAAAAATGAAAATTTTAAAAATCACATTATTAGTAGCAGCCTTTATTACTTTACTCACGTCTTGTGCTAAAGAAGACTTTCACGAAGATGATATGTTGGTGATCAGTACTTCAACAACATTAATCACTGGCGGGAATATTCTCGAGCGCTAAATAATTCAAATAAAATTTCCAATAAAAAATAAAAGTAAAAAAATGAAAATTCTTAAAATCACATTATTAATAGCAGCCTTTATCACTTTATTCACGTCTTGTACCAAAGAAGACTTACATGAAGATGACATGTTAATAGACGATACCACAACAACTTATATTAATGGCGGGAATATTCTCGAGCGCTAATCAATTCAAATAAAATTTCCAATAATAAATAAAAGTAAAAAAATGAAAATTCTTAAAATCACATTATTAATAGCAGCCTTTATCACTTTATTCACGTCTTGTACCAAAGAAGACTTACATGAAGATGACATGTTAATAGACGATACCACAACAACTTATATTAATGGCGGGAATATTCTCGAGCGCTAAATAATTCAAATAAAATTTCTAATAAAAAATAAAAGTAAAAAAATGAAAATTCTTAAAATCACATTATTAATAGCAGCCTTTATCACTTTATTCACGTCTTGTACCAAAGAAGACTTACATGAAGATGACATGTTAATAGACGATACCACAACAACTTATATTAATGGCGGGAATATTCTCGAGCGCTAAATAATTCAAATAAAATTTCCAATAATAAATAAAAGTAAAAAAATGAAAACTCTTAAAATTACATTATTAATAGCAGCCTTTATCACTTTATTCACATCATGTACCAAAGAAGATTTGCACGAAGATGACTTGTTGATTGACGATACCACAACAACTTATATTAATGGCGGGAACATTCTTGAGCGCTAAAAAGTGTTTGTCGGTTAAAGGATCCTTTTGTTTAGGTTCTGGACTTAGTCTGTAGTTAAATTGAAAAATTATAGATACATTTGAAAGTGTTTACATTTTATGCTTTTGAAACGCTTCAACTACATTTTACTCTCGATTGTCTTTTGCGTTAATCTTTCTTTTGCTCAAAATTATAGTAAAGAAAAGTTTGATAGTATTTTGTTTTATCTGAATGATTCTAGTAATCCAAAATTTAGACAAGACCAAAGGAGAGACCTTGTTTTAAAAGCTAAAAAATTAGCTATAGAAATTAATAGTTATTCATTGCAGCTTCAGTGTAATAATAAATTATTGGAGTTAAATGAGGGGGTTGATAAAGCAGATTCTTTTTTAGAATTGAGTCATGAAAATCTAAAACTTGCCGAAAAGTATAAAGACACGGCTACCATTGCTCAAATAAATAAAAACATAGGCTATTACTATTTTGATAAACAGGTTGATAGTGCACATTTTTACAACCATAAAGCAGAAAAATTATTTAAGTCATTAAAAGATCACTTTAATACAGCTTCTGTATTGTTAGATATTGCTTTGCTTCAACGTGCTGCAAAGGACTTTACTGGTAGTGAGCTCACGTCCATTGAAGGAATCATGCTTCTAAATAAAATAAAAAATCCTACAAAAGAAGTTATTCGTAAAAAGGCATTCTTCTACAATAACTTAGGGGTGGTTTTCAATTTGTTGGAACAGTATGATAAATCTATTGAATATCAAAATAAGTCCATAGAACTCAAATTAAGGTTAAAAGGAAATAACAAAGCCGCTATTAGTATTTCAAAAAACAACTTAGGAAATGCTTTAAAAAATGCCGGACAGTATGAGTTGGCAATAAAGACTTTAGAGGAAATTCTTGAAGATGAGAATCTAGAAAAGGAAACACCTGATTCTTACGCCGTGGTTCTTGACAACTATGCACATACCTTATATTTATCGAACGATAGGGACGCCTTACCTGGTTTGTATCATAAAGCATTAAAAGCAAGCAAAACAGCTGGTGAAGATGGATATAATTCTATAATTATTCTACAACATTTAGCTGAATATTATAATGATATGGGATTCAAGGATTCTGCTAAATATTATGGATACGAGGCTAAGCGAGTTGCAGGTAAACATCATAACGATGCCTTATTGAAATCTTTGTTATTGCTTTCAAAAATTGAGGAAGGTGATATTGCCGCCAACCATTTAAGAAATTACGTGCGACTTAATGATAGTCTTCAGAAAAGTGAACGAGCTATCAGGAATAAGTTTACTAGAATTAAGTTTGAAACCAATGAGATTGAAGAAGAGAATATTAAAATAGCGAGGGAGCGCTTGTGGTTGTTAGTTATTTCTATTGTAGTTATTGTAGCTTCCTTTTTATTATACATCATATTTGCGCAGCGCAATAAAAATAAGAAGTTAGAGTTTATTCAACAACAACAGCAAACTAACGAAGAAATTTATAACCTTTTGCTTACACAAAATGAAGTCGTTGAGGATGCTCGAGCATTAGAAAAGAAGCGTATTTCTGAAGAATTGCATGATGGTGTTCTAGGGAAACTTTTTGGAGCTCGCTTAAGTTTAGATAGCTTAAACACCAATACGAGCCCTGAGGCTATGAAAACAAGAAGTCAGTATATCGCTGAGCTTAAAATGATAGAAGAAGACATTAGAAAAGTGTCGCATGAGTTAAATACCGATTTTGTATCTGGTTCTGGATTCAGAGATATTATTAAAACTTTAGTAGAAACCCAAACCGTGGCTTATGGGCTAGAATATAAATTAGAATGGCAGTCTACTATCGATTGGGATGAGGTTTCAAATAAAATAAAAATTCATTTTTATAGAATTATTCAAGAGGCGCTCCATAATATTTATAAACATGCCAAAGCTAACAAAGTGAGCCTTATTTTTAAACTTGAAAATAATGCTATTTGTTTAAGTATTATTGATGACGGTGTTGGATTTGATGTGAATAGAGCAAAATCTGGAATTGGTCTTAAAAACATGAATTCCAGAATCAAGGAAATAAACGGTAAAATACATATTACTTCTAAAAAAGTAGAAGGAACCACGGTAAATATAGATGTCCCCATATCTTAACCTAGAACTATGACTGAAAATATTAAAATACTCATGATTGATGATCACCCTATGATTATTGAGGGGTATCAAAACACGTTGCTTTATACTAAGCGCGACAATCAAGAACTAGAAATTGAAATTGCAAACAATTGCGACGAAGCGCTATTAGCGATAAACAAGGCCGTAAAAACAAATAAACCCTACGATGTATTATTTGTAGATATTAGTTTGCCGGCCTCATCTGATGGAAGTATGAATTCGGGCGAAGATTTAGCAGAGTTTGCTAGAAAGGTATTGCCTCAATCCAAAATAATCATTTTAACTATGTTTAATGAGTCGTTTAGAATTCATAACATTATTAAAACCATAAACCCTGAAGGTTTGTTAATTAAAAGTGATTTAACATCTAACGAATTAGCAAACGCTTTTCAAACGGTTATGGACAATGTGCCTTTTTATAGTGCTACAGTAAATCAATTAATACGAAGAACCATTAGTAGTGACATCGTGATTGACGATAAAAATCGAAAAATACTGCACCTGCTTTCACAAGGTGTTAAAACTAAAAATTTAGCGGCACATTTAGATATTTCATTAAGTGCTATAGAGAAAAGAAAAAAACAACTTCGTGACCTTTTTGAAGTTGAAGACGGACAGGATGAAACCTTATTAAATCAAGCGCGTAAAAAAGGTTTTGTGTAAGTAAAATCTATAAAAATATAAGGTTTTTAATTTTTTTTAAATTAAATTATATTTTTTACATCATGTAAACCCTTGTAAACTAAAGGTTTTCTGGGTTTCCGTAAGTTAGGTGTGGGTTTTCCGCAGTTTGAAAAGAATCATGTTATTTATCTTTGATGTATCAACAATTCAAAAATTAATTAATCCCTCAATTTTTTAGTTGATAATAGCAATTTACATAACCCTGTGGAGGTGAGAGACCCACAGGGTTCTTCTTTTTATAAAGTTTCCTTTTTTAATTAATGTCTTTGTTGCTTTGAAGCTATGTATTTCTGCCAACTTTAAATCCTAATTTACATAACACAAGACTCAGTGCATTAGGTTTTTCTTTTTTTTACCACCATAAAATCTAAAAATATTGTACTTTTCGGTTTCAGTTGTAATCCATGAAACACGCTATTGTTTTTTTATTGGTTTTAATGCTTTCATCTTGTGAGTATTTTAATGTGAAAAAAACATCTTCAGAAGCCATTTTAAATGAAGAGTTAAAAACTTTTAATTGGAATGATGTGGATGAGTATCCCAATTTTATAGTATGTGATGAATCAGCAAGTAAAGCAGAGCGACATCTGTGTTTTCAAAACACGTTAACCCATCATATCACCAATTTTTTGCAAAATGAAGGGATTATTGTCTCTCAAGATATTAATGATACCATTTTATTAGAATTTCAAGTGTCTAAAACTGGTGATTTGTCTTTAATGAGCTCTAGTGTTGATAGTCTAACGGTTGATGAAATCCCTAATATTGAAGAATTGCTAAATCAGAGTCTAACCGATTTACCTAAAATTTTTCCAGCCATTAAACGGGGTCAACAAGTCACTACAGAATTTAAGCTGCCTTTAATAATACGTGTTAATTAACCTAGCGTTTAAAAGTTCTGCCTTTCCAGTTGTAGTTTGAAAATAAAGCTATAAAAGCCACGTAAACACTAAAAAACGGGTAGAGAAAGGCGCTTAGTATGAAGTTTTTTAAAATAGAAGTCTGTTTAAAAAAACGAGCCGTTTTATAGAGCAGGTAAAAGTCAATCCCGCACTTTAGAATAAAGACTATGTTGAGGTTTTTAAATGAAAATAGACCAAACAGACTAAGTGCCAGGCCAATAACGAGGAGTAGGTTTGTAGCGAATACGAGAATTCCAGTAAGTTTCCCAAAACCATTTTTATAGGCCGTTGTTTTTGCGGCCCAACGTACCCGTTGTGAAATGAGTTGCTTCCAGTTTTCTTGAGCATTTGTTTTAACTATAGCCGCATCACATTTTAAATAATTAACACGATTTGCCTGCTTACTAAGCGCTTTTTCCAATAAAAATAAATCGTCCCCACTGGCAATATTCGAGTTGCCTTCAAAGCCAGAGACCTCTGCGAATAATGACTTTTTATAAGCAAAATTAGCACCATTACACATAAATGGTGTGTTTAAGCCGAATCCACCGATGGTAGCTCCTTGTAAACTTAAAACATCAAGACATTGAAAACGGTTTAAGAAAGACTCTTTTTCATGATAAGTTACAGGGCCAGCAATGCAATAAGAATCAGTTTTTTGAATATAAGCATCAAAGCAGTCTAACCAAAATTCTGGTAACACACAGTCGGCATCGGTGGTAATAATCCATTCGTGTTTGGACTGCCTTATGGCGGAAGTTATCGCGTCCTTTTTTGGAGAATTAGAGTGTCTTTCATTGGGTATTACTTTTAGATTGACGTTCTGGTCTTTAGTTAAATGCTGTATCAGCTTAACTGAGTCGTCTTCCGAGTCATCGTTAACTAAAATAACTTCAAATAGGGTTTTCGGGTAGTTAAGACTGTAAATCGATGTTATTAATTGGGAGAGGTTTTTAGCTTCATTACGAAATGGGATAACTATAGTAAACTTCGTTTTCGGCTTTTTGGTTACTACTTTAAAGGATTTAACCTGGCTGAAACCATACCCTAAGCTACCAATTAAAATACCGTAGGCGATAAGCACTGAAGTGAATAAAAACATCATGAGTCTATCTTGTTACTATGCTTAAAGTTGAGTACGTAAAAACATCCTATTAAGCTTGGAATCATAAAATTAAGCATCCACATCACCATGGTAATCGATAAAACAATAAGCTCGTGAGCGCCAACAAAAGCAAATAAATATACAGAAACACTACCTTTTATCAAGCCGTCAAAAAGTGTTATAGAAGGAATTATTGAGGCTATTAGGTACATGGAGGCTATTACGGAAATGGCCTCAAAATAAGGAAGGTGGATTTGGAAAATTTGTAACAAAAAATAAAATTGAAATGAGAAAACAGCGTAACGTAACAAGGATAATCCGAATCCATAGTAAAGGGTTTTTTTAGGAAATCGTTTAAAAAATCGCCTCAATTTTTTAATTGAAACCTGTTTGAATTTGAAATTTCCTTTTAAAATAAACCAACCAATAAAACTTAGAACAAGGACTAGAATTGTACTGTAAATGGCTAGATGCTCCAAGTTTAAAGGTGTATCGAAGCTTCGATAAAACCAAAATAAACCTATAAGGCCTATTATTGTAGTTACCGCTAATTGTAAAATATTATTAATAAAATTTATGGCTACAATATGTTTTCTAAAGGAAGCTTCATAATACATGGCTTTGGCACCATATTCACCAATGCGGTTAGGAGTTATTAGCGATGCAGTGAGCGATCCTAAGCATTGTTCGCAGGCCTGTTTTAATGAAATGTTCTTGAATGGACGAAGTAGTAATTGCCACTTAAAAAGTTCAATTAACCAGTTAATAGTGGATAAAATTAACAGAAAACTGAGTGTTTTGACCGAAAAAGCATTATTTTCAGACAAAATATTATAGAATTCAGAGAAATGTAACGTATTATTGTGTACAATTTTCTGATATATAAAGTAAAGCGCAGCAAGGACTATGCTTATTTTAATAAGCCTAAAAAGATATTGTTTGCTGCGGTATGAAAGTGTATGTGCTATGATGGTACAAATTAAATCAATATTACGAAATGATTGCTTATTTTAATCAAATTAAGAGTTCATGGGTGGTGGGTTTCTTGTTTTTGTGCTTTAATTTATCTCAAGCACAGGGCGAAACGAGTACATTTAAATTGCAGTTTGCAACGGGCGTTAATACCCCTATGTCAAATGGTTTTGTGAGTGATTTTGAAGCAAAGCCTATTAATTTTCCAACTATTAATTTAGGGCTGCAATATATGTTTAGCCAAGATTTTGGCGCTAAATTAGACTTAGGGTATATTCGATTTTCAAACAAAAATGAGAGTCCGGCGTTTAAAACAAATTATACCCGTTTAAATTTACAATTGGTTTATGATGCCACTCATATTATAAGATTCTCCCAACGTATGGCAACCTTTTTGCATGCGGGCCCTGGATTTTCCATGATTAGACCTTTGGATATTTATGGCGAAAATAAACTCAACTACCTTAATGCCATGGGAGGCATAGAATTTCATTACGCTATTAACGACGTTTTGTCCATTTATTTGGATGGTTCTTATATCTTTGGCTTCAGTAAAGACTATAATCAGGTGACTGATGGTTATGGTGCTTTTAACGGAGATATATTAACCGTAACAATTGGAGCGTCTATTTCGCTAAGCGGTTGTTACTTTTGTAATGATTAATGCAGGAAAGAATAATTTTAGGGATTGATCCTGGAACCACGATTATGGGTTTCGGACTTATAAAAGTGGTTGGTAAAAAGATGCACTTTTTGCAGATGAATGAGTTGGATTTGAAAAAATACGACGACCATTACATCAAGCTTAAACTTATTTTTGAACGTACTATAGAACTAATTGATACACACAATCCCGACGAAATCGCTATTGAAGCCCCCTTTTTTGGTAAAAACGTGCAAAGTATGTTAAAACTAGGTCGAGCACAAGGAGTGGCTATGGCGGCTGGTTTAAGTCGAGAAATCCCGATTACCGAGTATCTGCCTAAAAAAATAAAAATGGCCATCACAGGAAACGGAAATGCCAGTAAGGAACAGGTGGCTAAAATGCTTCAAAGTAATTTAGGCTTAAAAACTTTACCTAAAAACTTAGATGCTACCGATGGGTTGGCTGCAGCTGTTTGTCATTTTTATAATTCTGGACGCATCGAGGTGGGTAAAAGTTATTCAGGTTGGGCAGCATTTGTGAAGCAAAATAGTACAGAATCTCCAAAAGGAACTACAGTTATCAATCTGCGTTCTAAAAAGTAATCTTTAACAAATCGATATGGTATGAATAACTCTGCTCAAACAACACAGAGGTTTTCTCATTTGAAGCGCTCTAATGGTGCTGCCATATACATTCATATTCCCTTTTGTAAACAAGCCTGTTACTATTGCGATTTTCATTTTTCTACGTCTTTAAAAAAGAAAGATGAACTGCTACAGTCTTTAATTCTAGAATTAGAAATGCGTAAAGCAGATTTTGAAAATCTAATTATAGAAACCATATATTTTGGAGGAGGTACGCCTAGCTTATTGTCTCAGGAAGAGATTCAGGTGTTATTAGATGCCGTTTATAAACACTATACCGTTTGTGATGCTCCAGAAATTACATTGGAAGCAAACCCAGATGATTTATCGTCATCTAAAATAAGGGTATTGGCCCATTCGCCAGTAAACCGCTTGAGTATAGGTGTTCAGTCTTTTTTTGAAGATGATTTAAAAAGCATGAATCGTGCCCATAATGCCCATGAAGCCAAAGCTTGTTTAGAAGAGGCGATAGCTTATTTTGATAATATTACCATCGATTTAATATATGGTATTCCTAATATGAGTCTGGAAAAATGGGATGCCAATATAGCACTTGCTTTAGGATTTGGTGTGCCCCATATTTCCAGTTATGCGCTTACAGTTGAACCTAAAACAGCCTTGGATAGTTTTGTGAAAAAAGGCGTATTTCCGCCTATTGATGAAGATTTAGCGCTGCAACATTTTAATCATTTATTAAAGCGTACTCATGAAGCGGGTTTTGTGCATTATGAAATTTCAAATTTTGGGAAACCCGATTACTTTTCTAAACACAATACCAGCTACTGGCAAGGCAAACCGTATTTAGGTATTGGGCCTTCAGCACATTCATTTTTAGGTAATGAACGCAGTTGGAATGTTGCCAATAATAATAAATACATACAAAGTATAGCCAAAGGTGAATTGCCTAAAACAGTTGAGACCCTCTCGAAAATCGATAGGTTTAATGAGTATGTTATGACAGGCTTAAGAACCATTTGGGGCGTGTCGTTACCTCAAGTAGAAGCTGAATTTGGAGAGACGTTTCTTCAGTATTTACAAAAGCATGCAGCACCATTTTTAAACGATGATTTGTTGGCTATGTCAGAGGGTGTTAATGAAAATGGTCAAGTCATCAAAAGCCTTATAGCAACACAGAAAGGTAAATTTTTAATTGACGGAATTGCTTCAGAACTATTTATGATTTGATTATATTTGGATATGAATGCTACAATCCAATATAATTCACGAAAACTTCAAATTAATTTAAAAAAGCCCATAGATATTTCTATGCCGCTTCGTGCTTCCGAAAAAAATGTTCGGGCCTGGTATGTCGATTCGCCTAAAATAGAACCCGTAGAGGATGGCGAATGGAAAATAGCGGTTAAAAATGGCGCTTGTATAAATTTTAATAATGTTAGTTTTAATCCGCATGCCCATGGAACACATACCGAATGCGCAGGACATATTACTGAAGAAGTACACTCTATAAACGAACACTTAAAACAGTTTTTCTTTTTAGCTGAAGTCATTACCGTAGCGCCCGAGCGTTTAAATGGAGACTCGGTTATTTCTGAAAAGCAAATAAAGTTTGCATTAGGGAATAAAAAGCGTGATGCCTTAGTGATTCGTACCATTCCTAATACCTTAGACAAGTTATCGACGCATTATTCCCACACCAATCCGCCTTATTTACTAGAGGATGCAGCTATTTACTTAAGAGAAAAAGGTATAAAACACCTGTTAGTAGATTTGCCAAGTGTCGATAAAGAAAAGGACGAATGTATGTTATTGGCGCATAATGCGTTTTGGAATACCGCTGGTAAATTACGCCTTGACGCCACCATTACCGAGTTCATTTACGTGCCTAATCATGTTGAAGATGGTGAGTATTTTTTAAACCTCCAAATTGCACCTTTTGAGAATGATGCCGCCCCGAGCAAACCTATTTTATATGAGGTTTTAGATTAATTTTTAATTGTTTTGTAGCATGGATATTGAGCAAATTCGAGATTATTGTTTAAGCAAAAAAGGTGTTTCTGAAGATTTTCCGTTTGATGAGCATACTTTAGTTTTTAAAGTTTTGGGAAAGATGTATGCTTTAATTTCTTTAAAAAAGTGGGAGCAAGGCGAGCAGGCCATAAACTTAAAAGCCGATCCTGAATACGCTTTAGAACTACGCGCATCTCATAGTTGTATTCGAGCAGGTTATCATATGAATAAAAAACATTGGAATACAATCTATCTAAATGAAGAGGCATTACCATCCGATTTCATAAAAACATTAATCGATCATTCTTATGATATGGTTGTAAAAGGGATGACTAAAAAAATGCGAGATACTTTGTTAGAATGATAAACGTGTTGTTTTTTGTTGTATATTTGGTAACTCTCTAATTCACAATAACTTGTTGATAGTATAATCACAGCCCTGAAATCTTAAAGTCCTATATTATTAACTTTAATTTTATCAGATTATGAAAACTATCAAAACATTGTTTACAGCAGTAATTTGTTTATTGTTGCTGTCTCTTCCGATGCATGCTTTACAAGCTGAAGCGACACCCAATCAGAAAACCACCTACCTCACCGTTACCAAGCTACATTGGAATATGGATATGAAAGATTTTGATATGGACACGTGGAAGTCTATTGAGAAAGAGTATTTGAATAAGGTTGTTCGTAAGAATGAGCATATTTTAAGCGCTTCATATTATCTTCATCAAATGACACCAGACAGTCGCGATGTGTTGTACGTACAGTCTTTTGCTTCTTGGAATGATATAGAAAAATCCTGGAGTCGTAGTGCAGCATTAGAAAAGGAAGCTTGGACGAACGAAAAACACCTTAAAGAATTCAGAGGCAAAAAAAATGCCTATTTTGACATGGATCATTCTGATGAGATTTATGTTGTCTTACCGCATACCAAGCCTTTAAATTCCAAAGGAAAGGATATGATATGCTATATACGCACCAATCATATGCTACCTATTGAGAGAGGGTCTACTGATGAAATTAGAGGTTTAATTACAGACCATTTTGATAAAATGATTAAGGATAACCATTTAATTAAGGGCTATTATACGTTTAGACATGCTTGGGGATCGGATGGTAGTGAAATGGTTGAAGCTTACTTTTTTGATTCTATGACCGATATGGATAGTATGTTTGAAGGGATGAGTGCTCTTGAGAAAAAAATGTGGCCAAACGAGAAGGAGCGCAAAGACCGTATAGAGAAATTTAAAAAATATTTTACTCCAGTACATGGAGATGCCGTTTTTAAATACATCGCCGACCTTTCTAAATAGATTATTGGTTTTTGTTTATGATAAATCTTTTGATATTGTTCGCTGTCATATTTAATATTAACGTTGCAAACGGTGTTTATTAGCTGTATTTTTGAGCGTTCTACAAAATTATACCTATGAGCGTTTTACAGACACTAAAAGATCGAAGCAATAATACTTGCGAATTATGTACATCAGCGAATGATTTATCTCAATATACCATTCCGCCATCATTAAATGAAAATGTGGATAATGATATTTTGGTGTGTAAAACCTGTTTAGATCAAATAGAAGAAAGGGAAGAAATGAACCCTAACCACTGGCGTTGTTTAAACGATAACATGTGGAGCGAGCATGTGGCTGTTCAAATTATGGCTTGGCGCATGTTACAGCGTTTACGTCATGAGGGCTGGCCAAAAGACTTGGTAGATATGATGTATTTGGATGATGATGCTTTAGCGTTGGCACGGGCAACGGGCGAGCATGAAGATGAGGCTAATAAAATTATTCATCGTGATGTGAATGGCGTGATTTTAAGTAACGGTGATGCTGTGGTGCTTGTTAAAGATTTAAAAGTGAAAGGCTCTAGCTTGGTTGCAAAACAGGGTACGGCGGTTAGAAATATTCGTTTAGATCGAGATAATGATAAATATATTGAAGGTAAAGTAGGTGCTCAGCAAATTGTGATTATTACTGATTTTGTAAAGAAATTGTAAACTGGTAGTTCGTTTTGCTTGTGGCTACTTTTGACGCCTTCCAAGGTTCTCAATCTTAGTGATCCACTGACTTCTTTGATGCGCGCTAGCGTTTTTAATGATGCCAAAATATGACACTTTGGTGGTTTTTATACCGCAAAATTTTAATGTAGACTTTTTTAATTGGTTTACACTCGGTTTCCCGTAAACAAACCAATAGTACCAACTTGGTTGATCTAGGGTAGTGATGATATGCGCTGTTTTACCCTTTAAAAGTTTGTCCCAAAAAGGACTATTATCTCTGTATTTAAAAGCAAAGCCAGGTAAAAATAAGCGATCGATAAAGCCTTTCATAAGGGCAGGTAAGCCACCCCACCAGACGGGATGAATCCAAACCAAATGTTCGGCCCACTTTATTTTTTCCCAAGCTTCAAGAAGATCGGACTCTAGTTCGGTTCTTTTTTGAAAGCCAAACTCCAGATTCGGATTAAATTTTAAGTCGGAAATTGTAATATCTTTCACTTCTGCATGAGCTTCTAAGGCGCCTTTTTTATAGGCTGCTGCAAAGGCATGATTTAGGCTAGATTTATTGGGGTGACCGTTTATTATTAGTATGTTTTTAGACATGTTATTGTTTCTATTTGATGAGAAACAAAATTATACCGAATCCTTTAGGGCGAATAGGACAAATGTCTAAAAAGCAAATTCTTTACGGATGCGACTTAAATGTCTTTGTGTAACGCCTAAATACGAAGCTAAATATTGTAAAGGAATGTTTTGAAGGTAGGAGGGATGGTTTTTCACCAATTCGACATAACGCTTCGTGGCGTTACTTCCCTGCAAAAGAAAAATTCGTTTTTCCAATTCAATGTATTGTTGTTCGGCAATAACTTTTTGAAATTGTATCCAATTCGAACTGGTTTGAGACAGTTTTTCCATGTGATCTTTTGGAATAACTAAAAGTTCTGTTGTTTGGATGGCTTGAAGGTTTTCTTGGGTAGCTTGCCCTGTTAAAAACGATGAGTAGGCGGACATGAAATTATGAGGGAAAGTGATACAATAGGTCATGTCATCCCCTTTTTCAGTAATATAATACGATCTTAGAAGTCCGCTTAAAACAAAGCATACCGAGTTGCAGACTTCGCCCTCCTTAATATAATAATCTGATTTTTGAAGGGTTTTTGGGATAGCTAACCGAATAAACGCATCAATGTCGTCATCAGTTAAGATGTTATACGTTTTTAAAGTGTTTTTAAGGACTTCACTTTCCATTAGACTAATTTTGGTGGTCGTCTTAAATTTATTTTGTGGTAACTTGTTATTTCAATGCCATGAGTTTGCTTTCATTCTTCGTTAGAATGATATTGTCTTAAAAAACCGTATTAAGTAGAAGTGTCCGCAATGATTTTCCATGCGCCATCAATTTTTTTGAAAACAAGCATAAAAATGCCATCGGCATTGCCTACATCACGTTTAATATGGTATTCTCCTAAAACATAGTAAGCATCGTTACTAATTTTTGTGATATCATTTATTTTAAAGCTTAATTTTCCTGTGTGAGCTTCGGTAGGATATGCTTTTAAATAACGTTCTAGGGTATTATCCCAACCCAAAGTAACCCCGTGCGGACCATAAAATTTTAAAGAATCGCTTTTCCAGTAACCTTCCATGTAGGATTCGATATCGTTGTTTGACCAAGCCAGTCTTTGTTTTTTTAAAACTTTTTCGATGGCTTTTTGGTCTGATGTCTCTGGCGACTGTGCAAAGCTGGTCATGGCGAAGAGTAAACAAAAAAATAGGGCTAGTTTTTTCATGAACTGAAATCTGAATGTTAAAAAGGAAACGTATAAGCTAATAGTAAATGTAATGAAATCTTGAAATTAACATGTCTCTTGTCGATAAAATATGCAGGTAGATGTTTTTTGTCTAGACTTAAAATCTATTGGTCGATAAAATAGTTTATGAATGATTTTGGTTTTTTAAATTTACTGAGCAACCCTATAATGGACTTCTTAATTTTTTAGTTTAACCATTTAAAACATTTAGTATGGATTTAGTAATTACCAGCTGTAATAACTTTTACAAAGTTAAAGGCCACTTAAACAAAAGTAATGTTGGCATTTTTATCAACGAGTTTGATAATATTTTTAATAATCTAGATAGTCTTACTATTAGTATTAAGGACGTTGAGAGTATGGATAAATACGGCGTGGAGGCTTTATCTAAACTTCATAATGAGTCTATAATGAAAAACAAACAGTTTTCAATTATTGGTTATGGTTGTAAAGAACTTTATGACCACTTTAAAACAGAAGTTGCTGCCTAGAGCATTCTTCATTTTCGTTTTATAAATTTAGAAGAGGCTGTATAAAAAGTTTTAGTTTTTTTATTAGTTTAAGTTTGTTGAAATCCGAGTTAAGGATTGTTTTTAAGATTATTCGATAAGCTCAAAATAACAAAGAGGCTGTAATTTTTATATAGCTTTTTTTTGTGTTTTATTCTGCTTAAATCTAGTAAAACGTTTCAAGTTGACTGTGTTAGCGATAGGCGTGGAAAGCTTTTGGCGAGGCGTGCATCGAGCCAAAACTTGTAACAGATAGCGCGACGCCCTTTGGCTTCCTAAAAAAGCTAAAGGGCGTAACACCATAACCGACTTTAGATCAAAAAAATAAGTTTATTTTGAAAGTTCGGTGAAATATTTATAGAATAAAGGGATGGTTTCTATGCCTTTTAGATAGTTCCAGATGCCGAAATGTTCGTTTGGCGAATGGATGGCATCGCTGTCTAAACCAAAGCCCATTAAAATGGTTTTACTTTTTAATTCTTGTTCGAAAAGTGACACAATTGGGATGCTGCCACCACTACGTTGCGGTATTGGTGTTTTTCCAAAGGCGTCGCGATAGGCGTTTGATGCGGCTTGGTAACCAATACTATCGATAGGCGTGACGTAACCTTGTCCGCCATGATGCGGGTTTACTTTAACTTTTACACCTTCGGGAGCGATGGCCTCAAAATGTGTTTGAAATAAATTCGTGATTTCCTTCCAGTCTTGATTTGGCACGAGGCGCATCGAGATTTTCGCATAGGCTTTGCTGGCGATAACGGTTTTTGCACCTTCGCCGGTATAACCTCCCCAGATACCATTAACATCTAAAGTTGGTCTTATGGAGTTTCTTTCGTTTGTAGTGTATCCTGCTTCGCCATAAACAGCATCAATATCTAAGGCCTTTTTATAGTTCTCTAAATTAAAAGGCGCCTTGGCCATTTCGGCACGTTCTTCTTTAGATAGTTCTTCCACACGATCGTAAAAACCTGGAATGGTAATGTGATTGTTTTCGTCGTGAAGTTGTGCAATCATTTTGGTTAACACGTTTATGGGGTTAGCCACGGCACCGCCGTACAATCCAGAATGTAAATCGCGATTAGGGCCCGTAACTTCAACTTCTACATAACTTAAACCACGTAATCCTGTGGTTATTGATGGCACGTCGTTAGCTATCATACCGGTGTCGGATATTAAAATAACGTCGTTTTTAAGCTTATCGTGGTTGTTTTTAACAAAATCTCCAAGGTTAACGCTACCAACTTCTTCTTCGCCTTCAATCATAAATTTTACATTGCAGGGTAGCTGGTTTGTGTTGGTCATAAATTCCATAGCCTTAACATGCATGTACATCTGACCTTTATCGTCGCAGGCACCTCGGGCGAAAATGGCGCCATCGGGATGCTTATCGGTGGTCTTGATTACGGGTTCAAACGGTGGGGAATCCCATAAATTGATAGGGTCTGGTGGTTGCACATCGTAATGTCCGTAAACCAAAACTGTAGGTAGATTTTTATCTATTGTTTTTTCGCCATAAACGATAGGATTGCCTGGGGTTTCATTAATTTCAACAAAATCGCAACCGGCTTGTTCTAAACGAAGCTTAACGGCTTCAGCGGTTTTTAAAACATCGGTTTTATAGGCAGAATCGGCGCTAATAGAAGGGATTTTGAGGAGTTCAACCAGTTCGTTTAAAAAACGGTCCTTGTTTTGGGTGATGTACGTTTGAATATCTTTCATGCTATTTTTTCTTAAGATTGTATCAAAAGTATAAAAAAGAAACTTTTTTTGGTGTTATAAAGTTTGCAATTTAAAAATCTTGTTTATATTTGCAGTCCTTTAGCGGGCGTGGTGGAATTGGTAGACACGCTAGACTTAGGATCTAGTGCCGCGAGGTGTGGGAGTTCGAGTCTCCCCGCCCGCACTAATAAAGGAAAAGCTGACTATTTTATAGTTGGCTTTTTTGTTTTTTATACTTTTTTTAAAGGGGTAGCTAGTAGTATCTGGTCTCTCTATCTTTTCTTCGCTTAATCTTTGTATTAACCAAATAGCTATAAATTGCTAAGGATAATTAAATTTTTAGTTACTAAATCTTATGTAGTATTTATTCTCATTTTTTAATATGGGAATTTCGATTTGAGTTTAGAGATTATAATGACGACTTTAATTTTTTAAATTCTTGCTCTAAAAAAGCGAGTTTATCTAAAACTTGACTGTTTTTTAAATCGGGAACTCTATTGTAAAAAACGGATTTGATTTCCCAAAGTTCCTTAATTTCAGAAAACTTTAATACGCTTTCATCTATACCAACATGATCAGCTCTAAGGATAAAGGAGTTGTTGCTAGGATATACTCGTTTAAGTAAAAGGGCTTCGGCGGTGAGGATTAAATACACGCTAGGTGTTGTGATTTTTTCAAAATTGATTTTTGCAACCCATTGTCCTATAACAATATCCTTTGGGAATAAGCCGTTGTTTTCAGAGCTCATTTCGAGGTTGTTTACTACATAGGCTCTTAATTTATTATTGTTGGTAATGGGTAGGCTTAAATAATTTAAGTCCTTTATGTAATTCGGATTGCTAGCATGGTTTATATAAGATTCTTGGTCCTCAGGATTGATGCAAGGTATAGTGGTAAGTTTATTTCTATTTGGTAATTCAAGATTATCTTCCAAATCGCCTTTAAATTTTAAAAGTTGATTTACTGTAAGCTCTTTGGTTAAGATGGTATCGATTGGAATGCTAAAATGATTAGCAATTTTTATAATGGTCTCAATTTTTGGTTCGCTTCGGCCTTCTTCATAAGCACCTAAAGTACCTCGTTTAAGGTCGAATATATCAGCAAAAGCTTGTTGACTTAGTGCTTTTACACTTCTTATCTTTCTAATATTTTTTCCGAATAAAGACATATTTTTGCTAATTTTATTTGCAAATTAAAAATATTTGTGTAATTTAGTCTAACAATATTAGCAAAATATAGTATGAATAGCTAATGTTTTTAGTTTAAATCTGTTCGAACGGATAATTTATTAAAGTTAAATAATTGAAGGTTGTTTGTGATTTGTAACAGGCTTATTGATATTCTTTAACTTAATCTTAATACTTTTTTGTATTATTAAACTCTTAAAATTTAAGTGCTAACCATAAAAACCAACTATGAAAAATCATTTCAATATAACGAGAGATTTTTTACTTGAATTAAATTTTAACATCACAAGAGAAAACCATGAAGATGGGCTCTTGGTAATTCAAAAGGAAAATTTTGGAATTAAAAATCTTATAATAGGTGTTGCTCCACCAATATTAATAATGGAGCAGTTTATTTTTAAGATTAATAATCAGTCTGAGAAAATTTTTAAAAGTCTTCTACAAAAAAATAGAGATATCGTTCACGGTGCCTTTGTTTTGGATGATTCTGGCGAAAAAGTAATCTACCGAGACACATTACAAATAGAGAATATGGATTTAAATGAGCTGGAAGGTTCGCTAAACTCCTTAAGCCTCTTAATGAGTGAATACTCAGATAAAATCATTGAATTTTCAAAATATTAAAACAAAACATTATGAACATTTTTAGAAGATTATTTAAGATAGGTGAAGCAGAAACCAATGCTGCAATTGATAAAATGGAAGATCCCATTAAAATGACCGAGCAGGGCATAAGAGATATGAAATTGGATTTAGAAAAAAGTCTTGAGGCCTTAGCTCAGGTTAAAGCATTAGCTATTAGAGCTACGAACGAGCAGGAAGAATTTCAGAATAAAGTAGACGATTATCAAAATAAAGCCATTATTCTTTTAAAGAAAGCGCAGTCTAATGAAATAGATCCGACTGAAGCAGACAGGCTTGCTAAAGCGGCTTTAGTTGAAAAAGAAACGGCAGAGCAACAGGTAACTAGAGCTAAGGAAGAAACGACAAAATTTGAAAATAATGTAGCGCTGATGCAAAAAAACATTCAAACCATTAAAGCTAATATTGCGAATTGGGAGAATGAATTGAAAACCTTAAAAGCGCGTGTTAAAGTGAGCAATGCTACTAAAAACTTAAATAAACAAATGGCTGAGCTTGATAGCACAGGAACCGTGTCTATGCTTGAGCGTATGAAAGAAAAAGTGGCGCAAGAAGAAGCTTTAGCGGAAGCTTATGGCGATATTGCTAATGCATCAAAATCGATAGATGAAGAACTTGATAACGCAGCAGATACCTCTAAAGTTAAAGCTGATAGTGAGCTAGAAAAGCTTAAGGCGCAATTAGGAATGGGAACTTCTAAAGACGATTAATCTTGGAAGAGCTTATTAATATTCTTTTTTCTGAAGTCAATCTAATACTTAGCATTTTACTTATTATCCTCATTTTATATTGGATAATGACCATGGTAAGTGGTTTAGATTTTGATCCTGATTTCGATATTGATGTAGATGTTGATGCGGAAATTGATGCCGACTCGGGGATCGAAGGAGGTAACTTAGATTTTGAAGATATTTCGAATACCGAAGTAAATCAAGAGGATGTTGTTGGTAAAAGACGAAAGCCTTTAAAATGGTGGCAAATAGTATTGATATTTTTCAATTTTGTGGGGCTGCCATTTATGTTCACTTTTACTTTTTGGATTTTTATTTGGTGGTTTATAACTGTTATCACAACAGCTTTAACGCATACTTATGATAATTATTTAGGATTTGCAATAATGTTGATAGCTATCTTGCCAGCTTTAATTGTTACTAAAATTCTAACAAATCCTTTTAAAAGTTTCTTTAAACATCTAAACAAGGATGGTGATGCTCCCATAGACTATTTAGGCAGAAAAGCTACATTACTATCGTCAATTTCCCAGGACAAAATGGGTAATGCAGAGGTTAGTGTAAATGGTGATACCATGTCTATTTACGTGAAATCACTAGACGGCGAACCGCTTGTTTATGGTGCAACAATACTTATTATTAAAAGATCGGCCGATCGCAATTATTACCTAGTACAATCTTATAACGACTAATTAATCAAATTAAAATGGAATCAATTTTACCAATTATTGGAATTGGAATAGGCGTTTTACTATTCCTAATCATCGTTTATTTCGCGATAATCGCGATGTTTTACAAAAAAATACCGCAAGGACAAGCGCTCATTAGAACAGGGTTTGGTGGAACAAAAGTAGCGACCGACAAAGGTTTGTATACCGTTCCTGTTTTTCATAAAACAGAAATTATGGATATTTCGGTTAAGAAAATCCAAATTGAAAGACTGGCTCATGAAGGTCTTATTTGTAAAGACAACATGCGTGCAGATATCAAAGTGGCCTTTTTTGTTCGTGTTAATAATGATATTGAATACATCAAAAAAGTAGCGCAAACTATAGGGGTGGATCGTGCTTCGAAAATAGCAACTTTAGAAGATCTTTTTGAGGCTAAGTTTTCTGAAGCCTTGAAAACGGTAGGTAAGAAATTCGACTTTATCGAGCTCTATGAAGCTCGAAGAGAGTTTCGTGATGAAATTGTAAACATTATTGGTACCGACCTTAACGGGTATACTTTAGAAGACTGTGCCATCGACTTTTTAGAGCAAACTTCTGTAAAAGAATTAAAGGCTGATAATATTCTAGATGCTGAAGGTATTAAGAAAATCACCGAGCTTACTGCAGTTCAAAACATGAAAGCGAACCTGATTAAACGCGATGAAGAAAAAACAATCAGAAAGCAGGATGTGGAAGCTAGAGAAGCCATCTTAGAGCTAGATAAACAATTAGCCGAAAAAGAAGAGAAGCAAAAACGTGAGATTGCAAATATTAAAGCTAGAGAAGATGCTGAAACTTTAAAAGTTAATGAAGAAGAGCGATTAAAATCTGAAAGTGCTCGAATTGCTACTGAAGAAAAGGTTAAAGTTGCTGAAGAAAATATGCAACGTCAAGTAATCGTAGCGCTTAAAAATAAAGAACGTACTGAAGCTGTAGAAACTGAAAGAGTTGAAAAAGATAGGTTATTAGAGGCTACAGAGCGTGAGCGCGTTGTCACTCTTGCTCAAATTGAAAAAGAGAAAGTGGTTGAAGTTGAGAAAAAGAATATTCAAGATGTTATTAGAGATCGTGTGATGCTTGAAAAAGGTGTTGTTGAAGAGCAAGAAAACATGAAAGATATTCAAGCATTTAAAACAGCAGATAGAGATAAGCAAGTTAAAATTACAACTGCTGAAGGACTTGCTCAAGAAGATTTAATTAGAACAACTATAGCAGCCGAAGCTCAAAAAGAAGCGGCTAAACAAAAGGCTGAAGAGATTAATATTGAGGCATTGGCGCATAAAGAAGCTAGCCAGAAACAAGCTGAAGCGCGTAAAATATTAGCCGAAGCTCAAGCTAAAGAGGAAGCTACTGTTGGAATGTCTGAAGCTCAGGTGATGCATGCTAAAGCCGATGCTAATGAGCGTCAAGGATTAGTTGAAGCAACCATTATTGAGAAAAAAGCGAAAGCCGAAGCTGCTGGTATAGAAGCGAAAGCTGAAGCGAAACGTAAAGAAGGTATTGCGGAAGCCGATGTGATTAAAGAAAAAGCCATTGCCGATGCTTCTGGAATTGAAGAAAAAGCAGCAGCAATGAAAAAACTTGATGGTGTAGGTAAAGATCACGAAGAGTTTAAACTACGTCTTAATAAAGACCTTCAAATTGATTTAGCTAATATTAATATTCAAAAGGAGATTGCCGATGCACAAGCTCAAGTGATAGGGGATGCCTTAAAAGCTGCTAAAATTGATATTGTTGGTGGTGAAACCATGTTCTTCGATCAAATTGTCGGACAAATTACTAGAGGAAAAGGTTTTGATCGCTTAGTGCAAAACTCTAATAATATTCAAGAGGTTAAAACGGCTATTCTTGGTAGTGATGATGTAAAGGGAAATCTCTTAGAAAAAGTGAAGGATTTTGCTGTGAAATATAATGTTTCCACCGAAGATCTTAAGAATATTAGCGTAGCTAGTTTAATTGCAGATTTGAAAATGAAATCTAACGATAAGGAGGAGCATACCATGCTTGGAAATCTGTTAAACCTGGCTAAAGGTTTGGGCATTTCTGATAGTACCATTCCAAAGTTGAGAAAATAAAAGTAGAGGCTTTCTAAAAAGGCGATAATATTTGATTTGTCAGGTTGAGCTTATCGAAACCGATATTGATTGTTAATCAGTAAAACTATTTCGATAGGCTCAATAAGACAACTATATGCTCTTCAGCTTGCCTCAATTTTTAAAATTTAAAACGCTCAAACTAATTATAATTTAAAGTTTAGGACAGGATATAATGACAAAGGACCCTATAAAGGAAGCACATGCTCAAAAACTTGATGTTGGAACTTACGAGGTTATTCAAAACCGACTTCAAAAGCAAAAAACAGAATTACAGCAACGTCTTAAAAAACTTAACGAAGGTAGAAAGGTTGTTTTTGGATCCCTAGAAACAAAACTGATCACCAACGATCGTATTAATACAGAAAATAACTGTATTGCTAGAGATATAGTGTCTCTTGGAAACACTTGTTTGTTTGGTTATAATGTGCACTTTGGCTTACGAACAGATATTGCTTTAAATGATGTGTTGAGCATTTATCAATTTAAAGAAAATAGTTTCGAAGCTGTTTCTTTAGAGCTTCTTGAAGATGAGGTTTTTAAATTAGATTTCGAAAATCTCTTTAAATACTACCGCAATACTATTTTTTCAAAGTTCGCCATCATAGGGAATTACCTCTATATGGTTTTTCAGTTAAGTGATAGCGTTACAGATATTAAAACCTTTAAATGGTTAATAAAAGATGGTAGTCTTCAGTATATCGATAATCGAAGTGAACATGAGTACAAATTGCCATCACAACATGAATTTAATTGGCAGGACGTATCGCGAGATATGCATAGACACGGTGTACATGCCCATGTTTCAATCTTAGATCGAGTATTTGTAGAAACTATTGGAGGCGATTTAACTATTAAAGTTGAAGATAATACCGAAGATGGTAAAGGGATTTATTCTGAAGAAGTAAAATATAGAGACCAAACCCTAGATGATGCGCAGTATCGCTATGCAAATTTAGGCAACCTCATTGTTTTAGATGTAAAGCCATTTCAGGAAAGTTCGAGGTATTTTGTTTATAACCATAAACTGAAAGAAGTTCAGAAAATTGAAAGTATCAAGGATGCTTGTGTTTTACTTCCAGACGATCATGGCATTATTTTTCCTACAGGGTATTACCTTCAAACGGGCGAGTACCATATTTTCGATAACAGTATTTCCCATGTAAAATTTCAAGAAAAGGTAGCATCCCCAAATGGTGAAGATTATCTCTATGTGTTTTATTCTGCCGAAAACGGACTCTATAATTTAATGAGTTACAACGTGATTTCGCAAGAGATTCAAACACCCATAATTTGTAATGGATTTACCATTTTAGAAGATGGCGAGTTATGTTATTTCAGAAATGAAAATGAACAAACTAAACATCATGTTATTCAAATTTGGCAAACGCCTTACATGAAAAGCGATTTTATGCCTTCTGCGCATGAAGATAACTTGCTTTATAAAATTGGGAATAAAGATATTGTAAAGGCGATGGCCGAAGTAAATGGTCTTGTAAATCTTCTAAATAAAGCAGACGATTACGAGGGTTTGTATATTGATTTGGCTAAACAATCTAAGGATATTCTCGATGCTTATTATTGGTTAAAAGAAGCAGAAACCCAGCAATTAAACGAGCCTTTAAAAGAAATTAATCAAGCTGCAAATGCTGCCATTGATGAGTTTCAAAAAGTCTTGCAGTTAAAGAAAAATGCAGAACAACAAACTGCAGCGCTTGGTGAAAAGGCCGAGCTTTTATTTAATAAAATTAAAAGTACGGGGTTTAGAAGTATAAATGACTTTGTTAGTTTCCTTACGCAGTTAAGGGGTTTAAGAGGGGAGTCTATAAGTTTAAAGGAGGTGCGTTATGTTGATGAAAATTATATAGATGCGCTAGAAACGCAAATAGCCGAGCAAACCTCACGAATTTCAGAGCGTTGTGCTACCTTCCTTTTAGATGATAAAGCTTTAAAACCTTATGAAGATGAGGTTAAACTGAATGAAAAAGCTTTAGCGACCATTAAAAAAGTTGTAGATGCTAAAAATTTAGAGGAAAAGGTAAATGTAATATCTAAGGACCTCGAACTGCTTATCGACATTGTGTCGAATTTAGAAATTGAAGACACCTCACATTCTACCGGTATTATTAATAATATCTCATTAATATTTTCAACCATTAATCAGTTAAAAGCTGAAATTAAAAATAAGAGGAAATCTCTCGGGAGTGAAGAAGCTCAAGCCAGTTTTGCTGCACAGCTAAAGCTTATTGATCAGAGTATTATCAATTACCTTGATATTGCCGATGTGCCTGAGAAATGTGATGATTTTCAAACAAGAATTACCATTCAGCTGGAGGAGTTGGAAGGCAAGTACGCCGATTTCGACACCTTTATTAACTTGATTATCGAGAAAAGAGAAGAGGTATATAATGCCTTTCAGGCCCGTAAAAATAGTCTGGTTGAAAAGCGTAATAAACGGACTTTTGTTTTGCAAACTTCAGCAGAGCGTATTTTAAAAGGGATTCGTAAAAAGGCCGAATCGTTTTCGGAAGTTGCAGATATTAATGGCTATTTCGCCTCCGATATTTTGGTGAATAAAACCAGAGATATCGCCCAGCAGCTTCAAGACATGGATGATAGCGGTAAAGCGGAGGAAATTTTGTCTCTATTAAAATCTGCTCGTGAAGATACCTTGCGAAAACTTAAAGATAAAAAGGAACTGTATGAAGATGGGGATAATGTTATACGTTTAGGGAAGCACAAGTTTGGTGTTAATAATCAGGAATTAGATTTAACCATACTTTTTGCCGATGGCGGATTGAAGTACCACTTAACAGGAACCGATTTTTATCAAAAAATAGAAAATGAAACCCTTTTAGAGTCTGAAGAATTCTGGGATCAGGATTATATTTCTGAAAATAAAGACATCTATCGAGGGGCTTATTTGGCGTATAAAGTTTTTCAAAATAATAAAGCTTTAGTTCTAGAAAGTACCGAAGAAAACCTTTTAAACATCGTTCAAGAAGTAAGTAGTAAAGATTACTCGGAAGGTTATGTGAAAGGCGTTCATGATTTAGATGCGGTAAAGATTTTGTCTACGCTAGTTCAAAAACATAAAGCATTGGATCTTTTAAGATTTCATCCCGAAATTAGATCTTGTGCACAATATTTTTGGTATTTCACAGATAAGGAAAATCAGAAATACCTTGATGAAACTATAAAAGCTTCAGGAGAAGTGATTCAGTTTTTTCCAGCAACCCAAGAGTACGAATTCATATTAAGAAAACTTCAAAAGAGTATCTTTAAAATGGGAGAGACTTTGGGTATTTACGATGCGTCACTTTCCGCGGAAGCGGCAAAATACCTTTTTGATGAACTTCAAAACGACCATAGTTTTCAAAAGAGTGGTATTGCCATTCAAATAAAAGAAGCCTTTCTTAATAAATTAAAAGAAGAAAAAGCCGATCTTAAATTTAGGACAAGCATTGATAAATTAGAGTCTAACGAAGCAAAAGTGGCTTTAATTAGGCAGTGGGTTAAAGCCTTTTTAAGTAGTCAGCAAGATGAAGCGATTGGATTGAAGCTAAAATATGTTAACGAAGTAGTATGCCTCATTTTGTTTGAAGATGAAGCAGTCTTGAATACAAAATTTGTGTCTCCTTCGGAAAACATTGAAGGTTTGGCAGGCGAACATGAGACTATTCAAAATGGAGCATTCCATTTTAATTACCACGATTTTATAGCTGCGCATTCCAATTATTTTGAAGAAAAGGTTCCTGCTTACAATGCCTTTAGAAAGGCCAAGCATGAAGTGACCGTGCAGTTGAAAGAAGATTTAAAATTGGAAGAATTTAAACCGGGTATTCTGAGTTCCTTTGTAAGGAATAAGTTGATAGATCAGGTTTATTTTCCGCTTTTTGGTGATAATTTGGCGAAACAGTTGGGGGCTTTAGGTGACCAGAAAAGGACAGATAGAATGGGTTTATTACTGCTTATTTCTCCGCCCGGGTATGGTAAAACAACCCTTATGGAGTATATAGCAAATAGGCTTGGTCTTGTTTTTATGAAGATTAACGGTCCTGCTATAGGGCACGAGGTGACATCGGTTGATCCGTCGGCGGCAACGAATTCTGCAACTCGCGAAGAGCTAAAGAAATTAAACTTAGCCTTTGAAATGGGGAATAATGTGATGTTGTATCTTGACGATATTCAGCATTGTAATCCTGAGTTTTTACAGAAATTTATATCCTTATCTGATGGAACTCGAAAAATAGAAGGGGTTTACAACGGGAAATCCAGAACCTATGATCTTCGAGGAAAAAAATTCTGTGTCATCATGGCTGGGAACCCTTATACAGAAAGTGGTGAAAAATTTAGAATCCCTGATATGTTAGCTAATAGAGCCGATATTTATAACCTCGGGGATATTATAGGTGATACGGCGCATTTATTTAAGTTGAGTCTTATTGAAAACTCATTGACTTCTAACCCTATAATGCATCAATTAAGTAGCAAGAATTTTGATGATGTGTATCAATTACTCGATCGTATAGAGAACGGTAATCAAGAAGCGCAACTAACAGGTAATTATACCAGTCAAGAGGTTCAGGAATATGTTTCTGTTTTAGAAAAAATCATTCAAATTAGAGACACGGTTCTACAAGTTAATGCGAATTACATTAAAAGTGCTGCCATGGAGGATGAATATCGAACAGAGCCTTCTTTTAAACTTCAAGGTTCGTATCGTGATATGAATAAAATGGTTTCTAAAGTGGTGCCTGTTATGAATAATGAGGAATTAAAAACCTTAGTACTTACACATTATGAAAGCGAATCTCAAACGCTTACTTCCTCCGCGGAAGCGAATTTATTAAAGTTTAAAGAGCTCGTAGCACAATTAACAGATGTAGAACAAAAACGTTGGGCTGCTATAAAAGAAACGTTTCAAAAAAATAATAAACTTAAAGGTTTTGGGGATAAAAACGAAATGGCCCAGCTGCTTTCACAAATGATGCAATTTTCAGAAAACCTAGAAGGAATAAAGGAGGTGCTTCAAAGCGGATTGCAAAAATAGGACGTATCTCCCCGCCCGCACTAATAAAGGAAAAGCTGACTATTTTATAGTTGGCTTTTTTGTTTTTATGATGTTGATTTCATCAAGGTTAAGGGCAGATTCTGTTTTTATTATGGATTGTTTTAATGAGATTCTTATGGGAAAATTAAAAGAAGGAAGCAATTCATCACAATTTTAAATTCTGAAAATATTGTTTGTGAACAAACGGTCTTTTAAATGGAAGAGATTAGTGAAGGGGCTTTTGTTTATTCTACCACGTTTTTTCGGAGGATCGGTTAATACTCATTAAAAAGTCTTTATCACTTTAATTCTAAAAATAATATCATTTGTTTTATATAGCCCGCCGATATTCTGTTCGGTGTAATGGTAGGCTAACATGCCTTGTATTTTAAAGGTTTTATCGAATTGATAACCTGCGCCAGGAGTAATACGAATCACATCGCTAAATTGGGAGAGCTCTACAATATTAAAGAAAAACTCTACTCCCATAGGGAAGTAAAATCCGCGTTCTTCTTGAAATAGAAATCCTTGTAATCCAATATTAGCCATAATTTGATAGCGTAAACGTAAACCAAAATGGTTGCTAGGCTCTTGTTTTGTAATTAAAAAGCGTTCTTCTAAACGAAAATAATTAGTGAGATGTATACGTTGGGTGATATAAAAGCCAAGGCTGTAGCCTTGAAAAGGTCTAATTTCTAATGAATTATATCCCGATTTATTGTTGAAATAAAATAAACCTAGTCCGCCAATATAAGACTCAGTACGTTTTAAATTTTTAAATATAAATGGGCTAAATTGTTTCTCATAGCCAGCTCTTGCAATGTATCTATCCCAGCTATTTGAGTTTACTGTACGATAACCAATATCTGTTTTAAGGGAAACACTATCCTTTAACGTCCAGGTAGGGTTTAAAGACAGCCATAATTGTTGTGTAAAAGAATTGTCATCTTCAAGGGGTTCGTCTTGGGCATAGCTCATGTAGCTTAAGCAAAAAATAAAGCTATACAAGCAACGAATAAATATCGATTTAGATATGTTTTTATGAACAGGATTAAAACAATGCATGCATTTCAATGACTAGGGTAAGGTTATCGTAAAAATAAAGGATTTTTTTTACACTATGAAAGTAAATGTATAAAGGAAAGTAGTAAAGTTATCTGAATTTAATAGGTTTAAGTAGAGTCTTGTCGTCTATTTCCGGCATAAGGTAACTCCGTGTTATTTTATGGTAAAATACAGTTATTGGGCTTTGGGTTAAGTGGTTAGATTTGGAATATCTAAATTAATAACAACTAAACTTTAGTATTATGAAAAAAAATTACCTAATGATTTTATCATTTTTAGCTTGCTTAGTACTTCAAGCTCAAACGACCATTTATTCTGAAGACTTTACAGATCCAAGTTATAGTGCCATAGAAGCTCAAGATTTGGATTTGCATGCCGATTGGGCAGCTGGTCATTTTAACAACGCTAGTACTTGGATTTCAAGTGGAGCAAATTCCCAGATTTATACCCAAGCAAACTTTGCTTACAGCGTATTAAGTGCACCTATCACTGGTAGTGTAGGTGATGTTATTACTGTTAATTCTGTAATGATGTTAGGGTATAACAACCAAAACTTTAGTGTGTCAGACAAGGATATGGCTTTAGTTGGACTTACAGTTACAGCAAACCCTACTCAGGCTTCTGCTTTAGGCCAAACGCGTGACGGTGTTGTTATCAAAACCTTAATAGCCAATGGAGGTACAGTAGAACTAGTAAACACCATGGGAGGATTTGCTAACGCACTATCAATTAGTCAAGCTGATAAAAGTGCTTATGATATTGTTCAAGAGTACACGATAGGAGCAGATGCAGCTAGTACGACCAAAAAAGTTAGACTGCAAAACTTACTTAGTGGTGAAACTTCAATGGTAGAAGAGGTAACAGGAATTCAAGCTGATGTGTACAACGCTCTTGTAGGGTCTGGTGCCTATTATTTTAACTGGTCACTTGGTTTTTATGAAGCCGGAGGAACTAATATTAATACCTTGTTACAAAACAGAATAACAATCACTAGAAATGATGTGGTGCTTTCTACAGGTGAAAGAAACGAAGCTTTTGCTTTTAAAATGTATCCAAACCCTGTTTCAAATGCGTTGTATATTGATACACTAGAACCTCTTCAAAATGTATCGGTTTATAGCTTATTAGGAAAACAAGTATTATCCTTAAATAATGTTTCTAATAGTATTGATGTGTCTTCATTAAGTCCTTCAGTATATGTAATTAAGTTAACATCTGAAAGCGGTGTTGTAACTAAGAAATTTATTAAAAATTAAAAATAATAGTTAGTTTATTTAGTAGTTAAAGTTTTTAAGATTAAAGGCCGTTTAAATTCATTTTAAACGGCCTTTTTGGTTTTTCAGGTTTCAAGTAACAAAGTAACAAAGTAGCAAAGCGGCAAAGTAACAGAGTTTCAGAGCTTCAAAGATACTAGTGCCAACAGTCAATAATCAATAGTAAATATTAGATAGAAAATATCAAGTAGTTTGAAGCTGAGGTCTTGGGATTAAACAATCATGTTTTTTGAATGCCAACAGTCAACAATCAATAATCAACAATCAATATTAGAGTCAACGGTCAATAGCGATAAACAGTGTTTGATAATATTTTCGATGTTTAAATGTTGAGATGGATTTCGATTATTTTTTAATAAACTTTCCTGTTTTAATTTGATTGTTATGATTGGTTTTAATGAAATATATACCAGGTAATAAATGGCGAACATCTATTGGTTTAGTATGGTTTTCTAATTGTTTTTGAAAGACGCTTTGTCCCAATGAATTGAAAATAGTAATCTCAGCGTTCTGTGTGTCTTTTAAATATAAATAATCTTCTGTTGGATTAGGAAAAGCTTTTAGTTTGCTTTGTTTTGAATCTGAAACACTTAACGCATTATCTTTAGACCACACTCTTAAATAGTCCAAATACATGCTAACAGGCATTGCTGGTAGATTCTTGCTTGCTCTGCCATCTTCTTCGGGGTTTACTGGGACAAAGGCATTTCCGCTAAAAGTAACAAACGGAACACGCATACCTAGTGAAACGATAACTTGTAATGGGTTTTTGCTCCAGTGAGTATTATCTAAGGATTTTCCAACCTTAATACCATCGATATAAAAATGAATTTTATCTGGTGTTATTTCACAGCCGTAAGTATGCCATCCTTTAGCAGGGTCGAACCTGCCCGGAAGTTCATATTTGTTGAGCTGTGCATCTGGATTTTGTTTGGGACGTATAAAATTTCTACCATTTCCAGTGGCCACTTTAGTTGCTAAGTGTAAATTCGATTCTGCATCATAAATTAAATCTTGTACCCCGTTGTAATAGTCAAACTGTTGCAACTCGACTACATCAATTTCTGTATAGATGACCTCACCTACGGGTTTATCATCATAAAACTCACTATATAGCCAAAAAGCAGGGCATACGCCACGTCTTTTATCAATTCCTGAAGCTAGAGGTGCTTCTAGATCTGCGCCCCAAATACGGGCTTCTACATAGCCTACAAATCCGGTAGGTAATACGTTGGTGCTTTGTAAACAGCCCGTATTAAAGTACGTGCCATCAACAGGAGTGTTTCCAGTATTTTGACGTGCCGTAATTGATGCTGCTTGCTCGCCTTGATAGGAGGTAGGGAGGACATTAGTGTCGTTATTCCATTTCCAAGCGGCTACATTTGGTAGGTTGTTGGTTTTACTCCATTTTGTCCAGTTGATAGTGGTAGCATTAAATTCGTCGGTGTACTCCGGGAGTAAAGTCCACGTGTCGCTTGGGTTAAATGAATTTACAGGGTCTTGACCAAATAAACTCAGGCTTGTGAGTGCAAGGGTGGTAAATATGTAATGAGTTGTTTTCATTGTTTTTTTCGAATGGGGATTAAAAAAATAAAACCAATAACTTTAGAGGAGCTATTGGTTTTATTGTGGTTTTAATTAGGTAGTTAAATGGTAGTTGTAATACGTTTTTTTACTAAGTAATCTTCTAGTGCTAAATGCGAACAGTCGTGACCTATACCGCTATTTTTATATCCACCGTGTGGTAAATAAATCGCGTATTTTACACCGTTAATATGAATTTCACCAAACTCTAATTCTTCGGTAAATCGTTCAATACGTTTATGGCTATTGGTGAAAATGTACGAAGCCAATCCGAATTCGGTATCATTTGCTAGTTCAAGCACTTCATCGTCGGTTTCAAAAGGCATGATACCAGCAATCGGGCCAAAGGTCTCTTTTCTAAACAGATCCATATTTGTTTTAATGTCAGAAATGACAGTAGGTTCTATCCAGTTACCACCTTCAGGAAGGTTTTCTGGTATTTTCCCTCCGTATTGTAGTTTAGCTCCTTTGCTAACCGCATCGTCAATGAGGTCGAACATTCTATCGCGGTCTTTACGACTTACTACAGGACCCATAAATACTTCAGGGTTTTCTTTAATGCCGAAACCTATTTGGATTTCAGAAGCCTTTTTCACATAAGCTTCAATAAATGCATCGTAAATGTTTTTATGTACAAAAATGCGGTTAGCAGCTACACAAATTTGTCCGGTATTACCAAATTTAAGTCCGATAGCCAGATCTACAGCTTTGTCAAAATCAGCATCCTCAAAAACGATAAAAGGGGCATTACCTCCTAGTTCCATACCAAATTTTTTGATTGAAGTTGTACTGTCTGCAATAACGCGTAAACCTGTGTTTGTTGATCCAATCATGGTTAAAACAGCAGGGATATGACTGGTAGTCATTGTTGTTGCAACCTCGCTGCTTGGACCAGATAAAATGTTAACCACGCCAGCAGGGAAATTGATGCTATGCATAATTTCACCCACCATGTATGCCGATAAAGGCGATAGGTTAGAAGGTTTAATGATTAACGAACAACCAGCAGCTAAAGCAGGACCGATTTTATAACCCACATTTAAAAGTGGAAAATTCCAGGCTAAATAAGCCACAGCTACCCCTGCAGGTTTCGAAATCATTTTATGGGCATGGGTGTTCTCGTAATCTGGTATTTGCTCTTCGCGTAAATTTTGCATCGCAGCAGGATACCATTCTAAAGCTTCGGTAAGTCGGTCAATATCTTCTTGCGAGCCCGCATACGTTTTACCCATTTCATGAACCATAGCGGTTCTTAATTCATCTGCTTTATCTAAAATGGCTAGGCGCAATTTATGCATCCATTTAGTACGTTCGGCAAGCGAAAGTTTAGACCAATATTTAAATCCTTTTTGGGCTGTTTCAAGTGCTTTTAAAGCGTCTTCTTTTCCAGCTCGAGCTACTTGAGCGATAACTTCTCCTGTAGCCGGACAAATAACATCGTCACGTTCTTTGCTAACAGCATCTAGCAATTCGCCACCAATGTATAATTTTTTATATCCGAAATTTTGCGTTTTCATTTTCAATTTTTTTATATCAATTATATAGAAAATTCTTTTAAAACGGCCTCATCCACATCAATACCAAGGCCAGGTCGGTTAGGGACTTCAATATAGCCACCTTTCATTTCAATGGCAGGGTAAGTGAGTTTTTCACGTAATCCGTTTTCGGTTTGGTCGTATTCAATTAAGAAATTAGGTTGGTACATACGCCCAGGTACCGATTCGATATTAGCAATAAAATGCAGCGCCACATGAATTCCTATAGATGTGCCCCATGTATGCGGAATAATATCCACACCATTAGCACTAGCCAAGGCTCCAATACGTTTGGCTTCTGTGAGTCCGCCACTAGCACAAATATCTGGTTGGATGATGTCTACTGATTTGTTTTCAATTAGTTGTTGGAAACCAAATCGTAGGTATTCGCACTCGCCCCCCGATATAGGAATGGTAGTTTTTTGTCTCAATTCGTTATACTGCGAATAGAACTCTGGAGATATAGGTTCTTCAAACCAACCAATATCGTATTGTTCTATTTTTCGAGCCAACTCGGTAGCTTCCCTAAGGGTGTATGCGTGGTTGGAATCGACCATCAATTTAATATCTGGTCCGATGTACTCACGCATTTTTCTAACGTTTTCAATATCTTGTTTAATACCAAGACCCACTTTCATTTTCATGGCTTTAAAACCTTGAGAAATATAAAGTTTGGCTTCTTCCTCAAAATCTCTAGCAGGATTGTTATGGTCGGTAAAATACAATCCTGTAGCATAAGGTTGTATTTTGTTACGATGTGCCCCACCCAATAAGGTTGAAACGGGAAGGTTTAATATTTTACCTTTTAAATCCCAAATAGCAATATCTATGGCACTCATAGAAGCGACTAAAATACCACGTCTGGCAAAGTCTAAAGTTTTGCGGTACATGTGATTCCAGATTACTTCATTTTCTAAAGGATTTTTACCAATAACATGAGGTTCTAATAATTTAATACCAGAGGCTAACACGGTTGCAGGGCCATAACCCTCACCCCATCCGTACTGTCCGTTTGAAGCTGTAACTTTTACAACGCAAATGCAACGTTCGGCATATTCCCATTGTGAAAAGAAAAAACTCTTGGATAAGGTGTCTTTTAAAATAAACGTTTCTATTTTTTCTATTGTCATAATTTTGTTTTTTTTTATGCTTGGTTAGCCTTTGATTAAGAGGAATTAGTTATAAACTTCGGTGTCTGTTACCATAACATTATAAACGGTTGTTCCGTTTTCTGTTAAGGTGCCTTGTCCCGTTGTTTTATCGGCGTTAACCAAATAAGTAACCTCTTCTTCCCCTATATATTCGCCGTCCTCATCTAGAAGCTCAACTATTTTTGTTACCTCGATTTCATACGTTGTGTCGTTAGAGGTATCGCTATAGTCTTTAGTTGCATAATTAGATACGTTTACAGGCGTAGCGTATTCAATAATTAAGGGTTTTTCTTGGTATATGTTTATTTTAAACGGGCCATTGTTATTTATTTCTGTTAGACTGTAAACAGGTGTCTCTTCAGCATCAAAATCCTTAAAATTAGATTCGTCCTCACAAGCTACAAACATGATAACACATGCTAAAAGGCCAATTATATATTTCAATTTTTTCATTTTGTTTTGTATTTCAAATTATTAAGGTCTGTTTTCAATTACGACTAAGGAAAGCTCATCAAAATAGATCTCTTGTGGTCCTGATACGCCTGGATTATCCATGTCTAGAATACGTAAAGTGGTGCGTCGGTTGGCGTCAGATGATGTTATTTTACTAGCGACAACAAGTGGTGCATCGGCAGTTACTTTAACCCATTGTCCTCTTGGTGCAGTGGAAATATCGAAGTTTAAGTAGCCGTATGTTGGATTTCCGAATTCGGTTCTAAACGTGTTAATAGTAGTTCCTGGTTCAATGAATACCCAATAAGATACTTGGTAAGTTCCGGCATCAAGACCATTTGGGCTATCGGCCAAACCAAAGCCAAATAAGTTAATTAAGGGGATAGAAACATCTGGGATTTGGTAGCGCATACTCGCACTTCCTGTATAAGATTTCGTGGTTACACGCTCGTAAATTAAATCGCCATATTGACCATTACCTTGCCCTGGCGGAATCCAGTATTTTGATGATGCGAAAGCATTATCGACATTTCCTCCTGTAAGTTCAAAACTCGCCCAAGAGTTAGCTGGTAAAACGTTGTTGCCAAAATGCATTTGTACCAATTCTGGTCCAAATGGTTCTAAAGTTCTACTATCGGCCGATTCAATGCTAGATCCAGAATAGGAAACGGTAATTTCATCAGAATTGTAAATTGGAGCTGCTAAAATTAATTCAATAAAAGTCGCATCACTCGCACGAACTTTAGCGGTTTGAACAGGGATATCTTGATTAAATCCAGAAGTAGGATTGTTAACATGAACAGTGAAATTACTTTCTTGCCCAGCAAATGGAACGACTTCACCTGTTACCCTGAATGAGATGGTTTCGTTAGCCGCTTCGGTAAGCGCACCATCATAAACAAAAGGTTGTGAAGATTGAATGACTTTAACTTTTAAAGGAATAATTTTTTGTGCCGAATATTGTGGTGCAAGATCGCCTTGTATTGGTGTTCTAAACGATCTAAATATTCCAGCATTAAAAGTTCCTAGTTTGTAAAATTTAATTTCAGTTTCGGTTTGGGCATCTGTAATAATTTGATTTGGGACGCCTTGAACAATTCTCCACTCCGCTCTATTAGGTCGACCTGTTGTGGTATTGTCCTTAAAGGTTAACGAGCTGGCGGCTTCTACTTCAACTATCGGCCAAGTATTTTGGTCGTTAATGTCAATAATGTCGTCTTCCGAGACATTAATAATTTCATTACCATTTTGTAACACCGAAAAGGCAGGTAAAACGTCGGCATAGACATCAAATATAAATTTAGTGTCTACCACATACTCACCATTTTCTTCATAGGTGTCAATTTTCACCACTAAAGAGTCGTTTCCAGACATGTTTGGTGTAACGGGCTCTTTAAATTTGTTGATTAGTCTTACCGTGTTTGTGCCGCTATTTTTAAATAAAATAAAGGCCTTTTCATGGTCCATTGAGGTACCAAGATCTTCATCAATAAAGTTGTCTAATGTATCACTAGCTTTAAAGCCTGTTTTTAAAAAGTAGTTGCCTTCTTCAATCATCCATTCGCTGCTTGAAGCACCTTGAGATAAATTCATGAACGGAACATAACTACCTGTGTTGAGTTTGTACTTGGCTTCAGGACTGGGGTTGTTGGGGTCTAATCCCACTACCCACGACACATCCGATAAATCGTCTGGTGCTGTATAATCGGCGTACTCTTCTTCACAAGCAAAAACAAGTAGTAAGCTGAAAAAAAGCATATAGATATTAAAATTTTTCATGAGTTTTTGTTTTTTAGTTAAGGTTAGTGTTGGCATTTATTTCAGCAAATGGAATTGGGAAGTACCCATGTTTTTCTTCACTATAGTTTAAACTTGGGATATCGTATTCGTAATCTACCACGATATGTGCACCAGTTGGTTTCTGACTTTCAATAGAAGGGGAGTTACCTCGTGTGACAGTTGCGTTTTGTTTGTAGTTATAATAGATGAAATCGACACCGTAATATTCTTCGTTTGCTAATTCATCTAAGCGCTCTTTGAAGCCATAACCTTCTGATTTTTTCCATCTGCGGAAGTCTAAAGTTCTAATGCAATGTCCTTCAATTGACATTTCTAATGGTTTTTCAACACGCATGAGGTGTTGCATTAAAGATTGCTCGGTATAAACTTGCTCGTCGTAAGTATGAGCAATGTCTCCGTTTGAAGGTCCTAAAAGTACTAGACCCCATCTTTTACGAATCTCATTTATCAGATATAAAGCTTCGCTAACATTACCTGTTTTAATATCACACTCAGCTAGCATAAGAGCCACATCGGATAGTCGGTTTAGGGTGATGTTTTTTGATGAAAATTGTTGTCCGCCAGGAAGTTCACCTTCTACAGAAACAATATCGTGGTTTTGGTATTTTTTCCACCAAGCAAATCCCCAAGCTGTTCCGTTAAAACGACTGTATTCACTTGTTGTTCCGTCTAGATAATATGTGGTTTCGTTGTCGTCAACCAAAGCAATCATTGCTGATGCTCTTAAGGGTACATGTCGTAAAGACAAGTTTCCAGTAACAGGGTCGTTATAATAATTACGGTTGTCCAAAGGATCCATAGGTTCGTCTTTGTAAGCTGCAGCAATCCATGCAGGACCCGTTGCCGAACGTGTTTGAGATGTACGTACATTTAACCAGTTAGTACCAGATTCGCCGGTCCAAGGGGTTAAGTCGATACGCACCTGGTCTGGAGAAAAATTGATTTCGAAAATAGATTCACTGTTAAATTCACCTGCTGTAGTAAACATTTTAGACATATCGTACTCAAGGCTGTAACCATGGTTATTGATAACATCCTTAAAATAAGGTATAGCGTTAGAATAGTCCAACTCGTATAAATAACTGGTTCCTAAAATGGTTGCAGCGGCCCCAGATGTTACTCTACTTAAATCGTTATTAGGATAAGCGCCTTTTTTGTATAAATGTGCATAGGCATATTCTAAATCTTCACGGATAAAATCAATAACTTCTGATGCAGAAGATAGTGGTTTACTAAAATCTTCGTTAGTTTCAGGAACGCGATCACGAATGATTATGCTTCCTTCGTTAAATGACGTATACAAATAAAAGTGAAACAAACCTCTAAAGAAACGGGCTTGTGCCATTTGGGAAACCCATTCGGCAGGGTTTTCTTCTGCTCCCTTAATGTTTTCTAGAGCTTCAATAACTTGGTTGGCTCTAAAAATACCCGTGTAGTTGGTTTGCCATTTTTGTAAAACAGCATCTGTGCCACCATTGTAAAGGTGTAAATAAAACTCTTCGGTATTCTCAGGGTTTGGTCTTCCGTATCCTGGGTACCCCATATCCGAACGTAATATTTCTTCAAATTTAAGGATAACGCCAGGGTTGTGAAGTGTTTGATAAACGGCGTTAAGGCCTAGATTTGTATCCGATAGATTTCTCCAAAAGTTATCGGTAGACACTACGTTCGGGTTCTTTTCTTCTAAGAACTCGTTGTTTTCACAAGACGCCATAAAAGCGACTAGTAGTGATAGTGTTATATATTTTAGAATTCGTTGTTTCATAACAAATAAATTTCTCATTTAATTAAAAGTTGAAGTTGATACCGAACATATACGACGATGAAATTGGTCCTGTGTTTTTGTCTAGACCTCTTGCAGCAACGCCTCCACCTACTTCTGGATTATAACCAGAGTATTTCGTAATCGTTAATGGGTTTTGTGCTCTTACGTAAAATCGCAATCTGTTGAAGCCCCATCGCTCTACTGTTTTTCTAGGAATACTGTATCCTAAAGAAACCTGTCTTAACCTTAAGTACGATCCGTCTTCTAGCCATAAATCGCTGTATCCTAAGTAGTTTTGTTGTCTTCTCATATCATCGCGGTAAGCTGGAATAGGAGAATTTGAGTTGTTTTCAGACCATTGGTAGATTAAATCTTTATGACGTCCGAATCCATAAGCCCAAGCATCAAAACCATTCATGATTTCTTGTCCTAGTGCTGCGTACCAGTTCATAGAAAAATCGAAGCTCTTCCAATTGGCGTTAAAGGTGTATCCAATTTCGTAATCTGGCATTCCGCTACCGCTATAAACACGGTCGTTAACATCTAGTACACCATCGTTATTTTGATCAATAAATCTAGTGTCTCCCATACGGGCATTGTGATTAATTTTCTGTGCCTCGGCTAATTTTTCTTCGGTATCGATAATACCATCGGTTCTCCATAAAAAGAAAGATGCTACTTCATGACCTACTGCTAACGCTGTTATACGCGATTGTTGAGGTGCTCGACCTACAAGTCCAAAGTCGTTTGTTAATAAGAAGTCTGTACCTCCATTAATTTTAGTAATTTCGTTTTGGTTGGTAGCAAATGTACCGTTCATTCTAAAGTTAACTTTACCAATTTTGCCACGATATCCAATGGCTAATTCGGCACCGCTATTGGTCATGTTTCCAACGTTAAGGATAACACTAGCATTTTCTCCTCCTCCCGATGAAGGTGGTATGAAAACAGGGAAAAGCATATCGGTTTTATCAGCATTATAGTACTCGGCCGATAAGGTGATTTTGTTCTGTAAGAAGCCCATGTCTATACCAACGTTTCTTTGTACAGTCGATTCCCAACTTAAAACACGGTTTACAAAATCTTGTTGTGTAGCCCCTAATTCTAAAGATCCGTTTGCAGCAGCATAATTTACATCTTGAACGATACCAGCAGCGAATGCGTAATCTGGAATTCTATCAACACCTACGGTACCTTGACTGGCTCTAAGTCTTAGGTTATTCACAACGTTTTTATTCCAAAATTCTTCATCGGAAACGTTCCAAGCAAGCGCTATAGAAGGAAAGGTTCCCCAGTGGTTAAAACCTGGAAATTTTGATGAGCCATCGCGACGCACACTAGAACTTAAAATGTATTTACCTTTGTAGTTGTATTGTACTCTACCCATAATACCGATTCGTGTGGTTGTATAGTCGAATCCAGACGTAACACTTTGTGTTCCTGTAGCTAAATTTAAAACCTCACCATCAGGGTTCGTAGCACCGTTACGCCTAGCAGTAAAGGCCTCGCTTTGGTTTCTTTCTCCTGTTCCAAAAAGGGTGAAAGTTAGGTTGTGGTCGTCTACGATCGTTTTGTCATAGGTAGCACCAAACTCAGTAAGAATATTAGTTGTTGTTCTTGCTCTATTTTCAATGTAACTATCCTCTGGTTGACTTTGCAAGCGAGGCGGTGTTTGGTTGTTGTAGATTTCTTGATACGGACTAATCGTTTTTCCGTATTCATTTATCGTTGTAAGTCCTAAATTACTGGTTAGTGTTAAACCGTCAATAAGTTCATAGTTTAAATTAAGGCTAGCATTAGAACGGTTGGTTTTTAAAACATTCGTGGTTCTTAAACTTTCAATAACCCAACCTAATCGGTTTACATCATCTCCCCCTTGAGATAAATTATCAAAATTATCTAAGTTAATACCATTTTGTGTTGGTCGGTAAACAATAGACTGCGATAAAAGCATTTGTTGGGGTATCTCGCGTTGTTCTTTGTTTAAAGCTAAACTGGTTTGAATGCGTAATTTGTTTTTTTCGTAAACGGTATTCGCTCTTACGTTAAAACGATTAAAACCAGAGTTAATTTGTAAACCTTCTTGATCAAATAACCCTAAAGTTACATTATAGGTGATTTCTTCGGTTCCTCCAGCAATATTGATGTTGTAGTTTTGGGTAGGAACATTATTATTGAATATTAAGTCGTTTAGGTTGGTTTCGTTTTGAAACTGATTGGTTTGTTGTAAAATTTGTAACCCGACTTGATCATCAAAACCATTATTTACATTTCTACTTTGTACTACGTCAAAATACGTTTGCTCTACCGAATTCATTAATGGTACAGCTGCATTACGGTGTTGTATCGCGTAGCTACCGTTTAGACTTACCTCTAGAGTTCCAGGTTTACCTTGTTTTGTGGTAATTAAAATAACCCCCGTAGCACCACGAACCCCGTAAATAGCGGTTGAAGCCGCATCCTTTAATACGGTAAGGCTTTCAATATCACTTGGCGGAATTCTAGGGTCACCATTTTGGACGATGCCATCTACAACAAACAGTGGTGTGTTGTCTCCAGAAAGAGAAGTAATACCACGAATTAAAATTTCAGAATCTGCCCCAGGTTCAGAAGAAGAAACGACATTAACACCAGCCACTTGACCTTGTAATGCTGTTCCTAAATCGGGCGTTAAAATACTTTCAATTTCTTCAGAGTCTACAGTGGCGACAGCGCCTGTAACTTCTTTCTTTTTCACAGCACCGTATCCAATAACAACCACTTCATCCAAATCGACGAGACTTTCTTGTAAAATAATGTCATTTGTAGCATCTTTAATGACAACCGATTGCTCTTGGTATCCGATGTAGGTAAAAACAAGTGTTTCTCCTTTGGCTGCGTCGAGCGCATATTTTCCATCAAAATCACTTACAGCGCCACGAGTCGTTCCTTTCACAAGAATACTAACCCCAGGTAAGGGTATGCCGTCTTCTCCAGTAACAGTTCCGCTAACCGTAATGTTTTGGTTTTGTGCATAGAGGATGCTATGCGAAATAAAAAACAAAATAAGCAAGCACTTATTCCATGATGTTTTAAATCCTGTTGTTTTTTTTAAGTTCATTTGTTTAAGTTTAATTGGCAAATATTTATGAATATTTTGGGTCATACCTTTTTAAAAAATCAGTATACAATATTCGTAGAGCCAAAATTATTGGAATAGTGCCTATGTAAATCGGTAATATTTACCCTTAACTTAGCCAATATTACCTCCTTTAACTGTTTGTTAACGTTTTCATGATAAGAAGTCTAAAAGACGACTTTTAAGATACTAATTATTCTTATTAAATGAATTGAGGATTATGACTTAGGAAGTTTGAAAAAGCAAGATTATAATTGCTATGGAAATGACATAATGATAAAAAAAAGCGCTTCATAGCCGAAATTAATATTCGAACCATGAAGCGCCTTTAAGAAAAGTACGATTATAAAGATCGTTTTATTTTACATTTTTTAGTTCTATGCGCATTCGGTTTAAAAAAGGTTGAATTTCACTAAAAGGCCGATCAATAATGTCAGATAAAGCATCGTAATACTTTTTGTTTGCCGCCAGATTACGCTCATTTTTTTCGTCTGCGGTAATCAAAAACTTCTTTTGACGCTGTGCTGTTTCCATATAGGTTTCTGCCATTTCGGTTCTTGCATTAGCAATTTTTCGTTGTTGTCTCTTATTTAAATCAAACTCCTGGGTAGCTGCTCTAACAAAGTAGTTGGTTAACCGGTCTTGGTAATTTTCTTGTGCATAGCTTGATATACAAAAGACTGCAAAAGTTAGGGTTAAAAGTAGTTTTTTCATGATCATTTAATTTTAGGGATTATTCTGTATTTAATTTTTTTTGCCAGACTCTAACGTATTCAACTTCGAAGTCTATAATGCCATCATCTTTTTTGTTTTCAGGGCTATGGGCTTCAAGTTGAGCTTTCGTTTTTGGAATATCATGCCAAGGAAAAATTTCCATGTCTAACCATAGGTTTATAGGTTTGGTGGCTACATAGCCGTTATAGTCTTTTGGCAGTGGTTTTTCGGTACGATTTTTTTTGGCCCAAGCGGTAACTTCTTTTGCAGTTACTTCAGAGAAAAGCTTGCCGTCAATAAAGTATTTCACACCTTTTTCGCTCCATTCGACGCCCCAAATATGCCAGTCATCTGCAATTCTAAATCCAACGTCTTTTTTTTCGGTATAAGTAGGCTTTCCTCGTAAATTTTTCCAGTCTCTAATGGACCACCAAAGTTGGTTGTCAAGGTGTTTTTTGTTGGGGTTAATGGTGCCTCCGTAGGTTTCGAAGAAGTCGAATTCAAGGTTGTTGCCTGTAGCCCAAAATGCGCTAGAAACTGGCGCATTGGCTGCTTTACTTTTAATTTCAATATAGCCGTATTTAAAGTCTTTTCGACCTATAATACAGGGTGTTGTGATGTTCTCATAGGGCAAGGCTTCACCAAAAACAGGAGTAACTATATCTTCACTAAATGGGAAATCGGGTTCCCAGCGTGCTTCCAATATGAGTTTGCCGTTTTCTAGACGGTAGTTTCTTCCTGAAAATTGTGAAGGAGCGCGTCCTTTCCATACTTTTTTGTTGGGTTTGTCGGGGTGTTTGTAAACAGGTTTTCCGTTTTCAAATTTACCAACGATGTACCATTTTTCTTTATCGATTTCTTGGGTGTCAAACTCATCGCTTACTTCTGTATTTAATCTCCAGTCACCACTATTTTTAGGGTCTGAAAAAGGCACTACCTGCACTTGCTCTTTTTGAGGTTGATGAGCAGATTTTTGTCCGTTACATGCTATAGTCAAGCACGCTAGAAGTATTATAGTGGTGTAAAACGTGTATGTTTTCATTTTTTTAGAGTTCAAGTTCGCTTGGTAAGTACAAAATAAAGGGAAAAATGAGGTGCTGTATTCATAAGAATTACCAACTAATAAATAAAAATTACCATGCTATTCGTGATAAGGTAAAAAACTGCAATTAATGGGTAAATAATGGTAAGATTAAAAGGTGGTATTCCTGTTTTTTTGTGAATTGGATGCGGTTTGAAGTAAAATTCAAACTTATGCTCCTCTTAATTAACAAAGAAATTTATGGAACCAATACCTCAAAGTGCCATGGCACCAGAAATCATTAAAAAAATAGATGACTCTGGTATCATTGCGGTTTTAATCATTGATGAAGTCAAACACGCTGTGCCTGTGGCAAAAGCCTTATTAAAGGGTGGCGTTAGTGCAATAGAATTAACATTACGAACTCCGGCAGCTATTGAAGCTGCTATGCTTATTAAAAAAGAAGTGCCAGAAATAACTTTAGGTTTTGGTACGGTGCTAACTGTTGAACAAGTAAAGGCTGTTGTCGAGGCTGGAGCCGATTTTGCTGTAGCGCCTGGTTGCAACCCTGCTGTAATTGCTGAGGCTAAGAAATTGGGATTGTCATTTGCGCCAGGAATTATGACACCAACCGATATTGAATTTGCCATTGAACAGGGCTGTCGTGTTATTAAATACTTTCCAGCTGAAACCTCAGGAGGTATGGAGCATTTAAAAAATATGGTGGCGCCTTATCAATATTTAGGCTTAAAATTTATCCCACTTGGTGGTTGTAATATCGAAAATGCAGGGAGTTATTTGGAATCCGATTTAATAACAGCCATTGGAGGTTCATGGGTCGCAAAGCGACCTTTAATACAGTCGGAAGATTGGGATACTATTACTAAAAATGCCCAAGAAATCACCGATTTAATAGCCAAAATAAGATCAATACGTTAATAAAACGAATTTAGAATAAGACTCTAAATTCATAAAAATATATTTAAGAAGATGAAAAAGGTAGTAACATTTGGAGAAATTATGGGGCGTCTTGCGGCTCCGGCAAATTTACGTTTACGTCAAACTCGAAATCTAGAAGTAACCTATGCTGGTGCTGAAGCTAGTGTGGCAGCTTCCATTTGTAATTTTGGTGGCGAAGCGCGCTATGTTACGGCTTTGCCCAAACATGCATTGGCTGAAGCTACTTTAGATGCTGTACGAAGTGTGGGCGTTGATACCCAATTTGTATTAAGAACCGATGAGGGACGATTAGGCCTGTATTTTTTAGAAACAGGAGCGAATCAACGTCCAAGTAACGTGATTTACGATCGTGCCGATTCTGCCGTAGCGATTACTACACCAGATCAATATGATTGGACGGCTATTTTTAAAGATGCGCAATGGTTACATTTAAGTGGTATTACACCGGCCCTTTCTAAAACCTCTGCTGAAGCTACTTTGGTAGCGGCTAAAAAAGCTAAAGAGGCTGGAGCCATGGTTTCTATCGATTTAAATTTTAGAGGAAAATTATGGAAATGGGATTCTAGTAAATCTTCTAAAGAATTGGCTCAAGAAACCATGCGAACCATTTTACCATTTATTGATGTGGTGATAGGAAATGAAGAAGATTGTCATGATGTTTTAGGAATTCAAGCTGGTGAGACAAATGTACATTCTGGCGAATTGGATATCGAGCGCTATCCTGATGTTGCTCGTCAAGTAGTAAAACAGTTTCCTAATGTAAGTAAAGTGGCTATTACGTTACGCGAAAGTTTATCGGCAAGTCATAACAATTGGGGAGCCATGCTTTATGATGCGAAATTGGATAAGCCATTTTTTGCGCCTTTAGATGAGCAGGGCGATTATAAATCATTTCAAATTAAAAATATAGTAGACCGTGTTGGTGGTGGCGATTCTTTTGCTGGCGGATTAATATTTGCTTTAACAACACCAGACCTTAGTGAACCATCAATAGCGGTAAAATATGCTGTGGCGGCATCGTGTTTAAAACACTCCATTAAGGGGGATTTTAATTACTCAACTCGTGCAGAAGTAGAAGCCTTAATGGGCGGATCTGCCTCGGGTAGAGTTGTACGATAATTTTGTTAATTATTTAGTGGTTAAGTAAAATTCGGGGTTTTAATTGTTATATTACCTTTTTACTACGCCTATTGTTGTGATTTTTTAAAAATAATTATCTTTGAATTAATGAAACTAGTTTTAAAAAAATCGAATGAAACCTTATCAAAGAAATTGAATGTTTCTAGAAGAGACATTCCATGCTTTGATGTGGCTTGGCATTATCACCCCGAATTTGAATTAATCTACATCACTAAAAGTAACGGCCTTCGCTTTGTTGGCGATAGTGTTTCTCCTTTTCATCCTGGCGACTTGGTTTTAGTAGGTGCTTATTTGCCACACCTTTGGCGTAATGATGCTTCGTATTATGAAGAAGGTAGTGAAGAACATGTTGAAACCATTATTACTAAGTTTAAAAAGGATTTTTTAGGACCAGAGTTTTTTCAAATACCAGAGTTTAACGAGATCAATAAACTGTTGGGAGAATCTAAATTCGGAATCTGTTTTGGTAAATCGGTGAGTGAAAAACTTCATGATGAGCTCGTTAATTTACCCAGTTTAACGCCTGTTGAACAACACATTCAATTACTATCAATATTACAAAAACTGTCGCGAACTAAGGATATTACGATTTTGTCTTCTTCGGATATGCGTCAATCTACTACCGAAAGTTCAGAACGTATAGATAATGTACTTCGTTTTATTTCTGATAAATATGCAACGAATATTGGTTTGAATGATGTGGCCGATGTGGCCTGTATGACGACCAATTCATTTTGCCGATTTTTTAAGAAAACTACCAACAAGTCTTTTACCCAATTTTTAAACGAAGTGCGTATAAGAAATGCTTCTAGATTATTGGTTCAAGAAGATACTTCGGTTTCCTCGGTGTGCTATGCCGTTGGGTATAATTCCATTACTAATTTCAATAAGCAGTTTAAACAAATTATGGGTGTTACGCCTAAAGCATTTCGTGACGAAATATAACGCGAAAACCGCTTGAATGTAAAATTATAATTTTGGAATGTTACAGCTCCTTTGTCTGTAGATGAGACTCAATTATTTATTTGGTGTACATAATGTGGGACAAAAAGTCTCATATATGTTTTATTTGTACTGTTTTTTGTATTTTTGGTACACATGTAAATTATTAGCGATATAATGTCTCAGATTAAAAAACTTTCAAAACTTCCGCCAAAAAGAGAAAAAGTAGAAACAATTGAAATTCTTCGTCAATTAAGTAGGTCTTCAAATTCGTTAGGTGAATTAAAAGGTATCGCTAAAAGTATACCTAACCAGGAAATGTTGATAAATGCTGTTGTTTTACAAGAAGCTAAAGATAGTTCAGAAATAGAAAACATTATTACAACTCAAGACGAATTATATAAAGCCTTAGCAACAAACACAAAACAACCAACTCCAGTAAAAGAAGTTATAAATTATAGAAGTGCCATTTTTTCTGGTTTTGAATTAATACAAAAACAGGGTTTTTTAAAGCTAAGAGATATTGAAACAATTCAAAGAACCATTATGGAATATAATGCTGGAATTCGCTCATTGTCTGGCACTGTTTTAAAAAATGATAAAACAGGAGAAGTTGTTTATACACCTCCGCAAGAAAGAGAAGAAATATTAGATTTATTAGCTAATTTCTTAGAACATTTTAATGTTAAACAAGACGATTTACATCCATTAATCAATTTGGCTATTTTACACTATCAGTTTGAAAGTATTCACCCGTTTTATGACGGAAATGGAAGAACGGGAAGAATTCTAAACATCTTATATCTCATTATAAACGATCTTTTAGATATTCCAATTCTATACTTAAGTTCTTATATCAATGAAAACAAATCAGATTATTACCGCTTATTAAATACCGTTAATAATAAAGATGAGTGGTCTGAGTATATCATTTATATGCTAAAGGCAGTTGAAGTAACATCAAATAGAACCATTGAAAAAATAAATTCAATAAAAGCTCTATTAAATGAAACGGTATTGTTTGCTCAGGAAAAAGAACCAAAAATTTATAGAAAAGAATTAATTGAATTACTCTTTGAACAACCATACTCTAAAATAGAATTTGTTGTTGAAAAATTAGGCGTAGAAAGAAAAGCGGCTTCGCGTTATCTTAAAAAAATGGAAGAAATAGGAATACTAACTTCACAAAAGATTGGGAGAGAAAGTGTTTATGTAAATACAAAATTGATTGATATATTAAAAAAACACTAAGAATAATTCGGTATAGAACATATCATTAGTAATAAAACAGTTTTATGGGGAATAATTCTTGCCATAATTATCATAAGTACGGTTATTCACAAAATAAGATATTAATTAAACAGGGATAGCCAAAAGCTTGTAAGCACGCTGCTTTCCATAGATGAAACCAGTGTTGTCAAATCTTCAACCAAATGCCTCTTCTTTAGTGTAGGTACTATATACCAAAACATAGAACAAAAATTCCAATAAATACTTTTTTAGATTTTTAGCTTTAAGCTACAAATGTGCGTGTGGTTAGTAGGATCGTGTGGGTGTTTAGTAATTTGTTTTTCAGTGTTATACGAGGCTCGAGTCCGTTTTGAGTCTTTTTAATGTGTCGAGGAATCACCTTGTGATTTAGTGTTTTAAGGATTCTGAATGTATTTTCTTAAAAAGAAGATAAAATAGAGTTAGTGTAAGGTAATTTATTGAGATTTAACAAGAAATTAACTTCATTCCTTTGTAAAGGACATAAAAAAGGCTATTGGTAATTGAACTCAATTTAACACCAAACTCCGTATTTCTACACTTAAATATATAAAAACGGAGTTGCCTTTTTTTTTAACTGCATTATATAAAAATGACAGTAGGAAATCACTCTTAAAATTATTCTAATTCTAACTATTAATCGCTATGCCAATGGAGTAAAAACCACAAACCAATTACATTAACTAAAACAACATATCCTTTTTATAGGATAACAAAAACAACTTAACTAAACTTAAAAGAATCATGAAAAAAAAACAAGTAAATATTGAGTTTACAGGGTTTTCTGTGTTCAGGAAATTTTGGACTTGGAATTTATTGCTACTATGCCTATTTGCTATGCCAAGCAATATGTTTGCTAGCAACATAACGACAACGCTAGCGCCTTTGCAACAAACACAAACGGTAACTGGTAAAGTGTCTGATGCCGATGGGGTGCTTCTTGGGGTAACTATACTTGTAAAAAACACCACTAGAGGAGCTGTAACCGACTTTGATGGTGGTTTTACCATTGAAGCTAGTGCAGGAGAAACCTTAGTGTTTTCGTATTTAGGTTATATAACCAAAGAAATTAAAATCACTGAGGAAACCAATAATTTAAATGTCATTCTAGAGGCTGATGTGTCTGGATTAGATGAGGTCGTAGTTGTAGGGTATACCACTAGAAAACGTGGCGAACTTACCGGAGCGGTAAGTACTTTAAATACCGAAGAGGTTGAAAATACCACAAATCGCGATGTGGCCAAATCTTTATCAGGTAAAGTGGCTGGTTTAATCGTTTCAGATAGAGGGGGCTACCCAGGTTCTAACGATGATATTACCATGTTAATTCGTGGCCAGTCTACTTTAGGAAATAACGCGCCTTTAATTTTAATTGATGGTATCGTGGCCGGACAAGGGTCATTTTCGCAATTAGCACCTCAAGACATCGAGTCTTTAAGTGTATTAAAAGATGGTGCTGCTGCTATTTACGGTGCGCGTGCTGCCAATGGTGTGATATTAGTAACAACTAAAAGAGGTAAAATTGGAAAGCCTAAGGTTAATTTTTCTACGGCGTACAGTGTGGCGCAGTTGTCGGTTCAGCCTACATTAATGACTTCCGAGCAATTTGCTATTTATAGAAATGAGGTGGCCGATAGAAATGGGACACCGTTACCGTATTCACAAAGTGATATTGATAAATACGCAGCTGGTAACGATCCAATAAACTACCCAAGTACCGATTGGTATGATTTAACCTTCGCAGATTCTGCTCCCGAAATGAGAACGTCAGTTTCTATCTCTGGGGGTAGTGAAAACGTAAGGTATTTTGTTAGTGCCGATCACTTAGATCGTGAAGGTATGTTTGCTTCTGGCGATTTAAATTTTAAGCAAAACCAAGTGCGTTCTAATATCGATATTAACCTTTCCGATAACTTTAAAGTTGGTGTAGATTTAACTGGAAGATTTGGTGTGTCTAACGAGCCAGGTGTAGATGCGGCTTATATTTATAAGCATATTTATACCAACTTACCAACCGAAGTAGGTGTTTACCCTAACGGACTTCCTGGGTGGGGTGGTGAAAATGGAGGTAACCCTCTAGTCATGGCTAGTGATGAATCTGGTTTTGTACGCAGAACAGATAACGATTTACGAAGTAGATTTTCATACAATTGGGATTTAAACGATTTAGTAACCGGGTTGAGCGTTAATGGTTATGCTGGTGTACGCCGTATGAACAACGATGAAAAATCGTGGTATACCCCATGGACAGTTTATACTTACCAAGAAGGAACAGATACTTATGTGCCTTCAACAGGATACTCACAAAGAGGAGATCAACGTATTTTACAAGAAGCTTTCTGGAAGTTTGATGAGGTTTTATTGAATTCAACCATTCGATATTCCAATACTTTTAACGATGCACATTCGGTTAGTGCTTTTGTAGGGTATGAGCAACTAACGTCTAAAACACGTAGTTTTTCGGTTGAAAAATTAGATTTTCCTACCGCAGATCACTCAGAATTATTTGCTGGAAGTGATGAAGGGCAACGTTCTAATGGTGGATCGCTAGAAGCTGCTACCGTAAGTTACTTTGGTTCGTTTTCTTACGATTTCAAAAAGAAATATTTTGTTGATTTTACTATACGTCGAGATGGCTCAAGTAACTTTGGTCCAAGTAACCGTTTTGGTACATTTCCTGGGGTAGCTGTATCATGGGCAATTAACGAAGAAGGGTTCTTACAAAATGTAAACTGGTTAAATGCTTTAAAAATAAGAGGGTCTTGGGCTAAAATGGGTAACGACCGTATTGCGCCATTTCAATATTTAACACGTTATGACTATGGAACAGTGCCTAATGGTACGAATAATCCTCAAAATGTGCCGCAGCCTAATTATTACGTTTTTGGTGAGTCAGGAACAAGTTATAACGGCTATACCAGTGCAAACGTTCCTAATCCAAACATTACTTGGGAAACTGCTTATATGCGAAATGTAGGTTTAAGTTTCGCTTTGTTTAATAGTAAGCTTTCGGGTGACTTTAACTACTTCTATCAAAAAAGAGAAGGCATCCTAGAAACTAAAGAAGCTGCTATTCCAGATGCTACAGGTTTAACGCTACCAGATGAAAATATCGGTAAGGTGAATAATTTTGGTTTTGAAGTAGAAATGCAGTGGCGTGATAATATTGGTGCTGTAGATTATAATTTAGGTTTTAATTTCACCCAAGCTAAAAATGAAGTGGTGTATTTAGCCGAACCTGAAGATACTCCAGAGTGGTTGAAACAAGAGGGGAGACCAATCAATTCTTATGTGGTGTACCCAACCGATGGTATTTTCCGTGACCAAGATCAAGTAAATAATACAGCTGTTAAGCTAGATGGTACCGTAGAAGGTGAACCAGCATATCTAGATACTAATAATGATGGAGCAATTAATACGGCAGATAGAATTAGAACTTCGTCATCAAATGTACCAGAAATACAATATGGTATCAATGGAGGTCTGAGATATAAAAACTTCAATTTCAACTTCTTGTTCCAAGGACAGGCTGAAGCAGAAATTTTGGTGTTTTTCGATCAAATTGGAGCTAATCCTGATTTTATGTATACCGAAAGATGGACACCAGACAACAGAGATGCAGCCTACCCTAGAGCCTTCGGTCAAAATGATCCTTATAGTGGAAATCGAAATGATAACGTAGACAATTTTGAAGGTGCCGATTTCTGGCTTAAAGATGCGTCATTTTTAAGACTTAAAGAAGTGGAGCTTGGCTATACCTTAGGAAGGGATAAAATTAAAATAGCTGATATGAAATTATTCGTACGTGGATTTAACTTATTTACGATGTTTTCAGATATCTACGATATGGGCTTAGATCCAGAATCTACAGGTTATAACAACTTTAGAGGAGCGACTTATCCTTCTGTGAAATCTTTTACGTTTGGTGTAAACTTTAGTTTCTAATAAAATATAATTCAAAAATGAAAAATATAAAAATAATATATACGCTTGTAACGGTAGCATTTCTTGCCTTTACAGGCTGTGAAGATGTTCTTGATGTGGAAGCATCAGATGCATTTGCAGAAGATCTAATATATAGTGATCCCGTTCAAGTAGAGCGCCTAGTGTTTTCGGCGTATAACAGTACGGAAAGTTGGGGTGTTAATAAGTTTCAATGGTGGTCTAGACGTTTTAATATTGAAAGCGCCTCTATGGAAGCTAAATTTAATTTTAACGATTTAGATTTATTTAGACTTAGAGCAGGATGGGACCCGGCTAATATGGGAGTCCTTAGTGATAAGTGGCGTAATTACTGGGATTATGTGCGTTCTATTAATGAGTTTTTAGATCGTGTAGATGATAGTAAAGCGATGCAAGATAGTCCTTCAGAAGTTCTTATTTTAAAAGCTGAAATGAGGTTTTTAAGAGGAAATCTTTACAGTAAACTGCTTAAACTATACGGAGGTGTGCCTATTATGGAACATGCTTTAGGTTTAGATGATGACTACCAATTGGTAAGAAATACCTATGAAGAGTGTGTCGATTTTATTGTTAGTGATTTAGATTATGCTGCTAATATTTTACCGGAAACTAGACCGGGATCTGAGTTTGGTCGCGCAACAAAATTGTCGGCTTTGGCTGTTAAATCTAGAACGTTATTATATGCGGCTAGTGATTTACATGATCCAGCATTAGCACCTCAAGCAACTAACAAAGAACTTTATACCTATTCTAAAGCTTCGAAATGGCAAGATGCTGCCGATGCTGCAAAAGCCATTATCGATTTAGTTGGTGCCAGAGACTTAATTGCGGTGAACAACGATAAGGATTACCAAGACTTGTTTTTAGCTCCTAATCAAGATATTCTTTTTGCGAGATCTTATGGAAATCTATATTATGATTTTGGTACCGATGCAAATTCCTTACCAAACCAAACGCAAGCACCTAGTGGCTATGGCGGATGGGCGTTATCGTCGCCAACACACAACCATGCCTTATTGTACAGTATGGACGATGGTTCTCCTACAACATCTGGAAGTTACGATCCTAACGTCCCTAATGCTAACCGTGAAATGCGTTATTATGCGAATTTAAATTATAATGGGGCTGTGTTTAGAGAGCGTCAAGTAGAATATTTCCTTTCGGAAGACGTCAATGTTTATCCACATGGATTAGATTCGCCTGAAGGCTTAGGGAATGTATTGCACTCTTCTAAAACAGGTTACAATATGAGAAAGTTTCAAGACGAGAGTGTTGGTATGACAGAAACCTCTCCAGGCCGTCCGTTTATCTTATACCGTCTTGCCGAAATTTACTTGAACTATGCTGAAGCTCAATATCAATTAGGTAACGAAGCCGAAGCTAGATTGTTTCTTAACAAGAGTGTAACCAGAGCGTTATTGCCTGCTGTTACAGCAAGTGGAACAGATCTTTTGGAAGCTATAAAAAAAGAAAGACGTATCGAGCTGGCTTTCGAAGGGCATAATTTTTATGATGAAAGACGTTGGATGGAAGAAGATAAATTAGGCTTTGATGTTAGAGGTTTACAATGGACCAAGAAAACCGATGGAAGTTTAGTAAATACCGAATATACGGTAGTAAACAGACCATGGGATGACAAACAATATTATTTACCTATTCCTTCACTCGAAGTGGAAAAAGCACCTTCGTTATTGCAGAATGATGGTTACCTTTAATACCATGCTTTATTTAAACCGTAAATTATAGTTTACGTTTAATTATTAATTTGTTTAATTGGGAGATGCCGAGAACTTTTGTTCTCGGTATTTTTTTTGGCTTAACAATGTGGTAAAATGGGATTAGCAAGGGGTAAATTTCATTAATAATTAATAGGGGTTTTATGATTGTTTTGTATAAACTATATTTATAGGAATCACCAACGGTATGTTTGGGTAACTTTTACCGAGTCATACTATAACTAACACTATATGAAATCTTTATTTTATACCTTATTTTTAACTTGTTTCTTTCAGGTTGTTAGTGCTCAAAAACAGCCTAATATTATTTTGCTTTTTGCCGATGATGCCGGTTACGCCGATTTTGGCTTTCATGGTAGTAAAGTGATGATTACCCCAAATTTAGATAAGCTAGCCAAATCTGGAGTGCGTTTCCAGCAAGGATATGTTACCGATGCCACTTGTGGCCCGTCTAGAGCTGGTTTAATAACAGGGAAATACCAACAACGTTTTGGTTACGGCGAAATTAATGTGCCTGGTTATATGAGTGAAAACTCTAAGTTTTTAGGCGACGATATGGGCTTGCCTTTAGATCAGGTAACCATGGCCGATTATTTGAAAAAACTAGGCTATACTAATGCTATGTATGGTAAGTGGCACTTAGGTGATGCCGATCGTTTTCATCCGTTAAAAAGAGGTTTCGATGAGTTTTACGGATTTCGTGGTGGCGCAAGAAGCTACTTCCCGTATAAAGATTTTAAAGGCATTCACGACGACAATAAAATGGAGCGCGATTTCGGACACTTCGAAGAGCCAGACGGTTATGTAACAGATGTGCTTGCCGATAGAGCTATCAATTTCATTGAAAGACATCAAGATAAACCATTTTTTATCTACTTAGCATTTAATGCCGTGCATACACCTATGGAAGCAACACCAGAGGATTTAGCTAAATTTCCAAACTTAAAAGGGAAAAGACAAGAGGTTGCTGCTATGACCCTTGCACTCGATCGTGCTTGTGGAAATATTATGGATAAATTAAAAGAACTGGGTCTAGATGAAAATACTATCGTAGTGTTCTCTAATGATAATGGCGGTCCTACCGATAAAAATGCTTCTATAAATTTACCTTTAAGTGGTACCAAATCGAATCATTTGGAAGGTGGAATTCGCGTGCCTTATCTAATCAGTTGGCCTAAAGTACTAAAGAAAAACAGCACCTATAACTTTCCAGTAAGTACGATGGATTTATTACCTACATTTTATGCTGCAGGAGGTGGTAATGTAGCCGATTTAAAAGATGTTGATGGCGTTAATCTTATTCCTTTTGTACAAGGCAAAAATGATGAAAGACCTCACGAAACTTTATTCTGGAAAAAAGAAACCAGAGCTGTTTACAGAGAAGGCGACTGGAAATTAATTCGCTTTGCCGATCGTCCTGCCGAATTATATTTTGTGCCAGAGGATACTTCCGAATTAAACAATTTAGCTTCTAAATATCCAAGTCGTGTCAAAGACATGTATAAGAAATTATACGAATGGGAATTAACACTCGAGCGTCCTATGTGGATGTTAAAGCAGGAGTTTGAAAAATACGATAACGATCGTATGGACCGCTACCGTACTCCAGAAAAAGTACAGATAGAAATGTTTTCTAAACCTATTAAGGGGTAAAATAATTTTAATATAAAGTATATAGACAATATAATATAATGGGAACAAATCAAAAATTAAAGCAAATAAACATAGGGGATTGTAACTGGACAAACGGATTTTGGGCAGATAAATTTAAACTATGTGAAGAGGTTATGGTGCCTTATATGGGTGATGTTTTATGTGGAGATATCGGGCATGCTTTAAATAACTTTAAAATTGCAGCAGGAGAAAAAGAAGGCGAACACAAAGGGATGTTCTGGCATGATGGGGATTTCTATAAGTTTATGGAAGCCAAAACTTATGTGTATGCTTACTCCAAAAATGAAAGTCTTTTAAAAGAATTAGACGATTATATCGACCTGCTTTCTAGAGCACAGGAAGACGATGGGTATTTACAAACCCAAATTCAATTACGCGACGATGCCGATAGGTATGAAAACAGAAAGTACCACGAAATGTACAACAGTGGGCACCTTTTTATAAGTGCATGTACTCATTATAAAGTTACAGGACAAAGAAATTTCTTAGATCTAGCTATTAAGCACGCCGATTTAATGTACACCATTTTTATGCCGGATACTAAGCATTATGGTCGCTTCGGATTTAACCAAACGCAAATCATGGGTCTGGTTGAGTTATACCGTGTTACCCAAGATGAGCGTTATTTAAATCTTGCCGAAAAGTTTATAAATAATAGAGGGAAATATGAAATTAAGCACGACTCGACTACAGTAGGTTATCCAATTGGGGACATGGTTCAAGAACGTACACCATTACGTATTTCTGAAGAAGCTGTAGGTCATGCCGTTCTAGCCTTGTATTACTACGCGGGTGCTGCCGATGTGTATGCCGAAACCGGTGAAACAGCATTAATTGAAGCTTTAGATCGCCTTTGGTTAAATGTTACCGACAAAAAAATGTACGTTACAGGTGCTGTTGGTCAAGCACATTATGGAGCTTCTACCAATTTAGATATGATTGAAGAAGGGTTTATCGATGCTTATATGATGCCTAATATGACGGCCTATAACGAAACTTGTGCAAACCTATGTAATGCCATGTTTAGTTATCGAATGTTAAATATTCACGGTGAAGCTAAATATGCCGATATTATCGAGTTGGTGCTTTATAACAGTGGATTGTCTGGAATTAGTGTTGGAGGTAAAGAATACTTCTATGCGAATCCACTTCGTATGGTTAATAATTCTAGAAATTATGATGCTCATGCCGATGTGACTGAGACGCCAGACAGACAACCGTATTTAGATTGCTTCTGTTGTCCGCCAAATTTAGTGCGTACCATCGCTAAAGTATCGGGATGGAGTTATAGTGTAACCGATAATGGGGTGTCTGTGAACCTTTACGGAAGTAATACGTTAAACACGCAATTAGCCGATGGTTCAACCATAAAATTAAGTCAACAAACAGAATATCCATGGGATGGTAAAATTACCATTACCATCGATGAATGTAAAAATGAGGCTTTCGACATTAAGATGCGTATTCCAGGATGGGCTGAAAAAGCAAGCTTATCGGTTAATGGAGAAAAAATTAAAACTAAGCCAGTTTCAGGAACTTTCGAAACCTTATCTCGTGAATGGAAAAAAGGCGATGTGATTACGCTTAAACTTCCAATGGGAATTAAGTTAATGGAAGGACATCCTAGAATTGAAGAAGTAAGAAATCAAGTAGCCATAAAACGTGGTCCTATAGTGTACTGTATCGAATCTCCAGATTTACCTCTAGATACAAGCGTTCTTGAAGTGTATTTCAATGGTAATTCTAAACTAAAAGCGGTGCATAAACCAGACTTTTTAGGCGGTGTTACCGTAGTAGAGGGTGAATTTTTACTAAGAAAAGATAATAAGCAAGGCATGTATCGCAGTATTGATAAGCCTAATTTAGAAACGCATCAAACCCAATTTGTTCCATATTTCGCTTGGAGTAATAGAGGGCAAGCTGAAATGACAGTTTTCATGCCGGTAGTTTGGAGCTAATGATCTAATGAGAATTTTCAAAACATTTATGAAGTTTAATTTATTTTTATTCGCGTTTTTTTTGGGTTTTTCTTCTGTTCTTAGTGCTCAAGATGCTTCAGCCAATACGTTTGTTGAAGAGTTTAAAGCCTTTCCTAGAACAGAAAAAAACCTGAGAAAATGGGATGCCCCCGTAGTTGCCGATCTCGATCAAGATGGTTTCACCGATTTGATTATTAACGATCATGGCTATGGTGTGCAGGTGCTTTGGAATAATAACGGAAAATTTGCTAAACCTTTTGATGTGTTAATAGGTGATTTGCATGGTGTGTCTGTTGGCGATTTTGATGCTGATGGTAACCTTGAAATGATCATCTCAAGAGGTGGAGGCTCTGGCAGTAATGCTCGAAACTCTAAAATGTATAGAGTGAGCAAAAACCGCGAGTTTATACCGTTGCCAGATTTTAACGAACCCTTAGCTTTAATGCGCGGGCGCACTGTAAAATTTGTTGATGCCGATAACGATGGCGATTTAGATTTACTAAACTTCGCTTTTCCTGATTCAAATAAACAAGGGGAAAGCGAAAATTATGTTTACGAAAATAACGGGCAGGCCCAATTGGTTTTAAAAAACACCCTGCCTTCAAGTCACGGTGATGGCCAAAAGGTACTGCTTACCGATTTTAATCAAGATGGTATTTTCGATATTGTCATGTATGGCCATGGGAAGGTGAGAGCCTTTCAAGGCATAAAAGGGCTGGATTATAAAGAAGTTACCGAAACTATTTTTCCTTTTTCTTTAGAAAATGTGACCAGCATTTCTGAAATCGATGTCGATAACGATGGTAGATTTGATTTGTATTTTACTAGAGGTTTAGACTTTGAAAAAGGAGAAACTTTTTTTGATGCCGAAACTAAAACCTGGGGCTTTTATACCAAACGAGGTGAATTTGATTTTTCTAATTTAGAAGCTGGCGATGTTTTAAAGCTCACGAACTTTCAATCACAATGGCCTAATAACGCTACTTATTTCATTGGAGAATCGGCGTATAGCTACACTTTTGAAGGCGAAACGCATTCGGGCAAAAATATCACTTTAGTGAATAGCGATGCGCTAGGTTTTCCAGATCATCCCAATTTCAAAGAGAATACAGGCTGGTACATCGGGTATACAGGAAATGAAAGTTGGCGTATAGCGGGGTATTTATGGGCCCCAGCAACCGGGGTGGTGCAAAGTGTATCTCATTACCCAAAATACGAGCATCCAGAAGGATTAAGTGATGTGCTGTTAAAAAACACCGGAGGTAAATTTACCGATGTTACCAAAAAGTATAGGCTAGATAAAAAGGAGCATACTGTAGCAGCTTCAGTTGCCGATGTCGATAATAATGGTTTTAAAGATTTGGTGGTTATACCTCGTGGTGATCTGATTCATGAAAATAAGGCCATAGTTTATTTGAACACCGGGAAATCAGAGTTTAATCTGTTTGAAAATCACAGCATCATTTCAAAAGAACTTGGTGCTATAGGTATGGCAGTTGAAACTATAGATTACAATCAAGATGGAAGAATGGATGTGGTAGTTGGTAACGAAAGAGGTTTGTGGCATTTGTTTAAAAATCAGTTTCCAAAAAGCAAAAACTCAAACTTTATAAATGTTTCTGTTGGGCATTCCAATTCCGGGAATTGCACGGCTTTGGGAGCTAAAGTAACGCTATCGTCTTGTGGTAAAACACAGTCAACGGTTATTGGTTCTACAGGTGCGGCGTATTCATTAAGTTTTAATAATCTGGTTCATTTTGGATTGGGAGATTGTACAAAATCAGTAAAAATTAAAGTTTCTTATACCAATGGAGAGGTTATCGAGAAAAAAATAAAAACGCTCAATGGCGTAGTTTCCGTAGGGAAAAAATAAAATAAAGATATGAGTTCATTTAAGAAAAATGCGTTTTTATACGCTACAATTGTTGCCATAGGAGGTTTCGTTTTTGGTTTAGATGCCGCATTAATTTCGGGGGCTTTTAAATTTATAACTGCCGAATTTAATTTAAATGAATGGCAAGTCGGAGCCTTAGGTTTTGGGCCTGGAGTTGGTGTTTTGGTAGCTTTGCCTCTTGCCGCTTGGTCCAGTAATAAATATGGTCGTAAATCAACTTTAAAAATTATTGCAGCCATGTATTTAATTTCGGCAATAGGTTCCGCTTTGGCACCTTCATTTGCCGTACTTTTCGCCTTTCGTTTTTTAGGCGGATTAGCGTTTAGCTCCATTACTTTAGCCGCAATGTATATTGGTGAGCTAGCTCCAGCCGAATATAGAGGTGAATTGGTTTCTATGACGCAGATTAATATTGTAATCGGACTTACAGCTGCTTATTTTATAAACTATTGGATTTTACAGAAAACCAATTCTGATGCCCAGTGGGTGGTCGATTTAGGGTTAGACCGCTATACTTGGCGTTGGATGTTGGGTATCGAAATTGTTCCTGCCTTAATCTGGTTTGGGCTCTTGTTTATGGTGCCTCGTAGTCCAGCATGGTTGGTGTATAAAGGGAAATTTGATGAAGCTAAAGTTTCTTTGAGTAAAGTGATTCCTGAACATGAAATCGCTGGTCACTTAACCGATATGCAACACAGTGTGGAAGATAGTAGTTCCGACCGTTCTGTGATACATCAGTTAAAAGAAGTATTTAGTAAAAAAATGAGGGTGGTGGCTATTATCGCTTTAACCTTATCAATCGTTCAACAGTCTACAGGAATTAATGCCGTATTAACTTATGCGCCTACCGTAATGGAACAGCTAGGTTTAGGTGAGGAGGCAGCATTTCAACAAGCGATTTGGATTGGATTGGTTAGTATTGTATTTACTGTTTTATCTTTAGTATTAATCGACAAATTAGGACGACGCCCTATGATGATTTCGGGATTGATTTGGGTGGTTTTAAGTTTAGGTCTTTGTGCTTATGGCTTCGGAACGGCGAAATATCAATTAACCGAGAAAGCTATAGAAGAGATGCATGATATTCCTAATATTGATAAGTTATCGGTACTTGTTGGTAAAGAATATGCTACCGATATCGAATTTAAAGAAGCCGTAAAAGACCTTATAGGAGAAACTTCTGCAAGAGACAATTCTAGTGTTTTTATTCAAAAATCAGCAGTGCTAAATGCGACCTTAATTTTAATTGGAATCTTAAGTTTTATTGCCGCTTTTCACTTTTCGGTAGGCCCGATAATGTGGGTATTGTTATCCGAAATATTTCCTATTCACTTACGAGGAATGGCTATTCCGTTTTTCGCCTTACTTTCAAGTACGGTAAGTGCCTTAACGCAATTGTTCTTTCCTTGGCAATTGGCCAATATGGGGGCAAGTACCATCTTTATGTTTTACGGCGGTATTGTGATTATTGGTCTTTTAATTTTAGCGAAATTCCTTCCAGAAACTAAAAACTTAACCATAGAACAAATTCATGAAAAACTAGAGAAAAAATCTGGTTTAATGGGCTAGAGCCCTTTTCTAATGTCTTGGATATAAGCTGATAACTAAGGCTTATTATAAATTCATTTCTATTTTTTATTCGGTTTGTCGAAATACCCCAAAACTTTGGTGATGTTTTTGGGGTTCGGCAAACAATATCAGCTTATATCACCAGTGTAATTTCTTCTTCCTTTCATCATTTTATACCTATTAAAATCAAGGTAATTTTTAGTAGGTGTTAGGTAATTCCTAAACATTCTTTTAAATCAACTTCTAGTAAGTTTACTCTAAATTAAGTGGCGACTTTAATCCTTTGGTTTGGAGCTATCTTAATGAAACATTCTAATCAAATAGTTTTAATAAAGAAATGGGGTTATTAGACAGTAAAAAGCATGTGCTGGGGCCGTTTATGAAGATTAGCGATCCAGCTTTGGTTGAAATATCGGCATTCGCAGGATTCGATTTTGTAATCATCGATTTAGAGCATGGTCCTAACAATTTTCAAACCATTCAAGGTCATATAAGAGCAGCGCAAGCCAAAAATATTGTGCCTGTTGTTCGTGTTCCAGAAATTAATGAGAATATGATTTCGAAAGCTTTAGATATTGGTGCAGCCTACGTGCAAGTGCCTCAAATTGAAAATGCCGAAGATGCAAAACGCGTTGTAAAAGCAGCCAAGTTCTACCCGGAAGGGGCTCGTGGTGTTTGTAGGTACGTGAGAGCAGCCAATTATACTGCCATGCCTAAAGAAGATTATTTTTCTTCTGCAAATAAAAATACTGGGGTTATAATTCATATTGAAGGGAATATCGCTTTTAATAATATAGATGAGATTTTAAAAGTTGATGGGGTTGATGTTATTTTTATAGGACCTTACGATATGTCGCAGTCATGTGGCGTACCAGGGCAGGTAAATCATCCATCGGTAATCTCAAAAATGAAGGATATTGTTGAAAAAGCCAATGCTAAAGGTGTGGTTGTAGGCACCTTTGTGGAAAGCGCTAGTAGTGCTAAACAATGGATGGATTTAGGCGTGCAATATATTTCTTATGCCGTTGATGTAGGTATTTATTATGATGCTTGCAAATCGATTGTAGATGAGGTGAATACCTATGCTGAAAACACATTTTTAAAATCTTCATAATTCTAAAAATGAAAATGATACTAATTAAAAAAGCGTCTTTTAAAACAGCCTTATTATGCTTCGGATTTTTTGCCATCCTTGGATGTAAGCAAAAAGAAAACAAGGTTGGTGACACTGAAAAAACACAACAAAAGCCAAACATTTTATTTGTTGCTATTGATGATTTGCGTCCTGAAATTGGAGCATACGGCTCTAGTATTGCCGTTACGCCAAACATGGATAAATTAGCCAGTCAGGGGTTGGTGTTTAATCGTGCCTACTGTCAGGAGGCTATTTGTAGCCCTTCGCGAGCAAGTATAATGACAGGAGCAAGACCAGAATCGATAGGGGTTATTGAGAACTTTACTTATTTCCGCGATGCGAATCCCGATATTATTACTCTGCCGCAGCATTTTAAAAATAATGGTTACGAAACCACTTATACGGGTAAAATTTACCATAAAACAGGTTTTGCTGATTTAGACTTGTCTTGGAGTAGAAAACCGGCTTACGATAAAATGACCATCGAAAAAAGCAACACGCCTGGTGGTTTTGCAAAAAAAGAAAGTCAAGAAATGTTTCGAAAAAACCAAGCCGAGGTTATTGCTAAATACGGACCTAATGCGCCGAGAAATGGTTTAGGAAAAGGGCCTGCCTACGAAAATGCCGATGTGCCTGATCACTTTTACGAAGATGGTTATAATACCGAATTGGCTATAGTGACCTTAAAGGATATGCTAGAGAAAAACCCAGACAAACCATTCTTTTTAGGTTTAGGGATGAAAAAGCCACACTTAGATTGGTTGGCCCCTACGAAATATTGGGAGCTGTATAATCCAGAAGACATCCAGTTAACCAATCAACCAAATGCACCTGAGAATGGTGCGACTATGGGATTGCATCCTTCATTCGAGTTAAGAGCTCGATATGGGATTCCTAAAAAAGGTGACATAGACGATGAATTAGCCCGAACCTTGAAGCATGCTTATTTGGCTTGTATCAGTTATGTGGATGCGCAAATAGGAAAAATGATTGATGCCCTAGATGAGATGGGCGTACGCGATAACACCATCATTGTACTATGGAGCGACCACGGTTGGCACTTAGGTGAAATGGGTATCTGGGGAAAAGCTACTAACTACGAAATAGCTACTAGAGTACCATTAATGATATGGACGCCAGATATGCTTAAAGAAAATCGCGGGGTAAAGTCCAATGCTTTAGTTGAGCTGGTGGATATGTATCCTACTTTATGTGAATTGGCGGGCTTAGACCAACCAGAACATCTGGAAGGAAAAAGTTTTATGCCTTTATTAAGCGACCCAGACCAAGCTTGGAAACCAGCTGCTTTTAGTCAGTTTCCAACGCCGGCCTTACGCGAATGGGCAGCAAACCCATTGTCGCAAGGGATGCGAGAAACCTATTTTGGTCCGTTAATAGAAGAAGTAGAGGACAAAATTAAAAGTCAAGTAGGTGATGACTGGAATAGAGATCTTTTCGAAAATAAGCTCATGGGCTATGCCATGCGTACCAACGACTATAGATTTATTGTGTGGAAAGATTATACCAAAAAAGATAGCGAACCGCTTTTTTATGAGCTGTTTGACCATAGAACCGATCCCAATGAAACTAAAAATATTGCGAGTGAAAACCCAGAATTAGTAAAACAACTTTTAGAACAATTTAATAAAGGTTGGAAAGGTAATTACAAGCAGTAAAACTAAAATAAAATGAAAAAAACTAACAAACTTAAACAGCATGCTATTTGTTTATTCGTATTGAGCTTATCAATGAATAGCTTGTTAGCACAAAACCCAACAACCGACCCTACTAATTCAGAAGGCTGGATTTTAAATACTACGATTAGCGATGAGTTTAATGCCACACAATTAGATAAGTCTAAATGGTGGGTTTTAGGTGAAAATGGCGATTACCGTAACAAATGGAAAGGTAGAGCGCCAGGACAATACGCGCCCCATAATGTTAGGGTAGAAGGCGGTGAGTTAATCCTTACCAGCCAGTGGGAGCCTAGTTATAATTTTGCGAACGAAATACATGATGGTACGTGGTATGGAGGTTCTACAACCAGTTCCGATAACAGCAAACCTATCACCCAAGCTTGTGTGATGAGCGAAACTTTTTTTAAGTATGGTTATATGGAAATTAGAGCCAAAATTGCTGATGCCCCAGTGGTTTCAGCCTTTTGGACTACAGGATACCATTCTGAAATCGATATGATTGAAAATTTTGGAAAACTTCCTATAGGCAACCCAACGAACAGGCCTGCTAGTTTAACTAGAAAAATTCGTACTAATTTGATCAACTGGGATCCAGATATTCCTTCTAAACACCAAAATTGGAAAGTAGAAGACGATACTGGTGTGCAGTTAGCGGCCGAGTATCATGTGTATGGTTTTGAATGGGATAAAGATTATGTGAAAACCTATTTAGATGGTCAGCTTTTACGACACGTCACAAGACAAGAATTAGAATCCAAAGACCAATGGCGTCATGATGCGCCTCAAGAAATCTGGTTTGATAATGAGGTGTTTTCTTGGTATGGTTTACCATCACAGCCTGATTTAGCAACACCTGCCGAGTATAAAATTGACTATGTTAGAATCTGGCAAAAAAACATTACATCACCAGATTTTAATGCTCTAGGTTTTGAAGGCCCTTTTTATTTTCAGGGAAGAAGTCAGCCTTGGTGGAATGGCGCTGCAGCAAAATGGCGTATAAAAAATGAAAAACCGGCAACGGGCGATTTTAGTATGCGTTTTCAACATTCTGGAACTTTTACAGGTAATTACACCAGCTTTACGCCTAATGGTTCTTTAAACTTGCCTGCTGGTAGTAATGAAGTGAAATTTAAAATTTGGATAGACCCAAGTACCACCATTAGTGATATTAGATTGATTTTAGAAAAACCATGGACAATCATAGATGTTGATGTTTCTGGTGCTCAAAAAGGGCAATGGGTTGAGGTTTCTCAAAGCTTTAATCGAAGTGCAGCTTCCGACCCAAGTATTGTTGATGGCGATAGAATAAGATTACAGTTGCGTTCACAAAGCGTTACAGGCTCTCAGGCTTTATTTTATATCGACGATATGGAGTTCTCTAAAACATTAAGTATAGAACAACCTAAGGCTATGAAGTTTTCGGTGTATCCAAACCCAACTAGCGATGTATTGTACTTACAGTCACCTTTAAACGGTATCGTAAAAGTATATGATGCTTCTGGTCATTGGGTAAAAAGTTTCAATAAGGAGTCAAGAACAACCAAAATTGAAAACTTAGACTTAGCCTCTGGCATGTATATTTTTCAAATTCAATCTGAAAATCAATCTGCTTCTTCAAAAGTAATTATTAAATAAGTGATGATTAAAAGTAAAGGCATAATTCGAAATTGTTCCGTAATGGTGTTGCTCATGGCATGTTTTTTAGACATTTTAGAACCGGATATGCCTTTAACCTTTTTGGAAAATCCTGAAGTGATTCCTTTAGAAAACCGGTCTCGCCGAAAGTTTGATAATGCGGTTGTGGCCGATTTAGATCAAGATGGATTTCTAGATTTACTCTTAACAGAACATTCTCGGCGTGTGGAAGTTTTTTGGAATAATAAGGGTGTTTTTTCACAAGGAAAACCTTTTGTATTTGGGGATACGCACGGTATTGCTGTTGGTGATTATGACAAGGACGGCTTAATCGATGTTTTTGTTCAGCCTGGTGGTGGCGATGGGAAAAATCCGCGAAAGCTTAAGGGCTATTCTATAAGTAAAGATCGTAGCGTTTCAAAAGAAAAGGAATTTACACATTTTGAAGCCAGTCGTGGGCGTGCCGTAAAATTGGTAGATGCTAATAATAATGGCAATCTCGACTTGGTGTTAACCGCTTTCCCTAAAAATAATACCAGTGATCGTGCTCACTTTTTGTATAAAAAAGATGAAGCCCATGGTTTTTCGTTTTTAGAACTATTACCAACGGCTGATAGGTTTAATATGCGTACCCTAATAACCGATTTTAATAAAGATAATATTAAGGATTTTCTTTTTTATGGTGGCGCTAAAGTGATTGCTGTTCAAGGTGAAAAAGATTATGGTTATAAGGAAGTTACCAAGGATGTTTTAGGAAACTTGGCACATACCAATTTGGTAAGTAGTATGGCCGAAATTGATTTTGATAATGATGGTGATTTCGATTTGATTTTAACGCGTGCCAAGCATCCTTTTGACTCAGAAACGGATTACGATAAAACCCAAAAAACTTTCTATTTCTTAAATAGAAGAAAAACATTTTTGCATGATAGCCTTAAAATTAAAGGGGGTTTTAAGTTAGAAAATTTACAAATGGCCTATCCGCATTTTGATGTGTTTTTTGGAAAGGATAAGACCTTGTTCCAGAGAGAATCTGATGTTCATGGCGGACATAACTTAAGTGTTACAGCTAAAGAAGCTCAAGGTTGGCCTGAGGATACCTCACAAAAAGGTTTGTATATTGGTTATTTAGGTAACGGATATTGGCGAATAGCTGGATTTACTAGTGCGCCAACAACGGGAGTGATTCATAATGTTATGGAGCAACCAGAACTCGTGAAAATGCAGGACTTACCCGCAAAATTGTTAGAAAACAGAAACGGAAAATTTGTAGATGTTTCCGAAAAGTATGGTGTCGATGTTACAGAGCAAACCGCAGGAGTTACTGTGGCCGATTTCGATAATGATGGCTGGCAAGACATATTCATGGTGCGCTATGGACATTCGGCTTCACAGATCGAACAGTTTTTGTTTTTAAATCAAAAAGGTAAAGGCTTTTCATTAGCCCAAAATCATGGTATTATTAGAAAGGAGCTCGGCAGTACAGGTATATGTGCCGAAGTTTTTGATTATGATAAAGATGGCGATGTCGATATTATTTACGCCAATGAGCGTGGTAAGTGGCATTTATTTACCAATAATTTAAACCGTGCTAATAATTATATTACGGTGCATGTTGGTGATTCACCAATCCATAAAGTTTCGCCTATTGGGGCGGTATTAACCATAGAATCTGAGGGGTTGATATACCGACGCGTGGTAGGTGCAACCTCCTCATCCTATTCACAGAGTTATAATACCTATTTACATGTTGGTTTGGGAACTAAAAGAAAAATAGACAAGGCTTTTGTAACATGGAATAATGGCGAGTCTTTAGAACTGAACATTAAAGAATTTAATAAAACATACGAAGCTAATTAATCCTTAGAAATAAGACGACTAAAACTAAATCACATTGAAAACACTTAAAATCACACTTTGTTTCTTGCTTGTTAGCGCTTTCGCTACACATGTACGTGCTCAAGATAAAAATTTATTAACCGCAAAACTATTTGCTGATTTACCCGATAGTTGCCCGACGCCAGATGCGTTAGATATCGCTCCAGACGGTAGTTTAACACTGTCTTGTCCCAACTATGCCGATAGAAAAAAACCAGGTATTTTAATGCGAATTACTGAAGACGGACAAGTTGAAAAACTCGTAGAAGTTCCTGTTTTAGCCGCTTCGGGCATGTCGAGACCTATGGGGATTGCCTACGATGATGATGGAGGGCTTTATGTTTGCGACAACCAAACCAATAAAGGACGCTTATTAAAATTAACTTTTAAAGAAAATAAACTCAACTCGACCGAAGTTGTTGCTCAAGGTTTCAATTCTATAAACGGGATTCGATACCATAAGGGGTATGTTTATGTTACCCAAACGGCCTTGCCAAAGCTTAAAAAAGATAAGGTTGTTGGAGGTGTTTACCGTTTTAATATTAGCGACCGAAATATTCAGGTGAATAACGATAAATCGGATGCTAATTTAATTTACACTTCCGAAACCCAAAACAAAGACCGCCAAGTGGGGTTAGATGGTTTAGTGTTTAATAAACAAGGCGATTTGTTTGTTGGAAACCTTGGTGATGCTACCATTTATAAGCTTGTTTTAAATGACGAAGGCCAAGTGCAAAAGGAATCGGTTTACGCAAAACTTCCTTTAAATTCAGCTCCAGATGGCATTAATATCGACGCTAAAGGAAATTTATATGTTGCTGGTTTTGCACAAAATCAAATATTTAAAATTGATACCAATAAACAAGTAGAACTATTAGCGCAGTACCCAGATAACGATGGGACAGATGGCGGTCTAGATCAACCAGCCGATCTTATTGTTTACAACGGGAAGCTTATTATTTCTAATTTCGATTTAATGGTGGCAAAAGGGATGTTAAATTCCAAGCACGGTAAACCGTATACCTTGTCATCTATAGATTTAAAGGAATAATGTTTTATTCTAATAAGAACTAAAAAGCAATACAACATAAACTATTCAATCATATAAATTAAAATTATTAATCTAAAACTAAATTTTAATCACCTTAAAAACTAGTTTTAACACACAAATTTACAATCATGGGTATTTTAAAATCTTCACTCTTAAAACTAACTATTGGCTTATGTTTAGTTTTTAATTTTTTCGCTTGCGAGTCGGAAAAAACGTTAGAACAAGAGGCTTTATCTAAAATTGAAACTTTAGAAGGGCTTATGGAAAAAGCAAAAGCCAATTCTATTGATGTGGCTCGTGAAGAAACCACGGTTTGGTTTGCTAAAGAATTTTTGAAATTCGCCAATTGGGACGAAAACAATAAGGAAGCGGTAGAACTTTTGTTTAGTTACGAGCGCTACTATGCCGCAGATAAGGTGAAACTAGCGGAAGAATTACCCGATTTTGAGCGTGGAAAAGTGATTGAAATTTTAGATAAAAGTATAGACGACTTAAACAAAGAGCTTAAAGGTGACATTAAGCGTCGTCCTGTGCATAAAGTAGATTGGCACAATGCTAAAGCTGGCGACAATATGTTTGTAAGCAACGGAAAGCCATCGTTTCCCTACGATTATTTTTCGAAAACGGTAGGGCAGCCATTAACCAATACCGATGTGTATAACGATCACCTTGGTGCGCTTTATCACGGTGGAGAAAATTTGTATCCTGTAGATCACGATCGCGCTATTAATTCCTTTTTGCTGAAAGAAGACGGTACTTTCGATGAAGAACTCATGAAAGAGCTAACCGGTATTCCAGATACCAATATTGGGTTTTTAATCTACTGGTCTATGGGGATTCCAGAATGGATAGAAAAAAGAGAGCCTGAAATTAGAAAAGGAAGATCGTTGTTTACTGGTTTTGATATTGACAATCCATTAGCACGAGATACTTGGGGGAAAATAATTCGTCGAACTGGCGAACTTACTAAGGGTAAAAAAGTTACCGAATTGGGCTATATTTTTGCCAACGAACCACACTGGTATTCCGAAAAGGGACATTGGACGTATCAATATAAAGAAATGAATGGCATTTCTAAATACACCCTAAACAATTTTAGAGATTGGCTAAAAAACAAATACAATAACAACATTAATGCGTTAAATGAAAACTGGGAAACGAGCTTTAAAAATTTTGATGCCGTTGCTATTGAAATTCCAATAGCTAAGACATTACAAGGAAAGCCTATCTGGTTTGATTGGAACCGTTACAACATGCATCGTAGTACTTCTTGGTTTAAATTTATGCAAGATGAATTACATGCGGTTAATCCAGATGCCGATACCCATATCAAACTTTTTCCACGTACGTTTTACGAAGATTCACGTTCGCACGGAATGGATTTTGAAGCGCTTACCGAGCTAACAACCATGATCGGTCACGATGCTAAGGCCTTAGGAGGTCCAAGTATTCGTTCGCATATCAATTCCGATTGGCATAAAAACTACGCTTACAAATGGGATGGGATGGCCATTTTACATGATTTTTTAGAATCGGTTGGTCCAGATAAAATTAATGTGAATTCTGAGTCGCACTTTTTATCTTCAGGGCAGTGGCGCGAATTAGATACACGAACAAGTTACGTGCGTAATGTGTATTGGTTAGCAACCTTAATGGGTATGGATGCCAATATGGGATGGTTCTGGGCGCGTGATCCCGATGGATCGCCAGAAGATCGATTGGAAGGTGAATTGGATTTTTTCGATCCAGGTTTAGGAGGTGCTTTTGCTGGGTCTAACAATCAGCAACCGCACGTAACGAACGAAGTCACTCAGGTGATGTACGATCTTAATGCCTTTTCAGAAGAAATTATCGCGCTTAGAGAACAACCGCGTCCTTTACGTTTATTCTATTCCGAGACATCGGCAATAAACACGCCTAACTACATGACGCAAACGGGAAAACTTTACGAATCTTTGTTTTTTGAAGGTTTGTCGTTAGGTTTTGTAACTAAAAATATCATCGAAAAACAAGACAATGACCTTTGGAATACGGTAGTGGTTTATCAAACGAAATATGTAACCGATGCCGAATTTGCAGCTTTACAGCAATACTTAAACCAAGGCGGAAAAGTAATTTTAGATTCTGAAACGAGTTTGTCGATGAATGAATACGGTAAAAAAAGACAAGAGAAATTACACGCAGGAAACGGGCAACTTATCGTTTTAGAGACCGAAAATGTAGCTGCCATTAAGGAGAAAGCACTTGCTAAAGTAGCCGATGCTATGCCAGAAGTTATTGTAGAATCGGACAACGGACAGGATTTTAAAACCACCATTTCACGTGTTATGAAGCAAAAGGACGGATCGTACCTAGTTAACTTGTTAAACGTTGGGCACGATAGTGCTAAAATTAAGTTGTCATTAAAATCTGGAGCAGGGGTTTCTGTTAAGGATTTAATGACTCAAAACACTATGGAATCTGAATTTAATTTACCTTCCGAAGGGGTGTTGTTATTAGAAGTGAAGTAAAATTGTTATCATTTAAAAAGCTGTTCTTTTGAAAAAAATACATTATAGTATCGCTATTTTAGGGCTGGTAGCCCTAGGTTGCAAAACGAAGTTGGTTTCTCAAAACGAGGGTGTGCAACCTATGTCGGTGGTTGGTACATCCTCCAATTGGGAGCTTGTTAATGATTTGTCTGATGAGTTTAATACAGATGAAATCGATTGGAAAAAATGGTACAAAACCGACAAGTTACCCAATACTACAGGCTGGAAGTGGAACAATGAACAAAATGTGAAACTTGCCAATGGTGTTGCCGAACTAACCATGAGGCATAACGATAATAATCAAGCCGATGGGGAAACCTATTTTAAATCGGGGATTTTAAAATCTAAAGAAACTATGGTTACAGGTTATGTAGAGGCCAGGATTAAGGGAGCGGTAATCGACGTTCCTGGTCCTAAAAATGGTTTCGGGGTGTGTCCTTCATTTTGGTTGTACAGTGATTTTGATAAATCGGTTAAAAACGGAAAAACAATTTACTGTGAAATCGATGTGGTTGAATTGCAGCAGTTCGATTGGCATAATGGGCATCAAGATGATATTCAAGACTCCGATCATAACTTACATTTGGTAAAGATGGAAAAAGGGAAAGGTGTTTGGTATCGTCCTAAAAAACATCCAGAAACACAGCTTAATAAATTTAGAATAGCTGACGACCCTAGTAAAAACTACCATGTTTACGGCTGTGAGGTTAACGAAAAGGAAATTATTTGGTATGTAGATGGTAAAGAAATTGCTAGGAAACCTAATACCGATTGGTATAGACCCATGAATGTCACAGCGTCATTAGGCTTACGACGTCCTTTTGTGAAGTTTTCTAATAATGCGAATCGCGCCGTTAATCCTTTAGAGGATGAAGAGGCTAAAAAACAGCTAGCAGGCATTCCCACCAGTATGTATGTGGATTATATTAGGGTTTGGAAGAAGAAATAATTTGTTAACAATTCCTTACTTTTAAATATCCTTATTAATGCATTTTATAAGGCTTAACCAGATTATCGTTAATTATGAAAAGAAGCGTGCTATTGGGGTTAATTCTAGTGTTACTGCCAATCTATGCCTTTGCGCAACCGTTACAAAGGAAGCTTCCTGAGGATTCTTATTTTTTTAATCCTGATGTGGTAGCGTCCAATACCATGCATTTTCTAAGCCATGGGAATACCAAAATGCTTCAAGCTAGTATCGATGCGCTTTCAAATTCGGGAGGCGGGGTTTTAATCATTGAACCAGGCGTTTATGTGTTAGATCAAATTCATTTAAAATCTAATGTACATATTAAAGTGGCTTCCGGGGTGGTTTTTAAATCAACAGCAACAAACGCGTTATTTAGAGCGGGATATGTCAATAATTTTCAAGAAGTAACCAACTGGAGTGTACAAAGTTTAGATGGAACGGCATTCACTTTCGACTTTTCAAATTACAAGTCTAACGGTAAAATAAGAGCGTTTCAGCTTGGGAATACCAGAAATTTTAAAATATCAGACTTTAAAGTATTAGATAATTTTACCAAGTTTAACGCCATCACCACAGAGGCGGTTGGTGGAGAGCCTGCCTCATTTCCAACTTTTGGTATTGTTGAAAACATAGCGGTGGAACAAGCGCATTATGGCTATGGTGTGGTTCAAGTTCAGGTGGCTCAAAATATATTGTTTCGAAATTTATCGGGAACAGGCGGTGTCACTCTAAGATTAGAGTCAGGCTACAAGGGTTTAGCAGATCGCTATCTTACCGATAAAACTATTGTGATCGACCATATTTATGGAAGACAAATTTCTTGTAAAAACGGAGCACATGCGGTCATGCTTTCCCCACACACGATTCAGCAAGGGATGGTTGATATTAGAGATGTTAACAGTATAAGTTGTGAGGCTGCTGTAGCCATTGGGTTTGGTTTTTTATCAGCTAAAAAAGAGCAGCTTGCTCCGGGATATGAACCCGGAACGTTTTCAGAAGATTCGGTAATAGCTCATGTTTCGGCGACTTTTGGAAATGAAGCCCAGGTTAGAGCCATGCGCTTAAAATTTATTCCTTGTGCTTTGCGAAAACACATAAGTGTAACTAAAAATCCAGATGAAGAATCCTTTAAAGCGCCTTCTTTAGCAGCTGTATATAATTTAGCCGTAGATCAATATGAGTCTTTTAATAATCCTGTTGGAACTTATAAAATTGTTCTACACGATATTAAGCACACTGGTTTTTCTTCAGAAATAAGAAAAGATGGTATTATTGTTAGTAGTACAGAAAATGATTTTGAAAATTGTTCGGCCATAGAAGTTTCAGTATTTATAAAACCTAAAGAAAGAAATACGATCAATCCCTTACAAAAGCAATTTTAAAAGTGGTTTTAAATAGAAATAAAGGCACTCAAATTTTGGTGTTTTAAGATAATTTTGGATGTATTTTAGGTAATTCATGGTAAATCGAATTCAGAAGGCTTAGTTAATTTTGAAACCAAACTATTGTCAAACTCATTAGGATGATATGATTAATCGAAAAAAAACTAGCTTATTAGCGTTTTTGCTTTTAGCTATACTATCTGTTTCATGTAACGGAACAAAAGGGCAGTCTGTAAAAAAGCAAACGCACGAATCCTTAAAAAAGGTAAGTCAGAAACCAAATATTATTTTGGTTATAACCGACGATATGGGCTATGCCGATGTTGGCTTTAATGGTTCTAAAGATTTATTAACGCCAGAAATTGACCAATTAGCACATTCGGGAACAACTTTTTCTTCAGCCTACGTGGCGCATCCGTTTTGTGGGCCAAGTCGAGCAGGATTGTTAACAGGAAGATATCCGCATAAATTTGGGTCACAGTTCAATATTCCTGCTAACAGTCAGGAGCATCTAAAAACAGGAATTCCTAAAAGTGAAACGTTTTTAAGCAAAGAGCTTCAGAATTCAGGTTACTACACGGGAGCTATTGGGAAATGGCACCTAGGGGCGGTTAAAGGGTTTGAACCTCAAGATCGCGGTTTCGATTATTTTTATGGCTTTTTAGGAGGCGGACATAATTACTTTCCAGAACAATATCAAGCGGCTTATAAACGTCAAAAAGAATCGGGGAGCACTCATATTTTTGATTATTTATTGCCTTTACAGCGTCAGCGCGAAGAGGTTAAGGAAACCAAATATTTAACTGATGAGCTCTCTGATGACGCTGTTCGATTTGTGAAAGAAGCTTCAAAGAAAGATGAGCCTTTTTTCCTTTACTTAGCTTACAATGCACCACACACGCCGTTAGAAGCAACAAAGGAAGATATGGCGATGTTCCCTAAAATTAAAGATAAAAACCGCCGCACATATGCTGGTATGGTATATGCCGTAGATAGAGGTGTGGGGCAACTGGTAAAAGCCTTAAAAGAAACAAATGAATACGAAAATACTTTAATAGTATTTTTAAGTGATAATGGCGGGCGCCCAGACAAAGGAGCTAATAATGCACCCTTAAAGGGTAGAAAAGGCGATACCTTTGAAGGCGGATTTCGAGTGCCAATGTTTTTCCATTGGCCAAATTATGTACCTGCTGGTAAAAGCTACGACTACCCGGTATCGGCCTTAGATTTTTATCCTACTTTTTCTGCTCTGGCACAAGCTAACATAGCAACAGATAAACAATTGGACGGAAAGAATATTTGGGACGATGTAGTTTCAGGAACCAATGCACGTCAAGGCGATATGATTTTTGCCATGCGCCACCGTTCTGGGTTTTCCGATGTAGGTGTGCGTCAAAACCAATGGAAAGCTACTAAAGCCTATAGAGCGCCATGGAAATTGTATAATATCGATAAGGATAAAGGGGAGAATAACGATTTAAGTCAGCAGTACCCAGAACAATTACAAAACATGGTCAACGAAGCCGAAAAATGGAGCGACACCCATACCGAACCTTTGTGGTTTGACCCAGAAGCTTTAGAGCAAGTTTGGAGCGATAAGCATATGGCGCAGTTCCCAAATACCTTTACCATTAAAAAGTAAATCCTCAATCATTTTTTATATTTATTTAAGATCGAGGCTGCAAGTATACCTTGTAGCTGTTTTTTTTGTTGATAAAGGGTAAAATATAATAATGATGAGGTAAAAGATTCAAAGTAAGTCATTTTGGTTTCGGTTAGTTTTGACATCACTAAACTAAACCTGATCTATTTATGATAAATTTTACTCTTAGAAAAAATCTTTGTTTTCTAGTTTTTGCACTTTGCCTCAATAGCATATGGGCACAAACTACAAAAGGAAGTCGGCCCAATATTATAGTTATTCTAGCCGACGATTTAGGTTATGCTGATGTTGGCTTTAACCGCGATTCAAATTTTCCTGCAGATTTAGGAATCATTCCAACACCACATATCGACGCTTTAGCCGATCAAGGGGTGGTGCTTACAAACGCGCATGTAGCTCATCCTTTTTGTGGGCCAAGTCGAGCCGCTATTATGTCGGGCGTTATGCCGCATCGTTTGGGTGCACAATATAACCTGCCTAACGATACTACAACGCCTTTAGGGTTGCCAACTAGCGAAATTTTTTTTCCTGAATTATTACAAAATACGGGATATAAAACAGCAGCTTTTGGTAAATGGCATTTAGGTTTTGTTGAAGGCGCACACCAGCCCTTGGATAGAGGATTCGATTACTTTTTCGGCATGTTAGGTGGAGGAAAAGGATATTTTGAAGAAGGTTACGAAGACTCTTATTATAGAAGAGTTGGTAATGGTGTTGCTGTTACCAATGAATACCAAGATCCTTTATGGCGCAATAGAGATTACATTGATAGAAATGAATTTAGTAATGCTCCAGACGAAGATTATTTGACCGATATTCTTACCGATGATGCTATAAGTTATATTAGTACAAATGCAGGTGGCCAAGATCCATTTTTTATGTACTTAGCCTATAATGCACCGCATACACCTTTAGAAGCGCCTTCTGATGAAATAGCTGCTTTTAAAGCTAATAATCCGAATTTTGAGGATTTAATTCGAAATAGCGATTACATGACTACGGCTAATCAAGTAACAAAACATCCTGAGGCAGATAGACCAGCTGTTATCGAACAGTTTGTGCAAGACCGTGTCGTGTATGCTACTATGGTTACTAATATGGATGACAATATCGGACGCTTAATTGCCGAGCTTAAAAAAGACATGTCGGTGTATAATAATACCGTGATCATCTTTTTAAGTGATAATGGCGGTTATACTTATAGTAAAGGCGCTGTTAACTATCCGCTTGCGGCATTAAAAGGCAGTGTGAATGAAGGCGGGCATAAAGTGCCTATGTTTGTGCATTGGCCAAATCAAATTAGTGCTAATGTCACTTATGAACACCAAATTAGTTCCTTGGACCTTTATCCAACTTTAGTGAATTTAGCAGGAGGTGCCGTGCCAAGTGCAAAAACTCTTGATGGTGTAGATTTTATGGATAAGCTTATAGCTGGTGAAGACTCTAGATCTGATGCCCCATTAATAGTCATGAGACCTCAAAATGGTTTTCATAATGGAGGTATTGTTTACGATAAATGGAAAATTGTTAAAACCGGAGGGAATGGTTCGTGGCGTTTATATGATATTTCTACAGACCCTGGTGAAACGACTAATCTTAGAAACTCTGAACCTAATGCTGAACAGATTATTCAGGATATACTAGATAAGTCGGTGGCTATTGTTGCAGATTTTAAAGATGTTAAACCAGCCTGGTATGATAACGATGGCAATGGTAGTGGACATCCACACAGTTTTTTATGGGACGATGGTACTTTGCCAGCCTACGACAAGTTGTTTGAAAGTTCTGATTTAACCTTGGGGGTAAAAGAGATATTAGAATCGCAGTTGAGCATTTTTCCTAATCCAACATCCGATTTTTTTAACCTGAATTTTAATAAGCCGATTAGTAATTTGGAGATTGAGGTATTATCCATGTCTGGAAAAATAGTTAAAAAGGTTAAAGGAACCCAAACCAATTCGCCTAGAGTCAATGTTTCAAATTTAGAAACAGGTATGTATTTAATACGTGTTAAAGCCGATGGCGAAACAGCTATTGAAAAGCTCATGAAACTATAACCAACTAAAAAGTAACAATAAAAAGGTGATTGTAAAGCGTTTTATAAAAAAATAAGTTTGCATTATTAAACTTGTGGGAAGCATTTTATTTTAAAATGTATAAGCGGAGAAAAGGTTCGACTTTTATAGTTGAACCTTTTTTATGGAATTTAAATTCGGTTTTTAAAGGTATAGTTCTCTGGATATCATGAATTCTAATCTTTGATTTAACATTCTTAAAATTCATCGAAAACGCTTTCGTTAATTTTAATTAAATTCTATGGTTTTTTTTAACTCAACCCATTAAAGGTTATATATTTGCAAAAAAATCAATTAAAGTACCCTATTATAAGGAAATAAGAATCCATGTTAATACTTGGTTCTTAGGGCATATTAAGGTGTTAGGTTGAATTTTATGGGATTGGAATTAGTGTTAGTATGCGTTTATTTCTAATGAAAATCTTTAAGCTAAGATTATAATACACAAACTATAATTAAAAAATGAACAAACAAAATGATCAGCAAGCAGCAGATAATATTAGAGCATTAGCTGTTGCTATGGTAGAAAAAGCGAAATCAGGTCACCCAGGTGGCCCTATGGGTGGTGCAGATTTTATGCACATTTTATACTCAGAATTTTTTAATTATGACCCTACAGATATGGAGTGGCCTTTTAGAGACCGTTTCTTTATGGATGCTGGTCACTTGTCTACTTTAATGTATGCACAGTATTACCTATTAGGAAACTATGCTAAAGATGATGTTGCTAATTTCAGACAATGGGGTTCTATCACACCTGGTCACCCAGAAGTTGATGTAAAACGTGGTATTGAAAATACCTCTGGACCTTTAGGGCAAGGACACACGATGGGTGTGGGAGCTGCTATTGGTGCGAAGTTTTTACAAGCTAAATTTGGCGATTGGATGAACCATAAAGTTTATGGATTTATTTCTGATGGTGGTATTCAAGAAGAAGTTTCTCAAGGTGCAGGACGTATTGCTGGACACTTAGGGTTAAGCAACTTTATCATGTTTTTCGATTCTAACGATATCCAGTTATCAACATCTACTGATGAGGTAACTACGGAAGATACGGCTATGAAATACGAGTCTTGGGGATGGAAAGTTGTTACTATCGACGGGCATAACCACGATGAAATTAGAAAAGCTTTAAAAGATGCTAATGCTGAAACTGAAAAACCAACCTTAATTATTGGTAAAACCATTATGGGTAAAGGTTGTGTAACTGCCGATGGTGGTATGTTTGAAGGCTATTGCGAATTACACGGTCAGCCCATTGGAGCTACTGGTGCCGATTACGAAAAAACATTAGAAAATTTAGGTGCAGACGTTAATAATCCATTTGAGATTTATCCTGAAGTAGCCGATTTCTATAAAAATATTATTGCTGAAAAAACAGCCAAAGCTGCTGAAAAGAAAGCAGAAATTAATACGTGGAGAGAAGCTAATCCTGTATTAGCAGAGAAATTGGACTTCTTCTTCTCTGGAGAATTACCAGAATTAGATTTTAATATTCCTCAAAAAGAAGGTTTAGCAACTAGAGCAGCGTCTTCAGCGGTTTTAGGGTACCTTGCGGAAAATGTAGAAAACATGATTGTGTCTTCTGCCGATTTATCAAATTCAGATAAAACCGATGGTTTCTTAAAGAAAACTCACGCGATGAAAAAAGGTGATTTTTCAGGAGCCTTTTTACAAGCTGGTGTTGCCGAGTTAACTATGGCTTGTATCGCAAACGGTTTAGCTTTACACGGTGGTATCATTCCGGTTGTAGCAACATTCTTTGTGTTTTCAGATTATATGAAACCAGCCATTCGTTTGAGTGGTATTCAAGAATTGGGTGTTAAATATGTATGGACTCACGATGCCTTTAGAGTAGGTGAAGATGGTCCAACACACCAACCAATCGAGCAAGAAGCGCAAATTCGTTTACTTGAAAAATTAAAAAACCACAGCGGAAACCCAAGTTTCTTAGCCTTACGTCCTGCCGATTCAGCAGAAACAAACGTGGCTTGGAAAATGGCGTTAGAAAATAAAAATACACCTTCTGGTTTAATCCTTTCTAGACAAGGTATTAAAGATGTTGCTCCTCAAGGAGCATCAAGATATCAAGAGGCTTTAGCTGCCGAAAAAGGTGGGTATTTAGTGAAAGAAGTTGAAAACCCAGATGTGGTGCTTATCGCCAATGGTTCTGAGGTTGCGACTTTAATCGCTGCTGCTGAAATTTTAGAAGCTGAAAAAGGTTTAAAAGTAAACATCGCTTCTGTAATTTCTGAAGGTGTTTTCAGATTACAATCTAAAGCGTACCAAAACAGTGTTATTCCACAAGACAAACCATTATTTGGTTTAACAGCTGGTTTACCGGTGAACTTAGAAGGTCTTGTTGGTGCTAACGGAAAAGTGTTTGGAGTCGATCATTTCGGTTACTCTGCTCCTGCAGGGGTATTGGATGAGAAATTCGGATTCACAGGCGAAAAAGTAAGCAACGAAGTATTAGAATATTTAAAAACAGCATACAAAACTGCATAATTATGAAATTTTTTATTGATACAGCAAACCTTGATGATATCGCTGAAGCACAAGCTTTAGGAGTTTTAGATGGGGTAACAACAAACCCGTCTTTAATGGCGAAAGAAGGTATTACAGGTGCTGAAAATATTTTAGCACACTATACAAAAATCTGTGATATTGTTGAAGGTGATGTAAGTGCCGAGGTAATTTCAACCGATTTTGAAGGTATGGTTAAAGAAGGTGAAGCCCTTGCTGCTTTACACCCACAAATCGTGGTAAAACTTCCTTTAATTGCCGATGGTATTAAAGCTTGTAAATATTTTTCAGATAAAGGCATTAGAACCAACGTAACTTTAGTATTCTCTGCTGGTCAAGCTTTATTGGCTGCAAAAGCAGGTGCTACTTATGTGTCTCCTTTTATTGGTCGTTTAGATGATATTTCTACAGATGGTTTAAACTTTATTGCAGAAATCAGACAGATTTACGATAACTACGGTTTCGAAACTCAAATTTTAGCCGCTTCAGTACGTCACACAATGCACGTTATTGATTGCGCAAAATTAGGATCTGATGTCATGACAGGACCATTATCGTCTATTAAAGGCTTATTAAAACATCCTTTAACCGATATCGGTTTAGCGAAATTCTTAGAAGATTACAAAAAAGGAAATTAGTCCTTTAAAAGTATAAATTTTTAAAGCTTCTCTTTTCAGGATATGTTCTTGAAAAGGGAAGCTTTTTCTTTTTAAGATTTTTATGACCGCCATTGACAGAATAACAGATTCACAGTTTTTGTTTGTAAATTTATAGTCTATTTGAAATGTGGTTTTGGCGTCTTAAAGAAAGTTTTTAGCCTTATTTACGACTATTATCACCTTTGAAACTAATAAATTCTAATGAAACGAGCACTTATATGTTAACATGGAAAGATATTATGCATTTTGCAGTGAATGGTAATCCCGTTCCTAATAAACGCGTTGAAAAAAGCGAAGCCGAATGGCTAGAACAACTAACGCCAGAACAATACAGAATTACAAGGCAAAAAGGCACCGAGCGTGCGCATAGTGGCGATTTGTGTACCGCGTACGATGAAGGCAAATACAATTGTGTGTGTTGCGATGCGCCCCTGTTCGATTCTACTATAAAATTTAGTTCAGGAACCGGTTGGCCAAGTTTTACGCAGCCTATTACCGAGAATGCCATTAAATACGAAAAAGACACCACTTATGGTATGGTACGCGTGGAGGTGATGTGTAATGTATGCGATGCACACTTAGGACATGTTTTTCCTGACGGACCAGAACCTAGCGGATTGCGTTATTGCATCAATTCGGAGTCTATGGTTTTAGAAAAAGAAAAAGTATGAGCAATATACAAGTAGCAACTTTAGGTGGCGGCTGTTTTTGGTGTACCGAAGCGGTTTTTCAGGAAGTAGAAGGGGTTGAAAAAGTAGTCTCTGGATATTCGGGAGGAACTGTGCCTGGGCATCCTACTTATCGGGAGATTTGTTCCGGATTAACAGGACACGCCGAAGTGATTCAAATTACTTTTGATGCTGATGTGATTTCGTATCAAGATATTTTAATCATTTTTATGACCACACACGATCCTACCACTTTAAATCAGCAAGGAGCCGATCGCGGAACGCAATACCGTTCGGTGATTTATTTTCACGATGATAAACAAGAACAAATTGCTAAAAATGTGATCGACGAAATAAGCACCTATTACGAAAACCCTATTGTGACTGAAAATTCACCTTTAAATGTGTTTTATGAAGCTGAAGCTGAACATCAAAATTATTACCGCACGCATCCCACGCAAGGTTATTGTAGTTTTGTAATTACACCAAAACTGACGAAACTTCGAAAATTACATTCGGATAAATTAAAAGCATGAAACTAAATATAAACGACAATTTCACCAAAGAATTACCCGCAGACCCTATTCTGGAAAACAGCAGAAGACAGGTTGAAAAAGCCTGTTTTTCCTATGTGACGCCTAAAAAAACAGCACAACCAGAAATGCTTCATGTGTCTCCTGAAATGCTTGCCAATCTCGGACTTTCAAAAGAAGACAGTAAATCGGAAGCTTTTTTAAAGGTATTTACTGGAAATGAAGTTTTACTAAACACAACTCCATACGCCATGTGTTATGGCGGCTATCAGTTTGGGAATTGGGCTGGGCAATTGGGTGATGGTCGTGCTATAAATTTATGTGAAGTAATTTATAATAATAAAAACTGGGCGTTACAATTAAAAGGATCAGGTGAAACACCTTATTCAAGAACAGCCGACGGTTTGGCAGTATTACGCTCGTCTATTCGTGAGTATTTATGTAGTGAAGCCATGTTTCATTTAGGGGTGCCAACAACCCGAGCTTTGTCTTTGGCCTTATCTGGCGACCAAGTGTTGCGCGATGTGTTGTATAATGGTAATCCCGAATACGAAAAAGGTGCTATCGTTTGTCGAGCCGCCGAGTCATTTTTACGCTTTGGAAACTATCAAATATTCGCTGCAAGACAAGACCATAAAACACTTAAAACTTTAGTCGATTACACCATAAAACATCATTTTTCCCATTTAGGAAATCCTTCGAAAGACACTTATTTGGCATTTTTTAATGAAGTGACTCAGCGTACGCTTGACATGATAATTCACTGGCAACGGGTTGGTTTTGTGCATGGTGTAATGAATACTGATAACATGTCTATTCTAGGGCTAACCATAGATTACGGTCCTTACGGTTGGTTAGAGGGCTTCGATTTTGGGTGGACCCCTAACACCACCGACAGACAGCATAAACGTTACCGTTTTGGTAATCAGCCCAACATGGGGCTTTGGAATTTGTTACAATTGGCCAATGCACTTTATCCGTTAATTGAAGATGTGCCAGCTCTAGAAGCGATATTAAACACCTATCAAACCAATTTTGAAGCGGAGTCCTTAAAGATGATGCGCTCAAAATTAGGATTGTTAGAAGAGTCCGATTCCGATCTTGCATTGATTCAAGATTTAGAAGATGTGTTGCACCTCACGGAAACCGATATGACAATTTTCTTCCGATTGTTAGCCAATTTTAATGCTGAAAAAGCTGATGAAGGTTTCAGCGTAATTTCAGAAGCCTTTTATACGCCTGATACCATTTCCGAAGCGATTAAAACCCGATGGAGCCAATGGTTTCAAAGTTATGCCGAGCGTTTAAAATTGGAGTCTGTTTCTTCTTCAGAAAGGAAAGAAAAAATGAATGGCGTGAATCCGAAATACGTATTACGAAATTACATGGCACAATTAGCTATTGATGATGCCGATAAAGGCGATTATAAATTAATTGACGAATTATTTCAGCTTTTAAAACAGCCTTATGCCGAACAACCTGAATACGAAAAATGGTTTGCCAAACGGCCAGAATGGGCACGTAATAAAGTAGGCTGTTCCATGTTGTCTTGTAGCTCGTAGAATATAATTAATTAAAGACGTGCGTCACCCTGAACTTGTTTCAGGGTCGCATCATCAGGGATTATCATTATGTGATGCTGAAACAAGTTCAGCATGACGTATTATAGCGAAATAGATCATTTGTTAAAATAAAAATAAAAGTCATCAAAACATCAGTTACAAAAATAGGGTTAGGTTTAGCAGCTTTGGGCAGACCAGAATATATAAATATTAGAACAAATCACGATATTGATAAATCGGAAACAGCCTTTAAAAACACGACATTTTCGGTTTTAGATGAAGCCTATAAATTGGGTGTTAGGTATTTTGATACCGCACCATCGTATGGAAAAGGCGAAGCTTTTCTGCAAGAATGGAACACCCTGACTAACCATGAAGATGTTATTTTAGGAACCAAATGGGGGTATACGTATGTGGCCAACTGGCAATTGGGTTACCCTGGTAAGCATGAAATCAAGGAACATTCTTTAGAGAAATTACTGGAGCAATGGGCAGTTTCAAAAAAAATGATTCCCCATTTAAAATATTACCAAGTGCATTCGGCAACTTTTGATAGTGGTATTTTAGAAAATCAAAGTGTTCTAGAAGCATTGTTCCGAATTAAAGAAGACACGGGGCTGCACATCGGCATTACAACGAGTGGTGAAAATCAAAAAAAGGTCATTTCCGAAGCATTAAAAATTGAAGTGAATGGTAATCTTTTATTTGATAGCTTTCAAGTGTCTTATAATGTTCTTGAACAGTCTACATTTGATGTTTTACGCACGCTTATTAGAAGCGGAAAAACGGTAATTATTAAAGAAGCTTTGGCTAATGGACGTGTTTTTGAAAGTGAAAACTTCCCGAAATATAAAGTAGCTTATACACTTTTAAATAAGTTAGCAGATAAATACGACGTTGGAGTCGATGCCATGGCTTTGCGTTTTGTTATGGATAGCTTGCAGCCAGATTATGTGCTTAGTGGAGCCTCGAATGTAACCCAATTGAAAGAAAATTTAAAAGCGAATGCTTTTGAGCTAGAAGATGCCGATGTAAAGGCCTTAAAAGCACTAGCGGTTTCTCCAGGTTTTTATTGGCAGGAGCGAAGCGAATTAGACTGGAATTAAAGCGTGATTGTGTTTTAATGATAAATCTCATGGTTGATAATACCAAAAAATATGGTGTTTGGCGTTAGGCCCTTCAATAAATCGTAGTAATTTTTAATTTTGAACGATTTCAATAAGTAAACCTTCTATGAAGTTTACTGAGTTTGGTCTACGTTAATTCATAGTGCTGGTCTATAGAGGGTTAAATGTGTTATTATGATGAATGTCATGTTAGGAAATAACAAGATTTGTTGTAGTTTTAAGCGATAAGAGCGTTTTTGAATTCATTTAAAAACTAATTTTCAAGAATCTGTTAGCAAAACATTCTAATAGCCGCCTATTATTTAATAGATTTACTGCGAAAAAGAAGAATTAGCCATGACTACTGTTGATGATTTATTAAAACTATTGGTTTTAGAAAAGGTAAATGATTATGTGTTTAATGGCATAAGTAAAACTATTGGGAGTCCAATTGTTTTTGGTGGTCAAGTTCTGGCTCAGGCTATTAATGCTGCAAGTCGTACGGTGTCTGGCCAAAGAAGTTTACATTCCATGCATGCTTATTTTTTAGAGGCTGGAAATCTGGATTACCCCATTACCTATAATGTTACTGTGGTTAGAGATGGTGGTAGTTTTTCGGTACGTCGGGTTACGGCGCACCAGAGCGAAAATACCATCTTTATTCTGGCAGCATCTTTTCATATTGATGAGCTAGGTTATAGCCATCAAATCGAAATGAAATCAGGTTTAAAACAGCCTGAAGCGTTATTGAGTTGGACCGATATTTTAAACCAGTTTGGTGATTTTTTACCCAAGGGATTGAAAGCCTTTTTTGAAGTTGATCGCCCTATAGAATTTAAGCCTACCGAAATTGGAAACCCTTTAGAAAGAAAAGATTTACCACCATTTACCGATGTGTGGTTCAAATTAAAAGGTGATGCTAAAAATTTAGATTTAGCCACAAAACAGCAAATTTTAACGTATATTTCAGATTATAATATTTTAGTGTCTGCTCTTAATCCGCATGCCAGTAAAGCGCATTGGGGCAATACACAAACGGCTAGTTTAGACCATTCGATGTGGTATTTTAGAGACTTTGATTTTAACGATTGGATGTTGTTTTCAATAGAATCGCCCAGCTCTGCAAGTGCTAGAGGCTTTGCAAGAGGAAATATTTTCACGCGTGATGGTAAATTAATAGCCTCGGTAGCACAAGAAGGTTTAATGCGTCCAATTGAAAAAAAATGACAAACAAAGTATTGAAAATAGGGCATCGCGGAGCCAAAGGTCACCTTGCCGAAAACACACTAGAATCCATTAAAAAAGCCCTAGACTTAAAAGTTGATGGCATCGAAATCGATGTGCATCGCTGTGCCTCTGGTGAATTGGTGGTTTTTCACGATTTTACCCTAAATCGCGTTACCGATGGTTTTGGAGAAATTTCTAAACACACTCTAAACAATCTTAAGAAAGTTAAAGTTAAAGGCCGCTATCAAATCGCAACCTTATCGCAGGTGCTTACTTTGGTTGACAATAAATGCTTGTTGAATATTGAGCTAAAAGGTCAGGATACAGCAAAAGAAGCTTGCCGTCTTATTACATTTTTTGTTGATAAAAAAGGATGGGATTACAACAATATTATTGTGTCTAGTTTTCAATTTGATTTGTTAGAAGAGGTTTTTGAAATAAATAAAAACATTCCGCTTGGTGTGCTTACTAATACCAATTTGGAAGAAGCTGTCAACTTCGCGAAACAGATAAACGCCACATCTATTCATCCCAATTACACCATGCTAACTCCCGAAAATGTGGAAGAATTGCGTCAGGATTTCAAGGTTATTGCCTATACCGTGAATAACTTAAAACCTATTGAACGTATGATTGAATATGGTGTTAGCGGGATTATTTCTGATTATCCAGACAGAATATGATCAAAAAGGATGTCATAATTATTGGTGGCGGAGCCGCAGGTTTTTTCGCAGCCATTAATATTGCTGAAAACAATCCCCAATTGCAAGTTGCTATTTTAGAGCGAGCAAAAGAAGGCTTAGCTAAAGTTAAGGTTTCTGGTGGTGGACGCTGCAATGTTACTCACGCCGAATTTATGCCTTCAGAATTGATTAAAAATTATCCTCGCGGGGAGAAAGAACTCCTTGGTCCTTTTCATAAGTTTATGACGGGTGATACCATCGCTTGGTTTGAAGAGCGTGGTGTAGAGTTAAAAATTGAGGATGATGGCCGCATGTTTCCAGTTTCAAATTCGTCACAAACCATTATCGATTGCTTTTTAAGTGAAGCCCAGAAACACGGGGTTGATGTCTTGTATAATCAACCTGTAAAATCGATAGAAAAAGAAGGTGATGCTTTTGTTATTCAAACTTCCGATAATCGTTTTACTTCCTATAAAATATTGGTGGCAACAGGAAGCAATCCGAAAATATGGAAAATTTTAGAGGGTTTGGGGCACAGTGTTTCCGAACCGGTTCCTTCCTTATTTACTTTTAATATTAAAGATGAGCGCATACAGGATATTCCTGGTGTTGTGGCTTTAAATGTAGAGGTGAAAGTTTTAGGAACCAACCTGTGGAGTGAAGGGCCGTTACTTATTACACACTGGGGTATGAGTGCGCCTTCTATTTTAAAATTGTCGGCCTTCGGAGCATTAGAATTAGCTAAACGCGACTATAAATTTCTAATAGAAATTAATTTTATACGTCAATCTTCTGAAGCTGCTTTAGATGTTTTAAAAGACCTGAAACAAACCATGCCTAAAAAAACGGTATTTAAATCTACGCAGTTTGATTTGCCTAAGCGACTATGGCATAAATTGGTTTTAGCTTCAGAAATGTCAGAGACTACACGCTGGGCAGATTTAAATAAAATGCAATTAGAAGCCTTAGCAAAACAACTAACTTCTGCCGTGTTTAACGTAGATGGAAAAAGTACGTTTAAAGAGGAGTTTGTTACCGCTGGAGGTGTCAATCTAAAAGAAGTAAATTTTAAAACTTTTGAGAGTAAGTATGTTGAAAACCTTTATTTCGCAGGCGAAGTTTTAAATATCGATGCCGTTACAGGAGGATTTAATTTCCAAAATGCTTGGACTGGAGCTTTTATTGCAGCTCGAGATATAGCGAAGTCCGTTTAAACAATCATAGAACAGAATTTTTCACAACAGTTTCAACTCTAGTAAGAGGGGATTAAGGGGTGTGGTCAAAGTTTTTTAGAACCTTGAAATGAATACTAGGTTCAAAAATTAAGCAGTATTGTTTTACACCTCCCTTAGTCCCTCCTTATTAGGAGGGAAACTCATACACCAAAAAAACTCATAATCATACAACGATTTTTCGTAACAGTTTCCCCTCTAGAAAGAGGGGATTAAGGGGTGTGTTGTGGAAGTTTCTCAAACATGAAATGAATTTATGTTCTAAAATAAAAGGTATAGTTTTACACCTCCCTTAGTCCCTCCTTATTAGACGGGAAACTCATGCGCTAAAAGAAGTAACAATTTTATTGGAGATTTTTTCATAACAGTTTCTCCTCTAGTAAGATGGTATTAAAGATTGTTTTTGTTGGTTTTTCGTACATTTGTAAAATGAAAATAAACTATAATCCAAAACTCAAAGAGTTTGCAAGGCAGCTTCGAAATAATTCCACAAAATCAGAAATTAAACTGTGGACTTATCTAAGACGGAATCAAATGTATGGTTACGATTTTCATAGACAAAAACCGATTGATGAATATATAGTTGACTTTTTTTGCAACAAATTACAATTAGCAATTGAATGTGATGGCTATTCTCATCAAATATTAGAGGTTTATGAGAAAGATGTCAAAAAAACAAAACGTTTAAATGAGCTAGATATTCATGTTTTACGTTTCTCAGATTATCAAATTATGAATGATATTGATAATGTTATTAGAGCCATCGAAGATTATATTTTTAAATTTGAAGAGTATGGTTTTACACCTCCCTTAGTCCCTCCTTATTAGGAGGGAAACTCATACGCTAGAAAAGAGTAATAATTATAAAGTAAAATTATTCATAACAGTTTCCCCTCTAGCAAGAGGGGATTAAGGGGTGTGTTGTCGATGTTTTTTCTAACATGAAATAGAATTTATGTTCAAAATTTAAGGGTATGTGTTTTACACCTCCCTTAGTCTCTCCTTATTAGGAGGGAAACTTTTGCGTTAAATGAAGTAACAAATTAAAGGTAGTTTATTCATAACAGTTTCCCCCTCTAGTAAGATGGGGTAAGGGATTGTCTTTAATAAAAGTATAAAATCTATTCGTTTTAATATATTTTGTATATATTTAATATATAAAATATATATCATGGGAAAGACGAAAAAACTTATTGAATTAGACGATAAAGCTATTGAGATTCTAGAAAAGCAAGCCAAGCTCGAAAAGCGCTCGTTAAAAAATTATATAGAATATACTTTAGAGGAGCAAGCTGTGCGTTTTAGCGAACCTTCCGAAGCCTATAAGGCGATGATGGATGATATCTTAGATAAAATGGAGAAGAATGAAATAGATTTCATATCAATGGATGCTGTTAAGAAGAAGTATGGTTTATAAATTAATTATAACTCCAGAAGCTTTTAGGGAAATTGATTTAGCAGTTTGTTATTTTAAAACGAAAAACATTGAAGACTCGTTTTTGAAGGAGTTGAGTGAGCAAATAATATTTTTAGAAAAGCATCCTTTAACAAGACAAGTTCGCTACAAAAACATAAGAATCCATCTGTTTGAAAAATTCAATTATTCATTTCACTATGTAGTGGTTGATGATGAAGTGCGAATATTGAGCTTTCTTAACCAAAAACAAGATTTTTAAATGAAAACCTATATCGCCCTTTTAAGAGGGATTAATGTAAGCGGACAAAAGAAAATTCCCATGGTTGAACTTCGTGAGTTGCTTTCTGGTAGTGGGTTAGAAAACGTTCAAACCTATATTCAAAGTGGGAATGTTTTGTTTCAATCTTCTGAAGAAAATCTTCAAAAATTAGAATTAAAAATACATCAAGCGATTGAATCACATTTTGGTTTTGATGTGCCTGTTTTAATAAAAACTCATAAAGATCTGCAGTGTATTTTTGATGGGTGTCCTTTTTCCGAAGAAAAAAAGAAAAACAGTTATTTTACATTTTTATATGAGTCGCCGCAACAGGAAGTCATTGAAGGCGTTTCAGGATTAAGTTTTCCTAATGAGGAATTTGTAATCACTCCAGAATGCATTTATTTCTATAGTGCCATAGGATACGGGAAGGCAAAATGTAGTAACAATTTCTTTGAACGTAAACTCAAAATAACAGCCACCGCCAGAAATTATAAAACGATGGTTAAGCTTTTAGCTTTGTCTGAAGCTAATTAAAAAGTCCACCAGATATTTCCTTACTTTTGCCAAGCAAAATCCGTTTTACTGAACATTATAACATGACAGAAAATAATTTTATACCTAAACCATACACAAACCCTATCGAAAAAGGCGCTTTTACATGGTCGTCGCCAAGTAATATCGCTTTAGTAAAATATTGGGGTAAAAAGAAAGATCAGATTCCTGAAAATCCGTCTATCAGTTTTACTTTAAATAATTGTAAAACGACTACGACTTTAAGTTTTTCAAAAAAAGCTGATAAGGAAGCCTTTTCATTTGATGTGTATTTGGATGGTGAAAAAAAAGAGAGTTTTAAATCTAAAATAGAAACTTTTTTTAATCGTGTTGAGGTGTATTTACCATTTTTAAAAGCCTATCATTTTAAAATTGAAACGTCTAATACTTTTCCTCATAGTTCAGGAATTGCATCTTCAGCTTCAGGAATGAGTGCTTTGGCCTTGTGTTTAATGAGTATTGAAGAGGCGTTAATGGGTGGTTCTGTCATTCCGAGCGGAGTCGAGGAATCTCAAGCGGAAACTTATTTCATTCAAAAGGCCTCGTTTTTAGCCCGTTTGGGTTCCGGATCTGCTTGTAGAAGTCTGGAAGGTGATTTGGTAGTGTGGGGACAACATGAGTCTATTGAAGGGAGTTCCGATTTGTTTGGTGTGAAATTTCCACATCAAGTCCATAAGGCGTTTAAAAATTACCAAGACACCATTTTGTTGGTGGATAAAGGTGAAAAAGTGGTGAGTAGCACGGTGGGACATAATTTGATGCACGGACACCCTTTCGCACAAGAACGTTTTAAGCAAGCCGATAAAAACTTAAAAACGATTACCCAAATTTTAAAATCGGGTGATTTGGATGAATTTATCGCTTTGGTGGAAAGTGAAGCTTTAACGCTTCATGCTATGATGATGACCAGTATGCCGTATTTTATCCTGATGAAGCCTAATACGTTGGAAATTATTAATAAAATATGGGAGTTTCGCGCAGAAACAGGCTCTAAAGTTTGTTTTACACTAGATGCTGGTGCAAACGTTCATGTGTTGTATCCAGAACATGAAGCTAAGGCAGTAAGAATGTTTATTGAAATGGAGTTGGCAGATTTTTGTCAAAATAAGCAGTTTATTCATGATTCAGTAGGGTTCGGAGCCTGTCAATTGATAAATAACAATTGAAAATTAACAATGAAGAGGGATAATGTTATTAAAACTAAAAGTTTTAATTTTGCAGTAAGAATTGTTAATCTGTATAGGTTCTTAATAACAGAACATGAAGAATTTGTGTTATCAAAGCAATTACTTCGTTCGGGTACCTCAATTGGTGCTAACGTTAGGGAAGCGGAACATGCTGAGAGTAAAGCGGATTTTATTCATAAACTCTCGATTTCATTAAAAGAGGCAAATGAAACGGAATATTGGCTGGATTTACTTAAGGAAACAGGCTATTTAAATAATTCTGAGTATCTTAGCCTCGAATTTGATGTTAAAGAGATATTGAAGTTGTTGACAAGTATTATTAAAACGTCAAAACTTAAGTAATTATTAATTATTAACTATCAATTGTTAATTGAAAAAGATGAAAGGACCTTTATTCTATTCTAAAATTCTACTTTTCGGCGAATACGGAATCATCAAAGATTCTAAAGGCCTATCCATTCCTTACAATTTTTATAACGGTGCTTTAAAGAAGTCTGAAAACCCTTCGGAGGCTGCTATAAAATCGAATGCGAGTTTAAAGCGCTTTGCTGAATATATTCAGAATATCGATTCTGAATTGGTGCGTTTTGATTATGCGTTGTTGAAGGAAGATGTAGATTCGGGCATGTATTTCGATTCTTCTATTCCTCAAGGATATGGCGTAGGAAGTAGCGGTGCTTTAGTGGCTGCCATTTACGATCAGTATGCTTTTGATAAAATAACCGTTCTTGAAAATCTAACCAGAGAAAAGCTATTAAAACTAAAAGCTATTTTTTCGGAAATGGAATCGTTTTTCCACGGAAAATCTTCTGGACTAGATCCTTTAAATAGCTATTTAAGCATTCCTATTTTAATAAACTCTAAAGATAATATCGAAGCAACAGGCATACCAGCACAGCAAAGTGAAGGTAAAGGCGCTGTGTTTTTAATTGATAGTGGTATTATTGGAGAAACAGCTCCTATGGTGAGTTTGTTTATGGAAAATATGAAACAAGAAGGTTTCCGTAATATGCTTAAAACCCAATTCATAAAACATACCGATGCCTGCGTAGAAGATTTCCTTAAGGGTAACGTGAAGTCTTTGTTTAAAAATACGAAGCAATTGTCTAAAATTGTTTTAAGTCATTTTAAACCGATGATTCCACAGCAGTTTCATGAACTATGGGAAAATGGTATCAATACCAACGACTACTATTTAAAACTTTGCGGCTCTGGCGGTGGTGGCTATATTCTTGGTTTTACAGAGGATATCGAAAAAGCTAAAAAATCGCTTAGTGATTATAAATTGGAGGTGGTTTATAATTTTTAAATCTTAGAGTTATTCCTAACTTTAGGCTTTCAATAAAATACTTCTCCCATGTTAAGCAGAAAACAGAAGCTCATTCTACTTAAGTTTTTTAGTATGTTTTCTGTAGTGCGCGGTTATAATATTTTAATTGTTATCATAGCACAGTATTTAACGTCTATTTATATTTTGGCTCATGACAAGCCATTAAAAGAAGTCGTTTCCGACCTTAATTTGCTCATGCTAGTTTTGGCATCATCAGCAACTATTGCTGGGGGCTATATCATTAATAATTTTTACGATTCGGAGAAAGATTTAATCAATCGACCTATAAAATCGCGCTTGGATAAATTAGTGAGTCAGAATACCAAGCTTTCCTTTTATTTTGTGCTTAATTTTTTGGCAGTCATCATGGCGAGTTATGTGTCGTTTCGAGCCGTTGTGTTCTTTTCAATTTACATTTTCGGCATTTGGTTGTATTCCCATAAGTTGAAAAAAATGCCTTTTATTGGAAATTTGACTTCGGCCATACTTATGATCACGCCGTTTTTTGCCATTTTTATGTACTATAAAAACTATGAAACGGTCATTTTTGTACATGCCATTTTCTTGTTTTTAATGATTTCCATGCACGAGCTAACTAAAGATTTGGAAAATATTAAAGGTGATATTGCTCAGAATTATGTGACTATTCCAGTGGCATACGGCGAGCGCGTTTCTAAAGTGATGCTTACTATTTTAGCGTTGTTAACGTTGGTGCCAGCTTACCTGTTACTGTTTAAATTTGATGTTGGTCACATGGATATGTTTTTCTATTTGAGCATATTTTTACTTTTAATATTCCTGTTTTTGTTGTGGAAATCTAAAGCAAAATTACATTACTTAATCCTTCATAATATTCTAAAGCTCATTATTCTAGCAGGGGTGTTCAGTATTTTGCTAATTGATGTGCATGTGATATTGAATCGGATTTAGTGTCGGATTTCAAAAGCGCTATTGGTCATTTTTTTTACAAAAATCAAAAATATTAGATTTTTAAACTTACTAGTAAATAAAACGCTTAAACTTTGGGCATCATCATTAAGAAGTCATAATTTTAAGTATATCTTTGCATAAAATTATTAGTCATGAACAGACATCAAGGAAGTAAAGGAAAAGGAAAACCATCGGGACGTGGTAGTGGAAACCAACGTTCCACCAGTTATGCAAGAGGAAATGCTCCTATAAAAAAAGCCAATGTGGCACCTAAAAACACAACATCTAAGCCTGCAGGAAACCCTGGTGAAATTAGATTAAATAAATACGTAGCCAATTCGGGAATGTGCTCACGACGTGAGGCTGATGTACATATTGCCACAGGTTTAGTTTCTGTAAACGGAAAAGTTATTACAGAAATGGGCTATAAAGTGAAGCCTGGCGATGAGGTACGTTACGACGGTGCAAGAATTAACCCAGAGAAAAAAGCATACGTTTTACTAAATAAACCAAAAGGGTTTGCAACCACGACTAGCGAAGGTAAAGGAAGAACAGTTATGGATTTAGTAGCCAATGCAACCAGTTCTAGAATAAAACCGATTGGACGCTTAGGACGTAACTCTAAAGGCTTATTGTTATTTACCAATGATGATGATGTTGCTGCAAAATTCACCAATTCTAAAAATGGTGTGGCGCGTTTGTTCCATATCGAATTGGATAAAAACTTAAAGTTAGAAGATTTAAAAAAGATTCAAGCAGGCTTTAAATCGGAAGGAAAATTAATTGAAGTTGAAGAGATTAGTTATATCGACGGCGCTTCAAAAAAGGAAATAGGATTGAAAATTAAAAATACAGGAAACACTATTATCCGTACTATTTTTGATTATTTCAAATACGATATTATAAATTTAGACTGTGTTGCTATCGGGCATCTTACTAAAAAAGATATTCCGCGTGGTAGCTGGAAACACTTAACAGAGCAGGAGCTTAATACGCTTAAAATGCTTTAGTATTTAAGATATAAAATTTTGTAATCAGCACGCTTAACTTTATTGTTTAGCGTGCTGATTTTGTTTTACACGCTTCTGTTCCGTCACCCTGAATTTATTTTCAGGGTCTCATCAAACTTTTTTGATATTTACTCAAAATTGAAAAGTGATGTTTTGGATCGAGAAGCCGATAGCGCGGACTTGTACCTTAAATCCGTAGGTATAGAGTAAAAAACAACCGCAAACTATTTGTTTACAAAGGTTTGCGGTTTTGTGTGTTTTCACCTAAATTGGTGTTGCTACAAAAACACATTATGAAAATAATAAAATCTCAACGTATTAATCCTTTTGGAGGATTAAATTTTGTTATCAATGAGTTTGAACAGCTTGGTTTAGGCACATTGCTTGAAAACAATTTACCACATATAGTACAGCAAGCTTCTTATAGTTGGAAAGACTTATTATATTCCTTTTGGTCTATCTATTTTTGTGGAGGAGATTGTATTGAAGATATCTCGTTGAACTTAAAAGAGCATCTAAGAGATAATCCTTTTTTTAGAGTACCAAGTCCTGATAGGATTCTTGATAGATTCAAAGAATTATCACAGACAAAAGACCTTTTTACATTACCCAGAGGCACTAGTTTACATCAATTTGGCTTGAACTTTACTTTAAATGAGTTGAATTTAAGATTATTGAAAAAGTTGAACTTAACTACCACGAATGATCATATTTTAGATTATGACAATACGATTCTATACACCAATAAGAAAGACAGCATAAGAACTTACAAAAAGGGCTCTGGATACTGCCCAGGAGTGGGGATAATTAAGAATAATATTGTTTATGTTGAAAATCGAAATGGAAATAGTGCAGCCAAAGATTTACAGTTAGAAACATTAACTAGAATGTTTTATGAACTCGAAAATCAAGGAATACAAATTGATGCTTTTAGAGCCGATGCAGCTTCTTATCAAGTTAATGTGGTTGATTTTATTTCTACAAAAGTTAATCGATTCTTTATTAGAGCATGTATGAGCGACGCATTGGCTAAAAGGATATCTGAAATAACTAACTGGTCTGAACAAAGGGTCGGCTCCGAAACAATTTTCAGAGGAGAAATAAAATTCACTCCCTTTATAAGATCATTAAAACGAAAAAAACAACTCCATAAAACTAAGGAATACAGGCTTGTTGTAAGTAAAATAGAGCGTAATGACAAACAGGTAAATTTATTTACTAAAGATGCTTATTTGTATTCAGCGATATTGACCAACGACTTTTCGATGTCCATCAATGAAGTTGTTGATTTTTATAATCAACGTGGAGCGATTGAAAAAGAATTTGATATTCTCAAGAATGACTTTGGATGGAACAACTTGCCGTTTTCAAAATTAGAGCAAAATACAGTTTTTCTGTTATTTACTGCTATGTGCAGGAATTTGTATCAGTATATTATAGAACGGTTTTCCAAACGATTTAAGGGATTAAAGGCAAACTATAGAATTAAAAAATTCATCTTTAGATTTATATCCATTCCTGCCAAATGGATAAAAACGGCTAGGCAATATAAATTAAGGGTGTATGGAATTATTCACTTTAAAACTTAACAAAGAAAAGTGTCAAGCCCCAACAGTTTAATGTAAAAAAAATTAAACCCCAACAAAGTTGGGGCTATCCTATATACAGTAGCTTCCTTGTGTAAGCAAACAGATCAAACACAAACACAAGAACCTTAAAAACTTCAAACATTTAACACCTGAAAAAATGAGAAATACTACCAGAAATCATTACAGCTAAACAAAATACTATAACCTACGGATTTAAGGTACAAGTCCGCGCTATCGGATTTATTTGATAGGCTTTAACGCATTTTTAACAGCAATAACAAGGGTTTATGACATTTATCATAAACTACATCCTACCTTTTACGGAACTTTGTCTTGTTAATGTAAAACAGTGGTTCGTTTTTCATATAAAATGTTTGGTTAGTTTAAAACTGTTCAGTCTTTGCGAAGGTTGAACAGTTTTTTTTTTTTGCCGTTATTTAAAGGTAGGAAGGGCTGAAGAATCTGTTTGACTGTAAGTTGTTGTAACGTAGAGATTCTTAAAGAGGCACTGAGATACATAAAGTTCCTTTTATGTTGTTTTGATAGGCTTAAAATTTTATGATCTTCGAGCGGAGACGAGAAGGTGATTCTATTAAGAGTTTAACGGTTCTCGACTTCTCACCAACACCCTGGATTGGGGTTTGACGCATTTTGAATTTATTTGAAATGCTTTAACGCATTTTTAACAGCAATAGCAAGGGTTTATGACATTTATCATAAATCACATCCTGTCTTTTACGGAACTTTGTCTTGTTAATGTAAAACAGTGGTTCGTTTTTCATATAAAATGTTTGGTTAGTTTAAAACTGTTCAATCTTTGCGAAGGTTGAACAGTTTTTTTTTTTGTTGTTCATTCAGAGGGAGTAATGACTTAAGAATCTGTTTTCATAGAAATTTGTGGTAACGCAGAGATTCGCAAAGAGGCACAGAGTTACACGGAGTTAGCTTTATGCTGTTTTGATTGGCTTTAAATTTTAATGGTTCTCGACTTCGCTCGAACACCATGGTGTTGAAAGTTTTGTTGATTTTCAAGGTTGTGAATAAAAGGATTCAGACCCTTCAGGTTTTTGAAACCTGAAGGGTCTTATAGAAAAACCAAAAACCAAAAACCAAAAACCAAAAACCAAAAACCAAAAACCAAAAACCAAAAACCAAAAACCAAAAACCAAAAACCAAAAACCAAAAACCAAAAACCAAAAACCAAAAACCAAAAACCAAAAACCAAAAACCAAAAACCAAAAACCAAAAACCAAAAACCAAAAACCAATCTCCAACCTCCGGGTTAGGGATAGCAGTGGAAATCCTTTTTTTGCTGAATAATGAAAGGGAAATGCAACTGAAATTTCGGATTTCAATAAATTGAAATGGACATCCTAAAGCCTTGAAAAAAAGATTGTAACGGATAGCCCGACCCTTGGGTAACCCCCAAAATAGAGCTTTGAAATAGAGGTGAATTAAAATTTTCAAAAAAAAACTTAAAAAAAGTTTGTAATTCGATTTTTTGTTTTTCATTTGCACTCTATTTAGCTGAACAAATTGAACAATGTTTCTATGTTCGGGCTTTTGAAAATTAGGAAGTCATATTCAAAAGCAGCTTACAGATTAAGCGACCGAATTTTAAAGCTAACTTCCGTATCTCCCATATATGCGATTCAGCATGAATACGGCTTTGTGCCTACTACCGAAAAGGAAATTCAAATTTGATATTGTTTGTTTTTTATTAAATTAACGTGTAGTTAATCTACAGATTACATCTTTAACTTTTTAAAAATAAACAAATTGAATACAAAATATATTGATTTAATAAATCAGACTTACGATTTTCCACAAGAAGAATTTAAGGTTGATAAAGGACAGTTGCATTTTCATGATATCGATTTAATGGCCCTTACTAAGGAATATGGTGCGCCGTTAAAATTCACTTACTTGCCACAAATTTCTAATAATATTAATAAGGCGAAAAAGTGGTTTGCTGAAGCGATTGAAAAGCACAATTATAAAGGGAAATACAATTACTGCTATTGTACAAAAAGCTCACATTTTAAACACGTTTTAGATACCGCTTTAAAAAATGATATTCATATTGAAACCTCTTCGGCTTTCGATATTGATATTGTTGAAAGCCTAAAGGCCGAAGGTAAAATTACCGACGACACCTTTGTTATTAGTAACGGTTTTAAACGTGCGCAATACATTACTAACATCGCGCGATTGATTAATAACGGCCATAAAAATGCGATTCCGATTATTGATAATTACGAGGAAATCGATTTACTTTCTCAAGAGATTGAAGGCAAATTTAATGTGGGTATTCGTATCGCGTCGGAGGAAGAGCCTAAATTTGAGTTCTATACCTCAAGGTTAGGGATTGGTTATAAGAATATTGTACCTTTCTATAAAAATCAGATCGCTAACAATAAAAAGGTTGAACTTAAAATGTTACACTTTTTTATTAATACCGGTATTCGCGATACGGCTTACTACTGGAACGAACTTTTAAAGTGTTTGAAGGTTTATACCAGCTTGAAAAAGATTTGTCCGTCGTTGGATAGTTTAAATATTGGAGGTGGTTTCCCTATTAAAAACTCGTTGGCTTTCGATTTTGATTACGAATACATGGTTGATGAAATTATCAATCAGATTCAATTAACTTGTGAAGAAGAAGGTGTTGAAGTGCCTAATATATTCACTGAGTTTGGAAGCTTTACCGTAGGGGAAAGTGGTGGCGCGATTTACGAAGTGCTTTACCAAAAACAACAGAACGATCGTGAAAAGTGGAACATGATTAACTCGTCATTTATCACAACCTTACCAGATACTTGGGCCATAAATAAACGTTTTATATTATTGGCTGTAAACCGTTGGCAAGATACTTACGAGCGTGTTCTATTAGGAGGTTTAACTTGCGATAGCGACGATTATTACAACAGTGAGCAGCATATGAACGCGATTTATATGCCAAAATATAACAAAGATAAACCCTTGTATATCGGGTTTTTTAACACGGGCGCTTACCAAGAAACTATTGGTGGTTTTGGAGGATTGCAGCATTGCTTGATACCATCGCCAAAACATGTTTTAATCGATAGAGATGCCGATGGAAACATCACAACAAAATTATTTAGTGAACAACAAAAAAGTGAAGACTTACTTAAAATTTTAGGTTATGAGCAATAAAACCTACGCTGGAATTCCAGAAGAATTTGGGAAATTAGAAAATGCAAAAATCGTTTTAATTCCTGTGCCTTACGATGGTACCAGCACTTGGCAAAAAGGGGCTGATAAAGGGCCAAAAGCTTTTTTAGATGCTTCTGAAAACATGGAGCTTTACGATATCGAAACGGGAACAGAAGTATACCAACAAGGTGTATTTTTGGCCGATCCTGTTACCGAAAACGAGTCGCCAGAAGCCATGGTAGATGCTGTGCATAAAACCACTAAAAAATACATTAAAAAGAATAAATTCGTTACCATTTTTGGTGGTGAACACTCGATTTCTATAGGAACCATTCGTGCCTTTAACGATATGTACCCAAGTTTAACAGTGTTGCATATTGATGCGCATGCCGATTTACGTAAAAGCTACGAAGGTACAAGTTGTAACCATGCTTGTGCGGTGTACGAAGCGAGCCAAACGACCAACTTAATTCAGGTGGGCATTCGCTCAATGGATATCATGGAGAAAACTGTGATGGACGAAGAGAAAACCTATTTCGCTCATGAAATGGCTATGGATGATACTTGGATGGATTCGGCAATCGATCAAATGACCGATAACGTGTTTATTACTTTCGATTTAGATGCTTTCGATCCATCGATTATGCCAAGCACAGGAACTCCAGAGCCAGGCGGATTATTATGGTACGAAGCTTTAGATTTCTTAAAACAGGTTTTTGCCGAAAAGAATGTGGTAGGTTTCGATATTGTGGAACTATGCCCTAACAAAAAAGAAAAATCATCAGATTTCTTAGCTGCAAAATTGTATTATAAAATGTTAAGCTATAAATTTATGGACGAAGGTGTTGATGATGAGTATGATAATGCCTTCGATAATTCAAAACAAAAAAATAACGTTTCAAAATTCAGCGATAACGATGAGTACTAAAGGACCAATTTCACAATTTATAGAAAAACATTATTTACACTTTAATGCGGCTGCCTTAGTTGATGCTGCTAAAGGCTATGAAGCACAACTGGAATCTGGCGCTAAAATGTTAGTGTCGCTTGCTGGTGCTATGAGTACTGCCGAATTGGGTAAAAGTTTTGCCGAAATGATTCGTCAAGATAAAGTGCAAATTATTTCTTGTACTGGTGCCAACCTTGAGGAAGATATCATGAATTTGGTAGCGCACTCGCACTATAAACGTGTGCCTAACTACCGCGATTTAACGCCACAAGAAGAGTGGGACTTATTAGAAAAAGGTCTAAACCGTGTAACCGATACTTGTATTCCTGAAGAGGAAGCGTTTCGTCGTTTACAAGCGCATATTGTTGATATTTGGAAAGAAGCTGAAGCTAAAGGTGAACGTTATTTACCACATGAATACATGTATAAAATGCTATTGTCTGGCGTTTTAGAGCAGTATTATGAGATCGATTTAAAGGATTCTTGGATGTACGCTGCCGCGGAAAAAAACCTACCTATTGTTTGCCCAGGTTGGGAAGATAGTACTATGGGGAATATTTTTGCAAGCTACGTGTTAAAAGGCGAGTTGAAAGCAAGCACCATGAAATCTGGAATTGAATATATGACCTTTTTAGCCGATTGGTACACTGATAATTCTGAAAAAGGTATTGGTTTCTTCCAAATTGGAGGAGGTATTGCTGGCGATTTCCCTATTTGTGTCGTACCGATGTTATACCAAGATATGGAACGTACCGATACACCTTTCTGGAGCTATTTCTGCCAAATTAGTGATTCTACTACAAGTTACGGGTCGTATTCTGGAGCTGTGCCTAACGAAAAAATCACTTGGGGGAAATTGGATATCGATACGCCAAAATTCATTATCGAGAGTGATGCTACCATCGTAGCGCCACTTATTTTCGCCTATTTATTAGGTCAGTAAGACATGGATACGAACAGTATTGAAAATATAGAGCTTAAGTACCTTACGGTCGATGATTTTAAAGAACTAAAAGCTGCGACTTTAGAGTCGTATGCAGGGGTGCTTACGTCGTATTGGAAAAAAAAACATATTAAAGCTTTAACCACCATGTTCCCAGAGGGGCAGGTGGTTATTAAAGTTGATGGTGATATTGCAGGTTGCGCCTTATCCCTTATTGTAGATTACGATTCCATTGAAGATGAGCACACCTATGAAGATATTATTAGTGGCGAATCGTTTAAAAATCATAATGCCGAAGGCGATGTGCTTTATGGTATTGATGTGTTTATAAAACCACAATATCGCGGGTTGCGTCTAGGGCGTCGTCTTTACGATTATAGAAAAGAAGTTTGCGAGAATTTAAACTTAAAAAGTATAGTATTTGGCGGGCGTATGCCTAATTACTATAAGCATAAGGAGCTCACGCCAAAGCAATATATTGAGAAAGTAAAGCGCAAAGAAATTCACGATCCTGTTTTAAATTTTCAGATTTCTAACGATTTTCACCCCGTTCGTGTTTTAAAAAATTATTTAGAAGGCGATACCGCATCCAACGAGTATGCGGTTTTAATGGAGTGGGATAATATCTATTATGAAAAACCGAGCAAGAAAGCGAGCACCGTAAAAACCGTAGTGCGATTGGGTTTAATTCAGTGGCAAATGCGTCCGTATAAAGGCTTGGACGATTTAATGGAGCAGGCAGAGTATTTCATCGATAGCGTTGCTGCATATCGTTCAGATTTTGCAGTGTTTCCTGAGTTTTTCAACGCCCCTTTAATGGCGGAGTTCAACCACATGCACGAACCAGATGCTATTCGAGAACTTGCAAAGTTCACCGAAACTATCGTTAATAAACTGAAACAGCTTTCTATTTCTTACAATATCAATATCATTTCAGGGTCTATGCCCGAAGTGGTAAATGATAAGCTATATAACGTAGGTTATTTGTGTAGAAGAGATGGGAGTTTGGAGCGTTATGAAAAAATTCATGTGACGCCCGATGAAGCTAAAGTTTGGGGGATGCAATGCGGAAATAAATTGCAAACTTTTGAAACCGATTGTGGTAAAATAGGCATCCTAATTTGTTACGATTCTGAGTTTCCGGAGTTGTCGCGCTTATTGGCCGATGAAGGTATGGATATTCTATTCATTCCTTTTTTAACCGATACGCAAAACGGCTATTCTCGTGTACGTTTATGTGCGCAAGCGCGTGCTGTTGAGAACGAATGTTATGTGGCCATTTCGGGAAGTGTTGGTAACTTGCCTAATGTGAATAATATGGACATTCAATATGCACAGTCGGCTGTATTTACACCATGCGATTTTTCGTTTCCAAGTAACGGAATAAAGGCTGAAGCCACCACAAATACTGAAATGATTTTGGTTGCCGATGTCGACTTAAGTTTATTGAGAGAACTTCATTCTTTTGGAGCAGTAAAAAATTTAAAAGATAGAAGAAAAGATTTTTACGATGTTATTCGAATTAAAAGCGATAAATAGTATATTTAAACCTATTACAAACAACATTTTACTTAATAAGAATGAAAAATAGAAATGATAATTTAAAACGTGTCATTGTTGATTTTAAAAAGTTAACGCCTGAGATACTATCCTTATTGGTAGAACGCTACCCTGATGGCTATGACGATGATCAGATTATATCTTTTAGAAATCAGCACAACGAAATTATCGAAGCTGTAGAAGTGACGACTCATGATACCAAATACTTGGTAAAAGTAAGTACTAAACTTGCGATTACTATGGAGAATTATGATGAAGATGACTACGAAGATTTCGATAATAACGATCCTGAAGCTGTACAAGAGCCAGAGATCGAAGGTGATGACGACGAAAACGAATAACAATTAACAACATTTAGTGCTATGAGAATTGCCGCTTTTAAATCTTACAAAAACGGTTACTATAATTTTTGGTTTGAAAATGGCGAGGAACTTGCTTTTGAAGATGTTCACCCTCGCGTTTTAAAACAATTCGACTTAAAAAACGATAAAAGTCTTATCGATAAAGACTTTAAAATCACCTTCGTTGAAGATGAAGATGGCGACGATATTTTTTATCGTATCGAAAGTTTAAAGCCACTTTAAAAGTTTTTAATTAATACAGCATGTACTCTGTAGTTGCTTACCAAGTAGCTCGTGCTATCCATATAAAAAACTGTAAGCAGGAGTTGCCGTGGCAGCTCCTGTTTCAAGATAGCGATGAAATTTATTTTAAAAGTTCTAACCATAAATTCATCTATATTTTTCAATCTGGCATGGTAAGTTTTTTTAACCTGACCACCACTGAAATTGATGATGCCTTAAACAATATCCGTAAATTTTGCGATCACTATTTTTCTGAAAAGCTTTCAGAATCTCTCGAAATACGCGTTGAATCTGACACCTTAAAAGTACAGTTCGATCATGTTATTTTACCAGAACTGGACGAGGAAATGATTCGATTGGTACTGCTTAATACGTCGCAGTCGGTGGCTTTAAGCCGTTATTCGGAAATAACCGAAGAACTTATTATTGAAACCAATCAGCATACTTTATTCCTTGAAAAAAATGGAAAGCTTAATATTTCAGGAAATCAACTGAAGCGTTTTATTGGGAAGATCTTAAACATCAAAAACAAAATCTCTGAGAATTTGTACATTTTCGATGCTCCCGAAATTACCTGGGAAAATGCACAGCTTAACAAATTAGACTTAGGTCTAAAGCGTGTTTTCGACTTAAAGGACCGGTATCGTATCATACACGATCGCATTGAAATTATAAAAGAAAATTTAGAGCTGTTTAAAGACATCATGGATCACAACGAAAGTAGCCGTTTGGAATGGATTATCATCATTCTAATTGTTATTGAAGTGATTGATATGTTTATTACAAAAATCCTCACCTAAAACGGCTACTATGTAAAAAGTCTTTATCAAGAATGCTACTTTTCTATTGTTCAGTGAAGTAAACAACTGTACGTTTTTTCTTAATTGATAGTTTTGATCTAAATAAACTGTACATAAACTGAACATGCTGTAAAACCGTAAAATTTTAGTTAACAAAACTTATAAATTGGCAACAAAACCAACGTTTAAACAACTAAAATTGAATTAATTATGATTAAAACAGCAACTGTACATGATTTTGCTGTCCGAAAAAAGGGCAGCAATCATGTAAAAAAAAGAAACAACCAACTTATTTGGATGCTAACGGTTCTACTTGGTACTATGGGTATGCATGCTCAAGATTGGGCAGGAATCCCAATTCCAGCTAACGCAGGTGATGCGAAAGTGTGGGAACTACAAGAACAGGTTTCCGACGACTTCAATTATAATTTTAATTCCGCTTCATGGTCTAACTTCGGTTCAGGTAATAAGTGGTACAATTTTTACCATAATGCTTGGGATGGACCAGGTTATACCTATTGGAAAAACCAAAATGTTACCGTTGATGGTAGTGATTTGGTTATAAATGTAGGGTACACTGCCGAAAATCATAAGGGTGGTAATTACGGTGTGGCCTCAGGCTGTGTGACTTCAAATAGCAAAGTGAAATATCCGGTTTATGTAGAATCGGCCATTAGTGTGGCAAATATTTCATTGGCTTCATGCTTTTGGTTACTTAGCCCTGATGATACCGAAGAAATAGATATTATTGAAAACTACGGAGGCGTAAACGGTTATAAACATCTCACGCATATTAGTCATCACTCTTTTGTACGTAGTCCTTTTACCGACTATCAACCAAGGGACACGAATTCGTGGTATCCAGATAGTCGTGTAAATACCAGTTATGGATGGGGCGATTGGTGCTGGAACAATGGAGATCGTCGTTATATGCGTATGGGCGTAAATTGGATAGGGCCTAAGCATTTTGAATATTACATAGATGGTGAGTTGGTAAGGGTGATGTACTATAATGCTATTGCAACCAACTACAATGGTACATGGCAATATACCTACTTTAACTCTATGAATTGGAATGTTAACGGTTACAATTTGCCTACAAATAATGGTTCGGGTTACACCGATGTAACGGTGCATGCCACAACCGCAGCCTATAGTTTTGAAAAACTTCAAGAGGCTTCAAATGCGTCTAATGGTTTTAATGTTATTGATCCTGCTTGGTTTCAAGGTGGCGATGATCAAGACCTTGACGGAAACGGGGTAACGGTTGAAGCTAGAGGTTTTACCAAAGAGATGGATATTATCATCAATATGGAATCACAAAGTTGGTTGGCGGGTTCTACACCTTCTGCAAGTGATTTAAACGATCCGACTAAAAACACCATGAAAGTTGATTGGGTTCGTGTTTATAAACCTGTGAATTCGGGAAACGCTGATGTGGCGGTGACCGGAGTAACTTTGAGCCCTGCTACTTTAAGTATCGAACAAGGTGCTACAGCCAACTTAACTGGAGCTGTTACTCCTAGTACAGCAACCATTAAAACGATGACTTTTTCTTCTAGTAACACAGCGGTAGCTACCGTCAATCAAAGTGGTGTGGTAACAGCCGTTTCCATTGGAAATGCTGTAATTACGGCAACCACTACCGATGGTGGTTACACTGATACGAGTAGTGTTACCGTTACAGATAATTCAAATTCGGGTAACGACGATACGATTGTTATTGAAGCTGAAAATTTCGCAAGTACGACAGGGACTTATAATGATGGTTTCGTGCCTTATGGCGTGAATGCCGGAACAACAAAAATTAATTATGTGAATAGCAATGACAGTGCTACATATAATATTCAAGTGTCTGAAGCTGGAAACTATGAGATATCTTATGCGATTTCAACTCCAGTGGCTAATGCTGCTATTAGTTTTTATGCCGATAATGTGCTTGTTGGCGCAACTAATGTTGTAAATAACGGTCAGTGGGATGCTTATCAAAACTTAAATTCAGGGCATCAAGTGTATTTGAGTGCGGGAGCGCATACCATAAAAATTGTAGCTAGTGGTTCCAATGCCTGGCAGTGGAATTTAGATAAAATAACATTAACCAAATCGGTATCTGGAGGTACAACACCAGGTAATATCATTATTGAAGCTGAAAACTTTACAAGTACCACAGGAACTTATAATGATGGCTTTGTGCCTTACGGGGTTAACCAATCTAGTGTTGGCATTAACTATGTGAATTCAAATGATGAAGCGGTTTATAGTTTTTCTGTACAAAATTCGGGAGTATATAACATTCAGTATTTGATATCGACACCCGTTAATCAAGCGCAGATTTCTGCTTATGTGAATAATACTTTAATGGCTACCAATGCGGTTTCTAATAATGGTGCTTGGGATGATTATCAAACCTTAAACACTGCTTCAACTGTAAGTTTACAGCCAGGATCACATACGTTGAAAATTGTGGCTAGTGGTAGTAATGCATGGCAATGGAATTTAGATAAAATCATTTTAAGTTCTGGAGCGACATCAAAACAAAATGAAGATTCTAAACAAAGTGCCTCTACCGAAAAGTCGAGTCAGTTTGTGTTTTATCCAAATCCAGCTTCCGATGTGTTGAATATTTCAACCAGTGAAACCATCCAAAAAATACAAGTTTATAGTATTACCGGTGCCGTAGTTTTACAGCAAAAGGGCTATAACGGGGCTTTGGATGTTCGTGAGCTTTCCAATGGTTTATACTTATTACAGGTAACTACAGCCGAAGAGGAAGTCATTACAAAACGTATTGTCATAAGTCGATAGACTTATAATTATTTTATTAGTTAAGAAGAAAGCTCGCCCATTATACGGCGGGCTTTTTGTTTGATTTTAGGAAAACTTCCCAAATAAAAAAACCGTACACTACAAGGTATTCTAAGGAAATGATCCATAAGTTCTCCGATTTATCAGATTGATTAACGTTTACATAAGCCAAATAGCTTAAAATAATAACAAAACTCCATACCGATGGGAATTTATATTTTGTGAAAACCGAGAGTATAAGTAATGTTGCGACATACCAAGGGTGCACAGTAGTGGCTGTAAAATAATAAAAGGAAAGCGCGAAAAGCATGGCAGTAATAAGTTGTACTGAAGTTTTGTTTTTTCTGAATAAAGCCATGCCCATAACAACTGCAAAAACAAGTATCGCTATGGTTTTTCCTATAAAAGCAATTTCGTTATAGCCTCGAAAGGTATAACCTATCGCTCTAGCGATATAATATAAACTGGCGTTGAATTCAAATTTTTGAAACCACAGTGCCACTGTGGTCGCGTAATTATTGATAAATTGACTATTATAAAAAGGCAGGAATAATAACATGGTGCATAGGCCTATAATACTATAAAAACACAGCAGTTTTACTATGTTTTTACTTCTTGAAGTTCTCTGGTAATCTGGGTTCTTGGAAGATTCTAGATTATGATGTTTCTTTTCAAAATCACCTTTTAAAAACCATTGGAAAAATAAAGGCAGAAAAAGTAGTGGCATTAATTTCACTGAAATGGATAATGAAAAAACCACAGCTGCCCACATCCATTTTTGACTTAATAACAAGTATAAACTCCAAATTAAAAAGAAAATCATCACCCCTTCAAAATGTAAATTTCCAGTAAGTTCAATGATGATAAACGGATTTAATACATACCAAAATATAAGATAGGTGGGTTTTTGTAATTTAAGTAATATTTTTTTTCCGAAGTAAAGAGTGCCTAAATCTGCCGCAATAATAATAAGACGTAACACCACAACAGACCCCAAAATACTTTTGCTTGAAAAGAGTGCTGCTATGGCAAAACACAGTTGGTTTAAAGGTGGGTAATTCGAGAAATGGCTAGCATTCAATTCGCCCATACCTTTTCGAAGCTCTAATGCTTCAGCAATGGGGAATTCGGCCTGCTTCATAAAAAAATCTACCGTATTAAGATACGGATTGTAACCTTCTAAAATCAATCGGCCATCCCAAATAAAACGATAGAAATCTTGTGATAAATTAGGGAGCGCTAAAATAAAAACGGCTCTACATCCGAAGGCCAAATAGATTAAGGCTTTTTCGTTATGCTTCAGCATTTGCATCAGCTTATAAAATAAAAAGAAAAGTGCAGTATAAAGTGAAATGAGTTTGATGTAATCGGTACGTATGAGACGATAAGCAAAAGCCCAGTAGCATATGAAGCAGGAAACTACTAGTAGGATTGGGATTTTATACGTTTTTAAAAGGCTCGTGTTTGTAAGCATTCGTTAAAGATAAGTTTATTTGTTTTTCATAAACTACATTATAAATAAATATTCTGGTTTGTTTAAAGGGAATTAATTACCTACTTTTAAAAGCGCTGTTTACTTTTAACAGGACATCGAAATCATTTATGGTAGACTCTAATAGATCGCATTTACACTTTACCTTTTGCCACCAGAAACCTGAACGTTCTTTCTTCTATAAAGGACGACAGTTTCCTATTTGTGCAAGATGTACAGGGATACATTTAGGCTATTGCGTGTTTCCTTTTTTGGTTTTTGGTGTTTTTAAAATTCCTTTACTCTGGTCGATATTGATGGTGATTCCAACGTATTTAGATGGAGCGCTTCAAGCCTATTTTGATATTATGAGTAATAACAAAAGACGCTTTGTAACTGGAGTGATTAGCGGAGTAGGGAGTATGTCTCTAGTTTCAATTATTGGGATTTATATAGGAAACCAAATACTAACATTTATCAATTAAATTCAACATTATGACAGATCAAAACAATTCAAAAGATGAGTTAAACATTTTTTTAAAAATCATTTCATTTTTAATGCCAATAGTTGGAGCTATACTTTATTTTGTGCATAAAAGTGATAGCCCTAATAAATCCAAAGCCGCTTGTCATGCTGCTTTATGGGGATTAGGAGTTGGAATCGTTATTCAGATTTTAGTTACCGTTTTTGGAGGTTAAAATCATCCTGAATGCAAGTTGTTTGAATAGAAGCTTTGGTGAATAACTAGGTGCTTCTATTCAAATTTTTTAATACACAGAAAAGGCGTTGTACTAAACTTTAGATCGTAAAGATTTAAAGAACACATAGCCAAAACCAATAAAAAGCATCAAGTGAAAAGGAAATAATCCGAAGTCACCACCTTGATTACCTACCACAAAAGCACTGTACATACCAAAAGCGAAATAAAGCATTAATAAACCTTCAAAAATCACATTTATAGAAAGGTTTTTGGCAAGATATTTATTGCTTTTCCAACTATCCTTATACTTACTTATGTTGAATTTTGGAGTACGTACAAATTCCGATTTTTTCCCAATATGTCCTTCTACAACGGCAATGGAGTTATGTAATGAAAAGCCCATGGCTATCGAGAAAAAGACGAAAAACATACCAATGTATCGTATGAAATTCTTAAAGCCGCTACCATAAGTGTTTTTATACATAAACCAATAGCATATAAAAAAGATGATGGTACTCATCACAAAGAAACTCATCACATAAAAGTAAGGTCTTAAGTGGGCATATTCGTTCTTTATGTATAGCATAGGAATACTTAAAATCCCAACAATAAGCACGTTTAAAAACATGGTGCTATTAAGTAAATGTAGTAAGCCGTGTACTTTGGTTTTAGACGAAATTTCAGAGTTTTTAATAACTCGGCCTAACATTTTTCTAAAGTTTTCAGCGCCTCCTTTATTCCATCTAAATTGCTGCGAACGTGCTGCACTAATAACTATTGGTAATTCTGCAGGGGTTTCAACGTCTTCTAAATATTTAAATTTCCAGTGTTTTAATTGGGCACGGTAACTTAAGTCTAAGTCTTCAGTAAGAGTATCTCCTTCCCAGTTTCCTGCATCGATAATACAGGTTTTACGCCATAATCCGGCGGTACCGTTAAAGTTGATAAAATGTCCTTTACTATTTCGTCCTACTTGCTCTAGAGTAAAATGGGCATCTAAAGCAAAGGCTTGTATTTTAGTTAAGATAGAGTAATTTCTGTTGATGTGCCCCCAACGTGTTTGTACAACACCTATGGCTTCATCTTTAAAATAAGGCACCGTACGTTTTAACCAGTCTTTTTTAGGAAGAAAATCAGAATCAAAAATGGCAATAATATCCCCTTTAGCAATTTCTAAGCCTTCTTTTAGGGCTCCGGCCTTAAATCCTTTTCTGTCTGTACGAGTTATATGAGTGATATCAATGCCAGTAGCATGAAGTCTTTCAATTTGTTTTTTGGTACTAATAACCGTTTCATCAGTAGAATCGTCTAAAACTTGAATTTCAAGTTTGTTTTTAGGATATTCAAGTTCCACAATGTTGTCAAGTAAGCGTTCCATCACGTACATTTCGTTGTAAACGGGCAGCTGGATGGTAATGAAAGGTACCTCATCAGGATTTGATAAATCAAGTAAAGGAGACGTGTCTTCCTTCTTTTTTGATGACAAATAATTAAAAAGTAAATTTAGCTGAGCTAATGCATACATAAAAATAAGCAGTAACGAAATACTATAAATAACTATTATTGAGGTTTCTAAAATCATTTTTTTATACTGTATTTAAAAATCCAACCAAGAATTTTTGCGCCTGCAAATATAGCACCTTTTATCGTACCAGACACTTTTGAGACACCAATTCTATTTCTGTAATTTAGAGGGACTTCTGTGTATGAAAAATCGTGTTTCAAAGCTTTAAGTTGCATTTCTACCGTCCAGCCATAAGTTTTGTCTTCCATGTTGAGCGCCAATAGTTTGTCGTACTTAATGGCTCTAAACGGACCTAAGTCGGTGAATTTTGCATTGAAAAATAAGCTCATTAGTGATGTGGCTAGCCAGTTTCCGAAAATTTGAGGCGTGGTCATAGCGCCTTTTTCTCTAAGGTTTTTATCGCGTGCACCAACAACAAAATCAATATTGTCATTGATAATTGGTGCAACAATTTTATTTAATTCTTCGGGGTAATCGCTGTAGTCACCATCTAAAAAAACAACAATATCTGGTTTGGTAGGTTGTTCTGCAATGTACTGCATGCCCTTTAAACAGGCGTATCCATAGCCTTTATTGGATTCTGTTAATACAGTGGCTCCAGCCTTTTTTGCATTAATTTCAGTATTATCCGTAGAGTTATTGCTTACCACAATAATTTCATCAACTAAAGATGGAATAGCATTCACAACAAGGCCGATAGAGTCAGCTTCATTGTACGCAGGAATAATGACTTTAATATGAGTCATTTGCAGGGTTGTGGTTTGGGTTTTGGGTTAAGTTTGCCGCAAAGGTAATTTTTTAATTTAATTATTTGTTAAATTCCTGAATTCTAGTTGATTTTTTTTGTAAGGTATTTTGTAAGTGAAGCTTAGGTTTGCAAGGATTCACGGAGCTATTCAAGAAGAAACTCCTCTGTGTGTCATTTTGTATCTCCGTACAACTTCATATAATAATAGTTTTAACACAGAGATTCACAGAGTTTTCACAGAGATATTCAAGAAGAAACTCCTCTGTGTGTCTTTGTGTATCTCCGTGCAACTTCGTGTAATAATAAGTTTAACACAGAGACTCACAGAGTTTTCGCAAAGTTTTTACAGAGCTGTTTAAGAAGAAGCTCCTCGGTGTGTCTTTGTGTATCTTCGTGTAATAATAGTTTTAACACAGAGACTCACAGAGATTCGCAAAGTTTTCACAGAGATATTTAAGGAGTAACTCCTCGGTGTATCTTTGTGTATCTCTGTGCAACTTCGTGTAATAATCGTTTTAACACAGAGACTCACAGAGTTTTCGCAGAGTTTTCACAGAGCTATTTAAGGAGTAACTCCTCTGTGTATCTCCGTGTAACTTCGTGTAATGATAAGTTTAACACAGAGACTCACAGAGTTTTCGCAGAGCTGTTTAAGAAGAAATTCCTTGGTGTGTTTTTGTGTATCTCAGTGTATCTCCGTGTAATAATAATTGTAGCTGCAAAAATCACGAGTGTAACAATCAACTAGCATGACTTACCATTCACATAATCCATCAAATCCACATCATTCCCGAGTAAAATATCATTAGAATTGATACGCCCTTTCATGCTGTCGTTTTCAAGTTTTAAAACACCTCTAGGGCAAACCGCAGCACAAATACCGCAGCCCACACAACTTGAACGTACAATGTTTTCGCCTTTTTGGGCATAGGCACGTACATCGATACCCATCTCACAATAGGTGGAGCAATTTCCGCAGGATATACATTGTCCGCCATTGGTGGTAATTCTAAATTTTGAGAACATCCGCTGCTGAAAACCTAAAACAGCCGCCATCGGGCAACCAAATCGGCACCAAACACGGTTTCCTAAAATAGGGTAGAAGCCTGTACCTATGACCCCCGAAAAAATAGATCCAATATACAAGCCGTAGGCAGAACGTAGAACGCTAGATTTTACAAAGAACAGACGTTCACTCGTACCAGTGTAATGCATGATAAACAGCGCAGCGATAATAACGAAGAAACCTAAAGCTCCATATTTAGCGTCTTTACCCAATTCATGACGTTTAAAAATCATAGTTAACGCAAATACTAGGGTTAGTAAGCCGCCAACACCTATTAGGAAAGTAGATTTTGTAAGCCAATATTTAGTAGAGTCATGACCTAAATAACTGTAAATAACAGCCGTAGTCATAATCACCGAAAAGACTAAAACAACATGAATTAACCAGCGTTCCAATTTCCAAGCTGATAATTTTTTACTGCTTAATTGTCTGAATGGATCCCCAGCAGTTTCTGCTAATCCACCGCAACCACAAACCCATGAGCAGTACCAACGTTTTCCGTATTTATAAGTAAGAAAAGGCGAAATGACAAATATGGAAAGTATACCAAAAATTAAAAGTGCTAGCCCAAGGTTTCCAGAATTTATAAAACCGTTTACCGACCAGCGGTCAAATAAATAATAGTTAAGCGGCCACATACTTTTTATATCATAGTAAGGTAAATTGTATTCTGGCCTTTCGTTTAATCGGGCCATAAATTCAGGAATCAAAAAGGCGAAGCCTAACTGAAAAAACATCACGGAAACCGTACGTAGTTGTTGATACCGATTATGACGGTATTTTAAAATAAACTTATAACCGAATATTAAAATAGCGAGTGTGTACAAGGCGCCATAAACAAACCATTGGCTCGCTGGTCGACCGCTTAACAGAAAGCTTAAGGGATCGAAAAGCGCTATGAGTCCTGTATTAGCTTCTCCCGAACTTCCTTGTCCTAAATACTGCGGAAAGAAGTATAACACCAAATAAAACCCTGTTAACACGATGCCTAAAATCCAAGCACTTACACCACGTGAGGTTAAAGACTTAAACCAAACACCATCATTTTTTATTCCTTCCAATTTGGTGGTGTATAAACTGTGTGAAAAAAGTAGGGTGCCTGCAGTGATTAAACCCAAGGACAGACTTAAAAACAACGTTTTATTAGGGAAATTGGTGTTAAAAAGCGCTAGTGCTAAAATAAATAGCCCAACAACGCCTATAAAAACGGCGATTTTTTCTTTGGTAGAAAGGCTGAATGTTTCCGAGGGAGTTAACGAAATGCTATGTTGTTGTTTGTCGTTCATGTAGGGATATTATACAGTTTGCAATGTCTGGTTATAAGCTGAAAGAATGTCACCTTCGTAGGTTTTATAAAATTCAGGGTCGAAATTGGCTTCAGCTAAATGATTAATTACAAAATGAACATCTCGCTTTTCGGTGAGCCATTTGTCGAAAGTTTCGTGTCGCATACGAATACCAAAAGTATTGATGCCTAAAAATTGATTTGTATTTTCATCATAAGCTACCGTGATGCATTTGGTGTCATCGTCATGTATCCAATGGAAATGCTTTTCGTAATCTGGTTTGCCTTTTTTGCCATGAACCCAACCATACGTTTGATATTCAATATCTAAAAATTTGGCCGAGTTAAACCAATGTCCTGGATTGTAAGCCATACGATTTCCGCAAATGGTTTGGGCTAAAGCTTCACCCATCATACGCCCTGTGTACCACACCGCTTCAACTGGAGGGCGTTGGCCTACGGGTTCTATTTGTTCGGCACAATCGCCAATGGCATAAATATCAGGAATATTGGTTTCTAAAAAACGATTCACTTTAATGCCTTTGTTGGTTTCAATATCAGAATCTTTAATAAAATCGATATTCGGAGAGACACCAGCGGTAAGTCCAACAACGTTACAAGGAATTTCTTCGCCCGTTTCTTCAATAATTACCGATTTAACTTGGCTATTTTCATCAGAAACAATTTCCTTTAAGTTTGTGCCAAGGCGTAAATCGATATGGTGATTTTTAATGTGACGATTAATCATGTCACTTTCACCTTGCGGTAAAATACCGTTCCAGAAACTTTGCTCTCGCACTAAAAAAGTAACAGGGATGTTTCGAGAATTTAGCATTTCTGCAAGTTCAATGCCTATTAAACCGCCTCCAACAATAACGGCCCTTTTACAGGATTGATTATCGGGAGCATATTTTTCTAAAAGGTCTAAATCTTGTTTGTGATACAGGCCCATAACGCCTTCCAAGTCTTGCCCTGGCCAACCAAATTTATTGGGCTTGCTACCGGTGGCTATAATGAGTTTATCGTAATTTAGAGTTTCGCCATTTTCAAAATAAAGCGTTTTTGTGTCGCTTTCAACCTTTTCAACAAAAGCCTTTTTTAATGCTATGCGGTTTTTCTCCCAAAACCAATTTTCATAAGGCTGTGTATGCTCAAAGGTCATGTGGCCCATATAAATGTACATTAGTGCAGTTCTGGAGAAAAAATATTCGGTTTCCGAAGAAATGATGGTAATCTTCTTATTAGAAAATTTACGAATATGCCTAGCCGCCGTAACGCCCGCTATGCCATTTCCTATAATTACAACATGTTCTTCCATGGATAAAAAATGCTTGTTTTTTGTGTTTTGAAACTTTTAAAGCGTACTCTAGTATGCTAAAGTTGATTTATGGGTCGTAGTTAAAGGTAATAACTTAAAAGTGGACTTCAATTTAGAACTGGTTTAAATTGATAAATGAGATTTTTTTTTGGTTCGTTTCTTCATCATTGAAAAAAATCAAGCGTTAAACTATTTACTTAGAACGGGAATTATAATATTTCCTTAACCTTTCCATTTAATATTTTAAAAAGAAACTGTTAGTTTTGCTGAAAACAGATAATCATGAAGCGTACCATTGCTATTGGAGATATTCACGGCGGATTAAGAGCCTTAACTCAAGTGTTAAATAAAGTTGAAGTTAAAGATGAAGATAAACTTATTTTTGTTGGCGATTATGTTGATGGTTGGAGTGAAGCCGCTCAAGTTATTCAGCTTTTAGTCGAACTTTCCGAAAAAGTAACATGTGTATGCATAAAAGGAAATCATGATGTTTGGACTGAAGCATGGTTGCGTTCTGGAGAGGTGAATCCTGTTTGGTACATGCACGGTGGTAAAGAAACTATGGAAAGCTACGAAGGGTTTTCAGATGAAGAGAAACAGATTCACTTAAACTTTTTTGAAAACATGCCTTTGTATCATTTAGATGATGAAAACAGATTGTTTCTTCATGCTGGATTTACCTCTGTTAAAGGTGTAGAAGCCGAAATTAATCCGGAATACTTTTACCTAGATCGTACCCTTTGGGAAATGGCACTTACCATGAAGACCGATATTCCTGAAGACGATGCTATTTTCCCTAAACGATTAAAACTTTACAAAGAGATTTATATCGGACACACGCCTACTACAAATTTCGGTGTTGATGTTCCTATGAATGTACTGAATGTTTGGAATATCGACACAGGGGCCGCTTTTAAAGGTAAAGTAACAGCTTTAAATATCGATACTAAGGCGTTTTATCAAAGTGATAACTTACCCGATTTATATCCAGATGAACCTGGTAGAAATAAGAGTTAGGCTTATTCTATACTCTTAAAGTCCTTAATAGCTTGGTTAGGCTCAATAACATTATAGCCTTTCCAAAATTCGGGGTCGTAAGCAGGCAAGTACACTGGTTTTACTTTTGGTTTTTCGGTAAAGGCATCAAAATCTGCAGTTGTGAGTGCATCGTTATCAAAAATAATTAACTCACTTTTTTCGATATTGGCAACCTCAAAATGCACATCAGTAGACAATTCATTTTGTTTTCTTCGGCCTTTCGTGTTCTTGTTTTTTTCAATGATTTTTAACGGACGCTCGATCTCGAAAGTGGAGCCGTCTTCTCTATCGGCGTATTTTAAATCGTAAGAGCCTTCGCTGTTTTTGGCGTAAATGATGGTGCCTTTTTTAAGGTAATGTCTGTATGAAATGCCTAGTAAATTAAATTTTTTCAAAGGTTTTACATTTTCATAATCTAAACGTACAATGGCAAAATCGTCAACATTTACATAAATAACACCTTTGTAGTCTTCGCTGCGTTTGGGGTTAAATCGTATTTTATAAACGAAATTGTCATTTAAAAAGCTGTAATCTTCTAGTTTAAATTCGTAACGGTTGGATTTGCTAAGAAAGTTAAAATCGCTGTCTTCAAAAATAAAGCTTTCGCGCTGTAAGTCGGATATTGCAGATTTTCTATGTTTCAAAAAGTTTTCTTTACGCTCTTTTTCTTTTTTCTTTTCTGCTTCTAGCATGGCGTCTGTTTTGGAAACTTGGTCGTTGTCAATGGTATCAAAAAAGGTTGTGTCCATATCGCTTTTAGTTCCAAAAAAGCCAGATTTTATTTTAAAGTAAGAATCGCGTTTTATATGTTTTTTTAAAATGTTATTAAACTTTTCTTCGTAAGCCTCAAAAGTCACCTCATTGCTTTTGTCGTATAAATGGGAGGCTTTAATAATGTCTAATTTCTGCTCGCTTTTAATCCCAGATTTACCATAGATGTCGGCTAAGATTTCGGTATAATCATCGGCGTTTTTAGGTAAGTCAGATAATACGCTGTCTACAAATTGTTGGTTGAGTTCGGGAATGCTTGATTTTTTAATTTCGACGTCGTTTTTTAAAATATGATTAAAATTAGAAGCTCGATAAAAAAGTCTGCTTTTTATAGGGTTGTGGTTGTAATTACTTTCTAAGTTTTCGTTTATTTTTTCAATGATTTCCTCGGCAGAATAATTTTTATTAGACACCAAAACTTCTTCGAGTTCGATAGATTTTTCACTTAAAAGAATGATGGCATCTTGAAAACCTTCAATCAAATACTGTTTTGTTTCATAACCAAGAGACCTGATTTTTAAGGAATCGGTTTTCGATGGTTTTTCATTTAAATACAGCAGAAAATCGCCGTTTTCATTACTAATAACGCCCGCTTTTTCGTTTACAGAAATTGTAGCGTATGGAATGGGTTTTTTCGAAACCGAGTCTAAAATTTTAGCCTGTATCGCTTCTTGGGCTTGTAAATAAAAAGGACCTATAAAAAATAAAATATAAAGATGTTTCATGAAATTCGTTTTTATAAATGTATAACGAATAATAAACACATTTGTAACATTTAATTTTTTATTAAGGAAATTTATTACGTTTTAACATTTACATGTTTTTTGTAATAATCGTGTAAATCTTGGGCAGAAGCACCAAACCACTTTTTCACATAAATGGTCCAATACAAATATTGAAGTTTCCAAACGCCATGTTTTTTATAGCAACGAGCCGATGTTTGCAACGGTTTATTAATCACCACAAACTGCTTTCTAGCAAAGAGTTCATTAATCAAGATGTTGTCTTCGTAAATGATATAATTTTCATCATAGCCACCAATCTCATAAAAAAGGGATTTTGTGATAAACTGACTTTGGTCGCCGCCACGACAAGCCCGCCAGTTAAACTGGGTGAGCCAACCTGCCAATTGTAACCACCAATGGTTGCTGTCAAATTGCATTCTAAAACAGCCTGCTGCATGGCCTTTCTCTACTTCATTTATGATTAGTTGGTCGAAGTTTTTAGGCGGAAAAGAATCGGCGTGTAGAAAATAAAGAATATCACCGGTTGCGTGTTTGGCTCCAAAATTCATCTGCTTGGCACGGCCTTTTTCAGAATTTAATAAGCGTATTTTTTCATGAGTAAATGCCGAAACTAGCTTTGGGGTTTCATCGGTGCTACCACCATCAACCACTATAATTTCAGCAATATTTTCCGCGGAAGCGTTTTCTAAAAGGAGACTTAATAGCTTCTGGATAAAAGGTGCTTCATTTAAAGCCGGAATTATTATCGAAATTTGTTTACTCATTGAGTTTCCAAATATAGCTTTTAAATTGAATTTTCGCTTTCGCGGAAATGGGTACAGTTGTATAGTGGTTTATAAAATCGATTAACGTGCCGCTTTGTTTGAAATCGTTTGTAAACCACTGGAATATTTTTGAAAGTTCTAAGTCGTTTTCTGAAATGCTGTTCTTCGTTGAATCATTAAGGAAATCTGTAGCCGCTTGATTTAGCTGAAGCTCTAGTTTAGAAGCTGTAAAGGCACTGTTTTGGAGTTTCGGACACGATACTGCGGCACACACAATCGCGAAATGTATACGTGGCTCATCCATTTTTCTTAAGATTTTATGTTCAATATCATGAAGGTTGTAAGTATCTCCACCCAGCGTCCATAGTTTTTGTTTCCACGGATGTTTAATGTCTTTAATGCTTTCAATAGGGTAGTTTCTAATAATAAGATCTATGGTCAAAGCATTGTAAGCATTTATCCAATAGGCTAGTTTTTCTTCGCGACTCCATTCCGGTTGAGCTGTGTTTTTACCAAGTTGGTTGATGTAATCTTGTAATATTTTTTTATCCTTTATAAAACCTTTATAATTGACTTTACCTTGGTTTGATACATGTTTTTGAAGTAAATCATGCCATAAACCATGATCGAAAGTATTTTGATTTTCGGTTAAAAGCGTGTTTGTTTTAGAGGGTATATCTGGGGTTTGTAAAGAAAAACAAGCCATTGTTGATGCTAAACAAGCCAAAAAAGTGAACCATTTCATACGCTTATTTTTTTGTTTTTTGTAATGAAGAATCGCTTATGTAAAGCTCTTGATTGATAAAGTCTTTTGGGAAATTTTCATCACCTTCAAAACCCAGCTCAATATCTTTTCCGCTATGTGGTAAGTACTTGGTTTTAAAAAGATAGTCCCAAATGCTTAAGGTGAGTCCGTAGTTCATACCATATTTTAAATGTTTTGGTAAGGATTTCGCATGATGCCAAATGTGCATTTTGGGGTTGTTCAAAATGTATTTTAAAACACCATAGTCCCAGCCCAGATTGGCGTGATTTAAGTGTCCAATAACAATACTGAAAAAATATACAAAAGCAACATCCTTGGAACTGTAGTTTCCTATAACTGCCAACGGAATATATAGTAACGATTTATATACAATGGGTTCCATCCAATGGTATCGCAAATGTGCTGCAAAGCCCATTTCTTTAACCGAATGATGTACTTTATGAAAATTCCATAACCATGGGACACGGTGTAGTAGGCGATGGGTATTCCATTGAATAAAATCGGAAACCAGAAAGAAAATTAATAAGCCTAACCAGGTTGGTAATTGGTTTACATCGAAAATTTGAAAACTGGAAAGGGATAGCCCAAAAGTCCCCAAAAGGTCGTTCAGGATTTCGGCTGCCGTATTGGATAAGGCTATTAAAATAATAAGGTTTAAGAGGAAGAAATTGAAGAACATATAAAACGTATCCAACCAAAAATCTTTCCTGAAAATCGATTGGTTTTTACGCCAAGGAAACAAGATTTCCAAACCCCAAACAATTAATGAAATTATAATTAAACCATAAAAATAATTGTACCAGTGGCTCGGAAAAAATACTTCTTGTTTTAAGTAATTCCAATAGCCAGTATAGGCGTTTTTTATGATGTTAATGTATTTTTCCATCCAGTTTCCGCGAAGGCGGGAATCTTTGTGTTAATAATTCGTTTATGGTTTTTTTGAGTGGTTTCTAGACCCTTCAGGTTTTTAAAACCTGAAGGGTCTTTACTCAAGAATTAAATTTTCATTTTCAATATTTATAATAACTTTTTTTTGTTGATGAGTTTCTTTAAAATTAACTGATTCATCAAATAAATTAATGACTTCTTCTCGTTCTATGCTTGTTTTGCCTTGTGATATTAAAGCTTGATAAGAAGAATGTTTATAGGTGCTAAAATTGTTATGGATTTGGTGATTTTCAGGATTCAAGTGAATGTATAAAATCAGTGTTCTAAGATAATCTTCATTTGAAACGCATATTCTTTTGAAAGGCTTTTCTAGGAGGCTTCCTGTTCTATTGTATTTTTTATTGATTGCTTTCGTGTAGGCATTGAATAAATTTGATAGTTTTTGGGAAGGCCGAGGACAATCTTCATTTATCTTTAATAAGAGATGAAAATGATTTGGTAAAAGGCAATAGGTTAAAATTTTAAAATCAGGAATGAGGTGTTTTTTGATTAAATCTAAAAAATAAGTGTAATTAATATCTTCAAAGAAAATATTTTGTCCGTTATTTCCGCGATTGTATATGTGATAATAATGTCCTGATACAAGTTTTTCTATTTGCATTTTTTCGGTTCTAAAATTTATTAGAATAATTAGAGACCCTTCAGGTTTTTAAAACCTTAAGGGTCTACGCAGGAATTAACAACATCCACCACCATCATAATGAAAAGTCGACGGACTAATAAAAATATCATCTCTATTTAAATTAGCTAAAGCGGCAGCGGTTTTATCACAAACGGCTAAAGGCTGATTTTTAAGTAAAACATGGCCTTTTTTGTCATCAAAATAATCGGATTCACCGTAATAAATAGCGGCTTTTCCTGTGAAAACACATGGGCCATCTTCTGGCATTGGGTCTTTTATAGCGGCTACTTCAATCGATTCGATATAGATTAATTCGTCGGTTGGGTAATTTTTAGGATCGAGAATTCGGTAAGGTTTTCTAGCACGAATTTCAATGGTGCCAAAGCCAGCATCGGTAAGTGCTTTTACGTATTCGTTAATGGGCAAACTTCCGCTTAAACATAGGGCACGCAAGCGCTCGTCGTTACGTAAGGTATCATTCATAGGTTGTTCGCAAGTAGGGTCGCTCATTACCAGTTTGCCATGTGGTTTTAAAACGCGATACATTTCAGCAATGGCTTGCTTTAAATCTTCAGCTTTAAAAATATTAAACAAGCAGTTTTGTGCTGCAACGTCTATGCTATTATCTTCAACAGGAAGATTCATGGCGTCTCCTTTTTTCAGAGCTACAAATTCACTTTTAAACCAAGGGTTTTCGGCTTCAGCTTCAATAAAGTTTTTCCTAGAAGCTTCAAGCATTTCATCAACGACATCAACACCTATAACACCATTTTTCTGACGGTTAAAATAGGCGAATTGTAATAATTCCATACCGCCTCCAACGCCAACATAAAGCATTTTGGGGTTGTTAGATAAATCGCGCGCATGAACCGTAGAACCACAACCGTAATTCATCTCCTGCATGATTTTGGGGATTTTTAATCCCGGTAATTCCCAAATAGGGTTAGTGGTGCAGCATAAACCTACATCTGGGGTTAATGCGGCTTCTTTATAAACGTTGTGTGTAGTGTCTAAATAGCTCATTTTTTTAATGGTTTTTTTGTCAAGTGTCAATAGTCAAAGGTCAACGAGTTCCTAAAGACTCTTTATTAGCTCTTTAAATAGGGTGATCATATCTGGTTCGGCTTTATGTGCCATGGCGATGATGTCTTCAATATTTACAGGTTCTAAGTGGTCTGGGTCGCATTCATCGGTTAAAACTGACACAGCAGCCACTTTTAATTTTAAATGATTGGCCACAATAATTTCTGGAACCGTACTCATTCCAACGGCATCAGCACCTATAATTTTAAGCATGCGATATTCGGCGCGTGTTTCTAATTGCGGACCAACAACACTAGCGTAGACTCCAGAATGTAATGTGATGTTTTTTACTTTGGCAATGTCTTTAAATTTGGTGTTTATTTCTGCATCATAAGGAGCGCTCATATCAACAAAACGTTCGCCCATTTTTTCTACCCCATTAAAAGCAAGAGGTGAACTGCCTTGTAAATTGATGTGGTCTTCGATAAGCATAATGTCCCCTTTTTTAAAGTCTAAATTAATAGCTCCGGCCGCGTTGGAAACTAATAAGGTTTGAATGCCTAGTTTTTCCATAATGCGTACTGGGTAAGTCACATCTTGAAGCGTGTAGCCTTCATATAAATGGAATCGGCCTTGCATGACTATAACTTTCTTGTCTTCTAGTTCACCATAAATTAATTTTCCTTTATGGAACTCAACAGTCGCAGTTGGAAAATAGGGGATGTGGTTATAACTTATTTCCTTAATGATGTTAATGTGGTTAATCAGCTGTCCTAAGCCAGTACCTAGTATGATGCCGATTTCTGGTTTGTCAAATCCTTTTTCTATTAAATATTCGGTTGTTTTTTCTATCTGATTAATCATAATTGTGTTTTTATAGGTTTCAAAAGAAGCTGAAATTAGAATTTTTTAATGGTTTTGATACAGGATCTATTTTAAATAACGGTTTTATAGTTTGCTTAAACCTTCAGCCATATTTTTGTTTTATATTTGTTATAGGTGCCTTTTACTAAAACTTGACATCTTAATTTAAAAGCTTACCATATGGTTTTGAAAATTTCAAAAACTACATACGCACTATTCTTGTTTTTTTTTCTAACGGTTTCTATGAGTTTTGGTCAACAAGTGTTGCCAATTAAAATCTCCAAACTGCCAGAATTAAAAACAAACAAATGTAAGGCTCTAGAGAAGAATTTAAAAGCCGAACTGTCTAGAAATGCAAAATGGAAATCACTTATAGCCAATAAGAAAATGTCTATTGCTGTGGTCGATTTAAGTCATCACGACATGAAGTATGCTGGGATTAATGGAGATAACATGGTGTATGCGGCCAGTTTACCCAAAATAGCAGTCTTATATGCGGTTATGGACGCCATCGACAAAGGAGAGGTTAAAGACTCTCCAGAAATCCGTAAGGATTTAAAACTCATGATTGCCAAGTCTAACAACGCTGCGTCAACCAGAATGATTGATTTGGTAGGTTATAAAAAAATTGAAGCGGTATTACGTAAAGCGGGAAACTCTTTATATGATCCAGGGACAGGAGGCGGATTATGGGTAGGAAAACGGTATGCAGCAGCAGGAAAGCGCTATCCAGATCCTATTAAAGGGTTAAGTCATGCAGCGACCCCATATCAAGCAGCAAATTTTTATTACCATCTGGTTTTTGGTAAACTTATAAGCTTTCAGCGTTCTGCCGAAATGTTAGAAATATTAAAAGACCCAGAATTGGGGCATAAATTTGTGTATACTCTTCGAGATATTGCACCTAATGCTAAACTATATCGTAAATCGGGATCATGGAAAAATTATCATTCCGATTCAGTACTCGTTTGGGGGCCTGAAAGAAGGTATATTTTAGTGGCTTTAATAGAAGATCCTAGAGGGGAACAAATTGTTAGAAATCTAGTTAAGCCTGTAGAAAAAGTTTTAAAAAATTCGAAAACCTTAAATTGTTCAAAATAAACTAGCATAACATGGTAAAAAGACTGTTTCAGAAAACCTTTCATATTCGAGAAGGTGAATTTAAGATATCCATGTTCATGCAGCTGTATATCTTTCTAGTGATTACAGTGCTGCTTTTGGTTAAGCCTACAATAAATGCCTTATTTTTATCCCATTTAGGTGCCGAAGAATTGCCTAAAGCCTATCTTTTAGTGGCCTTTACCGCGGTTATAACGGCCTTTTTTTATGATAAATCTTTACAGTTTTTTAGCATAAAAAATATCGCCATAGTCTCTTTAGTCAGTTTTAGTTTATGCTTTTTTTTACTAGCCTATATCTTATATAATAATTTAAGTAACGATTTTATTCTATATGCCTATTATTTAAGTGTGGCTATTTTTGGTGTGGTGGTAACCTCTCAATTTTGGATTATCGCCAACATGATATATAACGCTAGGGAGGCTAAACGCTTGTTTGGTTTAATTGGAGCAGGAGCTATTATTGGTGGTATTGTTGGTGGGTATTTAACAACCATTTTATCTCAAACTTTTGGGAGTATTTATGTTATTCTGTTAGCTTCCATATTGTTGTTATTTTGTATTCCTATTATCATGTGGGTATGGAACCATAGATTGCATAATACTACCGATACAGAAACCGGTAAAACTCAAAAACCGACACCAAAAAAACACCATTCTGCATTAAAACTTATTTCAAGCTCAAAACATTTAACCTACTTGGCACTAACGGTTGGTGTATCGGTAATCATGGCTAAATTGGTCGATTATCAGTTTAGTGATTTTGCTCAAATAAAAATATCAGACCCCGATGAGTTGGCGTCGTTTTTCGGCTTTTGGTTCTCTACGTTTAACGTGTTGTCATTGGTTATTCAACTGTTTTTAACCAACCGACTTTTAGCATGGCTAGGGGTTACCTCTAATTTATTGTTACTTCCCTTGGGGATCGCAGCAGGTTGTTTATTATTCCTGATCTTTCCAGAATTATGGGTGCTTATCCTACTAAAAGGTATGGATGGTAGCTTTAAACAGTCCATTAATAAGGCCGCTGTCGAGCTATCTATTATGCCAATTCCTTACGAAGACAAAAAACAAGCAAAATCGTTTATTGATGTGGTGGTCGATAATATCGCTACGGGTATAGCAGGTTGCTTACTTATTTTTGTTGTAAAGAAATTAGATTTGCATTCGCATTACATCACTGTCATTATTTTATTCTTTTTGTTTGTTTGGATCATTTTAATCTATCAACTAAAAGGAGCTTATTTCGATACCTTCAAAAAGAATATTTTAAGTGCCATAGGGAGTCATGATATAGATGGTTTGCGAAGCACTAAAAAATCGCTTCATGCCTCGGTTATAAAAATCCTTAATAAAGGAACCGATCAAGAAATTATTTCCTTGTTAGAAAGCCTAGGCGATACCATTGTCGATGTGCATAAGCCTCATATCGAGAAGCTCCTAGATCATCCATCCAATGAAGTGAAAGCTGCAGCCATAAAAGAAATTTATTTCTTTAAACATGGCGCTGCCGCGGATAAAGTCGCTCAACTTATTGAAACTAATGATGATGCCGAGGTGGTTTATGAAGCCATGGAATACCTGCTGTTGCATACCCATATTGATGAAGATAAGCTGTTCAAGAAATATTTGGATCATAAGAAACCATATATAGCAGATGCCGCTTTATTATGTTTGGCGGAATTAGCGATTGACAATAAGAAATTGGTTAAAAATTATAATTTGTTTGAACGTATTGATAAACGAATTATCGCCATAAAAAATCCTGATATTGAACATACTCAAGAAGAAATTGCCGAGTTTTTAGTTACCATTGGTTATGCTCGTAACCCCAAGTTTTTTGATTTTATTACGGACTATTTAAAGTCGGATAACTATTATTTGTTGAAGCATGCTGTTAAGGGAGCTGGGGTATCACTGTATAAACCTTTTATAGGAACTCTTTTAGATTTATTGAAAATTGATGCCATTAGGCCGGCTGTAGTTACCGCATTAAAAAACTTTGGAAATGATGTACCTAAATACATTATAGAACATGATGTATATAATTCTTTCGATATTAATATAAGAAAGCATTTCCCTAAAGCGATAGCGTCTATTAGAACACAAGACTCTTTAAAAGTTTTAATGAGATTAGCGCTTTCTAGTGATCCGTTTATTAGACATGAAGCCGCTAAAACTATGGTTGATTTGCATTTTAAAGAGGGTGGTATTAAAATAGATAAGGAGCGTGTTACCCAAACCGTACTTAGTGAGTGTGGGTATTACCTAGAACATTTGGCCATTGTAAATATACTTCAGGAGTCTACATTAGTGTCAAATCCTAATAATGCCGAATTAGAAATTAGTTTAGAACAGCTAATTGGCTTATTACGCCTGGAATTAGACTGTAGTATGAATGTGGTTTTCGAAGTGCTAGCTTTAGTACTAAGTGAAGACGATATGGAAATCGCTTATTTTGGGTTAAGAGACGAATCGGAAAGTGTTAAAGTGAATTCTATTGAATTTTTAGACAACTTACTAAGCGTTGGTTTGAAGTCCGATTTAATGCCCATAATAGAGCATCATTTTATACAAGAACAAGAAATCAATGGGCTTGCTGAGGTAACAGAAGCCTTAGGAAGTGCTACAAACTGTATCAATAAGCTATTAAAGGATGGAACTATTGACGTGAAAAAGGCGGTGTTAAATTTGGTGGTTCATCTAGATGATATTAAGCCATTTAAAAACGCCTTAAAACAATTAACCCATCATAAAGATGACGTTATTTGTTCTAAGGCGTTGCAGATTTTAGAAGCCAATAAGTCTTAATCTAACTTAAGTTTTAACTCAAGGCTGATAACTTGGTTTTTTATGATGTTTTTCTGTTAGTATGAGCATCGAAGGTTTTAGTCTGCAATCTCTACTAATCTTGTAAAACATGCTACGACGAGATTAAACCTCAGGGTTTATAATCTCGTCAATTTTATTAGCTAAATTAAGGTGTTCCCAGGCCGAATTTTTATTTAATACATTGGTCATTAAACAAACCATATATTTTTTGCCGTTAGGGTGTTCCACGATAATAACCGAATTCATATAATTAAAAACGTTTCCTTGGTAGTCGCCACAACTCGGGTTTTTTGCACGATCACATTTATAGAAACTACCAGATTTAAAGTAAACAGCCGCTTCTTTTAGCTTTGGCGATTGCGCATAACGAATACGTCTATCTGTTAAATAAATAAGGCGCTTCATTTCTAAGCTACTTTCTTTGTCGTGAATGTTACCCTGCTCTAAGGCAACTAAAAATTTCATTAATCCTTTAGGAGTGGCGCTACTTCCACCTTTTCTGCCTACATATTTTGCCGAAGCATGGGTAAACATACCACCTAATTTCCATTCGTCTTCACTAATTCCAATATCTCTTAATGGTTGATTAATAACACGATGAGCACGGTTGGTTAGGGTGTCATGACGGTTTTCTTTAAAATAGTTTAAAGCTTCTTCATCGGTAAGTTTAGGGTAATCTTTTCCAAAGTGATTCATTAACATCACCTCTCTAAAAACAACAGTAGCTGCACCATTATTACTTACAGAAACCATATGATCCAACCATTCGTAAAGTGAAAACACATCACTAGCAACCACTTTACGTTTTACTTGACGATCTTTTTCAATGTCATAAACCGGAATCGTATGATGATCTCCAGTTCCGAAAATTCCAGAAGCGACGCGTTTATCACGCATTAATTCGGTTCTTTTATCCCATGAATCTGGATATATTTTTTTTAATTCTGAAAAGAAGGCGTTCAAAACAACAAGTTTACCCACACTTCCTGGCTGATAGCCACGGTTCTCGTTGTATGCGGCATATTTTAGATTGCTGGGATCGGTTATATCTAAAGCGGTAAGGGAGTAATTACCGTGAGGAATCACTTTTTGAATTTCATTCGAAAACGCCTTGTCTTCAACAAGCATATCTTCTACAGATTCGCCGTTACAGGATACTAAATTGAGTTTAATATCTTCAAGTTTTAAAAGCGCTCCTTTAGGAATTCGGCTATAGCCTTTTTCACTATTTACGGCTTTTTGCACATAGAGTAAACGGGCTATTCCTGTCGATTCGTAACCGTCAATAGGGTAAATTAGGCTTAAAAAGCCAAGAGATAAGCCAAGGCCTAAAAATAAAAGTTTTTGCATGGTTTTAAATTTTTGAATTTAGATCAACGTGTTGTTTGTAATCAATTTTTGGTGTGATTGATTTTAGATACTCCGAACTAGAAGCTTTTTTGTTTTCTACAAAAGGTCGAATTTGAAATAACCAAAGTTTATCATCTTTGAATCCCATTTCCATATCGTAAGGACCTCTATAGTCCGAGCCAGTTTGTTCAGGCATTTTTTTACGAACCTGAGCCACCATGTCTCTAACAGATTGCATGTTTTTCTCAGATAAGATAGGCGCTTCAAAGGTGGTGTATTCACGTTTGGTACCGCCTGTTTTTGGTAAGCTTAAAAAGCTTGGTTCTCTTGAAGGGGATAATAATTGGTTCGAATGACTCGCAACCATTCTTGTTTCTGCCGATTGCCCATCAACAGCACCACCAGCACCTTTACTAAAGGCTATGGTTAAATCATTTTTACCACCAGCATTAATTCCAGTCGTTACTACTACGCCAGAATAATCTACGTTTACACCTGGGATAACAAGAATTGAAGGGAAAACATATTCTGGGTTAAGTAAATATTTTTGACGCCATTTTAAACTTCTTTCCATATATGGTGAGGCCCAAACTTGTTTTATGCCATCAATAATGTTCTTTTCAGTAAGTACATTAAATAAGGTTAAGTTTAGTCCAGCACCGGTAAACTCTTTTAAGTCTTCCATATTGGTGTCACTTCGTAAAAACACAGGAGTTTCTCCAATAGGCTTGTTAAATGCTTTTTTGAAATGCTCACGTAACTGGGCAATAAAATCACGGTTTAAATCCATGTTAATGATGGCCGTTCTTAAAACACTTAGGCGACTAAACTGATAAGCTTCCACTTCATTTTCAGTTTTGTTAGCCTTTTTCATGTTTTCACATTCTTGATACGTTTGTTTTAAATATTCCCAGTAGGTCATATTTTGTCCCTTCATAGGGTTGTCAAGATGTTTTCTGAAAATTCCAAAAGGAATTACAAAGCCTTCAACAACGTGATCAGGAAACATGTGTTTTAATTGTGATAAGTTAGCTGCTTTTGGTCCGCAAAGTTTTCCTGAATCGGAAGCATCCACCTCGCGCATGTTTAAAATATCGGTTTGATCAAGTTGAATGCGATCTACAGGAACTGTAATTTTATTGGTGCTGCGTTCCACTTTACTGAAAAGGGCTTTTTCTTCGGAAGTCATTTGTTTTTCCGTTTTTAAAATAACATTCCCTTTTGTAGAAACAGCATAGAATACTTTTTTACCGTTGTATTTTGCCAAATCATCTAGGTTACCCTGCGAAAGTGCCGCATTAGGAACACCTAGGTTTCTTGCTAGTAACTGTACGTGTGAAACCAAGTTTCCTTCAGAAACTGTCATGATACCAGCTACAGGTTTTAAGCCTGAAGGCGGTCTGTTAAATACATAAATTTTATCTTTTGAAAAGTCGATGTTTTCTATAGATCCTTCTACTACTACCAATTCACCATAGGCATAACCAGGGTTTAACCCTCTAATGGTAGCTGGTTTAGAAACACCAATCACTTCATTTTTAATGGATGATTTTTCAGAGATATATTTACCTAAAATAGCCACGCTATTTCCTAAATCTAAGGCTATGGAAGAACGAATTCTATCATCAATAAAACCATAAGCTTTAGGCTCAAACTGCGAGTAAGTTTCAACAGTTTCACTATAAACCGCTTTTACCATACCAGCACTCCACTCTACAATACTTCTAGAGGTGCCTAAAACATCATTTAACTCGGCAATGGTTAAGTGATTTTTGTCTTTGTATAAAGTTAAATTGTGATTGGCTTTGTCGTATTCCCAAAGTTCAATAAGTCCAGTTGCAGCGGCGATGTAGCTTAAATAATCTATTTTTTCAAGCATGTCACTTAGGTGGCTTGGTTGCCATTCTTGTGAAGTTTGGAAAACTGTTTTTTCAATTTTATTAGAAATATTTAAGGCATAAAGTTTGTCTTTGGCCGAACTTAAAGCATCAAAGTGTTTTCTAATATACATCAAAACAGAGCCTAATGCAGAAATTTGATCTTTAGCAGAAGCGGTTTCGCTGTAAGCATTTAATAACTCAGTGATTTTAGATTTATGTGTTGAAGAAAGTTTATTCGTTAGGTTTTTAATGTCCTTGATATCAAGAGGTTTGTAGTAGTCCTCCATGGTGTTTATCAACGTATTGAACTCCTTTTTTTGGTTTGCAGAAAGTGTCGAATTGTGTTTAGATACATAGTCTTTTACTGAAGCGATATCTCTTTTTTCTGGATTTCCATGAATTTTAATTCTAAGCTTCATAAACGAAGGTACCTCGTTACCTAGAACTTTTGATTCGCTACGCATTTTTTGAGCCAAATTGGTATCTCCTGAATGCGGAATATCTGTTAAAGATTGCTTTAATAAAAAGAAATGGCCTATGGTGCGTTGGTTGCTTTTTAATAGCCATTCGTAAAACTCCAAGCCCCAATTCTGTTCGTCTTCCGATTGCATAGCCCCACGATAAAATCGTCCGCGTCTGTAAATCCAGCCGTCATCTGCATTCTGCAAAAACTTTACCAGTTGGTATTGTTTTAATCGGCTGTTGTTGTGTGCTTCATCCCAAAAGGCTTCGTTTTCATTTTGAGCAAGAATATTGGAAAAATATATATGATGATCTTTGCCTAGCTTTTCAACGTCAGTTTTAAGGCTGGCATGTTGAATACCTCCAATATTATCTGGACAAGGATCTTTAGGTTCGCGCATCGTGCCATCGTCGCAATACCATTTTATGCGGTGGTATGGCCCTCTAACATCTTTTTTGTAAGCTTCAATTTGAGATTTAATTTTTTCAATGGGTAAGTCCTGAGCAGTTACAAGCGAACTAAGTCCAAGACAACCCAATACCATGAGTTTGGTTGTAAACTTCTGGAAGGTTGGTAATTTCATATACGAATAAGGGAGTTTATGTTAGTTAAATTAATTTATAAGCAAATAAAGATATAAATTTTACAGCATAGATAACGTGTGAACATATCACTATTTGTGAATTAGCCTAAGTTTTTGTTTTAATAAGTGAACTTTAATGTTTTACTTTTCTGAAGAAAGCAGCTTTAAAAGTTGCTGATGCGGTTTTAAGTCTTCGAAAGTGTCAATATCATTTAAAGTTTCTAGCTTGGAAACAGAAATGTTTTTTTCTGATAGTTCTTGTAGAGTCTCTTCAAGTAACTGCGTTTGACTCCAAGGTTTGTTTTCGAAGATGCACGCATGCATTTTACTTAGACCAACAAGATAATAGCCGCCATCTTGTGCGGGGCCAAAAACAACCTCAGTTTTAAGAAGATTTTCTAAGGCATTGTTTAGGAGCTCCTTTGTTAAACTCGGTAAATCAGAACCTATTAAAACTACGCGTTGGTAGCCTTGTTTAAAGGCGTTTTCGAAGGCGTTTTTCATGCGATCACCTAAATCTTGACCTTGTTGGGTGGTTTTATGAGCTCCTTTCCATAGGCTGTTGTCTATAAATTCAGAATAATGTATGGAAACATCAGCCAAAATGTTTTCAGTGGCTTTTTCTGTGATTTCTAACAAAGCTTGGTAAATCTCAACAGCTTTTTCGTTTCCAATAGTTTTGGCCAATCGGGTTTTTACTTTGCCTGGTTTAGCGTTTTTAACAAAAACAATTACGAGTGCTTTATTCATAAACTTTTATACCATTTTTTAACCATTTGCGCCATGATTTTGAATAGGTATGGATGCTGTCGGTTTTTTTATTTTGCTTGTTGTAAACAGGGTAGTCGTTATTCTTCCATTGAAAAATACCGCCGTAAAGATTGTTTACATGGGTGTAACCTGCCTGTTTAAGTTCGTTAGCTATTTTTTCAGAACGCATACCCAAGGAGCAATACACGACAATTTCCGTTTGCTTGTCTGGTACTTTTTGAATCACAGAATCTATACTAAAAAAATAATAGCCAACAAATATAGCATTTTCAAGATGGCTAACTTGGTACTCCTTTTGTTCTCTAGAGTCTAAAAGCACAAATTTGTTATAATGCTTCGCAAGCGAATCAACATATAAATAAGGGATGTTGTTTTGATTGTGTTTATCTAAAAGTTTATCTATAGTTTTTTGACCATACAGTGGCAAACAGCTAATAAAACCGATGAAAAAAAGAATGTGTAATTTCATGTGTGCTAGACTTATATTTTGGTTTCCGTTTCCATAGAAATTTAAGTAACCACACCTTGGCAACTACTTCCAGCTCCAGCTGTACACCCATAACAATGTTGGGAAATCGTAATATGTCTCCCTTCTAACAAGTTTTCATTATAATCGGAAATATGTTTCACCGGACTATTTACTGGAAGTTCCAGCATTTGGTTAAAGTCGCAATCATATAAAAACCCGTCCCAACTAACCGAAATCGTGTTGGTACACATGACGCTTTTAACGGCTGTAGGGTTGTAGGCTTCCACTAAGGCGTACATATAATCTTCATAGTTTTCAGAAGCAATTAGATAATCTAAAAATCTTGAAATAGGAAGATTGGTAATAGCAAATAAGTGATGAAAATCGATGTTAAAATCTTCTTTTAAAGCCTTTTTGAAATCTTTTTCCATCGAAGCCTGGTCACCTGGTAAAAAGGCTCCCGATGGGTTGTAAACCAAATCTAATTTTAAATCACTTCCAGGCATGCCATAACCTATGGCGTTGAGGTCTTTTAATGCTTGAATAGATTTGTCAAAAACGCCATCACCACGTTGTTTATCCGTTTTTCCTCGTGTCCAATGTGGCATCGAACTTACCACGTGCACATGATGTTTTTTGAAAAATTCAGGGAGGTCGTGGTATTTTTTATTGGCACGAATAATGGTTAGGTTGGAGCGCACAATAAAATCTTGAATGCCGGCCTTTGCAGCTTCTTCAACAAACCATCTAAAATTCGGATTCATTTCTGGCGCACCACCGGTAAGGTCTAAAGTATGGGCCCCGGTTTTTTTTATAACATCCAAACACTGCTGCATGGTGTCGCGAGTCATGATTTCTTTACGGTCTGGACCAGCATCAACATGGCAATGTGCGCAAACTTGGTTGCACATATAGCCTAAGTTAATTTGTAAAATCTCTAGTTTTTTTGCTTTTAGAGGATATTGTTGGGTTTCCGAAATTTTAGCTTTAAAAGTGGGTAATTCACCGTTTTGGAAAATTCCGTTAGACAGAATCTTAAGCTGTGCTTCACTTTTCTTTAAGGCGCTTTCTCGTTTGTTTAAAGACTGTATGGGCATTGAGATGTTTAATTTTTAGTGTAGGTTATAAATTGGCAACGAAATAAACGTAATTTCTAATCAAATTACATTTCCAATTTATTCACCTTGTTCATCATTTGAACCCCATGGACTAAAGTGGCTCCGCTTTTAATGGCAGCGCCTACATGAACAGCTTCCATCATTTCTTCCTTGGTGATACCACGTTGTAAACTGTCTTTGGTATAGGCATCAATACAATATGGGCATTGTTCGGTGTGCGAAACCGCTAAAGCGATTAAAGCCTTCTCACGAGCGGTAAGCGCGCCTTCTTCGAAAACTTTTCCATAGTAATCGAAAAATTTTTCACCTAAAGTTTCATTCCATTCACTTATTTTGCCAAATTTTTTTAAATCGGCTGGGTCGTAATATGATTTCTTCATAATATTTTATTGTGTCTCGGGGTAAATCTAAAATTTTAAGTCGATAAGTTACTTTTAACATAACAAAATCCGTAGTAATATTTTGAAAATAGTTACAACGGATTTATAGGCTAACAGTTGAAATACGTATTAGTCACGCGTTATACTTCTTGAGATGATGATTTTTTGAATTTCTGAAGTGCCTTCGTAAATCTGAGTAATTTTCGCATCACGCATTAAACGTTCTACATGATATTCTTTTACAAAACCATTGCCGCCATGAATTTGAACGGCTTCCACGGTTTGCGTCATGGCTACTTTTGAGGCGTAGAGCTTGGCCATGGCACTAGAAAAATCGTAATTCATGCCTTGGTCTTTTTCCCAAGCTGCTTTCATAACGAGGTTTCTAGCAGCTTCAATTTCGGTAGCCATATCGGCAAGCTTAAAGGCTATAGCTTGATGATTGCAAATTTCAACACCAAAAGTTTTGCGTTCCTTCGAATACTTTAGTGCGAGTTCATAAGCGCCAGCAGCAATACCAAGCGCTTGGGCTGCAATGCCAATACGTCCTCCCGAGAGTGTTTTCATTGCAAATCGGAATCCTGAACCATTTGGGCCAATTCTGTTTTCTTTCGGAACCTTAACATCATTAAATTGAAGGGTATGTGTGTCGCTTCCGCGGATACCAAGCTTATCTTCTTTCGGACCAATATGAAAACCTTCGGTGCCTTTTTCAACAAGAAAAACATTGATGCCATGTGAGCCTTTTTCTTTATCAGATTGTGCCACTACTAGATATACATCGGCACGACCGCCACTTGTAATCCAGTTTTTTGTGCCATTAATTAGGTAGTGATCGCCTTTGTCTATAGCAGTTGTTTTTTGTGAGGTGGCATCACTTCCGGCTTCGGGTTCGCTCAAACAAAAAGCGCCTATAAATTCACCTGTTGCCAGTTTGGTTAAATATTTTTGTTTTTGTGCTTCTGTGCCATAACATTCAATGCCATAGCAAACTAAAGAGTTGTTTACCGAAACAATTACAGATGCCGAGGCGTCTATTTTAGAAAGCTCTTCCATAATGAGAACATAGGAAATAGCATCCATGCCGCTTCCGCCATACTTGGGGTCTACCATAACACCAAGAAAACCAAGTTCTCCCATTTTTTTGACTAATGCATCAGGAAAATGTTGGTTATTGTCCCTTTCAATGACCCCTGGGAGTAATTCGTTTTGAGCAAAATCGCGAGCAGCATCGCGAATCATGAGGTGTTCTTCTGAGAGTGTAAAATTCATAATTCGTAATTATTTAGTTTATTTAGTTGTTTTTTTTATCAAATATAGCTTTTTAGTATAAATTATTTAATTTGCTTTACTATTTTTACCATCATATGCTAAAGAAACAATACCACATTATAGGTGTCATGTCTGGAACGTCACTTGACGGAATAGATCTAGTTGAGCTGCAATTTAAATTAGATAAGACCTGGCAATTTCAAATTATTAATGTTGAAACGGTTGCCTATACCGAAGCCTGGAAAACTCAGTTAAGCGATTTGGTGTCGCTTTCACAAAAGGAGTTAGATGACATTGATATCGTGTACACCAACTACCTTGCTGATGTAATTAAAAACTTCATTCAAAAGCATAATATACAAGACATTGATGCCGTTTGTTCGCATGGTCATACAGCCTTGCATCAGCCTGAAAAGGAGTTGACTTTGCAAATAGGTAATCTGCCTGAAATTGCTAAAAAGCTAAACGAAAAAGTGGTGTGTGATTTTAGAGTTCAAGATGTAGAATTGGGTGGACAAGGAGCGCCATTAGTACCAATTGGTGATCATCTTTTATTTCCAGAGTATGATTTTTGTCTCAATTTAGGAGGTTTTGTTAATCTTTCTACAGCTATAGATGACCAGCGTATCGCCTATGATATTTGTCCTATGAATGTCGTACTAAATCATTATGTCAAACCATTAGGATTGGAATATGATGATGCTGGAAAAATCGCATCAAAAGGCTATGTTGATTATCAATTATTATCCGATTTAAATGAATTAGATTATTTTAAAAAACCACACCCTAAGTCTTTAGGGATGGAGTGGGTTAAGGAGGTGATTTTTCCACTTATTGATTCCTATGAGTTACGTGTTGAATACATTTTAAGAACGTTTGTTGAGCATATCGCAATTCAGGTGGCTACGGAGATTAATATTATAGATGACGCTTCCGTTTTAGTTACTGGTGGCGGTGCTTACCATAATTTTCTGTTGTATAGATTGCAGTATTATTCAGATAACAAATTTATAGTTCCTTCTCGAGAAGTTGTTGAATTTAAAGAGGCGCTTATATTTGGTTTTCTTGGTGTTCTAAAACTAAGAAATGAAGTGAATTGCTTACAAAGTGTTACGGGGGCTTCCAAAAATCATAGTTCTGGAAAAATTTTTCTTCCCTAAAAATTCCAAAAAAGTAAGGTCAAAGTGTTTTGTTTTTTATATTTGTTCGGTTGATGATTTTATGAAATCGACGGTCAATTAGCTTTTATTTAGATTCAGTGTAAACAATAATACTGATAAGTGTCTAAAAATAAGCTGTTTTCCAAAATGATGGACTTAAAGTTATTGAAGGTGTTGGATAATAACAACAGGGGTGAAATCTTTAGATTTAAAGAAACGATTAAGGTTTTTTTTTTGATTTTTTGATCACTCTGTTAAAAAACGAGGCTATTTTTATTGAACCACAATGAATAGCACGAGTTTGATATTATCTTTTTAAATTGAAAAATGGCTCATGTGTTTGTGTGTTTGAGGAAGGACATATAAATAACAATTGAAGCCTTTTTTGTTGATTTATAACGAACGAATTAATAAACAAACAAAATTAAAAAGCGGAAATATGTGCTGCCGTATTATAATAGCACACAACAAACTAACAAACAGAATTTATGGAAGCAGCAATTATTTTAGTATTTGTATTGGGCTATTTAGCCATTACAATGGAACATAGTATAAAGATAGATAAACTAATCCCTGCTTTGATCATGATGGCCATATGTTGGGCCTTAGTCGCTTTAGGATTAGATATGTTTCCTAACTGGTTTGATTCATCTACACATACTTTAATAGATACTTTTGGAGGTTTTCCTTTAGAGGAGAAAAAACACCTTATGGAGGAAACCTTATTACACCATTTAGGTAAAACAGCCGAAATTTTAGTGTTTCTTTTAGGGGCGATGACTATTGTTGAAATTATCGATTATTTTGATGGTTTCTCTACAATCAAAGGGTTTATTACCACGAAGAAAAAGACTAAAATTTTATGGATATTCTCAATCTTAGCTTTTATTTTATCTGCGATTATTGATAACCTTACAGCAACTATTGTACTAATTTCAATTCTGCAAAAAATTGTAAAAGAGAAAGAAGTACGTTTATACTATGCCGGTTTAATTATTATCGCGGCTAATGCTGGTGGGGCATGGTCTCCAATTGGTGATGTTACAACAACCATGCTTTGGATCGGTAACAAAGTAACTACAGGACATTTAGTAGGGTATTTATTTGTGCCTTCATTAATGTGTATGGCAGTGCCTACTTTTATAGCTTCTTTTTTACCAGTATTTAAAGGTGAACTTCAAACAGAAGAAGGTGTAAATCCAAAACCTTCTAGATTAAGCAGCATCATGTTGTATTTAGGTTTAGGAGCGATTGTTTTTGTGCCTATTTTTAAAACCGTGACGCATTTACCGCCTTATGTAGGGATGATGTTATCTTTAGCAGTGGTGGCCATTTTTGCTGAAATATATAGTAAGTCTAAATTTAGTATTACAGATATAGATAATGCTGAAAGTGAAGCGCATGCACACCACAGTCCTGTGCACCATTCATTATCTAAAATCGAGTTACCAAGTATCTTATTCTTCTTAGGAATTTTAATGGCTGTTGCAGCTTTAGAATCCTTAGGGATTTTATTTGGATTTGCTGGTGGTTTACAAGAAATGATGCCAATGATTGGTACGGAAATTCACAGTGGTGAAGGTGTTTCAGATCTTGTTGTTCTTTTATTAGGTGTAGGTTCGGCAGTTATTGACAACGTACCATTAGTGGCAGCAAGTTTGGGGATGTTCCATGAAGCTACAGATAATGAATTATGGCACTTTATTGCCTTTTCTGCAGGAACAGGTGGTAGTATGTTAATTATTGGTTCGGCAGCAGGTGTTGTTGCTATGGGAATGGAGAAAATCGATTTCTTTTGGTATTTAAAAAAGATTTCTTGGTTAGCCTTAATCGGTTTCTTAGTGGGATCTGCTGTGTTTATGGTAACTAGAACCTTATTCTAATCTTATAATTTATTAAACGAATTAAAAAAGGATGAGTCTTTTTAGATTTATACTTTAACAAAAAAAGCAGCGTTATAATGTTGCAATAAACCCCAAGTATATGCTGAATATTTTATTACAAGAAACACCAGATGGTGTTGATGCGATTCCAGAGGGAGAATCGGTTGAAAAAACACTTTCAATTATTGAATTAATTGCTAGCGGAGGCGTAGCAGGACAGGTTATCATCGCCATTTTGTTCTTATTGCTTGTCGCAGCTATTTACATTTATTTCGAACGTATTTTTGCTATAAAAGCGGCATCCACTATAGATGCTAATTTCATGAATCAAATTAAAGACCATGTGAGCCATGGTAAAATTGAATCGGCACAACAATTATGTAACCAAGTTAATTCTCCGGTGTCTCGATTAATCGGAAAAGGGATTTCTAGAATTGGAAAACCTCTTGCCGATATAAACACAGCTATTGAAAATGCTGGACGTTTAGAAATTTATGGCTTAGAAAAAAACGTTAGTGTTCTAGCGACTATTTCTGGAGCGGCACCTATGATTGGTTTCTTAGGTACGGTAGTTGGGATGATATTAGCGATTTTCGAATTAGCAAACGCTGGAGGAAGTATCCAAATGGATGTTTTAGCTAGTGGTTTATATACGGCTATGACTACTACAGTAGCTGGTTTAATTGTTGGTATTGTAGCCTATATGGCTTATAATCACTTGGTAGTGAAAACCGATAAGGTGGTGTATCAAATGGAAGCCCATTCTTTAGAGTTTTTAGATCACTTAAACGAGCCAACTTAGTATGAATCTTAGAGGAAGAAATAAAGTAACTCCAGAATTCAATATGTCGTCTATGACGGATATTGTATTTTTACTACTTATCTTTTTTATGATTGCTTCTACTTTAGTAACTACTAATGCTATTGATATTTTATTACCTAAGGCCAGTGGTAAAACGGAAAATAAAAAATCTATAGCGGTAAGCATCAAAAAAGATTTAACGTATTATATCGATCAAAAACGTGTTGGCGAAAGTGTCTTAGAAAATGAGCTGCTTACAGCTTTATCTTCTGCAGAAAAGCCAACTATTATTTTACGAGCAGAAAAATCGGTGCCCGTTGAAAATGTTGTAAAGGTTATGGATATAGCCAATAGAAATAAATTTAAAGTCATTTTAGCTGTTCAGCCTAAATAACATGAAATACTTAAGAACCAAACACGAACGAAATTCGGCAAAATTAACGGCGTTAATTAGTATCATTATTTTGCTGCTTTTATTTGTGGTTGGTACGAAATATATGGACCCGCCAGAGGAATATGGTGTGGCTGTAAATTTTGGTAATTCAGATTTTGGTAAAGGGGATGTACAGCCATTAAAACCTGTGAAATCAGAACCTCGAGAGGTTGAAGAACCACCACAACCTGATGTTCCTGAAGAAGCTGAGCCAGAGCCAGCAAAACCTGCTGAGACTAAAGAGGAGGTTTTAACAGCAGACAACTCGGAGGAAATAGCCATAAAAAAGCAAAAGGAAGCTGAAGCTAAAGCAAAGGCGGTCGCTGATGCCAAAGCTAAAGCAGAAGCCGAGGCTAAAGCGAAGGCAGAAGCAGAAAAAAAGGCTAAAGAAAAGCGTGAGCAAGACGAAAAAAAGAAAAGGTTAGACGCTCTAATAGGTGGTGTAAAAAAGTCTGATGGCTCAGAAACTGGCGGAGAAGGTAATGATAGTAGATCTGGTGATAAAGGTCAATTGGATGGAAACCCGTATGCTTCTAGCTATTTTGGTGGACAAGGTTCTGGCAGTGGTGGTGTAGGTTACGGATTGAATGGTAGAGGTAAGGCCTCTTTTACAAGGTTGAAGCAAGACTGCAATGAATCGGGCTTGGTTATCGTTAAGATTGAAGTGAATCAAGCAGGTAATGTTATCCTTGCAACTCCTGGAGTAAAAGGAACTACCAATACAGCCCCATGTTTGTTAGAACCGGCTAAAAAAATAGCCCTTTCCCATAAGTGGCCAGCCGATCCTAAAGCACCCGTACGTCAAGTCGGTTTTGTGAGTGTCAACTTTAAAATTAGTGAATAATACATGAGCTATAACGATACGCTTGAGTGGATGTTTTCTCAACTCCCCATGTATCAAAAACAAGGAGGTTCAGCTTTTAGAAAAGACTTAACCAACACAGTGCTGCTTGCAAAGCATTTAAATTTTCCTCATCATACATTCAAATCTATTCATGTAGCTGGAACTAATGGAAAAGGTTCTACAAGCCACATGCTTGCTTCAATTTTGCAAGAAGCAGGTTATAAGGTGGGTTTGTATACATCACCACATTTAAAGGATTTTAGAGAACGTATTAAAATTAACGGCCATCCTGTTTCTGAAAACTTTGTAGTCGATTTTATTGCGAAACATAAAGCTTTTTTTGAGTCACATACTTTGTCTTTTTTTGAAATGACCGTGGGTATGGCATTCGAGTATTTTTCAGAAGAAAAGGTTGATATCGCTGTTATTGAAGTAGGGATGGGCGGACGACTAGATTCTACTAATATTATTACCCCCGAACTGTCCGTTATTACCAATATAGGATTAGATCACACCCAGTTTTTAGGAGATACTTTAGAAGCTATTGCTTTTGAAAAAGGAGGTATTATTAAAGAAGGTGTACCTGTTGTGATAGGTGAAACTCAAATAGAGACTGCTCCTGTTTTTGAAGGTTTAGCTAAAGAACGTCATTCTAAAATTGTTTTTGCCGATCAAGAGGTTAAAACTATTTATCCTTCCGATTTGATAGGAAGTTATCAAATAAAAAATATTAAAACCGTAATGCAAGCGGTAGAAGAACTTCGTGAACAAGGTTTTTCTATAACCGAAACACAATTAAAGCAGGGCTTGTTACACGTGGTAAAAAACACTGGGCTTTTAGGTAGATGGCAAATTTTAAATGCCAATCCTAAGGTTGTTTGTGATACCGGTCATAACAAAGATGGACTAACAGAAGTCATGAATCAGCTTTCAAAAGAAGAATTTGAGCACTTGCATATTGTTTTTGGAGTGGTTAACGATAAAGATTTGACGTCAATTGTCGATTTGTTACCTAAAAATGCCACTTATTATTTTTGCAAACCAAATATTCCTCGTGGTTTAGCTGCGACTGACTTAAAAGCTACTTTTTCCGCTTACGGACTAGAGGGGGAGGCTTATAATTCTGTAAATGAGGCATATAATTCAGCTTTAAATCAGGCTAATTCTAACGACTTTATTTATGTTGGAGGGAGTACTTTTGTGGTTGCAGAAATAATTTGAAAATTTTTTTAAAAAAGTTTTTGCAAAGTGAAAAAGTAGTGTATATTTGCAGCTCCTAAGTGATAGGGCGCGTAGCTCAGTTGGTTCAGAGCACTTGGTTTACACCCAAGGGGTCAGGGGTTCGAATCCCTTCGCGCCCACAACGAATAGCAAACTTTGCTATTTTATAACAACATATTGCAGACTAAAGATTTGGAAAGCTTGTAAACACAAGCTTTCCTCTTTAATTTCTAACAATTCAGCGATATGTTATCTACCGAGAGATTTTTTGACACAAGAATTGACACACATAAAAAGTATGTGTCAATGAACTTTAATTTTTATTTGAGAAAAGATGTAAACAAGGCAGGTAAAGCTCCTGTTTACTTACACGTCACTTCTAAAAGAAAACGGAAACGTATTCATTTAGATTTATATGTTGATCCTAATATGTGGGATAAAGAGCAAGCTTGTTTGGTTGGTCCCAAACATGTTGTTTCGGATACTAACCTAATTTTGGATAATATCAAATCCAAAATAACAGATATTAGAACCGTATATAAACTCTCTTCAAAAACATTAACTATTGATAGTTTTATTGATGAATTCACAAACGAAATGCCTCGGCTTAATTTTGTTTCATTCTTTAACCGCGTTTTGGAAGACAGAAAAAACACTATCTCTGTAGCAACATACGCCAAGGAAAGATCTATTTACACTAAACTAAAATCATATAAAAAAGAAATTTTGTTTTGTGATATAGACAATTACTTCTTTCTGAAATTTAGAAATCATTTAGCCGGAATAGGAAATAATCACGCTACAAGAAACGGTAATGTTAAGGTTCTAAAAAAATATTTGCGCATTGCAACTAAAATGGGAATTAAACTAGGTATTGATCTTGATGACATTTCTGTAGGACCTACAACAGGCAATCGTACATACCTTACTTCATATGAAGTAAAATCGCTTTGGTTGTATTTCTGCTCATCATACATACCTAAAAACTTAAAAATAATGCTAGGCTACTTTTTATTTAGTTGTTTTACTGGCTTGAGAATATCCGATGTTTTGAATATTAAGCGACCGTTATTAAAACATGGAACTTATACCTTTACTCATGTTAAAACTAAAAAACAGCAAGTAATTCATTTAAACGAAAAAACGAAAGATATATTAAATAGGTGCCCAGAATTATTCGAAATCTTTTATTCCGAATCTCATATTAATGATAACTTAAAAAGTATCGCTACCCTTGTAAGCATTAATAAAAATATTAGCTTTCACGTGGCTAGACACACCTTCGCTACGAATTTTATTCTATTGGGTGGTAACGTGGTTAAATTGCAGCAACTTTTAAACCATAGCGACATAAAAGACACTATGGTTTATGTGCATTTAGCCGAAGCCGAACGAAATACCGAAATTAATTTATTAGATAAGTTATGGTAACAGACTTAAAGTTTCAAGCTCAACACTCCAAATGCCTTTATGAATAAGGTCTTTATTTATAGACTTTATTATATGCTTATTCTGATATGCAAAGACCTTATTCCTAATTATTATTAAACGTAGGTCCTCTTCAATCATTTTAAATCGCCATTTAAATAACACCCCTTTAATCCTAATGTTCAACCATTCGCTATAATCATTTTCATAAATAGCAGGAATTAACAAGGCTTCAATTTCTTGCGCAGTATTTCCGTTAGTTCCATCAAAAAGAATGAGTTTAAGCTTGGTTTTGTCGTCCACAAAATGATCGGCAGTATTAATACCTGCCTTGTTTACTATAGGTAAAGGAATAGCGTTTATAGGAATTTCAACAGTATCATTTTCGGTTACATATTCATTCAATAAAACATTGTTTCTAGAAATAAACAAAGAATCATACTTGTAATCTGTAGAAGTAATATCTGTAAATTTCAAAACATATGTATCCCCAGAGGCATATGTTAATTGAGGTTTCTCAACCTCATAAGATTCAATACTTTTAATATCGGTCGGCTCTAATTGGTTGCTTATATAATTTAGCCATACCTCTCCAGGTATAGAGTAATCTAAATCTAAGTTTTTCCAATTTTTAATAATAGTTAACAAATCACCAAAATTAAGATCTGGAACAGTTTCGGCTAAATCTATTTTGGTAGGAACAATTAAAGTAGGTTGAAATACACCATTAGCATCATATTCAGAAATTTTTGTTAATGAAACATCAAAAATAACCCCTTCGTCATCTTCATTAACATCAAAATCATGTCGATATCTGGACATGTTATAAGACTCAATTCGTAAATCTATTGCACCTTGTAAATGGTTGAAATTTAAATCTAATTGTTTGTAATAAGTACCTTCATCACTTCCTGAATTTTTACCGAAACGATAAATTAGGCTACTACCTAAATATATTTCAATGTAAGCGTAAACATAGGTTTTTCTTAAATATAGATTACCTGCTAATTTATATCGCCCAAATCCCGATAAAGGAATTGTTTGTTCGTATTTTCCATACCAGGTGTATTTAGCATATTGTTCTTCATAAAAATCAGCCATGACCATACGATGTTCTGTTTTCTCTGTATTAACAACAGAATAATATTCAGAAATCTCAGATAATAAGGCTTTTTTAAAATTAACGTCATTTACCAAATCGCCTTTTAACACGCGACCCGATTGAGCAAACCCAGCCTCTAATATATGCATTAAATAGGGTTGGGGCTGCATAATGTTTCTGTTAATTTGAATGTCATTAACGGCATCATATTCATTTTCAACAAAAGCCCCATTAACATACTTATTTATAACACCTTCAAAGAATTCCCATTGATCGGAATCTAAATCAAATTTATTTGTATGCACCATTACAAAATTATGAGATACATCTGGCCATGTTTGGGTTATAATGCTTTCAGCATACTCATAAATATTAGCAAAAGCCGTTTCGGTAGCAATATCAATCTTTTCTAAAGGGAGATCTCTTAATTTTGTTTTTGCGTTTGGTAACTCTTCATATCCAAAACGTATTTCAACCGAGATTTCACGCCCAATACGATCTACAACTTCTAAAACAGCTTCGTGTATTTCCCCTAAATGGGTGAAATAACCTTCTTCGTAAGTGTCACGATTTCCGCTTGAATAACTTAACAGGTCTCCAAATTTGTCGTTTAATTCGTCGGTAACGGTTAAGGTTATTGGATAGGTTTTTTTTGTTAGAAATCTATCGCTAAACCAATAGTTTTCTTCGGTTGTAGAAATGGCATAGTTAGCCAAATCTAATTCAAATTTAGAACAGGTAAACTTCGCCATCTTTTTTTCTATTTATATCAAATTCTAATACATAACCGTATAACTCTTCGTCTGAATCGTAATTATTAAACTTTTTCGCTTTTGGAACCAGCTCTATATCTGATTCACCGTTTCTAATTAACCAAGCTTTTCCACTATCTATTATAGCATCCACAATAGTTTGGTTTTTTCTGAATATTGCCCCAGTAACCACGGTTAATTTCATAGTTTTAGAACTTGTTACATTTTCGATAACTTTAGTAAGATTTCGGTAATAGGTAACATTTTCCTTTTTAAAATCGGTTTCTAAAACAATATCGCCTGTACACTCTAATAATTCTAAACAGTTAAAACTATTTACAAAGGCAATATGGTTTGAATACTGTCCTTCGGAGATTACCTTATATCCCTTAGAAAATATTTTCCCGTTGCAGTTAATATAAATTCTAACCACATCACCTGGAAGGTATTTAGAGAAATCAAAAAAGTATCTAAAAATATCGTCATCTGCAGCAGAACGTCCAAAAACAGTTTCGGCATCATCATTATTTACTTGTGTTTGCACCGCAAAATAACCTTCGGCAATTAAAAATGAAATAATTTCTTTACTGTTAGGTGTTACCCGTTTAAATCCTTCATTTTTTGAAAGAATACACTTGTTATCGGTAAATTCTAATGGCTTTAATCCAGCTACAAATTGAGTGCCTTCTATATATTTTTCGTAAAGTACCGTGTTGGTATCTTTATTAATTACTTCTACTCCTATATTAACCAGGGCAGGTCTATACACAGGAGCAACGGCGGTTGTAGTTGTTAAGTTTTGATTGAAACCAAAATCTAACAATTCCACTGGTTTGCGAAATAACCGTGTTATTATTTCACCTATATGAAGTTTAGCTTCATCTTGGAAAAATGGTAATAAATAATTGTAATTAAAATTAACCTCGGTAAACGTGGCATAGTTAAATGTTGTAACCTCTAATGTTAAACTAGCTACATTTCTAGTTTTGTCGTTGTTTTCGGCAGATACATTATGCACGCTTAAATAATCTGGTTCCTCGGTGAAATTAATCATTCCATCGTCTAACAAGCTATAAACAGTACCAGCCACTTCATACCTAACAGGTAAACTGTATTCGTTATTATTACTGTCTTTTAAAATAATGTTTCCAGTAAAAAGCCCTTCACTTAAGTTTGATGCTATAATTGGTGTTGCTGTTATTTCGCCTGTTCTGTTACCTGATGTATCCGATAACACCAGCCAAGAAGGAGCGCTTAAAGTAAAGCTACTAAAACCATTAACTAAAAACTTTAAAGGGGTAGCTTCTTTTAAGTTTTTAATAGCAAAAAAACTTAGTTTGTCTTTAGAAAATATAAAGGTATTACTTTCCAATATAGTGATGGCAACCTTTACGCTAGCGCTAAAACCATCGTTATTTACAAACAACATTTCGGTACTAATAGAGCTTCCAAAAACAGTATTTAGTTGCGACGTTGGCACTACATTTAACGTATTGTTGCCTGTACCCTGTAAAATGGTTTGATTTCCTACAGAAACATTACTCACGCCCGATCCTGTAGCGGTTATAATGTTTGAAGACACCATTTGCCAAGTAGATAAAGATGTAATACCTAAGCTTTTTGCTGGAGGTAAAGATCCGCCACGAACAAAAGAAAAGTTTAAACTAGGCAAAGTAGTTTCTAAAACTTGAGGGTTTAAAACGTTAAGCCTAACTTTATAGGTAATAGTTTCTATTAAGACTTCTGCAACTAAAGGGCCGTTTAAACCATAAACGTCAAAATTAAAGAAATCCTCATAAACACCTTCGGTAAATAAACTTAGGTTTTTTAAAGTAATGGTGGTTATTACGTTCAGGTTATTTTCGGTTAACTCGTATGCTAGAGGAAGCGCCGAAATAATATCTCCTGTTACATTAAAGAAATTTCTAGATCTGTTATTTGCTGATATGAATATAACAATCTTCTCGTATAAATCTTCGGGAAGCTCAGATATATAGTTTTTTATTTTAGTTGCAATATTTATTGGGGCAGGTACAGCTTCACCCATTTTATAATACACATCTAAAGGCGTATTTGGATTAAACTCCCAGCCGTTTGTTGAAGGAATATTAGAAGCTCCTGGAGAAAAGACTTGCGGATTTGCTAAAACTATATTATATGCCATGATTATAAAATGTTAGATGGTATTTCTGACGCTTCTTGACTATAAATACCGTTGGTATTAACTAAAGTTATGCTAGAAGATGATAGCCATACTTCAATATTCATGATGTTTGTAATGATTTGAATACGGTCTGAAAACACAACCGATCGACCTTTAATTTTATTGTTTAAATACTCTGTAGCGAATTGATAAAAAATATTTTCGTCTGATGTGATGTATGCCAATACAGGTACTTCAACCAAGGGCGCGCCTTGTATTATTCTAGCTACGGTACCTGTAATGCCAAAAGTAGTATTTAGTGTTGCGCTCCCGTACTTAGCCTCTAATACATCCATAATAATATTACCTATTACATTAGCATTAGGATTGTTAAACACCTCCTCTGATGTATATAAATTGTAAGCCATTATATTCTAGTTTTAGATTGAGATTTATTGTATTTATTTAGGTCGTCTTGTAATTTTTTTAGATTTCTAAAGTCGGTACTCATAACAGCAGTAACCCCATCGTTTAGCAACGCATCTAACAAAATATTGGTTCGTGATAATGTTGCCATTAAAACACCATTAGAATCTGAATTCGATACATTATTATCAAATTTGGGTGAACTTGTTTGACTCTGGTAATAACCATTCTCGAAACCTCTTATCCTTGATATTTCACCATATATGGCATCTTTAACCATAGGATTCATACTTTTCATGGTATTGCCATCTATTATCATTTCTGGGAAGTTTTTACCTCCTTCGCCTGCTAAAAAATATGTAGGCTCGTCTACTATTCCTGTTGATGCTGTGCCTCCATTTTTAGCATTGAATATTTTACCATCTTGAGCTCTTTGCACTGGATAGTAACCATCTTCAAAACCTTTGGCTGGTAGTGGTTGTTTTGCTATAGCGATTCCCTGAGCGATACCTAAGGCACCAACAATACCTGTTAAAATTCCCGCAGCAATACCGTAATCAGATTTATTTACTTGAGCCCAAATTCCCATAATTGCAGTAGCCGTATTTACAGCAACAGACATTAACGCGGCTTGTTTATCTCGTTTAGCTTGATTGTATGCTATTTCGGCTTTTTTACTCTCTAATTCTTTATCCATGGCAGCAATACCCTCGTTATATTGACGTTCGGATATCATGCCTGCGCTTAAAAGATTAGCATGTTTTTGTTTTTTCCTTTCTGTAGACGCCTCAAAATTTTGTAATTCTTTTTGTTGGCTTTGACTCACAAAACTATTATACATTCCCCACGCTTCTGCCATGGCGTTAATGCCCATGGTTATAGAATTAAGTTTTGCAGTGGTAGTATCTAAGTTTTCAAAAGTAATCATCCATTGTTCAGGAGTAAATCCTAAAACATCGGTTTGGCCTCCAATAAACTCTACAGCTTCATCTTCGCCACCTTCACCACGCATAACAGCAAGCAATTGATTTATTTCGGCAAGTGATAAACCTAATTCACTTAATCTGTCTCTAATAGACTGCAGCTGCTCTGCCGATAATATTTCTAGGTTTGCTCCTTCAAAAGATTGGGAAGAATATACTTTTTTGATTTCTTCAAGATGCTCCTTTTCGGCCTCTAATTGCTCTCTCTTATATGCTTCGGTAAGGGTCTTTTTTGCTCTTTGATTATTACCTAAGGCTGTTAAATCATTTAGGTATGTAGTTTCACGCTTTTGGGATTCACGAATAAATTGATCTTCTTGTAATTTTATACTGTTTTCAATCCCTCGTTCTATAATGGTAGCTTTACGTACTTCGTGCATTTCATTTTCATACTCTATTTGGGCGTTAAGCTCTTTGTTTTTGGCTATATAATCGTTTGCCACATTGGTTTTGCCTCCCGATATTGCTGTGTTAATATCTTTCTGGCTTATTTTACCTCCATTTAAATCTTCAACCTTACGGCGGTGGTTGGCTTCCTCTATTTCCTTTTCTCTTTCAAAACTATCTTGAATGAGTGCTAGTTTAGCGTCTTCCGTTGCACGTTGTAGTTTTAATAATTCGGCTGCACGTTGTTCTGCTTCGGTTAAAGCCTGTTCTTTGACTTTTTTATAATCCCCTGAAGTAATTGTTGGTTGCCAAGAGCCGCCTTTATATGTAAAGGAAACACCACCTTCTATTTTTATGTCACCTTCTTTTGGACCACTAGTTTTATCAGAATCTTTATATATGGCATCAACATCCGATTGACTAAAATCATTATCTTTTAAAGATTCTAGCAACAATGCTTGTTGTTCAAGATTCGTTGTTAATTGTTTTCTTATCTCCAAAACTTTAAGAGACTGCTCATATTCCTTTTCTACAGCTTCAGAAACTCTTCCTCCACTCACCAATTCAGGTCTTCTAGTAGCAGCCCTACCTCTTAAGTTTTCGGTAGGAGTAAAGGCTCCTTCAGATTTTTCGGCATTCCTAATCCTTACCTCTAATTCTTTTTCTTGTAAAGCAAGTTCCCTCTCTAGCTCCTTCTGCGATTCTTGTTTTCCTTTTAACCTCGAAGCCAAAGTAGCCGATTCCTCGTCAGCCGCAAGTCGTTTTAAACGGATTTGTTCTTTAACTGCAGCTGTATTTAAATCAAGAGCATTAGTTTCATTGTTGATACTCACAACACTTTCGCCCAGCCTATCACGTAGTAATAATGTAATTTCCTCTAAACGCTCTTTGGCCTCGGTTGTTGGTTCAACACCCTTTTTCGTTAAATCCTCATACTCTGAAAGAAGCGCTTCACTTTCATTAGCTGCACGTCGGTAACTCCTATTTAGTTCGTCGGTAGTTTTAACCTCCTTTTCAAAAGCTTCATCAACGTCCTCAATAGCTCCTATAAGTTTACCAAACCAATTAACAAAATTGTTTAAACCATCGTTAATACTTTTTGAAGAAAAAATACCGATAAGTTTTTTTTGCACCATTTCAAGCGATCCTGCTAAGTTGTTATTTTTTAAATTAAACTCATTAGTAAGTGAAGTCGCTTCTTTTATGGCTTCGTTTGATGTTTTTTGTCGCTGTTCTAAAAGCTGCGTATTACTAGCTAAAGCGGAAAGCGCTTGTACTCCACGAGCCCCGCCAACCTCTAAACCGTCTAATCGCTGCAACATAACCTCTAAACCTACATTATTACCGTTAAGCCCTTTTAAAAACTTAATCATGGCAGCATTAGCATCTGTATTTAATAATTGAGTAAAATCCTTTAAGGTTTCTCCGGCTATATTGGCATAAACATCGGTATTTTGGAACATGTCCATCCATATTTTATTCATGGCTGTGGCCGATACCTCTACGCTTTGTCCAATTTCATCGAAAGTAGCAGCATAAGCTATATTATCTTGAGCAGATAATTTTGCTTGTGCAGCTATCCCTGCCTGACGTTTTAAATAATCCACTAAAAAACCTGCTTGGTTGGCTCCAGATGCAGAAACTTCGTTTATTGCAGATCCCAACGCTAACATAGAATCTTTAAAGTTTTTACCTTCTTTTTCGCCTACTTTGTAAACATTCACCATCTTTCCAACTTCCCGAATAGCCGTTTCGCTTAGGTCATCGCCCAAGGCTACTTTCATTTGGTTAGCTACATCAACAAAGTCTTGAATATTCTGTACACCAGTTATACCTAAACGACCAGCTTCTTCAGCTAACTGCAATAATTCTATTCTAGTTGTACGTGTTTTTAAGGCTCCGAAAGATTTAGACAACTCATCTACTTCCTCACGTGTTAAACCCGTGGTTTTTTGCACGTTACTTTGCGCATCTGCTAGTTGGCCATTGTAATCTATCATTTTTTGAAATGATAACACAACTCCTGTAGCCATAGCAATAACAGACGCACCCATAGCAGCATAACGATTAAATCCATCGGCTACACTACCTATACTTATTCTAGTGGCATTAGCTCTTCCGCGTAGTTCGGTCATACGCGCAGAAACCGCTTGTAGTTCGGCTTGTAGTTTTTTGTATTCAGCCGTTCCAGGAACCATATTACGCAAAGCTAAACGTAATTGAGAAGCTTTACTTTGAAGTTGAGACATAGTTAAACCAGTTACCCCAATTTGTTTTTGGAGCTCGGTCATTTTAGCTTTATTGCTTGTAATGGCTTGGTTATTGGTTTTAATGGCAGCCGTAAGCTTTTTATATTCCTCGCTATTTTTCTTGCCTTGAGCCACTAATTTAGCTTGCTCTTCGCGATATTGTTTGTTTTGGGCTGTTAAATTACGAGTTGACTTTTCAAGCTCGAAAAGTTCTTTTTGAGCTTCATTACCATTTACCACAATGGACAGCTTCATTACTTCATCTAGAATTGTTTTACTCATGGTACAACTTGTATTTAAGCAATATTAGCGCTTGAATATGAGCTGCTTTAAGACATGAGAACACCCCTATAAAAAGAAAAGCACCAACTTGATGTTGGTGCTTTAACTATTAACCCTTGTTGATATGAAAAAAATTCGTGTATGTAAATATACAATAAAAGTTTACTTATTTGTAAATTATCTTAGAAATTTTAATGAACCATTGGTGATTATAGACCCCTTAAAGTGTTATAGGATTAAAAAATTTGATTGTATTTTTTTATCATTTCATTCATGCTATATACATCTTTATCCATATAATATTTGTTGAATTCCTTAAATAACTCTAACCCTTGTGGGTTTTTGTCTGGATGAAATAATTTAGCACCTACCCTTAAAGATGCTTTTAGTTGCTTAATATCTACATAAACAGGTGTCTTTTTGTTTTTTAAAGACATAGCCTTTTCTTTATAAAATCGCTTTTTGTGATCTATTGCAGTGGTTTTTTTAATTAAAACTTTAATGCATTCTATATAATGCTTTAAAAGTTCTTTTTGGTTTTTACTTAACGGATACTCTTCTAACAATAATAAGGTTAAATTGTAATAACTTAAACGGTATTCATTATCAATATTATCGTAATTAAGATAAGGGATGCTGTCTTGTCCAGTACTTAAATATGAGTTTATAACACTTGCCAAAAAAGCCGAATGCCTCCATTTTAATTGAGTTACACAAAATTTATAAACATCGAAAGGGTCGGCTAGTATGGCATCACTTAAATTAATTGTGTTTAAACTATGCGAATAATACTTCCCCGCAGGGCGATTATACATTTTTAAAGTATGCTTTTCGCCTTTTTTTAAATTAGGAAAATATTCGGTAGATTTTCTTACTCTATCCTTATGGTACTGAAAATAGCAATCTATAAAACTTGAAGTATCTATTTTACGATGCTTGCATAGTTGTAAAAATATTTCCCTATCCATGGATATCGTTTCTGCTCTTCGTGAAACTACTTTTTCGTATTCATTAAACAGTAAATGTTTGTAAAATTTTGGATTATCTAAATATCTTTTAAAATTTCTATGAATTGAATATTTAAAGAATTTAAAAAAATCTCCAGATGAAAAAGGATGTTTGCTATCTGTGTTTAACATTTTAGCTTTAATATCTTCTATCATGTATCGTGTTGCTTTAATTTCTTAATGCTCATTTTTTAGCCTTAAAAATGAGCATTAAGACTCTTGTTTAATCTAGCAGATATTCATCTAAATTTTCAAATAACGCTAATTGGTCTACATCTGCATCTGTGTTGATTAATTCCTCAAACCTCTTTTGAACAATTTTTAATTGCGCATTGGTTTCGTTTCTTTGGATTTTAAGTATTTTAATTTTTTCGTAGTACTTAGAAATTAATACTTGTTTTTTTTTAAATGACTCTAATGAATTCATAGTTTTTCGTTGTAAAAAATAAAGAACCCCTCAGAATAGCGCGTCGTAAAACTAAACTGAGGGGTCTTAAATAATATTTTTGCTAGATAGCTACGACGCTATCTTACAAATATATACAAAAAAGTATATAATGTAATTACAATTTACATAATAGTAAATTATTTGTTTACGTCTTCCCTATAAAAATGAATATTATTACCGGGTAATGTTACATATTGGTCATCGTCAACCAACACAAACAAATCGTTTTCTTTTTTCCAAAGCGAACCTTCGTCTACAAAAACGCCTTCGCTACTAAATACATCTATGCTGTTGCGGTAGTACATAAGTCTTGTAATTTAAGGTTAATACGATTTACTTGATTTAAGTCCTCTTCAGATTTTGAAGATAACAAGCCTAATACTGTTTTAAAGTTTTCTAGCACAACCATAAGTTCGTTACGGTCGTCCCTGTTGTCGGCAAAGGGAGTTGTTAACCAGTCGTTAAATAACTGGGTTAATAATTGCTTTTGATGTTCTGGGCAGTGTAATAGTGCCGTGTCTGTAGACCAATTTAGTAGCTCTCTTGCTAATAAACAGCCGTTTGTTGAATTATTTTCTTTAGACATAACTGAAAATATTAAACGCGAAGCTCACCCTATAGGTGTGTCTAAACAATTCAAGGAATCGAGTTGCCTCGCTTTCGCTATGGCCACCATAGATGAGCTTCTATTATAGAAAAATATGTATAAGGATTGCTCCTTGAAATTATTTAGACAAAGCAAACATATATATTTTTTCTATACAAAATGCGATTGCACACATAAAAAAAACAACTATATACTTATGTGTAAATAGTTGTTTTTAAATATATTAATAAGTAAATATATGAAAGAGCAAATGTTTAATTGCTATCTATAATTTCAAATATTTTACCATCCCTATCCGATTTAGCTACTATATAACTTTTGCGAATCGCTCCAAAACCATTTTCTGCACGATAAATCATTTTTACTTCAACATATTCTTTTCTTATAATGAAGCCAGTTTCAACATGTTTAAAACTGTCCGGATTATGCAGGTTTTTTTTAGTGTACTCTACTAAGCTAGGAAGAGATCCATCCCAATTACTTAATTTCGATTTAAACATCTCATTTGTTAGACCTGACATTTGAATCCTAGCGTATTCGGAAGGTTTTAATTTTTGCATTTGCTCTCTTTCTTTACGCCTAGTCTCTTTTATTTCAATCTCTTTTAAAACTTCAGCAAGACAAATACTATCTAACTCTTTAGTTCTAACTTTTGGGTTAACACCTCTTTTTTTTCTAGAAGGAAGAAACTTAAAAGAAAGATATTCTATTTTATCAATACTATCATTTTTACTTGCCAGTATTGAATCTTTTAAGAACATTTTTAATGCCTTTTCATAAGTTAAATAGCTAAGTTTTTCAGGAAGTGAAAATTCTTCAGTAAATACAGAATCTCTTTGTTTTTTTTTAAATATTATAGTGTCTTTTTTTGAATCTACATTACAAGACATAAAAAATAATATCATTAGAAAGTACATTGTTTTTCTCATTTCTTTTTAGGCTTTAGTAAGTAAATATAAAAAAACCCGCACAAAGTACAGGTTTAGGTTAATAATTAGTTTTTGCTTAAGCCTTTTAACTTTTTAAGAAAGAAATACATTTTTTCACGTTCTTTTTGGTTGTTAGCACCATGAGAATGCAAATAAGCTTCTAGTAATTCGGTAGTAAGCTCGTTAATTTCCTCGCTAGTGAAAAATGAAAAAAAATCGTTTGCCCAAGAATTGAATTGGTTGGTATTCATTATAATAAAGATTTAATAGTTCCGGGGCTTACTATTAGCTTTAATTACTTTTTAGAGAGATTATTGTACAGCTCTTGCATTTGCTCTTTTACAGCTTGTGTGTAACCGAAATGCATACGTTTAATAATATTATTTAAATGACCAAATATGATGCGATTGTGTATAGGATGGCTTGCTTTTTTAATTTTTGCATTGTTAACTTGGCGCGTTTTCATATCTACAAAACGGTGTTTTTGTAAATGAGAATAAGTTAATGTGGTTTGGTTTACAGCAAAATTACGATCGCTAAAAAACTCTGGTGAAGTAAAGCCTCGACTACTCATTAAACTGCTTTGCGCTTTATCTATTTCTTGAGCCTCTTCCTGCAACTGCTTTTGTATGAAAAGGTTTTTTAAAATATCGTCGTTTACCTTGGTTCTGTTATTCAGTAAATTCATCTTTTAACTGTAATTTATTGGCACGCCATAAAACCTCTAGTTTTGCCGAAACAGATAAACGGTGCCGTAAGTCGTAAGCGTAACGCTTATCTATATTTAACTCGTTTCTTGCAACTTTATTTTTTAGTATTAACTCTAGCGCTTCGTTTATTTGTTGTTCTGACATGTTTATTAATTTAGTCGTAAAATTTACGGCTTTTTAATTAACTATCAAAATTAAATTCTATACTCCAACCATTACATTCGGCTTTTCCCCAGACAGGCTTTATGGTTATACTATTTGCATTTAGTTGTTTCATGTATAAACAACCTGCTGCAGTATAATTTAATTTATCATCGATCATCTTTTCTTTAATAGCTACGGCCGTTAATAAAGTTTCTTGCATAATATCTAAAAACTCATCATGAGAGATATCGCTATAATTGGTTTTATATAACACCAACATAAGCGTTTGAGACTGGAACTGTAAGTTATCCAAATTTGTCCCCGTTGGATTAAAGTCTGGTATTACGGTGAATAGTAGCTGATTATCTAAACGCGACCTGTCTTGTAAAAAGTTTACCATTTGGGTGTCATCTACAATAACTTTATCGAAATTAATAGCAGGAATAAAATCTTTTAACCTGGTACTGTATCCTCTTAAAAAATTAATATCTATCATTTTTGTTGTGCTTTTTGTTTTGCTTCGGATTCTGCCTTTTTACTACGCGCCAAATGGTCCTTATGTGATTTATACATATCGTAAAGCTTAATAAGAATTTCCCATAAATTGGTGTTTCTTACATCTTTGTTTGTACCGAAAACACCCGATTCGGAAATTTGATATTCTATACTCTTGAATCCAATGCTTTCTAAATCACTAGATGCTTTTTCGGGGTCGTCGTTGCCAAATAATTTACCTATTTTAATTTGCTCTCCATTTAAGGTTATTTCGGCTGTAGTTAAATATTTATGAAAACTGCTAAAAAACAAGTAGAAACCATATACATACCCTTCTGGTAATACTTTTAATTTTTTAGCTCTCTTTTCTAAAAAAGTATCGTTATACCTTATTCTACGATCACCATTGTAATTTGGTAATGTTTTCCTAATAAAATGAAAGGGCTTAGTTTTTCGGTAAAAAACTGCCATTAATAAATATAAAAGCTCGGTATCTTTTGTTTTTTCGTACTCGAAAAAAAAATTTAAACCGTCGATATACTCACCAAAGGTTATGTTCTTAAAGGCGTTTGAAGGACCATAATAAGTGCACCATGTTGGCGCAATTTTTGGCAATGGATTATGTATAAAGTTTTGCTTTATTATTTTAGGGTCGTTAGGGTTATCGTTATCTATAGGTTCAAAAAATGACTCAATAAGCACCGATAGTAATGCAATGTTTTCGTTTTTAGTGACTTCATCTTCCTTACATAAGTTTTTGGTTAATTTTAAATTCAACAACTTATATAAAGCCAAACTTTTAAAGGCATCGAAATTTATTTCCTTCTCATTATATTTAAACATGAGGCTGCTTACTTCAATATACTGCCTAGTATCACACTCACTTAAATCTTCGGGTAGATACATGTTTAAATTTCGTTCTGGAAACTCTAAAGTATTCATGCTGCCTTTAATTTTAGGTTATTGGTTAGTATAATACCTGAAGCTTGCATGCGTTCGCCAAATTGCAACCTTACATTTTTTACTATAGTTTCACGATCTTTAAATTTGGTAGGAATGTATTGAGAGCGTCCACCTACTTTGTATTCCTCTAATAAGTATTGACGAATATCACGAATTAAAGTACCTGTATCATGACTTTTTTTAATTACAGCATCTTGTAATTTTTCGTTCACTTCTTTGATAATAGCTTTAGGGAAAAAATAAAACCAGACTTTTAAAATTAATTTTTTCATGTGTTTATTTATTTGATTCTTTGATTAATATTTTTTAGTAAATCAATAGCGAGCCCTTTGTTTATAGGGTATCGCTTATTTGATTGGGTTTTGACTCTACATGCTTACAAATCCGTCATCATCGTCGAATGCGAAATTTGGATTAGTAGGGCATAGGGAATCAATATCGGTTTGGGTTGGTGGTGAAACGATGGTTTGAAGCTCTGTTAAAACTTCACGCGCTCGTTTTTCTAACTCTTGAGCTGCTAATTCGGTTTCTAATTTTTCACTGGGCTTACGACCTTGAGTAGTCATACGTTCTGTAACAAAACTTTGCAATATGCCTTGAGGAAATAATGTTATTCTTAATACACGCATGCCCCATGCTAAAGCCGAATATATTGAGGCTTCTTTCAATAGTTCTAACAGATCCTTTTCGTCATCGTTGAATAGACCTCCCGTTTGCAGTCTCGTTTTAAAATCGGAATTAACAGCTGGAGTGATTATAGGAATGATGTGCTTTTTTTCAGCCCGACGGAATCCAGGTAATAATCGTAAAAATAAAAGCCTTGATTCGATAGGGTAAACATCTTCAAAATCGGATGTTTTTCTAACATAATATTTTTGGGTGGCTTTATATTCTTCGCTTGCCATCCATGTTGCACTAAACTCATCAAGGTAATCTAACATATTATCCAGGGCTTTATAATAACGGCGCTCTTGGGCTTCGTTATCGCGGTCTATCATCCACTCGAAAGGCACTTTATTATGCTCGTCTACTCTTATTTTTCGGCCATTATTTCCATGTACAACATCAGAAGAAATGGCAAAATGACGATACCCATCCAAAGCAATAGGATAGCGAACAGATTTAATAAGCTCGGCTTCATCGTCTGCGATGGTAGCCTGTCGGTATACGTTATAAATTTCCTCATAGGCATCTTTACCTATAAGTTTAATAACTTCCTTAGTTGCTTCCTCAATTTCTGGTTGAATGTTTGTGAAGGCTATGTTTTTATCAATGTTCCCTAATAAAGCATGTAGCTCTAAATCGGGATTCTCTCCTGGTTTTCCGAATAATAGTTTCATAACTTACAATTGTGGATTACGTTCTTTTGGTGTTGTGTCTTCCATTTTTTTGGTTCCTAAATGATAAAAGCCAAGCTTTAATTTTTTATTAGGGAAGTTTACTTTAATCGCATAGTTAATAGCTTTCAAAGCAATCATTTCTGGTATATCAACACTGGTTGCTAAATAGCCGTTTAGTGCTTGATATTGTTCGCTTCCACTATCGCTTTTCCCTTGCTGACCTACGTTTGCTAAGGCGCTATGTACACCAAGTGAACCGGTTAAAACATGGTCGGCACGCTCAGACACTTTTATTTGAGCTTCAATAAAATCTTTTACATTTTGATCAATCTTTTCAATTTTCCATCCATGTTCTAGTAAATTAGTGCCATCAACTTCTAGTTTTAAAGTGGTGTGTAAAAACTTACCAACGTTTTCGGCTCCAGATAGCACGCTAGTAATTTTCTGTAGGTATTTTTTTTGATACTCCAACAACATACTGTCTTGGTAGTTCTCACCTTTTAAAGTACATGCATCTTTTATTTTAGATTCGGCAACATCCCAAAAGTATTGAGGCGATTGTATGTGGTATTTTAAATTAATGGAGTTTTCGCTTAATGCTTTAAATATTAACGGCACTGCTGTACTTTGTTTAATCCACTCTAACGCTCCATAGATTTCTGGTATAGAATAATATTCAGTACAAAAGGTGTACATATTAGAATAGAATACTGCGTTTTTATGAGCAAAAGGTTTAAGCGGATCAAACTTATAATAAGCCTTAGATTTTAGAATAGAATCTACATTTTTAAAAGCCCAATCGGTAATAATAATGTGCGATGGATCTTTAATATCCTTATCTGTAATGTGAGATGCTAGGCGTGCCGTATCAGGCAACACATGTTCTAATTTGGCAATACCTTTATTGCTGCCGTCTCTATTACCACGTCTTAAGTAAAACTTAGTGAATACTCCTTTAAGGTAATTGAAATCAACCACACACCTTAAACAATAATCTTCGTAATCCCAAGAGTCAAGCCAAGCCTGTATTTCTTTATCTTCTTGCCACTCATATACAAGCTCACCATCTTTAAAGGTTTCTTTGTATAACTTAGGACCTTTACCCCATAGCATATTTGCCTGCTTGTTTAATGATCCAGGGGCTAAATGATTGTTAAGTACAACATCTTTAATTATGGTTGGTAAGTTGTTAGCATCACCATAAGGATGGATAATGTATTCACCAACAAAGTATCTTTGATGGTCCCACTCTAAACTATCCTTCGTTCCTCTGTACAGTTCAAAGTCTCTAGGGTTATTGGTTACTTCATAAGAGAAGGCAATATTATCTGCATGAACTATAGCGTTCTTACCAGTGAATTCAATTTCCATGTTTAAGTAGCTTTCCGTTAAACTTCATTATTAATGGTAAATGAACATGCTTAGGTTCATTTGTTGTTAAATCCGTATATGATAACAAACTATAAGCCTCTGTTTTACGTGCAGGGCGAAGCAAAGCCTTTGTTACTACAACCAAACCTTTACTTGCTTGCTTTTGATTGTTTAACGATATGTACTCCATACTAAATGGAATACCGTTATCGGATAGGTGTCTCATTTGTTTAATGACTTGATAGGTTACCATATTGATTTAATTAGTTACAATACTATCTATTCGTTAACTAATCTGTTAAGACATGGTACACCCGACACTATTGGTTGGTTGTATGCTTTGTTGTGTGCTATATGTATGAAATAAGGAGCAGCCAAGCCGTTGAGGGCTTAAAATCATATTTCCACAGTTTTAAAGGCGTGCATTTGCATATACGATTTTCAGCGGGACGGGGAGAGTAGTTTTATTTCAAGTCCAAAAACCTATGTTTAGTAGGTTTTTAGATTGAAAGTCAACATTTTATTGCAGGAAATATTTTAAAACTGTAATAATTTAAGAGCTTTTAATCTTAAATAATCACTTATTTAGAAAGGGTTTAAATATATAAAAATCAACAGTTTATGCGTTATTTTGTTCTTTAAAAAGTCGTTTATTTTGCGACTTTTTCGTATATTAGAGTATTCTTAATAACATAATATTTAAAATCATGAGTACACAAACAAAGGCGAGAGCCACAGAAAAAAAAGCCGTAAACCTTTCAACTGTTAAAAACAGCGAGCAACCCGAAAAAACAAAAACAACGGCAAACGATTTATTGAACCCAACCGCAGAAAGCAGGTTAAAACGTTTAGAAAATTTTCAAATTCTAGCTACTAGGCACCAATTTTTAAATGAAAAAAATGATGCTTTACAAAAGTTCATTGTTTCTAGTGATGGAACTAAAGAGCGTTTTATATTGGAAAATGCACAAGGATTTACTTTTGAAGTATCAAATTCACAAGTTATTGAAAAAGTGCTATATGTTGTAAAATCGGAATTACAACGCATTACCGATGTGAGCGAAAAAGAAGTATTAAGTTTTATTATATAAACCATAAAGCCCTGCATTTTGCGGATGCGGGGCTTTTAATAACATAATTTCATCATGACTAGACGACAAAATCTAAGCAAATATAATGCTTATAAACTATCCAATCAAGTAAAATCCATTCTACATAAAAAAGGATATTCAAGTGTTTTCAATTATTCGGATTATGAGTTTTTTAAAACTCAATGCAAAGATGCTTTTAATAAAGCCGTTTCTATTGCCGATAAATTTATTGAGGAAAACACAACACAAACCAACGATTTTAACGAATACATTTTTTAACTATGGAAAATTTACACCAACAAATTTTTAATTGCAAAAGCCGAGACGAAAGAAAACAACTTTTAAAAAATCTTAGTAAATCGGCGAAACAAATTATTGAAGCCACCAACGAAGGCACTGTAAACAGTGTGTTGTTAGATTGGTATAAAAGCAAAGAGCATCAAGAATTTAATTCCTTTTTAGGATGGAAAAAGAAAGGGTTTGCAGTAAAAAAAGGATCTAAATCTTTTTTTATATGGAGCAAGCCACAAAAGGCATCAAAAGAAAAACCAAACAACGAAGAAAACGAAGAATTTGAGTTTTACGGTATCGCTTATCTTTTTAGCAATGCACAAGTTGAACCTTTAAAAAATTAATATCGCGCGATAGGGGATGAATTTTCTTAGTCGTTCTTTTGAGACTTACCCCTTTAACAAAAACCTGAAAAGAGCACCGTAAAATATGGATTGATTAAGCCGAAAATAAACGAAAATATTTAACACATTAATCCCCAAAGGCGAGTTTTAAAAAATTCGCCCTATCGGGCGGACACTGCTAACACCTGTTAGCTTTTTTTACATCTAACTTAGCGATTACTCTTCCGCATTAAAAACGCTCTTTAATTGGCTCGTAAATACGTCTTCAACTATTTGCCAATTCCAGATTGCGAAATTCTCCAATCAATATACTTAGCTCTTTCTTCATCATTATCACCAACCACTTCGGTAGCATCATTTATTATAACATTTGCAAAATGCTTTGTCATATCTCTAAGATATTGCACCATTTCAATATCAGAAACATTTCCTGTTTTTATATCAACCTTAATTTCTTCATCCGGCATGATAACAATAGTAGCTTTTCTCATAGCTTTTTTAGATGGTTGCAACGGGGTTTTACTTTTCTGACTGGGATGTTTACGGTTTCGTTTTTCTAACATAATTATTTAAATTAAATTCATGATTCTACTAAACAATACTAGGCGCAGTCATTCCGGTATTAACCTTTCTGTCTGCTGTTTTAACCCAATTTGTACGATATATTAAATACTTAAAAGCATCACTAAAATTTGTAGAATATAAAGGCCTAAGGTGTAGCGCTAAACTTTCGCTACTCTTATCCTTATGGATACTCATACTACCAGTACGCGTATTTTTACGGATTTTAGTTTTAGTAAGTTCTAAGCTGCTTTTAAGCTCTTTACATTGATATTTGTCAATTTTAAGTTTAGGCAGTTCTTTGTAGTATTCGCCCATAAACTTTTTAGCAAAATTGTATTCCTCTTCTTGATAAATAACCGACTGATTACGGCTCATTAAATTAACAACCCAACCAGTACTTTTGCCATCATGTTTAATAATATGATCTTTTAACTCGTTAGCCCAATCTCTCTTTACCTTTTGGTATTGATTTCCCGACCTATCGTAATACATATTTAAAACCTTCGCGCCTTTATGATGATGCTCGAAAAAATCTAGAAACTTTTTAGCCAATTCCTTACTGCTTTCGGGAGCAAGGGTATAAAAGTTTTTTAAGCAATAATAAAAATTACCTCGTTCTTGCCCCACAACCATACTACACATATCGCCAAAATCTACACCACAATCTAAAGGCTTATTATGTTGCACATATTTAAGTCCAAGCGATACACTTTTAAATTCCTCGCCAATAGCGTATTTTTCGTAATACTTATCAATAACCCCATCATCATAAAAATGATGCTCACCTAAATTCATATAGAATTTTTCACCCTTTTTAATTTGGGCTTTAAAGCTTAAAACCGCAGTTTTAAATTCCTCTATACCTAATGCTTTTAAAGCATCAGAAAAGTAACCAGGTGTTAAAATATCGACATTAGACAAACTAGAAACCACATAGAAAAAAGTAGAATCTTTTCTAGCACGAATCCAATTAGCCTTCCAACGAACCATAGCCTTTTTTTGTCGCTCCAACTCGTTGTGATCTCTAAATTTTAAGGCCCTAAAATATTTCTTCTTAATATCGTTTAAAACCAAACCGCACTGCAAAGCCAGTTTAATTTGTTCGACATCCATGTTTTCAGATTGATTTAATATCCAATCATGGTCACCATCGGCAACATTAGGCATATCGGTAGTACACGTCATCCCTCTAAAGTAAGGGGAGTGCCCAAAGTGAACAAAATCACCACGCATGGCAGGAAACAACTTTTTAAGTTTCTCAAAATCTGTGTTTCTCGCTTCATCAACAAAAATATGTTGGTAGGAGTTTCCCGCCAATCCTGTAGGCTGCGATAAGGAGCCTAAGTTGTAAAAACAACCATTCCACATGCTAATAGTATGCTTATAAGTTTGAGGCGGCTTATATGGTTTTTCAAAATTAGACGGTGGCCGTTCATCAATCACATAATGCACACCTTCACGCAAGCCTTTTCTTTGGCTCCACCCCTCGATTAAAGTTGGTACAATATTACGCAATGCATTATCGTAAGTATCGGCAACAAAAGCCGAATAACTTCGAGGCATATCGTACATGATATCAATACTTCTATCGGCTATAATATCCGATGTTTTAGCACCACCACGTCCTAAAACCAAAAACAAGTTTTTAGGGCCAATTAAATCGATAGTCTGTTTAATCCAACTAGCATAACGGCCTTCTACATTTTCATTTTCAAGACTTACGTGGGTCTTCGTGCTCATCTGGGAATAATTTTAATGGTAAAACATTAGCCTCCTGCTTAAGCCTTATAATTTCTTTTTCGCTCATTTCAGGCAAGGCTTCAATTTGCTTAGCCAATTCTCTACGGTCAATTTTTGGAAGACCTAAAAACTCGGCATCAACACTATACATTTTAAACGGCTGTGTGTAAGCTGCATCATCAACCTCTACAGGGTCGGGGAGATCTAACTGCAATATTTTAGAAGTTTCAACCAATATTTTATTAGCTGTGGCAATATCAGAGGTCGTTTTCGCCATTTGAATAGCTGCAATGTAATTTTTACGCATATCTTGGGCTAGAATATTACGCCACGCATCCTTACTTACCTGCTTATCGCAATAAAAATACTCTAGAGCATCGTTATAAATATTATTAGCCTGGTAACGGCTTAAGCCTTCCACCTTAATAAGGTGTTTCATTATAGCCTCCTTATGCCCAAACTCATCAATACGGTTATACATCCCCCTAACTTTATCTAGTAATTCTAAATATTTAGGGATGGCCGGATCGGTAACTTCGTTACTTTCAATTTTTCCAGAACTCACGTATTCGTGAATTATACTAATATTGATATCTTCAATCTTCAGCCCCATAAAACACTTGCTTTTTTATATTTTCAACTCTGTTTTCTTCGGCTATTTTAAAATGAATTTGAGCCGATGTGATGTTGCCTTTTTTAGCATTCTCTAGTTGTTTCTGGTTTATTTCAAACTGCGCCACAAGCTCACCACGATCGTAATGGTATCTTACCAAAGATGTTTTATCATACCAGAGTTCTAAAAAGGCCTTTTTATCTACACTTAAGTATTTTGCAATGCGCTCTGGCGAATAATTAACCGCCGATAGGTCTTCGATTTGCTCATACTCTTCTTGAGAGAATTTTAATTTAGTTACTAAATCCATTCCTAAACCGCTTTTATAGCGCCACCTTCGGCAATATGCCTAACATGACTATTGGTAAATAATTCCTTTCTAAAATCAAATAACCCCTTACTATTCGCAAAAGTGTATTGCTCGTAATAGGCGTTTTCTGCCCAGTTACCCGAACCTTCAATAATAAAATGATCACTTTTTGTTTCCATTAAGCACACCTTAGCATGCACCCAAGCGAATAAAATATTCACATTCGGGCGACTGTTGGACACGCTACACAAATTATCAATCGTTTTGGGGTTTCTTTTAATCATACTATCGCTTATTAGCAACGTTATTTCATCTATTAACCCATTATCATGCATTTCTATTAAAGCATCTATTACACGCGACGAAATGGAGTAGGTGCAGGCGTATAAATGCAATATGCTAGTATGTTTTAAAACAAAAGGGATAAAGGTGAAAGCATTAAACGATGTGTCGCTTTGCAGGAAAAAAAATTCCTCTTTACTAGGAAGCCTGTTTAAATCTTTATCTAACCGACGTATTTTTTCATAATGAGACAATAAATATTTAGACTCAAATGATTCGCTCATTTTAGTCTGTAAAACTTTTTCTTTGGTTTTAGAAATGTCAAAAAAGTTATTCATTTACAATGGGGTGTAATTTTTCTATTAAACCAAACTCTTCTTTTTTAAGCTCCAAGGCATTCGCAAACTTTTCTTTTTTATCCTCGCTTATGGTTTTTAGTTTTTTAGTGTCTCTATAGATATAATTTCTAAGTAAATTATAGCGTTTAACCGCCGATGCTTCACGCATTTTTTTAATCTTTTGAGTTAATTTTAAAACCCTAAAAACAGGATGAATTCCTAATACTTGGTTCGTGTCCTGGTAAAAGTTGAATTCGTCATAAATAAGCTGATTTTCGTTAAAACTCGCTAAAGCTTCATGTGCTGTTTTATAAGTGGTTGTTAAGTCGGGTAATTCCTTTTTAATGCTGCCATCGGCATTATAATAAGCGTTTTGTAAGGCATTAAAGCGCTCAACATAGTTATCTAAAGCGATCTTTTTTTGAGCATACAACTCTTTATATTCGCGAGGACAATCCGTTTCATATAGAAACGGAAATTGCTCGCGTAAAGAGATATAGGCTCTACCTACTTTTTTTCAGCTTCAGGAGTTTCGTTTTCTGCAACCCCTAAATCGTCACCATCATTATCATTTGTTTCGCCAAAAATGTGGTTTTTAGCCGCTTTAACAATGTTTTCCTGCTCTTCCTTAGTTGTATCTGTATTTGTAAAAATATCGGCAACAATAGCCGGTTCTAAAGCTTGGCCACTAGCTAATACTTTCAAACAAGCATCATACGCTTTTTCTTTTTCGGTAGCTTTGCGCTGTAAGTCGCTTTCTTCGTCGCTTTCCTCTTCGGCTTGCTCTGTTTTTTCTTTAACAAATTCCGCGATAGCTTTATCTAAATCTTTATTTTTTCCTCCAAAAACAAAAATGCCATGTTCGGCACAAAATGCCTTACGTTCTTTATTTCCCGCAGCACCTTTTGTCCATTTAGGAATTTCAAAAACAGCACTTTTTAACGTTTCAGAAATTGGAGCATCAATTTTCTTTGCCGCTAAATCCGAAGGTTTAATTTCAAACGCTTGTTCTAAATCATAAAGCAATTCTTTTAAACGCTGTGGAGAATATCCTGCTGTATTATGAAAACGTATAATACCAGGGTTAGGCGTGTTAGCTTGCATGTAAAATTGTAACGCTAGGTTATACTTTTGTTGCGGAGTGTTTTTTGTTGACCTTAAAAAGTCGATTACTTGGTTTCTCATGAGAATACATTTTTAAGTTTTACTATAGTAGTTGTAAATATGACGACCTTTTATCTTTTATTTTAAGACATGAAAAAGCCTAACAAGGATTCCCCTGTTAGGCTTGATAAACAACTAACTAAATAAACACAAACTAATGTCTAGATTCTTCTATTAGATAAACGGTAGTACCGTCGTTAAATACTTTTAAGTTAATAACAGCATCATCTAAAGCTGTCCATGTTGTACCATTAGACAGTACAATAGTTGCAGCTGTACCAGCACCATTAGCTAAAGTTAAAGCACCAGCGCCACCGCCACCAATTAAGGTAACAACTTCGCCATGTTCTAAATCGATACTAGCAACATCGATACTTGCTGTAACGGCAGTACTTGGTAATTTATAAATATTACCATCGGCTACTAATAAATCAAGGTTTTCATCGGCAGGAGTTGCATAACCGGTAAAGGTTAATGCTCCCGTATAATAACCAGGCACATATTCCACTGGGTTTGGTTGCTCAAAACTAATAGTATGCTTCGTTCCTTCTTTATTACTAGTAAAACTAGGATTTAATTTTAAAGGAGAACATTGGGTCCCGTAAACATTCATGGTGTTATCTCGGCAATTTTCCTCAAACACAATTACAGGACGTCCTAACCAGTTTTGTATAAACTCTCTAATCTCTAAAGTTTCGCCTGGATGCTCGCCTTTAAACATTTGTTTAAACACTTTACCATCTTCTGGTCCTTCACTTTCAAAACTAGCTTCAATAGTTTCTGGTGTCATGTAAATACGAATCATGTTAGCATTGGCTTTAAGCACGTAACTACCCGTAACATTTACACCCTTGCTATCGCGCCCTGGATAACTTAATATATCGTCGGCATCAACAATAGCAACATTTGGTTTCTTGGCCTTATAAGCACCAGGGGAAGTTCCCCCGGTAGCTCTAGGCACACTTAATTTTATGTATGACATAATTTTAAATTTTACAGATTAATAGATTAAGCGATCGTTCTTGCCGTTTCTGTCCAAACGCCATCAACTAAAGCCAGAGTAATATTATCGGCACCATTGGCAAGAATTGCACCCGCAGACAAGGCAATATTTCCAGCCACATTAGCTAAGGTTAACGCACCATTAGCACCACCGTTAATCACAATAACCTTATCGGCTACACCTCCAGAAATACTAGCTAAAGTAGCAGCACCACCAGTGTAAGCAAACGAGTTACCGTTATTCACATCTAAAGCAGTAGTATCAAACTCTATAGTTCCAGATGGTAAGGTAGCAGGAGCAGCAGTACGACTAATTTCTGTAACCGAACCATCGGCCGCAGCAACTAAAGTTAAAGTTCCACCAGATTTTAAGTTAAAGGCAGTACCACCGGCTAAACTAATTTTAGCACCATTCGCTACGGTAGTTGCAGCACTTAAAGCCACATTTCCTTTAACACGAATAATTTGTCCTTCGTAAGTATTTGTAAACTCGGTAATACTTGTTGCCCAAGCATCATCTACAACCACATTACTATATTTTACACTCACTTTTCCTGTAGTATCGTCGTAAACCGGCACAAAGAAATCTGATTTAAACAATGGCGCATCATTACTCCAAATTGTTTGTACTTTAAACGCATCAGGATCGGTAGGTAAAACAGTAGTTCCAATATGAATTAAACGAATACCTAATTTGTAATCGGCAAAAATGTAAAGAATACGTTTAAGCATTTCAAAGTGGTACTTGCTTTTTTCTGCAGGAATGTTTTCTAGAATTTCAATGTTATCATCAAAAGTGATAAACATACAATCTAAACCAGATAAATCCACTAAAGGTTCAAACTCAATATTGTTATAATCTTTAGGATTTACAGGATACCCTTTGTAATCGTTGTAGGTACCGTGTAACTGCTCATATCTACGTTTGTAGGCTTTTAACCATTCTTTAGAAAGGTATAATTTTAAACCTTGTTGGTAACGCACATCGTCAGGTAAACGTTCGATAAGCGTATCTACATAATCAACAATATTCGCTGTTGTAGGTGTACCTAAAACAAAAGGCTTTAGCTTTCCTGTAATATTAATCGCTTTCCAAATTTGGTATAATAAACCATCTTGACGGTTAATATAACCTCCTGCAACTGTAGCATCGTCTGGTGTTTTTACATAAACCCCTTTAATAGACGAAACTCTATCTTCAACACGTGCTTTTTTGTCTAATTCCGACACTAAAAACATTACAAAGCTCATTTTATAAGCTTGCGAACCTTCTTTATTATAAGAGTTTAACCAAGAAGATTCCATTTTTTGAAGGTTGTACCCTATAAATTCGGCATCAATTTGAACTGGGAAAATTCTACCTTCTTCAGCTTCAATTTTTTGCTTGTTTTTAGGTAACCATGGTAATTTTCTAGCTTGAGTAATTTCAGCCGAAACAATAGTACCATCACTAACCTTATCATCAACCTTTAGTTTTTTAGGCCAAAATGAAGGAAGACCAAAGTTATCACGGTGTAATGACTTAATTTTCTCAGGATTCTCACGATAGTATAGCTCTAAATCGCCATTAAGTTTTTCAACTTGTACTTTATCGCTAAAATCGGTAGCATGAGTAGTCATACCCGCAGCACGTTGGTTCCATGGGCGACCATCAAACGCATCGTACGATTTGTTACTAGCAAATAAATGTGTTGCAGAGTGCATAATTTTTGAGGCTTGTTTTCCTGCTTCGATAATAGCCGCAGGAACATCTCCTTCAGCATCGGCAGACAATTGTTTTATTTGATCACGCATACCTTTAATTTCATTACTTAACTCGGTGTTAACAGCCTTTAATTGCTCCGACAGTGTAATGTTTTCGGACGCGCTAGGGCTTAGTAACTTTTCTTTTTCTTCGGCACCTAAAGAGGTTTGATCTAACAAAGCTTTTAACTCTTGTTGTGCCGCAGCAAGAGCTGTTTGTTTTCCTGCCTCAGCATCGGCTGCCGCAGCAATTTCATTGTTAATTTTACCTAAAATAGTTTCTAGGTTAAAATTTTCGCCAAGTGCTTCTTGCACTTGCTGTTTTTCTTGGTCGCTTAAATCTAGCGCATTGTCCTTAATTGGCACTTCCTCGGCTTTCCAACCTAATAAAGACCCCATGTAAGCAAGCGTAGTGGCAAACAATTTGGATTTGAATCTCATAACTTCACGTTTTTTTTAATTAATAATAATTTATAATTGAGTTTTTAACTCCGCATACATATGAGCCATGCGCAAGGCATCGGCAAAACTTCCAATAGCATCAATCATCCCTAAGCTTAATGCTTTTTCGGCATCAAACGTAGCTCCGGTAAGCACGCCATCTTCTTCAATTAAATTAGGGCGACCCGCACGCACAGCTGCTTGAAACTTTTTAGCCATGGGAGATAAATGTTCGTTTTTAATTTTTTCGTAATCACCATCTAAAGCCATTTTAAAAACACGGTTTTTATCTTTAGATTCATCTGGGTAGATTTCATGAAATGTATAGCCCTTTTCTTCCCAATGTTTTTTAGCATCAACAAACTGAGAAACAACACCAATACTTCCAAAGCGTGCCGATATATTATTGTCGGCCATAATGTAATCGCAAACACCTACAGCTGCCCAATAGTGAAGCGACATCGCAGCATCACATAACCCAATAACTGGTTTTGTTTTAGTGGCTGCAAATTGCAATAAGGGACCAATAGCACTTACAGCGCCTCCTGGTCCATCTATTCTTAGGATAATAGCTTTTATATTAGGGTTAGCATTTGCATAAGCCAATTCGTGAGCCACATCTATAGCACCAGGCGAACACATACCACCGTATTTCATAACCGCGCCAATCATGTCTACCACAGCAACCGAACCCTCTGGAAGATCTACACCACGAGGCACTCTATTGTTGTTAGAATCGTAAAAAGAAATGCAATTATTAGAAACGTTTTCGGTTTGCGCTACGGGCGTACCTTTAAGAAGACTGTCTACTAAGGGAGCTGCACCAGATATCCAATTAACATCTAAAAGCCACTCGCCACGAAGTAAATCGTTTAATACAGGATTGAAATTCATGATAATTCTATTTATCAGCGAATATGCAAAGCCCTGGTATATTTGTTTAAGACATGTTTTTTAAGGGTTAACAAAGGTTTTTCATTATTTAATCTTGAAAACCGTGAAATCGTAGCCTATTGTTATACGCTTTTCACTGTCGTAACCCACATTTAAAATGTTCCCTTTTTTATTTTGAAAACCTAATTTAGCAGAAAACAAAGGTTTATCCATCGCAATGGTATTACTAACACCCACACCCGCTAACAATCTAAATTTAACAGGCTTTATTAGTGCCGGCACTTGTCGTGGTTTTATGGTGTAATTAGGTGTAAGGCTTTGCACTTCACCTCTAACCAAACCATCTAACTCTAGTTTTATATAATCATCTTCAAAAACACTTTTAAACGCATTAATTGAAATCGCGTTTTTATACATTAAAATACGCTTCAAACTATCGTTTTCTTTAGCAAATTTTAATAATATGGTCTCGTTTTCTTTATTTAAAACATTTATATTTTCTAAATGTCCTTTACGCACCACCTCATGTTTAGATAGGTTTTCTTCTAAATCATTTAGCGCATTTTCGGCAGGAATATGCACAGGCTTTTGTGTGGGTAATTCCTTTTTTATTTCTGGAATTTCTACCGTTTTTGGGTCCTCATTATTTCTACAACCTTTAAACCAAAGACATATAAATAATAATATCCAACCTAACCATTTTACAAAATCTGTTTTCATAATATTAAAGCGTATAGTATAGAAATACAATTGATGCCGAAAACCAAATTAGCATGATTATAGCCCATATTTTGTCGTGTCGTGTTTTCATAGTTCTATGCAGTTAATCCAGTTAATTAAGGTATTAGCATACCTTTTTGCATCCATAAATTTTTTAGCTTCAACATTGCTACCAAAAAAAGGCTCTAATATTATGGCTGGAGCTTTTATTTTTTGAACAAAACCAAAACCACGATCTGAATCTTTTCTTAAAGGTTTAGCACCTCTACTAGAGCTGCCGTATTCCATTTTAACGGCTTCACAGAAACCTTTAGCAAACCTTTTGCCCTTTCTAGATGAATAAAAATATAGCGCCTCCACACCTTTAGCTTGTGGTATAGCAGCATTAAAATGAAGTTCCATAACAAGATCGTAATCTACCTTGTTAACACGTTCGGCAAGGTTGGATATTTCCTCTTTATAACCACTAGATTTAATTCTATTGTAGACATCTAACGAATCTCCAAAATAATCCTTTACATAGTTTGCTACACGAGTATTGTAATCAAACTCTGAATCATTTAAATAAAGAGAAAAAGCCCCTTTGTTTATTTTATTATGGCCAATACATATAGCTATTTTCATTTCTCTTCAATTTTATCCAACTTATATTCTGTCTCTTTCTGAAGTAAAAACACTTCCGATTTTAACCCCTCTAACTTCATTTTCTTTAAAGGTATTTTACTCAAGTAAAGTGTATCGCTAACCGTAATTCGGTTAATTGGCTTTTCATTTTTTTTCGGCTCTATATTCTTGCTTATAAAAATTGCAGAGAATATAACCGCTAGGTAAATTAACAGTGATTTCATTTTTTCTCTAGTTTTTCGGCTTTTCTATTAAGCTGTATGCCATTGTACAATAACGTTCTTACTTCCTTTTCGTTTTTTTGTAAATAATCAGAAAAGCTCTTCGCAATACTTTCAGCTTTCTCCTTATAATAAATAACGTCAGCAGAACATCTATCACGATCAGTACGTAAAGTGTTTTCATGAGTTTGCTCTATTTGTGGTATTCGTACTAAATGATCGTGACCTATTACCGAGGCTAATGCTACTATTACTACGCCGTAAAAAAATGTATAGCGCTGTTTTTCGGGCATTTCAGACCATGTTTTTATTTTTTCGAATAGGGGCATATTTATTTAATTTAAAATGGTAATTAACTTTAATAGGGTTAGTAGGTAAGATGGAGCTACAGTAAATGCGATATCCTTACAACTAAACCCCGTAGGCTTTGATTTTACTTTCCAATCGTATATCTCGGTAAAAATTGCTATTACGGTCACGATTTCGGCTGCGTGGTACCATTCAAGCCTTAGATTGCGCGCTAATAATGGAAGTATTGGTGTTAATACTAAAAGGATCTCCACACCGTAATGTATTAGGAATCCGTAAACGGTGTGGTTGGCTTTGTCTTGGGGGATTACTAATAAGGCTTTTAGTTTTTGTATCATGGTTTTAAATCTCTAAATAAGACACATTCTTAGCTTGTTCAGTTGGGTCAATAATGTCGGTTCCTGTGTAATCTGAATTATTACCATACAGGTTATTCGTACCCATAGTAGCGATACCACCTTCTTTTCTAATGCCTATAGTGTTATTTAAAATACTATTTCCATCTAAGTAATTATCCCCAGAATCTATTCTTACACCTGTGCCATTTTTAACTTTATTATCTTGAATTTCTCTAGTACCGTTTGATAATAATTGCATATAACCGCATCTATTTTTATAAATAGAACCATTCACAACACCTGTACCTCTTAGATTTATTTCAGAAGCCTTACAGTTGCTAATATTAATTATAACTGTACTTACGTTCGATGATAAATTCATTATTCCTGAGGCTATTATGTTGGAGATGTTTAAATGAAAAACATCATATGCATTTCCATTTATCTGATATTCTAAGCTTCCACACACAAAATCTTTATGCTCAACTTCAGCCCTATTAACATGAACAACATCAAATTTCGTGTTGTTTATATATACTCCACCATTAATTTCTCCTTTAGAGTTTTCATGAAAACTAATACCATCATTACCTGCATCTACTCCAAAATTACTTATAGCTTCACAGTTGTTAAACACAACATAACCAGCATTTTCTTCATCAAAAGCATGAATATTAAAGCCATCACCATCATTAAATGATGATGTACATCCTGAAACATCGAAGAAACTCCCGTTAAAATAAAATCCATTTGTCTCCGACCCATAGGATTTGCATCTTACTATTTTCCCAAATCCTTTTTCAAAAGAAAAACCGTGACCTTTTGAGTATAATTGAGTTACACCGAAAATGTTAATAATACTAGCATTTCTCTCAGCTTTTGAAACTCCATCAATGGAACGATTTAAAAAGTGAAGACCTTCAATTGAAGGTATAACTATGTTTATAGTTGAAATATTTGCAACTGGGTAAACATATAAGACACCAGCGCTGTAATAGAAACTACCCTGATTAGCAGCGCAGTCTGCTAACGAACTTCTTGAATATAGCCAACCTTCATAATCGTTTTCATAGCAAGCAATCACAGTTTCGGCGACATTTAACTGATATATATTTGAATGAGTGGAATTTTGAGTGAAAGAAGTTCCCGCATGTTTTTCTGATAAATCAATTACGGCTTGCCCCCCGCTGTATGTGGAAATGTTAATGTTATCTGTGATTGATAAATCGGTTTCATCTTCATAAGTGCCCTCAACTATTATTATGTTTTTTGACCCCCTTGTCAAAGCTTCAGTTATTGTTTTAACTGGACCATTGCTTATTAAACGCCCCCCACCAGATGGTTGTACGAATGGAAATTTACCAATATAAGAATCATCACCATCACTATCATTAACATATATAATATCTAAAGGCGGCTGAACTGATTTTTTTTCAAAAAAGAAATACGGGTTTTTAACACCCATTCCACTTCTTAATGCGTAATTTAATTGTGCGAATTCGTAATCATCTGATAAATACACCTCTGGAGAATAAACACCATTTACTGATGTTTTAATTTCAGTATGACCATTAATAATTGTAACACTTAACGACACTTTATCTCCTGAAACAAAGGTGTAAGAAGAAACCCCTCTAGGTGAAGCAATAGAAGATCCTGAGCCCTCTTCTTGCACTAATATTTGACCGTTATTACGGTATAAAACATAAACTTCAGACCCATTTAGGTTTAAAGAGAAACCAAACCCCTCATTAGCAGTAGGCTCACAAAACAATTCTACAGAATCAACTAATCCAGTTACATCCCACCCAGTAGTTATCTTTCTCGGCAGAGAATTTGAATTTACTAAATTAAAATCTGTGCCATCGTAATCAATTGTAACAGATGGTAGCGAACCAACCATATCAAAATAATCAAAAGGGTAAACTGGACTGCCAGATTCAATTAAGTTCTGAAAATTATTTAAAAAATAATTCTTAGAATCTATTACTTTTATGTAATCAAAAACCCCCTTACCATTAACACCTAACCCCTCATCATTTGGATCAACAACACTAGCCGTTAACCTAGAATCCTGCACCCATGAATCACTAGAAACTGTATAATAGCCATTATTAGAAGCAGTAGGATCATTAACAACTTTTGCGGCAGTACCATCGTCAGGAACAGGAATAGCCTGTAAGTCTGACAATGTTTGATAAGATTTAATCCCTTCAAATTGAATGGAATTAATATTAGACTCTAGCTTGTCTAACCCTAGAATCTTAACAAGTTCCTCTTTTTCAACTCTAAAACTAGATCCTTCTGGAGAATCTGTTTTGTCGTTTTCATCCACAACATAAAACTGTAAATTATCACTTGCTAGGGCAGCAAGTAATTTTCTTCTTTGGGTTAACCTTTGCGCTAAAGTAGAGCTCATGCTTTTAAATTTTAAGCTAACTTAAAAGCTTCGGTTATTTTATTTTAAGACATGAACTATACGTAATTTAAGCCTCTATTACTTACAGCTGTTTGAATTCTACGACAACTGGCATTGTTTTTTACTTCGCGTTCGTAGTATTTTTGCAGTGTGGGAGCCGAAAAACCATGCTCGCGTAAATTGTAAGTGTCCATAAACACATTAATAGCCTCTTGGGTGGTTCGTTTTTTCTCGAATAAACTCTTTTGATTTTCGCTACTGGTGTAACCCACTATAAACGAAACTAAAGCCAACCTAAAAACGTCCTCTAAATAATCGTTAATTAATTTAGCTCCTGCCTCTGGTAGTCTTAAAAACGTATGTGTACCGTTTTGAGATTTGTAAAAATGCCCAAAAAACTGATTGCGTTCTGAGTTCTGCACACTTAAAAACGCTTGAAATTTATCGGCTTGCAAGGGCTTGTCTGCCTTTACCATTAAAAGCCTAATAACTTTACCAAAAACCGATCGGGTACTTATTTTAGCGGCTTTTACTTTTTTTGATAGATAATTTGCTTCTATACCTTCAAATTCCTGATATAGGAAAGGCACCAGGTGCGGACGAATATTTACCGGTACAACACTTCTAGACATGTAATATTTTATATTTGAAAATTAACGCCATCTTGAAATAGAAATAAAAAGTCATCTTCATAAACAAATACCGAATCCCTTAAAAAGCCAAACGGGCTAATAGATCTTTGAGTGAATGTTATTTGTGTTAGTTTTTCGTCGGAAGTGATTTTTATTTTCGGAGCCGTATTCTGGTCCACATCATTGGCACCAAAAAAAATACGCTCTCCATTGGTTAGCTCTATAGCTAGAAACTTTACTTTTCTAAATTGGTCGATACGCTCGGCACGAAACGTATCAGAAGTAGGTAAAACAAACTGAAGTGTTTGTGAGTAAACCATCGAACCAATGCTTTTATTATATTGGCCCGACTCACTTACTTTTATAGATCCAGAGCTTGTATATAAAGCATCTTCATTCCCGCTGGTAATAGCAACATTAAAAAAACGACCTAAACTAGAATCTATTAAAGGAGTATATGCCGCCGAAAAAAATAAACCAACGCGACATGCATTTGGTGAAGTCGCTACTTTAATGCTATTATTCATAAACGAAATTTGGAAATATTAATAAAAGTAAACTTTTGAAGTGTATTTTACAAATATGTAAATATTTTATTTTTTTCTTCCTCTAGTAATATTTTCCCAAAAAAAGTGTAATTCTGTAACGCTATGCCTTAACCCTAGTAAATACAAGGGTTAAGGTGTTACAACCAAACTGTAACAACCAAGGTTTGAAAAAATGTAAAACTGTAACGTTTTTTAGTGTTACAGTTTTTTTGTAACTATTGTTACACTTTAAATATAAAACTGTAACAGTTAAAACCTTATAAATAAAGGGCTTTTCGCTATCTGTTACAAAATTACAGTTTTTATTGACTAGAAGTTGAGAGGGGTTAAAGGGGAGAAAAAACAGACGCTCTCGCGAGGGCATAAAATAAAAAAACCATCCTGTAAGATGGTTTTTAATTAAAAATAGAGGTAGTGCTATTAACCTACTTGTTTGAATTTAGATTCGTGTACTTCGTAGTATTCCTTTTCTACTGGTTTCCTGGAAACGATTTCTTTATTAAATGGCGCCCAACCGTGTTGACTATCCCATATAATATTGTTGCCCATACTTAACGCTTCTACAGTTTTGGTGGTCGTAACAAACAAACTAGGGTTGTATCTAAATGTAACCGAAGAAATGATACCAACACGTTTGTTTTGGCCAAATTTACAAACTACACCTTTCGCATAGCCGCGTTTCTTGGCTTCTTTAATAAGTTTCTGTTGTATTGCAACCTGAGCTGCTGTTAATGACTTATTCATGACTATTCGGTTTTTTCGGTAACATAAATGCCTTTGCCTTTAATTTCTATCTTATCGAAATTAATACGATCGGTGATTTCACCTTTCTCATTCTGAACTATAATATAGTTTTGTTTTTTTTCGTCACTCATGATTTCTAATTTTAATCGTTCCATTACTAAAAGGGCAATACTCTATTTTTTTGTTTGGCATTAACTCTGAATAATCCCTTATAATTTTCTCCTTAATAGCTTTCCGGATGAAATCGGAAACATCAACATTATAAGACTTCATTTTTTGTAAAGTTTCATGCTGCACCTCCGAAATTCTTAAAACCTTTACTTTAGTGTATTTCTGCATGATTGTAATACATTTTGTTGTGATATACCTTTGTTAGCAAACATTAAATTAAAGGCAGTACTAAATCCATACTTAGATTAAAACCCTCTGTATCTACTTTGAAATAGTCAATCGCTTTACCTAATGCCTCATGTTCATTTTCTGCGTTAGTTATTAAGCATTTTAAAAGGGTTTCTTTTGTATTTACAAACACAAGTGAAATAGAATAACGTTTGCTAACACCACCTATACCTAATAATTTTAATTTTTCTTGGTGTATGTCCTCAGCAAATTTGTATTTATGCTGTTCATGGAATTTATCTACTATTTTTTGGATGTAATCATCTTTATACCCTAAACTTTTTAATTTTTTGATATGTATTTCTTCTGCTGTCATTATTTGTAAATTAAAATTACTATGTATAGCCAAATTACGTTGTGCGTAATTATCCAAAGTAACCGCAAATAGCTGTTGGTTTTACTATAAAGTAATTTTTACCATCCAGTTTAAAACTGTTATTATACATATATTCAGCACATATAACTAAATCGCCAACTTCTATTTTCTTTCCAAGTGATTCGTAATTAACATTCTTGCTAACCTTTAAAACTTTGTAAATATGTGTATGCTCTGTCTTTTCCATAAGTACTCGACCATTTGCCATATTTAATTTATCCAATGTTGTTTTATTTCTAAACATAATTTAACTACGCACAACACTATATATAATTAATAGCCTGTGTTGTGCTTATTCTAAAGGCTATTAAGTGTTTAATAATTTAGTTTAAATTCAATAGGTAGTCGCTTGTTTACAGCTACTAATCATACACAACAACGTTAGGGTGCATTTAAGAAACAACATCCTTAACAATATAAAGCCTTTGTTTTTTATTATAAACTACTTGCTCTTTTGGTATAATCTTTACTTCACTAATCAATATTTTGCAAGGTTCGTCTAAATACCAAATATGTTCAGGGTCAGTTTCTGAAATCATACCTACTTCACAATATTTAGGCTTTATGCCTTGTGGTTGAAAATAAACTGTATTCATAATTCAATAACGCACCCTAACAACGTATAAAAACAAAAGCCTGTTAAGGTGCTTAATTTTAAAGCTTTTGCTTGTTTATTAATTTATCGAGATAAGTCGAGAATCTCGCTATTTTACGGCTTCAATTTTTATACAAACCGTTAGGGTGCATTAGAACAACCCTAAAAACCAAGCGTACAAGTCTATTTTCAAATGGTAGCTGTTTACTATCACAAAAAGCCCAAAGGCAAAACCAAGCAAAGAGTTAAACCAATGCAAGCCAGTGTACGCCCAACTGTATTGTGTTAGTTTAGAAATTGGTGCTATAATTATAAAGTTAAAGGCTATTTTAACAAGAAAAGCCAACCAGTTAAAAGTTAATAAACCACCAAACATCCATAAAGTAAACGTAAGGCTTGCTAAACCTTTAGTTTTTAATAGGCTTTTGTATTCTTCAGTATAATCATCCCATTTTTTGCCTTTGTTCTTTTTTCCTTCCTCTTTCATTTCTTTGGCTTTTTCTACTTGGTCTTTAGGGTTTAGTAACCAAATCATTTCATAGATAATAAAAGCAATTCCAATAAAGTAAAATATGTGTTTCATAAAATAACGCACCCTAACAAAGTATAAAAACAAAAGCCTGTTAAGGTGCTTAATTTTAAAGCTTTTGTCTGTTTATTAATACCATTTTGTTAACGTCAACAATATGGTCTATTTACGGCTTCAATTTTTATACAAGTCCGTTAGCCTCCATACTCAGAAGCTACTGCCTTATACAAATCTCTTAGTATTTCTTTTATAGTTGCTTCACTCATCCCAGCTTTTAGCATTTTTTCAGCACTGTCAATAAATTCGTGGTAGCCATCGCTCCACCATTCGCCCTTATTAGGTAATTCTGTTTCAATCCAAGTTTTTAAATTTTCCATCGCTCAAAAACGCACTACAACAAAGTATAACAGCAATAGCGGTTGTAGTGCTTAATTTTAACACTATTGCTTATCTAATTAATTAGTTTATCACTCCGAAATCCTGCGGATTTCTACGCTACTGCGGTTATACAGAATCGTTAGCCACAACTAATACATTTTGTGTGGGTTCGCTGCAATGTCATTTGCTGCTGCATTTGCACCATCTTCATAACCTTCTTTATATCCCTTTTGGAACTCTTCAGCTAGTTTACCTTTAGAGCAGTGGCTAACACTATCTATGGGTAATGATTGCCCTTTTTCTAGGGCTTCCATCATTGCTTCCATTATCTGCAATCTTATGTATTCCTCATCTAGTTCAGAAATGGTCATTCTCTTTTTTAACCATTCTATTCTTTTTGTTACATCTAGTTTTATGCTCATAATTTATCTGTATTTATTCGGGCAATAACTACCCATAGATTCAACGTTAGCATTAATTAGCAATCAATCCTTTTTTAAGCCTTTTAATTTGATTTAATATATTTTCGTTGTGTTCTGCATTATCAATAGGTACGCAAGTAAGCTCTAAACTATTTTTACAATATGGCACTGCTTCCTCTTTTGGGTAAACTCCAGCGTGTGTAGAATAAGAAACATATCCACATTTATTCCAGCCATAATAAGAACCTCTCTTTTTAATATAGCAATGTGTTATTTTAGGATCTTCTAAGTATTTCTCTATTTTGGCATTTTCTTCTTCAACTCTAATTTTATACTCAACTTGTTCTCTTCGCATTTCTTCACCTCTAAATAAAACTTTATCGTATTGCTTTGCTCTACGTACTGGCATATTTAAAAAAGTCATTTCTTCCTCCCAATCAAGCTTGTAATCCTCAATACATATTTGTCTACTTAATAAAGTTTTTGCTTTACCTCTTGATTCTGCAAATACAACTTCTTCGGGATAAAGATGCCCATTACTGATATTATCAAGGTTTAATTCGTATGCTTTTTCTACTATTTCTAATTTCATATTTCTTTTATTTTTTATAGTATAAATACCACCAATAACTGTTTAATGTTAATCCGCCGAGCATGAACTCTGAAACATGAAATAAATTTCGATTTAGAGCCGTAAGTAAAACCAGAGTTGTAATTGCTAAAACAATTGCTTTTAGATAATTTTTCAAAACTTATGAATTCAGGATTATGTTGTTGTATCTCTAGATTCATCTATCTCTTTTATGTACTTTATTAAGAGTTTTTGATTTTGGATTATTCTTGGATTGTAATTGTATCTTATAAAATCAACCAATTGAACATCCTCGGCTAATTTTAGGTATTCTTTTAAGGTTATTGTTTTGACAAAATCAGGTCTATCTATTCTTATAGTAGCAGTTCCGTTTTCGTGATACTTTTTAATTCTGCATTCAATATCGATACACATTACAAATTCATTTTCAATGTGCTTTTTTACAATATTCCAGAAACAGCAATCTATATCAATCCCAAATTTATCAGACCAAACGGCAAAGTTTTCTATTATTAACGTTTCGTTATCTTTAAGTTTAATATTTAAGTATTTAACAAGTTTTTCGGCTTCGGCATACTGTACTGTTATGTTTGCTATTTTAATTTCTGTCATATCTGTTATTTTTAAAATTATCAAGTACTAATATTACATCGGGCATTTTTACTTCTACACTTTTTTCTCCTGGAGTGTTAATCAATAATGTTTCAGAAAGGAATATGCTGTAGGATTCTTGGTAATGCTTAACATCATCTACAACTATAATTTCTGTATCATCATCCATTTGGGATGCCCAAAAAGGAGATTTCAACGAAACCTCCGATATAAATGATACTTTCTTTCCTTTACATAGTTTTTTAGCCAAGGTTGTTTTTCCTTCACTTGGTTTACCTTCAATTGTAATTATCATATTCATGTATGTTTAATTAAAAAAACTTGCCACAAAGTTTGCAGCTTTCTATAATGTCGAATTCATCTTGAGGAAAACATGGTTTTTTCGACTCTTTAGGGCTGCATTTAATATTTGTGTCGGTCGTGCTTCCTGTAATTTCGATATAAGTAATCATGCTGTTTTCCTTTTAATTTCTGAAGCTCTAAGCATGTATAATTTACTTATTACGGGGCGGTAGGTTTGCGCTCCAATAATAGTTAGGTATCCAAGTGAAGCCGAAGCTGTATCTAACTGCTCAATGGTATTGCAGTTTGCGTAAATCGTAACGATTTCGTCGTCGCGATAGGTTGTTTGTCTAGTCATAATTATTGTTATTAAATTAAAATGGTAAATCGTCTTGCTCTTCCTCGGTAAGCGGGCGTTCGTTTGGCTCCCAAATACGGCCGTTACCTAAGTAGATTCGTTCTATAGTTTCGCCTGCTTTAATGCGTTCTATTTCATCTTTTGTTCTACTCATACTCACGCTAAAATCGTTTCCGAATTTAGGCTCGTCGTAATCCCACGTTTCAATGTTTAAATACACTTTTCCGTTTTCGTGTTTCACTAACCTTTCTTTTGGTATCGCAGTTACATCAATAGATAGTGTTCTTTTTTTGCCTTGTTTCATTTTAGTATTTGTATTTAATTATTAGTTTCTAATTCAAAATGGGAAGCGATTACATAAACCATATTAAGCCTTATGTAATTTTTAAACTCATCCCAATCGGTATCTTCATTTATTTGATAAGCTTGATTATCTACCTTACCCGTAATCTTACTTTTTAAAAAATAGGTTTTCCCTTCGTTGGGTACTGTTTTGGGAACTGCTCGCATATCTTCATGTACCCATGTCGTTTTTTTAAAATCGGTAGCCACACCTAAACGTAGTTTTAACTCTACGTTTAGGGTATTAACTTGGCTTGTGGTAGTCTCTTGCTGTATCATAATTATTAGAATGGTAAATCGTTATCTAAATCATCATTAGCACCTTTGTTTTCACTTAGTTTACTTTTAGCTATAACTTCGGTTTGCTTTGCTGGAGGTGTTTTCATGAAAAACACTTCTTTAGTATTGCCATCTATTCGATGTATTATTCTTCCAGACGCATCTACACCAGACGAGGTTGGGTTAAATTCCCATTCGTTAAATTTGGCGTATGCTTTTAGGTTTTTCTTGAACTTATTAGGCGAATATTTAAAACCAGTTTTATTCTTTAAATCTTCGAAGGCATCATCCTTAACAACAAAGGTGTTTAGGTATTTAAACTTGTCGTTTTCGTCCTTTTGTGCGAAATACACATCTGCCCAATCTTTAAAATTGTCACCCATTTCAGACAATAGATTTCGCATAATAACATTATCCATTGGCGGGTCTATTTTTGCCGTTTGCGATAAATAAAACCTAATACATTGTGCGCAGAAGTTGTAAAATTGATTCCATTGGTTTTCTGTCCAGGAGTTAAATAGGGTAGCGCCTTCAAAATCGTGTTTAGGCTCTCTAACCTCATTATACTCGCCATCTTTATTGTTGTGGTAGTAATCACTAAATACCACATATAGTAAACGTCGTGCTAAACTTAAATCTAGATTGTTAGGAGGGTAATTACTTGAGAAAGCTATTTTAGGAACCTTATCAAAGTTTATTACAAAACGTAATCCGTTTTTGTTATTTACTTCCAAGTCACCCGTAATTGCAGGAAAGAAAAAACCATAATCTAAATGCATATGGCAATCGTCTACAAAAATATAGTCACACTCTTCGGTTACGCCATGGTAAATAAAATCGTCTTGCGTTTTTTTAGGATCTCTTCCTGGTATGTAATGATTGTTTTTTAATACTTTTTGAATTGCCTTCTGGAAGATAGACTTACCCGAACCCCCATGGCTTTCATTAACATCGCTAAGCTTATTGTCCATCGCATAAACCGCCCAAGGTTTATCTGGTGATTTATAAGTATGAAGCATATAGCCTAAAGCAAATATTTTATTAATAAGATGAAGTTTTTGCTCCAACTGCTCGGCAGCCTCTAAATTAGGCCCCGAAATATTAAACTTGTTTGCTTTTAAGTAGGCTTCCTTTTGCGAAGCGTTTAATTTAGCTAGGTTTGTTTCGGTTTCCTTTCTCCAATGTATGCGACTAGTGTTTATTAGGTAGTTAAAAAACATGTTGTCTTCTACATGTATTTTAATATCGGCATTACCATGAACATCTTTTCCTATTTCAAATTGCGGAAACTTGTCCAGGTTAATATTGTGTTCGATTTTTTTAGTTTCCCAAATGTATTTTTCAACTTCACCACGCTTTATTTTTTCGAGTCCATTAGCATCAATTTTGATAATGGCATTTTCAAAAAACATGTATTGTGTATCTGAAGCGGAAGTAGAAAATTCTATATTAAAAGAATCTAGTTTGTTAAGCTGACTTTGACTTAGTTGTTTGGAGTAAACTAAATCTCTTAATTTAACCGGTAATTGACGGCTTTTTAAAAATTGATGCACAAAGGTTTCAATTTCTACGGGGAGCACCTTACGTACTATATTCCCGTCTACATGTACAAAATGATAACCATCTTTAGTGTGCTCGTCTTTTATTCTTCCAAAACCATTAAGTTTTAAGAAGTTGTAAAATTGTGTTTGACGAAACACATACTTAAGTTCGTTTTTGGTATAAATTTCATCCCAAAATTGAGCAGGTAAAGCGTTTTCAACTAATTTTTTTAACCTATTAGTGAAAGACTTCGATTCACGACTATTATAGTACTGAACAACAAAATCTTTAAAATCCTTACAAGGATTACCTCGCTTATCTTTTTTCTTTTGAAGATAGCTAGGCAGCGTCATAATTTTTATATCCAAAAAGGTTAAAGCAATTTTAGACGCTTGCTTTCTTCCTGTGCTATCTAAATCCGGTATGTATATAATTTCCTTTGTATAGGTTTGAAGCTCTCTATACTCTTCAAAATTTAGCATTTCGGCTTCGCTATTATACCAAATAGGGAAGTAACCAAAAGAACGTAGGTTTAAACCATCGCTACCTCCTGAAACAATAAATACATGATCCAAACGAGGGTCTTCCATTTTCTTGTCTACCTCTGGGTCGTAATCCTCTTCAACTCTTTTTTTGTTTTTGGCAAATTGCTTTTTAACCAAGTCTAAACCATAAATAAAACGCTCTGGTTTAGTTCCTAAAAAGCGGAAACGGTACTGTTTTTTAAAACTTAATGGTTGGTATATTTTCATCCATCCATTATGTGTAAAACCATAAATAGGGTAGGTGTCGGTACTACTAGTAACACTAGCTTCATTTTCTTTACAATAGGTGAAGCTTTCTAAACTTTCAAAATTAAACTCCTTACAATGCGCCGCAGTAACACATGGACCTAATAAGGCAAGCTCTTCTTTTGTGAAATCCTTAAATACGTGAGAATACGATTTAGGAGTTTCATCATCTTTTAAGGGTCTTGTTTCCCAAACTGGTTTAATTTCTGTCCAAGCTTGATCTGATCCTTTCACATTAAAATGAGCTGCTAAAAAATTAACGGCCTCCGGAAACGTTTTTCCTGTTTCCTGCATGTAAACACCAATCGAATTGTATTCTTTCTGGTCGCCACCAAAATCGGTTACATGATAATGTCCATCTTTTAATCGTAATGATGCCGAAGCCGTTTTTTCTCCTGCTCTAGCTTTAAATTTTTTGTCTCTGCTATTTAACGCATCATCAATGTTCGGATAGACCATTCTAATTATGTCTAATCCGTTATTTGTTGCGTGAATAAGGTCTTTCCAGTCTACGTATCCCATTATATTACACTGTTTCTAAATTCTACACTTTCATTTGAAGTCATTAAAACAGCTTTAGGACGTTTAGATTCAACCCATGCTTCGGCTCTTAATTTAGTTTCATAAATATCTAGCTCCTTATTATTATATTTTAACAACACCTTTTTTTCGTCGTCTGAAAACATATCGCTAGATTCTATTTGATTGATTCTACTTTTTATAGCATTAATTTTAGACTGAAGTTTCATATTTTGTTTCATATTATTTAGTTTAAAAAAAACCGCTGCGTTAACAGCGGCTAACAACATATTGCCGCATGAGGCACTTAAAAGAACGTATTGGGTTTCATGCTATAAAAGGTTTAACATAACAGCCACCAAAACCGCTTCGGGCTTTGTTTGAATGTTTAGTTTTTGGTATAATCTTTTTTTGAATTGATGGAAAGTACCCATGGCCATATTAAACTCCTCGGCCAATGCTTCGTTAGTAAGAGGTGTGTGTACAAGCTTTAAAAACTTAATATCGTTATTACTTAAGTTTTGGTTGTTATAGGATAGTTGTCTGCAAACCTTGCCCTCTCCTTTGCAATTGCCTCGTAATGGGCAATCCCAATACTCGCCATCTTGCAATTCCATATTTTGTATATCTGGAGTATAATCCAAACCTCCAAAGCGACACTCTACAAACTTGTGTAATTGTTTTAGTTCGCTATTAGGTTCCCATTCCTTTAATATGGCATCGGTTTCAGGTTCATCATTAATAGCTTCGCGAAGTAATTGGTGATAGGTATATGGTAAATCTTCAAAATCAACCATTTTTCCTTTGGTAAATGCTTTAACCTTCCCTTCGTGGTTAAAAAATTCTAGATTGGCGCAAGTTAGTCCTGGGTAAATTCTGTTTTCTTTAGTCATGATTTTTGATTTGTTATTAGGCTTTTTTTAATATTTCAGTTAGTTTTTTACGAGCGTGTTTATTCTGAATCGCAACTTCCAGAAGCTCATTAAAAACAGCTAGATTTTTATATGTACCAAGTTTTACTTGTCTGATGGATTGTCTCGAAATTTCTATGCCTTCAGACAGCAGGTTATCTTGTACCTTTTTGGTGTAGTTACTAGGCAAATGATTGCTAAGAAGATCTTTAACCTTTCCTTTATTGTGCGAATGCACATCGTAAAGTGTATATAATTTGTTTAAATTTGTCATAATTCGTTAAAACTTATATACAAATATATACAAATAAGTAAATAACACATAATAAATTTACTTAAAAGTATAATAATAATTTTTTTATGACCTCATTTGGCACCAAACTCAAACCAATAATTAAGCATAAACACAAGACTATTAGTGCTTTTGCTGAAAAAAATGGCATCAATTACACGCAAGTCTCACAATATTTAAATAATAGAACTCCATCGATGGAATTTTTAGAGATCGTGATGAGGGAGTTTCCAGAAATAGATTTAAACTGGTTACTAAGAGAAGACAACGCTCATAGCTTTTTTCTACTTAATGAGCCCGACGAAAAGTACGAGATACAGATGTCTAATGAGGATATTGTTATTAAAATAGAGAAGCTTTTAGATGTTTTAAAATCTAATTTGTCACAAAAATGACACACAAACAATTAATGCCCCTTGATTATTAACGTGTTAAGTCTTGACGTCGAATCCCTTCGCGCCCACAGAGTAAAAAGCTTGATGATTTTTCATCAAGCTTTTTTTGTTTTTATTCCTATCGTTATTTCAAAATAATATTGTAATTTCAGATATTGTTGTTTTTATAAAAAATAATCACATGCCAAGCGATAGTATTCATGATACCTATAGAGCGATTTTTAGCTCACACGGTCATCCTTCTTTAGAAAAGCATATAGAGAAGCTTATCGAATTGGATACCTTTCTACCTTATAGTTCTACTTTTTTCTGTATTACAAATACTCAAGATTTATCTTTCGAATACGTTAGTAAAAATATACATGCCTGTTTGGGTTTAACCAGCGAGGAGGTCAAGTCTAAAGGCATGCGTTATTTTTGGAGTCGTATGCATCCTGATGATCTAGATTTATGGCTACATGCCCTAAGTGACCTTATGAAGTTTACATTAAATGAAATTAGTGTAGAGCAGCGTAGTAAAATGACTTACACTTGGAATTATAGGTTAAAGAATAATTGCGATAGTTATGTAAATATCGTTCAAAATACAACGCCATTAGAATTTGATAGTGGTAATAAGCCTATTATAGGTTTAGCTCACTACACCGTTTTAGTGCCCGAAATCAGCATGCCTATTTGTGCATCAGCAAAATTGCTGAATCATAATAATGAATACGAAACGGTATATTATAATAACTTTTCTCAAAAATTACTTTCTGAAGGTATTAGTAACCGCGAACGTGATGTCATTCGTCTTTTGGTCTTAAATCATTCAAGTAAAGTGATTGCTGAAAAGCTTAATATTAGCGCTAATACCGTAGATACTCATAGACGTAATATTCTTAAAAAACTGAATATTTCTTCTACAGGTGAATTGGTTGGTATGATTAAAATGAATACAAATCTCATTTAGATTCAGATCATATTCAAACGCTTTCTAAGAAACTAATTATCGAAAAAACATCTTTTTCTTGTTAACGGCATTTTTGGTACTTTATCGAAAAGTCCTGGATTTACTCAATTTGAGTATTGTTATACTGTCTATATAATTGCAACTTTGAATTGCTATTAATTAGTTCTTAGGGAGAATTATTTATAGATGTCTGTTTTATATTCGTTATAAGGCAGGCATTTTTTTATTGGGGCTTCTCTTGTTTAGTTTTTAAAAAAGATCTAAAACGCGCTCTAAAGCCATACCTCGTGATCCTTTTATTAACACTGTAGCATTTAAAATATCTTGTACTGGTACATTTTCTTTAAAAGTTTCGAAAGAAGGGTATAAGGCAAGCTTCTCGGAATGTTCTTGTACCTTGTTAAAATTTTCACCTAAAAAATATAATTTATCAATATTAAGTGAAGTCGCAAGTTTTACAATGTCGGCATGCTCTTTATCGGCTTCTGCACCAAGTTCAAACATATCCCCTAATATGGCTATTTTTTTACCATCTTGTTTTTCAAAATTGAGTAAAGCAGCCTTCATACTCGTGGGATTCGCGTTATAGGCATCCAGAATAATTTTATTTGTTGCTTTGTTTATAATTTGCGATCTATTATTTGTTGGGATATAGCTTTCAATTGCGGTTTTAATAGCACTGTCGTCGACTTTAAAATAATGTCCGATAGTAATTGCAGCTGCAATATTATTAAAGTTGTAATCACCTATAAGATGACTATGAATTGTTTTATTTTTATAAATGCAGTTTACAAAAGGTTGAGCTTCTTTAAAATCTATAGCGACATCATTGTCATGCTCTGATTTTCCGAAGGTGTATATTTGAGCTTCTTTGGTTTTTTCAATTTGAATGGGGTCATTTGTGTTTACAAATATGGTTTTGTTATACTTGATCAAATGTTGATACATTTCACTTTTCCCTTTTATAACACCTTCAACACCACCAAAACCTTCTAAATGGGCTTTTCCAAAATTTGTGATGTAACCATAATCAGGTTTAGCAATATTACATGAAAAAGCGATTTCTTTAAGATGATTGGCTCCCATTTCTACGATACCTATTTCCGTAGTTTTATTCATCGATAGAAGGGTTAGTGGTACACCAATATGATTGTTTAAATTCCCTTTGGTTGCTGTCGTGTTATATTTTTGTGATAGTACAGCGTTGATAAGTTCTTTGGTTGTTGTTTTACCATTGCTACCGGTTAAGGCCACAATAGGAATACCTAAATAACTACGATGATAAGAAGCGAGGTCTTGAAGTGATTCAAGGACATTAGCTACTAAAATGGTATGTTCAGAATTATGTGCTGATGCCTCGTCAATAACTGCAAATTTAGCTCCTGAATCTAAAGCTTGGGTAGCATAGTTGTTTCCGTTAAAATTATCGCCTTTTAGAGCGAAAAATATATCGTTTGATTTTAGGGCTCTTGTGTCTGTACAAACCCCGTTACAGGTTAAAAATAGATTATGTAATTCTGCTGTTTTCAAAAGGAAAGATTTTATTAAAATAAATGTATAAAAAAAGTCCTAACAACGGGCGTTAGGACTTTAATTTATTGTTTAAAAACTAGAATTAGTTTTTGGTTTTAGCTTTTGATTTACTTTTAGATCCAACTCTAGACATTGCACATCTAAATCCGATATAGTCTGTTGCCATATCTTGAGGGAAATAACGTCTTTGAGCAGGGTCTAACCAATACTCTCTGTCTTTCCAAGAACCTCCTTTGTATACACGTACTTCATCATTAATTAAAGATGTTCTGTGTGATGCTTTGTCATACTCTCTAATAATGTTACCTAATGAATCTCTTGAAATAGAGTGTTTAGGAGAGTTGTACATTTGTCTGGTTTCAGCTTCTGGATCTTTCCCAAGGTCTTCATCATTGAAGCTTTCAAAATAACGAGAAGAACGTTTATCACCATCACGGTAGTTAATGTGATTACTTCTATCGAAGTTAGTTCTTAAGTATGTTTCGTTTTCATCAACAGGAACTTGCAAAATCTCACCTGGTAAGTCTCTTGCGATAACTCTACCGTTAGATAAAGTGTCATAAACAATGTTTCCTGGAGTGACGATTTTTACAGTACCATCATCGTTAATAGCATTTTTAGTATAAACGTTACCACGGTAGTAGTTGAAATCGTTGAATTCATCATCGATAATCGGACGGTAAACATCAGATACCCATTCAGCAACGTTTCCAGCCATGTCATATAAACCAAAATCATTTGGATCGTATGATTTTACAGCATTTGTGATATCGGCTCCATCATCAGACCATCCTGCGATTCCACCATAATCACCTTTTCCTTGCTTAAAGTTAGCCAATTGGTCACCACGAATTTGACGTTTTCCAGAACGCGTGTATTGTCCATCCCATGGGTATTTTTTACGTCCACGGTATAAGTTATAATCTCTAATTTCACTTAATCCTAAAGCAGCATATTCCCACTCTGTTTCGGTTGGTAGTCTGTATTTAGGCGAAAGAATACCTGTTTCACGTGTAGCGTATACACCAGTTTCATTACCTTCTTCATCTACTCTTGCATTTCTACTTCTTGCACGACCATCATGAATTTCTTCATTTCCGCCATAAGTACTTGAAGGTGAATTGATATAAGTATCGGTGCTAAAAGTTTGGTCTGCGCTTACTTCAGTGGTTTTTGAATCACGTTGTAAATAACCGGCATCTTCTAAGTTTTTCTCATTAACACGATCAGATCTCCAGTTTGCAAATTCAACAGCTTGAATCCAGCTAACACCTACTACAGGGTACTCACCGTATCCTGGGTGACGTAGGTAGTTGTTTGTCATTACTTCATTAAACCCTAAACGATTTCTCCAAACTAAAGTATCTGGTAAAGCACCATTATAAATAGCTCTAAAGTTTCCTTCTGATGGTGGATAAACACGTTTTAACCAATCTAAGTACTCCATGTACATCATGTTGGTTACCTCAGTTTCATCCATGTAAAAAGATTGGACATGTTGTTGACTTGGACTGTTGTTCCAATCGTGCATTACATCGTCCTGAACACGTCCTTTTGTGAAAGTTCCTCCCTCAATAAATACCAATCCTGGAGCAGTTTCTTGTTCTCTAAAATTTGTATTGTACTGAAAGCCACCCTCTCGAGAATTTAGTTGCCATCCAGTAGCTCTTGAACTATTTCTAGAGCTCGAAGATTTTGAACAACTCGTTGAAGCTATAGCCAGTGCTAATACCGCTAAAACTTTGCATGCGACTACTTTTTTCATATCCATACTTTTAAGTAAGCTAAATCATGTTTTGGTGCTGCAATATAAGAATTATACCGAATATTGCAAGCTATTAATTACATTTTGACTAAAAAAACGTGTATTTCGTCCTGTTTTTTGCGCCTTACAACGATGATTTTATCTGTTTTCCGTTGCCTTTTGTGTTATGTTAACGAAGGTTTAACAAATTTATTATTGTATTTTTGAACTACTTTGTAAAAATGTTATTTGTTTAAATAATAACATATTGTTAATGACGTTATTTTATCAATGAAAAATAATTTTTTCCTTTTAATACTGCTAACCACAGTTGGGTTGTTTGCGCAACAAAAAAAATATACGATTTCATGGGAGGGCACTCAAACCATATCAGGAACGGGCTTTTCTTTTGAAGTGCCTCATTTTAATTCAGAAAACTTCACTTTTTCAGAGGAAGGTCTGCTCTTTACAGATCAGTGGGTAGCTTCAAATCTCGTTAATGAAGAATCAGCTACACTTAGTCAAGTGATTTATGAAGTTATTAGTGCTTCAGAATTAAAAGATCTTGATGTAAGTAGTATTCCAGGAGCCTTAGAATTTCAATTAAAAAATACTGCCGCTAGGAACAAGCGTTATGTTAGTTTTCAGTTAAAACCAATCATTAAGGATGCCAATGGAACTTATAAGAAAATTGTTTCTTTTCAATTGAACTATAGTTTGGGTGCCGTCACCAATAGAAGGGCATCCCAAAAGAATTATGTATCGTCAAAAGTTTTGACTAATTCAGTTTTGAATTCTGGAAAATGGTACCGTTTCTACGTTGATACCACAGGGGTTTTTAGGTTATCTAAAAGTTTTTTACAACGTCTGGGTGTCGATGTGAATAATGTGAACCCTAAAAGAATTCGTTTATTTGGTCATGGGGGCGATATGATTCCATATTCTAATGCTGAACCGTATCCTTATGATGTTCCAGAAAATGCTATAAAGTTTGTTGGTGAAGAGGATGGGGTTTTTAACGATCAGGATTATATATTGTTTTATGCTCGCGGTCCGCAAGGGTTTAATGCTGAAAGCAATACGCATATTAATTGTTATGCTGATAAGACCTATTATTATATAAATGTGGGTTCTATAGAAGGAAAACGTATTCAGAATTTTGCTCAGCCTTCGGGTACTCCTGATTTGGTTATTGATAATTATGAAGCATATCAGTTTCATGAGCTAGATGATTATAATTTAATTTCCTTAGGGAGACGCTGGTTTGGCGATCGTTTCGATGTTGAAAATCGCCAGGTTTTTGATTTTGATTTTCCGAATATTATTACATCTGAGCCCATTCAGTTAAAAGTTTTAGTTGGTGCCGTTAATAGTACCACATGTTCGTTTGATGTTGATGTAAACGGAGCTGCATTATCTACCATTACTTTACGTGGTGTTTCTAGTCCGAATTTGGCTTCGGGTAGTTCGCTTAATAGAGCAGTTAATGTGAGTAGTTCTAGGATATCGGTTGGGCTTAATTTTAACAATCAAGGAAATCCAAGTATTGAATCCTATTTAGATTATATTGCTATTGAAGCTAAGTGTGCCTTAAGTTTTTCGGGAAAACAATTTCAGTTTAAAAACAGTGCTGTAGAATCTGTATCTGGTATAGGGCAATATAATATATCTAACGCTACTGCAGTTTCGGAAGTGTGGGATGTTACCGATTTGTATAATGTTTCTAGTGTTGCAAACACCCAAAATGATGCTGTATTTAGTTTTACGTCAACCATGGGGAGTTTAAAAACTTATGTGGCCGTAACAGCATCCGATTATTTTACGCCTCAAGTAGATTCGAAAACCGAAGTCGTTAATCAGGATATCAAAGGGAATATATTTAAAAATGCTCAAGGGGATTTTCAAGATATTGACTATATCATTGTAGCGCCAAATAATATGCTTAATCATGCAGAACGTTTAGCAGGTATTAACCGAGAGCAGAATGGTTTGCAAGTTAAAGTGGTAGGCCTAGATGAAATTTATGCCGAATTTAGTACAGGCAATCAAGATGTTGGTGCTATTCGAAATATGGTTAAATATGTATATGATAATGCCAGTGAACCTAGTAAAAGGTTAAAGTACTTATGTTTGTTTGGGGATGGCTCTTTCGATTATAAAGATCGTATCCCTAATAATACTAATATTGTGCCTTCGTGGTATTCTTATAACAGTTTTAGTTTAGCTAATTCTTATGTGTCTGATGATTTTTATGGTATGATGGGAGACAATGAAGGGAGTATGGCTTCAACCGACATGTTAGACATTGCAGTAGGTAGAATTGTTGCCGATTCGCAACAACGTGCCAGAGAGCTTGTTGATAAAGTGGCTCAGTATTACGAAAAGGAATCTTTTGGAAGTTGGCGCAATAATTTTGTAGTGATTTCAGACGATGTCGATGCCGATTGGGAAGGTATTTTACAGGAAACAACCGATAATGTAGGTAATTTGGTTGCTGAGAAAAAGCCTTTTATAAATGTTGTTAAAATTCATAGTGATTCTTATCAGCAAGAAACTTCAGCAGGAGGAAACAGGTATCCTACTGTTAATACGGCAATATCTAATGCCGTTGACAATGGTGCATTGGTTGTTAATTACTTTGGTCATGGGGGGGAAGAAGGTTTAGCTCAAGAGCGTATTTTGGATAAAGTAAATATCGAAAATTTCAGAAATTATAATAAACTCAACTGTTTTGTTACGGTAACTTGTGAGTTTACCCGTTTTGATAACCCATATCGTGAAACTGCTGGAGAGTTTACTTTTTGGAATAAGCAAGCGGGGGCCATTGGTTTAATAACTACAACCAGACAAATTTATGTAAGTTTTGCCATTTCGTTTAATAATATTCTTGGGCAATATTTGTTTTCATATAACGAAAATGACAATTATGGAGATTATGAGTATCCATCTATGGGCGAATCTTTAAGGCTTGCGAAATCCGATCCCGCTGTATCAAATAACAGTCAGCGAAGATTGGTGTTTTTTATTGGTGATCCGGCCATGAAATTAAGCTTTCCTAAACCTAGCATCCGATTAACCAAAATTAACGATGTGCCATTAGCGCAATCAACGGATACATTAAAAGCCTTAAGTAAGGTTAAATTGTCGGGCGAGGTGGTCGATCTTTCTGGGAATGTTTTAAGCGATTATTCGGGATTGCTCTCTACTACTATTTATGATAAATATATTGATAGAAGTACTTTGGGGAACGATGGTACACGTTTAAATGGAGAGTTGGTTATTTTAGATTTTAAAACTTTAGGAGAAATTATTTTTAGGGGGCAGGCTTCAGTAAAAAATGGTGCATTTGATTTTGAGTTTGTAGTGCCTAAAGACATTGGTATTCCTGTAGGTTTTGGAAAAGTGAGTTTTTATTCGAAAAATGATGAACTCACTATCAACCAAACTGGAGCTAGTGAAAATACGGTTAAAATTGGTGGTTTGGATGAAAATGCTGCCGAGGACAATATTGGTCCGGTGATTAATCTTTACATGAATGATGAAAACTTTGTGTCTGGAGGCATCACTAACGAATCGCCAACCTTATTAGTGAAATTACAAGATGATAATGGTGTAAATACCGCCAGTGGCATCGGTCATGACATTGTAGCTATTATTGATGGTGATGAAAAAAATCCTATTATTTTAAATGATTATTATCAAACCGAAGTTGACGATTATACGCGTGGTGTTGTTAGTTTCCCAATGAGAGATTTAGAACCAGGATTGCACACCTTAACCCTTAAGGCTTGGGATGTATACAATAATTCTTCTATTTCCGAAATTCAATTTATAGTGCATGATCAAAATCAAGAATTGGTTATTAATAACGTTCTTAATTACCCAAATCCGTTTGTGAATTATACCGAATTTTGGTTCAATCACAATAGTTCGGAGTCTTTAAGCGTTTCAATACAGATCTTTACGGTGTCTGGAAAACTTGTACGCACTTTAAATGGAAAAACTTCAGGTGGTGCTGTGACAAATAGTTCCTTGTCGCGTGATATTGTTTGGGATGGGCGCGATGATTTTGGAGGTAAAATAGGGAAGGGTGTATATGTGTATAAACTTAAAGTACATTCCGAATTATTGAATAAAACCGTAGAAAAAATAGAGAAACTTGTAATACTGTAAGAAAAATTTATATTTGCTAACTAAACTATATTTCATGAAGAATAAACTATTGTTATTATTAGCTTTTGCGTTTATTTATAAACTAGAGGCCCAAACGACTACTTACATTGAACCAAATAGTAATGATACTAGAGTTATCACCACCGGAATGCCTTTCTTATTAATTGCAGGTGATGCGAGATCAGCGGGTATGGGTGATATGGGAGTAGCAACTTCTGTGGATGCCTTTTCTCAGCAATGGAACTCATCAAAATATGCCTTTTCAGAGACTAAGTCTGGAATAGGTGTGAGTTATACCCCTTATTTAGGAAAATTAGTTAATGATATTTTCTTAGGGAATTTAACGTATTACAATAGATTAGACGAGCGTAGTGCATTTGCTGCTAGTTTAAGATATTTTTCATTAGGAGATATTGAATTTACCGATAACGAATTTGCTACACCATATATCCAGAGACCTAATCAATTTGCTCTAGACGCCTCTTATGCATTACGATTAAGTGAGCGTTTTTCTATGGGTGTTGCGATGCGTTATTTAAGATCTGATTTAAAATTAAATGATGGAACTAGCGACACAACGCCAGCGAATACTTTTGGTGTTGATATTTCTGGTTACTACCAAAGCGAGGAAGAAGCTTATGCCGATTTTAACGGAAGATGGCGTGGTGGTTTTGCGATTCAAAGCATTGGACCGAAATTTAAATATGATGAAGGCGGAGAGGAGAATTTTCAACCTACAAATTTAAGACTTGGTGGTGGGTTTGATTTTATTTTCGACGATTATAACAAAGTATCAATTACGGCGGAGTTTACAAAACTACTGGTGCCAACCCCTCCAATTTTAGGAGACGAATACGAATTCGTTGATCTTAATGGTAATGGGGAGTATGATGCAGATACAGAGACTAGAAACCTAATCCAGGAAGATGTTATTTATAAAGGAAAGTCTGATGATGTTGGCTTTTTTAAAGGGATGTTCCAGTCCTTCGGAGATGCTCCAGGCGGATTTAAAGAAGAGATGCAGGAAATTACATGGGCTTTAGGGGCAGAATATATGTACCAAGATGCTTTTGCATTTAGAGCAGGGTACTTTCATGAATCACCAGAAAAAGGTGCTCGACAATTCATGGCTTTAGGTGCAGGATTTAAAGCTAGTGTTGTTAATATAGATTTGTCTTACTTGTTTTCAACGTCTCAAGTTCAAAGTCCTTTAGAAGGAACCTTGCGTTTCTCGCTTACGTTTAATATTGGAGCAGGAACATATACGGAATACTAATAGATATTATACTTAGAAAGAAGAAAACTATTGTGAGAGCAATAGTTTTTTTGTTTCTAGGACTTTCTTAAATTGTAGTAACAAATGAAAGCTCCATGAAAGAAATAAAAAAAGAGTCTACCATATATGTTTTTGATGATTTACAAGAATTGCCAAGTGATGTAGCGTATTTAATGGAAAAAGCGATGCAGGCTAGAAGTCGTGCCTATGCTCCCTATTCAAATTTTGAAGTTGGCGCGGCATTGTTACTGGATAATGGTGAAATCATTACAGGCAATAATCAAGAAAATGCTTCATACCCTTCAGGACTTTGTGCCGAGCGTACAGCAATTTACTATGCTGGATCGCAATATCCAGAAGCTAAAGTCATTCGAATGGCGATTTCTGCAAGTTCAAAAATGACTGCTACCGATACTCCAATTCCGCCTTGTGGTGCCTGTAGACAGGCAATGGTAGAATATGAAGTTAAACAAATACATGATATCGAGTTATATTTTATGGGCGCAAAAGGAGCCGTCGCTAAGTCAAATTCGGTCGTGAATTTGTTGCCTTTTGTATTTGATAAAACGGTGCTTTTTTAACTTTTTAGTCAGAATCTGCTTGTCGAATAAGGGCTTAAATTGAAAAAAATAGAAAAATAAGGTGAAAAATTGCAGAATAATCAGCGGAGGTTCTAATCACTAGAATTTTAATTTTTTTCTCACTTTAGTGAATTTGAGTTTTCCCATTTCTCCACAATGTGTTACTTTTGTAGTCGCTTATAAATTATCATAAAATTATTCCATGCAAAAAATAACAAAAGAGGTTTACCTCAAATGGTACGAAGACATGTTATTCTGGAGAAAGTTTGAAGACAAACTAGCTGCGGTTTACATTCAACAGAAAGTAAGAGGATTTCTTCACTTATATAACGGACAAGAAGCTGTATTAGCAGGAGCTTTACACGCAATGGACTTAAGTAAGGATAAAATGATTACTGCTTATCGTAATCACGTACAGCCTATAGGTATGGGAGAAGATCCTAAACGTGTTATGGCAGAATTATACGGAAAAGTAACAGGAACATCTAAAGGTATGGGTGGTTCTATGCATATTTTTTCTAAGGAATTTAGATTTTATGGTGGTCACGGTATCGTAGGAGGACAAATTCCTTTAGGTGCTGGTATTGCTTTTGGTGATAAATACCATGGTAGTGATGCGGTAACACTATGTTGTTTTGGTGATGGTGCTGCAAGACAAGGGTCACTTCACGAGGCTTTTAACTTAGCAATGCTTTGGAAATTACCAGTAATATTTGTTTGTGAGAACAACGGATATGCGATGGGAACCTCTGTTGAGCGTACTGCAAACCACACCGATATTTGGAAGTTAGGTTTAGGATACGATATGCCTTCTTCTCCGGTTGATGGAATGAACCCTGTTAAGGTTGCTGAAGCATTCGATGAAGCTATCCAAAGAGGACGTCGCGGTGAAGGACCAACTTTCTTAGAGTTAAAAACTTACCGTTATAGAGGTCACTCAATGAGTGATGCTCAACATTATAGAACAAAAGACGAGGTTGCTGAATACAAGAAAATTGATCCTATCACGCAAGTGAAAGATATTCTTTTAAAGAAGAAGTACGCAACTGAAGACGATATTAAAGTAATTGATAAACGTGTTAAAGACCGCGTTTTAGAATGTGAGAAGTTTGCAGAAGAATCTCCATTCCCAGAAAAGCAACAGCTTTACGACATGGTCTACGAACAAGAAGATTATCCATTCATTCAACACAAAATATAAGCTATGGCAGTAGTAGTAAATATGCCGCGTTTAAGCGATACCATGGAAGAAGGTACCGTAGCGGCTTGGTTAAAAAAAGTAGGAGATAAAATAGAAGAAGGTGATATTCTAGCTGAAATCGAAACCGATAAAGCAACCATGGAATTTGAATCTTTTAATGAAGGGACCTTATTACATATTGGTGTTCAAGAAGGTGAAACTACTAAAGTAGATGAGCTTTTAGCTATTATTGGTGAAGAAGGTGAAGATATTTCTGGTTTATTAAATGGTGGAGGAAGCGCTGATGCTACTCCAGCAACTGAATCTAAAGAAGAAGAAACCTCTGAGGCGGCTCCTTCAGAAGCATCTGCTCCAGCAGCTGAATTACCAGAAGGTGTTATCGTGGTTACTATGCCGCGTTTGAGTGATACCATGGAAGAAGGTACTGTAGCCACTTGGTTGAAAAAAGTTGGAGATACGGTTGAAGAAGGTGATATCCTAGCTGAAATCGAAACGGATAAAGCAACTATGGAATTTGAATCATTCCAATCAGGTACTTTATTAGAAATAGGATTACAAGAAGGAGAGTCTGCAAAAGTAGATTCTTTATTAGCAATTATTGGCCCTGCAGGAACCGATGTTTCTGGAGTTGCAGATAACTTTGGTGCTGCACCTGCTGCCGCTCCTGCTAAGGCTGAAGCCCCTAAAGCTGATGCTCCTAAAAAGGAAGCGCCTAAAGCAGCTGCACCAAAACAAGCTGCTGCACCTACACCAACTGCTGTTCCAGAAGGAGGTCGTGTGTTTGTGTCGCCGTTAGCTAAGAAAATGGCCGAAGAAAAAGGATTTAATATTGCAGATATTCCAGGATCAGGAGAAGGTGGAAGAGTTATTAAACGTGATGTTGAAAACTTTACTCCTAAAGCTGCTGCACCTGCTGCCGCTGCCGGAGCGCCTACAGCATCAGTTGTAGGAGAAGAGAGTTTTGAAGAAATTAAAAACTCTAACATGCGTAAGGCTATTGCTAAAAACTTAGCAAAATCTAAGTTTACAGCACCTCACTATTACTTAAATGTTGAGTTTAACATGGATAATGCTATTGCATTCCGTAAGGAAGTAAATGCTGTTCCAGATACTAAAGTTTCATTTAACGATATCGTGGTTAAAGCTTGTGCTATGGCATTAAAGCAACATCCTCAAGTAAACTCTCAGTGGTTTGACGATAAAATGAAATTAAATCACCATGTACATATTGGTGTTGCTGTGGCTGTAGAAGATGGTCTTGTTGTACCTGTTGTTAAATTTGCCGATGAGCAAAAGTTAACAAACATTGGTGCTGCTGTTAAGGATTTTGCTATTAAAGCTAAATCTAAAAAGTTATCGCTTGAAGAAATGGAAGGTAGTACATTTACTATCTCTAACTTAGGTATGTTTGGAATCGATAGTTTTACTTCTATCATTAATCAACCTAATTCAGCGATTCTTTCTGTTGGAGCCATTGTTCAAAAACCAGTTGTAAAAGACGGTGAAATTGTAGTAGGAAATACAATGAAACTATGTTTAGCAGCCGACCATAGAACGGTTGATGGTGCTACAGGTGCTCAATTCCTTCAAACCTTAAAAGGATTTATTGAAAATCCAATTTCAATGTTATTGTAAATTATTAAGGTCTCGAAATAGGCCATCTAATTATAATATAAAACCTGTTTCCGTTAAAAGAAACAGGTTTTTTTTATCTTTATTCCATGGTAAAAATATACGGATTGCTTTTAGCACTTGCAGTTTCAAGTTGCGGGGCACATAAAGAACAGAATGATTTAACTGATAACAAATCAGTTTCAAACAGTGAAAATATTACAGGGCCGATAGCGCTTAAAAGTATAAAGCACAGTGTACATCATTTGGCTTCAGATGGGCTTATGGGACGCAAGACAGGAAGTGAAGGCCTTGAAAAAGCTGCGGTTTATATCGAGAATTTTTTCAAGGATAACCAAGTTAAACCTTATTTTGAAACCTATAGAGATAGCTTTCAAACTAAAGAAAACTTTATTGGCTATAATGTTGTTGGCTATATTGAAGGTCAAGATCCCGTGTTAAAAAATGAATTTGTTATCCTTGGTGCGCACTACGATCATATTGGTACTGCTACTGCGGTTCAAGGTGATGTGATTGCTAATGGAGCTAATGATGATGCTTCTGGAACAGTTGCTGTAATGGAGTGGGCTAAGTATTTTCAGGAAATGAAAAACAACAAACGTAGCATACTATTTACACTTTATGATGCTGAAGAAATGGGTTTATTAGGCTCTCGTCATCTGGCAAAAAGATTAAAAGACGAAAATTTGGATCTTTACACGATGATTAATTTTGAAATGATTGGTGTGCCTCGTAACCCCGATCAATCTATGAGCTACATCACTGGATACGATCTTTCTAATATGGGAGAAAAACTCAATGTTTATGCAGAGCAAAAGATACTCGGTTATCTAGAAAAAGCTAAGGCTTATAACCTTTTTCAACGTTCCGATAATTTCCCTTTTTATGAAGTCTTCAATATTCCTGCACAGGCTATTTCAACTTTCGATTTTGCTAATTTTGAATATTACCATCATGTAGATGATGAACCTGATAAAATAGATTTTGATCATATGACAACGTTTATCAATAAAATGATTCCGGCGTTAGAAGGGATGATTAATGCACCAAATAAAGAGATTAAACTACATGAGTAAAAATATCATCATCACGGGAACAAGTCGCGGTATAGGCTTCGAATTGGTGCAATTATTCGCTAAGCAAGGCCATCAGGTGTTAGCGCTTTCGCGGAATGATAAACCTATACAAGATCTTAATTTATCTAATGTAACGTGCTTTTCCTTCGATTTGGCAGATGAAACAGCCTACTTAGGCATAGAAGAGTTTATCAAAGAAAATTGGACTCAAGTTGATGTGTTAATCAATAACGCAGGCGCCTTACTGAATAAACCGTTTTCAGAAATCTCTATGAAAGATTTTGAAAACATATATAGAACCAATGTTTTTGGGGTTGCCGAATTAACCCGTGTGGTATTACCGTTTATGGTAAAGCAAAGCCATGTGGTAACCATTAGCTCGATGGGTGGAGTACAAGGGAGTATGAAATTCCCAGGACTAGCAGCCTACAGCTCAAGTAAAGCAGCCGTAATTACTTTAACTGAATTGTTAGCCGAAGAATACAAGGAATCTGGAATTTCCTTTAATGTTTTAGCTTTAGGTGCCGTTCAAACCGAAATGCTTGAAGAAGCCTTTCCAGGATATCAGGCACCCATTACAGCTTTAGAAATGGCCGAATACATTTTCGATTTTGCTCTCAATGGAAATAAATATTATAACGGAAAAATGCTTCAGGTATCTAATTCAACACCTTGATTGTAGCTATGGATAAAAAATACAAATGTATCATTTTCGACTGCGACGGCGTATTGGTTGATAGCGAACCTACAAGTATTCAAGTTTTGGTTGATATCGCTAATGAATATGGAGCCAATATCGATTTAAATTATGGGATGAAGCATTTTAAAGGCAGTTTTTTTACGGCCTGTAAGCAAATGATAAGTGATTTAATCCAAAAGGAGCTTCCGGATAGTTTAGAAGCTGAATACCGAGACCGTAGTTTTGAAGCCTTTCAGAAAAAAATGGAACCTGTTGAAGGCGTAAAGGATGTTATTGAACATTTAAATTTGCCTTTTTGTGTGGCTTCTAGTGGTCCTGAATCTAAAATCAGACTTAATTTAGGTCTCGCTGGTTTATTACCTTTTTTTGAAGGACGGATTTTTAGTTGTTATGCATTAGAGAAGTGGAAACCCGATCCTGCTGTGTTTTTATGGGCAGCAAAAACCATGGGCTTTAAACCTGAAGATTGTTTGGTTATAGAAGATAGTCTTTCTGGCGTAAAAGCAGCCAAAGCTGGTGGATTTGATGTTTTTGGTTTCACCGCGCACGATCCCGATAATGAACTAAAAGCTTTTACAACGAAAACATTTTCTAAAATGAGTGATTTGTTGGCGCATATTGAGGACTAATGAGCTTTATGCTATGTTTACCTAAAACCTAAAACCTAAAACCTAAAACTTGAAACCTGTCACTGCCGTCTATTAGGCAATAAAGGAGGCGGTTCGCCCGAAAAAGGATTCCAACGGTTAATACTTTTGGCACCCATTCCTGCAGCACTTATAACAGCACGGTCACCATAGCGTTCGCGCATTCTGTCTATAGCATCCGAGAGGTTTAATTGTTTTTCATTGTCTTCAAACAAATTAATTTGATGTCCTCCAGCAACCAAATGGCTAAACTTTACACCAATAAGACGCACCAGCATGCGGCGGTTGTAAAGTTTATCAAACAAATTTAAAATCACCGGAATAATGTTATGATCCATAGCGCTGTAAGGAATACGTTGTTGTTGGGTATAAGTTTGAAAATCGGAGTAACGAATTTTAAACGTGACACAGGCGGTTAACTTATTACCGCGTCGTAATTGATAGGTCAAATTTTCGGTCATTGCTACAAGAATACCTCTTAACTTCACCACATCAATCGTATCTTTATTGAAAGTGCGCTCGGTTGAAATGGACTTGCGTTCGTGATACTGCACCACAGGGTTCGAATCGATTCCATTCGCTTTCTTCCAAATCGTGAGTCCGTTTTTACCCAACACACGCTGTATGAGATCCATAGGCATACCTTGTATGGTTTTAATCTGTTTCACGCCTAAATCGCATAAGATTTTATAAGTGACCTCGCCTACCATAGGAATTTTTTTTACCGAAAGCGGTGCTAAAAAAGGTTTTTCTTGACCTGTTAAAATCCTAATTTCGTTATTAGGCTTGGCTTCACCTGTAGCAATTTTAGAGACCGTTTTGTTAACCGATAAACCAAATGAAATGGGTAATCCTGTTTCCTTTATAATACGTTGTCGTAATTCGGAAGCCAGTTTATGACAACCAAAAAACTTATCCATTCCGGTAAGATCGATATAAAATTCATCGATAGAGGCCTTTTCGTAAAGCGGTACACTTTCTTTAATCACCTCGGTAACATCTTTGGAAAAATTACTGTAAATCCCCGCGTTTCCACGCAGTACAACAGCCTCAGGACACAGCATTTTTGCCATACGCATGGGCATGGCCGAATGCACGCCAAATTTTCTAGCCTCGTAACTACAAGAGGCTACGACACCCCTGTCGGAAGTACCGCCAATAAGCACTGGTCGCCCAATTAAACGGCTGTCTAACAAACGCTCGCAAGACACAAAAAAAGTGTCTAAATCCATGTGAACTATAGCTCTTTCTTTTAACATGATGCTGCAATGGTGTTTTTGGTTTCGGCGTATCTAGGGTCCTGAATGATTCCACACTTAACCATAGAAATCACTTCTATATTGATGCAGTCAAATTCATTTAAAACCTTTCCTGTAATGGTATAAACACCTTTGCCTCTAAAAGGAAATTTACTGGCTATAGGTGGAAAGTGTACGGTATCTAAAAAATGACCCTTCCGATCTAAAAAGGTACCGAAATACATGACTTTCTTATTTTTTGTTACACTGTATTTTGTGGTCACTAAATAACCTTCAACCGTAACGATTTTACCTGTGAAATTCATCAAATCTGAAGCCAGCCATACGGGGTTTGAAGGTGTTTCTAACAATTCAAAAGGATGACAAAGAGGAAAACCTAAAAGCTCTAATTCTTCAAAAGCATTTTCTAATAATGAACTTGATAGTTTGGGTATTGTATATTGAACTTTTTCGGTGGTAAACAGTGCTATTGTGGTGTTTTCTGTAGGTGTTTTTTTAATTTTTAAATGCGCTTCCCAGAGTAATTCTCGTTTATTAACACCTGTAAAACGAAAGGCATTAATTTTTATGAGAATAGAAATTTGCTCGATGGAAATAGGCAGGCGCTCTATAAAATCATCCAAACTTTTAAAAACACCATGTTTTGTACGTTCAGCGAGCAACATTTTAATGGTATTTTGCTCTAAAGCATGCAAAAACATGAAACCTAAATAAATGGTTTTACCCTGAATATAAGCTTCATTAAAGCTCGTATTTACACAGGGCGCTTCAATAGTAGCACCGTGCATTCTGGCCTCATGTACATAAAACTCGGTTTGGTAAAATCCGCCAAAATTATTAATGGTTGCCACCATATACTCTAAAGGGTAGTAGGCTTTTAAAAATAGGCTTTGATAACTTTCTACAGCATAAGACGCCGAATGCCCTTTAGCAAAAGCATAACCCGCAAAACTTTCTATCTGGTTCCATATTTGATGTATAACTACTTCGGGTTCTCCTTTTTGCATACAGTTATGGAAAAATTGCTGTTTAACACTTAAAAACGCTTTTTTAGAACGTAATTTTCCCGACATGCCTCGGCGTAAAATATCGGCTTCGGCCAAAGACAATCCGCCGTAATAATGCGCTACTTTTATCACATCTTCTTGGTACACCATAACCCCATAGGTTTCGGGCATAATATGAAGCAATACAGGATGTGCTGTTTTACGACGCTCGGGGTAACGGTGACGTAAAATAAACTCGCGCATCATACCAGAACGCGCCACTCCGGGGCGAATAATGGAACTCGCTGCTACCAAACTCAAATAATTGTCGACTTGTAATTTTTTAAGGAGCATACGCATGGCAGGCGATTCCACATAAAAACAGCCAATAGCCTTCGCGTTTCTAAGCAAATCTTTAATTTTTTCGTCTTGCTTAAATTTTTTTATATCGTGTATGTCTACAGGTGGCTTTTCGGGATGATTGTAAGCTATAATTTCTACGGCTTCTTTAATTTTTCCTAGGCCACGCTGACTCAAAATATCGAATTTATATAAGCCTATATCCTCGGCAGTAATCATATCAAACTGTGTTGTAGCGTAATCTTTAGGAGGTAAAAACGTGGCGGTATAATAGTGAATGGGCTTCTCTGAAATGATAATACCACTGGCATGAATACCCAAATAATTGGGAAAACCTTGAATATATTTACTGTAAACCAGTACCAGTTTAGATAATTTGTCTAAATCTTTCTCTTGGTATCGGCGTTTTGTAAGTCTGTCAATTTCCGCTTTTGGCAATCCAAATACTTTACCCAATTCGCGTACCGATGCTTTAAATTTAAAGGTATTGTACACGGCTAATAAGGCGGTGTTTTTGAAATTTTCAAATATAAATCGCGTGATATCATCGCGGTCTTTCCATGAAAAATCGATATCAAAATCTGGCGGATTTTTACGATATAAGTTGATAAACCGTTCGAAATACAAATCCAATTCTATAGGATCGACATCGGTAATTCTTAATAAATAGGCCACAATACTATTGGCGCCACTGCCACGCCCCACATAAAAATAACCTTTATTCCGTGCGTAGTCTAAAATTTTCCAGTTGATTAAAAAGTAGGACACAAAAGCCTTTTTTTTAATAACTTCTAATTCTTTTTTGATGCGATTGTATACCGCTTCATCGGGATTGTCATAACGATACGGAATACCTTCATAGGTTAGTTTTTTGAGCAATTGATAATCGGAGCTTTCACTTTCTGTATAGGATTTCTGATTATTAGGTGTTTCTTTCGAGAAGTCGAAATTAATGTGACAAGATTTTAAAAGCGCTGCTGTATTTTCTAAAAGCTCAGGGAATTCACTATAGGTTTTATATAATGTTTTGTACGGTAACATGCAATGGTTTGCCTTGCCTTCTTCACTTTTAGGTAACTTACTTAACAACGTATTATTAGCTATGGCACGTAATAGACGATGGGTATTGAAATCCTTTTTACTTTCAAAAGAAACGGTTTGTAATACCACCAATTTATCTCTTAAATGTTTCCACTGTGAAAATTTAAGCGCATTTAAATCTTCTGGTTTTATGCCTAAAAATTCGTGGTCCTCCAGATGAAATACCCGCTGATTGCGATAAGGATAAACCGTAAAAACACCGTCTAAAACAGGTGCTTTCTCTGGAATTTCTAAACGGTTATCATGCAAAAACTGCGACAAATACCGATTAATATTTTGAAACCCTTTATTGTTTTTAGCTAATAAAATAAATTGCTGTTGGGCTCCATTTCTAAAATCGATACCAAGTACGGGTTTTACATCATATTGTTCTGATAATCGTGCAAAATCTAAGCAGGCCGAAGTGCTATTAATATCGGTAAGTGCTAAGGTTTTATATCCGTTTTTAGCCGCTATAGCAAGCAGCTGTTCTGGCTTTATAGTGCCGTAGCGTAAGCTGTAATATGAATGACAATTAAGATACATAAGGCAAAATTAGCTACAATTAATAGCTGTTGTTGCTTGTATTTGTAGTAAAAAATGTTAAATTTTGAGATTGATGAATTGTATTAGGCTAGATGCAGTAGGCTGTATGCTTTAAGCTGCTTCTTCTTTACCTCATACTTTGAAACTTTGCAGCTTTGAAACTTTAAACCTCTACTGATTCATATCATTTACACGACCAAACAATTCAATAAATAACAATTACCCGATTTAACAATTAAACATAAATCCATTACTTTTGCTTTAATGCAGGACACACTTCAAAATTACATTCCCAAAAAAGCAGTACCTCAAATTTTACAGCTTTTAGAACATGAGCATTTAACGGTAAAAATTAAAAACGAACGTAAAACCCGTCATGGTGATTATAAACGTTTACCTAACGGCAAGCATCAAATTACGGTAAACTCCAATTTGAATTGCTACCGATTTTTAATTACTTTGGTTCATGAAATCGCCCATTTAGAGGCTTTTAATACTTATGGGAAGTTTATTAAACCACATGGTAAAGAATGGAAATATACTTTTCAGCGTTTAATGTTGCCATTTTTAAATCCAGAAGTTTTTCCTATGGACTTACTCCCTTTATTGGCGAGACATTTTAAAAATCCAAAGGCGAGTAGTGATACCGATACGCATTTATCATTAGCACTAAAACAATTTGATGAACCTAATGATAAAACCTATATTTTTGAGGTGCCTATGGGTCATCATTTTAAAATTTATAATGGTAAAATTTTCAAAATGATAAAAAAACGTGTTAAGCGTTTTGAATGTGTGGAAGTTAAATCAGGTAAAGTATATTTGTTTAGTCCGAATGCCGAAGTAGAACTTTTAAATTGAAAATATTTAAATATTAAAAAAATAATAAGATGAAGAAGAATTATTACGCGATATTAATGGCAGGTGGTGTCGGATCACGATTTTGGCCTGTGAGCACCGAGGAGTTTCCTAAGCAATTTCACGACATGCTAGGTACTGGCGATACGCTTATTCAGAAGACCTTCCACCGTTTAGCAAAACTGATACCTCAAGAGAATATATTTATTTTAACCAATGAGCGTTATAACGACTTGGTTTTAGAGCAGCTACCAGAGGTGACGCAACGCCAGGTTGTTTTGGAGCCAGCCATGCGAAATACAGCGCCTTGTATTTTATATGCTTCATTAAAAATTCAGAAAGAAAATCCAGATGCCGTAATGATTGTGGCACCAAGTGATCATTGGATTGAAGATGAAGATACCTTCTCTAAAAATGTAGAACAGGCCTTTGAATTTTGTTCCGAAAACGATGCGCTTATGACTTTGGGGATTCAACCTACATTTCCAAACACAGGTTATGGTTATATTGAATACGATAAGGCTTCCGCGGAAGCGATAAAACCCGTAAATCAATTTAGAGAAAAACCAGATTATGAAACGGCTAAAGCCTTTATATCTCAAGGTAATTTTCTTTGGAATGCAGGAATATTCATGTGGAGTGTGAAAACGGTATTGAATACGTTTCAGAAAAATCAACCAGAATTGTTCGAGCTTTTTGAATCTGGAATCAGTGCTTATAACACCGATGCTGAAACAGATTTCATAAAAGAAAACTATCCGAAGGCCAAAAACATATCGGTAGATTATGCCATTATGGAGAAGTCTAAAAATGTGTATGTGATTGCAGCAGAATTCGACTGGAACGATTTAGGGACCTGGGGTAGTTTATATGATAAACTTGATAAAACTAAAAACGGTAATGCTGTTGTAAACGCTAGAGTTTTACCTGAAGATGCTTCTGGAAATATGATTCGCACCAAAAAAGATAAAATTGTGGTTGTAGACGGTTTACAGGATTATATTATTGTAGATAAAGAAGAAGTTTTGCTTATCTTTCCTAAGTCTAAAGAACAAGATATTAAAAAAGTGCTCCAAAATGTGAAAGATGAATTTGGAGAACAATATGGTTAATAACATATGAGCGAAGAAAATAAATTTAGTTTTTCTGAAGAGGAAGCTGAAGCCAAGGCAAACAGGGTTGCTGAAGCTGCAGAGGCTGAAAAGGCCAAAAGTGTTGAGCAGTCGAAAGATGCCGTTAAAAAGGATGCCCAGGGGCTTTTAGAAAGTATTAAAGTGTTTTTACGAGAGTTGTTAGATTTTCGTGATGATACCGATCGAGAGGCGACTACCAAGGCTATTGTTGCCGATATTCCTTTTAAAGGGGCAACGGCTTGGATTTTGGTCTGTTCTATTTTTGTGGCTTCCATTGGGTTAAACGCCAACTCAACCGCTGTGGTTATTGGAGCCATGTTAATTTCTCCGCTTATGGGGCCTATTTTAGGTATAGGCTTGTCTATTGCCATAAACGATATTGATACGCTTAAAAAATCGTTGATAAACTTAGCAACCATGATTGTTTTAAGTTTACTAACGGCTTTTCTATTTTTCTGGTTATTCCCTTTAAGTGAAGATACTTCAGAGCTTTTGGGACGTGTACGACCAGATATACGAGACGTTTTAATTGCCTTTTTTGGTGGTTTAGCTTTAATTATTGCACGTACCAAAAAGGGAACCATTGCTTCTGTTATTTTTGGTGTGGCTATTGCAACGGCCTTAATGCCGCCTCTTTGTACAGCAGGCTACGGTTTGGCTAAAGGAAATTTTGTGTACTTCGGCGGTGCCATGTATTTATTTACAATTAACACGATTTTTATTGCCTTAGCTACATTTTTAGTATTGAAACTGCTAAGGTTTCCGATGCTTAAATACGCCAATTCTAAGCGTCGTCAATTCATATCTAGAGCGGCTATGTTGTTAGCTATTGTGGTTATGATTCCGGCGGTGTGGACCTTTTTAAACGTGTTGAATGAGAGTAATTTTAAGCGTGATGCTAGTGCTTTTATTCGTGAAGAACTCACCGATTTACCTCATGGTGAATACATAAAAAACAATGCGTCTTATACGTATGTTGATGATGAAAACTCGGTGATAGAACTGAATACTTTTGGCTTAGATGAAATTTCAGAAACTACCATTACCTTGCTACGTAATAGGCTAAAAGATTATCGTGCATTGTCTTCAACACAATTGAATATCAATCAGAATCGCTCTAAAAACTTAGATAATTTTAAGTACATGGAAGAGCTTAGAACACGAGATTCCTTAGATCTATTATCTCAAACCGAAAAAATCAGTTATTTAGAAGAAAAGTTAAGAGGGTTTTCAGAACTTGAAAGCAGTTATATGGCATTTGATGGTTTAACAGAAGAATTGAAAATCAACTACGAAAACATAGAACAGTTTTCTTATGGTAATGTGATTAATACCAATTTCACTAAAAAAGATACCACACCAGTTTTCTCTGTAAAGTGGAAAAAGGAGTATAAAGATGAACTACGCCAAAAGGATAAGGACAAACTTGAAAAGTGGCTAAAGCTTAAACTGGATTTAGATACCTTAGTGGTACGAAGAATTAATTAAGCATCATCGTTGTTTCAAACTTATTTGAAAGGTAATACTTGTTCGAAAAGAATGCCATGAGAATGAGGTTCGAGGATACAGAGTCTCTAAGAAATAATAAAATAACAAGGTTAAAGCGTGTTATATTATTATGGCTTAGAGGCTAATATTAAAATTTCAAAAAGCTTTTTTGATTTTAAGTTGATAAAGCACGAATTGCCGCTTTATTTTAAGAGAAGTGTTTTGTGTATAGTTATACTTCAACTTTACTCATCATGATCCTCCAAGTACATCTTACGTACCTTTTTAAAGAGGTTGGAAGAGTAAACAAAATCGGTAACCACTTCGTTATCGGTTCTAAAAATAGTGTCGTTAGAGCCTTCCCAAGCTTTTAAACCGTCTTTTAGAAAAACGATTTTTTCACCAATTTCCATCACCGAGTTCATGTCGTGTGAATTAATAACGGTTGTAATTTGGTATTCTTCGGTGATCTCTTGAATTAAATTATCAATTACAATAGCTGTTTTAGGATCCAGACCAGAATTAGGTTCATCACAAAACAGATATTTTGGTTTGTTTACTATGGCACGAGCAATAGCTACACGCTTTTGCATCCCTCCAGAAGCCTCACTTGGCATTTTGTTATGCGCATTTTCCAGGTTAACACGGTTTAAAACAAAGTCAACACGATCTCTCATTTCGCTTTTGCTTTGTTTGGTAAACATACGTAAAGGGAACATCACGTTTTCTTCAATGGTCATGGAGTCAAATAATGCACTTCCTTGAAAAACCATACCTATTTCGGCACGAATGTTTCTTTTTTCATCCTCACTTAATTTGGTTAGAATTTTACCGTCATAAGCGATAGAGCCGCCTTCGTAATCAAAAATACCTAATAAACATTTTAGGAAAACGGTTTTTCCTGCTCCACTTTGCCCAATAATAAGACTGGTTTTTCCTTTTTCAAAGTTGGTAGTGATACCTTTTAAAATCTCTGCGTCTCCAAACGATTTGCGTAATTCTTTAACTTCAATCATTAGCTTAATAACATTTGGGTTAGTAAATAGTTTAAAAGGATGATGAAAACACTAGTCCAAACAAAAGACGTTGTACTCGCTTTTCCTACTTCTAAAGCACCGCCTTTCATGTAATAACCATGGTAAGAAGGAATTGTTGCTAATAGAAACGCGAAAACACAAGTTTTTATAAAGGCATAGGTAATGTGAAACGGATCGAAATCTAATTGTACACCAGTGATATAATCTTCAGGCGCACTAAATCCGCCATACATACAGGCTACTAATCCCCCAACTATACCCAAAAACATTCCAATACAAATTAAAAACGGATATAACATTAAGGAAATAAACTTAGGGAAAACCAAATAGTTTATCGAGTTAATCCCCATAACTTCCAGGGCGTCAATCTGCTCGGTAACTCGCATAGTTCCAATACTAGAGGTGATAAATGAACCTACTTTACCTGCCATAACAATCGATACGAAAGTAGGGGCAAATTCTAGTAATATGGATTGTCTGGTGGCAAAACCAACCAAGTATTTCGGGATTAAAGGATTGTCAATGTTTAATGCCGTTTGTATGGTAACCACACCGCCAACAAAAAAGGATATGAAAGCCACGATTCCTAACGACCCTATAACTAAGTCGTCAATATCTTTTAATATCAGCTTTTTCATAACGCTCCACTTTGTAGGTTTGCGAAACATTTCAGCAATCATCAAAAAATAAGTTCCAATATTATGAAGGTATTTCATATGTAGTTTTGTAGCTGCTAAAGTAAAAAAAACTTAGTGGTATTTAACGTTAATTTTAAATTATGATATTTTGAATTGTGTATTTTTGAGGCTTACTTAAAAATTTATAATGAAAAAAATATACGTCTTACTTTTCACTTTAGCCTTATTTAGCTCTTCTTTTAAAAGTCATAGTCAGGCGAGTTCATCTTCTAAAAATGATTTAGCCGCTCCAAAACTTGTTGTTGGAATCGTTGTAGATCAAATGCGCTATGATTACCTAACAAGATTCTATTCGCGCTATGGCACAGGTGGTTTTAAACGCATGATGGATGAAGGGTTTAACTGCAAAAACAATCACTTCAATTACGTGCCTACCAAAACGGCACCAGGCCATGCGTCTATTTTTACAGGGAGTACACCTAAGTATCATGGAATTATTTCAAATTATTGGTATGACAAAGACACAAAAAAACAAGTGTATTGTGCCGATGACGATAGTGTGTTACCTGTTGGAACAAGTGATAAGGCAGGAAAAATGTCACCTAGCCGCATGTTAACTACCACTTTTGCTGATGAAAATAAACTGTTCACGCAAATGCGAGGTAAAACCATTGGAATTTCTGTAAAAGATCGTGGCGCTATTTTGCCAGCAGGTCATACAGCTGATGCGGCTTACTGGTTTCATGGAGACGATGAAGGGGCATGGATTACCAGTTCTTTTTATATGGAAGCACTTCCAAAATGGGTGGCTAAATTTAATACAAGTAAGCAAGCTGCATCATATTTAAAAAAGTGGGATACCTATTATGATATAGATACCTATACCGCGAGTGGTCCTGATTTAAATGAATACGAAGGTGGATTTAAAGGTAAAGAAACCGCCACTTTTCCTTATAATTTGAAGAAATTAAAAGATGAAAACGGAAACTTTAGTATCCTTAAAATAATACCGTTTGGAAATAGTTTAACCACCGATTTTGCTATTGCTGCCATTGAAGGCGAAGCTTTAGGTACTGATGAAGTTACAGATGTTTTAACGGTGAGTTATTCTTGTACTGATTATATTGGCCATAATTTTGGGGTAAATTCTAAAGAGATTGAAGATACTTATATTCGTTTAGATCAAGATTTAGAACGCTTTTTCAAGGTTTTGGATAAAGAAGTTGGAAAAGGGGAGTATGTTGTATTTTTAACTGCCGATCACGGTGCTGTTGATGTGCCGGCATATTTGCATGCTCATAATATTCCGTCGGGATATTTGGATAATAAGGCTCGCAAAAAACAGTTTGACGACTTTTTATTAGCAAAATATGGAACTGCTTCTGTGGTTGAAAATATTAGTAATGAGCAAATCTTTTTGAATAAAGATAAACTAGAGATTCTAGGATTAAATGCCATAGATGTGCAAAATGCGATTGTTGAAGAACAAATGACGTACCCGCACATTTCAAAAGCCTATACTAGAGAAGCCATTGTTTCTAGAGATTTTACTGAAGGCATTGAGGCCTTAATTCAAAAAGGCTTTAACCAGAAGCGTTCTGGAGATGTGGTTTTAGTGAATGATCCGGCTTATATTTCATACGGAAAAACAGGATCTACACATGGTAGTGGTTTAAATTACGACACGCATGTACCGTTATTGTTTTTCGGAAAAGGGATTAACCATGGAGCAACTACCGAAAGAACAAATATCACTGATATTGCACCTACCATTTCTAGTCTGTTAGGTATTAGTTTCCCAAATGCTTCTATCGGAAAACCTTTAGGATACGTTTTAAAATAATAAAATTTTTCTTTACTTGGTTGGATTGAAACTGTCTAAAGGGAGCTAGAAATCTAACTGAAGTTAAAATAGATGAATAAACGCAGTATATACGCCATTTTAGCCGCTATCATTATGATAGCGGTTTATGGTTATGAGCATTTTTTAGACACAAAAGTTCAAGCCGATATAGTTGCTGAAGGCGGCAGGCCTAAAACACAAACCAAAGAATTTTTCTTGCCAACTAGTACTACAGGACAAGTGATTCATCATAATGGCTATTCCTTATCTTACAGTGAAAAAGACGAACAAGCGGAATGGGTGGCATACGAATTGAAAAAATCGGATCTTTCAAATAGTAATTTTAAACGCCCTTATTTTGAAATTGACCCTGCTGTAAAAACCGGTGCTGCCCATTGGCGTAATTATAAAAACTCGGGTTATGATCGCGGACACCTTTGTCCGGCGGGCGATAGAAAATACAGTAAAGAAGCCTACGATGAAACTTTTTTAACCAGTAATATTAGTCCGCAAGAGCACAATTTTAATGCTGGAATTTGGAATACCTTGGAACAAAAGGTGCGTTATTGGGCTGTAAAATACGATGGTGTTTTTGTGGTTACTGGAGGTATACTTAAAGGAGACATGAAAACCATTGGAACCGAAAAGGTTGCCGTGCCTAATGCCTTTTATAAAGTACTTATAGATACCAATTCTGGTCCAACAAAAATGATAGGCTTTCTTATGCCTCATGAAAATTCTAACAAACCTTTATACCATTTTGTAGTGCCTGTAGATTCTATAGAGCAGTTAACAGGGATTGATTTCTTCCCACAATTAGATGATGAGTTAGAGGTTAAATTAGAGGCTTCAAGCAGTTATAAAGCTTGGAGTTTTAACTAAACTTGGAGCGCATGCCTTTCCAACGGAGGTTTCTAATAAACTGACCTTCTTTTTCATTGACTAGAAAATCCACTTGTTTCTTTTTTGCCTTAAAATAGCCGGCCATATAATCTTTAAATAAAGAAATGCTCTGTTTTTTATAAGCGAGTTTTGCTGCAGAAATTAGCGTGATCATAAAACCATAACGCATTTTGTACATGGCTTCACCCTGTAAATATTTTGAAGCTTTATTGTAACTGATACCAGTGGGTTTTAAATGCTTTACATGAAGAGTTTCGTCAGTTAAAATGGTCCAACCGTAATATTTAGCCAACAACTCATCAACGGTATCCCAGCCCATGGAAGGTTTTAATTTGCCGATTTCTATAAAACACTTTTTGCGATAGGCTTTTAGAGCACCGCGAATATGATCTTTTCGGGTTAGGTTTTCAAGAATCCAATCGCCATTTTTTTCAATATAACAAAATCCTGAAGCCATGCCTAAGTTGTTATCGGCTTCAAAATGATTGGCGAGTTGCACTAAATAGTTTTCAGGGAAAATCAAATCGGCATCAAATTTACAAATCACATCGTAATCATCATCCAGGGTTTCATAACCTTTATAAAAGGCATTAATGATTTTTGAACCTGGTAAATGTTTGTTGGATGATATGGAATTGACTAAGGATATGAACGGGTACTTTTCCGCGAAAGCGCTAACAATATTTTGAGTGTTATCGGTAGAATTATCATTCACTACCACCACACGTTTAGGCGACAGACTTTGTGCTGCTAAAGACTTTAAAGTGGCGCCAATAGAGGACTCTTCGTTATGTGCAGGAATGACAATATAAAAATTCAAAGTAGACAGGTTTTGGCGTAAAGTTAAACCCTTTCGGCATAAACGATGTAATATCTGGGGGTAAACCATCTTAAAATAGGACGAATCCCTAATTTTTTAGTAGGGTTTGTCCATTTTTGACGGTCGATAATCTTCCAGCCTGCTTTTTCTAATAGCCAATCGAATTGCCAATCTTCAAATTCGTGATAGTGTCGGTCCAACATATCGGTTTTACTTCTATAAGCAGAAGAAAACCAAAGTTTCAGCGGTACACTAGCCACTAATTTATCGGCTTTAATTGATTGAAGGACGGTAAAAGGGGAGAGCAGGTGTTCGAAAATCTCGAATGCCGTTACCACATCGGCTTTCGAATTTGTGATGTTTTGTGTGTCACGATCTAAATCTTCACCCTGGGTGTTTTCGACAGCATAACCATGTTGTGTCATAATTTCAGAAAACGGATTTACAACCCCTAAATCTAAGATGGATTTGGAGGTTGGGATGTGTTTTTCTAAAAAATTAATGGTATGCTTAAAACGTTTATTTGGAAATGTTTTTTCGTACATCAATCTGTTTTATTACTTCATTTCCATGACTATGGAAATCTCAAATAATGGCTCAATACTTTATACTTCGTAAACAATAGCATTAATGTTCATGCCAGCACCTACGCTTGCAAACATAACAATATCACCTTGATTAATGGCTTGTCCTTCCATTTTTTCGTTAAGAATCAAATCGTATAAAGTAGGAACCGTGGCCACACTAGAATTTCCTAATTTCCCAATACTCATAGGCATGATACCATCGGGCATGTCCATATTGTAAAGCTCATAAAAACGTTTTACAATGGCTTCGTCCATTTTTTCGTTAGCTTGATGGATGAGGATTTTCTTAAGTTTAGAAATATCAACACCACTTTTATCCAAGCAAGACTTCATAGCTAGTGGTACGTTGGTTAAGGCAAATTCGTAAATTTTACGTCCGTGCATTTTAATATAGCAACGATTATCATCTACCTTTGGGTTATAAGTTTCTCCAAAGAAAATGAAGTGGGCTTCTTCCAAAGAAAATGTTGCCGCTTCATGGGCTAATATACCTCCTGATTGCTCGGTGGCTTCTAAAACTACGGCACCAGCACCATCGCTGTAAATCATAGAGTCCCTATCGGAAGGGTCTAAGATTCTCGATAATGTTTCTGCTCCAATAACTAAGCATTTTTTAGCAATACCCGATTTGATAAAGGCTTCGGCTTGAATAACACCTTGAATCCATCCTGGGCAGCCAAAAAGTAAATCGTAGGCTACACACTTAGGGTTTTCAATACGTAAAAGATGTTTAACACGAGAGGCAATACTAGGAACCGTATCACTTTGAATGCTATCGTGTTTGATATCCCCATAATTATGGGCAACGATAATATAATCTAAGGCTTCTCCAGAAATATTTGCTTTTTGGAGGGCTTTCTCCGCAGCAAAAGTTGCGATATCCGAGGTAGTTAAATGTGGTTTTGCATAACGCCTTTCTTTAATGCCAGTAATGGCCTTAAATTTTTTAACGATAACCTCACTCGGGGCGTTTATTGTAGAACCATCACTATTTAAAAACTCATGATTATGAAAGTCTTCATTTCTTTCAATATCGGCAGGAATATAGCTTCCTGTTCCTGTTATTTTTATAGTCATAAAAAGGAAAATTGCCTGATTAAAATTAGTATCAAGCAATATATAAGTTTTTAAATCGTGATGGTTTCTATTTTACTAAAATTTACGATGTTCAACCGTGCTTTTACGCTTCAATATAGTCTTCAATCGGTGCGCAAGAGCAAATTAGGTTTCGGTCGCCATAAGCATCATCAACACGTCTAACACTTGGCCAAAATTTATTTTCCTTTACATAATCTAAAGGAAAAGCGGCTTGCTCGCGCGTGTATGGGAAATCCCAAGTTTCGCTAGTAAGCATGGCTAAAGTGTGAGGCGCATTCTTTAAAACGTTGTTAGTCTCGTCTTTAGAGGCGTTATCAATTTCACTTTTTATAGCGATTAATGCATCACAGAAACGGTCTATTTCAGCTTTACTTTCACTTTCGGTAGGCTCGATCATTAAAGTACCAGCAACAGGGAATGATAGGGTAGGTGAATGGAAACCGTAATCAATTAAACGTTTTGCGATATCGGTTACTTCAATGCCGTTAGCTTTAAACGGACGACAGTCTACAATCATTTCGTGAGCCGCTCTACCACGTTCACCAGAATATAAAGTATCAAAACTACCTTGAAGGCGTTGTTTGATGTAATTAGCATTTAAGATGGCTACTTTGGTAGATTCGGTTAAACCTTCAGCACCAAGCATTTTAATATAGCCGTAAGAAATCAAACAAACTAAAGCAGATCCGAAAGGCGCCGCTGAAATTCCAGTAATGGCATCTTTACCCCCTGTTTTCACAATTGGGTTTCCAGGCAAAAATGGTACCAGTTGTTCGGCAACACAAATAGGCCCAACACCTGGGCCACCACCACCATGAGGAATTGCAAAGGTTTTATGAAGATTTAAATGACAAACATCGGCTCCAATATTCCCTGGGTTTGTTAAGCCTACTTGGGCGTTCATATTCGCGCCGTCCATGTAAACTTGTCCGCCATTATCATGAATAATTTTGGTAATTTCTTTAATCGCAGATTCGTAAACGCCGTGTGTTGAAGGGTAAGTTACCATTAAACACGATAAGTTATCGGCGTGTAGTTCGGCTTTTTCGCGTAAGTCTTCCACATCGATATTGCCTTCTTCGGTCGATTTGGTAACGACCACTTTCATACCAGCCATAACCGCACTGGCAGGGTTGGTACCGTGAGCAGACGATGGAATTAAGCAAATATTTCTATGGTGATCACCACGAGATTCATGATAAGCCTTAATAACCATAAGTCCGGCAAACTCACCTTGAGCACCTGAATTTGGTTGTAATGATGTTGCAGCAAATCCTGTGATTTCGGTAAGTTGATCTTCTAAAGCTTTAAGCACTTTTAAATAGCCTTTAGCTTGTTTTAAAGGTGCAAAAGGATGTATGGTTCCCCAGTTCACCGAACTTAAAGGTAACATTTCTGAAGCCGCGTTCAACTTCATAGTACAAGATCCTAGAGAAATCATAGAATGGTTTAAAGATAAATCTTTACGCTCTAGCATTTTGATGTAACGCATTAATTCAGTTTCAGAATGATAACTGTTAAAAACAGGCTCGGTAAGGAAATCTGACGTACGTTGTAAATCCGCTGCAATGTTATTATGTTGTTCAACTTCAGAAATAACAATGCTCTTTTTATTTGCAGCTTTAGCAAAAACCGAAATTAGAACGTTTAAATCTGGAATTAAAGTTGTTTCATTAATAGAAATAGCTACCGTGTTTTTGTTCGGGTAGTAAAAGTTTACTTTTTTACCATTGGCTATTTTCTCAATCTTTTTAGCGTTGGCTTTAATAAGGATGGTGTCAAAAAACGAGCTGTTAACTTGTTCATATCCTAATTTTTCCAAAGCATTGGCAAGCGTAACCGCTTTATTATGCACACGGTTGGCAATAAATTTTAAGCCTTTTGGTCCGTGGTAAACCGCATACATACTAGCCATAACAGCTAATAAAACCTGCGCTGTACAGATGTTAGATGTGGCTTTATCACGTTTAATATGCTGTTCTCTGGTTTGTAAGGCCATACGAAGTGCACGGTTTCCGTTGGTATCTTTGGTAACCCCAATAATACGGCCTGGTAAATCACGTTTGTAAGCTTCTTTAGTAGCAAAATAGGCAGCGTGCGGACCACCATAACCCATCGGAATACCGAAACGTTGTGTGGTTCCAACCACTACATCGGCACCAAATTTACCAGGCGCTTCTAATTTTACCAAGCTTAAAATATCGGCAGCCACAGCTACTTTTATTCTGGCTTCATTGGCTTGTTCTATAAATGATTTAATATCGGTAATTTGACCTTCTTTTCCTGGATACTGTAAAATAGCTCCGAAAAATTCTGAAGAAAAGTTGAAATCTTCTTCGCTACCAACCACTAGCTCAATACCAATAGGTGTGGCTCTGGTTTGTAGTACCGATAGGGTTTGAGGTAAAATGTTTTCTGAAACGAAAAATTTATTAACGCCTGCTTTTTTCTGATCGCGTTCACGCACAGCAAATAATAAACTCATGGCTTCAGCAGCAGCAGTGCTTTCGTCAAGAAGTGATGCATTGGCAATTTCCATTCCTGTTAAATCGATAACCATAGTTTGGAAATTTAGTAAAGCTTCTAATCGACCTTGAGCAATTTCTGCTTGGTAAGGTGTATAAGCCGTGTACCAACCAGGGTTTTCTAAAACATTACGTTGAATAACTGCAGGTAAAACCGTTGGGTGGTATCCTAAACCAATATAAGTTTTATAAACTTTATTTTTTAGAGACAATTTATGAATATGAAGTAGGTACTCATATTCAGTCATAGGCTCGTCTAAATTAAGTGGTTTTTTTAAACGAATATCATCAGGAATGGTTTCGTAGATTAACTGATCTAACGAATCTACACCTAAGGTTTGTAACATTAAATTTTGGTCCTCCTGGTTAGGGCCAATATGACGCAAAGCAAACGCGTTTGTATTCATAAAAGTATATTTGAATAAATAATTCGCAAAAATACTGAATATTTGTTGTGTTTTATTGCGAAAAATAGAAAGTTTTCAACCAAAAGAATTCCTTAACATCGCATTAGTTACATTTGTGTTATGAATTTATCAAAGAAACTTCTCGAGTTTTATGTTAATAGTAGTATTCACGTGGCTTTAGCAGTGTGTGCTCTTGTGGGAGTTACTACTGTGGAGTTGGGGTTAAAGGCTGATAACGTAATCTTTTGCTTCGTTTTTTTTGCTACCATTTCGGGTTATAATTTTGTTAAATTTTTTGGTGTAGCAAAGTTTCACTACCAACGCTTAACAAAGTGGCTTAAAATGATACAGATTTTCTCTTTTTGTAGTTTTTTATTATTGTGCTTTTACGGCGTTCAGTTGCAGGTTGAAACTTTAGTGGTTGTTGGTGTTTTTGCGGTGTTAACTTTTTTGTATGCCATCCCTTTTTTGAAGGATAAGACCAAAAGTTTACGACATGTTGAAGGGGTGAAGGTATATGTTATCGCTTTGGTTTGGATGGGGGTTTCGGTGTTTTTGCCTGTTATAGATACAGGTTTTGAGATGACCACTAATGTCGGAATCATGGGGATTCAGCGGTTTGCCTATGTTTTAGTGCTTATGTTGCCCTTTGAAATTCGTGATTTAAGATATGATCCTGAGGGGTTACAGACCATTCCTCAGAAAATAGGAGTAAAAAGAACGAAGCAACTTGGGCTCTTTCTTTTAGTTTTTATAGTGCTGTTGGAATGTTTAAAAGTAGATTTAGAATATTCTAAACTAATAGTTTTAGGCATTGTAGCCTTAGTAACAGCTGGTTTTGTATGGAAAGCGGAGTTAAATCAAGGAAGATATTATTCGGCTTTTTGGGTAGAAACTTTACCCATTTTATGGTTGTTGCTGTTGCTGCTCTTTTAAGGCTTTATCGATGGTTTTTCGCATGGCTTCCTTGCAATCATGGTCCAGGCATTTTACCTTCGATCTTTTTATAAATTTAGTGAGCTTTGAATTGGTTATCGTGTGTTGCCTACACGTTTTACAATACATCACATGCAGGTTAAGTTTAAGTTTGTCCCATAGTGTAGCCTCTTTGTATTGGACTTTGTCACAAATCTGGCACACTTCCTCGCAAGGTGCAAAAACCTTTATCTTACTCATCATTATAACCAATTTTCTTTTAAACAATCTGCCATGGCGGTTCGTGCTCTATGAATGATAACCCATAGGTTAGACGCTGTAATATTCAGTTCATTACAGATGGTTTCTGTTTCGTAGTTTAAAATGGTTTTCATTTTAAAAACGTCGGCTTGTTTTTTAGGAAGCTTACTTAAACAGTTGTGTATAGCATCCCCGAGCTCTGAATTTTCCAGGGCATCTTCCGCGGTTTTATCGAAAGGATCGGCCACACGCTCTTCTAGCCAGTCGCCGTCACCATCAGCATCTTTGTAATGCATTCGCACTTCAGCTTTGCCTTTATTCGAATTTATTTTACGGTAATGATCTATAATTTTTCGCTTTAAAATGGAGATGAGCCAAGTACGCTCACTAGCTTCCCCTTTAAAGTTTTTCATGGCTTTTAAAGCCGCCAAAAAGGTATCCTGAACCAAATCTTGAGCCATATCCCTATCACTTACACGCGAAATGGTGTAATTGAATAAGTAATCGGAATACAAATCGATCCACTTATTGGGGTTAATTTGATGATCAGGCATTGTTGAACAGTTTTAGTGACTCAAAAGTAAGAGAAAAAAATGGATTTCTAATTAGTAATTAACCCAGCTCGCCTCAACAAAGCTTCCGGTTTTGGTTCTTGACCTCTAAAACGTTTGTAAAGCACCATTGGGTTTTCGGTGCCACCTTGGGACAATACATTATCTTGGAATTTTTTAGCTACAGTTTTATTGAAAATTCCTGTTTCTTTAAAGTATTCGAAAGCATCAGCATCTAAAACTTCCGCCCATTTATAGCTGTAATATCCAGAGGAATAGCCACCTTGGAAAATGTGTGAAAAAGCCGTACTCATACAGTTTTCTTCCACTTCAGGGTAAAGGGTTGTGTTTTTAAAGGCTTCTTTTTCATGTGCTTTTACATTGGTGATACCTGAAGGATCAATACCATGCCAGCTCATGTCTAATAAACCAAAACTTAACTGACGTAAAGTTTGCATGCCTTCGTGAAAAGCAGCTGAAGCTTTAATTTTTTCAATCAGATCCATCGGGATTACTTCGCCAGTTTCATAGTGTGTTGCGAATAACTCCAAGGCTTCTTTTTCATAACACCAATTTTCTAAAACCTGACTCGGAAGTTCAACAAAATCCCAATACACGCTTGTTCCAGAAATACTCGGGTAGGTCGTATTGGCTAGCATGCCGTGTAAGGCGTGACCAAACTCGTGAAACAATGTGGTAACTTCATTAAAAGTTAAAAGCGATGGTTTGCTTTTTGTAGGTTTGGTGAAATTGCAAACTATAGAGATGTGCGGTCTGCTATTTTCGCCATCTTTGATGTATTGTGGTTTAAAGGACGTCATCCATGCGCCATTGCGCTTTCCTGGTCTTGGGAAAAAATCGGCGTAAAAAATAGACACTAAGTTACCGTTTATGTCGGTAACCTTATAAGTTAATACATCGCTGTGATATTTGTCGATATCGTGAATTTCTTCAAAATTAAGATCGAATAATTTGTTGGCAATGGTAAAGGCGCCGTTGATAACGTTTTCTAGTTTGAAGTAAGGTTTAAGTAATTCATCATCCAAACTAAATAATTTTTGCTTCAGTTTTTCAGAATAATAAGCGCCATCCCATTTTTCTAAATGATCGATGTTATCTAAATCTTTAGCAAAATTTTCAAGGTTTTTAAATTCTTTTTCCGCCGCAGGCTTCGCTTTTTCTAAAAGCTCATTCAAAAAGGTTTTTACGGTTCCTGGTGTTTCAGCCATGCGTTCTTCCAGTACAAAATCCGCGTGAGTTTCATAACCTAAAAGCTTGGCGCGCTGATGACGTAATTTTACAATTTGAAGCACGTTGTCCTGGTTGTCCAAGGCGTCACCCTTAAAGGCTTTGGCTCCGGCCTCCAGGGCTAATTTTTTCCTTAACTCGCGGTTGTCGGCATAGGTAAGGAAAGGGATGTAACTCGGATAATCTAAAGTGAACATCCAGCCATCTTTATCTTTCGATTCTGCGAGTTGTTTTGCAGCTTCAACGGTACCTTCTGGTAATCCCGATAAATCGGCTTCTTCGGTAATAAGCATTTCAAACTTATTGGTTTCAGCCAGTACATTTTCTCCAAATTTAAGTTTTAGAGCGCTTAATTTTTTGTCGATGTCTCGAAGTTGTTGCTTCTTGTCTTCCGCAAGGTTAGCCCCATTTCTGGAAAAACCTTTGTATTTTTTATCTAAAAGCGTGTGTTGTTCTACGGTAAGTTTTAAGTCATCTTTAGCTTCATAAACGGCTTTAACACGTTTAAATAGGGCTTCATTTAGTGTGATATCGTTACTGAATTCCGAAAGTAATGGTGATACTTCTTGAGCTATTTTCTGAATGGTTTCATTCGTTTCAGCCGAATTTAAATTAAAAAAGATACTCGATAAACGATCTAAAGTTTCTCCCGAAAAGTCTAAGGCTTCAATCGTGTTTTCAAAAGTAGGTGCCTCGCTGTTGTTGGCAATGCTATCAATCTCTCTTTTAGCACTTTTAATGGCTTCTTTGAACGCAGGAAGGAAATCTTCGTTTTTAATTTTTGAGAAAGGAGCGGTGTTATAATTAGTGTTATACGGAGTTATTAATGATTTGTTTAGCATTTTTTTAATTTAAGTGTTAAATATTTATTTTGCTATGTGTGCATAATAAAATTTTCGTATTTTTGAAGTCATAATTGCAGAGTGACTAACTCAATAGAATTATTTGTTAATAGCTGAAAAGCCCTGAATTAATTTTCGGGGCTTTTTTCATTAACAGGTATTTATAAGTCTTTTGCAGATTCATGGACCTTTACTTTAAGGCCTTCTTTGTACATGACAATTTTATCGAGCACGCATTTATCGCTAGCCCCAATTATTTGAGCAGCTAAGATACCTGCGTTTTTAGCTCCGTTAAGTGCTACTGTAGCCACGGGAACGCCACCTGGCATTTGCAAAATGGATAAAACTGAATCCCACCCATCAATAGAGTTGCTACTTTTTACAGGAACACCAATTACAGGAAGTGGTGATAAGGAAGCAATCATACCAGGAAGGTGTGCTGCACCGCCTGCGCCAGCAACAATTACCGAAAAACCTCTAGTATGAGCGTTTTTACCATAATCGAATAATTTTTCTGGGGTGCGGTGTGCCGAAACAATATCGACTTCCACTTCAATATCAAATCCTTTTAAGATGTCTATTGCATCTTGCATAACAGGAAGATCACTTTTGCTTCCCATAATAACGCCTACTTTGCTCATATCTATTCGCTTATTACTTTAATACTATTTTTAACTTGTTCTGCAACGCGTCGCGCTTCATTTAAATCTTCGTTCACTATGGTCACGTGCCCCATTTTTCTAAAAGGTCGCGTTTGTTTTTTGCCGTATATGTGTGGGGTTACACCATCCATTTTCATGATGGTTTCGATGTTTTCGTAAACCACATTTCCAGAATACCCTTCTGCACCTACGAGGTTTACCATAACGCCTCCAACTTTGTTATCGGTACGCCCCAAAGGTAAGTCTAAAATAGCTCTAATATGTTGTTCGAACTGTGAAGTGTAACTGGCTTCAATGGTTTGGTGACCAGAATTGTGAGGTCTTGGTGCCACTTCATTAATTAGAATCTCGTCGTCTTGCGTTTGAAACATTTCTACAGCCAATAAACCAACATGATTAAAGGCTTGCGAAGTGCGTAAAGCAACAACTTCGGCTTTTTTAGCAATCTCGTCTGGAATCCTAGCCGGACAAATCACATATTCGACTTGGTTGGCTTCCGGATGGAATTCCATTTCCACAACAGGATAGGTTTTTATCTCACCCGAAGCACTTCGCGAGACGATTACCGATAATTCATTTTTAAAAGGTACTAAAGTTTCAGCAATGCATTCTACATTTGGCAAGTCTGTTAAGTCGTCAACCGATTTTACGATTTTCACTCCCGTACCATCGTATCCAAATTGTGCCGATTTCCAAACAAAAGGCAAGGTTAAACCACCGTTGTTTACAGCTTCTTTGATTTCAGAAGTATATGCGAAACGTGTAAAGGGTGCCGTTGGTAAATCATGATCCACATAAAATAACTTTTGTGTGGCTTTGTTTTGTATGGTTCTTAAGGTTTTAGAACTCGGATAAACTTTTACACCTTCCTTTTCTAAAGCTTCAAGAGCATCTACATTAATATTTTCAATTTCAAAAGTTAAAACATCCACTTGCTTTCCGAAGTTATAAACCGCATCGTAGTCCATTAAATCACCAAGCTGAAATTGATCGCAAGCAATCTTGCAAGGCGCTTCGTTACTAGCGTCCAAAACGGCGGTATAAATATCGAATTTGCGTGTGTTGTAAAGGAGCATTTTACCAAGTTGGCCGCCACCTAAAATACCAAGTTTAAAGTCTGATGAAAAATAATTCATTAATGTGTTTTTTTACTAAATCAAAATTTGGATAGGCAAAAATACGTTTAAATCTTAAAATACTTCCTAAAATCCTAAATCAAAAAATGGTTATTGCTCAATCTATTGATTATCTTTGCCTCTTTAAAAAAATATTTAAGTTTTGATAAAGCTACACGATAAGTTTTTTAAGCCCTTTATTTCAGCCAAACAAATTGATGACGCCATGGTACGGTTGGCTAAAGAAATTGCTGATGATGTGGGTGATGAAATTCCTGTTTTTATTGGAATTTTAAATGGTTCATTTATGGTGGTTAGTGATTTCGTAAAGAAATATCCGAACCCTTGTGAAGTGACTTTTATTAAGTTAGCTTCTTATGAAGGGGTGAAATCTACCGAAGATATTCAGCGTTTAATAGGCTTAACACAAGACTTAACAGGGCGAACGGTTGTTATTCTTGAAGATATTATCGATACAGGAAATACCCTCGCTGAGGTACACCGTATTTTTAAAAATGAAAATGTAAAATCTTTAAAAATAGCCACACTTTTCTACAAACCTGAGGCTTATAAAAAGGATTTTAAATTGCATTACGTCGGTATAGAAATTCCTAATAAATTTATTGTAGGCTATGGTTTAGACTACGATGGCTTAGGAAGGAATTTACCAGAAGTATATCAAATAAAACAAACTCAACATATGACAAACTTAGTGTTATTTGGCCCTCCAGGTGCCGGAAAAGGAACGCAAGCAGAATTTTTAAAAGAAAAATATAATTTAGTACACATTTCTACAGGCGATGTTTTTAGATTTAATATTAAAAACGAAACGGCTTTAGGGATGTTAGCAAAATCATACATCGATAAAGGTGAGTTGGTTCCAGACCAAGTAACTATTGATATGCTTAACGCAGAAGTTGAAAAAAATGCCGATGCCAATGGTTTTATTTTCGACGGATTTCCACGTACTAATGCACAAGCTGAGGCTTTAGATAATTTAATGGATTCTAAAGATTCGCAAATTAATGCGATGATTGCTCTAGAAGTTGAAGATGAAATTTTGGTTAAGCGTCTTATCGGAAGAGGAAAAACCAGCGGAAGAGCCGATGATGCCGATGAATCTATCATTAGAAATAGAATAAAAGAGTATTACGATAAAACAGCGATTTTAAAAGATTACTATTCAGCTCAAGATAAATATTTTGGTGTTGATGGCGTTGGTAGTATCGAAGATATTACGGTACGTTTAAGTGCTGCAATCGACAAATTATAAATTCCTAATCATCCGATAGCTATCGGAAAGGAATCTCATAACCAAAAACTATAGCTTTGAGATTAAAGTTATAGTTTTTGTGTTTTATATTTAAATAAAAATCTTTCGCTTACGCGGAAAAAAGAAAAGTTAGAGCACACAAACTTTTAACTTTTAACTCATAACTTTAACTTAAAATCATGACTGAAGGGAATTTTGTAGACTACGTAAAAATGTATGTGTCTTCCGGAAACGGCGGTAAAGGTTCTTCGCATTTACATCGCGAAAAGTATATTGCTAAAGGTGGTCCCGACGGTGGTGATGGAGGTCGTGGAGGCCATGTTATTGTTAGAGGGAATCCAAATTTATGGACGCTACTTCATTTAAAGTTTAAAAAGCATTTTCGCGCTGGCCATGGTGAACACGGTAGTAGTGGTAGAAGTTTTGGTGGTGATGGCGAAGATGTTTACATCGATGTGCCTTTAGGAACTGTAATTCGCGATACCGAAACGAATGAGATTCTTTTTGAAATTACCAAAGAAGGTGAAGAACGTATTTTGGCTGAAGGCGGAAAAGGTGGTTTAGGAAACTGGCATTTTAAGTCGTCTACCAATCAAACGCCTCGTTACGCACAACCTGGCATACCGATGGAAGAAAGGTACGTGACCATGGAATTGAAAGTTTTAGCCGATGTGGGCTTAGTAGGTTTCCCTAATGCCGGAAAATCGACTTTACTTTCAGTAGTGACTTCAGCAAAACCTAAAATTGCCGATTACGAGTTTACTACCCTGAAACCTAATTTGGGTATTGTTAAATATCGTGATTTTCAAACTTTCGTTATGGCCGATATCCCTGGGATTATAGAAGGAGCAGCCGAAGGACGCGGTTTAGGACATTATTTTTTACGTCATATTGAGCGAAATTCTATATTACTGTTTTTAATTCCAGCCGATGCTGAAGATATTAGAAAGCAGTATGATATTCTGTTAGACGAACTACGTCGCTACAATCCTGAAATGTTAGACAAAGAGCGCATCATTGCCATCTCTAAAAGTGATATGCTAGATAGCGAGCTTAAAGCTGAAATGAAAGCCGAATTGGATAACGATTTACCAGTGCCTTATTATTTCATTTCTGCTGTAGCCCAACAAGGGATTACCGAGCTTAAAGATGTACTTTGGAAGTTGCTTAATTAAACTTGTCCAGTTTATATTGAGGAAAGAAAAAAGTTCTGCTATGAAGATTATATTAAACAATTGTTCGGGATGATATTCCAAAGACTAATAAATAAAGAATCTTATTTTAATTAAAGTGAGACCTTAAGTCATATTTGATTTTCAATTAAGCTGCTTTTTACTTCTATATTCATTACGCATAATTTCACTAACTTTATCTCTAAAACAAGTAGAAATGCGGTGGCTTTCAATCATTTTATTGGCATTCATTATTGTAGCGTGCGCACCCATAAAAGTGCAGTACGATTACGATAAAAATGTTGATTTTTCAACCTATAAAACCTATCAGTATTTTGCAGATATGGACACCGGTTTGAGTACTTTCGATACTAAGCGATTATTAGACGCTATCGATTTAAAAATGCAAACACTAGGGTTTAAAATATCTGAAACCCCAGATTTCTATATCGATATTAAATCGAAAGCCTTTCAGACGAATCAACATAGTAGTGTTGGCGTCGGACTAGGAGGCGGTGGAGGTCATGTGGGTGGCGGACTCTCGGTTGGAATACCCATAGGGACTTCTCAAACCAATGAAGAACTTACCATCGATTTTGTAGATCATGGCAAAAATCAACTCTTCTGGCAAGCCATAAGCACCTTTAGTTTTAATGCCAATCAAACCCCAGAACAAAAGGAGGCTCAATTTAAGGCTCTCGTTGAAAAAGTACTAGCTGAATATCCTCCCAAAGGATTATAGACTTGATGCTTTTGGCTTTACGTTGAATACGATATGCGCAAAACAAATACGCGATGGCGATCAATAAATAACCTATAATTATTTTAATTTGTGTAATGAGGAGGTAAATGCTGTAAGCTTTATGCTATAGGCTTCATAGTAAATTATAAATAATCAATAAAAAATAAACGCATCATGAACACATTAAAAGATAAAGTAGCCTTAATTACAGGAGGAACAAAAGGAATAGGTTTAGGTATTGCGCGAGCGTTATTAAGTGAAGGGATTCATGTCGCTATAACCAGTAGAAGTGCTGAAGCCGCTGAAGAAGTTGCTAATCAATTAAATTCTAGTGCAAGCAAGGCAAAGGCCATAGGTGTTAAAGCCGATGTTCGTGATTTTGAAAGTCAGCAAAATGCTGTACGTTTAGTATTAAGTGAATTTAAACAATTGGATTTTGTGATTGCGAACGCTGGTTTAGGGCATTTTGCAAGTATTGAGGAGTTAACTTTAGAACAGTGGCAGGACACTATTGATACCAATTTAACAGGCGCTTTTTATTCGATAAAAGCCAGCGTTGAGGCCTTAAAAAAATCTAAAGGCTATTATATTTCAATTTCTAGTTTGGCAGGGGCAAACTTTTTTGCCAAAGGCGCGGCTTACAATGCTAGTAAGTTTGGCTTAACCGGATTTACACAAGCTGTGATGTTAGATTTAAGACAACATGGTGTGAAAGTGAGTACCATTATGCCAGGATCGGTTTCTACGCATTTCAATGGAAATGAGCCTGATTCTAGTGACGATTGGAAAATTCAAATTGAAGATATTGGCGAGTTGGTAGTCGATTTACTAAAAATGAATCCACGTACATTACCTAGTAAAGTAGAAGTGCGCCCTACGATGCCGCCATCAAAATAAAATGAAGAATTACCCTTGGTTGTGTTCGGTAATTAAATTTGAAATGACCTCCTCGGTTAATTCATGGCCTGGTAAGCTAGGCCAACCTTCCCAAACCACAATGCCTTCTGGGTTTACTATAATACAATGTGGTATGCCTTGAATTTCAAGTTTGTTATACATGCGTCGTTTGGTGTCTACCGCACTGTGGTATTCGATGTTAATGGCGGGATTGCTTTTAACTTTTTCAACCGGCTCATCACTTAAGCCAATAACCACCAAGTCTTGTTTAAATTGCTCTTGAAAACCGTTTAGTTCAGGAATAACTTTTCTGCAAGGCATACACCAAGTCGCCCAAAAATCAATTAACAGAAACTTGCCTTTGACCTCTGGAGATTCTGAAATCCATTGCTCCACCACTAATTTTGGTGCCTTTTGGTTAATGACAGATTTAGCCCATAATTGCTTATGCTGAGCGCTAGACATGTAAAAAGTTAAACTTAGGATTAATAGTAGGGCTATTTTTTTCATGTTGAAAAGTGGTTTGAGTTAACGACTTATTGTTTGATAAGTTGTTTGCTTGAAATTAAAACAGGACCTGAGTAAAATCGTGCTAAATAAATGCCAGTACTTAAAAAGCTTAAATCTATTTTTTGATCTGTTAAAGGTGATAAATTCATGCTTTTAATCAGTTTGCCATCCATACCAACAAGGTCTAATCTTAATGACTGTTGGTTATTATTTTCATAGGAGATATTTAAATAATCACTAACAGGATTTGGATAAAAAGAGAGGCTAAACTTTTGTGTGTCACTTTCAATATCCGTTAGCCCTAAAGTGTCGTAATTTAGAGTCCATGTCACCGTGTAAGCATGTATCGTTTCATGATTATCAACTTTTAATAAGCTAGTGTCATCGGTGATGACTGTTGTTAGGGTGTTTGTGCCTTTCAATAAATCAGCTTCAGAAATTGAAACCGCATCAACATTATTTGCTATGTCGTTGAGGTTTAAAGTCCAAGTACTTTGTAAAGTATTCGGATTAGGCTTGGTCAAATCTAAAGCAAACTCTAAAGGGAAGTCTTCGACTTCTACTAAAGATTCATTAGGTGTATAGGCGTTAATCGGACTGGTGAGTTCATGAATTTTTTCAACAATACCTTCTTTGCATACATGACAAAAAGGTTTGTCTACACTTTCCATAATACAAGTCCCGCTATTAGGCTTATACCAATCTTTAGGAGTGCCTTTGTAATGGTGTTGGTGTATTCCAGCTTGGTTAGCGTTGTACCAATTTTTCCAACGTATTTTGGCAGGGTCGGTCTCTTGGGTCATGTTAATGCCTTCACCAGCTATATCATCTCCAGGATAATACTCATCAAAAAGCTTAAAAAGGGAATGCCCCATTTCATGCATAGCCACGGCGGCGCCCCAGTAGCCTGAATAGCTTACGGGAAAATCACCTCCACTGCCTCCATAATGTTCTGTGTTTACCAATATTAAGCCCTGATCGTAATTTGGGAAATTATCGGCTAGTACATTGATGATTTTAGTTTCGGTATCGTTTGCAGAAGCGCCATCTATTTCATAATAGAGGAGGTAGTGGTTGCCAAAAGAATCGAAAGTCGCATTAAAATAAGTGTCGACATACTTTACCGGATGTAAAGGTTCGGTGTAGTCGGTAGCTGTTCCAGGATGATCGGCACCACTTTCATTAGATGGTATTTTTAAGGCATAAACATTAAAATAGCTACTGTATTCTTTAAAGGGGCTCGTGTTGAATATTCTATTCGTAAAGGTTGTAGCGTCAGAAATAAATTTATCCAATTCGCCCGCTTGATATCCTTCACTTAAAATTACAATATTGATTTTTTTGTCATCATCACCTGAATTTTTGATAACGGCAATAGGAAAGGTCTGTGCGGTAAGTCGACCGATGGTTAACAAAATGGAAATGACAAGGATAAGTTGTTTTTTCATTCTAGTGTTATCTTAGTACTAATCAGTTTTTTTGAGTCTGCAAAGTTACTAATTGTAATAATTTTAGTTTCGTTTTTTAACCCGATTCTAATTGAAAATTTTGTTTTTTGAAGGTTCAACGCTGTCGATTCAAAACTTTGAGATGGCGTTAAAGATTCAATGGTTTTATTTAACGGGTTTTTAATCAAACTACGACTTATAAGTTTTGATTGTCCGTCGAACTGCGAGCAAATTAAATCGCCTTCAGTTGCATTTTTTATGGCATTCGAACTGTTGCTTTTTATTTGTCCTTCAACCATTTTCTGACTTACAAAATTCATACTTCTTTCTCCCGAAGGGGCTTCAGATATCATGTAAGTTAGAAAGATGATTTTTGAATGTTCTTCATTTACTATAGGTTCTTCATTATTTGACTTTTTTATGCCGCAAGCACATAAAAACAACAAAAGTGTGCCAATCGTAAAAGTGGTGATATGTGGTTTTTTAATAAACCTATTCAAAATCATTATTCAATTTTAATTCTTAATCCATCACTATGACTGCTAAATTCTGGAGCATACATACTTTGTATGGTAGTGATGCCATTGCTCATACTGCCGGCGTTATTAACACGTAAATCATATTCAAAAACATATGCCCCTTTTGGTAAATAGTCCATAAAGAAGTTGGTACTGGCATCTTGAGTACTCTCATAATAGCCTAATCCATCTTGTCTTTTGTATTTAGAAATCACATTCACAGGCTCTAAACCTGAAGCGCGCATGTCTTTCATATGAAGAAATTCTAGGTTTCGGTCGCTTTTTAACTCAATGCGAACGCGCACTAAATCACCTACATGGAGTTTGGTATTCGTCGTGATTTCTGTGATTTCTTCACCAAAATCGGTATTCTTTTTAAGGAATAGTTTTTTGTTTAATTGCAGCGAGGTTTCTGCTGATGTGATATGATCTAAATCTTCAAAATACTGCCAATACAATCCTGCCCAAGCAATATCTTCACCCTTTTTAGAGAGCGTCACTTGTCCCATGTCAGGTGTGATTTCTGAAGCCTGCCAAGAGGTTTTAAAATAGCCGGTTCCCGCCTCAACTTTAACATCCTCCAATTTAGTTGGATTGATGGTTTTATTGCCAATTTTTACATCAACCATATCGGTAACCGATAGCCAATCGCTACCTTGAAGCAGTAATGCGTAAACGGCATCGGTAGTGGCTTTTGTGGTCTTCCATTGGTTGGTTTGCTTGTTTTTAAGTAACCAGATTTTTAAATTATCAATGGTTTTGGTGTCGTTTGTGATTTCTGAAAAGGCTTCAATTAAAAGGGCCTGAGTTTCAATTGGGGCTTGACTCCACTGCCAAGAGCTCTTGTTTTCTTTCCAATACATGCCCATTTCCTCGGAAGTGATACTGTTTTCTTCAAGCGATGCGATGATTTTATGCGCCGTTTTTTCCTGGTTATTTCTATAAGAAATTAGAGCCATTAATCCCTTCGCGTATAAAGGTTGACTTAGCCAATGCTTTTCAATTTGAGATAAGTAATATGCTTTAGTAGCTCCAACTTTATCTGATGCTTTAATTTCAGGGAAGAAGCTTCGTAGGTATAAATAATGCAGTTGAATCGGATTTAAATGATCGTCTTCTAAATTAACTTTTGGGTTCTGTAGCTTCAGGTTTTCGTAAGTCTTTACAAACTCTGAATCTAAATATACAAGGGCTTTTTCAAGCATTTCCGTAGGGTCTTCAGAAGTCACATTTAAGTGCTTTAGATGTCCGAATCCGGAAATGATATGTTGGGTGATGAAACGGTTCTCACGGCCGCCCTCAAACCAGGCCCACGCACCAGATTCTAATTGGTTTTTTGATAATTTTTGAAGGTCTGATTGGCTTTCAGAAACCATTTTATTCAAATCAAATAATAGGGCGATACGTTTTTTTTGCTCAGTTTCACTCTGTGCATCGCGTAACCAAGGGGTTTCCTGAATGAGTATGGATTTTAAATCTTCATTCTTTTCTAGGTTTGAAATTAAAACATCTTGATTTTTCCATTGTTCAAAAACTGCTTTAATTTTCGGATTAGCCTGCACCATAAAATGCCCCAAAGTATTGGCGTAGTATCGGCTAAACGTTTGTTCGTTGCACTGGTAAGGGTATTCCATTAAATAGGGTAAGACTTGAATAGCATACCAGGCAGGGTTTGAAGTAACTTCTAAAGTTAATTTATGGTTTTTCAAGGTGCTAGAGTTCGCCGAATGATTTTTAAGCTTGTCTAAACTGAAGGTTTTAGTATCGGCGCTTTTAATCCACATAGGCAAGGTTTCTGTAACCAAAATGCGGTTAGAAAGGACGGGAAGCGTGTTTTGTTCTCCGTCACTAAACGTTGCCGATTTAGCAATTACTTTGTAAACTATGGCTTGAATGTTTTTAGGAATATTTAAGCTCCAAGAAACTTCGGTATTACCATGCGCTTTGGTCGTAAAAGCTTTGCTGTTTATTGCATTTCCTAGGTTTACATTAATATCTGTTCCTGTAAGCGCATCGCTAAGCTTTAAAATAGCTTCGCCTGTAATAGATTTATCTGTAAGGTTTGAAATTTTAGAACTGATGGTAATTTGGTCGCCTTCACGTAAAAAACGTGGTGCATTTGGGGTAACCATTAATTCTTTTTGTGTTACCGTAGTTAAGGTTTTTGTGGCACTCTCCATACTTTTTGTATGGGCTAACAATTGCAGTTTCCACTGGGTTAAAGCTTCAGGTGTAGAAAAACTAAAACTGAGGTTTCCTGATTTGTCGGTTTTTAACTGTGGAAAGAAAAAAGCGGTCTCATTCAAGTTTTTCCTAACATCAACCTGCTGAATGTTTTTCAAACCTTGCTTAGTTTTAACTACCACAACACCATTTGAAGCCTGACTACCGTAAATGGCTGTAGCCTCATTAGCTTTTATAACATTTACGGATATAATGTCTTCCGGTGAAAGGTTGCTAATATCTTTTACAATTTTACCATCTACAACATAAAGTGGTTTATTGCTTGTAGAAAAACTGCTATGGCCTCTAATAGATACAACAGCATTTGTGACATTGGAAACATCGGCTTCGTCATCTAAACTGGTTATTTTACTAGTTGATTTTATCTCGGTTACTGCAGGTGGTGCCGCAGCATATCCTAAAACAACCACGTCATCTAAATGAGCATTATTTGAAGTTAAGTAGGTATGAAAAAAGTTTTTGTCTTTTATTTCAATGTCCTGAGTGTCAAACCCGATATAGCTAATTTCTAAAATATCTCCTTTTTTTGCTTCTAATGAGTAATTCCCATCAAAATTGGTCATTGTCCCTCGAGTTGTTCCTTTAATAATAACGTTTACTGCAGGAATAGGTGCGCCAGTTTCATCGTAAACCGTACCGGCAACGTGACCTTTTTTTACCGAGCTGCTGTATTTAGACTCATGTTTAGAGCGTATTTGGTTTAGGTAACGCTTGTGAGCTTTATCGTCATTCATATTAAAGCCATACCAATTGAATTCATCATATTCCTGTACGGGATATTTTGTAAGGTGCTCGGGATTGTAGACTTTAAAGTTTTGTGTCCCGAAACTGTTGTAGGCTCGAGTGAAATTTCGGGAGTAATATATAGGTTCAGAGATCGGTTTGAAATTCCATGTATGTGGTTTGAAAACATCCAATGAGGCATCGTACATGCTTACTAATAATTCGGTGCTTACTTTTTCACCTTGAGGCCCTTTAATTTTAAACTGCCAAGTTTCATCAGTTCCTGGTTGGATTTTGTCTCTAAATGTTATGGTTTGAATGTCCAATGAGGTACTTGGGTACGGTACTGAAATTGCAGTAATGCCTGAAACGAAACTATTAAAAACAGCAAAGCTATAGTGCACAGCAAAACCGCCAACATCTTCTTTTGTAACAGGAATACTAATGGTTTTCTTGTTGTTATTCAGTTTTATAATTTCTGTTTTAACAATCTGTTTGCCTTTCTCGATACTTAATTTCACTGAAACATTATCAGCAGATGAACCAATAGTAATAAGCGCCGTATCATTAACGTTGTAAGTGTTTTTGTTGGTTGTTATGCTAAATAATTGGTTGTCGGCTAAAGTTTTGTCTGTGTCGCTGTAAAGGGTTGTTTTTACTTCATCGGTTACAACTTGCCCAAATTTATCTTTGGTTTCTAGTGTAATCAAGTATTGTCCAGACTCCCAGTGGTTTATTTGGCCTAACTCTAAACTAGTGGCATCTTTTGTATCGAATTGTTTTTCTAAAACTAAGGTTCCTTTTTTCCAATGGTTGGAGTCGTTTTCATTGTTATAGGATTCAAAAGGGAACAGATCTCTAAAAGTCTTTTCAGGGATGTCTTGGTAGTCTGGCGCAGGCCATGGGCGTTTTCTTAATACGTAACTAGGCGCTTGCAGTTTGTAAATTTTTATCCTGCCTGTTGTTGGTACAAAACTACCGTTTAGGTTTTCGGTTACTATATCGATATGATGGTCGGTTTTAGTTTTATCTAATTCAGTGGCTAGCTGGATGGTCGCTGTTAAGGCGTGATATCCAACTTTTACAGTGGTGGTTTGGCTATGGGTTTCACCATTAATGTCGGTAACATCGGCAGTGACTTCATAATTAAAAATTGGTAAGCTTTTTGGATCCGTACTTTGGTCTGGAATGGCTTTAAAGACAATATTGAATTGTCCTGAAGCGTCTGTTGTGGTCTCGCCATGAGTTATCTCCTGACTCGAATAGGAGTTCTGGATAGGTTGATAAAAATAGAATCTCGGATATTCTACTTTACGTTGTACGCGGTACACCACTTTGGCATCGGAAATCTGACTTCCAGAAAAGGCCAAAGCTTGACCCTTCACCGTTATAGAATCGTTTACTCTAAAGGTTTCTGTAATCGGTTCAAAAGTCGTTTCAAACTTAGGGCGCTTGTAAGCTTCAACAGAAAAAAATGTGGTAGAAGCGAGAGGCAGCTTACTATCTTTCTCATCAATTCTAATAGAATAGCTTCCCGTTAGTCCGTTGTTTGGTAGGATAAACTCGCCCGAAATCGAGCCGAAATCATTGGTCGTTAGTATCAATTTTCCTACTTCTTCTCTATTTACATTGTAAAGGGTAGCTCGAATTGGGGTGTTTTCTAAAACTTGCGATTTTCCTCTATTCACTTGCATGGCAATCGCCTTAAAATAAACGGTTTGTCCGGGACGATAAATACTGCGATCGGTAAAAATAAAGGACCTATAAGTAGTATTTTCTTGGTCTTTTTGCGTGTATAGTTTGTTAAGATAGTAGTCACCAAAATAGGCCGTGTCTTGGTCTTTAGTAACTTTAAGTTTGATATTTCTTTGCCAGTTATCACCTTTTTTAATTCGAAATTCTCCTAAGTGATCCGTTTTATACGTTTTAGTTTCTAGTGTTTTTGAATTGTTCGGGTAATATGATGCTTCAACCTGTGCATTTACAATAGGCGCCCCATGATTGCGGTTTATAATTTGGATGGTTTTATACGCCTGACTTTCAGTTTCGAGAACTGCCAAATCTGTTACTTGAATATGTTCAAAAGCAAAGGTGTCTTCGTCTTTTTTTACGGTAGCAACCATTAAATAATTGCCACTGTGTAGCTTAGGTACAATGACTTCGGTGGAATGACTTTGGAAATCCTTTTCGTTTCTTAGCTTGCTAATCCAAGTTTCATTAGGTTTGAAATCTTTTAAAAAAGTGACTTTCTGATCTTTTCGGTATAAGTCATTAAAAGTTTTGCTCTGTTCTTTAGTGAATTTATAAACTTTAAATTCTAAACTATCTAAGTTTTTATAGGTAACAAGTAATCGTGATGGTTTTTGGATAGGAATTATTTTTTCAGAAAGCACCTCAAGTTGCAAGTTTTCAATTTGCGATTTTAAAACCACACATTTTTGTGCAGCTCTACTCTTTGGAAACGCCGAAATAATAGAGTTGCAAATATCTAGAGCTTCTTTGGCTTTCCAGCGATTGTTTTCACCAATTTGGGGTTCGTATAACTTGCTTTGTTCGAAGTAAATGGATGCGATTTCAAAACGATAAAGACCTGTGCTTTCTTGGTCTGTAATAGCGTTGCTTGCATTCTTAAGGGCTTTCAGTTCTAATGCTTCCTTGTTTTTAAAAGTGGCATGTTCCGATACAAAATTAATGCGTTCAATGTCTACATCACTAAGGGCTTGAAAATTGTTTTGTTTAAGATGAAATTTAATAAGCGATTGATAAATTTTTAAGGCATTATATTGAAGCGAAGTAGAATCTTTAGAAGTGATTTTTATTTCAGAAAATGTTTTGGCATCTGCTAAATACGCTGGATCATTCAATTCAAATTTATAAGATGGCTTGGTGATTTGGGTTTCATCTGTTTTATAAAATTCTAAGGCATTATGACTTAAAAAGTCAAATAAAGTAGGCCTGTAGGTGCTAGAGTTGTTCTTTTTTACAATGAGAACGTGATAATAATTTAAAGATTCCTGCTTTAAAACGTCTTCATTTCGTAAGGCATTTTGATAATGTATATGAATTTCATTAAAAAGGGTTTGTAAATCCCAAGTTCTAAAATCTTCTTGGTTTACTTTTTCAGACGTTTTACTGCGTTTATAAATTTGATGTTTATGCTGTGTGTAGTATTGCCAGTATAAATGTGCTAGAATATTTTCGAGAATGTTTTTAGTCGGACTCTCATTTTTAGTGATTTCAGATTTAAACTCTTCAATAATTTTAACTTGAGCATCTTCCTCTAAAATCAGGTTGAATTTGCTCTTGTAAAGCAAAACTTTTACAATTTGTTCGTGATTATCAGATCTTTTGGCCTTTTTTTCAATGCTTCGTAACGTTTTTAAAGCCGATTGCGGTAAGCCTTGTACTTCAAAAGCTTCAACTTTTGCCCATAAATCGGTGTAGTGGTTTTGTGCGTTCGAGAGGGTAGAAAAGAGAAGGGTTATAATTAATAATAGCGTATGCCTCATATATGCTGAATTTGTTTTCAGAATGTATTTATTTTGTAGTTTAGTGGGGTCTCAAAAGCCGTTCCAAAAGATAGTTTTTGAAAAAGCATTTGTTTAATCGCGTAAGTTAATGATTTTACCTAGAAATAAAGAGGCTAATTTACCATATTTATTTCATTGAATTCAATAGATTCTAGGATGTAAATAGCGATTACTTCAGATTTAATGCACGTAGTTATGTCTAAAATTTGGATTTTCATTTTTTTCCCTATCATCAGTTTTTCTCAAGTAAATAAAGCTGAGGTCGATGCGTTATTTCAACAAAAGCAGTATAAAAAGGCTGAAATATTTTTGCTGAATTACTTAAAAAACGATCCTAATAATATTCAAGCACAGGCGCTTTTAGGCGATGCTTATGGTTATCAAAAACAATGGGATGAAGCTATTGATAGTTATGAAAATGTGCTTGAAAAAGAAACCAAAAATGCGCAGTATTTTTACAATTACGGGATGGTTTTAGGCATGATGGCTATAGAGAATAAACTCAAAGCCATGATGTATGTAAGTGATATAAAAATGGCTTTTATAAGAGCATCCGAATTGGATAAAACACACATCGATGCACGTTGGGCGCTAGTTCATTTGTATATGAAAATGCCAGGCATTGTTGGTGGTAGTATGACTAAAGCACTTCAATATGCAGCGGAACTAAAAGCGCTTTCAAAGGTAGATGGTTATCTCGCTAAGGGTTTTATTTACGAGTATGACGACGACTTTGCTCAAGCCGAAGTCAACTACAAAAAAGCGGTTCAAGTAGGCGGCTCTCTAACCTGTTATTTTTCACTATTTAATCTTTATGAAGCTCATAATAAACCAAATAAAGCGATTGAAACTTTAGAAGAGGCACAGGAAAAACTCAATCAAAATATTCTTAAATATCAGATAGGAAAAGTGGCTGCTAAATTTCAAATCCAACTAGAAAAAGGGAAGCGGAATTTAACTTCCTATCTTGAAAATTTTAAAATTGGCGATGAAGCACCAGAATCATGGGCGCATTACCGATTGGCACAAATTTATCGCTATCAAAATAACAAAAATGTGGCGTTAAATCATATAAACCTCTCACTTAAAGCTTTGCCTAATCAGTCCGAATTTAAAGATGAAAAAATTGAGATTCTAGGCATGTAATTTTTTGGCGCCTGCCTGCCGACAGGCAGGCTACCACAAGGGTCGTGCTTTTCGTTACTAGTTTTGGCTCGATGCAGCCGCTCGCCAAAAGCTATCCTCTGCAATCACTAGCGCAGACTCTTTGCTAAAGGCATTGCAAGATTTAAAGTATAATTCTATATTTTCAAAGGCTTTCATTCGCGATTTCATCCCGAAAAAACTATATTTGGTACATTCAAAAATACAGCATGAACGTACACTTTATAGCCATTGGCGGCGCAGCTATGCACAATCTTGCCATCGCATTACATAACAAAGGATATCAGGTCACTGGGAGTGACGACACCATTTTCGAACCTTCTAAATCACGCTTAGAAGCGAAGGGCTTATTGCCAGAAGCTTTTGGGTGGTATCCAGAAAAAATAAACAATAGTTTAGATGCTGTAGTTTTAGGAATGCATGCTCAAGCCGATAATCCAGAATTATTGAAAGCTCAGGAACTCGGACTAAAAATATACAGTTATCCAGAGTTTTTATACGAGCAGTCCAAAAATAAAACACGGGTTGTTATTGGTGGAAGTCATGGTAAAACCACCATAACTTCTATGATTTTGCACGTTATGCATTATCACGATCGCGATGTCGATTATATGGTTGGTGCTCAGTTGGAAGGTTTTGATGTGATGGTAAAAATCACCGAAGAAAATGATTTCATCGTTTTAGAAGGCGATGAGTATTTAAGTTCGCCTATCGATAGACGTCCTAAATTTCATTTATACAAGCCGAACATCGCCTTATTAAGCGGTATTGCTTGGGATCATATTAATGTGTTTCCAACTTACGAGAATTACGTAGAACAGTTTAGTATTTTTGTGGATTCTATTGTAAATGGAGGTAATATTAATTATAACGAAGAGGATCCCGAAGTAAAGCGTGTTGTAGAAGCCAGCCCAAATCCAATTCGTAAAATACCATATCATACACCAGATTATACGGTTCAAAATGGCGAAACCATTTTAGAAACTTCCGAAGGCGATTTACCTATTGAAGTTTTTGGCAAGCACAACCTAAATAATCTTGCTGGCGCCAAATGGATTTGTCAGCATATGGGTATTGACGAAGATGATTTTTACGAAGCCATAGCAACCTTTAAGGGGGCCAGTAAACGTTTAGAAAAAATTGCCCAAGGTAAAACCAGTGTCGCTTATAAGGATTTTGCACATTCGCCTAGTAAAGTGGCTGCCACAACCCAAGCGGTTAAAGAGCAATATCAAGATAAAACATTAATTGCTTGTTTAGAGCTTCATACCTATAGCAGCTTAAATGCTGAGTTTTTAAAAGAATATAAAGGCGCTTTAGACGCTGCCGATGTTCCTGTAGTATTTTATTCTCCAGATGCCGTAGAAATAAAGAAATTGCAAAAGGTGACTCACGAACAAATTGCGCAAGCTTTTAAGCGCGATGATTTAATTATTTATACCAACCCTGAAGATTTTAAAAACTTCCTGTTTACTCAAGATTTAGAAAATAAAGCATTGCTTTTAATGAGTTCAGGGAACTACGGTGGTTTAAATTTTGAAGAAGTCAAGACTTTGGTTGTGTAAAGTGCTGGTTTTTGTTGTTTAATTTTTGATATGTTTAATCGTGTAATCGCGAGGTTAAAGCGTCAATTTGTAGCTTCCATTAACCATTAACCATTAACCATTAACCATTAACCTACTTAACAGGCTCAGCATCGGCATCTGGGCCATCACTGTCTCCATTACTGTTTGATCCATCAGAATCCATATCCGGTTTTAAAGGATCTACGATAGGACGTTTCATATTTTTGTTCAAATCTTCTTCCTTGGCCATGTTGGGAATTTCAGTTGGTGTTTGAGTAGGGTTTAATTGAAAAGATTCTGGGACATTTCTAATATTAAGATCACGTTGTGGAAACGGAATTTCAACACCTTCTTCTTTAAATCGGTTGTAAATACCTATTGAAATATCGCTTTTTGCTTGTAATCCTAATTCATAATGTACCCAAAATAGCAATCTGAAGTTTAATGAGCTGTCCCCAAAATCATTAAATAAGGCACGAGGCGCTGGGTCTTTTAAGATGTAATCACAGTTTTGAGCTACTTCAGTGAGTATTTTTAAAATTTCATTAGGGTCAGAATCATACGTTGTACCAATTAAAACTTCAATACGTTTGGTGTTGTTTGAAAGTGTCCAGTTTATTAAATCGTTGGAAATTAAGTTGTTGTTTGGTACCACAACTTCCGAGCCATCAAAAGTACTAATATTTGAAGCGCGAATTCCAATACGAGAAACGGTTCCTAAAAGGTTATTCACTTCAACGGTGTCACCAGGCAATATAGGGCGTTCAAAAACTAAAATTAATCCGGAAATAAAGTTGGAGACTATGTTTTGCAATCCGAAACCAATACCCACACCCAAGGCGCCAGCCATGAGGTTAAATTTGCTTAAATCAATACCTAAAGCCGATAAGGCTAATATGGTTCCAAAGCCAATAATGAAATAACGAATCACTAAGGAAATCGCAGCAGGAATCCCTTTAGGTAGTTTTAAAAAACGTAGTATCCCATCACCATCATTAATTAAAAAGGAAACTAGTTTGGTAAGTGTAAAAGATAAGAATAGGATCAACGAAAAACTAACAATAGCTCCCAAGGTAAAAGTGATGCTGCCTATTTTATAGGGTTCTGATAGCGTGTCACCTAAGAAAGTAAAGATTGGACGAAGTAAATCGACCATGCCTAAGAAGAATATGCCCCAGAGTATATAGGCCGTAATTCGTATGCGTTTTAAAGCTTTGTTCTCAATGTTTTTTCGTTCTACAAAACTGTAGGTTTGTTTTACTGTAAAATGTCGATGAATAACACTAATGGCTATGCCGTTAATAATTAGTGTTATAGCATAAAAAACCATGGTTATAATGCCACCTTGAGTACTAATTTTAAGAGTGATATCTGTTAAATTCGTAAAGCCTAAAATATTAGATATAATGGATACAAAACTTAAAAAATACACCACCGGAACCAATTGAAAAAGGAGTTTGCTAAACCCTTTTTTAAAAGTTTTTAATGTTCTAAGGTAGGGTGATGTGAAATGATAGAGAATGATAATTACGACAATGGCTTCTCCAAGAATATATAGTCGGTAACCCAATGAAGAATACCATAAATATGATTTTGTGGTATTTAAAATGAAAAATAGTACAACACAAAACAAAATTCTCTTATACTTTTCTGATATGATTGGCCTAATTATCGGGATGGCCGTTATAAGAGTGAAAAGCGTGATAAAATCACTAGCTAATTTAGGTAAGTTGCTAAAAAACAATTCGCCAAAGAGTAGCGATAAAAATAAAACACAAAGTTTGTCCTTTTCGAGTATAAGATTTTTGGCGTCTATGATTCTTTCATCTTTGTCTTCATAAGGATATTTTAAAAACCCAAGTTTGAAATATCGAAACAAAAAAGAGAAAAACACTACAAAAATAAGAAACATGATAAAGCTACTCACGTAGTTATCGTCCAAATTAGGGATAGAAGCCGACTCTTTTTCTAAATCATCAATTTGTTGCTGTTCCTCTAATTCTTTTGGGGTGCGTTTAAATGAAGTTTTCCAAATAGGAGGGTGTCTTAAATGGAATAAATCATAAACTTCAGAATTTTTTAAATTCAAAAGGTCGTTTCTAATATCCTCGACATAGTTGGTTTGCTCGCTTAATTTGGTCTCTAATCTTAAGTAATAATTATTATTTTCTAAAATGGTGTTTTTAGTGTTTTCAACGGCTTCTAGAGTTTTTCTAATACCATTTAAAACCTCTTCTGGGGCTTCATTTTCAATGGCATTTTTATAGCTTAAGCTCCAGACTTCCGATTTATTAAGGATATTTTCAATTAGAATAGAGTTACGCTTTTCTTGATCGTTAATGGTTTCCATCCATTTCGATAGGTAGGACAAGTAATCGCCCCAAGTAAGCATGGTATTGTTTACTTTCTGACTATTTGGATTGGCTTTAATAAAGTGTTCTGTACGTTGTCCTTCTACTTCTAGAAACTGGGAATATATAGGAAGAAGCGAATCAATTTTTTTTATGCTTTCAGGGATTTCAATTATCCTCTGAATGCTTTTAATTTCGTTGTTCGTTTCTTCTATACTCCGTACAATACTGATAAGAGGAATGGCCTCTGGCTGTACTTTAGTAGAATCTATTTTCGTTTTATCGGCTTGTTCTTGTTCAGGAATGATTCCTTGAGCGCTTGTTGTTTCTACGTTTACAAGAATAGAGAAACATAATAATAATGCTGATAAAAAATACTTAGGTGTCATTTTTTAGGCTGAATTTATCATACAAATATACTGTTTTGTATAATGTATTAAGAGGTTTCTGAGGCTTTAAAAACAGGGTTAAGCGACTGTAATTCGAATTAAACCAAGTTCTTTTTAAAAAAATCTATGGTTCTAGTCCATGCTAATTTTGCTGCAGCTTCATCGTATCTAGGAGTTGTGTTGTTATGAAAACCATGATTGGCTCCGGGATAGATAAAAGCTTCATAGGTTTTATTGTATTTTTTTAATGCGGCTTCATAATCAGGCCAGCCGGCATTTACGCGAGTATCTAGTTCTCCAAACTGAAGCATTAATGGGGCTTTAATCTTTGAAGTTTCTTCTTCTGTAGGTTGTCCGCCATAAAAAGGAACTGCAGCACCTAAAGTTGGAATTTTTACGGCCATCATATTAGAAATCCAGCCACCAAAACAAAAACCAACTACGCCAACATGTCCGTTACAATTGTCATGAGATTTTAAATAATAGTTGGCTGCAATAAAATCTTCTAGCATCTCATTTTTGTCTCTTTTTCGTTGTAAAGCTCTGCCTTCGTCGTCATTTCCTGGATAGCCGCCTAATGGTGTTAGGGCGTCAGGAGCTAGAGAGATAAAGCCTTCTAAAGCCGTGCGTCGTCCTACATCTTCTATATACGGATTTAATCCGCGATTTTCATGAACAACGATAACGCCAGGTAACTTTGTATCTACGTCTTTAGGTTTAGAGAGTAGGCCTTTTATAGAACCACCGCCTTGAGGCGAATTGTAATGAATGTAATCAGAATCTAAAGTAGGATCATTGGGATTAACCATTAAATTGTCCTTATAATTAGGAGAAACAAAGCTTAAAAGCGAAGGTAAGGTAAGTCCGCCAATCGCAAATAAAGAGAGCTTTTCAACAAATTGTCGGCGGTCTATTTTATTGTGAGCATAGTCATCGTATAAATCGTAAATGTCTTGGCTGAGATCTTCTTTTTTAATTGGTTTCATAAGAATAATGGTTTAAATAAATTACTATGAATAATAAAGGGCTTTTATGTTTTTGAAATTTAAAATTATCCATTGTTGATTTATAAATTTACAATATTTATATTTATCAGATGCAAGATAAACCAGCCTCCTTTTCCATAAAGCATTGGAGTCAAGACGATCAGCCCAGAGAAAAACTTCTTTACAAAGGAAAAACGGCTTTAAGTGATGCCGAGTTAGTAGCTATTTTGATTGGTTCGGGAAACCGTGATGAAAGCGCTGTGGCTTTATGTAAGCGAATTTTAGCTAGTACCAATAATAATTTAAGTGCTTTAGGACGCTTGTCTATAAAGCAACTTATGGCGTTTAAGGGCATTGGTGAAGCTAAGGCTATAACTATTTTAGCTGCCTTAGAGTTAGGAAGGCGACGTCGGGGAGAGGAAGCCTTAGAGCGCTATAAAATAAACTCTAGCCGTTCGGTATTCGAGTTGATGCAACCGGTTATAGGCGAACTTGATCATGAAGAATTTTGGATTATTTATTTAAATAATTCAAACAAGGTATTGCTAAAAAATCAGCAGAGTAAAGGTGGAATTACAGGAACTTTAGTGGATGTGCGTTTGGTTTTAAAAACGGCTTTAGAGGTAGGTGCAACGGGTCTAATTTTAACACATAACCACCCTTCAGGAACACTAAAACCTAGTGAAGCCGATAAGCAAATTACTCAGAAATTAAAAAATGCTGCCCAAAGTCTAGATATTCAGGTATTAGATCACTTAATCATAACAGAATCGGCTTATTTTAGCTTTGCTGATGAAAGCTTGTTGTAATGTTACTCGTATATACCCATCACATATCGCCCCGTTTAAACTATATCTTCAAGCATATATGCACAAGAATTTTAGGGTTTGAAGTCAAGTTTACAACAAAGATTGAAGAATTTATTGCGCACGATAGTTTGAAAATGTCCTATACCAAGCAGGCACTTGGGAATGAATTCTTTGTTAAAAGTCATGATATTTTATTTGAGCAAGGCTTGAGTGATGTCGATATCAATATTCAAAAATGGGATAATACCAAATGTTTTTTTTCCAATGGTGATAGGAGTGCCATTCCTTTCGATATATTCTCAGCTTCATTTTATATGTTATCGCGTTATGAAGAATATTTACCCCATGTAAAAGATGAGTTCGGACGCTTTACTGCCGAAGAAAGTTTGGCTTACAACTCCGGTTTTTTGCATCAACCTGTGGTCGATATTTGGGCCTATAAATTTAAGGCGGCATTGCAAGCACAGTTTCCTGATTTTAAATTTCCTAATAAAAATTATTCTGTGAAGCCAATTATTGATGTGCCTAGTCCCTATAAGTATAAACTTAAAGGGTTTTTGCGAACTGTAGTTGGGGTTTTGTCTGATTTTTCGAAGTTTAGAATTGTTAGCCTTTATGATAGGTTTGGGGTATTACTTCGGTTTAAAAACGACCCTCATGATACGTTTAAGTATTTGTTAAATAGACAAAAAAATACGCGATTTAAATTCCTGTTCTTTTTTTTAATTGGTGAGTTAACTACTTACGATAAAGGAGTAAGTCCTAATAAAAGAGATTTTATTTCTCTAATTAAGCACGTTGCAGATTACTGTCAAGTTGGTTTGAAAATTTCATTTTTTGCCCTGGAAGATGAAAAACGGTTGAAACGCGAAAAAGCAAAAATGGAAGATATTTTAAACACGAATTTAATAGCTTCCAGGCAATCTCATTCAAAATTAAATCTACCGGAAACCTACAGATATCTTATTTCTCTTGAAATTAAAGAGGATTTCACCATGGGATATCCTAATCATATTGGGTTTCGTGCGGGATCTTGCACACCTTTTTTATTTTATGATTTAGACTATGAAGTGCAAACACCGTTAAAAATTACACCTTATCAACTCATGGATGTAGCACTTTTAAAACAGTGGTCATTATTGGATAAAAAAAAGGTGCTAAATGAACTTATAAGTAGCATTAAAGCGGTAAATGGTGAGTTTGTTCCTGTGTTTCATAATTACACCTTTTCGGAAGATAAAGAATGGGAGGGCTTTAAAGAGTTATTTAATCTCATTTTAGACTCTGTAGATCAAAATTAATAATTGAGCCAATTCATTAAAGGCAAAATAATCTTTAGGTAATTGTGAGTTATGTAACTTTTTGAAAGGAATTGAACCTCTATAAAAATTGTATCTTTACAATCGTATCTTAACAAATAAGAAAAAAAATGAAATTGAAATTATTATCAATATGCTTGGCATTGTTCTCGGTATCGGTTGCAATCGCGCAGAAAAATTTAAACGCCTATAAGTATGTTATTGTACCTGGTAAATATGAGTTTTTAAGTGAACCCGATTTATACCAACTCAATTCTTTAACCGCCTTTTTATTTGAAAAATATGGTTTTACCGCGGTGATGGATAATGGCGAGTATCCACAGGATTTAGTAAACAACGGTTGTATCGCTTTAAAATCGAATGTTCTAAAAAGCTCAGGATTATTTAAAACGAAATTAACGGTAGTTCTTCAAAATTGTTCCGGTCAAACGGTATTTACCTCTAAAGAAGGAGAAAGTCGTGAAAAAGAGTTTAAAGCGGCTTATAATTTAGCCTTAAGAGATGCTTTTAAGTCATTTGAGACTGTTAACTATAAATATGATGGCACAGTAGCTACACCTCCGGTTCCTCCAGTTGCGAGCAATAATGTGCCTGCGCCTCCTGCTACGGCATTAGTGTCGGCAGCACCCGTAAAAACATCAGCACCAAACGGTACATTATACGCTCAAGAGACAGCCAGTGGTTATCAGCTTGTTGATAATACCCCTAAAGTGGTTTATAAATTACAGAAAACCAATGCTAAAGATGTGTTTTTAGTTCAGGGTAAAAGTGCAACAGTCTACAAAAAAGATAATCAATGGGTTTTAGAATATTATGAGGGGGATGTGCTAAAACAACAAGTACTTAATATTAAGTTTTAGTTTGCTTAAAGTCTAGTAGTTGTACTTATCTTTCCATCGATTTTTTAAAAACTCGCGATGCGACTGTTCTCTGGAATTGTTTCCAGGTTCGTATAATTTTGTGTTTTTTATGGCGTCTGGTAAGAATTCTTGAGAAGCAAAATTGTTTTCGTAGTTATGGGCGTACTTGTATTCTTCGCCATAACCTAATTCTTTCATGAGTTTTGTGGGGGCATTTCTTAAGTCTATAGGTACACTTAAATCACCAGTATGTTTTACTAATTGTTGCGCTTTACCTATGGCAGCATATGCAGCATTACTTTTAGGAGAGCAGGCCAAATATGTGGCACACTGACTTAAAATAATTCGAGACTCAGGGAAACCAATAGTTGATACAGCCTGGAAGGTGTTATTCGCAATTACTAATGCCGTTGGATTAGCATTGCCAATATCTTCGCTAGCAGCAATAAGTAAACGGCGGGCTATAAATTTAACGTCTTCACCACCTTCAATCATGCGCGCTAACCAGTATACAGCAGCATTAGGATCGCTACCACGAATGGATTTTATAAAAGCTGAAATAATATCGTAATGTTGTTCGCCTGTTTTGTCGTATCGAACTGTATTGTTTTGTATGCGTTGTAAAACGGCCTCATCGGTGATTTCAACCACATCCGAATCATAGGAGTTTACTAACAGTTCAAAAATATTTAGCAACTTCCTGCCATCACCGCCAGAGAGTTTTAAAAGAGCACTAGTTTCTTTTAAAATAATCTTTTTCTTTGAGAGGTAAACGTCGGTTTTAATAGCACGATTTAGTAGTGTTTCTAAATCATGTTTGTCAAAGGCATTGAGAATATAAACCTGACATCTGGATAGAAGTGCAGAAATAACCTCAAAGCTAGGGTTCTCTGTAGTCGCTCCTATAAGGGTAATCCATCCTTTTTCAACGGCTTGTAATAAAGAGTCTTGTTGAGATTTACTGAAGCGATGAATTTCATCAATAAATAAAATAGGGTTTTTAACCGTAAAGAGTCCGCCGCTATTTTTAGCCTTTTCTATAACGTCACGAATGTCTTTAACACCAGAATTTATGGCACTTAAGGTATAAAAAGGCCTTCCGGATTTTGTTGCAATAATATTAGCAAGGGTTGTTTTTCCAGTTCCTGGTGGTCCCCAAAAAATCATGGAAGGAATTAAACCTTGCTTGATATGCTGTGTTAACGAACCGGTTTCACCTACAAGATGGGTCTGACTCACATAGTCATCAAGTGTTTTTGGTCGTAGGCGTTCAGCTAAAGGTTCATTTACATTCATGTTGTAAAATTAAAACATTTATTATGCAATGCTTAGAAATCAGATAAACATTTTTTAAAGACTGAAAACATGCCAATTTAACATACAAACGAATTTGGATAACATTTTGCTATATTTATTTCGATGAAGCAAAAAGAGTCTTTTCAATTTAGTACAGGGGTTATAGCATATCCCTTGTTTTTTATTCTAACCATTTGGTTCGTATTTTGGTTTGAAGTGCGCTTTGGGCAGCATTTCAATACCTATGGTATTTACCCACAAACATTAAAAGGTTTAAGGGGTATCGTATTTAGTCCTTTTATACATGGCGATATCGAGCATCTATATCATAACACCATACCCTTGTTTGTGCTTTCTGCAGCCTTATTTTATTTCTACCGCCCCATAGCTTGGAAAATTTTGGCTTATGGTATTTTACTATCCGGTTTTCTAACTTGGTGTATAGGTCGTCCTTCTTATCATATTGGGGCTAGCGGACTCATTTATGTGTTAGTGAGTTTTCTTTTTTTCAAAGGCATATTTGCTAAATACTATAGATTAGTAGCCTTGTCTTTAGCTGTGGTTTTCCTTTACGGAAGTATGATTTGGTATACCTTTCCGATTAAAGAGGGGATATCCTGGGAAGGTCACCTGTCGGGTTTAATATGTGGATTGTTTTTCGCTATTATTTTTAAAAAGCAGATCAAAAAACCTATTAAGTATGTTTGGGAAGCGGAAGACTACAATGAAGCCGATGATCCTTTCCTAAAACATTTTGATGAAAATGGAAATTTTATCGAAAGTATTGATGACGATGAGGTTGAAGATACTGAAACCGTAAATCCTGTGACTTATAATTATATTTATAAAAGGGATAGTGAAAAGTGAAAAGACTTTTTTAAACACTTAGATTACAATTAGAATTTATACTTTTTAAGAGCCAAGAGCCAAGAGCCAAGAGCCAAGAGCCAAGAGCCAAGAGCCAAGAAAAAATTAACTACAATTTAAAATTGTATTTTTATTTTCCAATAACTAATCACGTCTCTGTCTGAGTACTTCATATAAGAAAGCACCACAAGCTACGGAAACATTTAAAGATTCAATTTCACCTAGTAGCGGAAGTTTAGCTTTAGCATCCGATACTTTTATGATGGATGGGTTGATACCGCGGCCTTCCGATCCCATGACAATCGCGCAGGGTTCAGTAAAGGATACATCGTATAGGGTGTCATTAGTTTTTTCGGTGGCAGCAATGACTTTTATTCCGGATGCTTGCATAAAAAACACGGCATCTTTAATATGATCTACTTTGCAAATAGGGACTTTAAAAACCGCTCCAGCACTAGTTTTTATGGTATCTCCGTTTACAGGAGCACCTCCTTTTTTCTGAATGATAATACCATCAACTCCTGTACATTCGGCAGTTCTAATAATGGCACCAAAATTTCTAACATCACTAAGTTGATCTAATAGTAGAAATAATGGGGTTTTACCAGATTCAATCACATTAGAAACTAAAGTTTCCATATCATGAAACGCAATAGGGGATATTTGAGCAACGGCTCCTTGATGGTTTCCTTTTGATAACTTATTTAGTTTCTCAACAGGAACATAAGACTTGTTTATCGACTTTTTATTAATTAAAGTCTCTAATTCTGAAAATAAATCACCTTGTAATCCTTTTTGAAGAAAGACTTTGTCTATAGTTTGATTGGCGTTAATGGCCTCAATGATAGCGCGAATACCGAATATTTGTGTCTGATTTTCCATTGGAGTAAAGGTATGAAAGAAAATACATTGCCTCCTAAATTTGTGATTATCTTTTGTTGATTATATACCAAAATTTAAAAAACCGATTTACACAAATGTAAATCGGTTTTTAGTATTAATTTTAGATTATTCTACTTAATTAGTTTGAATAATGTGGGTTTTCATCTTCAGCAAATCCAGTTCTTTTATGCCCTTTGAATTTGAATACTGTTCCTGGTGCCCAATCAAATTCAGCTTCAAAAGTAATTTCGTCAACCATAGTATTGCTGCTTGTTTCATAAGTAGCTTTGGTAATTACTCCATTAGTAACTGATACGGTACCTCCAGTAATAAGTTCATCTGAATTAGGTTCTCCTTCGAACGTCATAGCGTCTAAATCAGTTTCTACTTGAGTCTTAATTTCCATCCAATGTCCATGATCATCTACCCACATCATGTCATTGTTTGCTGCGGTATTGTACGTTGAGAATTGCACGTAGTCACCTCCGTAAGCTGGAGTTACTCCATCTGGTTCTAAGGCTATAACCCACCAATCTCCAGACATTTTTTCAACAGAGCTACCTCCTACATTTACATCCTCTACTTCATCACAAGAAGTAAAACTTAAAGAAACCATTAATATTAGGGCTCCAATAATTGATTTATATATTTTCATATTCTTAATTTTTTTAAAATTGAACTTGTTTTAACTGTACTTTAAATGTTCCATTTGCAAAATTTCCATTTCCTTGAAATGTAATCGCTTTTGCAGCAGCATCTACTTTAAAGTCAATTATATCAACCGTGTTTCCCCAGATAGGAAATACAGCTTGGCTAATAGAGAAATCATTACTTGCTATATCGTTAGCGGTAATAATAGCACCTCTGGCTGCATATCCAGGACCATAAGCTCTACCCATATCGTAGTAACCACCAATAGCATGAGTTATTTCATAAGTGTTTGTTCCTGTTTTGCTAATAATAACATATTTTAAATCATTAGTTGTTGCAACAAAATCAGGTGCTCTTTGTACATCAGATGTATAAAGACCTTCTATGCTATTCACTAAATCACCAGTGTTAGCTACCCAAACAGTTCTTGAATTTGTACCAGCAAATCCATCTGCATTTTCTGCAGCGTAAGTTACTAAATATTGGTCAGGCGAATTTGTGTCAACACCAGGTGCGCTGAAATAAGTTCCACTTGAAAACGATGTTTCAGTATCAATAACATCACTTCCAACCGTAGATACAGCACCTTCATCGGTATAAGTGTCACCTTGAGTTACAAGGACTACAGGATCACCTGTAAGCGTAATTATAGGGTAGGTCGTAACTTCTGATACATTGCCTGTACTATCTGTAGTACAAGAAGCGATTGTGCCAGAAATAAAAATCATCAGTATATATAAATATTGTATTCTTTTCATTTTTTTATTTTTTTTAGTTTATGTCATACCAAACGTTATCCGTAACAGCTGATGCAGCAGGTGCATTTGGATTACGTTGTCTTTCTTCTTGTGGGAATACTAAACGCTTCGGGAATTGACCTCCTGTTTTTCCTTCTATAGAATAAGAAAACTCACCAGCTACATATGCAGGGTCAACTTGAGGTACTGAAGAGATTTCAGGGTATCCAGTTCTGTTTTGTTCGAAGAACGATTCGTATCCATTTCCAGGGAAAGAAGCAACCCATTTTTGAGTAATTACAGCTTTAATATTATCTTCCATACTTCCATTAGGGTAAGCGTATGCAGTTGCCAACATAGCAGTTCCATCAAGCTCCCAGTTATCAAAAGCAGCCATTACACCTTCGTTGTAAACAGCTTCGGCTCCATTTCCACCTTTGTATCGAATTAAGGCTTCAGCATGTAAAAACTTAGACTCTGCTAATGACATTAAATATACAGCTGTAGTTGGATTTAAAATTACTACAGATGCTGTTGAAGATCCTTGGTCAAAATCGCCTTGATCTTGGAATGTTGTTCCGTCATAAAATAAAGCTAATCTTGGATCTAAATTAGTGTCTAAAAAGCTTCCCATAGTAGTACTTGCTCTTAGGTTAGTTCCAACATTTAATTGTCTTCTGTCAGTTTCATATAATGGATTACTTTTACTAGCTTCATCAGCAAAGTAGTTGCTTGCAATACCTGCATCCATTGTTAGAAATTGAGCACCAGAATTTAATAATTCATTAATGCCTGCTGAGGCAACGCTCGGTCTAACTTCTGTTTGTCTCATGTACAATTTCAAAAGCATACTGTTAGCAAACTGTGTCCATTTGTCCATGTCTCCTTGAAATAAGAAATCTGTAGTTCCAGGAACATTATCGATTGGTGACAGTGCAAGATTTTTACTTAAGGCTTCTTTTAAATCAGCGACCATTAAATCATATACTTCTTCACCAGATTCAAACTTAGGTGTTAAGATAGAGGTGTCATTCGCTTCAGTATAAGGAATAGAACCATAAGTATCTACTAATAGCTGCGAAGCATATACTTCGAGTGTCGTTGCAATTAAGTAATAATTCCAGTTTTCATCTTCGTTTGCAATACGTTTAATGTTTCTAATATCTGTAAGTGCATCATACATTGAAGACCATGCTCTATTAGTTATGGCACTTGAAGCTGGAATGGTATAATCGTCAATTAATATGTACTGGTTAGCTACAGCACTCTGTGTCCAAAATTGACTCCAAAACCCTCCTACAATAGCCATATAAGAACCAGCTGAAGCTGCTATTCCAGTAATTGCTGCAGGAAGTTGAGAGTTCATGGGTACTTGATCTGGTGATAAAGAATCAGGATCTCTATTAATGTCTAAGCTCGTTGTACAAGAAGATAGTATAAGTAGTCCAGCAACGATTAGACTTGATATTTTTATATATGTATTTTTCATTTTAATTTAATATTTTAAGTTAGAAAGAAAATTTTACAGACCCACCATATGCTCTTTGAGCTGGGTTAGTAGCAAATTCTCCAAATTCACTTCTAATACCTCTACCGTAACTTGTTGTTTCTGGATCAACATAAGGGTTTCCTGAAGGTGTCCAAAGCGCCAAGTTTTTACCGTATATAGAAAACACCATATTAGTGATTCCTGTATTTTGTAGTAACTTATTAGGAAGAGTATACGATAGTGAAGCATCTCTTAATCTAATAAATGTTTTATCTATTACGTGTGATCCTTCGATTGCTTGGTTTTGAGATGCGTTATAGAATGCTGTTACATCTTCAAAATTTACAGGATTCGTGTTTTCTGTATAACCACCACTACCATCTGGTACAACAGAACCAGGGATAACCCAAGGGTTTCTTCCGTTGTATGTTGTTTCAATGCCGTTTCCTACGAAATGGCTTAAACGTTTCGTGTACGAGTACATTTTACCTCCTTGCTTCCAATCAAAACCAAAGTTTAAAGCGAAATTTTTGTATTTCAAGGTGTTTTGTAGTCCCATAATGAAATCTCTTTGAGAAGTACCTAAGTATTCTTCTTCACCACTGTAAGTGTAGAATCCTGTATTTGGGTCAACAATGTAATTACCATCATCGTCTTTAGCCGGTTTTGGACCATAGAAAGAACCTAAAGGTTGGCCTTCTTCAGCATAAAAGTTAATATTGTAGGCGCTATAAATAGAGATTTTATCATCTTCACCAACTACGTTTGTAACCTCACCATTATTTTTAGTAAATGTGTAAGTTAAATCCCAAGAGAAATTTTTGGTAGCAATTGGTGTTGCTGTAAGTGCTATTTCAATACCTTTATTAGTTAGGTCAACAAAATTTCCAGTTACTACTGAATATCCAGTTGATCTTGCAACAGGTAAATCAACAATAAGATCAGATGTTGTTCTGTCATATAAAGCGACATCTAAACCTAAGCGACCATTAAAAAATCTAGCTTCAAGACCTACCTCTATCTCATCTGTGATTTCAGGAGCTAAGGATTGATTCTCGATAGTTCCAAAAATCTCATATCCGTTAACACCTCCAAAAGGGTAAGTGATTTGACCGAAATACCCGTCGTTAACTGCTTGTCCTGCTGTTGAAAAAACCGAGTATAAGTTCGTGTCATTACCAATTCTTGCAAAACCACCTCTTAACTTTAAAAAGTGCTCTCCGTTATCCAATACTATCGCAGCAAGTGAAGCAGAAGGGTAGAAGTAAGAGTTATTTTCGTAAGGTAAAGTAGAAGACCAGTCATTTCTAGCAGTAAGCGTTAAGAAATATCTGTCTAAGAAACTTAATTCAGCTTGAGCATATAAACCAAATACACGTCTCAAATAATTTTGTTGTTCTATTGCTGGTGTAGAAGCTGAATTTGATAATTCATAATAGTTAGGTAAATCCAAATCATTAACAGTAACAGTTAATTGATCTCCATTTCTTTCATTGTAGTTAAGACCTACAAGACCATTTACAGATAAGTTTTCTGTAATGCTAGTATCTAAAAAGTTGAAGTTTAAATATGTGTCATATTCTCTTCGTGTATACTTGTTTTCTTGAACAGCTCCAACAACTTCATTTGCTCCAGCTAAATCCTGAGCAGATCCGTCTATGTAATCAATTATAGCTCCATAACGTTTTACACTTTCATTGTCGATATCTGCACTTGTTTGGAAAGAAGCAGTTAAGAAATCAGTAAGATTATATGAGAAATTCACATTACCAAAAAATCTATCTTTTTTAATTTCAATATTATTACTTTCTAGTGTAGTGTAAGGATTTTGAGCATATGGAGTATAGAAATAACTAGGTGTATTCCAAATTAAGGAACGGTCTTCCATATCGATGATACTCTTGTCATTAGGTATTTGAATAATCTCTTGAGTTAAAGATTTACCGAAACCAGCATCATCTCCCTGTCCTGTAGGTACTGCTTTTTGCGTTTTGTGCGTATAGTTACCCGAAGCTCTAATTGAGAATTTATCATTTTTAATTCCGGCATTAAGACCTAAGTTGTTTTTTGCAAAACTATCTCTGTCGGTAGGTATTACACCGTCTACATCATTTCTTGAGTAAGTAAATGATACATCAGATTTTTCATTACCACCACTAATATTTAGCGAAGTTAAGTAAGACGTTCCGTTCTCATAAAAGTCTTTCATATTATTTTCTAATCCTACATAAGGCGCAATAAGTTGTTGGTTGTTTACAATTCTACTCCAAGGTCTTACTTGACCGTTAAAAGCAGGTCCCCAAGAACCATTTTCGTTACTAGCAGCTAAAGGTCCTTCACCTGAAACGTTAGAGTATGACGCTCCAGCCCAACCAGTTCCAAATTGATTTTGGAAGTGAGGTACACGAGATACTTCTGTTAAATCGATTGAAGTTGATACGCTTACTTTTAATTTGTTTTTACCTCTTTTTGTCGTAATAACAACAACACCATTTGAACCTCTAGATCCATATAATGCAGTCGCAGCCGCACCTTTTAGGAAGTTTATAGATTCGATTGTGTTTGGATCAAGGTCATTAATACCTGTACCGGCATCAAAAGAACTTGTTGAATCCACATTACTAGATGAACTATCCTGAATTGGAGAACCATCTACTACATAAAGCGGGGAGTTAGATCCTGTGATTGAGCCTATACCTCTAAAAACAACCTTTGTCGATGCTCCTGGTTGAGCAGGAGAAGAAATATCGACACCAGCAATTTTACCTGATAATGACTCTACAGGGTTCTGAGCAGAAACTTCAGTTAGTTGCTCACCCGTAATTTTTGTAGTTGCATACCCTAAAGCTTTGGAAGCTCTTGTGCTACCGAATGCCGTTACTACAACTTCATCTAAAGATTCTGCATCTTCAGCTAATGTTACATTAATACTGTTTGAAGCTGCTACAGTCACATCCTTTGTGGTGTAACCAACAAAACTAAAAACAAGAATGTCTCCAGTATTAGCTTCAATCGAGTATTTACCATCGAAATCTGTTGAAGTACCAGTAGTTGTACCTTTTACTAAGACTGTTGCTCCAGGAAGCGGTAAGCCTGTTCCGTCAGAAACCGTACCTGAAATTGTCTTTTCTTGTGCAAACGTTAGTTGCACAACTAGCGCTAGTAATAGCGTTAGAATTCCACTAAACTTTGTTTTCATTTTATAATTATTTGAATTAGTCAGGTCAAAAATCATAATAAAAAGTTAATAAAACAACAAATAATGGTTAAAATTTCGGAATTAGGTACTAAATTGCCATAAAACTGTAATCTAATACTAAAAATTAGCTATTAAACTTAAATGTATCTTTGAATTTGAAAGTTTCGCATTTTCGTTTTCTGTTTTTCCAAGTGCATAGTTGAATTTAAATAAACCAGCTTTGGTTAGAAGGCCAAATCCGAAGCCAAATCCGTAGAGTTTTTGGTGAATGTTTGTTATTTTATTTTCATAATATGCAGCATCAATAATTGAGTTAATATATATGGTGTTGCTTAATTGGAATCTGTATTCGTTATTTATAACACCGTAAAGTGAGGCGTAAATGCTGTTTTCTTCGAAACCTCTTATTGAGTTAATGCCGCCAAACCTTAGTAATTCATTTTCATAATAGGTATTAGAGATTAAGGCTCCTCCATTTACTCTTAGGAAGATGCTGTTTTTTTGATTTAGGTTAAATATTTTAAAGGCGTCTAGCAATGCTAAAGTTTGGTTTTCTTGTGAAGTGCTGGTTTTTCGATTACCTAGACTTACATCTGTGTAAATTTTGGAATTCCATGGGAATAGTATATTCATAGTTCTAGAACTTGTGAATTCGTAACCTAAGGTGTAATTAAATGTAGAGTAATCCGAAATTAAACTTGCTGTGTTCTCAGAAAGTAGGTTGTTTGATTCTGTTGAAGCGATGCCTGCAAATGTTTTGTTTTTAGCGTTTATTTGATAATGCAGTTTTACAGATTGGTTTGCTGTGGTGAATGAAGAGTCTTTTTTGAATAGACGTAACATCAACTCTACGCCAATAGGGGTTTTAAATAAGTATGGCAATGATAAGTTGGTTTCAAACGTTCTCTGGTCATTTTCATCACTTTTATATAAAATTCGAAATGCTTCTCCAAAATTCAAATTGTTTATGAGGTTTAGGTTTAAATAACCATCGAATTCTAGTTTGTTGGTGTCTTCATTAGTTCCAAATCCGATAAAACCATCAAAAGTGTTGCTCTGTGTTTTTTCTAAATAAAGGTAAAGGCTTGTGGAATCTTTTGAGAATAGCACTTCTGGACTTTTGGTTTCTCGAGCAAAATTTAAATTATTAAGTTGTTCTGTTTTTGATTTAATCTGATTTAAATCGAAAGTTTGTCCTGGTTTAATTTTTAAAAAATGTTTTAAATAGGACTTAGGGAACTTTTCATATCCTTTTATAATAATATGGTCTATGGTTCTTTTTTTCTTCGACGTGTCTAAAATTAAATGTGCTTTAAGTGAAGTTGAGTCGCGTTTTACAATGTTTGATAGTTTTAGGTTAGCAAAAGGGAAACCTTTTTTTGCATTCTCACTATTTATATAGCTTAAAGTGTTTTCTAAATTAGGAAGTGTTACTGCGAAACAGGTGTCGTTTATTATCTTGAACACATGGCTTATTTTGGATGTGTTTATTTCCTTTTTATTATGGTATATATATATGGTGTCGATTTTGTTCTTTAAATGGATTGCAGATTCGAATGTAGAATCGTTTATTTTTTTAATAAACTTTAATTCTTTTTCAATATATCCCATTTTTAAAAGGGTGTTTTGAATACTGTCAACCTCAGATTTTACAGACCGGTAGTTTTTGTGAAAGGAGGTGTAGTTTAAATTTTCAATAATTGAAGATTCAGAATCTGATTTACCGTATACTTTTAAACCTAAATTTTGTGCAAACCCATTCAGCGAAAAAAGCATGGAGAGTATGATTATGAAATAGATAGGTTTTTTCACGTTTTGGTAGGTCCTTTTTTTATTGTAAATCTAACGGAAAATACTACTTGATAATATAAGTCAATAAATAAATTTCATTTTAGGTTGAAAATTAATGAATTAGGATTTGAATAATAAAATTTAATTTCTACCTTTGCAGCCCTCTTAGAAGAGGATAATAAAATTTATATATAATATATATGCCAACAATTTCGCAATTAGTAAGAAAAGGAAGAGCCAAAATTACCAAGAAGAGTAAATCGGCTGCTTTAGATTCTTGTCCGCAAAGACGTGGTGTGTGTACTCGTGTTTACACAACGACACCTAAAAAACCTAACTCAGCAATGCGTAAGGTAGCAAGGGTTCGTTTAACAAACGGAAACGAGGTTAATGCATACATCGGTGGTGAAGGACACAATCTACAAGAGCACTCGATAGTATTGGTAAGAGGTGGAAGGGTAAAAGATTTACCAGGAGTTAGATATCACATTGTACGTGGTGCTTTAGACACAGCAGGTGTTTCAGGTAGAACGCAACGTAGATCTAAGTATGGTGCTAAACGCCCTAAGAAGTAAAATTAAAGTTAGAAGTTAGAAGTTAGACGTTTGAAAAAAAACGAATAGCTAATAGCTAAAAACTAAAAACTCAAAAAGAAGACATGAGAAAAAGAGCAGCAAAAAAGAGACCGCTTTTACCAGATCCACGTTTTAACGATCAGTTAGTAACTCGTTTCGTTAACATGATGATGTGGGATGGAAAGAAATCGGTAGCTTTTAAAGTATTCTACGATGCAATTGATATTGTAGATTCGAAAAAAACTGACGAAGAGAAAACGGCTTTAGAGATCTGGAAAGATGCTTTATCTAATGTGATGCCTCACGTAGAAGTACGTAGTCGTCGTGTTGGTGGTGCAACATTCCAAATTCCAATGCAAATTCGTCCAGACCGTAAAGTTTCTACGGCTATGAAATGGCTTATTAGCTTTTCACGTAAAAGAAATGAAAAGTCTATGGCGTTACGTTTAGCAACCGAGATCTTAGCAGCAGCTAAAGAAGAAGGTGCAGCGGTTAAGAAAAGAGTTGATACGCACAAGATGGCGGAAGCAAACAAAGCATTCTCTCACTTTAGATTTTAATAAGAAATGGCAAGAGATTTAAAATTCACTAGAAATATTGGTATCGCTGCACATATTGATGCAGGGAAAACCACTACTACAGAACGTGTACTTTATTATACAGGTGTTTCTCATAAAATTGGTGAGGTGCATGATGGTGCTGCAACAATGGACTGGATGGAGCAAGAGCAAGAAAGAGGTATTACAATTACTTCTGCTGCAACAACTTGTTCTTGGAAATTCCCAATGGAAAATGCACAACCATTACCTGAAACAAAAGATTACCACTTTAATATTATCGATACTCCGGGTCACGTTGATTTTACCGTTGAGGTAAACAGATCTTTACGTGTTCTTGATGGTTTAGTGTTCTTATTTAGTGCGGTTGATGGTGTTGAGCCTCAATCTGAAACTAACTGGAGACTAGCTGATAACTATAAAGTGCCTAGAATTGGTTTTGTTAACAAAATGGACCGTCAAGGATCTAACTTTTTAGGTGTTTGTCAACAAGTAAAAGATATGTTAAAGTCTAACGCTGTGCCAATCGTTTTAAACATTGGTGATGAGGCAGACTTTAAAGGAATTGTTGATTTAGTAAAAAACCGTGCTATTATTTGGCATGATGAAACTCAAGGGGCAACTTTTGATGTGATCGATATTCCAGAAGATATGAAAGAAGAAGCTCGTAAATACCGTGCCTTACTTATTGAAGAGGTTGCTGGATATGACGAGAATCTATTAGAAAAATTCATGGAAGATGAAGATTCTATTACAGAAGAAGAGGTGCACGCTGCACTTAGAGCTGCTGTAATGGATATGTCAATCATCCCTATGATTTGTGGTTCTGCTTTCAAAAATAAAGGAGTACAGTTTTTATTAGATGCTGTATGTCGTTATTTACCTTCTCCATTAGATAGAGATAGTGTTGTTGGAACAAACCCATCAACAGGTGACGAAGAAAAACGTAAGCCAGATGTAAAAGAGCCATTCTCGGCTTTAGCATTTAAAATTGCTACCGATCCTTTTGTAGGACGTTTAGCTTTCTTTAGAGCATATTCAGGTCGTTTAGATGCAGGATCTTATATCTTAAATAACCGTTCAGGTAAAAAAGAACGTATTTCACGTATCTATCAAATGCACTCTAATAAACAAAATGCTATCGATTTTATCGAAGCAGGTGATATTGGAGCAGCAGTAGGATTTAAAGATATCAAGACTGGTGATACTATGTCTGATGAAAAGAATCCTATCGTTTTAGAATCTATGGACTTCCCAGATCCAGTAATTGGTATCGCGGTTGAGCCTAAAACTAAAGCAGATGTAGATAAGATGGGTATGGCTTTAGCTAAATTAGCTGAGGAAGATCCAACGTTTACTGCTAGAACTGATGAAGCTTCAGGACAGACTATTATTTCTGGAATGGGTGAGCTTCACTTAGATATTATTGTAGACCGTCTTAAACGTGAGTTTAAGGTTGAAGTAAATCAAGGTCAACCACAAGTTGAGTACAAAGAGGCTATTACACAACGTGCAGAACACAGAGAAGTTTACAAAAAACAATCTGGTGGACGTGGTAAATTTGCTGATATCGTATTTACACTTGAGCCTGCTGAAGAAGGTAAAGTTGGTTTAGAATTTGTTTCTGAAATTAAAGGTGGTAACGTTCCTAAAGAATTTATCCCTTCAATTGAAAAAGGATTCAAAATGGCCATGATTAATGGACCATTAGCAGGATATGAAGTTGATGCTATGAAAGTAACATTAACTGATGGTTCTTACCACGATGTGGATTCGGATCAATTATCTTTCGAATTAGCTGCAAAATTAGGATTTAAAAACTCTGCAAAAGCTGCAAAAGCGGTTATTATGGAGCCTATTATGAAACTTGAGGTTATTACTCCTGAAGAAAACATGGGTGATATTGTAGGTGATTTAAATAGAAGAAGAGGTCAGGTTAGTGATATGGGTGATAGAGCTGGAGCAAAAACTGTAAAAGCTACTGTGCCATTATCGGAAATGTTTGGTTATGTAACAACATTAAGAACATTGTCATCTGGTCGTGCAACATCAACAATGGAATTTTCACACTATGCTGAAACACCTTCAAATATTTCTGAAGAGGTTATTAAAGCAGCAAAAGGAGAATAATCTTAAAAAGTTAAGAAAATGAGTCAAAAAATCAGAATAAAATTAAAGTCTTACGATCATAACTTAGTAGACAAGTCTGCTGATAAGATTGTAAAAACAGTAAAAAGTACTGGTGCTGTTGTAACTGGACCAATTCCATTACCAACACACAAGAAAATTTTCACTGTATTACGTTCTCCACACGTTAACAAGAAATCTAGAGAACAATTTCAATTAAGCTCTTACAAGCGTTTACTTGATATTTACTCTTCATCTTCAAAAACGATTGATGCTCTAATGAAATTAGAGTTACCAAGTGGTGTAGAAGTAGAAATTAAAGTATAAGTAGATTAAAAGTTTAAACTTTTAATACTTTATAAAGTAAAGCATCAGGATAAGTTATTATTCTGGTGCTTTTTTGTGTTTATAGTCGTTTTATTAGTGTTTCTGGAGCTTTTCAAGACACTTTATAGGTTTAAATCTCCTTGTTTTTGCTGTGCTTAATAATGCTAAATTGGTGCAAATTGTACTAATTACGTGGTTATAAAGAATTTATGCAGAATTATTTGATAATCATTTTTTTAAATCAAAATAAAACTCTACATTTGCACTCCTAAAATGTGGAGTTTAACTTCATATTTACATGTCCCACCAATGCGGTTGCGGGAAAAACGGCAAAAATACACTTCAAGGCTGAATGGTATTTTCAGCCTTAAATGTTTTTAATAAATAAGTAAATCATTAATAAATAATTAAATATGTCTGGGTTAATTGGAAAGAAAATCGGTATGACCAGCATCTTCGATGAAAACGGGAAGAATATTCCTTGTACAGTTATCGAAGCTGGACCATGTATCGTTACCCAAGTCAGAACTGAAGAAGTTGACGGTTATAATGCTGTACAACTTGGTTTCGATGACGCGACAGAAAAAAGCGCTACTAAAGCAGACTTAGGTCATGCTAAAAAAGCGGGTACTTCTGTTAAGCGAAAACTCGTTGAATTCAAAGGTTTTGATGCGGAGTACAAATTAGGAGATGCTGTTACTGTAGATCACTTTGCTGAAGGTGAATTTGTTGATGTAGCAGGAACATCTAAAGGTAAAGGATTTCAAGGTGTTGTAAAACGTCATGGTTTCGGTGGTGTAGGTCAAGCTACTCACGGTCAACATAACCGTTTAAGAGCGCCAGGGTCAATTGGAGCTGCATCTTACCCTGCAAGAGTTTTCAAAGGAATGAAAATGGCAGGAAGAATGGGTGGAGACACAGTTAAAGTTCAAAATTTAAGAGTTTTAAAAGTAGTTGCTGAAAAGAACCTACTAGTAGTGAAAGGGTGTGTACCTGGACACAAAAACGCTTATGTAATTATTAGAAAATAATGAAAGTAGCAGTTTTAGATATAAACGGAAAAGACACAGGTAGAAAGGCAGACCTTTCTAAAGATGTGTTTGCTATTGAGCCTAATAATCACGCTGTATATTTGGATGTTAAACAATATTTAGCAAACCAAAGACAAGGAACTCACAAGTCTAAAGAGAGAGCTGAGATTTCTGGATCTACGCGTAAGATTAAAAAGCAAAAAGGAACTGGTACTGCAAGAGCAGGTAGTATTAAGTCTGGTGTATTTAAAGGTGGTGGTCGTATGTTCGGTCCAAGACCTAGAAACTACAGCTTCAAACTTAATAAAAACTTAAAGCGTTTAGCGCGTAAGTCTGCCTTAAGTATCAAAGCAGGAGAAAAATCAATTACAGTTTTAGAAGACTTTAATTTTGATACTGTAAAGACAAAGAACTTTACAGCTGTTTTAAAAGCTTTAGAGCTTGAAAACAAAAAAACTTTGTTCGTATTAGGTGCTGCAAATAACAATGTTTATTTAGCATCTCGTAACGTACAACGTACAGAGGTTATTACTGCTTCAGAATTGAGCACTTACAAAATCCTAAATGCAGGACAAGTTGTTTTATTAGAAGGAGCATTAGCAGGAATTGAAACAAACTTAAGTAAATAAGAAACAGATGAGTATCTTAATTAAACCTATAATCACAGAAAAAGCGACTGCAGATAGCGAGTTAAGAAACTGCTATACTTTCGCAGTGAACACTAAGGCGAACAAGGTAGAAATCAAAAAAGCGGTTGAAGCTGCTTATGGTGTTTCTGTTGAAAAAGTTCGTACTATAAATGTCCGTCCAGATCGTAGTACCAAGTTTACTAAAACTGGTATTCAACATGGTAAAACAAATGCTGTTAAAAAGGCAATTGTACAACTGGCGGAAGGTGAAATGATTGATTTATACAGTAACATGTAATTAAAGACAAATGTCAGTAAGAAAATTAAAACCAATCACCCCAGGACAGCGTTTTAGAGTAGTAAATGGTTATGACGCCATTACTACTGATAAGCCGGAAAAGAGTTTACTCGTTCCGAATAAAAGGTCTGGTGGTAGAAACAGTCAAGGAAAAATGACCATGCGCTATATTGGTGGTGGTCATAAAAGAAAGTATCGTATCATTGATTTTAAAAGAGACAAAGCAGGAATTCCTGCTGAAGTAGCTTCAATTCAATACGATCCAAACAGAACAGCTTTTATCGCTTTATTGAATTATCAAGATGGTGAGAAAAGATACATTATTGCTCAAAATGGTTTACAGGTTGGACAAAATGTAGTATCTGGTACAGAAGGTATCGCTCCAGAAATTGGAAACGCCATGCCATTAAGTGAAATTCCATTAGGAACAATTATTTCTTGTGTAGAGTTACGTCCAGGTCAAGGTGCTGTTATGGCACGTAGTGCTGGTGCTTTTGCTCAGTTAATGGCAAGAGATGGTAAATTTGCTACAGTAAAATTACCTTCAGGTGAAACAAGATTAATTCTTGTAAACTGTATGGCTACTGTTGGTGTTGTTTCTAACTCAGATCACCAATTATTAGTAGGTGGTAAAGCGGGTAGAACAAGATGGTTAGGTAGAAGACCACGTACTAGACCAGTAGTAATGAATCCAGTTGATCACCCAATGGGTGGTGGTGAAGGTAAATCTTCAGGTGGACACCCACGTTCTAGAAACGGTGTGCCAGCTAAAGGATACAGAACCCGTTCTAAGACGAAAGCAAGTAATAAATATATTGTAGAACGTAGAAAGAAATAAGACATGGCAAGATCATTAAAAAAAGGACCTTACGTTCATTATAAATTAGAGAAAAAAGTTGCTGTAAATGTTGAAGGAAACAAAAAAACAGTAATCAAAACTTGGTCAAGAGCAAGTATGATTACTCCAGATTTTGTTGGACAAACAATCGCAGTACACAATGGCCGCCAATTTGTACCAGTATACGTTACTGAGAACATGGTAGGACATAAATTAGGAGAATTTTCACCAACACGTTCATTCCGTGGACATGCAGGTGCTAAAAATAAAGGTAAAAAGTAGTAAGCTATGGGAAGTCGTAAAAAACAAATGGCAGACGCTATTAAGGAAGGAAAAAAGCAAGTTGCTTTTGCTAAACTTAATAATTGTCCTACATCACCGAGAAAAATGCGTTTAGTAGCCGATTTAGTAAGAGGTGAAAAAGTAGAAAATGCACTTAATATCTTAAAATTCAACCAAAAAGAAGCATCTGGTCGTTTAGAGAAATTGTTATTGTCTGCAATTGCAAACTGGCAAGCTAAAAACGAAGAAGGTAACATCGAAGAGGCTGGATTAATAGTAAAAGAGATTAGAGTTGATGGTGGATCTATGTTAAAAAGATTGCGTCCAGCACCTCAAGGTCGTGCACACAGAATTAGAAAACGTTCAAACCACGTAACATTAGTGGTAGGAGCTAAAAATAACACACAAAGCTAAGATAGAAGTATGGGACAAAAAACAAATCCAATCGGAAATCGCTTAGGTATTATCAGAGGATGGGAATCTAACTGGTACGGAGGTAATGATTATGGAGATAAGCTTGCCGAAGACGATAAAATTAGAAAATACGTTCACGCGCGTTTATCTAAAGCTAGTGTTAGTAGAGTAATTATTGAAAGAACTTTAAAACTTGTAACCGTTACTATCACTACTGCTAGACCTGGTATTATTATCGGTAAAGGTGGTCAAGAGGTAGACAAGTTAAAAGAAGAGCTTAAGAAAATTACTGGAAAAGAGGTTCAGATTAACATCTTTGAAATTAAAAGACCTGAACTTGATGCATTTTTAGTAGGATCTAGTATTGCTCGTCAAATTGAAAATAGAATTTCATACAGACGTGCAATCAAAATGGCTATCGCTGCTACAATGCGTATGAATGCTGAAGGAATTAAAATCCAAATTAGTGGTCGTTTAAATGGTGCTGAAATGGCACGTTCTGAACACTACAAAGAAGGACGTATTCCTTTATCAACCTTCAGAGCCGATATTGATTATGCTTTAGTTGAGGCACACACTACTTACGGTAGATTGGGTGTTAAAGTATGGATCATGAAAGGTGAAGTATATGGTAAAAGAGAACTTTCTCCGCTTGTTGGTTTATCTAAGAAGCAAGGAAAAGGTGGAGCCGGAGGACGTGGCGGAAACAAATCTAACCCACGTCGTAGAAAGTAATTTTTTATAAAGTAAAGAAAAATGTTACAGCCTAAAAGAACAAAATTTCGTAAACAGCAAAAAGGACGTATGAAAGGTCTCTCTGGAAGAGGACACCAACTTTCAAACGGAACTTTTGGAATAAAAGCATTAGACGCAACTTTTATAACGTCTCGTCAAATAGAAGCAGCTCGTATTGCCGCTACACGTTACATGAAAAGAGAAGGTCAACTTTGGATTAAAATATTTCCAGACAAGCCGATCACAAAAAAGCCTCTTGAAGTACGTATGGGTAAAGGTAAAGGTGCCGTTGAATATTGGGTAGCCGTTTGTAGACCAGGTCGTGTTTTATTTGAAATAGGTGGTGTGCCTTTAGACGTTGCAAAAGAAGCATTACGTTTAGCAGCACAAAAATTACCTGTTAAAACTAAGTTTTTAATCGCTAGAGATTACGAAGCATAATTTATTTGATATTATGAAACAATCAGAAATTAAAGAATTATCTGTTGCTGAGTTACAAGAGAAACTTAGTGAAACAAAAAAGAGTTATTCAGACCTAAAATTGGCTCATGCAATATCTCCTTTAGAGAATCCAATTCAATTACGTACTGTAAGAAGATCTGTAGCTAGAATTGCGACCGAATTAACTAAAAGAGAATTACAATAATTCTGCCGAAAAGATGGAAACAAGAAATTTAAGAAAAGAACGTATAGGAGTTGTTACTAGTAACAAGATGCAGAAATCAATTGTGGTTTCTGAGGTTAAAAAAGTAAAACACCCTATGTATGGTAAGTTCGTGTTAAAAACTAAGAAATATGTTGCACACGACGAAACGAACGATTGTAATATTGGTGATACTGTAAAGATCATGGAAACAAGGCCTTTAAGTAAATCTAAATGTTGGAGATTAGTAGAAATCATAGAAAGAGCTAAATAATTATGTTACAGCAAGAATCAAGATTAAAAGTAGCAGACAATACAGGAGCAAAAGAAGTTTTGGTTATCCGTGTATTGGGAGGTACTAAAAGAAGATACGCTTCTGTTGGAGACAAAATAGTTGTTTCTGTAAAAGATGCAACCCCTAACGGAAACGTTAAGAAAAAAGCAGTTTCTACAGCAGTTGTTGTACGTACCAAGAAGGAAGTAAGAAGACCAGATGGATCTTATATAAGATTTGATGATAATGCTTGTGTATTATTAAACCCAACGGGTGAGATGAGAGGTACACGTGTATTTGGTCCTGTTGCTAGAGAGCTTCGTGATAAACAATTCATGAAGATTGTATCATTAGCACCAGAAGTGCTTTAATACATTAATAAGTAAGATGACAAAGCTTAAAATAAAAACTGGAGATACTGTAAAAGTAATCGCTGGAGACCACAAAGGATCTGAAGGTGTTGTACAAAAAGTATTAATAGAAAAGAACAAAGCGATCGTTGAGGGTGTAAACATGGTTAAGAAACATACTAAACCAAGTGCACAAAATCCTCAAGGAGGAATCGTAAAGAAAGAAGCACCTATTCATATTTCTAACTTATCATTGTTAACTTCAAAAGGAGAAACAACAAGAGTTGGATATAGAGTAGAAGGTGATAAAAAAGTAAGATTTTCAATAAAATCTAATGAAGTAATATAGTTATGGGATATTCACCAAGACTTAAAGAAGAGTATAAAAGCAAAGTAATTGCAGCTCTTACAGACGAATTTGGATATAAGAATGTAATGCAAGTTCCTAAACTTTCTAAGATAGTAATATCTAAAGGTGTTGGAGCAGCTGTTGCAGACAAAAAATTAATTGACTACGCTGTAGAAGAATTAACGACTATATCTGGACAAAAAGCGATTTCTACATTATCTAAAAAGGATGTTGCATCATTTAAATTACGTAAAGGTATGCCTATCGGCGCTAAAGTAACTTTACGTGGTGAAAAAATGTATGAGTTTTTAGACCGTTTAGTAACTTCTGCACTTCCACGTGTAAGAGATTTTAACGGAATTAAAGCTACAGGTTTCGATGGTAGAGGTAATTACAACTTAGGAATTACTGAACAAATCATCTTCCCAGAAATAAACATTGATAAAGTGAACAAAATTTCTGGTATGGATATTACATTTGTAACAACTGCCGAAACTGATAAAGAAGCGAAATCATTATTAACCGAATTAGGATTACCTTTTCAAAAGAACTAAGATATGGCTAAAGAATCAATGAAAGCCCGTGAGGTAAAAAGAGCAAAAACTGTAGCTAAATATGCTGAGAAACGTAAAGCTTTAAAAGAAGCTGGAGATTACGAAGCATTACAAAAGTTACCTAAAAATGCATCTCCTATTCGTCAGCATAATAGATGTAAATTAACAGGTAGACCAAAAGGATACATGAGAACTTTCGGGATCTCTCGTGTAACTTTTAGAGAAATGGCTAACCAAGGTCTTATACCTGGAGTAAGAAAAGCTAGTTGGTAATATTATTTAAATAATCAGATTTTAGGTTCGGCGCAAGGCCGAAAACCAAGATCACAAAATCAATTCATTATGTACTCAGATCCAATTGCGGATTATTTGACAAGAATTAGAAACGCGGTGCGTGCTAACCACAGAGTGGTAGAGATTCCAGCATCTAATTTGAAAAAAGACATAACTAAAATTTTATTCGAACAAGGATATATTTTAAGTTATAAATTTGAAGATTCTTCTGTACAAGGAACTATTAAAATAGCTCTTAAATACAATAAAGAAACTAAAGAACCTGTAATTAAAAAACTTCAAAGAATTAGTACACCAGGTTTACGTAAGTATGCTAGTTCTAAAGATTTACCTCGTATCCTTAACGGACTTGGTATTGCCATCGTTTCAACTTCTCACGGAGTTATGACTGGTAAACAAGCCAAAAGAGATAATGTTGGTGGTGAAGTTTTATGTTACGTTTACTAATTTTAAAACCAGAAAGAAATGTCAAGAATAGGAAATAATCCAGTAGCCATTCCAGAAGGTGTAACAGTTGATGTTAAAGACAACGTTTTAACTGTAAAAGGAAAATTAGGTGAACTAACTCAAAATTTCGACACTGTTGAAATTAAAGTAGAAGAAGGCGATGTTTTAGTAACACGTTCTTCAGATCACAAAGATCAAAAAGCCAAACATGGTTTATACAGATCTTTAGTAAACAATATGATTGAAGGTGTATCTAAAGGATGGACTAAAGAATTAGAATTGGTTGGTGTAGGTTATAGAGCATCTAACCAAGGACAAAAATTAGATTTAGCTTTAGGATTTTCTCATAACATTGTTATGGATATTGCTCCAGAAGTTAAGGTTGAAACCGTTTCTGAAAAAGGTAAAAACCCAATCGTTAAGTTAACATCATTCGATAAACAACTTGTTGGTCAAGTAGCTGCGAAGATCCGTGGATTTAGAAAACCTGAACCTTACAAAGGAAAAGGTATCAAGTTTGTAGGTGAAGAAATTAGAAGAAAAGCAGGTAAATCAGCTTAATAATTAAGTTATGGCATTGACAAAGAACGAAAGAAGACTAAGAATAAAAAACAGAATCCGTAAGGTTGTTTCTGGTACAGAAGCAAAACCACGATTAGCTGTTTATAGAAGTAATAAAGAAATTTATGCTCAATTAGTTGATGATGTAACTGGTATTACTATCAGTTCAGCATCTTCAAGAGATAAAGACATTAGTGCTGCAAATGCAACTAAATCTGAAGTAGCTAAGTTAGTAGGTAAGGCACTTGCTGAGAAAGCTTTAAAAGCTGGTGTAGAAACAATCTCTTTTGATAGAGGTGGTTACTTATATCACGGTAGAGTTAAATCATTAGCTGAAGGAGCTAGAGAAGCAGGACTTAAATTCTAATATATTATGTTTCAAAAATATAAAAGTGCAGAGTTAGTAAAACCAGGTGGATTAGATCTTAAAGATCGTTTAGTTGGTGTACAGAGAGTTACTAAAGTAACTAAAGGTGGTAGAGCATTTGGTTTTTCAGCAATTGTAGTAGTTGGTGATGAAGCTGGTGTTGTAGGACAAGGTTTAGGAAAATCTAAAGATGTTGCTAGTGCAATTGCAAAAGCAGTAGAAGATGCTAAGAAAAACCTTGTGAGAATTCCTATTATTAAAGGAACTTTACCACATGAGCAAAAAGGTAAATACGGTGGAGCTAGAGTTAATATTATCCCTGCTGCTCCTGGTACAGGAGTTATCGCTGGTGGTGCTGTAAGAACAGTGTTAGAAGCCGTTGGTGTACACGATGTATTATCTAAATCTCAAGGATCGTCAAACCCTCATAACGTAGTTAAAGCAACTTTTGATGCTTTATTACAATTAAGAGATGCAAACGTAATCGCTAAAGATAGAGGTATTTCACTTGAACAAGTTTTTAACGCTTAATAAAGACAGAAATGGCAAAGATTAAAGTAACAAAAGTTAAAAGCGCAATCAATCGTCCGCTAAGACAAAAGAGAACTTTAGAAGCTCTAGGTCTTAAAAAGATTGGTCAAGTAAAAGAGCATGAAGCTACACCAAATATACTTGGTATGGTTGCTAAAGTTTCACATTTAGTTTCTGTTCAAGAAGCTTAAAAATATAAACTGAAAAATGGATTTAAGTAATTTAAAACCTGCAGAAGGTTCAGTAAAAACCCAAGGGAAAAGAATAGGTAGAGGACAAGGTTCTGGTAAAGGTGGTACTGCTACACGTGGTCACAAAGGAGCTAAGTCACGTTCTGGTTATTCTAAAAAGCTAGGATTTGAAGGAGGGCAAATGCCACTTCAAAGACGTGTACCTAAGTTTGGTTTTACAAACATTAACCGTGTTGAATATCAAGGTATCAACTTAGATACTTTACAACAATTGGTTGATGATAAGAAGATTGGAGAAACTGTTGATTTTGAAACTTTATTCACAAACCGTTTAGTCGGTAAAAATGACCTTGTTAAAATTTTAGGTCGTGGTGAATTAAAATCAAAATTAAAAGTGTCTGCTCATAAGTTTACTGCTTCAGCAAAAGCTGCTATTGAAGCTGCTGGCGGAGAAGCTGTAACTATATAATACTCATTTTAAGTATGAAATTTATAGAATCAATTAAGAATGTTTGGAAAATAGAAGAACTAAGAAATAGAATCGTAGTTACACTCGGTTTATTATTAGTTTATCGTTTTGGTGCTCAAGTAGTATTACCAGGTATAGATGCTGCTCAATTGGAAGGTTTAGCTGATAAAACAGACGGTGGTTTGTTAGGTTTGCTTAATGCCTTTACAGGAGGTGCATTTGCTAATGCTTCGGTTTTCGCTCTAGGTATCATGCCTTACATTTCTGCTTCTATTGTGGTTCAACTAATGGGTATTGCCATTCCTTATTTGCAAAAACTGCAAAAAGAAGGCGCTAGTGGTCAGAAGAAAATTAACCAAATTACACGTTGGTTAACCATTGCTATCTGTTTACTACAAGCGCCTGGTTATTTAGCAAGTTTACCTGCATTAGGTATTCCTCAAAGCGCGTTTTTATTAGGGACAGGGCCATTATTCTATTTCTCTTCAGTATCAATCTTAGTTACGGGATGTATTTTCGCTATGTGGTTGGGAGAGAAAATTACCGATAAAGGTATTGGTAATGGTATTTCTTTATTAATTATGGTTGGTATCATTGCTACTTTACCTCAAGCATTTTTACAAAATGCAGCTACCAGATTAGAAGGTGGTGGAAACGGTGGTTTAATGATGGTATTAATTGAATTTGTTATCTGGTTTGTAATCATTTTAGCAGCAATCATGCTTGTAATGGGCGTTAGAAAAATTGCTGTACAGTATGCTAGAAGAACAGCTTCTGGTGGTTATGAGAAAAGTGCTATGGCAGGTTCAAGACAGTATATTCCTTTAAAGCTTAATGCTTCTGGGGTTATGCCAATCATTTTCGCTCAGGCTATTATGTTTGTTCCAGGTTTAATTGGTGGGTCTTCTTTCTTAAAGGAAACTGCTACCGGTGCTTGGTTACAAACAAACTACTCTGATATGTTTGGGTTTGTTTATAACCTTACATTTGCTTTATTGATTATTGTATTTACATACTTTTATACAGCAATTACGGTTCCTACAAATAAAATGGCCGACGATTTAAAACGTAGTGGTGGTTTCATTCCAGGCATACGTCCAGGATCTGAGACATCAGATTATCTAGATAAGATCATGTCCCAAATTACCTTACCAGGTTCTATCTTTTTAGCACTTATCGCTATCTTCCCTGCACTTATTGTTAAGTTAATGGGAGTTCAGCAGGGTTGGGCTTTATTTTTCGGAGGAACGTCGTTATTAATTATGGTTGGAGTTGCAATAGACACGATGCAACAAATAAATTCTTATTTGTTGAATAGGCACTATGATGGTTTGATGAAGACAGGTAAAAATAGAAAAGCAGTAGCTTAATTATTATACTATGGCAAAACAAGCAGCAATAGAACAAGACGGAACAATTATAGAAGCATTATCTAATGCGATGTTTCGTGTTGAATTAGAAAATGGTCACATTGTGACTGCCCATATCTCAGGTAAAATGCGTATGCATTACATTAAATTATTACCAGGAGATAAAGTAAAATTAGAAATGAGTCCTTATGATTTAAGTAAGGCTCGAATAACTTATAGATACTAATACGATGAAAGTAAGAGCTTCAGTTAAAAAGAGAAGTGCAGATTGTAAAATCGTGCGTAGAAAAGGTAGACTTTACGTGATAAACAAAAAGAATCCTAGATTTAAACAAAGACAAGGTTAATAATTAGATAAGAGCCATTAGTGAAAAAGTAGTTAGATGAGAATCTGTTCGAAATAGAAATGTTTAGGATTCTAACAACTAAAAACTAACAGCTAAAAACTAAAAGAATATGGCAAGAATTGCAGGTGTAGACATACCAAAAAACAAAAGAGGTGTTATATCATTAACTTATATCTACGGAATAGGTAGAAGTAGAGCTAAAGAAATTTTAGAAGCTGCTAAAGTTGATGAAAGCACAAAAGTTCAAGATTGGACAGACGATCAAATTAGTAACATTCGTGAAGCTGTTGGTAGTTTTACTATCGAAGGTGAATTACGTTCTGAAACGCAATTAAATATTAAGCGTTTAATGGATATCGGATGTTATAGAGGTATTCGTCATAGAGCTGGACTTCCATTAAGAGGTCAACGTACTAAAAACAACTCTAGAACAAGAAAAGGTAGAAGAAAAACTGTTGCTAACAAGAAAAAAGCAACTAAGTAATAATTAAAACAGTCATTAGTTCATTAGTATTTGGACGTTAGAAGAATCTGCTTGAAATGTTATAGTTTAGGATTCCAATAACTAAAAGCTAGCAACTAAAAACTAAAAGAATATGGCAAAAACAAGCACAAAAAAACGTAAAGTTATTGTAGAGTCTGTTGGTGAAGCTCACGTAACAGCATCATTCAATAACATTATCATTTCCCTTACTAATAAAAAAGGAGACGTAATTTCATGGTCTTCTGCTGGTAAAATGGGATTTAGAGGTTCTAAGAAAAACACACCTTATGCTGCTCAATTAGCTGCTGAAGATGCTGCTGCTGTAGCTCAAGAAGCTGGGTTAAAAAAGGTAAAGGTTTATGTTAAAGGACCTGGAAATGGTAGAGAATCTGCTATCCGTTCAATCCATAATGCAGGAATTGAAGTAACAGAAATAATCGATGTTACTCCATTACCACATAATGGTTGTCGTCCTCCTAAAAGAAGAAGAGTTTAATCTTTTTCTCTTTAGAGACTTAAATAAAGCAAATCAAAAATTAATATCACCTACATGCTAGGTGATATTAATTTTTTGTGTACATTTGCAAACTGAAAAAAAACAAGTATCAACGGGAGATCAAGAGATTATCGAAGGATAAGATTAAGACCTTAATTCATAATCACTCCCTTAATTAAATTTATTATGGCAAGATATACTGGTCCTAAAACTAAAATAGCTCGTAAATTTGGCGAAGCTATCTTCGGAGATGACAAATCATTCGAAAAAAGAAATTACCCTCCTGGGCAACACGGAAACAACAGAAGACGTGGTAAGAAATCTGAATACGCAATTCAATTAGAAGCTAAACAAAAAGCAAAATATACTTACGGTATATTAGAGCGTCAGTTTAGAGGATTGTTTAAAAAAGCGAGAGCTGCTCAAGGTATTACTGGTGAAGTATTACTTCAATTATGTGAGTCTAGATTAGATAACGTAGTATTCAGAATGGGTATTGCTCCAACTAGAAGCGGTGCAAGACAATTAGTTTCTCACAGACATATTACTGTAAATGGAGAAATTGTAAACATTCCATCTTACCAATTACAAGCTGGTGATGTTGTTGCTGTTCGTGAAAAGTCTAAATCACTTGAAGCTATCGAAAGATCTCTTTCTAACGCTAGCACTGTTTACGAGTGGATTACTTGGAACAACGACACAAAACAAGGAACTTACGTTTCTGTACCACAAAGAATTCAAATTCCAGAAAATATAAACGAACAGTTTATCGTCGAATTATATTCTAAATAATAAATTAACCATATTGGTATTTGGCCAAAGGGTTTATTCGTCTTTCTTCAAACTTATAAACCGCGCAACCAAATAACAATTAAAACGAAGAAACAAAATGGCAGTATTTAATTTTCAAAAGCCCGACAAAGTAATCATGATCGATTCTACTGATTTCGAAGGAAAATTCGAATTCAGACCTCTAGAACCTGGTTATGGTCTTACAGTTGGTAATGCATTAAGAAGAGTATTATTATCTTCTTTAGAAGGATTTGCAATCACTTCAGTAAGAATTGAAGGTGTAGATCATGAATTTTCAGCTATTTCTGGCGTTGTAGAAGACGTTACAGAAATTATCTTAAACCTAAAACAAGTACGTTTTAAGAGACAAATTGATGATATTGACAATGAGTCAATTTCAATTTCAATCTCAGGTCAAGATAGAATTACAGCTGGCGATTTTCAGAAATTCATTTCAGGATTTCAAGTGTTAAACACAGAATTAGTGATCTGTAATTTAGATCCTAAAGTTAACTTTAACATGGAAATCACGATTGAAAAAGGTAGAGGATATGTTCCTGCTGAAGAAAACAAAAAAGCTTCTGCACCAATTGGAACGATCTTTACAGATTCAATTTACACGCCAATAAAAAACGTTAAGTATAGTATTGAAAACTATCGTGTTGAGCAAAAAACTGATTACGAAAAATTAGTTTTTGAAATCATTACAGATGGTTCAATCTCTCCACAAGACGCTTTAACTGAAGGTGCTAAAACTTTGATTCACCACTTTATGTTATTCTCTGATGAGCGTATCACTTTAGAGGCTGATGAAATTGCACAAACTGAAACTTATGATGAAGAATCACTTCACATGAGACAGTTGCTTAAAACGAAGTTAATCGATATGGATTTATCTGTACGTGCTCTTAACTGTTTAAAAGCTGCTGAAGTTGATACTTTAGGTGACTTAGTATCATTCAATAAAAATGATTTAATGAAATTCAGAAACTTTGGTAAAAAATCTTTAACTGAGCTTGAAGAGCTTGTTAATGTTAAAGGTCTTAATTTCGGAATGGATTTAAGTAAATATAAATTAGATAAAGACTAAGGAATTTATTCGGGGTAACCCATTTAAGTTTCTAATTTATCAACAAATAATTATTAACGACTCATAATTTGCTCTCCAAAACGGATCTGGTAGCAAGATGATGTCAAATTTAAAATGTCATGAGACACGGAAAAAAAGTAAACCACTTAGGTAGAAAAACAGCACATAGAAAAGCTATGTTGGCTAATATGGCTTGTTCTTTAATCGAGCACAAGCGTATTAATACTACTGTTGCTAAAGCAAAGGCTTTAAAACAATTTGTTGAGCCAATGATTACTAAATCTAAAGTTGATAGCACGCATAACAGACGTATTGTTATGGCTAGCCTTAGACAAAAAGATGCAGTAACTGAATTATTCAGAGAAGTAGCTGTAAAAATCGCTGACAGACCAGGAGGTTATACTAGAATTATCAAATTAGGTAATCGTTTAGGTGATAACGCTGATATGGCGATGATAGAATTAGTTGATTATAACGAAATCTACAACGCTGATAAAGCTAAGAAGAAAACAACAAGAAGAAGTAGAAGAGGTGGTTCTAAACCAGCTGAAACGGCTCCTGTTGAAACTAAAGCTTCAAACGAAGAGGAATAATAGATGTTGATAAGCATTTAAAATATAAAGGATAAACTATTTTAGTTTATCCTTTTTTTTGCGCAATTTTGTAAAACTTTTTTCCTGAGCAGTCAGGAAGCTCATAAGAATAATATGAAATATCAAAAAAGACAAAAAGCCATCCTTCTTTTAGCAGATGGCACCATTTTTCACGGTAAGGCAGTAGGTAATAAACAAGGAACTTCATTTGGTGAGGTTTGTTTTAATACGGGAATGACTGGTTACCAAGAAATTTTTACCGATCCTTCTTATTACGGACAATTAATGGTAGCTACAAATGCTCATATTGGAAACTACGGTACCAATGCTGAGGAAGTGGAGTCAGATTCCATTAAAATTGCTGGGTTAATTGTTAAAAACTTTAGCTATGAATACTCAAGAGTAGATGCCGATGGTTCTCTAGAAGCGTTTTTAGATAAAAACAACTTATTAGCTATTTCTGATGTTGATACACGTGCTTTAGTAAGTTATATTCGTGACAATGGCGCTATGAATGCGGTTATTTCGACCGAAGTTGACAATATTGAAGGTCTTAAGAAGCAATTAGCAGAAGTTCCTAATATGGAAGGTCTTGAGTTAGCTTCTAAAGTATCAACCAAAGAACCTTACTATTACGGTGATGAAAATGCTACATACAAAGTAGCTGCTTTAGATATTGGTATTAAAAAGAACATTTTAAGAAACATTGCCAAACGTGATGTTTACATTAAAGTATTTCCATACAATGCTTCTTTTGCAGATTTAGAAGCTTTTAACCCTGATGGTTACTTCCTATCTAATGGTCCTGGTGATCCAGAGCCTTTAGTTGAAGCTCAAGAAGTGGCTAAAGAAATTATTAAAAGAAACTTGCCTTTATTTGGTATCTGTTTAGGGCATCAAATTATAGCGCGTGCTAATGGTGTTTCTACCTATAAAATGCACAATGGACATAGAGGTATTAACCACCCAGTAAAAAACATGATTACTGGTAAAGGTGAAATAACGTCTCAAAATCATGGTTTTGCTGTGAATAGAGAAGAGGCTGAGGCACATCCAGATTTAGAAGTTACTCATGTTCACCTAAATGACAATACCGTAGCTGGTTTAGCAATGAAGAGCAAAAACTGTTTCTCGGTTCAGTATCACCCAGAGGCTAGTCCTGGTCCTCATGATTCTGATTATCTGTTCGATCAGTTTATAGAAAACATCAAAAAATAAAACTTTTAAAACCCCTTTAATTACTTGCAATTAAAGGGGTTTTGTTTTACTAAAACGTTGTAGAGATTTTTCTGTTAATTTCTTTTGAATTTTGTCAAGAAAAACAAGATTTAGCCGTAAATTTGAAATAATATAAAGTTTTAAAATAAAGCAATTATGAGTATTATAATCAATGTCCACGCTAGACAAATTTTAGATTCAAGAGGTAATCCAACTGTTGAAGTTGATGTCGTAACAGAAAACAATATTTTAGGTAGAGCTGCTGTGCCATCAGGAGCATCAACAGGAGAGCATGAAGCTGTAGAATTACGTGACGGTGGAGATACTTACATGGGTAAAGGTGTTCTTAAAGCTGTAGATAATGTAAACTCTATAATTGCTGAAGAACTTTTAGGAGTATCTGTTTTTGAACAAAATCTAATCGACAAAATTATGATCGATTTAGATGGTACTGCAAATAAATCTAAATTAGGTGCTAACGCGATTCTTGGTGTTTCTTTAGCTGTTGCTAAAGCTGCTGCTAACGAGTTAAACATGCCTTTATATAGATATGTAGGTGGTGTTTCTGCAAATACATTACCAGTACCAATGATGAATATCATTAATGGTGGTTCTCACTCTGATGCGCCTATCGCATTTCAAGAGTTTATGATCATGCCAGTGAAAGCTAAAAACTTCACACATGCTATGCAAATGGGTACTGAGATTTTCCATAACCTTAAAAAAGTATTACACGACAGAAACTTAAGTACTGCCGTAGGTGATGAAGGTGGTTTTGCTCCAAACTTAGCTGGAGGTACAGAAGATGCATTAGATACTATTGCAAAAGCTGTTGAAAATGCTGGATACAAATTCGGTGATGAAGTGAAAATTGCATTAGATTGTGCTGCTGCTGAATTTTTTGTTGATGGTAAATACGATTACAAGAAATTTGAAGGTGATACAGGTGTTGTAAGAACTTCAAAAGAACAAGCAGAATATTTAGCTGAATTAGTTGGAAAATATCCTATCATTTCTATTGAAGATGGTATGGATGAAAACGACTGGGAAGGTTGGGCTTATTTAACGGAGTTAATTGGAGATAAAGTTCAATTAGTAGGTGATGATTTATTCGTTACTAACGTAGAGCGTTTATCACGTGGTATCGATGAAGGTATTGCTAACTCAATCCTTATTAAAGTAAACCAAATTGGTTCTTTAACAGAAACTATTGCTGCTGTAAATATGGCTAAGAATGCTGGATATACTTCAGTAATGTCTCACCGTTCTGGAGAAACAGAAGATAACACTATTGCCGATTTAGCTGTAGCATTAAACTGTGGTCAAATTAAAACAGGTTCTGCATCACGTAGTGACCGTATGGCAAAGTACAATCAATTATTAAGAATTGAAGAAGAATTAGGAGATGTTGCTTATTTTCCTCAAGAAAAGGCTTTTAAAATAAAGTAACATTTAATTTCTTTGAAGTATAAATAAAAAAGCGATTATTATTTTAATAATCGCTTTTTTATTTAACATCTATTTTGTCAATTTCCTAATTGATGAAAACATTCCAAATAATCTTTCTAAATAAGGCGATATATTTCTTAAATTAGCGTTCCGCAAAAATAAATTAAACTCACATTATAGTATGGCAGATAAAGCTACCATTGATATTGATGGTAAAAAATATGAATTTCCTTTAGTAAAAGGAACAGAAAATGAAGTAGCAATTGATATTACAAAATTAAGAGCCGCAACTGAAGGTGTAATCACAATAGATCCAGGGTATAAAAACACTGGTGCTTGTGAAAGTGCTATCACGTTTTTAGATGGTGAAAAAGGAATTTTAAGATATCGTGGTTATTCTATTGATGAAGTAGCTGAAAATGCAGATTTCCTAGAAGTAGCGTACTTATTGATTTTCGGTGAGCTACCTACAAAAGAACAAAACAAGAAATTTCACGATGATATTAAAGCTGAGTCTTATGTAGACGAAGATGTAAAGAAAATTATTGAAGCCTTCCCTAAATCGGCTCACCCGATGGGAATTATTTCTTCTTTAACAAGTGCATTAACAGCTTTCAACCCGTCTTCAGTAAATGTAGAGTCTGAAGAAGATATGTACAAGTCTGTAGTAAGACTTTTAGGTAAAATGCCTGTACTTGTAGCTTGGACTTACAGAAAAAAGGCTGGTTTACCATTAGATTACGGTGATAACTCATTAGGTTATGTAGAGAATATCTTAAAAATGATGTTCAAAAAACCTAACGGTGAGTATATTCAAAATAAAGTGTTAGTTGATGCTTTAGATAAGTTATTAATCTTACACGCCGATCACGAACAAAACTGTTCTACGTCTACAGTTAGAATCGTAGGATCGTCTCACGCAGGTTTATTCGCTTCTATTTCAGCTGGTATTTCAGCATTATGGGGACCTCTTCATGGTGGTGCTAACCAAGCAGTACTTGAAATGCTTGAAGCTATCCAAAATGATGGTGGCGATACGAAGAAATATATGGCTAAGGCTAAAGATAAAAACGATCCTTTCCGTTTAATGGGATTCGGACACCGTGTTTACAAAAACTTCGATCCACGTGCTAGAATCATTAAAAAAGCGGCCGACGACGTATTAAGTCAGTTAGGTATCGAAGATCCAATCTTAAGCATAGCTGAAGGTTTAGAGCAAGAGGCTTTAAAAGACCAATATTTTGTTGATAGAAAATTATATCCTAATGTAGATTTCTATTCAGGAATTATTTACAGAGCTATGGGTATCCCAACCGATATGTTTACGGTTATGTTTGCAATCGGGCGTTTACCAGGATGGATTGCTCAATGGAGAGAAATGCGTCTTAAAAAGGAACCTATTGGAAGACCAAGACAAATTTACACTGGAGCTACCGAAAGAAAATTCGTTCCAGAGGAAGAAAGATAATACAGAATTATTATTATATAAGGTTAAGTTTCACAGTTTTCTGTGAAACTTTTCTTTTTTATAAGAATATCTTTAAAAATCATACCGAAACCTTGTAATTATTACTAGTTTTGAACCTTTAATATTAATCTGTTTTTTTGGTTTAGTGTATGTTGAAATTAAATATTCAAAACGAAACATCTAGACTGCGTGCCGTTGTATTGGGTACAGCAGAAAGTAATGGTGCGATTCCTAAAGTTGAAGAGTGCTACGACCCAAAAAGTATTGAACATGTGAAAGCGGGTACTTACCCTAAGGAAGAGGACATGATTCGCGAGATGGAGGAAGTTGCCGCAGTGTTTAAAAAGTATGATGTTACGGTTTATAGACCTGAAATAATTAATAATTGCAATCAGATTTTCTCCAGAGACATTGCTTTTGTTATTGAAGATAAAATTATTAAATCCAACATATTACCTAACCGGGAGGAAGAAGTTGAAGCCATACAATACTTATGGAATCAAATCGATCCAGAAAATAGAATCATTCTTCCTGATGAGTGCCATGCTGAAGGTGGCGATGTTATCCCTTGGAATGACTATATTTTTATAGGGACTTACAGTGGCTCCAATTACCCCGATTTAATTACAGCAAGAACCAACCTTGATGCTGTAATTGCCATTCAAGAGTTATTTCCGCATAAAACGGTGAAATCATTTGAACTTCGCAAGTCGAATACCAATGCAAAAGAAAATGCTTTACATTTAGATTGTTGTTTTCAGCCTATCGGACATGATAAAGCCATTCTGCATAAAAATGGATTTTTAATTGAAAGTGAATATGAGTGGTTAGTCGATTTCTTCGGAAAAGAAAATATCTTCGAAATTACAAAACAAGAAATGTACGATATGAATAGTAACGTCTTCTCAATTTCAGAAGAGGTTATTATTTCAGAAAAAAACTTTACACGACTCAATACTTGGTTACGAAACCAAGGCTTTACTGTTGAAGAAGTTTCATATAGTGAAATAAGCAAACAAGAAGGACTATTACGTTGTTCTACCTTACCTTTAATTAGAGATTGATTACAATACCAGATAGCATGCAACAAATTACAAACACGATTTTAATGATTCGTCCCGTAAATTTTAGGATGAATGAACAAACAGCTGTTAATAATTATTATCAACAGGTTTTAGATAATACACTACCTGAAACGGTTAATTTAAAAGCGCAGCAAGAGTTTGATGCTTATGTTGAAAAGCTACAAAGTGTAGGTGTCGAGGTTATTGTTGTTACTGATACCACCGAAACCGATACACCCGATGCCTTATTTCCTAATAATTGGATTTCATTTCATGAAAATGGTGATGTAGGTTTGTATCCTATGTTTGCTGAAAACAGACGTTTGGAACGCCGTGAGGATGTTTTAGATATTATAGAAAGTAAAGGTTTTGAAATTAATAATGTGGTTGATTATACCAGCGCCGAAGAGGATGAGATTTTCCTTGAAGGCACAGGGAGTTTAATTCTAGATCGTGTTAATCGTAAAGCGTATTGCGGACTTTCAGCAAGAGCAGATGAGGATTTATTTATCGAGTTTTGTGAAGACTTTGAATATACTCCTGTTGTTTTTACAGCTTTTCAAACTGTAAATAATCAGCGTAAAGCTATTTATCATACCAATGTGATGATGAGTATTGGTGAAACTTTTGCTGTAGTTTGTTTGAGTAGTATCGATGATAAAAAAGAACGTAAAGCCTTGGTGAAACATCTTAAGGAAGATGGAAAAGAAATTATAGATATTACTGAAGACCAAGTTATAAATTTCGCTGGTAACATGTTGCAAGTTAAAGGTGCTAACGACACTTCTTATCTCGTGATGAGTCAGTCGGCCTATAACTCCTTAACAGCATCTCAAATTTCAACCATAGAAAAACATACCAAAATTTTATCAAGTTCATTAGATACTATTGAAGCCTGCGGTGGAGGTAGTGCACGTTGTATGATGGCAGAAGTGTTCTTGCCAAAAGTTAAGTAGGTTATGTTTAGGCATTGTATTAAAAGCTTTTTATTGGAGAAATGCTTTTAATCGAAGTACTGCGCTGTTTTATTTTCATTGTTTTTCATATATTAGAACGTACAACTGGTTTTAAAACAGGTTGTTATATCTTAAATGAAAGCAGGAGCAGTAAACATATCGAAGATAACCAATACCATAACCACTTCACAGCAGCCAGATAGTTATGCGGTATGCTGGATTAAAAATGAAGTGATGGATGTTGAAATAGATAACGTTTTCTATGAAAATGTATCCAATTCTATCTTTTTCCTAAACCCCAATTGTCACTGGAAAATCATTAAAAACGACCAAATTTCGCATGCTGGGTATATGCTTTATTTGTCTAGAGAAATTTTAAACCATCCACAACTTAGTAATCTTCATATTAATCAAGTAAGACTCTTTAGTCAGGGAGAAATACCTTTGTTTAAACTAAGTCCTGGAATTGAGTTGCGTACTCAAGCCATTCTAGAGATGATTGACGAACTTTTAGGTTCCCAACTTAACCATAAAAATGAAGCCATTCTTTCCTTATTGAATACCTTTTTTGTGTATTGCGACGGGCAGTGTAATATTAAATCTGTGATTTCTAATAACAATGCTAAAGCTAATGTGGTGTATAGTTATAAAAAAATGGTGGACAAGTATATTTTCAAATATCATGATGTTGCCGATTACGCCAAGCTTCTAAATATTTCTCCAAAGTATCTCAACGAATGTGTGAAAGGCGTTCTTGGAGTAGGGGCCAAACATATTATTATCGAACAATTGCTTATGCGCTCTCGGCACGCCCTAAAATTTTCCAATAAATCGATTAAAGAAATTAGTTTTGAATTAGGCTTTTCTTCTCCAGACTACTTTAGCTGTTTTTTTAAAACACATACGGCAACAACACCTTCTGCTTTAAGGAAAAGCTAAGGCAAAGCATATGGTGTTAGGCCTAAATTCTAAGTATTTACCGTAATTTTCACATTGCTATGGCTCTAATTTAATTCTAATTTGCAATAAAATTAGAGTTATGAAAAGAAAAGCATTTTTAGTGAAATCGGGGGCAGGTCTTGGATTTGCCTTATTTCCAAGTTTGGTACAATGCCAGTCTCAAACCCTTAAAACGAATCAAGTTACTCCTGCCACATCTAAAATTATTAAGGATGAAGAAGGTGTGGTTTTGAATGTGATTGGTGATATTCAAACGCATAAATTAACGGGTAGCGATACAGGAAATCAAATTGTAGAATGGGTGGATAACGTCGAACCTGGAGTAGGTATTCCTCCGCACACCCACAAGAGGGAAGATGAGATATTTCGTGTTATTAAAGGTCAAGTTGAAATTACAGTAGATGGCAAAACTTCAGTATTAAGTTCTGGAGATACAGCTTTTGCACCAAAAAATATACCTCATGCATGGAAGGTTGTCGGGACAGAAAAGGCTAAAATGATTACATCGGCCTTTCCTGCAGGCATTGAGTTTATGTTTCAGGAACTTGCTGCGCTACCTCAAGGACCACCAAATTTTGAAAAAGTAACAGAAATCTGTGCCAACTATGAAGTTTACTTTGTTTAAAAAAATAGAAGTTATACGGGTTGCGATTTAGGAAGTTGTACAAAAAAGGTACTCCCAATTTGAGGTGTACTTTCTACCCAAATTTTGCCATGATTTAAATCGATTAATTCTTTACAAATGGAAAGTCCTAATCCGGTGCCTTTTTCATTATCGGTTCCTAAGGTCGAGAATGAACTTTCTTTAAAAAGCTTACTTAAGTTTTCTTTGGAGATGCCAACGCCAGAGTCTGCAATACTGATAATGCAACATCCATTGTTGATGTGATTGGTTATAGTTATCGTATCGCCTTTTTTGCAGAATTTAAGGGCATTAGCCAATAGGTTCTGAATTACAATTTCAATCATGCTTTTATCTGCGTAAGCAAAATTTTTTATAGAACGATTAATGAGAGTTATGCCTTTGTTTTCCAAGCGCTGTTCTATAAGTTTAATTTTACTATTAAAAACTTCTTGAACATCAAACAAAGTAGGTTTAGGGTCTAGTGATTGCATCTGAGATTTAGACCAATTGAGTAAGTTAAAAAGGAGTAAAGAAGCATTGTTGGCATTTTCACTTAGCTCAGGAATTAAATTGTCAAACTCTTCCCGGGACAACGAACCGTCTTTAAGTAAGTCAATGAAACCATTTATAGATGAAAGTGAGTCGCGTAAATCATGAGATACAATAGAAAACAGCTTGTCTTTTACATTATTAACACTTTCTAAATGTTTAGTTTGTTGGGAAAATGCTTCGTTTTGTAAAGCAATGCTAAGGTTTTTCTCTTCTAACTCTTGAGTGTATTTAATGTTGCTATTTCGTTTCAAATACGAGAATACTAAAAATATAGATACCAATACCAAGGCGCCAACCACACTGTATAAAGACATTTTAAGTCTGTCGGTATTTTCTTTTGTTTCAGAAAGCATGTTTACAACAACTTCAGGTGACGAAATATTCTCAACTAAGCTGTGCGGTTCATGTTCGATATGGCTTAAAGGTTTGTATAAGCGCTCCTTTTGGATGGCTTTTTCTTCGTTAAGTTTAGCATTTAACTCGTAGTAAGCTCGCTGCCACTCAAAAGCTTTGGTGAATCGGTTTCTGGTAGAATCGAGAGCTATTAATAGTTTATAAAGTTTCAGTAATTCAAATTTATTTGTGGTAGTTTCGGCCGTGTTACGCGCTTCTGTTAAATGAGTATCTGCTTCAGATAACCTGTTTTGTCTCAAATTTAAATCCCCAAGGTTATTCAGTGTTATTAATAAATCTTCTTTGTTTTCTTTTGTGGTATTGATGGCATAAGCTTCATTCAGATATTTTGAGGCTTTTTCATAGTCGTTAAATTCCAGATATTCAGCGCTTATTCTGGGGTAAATGTGCCCTAAAATTGAATCGTTGGAGCTGTGGTTGTCTATAATGTTTTCGTAAATTTCTATAGCTTTTCGATGCTCTTTTCTGCTAGCATACAGTTCGGCTAAAGTGTTTTTGGTTTTATAAATAGCCTGTTCATCGTTAAGTGACTCCTGAACTTCAAGTGTTTTTATATAAAATTCGATGGCTTTGTCGGTAGCTCCAATACTATTGTAGGCCTGGGCCAGATTGCTGTAAGCTAAATTGAGTTCGGCTTTGAGATGCCTTTTTTCTAATTCTCTTATAGCTGAATGAGAAAAAGACATGCCTTTAGAAAAATGACCTCTTTTAATTTCGATTAATCCGATACTGTTGTTCACTTTAGCAATGCCCAAGGTGTCTTTAAGGCCTTCGAATAATTGTTTCGATTTTTCATAGCCACTTATGGCATTGATATAATCATTCTTTTGGGCATAAATTAAGGCTTTATAATAGACCATATTGGCAATGCCTTTTTTGTGATCTAATTTTTGACACAACTTTTCGCTAGCAAGGATGTATTTGAAGGCACGATCATATGCGTTAATATCATAGAGCGATTCAATAAGTTTAAGCGAGATGTCTACTTTTAAGGAATCTTGATCTTGAAAAGCTAATTGCAGGGCAAGGCTTTCTATGTCATTGGATTGAGAAGTTCCAATACTAATAGATAGCATCATTAAAATGGAAAATAATAATCGCCTCATATTGCATGTCAATTACCACTAAATAATGCTATAACGAGGTCTTAGATTTGAGGAAAATAAGACAGCTTTATTTAGCTGTAATTGTAAAAAATTTACATTGATTTTCAATCAATTGATAATAATAGCTTTACTTAACAAATGTTGCAAAAAGGGTTCTTAAAATCTAATTTTTAGGATTTATTACCAAATAATTAGTTGAAGTGGATGATAACTTGATATTTAATCCTTTTTCATATATAAATAGTCGAAAATTTAGTACATGGGTTGTAAGAAATATAAAAAATGTAAGTTGTTTTATAAGGTGACACGATGTGGCTGTTGTAGATGCTAGGATATCATTTTTGTATGGGAAGGTTTTTCGTTTTTAGCAGAAAAACTTGCTATCTTTGCTGGCTTAAAAAGACACTAGAATGAACCTTCAGGATACTTTATCAAAATACGTTAAACAAGCGGTAAAAGCAGATTTTAATATTGACTTACAAACGGTTGAATTTCAAGCAACAAGAAAAGAGTTTGCTGGGGATATCACCGTAGTTATCTTTCCGATGTTGCGATTTATTAAAGGTAATCCTGTGCAAATTGGTGAAACTATAGGGCAGTATCTGGTTAAGGAAGTTGCCGATGTTAAGGCTTTTAACGTCGTAAAAGGCTTTTTAAATGTTGAAATTAACGATTCATATTATATGAGTTTTTTCAACGGCATAAAACAAGACGAACGTTTCGGACTGGTTTTACCTAATCCTGAAGACAAAGCTATTATGGTGGAGTATTCTTCACCGAACACCAATAAACCACTGCATTTAGGTCATATTCGAAATAATTTATTAGGGTATAGTGTTGCTGAAATTTTAAAAGCTTCAGGAAAAAAAGTATATAAAACACAAATTATAAACGATCGTGGTATTCATATTTGTAAAAGTATGTTGGCATGGAAACGTTTTGGAAATGGTGAAACTCCAGAAAGCACCGGGTTGAAAGGCGATAAATTAGTAGGGAACTACTATGTGAAATTCGACCAAGAATATAAAAAGGAAATCGAAGCTTTAGTGGCTCAAGGTGAAACACTAGAAGACGCTAAAAAGAAAGCCCCTATTTTATTAGAAGCTCAAGACATGCTTTTAAAATGGGAGTCTGGAGATGAAGAGGTGGTAGCGCTTTGGGAAAAAATGAACAACTGGGTTTATGATGGTTTTGATATCACATACAAGGATTTAGGTGTTGATTTTGATACCCTATATTATGAAAGTAACACCTATTTATTAGGAAAGGAATTTGTTGAACAAGGATTAAATTCGGGCGTTTTTCATAAGGAAGAGGATGGTTCGGTATGGTGCGATTTAACCGAAGAAGGTTTGGATAAAAAAATCGTACAACGTGCCGATGGTACGGCAGTTTACATGACTCAGGATATTGGTACGGCCATTCAACGTATTAAGGATTTTCCAGATGTAGGCGGTATGGTTTACACTGTTGGAAACGAGCAAGATTACCATTTTCAAGTGTTATTTTTAATTCTGAAGAAACTTGGTTTCGAATGGGCAAAAAATCTATACCATCTAAGTTATGGTATGGTTGATTTACCTAGTGGAAAAATGAAAAGTAGAGAAGGAACCGTTGTTGATGCTGACGATTTAATTGCTGATATGGCTAATACTGCCGAAGTAATCTCTGAAGAATTAGGAAAACTTGACGGTTACTCTGAAGATGAGAAAAAAGAGCTTTATAAAATTATAGGTTTAGGCGCTTTAAAATATTATATCTTAAAAGTAGATCCTAAAAAACGTATTCTTTTTGACCCTAAAGAGTCTATCGATTTTCAAGGGAACACAGGGCCTTTTATTCAGTATACTTATGCGAGAATTCAATCGATTTTAAGAAAAGCCGATGTGGATACTCAAGTGAATTTAGAAGATATGACGCTTCACGCAAAAGAGAAAGCCCTTCTTAAACAACTACAGTTATTCCCTGAGGTTGTTCAAAATGCAGCTGATAATTTTAGCCCAGCCATTATCGCTAATTTCACGTATGACTTGGTTAAAGAGTTCAATTCATTTTATCAAAACGTTTCAATTTTAGGAGCCGATAACGAAAACGAGAAAACCCTAAGAATACAATTGTCAAATAGCGTTGCAAACACCATTAAAAACGGATTTCAACTATTAGGTATTCAAGTGCCAGAACGCATGTAATTACTCTATTTTCTCATGAAGGGCGATGGCGGTTATCCAACCTTCAATTCCGGTTAGTGTACTCGAAATAAGTTCGCCAGTTCGTGAGCTGTTTTGGTTAATTTCATTAAGGTTAGATACCGTAACGAGTTTGTTTTCTATAAATGATAAACAATAGGTGCCAGAGGTTTCTATGGTGTTTATAGGAGTTTCAGATTTTGAAGTTAAATTCAGTTTAACGATAGGCCCGGTTTCAGCATAACGTAAATAATATAGCGTGTTCTCGCTAATAGCAATGTCTGATATATTTAAAGCTGTGTTTTCAGTTTGAATACTTTCTACTAAAGTGCCATTTTTCATAATTTTATGAATGGCATTTTCATTCGAATAATAAATGTATTCGTCTTGAATGGCTAGGCCTTCAGTAATAATATTTGGTATTTCAGATAGCACATCACCACTTACAGGATCAAGCTGATAAATGGATTCGTTCTCACCAATGCCGCCAACCCAAAGCGATGCGCCGTCAAAAGCCAAAGCATGTGGCGATTGTAATCCTTTAGGAAGTTTTAGCTCCACTTCTATGGCGCCAGTTTGTTCGTTATAAAGGTAAATACCTGGTTTTTGATAGTTTTTATGCGTTAAAATCCACCATTTATAGGTGGCCGTTAAATGCATGTCACTTCCTTGTCCTTCCAAATCATCAGGGACATTTCTGTTACAGCTAGAGCATAAAATCACCAACAGTGTAAAAGGGATTATTATTTTAAAAATTTTCATGTAGGCTTTTCTTAAATTTATATTTTAACAACTTTATGGACTTCTTTTTCACTTCCAGAAAGTATAACAAACAAGTACATGCCACTACTAAAATGTCTTAAGTTTAGAGTTATTTTACCTTCATCTACAAGGTCTGTGCTTTCAATTAATAGTACTCCAGCAGCATTGTAAATACGGTATGAAATGGTTTCTACGCGCTGTACACCTGTAATATGGACAATGTCTTTAAAGGGGTTTGGATAGACTAACCATTTTTTGTCTTCTCCTAACGGATTGTTCGTAATAGGAACACAACCATTGGATACATTATAGACACTCTTTACAAGATCGTCTATTTTTAAGTCGTTAAAACTTTGGTTTAGTGAGTTGTTAAAAAAGGTGGCATCGATTATGGCATTATCAGCACCAATAAAATCTTGAAGAAGCGTCGCAAAGGTTTGTCGGTAATCATATTGCACGGTTTTTATTTGGAAGTTATTACGATCTGTAGCTTCACTTAAATCTGGATTTGTGCCTGAGACGCCTCCTTTTACGGGTTTTCCGAAAACAAACATAGGAGCAATTTCACCATGGTCGGTTCCTAAATTACCATTTTCTTTTACTTTTCTTCCAAACTCAGAAAAGGTTAACCCGACCACATCTTCAGCAAGGTTTTGTGATTCTAAATCGCTTATAAAAGCTTCAATACTATCCGAAAGACTGGATAATAATTCATGGTGTTTCCCGATAACATTACCTAAATCTTGAACTTGCGAATCGTGTGTGTCGAAACCAGAAATACGTACCATATAAACTTTCGTTTCCAGGTCGCCACTCATCAATCGCGCCACTGTTTTTAATTGGTTTGATAAATCGGTATCCGGATAACTGATATTATTTTTTCCCTTTTGGAAGGCATTAGAAATCGATTGTGCATAGGTGTTGGTTAAGGAATCGGTATTGGTTAAATACCTTAATTGGTCACCGTAATCGGAATCTGGAATATTTATAGGCGGTGGGCCACCTAAACCATTTAATATGGAATAAAAACCAGCAGGATCCTGCCTTGTAAGGTTAATGGACAAACCATGGGCTTCTTCACCATGAAATCCTAAGGATGTTTTGTTGGAACCAATTTGTATTCCTAAAGGAAATGGCTCTACAACTAAATTATCGTAATACCGCTCCATAAATCGGCCAATCCACCCGGTATCACTACCATTAAGTAAACTATTACCATCGTTTCCTGTTGAATAGAGATCGGCAGAGGAAAAGTGGCTTTTATTTTGACTCGGGTATCCAACAGATTGTAGAACTCGTAGCCACCCCTTGTCGTATAGCGACTTCATACCTGAAAGGGCAGGGTGTAAGCCAACTTGTTGATTTTCGGGTAATGAGCTATCAAGCGTGATGAACTTATTAGTTCCCGAAATGGGCACCTTTATAGTGGGGCGTAAATTACTATATGCATCGTATTGGTTTAATGGAATTACGGTATTTAATCCATCATTACCGCCAGCTAAATTTATCAATACCAGTTTTCGATTAGAAATATCTGGACAATCAAAATAAGGCGTAAATGTTTTTAAAGCGGCTTGTAATTGCAGTGGGGTTAGTCCTATTACTGATGCTGAAGCGGACAGTTTTATAAAATTACGTCTGTTCATACTTTACATTAATTGAAATTCGGCAGCATTTACCATAGCGATAACTAAGGCGTCTAATCTGGTTTTTACGGTTGTTGCGTCGTTGGAACTCAAATATTTATTCCAAGCACCTGACCAGTAGTAATCAGGAAAGCCTTCGTCAACCAAATAGCTTTTAAAATAATTGGTGCGATCACTATCTATGGATTCGGGATATAGAAGGTCGGCCATTTCGGTGATCAATAGATTCGGGTCACTCGCGTTTGGAAGGTTGTTTTTAACAAATAAAACCGTATCCAAAGAGGCGTATATGGCTCCGTTACCTATAGTGTTTTCTCCCGCAATAAGACTTTCAATAAGTCGGTAGCGACCAATAATGGTATTTGAAGAAAACCAGTTGCGATCGTAGTGCGGCTCTTGGTAATATGCGGGGTATCCGGCAACTTCTTCAGGGCTAAATAAATTGGTGCCTGAAAAAACGAAATAGTTATTATGAATAAATTTGTAGAAAAATTCGTTGTAATAGGTTAATGCATTGGTTGTAGGATCGGGAAATGTGACTTGAAAAACGGTGCATATTTCAGATAATAATTGCAGCGGACTTTTAATAATACTTCCAATAATCTCATCTTGATTATTGCTATCATCCGAGTCAAAAAAGTGTTCACTCGATAGTAATGTTTTTACCACAGGAATGATATCGTAGTCATTAGCAATTAGTTCCTGAGCTAATGGCGTAATAATGTCGTTTTCAACCTCTTCATTCCATGTGCTTTTTACAAAATAACGATATAGTTTTCTGCAATATGATTTTGCTGTTTCTGGCTGGGCAAAAACCATATCTACAAATTCACTTAATTCAGTTAAGATTTCTGTTGGCGTGCCTTGCCCTGTAATGGTAGTGTTGTTAAATGCTGGACTAAAGGTTTTATTGTCGGGATCGTGTAATTCAAAATCAATGTATCCCGTCGGAATTCCGGTGTCTGGGTCTATAAAACTTCGGGTTTCATCAACTTTATATCCAGAAAATACTCTGGTGGCTTGTTGAATGTCTTCTTCGGTGTAATTCGTGTAATTACCTTCACCAACTTGTTCGCCTTCCAAAATCGTAAACAATTCGAAAAACTCACGAGCATAATTCTCGTTAGGGTTATTTTTATTATTTCTCGTATTATCCAGATAAACCAACATTGCATTGTCCATGGTTATCTTTTTGGCTAAGGTTTTAAGGTTTCCATAAGCATAGAAGTCCAGTAACCTGAGGTAGTCATAATAAAAAGATGAAGGTCCTGCACCATCATCTTTGGCTACATTAAAACAAGTGTGTAGGAAGAAGGATAGTTTGTGTTTTAAGCTCGTTTCGCTTACGGCGTTGTACCACCACCAACCAGCGACCAAACCTCGTTTTCGCCTTTCATTTTCAAATTCATCTGTTGCCGTTGTAGCTGAAGTCCAAAATCCATCTGGGTTGTCCATAGGAAGTGGATCATAAGGCTCGGCTAAGGCATTGGTTGTGGGGGTTATGAGTTTATCAATAACATCACGTGGTGTCATACCAGTACATGCATCAATTTGATTTTTAGTATAATTAAAAGTAGATCGCCGAAGTAGATGCTTGGCTTTTCTTTGGTCTAGATTACTGTTTAGCGGATTAAGGGACGCCATAAGTTTTAATCTTTTATAAAATGTAAGTATTGAATTTAATGGTCTAAGGTAGTTTTTTATTTACAAAGTACTGCCATTAAACTGATTTTTTGGCGTATTGTCTATGAAAACGTATTTTTTCATGGTTTATTTTAGTGGTTCGATTGGTTAATCGTATGTTATCTTAATAAATAAGTAGGATTTTTCTTTTGAAATAAATCAAAAGCACCTTGATTTTTCTAAATACGTCTTTTTACACACTTTAGGACTTCAAGCTTCCATAATTACACATCAAATTACTAAATTTGCAGTTCTTAAAATTTCGAGAGTCATATGTTTAATAATTTAAGTGATAAATTAGATAAAGCCTTACACGTTCTTAAAGGACATGGTAGTATAACCGAAGTTAACGTAGCCGAAACTTTAAAAGAAGTTAGACGCGCCTTATTGGATGCCGATGTTAATTTTAAAATTGCAAAGCAATTTACAAATACGGTTAAAGAGAAAGCGCTAGGGCAAGACGTATTAACAACCCTGCAACCAGGGCAGTTAATGGTTAAAATTGTAAAAGATGAGCTTACCCAACTTATGGGTGGAGATGCTGCAGGGATTAACCTTTCTGGTACACCAAGTGTGATTTTAATGTCTGGTTTACAGGGGTCTGGTAAAACAACCTTCTCTGGTAAGCTTGCTAATTATCTTAAAAATAAAAAGACTAAAAAACCATTATTAGTAGCTTGTGATGTGTATCGTCCAGCTGCGATCGACCAATTGCATGTTGTAGGAGAGCAAATTGGTGTTGAGGTTTTTAGTGATAAAGGCAATAACGATCCTGTTGCGATTTCACAAGCTGCGATTGCGCATGCTAAGGCAAACGGACATAATGTTGTTATTATAGATACCGCTGGTCGTTTAGCTGTTGATGAGGCGATGATGACCGAAATATCGAACATTCATAAAGCCATTCAGCCACAAGAAACTTTGTTTGTAGTGGATTCTATGACAGGGCAAGATGCTGTTAATACCGCGAAAGCCTTTAACGATGTCTTGAATTTTGATGGGGTTATCCTTACCAAATTAGATGGTGATACCCGTGGTGGTGCCGCTATTTCTATTAAATCTGTGGTTAATAAACCTATTAAGTTTATTGGTACAGGTGAAAAAATGGAAGCCATCGATGTGTTTTACCCTTCACGTATGGCCGATCGTATTCTTGGTATGGGGGATGTGGTATCCTTAGTAGAACGTGCTCAAGAACAGTTTGATGAAGAAGAAGCAAGAAAACTTCAAAAGAAAATTGCTAAAAATCAATTCGGTTTTGATGATTTCTTAAGTCAGATTCAACAGATCAAGAAAATGGGTAACATGAAGGACCTTATGGGAATGATTCCTGGTGCTGGAAAAATGATGAAAGATATTGATATTGATGACGATGCCTTTAAAGGTATTGAAGCCATTATCCATTCCATGACTCCGAAGGAACGTACCAACCCAAGTATTATCAACGCCAGTAGAAAGAAACGTATAGGTAAAGGGTCTGGAACTTCGGTTCAAGAAGTGAATCAACTTTTAAAGCAATTCAACCAAATGAGCAAAATGATGAAGATGATGCAAGGTGGTGGCGGCAAAAAGATGATGCAGATGATGAAGAATATGAGATAAGTTAGTCTCAGTTTACAGTTTCAGTTATCAGTTCCATAAATTAGACTTTAATGGATTTCAAAAAACTATTAGCTTATCAAAAATCATTTGAGCTAGCAATGTCGATTTTTGAAATATCAAAATCGTTTCCTAAAGAAGAAATATATTCGTTAACAGATCAAATAAGAAGAAGTTCACGTTCTGTATCTGCTAATATTTCTGAAGCTTATAGGAAAAGAGTGTATCCAAAGCATTTTATAAGTAAGTTAACAGATGCTGATGCTGAAAATTCTGAAACTAATACATGGCTAGAATTTGCATTAGCCTGTCAATATATATCATCTGAAAATTATTCTAAATTTTCGGAACAAGGAAAAGAAATAGGAAAATTGATCAATTATATGATTAATAATCCAGAAAAATTCGGAGTAAAAGTAGAACAATAAAAAAGCAAGAGTAGGTTTTGCAGCTGAAAACTGCGACTGAAAACTAATTGACCGCAAGAGTAAGCTCTGAGACTGAAAACTGCGACTGAAAACTAATTTACTGCAGGAGTAAGCTCTGAGACTGAAAACTGCGACTGAAAACTTATATAAGATGATCATTTTAGACGGAAAAAAAGTTAGTAACGATATTAAGGAAGAAATCGCCGCTGAGGTTAAACAAATTAAAGCCAAGGGTGAAAAAGTGCCGCATTTAGCAGCGATACTAGTTGGAACCGATGGCGCAAGTATGACCTATGTTAACGCTAAGGTTAAAGCCTGTGAGAAAATTGGTTTTAACTCGACATTAATTGATTTGCCAGAGGAAACAACTGAAGCTGTTTTATTAGAGAAAATTCAAGAATTAAATACGAATCCAGATATCGATGGTTTTATCGTGCAATTACCTTTACCAAAACATATCGACGAGCAAAAAGTTTTAATGGCTGTTGATGCTGATAAGGATGTAGATGGATTTCATCCTACAAACGTTGGGAAAATGGCTTTAGATTTACCAAGCTTTTTACCTGCAACGCCTTATGGAATTTTAGAGCTTCTAGAGCGTTATGAGGTTGAAACTTCAGGGAAAAACGTGGTGGTAATGGGACGTAGCCATATCGTTGGTCGCCCGATGAGTATTTTAATGAGTCAGAAACGTAAGGCTGGTGATGCTACGGTAACTGTAGTTCATAGTCGTACTAAAGATCTTGCTGAAATAACAAAACAAGCCGATATTATTGTTGCTGCCATTGGAATTTCAGAATTCTTAAAAGGAGACATGGTGAAAGATGGTGTTGTAATTATTGATGTTGGAATCACGCGTGTACCAGATGAAACTAAAGAAAGAGGTTACCGTTTAGCTGGTGATGTTGACTTTGAAAGTGTGAGCCCGAAAGCAAGCTATATTACGCCTGTGCCTGGTGGTGTAGGACCAATGACTATTGCAATGCTTCTTAAAAATACCTTGCTAGCCCGCGATATTCGTAGCTAGTACATATTATTCGATATTAAAAAGCCTTCTAAATTTATTTAGAAGGCTTTTTTTATGACCGGTTGTTGTATGATTTTATTCTTGTGTGATTTTCTTTAAGATGATAAATTCAGATCTTCTGTTCATATGATGTTCTTCAGGTGTACATTTTACACCATTGGAACAATGATTAAGTAATCTAGTTTCACCATATCCAATGGCGCTTTCTATGCGGTCGCTCGCAATGCCTTGAGAAATGATATAATCTCGGGTCGATTTAGCGCGTCGGTCGGATAGCGCTAGGTTATAAGCATCGCTGGCACGGGAATCGGTATGCGATTCAATTTTGATATGCATATCAGGGTACTCATTCATGATCTTAACAACTTTATTAAGTTCCTCTGTAGCTTGCCCAGGTTTTATATCCGATTTATCTAAATCAAAATAGATGTTATTAATCTTAATTTTTTGTAGGCCATCTTCTTCTACAATTAATTTATGTGCTAAACCTAAAGGCACCACTGTTTCACCAGATTGTGCTAGGGTGATTACAGCTTTATCTTTAGGGTCGTAGTCTTCTTTAGAAACTTCGATGTTGAAATGAGCAGCACAAGGTAAAATTCTATTAAAATTATACCTACCGTTTATATCTGAAAGTGTAGAATCTATTATTTTTCCATTCTCACCACATAATACCAGTTTGGCATTGCTAATGGTTTCCCCAGTAACCGTATTAGAAACATGACCGCGGATGCGTTGTTCACAAGTTATATTTTCACGGATAAACGAATAAATGTCGTCGTCACCTTTCCCTGATAATCGGTTGGATGAAACGAAACCTTTATTTTTTTCTTCATTCACAATAAAGGCAAAATCATCTAAATCACTATTTAAAGGAGCACCTAAGTTGCTAGGTTTTTCAAAAATACTGTCTTGAATCTTGCTTTCAAAAACATCAAGACCTCCAAGCCCTAAATGGCCATCGGAAGCAAAATACAGTGCTTTTTCAGTAACAAAAGGAAACATTTCTCTCCCCGTCGTGTTTATATTGTCACCTAAATTTCTTGGTTTCGAATAGTCAATATTTCCGTTATCATCTAAAATGTCAACAACGAAAATATCGGTTTCACCTATAGAACCTGGCATGTCTGACACAAAATAGAGTTGCTTACCATCTGGGCTTACAGAAGGGTGTCCTACAGAGTAGCTATCGTCATTAAAAGGGAGTTCTTTTATATTATGCCATGCAAAACTGCTGTCTTTACCAGTAGACCGTTCAGCTCGGTAAAGTTTCAAGTTATTTGTGCCTTTACCGTCACGACCTAATTTGCCATTGTAATTGTTTCTAGTGAAATAAACAACCGATTCGTCTGGCGAAAATGCTAATGAAGCTTCATGGTATTTTGTATTTATTTCTTTTGAAAACTCGCCAACTTGGGTAGCGTCAGACTCCATACCGTCTAAGTTTCCTATAAAAAAGTTTAGGTAAGGTTGCTTGTTCCATTGGTATAGTCTGGTGTGAAAATAGGAGGAATCTACAGAAGAATAGACCAGCTGCCCATTGTAATACATAGCTCCAAAATCGGAATATCTAGTATTTAAAGACAGGTTTTTAAGTAGAAACCTGGGTTCTAGAGCGAGAATGTCTTCAATTTTTAATTTGGTTTGACTAAACTCTTCAGATCGCATATCGCTGTTTTCAGTGCGGTTTGCAAATTCCTTCATCCAATATTTGGCATCTCGATATTTATCGGTGCCTTCCAGGGTGTGCACATATCTAAAAAGATATTCGGCTGGGATTTCGGTATTAAATTGTGATACGAGTTTGTCATAAAAACGATATGCATTTTTCATATCGGTGTTAAAATAATACGAATCACCGGCTCTTTTCAAGACCCTGAAATATTCTTGACGCTGCTCCTGAGAGACTATAGGTTTGCCGTTTTCTAATTTTTTTACCTCATTCTCATATAAGACAGCAGCTTCTTTATACCACAACTTATCAAATAAGCGGTCGGCTCGTTCGGTGGAACTGTTTTGTGCGGAAGCAGCTGTGAGGGAACATAATATGAATAGTGTAATTATTTTTTTCATGTAGCAGAATTTTAAAAGAATCGAGGGGATTTTAATTGCTTTTCACTAGATATTAAATCGAAGCGTAGCATGATTTCATGAGTTCCGGTATTAAAATCTTGTAAAGGCGTCGTAGTATAATCGTAGGCATAACCAACCATAAGTCTTGGTGTTATTTGCATGCCAACCAAGGCACTAACCGAGTCGTTCCAGCGGTAAGCGACACCTGCGCGAAACACTTCATGAAATAAGAAATTGGCAGATAAATCTACAATAACAGGAGCGCCTACTACGAATTTCCCTAAAAAGGCAGGTTTAAATTTTACGCTATGGCTCAGATCAAATACATACCCACCAATAAGGTAGAAGTGTAGTTTTTCTGTGTCAACCTCGTTTTGCACACCATCATAATATTGATTGGTTAAAAAGTTAGGCACGGATAAACCCAAGTAACTTTTGTCGGTATGAAAATATATCCCAGCACCAATGGTAGGTAAAAATTCATTGTCTATGTTTTCTTGAAAAATGTTTTCATTCTCCTGAAAGGAACCTTTGCTCCAATCGATATTTAGAAATTTACCACCAGCTTTTACACCGAAAGAAAGCCTTTTGTTATATGATAAATTTAAGGTATATGAAAAATTGGCATCAAAGTTAAATTGATCTGAAGGTCCTAATTCGTCATTCACAATAGAAACTCCTAATCCCACGTTTTTTCCAATAGGGGAGTCGACACTAAAAGATTCTGTTTTTGGAGCTCCATCTAGTCCAACCCATTGGGATCTATATAAACCGAGTATAGAAAGGTGACCTTTAGATCCGGCATAGGCAGAGTTTACCGTCATGGTGTTAAACATATAATCAGTGTATTGCGGATCTTGCTGAGCAAAGCTTCCTAGTGTCACGAGGAACACTAAGAAGCTGATTATTATTTTATTCTTTATTTTCATATTTTGATTTTTTATTTGAGGCCTTATCCCTTTTTAAGTTTTGTAAATATTATCGCGCTAAGTATAACCATCCCGCTTTTCTTTCTGAACCATCACCTAGATCAAGAATGTAATAGTACGTTCCTGCTGGTAACTCTTCACCATTTTTGAAAACCGATTGTCCGTTCGACTCACCATTAAACGTGTTGTCGTAACCTTTTTTACTATAGACTAAGTTCCCCCATCTGTTGTAAATCTCTAACGCATTATCTGGGTAGTTAGAAATACAATCGATATGGAAAAATTCATTTTTACCATTTCCATTTGGTGAAAATTCGTTGTAAATAGTTAAACAAGACGGTGAAATAGTGGCTTCACCTGTATTGTTGCTATCGTTAGAATCAATTTGATCTAAGAATTCAAGCGAGGCAATATTTACATAATCATTAACATCTTTAACACTCACGGTGATGTTTAATGTTTCTGAGGTTCCTGTTACCACGGTAGGGATTAACCAAGACCCTGAAGTATGATCATAAGTTCCCGAGGAAACTGTATGACTTTCATACTGATAACCCATTGGCAGAATGTCCATAATTTCTACTGTAGTAGCATCAATATTTCCAAGGTTAGTAGCTGTGATGGTAAATATGATATCATCACCAATATTAGGCGTATCTATACTAACTGATTTTTGCACCTCAATATCTGTCATTGGAACATTGATACTTACATTGGACTCATCATCTTCACTTTGATCGCCATCATCATTGTTTGGCGTACTATCAATATCGAATTGATCACTTGCTGTGATTTGTGCGATGTTGAGGTATTCGCCATCTACTAAACTTGGCATATTCACCGTAGCTTCAAAAGTTAAGGTTAACCCGCTTAAAGGCACATCTAAATTCGACCAGTTAATGATGTTGTTAATCATGGTTCCGCCGTTAGAAATATTTGAAATATCGCGGTAACCTACAGGTAAAATATCTTGAACAGCAACTCCTGTTGCTGGGCTCGGTCCGTCGTTATTAATCTGTAATGAGAAAACAATGGTTTCATCAACATTGGCATTTAAGTTATTTACTGATTTCACTAAACTTAAATCGGCTGATGCTGCCATGATTAAAATAGAATCCTCATCGTCCTCACTTTGATCGCCATCGTCATTATCAGGCGTAGAATCAGGGTCTCTATGATCCGAAGCTGTAACTTGAGCAACATTAAAGTACTCGTTAGTCGTACCTGTTGGGGTATTTACAACCGCACTGATTAATAGCGTTTGCGACCCTCCGTTGGCAATAATGCCCACAGTCCACAATCCTGTGGTAGGATTGTATGTCCCCGAAGTCGAGCTGTACAGAACATAGTTAAATCCAGAAGGGAGTAAGTCGGTTACTTCAACCCCAGTAGCTATGTTTGGCCCGTCGTTAGAAACAGTGATTTCAAAGGTAATTTGGTCACCAACATTCGGCGTCGTGTTGTTATTAACAACAGTTTTAGAAAGTGATAAATCTGAAACGATATCCACAGGCGTAACAAGTACAGCGTCTTCATCATCTTCACTTTGATCGCCATCGTCATTATCAGGAGTAGAATCACTATCTATAACATCTGAAGCTGTGACTTGGGCCACATTGAAAAATTCATTGTTGGTTCCAGTAGGTGTATTTACTCTAGCATCAATTAATAAAGTTTGTGAGCTGCCAGTAGCAATTGCTCCTACAGTCCATAATCCAGTTGACTGATTATAGGTTCCTGAAGTGGCACTAAATCGAACATAGTCAAAACCAGAAGGTAATAAATCGGTCACTTCCACGCCGGTAGCAATGTTAGGTCCGTCGTTACTAACAACAATCTCAAAGGTTATTTGAGAACCTACAATAGGGGAGGTGTTATTATTAACTACGGTTTTAGAAAGTGATAAATCGGCAACTCTATCAATAGGCGTAATTAATACACTATCCTCATCATCCTCACTTTGGTCACCGTCGTCGTTTCCAGGACTTGAATCTGGGTCGTTCATGTTGCTTGCGGAAACTTCGGCGATATTTAAATGCTCGTTTGTTGCTCCAGTAGGGGCATTAACGCGGGCATCGATAAGTAAGGTTTGTGAGCGTCCGCTTGCGATAACTCCAATAGACCATAATCCTGTGGCTTGATTATAAGTTCCTGAAGTGGAATTGAACAGCACATAGTCGAAACCGCTAGGTAATAAATCGGTCACTTCAACACCAGTAGCAAGGTTTGGTCCATCATTGGTCACCGTAATTTGGAAAGTGATTTGTGAACCAATTAATGGCGATGTGTTACCTCCAACAACTTCTTTTGTTAAAGTTAAATCGGCCATGGCGATAACCGGTGTTATAAGAATACTATCTTGATCGTCTTCTGTATCGATGCCATTTCCAGGTGTAGAATCTGAATCTGCGATATCAGAATGTGTAATCTCTGCTATATTTAAATAGTCTCCCGAAGTATTAACTCTAACATCAATTAATAAACTTTCTGAAGCGCCATTGGCGATATGTCCTAAGTTCCAAATTCCGGTTGATGCATTATAAGAACCAGAAGACGTACTGAAGTTTTCAAAATCAAAACCACTAGGAAGTAAATCAGTCACTTCAACCCCTGTTGCATCCTGCGGACCGTCATTGGTCACCGTAATTTGGAAGGTAATTTGTGTTCCAGCTAAAGGCGTTGTGTTACCATCTACTACGGTTTTTGTAAGTGATAAATCGGCATTTATAGTTACTGGTGTAATAGTTACGATATCATAATCATCTTCTGTCGGATCACCATTACCAGGCGTAGAATCCGCGTCAGCAATATCAGAAGCCGATACTTCTGCAATGTTGGTGTAATCACCAGTTGGGTTTACGATGGCTACAATAGAAAGTGTTTCCGTAGCACCATTAATCACCGTTCCCGTGTTCCAGATTCCCGTCGTATCATCATAAGTTCCCGAAGAAATGATAGATGACACATAAGTAAATCCGCTCGGTAATAAATCAGTCACTGCAACCCCAGTCGCATCTTGCGGACCATCATTAGTCACTGCAATTTGGAAAGTGATTTCTGTTCCAACAAGCGGTGATGTGTTTCCGCCAGCAACTGTTTTAGTTAAAGATAAATCAGCATTTATAGTTACCGGCGTAATGGTTACACTGTCATAATCATCTTCCGTCGCATCACCATTACCAGGTGTCGAATCCGCATCAGCAATATCCGAAGCCGATACTTCAGCGATGTTTACATAATCACCAGTTGGGTTTACGATGGCTACGATAGAAAGTGTTTCTGTAGCACCATTTATAACCGTTCCCGTATTCCAAATGCCGCTAGTTTCATCATAAGTTCCCGAAGAAATGATAGAAGACACATAAGTAAATCCGCTCGGTAATAAGTCCGTTACGGCAACGCCCGTTGCATCTTGCGGACCATCATTAGTCACAGCAATTTGGAAAGTGATCTCTGTTCCAACAAGCGGAGAAGTATTTCCACCAGCAACGGTTTTTGTAAGTGATAAATCAGCATTTATAGTAACCGGCGTAATAATTACGCTATCATAATCATCTTCTGTCGGATCACCATTATTAGGCGTCGAATCAGAGTCAGCAATATCGGAAGCCGATACTTCAGCGATGTTTGTGTAATCACCAGTTGGGTTTACAGTAGCTACGATCGATAAGGTTTCTGTTGCACCATTAATCACAGTTCCCGTATTCCAAACTCCACTAGTTTCATTATAAGTTCCTGAAGAAATGATAGATGATACATAAGTAAATCCGGTAGGTAATAAATCCGTTACTGCAACACCAGTCGCATCTTGCGGACCATCATTGGTCACTGCAATTTGGAAAGTGATTTGTGAACCGACAAGTGGCGAGGTGTTTCCACCGGCCACGGTTTTGGTTAAAGATAAATCGGCATTGATCGTGACAGGCGTAATGGTTACACTATCATAATCATCTTCAGTATCAACTCCGTTACCAGGTGTAGAATCCGCATCAGCAATATCAGAAGCCGATACTTCAGCAATGTTGGTATAATCACCAGTTGGGTTTACGATGGCTACGATAGAAAGTGTTTCCGTAGCACCATTATTGACGATACCTGTATTCCAGATTCCCGTCGTTTCATCATAAGTTCCTGAAGAAATGATTGACGATACATAAGTAAATCCGCTAGGTAATAAATCAGTCACTGCAACGCCAGTCGCATCTTGCGGACCATCATTAGTCACGGCAATTTGGAAAGTGATTTCTGTTCCAACAAGCGGAGTCAAATTATTACCAGCAACTGTTTTAGTAAGTGATAAATCAGCATTAATCGTGACAGGCGTAATAGTCACGCTGTCATAATCATCTTCAGTATCAACTCCATTACCAGGCGTAGAATCCGCGTCAGCAATATCAGAAGCCGATACTTCAGCGATGTTGGTGTAATCACCAGTTGGGTTTACGATGGCTACGATAGAAAGTGTTTCGGTAGCACCGTTAATCACAGTTCCCGTGTTCCAGATTCCACTAGTTTCATCATAAGTTCCCGAAGAAATGATAGATGATACATAAGTAAATCCGCTAGGTAACAAATCAGTTACAGCTACTCCCGTCGCATCTTGCGGACCATCATTGGTCACTGCAATTTGGAAAGTGATTTGTGCACCAACAAGCGGCGAGGTGTTTCCTCCGGCTACGGCTTTTGTAAGTGATAAATCAGCATTTATAGTTACTGGCGTAATAGTTACACTATCATAATCATCTTCCGTCGGATCACTATTACCAGGCGTCGAATCCGCATCAGCAATATCCGAAGCCGATACTTCAGCGATGTTGGTATAATCCCCAGTTGGGTTTACAATAGCGACAATAGAAAGTGTTTCCGTAGCACCGTTAATCACAGTTCCTGTGTTCCAAACTCCACTAGTTTCATCATAAGTTCCCGAAGAAATGATTGATGATACATAAGTAAATCCATCAGGTAATAAATCCGTTACTGCAACACCCGTCGCATCTTGCGGACCATCATTAGTCACTGCAATTTGGAAAGTAATCTCTGTTCCAACAAGCGGAGTCAAATTATTACCAGCAACTGTTTTAGTAAGTGATAAATCAGCATTAATGGTGACAGGCGTAATGGTCACGCTATCATAATCATCTTCCGTTGCATCGCCATTACCAGGCGTAGAATCAGAGTCAGCAATATCGGAAGCCGATACTTCAGCGATGTTTGTATAATCACCAGTTGGATTTACAGTAGCTACAATAGATAAAGTTTCCGTAGCACCATTTATAACCGTTCCTGTGTTCCAAATACCACTAGTCTCATCATAAGTTCCTGAAGAAATTATAGAAGACACATAAGTAAATCCAGAAGGTAATAAATCCGTCACTGCAACCCCCGTCGCATCCTGCGGACCATCATTAGTCACAGCAATTTGGAAAGTGATCTCTGTTCCAACAAGCGGAGTCATATTATTACCAGCAACTGTTTTAGTTAAAGATAAATCAGCATTTATAGTTACAGGCGTAATAGTTACGCTATCATAATCATCTTCTGTGTCAACTCCATTACCAGGTGTTGAATCCGCGTCAGCAATATCGGAAGCCGATACTTCAGCGATGTTGGTATAATCACCAGTTGGGTTTACGATGGCTACGATCGATAAAGTTTCTGTAGCACCGTTAATCACAGTTCCTGTATTCCAAATACCACTAGTTTCATCATAAGTTCCTGAAGAAATTATAGAAGACACATAAGTAAATCCGCTAGGTAATAAGTCCGTTACAGCAACACCCGTGGCATCTTGTGGACCATCATTGGTCACTGCAATTTGGAAAGTGATTTGCGAACCAACAAGCGGCGAGGTATTTCCACCAGCAACTGTTTTCGTAAGAGATAAATCAGCATTGATAGTGACAGGCGTAATGGTTACACTATCATAATCATCTTCCGTTACATCACCATTTCCAGGCGTAGAATCAGAGTCCGCAATATCCGAAGCCGATACTTCAGCGATGTTGGTATAATCACCAATTGGGTTAACAATGGCTACGATAGAAAGTGTTTCGGTAGCACCATTTATAACCGTTCCTGTATTCCAAAGTCCACTAGTTTCATCATAAGTTCCTGAAGAAATTATAGAAGACACATAAGTAAATCCGCTAGGTAATAAGTCCGTTACAGCAACACCCGTGGCATCTTGCGGACCATCATTGGTCACTGCAATTTGGAAAGTAATTTGTGAACCAACAAGCGGAGAAGTATTTCCACCAGACACGGTTTTCGTAAGTGATAAATCAGCATTGATAATCACCGGCGTAATAGTCACGCTATCATAGTCATCTTCAGTGTCAATACCATTACCAGGTGTCGAATCTGCATCAGCAATATCGGAAGCAGATACTTCAGCGATGTTTGTGTAATCACCAGTTGGGTTTACGATGGCTACAATCGATAAAGTTTCCGTAGCACCATTATTTACGATACCTGTATTCCAAATACCGCTAGTCTCATCATAAGTTCCCGAAGAAATGATTGACGATACATAAGTAAATCCGCTAGGTAACAAATCAGTCACAGCAACGCCCGTCGCATCTTGTGGACCATCATTGGTCACGGCAATTTGGAAGGTGATTTGAGAACCAACAAGCGGTGAGGTATTTCCTCCAGCAACCGTTTTGGTAAGTGATAAATCAGCATTTATAGTAACAGGTGTAATAGTTACACTATCATAATCATCTTCAGTATCAACTCCATTACCAGGCGTAGAATCTGCATCAGCAATATCAGAAGCCGATACTTCTGCAATGTTGGTGTAATCACCAGTTGGGTTTACAGTTGCTACGATAGAAAGTGTTTCCGTGGCACCATTTATAACCGTTCCTGTATTCCATATTCCACTAGTCTCATCATAAGTTCCTGAAGAAATGATAGAAGACACATAAGTAAATCCATCAGGTAATAAGTCCGTTACAGCAACCCCAGTCGCATCTTGCGGACCATCATTGGTCACAGCAATTTGGAAAGTGATCTCTGTTCCAACAAGCGGAGTCAAATTATTACCAGCAACTGTTTTCGTAAGAGATAAATCAGCATTAATAGTTACTGGCGTAATAGTTACACTATCATAATCATCTTCCGTATCAATACCGTTTCCAGGTGTTGAATCCGGATCTGTAATATCGGAAGCTGTTACTTCTACGATGTTTTCGAAGTTCCCTGTTTGGTTTACTAAAACATCAATAAGTAGGATTTCAGTAGATCCATTGGTTACGGTTCCAGGATTCCATATTCCTGTATTCTGGTCGTAAAGTCCTTTAGAGGAGCTGTATGAAATATAATTAAAACCAGAAGGCAGTAAATCGGTGACTTCAACACCGCTAGCATCACTAGGTCCGTCGTTTGTTAAAGTGACTTGGAATGTAATTTGTGACCCTACTTGAGGTGACGTGTTACCCGTAGTAACCGTTTTAGTTACGGAGAGGTCTGCAATCTCTGGCAGAGGTGTTACTAACACATTATCTTCGTCATCTTCACTTTGATCACCGTCGTCGTTTCCAGGAGTAGAGTCGGAGTCTCTAACATTACTAGCTGAAACTTCAGCAATGTTTAGGAATTCGTTAGCTGCCCCGGTTGGTCGGTTTACAGTGGCATCAATCAGTAAAGTTTGTGAACCGCCACTAGCTATGATTCCGGTAGTCCATAATCCCGTAGTTGGATCGTAGGTTCCTGACGTAGAACTGTATCGGTTATAACTAAATCCTGAAGGAAGTATGTCTGTAACTTCAACACCAGTAGCAATATTTGGTCCGTCATTAGAAACTGTGATTTCGAAAGTAATTTGATCACCTACATTCGGACTTGTATTATTATTGACAACGGTTTTTGAAAGTGATAAATCGGCTATGATATCGGTTGGTGTTATAAGTACACTATCTTCATCATCTTCACTTTGATCCCCGTCATCATTTCCAGGTGTCGAATCGCTGTCGGCTATATCTGAAGCAGAAACTTGAGCAATGTTTAAATATTCATTAGCAGTTCCTGAAGGTGGGTTCACGAAAGCATCAATTAAAAGCGTTTGGGAGTTGCCGTTAGCAATAGCACCCACTATCCATAATCCCGTAGCCGGGTTATAGGTTCCTGAAGTGGCACTAAAAACAACATAGTTAAAACCAGAAGGCAGGATATCGGTCACTTCTACTCCTGTAGCAGGATTCGGACCGTCATTAGTAACAACGATTTCGAAGGTGATTTGTGATCCTACGATAGGGGTGGTGTTGCCATTGACTACTGTTTTGGTAAGTGATAAATCGGCAACAGCAGAAACAGGGGTTAAGCGTACACTATCTTCATCATCTTCACTTTGATCGCCATCATCATTTCCAGGAACAGAATCAGGGTCATTAATACTGCTTGCGGAAACTTCAGCGACATTAAAGTACTCATCTGTAGCTCCAGTAGGTGCATTAACAGTAGCGTCGATTAATAAGGTTTGTGCGTTGCCATTGGCTATAGGGCCTACAATCCATAATCCCGTTGTGGGGTTATAGGTTCCTGAAGTTGAGTTAAATTGTACATAACTAAATCCAGAAGGCAGTAGGTCTGTAACCTCTACACCAGTCGCAGGATTCGGACCGTCGTTAGAAACCGTAATCTGGAAGGTCACTTGCGATCCGATTAACGGTGATGAAATACCATTAACAACTTCTTTAGTTAGAGACAAGTCGGCTAAAGCAACTGTAGGAGTTAATAAAATACTGTCTTGATCGTCTTCTAAAGCAATATTGTTACCTGGCGTTGAATCGCTATCAACTTGATTTGAAGCAGTTATTTCGGCAGTATTTAAATAGACTCCAGAAGGTTTTACGCGAGCATCAATCAATAAGGTTTCGGAATCACCGTTGGCAATACTGCCTAATGTCCAAATTCCTGTAGTCATGTCGTAAGTTCCTGATGAGGTACTGAAGGTATCAAACTCGTAACCCGAAGGTAGTAAATCGGTAACTTCTACACCGGTTGCATCTTGAGGCCCCGAATTGTTGACTGTAATAAGGAAACTTACTATGGTACCTTGTATTGGTGATGTATTACCATTAACCACGGTTTTAGTAAGTGATAAATCGGCTACCACTTCAACTGGTGTGATGAGGACGCTATCTTGGTCGTCTTCGGTGTCAATACCATTTCCAGGTGTTGAATCTGGATCGGCAATATCTGAAGCGGTAACTTCAGCAATATTTAGGTAATCGCCAGTAGCATTAACCACGGCTAAAATGGTTAAGGTTTCACTGGTTCCAGTATTAACTAAACCTGTGTTCCAAACACCTGTTGTGTTATTGTAAGTTCCTGAAGTGGTAATGGCTGAAACAAATGTAAATCCGCTAGGTAATACATCGGTAACTTCGACACCAGTTGCGTTTTGTGGTCCATCGTTAGTCACTGCAATTTGGAAAACAATTTGAGAGCCAACTAAAGGCGATGTATTTCCGTTTGCTACCGTTTTAGTTAATGATAAATCCGCCATGTTTTGAACAGGAGTGATGATGATATTATCCTCATCATCTTCACTCTGATCGCCATCATCATTTCCAGGAGTTGAATCTGGGTCTAACAGGTCGGAAGCGCTTACTTCAGCAATATTGATGTAATCACCTGTGGTGTTTACAGTAACAATAATAGAAAGTGTTTCGGTTGTACCATTTAATACAGAGCCCGTATTCCAAATTCCAGAGACATCATTGTAGGTTCCAGAGGAGGCTACAGAGGACACATAAGTAAATCCGCTAGGTAATAAATCCACCACTTGAACACCAGTGGCATCTTGTGGACCATCATTAGTCACTGCAATTTGGAAGGTGATTTGTGATCCTACCTGAGGTGATGTATTTCCGTTAGCGACTGTTTTTACTAAGGATAAATCGGCCATAGGCACTACAGGTGTAGTTGTAATACTGTCCTGATCATCTTCACTTTCGATGTGATTATTAGGTGTTGAGTCAACATCAGCGACATCCGAAGCTGTAACTTCCGCAGTATTAAGGTATGTCCCCGTAGCGTTAACTATAGCATCAATTAATAGCACTTCCGTTGTTGAAGCTACTACGGTGCCTACCGACCATAAACCTGTGGTGTTATTGTAAACGCCTTCCGTAGAACTATAGGAAACATAACTGTATCCTGAAGGAATTAAATCAACAACTTCAACGCCGGTTGCGTTTTGCGGACCGTCGTTAGTCAATCGAATTTCGAAGGTAATTTGTTCACCTATTAAAGGTGTAATATTATTGTTGATTACTGTTTTAGTTAAAGATAAATCGGCCATGTTTGGTGTAATAGTGACGGTATCTTCGTCATCATCAAAACCATCGCCATCACCATCTTCATCTACCGTTTCATCAGTAGTAGGATTACTGTCAGGGTCAAATTGGTTACTTGCTGTAATTTGAGCTACATTGGTAAATTCACCAGCAGTTCCTGTTGGCATGTTCACTGTGGCTTCATAGCTTAGTACGCGTGTGCCATTGTTTGCACCAATAATTAAGCTCGACCAGGTTGCTGTATTACCACTTTGAGTACCACCATTATTTACTGTGGTTAAGGTTAAACCTGAAGGTAAAACATCTTCAACAGCTACACCTGTGGCAATATTCGGACCAGCATTAACAACGGTTAAGGTGTAAATTACGGTATCACCAACATTCGGACTGGTATTGCTTACTGTTTTTGTGATGCTTAAATCGGCTTGTTGAATACTGATGTTTTCGGTGTCTTCATCGTCATCGGCAATACCGTCATTGTAATCATCAATATCGAAGCTTGTACTCGGATCACTATCTGGATCAAATTGATCGCTAGCTGTAATTTCTACCGTGTTAAGGTATTCGTTGGTAGCTCCTGTTGGAGCGTTTACCGTCGCATCAAAAGTTAGCGTTGCGGTATTATTTCCTACAGGTACTGTTAATCCTGTCCAAGTAATTTGATTTCCAGAATCTGTACCACCTCCACTAATATTAGCGATATTACTATAACCAATAGGAAGTACATCAAGTACCGATACATTGGTTGCGGTAACTGTTCCTGCATTACTAAGGTTTATGGTGAAAGTGATCGCGTCACCTACATTAGGCGTGTTATCATTAACGGATTTATCTATTGATATATCAGCTGTTTGTGGATTGATGGTAAAAGATGTTTCATCATCTTCACTTTGATCACCATCATCATTATTTGGTATACTATCAGGGTCAATTAAATTACTTGAAGTTATTTGAGCCGTGTTAGTATAGGCATTAGCACTACCTGTTGGGCTATTCACAATAACATCATAAGATAATATCATGTTTGCACCATTGGTAAGGCTAAGATTACTCCAATTAATGGTATTGCCAATAAGGGTACCGCCATTATCAATAGTTCCTGCGGAAAGCGTATAACCTGCAGGTATAATATCTTCCACCGATACACTGCTCACATCGTTAGGACCATTATTAAGAAGTGTTAATTCGAAAGTAACAGTATCACCTATATTAGGCGTAGCACTACTTGAAGCACTGATGTTTTTTGTTAATTCTAAATCGGCTTCTTCAATAACAAAGGTCGCATCGTCTTGGTCGTCTTCACTAGAAATGTTGTTATTAGGTGTACTGTCAGGGTCGGTTAAATCACTAGCGATAATTTGAGCGATATTGGTGTAATTGCCAGAATCATTTACAACAGCTTGGTAGGTTAGTGTAACCGAAAGACCGTTTGCAATACTCAAGTCATCCCATTCTATAGCATTATTTCCAACGAGGTAAACACCCGAATTAGAAATTGAACCAGGAACTAAATTGTAACCACTTGGTAGAACATCTTGTACATCAACTCCTGTAGCATTTCCTGTGCCTTGGTTTTCAACTAAAACAGTAAATGTTACCGTGTCTCCAACCGATCCAGACATTGGAGCGATGGTTTTTGTAAGTTCAAGGTCGGCAACATCAAGTGTGATTTCAGCATTATCTTCATCATCTTCACTTTGATCACCATCGTCGTTGTTTGGTGTACTATCAGGGTCTGCTTGATCGCTGGCAGTAATTTCTGAAGTATTAAAATATGCATTCGTATTTCCTGAAGGCGCATTTACACTAACTGTTATGTTTAAGGTTTTATCATCACCTGAAGGGATTGAACCTACATTCCAAATACCAGACGTAGCGTTGTAATTACCTCCCGCATCGTCGCTTTGATAAGTGTAACCAGAAGGAATATGTTCAAAAACTTGTACGTTAGTAGCTTCGTCAGGCCCCGAGTTAGTCACCGTTAATGTAAAAACAACGTTATCACCCACACTAGCTACAGCAGTAGATATGCTTTTGTCAAGTGATAAGTCTGCCGATTGAATGGTAATCTGTGCGTTATCTTCATCATCTTCGCTTTGATCACCATCATCGTTGTTAGGTGTACTATCACTATCAAAATTATCGCTGGCCGTAATTTGAGCCGTGTTTAAATACGATCCTGATGCATTTACTGTCGCATCAAAGGTGAGGTTTAAAGTGGCACCGTTTACGATGTTAAGGTTCGTCCAACTAATGGTTTGCGAAGCTAAATCATAGGTTCCACCATTGGAAACACTTCCCGATACCAAGCTGTAGCCTAAAGGTAAAACATCTTGAACAGCAACACCTGTAGCATCTGCATTGGTTGTGTTGAAATTATTGTTAAAAACAGACAGCGTGAACGTTACAATATCTCCCACATTAACACTTGAAGACGATGCTGTTTTGGTTAGTTCTAAATCTGAATTAGCTAAAATGTTAATGGTTACTTGATCGGAAACTGGCGTACAAATACCATTAGAAATACTCCATTCGAAAACATATGTACCTACAGTTGTTCCTGTAATTTCTGTGTTTGGGTCATTTATATCAATGAAATTGGCAGTTGTCGGTCCAGAAACTTGAGACCATACACCTGTACCTACTGTTGGAGCTGTTGCAGCTAAAACGACATTAGAAAATTCTGGTAATGTTTGGTCTGGTCCAGCATCGGTTGTTCCTGGGTTGGTATAATTAAGCACCTCCATACTGTCTGAAGATGAACATCCGCCGCCGGTAGCTGTCCACGTAAATTCATAATTCCCTGGAGTTAGCCCTAATACTAAACTATTAGGATTATTTGGTGCTGTAATGGTCGTTGGATTTCCTGAAGTTTGTACCCAAGTCCCGGTTCCAACTGTTAATGGCGTAGCATTTAAGTAAAATTGTGTAACATCGCAGTACTCTTGGTCTTGACCTGCATCTGCCAGTGAAGGCGGGGTACCTGTATAAGTAAGGGTTACCGTATCCGACTGTGGCGCACAGGCACCAGTGGTTAGAGGACCAGAAGTAACAGTCCAAGTTAGGATGTAGACATCATCTAATCCGTCATTTCCAGCATCATCAGGAATGTTTGATAAGGTAGTTTGTGGGTTATTCGGACTGTCAATAACAACTGCTCCATTGGAAGGATCATCACTTGGATTAGCAAACGACCATTCACCGATGCCTACAGTTGGAGCTGTAGCATCAAGTTGCGTGGTTTGTTGACAGGCTAAATCTTGATCTGGTCCGGCATCAATTGGTCCGGGGGCATCATAAACCGTGACTCTTACGATATCGGCATCATCTGTACAAAAATTACTTTGGAAATTAAGCTCAAAAACATAAACTCCTGCAATGGTTAATCCTGATGCATCTGTAGTGATACTGTTATCGGGTGTTGTAAACGTAACGGTAGCGCCTCCAGGCTGAGAAAGTAATCGCCATTCTGAAGTTACATCACTAGGAATAGCTGTGTTTCCTGCAGTAAGCGTTACTGTGGTAGTATCAGATGTACAAATCGATTGGTCTGGTCCAGCATCAGCATCTTCACTTGGTCCGTTGGAAACCGTTACCGTAGTTTGTTGAGAAGCGTTACAGGAACTTCCAGCTCCGGTGTAATTCGTTGTATATTCAAATACATAAGTATATCCGGGATCTACAAAGGCGTTAGCAATATTACTATCACTTGGAGATTGCGTCGGGGTATAAGGGGTCAAATCTGATACTGGGTTCGAGGTCCCTGTTTCCGTAGCTGAAACGATGCTCCACGTTCCTGTGGTTCCAGGAGTGGCTTCTAAAAATACACTAGAAACTTCACAAAGATTTTGATTAGCAATAGGTTGCAGTTGTTCAAAAACATCAACGGTAACTTCATCGAAAGAATTTGGACATAACGATGAGCTTCCTATTATAGTCCAACGAAATACATAAGATCCCGTAATTAAGTTGCTTACATTGATATTGTTGTTGCTAGGGTCATCTATATTTGGCGAGTTAGGACCAGAAATGACGGTCCAACTTCCTGTTTCTGTATTTGGATTTATTACAGGATCCGCTTCAATAGAAACCGTGGTGCCACATGAAGGCTGATTGACATTCGTGATATTGGCTGGCGTAGGTTCGATTCCGATTTCAATTTGAACTTGATCTGGCGTTGCAGCTGTGGTACAATTACCATAAGATACTACCCATTCAAAAACATAAGTGCCTTCGAATAAATTTGAAAAGGTTGCTGTAGGACTGTTGATATCATCTACAGTATAACCGCCTAAGCCTGAAACTAAATTCCATGTTCCAATTCCTCCTGAAGGCGCAGGATCGGTAGCATTCATGGTTACAGAAACACTTGAGCGGTCTAAACACAAACTTTGATCTGGACCAGCAGAAATTACTGCAGCAACATCGGCAACAACAACATTTACGGTGTCCGTGGTTGTTGTAGCACAAGAGCTAGCGGCAATTGGTCTGAAGGCAATTTCCCATTGAAATTCATATTGTCCGTCTATTAAACCAGTTACTTCGGTTTTAGGGTTGTTCGGATCTGTAAAGGTTACTGTTGAAGGCCCTGATAGTTGAGACCAAGTCCCGATTTCGTTTAAGTTAGACGTGTTAGCATCCAAGCTAGCAATGCTTGTCGTACCTGAAGCAAGGCAAATGTCGTTACCAGCATCAGCTGCCGAAGGTGATTCTTCAGAATTTGTTGAAATAACCACGCTACCCACTGCCGGTGGACCACAGTCCGTATACTTGTTTTCAATGGTCCAAGTCAGCGTATAATCTGTGTTTGGTGATGAGAATCCTGTAGCAATAGCATTAGGATCGTGAATATCTGAAAAAACAATACTAGGGTCTGAAGCAGTCCAAGTTCCTTCCAATACAATTACAGGTTCGTTAGCTGCCAATTGCAAAGGTGTATTTACACAAATATCGGGGTAGCTACCAGGATCGGAAACTCCATTGTCTGCAGGTGATACATAAACGGTGGTTACCGAAGTCGCATCGGGAGAGCAACCAACGCCTCCAGAAACAGTATATCTAAAAACGTAAATACCGTTAGCCATGCCGGTAACGGTTGTGATTTGCGCATAAGGGTCGGTGATGTTAGCTGTTACCGGCCCTGAAACTTGCGACCAAAAGGAGGTTTCTCCCGGTTGAGTAACACTCCCTGCTAAAGTTCCATTGTCTTGTCCGCAAATAAAAGCCTGGTTAGAACCAGCACTTGAACCTGAAGCAGGTTTTGAAATAAACACCGTAATTTCGGCATTTGCCACATTACAGCCTTGTGTTAAATTTCCAGAAGTCGATCGTCTAAAGTTAATTTTGTAAGCACCAGGTACATCAAAATTATTTATGGTAACGGTTCCGCTTGCGCCGTTGGTGTTTTCATAATTTGTAGGGAAGGAGATAGAAGAATCTGCCGGACCGCTAATAATACTGTATTCTGTTTTCGTTCCTCCGGATGAGGTGTAAGGCACATCAACCGAGGTTTCTCCACAAGCAGCAACAATATCGTCTCCAGAGTTTACATCGATACTTACCGAACTTGCATTATATCTAACATTTACCGTGGCATTCGTTTCACAACCTGTTGCGTTATTTATAATGGTATATCTAAATTCATAAGATTCTGTAGATAATAATCCAGTAACTAGTGTTGTTGGGCTATTGGGATCTTTAATATCGATATAAGGCGCTGCAGAAGGTGCCGGTTGTATGAGTTCCCATAGAACAGTTTCGTTGGTAAAATTAGGATTCGACCCTGTTAAAGTCGTTTCTGTAACACTGGGGTCGCAAAAATGTTGGTTGCTGTTTGCAACGGTGGCTTGAGTAACATCTTGAGTTGCTGGTGGTACAGTAATGGTTACGGTATCACTTCCATTGACACAGGTACCACTTACGTCCCATCTAAAAACATATACACCTTCTATAAGTCCGCTAACATTGGTGTCGTTTTGATTTGGATCGGCTATGGTTGGCGTTGATGGACCACTTACAAAGGTCCAAGTTCCTATTTGTACATTGGGATCTGAACCTGCAAATGAGCCGTTTAAGTCTGTGTTTTCACTTACTGTATAGCAATTGGATAGGGTTTGATCTGGACCAGCATCAACGGGTTGAACACCACCGTAATTGGTGATGGAAATTTCAGAAGTTGATTCACAAAAAGTTCCAGGTTGGTATTGAGGACCTGTAATGGTCCATCTTACTGTGGTTGTTCCGGCACTGCCTTCAGGTAAGGTGATGGTTGAAGTAGGGGAGTTGGGTTGGTTTATAACAACACCTGCACTATTGTTTCCTACAATCGACCAGTTGCCATCCTCACCAGGACCAGGCGTGTTTCCACTAATAATGAGGGATCCTGAACTATCGGGGCATGATGCGATATCTGTACCAGCATCAGCCTCAGTTACAGGTTCAACGGTAATGGTGACGGTTTGTTTAGGATTGGCGCCATTTAAACAAGTCGCTGAAAGTTCGAAGGTATAACTGTTTCCTCCTGTAAACCCTGTAATAATAGGATCGTCTATGGTGGGGTCACTAATTATTACCGATGGTCCTGATATTTGAGTCCAAATAGGAGCGGTAGCATAGGAGTCTGGCGTTTCACCGTTTAACTGCATGACATCTTGAGCACAAATGGTTTGGTCAAGACCAGCATTTAGAGTACATGATTGTGCGTACGTAAAAGTGGCGCTTAAGCTTAAAAGGAAGGTTAAAAATGTTAACTTAATGGCATGGGTACCTCTTTTAGAATTTCTGCTAGGGTAGTTTTTTTGCATGTATTATAATTTAAGGGCATTGAGGGATTAAATAATAAAGTCAGACCTATATGTCTTTTGTTAGGATAAATTTAACAAATATTTTTATAAAAAAGGCTATGGAGTGCTATAAGTGAGTAAGGTTAATATTTTGATAATGAAATGATTCTTGTTTAAGAAACGTTCTTGTTTCTGATTTTTAAAGTCAAACCAAAGGTTTTTAGTGGAAAAAATAATATGATAACTAAACATGTTAATTTGTAAGCTGTTGATTTTTAGAAATTTGTTTTTAGTTTGGTAAAGGCTTATAAAAAAGAAAAAGCCTGTAAATGATATTACAAGGCTTTTGGTATATATATAGATAGATAATCTATTTTCTTATTTTTTATGCTTCGATGTTTTTGTCTTGGCTCCTAAATACTCTTTTGTAGAATCGCTAATCAATTGATTAAGTTCGCTAAATTCAGTTTCTGTGAGTTCGCGGTATTCACCAATAGGCATGTCTAATTTAATATTCATAATTCTAACACGCTTTAAGGTTTGTACTTCGTAATTGAGGTAGTCGCACATACGACGAATCTGACGGTTTAAACCTTGAGTTAGAATAATTTTGAATTTGTATGTGCTTAGTTTTTCAACATAACACTTTTTAGTAGTTTTATTTAAATCGGCAAGATGAATACCTCCAGCCATACGTTCTACAAAAGTTTGAGAAATAGGTTTGTCTACCGTAACGACATATTCTTTTTCGTGATTATTGCTGGCTCGAAGAATCTTATTTACGATATCGCCATCATCAGTTAGCAGAATTAAGCCTTCACTGGGTTTGTCTAATCTTCCAATCGGAAAAATACGTTTGCCGTAGTTGATAAAGTCTATAATGTTATCTTTTTCAACTGAAGTGTCGGTGGTACAAACGATACCAACGGGTTTGTTAAACGCTAAGTAAACGAAACGCTCCTTGGTATTTTTAATGTTTTTTCCGTCTACAGCCACTTCATCAATAGGAGCTATTTTTGTGCCTTTTTCAGGGATGACACCATTAATGGTTACACGACCAGCTTCAATGAGTTTGTCTGCTTCACGGCGTGAGCAAAATCCAACTTCACTTAAAAATTTATTGATACGCTTTAATTGTGGTTCTTCCATGGTACAAAAATACAATAATTAAACCCAAATTAACTATTAGGAATCGTAATGAGGGTTGAAATCCCAATAAAATTATGGCTTTTGAGATTGCGCCCTAGCATCGCTAAGGTGCATGAGCAAAGGTCAACGAAGTGCTTGATTTTGCAGGGGTTTCAGGTCGTAATAGATTTTCTAATGCATATTTTGGTTAAACCTTAAGAAACTCTAAAATGTGCTGACATACAGCGTCCGATTTAAGTCGGTGACCCAAACCTTGAGTTTTTATAAGTTCGGCATTTTTATAGTGACGTTTAATGTCTAAGGCTTCACGATAAGATATAATTTTATCTTTTTTATCGTGGATGATGATGCCTTGTGTTTCGTTGTTTTTGTAAAAGTTTTCCGCACAATAATAACTAGGCAAATGTTTAAAGTATTTTAAATAGTAAGCATCTATAGCCTTTCGAACTTTTTTATTTAGCCCCATAAAATCGGCATAATTTTTAACCGAAATCGCTAAATTGGATGGCGCTCCTAGTAAAACATTTTTTTCAACCGAAGGTAAATTATGGTTTTCTTGGGCTATGATACTTGCCGTTGCACCTATAGAATGCCCAATAATGACATTGGGTTTATAGGTTTTAACAACTTCACTAATACATTCCGAATACATCGGCGCATTAAATATTTTGTTACTAGAGTCGCCATGTGCAGGGGCATCTATAGCCAAAATGTTATAATCTTCTGCTTTAAGTAATGCGATTAAATCTTTCCAACGGAAGGCATTGCTTTCCCAACCATGAACCAGTAATACGGTATCTTTGGATCCGCCCCATAGGTAGGTTTTAATTTGGATGTCCTTATAGTTTACTGTATCGTGAACGGCTGTATTTAAAAATGCGCGTTGATCTTCGGTTATTTTACCTTTTTGTGGTGTTGAAAATAATTTAACAGCAAATTTTGCTGCAAGTTTGGGTTGGAAATAACTTAAAGCATTAATCGTTTTTCCTATAAGTTGAGGTGTTATTTTACTCATGTATTAATCTTCTCTATGCACTAAATCCATTGAAAAAGCAGGCGTGCAAATAGCGATGTACTCACAGGTTTCTTTAAAGGGATTTGAATATTGCACTCTGGTGTTTTTTTCAATTTTAATGGATTGTCCGGCTTCTAAGATGACAGTTTCATCTTCAATAATAAATTGTTTTTTGCCTTTGATGATAAAAGTGAATTCATCAAACTCTGGTGTTTGAAAAGGTTCGCTCCAGCCAGCAGGGGCTACCATATGAGCGATACTTATATCCGAATTGCCATCGGAAGTTTTTCCAAAATGTTCTTTAATAATTTTGCCATCGGTTGTAGGAACAACAAAAGGCATGTTTTGAAGCGTGTATTTTTTTCGAGACATCTGTTATGCTATTAACAACCATTTTAATGGTCTTTCATGGGCTTTTTCTTTATCATGCCGCCTTTTAAATCTTTTACAATACCCATGATAATAAAAGCGTTTCTATCAATTTTGTCAATTTCAGTTTGAAGCCTTGCCAATTCTAAACGGGTTACCACGGTGTAGATAATGTCTTTGTCGTAACTTTCGCCAGAACTTCCAAAACCACCTTTTCCAGCGTAAATGGTGCAAGCGCGCTGAAGTTTCTGGGTAAGCATAATGCGTAAATCCTCGTGCTTATTGGAAATGATAGTAACCCCAACATATTCTTCAACCCCGTCGACTACAAAATCTACCGTTTTTGCTGCCGCCATATAAGTTAAAATCGCATACAGCGCGGTTTCTATAGACAGTAAATAGGCACCTACTGAAAAGATGACGATATTAATTAATAATAGTACATCACCAATGGTAAGGGATAGTTTTCGTCCAAGGAAAATGGCTAAAACTTCGGTGCCATCAATAACACTGCCGCCTCTCATCGACATTCCGATACCTAAACCAAGGAAGAAACCACCAAAAACAGCAATTAAAAGTTTGTCTTCGGTTATGGTAGGGTATTCAACAAAATGAACCACAAAGGCTAACATGGCAATGGCAATAATGCTTTTTAAGGCAAACTTCATACCTATGGTTCTGGCTGCCAAAATTATAAATGGTAAGTTGACAATAACCAGGAGTATACCCAGTTGAAGAGACGTTACGTGCTCTAACAATAAGGAAATACCTGTAGCACCACCATCGATAAATTTATTGGGCAGTAAAAAACCTTTTAACCCAAAACCCGCTGAAAATACACCAAGAATTATAAAAATATATTCTTTAATTGCATGGGTGAATTCAACTTGTAAAATTCTTACTAACGGGACAATATCCCTTTTAGAAATAGGTTTGTCAGCGCTCGTTTTTTTTAATTTCTTTCGAGCAACGTCTACTATAAGCTTAGATAAGAATGGGTTCATTTACAGTCGTTTAATTATCCCAATTTAGAAAAAAGTATTTTACTTTAGCGTTGTCTGGAATATGTGTTGGTTCAAATTTTAAATTCATATCAAATCTTAAATTTGAAGGTAATTCAGCCTTGTCAATTGTAAAACCAGCATTAATTTCATTAACAGTAATCAAAACAGAATTAATTAAATTACTAATTTTTGAAATTTTATATTGGCTGTGAATATCTTTAAAAGTACTAATTGAAGATATGTTTTTGTCTGTTTTGTAACGTGGATCTATAACCTGAACACTTGAAATTACAGAAGTAGAATCTAAAGCAAATTTAGGTGTTAGTTTAAGCAGTTTTTTTCCGCCTTTTTCAAAGATTTCAATGTTGTCGATATTACCCAAAAATTCATCGCCAGCGATAAATTTAACAATCGAATCGTTAGGGAAAACGCTATTTAAGTCTTTTACTTGAGTAGAATCTGTAAGCAAACCAATGTGTTGTTTAGAGATCTCAAAAGGGTTTTGTGTTTTGCTACAGCTTGATAATAATAAAGTTAAGGCTATTCCGCCTAATAAAAGTTTACGCATTAGGTATAATTAAGGTTAGTAATTTTCAGTGGTCAAATATCGGTTTATTTTTTCATGACTTTAGTTAAAATTCCAAAAACACTTCTAATAAATGTAGCGCTCGTAAGAACTTTCACAATAGGGTTCATGGCCGTGCTTCGAGAACGGGTGCTTCTAGATCGTTTTTTTGATGCCGCTTTTTCTATCGCTTCTTGTTCTTTTTTTGCTTTTTCTTTGAGTTCATCGGCTTCAGCTTGCTTTATTTTGTCATTCAGCATTTCGTAAGCACTCTCACGATCGATGGTTTCATTATATTTTTTTACCAACTTAGAGTTTGACTGAAGTGCTTTTAATTCGTCATCCGTTAATATATCCATACGACTCATCGGGGCACGCATCATCGTGGCAGCCAATGGTGTTGGTCGTCCTTTTTCATCTAATGCCGAAACTAAAGCTTCGCCAATGCCGAGGGACGTGAGGATTTCTTCGGTATCGTAATATTCAGAATCTGGGTAGTTTTGGGCTGTTAATTTTATAGCTTTTCTGTCTTTTGCTGTAAAGGCTCTTAATGCATGCTGAATTTTTAAGCCAAGCTGACTTAAAACATCTTCAGGGACGTCGGTTGGGTTTTGGGTGACAAAATATAAACCAACGCCTTTACTACGGATGAGTTTTACAATACTTTCAATTTGATTTAATAAGGCTTTGGAAGCTTCATCAAAAATCAAGTGCGCTTCGTCAATAAAAATGATCAGTTCGGGTTGGTCACTATCACCTTGTTCTGGAAAGGTAGAATAAATTTCAGCCAAGAGGCTTAACATAAAGGTTGAAAATAGTTTAGGCCGATCCTGAATGTCGGTTAGCCTAATGATGTTTATATAGGCGCGGCCGTTCTCATCAATCCGTAGTAAGTCTTGGGTGTCAAAGGAGGTTTCTCCAAAAAATAAATCGGCACCTTGCTGTTCCAGTTCTACAATTTTCCTTAGGATGGCTCCAGTTGAAGACGTCGAAATTCTGCCATAAGCTTCGTTAAACTCGTCCTTACCTTCTTGGGTGGCATATTGGAGTATTTTTTTGAAATCTTTTAAATCTAAAAGAGGGAGTTTGTTATTGTCGCAGTACTGAAAAATAACAGAAACAATACCCGACTGGGTTTCCGATAAATCTAAAATTCGCGATAATAATACAGGGCCAAATTCACTAACGGTGGCTCTAAGTCGCACGCCGTTTTGTTCCGAAAGGGTTAATAATTCTACAGGAAAAGCACTAGGTTCGAAAGGTAAGCCTATCTTTTCGTGGCGTTCGGTTATTTTAGCATGTCCAGGACTGGGTTGTGCCAATCCGCTTAAATCACCCTTAATATCCATGAGTAAAACAGGAATGCCTTTGTTGCTTAGATTCTCTGCCAGCACTTGAAGGGTTTTTGTTTTCCCGGTGCCTGTAGCTCCAGCAATTAAACCATGTCGATTTAAGGTCTTTAATGGGATTTTTACATGGGCTCCTGTAATGGTTTCTCCATCTAACATGGCAGCGCCAATTGGTATATAATCGCCTTTTGTAGTATAGCCCTCGGTTATGTATTTAAAAAAAGAGTCTCTGCTGCTCATGGGTTTAGTTTTTGTTTAAATCAGTTCTTAAAAATACACGAAATAAAAAGAATGAAAAAATTAGTTTGTGATGCTATATAGGGCCATTTTTTAAGCTGAATTAATTTGAAATCTAAAAGCAAGAATTTGAAATAAGTAATATGTATCTTTGCAGCTTATGAAAGAAGAGATAAAATCACAGGTTGACAAAGGTGATATGCTGCCTTTAATGGAAGAGTTTTATACTATTCAAGGGGAAGGTTTCCATAAAGGAACAGCAGCTTATTTTATTCGTGTTGGTGGTTGCGATGTAGGTTGCCACTGGTGTGATGTTAAAGAAAGCTGGAATGCAGATCTACATCCTCCTACCGAAACCGCTAAAATTGTTGAAAACGCAGCAAAATATAGTGATACCATTGTAGTCACTGGAGGAGAGCCTTTAACTTGGGATATGACCCCGCTTACTACGCAATTAAAAGCTAAAGGATTGCAAGTACATATTGAAACTTCTGGTGCATATAAATTAACCGGTGTTTGGGATTGGATTTGTTTATCTCCAAAAAAAATGAAGCTGCCAACGCAAGAGGTTTACGACAATGCTAATGAGTTAAAAGTGATTGTTTATAACAAGGATGATTTTCGCTTCGCGGAAGAACAAGCGGCAAAAGTGAATAAAAATTGTATCTTGTACCTACAACCGGAGTGGAGTAAACGCGATAAAGTAGTGCCTGAAATAGTGGATTATGTGATGGCTAATCCGAAATGGAAGGTATCGCTACAAACTCATAAATATTTGAACATCCCTTAAAAAAAGTAACTCATGAAACTCTTACGTTTTGGTCGTGATTTTAAACCAGATGAAAAAGTTATCCTAAGAGATTATTTAGCTATTGAACGTACCCGTTTGGCAAATGAACGTACCTTATTATCTTACATTAGGTCGTCTTTGTACTTGCTCATTGGAGCTTTTGCCTTTTTTGAATTAAAAGGCTATCCGAATTTTAAATACTTTGCCTTAGTGTGTTTGGTGTTTTGTATCATCTTTTTAGTGATAGGTGTGATGCGTTTTAGACTGCTGAAGAAAAGCTTGAAAAAGCTGTACTATATGTCTGAAGAATCTAAAGATAAATAGGTGTTAGGCTATATGCCTTAAACGTAAAGCATACAGCCTAAAGCCTACAACTTATTTTGTAAAAGGTACAGAAACTCTTGTTTTGTCCCAAGCTAAAAACAGCGTTCCGTTTTCATCAAAGGCCATTGAAAAAGCTTCAACAGCATCCTTTGCAGTAGAAACATCAGCTTTAACACGTACCACATCGTTGGCTTCATTATAAGCGTAAGCACCCCAAACATTAATATCTTTACTTAATATGATGGTCCAAGTTTTTTCACCAGGAATGGTAAACAACGAATATTCACCTGCTTTTATAGCTTTTCCGTCAATTTTCATGTCTTTATACAAAGTAATCACCGGCGCTTCGTTAGCTCCTGTTCTCCATACTTTATCGTTTGGTGCCAACTTACTTAACTCGCGACCTTTAAGTTGCGGACGGCTATAAACCACTTTAATAAGTTTGTTTGGTTCTTTATTGCTAGTAGGGTAGGCCGTAACGTCTAACGGACTCTTATCTAATTTTGCAAATTTTTGTGCATTAACGTTAGTAGATAAAAACAATAAGCATGCAAAAGCAAGGCTTGAAATAAAAGTTGAGTTTTTCATAATAAGATTTTAAGATTTAAGATTTTAAAGTTAAATGGAAATATTCTTAATGATATGGTAAATGTCGGATTTAGATGTTAAAGTTTACGGGTGAATAGCTGCAAACCACCTATAACTATTATTAGTTGTAGCGTTTCGTAGTTTTTAATTGCATACTATATTAAATGGCATCATGTTATTTTAGGATATTATAAAGATATAGGTTATTTTGATAAGAAATTTTCGCTCTCAATGATAAGTCCTGAATTACCTGATAATGAATACCAAAGGCAGTTAGCAGTTAATAAATATCAGCTATTAGATACTTTGCCAGAGGAAAGTTACGATAACATTACGGCTTTGATGGCTTATATATGCGAGGTTCCCATCTCATTAGTGTCGTTATTAGACAGAGATCGTAATTTTTTGAAATCGCATCATGGTGTGCCATTTAATGAATCGCCTAGAAATATTTCATTTTGTGGGCATGCTATTAATTCTGATGATGTGATAACCATCATTGAAGATTCACGGGAGGATATTCGTTTTCATGATAACCCTTTAGTAATAGATTTTCAAGCGATTTTCTATGCAGGTGTTCCAGTCGTTAATACCGATGGTTATAAACTAGGAACCCTTTGTGTTTATGATACCAAGCCGAGAAGGCTAACAGAAGACCAGAAAAATGCTTTAATAGTCATGGCTAAGCAAGTTGCTCATTTATTCGAGCAGCGTTTTCAAAACATAAAACTTATACAGCTTCAGGAAAATTTAAAGAAAAGGAATGACAACTTAAAAAAGTTTGCCAGGGTAGTATCCCACGATCTTAAATCGCCATTATCCAATATTATTTCTTTAACCGAGTTGTTAGAAAGTAAAAATCAGGACGCATTAGATGAAGATTCTCAGCAATATCTGGAATACCTCAAGACCTCTTCATATACATTAAAAAATTACATTGATGGCTTATTAAAATTTTATAATAATGATGAAATACTAAGCAAGCAAAATGAAGCTATTTTAGTTGATGATATTCTAACCGAATTGAAACAGATTACCAATTTAGATCATACGGTGTCTTTTCATTTAGAAGGAAACTCCACGGAAATAAAAACGAATAAATCAGCCTTAATGCAGGTTTTGGTGAATTTAGTAACGAATTCGATAAAGTATAATAAAAAGCCAAAAACGGAAATTACCATTTCAATTTCGGAAACGGAAACTGAATATTTGTTTTCTGTAGCAGATAATGGCGATGGGATTCCTAACAAGTTCATTGCTAAAATCTTTAACCTATTCAGCATTGCTGGTTCCGAAGATAAATATGGCAATATAGGCACAGGTATCGGTCTGGCTACAGTAAAGAATATTATAGATAATCTGGGTGGAGAAATAATTGTGTCCTCTGAAATGGGCCAAGGAAGTACTTTTTCATTTTCTATTCTGAAGAATTATAGTCCTAATTAGATGCTCAGTATAGTTTTTATGGATTGTTAAAAAGCATTACAGTTGCTACTGTTTTGGTTGTGTGCAAGCTTTGGTATAAGTAGAGAAGGTTTGACTACTAGATTATGATTGTTCAGTTGTAAATTCGATATCTTGCCCTTCCGCTCTTTCCTTTTTTTAATTGGTATTGTTGTCGTCAGAAGCTTATTCCTCACGGCCGTTTGTTCGGTTATCAGTTGGCATTCCAACTAATTCATAATTTGTACTTCTTCCACCTGCGACTTCTTTTTTTAATATGCCTTTTTCAATCAGGTCATTAATATCTCTTACAGCTGAATCTTTAGAGCATTTCGCGATTTTTGCCCATTTTGATGATGTCAACTTTCCTTCAAAACCATCCATTAATTTATTTAGTAATTTTTTTTGACGATCATTAATCGTTGTATAGACGTGTTTTTGCCAGAAATCGGCTTTGAATAATGTTTTGATTAGTATTGAATCTGTCGATTTTAAAGCGTTAATTAAACAGGTTAAGAACCAAACCATCCAATCGGTTATGTCTAAATTTCCTTTTTGAGTTTTTTCTAAAATCTCATAATATTGCTTTCTTTCCAACCGAATCTGAGCAGACATACTGTAAAAGCGTTGATTACTTTTGTCGGCTTGCGCCAGAAGCATGTCTGTTAATGCTCTAGTAATCCTTCCGTTTCCATCTTCAAATGGGTGAATAGTTACAAACCATAAATGAGCGATTGCAGCTTTAATAACTAAGTCCATATTACTATTGTTGAACCATTTAAGAAATCGAGTCATTTCTTTCTCAACCAAATCAGAATCCGGTGCTTGAAAATGTATTTTTTCTTTTCCGATTGCTCCAGACACCACCTGCATAGGTCCTGTAGTATCTTTTCTCCAGTCTGCTACGGTTATTTTGTACATGCCACTTCTTCCTGTTGGAAAAAGGGCGGCGTGCCAATCAAAAAGCCTTTCGATTGTTAAAGGACTAAAACAATTTTGAGTAGCATCGAGCATCATTTCAACAACACCTTCTACATTTCTGTCAGAATCAACAGCTCCGGCTATTTCTATACCTAATCTACGAGCGATTGACGATCGTACTTGGTCAGGGTTGAGAAATTCTCCTTCAATCTCTGATGATTTTAACACATCAAGAGTCAATGTGTCAAGTAAAGCTTCATTTCTCAAATCGAAACCTAATGTTTCCATTTTTCCAATAAGTCTACCTTGTAAATTTCTGGCCTCACTTAATAAATCCAAAAATTCATTAGTGTTCCAAGTAAATTCAGGCCAATTGTCTTTTTGGTGTATAAAAGCTTTCATTTGATGCGTTATTTGCAACGAAAATAGCTTTTATTCGTCGCAAATTAAAATTAATCGTTGCTTATTTTGCATCAAATACTGCTTTTATTTGTTGCACAATCATTTCTAGACGCTTTGGAATCCATTTTTAGAATTTCGCCGGAACAACTGAATACAATGCATAAAGATCATTTAATTTGTTCATCTAAATATATTATAACAAAAAAAGCCTCAGAAAATCTGAGGTTTTTAGTTTGATTGAGAGGAACCGAATCGATTTCCATGTGTTCAAGAAAAATACTTAGGATTTTAAGTGTTCAAGCATTTGTAATTGATCATCCATAAGTATTGATCTTTTCGCTTCCGAATCTTCATTTTCTAAAGCTGTTTCAATTTCGATGAATTTATTAGTGAAATCATTAAATGTTTTGGTGTTTGTTAAGTCTTTCAACCATATTGTAAAATCATGGAGTTCTTCTTGATCTTTAGAATATTCTAAGTTTTCGATGATGATAGAATATTCCCAATTGGCATTTTCAGAATGATCTAAATGAATTAATTCATTGCTTAAAAACACGTCAATTATAAATCTATTGCAGCAAAAAGTTTCTAAAGCCTTTTTTTCAGCATCTTTAATCTTTTTCCTTTTGAAAAGCGTTATTGTCCACTCAAATAGAAAAATTGGATAGCAAGAGTCTTCGGGGAAGTTTTTATTAAACCAATTAAAATAGCGTAAAGCGCCTGTATAATCGTTTATTTTTAAATATAATGCAGGCGGTAAATATCTAAGACCTCGACCATCATGATAGTAGCCACCCCAATGTTTTTTATCAGCAGCAAGCTCCTTTTTAATCTTCTTGATTTTATTTTGAATCCTTTCGACTTGTTTTGGGGTCATTGTTTTAGGTTGGTTTAATTTACAGTCAAAGCTGAGCAAAGTATTTTATTCAAAGGTTATTTCTTGAGTTTGATTTACTATTTCAGCCCCTGATTCGAGAGAGATTATAACTGTAAATAGAGACCTATCTGGAATATTGTCATATTCTGACATGTCCACTTGAAATCCATCCATCCAATCTTCCCGAATTTCAAATAATTCACTTATGGTCAATTGTTCTCCATTATAATTATAAGTTGTAAAATTGTCTGTAACATCAGTAATCTCTTGGGTTTCTAAATTTACTACATTTATTTTTATTGAAGAGATAGGGTCTAAAGTGATATACTCATCCATAGGACAATCACAATCACTCATTGCAAATGCCGATGTAAATCCAAATGAGCTTATATTCCATATTGGTTTTGAATATGAAATTTGATTTAATTCAAATTGTACAGAAATTGTTAATCCGAAAGCATTTTTATAAGCAGAATTTAATACTTCTGTATTTTGAAATCCAGAAGTATCCCAAGCCTTTAAATCCAAATCATTGTACATTTTTTCAAATGTATTTATTGGGTCGCAATCACAAGAACAACAAGAAGTTGCAATAGACTGTATAAAGTAGATTAGAAAAATTATTATTACTTTTTTATTCATTTTATTCAATATTAAGCACAACCTATATTATAAACTTTTTTATACGACTTACGCACAAACAAATACCTTAAAATAGTGTTAGCCTTATAATTTTTGTGTAAATATAATTATTAAAAATCCTACAAAAAAACAAAATCCCAATAGGCGTACCTATCGGGATTTAACGTGAAACTGTATGATTAGTGGCCTGTAAAATACAATATCTTACACTAAACAATAAATTTATATAAATGAACTTACCTTAAAGCTAGTTCTTTGTAGCTATTAATTATATAGGATGTTGGCAAATAGTGCTATCTTTTTATAACTTTCTTTGTTATATTTTTGGTGTTATTTTTTAAATTCACAAAATATACTCCATTTGCTAATCCAGATAAATCAATTGAGTTATTTTCAAATATTACATTTTGTTTTCTTCCATTTATATCATAAACTGAAAGTTTAAAGTTATCAATTTGTTCAAGGTAAATTTTTCCATCTGTAATTGTTGGATAAATATTAAAATTCTCTTTACTGTCTACCTCATTAACGCTCAAACTTAAAGGGTCAAAAACTTGAATGTCATCTATTAAAACATCAAAAGGTTGTCCATCATAAGTTGCAATAGAAAAACTTAAATCATATTCACCAGTTTGGTCAGGTGTGAATTTTATCGACTTGTCAATCCAATTATTATTTGAAGCAAAAGAATTGCTTGTTCTAGTTGTTGCACTTCCTGCTCGAATAATTTTTAAAGTTATAGGATGCGTTCCGTTATAGTTAGCACTAACATATTTAAATTTATAGGATATGGTGTATTCTATTCCATTTGTTAAAGGAACTTTTGCAAGTATTAGAGGTTTTAAAGTATTATCACTAATTGAGAAAAAAGCACTTGATGTTCCTTCAGCAACATCAGTAGTATTTTGAGAAACATTATTCTCAATTGTCCAATTATCTAATGTTGTAGAATTTGTCCAGCTTTCTAAATTTCCGTTAGTTGCTAAATTCGTTTGAGAAAATGATAGAATTGAATAAAAAGTAAATAAAAAAAGTAATTTTGTTTTCATAAGATTTAATTTAGTATTTGGGGTTAATTTTTTCGTCAATATTGCCAACTTGTATTTGTGTTATTTAAAAAAAACTTATTTCTTCATCACACGCACATTCATTTCTTCAACCTTTTTATCAGATAGGATAGAAGGTGCTCCGAATAATAAATCTTCGCTAGTTCCTGTTTTTGGGAAAGCCATCACCTCTCTAATGGATGCTTTTTTCTCTAAAATCATCATTAAACGGTCTACACCCCAAGCGATGCCGCCGTGTGGTGGCGCGCCGTAATGGAAGGCTTTATACATGGTACCAACGCTTTTTAGCATCTCTTCTTTATTGTAGCCCATGTTCTTGTATGTGGCTTCAAGAATTTCAGGTTTATGGGCACGCACAGAGCCACCACCAATTTCGTAACCGTTTAAGATTAAGTCGTATTGTTGGGCGATAATGCTGCCTATTTCTTCCTCTTTACCATTCATGTGCTTGTCTAAATCGTAAATCGCAGGCATCGAGAAAGGGTTATGCGTAAAGGTCCAACGGCCTTCGTCGGTTTTCTCAAACATCGGGAAGTCAATAACCCAAGCAGGTCTTAATTCCTTAGGATTGATTAAACGTAACATGCTTCCTAGTTCTTGACGTACGGCATCTAAGGCTTTGTTTGCAGTCGCGTAATCGGCAGCAGAGAAGAATACAATGTCTCCAACTTGTGCTCCCGTGGTTTTTATAATGCCTGCAGCAATCTCTTCACCTAAGAATTTAATGATTGGCGATTGTAAATCGTTTTCATTTACAATAATATAAGCCAAACCTCCTAAACCATGCTGTTGGGCAATACCTGTTAATTTTTCAATTTGTCCTTTAGATAAACGTTTGTTGCCTTGCTCTTCGGCAGACACTTTAATACATTTTACAATACCGCCTTCTTCAATAGGTTTACTAAAGACTTGGAATGTGGTATCTTTTACAATCTCGGTGATGTCTTGTAATTTCAATCCGAAACGTAAATCTGGACGGTCGCAACCGTAGTAATCCATGGCTTCTTGGTAGGTAAGCACTTCAAACGGATGTAAAATCCATTTTTTACCATATATTTTTTCAACAATCGCGTTAAACATATTCGTGTTTAAATCGATGATTTGTTGCATGCTGGCATAAGCCATTTCAATATCCAACTGTGTGAATTCTGGCTGGCGATCGCCACGAGAATCTTCATCTCTAAAACAACGTGCTATTTGAAAATACTTTTCGTAACCCGAAACCATCAGCATTTGTTTGAATTGTTGTGGTGCTTGTGGTAGCGTGTAAAACGAACCAGCTTGCTTACGCGTTGGTACGATAAATTCACGCGCCCCTTCATCGGTTCCGGCACTTAAAATAGGCGTTTCAATTTCTAAGAAATCTTGATCGTCTAAAATATCGCGCATCATTTTAATCACCTTATGGCGATTTACAATAACACGACGCACATCGTCATTTCTATGGTCTAAATATTTATACTGAAAACGAACATTTTCATTCGTTTTAGTCGCTCTTTTTATTTCGAAAGGCAGCGTTTTAGAAAGGTTTAAAATTTCTAAATCGTTCGCCTCTAATTCGATTTTTCCGGTGCGTAAAGCTGCGTTATAATCGTCTTCTTTACGCTGAAGAATGGTTCCTGAAACGGTAATTACCGACTCTGGTTTAAGTTTTACCAATTCATCTAAATTCGGGAATGACTCACGACTTAAGCGTACTTGAAAAATTTGTGTGCTAGAATCGCGTAAATCGATAAATATTAATTCCCCATGATCACGAACACTAGATACCCATCCAGAAAGTGTTACTTTTTCTGAAATACTTTCTTCTGAAATATCAGAAATTAAGTGCGTTCTGTAGGTGTCCTTAATTACGATTGGAATTTGCGGCAGAACTTCTTCTTCTTTTTTGGTTGTTGGTTGCTGGTTGTTGGTTGCTGGTTTGTTTTCGTTTTGTGAAGCACTGTTAACTGTTAACTCTTCACTTTTAACTTGCTTCAAAATCCCTTCACGAATCACTTTTCCTGAAGCACCTTTTCCTATAATCGCAATAACTTTTCCAACAAGAATACCTGCTTTACCTTGGTTCCCCGATTTAATATCGTTGGCAATCGCTTCATTTTCTGAAATGACTTTAGCAATCGCTTCCTCTATTTGAGATTCGGAAATGGTATTCTCTTCAAAATATTTATTGTAATCAAACTTACGGTCTTTTAAATAGGCGGTAATCGCATTCTGAACTAAAACAGAAGTGATTTTTTCGTCTTTAAAAAGCTGAAAGATTTCAATTAAATGTTCAATACGGTGAATATCGGCATACTCATCGGCGCCAATATTATTCACTAAAGTTTTAGCTACAAACGACGGATCTTTAATCACGTTATTAATAGCCACAAAAGTTTCCGAACGTAAGGAATCGGCTGTAAAAAACTTAGCGTCTTGCGGTAAAACGCCACCTTTAATTAAAATGGATTCTACGGCATAAGGCAAAGTGCTTACATCGACATCAATCGATTCTACCACCTCTTTAATGCTTACAAAAGGCAAGTCTGGTTCCGAAATAAAACGGTAATCGGCTTCAAATTCCTTTTTACGCATGGTTTTGGTTTGCTTCAATTCGGCATCCCATAAAACCGTGGTTTGATCTGGTCTAAATTCTTTGTGTTCGATGTAGTAATTCAGTTGTTTTTCAACTTCCTCTTTTAAAGCATCGACCATAAACTTAAACGAGTTCAAGTTTTTAATTTCGGTACGCGGATTTAACTCGTAAGTGTGTTTTTTACGAAGCGACACCGAAACATCCGATTTAAATTCGCCTTTTTCAAGGTTGGCTTCAGATATTTTTAAATTCTGAACAATACGCTGAATGTACTGCGCGTATGTTGAAGCGTCTTCGATATGACGAATACACGGTTCGGTAACAATTTCAATTAAAGGCACACCGGCTTTGTTAAAATCGACCAAAGAGATTTTCTTCTCGTGCATTAATTTTGCGGCATCTTCTTCAATGTGTACCTGAGTTAAATTCACTGTAAACTGCGAGCCATCATTACGGTAACAAGATACTTGTCCGTCAGGAATCACAGGGTTGTGAAACTGTGTAATTTGTATGTTTTTCGGGTTGTCTGGGTACTCGTAGTGTTTTCTGTCCCAAGAAATCACTTCGTTAGAAAAAGTCGATTTTACCGCTTTTCCAAAGTAAATCGCTTTTGTAACGGCTTCTTTGTTAATGGCGGGTAAAACACCCATTTGTCCAGTACAAACCGAACATATATTTTGATTTGGTTGTTCTATTTCGCTATTGGAGCAAGAACAAAATAATTTGGTTTTGGTATTTAATCGAACGTGTGTTTCCAGACCGATTACTAACTCTAATTCGTGCTTTTTCAGCAGGTCGTTTAATTGTTCCAGTTCCATTATATCGTGTCTTTTAAGAAGTTAGCAAACTTCAAAACGAGTTCGTCATTATTTTTTGCAGCTGTAATTTGTAAGCCTGTAGCGGTGCCTTGTGGTATGGTTAACGTAGGTAATTGTCCTAAGCTAAAACCAACGGTATAAGCATCAGATAAGTACATGGCTAAAGGATCTTTTAAGCTATCACCAATTTTAGGTGGTGTGCTAGGTGTAACCGGTGAAAGGATGATATCCACTTCGTTGAAGTCCTTCTCGAAATTTTCTGAAATTTGATCACGAAGGTTTAGTCCTTTTAAATAAATTTCATCTGAAAATCCTTGAGACAATACTTGGTTTCCACCCACGATTCGGCGTTTTGTCTCTTCAGAGAAATTCTCAGAACGTGTTACCGCATAGGTTTCTTTTAAGTTTTCAGCTTCAATACGATTGCCGTAATTAGTACCGTCTAAACGTGAAAGGTTAGAAGCGGTTTCAGCCATGGCTAAAGTATAGTAAGTGGATACTAAAGTGTTTGATTCGAAGAAATCTAAAGCTTTCACTTCAATACCTTTGGCTTTTATTTTTTCGATAGCCGCTAAAAAATCAGCTTTTATTTCAGAATCAATCGCATCGCTTTCAATAAAATTTTTGAAGTACCCGATAGTTTTAATGGCTTCGGAAGATTGAATCGCTTCTGGAGTGATTTCCGCGGAAGCGTAAGTCGTTTGATCCTTAACATCTTTACCACTCATCACATTTAAAACAATGCGAATATCTTCAATCGATTTTGCGATAGGCCCAACACAGTCGGTCGATGAGGCATACGCCATGAGTCCGTAACGCGAAATACGTCCGTAAGTCGGTTTTAAACCATAGACGTTGTTATAACCTGCTGGCTGACGGATAGAACCTCCGGTGTCGCCACCAATAGAAAAAACAGTGTAGTCTTTTGCAACGTTTACGGCCGATCCTCCACTAGAACCACCACCCACTAAATCGGGGTTTATAGCGTTTTTAACCGCGCCAAAAATGGTGTTTTCGCTAGAGGAACCGTGACCAAAACTATCGCAGTTTTCTTTAACCAACGGAATGGCTCCAGCATCCAATAATTTTTGAATGGCAGTTGCTGTATAAGCCGATTTGTAATTTTTAAGTAATTCGGAACTCGCTGTGGTAAGCGTGCCCTGAACCATGTAAACGTCTTTAATACCAAAAGGAATCCCTTCCAGCAAACCAATGGTTTCGCCGTTGGCAATTTTAGCGTCTACTTTTGCTGCTAGCTCTAAAGCTTTTTCGTCTAGTAAAGCATTTACGGTATGGTTGGTGTTTGGTTTTAAGGCGTCTAATTTACTTTGCACAAGCGCTGTACAAGTAATATCTTTATTCACCAATTGTTGGTGAATTTTGTGTATTTGAGAGTCCATAACTATTCTTCTATGACTTTAGAAACGACTAAATAACCGTTTTTTTCTTTAGGAAAGTTTTCAATAATGATTTGTTTTTCTAGCTCTGAACTAGCTATCACAACATCTTCTCTCAAATTATTTAAAGACACGCTATTATTATGATTATTATTAAAAGAATTATTATTGGTAAGATTGGCATTCTTAATAACCTCAAATAACTTGTTCACAGTCTCGGAAGGCTGTGCTCCTTTAATACTCGACAAAACGTCGACTGTCATAATTTTACTCATGTCTTTTTTATCTATTTTAAAGTGAAACTTTTAAGCGGGTAAAATTACAAAAGATTTTAGGTAGTTTTTGTAATACTAAGAGTAAAGTTAAAATTATGCTAGGATTATTAAAAAATGGGAGTAAAGTGTTATAATCATTGAAATATTAGTAACAATGATGTGGGTATTATGCATTTTTTGCTTTCAGATTGGGATAAAAATAAGCTGCGTGTCGTTTTTAGAGCTTAAATAGCTTAGAAAAGCATGGTTTTAAAGTCGAAATTTGGTCTTAAAAACCCTTATTTTAGGGCGATTTGGTACTGTAAAACGGCCATGCCTTTATGGTCGATGTTCGTTAAAGATACGACATCGAAAATCGGACGGGATTGATATCCTAGGCTAATTTTATTACTATGCGAGCCATTAATTAGAAAGTTTACTGTAAAATCGTAAACCGTCATAGGGTCGGCTAAGGCGTCCCAATTTGCATGTTGGATGGCTACGTTTGGTTGTATGATTACAGGACTGTGGAATACATTTTTTGCTTTAAACGCATAACCAAATTGCATGTACCAAGTGCTTCCCGTTCCCATCATAGGAAAGGCTATGCCTGGTCCGTTAAAATCACCGTTTTCTACATCGGAAGTTATGTTGTCAGCACCAAGGTTTCTTACATAATCTTTACCATAGTCGAAATCGTAATAGCCTAAGTAAGCCGTAATGGCTTGTTCGTGTTCGAGCGGTAAGTTTATAAAAGAATCGATCGCCCAATGTTTCATATCATAGAACGTTGTTAAAGGGTCTTGGGTATCACCATCACTAAATGCTTTTTCTTGATATTGAAAACCAGCTCCTACATTGAAAACTTTTTTGTTAGCTAAGTAGGTGCCTGCATGGTAAGCCGATTTATTAGATTCGTTTTCAAAGAATTGATACTTGACATACGATGAGGTTTTCCAACGCGGTTTATTGTTGGCAAAATCCACTTTGCCGTTTGGGGTCGTTGTTATTTCTTTAGGTTGATTAAGTGAAAACCTGTAATCGAAATGGCCTGCTTGGCCTTTAAACCAAACACCGAATTGGCGTCCTAAATCATCGTTTTTCTCCACCGTGTTTAAAGGGAATAGTGGTGAGTCGAGTCCCATTAGCGAATTGCTAGAGCGTATATTCCAACGGCTTAAGCCCTGCCAGCCAGATTTCCCCATGCCAACCTCCAGGTATTTCGAAAAGCTGTATTCTACGTAAAAGTCTAAAATGCGTATGCCCGCTGTATTGTGTCTTAAATTGTAATTGTTATCACCAAACATAGCTACGGCGTATACTCGTGGTGTGATTTGAGCTGAAATAGGTATTCTAATACGACGTATTGATACATCGGTAAAACTAGAGGTAGGTTCGTTATTGATTAATGATCCGTTGTTTAAGTCGGAGTAACGTAACCAAATTTGTGCGCGTAAATTCCAGTTGAATGATGGTTTGAAAGAAGCTTCTTTTTTTACTTCATTTGGCCGTATAATCGTGTCTTGCCCAAAAGAAAATAGAGGAAGTACCAAAAGTAAGAGAAGTAAAAATAGGTTAGCTAATTTTGTCATGGTTATGAATTCTGCCTTCAATCTCGTACAAAATTAAAATTAATACAGAGGCCATCTTGTGATTTTCATCATATTTCTAAAAAAAATGTGTTATTCTGAAGAATTTAACCGAAATAGGTGGTAGATTCTCCTATGAAACATTTAAAATCGAAGCGATTTAAAGCAATTTGAGCGTGTTTTTTATTTTTAGATTTGACAACAGGCGAAAAAGGGTGTTGTTTCGCGTTTAAGACGGTTTTTAAGCGATTTAAGCGCGTTTTGAATAATTAACAAATGTTGATAATTTAATAAGTCACTCGATGAAATGCTTTAATTTAAGGACATAAAGCCGTATATTTGTTTGTATTCAAAAGGATGCTAAAAGGCATCTTTTTTTATGCATATGTTTCAGAGGTATCCTGATTTTAAATTATAGATACTTTGAGACTTGTCATGCTTCCGAGGGAGCGTGAAAAAATTATTAAGTAGAACATTAATTTAGAAAACATAAATTATGAGCGAACCTAAAGAAGAATTTAATAAACATAATTATTCTGCTGATAGTATTCAGGCCCTAGAAGGTATGGAGCACGTACGTATGCGTCCATCCATGTATATTGGCGATGTTGGTGTGCGCGGACTGCATCATCTCGTTTATGAAGTTGTAGATAACTCAATTGATGAAGCTTTGGCAGGACACTGTAACAATATTACAGTGATTATTAATGAAGACAACTCGATAACTACAGAAGATGACGGACGTGGTATTCCGGTTGATTTACATAAGAAAGAAGGCGTTTCTGCCCTTGAGGTGGTAATGACCAAAATTGGAGCAGGTGGAAAATTTGACAAGGATTCTTATAAAGTTTCAGGTGGTTTACACGGTGTAGGTGTGAGTTGTGTGAATGCTTTATCAGATCATTTAAAAGCTACCGTTTATAGAAATGGTGAAATTTGGGAACAAGAATATGAGCGTGGAAAAGCGCTTTACCCTGTAAAAAAAGTAGGTGAAACCGAAAAGCGCGGGACCATCGTTACTTTTAAGCCAGATGCTACCATTTTTACACAAACTTTAGAGTATAGCTACGATACACTAGCCAGTCGTTTACGTGAATTGGCTTATTTGAACAAAGGGATTACCATTCATTTGGTTGATAAGCGTGCCGTAAAAGAAGATGGTGAGTTTGAAGGTGAAACGTTTCATTCTGAAAATGGATTACCTGAATTTGTGAAGTTTTTAGATGCCACTAGAGAGCCTTTAATGAAAGATGTTATCGCTTTTGAAGGGGAGAAAAATGGTATTCCTGTTGAGGTAGCGATGCTTTATAATACATCGTATTCTGAAAATTTACACTCTTACGTAAACAACATTAACACACACGAGGGAGGAACACACTTATCTGGTTTCCGTCGTGGTTTAACACATACGCTTAAAAAATATGCCGATGAATCGGGTATGTTAGATAAGCTAAAATTTGATATTGCTGGTGATGATTTCCGTGAAGGTCTAACAGCCATTATTTCGGTGAAGGTGCAAGAACCTCAATTTGAGGGGCAAACTAAAACCAAATTGGGTAACCGTGAGGTGTCAGCGTCTGTAAGTCAGGCTGTTTCTGAAATGTTAACCGATTATTTAGAAGAACACCCAGACGATGCTAAAATTATTGTTCAGAAGGTTATTTTAGCCGCTCAAGCACGTCATGCAGCCCAAAAGGCTCGTGAAATGGTACAGCGTAAAACCGTTATGAGTATTGGTGGATTACCTGGAAAACTGTCTGATTGCTCTGAGCAAGATCCATCAAAATGCGAAGTATTCCTTGTAGAGGGAGATTCGGCGGGTGGAACAGCCAAGCAAGGTAGAGACAGAGCTTTTCAAGCGATTTTACCATTAAGAGGTAAGATTCTTAATGTTGAAAAGGCGATGACACACAAAGTTTTTGAAAACGAAGAGATTAAAAATATTTTCACGGCGCTTGGTGTAACCATAGGAACCGAAGAGGATAGTAAAGCTCTAAACCTTTCAAAATTACGTTACCATAAAGTGGTTATTATGTGTGATGCCGATATTGATGGTAGTCACATTGCAACCTTAATCTTAACTTTCTTCTTTAGATATATGAAGGAGCTTATTGAAAACGGACATATTTACATTGCAACACCACCATTATATTTGGTTAAAAAAGGAGCTAAAAAGCAGTATGCTTGGTCAGATAAAGAACGTGATGCTATTATTGCTGAGTTTGGCGATGGTTCAAAAATCCAACGTTATAAAGGTCTTGGAGAGATGAACGCTGAACAACTTTGGGATACCACAATGAATCCTGAATTTAGAACCATGCGTTTAGTGCAAATTGATAACGGTACGGAAGCCGATAGAATTTTCTCTATGCTTATGGGTGATGAGGTGCCACCACGTCGAGATTTTATTGAGAAAAATGCCATTTATGCTAATATTGATGCATAAATAAAACCTATAAATGACTAAGTCTTGTGCTTAGTGATAAATTTGTAACCCCGTCACTTTTGTGATGGGGTTATTTTTTTTGCCATACTTTTTTTAGATTTAAAGCGGATTGATTAAAATATTTGGGTTTAATCAGCATTTTGATAGCTTAATGAATAATTTATGAAATTTTAACATAAAATTTTTAGGTACTCTCAAAAAAGAATTGAATTACCTATTACTTTTTTATTAAAAGGGTTTTAATTCGTAAATTAGCACGGTTTGAACTATAATGAGTTGTATTTCGAGCTTAAAAACAAATTAAATACTAATAATAAATAATAAAAAAAATGAAAGTAACTGTAGTAGGAGCAGGAGCAGTAGGTGCTAGTTGTGCTGAGTATATTGCTATTAAAAATTTCGCTTCAGAAGTCGTAATTCTTGATATTAAAGAAGGTTTTGCTGAAGGAAAAGCAATGGATTTAATGCAATGTGCATCTTTAAATGGTTTTGATACTAAAATAACTGGTGTAACTAACGATTATAGCCAAACAGCAAATAGTGATATTTGTGTGATTACTTCAGGGATTCCACGTAAACCAGGTATGACTCGTGAAGAGCTTATCGGTATTAATGCTGGTATTGTTAAAAATGTATCAAAAAGTTTACTTGAGCATTCTCCAAACATGATTCTTATTGTGGTTAGTAATCCAATGGATACCATGACCTATTTAGCACATAAAGCAACAGGAATGCCAAAAAATAGAATTATTGGTATGGGTGGTGCTTTAGATTCTGCTCGTTTTAAATACCGTTTAGCAGAAGCTTTAGGTGCGCCTATTAGCGATGTAGATGGAATGGTAGTTGGTGGACATAGTGACACTGGTATGGTACCATTAACAAGTCACGCTACTAGAAACAGTATTAAAGTTTCTGAATTCTTAAGTGAAGAGCGTTTAGCACAAGTTGCTGAAGATACTAAAGTTGGTGGAGCAACATTAACGAAGTTATTAGGTACTTCTGCATGGTACGCGCCAGGAGCAGCTGTATCAGGAATGGTACAAGCCATTGCTTGTGATACGAAAAAGATTTTCCCTTGTTCTACTTTCCTTGAAGGCGAATATGGTTTAAATGATATCTGTATCGGTGTACCAGTAGTATTAGGAAAAGACGGTATCGAAAAAATAGTTGATATTCCTTTAAGTGATGCTGAAAAAGCACACATGAAAGCTAGTGCTGAAGGTGTAGCAAAAACAAACGGATTATTAGAGCTATAGGCTGAATAATCTTTATAAATAAAAAACGTCTGAAATTAATTTTTCAGACGTTTTTTTTATGATTGAAATGGTATAAACTCAAATTAAAGGCCTACAACCTTCAAGGCTTGTTTAAGTAATTTCGGGTTTTTAGAAATATAATCAATCGCATAAGTTGCTAAAGAATTATTCCCTAAAATAGATTTCATAAGATCTGTGTTTCCTGAGCTTTTAGAGGCCAAATCTAAAACAGATTTTGACGTTTCAGGGTTAGATTTTAAGTAATCAATTGTTTTAGATTGTAAATCTTCATCGGTAAGTAAAGCTTTTTCAACTTTTTCAGTTTGAGATTCACTTAATTTCGTTGTTGTACTGATGCTTTTTAGATCAGAAGAACTAATTGGAAGTTGTGCAGACATTGTAAATGCCGAAAACATAAGTCCTAATGTTAACCAGATAACTTTTTTCATATTGTTTTGTTTTTTATGGTAAAAAAGGGTAGAACTTAGTCTACCCCTTATTTAAAAATTTTTAATTATTTGTAGGAGTGGCTAGTTTATCCATTACTTTATCTAAACTAAAACTTGCTGCTTTAGCTCTAGGCGGATAATCTTTAAATGTTCCTAGGAATTTAGCAACATAAGCTTGAGCTGGTACAAGTAAAAATGCGTGATCTAATAACCAATCGTAATAGGTGTTTGATGTGATGCTTGCAAACTCATATGGGTCTCTTCTTAAGTTGTAAATCATTGGTAAACGTAATACAGTAAATGGCTCAGCCCATACTTGTAATGTTCCAGGACTTCTTTGTTCCATGAAAATTAATTTCCAATCATTGTAACGTAACGCAGTTAAGTCACCATCATCAGAGAAGTAAAATATTTCTTCACGTCTTCCTTTTTTCTCCTCACCTTTTAAGTATGGTAACATGTTGTAACCATCTAAGTGTACTTTAAAGGTTTTACCGTTTGCAGAGTGACCTTTTAATAGTTTTTCTTTTACCTTATCATCTCCAGCAGCAGCTAAGAAAGTAGGCATCCAGTCCATGCCAGAAAAGATATCGTTAGCTACAGTTCCAGCAGGGATTTCACCTGGCCATCTTATCATGGCTGGTACTCTCCATCCACCTTCCCAGTTGGTATTCTTTTCTCCTCTAAACGGATTGATACCAGCATCTGGCCATGTGTTTTTGTGTGGTCCATTATCTGTAGAATACATCACAATGGTATTGTCAGCAATTCCTAATTCATCTAATAAATCTAAGAATAAACCGATATGCATATCGTGCTCAACCATACCGTCACCATATTCATTTTGACCAGAAATTCCTGTATGCTCTGCTTTTACGTGTGTTCTAAAGTGCATACGCGTACCATTCCACCAGCAAAACCATTGTTTACCAGCTTTATGTTGTTTTCTAATCCAGTCCATGGCAGCTTTTGATGATTCGTCATCAATAGTTTCCATACGCTTTTTAGTTAATGGTCCTGTATCTTCTACTTTACCATCAGCAGTCGAGTGAATAACACCACGAGGTCCAAAATTCTTTCTAAAATTCGGGTATTTAGCTGGGTCTGGGTAATCTCTTAATTCTGGTTCTTCTTCAGCATTTAAGTGATATAAGTTACCGAAGAACTCATCAAAACCATGGTTTGTAGGTAAGTGTTCATCACGGTCACCTAAGTGGTTTTTACCAAATTGCCCACTAATGTATCCTAGTGGTTTTAAAAGCTCTGCAATAGTAGGGTCTTTTTCACTAATACCTTCTTTTGCACCTGGCATACCAACTTTACTTAAGCCCGTACGAAATACACTCTGACCTAAAATGAAAGATGAACGACCAGCTGTACAACTTTGTTCCGCATAGTAATCGGTAAACATGGTACCTTCTTTGGCGATACGGTCAATGTTTGGGGTCTTGTAGCCTGTAATTCCAAAGGTATAAGCACTAATATTGGATTGTCCAATATCATCCCCCCAAAGAACTAAAATGTTCGGTTTTTTTTGAGCTGTAACAGATGATGCTAGAAGGGAGAACATCATCAGAACTCCAAGTTTTCGTAAATTTGTCATAAAATTAGGATTGATTAAAGCTTAAAGGTAATTATTTTGAATACATTTTATGTGCATAAATTTTGTTAAAAGATGGTTATCATTTTTTTTATGTTACCAATATTTGAGTTTTGGGTTTATTTTCGTTCGTTTATGTCTGTGTTTTCTTCTTTTAAACCATAACTTATTTTAAATTTCGGGAAAGTTCCGGTGTTTTCGGGATCTTCAAGTTTTCCTTTTTCGATTTCAATTTTGCTAAATGGGGCTTGTGCTTTAATATAGCTTTCAGTACTCTGAATTAAATGAGTTTCAAAAGCTGTAACGAGGCTGTCTTTTTGAGCTTGACTTACCAGTTTGTTTATGGCGCCGTTAAAATCTAACGAATCGGACTCTACTTTTTTTAATACGAACTTTTCGAAATCTTTTTCTTGTTTTTCGAAGTCTTTACCAGTTTCTTGTTTAAAAGATTTTCCTATTTCAGCTTTGGCCAGGGCTTCAGCTTGTAGGTTTCTATCAGAGAAATACGTTAGGTTAATTTTTAAGTCTGGTTTTTTCTGTTCCAGTTCTATGAGTTTGCCTAGCTGTTTATATGCTTTTTCAGTAGGAATACTGTCGGTATAAGTCAAATCGATTTCTTCCAAGTCCTTTTTTTCACCGCCTACTAAGCCAACAAGAAAATTTACAGGGGCAGCAACGGTTTTTCCAATAACATTTTTAAAGGTCTGCCAAACAATTTTACCGACGTTAATATCTGGATCGTTTAAATTTCCTCGAACTGGAACATCTAAATGGATGTCACCGTTTTTGTCGGTAAGCAGGAAGAATGCGAATTTTAAAGGCAAGTTATAGAGTCCGCCCTTAGTGTTTTCTAACGAAGCATTTTTTACGAGTAATTTGTTTTCGCTTTCAATTTGGCCATCTACTATTTTTGATTTGGAAGTATAATACATGTCACCTTGTAAGATACTATGTCCCATATAATAATTTGTGTAAATGTTTAAATCTGGTAGCAGAAAGTTTTCAATCGAAATATCTAAAGTGGAGTTGTAATAATCGTTCGGGTTAATGCCTAAATTGGCTTTTAAGGTGCCTCGATTATTAAGTAGCATGGTGGAATAAATATCGATCCATTTGGCGTTACTTGTTATGGCTTTAGAATTGATTTCAATATCGGTTAGAAGGTAGTTAAAAGCTTGTCCGGTTAAATTATCGGTATAGTCTAAAATGCCGTTTTGAACGATTAGGTGGTTTATAGCATAATGTATTCCATTATTAGAAGGGGGATTTGAATGGATTAAGGTGTCGCCTTTGTTTTCTACAACTTCAGGTGTTGCTGCGTCTAGTTTAAAAATTCTAAAAAAATTATTTGATGTAGAATCCAATTGAAAAAAGGAATACGAACCGTTTATTTTTAAGGTTTCTAAGGTGTATGAGCTGTTAAAATAATCGATTTCTTTTAAATCGGATGCGATATGTTTAGCTGCTAAAAATGGCTTGTTGTAAGTATCGGTCATTTCAAAATTACTGATGTCAACCTTGCCCGATACGATTGATTTTAAGACTTCATTAGTGTTGCCTTTAATTTGTATTTCAGAATTTATAAGCCCTTCTAGACTATTAATATGAGCGTGCTCGGCAACGTATTCGTAAAAAGGTTTTAATTGTAAGTCGCTAATGGTGAAATGAGCATCAAATTCGCCGCTCGAAGGATGTACATTTAATATAGATTTAAAATAACCTCCATTTTTCAAATTGAATTTTAGGTCGGCATTACTCTTTTCTTCTTGATCCCAACTAACATAGGGGATGATGAAATCGAAGTCTTCAATATGGGTTTCCTTATTAATATTTTGGTCATCGAAATAAAAATTAGCATGTTTTAATGAAATATCTGAAACGCTAAATTTTAGAGGTTCGCTTTCTGTTTCAGTGATGGTGTCTGTACTAGAATGAAAGGCAAGAAGATCATCAAAATTAAAAGTAGAATCTTTCATAACTGTATTTACAGTTAAATGGCTGAGGTAAAGTTTATCGATTTCAACTTTATCTTTAATAAGTTTAAGCGGATTTAAATTTAAAATAAAGGTGTCTAATGAAACGAAATAATCTTGTTCGTTAGCCTCATATAATTTAAAATCGTAAACCTTAACAGTACTTGTGAAGTAGTTGTACTTTAAATCTCCAATGTTAATTTGTCTACCTAAGAGAGCTTTACTATTTTTTATAGTGTAGTTTTTCACTAGGGTAGGTAGTATCGCTAGCGCAATTAGGATAACGCCTAAAATAGAAAGAATGACGATTTTTGTTTTTTTATTCATTCGAGTCCTTTTGAATTATTTCAAATGAGAAATGTTTAAACCTTTAGTAACAAAAAAACAAGCTTAAATAGTTAATTATAAGCTTGTTTTTTTGACCTGTTGCATGCTTTATTTAAGTAATATTTATTCTTCTTTTACTTCAACAATTTCATACATGTCTTTACCGTCTACTTGTATGGGTTGGTAATAGGTTTCTCCAAATTGAACATAAGTCACATCGCCTATTTTTACTTCCTCGCCACCTTCTGGTAATCCCGGAACGATGGTTCCAGCTGTAGCAGGAACTACAATATAACCATCTTTGTTTTGCTCGTAAAAAGCGCCACCGTAATAGTAATTGTTTGTTTCGTTAACTTTAACCTCTTGAGCTTCTTTTGGAATGGAAGGTACTTGCGCGCCAACAGGTGCTTGAACAGCAACAAAACCTTCTTCTGTTTTTAGGTAATAGGTGCCATTATCATAATGATATTCTTCTTTTTTGTCTTCTTCGTTGTCACTAATAATAGCTACAATGATAGCAGTTCTTGCCAAAGAGGCTACAAAATATCCCCAAGGATGCCACACAGGCCCCCAGTAATAAGGTCTGTAAGGGTGGTAATAATATGGTCGGTGACAATAATATCCACGACCACCGTAGCGATATGGAGGTCTTGTGTAACGCACATGACTTGATCTTACACGGGTATTTCTAATATTGTTGTTATGGTGGCTGTTATTAACATTAATATTAACATTGTTGTTACCGATATGCGTTTTATTACCGACCTTATTTCCGCTGTTATTTCCTATTTTATTGTTAGAAGTACGCTTTACCGTTGAGGTTTTTCTATTAGTACTAAGGTTAGGTCTTGAAGTTGATTTATTAGTAACTTTTCCCTTTGAATTTCCAGAAAAGCTTCGACTCTTGTTAGCGCTCCCTCCATTAATAGTTCTTTTAGGCGTGGCTCTATTGGTTGTTGTTGCTCTATTGTTGGATCTGCTAGGCGTGGTTTTAGGTCTCGACATGCTATGGCTAGCTGCCCCACCACCTCTAGACATAGTTCTACCGCCTCCACGTGAAGCGCCATGGCTCATGCGTTGAGCTATCAGATCGGCAGGAAAAGCTAAAGCTAAAAATACGAGAAGAATGCCTAATTTATGTTTTATGTTTAATGAATATGTGGTCATGATAATGATGTTTTATTGATTAAGAATTCCCCTTTTTTAATATGCTAATTAGTTTTGCATTTGGAGGCGCTAAGAAATGAAACTTCGATTCTGGGATAACGGGATTTAATGTCCAGTTGCTAAAAGTAGACTCATATTGCAAATTAGATTTGTTTTTATAAATAATAACAAAGTGTTTTGGTAAAACGTCGGGTTGAGCTGAAACCCATATTTGCACATTTAAATTTTTATTAATGGCTTGAATGTGGTAGCAGTCTTCTCCTCTTAATGTTTTTCTTCCTAAGAATTTAATACTATCAAAGGCTTCAATTAAGTCATCAGTAAAGGCAGGATAGAAAAAATCGGCTGCAGGAAACTGGAAATCATATTGATGGTGCATGTCATCTATCATTTCTAGTGTGGTCTCTGGAGCTTCTAAAGTCACATAGTTGTTTTCGTTGTAGTTGTAATAAGTAATGAAAGAGCCATCATACCAATAGGCTAGGTCTTCATCTGACCCATTAACACGAATATGAAGTTTGTCTGGTCCAGAAATTGAAATATTACTTTCGTGATATTCTTTTATAATGTCTTTGTCCTCATTAATTTTATCGTTAGAACTGCTTAAATGAAAATTAACAGACTCTAAATCCCCGATAACAGCACTCATTTTGTCAAGAATGAAGATGGCCGTCGAGTCAATTTCTTTGGTGGTTTGAGCAAACCCCAAGGAGGTGATAAGGAGGAGGGTAAGCGCGAATAAATGGTTTTTCATAATTTTTGAAGGTTTTTTTAGTGTTTTATGAACAACTTTAATGAATTAATTTAATGCCATGTGCTAAAGCTTGTTAAATGATTGTAAATTAAATAGTAGACTTACAGCCATGGCGTCTTGTAAATATAATAAAAATCGTGATATGTAAAGCTGTAATTACCGCTTAAGGCAATAAACGGTTTTTTGAGAGGAAAAAGTGGTTTGTTTTAGTAGCCTCAATGCTATTTTGTAGTGAACTGAATGCTATCACCAATTTTAAGATTCCAGGTGTTAACCAATCCGGCATTAATTTCTAAAACAAACTGTGCAGGAACATTAGATGGTAATGATGATTCATCGAATGGCTTGGCGTTTTCTTGAAAACTTACGATTTTTTTATTTGCATCAATATAAACTAAGTCTAATGAGATCTTAGTGTTTTTCATGTAAAAAAAGCGCTCTTGTTCATCATCAAAAACAAAAAGCATGCCTTGGTTTTTTTGCATAGAATTTCTATACATTAATCCAGTTTGAATATCAAAATCGGTGTCTGCAATTTCTATGTCCAAAGTGGTTTTAGGTGTGTTTTCCGTACTAAAAATGGTGAGTTCACCTTCTTTGCTAAACGACACCTCGGTTTGTTTAATGTCTTTTTTTTGGTCTTTACATGCTGAAAGGACTAATAAAGCAATGATAAAATAGAGGTGTCTTTTGAGGAACATATTATTTTACTTGAGATTTTGGCTTGTAAACAAACATGAAATAGAGTCCTATTAATACAAAAGGAATGCTTAACCATTGTCCTGTGTTAAGGTTAAACCAGTTAATGTATTCTTCGCCTTGAGGTTCTTTAGTGAATTCAATAAAGAATCGGATGCTCCATAGAAGAACTAAAAACAATCCGAACAAAAATCCTGTTTGATCTTTTTTAGTGGTTTTAGAATAGAAATACCATAAAATTAAAAAGACAAAAATGTAGCAAAACGACTCGTAAAGTTGCGAAGGGTGTCTGTAAGGCACAGCATCTAATAAGTTTTGGAATTTAGGGTCCGTGGCAACGGCATCATAGGCTTTTTGTACGTCATTAATACCTGTAAGCTGCATTACTTCTCTCTTGTAATATTGGTCTTGAATAAAGCGTACTCCAAAATTAGAATCGGTTATTTTACCTATAATTTCAGAGTTTATAAAATTTCCAATACGGATAAAAATGGCTCCAGATGCTACGGGAATTACTACGCGGTCTAAAATCCAAAGGAGTGACTTGTAGTTGTATTTTTTACGATATAAATACATGCCAATAATAATTCCAATAGCAGCACCATGACTAGCAAGTCCTTGAAATCCAGTAAACTCAAAACCACCCTTGAATTTGAAAGGTAAAAAGATGCTAAAAAAGTCTTCTGATATCAATTCCGATTGATAAAATAACACGTGGCCTAATCGGGCACCAATCATAGTGGCTAAAACCGTGTAAATAAAAAGCGGATCTAGATAAGTTAGAGATATTTTTTCTTTGGTGAAAATGCGTTTCATGATATACCATCCTAGAATAAACGCAGTAACCCACATGAGGCTATAAAAGTGAATTTTGAAACTTCCTGCGATATCTATTCCAGAAATAGGATTCCAATCGAATTTTAATGCATGCATAGATTTTGAGCTTATTTTATTTTAAAAGTTCTAACACTTCAACTTCAAAAATGAGGTTTGATTTACCAGGGATCCCTTTAGTACCACTATCGCCATACGCTAAATGATAAGGAATAAATAAAGTAGCTTTATCGCCAACATGTAATTGTTGTAAACCTTCTTTAAATCCAGGAATCATGTGAGCATTGGGTTTTAGTTCGGCAGTGATGGGATGGTATTTGTTGGCAAATTTACGTTTTTTATTTACGGCACCAAGGGCTTCTGCGACATCTAATTTACTAGTGCCAATTAATTTTCCGTCAACAAAAAACACCGAGTAGTCCACGAGTGCTTTGGAGTTTTTAGGAAGTTTTTTTCCTTCGCCTTTCTCAGAGATATAAAACTGTAATCCAGAATCAAGTGTAGTCGCTTTTGCTTTTTGAGCTTCAAATTTATCATGAGTAGCCTTTAAGATAGCTGCTGCTTTTTCAATTTTCTCTTTTTCGAGACGTTCTTGTTCAGCAAAATGTTTTTGAAAAACTTTTGGTGCATTAAATGACTCTGCTGCTTTTCCTTTTCGAATGATTCTAACATGCTTTAAAACGACATCGGTTAGAGGTCTGTGCTTTTCGTTAGTTTTAACAGTTGAAATTGATTCTAAAACATCAAGACCTTCTATCACTTCACCGAAAACAGTATGTACATAATCTAGATGAGGTTTCGCAACATCGGTGATGAAAAACTGACTCCCATTACTGTTCTTTCCAGGGTTGGCCATGGAAAGCATGCCAGGTTTGTCGTGTTTTAAATCGGAGTGAAATTCATCCATAAAACGGTAACCTGGATTTCCTTTACCAGTACCGGTTGGATCACCACCTTGAATCATAAAATCGTTCATGACACGATGAAAAACAGTGCCATCATAATATTTTTTGTCTTTATAAGGTGCTTTCACTAAGGTGTTAGTGCCTTCGGCAAGTGAAACGAAGTTCGCTACAGTTACAGGTGTTTTTTCAAAACTAAGCTTCGCTAACATGGTTCCTTTTGAAGTTTCAAGCTCGGCGTACAGGCCGTCTTCAAGCTCTGGGTAGGAATGATCCTTGCAAGAACTCAAACCTACGCAAAGGAGTAATAGTAAAACTTTAATGGATTTTTTTAAGAGATTCATTCGTTTTGGGTGATTGAATTTACAGTGACTTCACAAACTAGTGGCATATTGCTACCAATTTTATTGTTATCGCCATAATAGCCATATGCTTTTTGAGAAGGGAAGTAAAAGGTTACGGTTTCGCCTGTCTTCATAAGTTTCAAACCTTCACGAAGTCCTGTGAACAGCTCTTCTTTATCCATGGCGTAATTTTGTGTGCGTAATTCTTCCGCAGAATAAATTAATTTACCATTTAGGGCTTTTACATTGTAATTATAATTCACCAAATCACCAAAATCGGGTGTTGCTAAAGTGTCGGCTTCAATTTTAGTGTTGTAATAGTACCAAAAACCACTATCAGAAGCTAGATAGTCTTGTTCTTGTTGCTTTAAAAGGTTCTCGATAGTAGCGTGTTCTTTAGCATTCAGTTTTTTATTACGTTCTACAGAGGCATTAATAAATGAACCTGATTTTACTGAAACAGGTCGACGTGGTTCAGGTGTTTTGCAGCCTAAAACAGTGAGTGCTAAAGCGAATATTAGAAGTTTATGCATGGTTTAAAGCTTGGTTATAACTAGGCAATATACTAATAAATTTTTCAATTGTTTTATTTAATGATATCTCACTTCGTCCACCGGCAGCATTGGTATGGCCACCTCCGTTAAAATGAGCACGTGACATATCGTTTACAGAAAAATCACCTTTAGATCGTAACGAGATCTTTATAATGCCTTCCTGTTTATCTTCAATGAAAATAGCGGCGAGGATGATGCCGTCTAAAGATAGCGCATAGTTTACAATGCCTTCGGTATCGCCCTTTTTGTAATTGAAACGGTTAAGTTCTTCTTGAGATAAAGTAATATAAGCTGCTCGCGATTCAGGAATCACTTTTAAGTTGGTTAAAGCACAGCCTAATAGTTGTAGGCGCTCGTAGCTGTTGGTGTCGTATACATTGTTGTGAATGTCTGAGTTTTGTGCGCCTTTATCAATAAGCTCAGCAATAATACGGTGCGTTGTACTCGTGGTACAAGAAAATCTAAAAGATCCCGTATCCGTCATAATACCAACATATAAACAAGTTGCGATTTGGGTATCAATGAGTTTTGCGTCACCCAATAAATCAATAAAATGATAAACCATCTCGCAAGTAGAACTCATACTAACATCACTATACATGTAAGTGGCGTAATCGTCTGGCGCTTGGTGGTGGTCAATCATAATTTTTAAAGCCTTACTTTCAGATAAAACTTGCTCCATGTTTCCTGTGCGATGAAAGGCATTGAAGTCTAAAGTAAAAATAATATCGGCCTCATTAATGAGTGTCTCAGAAGCGCTGGTTTGCGCATCGTGAATTAGGATATGATCATTTCCAGGTACCCATTTTAAAAAATTAGGGTAATCGTTTGGTACGATAACTTGTGCTTTATGCTGGTGCTTTAATAAATAATGGTAAAGTCCTAATGTGGATCCAATAGCGTCACCATCAGGGTTTTTATGCGGAACAATGACTATTTTTTTTGGGGTTGCTAGTAATTGTTTTATACTTGAAATATCTTGATTGTTCATAGAGGGCGAAGATACGATTTTTTAAAACTGGATTTATTGCTTTTTTGTATAAATAGGTTACTTTTGCAGCCGAAACCGTAAGAGCGTTTATCGGTTTGTTTTCAGGAAATTATCATTTTATGAAAGCATATTTACATAGAAATTAATAAAAATAAAATTTAAAAAATGGCAACAAATAGAACATTTACAATGATTAAGCCAGATGCGGTTGAAAAAGGACACATTGGAGCGATCTTAGAAAAAATTTCTTCTGCGGGCTTTAAAATTGCAGCCTTAAAATTAACACAAATGACAAAGGCTGATGCCGAAGCTTTTTATGCTATTCATAGTGAGCGTCCGTTTTTCGGTGAGTTGGTAGAGTTCATGACTCGTGGCCCTATTGTAGCTGCCATTTTAGAAAAGGAAAATGCTGTTGATGATTTTAGAACTTTAATTGGTGCAACAAACCCAGCTGAAGCTGCTGAAGGAACTATTAGAAAATTATACGCAGCCTCTATTGGAGAAAATGCCGTTCACGGTAGTGATAGCGATGAAAACGCTGCTATTGAAGGTGCTTTTCACTTTGCAGGAAGAGAGCAGTTTTAGTGTAAATAAAACTCTAAACATATTGAAAGTCCGAAGCCAGTTGGTTTCGGATTTTTTTTGTGGCTGATAAAAATAATCAAGGGTAGAAGCGTCCATAAAAAAAGCCTATCAAATTTTGATAGGCTTTTATTGTAATTGTTAAATAGTATATCGTTAGACTACTTTTACGTTTACGGCGTTTAATCCTTTTCTTCCTTCTTGAAGATCGAATTCTACAACATCACCTTCACGAATTTCATCGATAAGTCCTGAAATGTGTACGAAATGTTCTTTGTTGTTGTCTTCTTCAACGATGAAACCAAATCCTTTAGAATCGTTGAAAAATTTTACGGTACCTTTACTCATTGTATTTGTATTAAAATAATTTAAGTTTCAAAGATAATGTAAATAATTGTACCAAGATGTTTTTTATCAAATATTTTGAAATTTATTATTTTATGTAATTATCTTAAAATCAATTTTTTAATAATTTCTTTCCCTAATTCTTCATTAAGCATGGTAATTATTTTTTGTTTGCCGTAACTTAATTCTTCTCTTAATACACTCGAGTTCAGTTGAATGTAAAGGGTATCTCGTTCAAGGTTTACAGAAGAGGTGTAATTGTTAACGCCGTTACCCATAAGTTTTGCCCAAGCATCGGCAACATTTACTTTGTTTAATCCTTTTTCTAATCTGTTGGTTTCTACAAATTCTTTTAGGGCGTCAGAAATACTTAGGTGTTCGTTGTTGCGTTTGGCCATGATTATAATTTAAATATTTCGTAAGATTGATGTACTTGTTTTACGGCTTTTTCCGTGCGATCGGCATGGGTGTCACTAATAAACAACTGACCGAAATTTTCATCGTCCACTAATTTAATGATTTGTGAGACACGTTGTTCGTCAAGTTTATCAAAAATATCATCTAAAAGTAAAATGGGATTAACACCACTTAGGTTTTTTAAAAAATCGAACTGCGCTAATTTTAAGGCGATTAAGAATGATTTTTGTTGGCCTTGGCTACCAAATTTTTTAATAGGGTGCTCCTCGATGTTAAAATTTAAATCATCTTTATGAATGCCTACACTGGTATATTGTAGTGCTCGGTCCTTACTTAAAGCTGTTTTTAAAAGCGTTTGTAAGTCGTTTTCTTCTAATTGACTGCTATATACTAAATTGACAAGTTCCTTTCCGTTGCTTATGGCTTCATACCGCGATTTGAATATCGGAATAAAGGTTTCTAAAAAATGCTTGCGCTTTTCATAAATCTGGGCGCCAAAATTGTTAAGCTGTTCGTTGTAAACGTCTAAGGTGTCTGCGTTAAAGGTGTGATTTAGAGCAAAATATTTTAGTAGAGCGTTACGCTGTGCTAGGGTTTTGTTGTAGCTTATTAATTGATTGAGGTAGTTTTTGTCGCTTTGTGAAATAACACTATCAATAAATTTTCTGCGTGTGTCGCTGCCTTCAATAATAAGGTCTCTATCCGCTGGCGAAATAATAACTAAAGGCAAAAAGCCAATATGCTCACTAAACTTATCGTAAACTTTACCGTTACGCTTAATCACTTTTTTTTGTCCGCGTTTTAGGCTAATGGCAATTTTTTCAACTTTATCATCCTTTTCATAATCCCCATTAATAACAAAAAAGGCTTCGTCATGCTTAATATTCTGTGAAGCAATAGGATTAAAATAACTTTTTCCAAAGGATAAATGATAAATAGCATCCAACACATTCGTTTTTCCAATACCATTATTTCCAACAATACAATTTATTTTGTCGTTGAAAACAAACGATTTGCTGTCGAAATTTTTATAATTGAGAAGAGAAAGTGATTTTAAAATCATATAAATAGCAACTTAACGAAGGTTTTGGAGCTTTACCGATAAAAAGAAGTGCAAATTATTGAAAAATATCAAATAAATACGCTTTTAGTTATAAAGAAAAATTATATTTTTGCGCGACAATAAATTAGACGGAATACATGGCAACTTATAACAAAAGAGGTTACAAACCAAAAACAAAGGAAGAGAAGCAAACGAATATTGAGGAAGAATCAACTACAGCCGAGGTATTTAACGCCCTTGATGAGTCAGCTTCTAAAACGGAAGACTTTGTTGCGAAAAATCAAAAATACATTTTCATTATTATCGGTTTAGTAGCTATCGTGGTTTTGGGTTCTTTAGGATATAAAGAATTTATTTCTAAGCCTAAGCAAACTTCAGCAATGAACGATATGTTCCAAGCTCAAAAGTATTTTGATCAGGCGGTTACAGGAGCGAAAAAAGATTCTTTATACAATTTAGCACTTAACGGTGGTGAAGGTAAATTTGGAATGCTTGATATTATCGACCAATACAGTGGAACGCCTTCTGCTAATTTAGCAAACTATTACGCGGGTACAGCTTACCTAAGATTAAAGGATTACAAGAATGCTGTAAAGTATTTAAATGACTTTAATAGCGAAGATGAAATTTTAGCACCTTTAGCTAAAGGTAATATTGGTGACGCTTTTGTTCAATTAGGACAAAAAGAAGATGCATTAGGTTATTATGAAGAAGCTGCTGAAATGCGTGACAACGAATACACGACGCCAATGTACTTATTTAAAGCTGGAACTATCGCTTTAGATTTAGGTCAAGCCGATAAAGCTTTAACTTACTTCGAAAGAATTAAAGATGATTATTCAAATTCTTCTGAAGCTGCTAAAGTAGAAGTGTTTATTGGAAAAGCAGAAGTGTTGGTAAACAAATAAATTGCTATTATATGGCTACGGCAAATAAAAATTTATCAGAATACGATAAAGCAACAATCCCAAACGCGAGTAACTTTCGGTTTGGGATTGTTGTTTCAGAATGGAACAATACCATTACTGAAGGGCTTTATAAAGGGGCTTACGATGCGCTAATTGATAATGGTGTAGATGCCCAGAATATCATTCGTTGGGATGTTCCAGGGAGTTTTGAGTTAATCTATGGATGCAAAAAAATGCAAGAGCAGATGGTAAATGCTGTTATTGCTATTGGAAGCGTTATTCAAGGGGAAACCAAGCATTTCGACTTCGTATGCGAGGGGGTAACACAAGGGATTAAAGATCTTAATGTTTTACATGAAACGCCTGTTATTTTCTGTGTACTTACCGATAATAACATGCAACAATCTATAGAGCGCTCTGGCGGAATTCACGGTAATAAAGGAACAGAAGCTGCTATTGCGGCTATAAAAATGGCGAAATTACGTCAAGATCACTAAGCATTTTACTTAAGGTATTTTTCAAACCTATGGGTTTGTAACTTTAGTAGTTTGTTTTTAATGATTTTAGAATGAGGTCATGCCCTTCACTTATGTGCTGTTGTTAACAATTTTTAGCATTGCAGTTCATATTATCTGTCTATTTTTAAGTACTTTTGAAGGATAACGGTATCCTTATTTTGTTTAAACAACGCAAACATAAAACGTTCAACTATCAGCCTAGGTTTTCAAAAGAAAATCAGGGCGATTTGTCTGATTCTAAAGATGCTGATGCGTCGCGTGATTTTGTTTCAAAATGGCGCAAATCCAGTGGCTCTAAGCCTAAAATGCGTGGGGCAATGTCCACGAAAATATTAGTTTTAATCTTGGTATTATTATTGATTTGTATGTACATATTAGATAAAAAGTACCTCTAAACTAAAAACTCATGGGAATTTTAAAGACACGTAAGAATAAAAAATTTAGCTACACCCCGCGTTATTACGACAATAAAGGAGAGGATGGGAGTCCGTTTGAAATTAAACATAAGTTCGATGATTACCGAAAAACCGTTGGCGATAATAAAGGCTTAAAGGCTAAGTTTGTTGATGCTTTAGATGATTTAAAAAATAATCGCGATAAAGAAGTTAACAGGCGCCTTATCATTATCATTGCCATTCTAGTTTTAATATTTTTATTCATCATCGAATTCGATTTATCTATTTTCTTTTCAAAATAATTTATGGCAGACATTATACAGCTTTTACCCGATCATGTTGCAAACCAAATTGCCGCAGGAGAAGTTGTACAACGCCCAGCTTCAGTAGTCAAGGAACTTCTTGAAAATGCCATTGATGCTGGTGCAGATACGATAAAACTTATTATTAAAGATGCTGGAAAAACGCTCGTTCAAGTTATCGACAACGGTAAGGGCATGAGTCCTACCGATGCACGACTGAGCTTTGAGCGTCATGCGACATCTAAAATCAAAAGTGCAGAAGATTTATTTCAACTGCATACTAAAGGATTTCGTGGTGAAGCACTTGCTAGTATCGCCGCCATTGCACATGTAGAATTAAAAACCAAACAAGCATCCAACGATGTAGGAAACACGTTGGTTATCGAAGGTAGTCACGTTGTTTCACAAGATGTTGTGGTGACACCTACCGGAACTTCGGTTGCTGTAAAAAACTTGTTTTTTAATATTCCGGCTCGACGTAATTTTTTAAAGTCAGACACGGTGGAGTTACGCCATGTTGTCGATGAATTTTATCGTGTAGCCCTCGCACATCCCAGTATTAGTTTTGTGATGTATAATAATGGGAGCGAGTCCTTTAATTTACCTATTAGCAACTACCGCCAACGTATTGTCAATATATTTGGTAATAAAACCAATGAAAAATTGGTTCCTGTTGATGAAGATACCGAAGTGCTTAAAATATCAGGGTTTGTAGGAAAACCTGAATTCGCTAAAAAAAGTAGAGGCGAGCAGTATTTTTTTGTGAACGATCGTTTTATTAAAAGTGCTTATCTCAACCATGCCATTGCCTCAGCTTTTGAAGGTTTGTTAAAACCAGGCATGCATGCTAGCTACTTTTTAAATTTACAGGTAGACCCACAGTCTATTGATATTAATATTCATCCCACAAAAACGGAGATTAAATTTGATGATGAGCATACGCTTTATGCCATTTTAAGAGCTGCAGTAAAACACAGTCTAGGGCAATTCAATATTGCGCCGGTTCTTGATTTTGAAAGAGATCCTAATTTAGATACACCTTATAATTACAAAGAAACTGTAATAAGTACGCCAAAGGTTGAAGTGGATAGAAGTTTCAATCCCTTTAATGATGCGTCACAACCTGCGGTGTCTAGTACGCAGCGTTCAAGTCATACCTCGTCGTTTAGTCGACAAGAGGGGCATAAAAGCTCATCCGATTGGGAAGGCTTGTATGTGGGACTGGAATCCAAAAGTAATGAGAGTGAAGCCGATTTTAGTGAAGTGGAATTTGAAAGTGAAGAAGAAACACTGTCGATTTTTAATGGCGATCATCAGGTTGAACAAACTCATACTACCTATCAGTTACACAATAAATACATTGTAAGTACGATAAAGTCAGGCATGTTAATTATCGATCAATTTCGAGCGCATCAACGTGTTTTGTATGAGGAGTTTTTAAGAAACATGACGAGTAGAGAAGGGGTAAGTCAGCAATTATTATTTCCATTACAGCTCCATTTTTCGCCTCAAGATATCGACATTGTCAACCAACTAAAAGCCGATTTAGAACATACTGGATTTGTGTTTTCTAACGTTGATGAAGAATTGGTTGAAATTACGGGTGTTCCTGTTAACGTTCCTGAAAGCGAAGTGTCTATCATATTAGAACAGCTTATAAGCGATGTTGAACACGAAGTGCCTGATAGTAACTTTAGTGCTACCGATTTATTAGCGAAATCCATGGCAAAAAGTTTAGCCATTAAAACGGGACAGTCTTTACAAAAAGACGAGCAAGAACATTTGGTCAACAAGCTTTTTGCTTGTAAAGATCCCAATGTATCGCCCGCAAATCGAGTTACTTTTGTAACGATGAGTGTCGATGAGTTAGACAAAAAGTTTATATAATATTATACTAAAATTATTGGTTGTCTATTTAGATGTTATCACTTTTGTAACAGCCAGTTCTTTTAATAACTAAGATTTTAAATTATGATGAGGATTTCTGAAACGGTAAAGCATTTAATAATCATAAACGTGATTATGTTTGTTGGTACTCTATTTATTGCAAATGGCTCTTTTTACGAGTGGTTTGCTATGTACTTCCCAAAGAATGAAGCTTTTCGACCTTGGCAAATTATAACACATATGTTTATGCATGGAGGTGCGGACATGCATCAATTTAGTATTACACATATCTTGTTTAATATGTTTGCGCTTTGGATGTTTGGAACCCCAGTAGAACAGGTTTTAGGTTCTAAAAAGTTTCTTTTTATTTACCTCTCTGCAGGATTGGGAGCCGTATTATTGCAAGTAGGCTTTTATTATTTTCAATACATTCCCAATTACAATGCTTTGATAGCGTCTGGTCTTTCTCCAGAAAACATTAAAAGTGCGCTTGTTTCTGGTCAAGCTAGCGGCGTGTCTCAAGCACAGTTGGAGTCATTAAAAGCTGTGTTTTCGGCTTATAACGCCAGTATGGTTGGTGCTTCGGGTTGTATTATGGGTATTATGGCCGCTTTTGGTATGATGAATCCAGAAGCTAAACTCATGATGATATTTTTGCCTATCCCAATAAAAGCGAAGTATTTTATTCCAGGTATTATTATTTTAGATCTTATTTCAGGACTCACAGGACAATCATTTTTTAGTCCGAGTAATACAGCATACATGGCACACGTTGGTGGTGCATTAACAGGCTTTTTTATTATGTGGTACTGGAAAAAAAATCAGTTTAACCAAAACCGTTGGTATTAATGAATACCTTAGTAGACGACATAAAATATAAGCTTTCTAACCTAAACGTGTTAGAGAAAATTATAGCCATTAACGTGGTGGTTTTTGTACTGTCTTTATTACTTAAACCTTTTTTGGTTTGGTTTGAACTTCCTAGTCAATTTTTCGAATTTATTGCCGTACCGTGGACGATAATGACCTATGCTTTTTTGCATTACGATTTTATTCACCTGCTGTTTAATATGTTATGGCTCTACTTTTTAGGTCGTATGTTTTTAAACTTGTTTAACCCCAAACTGGCTTTAAACGTTTATTTTTTAGGTGCCATTTCAGGTGGTTTTTTGTTTGTGATTTGTTACAGCTTGTTACCTTCAGTTTTTAAAGGGAATCCGACTTTGGTCGGGGCCTCTGGTGCGGTGCGCGCACTTTTAATTTTCCTTTGTGCTTATATGCCTAAGCAAGAAGTGCGTTTGTTCGTTTTTAATATCAAATTATGGCATGTCGGGGCGGTTATCGTTGCCTTGGATGTTCTAGGGCTTTTTGGAACCAATTCAGGAGGTAGTTTAGCGCATTTAGGTGGATCGCTATTGGGTTATGCTTATGCACAACAGCTGCTTAAAGGGAATGATATCGGAAAAGGTTTCGAAAGCATGGCCGATACCGTTTCTGGCTGGTTTAAAAGTTCTAAAAAAGGGCCTTTAAAAACGGTTCATAAAAATAAAAGTAAAATTGGTGGCTATTCCAAATCTGATTTTAATGCCTTTAATAACCAAAAAAAGATTGATGTTATTTTAGATAAAATTAGCAAAAGTGGTTATGAGAGTTTAACTGCTGAGGAGAAGGAATTTTTATTTAGAGCTGAAAAATAATCAGATGAAAAACTTAAGTTTTATAAATAAAATCATCTATTTCATTAATGTGATTTTTGCTGTATTGCTTTTGTCGTCTTTCATTTTACCTTATTTACCTCCAAAAACTTTTGCCGTGCTTGCGGTGCTTAATCTTGGTGTTAGCTTTCTTATTGGTATAAATTTCCTGTTTGTTTTATACTGGTTGATCAAATTAAAACGCCAGTGTTTTATGTCAATGATCATTCTGCTTTTAGGGTATTTTTTATACGGTTCCTTGTATCGATTTTCATCTACTACAGAAGTAGAGAGCCCTGGAAACATTAAAATCATGAATTATAATGTGCGGCTCTTTGATTTGTATGATTGGATTCCCGAAGATAATACATCAGATAATATTGTCGCTTTTATTAAAAAAGAATCTCCAGATATTATTTGTATAGAAGAATTCCATCCGCGTGAAAATCTGGATTTTTCTTTTTATGATTATCAGTATAAAAAAATAGCAGGAAAAAAGGTTAAACATGGTCAAGCCATTTTTTCAAAATTTCCAATAATAAACTCGGGCTCTTTAGGATTTCCAAATACCTCTAACAATGCTATTTTTGCTGATGTTGTGAAGGGTGTAGATACTTTTCGTGTGTACAATGTGCATTTAGAATCTATGCATATCAATACCCAAGTGGATAGTTTACGAAAAGAAACTTCCGAAAAACTCCTAAAGCGAGTAGGAACGAGTTTTAAAATGCAACAATCTCAGGCTGAATTGATTTTAGAACATCAAAAACAATGTCACTATAAAGTGGTTATTTGTGGTGATTTTAATAATACGGCCTTTTCGTATGTGTACCGTACGATTAAGGGGGATTTAAATGATACTTTTGATGTGGCAGGAAATGGTTTCGGACGTAGTTATGATTTCCGGTTTTTCCCAATTCGAATTGATTTTATTTTAACCGATAAAGCCTTTAAAATTAACGGTTTTAAGAACTACGATGTGCATTATTCCGATCATTATCCTATTATGGCGACTTTGAGTTTGGAGGAGTAAATGTGGATTAACACCTCCCTTACTCCCTCCTTATTAGGAGGGAAACTGTAGCGCCTTAAAATCTACTTTAAAGATTAGAACAAAAACTTTACGTTTGAGTTTCCTCTCTAAAAAGAGTAGATTAAGGGGTGTGTCCTGTGATAGTTTAGTTTATCGTGTAATTTTATAATACGGCTTTATGTAGGTGTATCGAAGTTTCTAAGCTACTTTGAGTTTGGAGGAATAATAGTGGATTAACACCTCCCTTACTCCCTCCTTATTAGGAGGGAAACTGTTGCGCATTAAATTTTACCTTAAAGATTAAACGGAAGTTTTGAGTTTGAGTTTCCCCTCTAAAAAGAGGGGATTAAGGGGTGTGTCCTGTGATAGTTTAGTTTATCGTGTAATTTTATAATACGGCTTTATGTAGGTGTATCGAAGTTTCTAAGCTACTTTAAGTTTGGAGGAATAGGTTTTAGTCTCCGTCTCAGTTCCAGTCACAGTTTACAGTTTTCAGTTGTAAATCTAGTTCTAGAATTTAATACTTTCTCTCTGTGCGTCTCTGTGAAACTCCGCGCATCTTTGTGTAGCAATTTTTAGTTTCAGCAGATGTAAAATTGTTACATTAAAGCACAATCAACAGCATCGGAAATGATGTGAATGACTAAGCCCAAACCTATTAAGCGGGTTTTCTTCGGAAGAAGTAAAAGTACATAAACGACTATGGCATAATAGGAGTGTAGCGGATGAAAATTAATACTACAGCGATTTGGTTCAAAAATAGGGGTGGCTAAGAGATGATCTAAATCGATGAGCATCCCACAAATCATGATGACATAAGCCATTTTCCATTGTGGTTTATACCAAATGAGTGCTACGGCGAGTGGTAGTAAAAAATGACAACCGTAATGTATAAAAGGCTGAATCATTTATGTGTTATAACAGTCTGTGATTCTAAATAATTTAATGCGTTTGGGCCTTCATTAAAAAGTAAATCTAAAATACTCAAATTAGGAATAAAACCATGTTTGTCGGCAAAAACTTGGGTGTATGTTTCAAGCTCTTGAGGGATTTCTTTTTTAGCATGCACTAAAAACCGAAAGTCTTCATGCTGCTCTTCAACAGGGTGGTAAACTTCCGTTTTAGACGTGTTTAAATCGAGTTGTAAGCAATCTGAAATAACCTCTAAACACTTGAAGTTATGGTCTAAAATGAACTCCGATTTTGTAGTGAATAAAGGCTGAAGTTCGTCTTCATAATATTCAAAAAAAGGCGAAGTGCGATAGGCCGATAAAAGGGATTTCCAGTGTAGACTTTGCCAGTTTTCTTCATTAAAAATGCGGACATCTTTGTAGAGCTGACGATTTTTTTGGCTGTGTATCACCGGGATGTTCAAGGTGAGTTTTCCGTTAGCTCCGTAAATGTAAGTACGATTTCTATAGGTTTGTTTTAGGAAATTATCGGCAGTTTCAAAAACGACATGATCGGTATTGGTCATGGCCACGAACTGCGCGATATTCGGAAAATATGTTGGGTGAATGAGTACAGACATGGCTTATAAAAAACAGTTATGATGCTGAATTAATGCAGCAGCATCATAACCGAAGGTCATTTTAGCTATTTAATTTTTTATGATTGCGCCATTTGCTAAATCCGAACCAACCTAAAAGTAGGATAAGGAAAGGAATTAAATAAGAGGTCGCTTTTCCTTCACCGCTAACGGTTGTAAAGAAACGCTCCCATCTTGGTTTCGAACCGTCCCAGCTCATCCAAATAAACACCGGTTTTCCTACCACGTGATCGAAAGGAACAAAGCCCCAAGCACGAGCATCAATAGAGTTGTGGCGGTTATCACCCATCATCCAATAGTAATTTTGCTTGAAGGTATAATTTGTAGCGACTTCACCGTTGATTAAAATCTGATTGCCTTGAACTTTCAAATCGTTTCCTTCATACTCCGTGATAACACGTTTGTAAAGTGGTAAGTTTTCTACAGTTATAGCGATGCTTTTTCCTTGCTCCGGTATGTAAAGCGGACCGAAAAAATCCACATTCCAGTTGTATGCAGGATCATGAGGGAATATATTCGGATCTCTTAAGCCTTTTTCCTGGATGTTAGGCGTAATACTAGCCACATTCGGGTTGTTTTTAAACTTCGCTAAGGCTTCATCTGAAATGGCTGAGAAATAATAGGTGTTTTCATTGTTTATAATACCAAAACCATCGGTAATATCATAGCGTTCTTTTAAGTAAGCTGGATTAAACTGATTGGTTTTTGGTTGTACAAAATAACTGAATTGTAAGTGTGCACGATCGGGTAATTCATTTTTCTTACCGTTAATATAAACAAATCCATTGCGTACTTCTAAAGTGTCACCAGCTACACCAACGCATCGTTTAACCAAATTAGTCTTTTTATCGATTGGCTTGTAGTAGTTTCTGTCTGGCTTGAATTTATTCATGTCCAACAAGGTATCGGCTGGTTGATTGAACACAACAATGTCGTTACGTTCAATATCTTCAAAACCAGGGAACCTTAAATAGGGGAGCTGAAACTTATTTTTAAATGACGTTTTACGATCTTCATAATGATCGTCAAATAAATACGATTTCGATCCAATAACAGGAATGGTATCATGAACCATAGGAGCGGCTACCGTTGTCATAGGCACACGAGCTCCGTAGTGAAATTTACTAACAAACAGAAAGTCACCAACTAATAAAGATTTCTCTAAAGATGACGACGGAATAGTAAAAGGTTGAATAATATACGTGTGAACTATAGTAGCAGCAACGATGGCAAACAAAATGGAGCTAATCCAATCGCCTGATCCTGTTTTAGGGGTAAGGCTTCGGTTTTCTATATAGTTAACATCGGCAACATAGTTTAAATAGTAGTTATAAAAACCTAGCGAAACAACAGCTAAAAAGGTGTCTACGGTTTGGTTCTTGCCAAAACTTCTAGCGGTTTCTACCCAAATCACCGGGAACATAATGAGATTTACAATAGGTAAGAATAGCAAAATAACCCACCACACAGGTCGGTTAATGATTTTCATTAAAACGATGCCATTGTAAAAAGGTACAAAAGCCTCCCAAGCTTGTCTTCCTGCTTTAATATATAATTTCCAGGTGCCTAAGCCGTGAATAACCTGAATAATTAAGATGAAAATAAACCACTGTGTTAATGTCATAATCTAAATGTTTTTATTTTATGTAGGTAGATGTCGCTTGCTTTATGTTACAGGATGAGAAGTGATTAACTTATGTTTAACACGTCTTTCATAGTGAATACACCAGATTTTCCGAAAATCCATTCAGCGGCAACGACAGCGCCTAAAGCAAAACCTTGACGTGTGTGAGCCACATGCTCAATGTTTATAGTATCGACCTCACTTTCGTAAGTCACGGTATGCGTTCCTGGAACATCTTCAATACGTTTGGCTACAATAGGAATGGTTGTTTCGTCGCCTTCATCGAGTTTCCATTGACTATAGTTTGCGTTTTGATCAATCACATCGTTAGCTAATGAAATAGCTGTTCCGCTAGGAGCATCTAGCTTTTGAGTATGATGAATTTCTTCCATAGACACATTATACTGCTTTAAAGAACTCATCATTTTAGCTAGGGTCTTATTCAGTTCGAAAAAGATATTCACGCCTAAACTGTAGTTAGAAGCATAGATGAAAGCACCCTTTTTTTCTTCACATAAAGCTACGGCTTCATCATAGCGGTCTAACCAACCTGTTGTTCCAGAAATCACAGGAACATTATTGTTTAAACAATTAGAAATATTGTTAAAGGCTACATTAGGGATGCTAAAATCAATGGCGACATCTGCTTTTGTAATATCATAATCGCTGTCGTTTTTATCTATGGTTAAAACGATTTCATGCCCACGACTAATCGCGATTTGCTCAATTGTTTTTCCCATTTTCCCGTATCCTAAAAGTGCTATTTTCATGTGTTATTTTATTTATTAGACATCACAGTGGATGCATATTGGCCTAAATCTTTTCCTTTAAACAGATGTGTTTTTGGCCTTTTTTCATATTAAAAATTAAAATTAAGTGTAAGTCCGAGGTTACTAGACGCATCAAATTCGTTAATTCTATAATGTGGCGCTAACGATAAGTTTTCGTCAATATTATATTGCATGAGGTGTGCGTCTACGTTAGCATCAATGATATTTAAAGCGTATAAACCCAGGGTGACTAAAAGTGATATCTCTTTGTTACGACGGTAGAATTTTTGTCCGCGTTCCAGACCATCGTCGGTTACTGTTGGCGTTGTTAATTTATTGCCGTTGCCGTCATAGTAGAATTCATCGTTTGTAAAGCCAGCTAATCTACTTTTGTAGGCGTCGCGGTAACGGTGGTACTCTTTATTATTATCGACGTAAAAGTAGATTCCAGTACCAATGGCCCCCCAAACAATTGGAATTTTCCAGTACTTTTTATTGTAAGCTTGCCCTAAACCAGGAAGTATGGCCGAATAAAAAGCAGCTTTGGCAGGAGCGAGAGGATTAATAGGGTCTCTAATTTCTACAATAGAATCGGTTGCAATAATTTTAGGAGCTTCCGATTTTTTTTTGGTAGGTTCTTTTATAGCTGTGTCTTTTTCTTCCTGAGCTTGTAATATTGAAAAACAGCACAAAAAAAGGAAAGCACAAACTAATAGAGATTTATTTGGAATCACCTTGAACTAATTTTTTAATGCGGTTAAAATCTTCTTCTGAATGAAACGGAATAGTGATTTTTCCTTTACCGTTTCTTGAGACTTTAACGTCAATTTTATGTCCAAAGTATTCTGAAAAGGCCTTAACCCCAGTTTTTACAAAATCTGGCATGCCATCTTTGTTGACTGGTTTTTCTGCTGGTATTTCCGTCTCTTCGGAAGTATTATAATCTCGAACCAATTGTTCTGTTTCTCGAACAGACAGTTTATTGGCTAGAATTTTCTCGTAAATATCAAGTTGAATGTTTTGATCTTCAACTGTAATTAAAGCACGACCATGACCCATGGAAAGAAAGCCATCGCGCATACCCGTTTGAATAATAGGATCTAATTTTAAAAGACGTAAATAGTTAGCAATGGTAGAACGCTTTTTCCCAACACGCTCACTCATTTGCTCTTGTGTTAAGTTAATCTCATCGATTAAACGTTGGTATGACAAGGCAATTTCTATCGGGTCTAAATCTTGGCGTTGAATGTTTTCAACTAAAGCCATTTCTAAAGATTCCTGGTCGTTTGCAATTCTTACATAGGCAGGAATGGTTTCTAAACCTAATAATTTAGAAGCTCTAAAACGACGTTCACCCGACACCAATTGGTAAGCGTTTCTATCTAATTTTCTAACCGTTATCGGTTGAATAATCCCTAGTTCTTTTATCGAAGACGCTAATTCGCGTAATGACTCTTCGCTAAAATTGGTTCTAGGCTGGAATGGGTTAACTTCAATAAAATCGATGTCCAATTCCACTATATTACCAACAACTTTATCTGCGTTTTTATCTTGTGCCGATTGTATATCGTTACTAGGATCGTTTAAAAGAGCAGATAAACCTCTTCCTAAAGCCTGTTTCTTTGTTGCCTTAGCCATAATTTTTAAGAGTTTTTATTGATAATTTCCTTTGCCAAACTTAAGTAATTTGTTGCCCCTTTACTGCCGGCGTCATAATTAATGATGCTTTCGCCGTAACTAGGCGCTTCACTTAAACGTACATTTCTTTGAATGATGGTTTGAAAAACCATATCGTTGAAATGTTTTTGAACTTCTTCTACCACCTGGTTAGATAAACGTAAGCGCGAATCGTACATGGTGAGTAAAAGGCCTTCGATATCTAGCTCGGAATTGTGTATTTTTTGAACACTTTTTATCGTGTTTAAAAGTTTACCTAAACCTTCCAATGCAAAATACTCACACTGAATAGGAATAATAACCGAATCTGCAGCAGTAAGCGCATTTAAGGTTAATAAACCTAGGGAAGGCGCACAATCAATTAAGATATAATCGTAATCTTCTCTAATGTTTTGTAGCGCATTTTTCAGCATGTATTCACGCTGATCTTTATCTACAAGTTCGATTTCGATGGCTACCAAATCAATGTGTGCGGGAATAATGTCTAAATTGGGCGTTTCGGTTTTTACAACGGCATCTTTCGCAATATTTGAGTGCTCAAGAAGTTGATAAGTACCGATTTCAACGGTTTCTACGTTTATACCAATTCCAGACGTGGCGTTTGCCTGAGGGTCTGCATCAATTAATAATACTTTTTTTTCAAGCACGCCTAATGAAGCTGCTAAATTTATAGAAGTCGTTGTTTTACCTACGCCTCCTTTTTGATTAGCGATCGCTATGATTTTACCCATAAAGTGATTTGGTTTTATTAGCGCCAAAAATACGATTATTTAATTAGGAATAAAAATTGAACTTATTAACAAATTGTAAGTGGAATTCGGGCTTTTTTTTGAATAATTAAAGGCTAATCAATTAAAATATTTAAAATATTTATGGCTGCATCACTAATTTTAGTACCCGGACCAAAAATAGCCACGGTGCCTGCTTCAAATAAAAACGGGTAATCTTGCTTTGGTACCACGCCACCTACGATAACCATGATGTCATCGCGGCCATATTTTTTTAAGGCTTCAATAACTTGAGGAACGAGGGTTTTGTGTCCAGCAGCTAAGGATGAAATGCCTAGGATGTGTACATCATTTTCAACGGCTTGTTTGGCGGCTTCCTCTGGAGTTTGGAACAAAGGTCCAATATCCACATCAAAACCTATATCGGCGTAAGCTGTGGCAACAACTCTGGCACCGCGATCATGACCGTCTTGACCTATTTTAGCAATCATAATACGGGGGCGTCTGCCGTCCTGTTCTGCGAACTTGTCGGCTAGTTTTTGTGCCTCTAAAAATGATGCGTCGTTATTTATGGCTTTGCTATACACGCCTGAAAATGATTTTGTTTCTGCTTTATGTCGGCCGAAAACACTTTCTAAAGCGTCGCTTATTTCGCCTAAAGTGGCTCTAGCTTTACTGGCTTCAATCGCCAAGGCGAGTAAGTTTGAAGTTTCCGGTTTTTCCGAATTTACTGAAAATTTTGCAGCTTCCGTTAATTGGGATAGGGCGGTTTTTACTTTTTCAGAATTTCTTTCAGCTTTTATTTTTTTTAATCGCTCAATTTGGGCCTCACGTACCATGTGGTTGTCTACTTCTAAAGTAGAAATAGGCGTGTCCACTTTTGGTTGGTATTGGTTCACTCCAACAATAATATCTTGTTGCGAATCGATGCGTGCTTGCTTTTTTGCTGCGGCTTCTTGAATTCTAATTTTGGGAATTCCGGCTTCAATAGCCTTGGTCATACCACCTAGGGCTTCAATTTCTTCAATGTGTTTCCAAGCCTTTTCTGCAATATCATGAGTTAGCTTTTCAACAAAGTAGCTACCAGCCCAAGGATCGACCGTTTTGGTAATTTGTGTTTCTTCTTGAAGAAATAACTGGGTGTTTCTAGCTATTCGGGCCGTAAAATCGGTTGGTAAGGCCATAGCCTCATCTAGGGCGTTGGTATGTAAACTTTGTGTGCCTCCAAAAACTGCTGATGCCGCTTCAATCGTGGTTCTTGTTACATTATTAAACGGGTCTTGCTCGGTTAAACTCCAACCCGAAGTCTGACAATGCGTGCGAAGCATGAGTGATTTTGGGTTTTTCGGATTGAAAGGTTTTATCAATTTGGCCCACAACATTCTTGCGGCTCGCATTTTGGCTATTTCCATGAAATGGTTTAAGCCAATACCCCAAAAGAAGGATAATCGCGGCGCGAAATCATCAATATTCATCCCCGTAGCTAGGCCTGTTCTTACATACTCTAAACCATCGGCTAGGGTGTAAGCCAATTCAATATCGCAGGTAGCCCCAGCCTCTTGCATGTGGTAACCAGAAATGCTAATGCTGTTAAATTTAGGCATGTGCTTACTGGTATATTCAAAAATATCTGAAATGATTTTCATGGAAGGCTCTGGCGGATAGATGTACGTGTTACGCACCATAAATTCCTTGAGAATATCATTTTGAATGGTGCCTTCTAATGCATTTAAAGCCACGCCTTGTTCCTGAGCGGCTACAATATAGAAGGCTAAAATGGGTAAAACGGCCCCATTCATAGTCATAGAAACCGAAATTTCATTTAATGGAATTTGGTCGAAAAGGCGCTTCATGTCTTCAACCGTATCAATGGCGACACCTGCTTTGCCAACATCTCCAATAACGCGTCCATGATCGGAGTCATAACCGCGGTGCGTCGCTAAATCGAAAGCTACAGATAGTCCTTTTTGTCCCGCTTTTAAGTTCCGTAAGTAAAAAGCGTTGCTTTCTTCTGCCGTTGAAAATCCTGCGTATTGCCTGATAGTCCAAAGTTTATGAACATACATGGTGCAATAAGGTCCGCGAAGATATGGGGAGAGGCCTGCAGCGAAATTTAATTCTAATGATTCAACATCCGTTTTGGTATATTGAGATTTTAGAGGAATGCCTTCAGGGGTGTTAAAAGTATCGTTTGCGCCTGTTGTCTCGCTAGATGCTTTTCTGGTTATGGTAATATGTTGAAGGTTTTTTCTCAAAACGGTGCTGTTACAAGGTCTATGTTATTGATTTAAATTCGTGTCTATCAGTTGAGCATAGGACAAATCTAAACCATTATTTGGTTTGACTGATTTTGTGTTTCATGCTTTCGTATGCAAAGCTATAAGTTACGCTATTAAATAAAGTCAATAATATCAGGTTTAAGATGTTTTTAATTTTCATTTTTTAAACGTTTTTGCTCATGCAAAGCTGCTAATCGTTTTTCTATGATAGGTTCAATTAGCGTTTTTCTGGGATTTGTTTTTACAAAAGGATAAAGTTCTAGTTTATCCTTCATTTTATCCTCAGGGTTTGGGTGCAAATTACTGCCAATTAAAATATGGTCTCCTTGATCGAATTGCTGAACTTCTTTTTGCTCACTTTCTTTAATTTTTCTTTGAATCGTGCCTGCTTTGAGCTGTCTTAAAAAGCCGCCGTTTCTCTCGATGTCTTTAAATAAGTTTAAAGCTTTTTCAGCAAGTTGATTAGTCAGGCTTTCTACGTAATAAGCGCCATCAGAAGGGTTGTTTACCGCGTTAAAATAACTTTCGTGTTTTAAAATAAGCAATTGGTTTCTGGCAATACGTTCGCTAAATTCATTGGTTTTTTTAAAAAGATCGTCATAGGGTAGGTTGTAAATCGTATCTGCGCCACCCAATATGGCACTCATGCATTCTGTGGTACTTCGTAGTAAATTATTGTAGGCCTCGTATATGGTTTTATTGCGCTTTGTAGGGGTTGCTGTAATATTACAAGTACTTGGTATGCCGTATTCTAAAGCGAGGCTTTCCCAAAGAAGGCGTAGTGCTTTAAGCTTGGCGATTTCAAAAAAGTAATTGCTACCTATAGTAACCTTGAAAGTGACTTGGTAATTTGTTAAGTCAACCTGATTGTTGTCAAGGTTTGTTAGGTATTCATGAGCATGCGCTAAAGCGTAGGCTAGTTGCTGTACCATATTAGCGCCCGCATTTTGATAAAGCGATGCATCTACTGAAAATGATGCGGTTTTGGGTGATATTTTTCTGAATGACTGAAAGTCCGATTGGAGATTTTCAAACCAATTTCCGGTTTCAGCAAGCCGATTGATAATGTCTATCTCAATACTACTGTTAGGACATGTTTTTAGTAGGTTTTCGATGTAAGATTCTGAAAGAAATTGAAGTTGAAAAAGAATTGTGGTCGTTTTTGTATCGATATTTTCAATTAATCTTTCAACTGAAACGTTTTCTGAAGGGATTATAAAAGTTATAACATCAGCTCCTCGTTTTAATACATCAACGGCATGAAGATTGGATTTTTCAACATCGGCAACAAAAATTTGCTGCGCTATTTTCCAAGCGGTGGCTTTGGTATTTGAAATTTCAGGGAAATCACTAAAATCATCAGCGTGATAAAAAGGTTTTACGGCAATATCTTCATTGGAATTCCAAATGAGTGCGCTGTTATAGTCGGCGCCCATTAAATCATACTGTATTTTTTGTTTCCATTGTTTGGAAGATACAGGATCGAATTCGCTGAATAGCCCTTTAGTCATCTGCATTGGTTTTTAAACTGTCTTCGTATTCAATGATATAAATTTCTTCATTGTCATATTTCATATAATACTTTTCGCGAGCAAATTTTTCTAAACCATTAGCTGTTTCTAATTCTTTTAGGGCTTTTTTATCTTTAATAATTTCTTTTCTGTAGTAATCCTTTTCGTTTTCTAGGTCGTCTATTTCTTCGTTTAATTCACTGTGAATGATCCATGAATTGGCATCAAAAAAAAGCATCCAAACAATGAATACGGCTCCGATAAGGAGGTAAACATTTTTAAAAGGTTTTAAATATTTATTTTTTTTGAATTTCATTCTACAATTTTTGGGCAATAATGTTTTTAATGATATCTACAGCCACGATGTTGTGTTTGTTGTTTGGTATTATTATATCGGCATACTCCTTAGTGGGTTCTATAAATTGGGTATGCATGGGTTTTAATGTGTTTTGGTATCGTGTTAAAACCTCGTCGAGATCACGGCCACGCTCGGCAATATCGCGTTTTAATCGGCGTATTAGACGTTCGTCGCTATCGGCGTGCACATAAATTTTAATATCGCACAAATCTCTTAATTCAGGATTGGTTAATATTAAAATGCCTTCCACAATCATCACCTTTCTAGGGTGGGTTAAAATGGTGTCACCTGTTCTATTGTGTTTCACAAAGGAATACATGGGCTGCTCAATGACTTTATTGTCTTTTAAATCTTTGAGATGTTTGGTTAGCAGGTCAAAATCGATAGAGCGGGGGTGGTCAAAATTAATGGTAACACGCTCATCATAACTTAAATGTGTGGTATCTTTATAGTAAGAATCCTGAGAAATAACGCCTACCTCGCCATCGGGAAGTTCGTTAAGTATTTTATTGACAACCGTTGTTTTTCCGCAACCGGTGCCGCCAGCGATTCCTATTAAAAGCATAATTTTTAGTTTTGTTCCCTAGTTTGCAAAGTTAGTTAAAGTACTGATTGAAACTTTTTCCATTTGTTAAAAAAATGGCTCTTTTTCACCTGTTTTTTATCTTTTTTTCTATCCGTAGCTCAGCTATGGAACTCAAAAAAACGTTCAAATTATCAAAAAATGTTTAATTTTCGCTTAAACTCAAAAAGGTTAAATCCGTTCAAATGTAAAAATGAAATTAGGCAAATGTTTACTTTTTAACAGATTCAACTTCGGCTTCGGTAATCATTTTAGAATTGGTATTACTCCATGAATTGGTAATGTAGTTCATAACATCGGCAATCTCAACATCGTCTAAGCCCATAGCAGGCATATTGCCTTTATAGGTTATGCCATTTACTTTAATTTCCTTATTGATGCCGTATTTTAGCAGGTGAATACTCGCTTTTCTGTTTTTCATAAGAAAATCAGATTTTGCTAATGGCGGATAAGTATTTTTAATGCCTTGACCATTGGGGAGGTGACAAGTTACACAGAAGTCTTCGTATATCACTTCTCCGCGTTGGATACTCACTTTCAGCGGATCTTGGCTTGTAAGATGCAGCGTTAAAAAGGAAGAAAAAGTTAAAATGCTTATTAGAATCGTTTTCATACGTATGATTATTTTTTTTCAGGAATGATTTTATAAATTCCTTGACCTTCTACTGCGATATAAATGTAACCATCTGGAGCTTGTACGACATGGCGTAATCGTCCGATGTCTTCAAATAGTTTTTCGCGCTTTATCACTTTTTGGTCTTTTAAAGTAAGTAGTTCTAAATAGCTAAATTTTAAAGACCCAACTAACAGATGGTTTTTCCATTCTGGATATTTGTCTGAAGTCACTAAAGTCATACCACTAGGAGCAATAGATGGCGTCCAATAAAAAAGAGGTTGTTCCATACCGTCTTTATGAGTGAGCTCGGTAAAAGAGGTGCCACCATAATTAACACCGTATGAAATAACCGGCCAGCCGTAATTTTTGCCTTTTTTAATGATATTAATTTCGTCTCCGCCTTGCGGACCGTGTTCGTGAGACCAGAGTTCTCCAGTTAAAGGGTTTTTAATAAGACCTTGCGGATTGCGATGACCGTAACTATAAATGGCGATTTTGGCTTGTTTGGAATTTATGAAAGGGTTGCCTGAAGGGATGCGTCCATCGTCATGAAGACGGTAAATTTTGCCGCCATCTTTAGTGATGTCTTGAGGGTTTACATCGCGTTGGCCGCGTTCGCCAATTGAAAAGTACAGATAGCCGTCGTCGTCGAAAGCGATTCGGGAACCCCAGTGCTGACCTTTTCTAGTATTGGGTTCCGCTTTATATAAGCGTTCGTTTCCGAATAATTTATGGTTGGCAGAGTCGAAATGGGCTCTCATAATCGCGGTGTTTCCTCCATCACCTTCGCCTTCCGCGGAAGCGTAAGAGAAATAAATCCAATCGGTTTCCTCGTAATAGGGATGTAATTGAATGTCTAGAAATCCGCCTTGGCCACGCACATAAATGTCTGGTACCCCTGAAACTTTATGTTTTGTGTTATCTTTAAAATGAATGAGTTCACCCGATTTTTCGGTGATGAGCATGCTGCCATCGGGAAGAAAAGCCATGCCCCATGGGATATCTAAATCTGGGACAATCAATTCGGTTTTATAATTATAATGAGATGCGGTTGCAGGAATCGACTCCTTTTGCTGCGAACATGCGGTGAGCGTGAGTAGAAGTATAATTAAGAACGTGATGTGCTGCTTTTTCATATTGACTATTTTGTGCGGTTCAAGGTTAAGCAATTTACTAAATTATTTTGCGAGAATCTGATCGCTACCATGTTTAAAAAAGATGGAGCTTTAGACTGAAATCAAAACAGCAAATAAAATATAAAAAAACATTTGTGAAACAAATAAAAAGAGTATATTTGCATCCCGTTAGAGATAACCAATGATTCGGGGTGTAGCGTAGCCCGGTTATCGCGCCGCGTTTGGGACGCGGAGGTCGCAGGTTCGAATCCTGCCACCCCGACAAAAAAACACTAATAGTCTTAAAAGATTATTGGTGTTTTTTGCTTTAAGGGTATTTTGTTATTTGCGTTTGTTATGGGTTGGTAGACCATAAAGCCCCACTTTTAAGCATGGCTCTTCTTGGAAGTTTTAGACCTGCTACTATTAATTCTGCAAAATCTTCTGGTTGAAGTACGCTTTCTTGAGAACCTTTAGTGGCTATTCCTGCATTTATGGACATGTCGGATTCAAAGGTGCTTGGTGTATAGGTAGACACTCTAATATTATCTTTACGGACTTCTTTCATTAATGATTCCGACATACCTATAACAGCAAATTTTGAAGCAGAATACGCAGAAGTATTCGCATTACCGTTTAAACCCGCAGTAGAAGCTATGTTGATAATATCACCTTCGTCTTGTTTGAGTAAATGCGGCAAAACTTCTTTAGTTACATAGTACATTCCCATTACATTCGTTTGAATAATATGAGTCCATTCTGAAACCGCCATGTCTTGAAATGATCCGAATCCGCCTATGCCAGCATTATTCACCAAAATATCTACATTTCCTATAGTGTCTAAAACGCTTTTAATACTGCTTTTTACGTCTTCATAATTTCCAACATCAAATACGACATAGGTCGCCTTGACATCAAAGGCTTCTAATTCGGAAACCGTTTCTTTTAAAACACGTTCTGTTCTTCCTGTAATAACAATATCAATACCTTCTTTCGCAAATGCTAAAGCGATAGCTTTTCCTAATCCTCTGCCTCCTCCTGTTATAATGGCTTTTTTATTCTTTAAATGGCTCATTTTCTATAAATATTAAAACGTTTTTATGAAAAGTAGGTTGTTATTTTGTCCAGTAATCTAGCACTAAAACATCGGCAATAATAGGCCCTATTTTACTCACCAAATCTAAATGTGCTTTATGAAATAAGTAAATTTCTCTAGCATGCTCATCGTTAAAGGTTAAGGTAAAACAATGGGTTAAACCTTTGGTATGCCCTTCGGTGCTATCATTTAATCCCCATTCCAAGTTTGCAATTTCAGGAATTTCATTTTTAAGATTTACAAAAGCTTCAACAGCCTCATTTACCTGTTCTGGTGTGGCGTCTTCTTTATATTTTAAGTTAACCATGTGTCTTAAAACTTTGCCTTCTCTATTGATTTTAGGCGCAAGTTTATAGCTTACAATCTTTCTTAAATCATTACGAAAAGAGCCAGCAATTAAGAAGTTGTCTTCACCTATTTTAAGAGCTCTTAAACCGTAATAAATAGAGTATCCTGTTTCTAAATAATTTATAGGACTAAGTATACCTTCTTTATTTAACTTAAGCAATTGAATACTTTCATCGTCTCTTGTACCTACAGCCAATACCGCTTCATTATTTTCAACTGAAACAACTTCAATTCGAGTTTGCCCTTGGAGTTTTGTATGTTCATCATCTTTTAAAACCGAATGAGGAACTAAAGCACCTTTTTTATCCACTTTAAAAACACTAACACCATCACCATGATATACAAAATCGGTTCTTTTTATAAAACCTCCTCTTTTGTAATATTTATGATGTCTGTGACCAACAATTACATAATTATTATCCCCAAAAGTGACACCTGTTACAGGGTAGGCTCCTGTTAAATATCTATCGGTTGTATTATCGCTTATATTATTAATGTTTTTAAAAGTTCCATCTTCAAAAACCCTAAAACTACTAACCCCATTATCTTGAAACCCGCCTGTATATAAATAGGTTTTTCCTTTTATTTTATGCACAAACATTCCGATAATGCCATCGGTATGAATGGTTTCATCATCTTTCACCGACTGAACATGGGTGAGTTTCCCATCGTTTTCAATCTTAAAAGCACTTAGTCCTGGTGTTTCTTCTAGTCCTCCAACAAAAAGATAGGACGCTTTCTTCATATGAATAACTTGTAAGGTAATAGCAGTACCAAGGTGTGTTTCGTCGGTGTCTTCAATTGACGCAACCCGTTCAAGGGAGCCTCCTTCTAAAATTTTAAAAGTTTCTACAACATCACCATGCTTATTTGCCACAAATAGAAAATCTGTCCCATTAATACGATCGGCAACCATACCTCTTGCAGGGCCTTTTTTCATATAAAGTTCATGATTACTAATTGGCGTAAGGATACCTTGTTTATCTAAACTATAAACATCAATATTTCCAATACCGCCAGCATATATATAATGTGCGCCATCTTTTTCATAACTGGTAACAGACACGGTATTGGTTCCTGATATGCTTTTAATGTCTTGCCTATAAAGCATTAAATCATCAAAACCTTGAGCTAAACAAATTTGAGAGACTAGCCATGTAATGGTTAGAATACCTTTTTTTATACGATTCATAATTTTATTCCTTTTCAAGTTTAATTAATCTATAATAGCTTTTGCTCCAGCAATGGCTATGGCTCGGTCTTGGTCTATGGTACCTCCACTTACACCAATAGCTCCGATAATTTTACCTTCTTTATTTTTAATAGGGACACCTCCAGGGAAGGATACCAGACCATTATTGGTTAATTCTATATTGTAAATAATGCCTCCAGGCTGAGTTAGTTCACCTAATTTACCTGTATCGATATTAAAATAACGAGCTGTTTTTGCTTTTTTAATGGCGACATCTATGCTTCCTAAAAAAGACTCATCCATTCTTATAAAAGCTTTTAAGTTAGCACCAGCATCTACTACGGCAATGTTTACTAAAACATGAGATTGTTCAGCGTTCTTTTTTGCTTCCAAAAGAATTTTTAGAGCTTCATCATGTGTGACATTAAAATTTGACTGAGCTTCAATGTGCCCCATTTTCAATAGGAATAGGAAAACGAAAATTATTTTAAGTTTTAATGGTGATAGTATGCTTTTCATCTAGATTATGTTTTATGAGGACAAAACTCTAAAATGAAAATGACAAAAAAATAGAACAAGTTCAACACTTCAAAATTTTATTGATTTTTAAAATGTTTCTTTTTGATTTTACTCAAAAATTCATGAGTAATTCCTAAATAACTAGAAATTTGTCGGTCGGTAAGTTTAGACGCTATCTCTGGATAGGTTTGTATAAAATGATAATAGCGTTCTTCCGCCGTAAGGCTATGATTTCTAATCAACCTGCGCTGCCAAGCCACTAATGCTTTTTGAGACATTATTCTAAAAAGTTTTTCTACTGCAGGAACTGAATCATAAAGTGCTAATTTATCCTTTCTATCGATTAGTAGCACCTTACTATCCTCTAAAGCCTGGATATTTAAGTCTGATGGTTTTTGATTCATAAAACTATCTATATCCATGAGCCACCAGTCTTTAACCGCAAAATACAAGGTGTTTTCATTGCCTTTATTGTCTAATACGAAAACCCTAAAACAACCTTCTAATACAAAACCTTCAAATTTACAAACACTACCCTGAGTTAATAAAAACTCTTTTTTCTGAATCACCTTGGGTTTAAAATAACTACATAATTGCTCTAATTCAGGCTTAGAAAGTTGTATGCTTTTTTCAATATTTTGAATTAATACATCGTTTTCCATATCATAATTTACCGCTTTTTGAAAATTTCAACCGCATGATGCACTAAATTTATCGAGGGATGTCTGAACTTTTTTTTCATAATTATAATATATTTAATAAAACATAACCTGCTCTTAAAATCGACTAGATTTAAACTATACACTATTGAAGTTTCTCAATGCCCATGGCACATTTGAGACTTGAAAACTTAAATTAAGCCTACCAACTCTATATTCTCCTAATTCTTAAAAATACCATTTCTATGGCATGAAATAATATCATCACTCCATAAATATTAGACATGTCAAGTTTAAATCGAGTAGGCAAACCACGACTAAGGCATGAAAAAGGGTAATTTCACATTTTGAGTTATAAAAAATGAACTTAAGGGTGTTCAAAAACCACCACAACTTGTATATCATTTTAACACCTAATAAACCCCATTTTCAACTACATTATAAAAACTATGAAAAAAATTAAACTATTAGCTTTATTGTTATTTACTGTCTTTAGTTATGGACAAAACACATTTTCTTGGGACAATTCCTCTGATTATGGCCCTAAGGGATCACAAAACTTTTATCCTGGGCAAGTTATTAATATGACCTTATCCTATAGCACCCCAGGTGACTTTAGTTATATACAGGTGATTTTACAAGAAAAAAATTCAGCAAATGTCATTGTAAACAGTTATGGCAGTGATTATGTGCGAAATGAGAATTCAGGACAACAACCTGATTCAGATTCATTTTCTACAACCTATACCATAGCTTCAAATGCGCCAACAACATTACCCGCAGGAAACTACTACTTTTTACATATGTTTATGTGGACCGTAAGTAATGGTGGTGCAAATGACAGTAGAAATGTTAATTTAACCACTGCAAACACGGTAAATACCAATGTAAGTATTACTCTAAATGCTAAACACATCGTAGGCGGAAAAGAAACCTTCGAACGATCTAAATATATTGGTATTCATGCTAACCAAGGGGAAGCAGAATGGGACGGTAACAACGTTGATGCTAATGGTAACCCGATTGATTTACGCGATGATCTTTTAAATGGTTTAGATGTGTATTTAGGTAGAGATACTGGAGGTATTACCTATAATTTAAATCAAGTGGATGAAGATCCTGCCAGAACAGGGTTTGCTAAGCCTACTGGCTCCAATAGTATCGCTTCCAGAGGATTGAACGCAAGAAATATTTATGCTTCAAAAACAGCCATACACCCTTATGAAAGCAGAAACGAACTTATTCTTGCAGGACAATTAAATCCGTTTTGGACAGGTCATGATCAGGTTCCAACAGGGCAAGGCTGGCTTTTGGCTAACGGAACTGCAACAGGCGAGTATATGGGACGCTATATTAATGAATTCCACAGCGGAAATGGCGAACCTGCACCTAGTTGGGTTGAGGTTATTAATGAACCTGCTTATGAAGGATACGGTGGTCCGGGAGACTTTACTCATGATATTCAAGATATTGCCGATTTTCATAATGAGGTTGCTGCTGCTATTAAAACACAAACACCAAACGCTTTGGTTGGTGGCTATACGACGGCTTTTCCTAATTTTGAAAAAGGAGATTTTCAACGTTGGCATAAACGATGGAAACTTTTTATGGATGTAGCCGGAGCTAACATGGATTTCTTTTCAATTCACCTATACGATATAGCATCTAAACCAGATGGCACAATTGATTTAAGGAGTGGTAGTAATATTGAGGCTACTTTTGATATGATGGAGCAATACAGCACCATGTTATTTAATAATGTAAAGCCTATTATAGTATCTGAAATGGGTGGTGTTATGAATGGTCAAAGAAACCAAGATTGGTCTCCATACAGGGATTGGCTTTGGGTGAAGAGTGCTAACGCGCAACTCATGTCTATGATGGAACGCCCAAATATTATTGCTAAAGCACTACCGTTTTTAGTTTTAAAAGCACAATGGGGAAGTACACCACAAGGAAATCCTTATAACAACAGGTTAATGAGACAAGAGAATGAACCTGCTACTTTTGTACCTGGTTATGGATATACTGGAAATTGGGTGTATTCTGATATGATTAAATTCTATCAACTATGGAGTGATGTAAAAGGTACAAGAGTAGATACCACGACTGATGATTTAGATATTCAGGTAGATGCTTATGTTGATGGCAATAAGGCTTACATAATTCTAAATAATTTAGAATTTGTTTCAAAAGATGTGGATTTAAAATTTATTGACACGCAGTACGGTACTATAAATTCCATAAATAAAAAACACTTTTATTTAAATAATGTAACTCCTGTTTTATTGGAGGAATCCATTCCAACAACCACTTCAACAGTAACTGTAGGAGCTGAAGGCACCATGATTTTAGAGGTTACTTTTGACAATGCAATAACCCTTAACGACTCGAATACAGAAACGAAATACTATGCAACAGACTATTTAAAACCAATCGTCGCTAATAAAACTGAAACTTTTCAAGTTAACGGGGTGTCGAAAAACACTTATGGAGAAGCTGTTTTACGATTAGGTGTTGGTAGACCGCATAGCAGACTTGTTTATCCTTCTTCAATTACCGTTAATAACACATCAATTACAATTCCTTCTGATTGGAGAGGATACGACCAAGCCCAAAGAGAACGCTTTTTTGGTGTATTGGAAATACCAGTTCCATTTAACCTAATTCAAGCTAATAACACGATTGAGGTAACTTATCCAGATGCAGGAGGACATATAAGTAGTGTAACCATGCAAATCTTCAATTTTAATCGAGATATTCGTACACCAAATACAGCAAGCGTAGAAGGCAACGGAAAACTAAAGCAAGTGAAGATTTACCCAAACCCAACAAAAGGTATATTTAACCTTTCGGCCATACATAACACAACAGAAGTTAAAATTTACACCATTTCTGGGGTTGAAGTAAAAAAATTCACAAACCTAAAAGACATGGATATTTCTGATTTAGCAGCAGGGATATATTTTGTAAAAACAAATACTGGCGGTGTTGCTAAGCTGATTAAAAACTAGTGAGCTTGAACACCCAAAAGATGGGTGTCCATTTATAATTAATTCAAAACAAGAGGCTGTCTGAAAAGTTAAAACAGTCGTCATGCTGTGCTCGACACAGAATCTCATCACATTGAAATTCAATGATAATGAGAATCTGAAATAAATTCAGATTGACGTAAATACAACTTTAAAGACAGCCTCTTTATTTATAATTATCCATACTATTAGTAGTTGAACCACTTTCTTTTAAGATTACTAAAATATTACACTTAGTTTATGATGATCTTAAATAAAACCGCAGACTATTTTCTAAAAATTTCTATAAAGTAAATACAACTTTAATAGTTTCTAAGGTTGTTATTTTATAAAGACTAAAAACGTCTAGTAGTGTTATAGTTAATTCCAAAAAAAATAAGGCTGCATAACATTATTATGCAGCCTTTAAGTATGGATTTTTATATCTGTTAATTAAAAACAACTTTTCTAGAAGCTGTTCCTTCTTTTGCAGAAACTTCCACAATATAAATTGTTCCTTCTTCAAAATTAAAATCTAAAGTTTCTTGAGCTCTTACTTGCTTTGACGCTAAACGTCTTCCTAGCAAATCAAATACTTGTACATTTCCAGATAGAGATTTTAAGCTAACGCCAGTTTTAGAAACTGTAAAATTATTTTTAATAAAATCGTTAGAAGCTGTAGTTAAACTGTTAGCTGGTGCTTTGTTAAGCGTATAATCATCAACATAAAAAACCGCTCTATCTGTACCATTGTTTTTACAGACTAACCTCAAGTAAACACTGCCTCCTCCTGTATCATCAGAGGTATAAGTAGGTGATGCTATTTCTACCCATCCCGATTCTGTAGCATAGTCAATTGTAGTTATTGCACCAGTAGCTACTTTAGCATTGTCTACCCATAATTCAGCAAAAAAATCTGCCGCAGGGGATGCCGCATCTAATTGTACCCATATTGAGCCTTGGTAATCCATAGCTGCTGACTCTCTTACATGTCGAAAGGCTGGACCTTGATTAAATGTTGCAGTAGCTCCAACGGTATTACACATCAAAGCATGTCTTCCACTTTTAAAATTGGTAGTTACTCGAGAAATAGGATTGATTTGATTCTTTTGATATACCTGGGTGTAAGACGTCGTTGCGCTATTGGACAAAAACTGAATCTCCATATCGCCATTTACTGTTAATGGGTTTTGAACGAGTTCAACATCATCATAATTAATAATATCGTTTGCTATAGGATTATCAACACGAACTTTTACGTCAATGTCTGCTGCAGGCGTATACTGAATCATCATTATTTTATTCCATGAATCGATATATTCTGCATTATTCCACACAACAGCTTGTCCTCCGATCAGGTCGGTAGTCCCGTCGGATTCCATCAACCTTAAAGCAGATCTGTCGTTATTAGCTGTAGGCTTCACCCATACCGTTAAATAAGTTGGCAGTCCAGCTGTTAAACTATAAGTCTCATCGTTTATAATATGGTTATTCGGACTACCCGAAGAACTCGTTAGCAAGGCGCCATTAGCACCAGCATAAGCATCGCCATCTGTTAAAGTTCCTAATCCCGCTGTCCAGCCATCAGGAACACCTCCCGTTGATGTTTCAAAATCCCCATTTGTTACTGGGTGGTTAACTTGCCCCAATACACCTAAGGGAAGTAATAATAGTAGTAATGTTTTTTTCATAATGGTAAATAATTTAGTTAGTATTCTCTGTCCTAAATTTATAGTTAACCATTATTATTCGCATGAATATAAACTTGACTAAAACTGTACAGCGCATTTTTATTTCTAAAAGCAAATTTTAATACGCGATAAAAACTTAACACAAACTCAATGTCTGTTTTATTAAATCTTCAATATAAAATCGAAAAACTAAATGCTCACATCTCTTTAATAACGGTGGTTTCATCTTTTTTCAGTAAAAATTACCGATCACTATAGGAGCATCATATTCATTAAAAAAAACTACGCATGAGCTAGACCGGGTATAAAAACCTAAATAAGGACACTTATAAGTTTGATTTAAAACTAAGCAAAAACACATTTGGTTTTTATAAATAGGAAACAAAAACCTTTTCATAAAAGTCACTTCAAAATTTTAATTAAGGAATGAAAATCAATATTGTACAGTTTAAGTCTAGTTGCTTCTTATTTCTAAACCAGAACTAAACAGTAGTTTTAAGGACTAATAATTCTAAACTTAAATTCTTATGAAAAAAATTACTTTATTATTTGTTGCTTTAGTTGTTAACACAGTAACATTTGCTCAAACTATTAGCCTAAACAATTTAGGTACTATTGGAACAGAATTCTATCAAGGTCAGACTATTTCATTGGAAATAGCATTAACTGGTATCGATGGCAATTTTGAAGTTGGTTTTACAGGCGGACCTGATTTAGCAGGTAGTGCCGTATCCATTGATGCAGCGAAAACTACTGCTGAATTAAATGCATTTGTAGGCGCTTTTGGAGATACTTCTAGTTCAACCAATACGTTTATTAACCTTGCTGGTCGTACGGTTCAATCTGGTACCGTTACTCTTAATGTAACTGTGCCTTCTGATTTTACTTTTACTGGTGGTGGCCAAACGGTTTCTGAATTTATAGTGTTGACATTAAATGGAGGTTCTGCTACTGGCAACGAAGCGGTAACTATCCATTTTGATCAATCTACTTTATCTACCAACAACTTTAACAAAGACAAACTAGCAGCTTACTACAACGCTAGTACTGATGCTTTAGTAGTTGATAGCAAAATAAGTGGAGACTATGCGATTTATAATTTAACCGGAAAATTAGTTTCTAAAGGTATTATCTCTAATCAAATTAGTCTGAATACATTAAAAAGTGGCAGTATATATGTTTTTGCTACTAAAAGTGGTGTATTAAAATTTGCCAAGTAAAAACATAAATTCATCAATTGGATTAAAACGGTTTAGTGTCTGCTAAACCGTTTTTTTTATGTCTTATTTTATTGAATTATTTAGCTTAAAGTACCGATACGAACACGGGTTGTTATTTAATTGAGATTTTTTCTTGCGCAAAATCTAAACTAAAAAAGGCGATTTAAGTAAGTGTTGGTTTGTGAATTATAGTTTTAGAAACCTTAGAAATGGCTTAATAGAGTGTATGAGGAATATTAATAACCTCAGATGTTTTATATTTAGTAAAATCATTGATGTTTTTAAACTACTGACAGAGATTTGCCAATCCAACTTCAAAAACAAGGATATCCTAACCGCTTTATTTAGTTTTAAAATAATTACTTTTGATTAATGAGTTAACACTGATTTTGTTCTCAGTAATAAAAATAATCCAACATCAATCATTAGAATCATTATTAAAACGCATCATTAATGAAACCATTGAATACCCCACCAATCACATTTAAAACTTTTTTATTTTCTGCAGCACTTCTAGGCATAACGGCATGTAAAAACCAATCGCCCGTAGACAAAATTAAAGATTCTAATATTACACAAGAACCTTCATCTGCTCCAGCTACAACAGATACACCTCATTCTAGTGTTGCCGAAGAAACTCCTGTAGGTTCCGATAAAGCTGTAGCGCATTTTGAAGCAGGACTTGAAGCGGCTAATACTAATAATATGCCTCTAGCGTATAAAGAATTTTTAGAAGCAGCAAACGAAGGCCATGTTTATGCACAATATAACATCGGCTTGATGTACGAGCAAGGACTGGGCATTGATAAAAATGCCGAACAAGCGGTGAACTGGTATGAAAAATCTGCTGAACAAGGAAACTCGGCGGCACAATTTAATCTTGGTGTGTGTTACGAAAATGGCATAGGCACTGCGGTAGATTTCAGTAAAGCCAACGACTGGTACCGAAAAGCATCCGAGCAAGGTGACGGTTTAGCTGTTGGTAACCTAGGCATGTTATATATTCGTGGGCAGGGTGTGAAAGTGAATAAAGTTGCAGGGATTGCACTTCTACTCATGTCATCAACTATGGATACTTCCCCTCAAAATCTAGCACGAAAAAATATTTCATCAACTAAAGGTTTAACACCAGAGATGGTTTCCGAAGCTCAAGTGCTTTCCGCTGAAATGAGCGATACCAATAACATTTTAGGACCTCTTGATAATTATTTAAATATTTCAGGATAGTTAATTGGTTTTTGGGATTCGGTGTTTATTTCTTTTAGAGGTTTTTAGCTTTTTTAATAAGTACACACCTTGCTATGCTTAAAACCTTGATTAAATGGGGTTTCTGTAATTTCAGCGTTAAGCTGCCATTAATCAATGAATTTTATAGCTGACTCCTTCTGGTGCCTATAAATCCTACTCACAGTTAGCTTATTAACTAAAACCATTGATGCATACTCTCAAAAAAAGATGCAAAACATCCTGTGGAGTTATTAAAATTATGAGTAAATTGAATCGTTAATTTTTACTTATAAAAATACAGTTATGAAATGGAAAGGTAGAAGACAAAGCTCTAATGTTGAAGATCGTAGAGGTCAAGGAGGCGGTTCTAGTCGCGGATTTGGCGGATTTAACCCCATGATTTTAGGGCCTTTAATTAGACTCTTATTTTCTAAAACAGGTTTGATTATTGTTGGTATCTTTCTAATAGGATCCTTTCTAACAGGAAACAATCCGTTAAATATTATTAGTCAGTTTTTCACTGGAGCTCCTATACAAACTGAAAATTCGGCTCCATACCAAGGCACCGAAAAGGAAAACGAATTAGCCGCTTTTAGTGCTACGATTTTAGCCAATACCGAAGATGTTTGGAATGCCCAGTTAGAAAATTACCGCAATCCTACGCTTGTGCTTTTTACTGGAGCTGTGTCTTCTGCCTGCGGATCGGCCTCTAGTGCTACCGGACCTTTTTACTGCCCTGGTGATGAGAAACTCTATCTCGATTTAAGCTTTTTTAGTGATATGGAACGTCAGCTTAACGCGCCGGGTGATTTTGCGCAGGCTTATGTTATTGCCCACGAGGTAGGACACCACATTCAAAAAATTATGGGAATTACCGAAAAAGTAGATCGCTTACGCGGAACAATAAGTCAGACTGAATATAACAAGTACTCCGTTAGATTAGAGCTTCAAGCTGATTTCTTAGCTGGGGTTTGGGCACACCACTCACAGGAAATGACAAAAATGATGGAAACAGGTGATTTGGAAGAAGCCTTAAATGCAGCTAATGCCATTGGTGACGATCGTTTGCAGAAAAATGCCTCAGGACGTGTGGTTCCCGACTCTTTTACCCACGGTACCTCAGCCCAACGTATGCGTTGGTTTAAAAAAGGTTTTGATACCGGTGATCTTTCTCAAGGTGATACTTTTAATGCGGATCCGTTGTAGGCTGGAGGCAGTGAGCTTTATGCTATAGGCTGTAAGCAGTAGGCATAAGCATATGGCTTACAGCTTATAGCCAAAACCATTGTCTTCTTTATAGTTTTACTATCTTAGTTCTGAATATTAATCACTTAAGATACTTATCCCAAATCATGATACCATTAAACTACTTGTATTATGAAAAACCTTTAGCTAACCACAATAACCAACCCTCACAATAAATGAAAAAACACAATAAACTTTCTGAATTAGCTTCCACTGCCATTTGCGGTAATGATATCAGTTCTTCCGTATTATATGTTTCAGCCTTAGCCATTGCATTTGCAGGACAGTATGCTTGGATCACTTTACTAATTGTTTCACTGGTTCTATTTCTATTCAGGAAAATTTATGGCGAAGTAGTTGGCGCTTTACCTTTAAATGGTGGTGCTTATAACGCTTTATTAAATACAACAAGTAAATCTGTAGCCTCCTTTGCGGCTACTTTAACTTTACTCTCCTACATGGCCACAGCGGTTATCTCTGCTAATGAGGCGATACATTATTTACATCATCTTATTCCAGCTATTCCAATCATTATAGCCACTATTGTTTTACTTAGTATTTTTGCTCTATTAACTATAGGAGGGGTTTCAGAATCGGCTAAAGTGGCTATAGGTATTTTTCTTTTTCACCTAGGTTCTTTTGTTTTATTAAGTGGATTTATAGTGTTTTTTCTTGCAAATAATGGTTTCGGATTGTTTTTTGAGAACTGGCATTTACCAACTACAGGAGGAAGCATCACCAATGCCATTTTTCTTGGTTTTGCAGCTTCTATGTTAGGAGTTTCTGGTTTTGAAAGCTCGGCAAATTTTGTAGAAGAACAGAAAAAAGGGGTATTTCCTAAAACCCTTAAAAATATGTGGATTGTAGTAAGTGTTATCAATCCGCTAACAGCAATTTTTGCTTTGGCCTTATTCACTTTACCGGTATTACAAAGTGATGCCTACCAAAACACCCTTTTAATAGAAATGGCATCGTATGTAGGTGGAGATTGGTTAGCCATAGTAATTGGCGTCGATGCTTTTTTAGTATTAAGTGGTGCCGTATTAACCAGTTTTGTTGGTGTTTCCGGTTTATTGGAACGTATGGCTTTAGATAGAATTTTACCTCAGTTTTTTTTAAAGAAAAACAAAAAAGGAAGTTCTTACCGTATCATTCTAGTCTTTTTGCTTTTAACCGTTTCGGTATTATTAATTACAAATGGCAACGTTAAGCTTCTTGCAGGGGTTTATACGATTTCATTTTTATCGGTGATGGCGCTATTCGGCATTGGAAACATTCTACTAAAAGTTAAAAGAAACCGTTTACCACGCCCAGAAAAAGCCAGTTGGGGCGCTATTATATTTGCCATTATTGCTGTAATCGTCGCTTTAATAGGTAATATTATTATGAAGCCTGCAGAGGGTGTTCCTAGTAATTTATCGGTATTCCTTGAGTATTTTGTGCCTTCGATATTGTTTATCGTGATTATGCTAAACAGAACCGTATTACTGAAATTCGTATTAAAATTAATCCATTCGATATTCGATCCGTTTAGAAACTTTGTTTTTAAATCTGATAAAAAAATTCTATCCTTAATACACACGATTAACTCCCAGGAGTTTGTCTATTTCACTAAAAACGATGATGTTGCTACTTTAAACAAAGTCTTGCTTTATATTCAGAAAAACGAACATACTAAAAAGATAAAAGTGGTTACCGTTACAGGACATGGCAATGAAATAAACGACCAATTTAGAAATGATATTCGTGTGGTAGATCGGGAATACCCCGCTATTAGTATCGATTTCGTTGAAATTGACGATAAATTTGGACCACAACTCATCAACCGACTGTCTAAAGAATGGGGAATTCCAATCAACTTTATGTTTATTGGCTCTCCTGGAGACCGTTTTCCTTATAAAGTGGAAGAATTAGGAGGGGTCCGATTGATTATTTAGTTTTTAAGAATTAGGCGGTCTTAAAAAGTTATAATTATTGTCATATTGAGCTTGTCGAAATATCTTAAAGCAGGTGTTAACCAAAAGGGTTTCGACAGGCTCAACCTGACAAATACAATATTAAAAGTCTTTTTGAAAAGCCTCAATTTCTGTTTTTACAATACTATAAACTTCCTAAAAGTTCGGCCATTTTTTGGGCACGTGCTTTAACTTCTTCTTCCGTCCATGATAATTTGATTAAGCAAGAAATATTACGTGCTATAATCGCATCGGAAGCTTCGAAAGTTTTATTTTCTAAATCTTGTAAGCCATTTTTTATTTCTTTTGATAACGGGAACAATGATTTCTGTTGTGTTAAATGCTGCCATCTTCTCACATAATGCCAGTTATTATCGAAATAATGGAAACACCCATCGATGCCATTTTCCTTAAACAAAGTCATCGCTTTTTGCGTGGTTTCCAAGTCTTTTAAAAAGAAACTTAAAAAGGAATAGTTTTCTACACCACCCTGAGGTACCGTTCGGAAGGTAAGTCCGGAAACGCTTTTTAAAGCTTCTTTTATGATGTTGAAGTGTCGTTCTTGAATGTTTAAAATTTCAGGAAGGCGTTTAACTTGAGCCAAACCTACAGCGGCATGAAGCTCTGAAATTCTATAGTTGTAGCCTAAAAACGGATGTGTTTCGGCGCCTCTATCATTCCCAATATGGTCGTGACCATGATCGCTATAATGATCGGCATTAACATAATAGTCTTCATTGTTGGTAATAACGGCTCCGCCTTCGCCACAGGTAATGGTTTTTACAAAATCGAATGAAAAACACCCTAAATCGCCAATACTTCCCAATGGTTTATTATTGAAAGTGGCTCCAATAGCTTGGCAGGCATCCTCTATAAGTAAAAGGTTATTCGTTTTACAAATATCTTGAATAGCTTGCATATCGGCCATACCACCACACATTTGTACGACCATAATACATTTTGTGTTTGGGGTAAGTGCTTTTTTTATGGCTTCGGGATCGAGGCCTAAGGTGTCATCGATATCTACAAGAACTGGTGTTGCTCCAACTTGCATGACAGCTTCGAAACTTGCCACAAAAGTAAAGGTTGGTAAAATAACCTCATCGCCAGCTCCTATGCCGGCAGAAGCTAATGCTACTGATAAGGCTGCCGTTCCGCTGGAAACAAGTTGTACGTGATTGGTTTGAAGTGTTGTTTGTAAAGCGCTTTCTAGTTCTTTCGCTTTCCAATGACCATTACGCATGCCGTCGAATCCGTAACGCATAAGCACGCCATTATCTAATACATCGTTTACTTCTTTTCGTTCTAAATCTCCAAATAATTCGAATCCTGGCATAATTTTATTTATTTCTTATAGGTTTGTTTGTATGATATATGGTGCGCTGCGTTAGGGATGGAGGCCTTGTTGGAGCTCTTTTTGTGTGGCTTGCCTGCCGATAGGTAGGTATGGCTCACAAAAAAGCGACGGCCGAGAGCCCGACCCTTGTGGTAACGCCCTAATGATTTATAGTTCTATAATCGCCTCGCTTAGTGGGCGTCTTACTTTTTTAAAAGTTGAAAACATATCGTCGTCGGCGCGATAGCCAATAGGTAATAGTAATACCGATTTTAAACCTTGCTTTTCGAGGTCTAAAATACGATCGTATTCTTGAGGGATAAAACCTTCCATCGGGCAAGAATCGATACCTTCCATGGCGCATACCGTCATTAAATTTCCTAGGGCAATATAGGCTTGGTTGGCCGACCATTGCAGGCGTTGATCGATGGTTTTATTGGACATCATATTGACCAAATCCTCGCGATAAGGTTTTAAAATGGTTTCGGAGGTTTGGCGAATACCTTTGATGTTTTTGTAATAATTATCGATATCGGTGCTGGTAATATCTGTTTGCACACAGATTACGAGTAAATGTGACGCATCTACGACTTGTTTTTGATTGAAAGATGCTTTTACAAGTGATTGGCGTGTTTCTTGGTTTTTTACAACCACCAATTTAATAGTTTGCAACCCATAAGATGTTGCAGTTAGGTTGAAAGCTTGCTTTATGAGGTTTAATTTTTCTTCGGAAAGCTTTTTTTCTGTATTAAATTTTTTGGTAGCATATCGCCATTGTAGCTGCTTTATCGTATCCATTTTGGCTTAATAATTTGAGCAAAAATAAGATATGCACATGGCATTTTACCATATTAAAGCGAAAAAATACAAGTGAGATCGTGCCTGAATCAATATTTTTAAAAAAAATGATTTTTTGTTTGACAGATTTGAAAAAGGTTTCTATATTTGCACCCGCATTCAGGGAATACCTGATGAGGCACTCAGGAGAAATGGCAGAGTGGTCGAATGCGGCAGTCTTGAAAACTGTTGAGGGTCACACCTCCGGGGGTTCGAATCCCTCTTTCTCCGCAAAAAACCCCGTAAACATCATGTTTATGGGGTTTCTTTTTTTGTAATTAGTCTTAAAATGTTTCACTTCTTTCATTAAGCTTTTTAGGTTGAGCATAGAAAAGGTTGTTCTTATGTAATTTTGCAGTGATAGATTAAAATTAAAAACGCTAAGCTTTGTCTTTTCAAAACATGAGCTGTAAACCTTTGTTATTTTGCATCATTTATTTCATTCATGATTTCAGCAAATAAAACATAAGATTTTATGCGGTCTTGATGATTATAAATATGGGAAACAGCAATAAGTTCTTCTATTTGTGTTTCTGCAATAAAGGCTTTTACTTTATTTTTAACAGTAGCTTTACTTCCAATAAAGGTATACTTAAGCATTTGTTGAACAGAGGGGTGATTACTCATACTGCGAAGCTCTTCGGTCATTTCAGAAGGTGGTTGCATGTAATCACGTTTTCCTGTAATTAAATTGATAATCATTTTATAGAGTGATGTAGAAATGCGTTCTGCTTCTTCATCGGTATCGGCGATAACAATGTTAACCCCAGCAAGGGTATAAGGTTGTTTTAAAGCTTCTGAAGACTTGAATTCTTTACGATAAACATCTAGGGCGCTGTGAAGTAGGGGCGTAGCAAAGTGGCTAGCAAAGGCATAAGGCAGGCCTTTTTTTGCTGCTAAATGTGCGCTGTCATGACTAGAACCTAAAATATAAAGCGGGATGTTAATGCCTTCGGCAACATTGGCACGTACATTTTTAGACGCGCTATAAGGTGAAAAATAATCTTGTAATTTTTGAACTTCTTCAGGAAATGATAAAGCGGCTTGATAAAAGTCCGACCGAATGGCACTAGCCGTTTCTCTGTCTGTACCAGGGGCACGCCCCAAGCCTAAGTCAATGCGGTCTGGGTACAAAATACCTAAGGTTCCAAATTGCTCAGCAATAATTAAAGGGGAGTGGTTGGGTAACATAATACCACCGGAACCAACGCGTATGTGTTGTGTGCCTTCAGCAATTTTACCGATTAAAATGGATGTCGCGCTACTGCCAATGGCATCAGAATTATGGTGCTCGGCGAACCAAAAGCGTTTGTACCCTGCTTTTTCGGCTGTTTGTGCTAAAGCTAATGAATGCTCGAAAGTTTCGGCTAAAGTGCTGCCTTTGGAGACAATAGCGAGTTCTAATATGGAGTAGGCGATGTTTTTATCTTGCATGCGTCTGGCTTGTTTAAATATGTAACGGTAAGTTTTAGGTAAAAATAGTAAAGAAGACTTTCCTATTTAGAAGCATAGGATGATTTAAGAAATATTTAAGGTATTGGTTTTAATGAATTTCTTGCCAGAAGTATTTTAAGACGTTATAGGGTTTTGCTATCTAATTACATGTTACCTCCAAGGGCTACAAAAAGATTTACACGTTGAATAATTTTTTGTGTTTGAAGATGAAGTAAGTCTGTTTCACTTTTATATAAATCCATTTGTTGATCTAAAAGATCCCTCATGTCGCTTTTACCAACCTTAAATCTAATTTCTTCCAACTCGAAAGCCCTTTTATTACTACTCGTGGCAGCAAAAATATAATTTTCACGTTGCTCTATATTTTTAACAGCATCTAAGGTGTTCTCCACATCGGCCATGGCGTTTAAAACGGTTCTCGCATAGTTTTCTACCGCTTGTTTTTGCTGAGCTGTTCTTATGGTAACATTAGCTTTTAATTGACCTCCAAAATAAACTGGTGCTATTAATTCCCCACCGAGACTTCTAATCGGATTAGAAAAATCATCCGAAAGCTGGATTAAAGGACTATCTATTATACCAAAACCTGCCGTTATATTGAGGCTAGGTAATCTGGCAGCCTTAGCTTCACCTACGCGATAGAAGGAACTGTTAAATTGGTATTGGGCTGCAAGGACATCTGGTCTGCGTTCTAAAATTTGTAATGGGATGCCGTTGGGTATTTTAGAATGAAGTTCAATTAATTTGTTTTTGACTTCTATTTCAGCTTTGGGATATCTGCCAAGTAAAAGTTCCAGTGCGCGTAATTGGTTACTATAGGCCAACTCTAATTGCTTATAAGCGTCTTTAATTTGGTTTAAGTTTGCTTTAGCGATAACGACATCTATTTCAGTTCCGGTACCAATATCGAATCTATGTTGGGCGATGGTTTTTAAATTTTCAGAAGACATCACCATTTGTTGTGCAAGTTGTAATTGTAAAAACGTTGAGGAAGCCAAAAAATAAGTACGGGTTACATGCGCAGCAATTGAAAGTCTAGCAAAGGAATATTGACTTTTAATAACTGCAAGGTTTGCTTGTTCGGCGTTTCGTGCGTTTCGTAATTTTCCCCAAATATCGATTTCCCACGAGGCCTCGAAAATAGCACCATTTAAGCCACCGCCTAGGTTGCCTCCTAGTTTCGTGGTTTCTCGTCCAAAAATAGAAAGTGCTGGTCGTAACGCAGCCTGAGCTACTTCAACATAACCAATAGCTTCTTCTATACGAGCGCTGCTAATGCGCAGGTCGGGATTGTAATGCAGGGCTTCTTTTACTAAGGTATCTAAGACAGGATCATTAAAAGAATCGAGCCAATTGTTGTTTACTGCTGTTGTGTCGGCACTGTTTTGCCACGTAGAAGGTAAAATGAAATTTGCATAAGCTAGTTCCTGTAAATCTTCACCCGTTGGAGGGGCTTTAACAGCGCAACTTTGTACCAAACAAAAATTTGATAATAGGAGGGTAATCAAACAAAGATTTCTTAAAATAACTTGCATTTTTAGTGAAGTTTAGGAACGATCCAATCTAATTTCGTGTTTATACGCATTATGACCTTTCTAACCAAGTGAATGATAACGCCTCTTTCTGTGTAAATGGCGCCAACACCTACTGCTCCAGGGGCTAGAAATAAATCCTTATCAGATTCTGATACTTTTAGTCTCACTGCAAACCGCCCTTCTTCTGAGTGATCAGCTTGTGTGTCCGGTAATCTACCACTTGCTGTTAACTGGCCTTGAGCGTTGGCCCAAACGATGTGATCAACCTCACATTTAATGATGTGATTCGGGTGTGTTTTTAAGGTAATTTCAGCATGGTCACCATCTTTTACATAGCGAATTTCATTTTGTTTAAACAAGGCAATAAGCCATTGTTCATCTTCTATAAAAGTTAAAACAGGTTTAATGGGAAACTGAACTGCCATGGCTCCTGGACGTAATTGTAAATTTATTACGCGACCATCGGCAGGGGCACGATATACGGTTTGTTCTAAATGCCATTCGGCTTCTTTTAGCTGAACTTTGGCTTGTTCTAAATCTGCTCTGGCTTGTGTGATCTCTGATAGTTCCCCTTCCGATGAAACTGCTGAAATTTTTTGTAGATATTGCGATTTTTCAGATTGAGCCATGGCCTTTTGGGCTTGTAAATTTTGCAGATTAGCTTGAGCTTGTTCGTAGTCAAATTTTGAACCCGCTCCTAAATCTGCTAATTCTTTAGTTTGCTGTTGCCTTTTAATAGCTAAATTTAATTGCGCATCAATTACTTGTATTTTGTTTTCAGCGGTTGTAATTTGATCTTCTAATTCTCGGTCGTAAGCTTTGGCACTTACTACTTTGGCTTCTAAAAGAGGAATTTTAGATTTTAGGTTTTTAACCTTAAGTAAGAAGGGTTCAGGATCTATTTTGAATAAAATGTCTCCTTTTTTTACATGCTGGTTGGGTTTAATAGGAACTTCAGTAACTTGTCCAGTAACAGCAGGTACAACTTCTACATTATAGTTCATAACACGAACGTCATGCGAAGAAGGTGCAAAAATATTAAGAAAAAGTATGAGTAGGGTTATAGCCGCTACAGGAATGATATAAGCTATGACTTGTGTAACTGTATTCCAAGGTAATAATTTAAATTTGAAAAAGATAAGCCAAACAATGCCACCGTATATAAGGAGTAATAGTATTTCCATTTAAGATTTTTTTTGTTGCTCGTTATTTGTTTCGGTTTCGGATATTTCGTTTTTGTCAGGTTGTGTCTCTGCTTGGGGGCTTTTCCCTTCTTTAAACTCTTTTAAAGTGGTCTCGTGATAGTCTCCTTTATCCGTGCCATAAGCCATTTTGTAAAATACAGGTTTGCTGTAAGCCCATAGCCATGCAAGCGGCCAAAGAAGTCCTCCAAAAAATAAGGACAGGATACAAAGAACCTTTATGGCTTCAGCTTGTGGATGATTTCTTTTTTCGGCTATTTTTTCTGGAAGTACGTGAACAAAAAGAAATAAGCCTATACAAACGAAAGGCACAATAATAATAACTATCCAACTAACAACTTCGGCTATGGTGTCTTCTACACCACCTTCTTGATTGTTGGCTGAAATTAAGAGAGGCAGTAAAAATAATAAAATACTAAGGTGTCTTTTTTTTGAGGGTTGAAAGAGCATGGTATTCAGTTTTAAACAAAAATAATAAATTTGGTTTTTGAGTTTATTTAGTTAATATATTAATTGAAACATTTTCAAGTGGTTATGTTTGCGGTAATTTACAATTTTGTTTAAAAAAAGCAGTTTAAAATTCTTTATTTTTTTAAACTGCTTTCTTAAAATATGCGTGTCAAACTAAATCATTTAACATAACTTCTTGAGTATTTATCGTTTCAATGCTCCAGACGTATCACCGCCCATTAAACTTTTTATGTTTTCTAATGAGACCATATTAACATCTCCGATTACCGTATGTTTTAAGGCACATGCAGCGGTAGCAAAGTCTAAGGCTTCAAGATCGGTATCATAATGAAGTAAGCCATAGATGAGTCCGGCGGCAAAGGCATCGCCTGTACCAACACGATCTATCACATGCGAAATGTTTAAGGTTTCTGTTTTTATGTATTCGGTGCCCGTCCATATTCTACCTTGTATTTCCTGCTCAGATGCGCTTATAGATTTTCGTTTTTTACCTACAACTTTTTTAATTCTTGGAAAAGCGTCCATAAGTTCTTGAGCCGAATTTTTTAGCTTTCCACCAACTTCTCCAAGTCCGAACATTTCATTGATACCACGCGGACTAGTAATTACAATATCACAATGTTGAACCAGTTCAGGCATAACTTCTTGCATGGTTTTACCATATTTCCACATGTTTTTTCGCGAGTTTATATCGCCAGAAACCATGATGCCCATTTTGTTAGCCGTTTTTATGGCCTCCAAGCAGCATTGGGCCGCACCTTCAGAAATGGCAGGGGTAATACCTGTCCAATGAAACCAATCGGCGTCTTTTAAAACATCCTCCCAATCGACCATGCTTGGTTGTATTTTGGAAAATGCCGAGCCTTCTCTTTCATACACAACCACACTAGGTCTGTGCACGGCACCTTTTTCTAAGAAATACATGCCAAGCTTATCATCACCATATATTATTTGATCACTGCTCAACCAGTTTTTTCGTAAAAACTGTGTAGCCGCTCGGCCTAAGGCGTTATCTGGAAATCGTGTCATGTGTGCCGCTTTCATACCTAGATAAGCACATGATATAGCTACATTTGCTTCACCACCACCGTATACCAATTCGAATGAGTTGGCTTGTGAAAATTTTAAATATCCAGGAGGCGATAAGCGCATCATGACTTCTCCAAAGGTTACCAGTTTTTTATTCATATTTAATGTTTTGTTTTAGCTATTTAATATTTTTAGTGACTAAAAATACAATTTAATATAAGAAAATTTAAAATCATTTCAGGCAATTGTTGGATTTCAGTTGTCAATTTGGTTGGCATTTTCATTTTAAAAATGATTATTTGAGTTAATAATAATGTAACCCCAAGTTAAAAGAGCACTTGTTTTATTTCTTAACAATAAAAATTAATATTAATTTCATTGAAATTTTTAAAAACAACCTCAATCTTTATGCTTAAGCCGTTTCTTATCATGCTTTGTTTGATCATGTTTGTGCCGTTTTCTTATGCACAAAAAAAGAAGTTAGATTCTTTAAATGCCAAACAGATCATAGATACCTTACTTATCGATAGAGAATTGAAAAATTGGTCTATTCGGTTGTTTACCAATTACAAAGGGCAAAGTTTTAATCTTAGAAATGGCGAAAATAAATTGTCATTTAAACCCAATAACAGGGCTGGAGTTGGTGTAGGATTAGGGACGAGTAAACTGATTGTAGATGTTGCTTTTAATTTAAAGGGGCTTGAAGAAAATCCTACAGAACGCTTTGATCTACAAGGTGCCGTTATTGTAGGTAATAATCATCTTGTTGGACTGTATATTCAGCATTATAAGGGGTTTAATGTGACTAGTAATTTTGGGGAACCGGAGTTTTTTAGCAGCGACATCACTTCCTTTTCAATGGGGGTTAATTATTTGCATACTTTTGATGAAATTTCCTTTTCCACTGCTACATTAAGGGCAGGCCTTATGAAAGCTGAAAAAAAACATTACATCTCATATGGTGTAGGTGGATTTATGATTTACGATAATTTCTCGGCAAACGATGCGCTTATTCCTGATCGTGATTTTTTTGACAGTGAAGCGTATATAAATGAGTTTAAAGGTGTGGGAGTAGGTGTTTCAGCAGGCGTGTTATCTGTTTTCGTGCTTCCAGCTAATTTTTTTGTAACTCTAAATGTCATTCCGGGAATAGGTTTGATGCATAAAAGAACCTTCACCGAAGAAGACAAACACACCGTTTCAAATCCGCTTATCTATAAATTGGACTATAATGCTGGAGTTGGCTATGTTTATAAGCGTTTTTATGTGACGTTTGTGTATGGAAGTGGGGTTTATACGAGTAGTTTAGACCATGGATTAGATTATGTGTTTAGCAATACCAAAGCTAAAATAGCTATTGGTTATAAACTAAATTCTAAGAAAAAGTTGAAGCTGCCTTTTGAAGGGAAGTGATTTCTAGTAACTCTCGTAGTCTGAATGAAAATAAAAATATATAGTGATTTATGATGCCTCAAAAAACTACAGAAAAATTTAAATTAAAACATTTTCCATCGCTTATAGTAGATACCTATAAAGCATGGACCGCCGATGATCCCTTTCGATTAAGTGCTGTCGTTGCTTATTATGCCGTACTATCGCTTCCTGGGCTTTTAGTGATTATTGTTAATACGGTTGGTTATTTTTGGGGCGCTGATATTGTGCAAGGAAAGCTTACCCAAGAAATATCGAATGCTTTAGGGCATGATGCTGCCGATGCCATTAAAACTATGATGGTTGAAACGCAGAACAAAGAAAAAAGTACTGCCGCAACACTTGCAGGTATTGGGTCGCTATTGTTTGGTGCTACGGGTGTTTTTTACCATTTACAACTTTCACTAAATCAAATTTGGAATATTGTTCCAGATAAAGATTCTGGTTTCACGAAGATGCTTCTTGATCGTACAAGAAGTTTTGCGTTTATTTTAGTGATTGGTTTTTTGTTACTGATTAGTTTTTTAATCACTACAGCGATTTCTTCCTTAAATAATTACGTACAAAGCTTTATGCCCGATTTTATTGTGTATATCGCTTTCGTATTGGACGCGGTTTTGTCTATTAGTGTAATAACCGTCTTGTTTGCGTTGTTATTTCAGTATTTGCCAGACGCAAAGATTAAATGGAAAACCGTTTGGATTGGCGGACTCATAACGGCTATACTTTTTGTTTTTGGTGAGTTTATTCTTGGTTTGTATTTAGGGACAGCTAATCCAGGATCGACTTATGGAGCAGCAGGAACTATTGTATTAATTTTACTTTGGGCTTCCTATTCGTGTCTGATTTTGTTTTTTGGCGCCGAGTTTACTTATGTCTATGCCAAACGCTACGGTTTGGGTATACAACCAAATGCGAATGCTAAAATAATTGAGAGTTCTTCATAATTAGAATTTTTGGTAATTTATAAATAGTCATTATGTAGTGTTGCAATAAAAAAATAAGGCCATCTAAATCATGTTTAGATGGCCTCTAGGATTAATTAATTTGCATGTTGTTGAGAGGTTTACCACTCGGCAATTTCTTTTTCAATAGCTTCTCTTTCCTTTCCTGTTTTCTCTTGTAGTTTACCTAACATCTCATCAAATTTACCTTCTGAATAGGTAATGTCGTCGTCGGTAATTTCACCATATTTTTGTTTGAAGTTACCTTTAATTTGTTTCCACTTACCTTCTAACTGATCTCTGTTCATAATTTCTAACTTTTAGTTTAATATTCGTTTAGGGCTAAATTACTTGTATAGAGATGCTTGGATTGACTCAAAAAAATAATATCTTAATCTAAAAAATTAATGGCCATGAATATTGAAGGCAGTTCATGTTTTGTGTGATTAGGTTAAGGCGGTTTCTATTTTAAATGAATATTTGTAGTTACGAGCTTAAAAAGAACTAAAAAACGAAGCGATATGGCAGCGATTATAAAAAATGAAGCACAATATGAAGCCTTACGAGAAAAGGGTTACAGTAAAGAAAAGTCGGCAAGAATAGCCAACACTCCCGATGCTGGAGTAAAAGGAGGTAAAGCCAAGGCTTATGAGGAACGTACCAAAGCAGATCTATATGAACAAGCTAAAAAAATAGGCATTGATGGACGTTCTAAAATGAATAAACAACAACTTATAAAGGCTTTAAGAAACCATTAATTAATAGTACTAACCACATTTATATGAATATGATACAACCAAGAATAATTCGTCAAATTTTTATTTTGCTTCTCATACTGCTTATTGGGGGCTTAATTTTTAAAGAAATGGCGCCTTATTTGTCAGGCGTTTTGGGCGCAATTATCATGCATGTTTTACTTAGGAAACTCATGTCCACACTCGTAAAAAAGAAGGGGTGGTCTCCTAATTGGGCGGCAGGATTACTCATGTTTATGTCTTTTATGGTTATTTTACTTCCGGTAGCTGGTATCGTGATGATGTTGGGGAATAAAATTGGTGCGGCTGTAGATAATTCAGAGAAAGTTATTGCTGTTGTTGAATCCCAATTAGATGCCATCGAAACACGATTTGGTTACGACATAACCTCACAGTTTGATCCTCAAGCGGTCTCAGGTTGGCTTTCTGAAAACCTACAGGGTTTAGTAGGCGGCACTTTCAATACGTTTATTACCATTTCCATCATGTATTTTTTGTTGTATTACATGTTAACCAATAGAAAACAATTAAGAGAATCCTTGTATGATTACATTCCTATTAGTGATTCTAGTCTGAAAATTATAGGAACAGAAACCCGTCAAATGGTTAAGGCCAATGCCTTAGGAATTCCATTAGTAGCCTTAGCACAAGGGGTAGTAGCCCTTATTGGTTTTTTGATTTTTGGTGTTGAAAATCCGTTTTTTTGGGGAGCTATTGTCACTTTTGGATCTATGGTTCCTTTTATTGGTAGTATGTTGGGAACACTACCTGTTTTTATTTTAATGTTATCTAGTGGAAGTCCATTTCAAGCTTGGGGTATTTTAATTTACGGTATTGTGGTGGTTGGGTCTACTGATAATTTAATTCGCTTATTCGTGCTAAGAAGGTTAGACGATGTGCATCCTTTAATTACCCTTCTAGGGGTTATAATTGGATTACCTTTATTTGGTTTTGTGGGATTAATTTTCGGACCATTATTAATTAGCTTGTTTTTAATTATTGTTCGAATTTATAAGAAGGAATATGGTAAAGGTGAGGAGCATACGTTGTAGAAACTTAAATCGCATGCTTCTTTTGGACTAAGATTTTAAGGCATCAAGCTAATGGGATTAAGAGATGATGATTAACTTTTATGAGCGTTAATTTTTAGAAAAGAAATCATGACAATAGGCATTATAGGAAAAGGAAAGATTGCAGGGAGTTTAGGAAAACATTGGGCGAAAGCAGGCCATGAGATATTGTTTGGTTCTAAACATCCGGATGAGTTACGAGGATTGGTGGAATATGCAGGGCATGATGCTGTAGGGTTGAGTTTGAATGCTATTTTTAAAGCCCAAACGGATGCCTATTTATTGGCCATGCCATTTCATACCATGCATCAAATAGCCGAATTGTATGCCGGTAATTATGAAAATAATGTGATTATTGATGCTACAAACCCTGACCCTGAAAGCGATGGCGAGTTGGCCACAGAGGTGTTAAACGCGAATTACAATGCTTCAGAGTATACCGCCATTAAGTTTGGAACGGCCAAAACGGTTAAGGCTTTTAATTCTATAAATCCTGAAGATTTGGAACAGAAAGCTTTCCGAAGTAATCATAAAATGGCTATTCCTTTTGCGACTCAGGAGTCAGAAGGAAAAAAATTAGCCATAAAACTTATAGAAGATATAGGTTTTGATGCGTTTTATATTGGCGATTTAAGCCATTCGAACATCATGGAGCCGCAGCAAGCCCTTTTTGGGAAGTGTTTAGAGTATACTGAATTAAAGCGCTTGGTGGCCGCCACCCGAAGTTTTTAGTGCGCTGGCCAAATTGTTGTATTTTTATAAATAGTTGAGTTTTTAACACATGTGTTCCAGCTTATGACGTGGGAAATTATTTTAATGTTTGTCGTGCTTCTTACAACCATACTCTTGTTTGTATTTGAAGTATTTCCTATTGATAAAATCGCTTTTTTTATCATCATATCTCTTATTTTACTGGGTTTAGTAACGCCAGAAGAGGGGATAAGTGGTTTTTCAAACAGTGCGACTATAGCTGTTTTGGCGCTTATGATTTTAGCCATTGCCATGGAGGAAAACGGCGTTATTCATTGGCTTACTTCGGGCATGGGAAAGGTGAAGTCACTACCCCTAGCCGTGATGGCACCCATTTTTATGTTTGTAAGCGCCTGTATTTCTGCATTTATTAGCACTACAGCAGTTGTTATAGTATTTATTAAAATTGTAAATCAGTTGTCGGAAAAATTTAATGTCCCTCAGTCTAAATTGCTATTGCCTATTTCTTTTGCAGGGATATTAGGAGGGTCGTGTACCTTAATGGGGACTTCTACCAATTTAATAGTGAATTCGGTATCTAGTAATTTGGGAGCCGAACGCTTGGGCTTTTTTGAGTTTACGTGGTTAGGGCTTACTTTTCTAGGTATTTCTATGGTATACTTAACCATTTGTTTAAAATGGTTACCTCGAGAAAAGCAGAAAAACCTGAATGAAAATTATCATATCGAAGAATATTTTACCCATGTTAAAATTAATGCCGAATCTGCACTCGTTGGAAAAAAAATTAAAGATGGATTTCTGTATAACAATCCAGATGTGTCTCTGTTAAAACTTATACGTAAAAACCGTGTGCACAATGCGCCAGGTAAATACATCACTCTTAAAGCAGGTGATGAATTGGTTTTGGTTTGTGATTTGGAAAATTTATCGCGTATTAATCAGTCGGAGAATCTAGATATTTGTGATAAAGACAAAGTAGATGTTTATTATCAGACTGCAGTAACATCTACAGACGAAGATCAAGATCAAGTTCACGCTGAAACTGAAGAATTTGAGTTAAATAACCGGGTTTTTGTAGAACTACTGATGCTTCCAGGCGCTATTTTGTTAGGGAAAACTCTTGGTGAACTGCGTTATTTTATGCTTCAGGACGCTACGCCAATAGCTATTAAAAAACGAAAAACACTTACACACTTTAAAGAACGCATGATTAGAAATAGCACCGATAAATTGTTGCTCAAGGCTGGCGATCGTTTGCTTGTAGAAGTTTCTAAAGAAAAAATGTTAGCCTTTGAAAGTATGGAAAATGTGGTGATGCTTCAGGAGTTTGATGAGGTAGAACAGCCCTCTAAATTTAAAAAATACTTTTCACTAGCGGTTTTAGTTGCCGTGGTAGGCATGGCGGCAAGTGGATTGTTCTCTATTATGGTCAGTGCTTTAACAGGGGTGGGTGTCTTGTTGTTAACCAAGAATTTAGATTTAGAAAAAGTTTACAAGAAGGTTAATTGGCAAATATTTTTCCTGTTGGCAGGCATGATTCCTTTAGGTGTAGCCATGCATAATACAGGAGCCGATATGTGGATTTCAGAACAACTATTAGGATTGTTAAGCGGTCAGTCGAAATATGTCATTATAGGCGTGTTGTTTTTTATAACAATGTTTATGAGTGGTGGTATTAGTAATAATGCCACAGCCATTATTATGACACCCATTGCTATGGCGGTGGCTCAAGGAATGGATCTCGATTATACACCGTTTATTCTAACGGTATTGTTTGCCTCAAATTTTAGCTTTTTTACACCTGTAGGCTATCAAACCAATACCTTAATTTATAGCGTAGGTAATTATAAGTTTAAACACTTTTTTATAATTGGTGGGATACTAAGTTTAATTCTTTGGTTAACAGCCACGTTTTTGTTAACCAATATGTTATAAAATTTAATAAGATGAAAGATAATTTTAAAATTGGCGATGCCTTTAACAAACTTTGGGATAAACTCGATGACTGGTTTAGCACCATTATCTTAAAACTGCCTAACTTTATTTTGGCAGTTGTTATTATGATTCTGTTTTACTTTATCGCTCGCGGCGTTAGGAAACTGCTACTTCGATTTTTGCTAAACCGTATCAGTCAGAAATCCATTCAAGATATCATTGCAAAAATGGTTTTTTTAAGCATTATTTTGATTGGTTTTTTTATCGCATTGGGAGTTTTAGAACTCAATAAAATACTTACTAGTATTTTAGCCGGTGCCGGTGTGGTAGGACTTGCTGTTGGTTTGGCGCTTCAAGGCACATTAAGTAATACGGTTGGTGGTTTGGTTCTGTCCTTTATGCCTAAAATTCGCATTAACGATTATATTGAAACCAGCGAAGCCAAAGGTTTTGTGAGTGAAATAAGCTTGCGAAACATTGTGTTGCGACGACCTGATAATAATTACACTATTGTGCCCAACTCTAAGTTTGTAGACAACAGTTTTACTAATTATTCATTAAGTAAACGAAGTAGAATATCGGTAACTTGTGGTGTGGGTTATGAAAGTGACTTGCAGGAAGTGGAAGATGTTGTTAAACGCGTGATTTCTGAAAATTTTGAACAAAAAAACGGGGAGGACGTAGAGTTTTTCTATACCGAATTTGGAGACAGCTCGATTAATTTTATGACCCGATTTTGGATTGATATGGTGAAAAATAAACAGGAATACGAAGGCAAGCATAAGGCGATAAAACTTATAAAATCTGAGTTTAACGCTAAAGGTATTAACATTCCGTTTCCTATTCGAACGTTGGATTTTGGTAAAAACAACCTTCAAATTAATCGAGATAATCCGGAAGAATAAGTTTTTATGTCTTGGTTAATTTTTGTGATATAACCGATAGCGTTAAACATTAAAGCGCTAGAGTTACGGTTTGAAGCGTTTTTGTTAGAACTTGTGTAAGTAAACAGATTATAAACAAAAAATATATACCGATGGAACTAGCAAAAAATGAAAAAGATTATATAAAAATATATGAGGAAAAGGGTTACGATGCGAACTTTAGAGTTGAAAATAATAAGCTCATAAATAATGAAACGAAGGAAGCTTATACTCCAGAGGATGTTAATATTGTAGCAGAGCACCGTTATGAAGGGATGAGTGATCCTTCGGATTCATCTATACTGTATGTGCTTGAAACTAATAAAAATGAAAAAGGCACTTTTTTAATGGGCTACGGCCCCAGTGCAGCATTAGAAGTTGCTGAATTCTTTAAGGACATCCCTAAGTCCAATATTTCAAACAAAGCGAATATTAATAATTAAGCTGTTTGATAGATTATTAACTCTAGATTAGTAGCAATCTGGTAAAGTACTCACCTTGGTTTTTTAAAATCTGGGTGGGTATTTTTTTTGTTTTAAAGTTAAAAAAGTTACAAAGTTACAAAGTTACAAAGTGGCAAAGAGACAAAGTTACAGAGTTACAGAGTTCAAAAAAGTTATAACAGGTGTATCTATCATTGTATTACCATGAAACTTCCGCGTTAGGGATAGTAGTGGAAATCCTTTTTTGAGGTATGAGAAAAAGATTGCAACGGATAGCCCGACCCTTGTGGTAACGCCCACCAACAGATGAATTGAGATATTGGCGATTTTCGTACATTTGTTATTTCGTAGATTTTAGGTTAAAAAAGAAGGGTTTAAATATTAATTAGCCTTGTTTTTTGACTTTGTATTGATTCGTATACTAAAAAGCCATTTTTAGGAATTTTTCGTATATCTTTCGTAAACGAAACGCTAACATATAAAGCACGAGATTTAAATGACATTTTTTGTAAAGTATGATTTTAATACCTTGTGTAAAACGTTCCTAGAAACCCATTTAAATGCTTTAGGAATTTCATACACATTGCATAGCATTAACGAGATCTCAATTGAAGAGGAATTGTCACATGAGAAACAAGCAGCCCTTATAGATGCTTTAAAAAAGTGTGGCGTTGGTATTGAAACCGATAAAAAATCGACTTTGGTGGATCGTATAAAAAACGTGGTTGATGGTATGTTGCGAGACTCGTCGCAAACCTCGGGAACACTTTCTACTTATTTGTCTGAAACCTTACATTATTCCTACGCGCATTTATCGGCTGTTTTTTCTGAAAGCACGTATACGTCTATTGAAAACTATGCGATTTTAAGACGTGTGGATTTGGTGAAAGAGTATTTGTGTAACACGGATTTAACCCTTACCGAAATTGCCTTTAAACTGGAATATAGTAGTGTGGCTCATTTATCGGGCCAGTTTAAAAAAACAACAGGCTTAACGCCTAGTGCTTTTAAACGTATTATGAATAAAAAACAAACGCAAAACACTTAAATATTTATAAGTAATCCATGAGTACATCCCTTTTAAATATAGCCTTGGCAGACGATGACGACGATGACAGAATGTTATTTAGTGAAGCTATTGAAGAAATCGCCATACAAACTAAATTGATGCTGTTTAACCATGGGCAAGAGCTAATGGATTATTTAACACAGCCGAAAATAGAATTGCCAAACTTGATATTTTTAGACTTGAACATGCCTATAAAAAACGGTATGCAATGTTTGAAGGAGATTCGTAATAATCCCGTTTTAAAGGATTTATGTGTGGCTATTTATTCGACATCTTCCTCGGAAGTTGATATAGAAGAAACTTTTTTAAATGGGGCAAATATTTATGTGAATAAGCCCAATAACTATAGTAAATTGCGAGAAGCTATAGAGAAAGTACTGCAACTTAATTGGCAGTACCATACGTCCAACCTAAATAAAGACACCTTTTTATTCCGTATTTAAATTCTATGGATTTTAAACACGTATATACTTCCACCAAAACTTATATCATTTTATTGATTGTAGCCCTCGCTCTGCTTTTATTTACGGCTAGTACGGCTTATAAGCAAATTATGCGCATGCAGGAATCGGCCGATATGGTGGCGCAAACTTTAAAGGTTTACAATGCTATTGGGAGTCTTACCGAGCATTATTCTCAAGCCGATTCGGATGAATTTCGTGAGACGCTTTTAGAGGACGCGTATTTAAGTCATACGCTTAAAAATTTTAAAGAAGAAGGTCGGTTAGTTTTAGATAGTTTAAAAATATTAACCCAAGACAATCATTTACAGCAAGCCAGGTTACAACCCATGGAGGCTTTGCTAAATAAAATGAACAATCAGCTTCATGTTTTAGATACCCTAAATATTGAAAATGAAGATGCATTTTTTAAAGCTAAAGAAGCCCAGAAGCTTGAAATAAATAAAACTATAGGAAACATTCGATTGTTAAAAAATCAGGTGCTGCAAAATGAAAAGTATCTGATGCAAGAACGGCAGGCCGATTATGATTCACATAAGTTTTTGGCACCACTAACATCCTTGATTTTAGCTTTTTTAGCCCTTTTTATTTGTGTTCTGACCTTTATAAGAATTTATAAAAATAAGCTTAGGATAAGGCAGTCTGAGGCTTTTTTAAAAAATATACTGGCTACTACAGACAATATTATCAATTATTTTGAACCTGTTTTTAATTCCGATGAAGAGGTTATAGACTTCAAGGTTGTTTATGCTAACGATTGTAATCGGGACTATTTAGGTTTAGACCCCGATGCTATTATAGGAGAAATGGTTTCTGAGGTTTTTCCGTTTTTCTACGTTGATGGCAAGTTTGACGAACTTTTACAGGTTTATAATGAGCAAACTAAAATTGACTTTGAAAGAAAGGTTTTTATTGATGAAAAAAACATGTGGTTTAGCTGCTTTGCAACACCTTTAACTGAAGGTGTTTTGTTAACAGCCCGAAACACAACTCTCGAAAAAGAGGCTGATGCGGCACAGGCAATCTTTAAAAAACGTTTGGAAAATCAGAATCTGGAATTGTTGGATAGTCGTGCGTTTCTAGGGAATATTTTTAAGAGTATTTCCCACATCGTGATGCATTTTAAAAGTATTCGAGATGCTGAAAATAATATTGTAGACTTCGAGATTTTATTTGTTAACGAACGTATCAATCCGGTTACAGGAGATTTACCTGAGGATGTTAAAAACAAAAAGGTTTCTGAAGTTTACCCCGCCATTTTTGAAATGGGCGTTTTTACGCATTTGAAAGAAGCTATTGAAACGAATAAACCCATGTTTTATGAAGTGCCTTATAACGGTAACGATTACGCACAATGGTTTAGTGCTACCGCTATTAAGTTGGGCGATGGGGTTACGGTAACGCTAAGGGATATTACCGAAGAAAAGAAAAAGTCGGATGAGTTAAAACAGGTTAACGAGACGCTTGTTATTCAGAATTCGATATTGTCGGATGCCGAAAGTTTAGCTAAAATTGGTAGTTTTATTTGGGATATGGATAGTGATTCCTCCGAACTCTCCGATAATTTTTACGCCATGCTTGGTTGTGAGGCTAATGAGTTTAAGTCGTCTCTAGTGCGGTATAAAGATTTTATTCATCCAGATGATGTAGAACTCTATGAAAAGCGAGGTGCTGAAATTGTTTCTGAATTAAAGGCTTCGGAACATACGTACCGTGTTATTACTAAGCAAGGCGAAGTGAAACATTTTAAAACCAACGGACAGTTTGTTATTAAAAACGACAAAAAGGTTATGATTGGTGTGGTTCAGGATGTTACCGAAAGTATAGAAGCCGAAGAGCGTCTAGTAAAAAGCAACCTGCGATTAAAACAAAGTAATGCCGAATTGGAATCGTTTAACCGTGTGGCAAGTCACGATTTACAAGAACCTTTACGTAAAATACAACTGTTTATTTCACGAATTGAGGATCGGGAAGGCGACCATTTTTCAGAAAAGGGGAGATTTTATTTTGAAAAGGTGGTTAGCGGTGTAAAGCGCATGGAATCCTTAATTAAAAACTTGTTAGCCTATTCTAGAATTGATAGCAGTAAGAGTAATTTTGAAAAAATCGATTTAAATGAGATTTTCGAAAAAGTTGAAGACGATTTAGCCACCCGAATACAAGATGCCAACGCCGAGATTGTTGTTGATAAACTTCCTCAGGTAAAAGCAGTGGTTTTTCAAATGGAACAACTGTTTACCAATCTAATATCAAATGCCTTAAAATATCGAAGTCTAACGGATGCGCCAAAACTTGAAATACGCTATAAAAAAGTGAAATCGTCCAAGTTACCAGGTCATGTGTTAAAAGTAAAAAAGCGTTATCATAAAATATCATTTATAGATAACGGTATTGGTTTCGATGCAGAACATGCCGAAAAAATCTTTGAAGTTTTTCAGCGCCTTCACCAAAAGACAGAATATTCAGGAAATGGCATCGGCTTGGCCATCTGCAAGAAAATTGTAGAAAACCATAACGGATTTATTCGCGCTAAAGGCGAACCAGGGGTAGGTGCGACCTTTATTATCTACTTACCGTTTTAAATGGTTTAACAGGTTAGCTTTTCCTTGAGAGCTATACTTCTTTATTAATCATCACATTTTACAAATGCATGCTTTTGTGGTTATAAGGACTATAGAAACGCTATATGCCTTAGTTTTAAGGGTAGTACTTCCAAATAATTCATATAAAAGGTATAAATGATCTTAAAGGAGGGCTTGCCGGATTAATACGGCTCTTTCAATACCTCTCAATACCTTTTTTAACTCTTTTTAACACAAAATGCTCTCGAATCCGAAAGTTGTATAACACAATCCAAAAGTTGCATAACAGATAAGCTTCTCTTCCTAGCGATCTTTGTCATGTAGGTTTTTGGTAAGTCTACATAATTAAAAATTTAAATACATAAGATTATGGAAGGGACTTTAAAAACAACAAAACAATTTGCCAGAGTTGGTAAATCGTGGCCGAGTACCGGGTTTATGAAAACACATTTTCTAAAAAAAATTCTAGAGAGAATAAACAGAAATCACAGTGCTCGAATTGAAAAATAAGACTAAAAATTTAAAAGTAATATCATGTTTAGAGCAACAGCATTTTTAATCATTTTGTGTTTATTCGTTTGGGCAGTAGGCTTCTTTGTCTACGGTCTGGGTGTAGAAATTCATTTGTTATTATTGGCTGCCGTTGTTATTGCTTCAATTAGAGTACTTAGAAATTAAAAAAAACAAACTTAAAATATCATATTATGAAAACCACACATTTAAATACCACGACAATAGATGCGATGTTTAATCAATTGAAACTTAGTTTTGGAGGTTCGGTTGTAAAAAACGCTAAAGAGTATATTTTAGAAACGAATAGTGATATTGCTTCAGGAAAAATTCAAGGAATCGCCTTGGCTGGAGGTATTTCGTTTGTTGAATTTGATATGACGTTTCCAGAAGATGTTACCATTTCAATAAGCACACCAAATAAAAATCCTATCTATTTTGCTTACTGTTCAGAGGGGCAATTAGAGCATAGTTTTGGTGCAGGGAAGCCTACTGTAAGTTTAGAAAGTTTTCAAACTGGTATTATTGCTAGTCCTTCAGGAGATGAAAATCTATTACATTTTAAGAAAGATAAGCGTTTAAAAGTAGCCTTGATTACGGTTCAAACAACTAAACAAGCACAAAATTCTAATAAAGAAGGCTTAAAAGGCAAGCTTTATAAAACGTTCTATAAAGATGAGGCTGTAGAGAATTTTGTTTATGTAGGTTCTCAAAATTTAAAAATTGCTGAAAAAATTCAACAAATTAATGCGATTAAGCAAGAAGGTATCGTAAAAACCTTGCTTATTCAAGGTTTGGTTCATGTTATTTTAGCACTTGAAATCCAACAACATACTGAAGATTTAAGAAATGAAGATAAGCAATTAGGTACATTAACGACTAGAGAAATGGAAGCCATAAGAGAAGCTTCAGCTTATATTGATAAGAATTTCGATAGTCAGATTTCAATTTCAATGCTGTGTTCAGATTTCGGAATTTCACCATCGAAACTTCAAGAAGGTTTTAAATTAATGCATGGTAAAACCGTTACCGATCATATTAGAACCGTTCGTGTGCAAAAAGCTGAAGACTATCTGAAAAATACCGATATGAATATTTCAGAAGTGGTTTACAGTATTGGTTTTTCAAGTAGAAGTTACTTCTCTAAAATCTTTAAAGAAAGTTATAACTGTAGCCCTAGCGAATATAAAATGGCACAACGCGACATGCCTATTTCTGCATAAGTCAAAACGATATATATTTTAAGTAAAAACCACGTCTTTTAATGGCGTGGTTTTTTTATTGTATTGTCTGGCGTGGCTTTAATAATTGTAAAGTCTGAAGGATAATGTTGGTTGATATGGCTTAGGGAAAAAAGAGGCTGCCATAAAAGTCGGTTCACGTCTATCTGAATTTATTTCAGATTCTCATAATTATTGGATTTTAATATTATGAGAATCTCTGTTGCACACAGAATGGCAATTATTTAAATCTTTAAGAGAAGAACCCTTTACTAAATTAGATAACTAAAAAAGGTTCTCCATAAACTGAAGAACCTTAATTTAGTAACTGAATTATTTGGTTTTTAAATTAGAATTCAGCTTCAATTTTAAGTCTTAATTTTTATATAAACCTCTCATCCTCGGTAGTTGATGAGGTTGTTGGGGTTTCTCCACTTTGCTTTTTTTCTAACCCAGCCGAATCGACACCAAAAAAGGTTAATATGTCCGATCGATGTTGTATTTGCTTAACTTCTTTACCAAGAACCGCAATAGGTTTTTGTAATAACTCGGGTTTGTTGTTTAGAATTTTAAGCCAATCTTCGGCATGAAAATTTTCGGAGTCTCCGAAATTATCATCTTCAATGGATAAAAGTTTTTTGAAAGGCATATTTAACTGCTCGCAAAGTTCTATCCATATGGTGTCACCTATTTTTTCGTTGCTAATATCAATGGCTTCAAACTTTTTGTCTATCCCTTGAATATAACCTAAAACCTGTTTTCCTAGGTGTGATTTAGAGCTGTATATATAAGTAAGTTGGTTTTTATCTCTTGCTAAAATCGACATATTTTTCATAATTTTTATTTTAAGTTTCAGATTTGTATTACTAAAAGTGGCTAGGTTTATAGTGCTTTTGTTTCTTTTTTTAAACCGACAGCACTAATGCATCAGAACCCATTTTATTTTCCTCCTCTTGCTGGGTAGTCATTTTCGGTAACAAAATCAATGGCTTTTAAAATATCGTTCCATTGCGGTCTGGCGAATGGCATGGTTTGTATAGAACTCGCATATAATGTGAAATCTGGGCGAATTATAAATAAACCTGGCTCAGAAAACTGCTCGGGTTCTTTATCTGAAATGGCTTCAGAAATAAATAAATCCCATGATCTTGCTTTTTTAATGGGTAGGTTATATGCAATACGTAACTTTGAAAGCCCCCATTCTTCGGCTGCTTTTTTAGCGCGTTTTTCACTATCGCAACTCACAGCTATCAGGTTTACACCGCGGTCGCTAAATTTTTCATAATCTTCTTCTAAAGCCTTAAGTTGTATTTTACAAACGGGACAGTGTAAACCTCTATAAAAAACTAAAATGGTGAAGTTTTCACTTTTTTCAGATTTTAAATCCCATGAGGATCCATTGGTTAGAGGTAAACTTAATTCAGGTACTTCTGTTTTTGGAATTATCATATCAATATTTTTTTGTGATTTATAATGGTGCTCAAGATGCGGCTGTCTGTAATGTTAGTTTAGATGCCATATTGAACTTGGTGAAACTTCTTCGTAGACAACATGCCATGGAAGGCTTCAACAAGCTCAACTTGACAACTAATTAATAGGTGTCCTAGACGGCCTTAAGATTAATGGTTACTTTTTATTTTGTTGTTCCTTAATGGTTTTCTTATCAATATCAAAAGTGTTGTTTTTTATATCGGTATTTCCATTAGGGTTGGTAGGATGTTTTTGCTCTATTTTTCTTTTAAATTTCTTTTTGTCTTTTATATCTCCCATGATTTTAGGTTTTTATGTTATTAATCAAATGACATCACTTTGATGTAAGTGTAAATTACAATTTTAGACTGCTTTCCTTTAGCGCTTATAAAAAGATCCTTAACTCAAACGCTGTGGTATTGTAAAGTGTTAAAAATGAGTTTGATGTCGTTAATTATTTGTGTTTTAGAGCAAAGGTGCTTTGCCTGAAAGGTTTAGATTTAAACAGGCTCTTTTTATGAAGTTTAAAAGAAAGAGTCAATTATTAGAGTATGAATTTAAACCTTAGAAATTATGGTGCGTAGCTATGAAAATTGTATTGAAGCTTGCCAAGCATGCTTAATTGAGTGTCAAAAATGCCTTTCGGAAATGATGGGTAAAGCAAGTGATAATGATTGTCCAACCTGCTGTATGCTTTGCATTGAAGCCTGTATGGTTTGTATAAAATTTATGATTGCAGATTCGGTATTTGTTAAAAAATATAGCCGCTTATGTGCGGAAGTATGCGAATGGTGTGCCGAGCAATGCGCACAACACGAGCATGAGCATTGTCAAAAATGTGCCGAGGCTTGTGTTAAATGTGCACAAGAATGTAGAGTTCATATGGTTTAATACCATTTCTGCTTTGAAATTACCGTAACAAAACGTCTTTTCCTGCCAGCCTGCAGGCTGATTTCCTTTCTATTTCAGAATAAAAAGAAACCGTAGCTAAGACTATGCTTTATTTTTCTTCTTCATATAAAGAAAAAAATCACAGTTTTCTTTTACACTAATTTCAAAGCAGAACTGGTATAATTGCTTAAATATGATTAGATTTATATCAGTTACATTATTATCTTTTTTAATTTAGAAATGATTCACCTATTGCGCGACTTCTCTCAAACTTATAAAACTTCAGGCTTCAAGTCTTTGTGTTTCAGTGGAATTCACCTCAAGCTGAAATCATTAATAATTTTTATCATTCTTACCTGTACAGTAAACCGTTCTATGTCTCAAAACCTTAAACACACCATACCAAATAGTATTGCCAAAGAAGTTAGTAAAGCTTTGTCTTTTTATCCAGAACTCAGTGATGTTGCCATCACTTTTAAGTTCAAAAAAAACATTAAAAAATCGACTATGCAGGCTCAGCCGGTGTTTGGAAGCTTTTTTAAAAGTAGAAAAAACCGCTCTTACTTGGTGCGGATTAGTGAAAGAATAAAAATTGCCGATCGCGAGTTTAAAACTGAAGACATTCCTGAAGACGTTATGGTAGGTTGGATAGGCCATGAATTGGGGCATATTATGGATTATCAGAATATGAGTAATTCTCAACTCATGTGGTTTGGTGTAAATTATTTATTGTCTGATAAGCACATTGTTGAAGCCGAGCGTGCGGCCGATACCTTTGCTGTTTCTCATGGTATGGCCGATTATATTGTGGCTACAAAAAACTTCATTTTAAACCATGCTGATATCGATAATACTTATAAACTAAGAATTAAGAAATATTACCTCTCTCCCGAAGAAATCATGGAAATGGTTGAAGAAAAAACCAAAGAAAAGGAAGAAACAGAACAAGAGGCCAGTTAGTGGCCTTTTGCAAAGTCTTCCCATGCTTCAAATTTTTCTTCGTTCATTACGCGCTCCATTTTTACTTGTCCGCCCTTTTTCTTGTTAGAACCACTCCACTCGTGAAAAATAGCTGGTTTTACAACAGTTACTTTAACGCCTTTTAGAGCTTTAGATCGAGCAACTTTATAATTCTTATTGGCTTCAGCAAGAAAGTCATCTAAGTATTTAGCGATTTGTTCGGTATCGGGATTATCCATTTCAGAACCCAAATACCAGCAGTGATAAAATTCATCATTAATACGTTTAGCCGCTAGGGTGTATTCTGGAATTTTTACATCCAACTTTTCTTCCAAATATTGCACCGCATCATCCATTTTGTTTACAGAAAGCTGAGATCCCACTGTATTCAGGAAGAATTTTGTGCGTCCCGTGATAACAATTTCGTGTTTTTCAAGATTGGTAAATGCTATGGTGTCGCCAATTAAATAGCGCCAAGCACCACTTACTGTAGATATAATTAATACATAATCTTGATCTAATTCCACATCGGCAATACTTAAACAAGGGGCACTTTCCTTAATAGAACCATCTTGGTTCACGTACTCCGGTTTGAATGGTACAAACTCGAAGTAAATACCGTTGTCAACTATAAGTTTCATCGCCTTAGTGTCTGGACGCACTTGATAAGCGATAAAACCTTCAGAGGCTAAATAGGTATCAATAACAGTAATGGGTTTTTCTAACAAGGCATTAAAACTTTTTTCGTAAGGTCCAAAAGCAACGCCGCCCGAGGTGTAGACCTGTAAGTTTGGCCAGACATCGTGAATGGTCTTAGCGTTATGGTATTTAATAACCTCCGATAACATGAGCTCTAGCCATGAAGGAATTCCGCTTAAAGCGCCAATATCCCAGTTTTTAGCATTTTTGGCAATATGGCTAACCCGTTCATCCCAGTCGTCTATTTTTGCAATTTTTTCTCCAGGTTTGTAGTAACCTCTAAACCAATCGGGTATTCTGCTTGCGCTAATACCACTAATTTCGCCTTCCAGGTGTTCCTTGTTCTGATTTAAATCTGTGGAGCTGCCCAGCATCATAATTTCTTTTTCAAAAAACTCGGCAGGCAAATCAAAATTGCTAAGCGCAAAAACCTGTTTGATTCCGGCTTGTTGTATGGCTTCAATCATATCGTCGGTTACAGGAATGCGTTTGCTTGTTTTTCCAGTAGTTCCAGAGCTTAACGCGAAATAATCTGGTTTTCCTGGCCAGGTAATATCACTTTCGCCTTCTACGAGTTTATGCCACCACTCTTCACTCATTTTATTATAATCGTGAAAGGGGATGTTTTTAGAAAAGGCCTGTTCAGGATTTTCACTGTCCAGAATATCTTGAAATTTATAGTGTTCCCCAAAGGCTGTGTTTTTAGCTTTTTCTAGTAAATCTTTAAGTACTTTTTGTTGCGCTTCAACAGCATTGGGTTCAAAAGTTATCGCATCCTTTAGATTAATAACGCCTTTAATAATATTACCTATAATAGCCATGTTGTTTTCTTTTAAGATTAGCTTATTATTTAATGTATACTGTTTTTTTGTTGGTAAATGCCAAAAGGCCTTCTTTTGAAAGTTCGCGTCCGTAACCAGAATTTTTAGTGCCACCAAAAGGCAATCGCGGGTCCGATTTAACCATTTCATTGATAAAAAAGGCACCATCTTCAATATGGATGATGTTTTTCTTAGCATCCTTTATATTTTCGGTAAAAATCATTGTGCCTAAGCCAAAACTGGTGTCACTAACCATCTCGTAAGCGGCTTCTTGGTTGTCAACTTTAATAACAGCAGCTACAGGGCCAAAAGTCTCTTCCTTAAAAACAGGCATATCTGCGGTGACTTCTGTAATTATGGTAGGTTGGTAATAGGCGCCATTTCGGTGGTTTCCAAAATGAACTTTAGCACCCTTTTCAATCGATCTATTTATTTGGTCTTCAAGTGTGTCGGCGAAATCAGCTTTGGCTAAAGTGCTTATTTGTGTAGTGTCTAACAGCGGATCGCCATGTTTTATGGTTTTAATTTTTGCTGTGAACTTTTCAATAAAATCATCGTAAATACCACTTTCAACAATAAATCGTTTTGCTGCGATGCAGCTTTGCCCTGCATTTTGCATACGGGCATTGACCATGGTGTCTAAGTGTTTGTCTAAATCGGCGTCATTTAAAACCACGCAGGCATTATTTCCGCCTAATTCTAAAACGAGTTTTTTGAGTTGTGAACCAGCGATTTCGGCAATTTTTCGACCAGCAGCTTCACTTCCAGTTAGTGAAACGGCTTTTATAATGTCATTTTTAATGAGGTTTTCAATCGTGTCATGATTGGCTAAAACCGTAGTAAAGCAGCCTTTAGGATAGCCTGCTTCTTCAAAAATATCTTGAATAACTAAGGCGCATCCGGTAACATTAGAAGCGTGTTTTAAAATGGCGGTGTTTCCCGCTGTTAGTGTTGGAAGAGCAAAACGAAAGGCTTGCCAAAAAGGGTAGTTCCATGGCATTACGCCTAAAATAACACCTAAGGGGTCGTAAGAAATAAAACTCTCTTGCGCTTCAGTTTCAATAAGCTCGTCGGCTAATAAATCTTCAGCGTTTTTAGCGTAGAATTCACATAATAAAATGCATTTTTCAATTTCAGAATGACTCTCCTTAATAGGTTTGCCCATTTCTGTAGTAATCAGTTTGGCGTATTGATCACGGTGTTCCCATAAATTGTCGGCCACTTTATTTATAAACGGGCTTTTTTAGAAAGCTTTACGGTTTTCCATTTGTGAAACCGGTTATCAGCTTGTTTTAAAATATCTGCTATGGTTTGCTCAGAGAAATAATCGTAAGACTTTATAATATCGTTGGTATAGGGGTTTGTTGTTGTAATGGCTTTTTTCATCTGGAATTCCTTTTCAAAATTGAAGTCTAAATATAGGTATTTATAAGGGTGGAGTTTAACGTTATAATTAAAAAAGTGAACGATTTTAAATGTTTTCAAAGCAGCTCATATTCTATTGAATTGCGTTAATAAAGCTTTAGCGATGTCTTTAAATTTGTGATATTAACAATTAATATTAACCTTTTAAATTTTATGAATATGAATAATAATGAGAGTACAGCATTAGGAATTATTGCAGGAACCTTAGTAGGAGCAGCTGTAGGTGTGTTGTTTGCACCAGATAAAGGAAGTAAAACAAGACAAATGATAGCTGATGAAGCTGTTACTGCAAAAACTAAACTTGAAGCCGAGTTGGCTGCAGCGAAAGATGTTATTGCTAAAACGACAGTAGATTTAAAAGACCGTGTGCTAACTAATACATCGGCTAAAAAACAGACTTTAGAGGAGCAGGTTGATGCTATTGTTTCAGATGTAACTCATAAAGCCGATGATGTAATAGGTACTTTAGAAAAGAAACTTACAGAGTTAAAAGCTAAAAATAAAAAGTTGCAAAAAACTTCATAATATATGGGATTGATAGACGCTATAAATGAAACTAATAATAAGGCTGTAAACTTGGGGGGACGTTATGCGGAATCCTCATACAAATACTATCGATTAAAAGTTTTTAAGCATTTTTCTATGTCAGTTAGTCTGATGCTTAAAGTGCTTTTTATTGGGTGTTTATGTGGGATTTTTGCAATACTTAGCGCCGTAAGTTTGGCCTTGTATATCGGTGAGGTTATCGAGAGTTATCCCTTGGGATTCATTATTGTAGCCTTGGGTTTTATGGTTTTATCAATCCTAGCTTTTCTATTTCGACGGGTCATCAATCACTTGGTAGTTCGCAAATTATCGGAGTTTTTCTTTGATTAACCCTCGATTAATTACTAGTCACTAAAATTAAATAATCTTTTAAACCTTTATAAATGAAACGATATAAGGATATGAAACATGTAGATCAGGAGTTGAAAATTTTAAAATTACAACGCGCTATTGCATGGGAGGAAATTAAAGGCTTAAAGGAAGACTATAAAGAAGATTTTAAATTAGAACACTGGTTGCATACGGCACTTCGTTTAGGAGGTCAGTATGGACTCGTACTTTTGTTTAAAAAAATAATGAATAGGTAAAGCTTTCTATGCAACTATATAATTTCCTCTGAATTAAAAAAAACTTCTTCAATCCATTAAAACTTAAAAACATGACAACCATATTTGAAGCCTTAAGAAAAGACCACGATACCCAAAGAAATTTATTGGAGCGTTTGGTGGCCACCTCTGGCGATACCGAGTCAAGAGATGTGATATTTAAACAGTTGAAACACGAATTGGATATGCATGCCAATGCTGAAGAACGCCATTTCTACAAGCCCTTAATCAGTAGCGATAAAATGCAAGAAAAAGCCAGACATGGAATTGCAGAACATCATGAAATTGATGAGTTGATTGAAGCTTTAGAGGAAACAGACTATACGTCGTCGGCTTGGTTAAAAATAGCAAAAGACTTAAAGCATAAAGTGGAACACCATTTAGAAGATGAAGAGCATGCTTTTTTTCAATTAGCAGGAAAGGTTTTTACGGAAAAACAAAAAACAGAGCTGGCAAAAGATTACCAAGCCTATATGGCTGAAAATGTTTAAGGTTTCCTGAATTAGGTCAAAAATATTGAAGACTGTCTAGAGCGTTTAGTTTTAGACAGTCTTTTTTTATTTAAAAGGATTAATAGTTCGTTTTATTGGGTTAATGGGTTGATTTTCTAAGGTTTAATTTTGATATGTGACAGGTGAATAACATGATGTGTTTAAGCCTAAAAGAGAAAAAATTAAACTAAAATCAAAATTATTATGAGCACTTACACAGAAAAAGTTAGCGATAAGCTAAATGATTTATTAGAGAAAACTTATGATGCTGAAAAAGGTTTTAAAACAGCCGCAGAAAATGTTGAAAATCCAGCATTAAAAAATTATTTTACGAAAAAATCTGATGAACGCTATAGCTTCGGGCACGCTTTAAAAACCGAAATCAAATCCTACGGTGGCGATGTCGACAAAGGCGGTAGTGCTACAGGAACCGCACACCGTGTTTGGATGGATATTAAAGATTTTCTTAGTCTGGATAGTGAAGAAGCCATGCTAGAAGAAGCTATTCGAGGAGAACGCGCGGCGGTTGAGGAATATCAGGAAGCACTTAACGATATGTCTATACCGTCTAGCACAAAATCCTTGCTGTTAAATCAAAAGAAACAAATTGAAAACGATTTGTCAAACATCAAAACACTAGAAGATTTGAGATAATCTTTTAGCTTATTAGTTCCGAAAACTAATTTTAAGAGCTGTCGAATTTATCGGCAGCTCTTTTTTGTGTAAAACAGTTCATTATAAAATGTATAGAGAACATCAATACTCCAGAAGCGTTTTATCTTTGAATCGGTTGGTTAGTATGAAAAGACCTTGGCTAAATTCTTTAAAGCTGGGGTCTTTTTTTTGTCTGAAACTCAATGAAAACCCAGTAAATAATCACTTGTTTTAGGGTTGAAAATATTTTCATCATTCACTAAAATTTTATCATTTTCAAACGTTTTTATTTATAAATTTAGTTATGATAATCTAACACGGTTGAAATCAAATAAGACACGGTATGTCGTTATCAGAAAGCGTCCTTTAAACTAATTTTGTTAGTAGGTAAAATGATAAAACGATGAAACTTTTTATGAGTGATTTAATTGGGGTGGAAGATCCCGTTAAATTTTTAATGTGGTTTTTTATAGTGTTAATGACTGTTTTTTTCTTGTTTTTGGTGACTCAAAAACCTGGAAAGAAACGAGGAATAAGGCATGTTGGTGAAAAAAAAGCATCTCCTTTAATCTTTTCTACGCTTCTAATTGGAGCTATTATTATAGGTGGCATTACGGCTTTGGAGGTAAGTAGTCAAAATGAATCTGGACAATTTGTGAGAACTGCCGAAGAGATTGAGGCTATAGAAAGTTTGGAGCATATCGGTCACGAAAATTCACATTACCTTTTTGGAATTGATATTTCACACTATCAAGGTGAGATAAAATGGCATGAGGTTAAAGGATCAGACCAGCCTGTAGAGTTTGTGTTTATTCGTTCAACGATGGGTAAGGATGGAAAGGATACGCATTATCACAAAAACTGGGATGATGCTAAGGAGCATGACTTTGTTCGAGGGGCTTATCATTATTATCGTCCGAATGAAGATTCTACCAAGCAATTTCAAAATTTTGCAGAAACGGTTTCTTTAGTAGATGGTGATTTTCCACCAATATTAGATATCGAAGAGCGAAGTAAATTTGGTGATAAGAAATTGAGAGAAGGTGTTTTAAATTGGTTGCATTTGGCGGAAGCTAAGTACGGTATTAAACCTGTAGTTTATACGGGGAAACATTTTTATGATACGCATTTAAAAGGGTATATTGAAGATTATCCTTTATGGATTGCAGCATACTCAGGAAAAGGTAGGGTAAGTGATGTAAACTGGACCTTCCATCAGTTTTCTGAAACGGTTAAAATTCCAGGTATCGATACGCATGTCGATGGAAATAGTTTTAATCTTAGTATGGATGATTTAAAAAGTATGTGCTTAGGTGAGCAAGACCACTCTAAGAAATACTGGAAACCATATAAAATTAAATAAAAATAAAAAAAGCCCTGAAAATATTTTCAGGGCTTTTACTTGTGTGGTACCTCCAGGAATCGAACCAGGGACACAAGGATTTTCAGTCCTTTGCTCTACCAACTGAGCTAAGGTACCTCGCTAAAGCGGTTGCAAATATATATCCTATTTTAGATTCTGCCAAATCTAAAAGCTAAAAAAATCAATTATTTTTTAATTTTTTTTAATTCAAAAGCTAACTAATTTAATGTTAATTAAATACGGTATACCTTTGTTATTGTTTCTTCTTTTGTAAATTTACCCTTTTTTGATTTATAGATGAATTTAGTTATTGATGTTGGAAATTCTTTCGTGAAACTGGCGGTATTTGATGCCGATGAGCTTCAGGAAAAAAGAATTGTAGCGTTAGAAAATCTTTTAAATGCTGTTAGTACCTTAAAAGCAGATATGCCCCAGCTTAATAAAGCGGTGGTTTCTTCCGTAGGTCATTTAAATTCCGACCAAATAGATGCCTTAAAAAAAACATTCAACTTATTAATTCTAGACGCGCAATTAAATTTTCCATTCATTAATGATTATGGGACTCCTAATACCTTAGGGGTAGATCGTATTGCATTAGTTTGTGCTGCCGTAAAACACTTTCCGCATAAAAATGTACTTATTATAGATGCCGGAACTTGTATTACTTACGATTTTATAACAGCCGAAAACAGATATCTGGGTGGAGCTATTTCCCCCGGATTAAACATGCGCTACAAAGCTTTAAATAATTTAACTGCAAAATTACCGTTGTTAGAATTATCAGTTCCAGAAGATCTTATTGGTAACTCTACTGCAGCTTCAATTCATTCGGGCGTGGTTTATGGTGTGCTTAATGAAATTGAAGGTGTTATAGCGAATTATAAAAATAAATATTCAGATTTAACAGTTATTTTAACAGGAGGCGACACGAAATTCTTGTCTAAACAATTAAAAAGTAGCATATTTGCCCATTCAAATTTTCTTTTGGAAGGATTGAACTATATTTTACAACTTAACTCAAACGAATGATAAAAAAACTTGTATTAGTTTTTATTGTAATTTTTGCAATTAAAGGTCATAGCCAGCAATCAACAGTTTCTCCGTATTCATATTATGGGATTGGTAATCTCAATTTTAAAGGTACTGTAGAAAATAGAAGTATGGGTGGTTTGAGTATATATAATGATAGTATTCACGTTAACTTACGAAATCCAGCTTCTTTTGCCGGTGAGAATCTTGCTTCTTGGGGCGGACAAAGTAGACCAGTTAAGTATACGGTTGGAGGGTCTTACCAAAGTACAACCTTAAAGAGTGAAACTGATACAGGAAAAACATCGTCTACAACTTTTAATTATTTAGCCATGTCATTCCCAGTGGGGAAGTTCGGGTTTGGTGTTGGTATCATGCCGTATAGCTCGGTAGGATATAAACTAGATAATTTAAATGATAATGGTAACATTGGAAATCGTTTTAGAGGTGAAGGCGGCATTAACAAGGTGTTTGTTGGTGTGGGCTATCAAGTGATGAGCGGACTTTCAGTTGGTTTTGATGCACAATATAATTTTGGGAATATTCAAAATAGTATTATCGCTTTTCAATATGATGGCGATGTTCCTACACAATTCCAAACTCGTGAAGATAACCGATCGGATTTAAGTGGCGTTAATTTTAATCTTGGGGTGTCTTACAAAAGAAAGATTACCGAAAGATTAGAGATCGTATCAGGATTAACATATACGGCTCAAAGTAATTTGCATTCTGTGAATGAACGTAGCTACTCATCTATAATTATCAATTCAAGTACAGGGGTAGAGTCTATATTCAATACGGTTGAAGACAATTTAGAGGCTAAAGGTTTAAGAGAAACCGATTTAACTTTGCCTTCAAAAATTACTTTTGGGGTAGGGATTGGCCAGCCAAGAAGTTGGTTTTTAGGAGCCGAATATATGGCTCAAAACACAAGTGAATTTTCAAACCCTTTGTATACTACCACAGGAGCCGTATACGAAAACGGTTCCAGATTTTCTTTAGGAGGTTTTTTAATTCCGCAGTATAATTCCTTCTCAAACTACTTTAAACGTATTGTTTATAGAGGAGGTTTAAGATTGGAAAACACAGGGTTAAATATTAATGGTGAGACCATTAAAGAGTTTGGCATATCTTTTGGAACAGGATTACCAGTTGGAGATGCTAGACTTTTTTCAAATGCAAACTTAGGACTTGAATTTGGTAAACGCGGAACAACAAAAAGCAATTTGATACAAGAGAATTATATAAATTTTCAAATAAGTCTATCTTTGAACGATAGATGGTTTCAAAAGAGAAAGTACGATTAACAGATTAAAATAATTATGAAGACAAAAATCACATTTTTAACACTTTTATTTATTGGATTAAATTTTGGTTTTGCACAGCAAGATGAAGAGTGCATCTCAAAACTTTCAATATTTCATGAGTATGCTAAAGCGAAAAATTACGACGCGGCTTACGAGCCTTGGATGGCCGTTAGAAACAAATGTCCAAAGTACAGTAATGCCATTTATTCAGATGGGGAGAAAATTTTAAACCATAAAATTGATAACGCAACTGGAGCAGATAAAATAGCTTATATTAATGATCTTGTAAAATTATGGGATGAGCGTGCATTACATTATCCTTCTAAAACACCTAAAGGAGAGTATGCAGCTAAATCTTGTCAGTTGTTATACGATAACAGAGATGTGTTAAAGAAGACTGATGAGGAGTTATACAAATGTTTTGATGACGCTTATAACTTAGATAAAGATACTTTTACAAACCCTAAGAGTTTATATACCTATTTCTCTTTAATGGTTGATTTGTATGATGCTGGTAAAAAACCTGCAGCCGATTTATTCAATAAATATGATGATATCGCTGAAAAAGTTGAAGGAGAAATCCAAAACTACTCTGAAGACTTAAACAAATTAATCGAAAAGGAAGAAGCTGGTACAGCTTTAACTAAAAAGGAAGCTAAATATAAAAAGTACTATGAAAGTTACTTAAAAGCTTACGATCAAATTGCTTCTGGTATCGATCAAAAGTTAGGGGATAGAGCAAACTGTGAAAACCTTATTCCTTTATATACAAAAGACTTTGAAGCTAATAAAACCAATGCTGTTTGGTTACAAAGAGCTGCAGGGAAAATGTCTGAAAAAGAATGTACAGACGATCCATTATTCTTTAAATTGGTAAATGCTTACCATGAGTTAAGTCCGTCTGCAAACTCGGCTTATTACTTAGGGATCTTAAAGGATAAAGAAAATAAAACTAATGAAGCTATTAAGTTTTACGAACAAGCGATTAGCTTAGAAAAAGATAGCTTTAAGAAATCTAAACTTTACTACAGAGTAGCAACTAAGTTTAAAGCAAAGCACAGCTATTCTAAAGCAAGAGATTATTATAGAAAAGCACTTAGTTTGAACCCTTCTAACGGAAGACCTCACATCGCTATTGCTGCCATGTATGCTGCGAGTGCAAATAACTGTGGAGAGACTAACTTCGATAAAAGAGCTGTTTACTGGTTAGCTGCAAGTGAAGCAAGAAAAGCTTCTAAAGTAGATCCTACAATGTCTAGTGCGGCATCTAAATCTTCAGCAAGTTACGAAGCTAAAGCACCACAAAAATCTGAAATTTTTAGTTCAGGAAGAGCAGGTCAAACAATCAACATCGGATGCTGGATTGGTGCTTCGGTAACTGTACCAAGTATCTAATGAAAACATGTATTTCATATAAAATTTTAAACATAGTCACAGTTTTTACTGTGGCTATGTTTTTTTCATGCCAAGATAATTTCAAAGAAGTACAAAAAATTGGGATTTCTGAAAATGAACCCATCGGTGTCGATTATAATCTTAATTTAAAATATACCGATTCAGGCAGAGTAACAGCTAATTTGATTAGTACAAAAGCTTTAGACTATTCAAATAGAGATTTTCCTTTTCATGAGTTTGTTGATGGAGTTGAATTAGATATTTTCGATGAAAAAAACCAAAAAAGTGTCGTTATAGCCGATTACGCTATTGTTTATACCGATACCGACTTAATCGACATGCAAAGTAATGTCGTAATTACTACCCACGATAATCGTGTTTTAAAAACTGATCAATTGTATTACGATCAAAAAAATGAATGGCTGTATACTAATGAAGCTGTTTCATTCAAATCGGAGCAAGATATTATTAATGGTCATGGCTTCGATTCCAATACAAAATTCACAAACGCGGAAGTTCTGGAAGTTACTGGAATTATCACTCTCGAAGAATAAACGCTTTATTAAAAAGCGGCTTTCTCAATTTTAATTACCTTTACACATTAGTAAAATTAAATATCAATCATGAAATATTCTAAGATTTTTCAATATGCTTACTTAGTATTCGCTGCTTTGTTTTTATATGATGGCGCAGTAAAGTGGGAAGTCAATCCTGATAAAGCTTATATATCTATGGCGTTAGGAGGCTTGGCTATTTTTATGTTTTTCTTCCGAGGAAAATTTAGAAAGAAATATGATGATAATGATAATTCAAAGTAAATGAGCGTTTATGTAATTATTATAATTGCATCTTTAATACTTTCTGCTTTTTTCTCAGGTATGGAGATTGCATATGTGTCTTCAAATAAAATCCATGTCGAGATTGAAAAGAAGCAGGATGGTGTACTGGCAAGGGTGTTAAGAAAACTTACCGCCAAACCATCAAAGTTTATTACAACCATGCTTATTGGTAATAATATTGCCCTAGTAGTATATGGTTTTTTTATGGGTGATTTATTAGTGAGTTGGTTTCAATCCCTATTACCAACTTCTTATGGGTTTCTAGATTATCTATTAACCGATTTAAGTTTGCTCTCACAAACCATTATTTCAACTTTAGTAATCTTAATTACAGCGGAGTTTTTACCTAAAGTTTTTTTTCAAATTTATGCCAATAGCCTTATTAAAGCCTTGGCTATTCCTGCGTATTTTTTCTATTTCTTTTTTTCAGTAGTGTCGGATTTTATTATTTGGATTTCCGATTTCATTTTAAAAGTATTTTTTAAAACGGAAGGTGATCAAATACAATTGGCTTTTACCAAAGTCGAGTTAGGGAATTACATCAGTGAACAAATGCAGTCTGTAGAAGCGCATGATGATGTTGATAGTGAGATTCAGATTTTTCAAAATGCTCTAGAGTTTTCAGAAGTAAAAGCTAGAGAGGTGATGATTCCTAGAACAGAAATTATTGCCGTTGAAATTAACGATTCCATAAAATCATTAAACGCTTTATTTACAGAAACAGGGCGTACCAAAATTTTAGTATATAAAGAAACCATCGACGATGTTATAGGCTACGTACATTCCTTCGAATTGTTTAGAAAATCTACAAACATCAAATCAATGATTACCCCTGTTGAATTCGTTCCAGAAACGGTACTAATTAAAGATGTGCTTAGTGTGCTTACTAAAAAAAGAAGAAGTATCGCCGTGGTGCTGGATGAGTATGGTGGCACTTCAGGTATGATGACTGTAGAAGATATTGTTGAAGAATTATTTGGTGAAATTGAAGATGAGCACGATTCGGTAGATCTTATTGAAGATGTAATGGATAATGAAACCTATAAATTCTCTGCGCGTTTAGAAGTTGATTATCTTAATGAAAATTATAAGCTAGAACTTCCTGAAAGTGAGAATTATGAAACACTAGGAGGGCTTATAGTTAACCATACCGAAGAGATTCCTGCACAAAATGAAATCGTAAAAATAGACAACTTTCAATTCACGATTTTAGAAGTCTCCAATACTAAAATTGATTTGGTCGAACTTATTGTGTTAGATGACGATTAAAATACAAAGTTCTACTTTTATTATTAAAAGGAAAATGGTATTTTCGCGCACGATATTTTTGTCAGTTAGTCTATAATTGACAGCAACTTAACTAGAAATCCCCCATGGGGACATTAAAAATTTAATTTACAAATGGCAGTTTTAAACAAGATTAGACAACGTTCACTATTCTTAATATTAATTATTGCGTTAGCACTTTTTGCTTTTGTATTAGCAGATTTGTTCAGAAACTCTGATGCGCTAACCGCAAAATCTCAAAATGTTATTGCTACGGTTAACGGTAAAGAAATTACACGTGAAGCCTTTTTACAAAAAGTTGAAGTCGCACAAAGACAAGCGGGACCAACAGCAACAAACACTCAAGTTATGAACCGTGTTTGGGAGCAAGAAGTAAGACAAGCCATTATGGAAACTCAGTTTGAAGAGCTTGGAATTACTGTAGAGAAAGATCAAATGAGAGATTTATTAAGAACATCTTTAGCTACAAGCCCGGAGTTTTTAAATGAAGCTGGCATTTTCGATGAGAATAAATTAAATGAATATATCGCTAACCTAAAGGAAACTTCACCTGAAGGTTTTGAAAGCTGGGTAAACTACGAAAAGCAAATCGCAGCAAACGCGCTTAACCAAAACTATTATAATATGGTTAAAGCTGGTTTAACAGGAACTTTAGCTGAAGGTGAATTAGAACACCAATTAGAAGGTAATAAAGTAGATTTGAAATACGTGCAAGTGGCATATACAACTATTCCAGATAACCTTGTAAAAGTTAGTAAATCAGATATCTCTGATTATATTAATGACAATAAAAAACAATTTGAAGTTGAGGCTTCAAGAGATATTCGTTTTGTTGAGTTCAAAGAGGAAGCATCTGTGGAAGATGAAAACATGATTAAAGAAGAACTTAACAGATATAAAAAAGGACAGTTGGTTGATGCTAACGGTAGAAAAAATGTTATTACAGCTTTTGCTGAAGCTACCGATAATGAAGATTATATCAACTCTGTTGCTGCTTCAGATATTAAATTCAATAAGAGTTTCTTATTTAAAGAAAACTTGCCTGAAGAATTTGCTGATAATATTTTTAATTTAGAAGAAGGTCAAGTTTACGGACCATACAAAGAATCAGGATTCTTCAAAATCTCAAAGGTTGTTGCTGTAAAACAAATTCCAGATTCAGCTAAAGTTAGACATATTTTAATCCCTTTCTTAGGGTCTAGAAGTGCTACTGCTGAGGTGACACAAACTGAAGAACAAGCGAAATCTACTGCCGATAGTTTATTAGCTGTTTTAAAAACTGATCGTTCTAAATTCCCAGAATTTGTTACAGAGTATTCTTCAGATCAAGGAAGTGTATCTAATGAAGGGCGTTACGATTGGCACGCTTACGGTTCTATGGTACCAGAATTCAACGATTTTGAATTTGGTGGTAAAGTAGGTGATTTAGGTGTGGTTAAAACCGTATTCGGTTTTCATATTATAGAAATTGAAGGTCTTAAAGATCCAAAAAGAGCCGTTCAAGTAGGAACGATTGCTAGAAAAATTGAGCCATCGGAAGCGACTACAGATAAAGTGTTTAGAGACGCTTCTAACTTCGAAATAAAAGCTGGTGAAGGTGATTTTGAAGCTGTTGCTAAAGAAAACAAATTCACAGTTAGACCTGTTAACGGTATTAAAGTGTTAGACGAAAGTATTCCTGGTGTTGGTAACCAAAGACCAATTGTACGTTGGGCATTTGAAAAAGATATTGAAGTAGGAGATATCAAACGTTTTAATATTCCTGGAGGTTATGTTATCGCACAGGTTGTTGCTCAAAATGAAGCAGGATTAATGTCTGTTGATGATGCTACTGCTAGAGTTTTACCAATTCTTAGAAAAGAAAAGAAAGCTGAAATGATTAAAGATAGAATTTCAGCAACTACTTTAGAAGATATCGCTGCTGCGGAAAAAACGTCTGTTAAAACAGCTACAGGAATCAATATGAAAAACCCAACAATTTCTGGAGCAGGAAGAGAGCCTTTCGTAGTTGGTGCCGCTTTCGGATTGAATGAAGGTGAAACTTCTGGTTTATTAGAAGGTGAAAAAGGGGTGTATGCTGTTCAGGTTACTAAAGTAATACCAGCAGTAAAATTAGAAAATTATCAAGCGGCTGCTAATCGTGTTGAGCAACAAAAAACGAGTATCGTAAATGCGAGACTTTACAATGCTTTAAAAGATGCTGCCGAGATTGAAGATAACAGAGCTGAAGCGCAAATTCAGTAAAAGTTATTACTTTAAAATATAAATTTAAAAGCCCCGTTTTTCGGGGCTTTTTTGTAGCTATAAGTTATTATTATCAACATATAAAAACTGTTGATAAATTAACTGTAAGTTTTCTAACAAAAAAGCTACTTTTGTGATGTTAAAAAGTTAAGATTATGTCTGAAACAATAGAAAAAGTAAAATGCCTTATTATAGGATCAGGACCTGCTGGTTATACAGCAGCCATTTATGCAGCACGTGCTAACATGAATCCTGTTTTATATCAAGGTACGCAACCAGGAGGTCAGTTAACAACAACGAATGAAGTTGAGAATTTCCCTGGATATCCACAAGGTGTTACAGGTCCAGAAATGATGATGGAATTGCAAAAGCAAGCCGAGCGTTTCGAAGCCGATGTTCGCGATGGATGGATTACCAAAGTTGATTTCTCTGGCGATGTACATAAAGTTTGGGTAAACGACGAAAAAGAGATTCACTGTGATACCGTTATTATTTCAACAGGTGCTTCTGCTAAATATTTAGGATTAGATTCAGAACAAAAATATTTAAAACTAGGTGGCGGAGTTTCTGCTTGTGCGGTTTGTGACGGATTCTTTTATAGAAATCAAGAAGTTGTAATTGTAGGTGCAGGAGATTCAGCTTGTGAGGAAGCTCATTATTTATCAAAACTTTGTAAAAAAGTAACGATGCTTGTTCGTAGAGATGAGTTTAGAGCTTCTAAAATTATGGCTAATCGTGTTAAGAATACCGAAAACATCGAGATTTTGTTTAACACGGAGACCGATGAGGTTTTAGGTGACGGACAAGTTGTAAACGGTGTGCGTGTTTATAATAAAGTAACTAAAGAAAAGCACGAGATTCCAGCAACTGGTTTCTTCGTGGCTATTGGACACAAACCAAACACCGATATTTTTAAAGGGTTCTTAGATTTAGATGAAACAGGATATATTATTAATGTGCCTGGTACTTCTAAAACCAATATCGAAGGAGTATTTGTTTCTGGTGATGCAGCCGATCATGTATACAGACAAGCTATTACAGCAGCTGGTACTGGTTGTATGGCAGCTCTTGATGCAGAACGTTACTTAGCGTCTAAGGATGCCGATTTTGAAGTAGCGACTTCAACTTACAATTAAAATTTTTTTGTATTAAATATGACACCCAAAGTTTAGACTTTGGGTGTTTTTAGTGTGGTTTTCTTCTAGATGTTTTGAAGTAACCAAAACGGGATGTGGCGCAGTCCGGTTAGCGTATCACGCTTGCAGCGTGATGGTCGTTTTGAAAGCCAAAAAATTAAATGGAGTATTTAGTTTACATCATATTTAGTGAGACACTTAATCGATATTATGTTGGACAAACCAATAATTTAGATAAACGTTTAGCTACTCATAATCAAGGAGGAGCTAAATATACAAGTAAAGGCGTTCCTTGGATTTTGATCAAAACTTATAGTTTTAGCAGTCGTACAGAGGCTATATTGATAGAAACAAAAATAAAGAAACGTGGAATTAAGAGATATTTAGAAGATAACAGTTGATTTTATTTTGAGTTGTCCATCTAATGTCAAGTATGTTAAATAAATTAAAGTAAATATCGGGATGTGGCGCAGTCCGGTTAGCGTACACGGCTGGGGGCCGTGTGGTCGCAGGTTCAAATCCTGTCATCCCGACTAAATGATCTATACTGTTTTGTGTAACATGTTTTTCACATTTTTAAGCAACATAATATAGAGTATTTGTAACGACGTTTTTTCTGGATTATTTAAATCCTGTCATAGCAAAATAAACAAAAGTGATTCTGAAAAGAGTCACTTTTTTTGTTTTCAAAGCTGATTTAAACAAGAGTTAGAAGTCTATGAGCTAAAAAACAGTAAAAGTATTTTATTCAGTTTCTCCTTAACGGGTTTTCTGAAATATCTTGGTGCTGTACTATCAATAGCTCTTTTGTTAAGTGAAATATTTTACACACCCTTAAAGATTTGCTAACTTCTGAAGTTTTTAAATAAACCATTTTTGAACAAAAAGAAAAATGGCAATTAAAAATACAGGAAGAAGAGGCTTTATTAAGCAAGCTTTAATAGCAACGGGAGGTATTATATTAGCTCCAAATTTTATGAGTTGTAGTAGTGATGACGATAATTTTCAAGAAGATTACGACTCTACTCACTTAACCCACAAAAACTTCAATCAGGGCGTTGCTAGTTTCGACCCTTCAAGTTCTAGCGTGATTATATGGACGCGCTATGCTACCGCAAACAAAGACATCATTTGGGAAGTTTCTAAAGATTCTAGCTTTTCTAGCATTTTGAGATCTGGGAAAATCACCACAGATGCGTCTAGAGATTTAACCATTGCTGTAGAATTAACAGAATTAGAAGCCGATTTAAAATTGTATTACCGTTTTATTAGTAGTGATGATAATGCCGTTTCGGTAACAGGTGAAACGATAACGTTACCAACCGAGGCTTCACAAATAAAATTAGCGGTTTGCTCATGTTCTAACTACCAAGCAGGCTTGTTTAATGCCTACGATGCTATGGCCAATTCAGAAGCTGATATTATCGTGCATTTAGGGGATTATTTTTATGAATACGAAGCGGGAGGTTACGGCGCTTCAGCAGAAAATGCTTTTTTAAACAGATTTCATGAGCCGGCCCACGAAATCCTTTCATTAGAAGATTATAGAACCCGTTATAAGCAGTATCGTTCCGATGTTTCCTTACAGTTGGCACATCAAAAGAAACCTTTTATTTGTGTTTGGGATGATCATGAAATTGCTAATGATACTTATATCGATGGTGCCGAGAACCACGATGAAGCAACCGAAGGCCCATTCGAAACCCGTAAACAATATGCGCTTCAGGCTTATAGCGAATTTTTACCCTTTACTCAGCGATCCAAAGACCAAAAGGATATTATTTATAGAAATATAAATATTGGAAACTTGGTTAATTTAGTGATGTTAGATACCCGAGTTATTGGTCGTGATAAGCAGTTGAATATCACCGATTATTATACAGCAACAGGATTTGATGCTCTGGTCTTTCAAGCTGCATTAAGCGATACGTCCCGTTCATTATTGGGGGCAGAACAGCTTAATTGGGTGGTGAATGAAATTCAAAGCAATAACGCAAAATGGCAAGTTTTAGGACAGCAAGTACTTATGGGCAACATGTATATTCCTGCGGAATTATTATTGGCTTTTGGGAGTGCGGCCTTTGCTCAAACCCTTACCGAGCTTACAACCATTAAAGCAAGAATGTTACAGGAAGATCCTACTTTAACCAATGAAGAAAAAGCTAGGGTGTTAACAGCTATTCCATATAATCTTGATGCATGGGACGGTTATCCTGTAGATCGCGAGGTGATTTATAATGCCTTAAACGGAAAAAAACTAGTGACTTTAGCTGGCGATACACATAACGCTTGGCATAATGTGTTAAGATCTCAAAACGGAACCGAGGTAGGTGTAGAATTAGCAACTTCGGGCGTTAGTTCCCCAGGATTTGAAACCTATTTGGGAGCGACAAGTCCTGAAATGATCGCAGGTTTTGAGCAAGCCATGACCACCCTAGTTGATGGATTACAGTATTTCGATGCTTCGCGTCGTGGGTATATGATGGCTACTTTCACCGCAACAGAAGTGACCTCAGAATGGATTTTTGTTGATACGATTCTCTCAGAGTCTTACTCAGCTAATGTGGGGCATACCACCACTTTTTCATAAATATTATTTTTGAGATAAGTTTTACGAGGCTGTTTTAAAGATTGAATCTTGCGTTAATCTGAATTTATTTCAGATGCTCAAAATCATTGAATTTTAGTTTGATGATATGCTGTGTCGAGCACAGAATGACGAAGGTTTCAATTTTTTAAAACAGTCTTGTTTTTTAAAGGCAATTCTAAAACCTCAAAACCAAAACCTGAATCTTCGTTCTAACAAAAAAAACACTTTTCATCTGGTTCTCATAAATGTAATTTTATGTCTTATTTTTTGTGGATTTGATGTTTTTTAAAGGCTTTAAATGTAGATATAGCAACGGTTTTCAAGTGTTTTGATATGTATTTTAACCATGAAAAATGCTTTTTATCGAATTCGTTTCAAATGTTAATTTATGTGTTGTTTGTCTAAAATGTTGATTTTCAGTTGCTAAATTGTCTTCTTTCTTTTACATTGCGTAAGAATTAAACTGGTTCGCCACTTTGAATAACCAGTTTGATTTACCAATTAAACCATTTTTTTAATTAAAACTTAAACTAAACTTAAATGAAACATTTTTTATTTAAACGAATTGGCCGCATGGCCCTTTTCGTTACGACACTCTTGTGCGCTTTACAGTCGTATGGCGCCGATTACACCGTTAGCTCAGCCGATGAGTTTAACGCATTAAGCCTATCTCCTGGAGATGTGGTTACTTGGACCAACGGAACCTATAGTGATGAACAAAGAATTAATTTCACTGCAAACGGAACCGCTTCAAATCCGATTATCTTAAGAGCAGAAACCCCTGGAGGTGTAGTCTTTACGGGCTTAACCAATATGGATATTTCTGGAGACTATGTTATTATCGATGGGTTCTACTGGAATGGTGGGCCAGGTAGTAATAATCACATTCAATTTAGAAAGAGTAGTGCTTATGCCAATCATTCAACCATTAGAAACTGCGGATTTAATAATCTAACCCCTAGTGGAACCGATAAGCACCGTTGGATAGTACTTTATGGTACCAATAACGTGGTTGAAAACTGCTCCTTTCTTAATAAAAATAGTCCAGGAGCTCTAGTTTTGGTGGAACTAGAGTATAATGATTATAACCCTGTAGGGCATATCATTAGAAACAATTATTTCTATAATTATATTAAGCGTGACCCCTCTACAACGCATTCTGGCGACAGTGAAACAATTCGTGTTGGTACAAGCGAATTTCAAGATAAAAGTGCAAGCGTAACTGTAGAAGGTAATTATTTTTACAAAGCTGATGGTGAAAACGAGATTATAACCAACAAAAGTGCCGATAACGTATACCGCAACAACACTTTTAGAAGATGTAGAGGTTCTTTAGTGATGCGACATGGAGCGCGTGCTACAGTAGACGGAAATTATTTTCTAGGTGAAAATGTAGAAGGTACAGGAGGTATTAGAATCACCGATAGTTACCATGTTATTACCAACAACTACATTCAAGATGTGGTGAGTAGCGGCGATAAATGGAATAATGGTATCACGCTAGTAGGAGGATCCGATACTTCTGGAGGAACCACCAACGGCTATCAAAAAGTAGACGGTATCGTGGTTGCTTTTAATACCTTATATAATGTGGAATCGCCAATTTTTTATAACGATCGTTCTAGCTACGATCCAACGGGGGTTTTAGCTTATAATGTTGTTTATAGTACAGAATCGAATATTGTAAGTGGTGATATTTCTGGAACTGGACAAGGCATGACCTATGAAGGTAATATTTTTGGTGGGACGACCATCGGTATTTCAAACTCTGGAATTACAGAAGCTAACGCTAATTTTTCTGCTAGTGGTGAAATTTTTAAACCTAGTGCTTCGGGGCCAGCGGCAAATGCAGCTGGTAGTGTTTACAGTTCTACTGTAAATAACGATATTGAAGGACGTACAAGACCGAATTCTAATATGGATGCTGGTGCTCACGAGGTGAGTGGTGCTAGTGGTTCTGCAACTTTTTCACCACATACCAATAGTATGGTTGGTGTTTCTGTAGGTGCTAGCTTTTTGGATGCTACAGGTAACGGAAGCTCGGGTGATTATTTATCAGTGGCTTCTTTGAGTGATTTTCCTGCGGAAGGCGACACGGCAACTGTAAATGTGTCTTCAAACGTAAGTTGGACGGTTACAGATAACCAATCTTGGATTGCAGTATCGCCATCTTCTGATTCTGGTAATGGTACTATTAGCGTTACCGTTCAAGAAAATACAGCCGATTCAGAACGCTCAGGAACTATTACAGTAAGTGGTTCTGGAGTGTCTAACCAAACGATTCAAGTAACACAAGAAGCTGCTTCATCAGGAAATGTTGAGGTGACTTCTGTGGCATTTTCAGCTAGCAATTTAAATCTGTCTGTTGGAGAATCTCAATCTTTATCGGTTACAGTAAGTCCTTCCGATGCATCGAATAAAAGCGTGAGCTATAGTACGAGTAGTTCGAGTGTGGCTTCAGTAAATTCAAATGGTGTTGTTACCGGTAATGCTGAAGGAAATGCTACTATTACTGTAACTACCGACGATGGCGGGTATACCGATACTATAAATGTGACCATTGAAGAAGCGCCAACACCTTCGGTAGGTGATAATGTGGCTTTAAATAAATCGGTGCAAGGTACGGGTACAGCCGATGGAGCCCATGTGGAATCCAATTTGGTTGATGGCGATACAGGTACACGATGGTCGGTTTCCGGCTTTCCTCAAACGGCAACAATCGATTTGGGATCTAATTATACTTTAGGAAGCACCGAATTGGTATGTTATAGTGATAGAGCTTATCAATATACTATTTCAGTATCTAATACCGAGAACGGCAATTACACCGAAGTGGTAAACAGAAGTAGCAATACATCGGGAGGATCAACTTCAAATCCGATTACTGATTCTTTTGATAGCATTGATGCCCGATTTGTGAAAATTACAGTAACAGGAGCAGATTCATATACCGGAAGCTGGGTAAGTTTATTAGAGCTACGTGTGTTTGCTGGCGAAGATGCGCCATCAACAGTGGCGGTGACTTCAGTGTCATTAACACCTTCAAATGTAACTTTAGATGAAGGCGATACCGAGCAACTATCGGCAAGTGTTAGTCCGAGTGATGCGACTAATAAAGATGTAAGTTACAGTAGTAGCAATACCAATGTGGCTACAGTAAATACTAACGGTGTGGTTACGGCAGTTTCAGAAGGTTCGGCTACTATTACAGTAACTACAGATGATGGTGATTTTACCGATACAACAGCGGTTACTGTAAATGGGAGTGCTAATAACGGTACTGTGCCTTACGATTTAGCGAAGTTTCAAGATTATTTAGCGCAGTGTAAATTACAATCGCCGTTAAGTGGAACAGAGGCTACCGACGCCGAAATTATTGCAGGCTATGCTTCCAATACGTTTTATGTTGCCGATGGCGATAAATTAGCGTTTTACCAAACTAGAGATTCAGGAGGCACATCGCAACGATCGGAATTAAGATTCCTAGAAAACTGGTATGTCGATGGCAGTTCTCAAACGCTTCATGCCAATGTAAATATTATAGAACAAACCTGTGAGCAGTTAACCATCATGCAAATTCATGATGATGCCAATGTTGGTAGTGGACCAAATAAACCTTTACTACGTGTTTACCAAAGTGATGACCATTTATGGGCAGCAGTTAAAGTTGATGCTGCAGGAGTAAACACAACTCATATCGATCTTGGAGCGACACCTAGCGGCTATTTTGATTGTGATATTACTATAGATTCTGGCGATATGATCGTTGAGGTTAATGGTGCAGAATTAGTAAATGTTGATGTATCTTTTTGGTCATTCCCAAGTTATTGGAAAAATGGTGTCTATCTACAAGATAGTGGGGAGGCTACTGTTTACTTTAATGAGTTAACATTAACAGGTGGCGGGGCTGGACCTACACCAACTTCTAGCAATGTCGCTTTAGAAAAATCGGTGTCTTATTCTAGCGAGCAATCGACTAATCCAGCTTCTAACCTTGTTGATGGTGATGAAGATTCTAGATGGTCGGCTCAAACCTATCCAGAATGGGCAGTTGTAGATTTAGGAGGACTTTACACCATTCATAGCACTGAGGTTATTTGTTTTAACGATCGTGCGTATCAGTATACCATTGAGGTTTCAGAAGATGGTAATAACTTTACCGAAGTTGTCGATCGTTCTAATAATTCTACAGGAGGTTCAAATGGGGCTCCAATTTCAGATGATTTTAGCGAAATTGATGCGAGATACGTAAGAATATCGGTTTTAGGTGCCAATAGTTATTCTGGAGATTGGATAAGTATAGAAGAGCTTAGAGTGTTTGGGTATTCTTCAGTAATATCAAAATCAAGCAGTTATAAACTGGAAAACGACAGTTTACCAGCGGTTACGCTTTGGCCAAACCCAGCAAGCCACACGGTAAATATTAGTGGACTAGATGCTGTGTCATCCGTAATGGTATTCGATCAAACGGGTAAAGTCGTGATCAATCAGCCATTATTAGGAGATTCGGTTGATATCTCAAACCTTAACTCAGGCGTTTATATTTTTAGAATTATTGGAAATGATAAAGTAATTAATAAACGTATTATTAAAAATTAAACAAAAAAGGAAGTATTAACCAGTTTTAAAAGTTGACTTTACGTCCTTTAAAAGCAGATGATTTTTAGTCATCTGCTTTTTTTATGAACTAAAAACAGGAACCTGAAATGAGTATTTGTTAAAAAATCGCCTTAAAAAATATGTATCTGTTAATATTTTAAGGGTTATTTTGTTAGTAGTTAGTAAGAAAAAACCTTAAAAAGATGTATTTCATCGACAATATTACACGTGTTATATTTAAAATATTGGTTTTCAGTTGCTAGTTAGAGTGCTTTCTTATACATTGCGCTTAATTAAATTGGTTCACCACTTTGAACAACCAGTTTGATTAACCAATTAAGCCATTTTATTAAAACAACTTAAACTAAATTAAAATGAATCTAACATTATCAAGTCGCATAAGCCAGCTGGCGGTATGCGCAACCCTATTTTTAGGGGCCTTTCAAATAGGAACGGCACAAGCTCCCTCAGACCTCATGCGTAATTGTAACCAATGGAAAATTACTTATCCAGATGGTGTAGAAGAAAAACAATTGTGTGGTGAATCAAACGAATTCTTTTATGTTAATAATTCTGGCGATGCTATCGTTTTTAGAGCGCCAATAAGAAGTGATAACGGAACAACGCCTAATTCAAGTTACATCCGTTCAGAGCTTAGAGAAAGAGAAGTTGATGGAAGTAAAGATATCTATTGGACCACCGAAGGTTCGCACATGATATATGTAAAACAAGCCATCACACATTTACCAATTACTAAATCTCATTTAGTAGCTACGCAAATTCATGGAAATAAAGCCGATGGTATCGATGATTCTATGGTAATGCGATTAGAAAATTCACATTTATTTTTATCATTCAATGGAGGAAAACTACGTGATGATGTAACCATTAAAACAGATTATAACTTAGGTGATATTCACGAAGTTATCTTTTTAGTTGAAGATGGTAAGCACTATTGTTATTATGCTGAAGATGGAAACTTATTAAACGCTTTTAACAGCGGAAATGCCTCTTCATACTTAGTAAGAGCCGATGGTAACGACTATGTAATGGACTTAAACTACGATCAAACGTATTTTAAAGTAGGTAACTATACGCAAAGTAACCCTGAAAGAGAAGGTGATAATACTGACGATCCAGATAACTATGGTGAAGTATTAGTATATGATTTCTTAGTAGATCACGGTGATGGTGGTGGATCAACCGATCCTATCGATGTAACGGGTGTGTCTTTAAACCCTAGTTCAGTGAGTTTAGCTATTGGTGGAACTCAAGAATTATCTGCTTCTGTAAGTCCTTCAGATGCCTCTAATAAAAGTGTGAGCTATAGCTCTAATAATAATGCTGTAGCTTCAGTAAGTTCTACAGGTGTAGTGACTGCACATTCAGAAGGATCAGCAACAATTACTGTAACAACTTCAGATGGAAATTATACAGATTCAACTAATGTAACCGTATTAGAAGCATCAAACCCTTCAGACGATACGAATTTAGCATTAAATAAATATGTATCAGGAACAGGATCTGCCGATGGATCTAATGTGGTAGCTAATCTTGTTGATGGTGATACAGGGACAAGATGGTCTGTTTCAGGTTTCCCACAATCGGCTACTATCGATTTAGGTGCCGTTCAAAATATTGGAAGTACAGAGTTAGTATGTTATAGCGATCGTGCTTACCAATATACTATTGAAGTTTCTGAAAACGGAAGTTCTTATACCGAAGTTGTAGACAGAACTAATAACTCAACACCAGGATCGGCATCTAGCCCAATTATAGATGCTTTTGATAGTGTTGATGCTAGATACGTAAAAATTACGGTTACTGGTGCAGACGCTTACACAGGTAGCTGGGTAAGTTTATTAGAATTAGCTGTTTTCCCAGGTGATGGTAGCGATAACGGTGGTGGTGATAATGGCGGTGGGCCAACTCCAGAATCTACTAATGTGGCTTTAGGGAAATCGGTAACTTTTTCTAGCCAACAATCTCATAATCCAGCTTCTAATTTAGTAGATGGTGATGAAGATTCAAGATGGTCTGCAGAATCATACCCTGAGTGGACAGTGATCGATTTAGGTGGTTTATATACCGTTAATAGCACTGAAGTTATTTGTTTTGGTGACCGTGCTTATCAATATACTATTGAAGTTTCTGAAGACGGAAGTTCTTATACTGAAGTTGTAGACAGAACTAATAATTCAACAGGAGGTTCAAATTCATCTCCAATAGCAGATTCTTTTAGTGAAATCGATGCTAGATATGTTAGAATTACGGTTACTGGTGCCGATGATTACTCTGGAGATTGGATTAGTATTGAAGAACTTAGAGTATTTGGATATTCTAGTACAGCAACATCAAAATCTGGTGCTTCTAAAGGTGCTAATGTAAACGATTCAGTTGAAGCTGTAAGTTTTTGGCCAAACCCAGCTGCGAACACTGTAAATATTAATGGTGCAAGCAATTACGAAACACTAACTGTTTTTGATTTAACAGGGAAAGTGGTTTTAAATCAAGCGATTCAAAGTCCATCTGTTGATATTTCAAACCTGAATTCAGGGATGTATATTTTCAGACTTGAAGGAAAATCAGGTGCTGTTAATAAACGCATCATTAAGAAATAATTTTTCTTAAGAATAAATTTAAAGGCAGATGAATTAATTTTCATCTGCCTTTTTTTTGTTTTAACATTTTAAAAATATGCATCACCGTTTAGCTTCTTAATAATATTGTATTTTGGTCTTAAAAAGGATGTTATGGATTTTTCGAAGGTAAAATTAGTAGTTTCAGATATGGACGGTACTTTGCTTAACCCTAAAGGCGAAGTGAGTGCGCGATTTTTTAGTCAGTTTGAAGCCTTAAAAAAACATAAGGTTCATTTTGTGGCTGCTAGTGGTAGACAGTACCAAAGCATTCTTCATAAACTTGACAAAATAAAGGATGAGATTTCCATTATTGCCGAAAATGGTGGGTTTATGCAACATGGAGATGTTGCCGAAGTGTTGCTGAAATTATCTAAGGAAGATGTACAAAAATGTGTTGAAAAGCTACGAACAATTACTGGAGCCTATATCGTTTTATGCGGAAAAAAAGCGGCCTATATTGAAACTAAAGATGAGGTGTTTATAGCTAAATTCAGCGAATACTATAAGGCTTATGAGGTCGTGGATGATATCACCAAAGTGGTTGATGATGAATTTCTCAAGATAGCGGTTTACCATTTTGAATCTTCTGAAACCTGCATTCTTCCTGTTATGGAAGATATGACTCACGAATTACAAGTTACGATTTCAGGAAAAAATTGGCTTGATATTTCTCATAAGGAGTCCAATAAAGGCTATGCTTTGTCTATGCTTCAGAATAAATTGAATGTGAATTCAGATGAAACCTTAATTTTTGGCGATTATAACAATGATTTGCAAATGTTAGGACTAGGTTATTTCAGCTATGCTATGGCCAATGCGCATCCCGATGTGAAGAAAATAGCGCGTTTCGAGACTAAAAGTAATACGAATGAAGGCGTCGAGTCGGTGTTAGAGGAACTACTTCAAGCCAAGCTTGGATAAGGTTTAAGACCATCAACCTGAATATGCCTTAACTGAAAGGTTACATGTTCAAGTTGATGATTTTTTTACTTCTGTTTAATACTTCCAGAAGGATTATTGCTTTTTTCTACTTTTTCAGGGTTTCCAAAATAATTAACATCACCACCACTTGAGGCTTTAGCAATTAAAGATTTTGAAGTGTTTATAGTAATATCCGATCCGCTAGAGGCTTTGGCTTCCGTAGCTTCAGCAAATAGATCGGCTGCTTTTATAGCGCTACCGCTAGAGGCTTCGGCCAAAAGGTTTACGGTTTTTCCAGAGAGTTTCAGGTCCGATCCGCTTGACGATTTACAATGTAAAGCTTGGGTATTCACTTCAAGTTCCATATCACTTCCGCTACTAGATTTTAGCTTTAATGATTCAGCTTTTATGGTATTGGTGCCGTAAACATCACTGCCGCTTGATGATATTATTTCAGAAATGTTTTTAAAATGAACCCTTACTTTTTTAGAAGTCGAATTACCAATATTTTTTTTGGTGTGTATGTTTAAAACACCGTCTTTAATTTCGGTTAATATAAGTTCCTGAAGGTTCTCGTCGGTTTCTACCGTAATGCTTACTTCGTCACTTTGGGTTAAATAAACATCCAAACCCTCGGCCGCTTTTATGGTTGAAAAGGCTGCGTTAGAAGGGCGGGTTTCGGTGGTTACATGGCCATTACCTCGTTCTCCAGGACTGATATCGAGATTACAAGAAAGAAGCATGAAGCTTAATACCGTGCTAACAATGATTTTGATTAAAGTGCTCATAATGTTCGTTTTTTGATGATGATTAATGCTTGATTTTTAATTTGATGTCATAAATATCCTTAGAATATATATGTTGATGAAAATTAAGTGTTTGAATTGTAGTTTTTTAAAGATGAATTGTTACTGATCAGATTTTATTTGGATGCCTTTACTGCTAATATTGATTTTAACTTCCTCGGATTCAACTTTAATGCCGTTGCTGTCAATTTTAACTTCAGGTGTGTCGACTTCAACATTAAAATCTTCATCTGGACAATCTAAACACTTCGAGTTATTATCCATAATGCGGATAAAATGATTGGTGTTCTTGTCAGATATCAAATGACCTTCATGGTTGTTATGACGAATAAAGTCTTCTGTATTACTACTAAAATATACCACGGTGTTTTCTGGTAGATAGAGTATGATATCAACTTCTTGGTCGTTGTACTTGTTTTTAATATCTGTAGTTAAAAAAGCATCTAGCATCAAGTTGTTGTTGTTGTTGTTAACTTCATAATGATAGTTGATGTTTTTTGCTCGTGCTATAGCTGTTTCATAGTTTCTTCCATTGGCACTTTTTATGATAGAAAGTGAGGCCAGTGTATCGGAAGTCGATTTTACCATAATACGAACATCAGATGAATACATAATCTTATTGCCGTTGTCATCGTGTGCTAGTTTAAAATCATCGCGGCTAAAGCTAGAGTTGAATTTGTCGCTATGGCTCATTTTAACCATTAAAGTATCGTTAGCTTTAATAAAGAGCTCGTTTTTTTCAATATAACTTTCTTCGAACGCGTGCTCGCTTACTTGTCGGATACCAAAAATAACCAAGGTGATTATAGATAAAATCCAAAGGCCTAACAAGGTGAATTTGGCAATGTTTCCAATAGATTTTAAATTGTTGATTAAAATTTTAAGACCTAAATAAAACAAGAAAAAGAACGGAATCCCTACAGCAAAAAATATAGCGAGTGAGACCAACCAGATAGGGGTGTTACCTACGTTTACTAGATCGAGGTTATCTAAACCTGGAATGTGAACGATATCGGCTACGCCAATGGAGAACAGGCCAACAATAAGCGCGATTAAGGTTGATGCTCCTATGATAATGAGTAAAATACCTATGAATTTAGCAAATATTTTAAGCAAGACCATAACGGCATCGGCAAGGCTATCAAAAAAGGTTTTTGACGTCGATTTAATAGAACTCGTGCCTTTTTTTAGGTCTACATTTTTAGCTGCTTTCGATACCGAATCAGTTACATTTTTGGCAACTTGAGAGACGTTGTCAAAGCCGTCTTTTATTTTTTTTTCAATATTACTAATGTTAACAGGCTCGCCGGTCATCATAATTTTTTCGGCTGTAGTTTTAGCTTCAGGAACTAAAATCCACAGTAAAATATAAAGTAATACGCCTGTTCCTGCACCAAAAACTAAAAGAATCCAAGCCAATCTAACCCAAATGGCATCAATACCGAAGTAATGCGCTAATCCAGACGATACCCCACTGATATAGGAGTTGTCGGGATCTCTAAATAATTTTTTAGAGCGAGTAGATTTATTTTGATTCGTGCTCGGATCGTCTTCAAAAATTTCTTCATCAACCACATAATCTTCAGGTTGCCCCATGATTGAAATGATTTCATCTACCTCTCTAAGCCTAATAACTTGCTTGTTGTTTTTTAAGTGTTCGTTAAAAAGTTCTGCAATTCGCGCTTCAATGTCGGCAATAATTTCATCGCTACCTTGCGAGTTTGCTAAAGAGCGTTTTATAGACTCCAAATAACCTTGAAGTTTTAAGTAGGCGTCTTCATCAATATGAAAAAATATACCTCCTAAATTTATGTTTACTGTTTTATTCATTGCTGTTATTTTTTTGGCTTGTTACGATGTTTACTGCGTTTTGAAGTTCATTCCAAGTACTACTAAGTTCTTCTAAAAACAGTTTTCCTGTTTCTGTTAAACCGTAGTATTTTCTAGGTGGTCCAGAGGTAGACTCTTCCCAGCGGTAACTTAAAAGATCGGCGTTTTTAAGTCTGGTAAGCAAAGGGTAAATGGTACCTTCTACCACAAGAAGTTTGGCATCTTTTAAAGTGCTTAAAATTTCGGCCACGTAGGCATCTTCATCTTTTAAGACCGATAGAATGCAAAACTCTAAAACGCCTTTGCGCATTTGGGCTTTTGTGTTTTCTATTTTCATGTGTTGTATTTTTTTGCTTTTAATTGGTTGCTGAGGTGATGAAATTCAGTATGTTTTAAAAGCTTTTATATGATGAAACAATTCGCTTTTTGATTGATTTTTTTTTGTTTTCTGAAACCGTCTATCTGTTTATTTTAAAAATTGTATGGTTAAAGGGTATTTATAAATTTCGCCATCTCTGGCCTTGAGACTTGCAATAATGATTAACACCAGTTCCAATACGAAAGCCACGATCGCTATTACACCTAAGCCTAATGCTGTGAATAGGATGACAGAAGGCTGATTGATATCGAGCTCAATACCTTCAAAATTACTGAAGGCTATATTGCCAAAAATGGACAACAGAAAAAACGGAATAGCAATACAAGCTATAATGATCGCATAAAGCAAGATGCTAATCTGGAAATTGATGATTTGTTTACCATTCTTATCGATAAATTCAGATTTATCTCTATTGGATAGCCATAATATTAAAGGCCCTATAAAATTTCCGAAAGGAAAAATAAATCTTGTAAATGATGATAAGTGAATAAATGTGGCAATATTTTTTTGTTGTCTATCTTCCATAATGTGAAAACGTATAATAGTTTCTTATGCAAATATATGTCTTTAAAAAGGTATTATGTTACGCATAGTACCTAAATTTAACATAATATTAACAATTGTGACAACAAATTTATTGCTTAACTTAGGGAGTGAATTTAAATGATGTGTATGAATATAACACCTACAAAATTAAATACTTATATGGCGTTTAAGCTGCCTGCGGCTTATTTGTGCGGCGTAAGAACACGGTTTATAAATGATAAAAAATGTGAGGTTGTTGTGAAACACCGGTGGATAAATCAAAATCCGTTTAAGTCGATGTTTTGGGCTGTTCAAGGTATGGCTGCTGAGTTTACAACTGGCGCATTGATGATGGCAAAAATCCAGTTGACAGGTAAAAAAATGTCCATGTTGGTGACTGCCAATAGGGCTAGCTACTCCAAAAAAGCTAGAGGGAAAATTACCTTTACCTGTAAGGATGGAGAATTGGTCGATGCCTTGTTAGAAAAGGCGATCGCAACCGGAGCTGGCGAAACTTTAACGATGACTTCCATTGGTGTTGATGAAGCAGGGGATGAGGTTTCTACCTTTCATTTTGAATGGAGTGTTAAGCTTAAGGTTTAGTTTTTTGTTGTTACTAGAATACCTAGAGGCTCCAAAGAAAAAGCTTTGAGTATCTCTGTGGTAGTTCCGTGAAACTCTGTGAAAAAAACTTTACGCCGAGATTCACAGAGAACGCGCTAAGGTTCACAAAGAAAAAGCTCTGTGTGTCTCTGTGTTACCTCAGCGAAACTCTGTGAAAAGAGATATTTACGCCGAGCCTCACAGAGAAGACGCTAAGGTTCACAAAGAAGACTCGGTGTATCTCTGCGTTATTTCAGCGAAACTCTGATAAAAAAAAATTACGCAGAGTCTCACAGAAAAGTCACGAAGGTTCACAAAGAAAAAGCTCTGTGTGTCTCTGTGTTAGCTCAGCGAAACTCTGAGAAATAGAAATATTTACGCCGAGATTCACAGAGAAGACACAAAGGTCTACAAAGAAAAATCGCAGTTAAACTCTGTGAAAAAAATAAAATCACTGTAACAAAACTAAAAAGGGAGCAACATATTATTATCAACAAAAATCGAAAAAAATGACAGCACACGAAATTGATTACATAATCTACGGTGAGGAAATGCAATACGTAGAAATTGAATTAGATCCACAAGAAGGTGTCGTAGCCGAGGCCGGAAGTTTTATGATGATGGAAGAAGGCATCCAAATGGAAACCATTTTTGGTGATGGTTCACAAAAGGATCCTGGGTTTTTAGGTCAGATATTAGGAGCAGGAAAGCGCATTCTTACGGGTGAAAGTTTATTTATGACAGCCTTTTATAATAACCTAAACGGAAAGCGCAAGGTCTCTTTTGCATCACCGTATCCTGGCAAAATCATTCCCATAGACTTAAACCGCTTCGGCGGTAAATTTATTTGTCAGAAAGATGCTTTTTTATGTGCAGCTAAAGGCGTGAGTATTGGTATTGAGTTTTCCAAACGTTTAGGGCGTGGATTATTTGGAGGCGAAGGGTTTATCATGCAAAAACTTGAAGGCGATGGTATGGCATTCGTACATGCTGGAGGTACTATGGCTATGAAAGAACTTAAGGCAGGAGAAACTTTACGTGTGGATACAGGCTGTATTATTGGTTTCGATCAAACCATTGATTATGATATCGAGTTTGTGGGCGGTATTAAAAACACCATTTTTGGAGGCGAGGGCTTGTTTTTTGCGAAATTGAGAGGTCCTGGAACCGTTTATATTCAGTCTTTGCCTTTTAGTCGATTAGCTGGTCGCGTTTTGGCCACTGCACCTCAAGCAGGAGGAAAGCGTAAAGGCGAAGGCAGTGTGTTAGGCGGTCTCGGTGATTTACTTGATGGTGATAACCGTTTTTAGGTTAAGCCGAAGAACGTGAAATTATACAAGTAGGGCTGTCTGAATAAGTTGATGTTTCGTCAATCTGAATTTATTTCAGATTCTCATAATCATGGAATTTAATGTGATGTCATGTTATGTCTAGCACAGCATGACGATGGTTTAAACTTTTCAGACAGCTTTTAATTTTTCACAATTATGCCTAATATTTAAGGAACTTCATAGAGTGCTTATTAGAATCCGATTTCAGTTTTAAATTTAATATGTATAAGCCTTCACTTAATGCGCTAACATCAATACTAGCCGATTTTAACGATCTTTTCGTGATGACTTTTTTACCATTAACATCATAGATTATTACGGAGGCGATATTACTTAAATCTTCAATATGATTTAAAGTTAGGGTTTCTGTTGGTTTATTGTAAGTTGCGGTAACGGCGTTTTTTGTAGCCCCTTCAGTATTTAAAAGACTTTCTTTTTGAAACACAACAGCAAATCGGTTTTCATAGGTCCCACTTTGTAGATTAATTTCCGCGATGGTATTTCTTAGATCAAAGTAGCTATTCGTTTCATAATCCTTTAAAAACACTTCCAAGGCATTAGGTAGATGCTGTGAATCATCAATAGTCATTTTGTAAATACCGCTATCGGTAGCTTTTATAGTAACTGGCAATTCATCCTCGATATTAATATGAGGTAAGGCTTGGATAACTAATTCCTTGCCCTCCAATGGCCAGTAAATATCATTTTTAAATTCATCAAAAGATATCGCATCATAACCATTGTCATAACCTATGGTGGCATGATTTGGATCGTAACCCAAGCCAAAGATTTTCTTTATGTTGTTGGGCTCTAAAAACGCAAACCATATTTTGGTTCTATTATCTTGAGTCGTCGTTGATTTATTGCTGTTGGACTTATAGAAAATACTTCCTACTCCTAGAGTTCCATTTGCATCTGAATCTTTTGCAAAAACACGCTGCGCGTTGTTGAAAATAACATCCCCATAAGCAATAATTGTGGTAAAAAAGCCCTGTCCAACACTGATGTTTCCGGTAGGTGCTGCTTTTGTAGCAAAGCCACTTCCGCTGGTTAGGCCAGAATTATCAGCAACGGCAGGAGTTCCCATCATCAGGTTATAGGTGGCATACCCGCCTTCGTAATCTTTAAGGTAGTGACTGTTATTAGAATCGAAATGCTCCCAGAAATAAAGGGTCCCGTCTATAATGCCTGTATTGTCAGCAATAAATTGATCAGCATTTAAAGCTGAAGGATATGGGTTTCCTAGTAATAAATCATATCCAGGAAATGCTACTTTGGTATATTCCCCATCGTTTGGTATGCCTTTAAAAACGTACTCTTGTTCTGTGCCTGTAGCTCCAGAGCCTTTTAGAGTATAGCCTACAGCTGGACTTATTACTGTACCGGTTTCTATTTTCTGCCAATCTGCATAATTATTAGTATTACCGCTAAAAGTATACAGCCATCTGCTGCTTAAAGTAATTGGCGAAGTGGATGGGTCGGCATCTACATTGGAAGAAAAACTTATTGGTCCATTAGCATCTTCAAGCCAGCCAATTTCCCATCGGTCAACTCTATTAACAGGAGCACTCCAGTAATTGTAGTTATATAAATTTGTGGTGCCTTGTTGTCTAATGATCAATGATCCGTTTCCAGAATTTGAAGTTGCTAAAGAGTGATTCTGTATGAGCTGAGCTTCCCCTAATAAGTCTAGGGTACCATCAATGGTTACAAAGTCTTCAACTTCTATAAGTAACCCGTCATTAACATTTAATGTAGCACCCGGTTCCACTTCTACTTCTCTCACATGGGCCGTAGCATTTAAGGTGGCCGGACTTCCAGCTTTTACAGTTAATTTTAAACAAGCGTCAGCGGCACTTGGTGCATTGGCTGTACCAGAACCATTAAAAAACGCCGATCCATCCCAAACAATTTGGTCGGTGTATCGTAGTGTGAAGTAATCACCATTAGAAAAAGAAACGCCTGTTGCAGTAGCCGTAGTTCCTGAAATGCTAAGCGGGTAAACTGAAGTAGGCGATGAAACATCAGAATCGTTATCCAAAATTAATTGTAACGGCGAACAAGTAGTGCCTTGAAAACCAGATAAATCTATAGCACTTATGTCAAAGGTGACCGTAACAGTACCCAAATTGTTGGCTTTACTAACACGCCATGTGGTGTTTAACTGTTCGGTGTAATTAGTAGTATTGGTAGCGAACTCATAAGTAGCGTCTTTAATATTTTCACCCCAAAATAAATAATCACCATTAGATAAATTCGAAGGGGTGTTTATTCTAACAATCCCTGTACCTTGTGAATCGGTATGACTTGAACCATCACTAGCTTGGCCTATACCAGCAACATTATGATCGAAATCGCCATTAGCCGCATTATCTTGAAGATAAAAGTTATTAGCCGTAAGTGTTTGATCATATTTTGCAGATAAATAATTATTAATAATGATTCTTTGTGCAGTATTTACTTTGGTTTTAAAAATGGCAACTTCAGTCATGTCGCCTACAAAACCCTCAGTGCCGGAGGTATTGCCTCCTAGGTTAAAGCGTTGTGTGCTATAAGAGTTATAGGTTGTTGTGTTACCTCTAGTTTGTAACAAATTTTCATTTCTATAAAGTTGTTTCCCTGTTGTTGGATTAGCATCATAGGACCAAATGGAGTAATTAGTTAAGCCTGTAAGACCACTAATCTGAATACGGGCATCATTACCACAACAACTTCCTATATCATAATATACCGATCCATTCCAAGGGATATGGCAAGTAAACCTGGTTGAGCCAACAAGGGGGTCGGTGGTATATACACAAGATCTTTGAGTGATATTGTCTGCTTTTATGACAACGAAGGAAGAGGCTTCATCAACTATAAAATTAGAAGCAGTAAGAGTCATTCCTGTTCTTAATCTATTACTTCCATTAAAGCTAACCTCGTCATAACCATTAACAGCATTAGTCGTTAGTGTTGGCCTTTGTGTCGTAGATTCACTCATGTTGAAAGCCGCAACACCAGCAGCATTTTCCCAAGAATCAACTGCAGATCCCGATGTTGAAACCCCATGGTCAGGGCGAAACCACATGATGAGGTTTGAAGTACCATCATTAGTACCCACACCCCCAGGACCAGTTTGGGCGTGACTAAAATTGACCATGAGTATAGTTATAAAAAAGGCTAAATATTTAATTTTAAGCATGAGTAGGTATTAAATTAGGGCACTTGTTAAATTGATTGACTTCAGTACAATAATAAAAATTTTCTAATTGAATAACGTTTAGTTCTTATAATTTTGAACACAAGTGCCTTGATTTTTTATGAATTACATTTTAAATGTAGTATTTGTATTTCTATTGCAGTAATCTTTGTTTTACGTTTTGCTCATTAATTGTTTGTTTCTATATTGTTAATACATATCGTAGACTTTTAATAAAATCAAAAAAAGGTTTGTAATTTTAACTAGCAGGTAGACATGGTATTTATAAGGGCTAATCTGTTTTTTCCAACCCTTAAACTCATATTGAGATAATTAAATTTGTGTTAATAAGAGCGAGTTATGGAAATTTTTAGTAAATTTAGAATGTAATTTTTTATAAAATAACTGCCTATTTAACAAATCTACTTATTACACTAATTTTTACACCAAACCTAAACTTTAAATAAAATTATGGCAAGAGCAATGATGGAGTACACGAAAACTGTACTCGATAAAGTGAGTTTCGACAGTAACTTATTTTGCAGAGAAGTGCAAAAAGCAGTTCAAAGACTATTACCATACGAAGTAGAAGAACTTAAAATTTTTATTTTGTCTTTAGTGCATCAAAATCCAGAATTAAACCAATGTTTAATTTATTTAAAATAAAAAAAAGCGACGATTTTAGTCGCCTTTTTTATGTATTATAGTTTCCTGCACTATATTTGCAAAAAAAAGCACACTGAAACCATTTTTAGCTGTCATATTATTTTTAATACTTTCTGTAAGACCCATGTACTACCTTGGGCAAGTGGCCTATTATGAGCTAAATATTGATTACATTATTGAGAATTACTGTGTTAATAAAGAGGAACCAGAGTTTCAATGTAATGGGAAATGTCATTTAGCCAAGCAATTACAGCAAAGTACTCCAGACGAAGATTCAAATGCAAGCCATTCCATTTTATTGGAGTGTTTCTATGTGGTTTTTAACAACCCTCAAACTCACGATATAAATCGTAACCCTCAAATAATCACTACAGATAAAAGCAAAATATTTAGTTACGACAAACATTATACTTATTTAAGGGATTCTTCTTTGTTTCGACCACCCATGTGTTAGTTTTCATAATGTCTTGATGATTCTCAAGATAAATACATCAGCATTCTAAATCATAGAATGTTTTCCAGAACATAAATATATATATATTATCTAGCGAAGAGCGCATTTAAAAACATGCTTTTCTATAGAATACTATGATGTTTTTTCAAGGCTTTAAAAGTGCTTGCCTAAAAAAGTACAATTATATTTTATTCCAAAACATTAATGAAAACTACAAAATTCGCATGTATCATCATGCTTGCTATATCTATTTTATCATGTTCATCTGACGATGTAAATAATGATAACATAACAGGAACAGGAGTACTAACCGTTGAATTTGATAATGCCTATAACGATTCCGATTTGCTTTTAGAAACCAGCGTGTATAGCGCTGTGGATACTGAAAAAATAAAAATCTCAGATGTGAAATACATCGTGAGCAATATTCGATTAGAAGATGAGGATGGTGAGGTTTATACCGTTCCAAAAAATGAGTCTTACTTTATTGTAAATGAATCTGATGAAAATTCTTTATTTATCGATTTATCTGATGTTCCAGCAGGAAACTATAAAAAAATAACTTTCGGACTTGGTGTCGATCAAGAGAAATACCTTGAAGGTGCTACTGGACAAGGTGATTTTTTATCGAAAGCTGAAGAAGCTGGGATGATGTGGTCATGGCAAGCTGGTTACAAGTTTTTTGTTTATGAAGGCTTATATACCTCGGCAACGACTACTACCGAAACAGCTTTTGCATTCCATATGGGAAGCCACGGAACGGCTTTAGACAACTACAAAGAGATTACTTTAGACATGCCTACAACGGCACGTGTAAGAACGGATATTTCACCAGTGGTACATATTGTTTCAGATTTATCTCAAGTATTAGATGGATCAACACAGTTTAAACTTGATGATGCTCCTCAAATTCATGTGGATGCTGTAAAATCACCTCAAATTGCTACTAATGTGAGTGGTATGTTTATGGTGCATCACGTACATAATTAATAATATTTTATAGGCTTGATTGGGTTTACGCTCAATCAGGCCCCCTTTTTGGCATGAAAAAAATAGGATTAATTATAACCCTTTTTGGGGCGTTATGGTCATGTTCTGAAGAGACCTATGTACCTGTAGAACCTCAAGATTTAGTGTTTGAAACCCCTGCTAATTTCCCAGACCTTAAGTACGATTTGTCAGCTAACCCTTTAACAGATATGGGGTTTGAGCTTGGTAAAAAGTTGTTTTATGAGGGGAAATTGTCGTCAAGTGGTATTATTTCTTGTGGATTTTGTCATGAGCAATCTTCAGGGTTTACACATCACGGTCATACCATTAGTCATGGTGAAAATGGCTTAGAAGGATTTAGGAATACCCAACCCATACAAAATCTGGCTTATTTCGATGAATATACTTGGGATGGCGCTGCCATTCATTTAGACTTACAGCCTATTATTCCTATTACGGCCGAGGTTGAAATGAATGAAACCATGCCTTCCGTATTGGAAAAATTAAGGAATTCATCTGAATATCCAGAATTGTTTAATCGCGCTTTTGGTACTCCAGAAATAAATTCAGAGCGCTTGTTAAAAGCACTTTCCCAATTTATGGTGATGATGGTGTCTTCAAATTCTAAATATGATAAAGTGGTCCGTCAAGAAGAAAATGCTGAGTTTACTGCTTTAGAGGCTGAAGGTTATCGTGTTTTTAATAATAAATGTGCCTCTTGTCATACTGGAGATTTGTTTTCCGATCAATCTTATCGTAATAACGGCATTCCTTACAATATAAAGCATCCCGAAGAAGAAGGTAGAAAACGCGTTTCTGGATACGTGTCCGATTTTTACAAGTTTAAAGTGCCTAGTTTAAGAAATATTGAAAAGACTTTTCCGTATATGCATGATGGTCGTTTTGGGAGTTTAAAAGCAGTTTTAGATTTCTATAGTGATGGCATGGTAGAAAATGGGGGAGAAGTGGATGCAAGCTTAATTAAAGAAGACGGTGCTCTAGGGATTGATTTAAGCCCGCAGGATAAAGAAGCCATTATCGCTTTTTTACTAACATTAACAGATTATGAATTTTTAGAAGATGAAAGATTTTCAGAATATTAATATAAAAAGTCTATGGTTGTGCTTCATTCTGGTTATTATACCGTTTAAGTATCAAGCATTAGAACCATTGCCGTATTGTCCCATGCATCAGCATTCAGAATTTGCTCCCGAATGCGATCTTTGTGGATGTTCTACAAGTAGTGGCAGTTTTGGTTTTGGCTCATTAAAAAATTCCAATTTTGTTGGGGTGCGATACATCTATCAGAGTTTTGAATCTAAGGATGGTATTTTTGAAAATTCACCTACTTCAAAAGAAAGTTTTAATACTTATCAAGTTTGGGGACGCGTACCTATTACCGAAAAAATTTATGTAAGTAGCATCATTCCTTATCAAGATTTATATCGTGATTTCACACACCGAACAGAACATATTAACGGTATTGGGGATATGAATGTTATAGGCTGGTATCAGTTAACATTTTATAAAAAGCAAAAGGCTGGTGACGTGGTTTTTTCAACTGAAAGAGAACCTTCAGGCCACAGAATTCAGTTTGGTTTAGGTGTTAAATTGCCTACTGGCGAATTTGAAGAATCCCTAACCGATTACGTAAACCCAGGGTTCCAAGTAGGAACAGGAAGCTGGGACGGTATTTTTGCTCTAAACTACGGGTACAGCGCTGGTAAAATTGGGGTTAATACAACAGCGACTTACTATGCTAAAACCGCCAATAAAAATGATTACCGTTTTGGAAATCAATTTAGTTATGCTTCAAATTTTTATTATTCCATACCTAAAACCACTTTTATAGCTATGCCGTTTGTTGGTGTTTCGGGTGATATTTACGATTCTATAGAACAATTTGGCGAAGTCATTCCAGAAACCAAAGGCAATAGTTTTAGCGGAACTGTAGGCTCGGAAGTTGTTTTTAATAAGTTTACCGTAGGAGCTAATTACACTTTTCCTATTCAGCAAAATCTATTTGGCGATAACGTACACGCAAAAAACAAGTTTTCCTTATACTTAAATTTGACTTTGTAAATCTGTAAATGAATTACTTCTTTGATTGGTCCTCTTACTATTTGGGTAGCGGACTAATAATTTGTACGTTTTGAAAGGCTATGGCACCTCTAATTATACCAGAGATCACATCTTGTAAAGCTTCAATAATTTGCATTTTTAATTCACTTTTATGGTAAATTATACTCACTTCACGAGCCGGAGTAGGTTCGTTGAAGTAGTGTAAATTAATTTTCTCCTCACTGTTTAAGTCTAAAGTGTGCAAATAAGGGAGCAATGTCATGCCAAGGCCTTCGTTGGAAAGCTTAACTAAAGTTTCAATACTACCACTTTCTAATTGAAACTTATCATCGGTATGATTTTTAAAAGCCTTACATAAATTGAGAACGCCGTCTCTAAAACAGTGGCCGTCTTCAAGAAGCAGCATATCATCAACATCTAAATCAGCGACATCAATTTTGTTTTGTTTGTGTAAACGATGGCCATTTGGAATGTAATTCACAAAGGGTTCGAAATAAAGCACCCGTTCTTTTATATTTTCGTCTTCCAAAGGGGTTGCTGCAATGGCCGCATCTAAATGGCCATCTTTAATTCTAGCCATAATTTCTTCGGTAGTCAATTCTTCAATTTTAAGTTTCACCTTAGGGTGTTTTTTTATGAAGCTTTTTAAAAACATCGGTAATAGAGTGGGCATCACTGTTGGGATAATGCCTAACTTAAATTCACCTCCTATAAAGCCTTTTTGTTGATCGACGATATCCTGAATACGATAAGACTCGTTTACAATGTTCCTAGCTTGAGTAACTATTTTTTTTCCAACCTCAGTGAGTTCAATTGGTTTTTTGGTACGGTCGAATATTTGTACATCTAATTGCTCCTCTAGTTTTTGTATTTGCATGCTCAAAGTAGGCTGGGTTACAAAACATTTTTCAGCCGCTTTGGTGAAGTTTTGGTTTTCTGCAACAGCTAGAACATAGTACAATTGTGTTATCGTCATCTATCATCAATTTAGGCTATAAAAATATAAAAACTATCAATTATATCTATTATTTAAACTGTTATTAATAGAGTAAATTTGTAAGAACGAATAAAAAAAACAAAGAAAAATGAAATTAAATAGTATCGGATTAGACACAGAAAAAGCAAATGATTTAGCTGAAGATTTAAACCATCTATTAGCTAATTTTCAAATATATTATCAAAACTTAAGAGGTATCCACTGGAACATTCAAGGAAGAGCTTTCTTCGATTTACACGTGAAATTTGAGGAGTTATATACCGATGCAAATACTAAAGTAGATGAAATAGCCGAGCGTATTTTAACCTTAGGCGGAACCCCTTTACATACTTTCGAAGATTATTCGGCGAAAGCACAAGTTCCTGTAGGGAAAAACATTTCTAAGGATGATAAAGCCGTACGATTAATTGTAGATTCTTTAGCGGAACTTCTTAAAATAGAAAGAGACCTTTTAGAAAAAGCTGGCGATGCTAATGATGAAGGTACAAACTCTATGATGAGTGACTTTATTACCGAGCAAGAAAAAACGGTTTGGATGATGAAAGCTTGGTTGAGCGAAACGGTTTAAGGTCGTCTATAACCCATAAAACATAGACGGTCTAGAAAGTGTTTACGCGTCATTCTGAATTTATTTCAGAATCTCATCCTACTGATAACTTTGTATTATGAGAACCTGAATCGAGTTCAGGTTGACGAAAATATCACTTTCTAGACCGTCTTTTTATTTAATTCAGAATGGTTACTACAACATCCCCCGAGCTTTAATCTCTAAATATTTATTTATCGTATCAATCGTGAGATGCTCTGGCGTGGTTAAAATAGAATGAATACCGTATTTTTTAAGTTCGTTGGCAATCAGGCGTTTTTCATATTCTAGCTTTTCAGCAATCACCTTATCATAGACTTGCTGAATGGTTTCTGCCTTACCCTTTATCATCTGGTCGATTTCGGTGTTTTTAAAGAAAATAACAACTAGCAAATGACTTTTAGAAATGGCTTTTAAATAGGGTAACTGACGTTCTAATCCGTTTAAAGTTTCAAAATTGGTGTACATTAAAAGCAAACTACGGTGGGTAATGTGTTTTTTAATGTTGCCGTATAAGCGACTAAAATCACTTTCAAAATAATCGGTTTTCACATTGTAAAGCGCTTCTAGAATGAGACGCATTTGCGAATTTCTTCGTTCAGCAATCACCACATTGTCTATGTTTTTTGAAAAGGAAAACAAACCTGCTTTATCATGTTTCCTTAAAACCACATGACTTATAACTAGAGCAGCGTTTATGGCGTAATCAAGTAGACTTAACCCGTTAAAAGGCATTTTCATTAAACGGCCTTTATCGATTATCGCATATACAGGCTGTGATTTTTCATCCTGAAATTGATTCACCATTAATTGTTTCTTCTTGGCCGTTGCTTTCCAATTGATGGTGCGTAAATCGTCGCCAGAAACATAATCTTTAATTTGTTCAAATTCCATGGAGTGTCCGAGACGACGGACTTTTTTTAAACCATAATCAAGTGAATTTTTATTGATGTTTAGTAGCTCAAATTTCTTTAATTGCTTGTAGCTCGGATAGGTTGGAATACTACTGTCTGTATTAAAGGTATAGCGTTTGGCTACCATTTTTAAAACCGATGAAGCATATATGTTTAAATCTCCAAATTGGTAAACACCACGTTCGGTAGGTTTTAAATGGTATGGAATGGTTTCCGATTTTTTAGAGCTTATCGAGCGTTTTAGCTTAAAATCCCGTACTTGAAATTGCTCAGGAATCTCATCAATAATCTCAAAGTGAATTTTAATGGGGTAATTATTTTTAATAGTGATTTCCACTAAATTCATATCACCATTCGAAAATTTATCTGGTAATACGCGTTCACCTTCAACCTTGTTTTTACCTATAAATACGAGGAGTATATCCAAAATAAAAACTATACACAAAACCAAAATGAGTAACTGTGCCACCAAAAATAAGAATGGAACAAAGTAGCTCAATGCAAACAACACAACAATGCCGATACCAGCATAAAAAAATCGAGGTTGTATGTAGAATGGTTTTAGGGGTTTCAAATTGGATATTGGTTAATGGTTATTCGTTATTGGTTTTTCAAAACTATTTATTCTCTGTGTGTTTCTGTGAATTCTCCGAGTATCTCTGAGTAATATTTACGGTCCCTCTTGGTTAATGGTTGCTGGTTGTTAGCTGTTGGTTCGTGGTTTTCAAAACTATTTATTCTCTGTGTGTCTCTGTGAATTCTCCGTGCATCTCTGTGATATAATTGGGACCCTGAAAACTGTGACTGTCTACTGCGACTGACCACTGCAACTGTCTACTAAAAATCACCTCGGAATCTCCACATTTTCAATAATTTGTTTAATAATCTGTTTGCTGCTCACGCCTTCCATTTCGCGCTCTGGCGTAACAATAACACGGTGATGAAGCACAGGAACTGCAGCTCGTTTGATATCTTCAGGTGTTACAAAATCACGACCAGTCATGGCAGCAAAGGCCTTACTCGCTTTTAATATGGCAATAGAAGCACGAGGCGAAGCTCCTAAATATAAAAACTGATTGCTTCTAGTGGCCACAATAATTTGTGCGATGTAGTTAATAAGGTGTTTCTCTACAATAACTTGCGTTACGAGATTTTGATAGCTTATAATTTGCGATGCGGTTAAAAAAGACGTGATTTCATCGGTTTTCGCCTTGTCTTGTAAAAGGTGCTCACGACTAATAATTTCAATTTCTTCTTCTAAATTTGGATAATCCACATCGATTTTAAACAAAAAACGGTCTAATTGCGCTTCAGGTAAACGGTAGGTCCCTTCTTGTTCTACGGGGTTTTGAGTGGCTATAACCATAAAAGGCGCATCTAAAGCATATTGATGTCCGTCGATGGTAATTTGCTGTTCTTCCATCACTTCAAAAAGAGCGGCTTGTGTTTTGGCTGGCGATCGGTTAATCTCATCAATAAGAATCATATTTGAGAAAATAGGCCCTTTTTTAAATTCGAATTCTGAGTTTTTTAGGTTGAAAATGGACGTTCCTAAAATATCACTAGGCATTAAATCGGGAGTAAATTGAATCCTGCTAAAATCAACACTTAATGATTTGGCCAATAGTTTGGCCGTAACGGTTTTTGCCACACCAGGCACCCCTTCAATTAACGAATGTCCTTTGGCTAAAAGCGACGCAATAAGCATATCGACCATGTCGGTTTGGCCAACAATAACTTTGCCTATTTCAGTCTTTATATTTTGAACGCTGGCTTGTAATGCGCTAAGATCTAAACGGTTTTGAAACTGTAGATTATTAGCCTCCGTTTGTGATGTAGATACCGTACTATTTTCCTGGTTTGGCAAATAATCTTGATGTTCTTGTGGGGTGTTATTCTCGTCCATAATTATTTTGAATTAAAGGCTTCAATGAATTTGTTTAGTTTGATTAATTGGGCTTCCGAAACGGCTTCTTGCGTTTTTAACCATTTGATATAGTTGATTAAAATTTTAACATCCTCAGCTTTTTTACCCGATTTGGCGGCCAATCGATTTATAAATTCTTCGTCTAAAACCTGTGTGTTTAAATGAAATTCAACTCTAATTTTCTCTAAAAAATAAGTGGTTTTTTTATCAATAAGGTTTTTATGGTCTTTGGTTTCAAAGTATAAATTAGAAACGGTTTTCACAAAGGCCACCGAGGTATTTTGTAAAGGGGTTATAATTTTAATAATACGCTGTCTGCGTTTGGCGTTAAAAATCATAAATAAAATAGTAAACACTAAAGCGGTGTACCAGGCCCAACGAAACGATTGCTGTTGTAAAAACCACGAAAGATTGGATTCTTGTTCAACGTCAGGGCTGTAAGGGGTTTGTATTTTGGTAAAGGAATCGAAATATAGATCTTTTTCAGGTAAGTAGGCGAGTACCCCTTCAATATATTGATAGCGATTTTCTGCTAGTAAATTATAGTTTGTAAAGGCTTTGGGTTCGGTATGAAGATAAATAAAACCTGCTCCAAAGGGAACTTTTAAAAAATTAGCGTGTTTATAATCTATTTTGGAATAACCTAAAACGGTATGTTTTTCTTTATTAAAAGATGAAAAATAGGAGTCGCCCTGATTTTTATCAATTTTGATATCAGGTAGATCGAAATCCGTTAGAGAGAGGTATGAAATACTGTCTTTCTGATTTTTGATGTATTTAGTTTCCAGGGCTAAAGTGTCATTTATTTTCTGCGGAAAGCTGTAATCGGAAATAAAAAGTGTGTTTCCCGAATCCACAAAATGAAGCAATTCATCAATGGAATCATCTTCTAAATAATTTGAATTACCAAAAATAAGGTAGCTGCCTTCAGCAATAAATTCGCCATAACTTCCATCGGAATGTGCCCGTAAGTAGCTAGCTGGCTGATGGTAAACGGTTCGAAACGCATGATTTTTAAAAATTCGAGGCAGTTCCTTATATAGGATGCTTAGTCCGTAAGGTTTATTACTTTTTTCGTTAAAAGACTCTTCCCAATCGACTGTTTTGGTGCTAGAAATACTAAGCACGACAGCTGCAGTTATAATTAGCGTAATTAGAATGACGACAACCACTAAAACTTTTCTCATGATTTTAACGGTTTTAGGAAGTCAGTAAAATGTGTTTTAGCCTTTTGGTATTTTTGTAGATCGACAGGGAATTCGCCGTACCAAATGTAATTATAGAGGTATGAGATATATCCGAAATTTTTAAAGTGTGCCGTTTGTTGTAGTTCGGTTAAATATTCGGCATTTGTTTTATCGTCTTCAAAAGTAATGAGGTTATTACGGCTTAATGTTTTTAAAGTAAGCAGGTAGTAATAACGTATGGCAAGTCGGAAATTAGTATCGTTTTCAGCTTGTTTTATTAAAGTCTCAATATCTATATTTTCAATATTCTCTGCGGTAATGTCTTCATCAGGGTTAAGCGATTTGTTTCTTTTTGTTGAGAACAAACCACTGCCACCTTCTTTAACCAGTAAATAAACTAAAGCAACAACCGCCAAGGCAATAGCGAGGTAGAAAAACCATCCTAAAGGCCCAAGGTTAATATGAAAATCGCGTTGGTTGTTTTCTTCTTCGGTTTCATGTGGTTCATCAGTGGCTTCACCGTTTCTGTAGGTTTCGTAGACTCCAGATCCGGACTTAGTCCGTCTAACAACCGCTCGACCTTGATAGTTAAATCGCTCGTCTTGATAGCGCGATTTAAAATCGTCATCAAAATGTCTAACCTGATCAGGATTTTGAGATATTGTGGTAGCAAAATTCGTTTGAACACAGCAACACAGCATCAAAATAAAAAGACTAAGATATGGGGGTGTTAATTTCAAACGGTTAAGGTACTTGTAGTTGGGATTGAAGTGATTTGCTTCTGTATTTTAAAGGGGTAAATTAAATAGTAATAAGCGATTAAACTCAAGGTGCTTAAAATGATAAAAACCGATAAAGCATGTGGCATCACATTAGAATATCGGGTTATAAAACCTTCCAAAAAGCCAGCAGCAAAGGTAAAAGGGAAGGTGCTAATTAAAATTTTCACACCAATTTTAGCGCCTTTTTTAAAGGAAGTATATCTTGAATGGGTACCAGGAAATAGAATACTAGCACCTAAAATTAATCCAGCCGCCGCTTCAATAACAATAGCAAATATTTCCATAGAGCCGTGAATCCAGATACCTCGAACGCTTTCCCAAAACACATTTTTTTCATAAAAGAAATATTGAAAGGAGCCCAGCATAATGCAGTTTTTAAACATGATGTAAAGGGTGCCAATACCTAAAAACACACCCATAACAAACGCAATAATACCCACTTTTAAGTTATTAATGGTGATGCCAATAAAACTGCCCCAATTGCTACCACTTTTATACACGGCCACAGGATCGCCGGCTTCAATGTTTTCTAACGACATGTTTACGTAATGGTCGCCTAAAATAGACCGCACAAACTCACCGTCGTTGGCAGCAGAGATCACCCCAATAAAAGTAAAGGCGAAAAACACAATAAAAGCGATGTAAATAAATTTTCGGTATTCGTAACAAATGAGTGGAATTTCAGTTTTCCAAAAAGATATAATCCGATTCGTGTCCTCTCGTTTGGTTTTATATATTTTTTGAAAGGCTTTGGCGGCTAATTGATTGAGGTAAACAACCACCTTACTTTTAGGGTAATAAGTTTGTGCATAAGCCAAATCGTTCACCACATGAATGTATTGTGTAGCCAGCTCATCTGGACTTTCAAAATCGTTATTGAAAATGGCTTTTTCAAAACTTAACCATTTTTCCTTATTTTGCTTGATGAATGAAACTTCCCTCATATTTTTGATAAATTAAAATATAAAATGTCAGAGTTACAAATTAACACCACCCAAAATGTAAAAATAACGTTTAATGCTTCAGGAGCAGGAGAACGCTTGTTGGCTTTTATCATTGATATGGCTATAAAAATTGGCTATTTAATGGTTTTAGCAAGCTCTTTTGGTGTTTTTGATAACATGGATCAATGGTCTCAAATCGCCTTGAATACCCTACTTAGTTTCCCCGTGATGTTTTACACCTTAGCGTTAGAGTCGTTGTTTAACGGACAAACCTTAGGCAAGCGTATCATGAAAATTAGAGTGGTGAAAATTGATGGCTATCAAGCGTCTTTTTCAGATTATGTGGTGCGTTGGTTTTTTAGAATAGTTGATATTTATATTTTCGGATTAGGCTTTTTTGTCATGGCCATGAATAAAAAAACACAGCGTATAGGCGATATGGCCGCCGGAACTGCTGTTATTGTTTTAAAGGATAAAGTGAACATCAGTCATACTATTTTAGAAAATCTTACCGAAAATTATAAACCAAGCTATCCCAATGTTATTAAACTATCTGATAACGATGCTCGTATTATAAAAGAGATGTTTAATACCTCAAAACTTTCAAAAGATTACAAAACATTAATCAAACTTCGTGAGAAAATATTAGAGGTGACAGGCATAAAAGTGGTGAAGCAAAAATCGGATACAGAATTTATTAGCGTTATTTTAAAAGATTATAATTTTTATACTCAAAATATGTAAATAGAGAAGTACTTTTGCGCCGCGAAAGTAAATATGATACTTTCCTAAATTATTTTAAGAACATATAATTTAAAGGTATATTATGTTTTATATCGTTGAGATTTTTGGAACAGCGGCCTTCGCTATATCAGGGGTTTTAGTGGCTCTTAAAAAGCGAATGGATTTATTTGGTATTCTTATAATTGCTTTCGTAACCTCGGTAGGAGGGGGTACTTTGCGTGATATTTTAATTGGTGTTACGCCCGTAAGTTGGATGACCAATATTGTGTATTCTTACGTGATTATTGGCGCTTCGATTTTCGGAATTATTTTTAGAAGTAAACTTAATTATTTACGAACCTCACTATTTTTATTTGATACTATTGGAATCGGTCTGTACACTGTTGTAGGTGTTGAAAGAGGAATAAACGCTGGTTTGCATCCCGTAATTTGCATTGCAATTGGCACCATAACAGCATGTTTTGGAGGTGTTGTACGTGATGTTTTGTGTAACGAAATCCCCGTTATTTTTAGAAAAGAAATTTATGCAACCGCCTGTATTTTAGGAGGGATTACTTATTTCCTATTAAAATTATTGCCAATTGAAGGTAACTTTATTTTTATTATCGCTGGGGTTGTGGTTATCGTGATTCGTTTATTAGCCGTTATTTTTAAGATAGCATTACCGAATTTGTACAACAATCAAGGGGATTAAAAAGAGTGAATCTTTTCGCTGAAACCTAATAAAAACACCTCCCTTAATCCCTCCTTATTAGGAGGGAAACTGTTGTGTAAGATTTTCCCTTTATAAAGAAGAGATAAAAGGTGTGTTGCTGAAAGTTTATAGGTTTTTAATTATGATAATGAGGTAATTAAGCCTTCTGCCTTGAATTATTCTAAATCGCATTCTAATTGATACCTTTAATCTAACGAATAATACACCTCCCTAAATCCTTCCTTATTAGGAGGGAAACTGTTGCGTATGAGTTTCCCCTCTAAAAAGAGGGGATTAAGGGGTGTGTTATCAGAAGTTGGTAGGTCTTAAATTGAATAAAGCCCTCTAATAAAGTCACTTTATTCCAAACTATTCTATAATCTCAACATTGCGTATATAAATGTTTTTGTTTGGCCAATCGGCACTATCGGTATCTACACTCGCAATTTTATCAACTACATCCATACCTTTAGTAACATGTCCAAATATGGTGTAATCACCATCTAAAAAATGCGAGCCTCCTTCCTGCTGAACAATGAAAAATTCATAAGGTGAGGCTAGTTTATGCGGATTATCAATTTCGCTACTCGGCATAGATATAACACCTCTGTCGTGTTTAAATCCACGCTTTGTGTCTGGGGGTAAAAGGTATTTGCCTATGTATTCACGTTTTCTAACCGTTTCTTTGTCATCACTATTTCCAGCCTGAACCATGAAGTTATCAATCACACGGTAAAACTGGGTGTTATTGAAGTATTTTTGCTTCGTTAGCCAAATAAAATTGGAACGATGAAACTTGGTTTCGTTATAGAGTAGGATGTCTATGGTGCCAAAATCTGTTGTAATACGTACCTTATTTTCCTTGTGATGCTTGTCGTATTCCAAGAAAAAATCCATCGCATTTTTGTCGGTTAACTTAGGAAACTCACGTGTCTTTTTTTTAGGAGACTTAGTTGTTTTCGGTGTTTCCTTGGTTTCAACTTGGGCTTCAGGGGTAGGCTTCTTTTTAGTTTGTTTATCTTCACAGTTTAAAATTAGAAGACATAAAAAACAAAAAATAAGATTAAACTTCATTAATTATAATTTTGTTATTCACTGAAAATATTTTCGAATGAATTTTGATACATTTCTACAGGCGCTTTCAAAAATAGAAAATATACCCGTATTAGGCGAAACATCGCACTTTAAAATGGTGCCTTCCTTTCGTCATGAGTTTCTTAGAAATCAGAAATCGGCCATCAAAAACGCCAAATTAGCAGGCGTTTTAGCCTTGTTTTATCCCGATCAGTTTCATGAAACACATTTTGTTTTAATATTAAGAAAGACCTATAAAGGCGTACATTCGGCACAAGTAGCTTTTCCTGGAGGGCGATTCGAACCAGACGATGCGTCATTAGAGTTTACGGCTTTGCGCGAAACTTTCGAGGAAGTTGGGGTGCCTATGGAAGATGTTGAAGTGGTTAAAGAGCTCACACAGGTGTACATTCCTCCAAGTAATTTTTACGTGCAGCCCTATGTAGGAGTAAGTCACAAAACACCAAAATTTGTAAAGCAAGCTGATGAGGTAGAACGTATTATTGAAGTGCCTCTGGCCGATTTTTTAGACGATAGTTACTTAATTACTAAAAAAGTAAAAAGCTCTTATAGTGCTGAAGTCGAGGTGCCTGCTTTTAAATTAAAAGGTCATGTGGTTTGGGGCGCAACCGCTATGATGCTTAGTGAAATTAAAGACCTGTTAAAAGCTCTGATATAATCTACGAGATTTACTACATTTGCACCACCAACTGAAAAATTGAAGAAGGATTTATTATGGGATTGCTTAAAAAAAATCCATTCGGACACATATTACTATTAAAAAAATGGCTGATTAGAGTTTTCGGCCTTCTTACACATAGACGCTTTAGAGGGTTTAATGAACTTCAAATCGAAGGTTCTGAAGTGATTAAAAATCTACCCGATACCAACGTTTTATTCATATCAAATCATCAAACTTATTTTGCCGATGTGGTTTCTATGTTTCATGTTTTTAACGCGAGTTTAAGCGGTCGTGTAGATTCGATTAAAAACGTAGGTTACATTTGGAATCCGAAATTAAACATCTATTACGTTGCTGCCAAAGAAACCATGAAAGCTGGGTTATTGCCTAAAATATTAGCTTATATGGGGTCGATTAGTATAGAACGTACTTGGCGATCTGAAGGTAAAGATGTGAACAGACAGGTTAAAATGAGTGATATTTCTAATATTGGAAAAGCGCTAGACGATGGTTGGGTAATTACTTTTCCGCAAGGAACCACGACGCCATTTAAACCGGTTAGAAAAGGTACCGCTCATATTATAAAGCGTTACAAGCCTATCGTTGTACCTATTGTTATTGATGGTTTTCGACGTTCGTTTGATAAGAAAGGCTTAAGAATTAAAAAGAAAAATATCTTACAATCTTTTGAAATAAAAGAACCTTTAGAAATTGATTATGATAATGATTCTACAGACGATATCATTACTAAAATCGAATATGCGATCGAACAGCATCCGTCATTTTTAAAGGTTATTCCGCAGAAGGAAATTGAAGCACTTGAAGCTTTGAATAAATTAAGAGAGTGGTAGTAAACCGCTAAAATCTTCTTTCATAAAAAAGCTTAATGCACACTACAGAAACTAAGGATAAATTATTTTCTAATTTAAAAACGTACTTCGGTTACGATACCTTTCGTGCACAGCAAAAAGAGATTATTGAAACCGTTTTAAGCAAAAAAGATTGCTTGGTTATCATGCCTACTGGTGGCGGAAAATCGATGTGTTTTCAGTTACCAGCCTTAAGTTTTGAAGGTATAACCCTAGTCATTTCGCCATTAATTGCTTTGATGAAAGATCAAGTAGATGGTTTAAATGCCAATGGTATTTCGGCTTCGTATTTTAATAGCAGTCAGAGTGGTGCCGAACAAGATCTTATTATAGAACGTGTTATTCAAGCTGATTTAAAACTCCTGTATGTGGCTCCAGAGAGCCTTGCTTCGCTTCAAAATATCATTAATGAAAAATATATCAGTTGTGTTGCTATTGATGAGGCGCACTGTATTTCGTCTTGGGGACACGATTTTCGACCGTCATATCAGCAACTAGGATTTTTAAAAGGCACGCTGCCTAATACACCATTTATTGCATTAACAGCCACAGCCGATAAAGCCACGCGAACCGATATCGCGAAGCAATTACGTATTGAACACGCGCAACAATTTATTTCCTCGTTCGACCGAGAAAATATTGAACTTGAAGTCCGCCCTGCCGATAATAGAATATCTCAAATCGTAAAATTTATAAACAAAACACCTAATCAATCGGGTATTGTTTATTGTTTAAGCCGAAAAACAACCGAGCAATTGGCTAAAAAGCTTAAAACTAATGGGATTTCAGCTAAAGCCTATCATGCGGGGTTGAATTTTGAAGAACGTTCTAAAGTACAAGAGTCATTTATTTTTGATAAAACTCAAGTAGTTTGCGCTACGGTTGCCTTTGGTATGGGTATCGACAAATCTAATGTGCGTTGGGTCGTGCATTATAATATGCCTAAAAATATAGAAGGCTATTACCAGGAAATTGGTCGTGCAGGACGGGATGGATTAAAATCACACGCTTTGCTATTTCATAGTTATGCTGATGTAATTCAACTTCGGAATTTTGCTAGTGGTGCATCAAATGAAGAATTTCAAATCGCAAAATTAGACCGCATGAAGCAGTTTAGTGAAGCTACTACCTGCCGTAGAAAAATTTTGCTTAGCTACTTTGGGGAATTGCTTGCCGAAAATTGTGGAAACTGCGATGTTTGTAAAAATCCGCCACAGTTTTTTGATGGTACCATATTCGCTCAAAAAATCTTATCGGCCGTATATCGTTTAAAGCAAGCAGAACCTATAGGAACCGTAATCGATGTGCTTCGAGGTTCGCAAAATGCCACGGTTTTAGATAAAGGCTATAACCAATTGAAAACCTTCGGAATTGGTAGAGATATTGCTTATCGCGATTGGCAGCATTTAGCCATTCAATTAATAAATCAGGGGTTTTGTGAAATCGCTTTTCATAAAAATAATGTCCTTCGACTTACCGAGTTTTCTAACAAAGTTTTGTTTGAAGGCGCTAAAGTCTCATTAACAAAACCAGTTCATATTCCGGAACCAAAAGTTAAGGAGCGTGTAAAACGCAAGCCTAAAGCAAGTCCGAAAGCTCGTGTTAAAACCGTTGAAAATAGCTTGTTTGAGCGCTTACGCCAGTTGCGTTATAAAATTGCTTTAGAAGAGGATATTCCAGCATATTTGGTATTTAGTGATGCGACGTTAAAAGAAATTGAACGAGAGCGTCCATTAAGTGAATCGGACTTTTTAAGCATAAGTGGTGTAGGACAGCGTAAGCTTGAAGTTTATGGCGACGAGTTTATGGCTGAGATTTTAGATTTTATGGGGTCTAAAGTGAAAAAGCCAAAGAAGAAGGCAACACATTTATTAACTTACGAACTTTATAAATCAGGTTTAAGTGTGGAAGAAATCTCAATGGAACGTAAACTTTCCACAACGACCATTTATTCACATATCGCGAAATTACACAGTTCAGGAAAAGCAGTGAATATTCATGATTTTGTTTCAAAAACAGAAATTGAAGCCGTTCGAAAAGCAAAGCAAGAACTTGATGCCCCAAGTGCTTTACGTCCTTATTACGATTATTTTAATGCCGATCTAGACTATTTTAAAATCCGTTTAGCCCTAAGTGTGGTGGATAAAAATTAGTACTTTTAAAAAGAAAAACCATTTCGTAAAAGCTTATGGTAGAAGATCAAACTTTTAATAAACAAGATTTTACCGACAATCGTCTGCCAATAGGTGATTATGAATACTGCAGCTTTATAAATTGTAATTTTTCTAAATCGTTTTTAAACGGCATTAACTTTTTAGAATGCGAATTTATCGATTGTAATTTAAGTTCGGCAAACATTACAAACACCGCATTTCAGGATGTGAAATTTCAAGATTGTAAAATGTTGGGTTTACATTTTGAAACCTGTAACGATTTTGGGTTTTCCGTTCATTTTTTGAATTGCATACTAGATCACACTTCGTTTTATCAAGTCGATTTAAAGACATCAAGATTTGAAAATTCTAAATGCCATGATGTTGAGTTTACCGAAGCGGATTTAAGACAAGTTTCGCTTAACAACTGCGATTTACATGGCACGACTTTTAATAACAGTAATTTAGAACGCGCAGATTTTAGAACAGCAACTAACTATAACATCCACCCCGGACAGAATAAAATAAAAGGCGCCAAGTTTTCTGCAGAAGGCCTTGCAGGACTTTTAAGGGTTTATAAAATTGTGATTGAGTAGGGTATTAGTCACTTACATCTTAAATTAGGTATGTATTTAATTAAGATAATAAAACTAAGATTATTGTTCATTTCTTGTTGTTGTGATTAAAAAAGGTGTGTAAATATTTTAAAAATTATATAAAGCTTAAATTTAAACCATACATACTCATACTGTATGTAATCATATAACTAAAGAAAAATGAGTAAATGAATAAAAAAATAGGATTAAAAGAAGCTATTTCAATAGGCATTGGCGGCATGGTAGGCGGCGGTATTTTTGCTGTTTTAGGTCTGGCGGTTTCGCTTGCCAAAGGCGGAACACCCATGGCTTTTTTATTGGCAGGAATTCTAGCTTTAATAACCGCTTACAGTTATGTGAAGCTTTCACAAACCTACCCAGATCGTGGCGGTACCGTAAAATTTATCAATCAAGGCTTTGGTAAATCTGTTTTTAGCGGAAGTGTTAATAATCTTTTATGGATTAGTTACATTATCATGCTTTCTTTATATGCTTCAGCTTTTGGATCGTATGCGCCCAATTTATTTGAAATGACAGGCGATAAAACCCTCGATTTTCACATCTATGCGTCGGCTATTATTGTAATTGCAACGGCCATAAATTATTACAGTATTGCCGTTGTGGGGAAAATAGAATCGTATGCTGTGATTATCAAGTTACTAATATTAATTAGCTTTATTTTTATAGGAGCCTATGGTTTAATTGGGAACCCCAATGTATCGCAATTGGCCTTGTCGCAGTGGGAAACACCTGTAAAGCTATTTGCTGGAGGGATGGTTATTTTTGTAGCTTATGAAGGTTTTGAACTCATTGCTAATGCAGCACCCGATATCGTTAATCCCAAGCGAAATATTCCAAAGGCATATTACTATTCGGTGGTTTTTGTAATTATTCTTTATATCATCATCGCCCTTGTAACGGTAGGTTCGCTTCCGTTTGAAAATATTGCAAAAGCCGAAGATTATGTGTTGGCAGAAGCAGCAAAACCCATGCTGGGGCAATTGGGGTTTTCGGTGATTACTGTGGCGGCATTAATTTCTACATTTTCAGCAATAAATGCTTCTTTGTATGGCGGTAGTCGTGTGAATTTTGAAATTGCTGAAGATGATGAGTTGCCACATTATTTTTTAGGACAATTTCATAACCAACCTATCGGATTAATGATAACCGCTGTGGCGACTTTAATTTTGGTGAATGTGCTTGAGTTAGAAAGCATCTCAACAGCAGGTAGTATTGGGTTTTTAATCATTTTTGGAATCGTAAATTTTGTAGGTTACAAATTATCTCAAGCTACGGGAAGCAACAAAATTATACCTCTGGTTGGGTTTTTGTTGTGCATTGTGGCGACTTTGGTTTTAATCAATCAGCAATATGATGATAATAAGACTGGTATTTTTGTGTCGGCAGGGATTATCATTCTTTGTTTTGTCTCAGAATGGCTTTATAAGAGCAGTGAGCGTTCAGCCAATCATTAAACATCAATTCATTCTATAGTGGCATCAGAAATAATTCTTAACCAAGATTTAAAAAATAGGATAGGAGTTGTAAATTTGAATTGAAAATAAAAAGTTTGGTAGAAGTATAGCCAAATTCCGCGAAAGCGAAAACAACAAAAAGGTATTTATGAAATTAGTTATATCTCCAGCAAAGTCCTTAGATTTTGAAAGTGAATTACCAACATCGCAACATACAGAAGCTCAGTTTTTAAAACAATCGGAGCGTTTAAATAAATTACTTAAAAAGAAATCGGCCAAAAGTTTATCGAAACTCATGAGTATTTCTGATGCTTTGGGGCAACTTAATTACGAGCGTAACCAAGCTTGGGAATTGCCTTTTACCACCGATAATGCCAGACCGGCAGTTTATGCTTTTAATGGCGATGTGTATCGTGGTTTGGATGCCTACACCATTCCAGAAGATAAAATTAAAGATTTAAACAACACGGTTCGCATACTTTCTGGTTTGTATGGTGTTTTAAAACCAACCGATTTAATTCAGCCTTACCGCTTGGAAATGGGGACAAAATTCCCTGTAGGTACAAAGAAAAATCTATACGAATTTTGGGAAAAAGACATCACCAAAGCGCTTAATGAAGAGCTGGAAGATGATGAGTTGTTTTTGAATTTAGCCAGCAACGAATATTTTAAAGCGGTTGATACCAAGGCGCTAAAAGTACCTGTGGTAACGGCTAATTTTAAAGAATTTAAAAATGGCGAATATAAAATGATTTCGTTTTTTGCTAAAGCCGCCCGCGGATTAATGGCACGTTACGTGGTAGATACCAACGCAAAAACCATAGACGATTTAAAAGGTTTTAACTACGAAGGCTACAGTTATAGCGAACCCATGTCTAAGGAAAATGATTTGATTTTTATAAGGTAACAAATTGTTTTATTTGATGAAATAAGTGAAGAGATATCATGTGTACACCCCTATAATCCCCTCTAGGGGATAACACTACGAAATCAATTCAACGTCAAGAATGACAATGATACTATTAGTTTAAAATAAATTACTAATACTAAAGATAAAGATTGTTGGTAAGGCATGTCCCCTAGAGGGGATTATAGGGGTGTTTTTAAGCAGTTTTATCTATGAAATAAATAAAAATCATTACTTAGGCTGCACTTTCTTGTCGATATTAATCTGATTTTCTCTAGATGGTTTTTTCTTTATTTTTGGGCGTCTTGCTCCAAAAGTGCCTCTGTTTATTTTACCGCGTTTTGTTTTTTTATCGCCTTTTCCCATGATGTTTTATGTTGATTTTATGTGTCCTGAATTGAAATCAGAATCTATTAAAATTTAGTTTTTAATCTTGTACATAAAATAACAAATTAAAGCAGAGAAACAAGTAATTCTCATTAAGTTTTAGACGCTATACTATTTTATACCGTTTAAATATTTTTCTAGCATGGTATAACCATCGGGCGCTAATTTATTTCGGTCTTCTGGATTGGTTTTATCTAATTGATGGTCATCTTCCCAAACATCTGGCATACCATCGTGGTCTGTGTCTATTGGCGCAGGCAGACTTTTAAGTTCTGGCCAGCCACCAACATCGTTTTGGGTATTTATAATTCCGGTTTTTTTCGAGGTATCGGCAATCTTATGTTTTGCTTTGTACGAGCCTCCTTCAAAAGTTGCAAAACCACCTACAGTTTCATTAATTATTCTCGTGTCTATAATATCGCGTTTGGGCAGTATAGCACCAGCATTTTCAAGTACCAAATGAAAAGCTTCTTCAGCCGATTGCTGATTGATAGGCATGGCCTCCCAAGGTTTTTCAGATTTTACAAACTGTAAGTTTTTTTCACCTCCTTGTGGTTGTACCCCGCCGTTCCAGTTGTTTTTAGAGACTTCATTATTGCCTTCAATAACATTATTTGCAATATACCAGCTCCCGAAATCGGAATCGGTTTTTCTTTTAGAAGGATTTGCTATGCGATAAGAAACCTCGCCTGGTTGTGTTGCTGGCCCTGGTTTATAATAATTGGCAACAATATTGAATTTTGAAAAAGCAAACTTAGGATTGCCCACTTGTTGGTTTTCGCCACCATAACAACTATTATAGCCCCAGTTATAAATGACATTGTTTCTATAATCGGTGTATCCAGAACCTGAAGCCATTCTCATATTTCGACTGCTATGATGCGCGATAAGGTTATGGTGGTAGGAGCTATAATTTGATCCCCAAATGCCGCCAAATCCATGTGTGCCTTTTACATGATTGGAATCGAACATGCTTTCGGAAATAATACACCACTGTACGGTTATATTTTCGCAATGGTAAACCGACATGGTTTCATCAACACTCCAACTAGCCGAAATATGATCTAAAATAATGTTTTTGGTGTATCTGCTGGAAACGGCATCTGTATCATCATTCGTTTCGTTTCCTAGTCGCACCCTAATGTATCTGATGATTACATGATCGGCCTCAATGACTATTGGATTTTTTTTAACGCAAATACCATCACCAGGAGCTGTTTGTCCTGCAATGGTAATGTACGGATGTTTAATTCGTAAAGCACTTTCCAATGAAATGGTTCCAGATACTTTAAAAATTACAGTGCGTGGTTCTGATGCTTCAACGGCTGCTCGTAAACTTCCAACTCCAGAATCGTTTAAATTTGTCACTTCGTAAACTGCACCTCCGCGACCGCCTTTAGTGTATTTGCCGTAGCCCTCGGCGGTTGGAAAAGCAAGTTGCTGAGCATGAAAATGAAGTCCGATTAAAAGAAATAAAATGCTGAAAAATAGGGTTTTCATTGGTTTATGTTTAGTTGAAGTTAATTTGATATAGTAATGATAATACGTTGATATCTGGTTAATTGAGGCGACCCATTATCTGATACTTCACAAATAACATGAATGGTTTCACCATTTTTAACATCGGTAGGAATGACTAATGATGCCTTTTGTGAAGAAGCATTATTAATTGAAACGACCCCATTGTAAGTGTCAGCTTCTTCATACTGCCACCACGAGTACTTTAGTTTATCGCCATCGGGATCTAAAGTTCCTTTGGCGTTTAAGCTTATTTTATCACCTGGTTTACGTGTTATGTTTAATTTGTTTTTCAAATTCACAACAGGAGGATGATTGGCATTTTCATAAGGTTTGATGCACCAATCGGCGCGAGCTGCAAAATCATTTTGCAAAGCATCAGCCCAACGTGTTATAGGTTTAAAATAGCTGGTCATTAAGTCTTGGTTTTCTGGATACACATTGCGCATATAATTTCTTCCCCAAGCGGTTTTGGTATACCATCTTCCTTCTGGATAGCTGTAGTTGGTTTCAGGAACAGGATCTAACCAAGTGTTCTCTCGAATATTTACATAACGACCTCCCCAACCTCCGTAATCTGGAGACTCTAAAGAGCGTAATCCTGTATTAATGGTGTAAATGAATGCTGGCGAATCACCTTCCGATCGGAAATCACCTTTCATTTTTATGGGGCCTGCTATAAAACCTTCTTTGTCACCACCACCTTTATAAGCTTCGTACAAAGAACACAGGGGGGCATGGTTTTCTAGGATATTAGATTTCATCCAATCGTTTCTGAAGTAGTCTATTTTATCTTGAGGTATTATTTTATCCCATTGGTAAGCAACAGCCAAAATTGGTCGCAGATAATGGTTTGTATATTGTATTTTCCCCAATGTGGTTTAATGTAGCTTTGATAGGTGTTGTCTTGTTCCCAAATAAAGAAAAAGCGCAGATTTTTAGCAACCGATTCCATTTTGTCTGGATGATTTTCTTCAATGGTTTTTAAGGCACGTGCAAGGGTATTGGTGCCACCCCAAGCTTGTACCCAAATAGGATTGTTATCCGATTCATCTAAAAGCACTTTAACTATCTGCTGCGAGCCAGGAGTTATTAAATCCATTTCGCCTTCTGCTTTTACATTTCCAAGAAAGGTTATTGATTTTAGATAGTCTGGTGTCGGGTAATCTTTTTTGTGTTTTATTAAATTAGGATACACTTTTTCGTAAGCTTCTAAGTAAGGATCTATCCAATCATCACCGGCCCATTTGTGTCCTTGCCAATGGTATTGCGAACTGGACGTGATAATGCCTTCAATATCCCATTCGTTAGCATATAATAAAAAGCGTACCATAGAACATTCGTCATCAATTTCACCATCGGAAGTCACAATAATTCGTGGTTTAATGATCTCATTTTGAGTAAATGCTTTTACTGAAGTTAAGAGTAGGAGTAGACCGATTAAAACTTGTTTATGAATCATTTGTTCTACTTTAATTTTATTCATCTTTCAGCCATACCCAACGTTTTGCCCAGTCCAATAAACTTTCTTCTCGCCATTTCGAGATGGTTTTACCGCCTTGAATTTTACCGTCGTAAAGATTTTTGTCTGCTTTATCGGTGTACCAATTACTGCCTAATTGATAATCTGTTTCATGTTTTTTTCCTGGCCAAAAATTATCGACTACAAGAGCGCCTTTTAATCCATTAATTTCTGGAATCTCAGACGTGAATGTATAGTTTAAAATTTCTGCTTTTTTTGGAATGTATTTTATGGCATAATCGCCTTCGCCTAAGTAGTATCCAGGCCATTTCTGAGTAGATTTTCCAAATGGAACCTCCATCCAAAAACAAATGGAGTCTTTGGGAATATTAGCCACAGGTCCTTTTAGGTGAAATTCATTAATTGAACAAAAGGCTACCGTATCTTTTAAAGTTGTTACGCCGTGGTGTATTATTCTTGGACTATGGTTAAAAATCTCGAAGCTGCCTCCCCAGCTTTCACCTGTAGGGTTTTCAGGGTTGCCGTTCATCACATAAAGAAGCGATGGGGTGTCGCCCATTTTAACTTCTCCATTATAATAGTTTTTAAAATCTTTTCCTAGATGTCCGGCTCCGTTTATATATTTTTCATAATAATTGGTGCTGTTAATACTGTCTATCATGACATTATCCGAAAAGAACCCATAGTAAGATGCATTAACCTCTATAAACCAAAGGTCTGGAAAATGCGCTGCAATATAGGCGTAACTATTAGCGCTCCACTTTTTATTAGGGCCGCCAATCCAATACACTTTAATTTTATTTTGAATTTCAGGAGCGTCATGAAGTGCTTGAGCGACATCTTCTAAGCCACCCCAAACTAAAACCCATAAAGGTTCAGGTTTATCTTCCTTAGCACATTTTATAATCCAATTGGAGCCCTCGGTGGCTGTTGTATAACCTAAATAGGGCGCATTGCCTTGTCGCCCTTGTTTTGTAATAGATCGTAAGTAATCGGGTTCGGCGAAACCTTGACTATGTTTTTGAAGCTTAGGTAGATCTTTTTCATATAAATCTATCATGCGTAAAATTTCAGAAGTATTTCCTTTACCGTAGGAAGGGGATGAAACAAGTCCTTCAATAGTAAACATATCGGCATACATTAAAAGGTGTGCCATAGATTGGTTGTCGTCTGGATCGGTTCCGCCAATATCGCTGCTTATTATAATTCGGGGTTTCTCATTAAGCTTTAAGACCTTTTTCTTATTGGAACAGCATGTGGTGGTAAATAGCAATACAAGGCATATGCTTAGATTTGTTACGCTTCTAATAATCATGTGTTTAGTTTATTGTAATCGATTGCAATATAGCAAAATGTGAAACGTGTTTTTTAATTTTTATTGGTTTTTTATAATTATAAGTTTGTTGAAGCCGTTCGTATTGGTAATGTCTATTTTATATTTTTCCATACAACAGCAAGTATTTACACCACTTTGATAAAATTAGCTGTACCTTTGCGCACTTAAAGAAGTAGACTATAATTTTGTATGTGTGCTTCATAAATACGTTATATGTCATTTCAATCTTTGGGACTGTCTGAAGCCCTGCTAAAAGCAATTAGCAAAAAAGGATACACAACACCATCACCAATTCAAGAAAAAGCCATTCCACCCGTATTAGAGGGACATGATGTTTTAGCATCGGCACAAACAGGAACAGGAAAAACAGCTGGTTTTACTTTACCACTTTTACATTTGCTTTCTGAAAATCCGAAGGAAAAATATAAGCCCATTCGTGCTTTAATTTTAACGCCAACACGAGAATTAGCAGCGCAAGTTTATGCGAATGTTAGAGAATATAGCGAGTTTTTAAACTTACGAAGCGCCGTTATCTTTGGTGGTGTAAACCAAAAACCTCAAGCCGCAACCATTCGCCAGGGGGTTGATATTTTAGTAGCCACTCCAGGGCGTTTATTGGATTTACAAAGCCAAGGCTTATTATCGCTAAAACGTGTAGAAATTTTTGTTTTAGATGAAGCCGACCGTATGTTAGATATGGGGTTTTTAAGAGATATTGAAAAAGTGATTAAAAGTATGCCAGAGAAACGTCAGAATTTGATGTTTTCGGCAACCTTTTCAAAAGATATTAAAAAGTTAGCCCATGGCATTTTAAATCATCCGGTTCAGGTTGAAGCGACTCCAGAAAACACGACGGTTGAAGCGATTTCACAAAAGGTATATCGCGTTGCCAAAGGGTTAAAAACAGGGTTGATTATTAAATTAATTTCTGAAGGGAATTGGAAACAGGTTTTAGTATTTACTAGAACAAAACATGGAGCCAATAAACTTTGTGAGAAAATGGATAAAGCTGGCATTACAGCAGCTGCCATTCACGGAAATAAGAGTCAGGGGGCGAGAACAAAGGCCTTATCTGGTTTTAAATCGGGTCGTGTTCGTGTTTTAGTGGCGACTGATATTGCTGCAAGAGGGCTTGATATTCCGTTATTACCACACGTGATTAACTTTGAGTTACCTAATGTTTCTGAAGATTATGTACACCGCATTGGTAGGACAGGAAGAGCAGGAGCTAAAGGTGAAGCTATTTCTTTAGTAAGTGCCGATGAAACTACGTTTTTACGTGATATCGAAAAACTAATTGAGTTAAAGCTTCCTGTAGAAATTGTTGAAGGTTTCGAGCCTGATCCTAATGCATCAACGGTACCTGTAAAACCAGGTCAGGGCAGACAAAACCGAAGACCTCAAAAAAGTAAATCAAATAAGCCGAATAACTCTGGAGGATCTGGAGAGGGGTCTCGAAGAAATTCTGGAAGAAATAATAAATCCAGACGCCCAAGAAGGAGTAATGAAGGGAGGTAGTCAGATATTATGAATACCGTTTTAAAACATAAAATTTTAGAAATTTGCGATAAGAAAATTGCCGCTAAAGGTGATCAAGTTGGTATCTCGTTTTATGCTTTTTTTAAAAATAAAAACGATAATCCTGAGTTGTTGATGGAGGCTGCTACCTGGTGGATTCAAACTCATAAGCTTGATCATTTTGAAAAGGCGGTTAAAATTAAAAAGTTGGTTGAACATTTATAATGGAAGCGCAACCTAATAACCCGTTACACGGCATTAAATTAGAACAGATTATTAATGAGTTAGTCGCTCATTATGGCTGGGAATACTTAGGTTATAATATTAAAATTAGATGTTTTACCGAAAATCCATCGGTAAAATCTAGTTTGAAATTTTTAAGAAGAACCCCTTGGGCACGCACTAAGGTTGAAGGGATGTATTTAAAAATGTTACGGAGAAAAAGATAGTTTATTCGCTATCCTTTTCAAATAACACTATTTCAGCATCAAATTCAGCATCATTAAAATCATCTTTACTCATCCAATACTCTGATGTTGTTAAAAGGTATCCGTTTTCGGAAGTTTCTTTTAAATCCCAGATAATATGTTCGGCTTCATCAAATGCTTCTTTGCCCGTGAGTTGATTTTCAAATAAGCGTTTAATCACATTGTGACTAGAAAGTGATGCACTAAATGCTTTTAAAACAGCTTCCTTTGTAACGTCTTTATTTGGTGTTATTTCAAACGCAATGATGGTGGCTTTGGTATTTGGAAACCTGCCATTATAAGCTTTAAATAAGAGCTGATTGATGTTAAACAATTGATGATGAAAACTGATGTCTGGATATTCTTCAGAAATTTTATCCAGCAACATTTCATGAGACACTTGCTCGATTTGATTAGCGCTTAATTTTTCTGAAAATTTATATTTTAGTAGAATAGCAGCAGCTTCTTCAGGTTCAAAATCGGAGATGGCCATAAAGAGTAAATCTTTTAATTCATCAGGATTTGACTTATTGGCATCAGGGAAATCTAGTTCATCTAGTAGTTTAATGAAATCCTCATGACTCCAAGCGTCTTTCAATTCTTCAACTGTTTTTATGCTATTAATGGTGATATGGTATTTCATAACTCTTTATATATAAAGTTGTTTTGTAAATGTACTTAAAAACTTATCAGGTAAAGATTTAAAAAGCAAAAAGGCCCAAATATAAATTTGAGCCTTTTCTGTTTTTATTATAAAAACTAGTCTTGTTTTTTCTTTTTGCCTTTTTCTTGAGCAGCTTTAAATTCTTCTAAAGTCACACTTCCATCAGAATCGGCATCCATACGATTAAAGCCTTTTTCTAGTTTATCTTCAGGAATTTCTTTTTTTCTTTTAGCAGATTTAAATTCTTCTAAAGTTACAGAACCATCTTTATTGGCATCAAATCTTTTAAATGCTTTTTCTGGATCTGGCTTCTTTTTTTCTTGAGCTTCTACACTTGTAAATGCGAATAGTGCTAAAGCTAAAGTTCCTAATTTTAAAGTTGTTATTCTCATTTAATGTTTTTATTTAAATTGTTAAACAGAACTTTTAGACTATTTTTTTCTGAAAAGGTTTAAAGGCATTATAAATTATTTTGAAACAATAAATGCTTTTGATAAGCTGCCCTTTTCGGTGTTTACACGAATTAAATACATCCCGTTTGAAAGTGATGCTGTGTTTATTTCGGTATTCGACAGGTTGTCAACGTTTTTATCAATTAGTTTTTGCCCGTGAGTATTATAGATGCTTATAGATTTAATATGAGCACTAGTTGTACTTTTAATATTTAGGGGGGGAGCACAGGATAAATTATTAAACTATTATTTAATGTTTTATCATCTACTGATAGGCTTTGGGCCATAAAATTCTATGCTGTCAATGGCACTCCAAGCACTTTTTCTAGTGGTTCCAGTAGGGGCGAATCTTCCAAAACCAAATAATCCCTTACATGGCGTAAAGCTAGAGCAAATTATTAATGATCTCGTGGCGCATTATGGTTGGGAATATATGGGGTATACCATTAAAATAAAATGTTTTAATGAAAACCCTTCTGTGAAATCCAGTTTAAAGTTTTTACGCCGTACCCCATGGGAACGAACGAAAGTAGAAAACATGTACTTGAAGATGCTTAAGAACCAAAAAAGGTAACTACTAAAGGTGTTTCGAGTTGTTTTATCCGGCAGCTTACTTTCTAACAACAGGTATAATTTCACCCTGGGCTAAACAATAGCGGTCAATGAGGTCTTCCGAAAGGTTCGCAGTATAGTCTACTTCTTCAACTGTAAAACCTATATCTCGGAGTTTATCAAAATAATCACGGCCATAAACACGAACATGGTCGTATTGTCCGAATATTTTTGCGCGTTCTTTTTTATCGGTAATCGAATCGTCTTCAAAAGTTTTTTCCCGGTTCAAATCTTGCGGAATTTGTAAAATACCCATGCCGCCTTTTCTCAAAATTCTATAAAGCTCTTGCATGGCTTTCGTGTCATTGGGGATATGTTCTAAAACATGATTGCAAAGTATCATGTCAAAAGATTCGTCTTCGAACGGTAGGTTGCAAATATCTGCTTTAACGTCGGCAAGAGGGGAATTTAGATCCGTCGTGACATAATCCAAGTTTTTCATCTTTCTAAAGCGCTTATAAAAAGCTTGCTCGGGAGCAAAGTGTAATACTTTCAACGGGGCAGTAAAGAAGGGGGTTTCGTTTTTAAGGTATAACCAAAGAAGGCGGTGTCTTTCTAATGATAGGGTAGAAGGTGATAGCACATTACTTCTTTGATTTCCGTAGCCATAAGGAAGAAAGGATTTAAAGCTTTTTCCATCTATAGGGTCGGTATATGTTGAACCTTTTAGATAGGTTGCTAATATAGGTCGTACAACATAGCTTAACCTTATCAATAAAGGCCTTGGGATGGTGTTTAGGATTAATTTGAAAGTTTTATTAGACACAGATTTCACAGATTTTCACAGATTTTTTTAAAGTATTACGCGTTTGTATTTTAAGCTGTCTTCTCCGAAATTTATAAGAAGACCTAATTTTAACTTTGATGCAGCTAAATAATTAAGTGTTTGCTTGGTGTGTGAATCGGTTAAACTGCTAATAGCTTTTATTTCTAGAATTATTTTGTCCTCAATAATAAAATCTGCTTGATATTTATGTGGTAATAAATTGCCTTTATATACAATGTTAAATTGTTTTTCTCTTGTAAAATTAATATTGTTATCTGTTAATTCAATCTCAAGAGCATCGCCATATACGATTTCGTTGAATCCTTTTCCTAATTCTCTATGAACAGCCATACATGCTCCAATGATTTTGTAAGTATCCTCTTGGTACGGGAAATTGTACATAGCTAGTTCGTCAGGTTTAAGAGCAGAGTAAGTAATCTGTGAAAATCTGTGTCTTAAAATTTAAAGCACCAAAGCCTCACGACGAAACTCATCTTCTTCATTGCTCTTAATTCCTAATGCTTCATAGATGTAAGCAAAAGTAGAAAGCAATTCTGGCTTACCATCAATTAGAGCAACATCATGCTCGAAATGCGCCGAAGGTTTGTTATCTAAAGTCGTAATAGTCCAGCCATCACGGTGTTGTTTTATACGCTGTGTCCCTAAGTTAATCATAGGTTCGATAGCTACCACCATACCGTCAACGAATTTCTTTCCGCGTCCGCGTTTACCATAATTTGGCATCTCTGGATCCTCATGCATAGTACGTCCTAAGCCATGACCAACCAACTCGCGGACTACGCCATAACCATGGTCTTCACAGTATTTTTGGATAGCAAAACCAACATCACCAACACGGTTGTTAGCTTTAAATTCTCTAATACCTACATATAAAGATTCTTTAGTAACTTGAAGAAGTTTCTCGGTTTCAGGGTCGATTTCGCCTACAGCAAACGTATAGGCATGATCGCCATAAAAACCATTCTTTAAAGCACCACAATCGATAGAGATAATATCACCTTCCTTTAAAGGGTCGCCATTAGGAATTCCGTGGACAACTTGAGAGTTCGGACTCATACAAAGTGTGTTAGGGAAGTCATATAAGCCCAAGAATCCAGGAATGGCACCGTGGTCTCTAATATGTTCTTCAGCTAACTTATCTAATTGTAGTGTCGTTACTCCAGGTTTAATGGCTTTAGCAATTTCACCTAAGGTTTTAGATACGATTAAGGCACTCTCGCGCATTAATTCAATCTCTTCTCTTGTTTTAACAATAATCATAATTCTAAATATAGGAATGCAAAGGTACTTAATTTTAGTGATTCAGTTTTTACATTATTATTAGTAATTGCTGACTTTTGACAGTTTTTTTGATTTAAAAATGGGGTAATTTTGAGTTTTCAAAAAGGACTGCCATCATGTATAAAGTTGTATCCGTAGAAGACGCTGTAAAAGTTATTAAAAATAACGATAGAGTTTATGTGCAAGCTGCAGCAGCAGCCCCTCAGTTGTTGTTAAAAGCTATGACGGCTAGGCATGAGGAATTGAGAGGTGTGGAAGTGTGTCATTTACACGTAGAAGGTGATGCGCCGTATGCAAACCCTGAACTTCGTGATAGTTTTCATGTAAATTCATTTTTTATCGGGAAAAATGTGCGACATACTATAGCTGCTGGTAATGGTTCGTATACTCCTGTTTTTCTGAGTGAGTTGCCTTTGCTTTTTAAAAGAAATATTGTGCCTTTAGATGTGGCGCTTATTCATGTTTCGGTACCCGATAAACATGGGTATTGCTCGTTAGGTGTGTCGGTTGAAGCGACTTTAGCAGCTATCGATAATGCAAAAACGGTTATCGCTCAAGTTAATGACCATATGCCAAGAACTCATGGTGATGGCTTAATTCATTATTCTGAAATTGATTTGTTTGTAGAAGCCCATATTCCAATTCCAACACATATTTATGGTGAGCCTAATGCCATCGAGAATAAAATAGGGGATTATATTGCTAATTTAATTGAAGATCGAAGCACGTTACAAATGGGAGTTGGAAGTATTCCTAATGCTGTATTGTCACGATTGCATAATCATAAAGATTTAGGACTGCATACCGAGATGTTTTCTGATGGCGTCATCGATCTAATTTTAAAGGACGTGATTAATGGCAATTATAAAGGTGTTGGACCTGGAAGAACGTTAACCACTTTTGTGATGGGGTCAAAACGATTGTATGATTATATCGATGATAACCCTTTTGTTGAAATGCGTTCTTGTGATTATACTAATGATGTGTCTGTAATAAAACAGAACCCTAGAATGGTGGCTGTTAATTCAGCCTTAGAGGTAGATGTTACCGGACAAGTTTGTGCTGATTCCTTGGGGTCTAAAATGTACTCGGGTGTTGGTGGGCAATTAGACTTTATGCGCGGCGCATCGTTAAGTGATGGCGGTAAATCCATAATGGCGTTACCATCAACGACCTCTAAAGGCATCAGTCGAATTGTGCCAGCTTTAAATCATGGAGCTGGTGTTGTAACTACTCGTCCACATGTGCATTATGTAGTTACCGAATACGGTGTAGCCAATCTGTTTGGAAAAACAATAAAGGAGCGTGTAAAAGCCTTAGTTAATATTGCACATCCAAATCACAGGGAAACAATAGACAAATCGTATTTTGAATTAACACGATACTAATGTTAGCCGAATAATCCGAAAAACCCTTTTTTCTTTTCTGGAATAGGTGCTTCTGTATTGGTGAGTTTTTGATAAATTTCTCCCCAGCCTAAAAAGCCTCCTACATTTCTATCGTCTATGAATAAATCAGCATTAATTTTTCGGCTTACCGAGTTGTCGTATTCTTCTTCAGGAAAACTGTTGTTTACGGCATAAAAGGTAATACCATTCTCTTCGCAAAATTTAACCGCATCATCTAATTTTGATCCGCAACGGTAGGTCCATAAGATTAGGCGGTGACCATCCTCTTGAAGCTTTTTCAAGGTTTCAAAAGCGAAAATCATGGGTTTTCCAATTTTAGGGTAAGCGTCTTCAACAATGGTGCCGTCAAAATCGACAGCGATAATTAATTGGTTACTAAATGTCATAAATTAAGTTAAGCAAGGGTTTACGGCAAAAATACAATAATTTTTAAGGATGAGAAGGCTAAAGGGTTATGGACTTTTAAGAATTAAAAACCCCACATAAAGTGGGGTTTTATTTTATAGATTTGATATCTAATAAATGGTTATACTAAAGCATGTCTAGTCATGGCTTCAGGTTGAGGTACTCCCATTAATTTTAATATAGTAGGAGCAACATCTCCTAAAATTCCATCCTTAATTTCTTTTAATTCATTATCCACTAAAATCACAGGAACAGGGTTTGTAGTATGCGCTGTATTTGGTGATCCATCTGGGTTAATCATCGTTTCACAGTTACCATGATCGGCAATTACGATGGTTGTGTAATCATTTTCTAAAGCTGTCGTAATTACTGATTTTACGCAGTCATCTACCGCTTCACAAGCTTTAATGGCAGCTTCCATAACACCTGTATGACCTACCATATCACCATTAGCAAAGTTTAAGCATACAAAATCAACATCACCTTTTTCTAGTTCTGGCACTAAAGCATCACGAAGTTCGTAAGCACTCATTTCAGGTTTTAAGTCGTAAGTTGCAACTTTTGGAGAGTTTCTTAAAATACGGCTTTCACCTTCAAACTCTTTTTCTCTTCCTCCAGAGAAAAAGAAAGTTACGTGTGGATATTTTTCTGTTTCAGCAATTCTAATTTGCTTTTTATTATGTTTTTCTAAAACTTCACCTAAAGTTTCGGTTAAATTCTCTTTATTGAAAATTACGTTCACATTCTTATAAGTGTCGTTGTAATTTGTAAGCGTCACATAGTGTAAATCTAATTTTTTCATGTCGAATTCAGGGAAGTCTGCTTGAGATAACACTTCGGTTAACTCACGACCTCTATCGGTTCTAAAGTTGAAAAAGACAATCACATCACCATTTTTTATTTTAGTGATAGGTTCATTATTAGCATCAACAGCGATGATAGGTTTGATGAATTCATCGGTAATATCATTCGCGTAATTAGCTTCAATACTAGCGGCGATATCGGTAGATTTTTCACCTTCACCTTTTACTAAACCGTCGTAAACTACTTTAACACGTTCCCAACGTTTATCTCTATCCATGGCGTAGTAACGTCCAGAAATAGTAGCGATTTTTGTGTTTGTTCCTTCAATGTGAGACTGTAATTGCTTAACAAATCCAGCTCCAGATTTTGGGTCTACATCACGTCCGTCGGTAAAACCATGAACATAAGCATTTGGCACACCAAAATCGTTGGCAGCATCTACTAAGCCTAATAAGTGGTTGATGTGTGAATGCACACCACCATCACTTAATAAACCTAAAAAATGAACATCTTTATTTTGTTCTTTAGCATATTTAAAAGCATCAACTAATACCTTTTCGTTGTTTAGTGTTTTGTTTTCAACAGCTAAATTAACTTTTACTAAATCTTGATATACAATCCGGCCAGCACCTAAATTCATGTGTCCTACTTCACTATTTCCCATTTGGCCTTCAGGTAAACCTACGTGTAAACCATCGGTACGTAAAGTGGCATATGGAAATTTTGTATATAAAGAATCAATAAATGGAATGTTGGCATGGTCGATTGCAGAAACTTTTGGATCTGGAGAATTCCCCCATCCATCAAGAATCATTAAGATAACTTTTTTGTTCATTTTTTATAAATTTTAAAACGTAACAAAGATAAGGAAGTTTGTTAAAATATGATCTATAGTAACGTGTGAAAAGTCTTGTAAACTAAGGTGTTTCGTAATTGTTAACTCAGAGTGGTTTTTTGTTAAGTTCTTGCGAATCAAACGTTAAAAATGCGTTATTAATAATTTAAGGTGTAACATTTTAAAAAAAATGTCGTCTCTTTAGTATATCAAAAAACGTTAATCATTTTAATCAAACTTAAAATCTTTCATCATGAAAAAATCAATCATTATTTCAGCCATTGCATTATCCTTTTCAATTGTGGGTGCTCATGCAACAACCGAACCATTAACACTAAAAAATAATAGTGTAGAAGCGTATTTCAAAGTAAACTCTTTTTGTGTTTCTATTGCTAAAGGCGATTATGAAACCGTAGAAAAACTAATAGAAAGAGGTGCCGATGTTAATGCTAAATCTAACGGATTAACACCAGCTATGTACGCGGCTAAATATAATCGCGTTGACATTCTTCAGTTATTAATTGATAACGGGGCCAATTTAAAAACGAAATGCGATAAAGGTAAAACTGCTGCAGATTATGCTGCATTACACGGTGCTCACGATACAAAAGCTGTTATCGATACTCATTTAGAGTCTAAAAAAAGTAAAAAATAGAAGTTATTTTATAATTATTTCGAGTTCATTAGTCTAAAAAACGTCTTGTGTTCAAGACGTTTTTTTTATACCTATTTATAATGATCTCTTCATGGTATAATGGGGGCCAATTTCTGGAATATCAAACGGTTCGCCGAAAATTTGATATCCGCATTTTTCATAGAAGCCAGTAGCTACTTCACGAGCATTACACCAAATGGTTTTAATGCCTTTAGTCTTTAGGTAGGCTTCACCAAATTGTAACACTTTGTAACCTATACCCATGCCTTGATAGGCTTCCAGTACAGCCATGCCCCGAAGCTGATATTGCTGTTTATCTAATATATGAGGATGGCTATTTTTAAAAAAGGAACAAATACCAATGAGCTCGTCATGCAAATAAATGCCAAAATGAATGGTAGACTTCAAAATGTCTCCATCAAAAACGCAGGAATCAATTGGTTTGCCTGGCCTTAAAACGGGCAGGCGTACTTTGTAAGTTTCCTGAGCACTGATTTGTTTTATCTGAAATTTCGATGGATTCATACGAGATTTGATATTTTTGCGAATAAAAACAAAGGTAAATAATCACGTTTTATTTGATAAGAAAAAGGAAAGAACATGGCATACACTTTTAAAATTTTAAACCAAGACTATATTGAACAGATAGTACCCTTGGTTAAAAAATTAAATGCAGATAAAATTTCAGAAGATTTACTTCGAACGCGTATCACTGAAATGTTTTCTCAAAATTACGAGTGTGCTGGTGTTTTTAATGAAGATGAACTTATAGGAGTTTGTGGCTTGTGGTTTTGTACACGGCATTACTCGGGGAGGAGTGTGGAGCCTGATCATGTTTTTATTGACAAAGCTTATCGCGGAAACGGATTAGGACATCAGTTTTTTAGCTGGATTTATCAATATGTACGTGAAAAAGGATACGAATCTATTGAATTAAATACCTATGTGAATAATTATGCGTCACATAAGTTCTATTATAATCAGGGGTTTAAGATTTTGGGTTATCATTTTTTGAAAAAGTTGTAAATTTTTCTTGGAAGATATCTAAAGGTTTATCTATATTTGCCCCCGGAATTAAAGGCGAGAGTAGCTCAGTTGGTAGAGCGTCAGCCTTCCAAGCTGAATGTCGCCGGTTCGAACCCGGTCTCTCGCTCAAAAGCTTCATCAAAACGATGAGGCTTTTTTTTTGTGTAAAATTTAAATATTTCTAAAGATTAGGGTGAGAAGTTTATGCTGAGCGCAGCCGAAGTGAACCCGGTCTCTCGCTCAAAAAGCTTCATCAAAACGATGAGGCTTTTTTTTTTGTAAAATTTTTAAATGCTTTAAGCTATATGCTTTGTGCTTAAAGCCTATCGCATATAGCATACAGCCTATCACTTCAATACATTCAATTCAGTTCCTGTTGGAATTTCATAAGGTGCTTTATCGTATTCAAAGATTCTAGCATCTAAACTTCCTTTTAAAACAATCGAATCGCCTTGAACATGCAGCCAACTGCCTTCTCTTAAGCCGACAACCGGCGGCGTGTTGTACTGATGAAATTCTTTAATACGTGTTTCACGTGTTTCTCCCATATGTTTACTGGTAGGATCTGGATCTAAGTAATGCGGATTTATATTAAAAGGTACAAAACCCAAAGCATTAAAACTTGGCGGATATACAATAGGCATATCATTGGTGGTTTTAATGGTAAGTCCGCAAATATTACTTCCTGCACTGGTACCCAGATAAGGCGTTCCGTTTTTTACAACTTGTTGCAACGGCTCTATCAGGTTGTTTTTATAAAGTTGATTGGTTAAAACAAAGGTGTTGCCGCCACCAACAAAAATCCCTTCAGCATGGGTAATGGCATCAATAGGATTTTCAAACTCATGTAGGCCTTTAACGTCAATGTTAATTTTTTTAAACGCTTGTTTGGCATGATCTGTATAAGCTTCATGAGTGATGCCTCCAGGTCTGGCGTAAGGAATAAAAACAATGGTTTTTACACCTTTAAAAAAAAGGTTTAGTTCCTCTAAAATATATTCTAAATAACCCAAGCCATGTACCGTAGAAGTACTGGCTATAATGATGTTTTTCATAGCATTTTTATTTGTTGATAAAAGTACTTAAAAATGGTTTTTAATAAAACTTTAAATATTTTTACTTTAAGAGTTTACCTAAAAAATGGTACCTTCATACAAAATAATGATATGAAAAAAATAGTACTTTTTATAACGATTTTGTGTTCACTACAAGCAGTTTCTCAAAACGTAAATAGAATTGAGGTTTTGGGTAAAATAATCGTGGAAGGCAGTGATATTTCAGGTATTACCGTAATTAATAAAACGTCAAAGGTTGGTACCATAACGAACGATGAGGGTGAATTTACAATGCAAGTCGCCTTAAATGATGTGGTAGAAGTAAGTGCACTTCAGTATCAAAATATAAGCTTTGAAGTAAATGAGGCGATCTTAAAATCAAAGCGTATGAAGCTCTTTTTAATTGAAGAGATTAATAAACTTGATGAAGTTGTGGTGACTGAAGCCGGACTTACGGGAAATTTAGCTGTAGATTTAGAATCGGCCGCACCGTTTAATCCGAAATTAGATGCCTTGTACTTTGGTGTTAAGAACAACATGGATCATGAGTTTAAGCCAGACAATAAAACAAAAGTTGAAAATTTAGGTCAGAATTATCAGCAACAGCGTATGATAAACGGTTTAAATATTGTGAATGTAGTCGATCAATTATTACTGCCATTATTCCGATCGAATGTATCAGATAAAAAGAAAGCAGGTGTTCCAGAAGTACCTATCGAATCTATAAAACCTTATTTTGGAGCTCAATTTTTAAAGGATAATTTTAATATTCCAGAGCATCGTACTCAAGAATTTATTCAATTTGTGGAAAAAGATAATTTTGATTTTACCTTACTTAATTACGGAAAGGAAATGGAATTTTTAGAATTACTTAATCAGAAAAGTATCGAGTTTTTAAACCAAAAAAAGTAGTCTTTAAACGGTTTTAACGAAATGTTATAGTTTCATTGTCAGTTTTTTAAGGATTTATGATCTTTTTTTGTTGTCTAAACCAACAACATTGAAACGCATTTTTGCTTTTTTACTAACCTTCTTCTGGGTGATTTTGGCTTTTTCCCAGTCTCATGACCTATCAGGAACTGTGCTAAGCGCTGTCAATGTTGAGAACATCCATGTTATCAATAAAACCCAACAACTTTTTACAACAACCAATGCACGAGGTGAGTTTACAATATCTGTAAAGGTTCACGATACCTTGGTGTTTTCTTCCATACAACACAAGCCCCAAAATGTTGTTGTTTCAGAATCCGTTTTTAAAAATAAAACTTTAGTGGTCACCCTAGAAGAACAAATTAACGTTTTAGATGAGGTTACAGTGGGTAAAACCTTAACAGGTGATTTGCTAGCGGATATTAAAAATACCACAGGCGAAGCGCCTATTAATTTTTATGATGTTGGTATACCTGGTTACACGGGAAAAGTCGCAACGCAGAGTGAACGCCGATTATCCCAAGCCAATGGCGAGGGTGTCGCTTTCAAAACCATAATGCTTCAAGTCCTGTCATTAAATGTTCCGGTAGAGCCTATTTTAAATGCGATTTCTGGAAGAACGAAAGTGCTAAAACAGCATGTGGCTTTAGAGCAAAAATCGGAACTGTTACATGACATTAAAGTGAAATTTTCAACCATGTTCTTTGAGTTACATCCTTTAGATGAAGACAAGCAAAATGAGTTTTTCCATTTCTGTGAAGAAGATGATCGTTTTGTTGCCATTTGTACTTCCAATAACGATTTAGAAATTTTACAATTCCTGGAAAAAAAGTATGAAAAGTACCTCGAAAACCTAAATAATTAAGCCTTAGAGCAGTTTTCAATACCATAACACCACCTTTTATACCTTTAAATCTTTAATTTAGCCGAAAAAATATTTCAATGACAGTCAATAAGTTAATCTTAACTTTATTAATCATTCCCTTTCTTGCATTTACTAATATCCATAAATATTATGTATCGGTAACCCAAATCGAATATGTTGAGGACAAGCAAACTGTTCAAATTATTTCTAGAATTTTTATCGATGATATAGAACGTTTGTTACGCGAACGCTACGACGAGTCCATTACGCTTGCAGGCAAAAATGAACCTAAAAAAACTGACGCCTACATTGCAAGATATTTAAGCGACAAGATGAAAATTAAAATTAATGGTCAGCCTACAACGCTTAAGTTTTTAGGTAAAGTTTATGACGCAGATGTCATGAAATGCTATTTGGAAATTGAAAATATAAAAAACGTAAAATCATTCGAAATAACGAATAAAGTACTATTTGATATTTTCGAAGATCAGCAGAATGTTATTAAAACCAAGATCAATTCAAAGCAGAAAAGTTTTATTTTATTCCCTCAAAAGGATGAATACCTGTTAAAATTTGATAATTAATAAGGATTTAGTTCTGAATTTCAGTAATTTCGTTGACTTTTAGTGATAAAATTTAGTAAACCTAACCGAAATCAATAATAATTATTTTTTTAAAGTAGAATTCATATGAGAAAAATCGTTTATCTCTGTCTTTCATTAGTCCTTGCAACCTCTGGGATTAACGCCCAAGACCAAGCCAAAGAAAAGGAAGCACCAAAAACAGGTCACACCAATACTAATAAGTTTAAGCAGTTATACGACGAGTTTTCTACACCAAATATGTATAGGGCAGCTTCAGGAGCTCCTGGGGCAGCTTACTACCAACAGCAAGCCGATTATAAAATGGACATCGTTTTAGACGATAAATTGGCAAAAATTACAGGTGCAGAAACGATAACATACACGAATAATTCTCCAGATAATCTTAAATATTTGTGGGTACAATTAGATCAAAACCAACGCGCCAAAGACTCAAAATCACCTTTAATTGAATCAACAGGTTTAGATCCTGTTTTTCAACCTAGTAAGTTTTCTGAGACGTATTTAGTATATGGTAAAGATCGTGGCTTTCACATTTTAGAGATTACTCAAACCAATGGCGATGCGTTAAAGTACATGATTAACAGAACCATGATGCGTGTAGAACTGCCTAAAGTTTTAAAAAGCGGAGAGAAATTTTCTTTTGCTATCAAATGGTGGTACAATATAAATAACCATGTTGATGAAGGTGGTCGTTCTGGTTACGAGTATTTCCCAGAAAACGGAAACCGTTCCTATGTTATAGCGCAATTTTACCCTAGAATGGCTGTATATAGCGATGTTGAAGGGTGGCAAAATTCTCAGTTTTGGGGACGCGATGAATTCGCCTTACCATTCGGAGACTACGAAGTTAATATTACCGTACCTGCCGATCATATTTTAGACGGAACAGGAGTACTTACCAATAGAAAAGACGTATATACTAAAGATATGATGAAGCGTTACGAAGACGCTAAAAAATCATTTACCACACCTGTTATTATTGCAACACAGGCTGAGGCTGAAGTTCGTGAAAAATCATTCTCTGAAGACACAAAAACTTGGAAGCTTAAGGCTGAAAATGTACGTGATTTTGGTTTCGCAACTTCTAGAAAGTATATTTTAGATATGATGGCTGTTAAAATTGGCGGCAAAGACGTTATGGCGGTTTCTATGTATTCTAAAGAAGGAAACCCACTTTGGGAACAATGGTCTACTAAAGCTGTTGCAAGTACTTTAGAATCGTACTCTCGAATGACTTTCGATTACCCATACCACAAAGCTATTTCGGTTCATGCGAAACGTCAAGGTATGGAATACCCAATGATTTGCTGGAATTACGGTCGCCCAGATAAAGATGGCACTTATAGCGATCGTGTAAAATACGGTATGATGGGGGTTATCATTCACGAAGTAGGGCATAACTTTTTTCCTATGATTGTGAATAGTGACGAACGTCAATGGACATGGATGGACGAAGGTTTAAATACATTCGTACAGTACGTAGCCGAGCAAGATTTTGGTGAAAAATACCCTGCAGCACTATCTCCAGAACATAAAGCATTTCCTTCCGATCGTGGACCTGCAAAAATGATTATACCTTACATGAGTGGCAACCAAGATCATATTGCGCCTATTATGACTAAAGGTTTAAACACGTATCAGTTTGGAAATAATGCATATGGTAAACCTGCTACAGCACTTAATATTTTAAGAGAAACGGTAATGGGTAGAGATTTGTTCGATTACGCGTTTAAAGAGTATGCTAACCGTTGGAAATTTAAACACCCAACCCCAGAAGATTTCTTTAGAACGATGGAAGATGCTTCAGCTTTCGATTTAGATTGGTATTGGAGAGGTTGGTTTTATACTACCGATTGGGTAGATATAGGAATTAAAGAAGTTAAAAAATTCTATGTCTCTTCAGAACCTAATGCTTATGTTAGAAAAATGGCTAAAGAACAAGGCTTCAAGCTAGAAAATTTACGTCCATTAGTATATATGGTAGAAGAAGGTAGTGAAGACTATAAAGAAGAATTATCTCAAGGTTCACTTTTAGAAAACAGCACGCCATTAAAAGAATATATCATGGATAATTTTACCCCAGAGGAGCGTAAAAATTTAAAAAATCCTAAGTATTTCTATAACGTGACGTTTAATAAGCCTGGAGGTTTAGTTATGCCTATTATTGTTGAGTATACCTATGCCGATGGTTCGACTAAAACCGAAACATACCCTGCTCAAATTTGGAGACTTAACGATAAAGAGGTGTCAAAAGCCATTGCTTCCGACAAAGAAATTATCGGTATTAAATTAGATCCAAATGAAGAAACTGCCGATGTGGATACCTCTAATAACATCTGGCCAGCACAAGAGCAAAAAAGTGAATTCGATCAGTTTAAAGAAAGCAACTAAGTTTTTTTAAAAAACAGCATCTCATAAAAAGAAAGTCGATTTTTAAAATCGGCTTTTTTTTATTCTAAACAAACAACTTAGTATATTTGCATTGTGATACAGCAAGCAACATTCTTATTTATTAGCGGTGCAGAAATAGCCTTCATACTATTTATTGCTATCATGGTATTTGGTGCCGATAAATTACCGGAAATCGCAAGAGGTCTAGGTAAAGGCATGCGTACGCTTAAAGATGCTTCAAACGATATTAAGCACGAAATCACAAAAACGGCCGAAAAAAGTGGTCTCGACACTAGCATTACCAGCGATGTTAAAAAGGAACTCGATAAAGTTAAAGACGACCTTGAAGAGTTTACAGGTTCTGTAAGAAGAAAGTTCTAAATCATTATTGTTCTGGGCGTTACCCCGCTCTGGCGGCGTCAGGCTGTCGGCAGTCGCTCTTTGCAAGGAGCTCCAACAATGCCTCAATCCTTAACGCGAATATCCACTAAAACAGTTTAAGCCTAAAAGTTAGTGTGTACTTGCTAAGGAATAACGTATTTGCACAAAAAATAGCCGTAAGTTTAATTAAAAATCATAATGTGTTAGTGAAAAGAATCATGTTTCCTAGCTAACAATGAAACCTATAAAGTCATTCCATGAAAACATTAAAAGAACTCACCGATGCTAAAATAGAATCAGGACGACAAGCTAACCCTAAGTTTATGAGTGGTGTTGATGACATCATTAAAAAAGCAAAAGACTTTGAGCTGGGGAAGGATGCCATTAAAGTAGGACAAAAAGCACCTAGTTTTAATCTGCCTAACGCCGAAGGGAAATCCATTTCGTTAGATGCTTTATTAGAACAAGGTCCTGTTGTCGTTACTTTTTATCGAGGCAGTTGGTGTCCATATTGTAACCTACAACTTAGAGCACTGCAAGCTAAATTAGACGAAATTCATGCATTAGGAGCGACACTTGTTGCTATAAGTCCGCAAGTTCCAGATGGATCATTATCAAAGGATGAGATTAGTAACATGGACTTTACTGTATTGTCCGATCAAGATGCAAAAGTTGCTCAGCAATACGGCGTTGCATGGGAAGTACCAGAGTTTTTAGCAGAACACATGCGCGTAGATCGTAAACTTGATTTAGAAAAAATTAATAATGGCAATGGAAATATCTTGCCAATCCCTGCCACATTTATAATAGGGCAGGACGGCGTTGTAACATGGAGCTATGTTAACGTTGATTACAGAACCCGATCGGAACCCGATGAGATTATGGAAGCCTTGAAAAGTCTATCCTAAAGTATCTGTACTTATAAAGTTCACCATAATAATTTAGAGCTCATTTATTTCTGTAAAACCGAATGTAATGAGCTCTTTTTTGTTTTAGTATTACAGTTTTCTACTAATCGTTAAACCATCACGAATGGGTAATAAAACGGTTTCTACTCTTGGATCCTCTTTTAAAAGGGCGTTGTATTCTAAAAGGGCCTTAGTTGAGGTGTCGTCTTTTTTTAAGGTTTCAAGCACCTTACCACTCCATAATACGTTATCCGATAAAATGATGCCTCCTACATTAAGTTTGTCTATAATGACATTAAAATAGTTGGGGTAATTGTCTTTATCGGCATCAATAAATATTAAATCGAAGGTTTTGTCAAGTTTTGGTATGATATCCATGGCATCTCCTAAATGTTGAAAAATCTGTGTACCATATGCCGATTTATCAAAATATTTCCTCTGAAAATCGAACAATTCTTCATTAATATCTAGGGTGTGTAATTCGCCATCTTTTTGCATACCCTCAGCTAAACAAAGCGCTGAATACCCTGTGTATGTTCCAATTTCTAAAATGTTTTTAGGATTAACAAGTTTTGAAATCATACTTAAAACACGCCCTTGATAATGCCCACTAAGCATACGTGGTTGTAATATTTTTTGATAGGTTTCGCGAGTTAATTGCTGTAATAATTCAGGTTCATTTTCAGAATGTTTTACAACGTACTCGTCTAAGGCTTCAGGAATAAAATGCATGCTTGTTATCTTTTAGTGCAGCTTCAAAATTAATTTAAAATTCTTTCAATAAGCTTTTCTTTAGCCAATTTATCTTCACCACATAACCACTGTATCACATTATCTTCCCAAATGGCTTCGTATTCTGTTTGATTGATAATCTTTCTTTCTTTAGCTAAATCTAAAATTTTACCAGGGTACGACGATTGTTTTTCGTTTTCCATTTCTCCTAACGGATAAGGGTCATCAAGCCCCATAATCACTTGTTTCGAACTGTGATTGTTTATAAGGAGTTCTAAACTTCCTGTATCATGCACTAATGTATCAAAAAATATGTTTTTATGCCCCACCGCTTTTCTTGGGTGGTGTTTGCCTTCAAATAAATCGGGTCTGCCATCAAATCCCTGAATACGACGTCCTAAATTAATTTGAGCTAATTGGCCACCATGAGCGAAACAAGTTCGCATGTTAGGGTATTTTTCTTGATAACCATTAAGGGTTAAAAAGTGGTAAGCATCAGCACATTGGGCAAGCATCCAAATGAGGTGAAATCGCCAAGACGTATTTTCTAATTTTATAAACTTTTCACCATCATAAGGGTGAATTTCAACAGCTAAGTTGTATTTGTTAGCGAGTTCAAAAATGGGGTCGTTGGCTTCATCAAAAATACAGCGCCAGGTGCCTATGGTATCCATGTAATGCGTTGGTAGGCAAAGTAACTGTAGGCCTAAGGTTTCTACACAACGTTCAATTTCCCAACACGCGCTATTTACAAATCCAGGGTGTACTACGAACCCACAAGTAAATTTACTTGGGTGCTGGTGTTGTACGCCTGCATTAAAATCATTTTGGAAACGCAAGGCCTTTTTCATTTCTTCAACACGTAAACCATTTCCGTAAAGTTGCGAGAGATTTAAAACTACCGCGTGATCAATTTTGTTGCGCGCCATCCACTCTAATTTTTCATCTAGAAAAAAACTGGAATGTGTTACTGGGCGGCTCCAATCTTTTTGAAGCATGAATTTACGGTCTTTATCAACCCAAAAGATCTCTTTTTCTCTCATGAAATCTGGAATGTCTTCCGGGTAGGGTAAAAGGTGTGAGTGGCCGTTTATACGAAGTTTACGTTTTTCCATGTTATTCTTTCTACTTGGGTAGCGGTCTGTTTTAATTTTTGGTTACAATGAATATCATGAGTTTCTAGATGGTACTAGCCTAAATTGTTTACTCGATTTTAACTTGCTTTGGAGGCTGCATAACGTTTCCGCAGTTAGGGCAATGCCGTTTAGTTTCATCGCTGTAAAATTTATCGAATATTTTAGGCATATCGGTTTCGATGTTTTCTAAGGTGAAATCTTCTTCATAGAGCTTCGTAACACAATTTTCACAAAACCATAAAAGCGCATCTCGCATGCCTTCTGGACGCTTGTATTCAATTACTAATCCAACAGTGTTTGCACCGCGTTGGGGCGAATGAGGTACTTTTGGTGGTAATAAGTAAATATCCCCTTCTTTGATGTGTACATCCTTTGGGGTGCCTTTATCAATAATCTTTAAAATAATATCGCCTTCAACCTGATAGAAAAACTCTGGTGTTTCATTATAATGGTAATCTTTTCGGTTGTTAGGACCGCCAACAACCATCACGATAAAATCGCCATCTTTCCAAACCACTTTATTCCCTACAGGTGGTTTTAGGAGATGTCTGTTTTCTTCAATCCAAGCTTTAAAGTTTATAGGAGATGTTAAATGACTCATGTTGAATATGCCCTTTTAAACTTCCTTTTGATTTTAGCCAATAGAATCAGGCTCTTAAGGAAGAAACTCAAATTGGGTGTTTGAGTTAATTGTCAAACGAAATATGAAGTTAAAGATAAAAAATAAAAAGCTTTAAACATCGTATGAATCTAGTTTAAAGCGACTTCGTTCTGCCACCATCAACCGGAATGTTAACCCCAGTAACATAGCTCGCTGCTTCACTCGCTAAAAAGGTGATGACGTTGGCTGTTTCTTCAGGTTGTGCAAAACGTTTTGCAGGAGCATAGTTTTTCATGGTTTCTGTCATGTTTTCTATACTGGTGTTTTCGGCGTTGGCTTTAATTTTTATAATTTCAGCTAAGCGTTCGGTATCTGTAAACCCAGGAAGCACATTGTTCACCGTGATTCCAAAAGGCGCCACCTCGTTGGAAAGTGTTTTACTCCAATTACCCACAGCCCCTCTAATAGTATTACTTACGCCCAAGCCAGGGATGGGTTCTTTTACAGATGTAGAAATGACGTTGACGATACGGCCAAAACCTTCTGTTTTCATAAAAGGTATTGTGGCCTGAGCTAAAACATGATTGCATTTGATGTGCATGGTAAAGGCATTTTCAAACTCTTCTAGGCTTGCGGTAACAATGGCACCGCTTCTTGGTCCACCTGTATTGTTAATAACGATATGAAACCCATGATTTCTTTCAATGAATTTTATAACCTGCTCCTGTAAATCTCTGGGGTTGGCAAAATCGGCAACAATGTAGCTATGTTGCTCTGTATTTGGTAATTCGGCTAAAACCGCTTTTAATTTGTCTCTATTTCTAGCTACTAAGGTTACGTTTACACCTTCTTGAGCAAGTGCTATGGCTGTTGCTTTACCTATACCTTGAGTGCTTCCACAAACTAAGGCATTTTTATTTTTTATTTTTAAATCCATAAGATGTCTAATTACTTAATATTTAATACATACATTTTTTGTTTCTGTGAAAAACCGCAAAGATTCCAAGCCGCCTTCACGTCCAAGTCCAGAAGCTTTCATACCTCCAAAAGGGGTTCTTAAATCACGGAGTAACCAGGTGTTTACCCAAACAATACCAACGTTTAACTGACGTGTTATTCGCATACAGCGTTTTAAATCATTGGTCCAAATAGTAGCTGATAGTCCGTAATTGGAATCGTTGGAGATATTAACAACCTCTGCAGCAGTTTCAAAAGGCATGATGGTTACTACAGGGCCAAAAATTTCTTCTTGGTTTATACGACAACGGTTTGTTTTTACTTCAATTACCGTAGGTTCTAAATAATAACCGTTTTCAAAACTTGGAACATTAACTGGGTTGCCACCATAAAGTATCTCACCTTCAGTTTTCGCAATTTCTATATATTCTAATATTTTATTTAAGTGATTTTTGGATACGATGGCACCAACATCGGTACTGCTTTCGGATGGATGACCAACTTTAAGTTGTTTTACTTTTTCAATAAAATCGGTTTTAAATTTATCATAAATCGAAGCTTCAACAAAAATACGACTGCCACATAAACATATTTGTCCTTGATTAGCGAACGATGATCGTACCGTGGTGTTAAGCATATCTTCATAATCGCAATCAGCGAAAATGATATTGGGGTTTTTTCCTCCTAATTCTAAAGATGTTTTTTTGAATAGTGGTGCTGTAGTTTTAGCGATTTCAGCACCAGTTTTAGTACCGCCAGTAAAGGATATGGCTTTTATTTTTGAATGTTCTACAATAGCTTGTCCTGCACTGCGACCTTCGCCGTGAACAATGTTTAAAACGCCAGGAGGTAAGCCAGCTTCATTGCAAATATCGCCTAACAAATAAGCCGTCATGGGTGTGATTTCACTGGGTTTAGCTACAACACAGTTCCCTGCTGCTAGTGCAGGTGCTATTTTCCAGGTGAATAAATAAAGTGGTAGATTCCATGGCGAAATACAGCCTACCACACCAATGGGTTGGCGCAAAGTAAAATTTATAGCATCTAACCCGACGCTGTCATGACTTTCACTGGAAAACTGTGTAATTGCCTGTCCAAAAAAACGAAAATTAAGTGCCGCTCGCGGAATATCCATAGACTTGGCTAAATGTAAGGGTTTGCCATTGTCCTTACTTTCAGCTAAGGCAAACTGCTCTAGCTGACTTTCTATGAGTTCCGAAATTTTTATTAAAATCCGGCTGCGGGCTTCATAAGTGGTTTGCGACCATGAGGGAAAAGCTTTTTCGGCTGCTTGATAGGCCAATTCAACATCTTCTTTTGACGAATTAGGGATTTGGCAGTATACTTTTCCGATGGCTGGATTATAATTATCCAACCATGTATCTGACTTAGGATTAGTAAAGATTCCGTTTATGAAGTTTTTAATTTTCATGATTTCTTTTGTAAAGCGTCATATAGATGCGATTCCTTTCAAATGTTTTAACCACGTTCTATTTAATGTACTTTTTTATACGCCATCACTTTTATTTCAATAATCAAATCGGGGTGAGGTAATTGGTGTACGGCAACAGTGGTACGTGTTGGGCCAGTTTCCGTATTGAAAAATTCGGCGTAAGCCTTATTGTATCCAGCAAAATCATTCATATTAACTAAAAAGGTGGTTACATCCACAACATCATCTAAAGTGGCGTTTTCCTGTTTTAAAAGGTGTTCTATATTTTTTAAAACTTCACGGGTTTGAACCTCAATATTTAAGTGCTTGGTGCCTAGATTGTCAATAATATCAACCCCTGCGATACTGTTGTCAGGGCGCCTAGAACTCGTGCCTGAAACAAAAATAAAATCGCCTACGCGTTTAGTAAGTGGATAGGCACCGCGTGGTGTTACAGCTTTTTTCATAGTAGTTAGTATCTTAAATCGGCATTTCTATGATCTTCAAGAATTTTGTTTGTATCGTGGTTTATTTTATCTAATGCCTCTTGCAATTCGCCCATGCTTGCTTTGGAATTTACAGAAATATCGCCGTTTGCTAATAAGTTCAAAATCGCACGATCCTGAGCACGTCCCCTAAGCATCGCTACTTCATAGCCTATGTTTTCATTAAAGGTCACCATAGCGTATTTGGAGTTGTACTGAAGCGGGAACTTTTTTTCAAGTAGCATTTCTAATTTTCTTTTTTCCTGAAAAATAGGGTCTGCAACATGTTCTTTCATTTCATGAAAATTGTCAATGGCTAAATCGGCAATAGCATCGGTGTCTTTTTTACGATGTTTTTCATAGGTTTTAAAAGTGGCCTCCCAATTTTCTAAATTCAAATTTAAAACCGAATCCAGTACCACAACATCTTCAAAAGCAGCATTCATTCCTTGGCCGTAAAACGGAACAATAGCATGGGCCGCATCGCCCATTAAAAGGGTGTTGCCTTTATAATGCCAAGGCGAGCATTTAATAGTGCCTAGTGGCGAAGTGGGGTTTTTGAAAAATTCGGTCGCCAAATTTGGCATGATTAGTAGGGCATCGGGGAATTCTTCTTTGAAAAAATCGAGAACTTTTTGCTCGGTATCCAGATTGTTGAAGTTATAAGTGCCTTCGGTGTAACTTAAAAATAGAGTTACCGTAAAGCTGCCATCAAGGTTTGGTAATGCAATAAGCATAAAACTTAGCCTAGGCCAAATATGAAGGGCATTTTTGTGAGCGAGATACTCACCGTTTTCATTTGGTAGAATACTCAGTTCTTTATAACCATAGCAGAGGTAGTCCTGAGAAAAACTAAACAGAAAATCACGATCCTGAAAATAACTTTTCCTAAGAGCAGAGCCAGCACCATCGGCGGCAATAATAACGTCGGCATCTTCAATGAAATCTTTTTGTGTTTCGCCATCTGTAAACAAAGCCGTAGTTTTTTCTAAATCAACAGACTGACACGTTTTATCAAAATAAAAATTGACATTTTCATGTTTTTCAGCTTCATCTAAAAGAAGGGCATTTAAATCGTTTCTTGATACAGAATTGATGTATTCATGTTTTCTTCCGCTATAATTTGATTGTACCGTATCACCATTTTTATCGTGGAGCATGCGGCCATGCATGGGAATACAAAGCGTCTTTACTTTTTCTTCTAAACCCACTAGTTTCATGGCTTTATTACCACGATCGGAAAAGGCTAAGTTTATTGAACGGCCAGAGCTTAATTTGGTTGTTCTAAGGTCTGGGCGTTTTTCGTAAACTGCAACATTAAAACCACGCTGCCCCAAACGCAAAGCGAGTAGAGCGCCACAAAGTCCAGCGCCAATAATAAGTATGTTTTGTTGTTTGTTATCCATGTTATTTAACTTTTAATGCGGTGACCGGGTTTAAATTATGGCGTACTTAAAATAGTTTTCAACTGCTCAACCAAAAGATATACATCTTGAAAGCTGTTATAAAAAGGCGTTGGAGCGCAGCGAATAACATCGGGTTCGCGCCAATCACTTATAATACCTGCTTGTGTTAATTGGTCGTGTAGCGTTTTATTAGCGTTTTTTACCTGAATGGATAGCTGGGCGCCTCGAGAATTAGGGTTCGTAGGTGTGATAATTCGAATGGTATCTTCGCCTAATTGTTTCAGTAAAAACTCAAAATAACTGGTTAATTTTTGTGATTTCTCTACAAGCCTTTCAATACCCACTTCTTCAAACAGGTCTAATGAGGCTTTAATGGCGGCCATAGATAGGATAGGCGGGTTGCTAAGTTGCCAACCTTCTGCTCCCGGAAGCTGATCAAAGTCATCACGCATGTTAAACCTAGTGGCTTTATTGTGACTCCACCAGCCCGTAAAGCGGTTTAGGTTTTTGTTATGAGCATGGCGTTCGTGAATAAAACAACCTGCAAGACTTCCAGGTCCTGAGTTTAAGTATTTATAGGTACACCAAACTGCAAAATCGGCTCCAGAATCATGTAGATTTAATACCACATTCCCTGCGGCATGAGCACAATCAAAACCTACTTTACATCCGTATTGATGACCAAGTTTGGTAATGCGTTTTAAATCGAAATATTGTCCTGTGTAATAATTGATACCGCCAATTAAAATGAGTGCAATTTGGTCGCCTTCTTTTTGGAGAATTGATTCTAAATCTTCGTAACGTAGTAACTCTTCATTTTCTCTAGGTTTCCATTGGATAACGCCTTCTTGGTCGTCAAACCCATGATGTCTGAGCTGTGATTCAACAGCATATTTGTCTGAAGGAAACGCATCGCTTTCAATTAAAATTTTATAACGAGATTTTGTGGGCTTGTAAAAGGAAACCATCATCAAATGAAGGTTGGTGGTAAGCGTATTCATAACAATAACTTCAATCGGTTTTGCACCGACTACATCAGCCATGTTTTTCGTTAAAAATTCATGATAAGCTAACCATGGTGTATCGCCTGTAGTATGACCTTCAACGCCTAGTTTGGCCCAGTCATCAAGCTCTTTATGTACATAAGCACTGGTTTGTTTGGGTTGCAGGCCTAAGGAATTACCCGTCATGTAGATGAGATTGTTTCCGTGCTTATCCTTAGGAAGATGAAATTGATTTCTATAAGATTTTAATTCGTCGCTTTCATCTTGTTCTAAAGCATATTCAAGACCTAGTTTATGAGTGAACACAGTGGAAATGTTTAGGGTTTATAACAAAAATACGGATTATAATGTTAGAAAAGAAGCTACTTTAAAGCACTTGTCAGTTTAGAAACGAGACTGTTTTAAAAAGGAAAAGCGCTTAAACCATTGATTTAAGCGCTTTAATATATATAGACGCATGACGCGGAATATTTAAAACTATACCTTATATACGTAAATATAATACGTTTTAGATGTCGAGTAACTGATTATTTATTTGGTTACCACGTTGACATCCGAAAAGTAAAGACGCCAAGAGTCTTCAGGTTTTTTGTGTTCTAAAGCCAATTTAAGCCCATTAAAATCTTGATAATTTTCAAAAGTGGTCATCATAGATGGTTCTTCTTGATTGGCTTTTCTGAAAATCCACTCGCGAATTAAATAATCATCATCATAAAAAATATCATAAGCATCGCCAGGGGTATAACCGCCTTTGTTAGGGTAGGTAATGGTTAATTTGTTAAGCTGCTTTTTATTTATTGGGGCTTCCGTTTTTGTTACTTCTGAAAAAGTTATATCGGAATCCCACACCAGCTGAAAAGGGATAAGCAACCAAAATTTATCGTTTATAAAACCGCGATCTGTTTGTGCTAATGTCGAATCTATTTTAGATCCGTTGTATTGTATAGAATCCCTTCTTTTATAATGCGTAATTTCATTGGTGTTCGGGTTCCATTTCCAAGCTCTTTCAAAGTGCATGCTGTCTTTGTCAACATTGAAAGTGAATTGGATTTCTGATACTTGGCTCCAGTTTTCGAAACCATGGGCATCCGCTATGTTTTGTGCGATGTCTTGAGGTGTTAATTCTTTTTTACATGCCAAGCACAACAAGGCTAAACATGAGATTATAAAAATGTTTTTCATGGTTATTTTTTTTCAAAGTTAAAAGAATTTTAGTGTCTTGAAACCATGAAAAAGATTAATGGCTGTCTTTTAATAGTTCTTTAGGGAAATTAGCTTTAAATCTATTAAGACGGGGAATCAATACATTTTTAATATAAGGGTTGTTAGGGTGGTTTTTTTCATAATCTTGATGGTAATCTTCTGCTACCCAAAATTTTTGAAAAGGATAAACCTCTGCGGCAATTTTAACCCCAAGTTGTTGCGCTAACGCCGATTTCTTTTCTAAGATTATTTGTTTTTGTGCATCGTTCTGATAAAAAATGATAGATCGATATTGCGAACCTTTGTCGTTTCCTTGTCCGTTTACCTGAGTGACATCTTGCGAAGCGAAATACACATCAACCAGTGTTTCAAAAGACACAATTTTAGGGTCGTATATAATTTCAACGGCCTCGGCATGGCCAGTTCTTCCGGTGTTGCTTGCTTCGTATGTTGGGTTTTTAGTGTGACCACCAGCATAACCAGAGATCGATTCCTCAACGCCTTTTACACTCTCGTAAATGGCTTCAACGCACCAAAAACAACCACTAGCAAAGTAGGCTTTTGCTTTGCCGTTTTCTATGGGTATTTCTACGGGGTTGGAGTTTATAACTTCTTGTTGTGCTGTGTTGCTTTGAGCGGAATTTTGACAACTAAAAAATAGGATAAAAGTTAAAAGTGGTAATATCTGTTTCATCATAAATAAGTTTCTTAAAGTATAGACGAAAAAATATAGGAAACCTTATTCTGATTTTAGTTTTATAGTTAAGTGATATGATGAGAAAGTAGTCATCTATAGCGCCTTTTAATGGCGTGTTCGTTAGGTTGAGCCTGTCGAAACCCTTATTCGTTATGGATTAAGAGATATTTCGACAGACCCAATATGACATATAATAGAATATCTATTTAAGCCTCAATTTAGGTTCTAATTGGTGCTATTTAGTTTCAACCAAAGGCACATCTAGAGCTAGTTCTGCATTAATTAAGTCGTCAATTTTATTGATGGCTTGAAGAAATTTTGCTGCTTCTGTCGCGGGAATAATCTTTTTCATTTTCTTATAATATTTCTTCTTAAGTTTGAGGTCTTCTGCCTTAAATGCAAGAAGGTCATTTACTAATTCATCTGCTTTTTCGTTAGAAATACTTTCGTAATTTTTAGCATAATCTTTTATTAAAGCTATTCTTTTGTTTTTAACAGAATGATTTTCAGTTTCGTATTGGTTGTATACTTCCCAAAAGGGTGCACTTTGCGTTTCGTTTAAAGTCATGACTTCAGTAATAGCCTCTTTTGTTTCAACGTCTAAGATAGAACGCGTCAATTCAACATAATCATTAGTTTGGGCATAGTTTATATAACTACTTAAAATGGCGGTAAGAATGAATAGTTTTTTCATTTAAAATGGATTTATTAATTAGTTTAGTAAATATAAGGGAAATAAAAAAAGCCTCCACAAAGTGAAGGCTTTAATATTTACAGGTGAAAACGGATTATTACAGTTTAGAAAACAGTTTTTCCATTTTTTCTCTTTGTTCTTCAGCTAAAATAGCGTCTACTAAAATACGACCACTATGCTCGTCTGTAATCACTTTTTTACGTGAAGCAATTTCAACTTGTACTTGTGGTGGAATAGTAAAGAATGATCCTCCAGAAGCACCTCTTTCAATTGGCACTACTGCTAAACCATTTTTTACATTAGTTCTAATTCTGATATAAGCAGCAACTAATCTATCATCAATTTGCTCTTTATATTCTTCAGATTTTTGAATTAAAGCTTGCTCTTCTTTCTCTGTTTCAGATAGAATAGCATCTAATTCACCTTTTTTGTGCTTAAGGTGGTTTTCACGCTCTTTTAAACGCTCTTTAGTTTCAGAGATAACTTCTTTCTTTTGCTCGATTTGAGCTTTGAATTCTTTAATGTGCTTTTCAGCTAATTCAATTTCTAATTCTTGAAATTCAACTTCTTTAGTTAAAGAATTAAATTCTCTGTTATTTCTAACATTTTTTTGTTGCTCGGTATATTTCTTAATTAAAGATTTAGATTCCTCAATTAAGTTTTTCTTTCCTGCGATATCGTTGTCAATTACTTCTAAATTAGAAATAAGTTTATCTAATCTAATGTTTAATCCAGCAACTTCATCTTCTAAATCACGAACTTCTAAAGGAAGTTCACCACGAACATTTCTTATTTCGTCTACACGAGAATCTATGAGTTGTAAATCGTATAAAGCTCTTAAGCGCTCTTCAACAGTTACTTCTTTCTTTTTGGCCATACTTTAAAAATACTTAACAGGATTGGTATTTGTCTTTGATAAAATGATTGCAAAATTAGTAATTTTTTTCTTAAGATATGCTACTAAAAGATTTTTTGTGTACTGTTCACTTTCATAATGTCCGATATCTGTGAGAAGAATGTTATTTTCAGCAGTAAAAAAATCATGATATTTTAAATCGGCTGTTATAAAGGCATCAGCACCAGCCGCTTTAGCCGCAGAAATAGCAAAACTACCCGAGCCGCCTAAAATTGCCACTTTTTTAATGTTTTTATTGAGAAAGGCAGAGTGTCGAATACATTCGGTATTCATTTTGTTTTTAACATATGCTAGGAATTTTTCTTCCTCCATAGCGGTTTCTAGTTCGCCAATCATACCAATACCTATGTCCTGATTTTTGTTTTCTAAAGTGGTAATTTCGTAAGCCACTTCTTCATACGAATGGGTGTCAAAAAGGGTGTGTAGTATTTTCGACTCCAGATGCTTGGCGAATGTTACCGATATTTTTGTTTCTTCTTCGGTATGTACGCGTCCTTTTTCTCCTAGAGTAGGGTTGGAATCTTCGTTACCATTATAGGTGCCGTAACCATCGACATTGAAACTGCATTCGCTGTAATTACCAATATTTCCTGCCCCGGCTTCAAATAAAGCACTACGTAATAAATGTGCTTCGTATTTTGGGACGTAAGTCACTAATTTTTTAATAGTGGCGTTTTGCGGAATTAAAACTTGCTTACCTGTTAAATTTAATTGGTTGCAAATCATGTCATTCACGCCTAACAAAGCATTGTCTAAAGCGGTATGTAAGGTGTAAATAGCAATATCGTGCTTAATGGCTTTTAAAACCACGCGCTCCACATAGGTTTTTCCAGTTATCTTTTTAAGTCCTTTAAAAATAATGGGATGAAAACTAACAATGAGGTTACAGTTCTCTTGTATGGCTTCATCAACAACAGCTTCAAGCGTGTCTAAAGCGACTAAAATCCCTGTAATTTCCGACTGTTTATCGCCTACTAACAGGCCTACGTTGTCAAAATCTTCAGCGTAAGCTAAAGGGGCTAACACTTCTAAATGATTGATGACGTCTTGAACGATCATATAATTTAATGGTATTGGTGTTAATTACCTTTTTATCATAAAAATAACATTTTAAAATTCGATCTTTTTCGCTTATACTTCAAAATAAAACTTAACCGTAGCTATGGCTATGCTTGCGTTTTCTTTTTAGTCTAAACAAAAAATACCTGCTTTTTATTAAAGTCATTTTACAGTGAAAATGGTATAACAAATATAAATATTATATTTTCGTTGTCATGAAAATTTTAAGATACCTATTGCTTCCTGTGGTTCCCATTTATTTTATGGTGACTTGGCTGCGGAATAAATTATACGATTTGGAGATTAAAAAGTCTAAATCTTATAATTTTCCTGTGATATGTGTTGGGAATTTAAGTGCTGGTGGCACGGGAAAAACACCCATGATTGAGTACTTGGTAAGGCTTTTGAAAACTAATTATAAGGTGGCTACCTTAAGTCGTGGTTATAAACGTAAAACAGAAGGTTTCGTGTTGGCCGATGCCCATGCTTCAGCGAAAGCTATAGGTGATGAGCCGTTTCAGTTTTACAATAAATTTAAAGCAGACATTCAGGTTGCTGTAGATTCTAATCGGCAACATGGTATCTCTAAACTGCAAGAATTGCCATCTAAACCAGACATTGTTTTGTTGGATGATGCCTATCAGCACAGAAAAGTAAAAGCTGGTTTTAATGTGCTTTTAACTACTTTTTCTAATCCTTATTTTAATGATATCGTTTTACCAACGGGCGACTTAAGAGAGCCGAGAGCAGGAGCAAAGCGTGCTAATGTTATTGTAGTAACTAAATGTCCTTCGGATTTAAATGCGGCTCAAAAGGAAACGTTTATAAAACGGATAAATCCTGAAAAACATCAGCACGTTTTTTTTAGTACCATTGCCTATTCTGAAACTTTATTTTCTGAAACTAATACCATAACCCTTGATGATTTAAAAACCTTTACTTTGGTTACAGGTATTGCCAATGCTACACCGTTAGTTCAGTTTTTAAATAAACAAGGTTTAAACTTTGAACATTTAAATTTTAGTGATCATCACGATTTTACAGCTCAGGAAATTGATAAACTTCGCGAAAAGCAACACATTGTAACTACCGAAAAGGATTTTATGCGATTAAAGCAGTATGATGTTTTAAAGGATAAGTTGTATTATCTGCCTATTCAGGTTAAGATAGATAACGATGAAAAATTTGATGACTTAATAACCAAATTTATTAAGCGTTATTAGACGTCTTTTTCTTTGAAGCTAAAGCATTATATAGTTTTTTCTCAAACTCATCTTGCTTAAATGGTTTTGGAATAATATCTGTAAATCCAGCGTCTTCAAATTCTTGCATTTTATCTTCTATCGTCACGGCAGTAAGGGCAAAAATGGTTAAGTCTTTATCAAATTCTCGAATACGCTTGGTCGCTTCAATACCACTTATGCCAGGCATATGAATATCCATAAGGATGATATTATAGTCATTCTGACGTATCATTTCAACAGCTTCCTCACCATTATCGATAACATCACAAGATAATTCCATTTTAGAAAGGATTTTTCTTGTAATCATTTGATTTATTTTATTGTCCTCTACCACAAGTATCTTAACCGTAGAGAGGTCTAGTTGCGATTTATCTATTTCAGGATAGTTTGATTTGCCTTCTAAAGCTTCTTCAACCGTTGTATGTTCTAAAGGTATTTCAAAAAAGAATGTGGTGCCCTTATTCAATTCACTATTAACGTATATTTTTCCTTTTAAAATATCTATTAAACCTTTAACAATAGAAAGTCCTAAACCGGTACCACCATATTTTCTGTTGATTTGAATGGAACCTTGAGAAAAACTTTCAAACATATGATCTTGTTTTTCTTGACTGATACCTATACCGTTATCTTCGATTTCAAAACGTAAGGTGTATATTTTATCGTTTTGGGCTATTTTATTAACACGAATCCAAATGTCACCACCTTTCGTAAATTTTATAGAGTTACCGATGAGGTTAATTAGAATTTGTGAAATTTTTAGCTGATCGGCAATGAAATTTTCAGCGAGATCGTGTGGGTATTCAAAATGAATTTTAATATCGTTGTCTTCAGCTGAATTATTTAAAGCCAAAATAATATTGGTGATTTTCTTTTTTAAATTGAATGGCTCGGGCTCAATATCGACTTTATTGGCTTCAATTTTGTTAATTTGAAGGATGTCGTTAATGAAGGTGAGTAAATAATCTCCCGAAAACTTTAAGGACTTTAAATGAGGTATTTGTTCCGGCTTCGGGTCTTCTTCGAGCAACATGTTGCTAAGTCCCGTTACAGCATATAATGGTGTTCGGAGTTCGTGGGTTACGGTAGAAAGGAAATTTGCTTTTGTTTTAGAAGCTAGTTCCGCTTTTTCTTTAGCTATTATTAATTCTCCATTTTTTTTATGGAGCATCGTGTTGGTTTTTAGCCTAATGTTATTGTTTTTATAAAGAGATAAGGTTAAAAGGGAAAGGATGGTAATTAATGCCACACTCAAAATAGAAATTAGTGTTCCTAAGTTTTTGTCTTCTTCTGCTTTTTCTAACTTTTCAACAATCTCGTTGTTTTTTTCTATTTCCTCATTCAGAAGATATTGTGTTTCTTGACTATTCGAAGAGTAGGTTCTGCTTAAACTACGAATGGAATCCGAGAGTTTTAGGTGGTCTTTCAAGTATTTTCTAGAAAGCTTATAGTTGCCAATACTATTGTATAAGTCACTAATTATTAGGTAGCTATCGTTGGTAACATCCATGTACTTATGATTGTTAGCAATATTTAAACCTTCTAAAGCCGAAACAATGGCTTTTTCTGTGTTGCCAAGCTTGCTATAAATAATCGCATGGTTGTTTAAAGCTTCACTTTGTGTTTTATAAAAATCGTAGTTTTTAGAAATCGCTAAGGCTTGTTCTGTAACGTCTCGAGATTTTTTGTAATTTCTTAATTGAAAATATACTTTACCTTCATGTAAGAGGGTTTCTGCAAGTTCTCGATATAAATTTTCTTCTTGGAATTTAGATTTTGCTGCGGTATAAGAATCTAAAGCAGCGTAGTAATCTTGTTTAGAAAAATATACATCACCGTAAATTTTATACGATGTACCCAAGTTTTTATTATCGTTAATAATGCGTTGGATTTCAATAGCTTTATTTAAAGATTTTAGGGCTTTGTCTTCTTGTTGTATGATAAGTTGTAAACGGCCTTTTAGTGCATAAATAACGCCTACACTTTTTTTATTGCCTACTTTTTCGGCAAGTTCTAAGGCTTCATCAAGGTTTTTTTGGGCGTTGTAATAATGGTAGTTTTCTAGTTCGGTTTGCGACTGACTAATGCGGTAATTGATATTATTTTGAACAATTTCAGGGTCTTGTTCAATAGGTATTTGCGCCGAGACTCTTGTGTTCAAGAGCAATACGATGATGTATAAGTAGGTCTTAAATTTTGACATGACGGTTGGTATTCAAAACAAATATAAACTTTTTACCGAGTAGGAGTTTCTTTTTCCGACAAATAACAAATTAAATCAATTATTCGTTTAGAATAGCCAGTTTCATTGTCATACCAACCAATTATTTTAACCATATTTCCTATTACAGAAGTCATTTGAGCATCGAATACACACGAATGGGTATTGCCAACAACATCTATAGAAACAATAGAATCTTCGGTGTATTCTAAAATGTTTTTATATTGATTTTGTGAAGCTTCTTTAAAAGCACGATTAATGTCTTCTGGAGAAACCGTTTTTTTTACATTAAAAGTAATGTCTGTTAACGAGCCATTAATAACTGGCACACGAATACCGCAGCCCCCTATAACATTTGAAATTTCAGGAAATATTTTAGTAAGTGCTTTAGCTGCCCCAGTTGTGGTAGGTACAATAGATTGCGCTGCAGCCCGTGACCTACGTAAATCTCGGTGCGGTACATCATGTAGACTTTGGTCGGTAGTGTAGGAGTGAACTGTGGTTATGTAAGCCTGGTCGATACCACAAAGTTTGTTTATGATATCAATCATGGGCGCTGCGTTATTGGTCGTACATGAGGCATTTGAAATGATGGTTTCACTGCCATCAAGTTCATCGGTGTTTACGCCTAATACAATGGTTTTTATGTCGTCATCTATAGGCGGAACACTTAAAATAACACGTTTTGCACCATTTTTTATATGTTCGTTTAATTCTGATTTGGTTTTGAATTTACCTGTGGATTCAATAACAAAATCGATGGCAAGGTGTTGCCAATTGATATTTTTTGGGTGAGCGGCATTTGTTAATGGTATTTTTTTACCGTTATATATGATGTGAGCTTCATCGGAAGCAAATTCACCTTTTAAAATACCATGTACACTGTCGTATTTTAATAAATGTGCTAAAGTTTTTGAATCAGATAAGTCGTTTATTGCAACAACTTCAATGTTTTCTTGCTCTTGAAGGAGTCGAAAAACACGTCTTCCTATTCTACCAAAACCATTGATAGCAACACGTATCATGATTAGTTAATGTGTTTTTGTGCTTTGTAAGAAGATCTCACCAAAGCACTACTTTCAACATGACGGAATCCTAATTCTAAACCAATTTCTTCAAACTCTTTAAATTCATCTGGGTTGATGAATTTTTTAACAGGCAGGTGTTTTTTGGAAGGTTGTAGGTATTGACCAATAGTTACAACATCAACATCTTGAGCTTTTAAATCGTGAAGGGTTTGGATCACTTCTTCTCGAGTTTCTCCTAGGCCGAGCATGATGCCCGATTTTGTTCTACGCTGACCTTGTTGTTTTAAGTATTTTAAAACGCCCATGCTACGATCGTACTGCGCTTGAATACGTACATCACGAGTTAAACGACGCACGGTTTCAATGTTGTGAGACACCACTTCTGGCGCGACGTCTATAATACGGTCAATGTGTTTTTCTATACCTTGAAAATCAGGAATTAGAGTTTCTAAGGTGGTTTCTGGGTTCATGCGTCGTACAGCTTTTACTGTTTCAGACCACATGATGCTTCCCATATCTTTTAAATCATCACGATCTACGCTAGTTAAAACGGCGTGTTTGATGTTCATGATTTTAATCGAACGGCCTACTTTTTCAGGCTCATCCCAGTCTACCGTTTCTGGTCGTCCTGTTTTTACACCACAAAATCCGCAAGAACGGGTACAAACGTTACCTAAAATCATAAAGGTAGCTGTACCTTCACCCCAGCATTCTCCCATATTTGGACAGCTTCCAGAAGTACAAATTGTATTTAATTTATACTTGTCCACTAAGCCTCTTAATTCAGTGTATTTTTTTCCTGTTGGAAGTTTTACACGAAGCCATTTTGGTTTTGGTGTACGTTCTGCTGGTAATATATTCGAGGTGATTTCGTTATTCATAATCTAAAAAAATAGAATGCAAAGATACAAAGTATTCTATAAAAATACGCTTATATGGTAGTGAGATACCAAACACTAAAAAAGATTAGAAATAATACGCCAATCGAACTAAGAACCTGAAGTTTTATTGAAGTATAACCTAATTTTTGAAGTATACTTATTATAAATTAATGTATGATTTATGAAGAGGGAAAAGATGCCGTTATAAAGGAACGTTAGATGTATTTTATAAAGATGCAAGCAGGAGTTTCAGCAAGCAATAGTCCCGGTCCAAGGTTTTTAAACTTAAAAGACATTATTTTTTTAAAATGATTTCGGCTAGAAGCTTTTTGGCACGTAGAAGTTTGACTTTTACGTTATTGATAGGATCATTAAGTTCTTCCGATATTTCTTTGTAACTCAATTCTTGAAAATAACGCAAGTTTATAATTTCTTGATAATGCGGTTTTAGCTTTTTAATATCCCTTAATAATTTGGCCAAATGTTGCTCGGTGATGAGTTTGTCTTCTGGAGATGGCGATTCGTCTAGAATATCAAAAACTTCACGGTTGTATTTCAATCCCACTTGCGAAATAGAATTCTTTTCTTTTCGAAGTAAATCAATATGAATGTTTTTTGAAATGGTAATGAGCCAAGTTTTAAATGTATAAGTTTCATTAAACGTTTCAATACGATCGAAGGCTCTCGAGAAGGTTTGAATGGTAATATCTTCAGCGTCATTTTCATTCTGTGTACGCTTAAGTTGAAACCCGTAAACATCATCCCAAAACATATCTAACAAATGATTAAAGGCTTTTTGGTCCTTTTGTTTGGCACTTTTGATAATGAGATCTATTTCCAATGCTTGGGTTTTGAAATGATATTATTTATAAAGATAGTTAATTGTGTAATGATTAAGAAAAATTCTAATAAAGGAAATAAAAGAATTAAATCGGTTTCTTTTAGCTTTTTTGAAGCTAGACCTAATATCAAATACTGTAAACTTAATCGTAGGACGAAGGCTCCTAGAATAATTTGCCACTTTATTTGGGCCATAAATAAAACAAGTGCTAAAACCCAAAACAGAAAATTTGATATGTATAATAAAGCTAAAAGGATCTTATGGGAAGCTTTGTAATGCTGTGCAGTCGAAACATGACGTCGTTTTTGAAGATACCAGGCTTTATAGCTTTTTTTTGGAACTGAAAGCGTAAAGCTGTTTTCTGAAAAAGCACAGGCTGTATTTTTTGGAGTAGCGACTTGGTTAACAAATAAATCATCATCACCAGAGCGTACCTTAATGTGATTAATAAATCCGTTAGCATTAAAGAACTCCTCTTTGGTGTAAGCTAAATTTCTACCAACCCCCATATATGGCATCCCTGACATAGCAAATGAAAAATAATTTACTGCAGTGATAAGGGTTTCGTAGCGGATAAGCTTGTTTAAAAATGAATTCTTAATTTTCAAATAGCCACCATAACCTAGTACAATACTTTTTTCTTTTGAAAAATGGTTGCTCATTTCTGAAATCCAATGGGTAGAAACAGGCTCGCAGTCAGCATCCGTAAATAATAAGTATTCATATTTTGCGGCTTTAATACCTAAGGTTAAGGCATATTTCTTATTGCCCCAAAAGGCCTCAATGCTCTTTATGTTAACTATTTTAATGTTGCTGTATTGGCTAGCGAATGCTTCGATGACGTCTAAAGTATCATCCGTGGAATCATCGTTTATAAGAACAATCTCAAAGTTTGGATAATCTTGTTCACAAATTGAGGGTAGAAATGTTTTTAAGTTTTCAGCCTCGTTTTTAGCGCAAATAATAACTGATACAGGAAGACTTGAATTATCACTCTGTTTATCTTTAGAAAACACAAATTTAGAGTAAACGCCTAAGAAAAAGATGGTTTGAATAGCTACTACCACTAAAAAGAGGTAGAGCAGAACAAAAAGTAGGGGCATAGACTAGTTACGAATGTGAAGTTTCATTACAATCGGCAAACTGATCTGGTGTTTTTCCACAAAAACCACAAGACTCACCTTCTTTATTAAGCATAGGGTTTTGACTCGCACAAGTACCAGCAAATTTGCCATCTTTTTTGGCCCAAATTTTAATCGCAATACCTGCAACTCCTAATCCTAACAGAACAATGGTAATTAATAAAAGTTTCATTTTAATCTTGTAATTGTTTGTGCAAAGATACGATTTTTAGATCATGAATATTATAAGATAATCTCCAAAAAAATGTTAAGACACTGCTAAAAAAGTAAGTCTTTGTTTATTAATTATTTGTACATTTAATACACTAATCGAATAACATATTATTATGAAAAAATTATTTGCAGAGTTTTTTGGAACGTTTTGGCTTGTTTTTGGAGGTTGTGGTAGTGCTGTATTTGCGGCTGGATTTCCCGAGCTTGGAATTGGTTTTGCTGGCGTAGCCCTAGCTTTCGGATTAACAGTTTTAACAATGGCTTATGCTGTAGGTCATATTTCTGGCGGACATTTTAATCCAGCCGTGTCCTTTGGCTTATGGGCTGGAGGGAAATTTGAAACCAAAGACTTGTTTGGCTATATTATAGCTCAAGTACTAGGAGGTATTGTGGCAGCAGGAGCTTTGTATGTTATTGTTACAGGGAAATCTGATTTTGAAACTATTGGAGGTTTTGCTTCAAATGGCTATGGGAATTTGTCGCCAGGAGGGTATTCTATGATGTCAGGATTTATAGCTGAATTTCTATTAACCATGTTTTTCCTTCTTATTATTTTAGGAAGTACGAATGAAAGAGCGCCTAAAGGTTTTGCCCCAATAGCTATTGGTTTAGGACTTACATTAATACATTTAATAAGTATCCCTATAACAAATACGTCTGTTAACCCTGCGAGGTCTACAAGTCAGGCTTTATTTGCAGGCGGTGCGTATATCACACAATTATGGTTGTTTTGGTTGGCGCCAATAGCGGGAGCACTTGTGGCAGGCTTTGTGCATAAAGCATTATTTGATAAAGAATAAAATTGTGATATTTCTATAATGAAAAAGCCTCGTTCTGTGAAGAGCGAGGCTTTTTTGAGAGTTATCAAATGGATTAATGTAAACTAATTTCTGCAACAGAGTTTTCTTTAGAGGCTACATTATTGCCTCCTTTAGGTTCAATAGTAATACTTAAACCTTGAACATCTTCCATGTAGGGGATGTTTCTTAATTTTCTGTCAGCTTTATCTAAAATACCTAGATTTACCATTTTACCTTGTAATTCTGCCCAAATTTGGTAACATTGTTCTTCAGGTAGCTGTGGTAGAGAAACCACATCAATCATGGATGTTTTTTCTTTAGCATTAATGTATGCCACCGTTTTTAAATCTTTAGCACGCTCATTTCCTGAAATAATATACTTTTCTGTTTCTGGATTATTGAGCTTTAAAAGCTGTCTCATCATACTGTCAAGCATCTCATTGTGCTTATCGATATCACTACGTAAATCAAATATTTCTTCAACAACCACTTGGTTCTCTTGTGAAAGTTTTTGATTTTGATTGTAAAAGATAAACGATGTTCCAGCAAAAATTAACGCTGCAATACTAGCTGCAACACTAAATTTATACCATTTCTTGTATTTTTTCTGAGGCTTTAATTCAATAACAGGCTTCTCGTCTAATTCATCTAAAATAGAATCTAAGATGTGCTTAGGCGCCTCAATAGCCTGACTTTTTGCAACAACCTCTAGATTAAACTGCAAGGTGTTGTAGGCATTCTGTACTTCTGGATATCTTGAAATATAGGATTCTACTTGTTTCGTTTCTTCAGAAGAAGTATCCCCTAATAGATATTTGTCTAGTAGGCCAGAATTTAAAAAAGCTTGTACTTTCTCATTCATGACTTAAATGTATTAAGGATTGTAAATTTTTTTCAATTCACGCAATCCAATTTTTAATCTTGATTTTATTGTTCCTAACGGAATATCTAATTCTTCGCTAGCTTCTTGCTGCGTCATACCTTCAAAAAAGAGGGCGTTAATCACTATTTGATACTTTTCATCTAAAGTGTTTAGATGTTTTTTGATATCTAAAACATCCTGATTCAGTTCATTGGATGTTACCTTATATACGGTTGAAGTCTCCATCTGGACTTCATTATTTACTTTATTTTTTAATGATCTAACTTTGTCAATAGCAGTGTTATACGCTATTCTGTAAAGCCAAGTAAATAATTTTGCTTTAGTAGCATCGTATTTTTTGGCATAGCGCCATACTTTAACAAAGGTTTCTTGAAGCACATCTTGTGCCATGTCATCGTCGGTAATCACCTTTCGGATAACTCCCAATAGGGCATCGGCATAGTTTTCATAAAGTAAACTTATGGCCCTTTTGTCTTCCTTTTTAAGAAGACTGATTATTTCTTTTTCTATTGCTGAAATCAATTTATAATGACATTATGTAATACTTGCTAAAGCCAAGCGAACAAAGTTAGAAATTTCTTTTTGATTATAGGATATTTACTTCGGCCTCAATACTAATGTTAAAAATACGTTTAACCGTTTTTTGAATGAGTTTAGACAGATTTAAAACTTCTTCTCCTTTAGCACCGCCATAATTTACTAGGACTAAAGCTTGATTTTTGTGAATGCCATAATTTCCGAATGTTTTGCCTTTAAAACCAGCTTTTTCAATGAGCCAACCAGCAGGTACTTTAACTTCATCATCTGAAACAGGATAGGAAGGCATCTCTTCAAAATTCTTTAAAAGCAATTGGTATTGGGCAGTAGAGATGACAGGGTTTTTGAAAAAACTACCACAGTTTCCTATAATTTTCGGATTAGGAAGTTTACTTTCTCGAATAATAATGACGGCTTTTGAAATAGCTTGTATGCTCGGTGTTTTGATGCCTTCTTTTTCGAGCTCTGAAGCGATGGCTCCATAATGCACATGAAGTTTGTGGTTTCTTTTTGTTAGTTTGAAATTAACACTTGTAATGATAAATTTACCTTTAGCTTCTTGTTTAAAGATAGAATTTCTATATCCAAAATGGCAATCTTCCTTGGTGAAGGTATGTAATTCTTGTGTTTCTACGGAAATGGCTTCGCAAGACTCAAAGCAGTCTTTAAGCTCAACACCATAGGCTCCAATATTTTGAATGGGTGCTGTACCAACATTTCCAGGGATCAAAGATAAATTTTCTAATCCGCCATAGTCGTTTTTAATAGTCCAAAGGACTAAGTCATGCCAAACTTCTCCAGCCTGAACCTTTAATGTTACGAAGTTTGAATCTTCTGAAAGTACTTCAATCCCCTTTAATTCGACCTTGATTACTATTCCGTTAAAATCTTGGGTAAGGAGCATATTACTTCCGCCACCTAAAATGAGTTTGTTAGGGTGATTTTCAAGTGATAATACCTCTTTAAGATCTTCAATTGAATGTACAACTACAAACTGTTTAGCTTTTACATCAATGCCAAAAGTATTGTAGGGTTTTAAGGAAGTATTTTGTTCAATTTGCACAGGATTTAGTCTTTATAGATTTTCAGAGCTTCTTTTAATATGTGTACGGCTTTTATTAAGCTTTCTTTGTTAAGTACGTATGCAATTCTAATTTGGTTTAAACCTACATGTGGTGTTGAGTAAAATCCGTTTGCAGGAGCAACCATAATGGTTTCTCCATTAATATCGAATTTTTCTAACAACCATTGTGCAAAATGATCAGAATTTTTAATTGGCAATTCAACAATGCAATAAAAAGCACCTTTAGGTTTCGCCACTTTTATTCCTTCAATTTTCTGTAGTTCAGAAATTAAAGTATTTCTGCGGTCTACATATTCGTGTATCACTTCATCAAAATAGCTCTGTGGAGTATCTAATGCTGCTTCACTAGCAATTTGTGCATAGGTAGGCGGACTTAATCTTGCCTGCGCAAATTTAAGTACCGTTTGCATCACAAGTTTGTTTTTTGAAACTAGGCAGCCAATACGAGCACCACACATACTGTAGCGTTTGGAAACAGAATCGATCATTACGGCATGTTCCTTCAAATTCTCAACTTGCATGATGGAGTAGTGAGTTTCTCCATCATAAATAAACTCCCTGTAAACTTCATCAGCAACTAAAAATAAATCGTGTTTAATGGCTAAGTTGGCAAGTTGTTGTATTTCCTCCTTTGAGTATAAAGAACCCGTAGGGTTTCCTGGGTTACAAATTAGGATCGCTTTTGTTTTTGGCGAAATTAATTTTTCAAACGTTTCTACAGATGGTAATGCAAAATCATCATCAATATTACAAATGGCAGGCACGACTTTAACACCACTCGCTGTTGAAAAGGCTATGTAATTTGCGTAAAAGGGTTCCGAGATGATAACTTCATCTTCAGGATCCATAATACTGCTAAACAAAAAAAGTAAGGCTTCACTAGCTCCGGTGGTTACAATGATATCTTCATGGGATATAGGAATATCATGTTTTTTATAATAATTAGCTAGTTTAACACGGTATTCTTCAGAACCTTCAGATCTGGAATACGATAATATATCTATATCATTTTGCTTTACTGCATTAAGTGCGACTTCAGGCGTTTTTATGTCTGGTTGTCCTATGTTTAAGTAGTAAATATGCTTTCCGTTTTTAATAGCTTGTTCAGCATAAGGAACAAGTTTTCTAATAGGAGAAGCAGGCATTTGGTGGCCTTTTCTAGATATGGTTGGCATTTAAAAAAATTTAGAGTGTAAAGTTGAGAAAATAATATGAAGTTTTTCAATAAACTATCCTAAAATAGCGTGTATGCTTAAGGAATTGAATACTTTTTTAAGAAAAGGCCTAATCTTTTGTTAATTTGTTTTAAACAAAGGGATTAAATGAAAAAGGCTTAAACATGAGTTTAAGCCTTTTTAAATTTTATAATAGAATTGCTACTATTGCATCACGCTTTTACTTTTTTTTTCCATAACACTAGATTTTTCAACAACTAAGCCTTTTATTTTAAGGGCTACTGTTGGAGTTTCAGCGTTAGAAATAACCGTAATCGTTTTTCTAATTGGATTCACACGATTGGTGTCATATTTCACTTCAATTTCTCCTGTTTTTCCTGGTAAAATAGGATCTTTTGGTTTTTTAGGAATGGTACATCCACAGCTTGAAGAAACTTTAGAGATAATAAGAGGTTCATTACCTGTATTTGTAAATTTGAAAATACGTACACCATCTGCACCTTTTTCAATGGTTCCATAATCTATAGTGTCTGATTCAAAGCTGATTTTAGCCTGAGCCTGAGCCGACAAACTTATTAATCCGATAAATAAAATTGTAAATAAAGATTTCATTTTTTATAGTTTTAATGTTTCGTTTTGTATCCTTTTTTTGAATTTGCTTTATGTCTTTACTTGGTAGAAGTTCTTCAAACATACTTACTTTTCCGATAATCTGCAAAAATAAAAGATGAAATGCTGTTTTATGGCATTTCACTAGTCATGCCAAATGTACGGATCACTTCTAAATGAAACCTTATAATAATGTTAAATTATCGCATGAACTTAAGGTTAACTAAGTCTTTAAAAGTTTCACAGAAAAAGAAATATAAGTACTTTTGCGCTTTATTATTTAAAATTTTACAAAAACCATTCCGAAGCATGCAAATTCCATCAAAATATGATGCCCATAAGGTAGAAGACAAGTGGTACAACTATTGGATGAAACATAATTATTTTCATTCAGAACCCGATGAAAGAGAACCTTACACGATAGTTATTCCGCCACCAAATGTTACTGGTGTTTTACATATGGGGCACATGCTTAATAATACTATTCAAGATGTATTAATACGTCGTGCAAGACTATTGGGTAAAAATGCCTGTTGGGTACCAGGAACAGATCATGCTTCCATAGCTACTGAAGCCAAAGTGGTTGCTAAATTAAAAGAACAAGGTATCGATAAAAATGACTTATCTCGAGAAGAGTTTTTAAGTCATGCATGGGACTGGACTCATGAATACGGTGGTGTGATTTTAGAACAACTTAAAAAATTAGGTTGTTCTTGCGATTGGGATCGTACGAAGTTTACCATGGATGATGAGATGAGTGAAGCTGTAATTAAAGTTTTCGTTGATTTATATCAAAAAGGACTGATTTATAGGGGCTATCGTATGGTAAATTGGGATCCTGAGGCCAAAACAACGCTTTCTGATGAGGAGGTGGTACATGAAGAGCGCCAAGGAAATCTATACTATTTAGAATATAAAGTTGAAGGTAGTGATGAAAAACTTACTATAGCTACCACCCGTCCTGAAACGATTTTTGGGGATACAGCTATTTGTATCAATCCTAATGATGAACGTTTTAATCATTTAAAAGGTAAAAAAGCTATTGTGCCTATATGTAACCGTGTCATCCCAATTATAGAAGATGAATATGTGGATATGGAGTTCGGAACAGGTTGTTTAAAAGTAACTCCTGCTCACGATGAGAATGATAAAAATTTAGGCGATAAGCACAAACTAGAAGTTATTGATATTTTTCATGATGATGCCTCTTTAAATAGTTTCGGATTACACTACGAAGGAAAAGACCGTTTTGTTGTTAGAAAAGAGATTACTAAAGAGTTAGAAGATAAAGGCATTTTAGTAAAAACAGAAAGTCATATTAATAAAGTTGGTACTTCTGAAAGAACTAAAGCGGTTATCGAACCACGCTTGAGTGATCAGTGGTTTTTAAAGATGGAGGAATTAGTGAAGCCAGCTATTGATGCTGTTTTAGGTGAAGATGCTGATATCAATTTATTTCCAAAAAAGTTTGAAAACACTTACCGACACTGGATGGAGAATATTCGCGATTGGAATATTTCTCGTCAGTTAATGTGGGGACAACAAATTCCAGCATATTATTATGGTGATGGTAAAAATGATTTTGTAGTGGCTGAAACTGCTGAAAAAGCCCTAGAACTTGCCAAAGAAGCTACTAAAAACCAAGAATTAAAAATTGAAGATTTACAACAGGATAAGGATGCCTTAGATACTTGGTTTTCTTCATGGTTGTGGCCAATGAGTGTGTTTGATGGTATTCGAAATCCTGAAAATGAAGAAATAAAATATTACTATCCTACTAATGATTTAGTTACTGGGCCAGATATTTTATTCTTTTGGGTAGCACGAATGATTATTGCTGGTTACGAATATAAAGGAGAAAAGCCATTTAATAATGTATACTTAACGGGGTTAGTTCGTGATAAGCAACGTCGAAAAATGAGTAAATCCTTAGGAAACTCGCCAGATGCTTTAAAACTTATTGAAGAATATGGCGCCGATGGTGTTCGTGTAGGTTTGCTTTTAAGTTCGGCTGCCGGAAACGATTTGATGTTTGATGAGGCGCTATGTCAGCAAGGAAAAGGTTTCGGAAACAAGATTTGGAATGCTTTCCGTTTAATTCAAGGCTGGGAGATTGATGAAAATATACCGCAGCCAGAAACCTCAAAAATCGGATTGGAATGGTATGAAGCTAAATTCCAAAGTGCTTTAGTTGAAATTGAAGACCATTTTAGTAAGTACAGATTGAGCGATGCTTTGATGGCGATTTATAAATTAATCATGGATGATTTTTCATCGTGGTTGCTAGAAATTATAAAACCTGCTTATCAAAAACCAATTGATGCGCATACTTATAAAGCGGTGATAGAAGCTTTTGAAAATAACTTAAAAGTGTTACATCCATTTATGCCATTTTTATCAGAAGAAATCTGGCAATATATCTCGGAAAGAACACCAGATGAAGCTTTAATAGTAGCAAAATGGCCTGTATTCAAGGATATCAATGAAGAATTAATCTCTGAGTTTGAATTTGCTTCAGAAGTTATTTCGGGGATTAGAAACATTAGAAAACAAAAGAATATTCCTTTTAAAGATGCGATCAGTTTTTCTGTTATTAATAATGGACAGACAAGTAAAACCTTTGATGGCGTTATTGCAAAAATTGGCAACTTAGAAAACATTGAATACACCGAGGAAACGGTAGAGGGGGCTTTAACTTTTAGAGTAAAATCTAATGAGTATTTTATTCCTATGGTAGGTGCTATTGATGTTGAAGCTGAGGTTGTAAAACTTAGCGAAGAATTGAAATATACAGAAGGTTTCTTGAAATCTGTTCAGAAGAAGTTATCTAACGAACGCTTTGTTGCTGGTGCTCCAGAACAGGTAGTAGCCGCCGAAAAGAAAAAGGAAGCTGATGCTTTAGCAAAAATTGAAACTTTAAAAGCGAGTTTAGCAAGTTTGAATTAAGTATTAGTTTTTTTGACACGACTAATATTTTAAAAGTTCTTCAATGAAGTTTGTAACGACATTGAAGAACTTTTTGTTTTGGTGTCAATGATACCAAAAGCCTTTATTTTATAGTGAAATTTTGAATCTTACATTTAATAATTCTCACTTGTTGAATCATTGATGATTCTTTATAAATATGGAGTCCAAAATATCGATTTGTAGTTTTGTCTTAGTATAAATTGCATATTTAGTAAATGATTCGGTTTTAGGTTGTTGTTTTTAAATTTAATAAAGATTTTTAAGATTTTACTGGGAATAATCTTACCAGTTTTCTATATTTGATACTCAAATCAAGTAATATTGACGCAATAGACTCACTGTTGATAGTCAGTTATTTACATTAATTAATTCATTATGAAAAAAATTTACTTATTTAGTTTACTCATGCTTATCATGGGGTCCCTTTCGACTATCACCGCTCAATCGAGTGGAGAAAGTAAAGAAAGCGGTTGGTTTTTTGGCTTAGGATATAACTTTATTGATGATTCAGGGTCAGCAGGAAAAGATGCTTTTAAATTTGACAATTGGCATACAACAGCTTATCCGAATAGATTAAACATTGGCTATGAATTGGGTGCCGGTTTTACTATTCAAGCTATTGGAACCATTAACAAATTAAAAGAAGGAAAACCTGCTCAAGGAATGATTTTAACACAAGACGAAGACTATTGGGCTGTTGATGGTATGCTTACTTACCAATTGAACAAATTTTTTTCAAAGCAAGGATGGTTTGATCCATACTTACAAGCAGGTATGGGAGGTTCTTCTCTTATTAACAATAGAGTATTAACTTTTAATGCTGGAGCAGGATCTAACTTTTGGTTAAGTAAAAATTTCGCTATTAACCTAAATACAATGGGTAAATGGGGAATTAACAAAAATGATAAAGGTAATAACCATATCCAACATTCAGCGGGTATAGTGTTTAAGCCAGGTCTTTTTGCTAAGAAAAAACCAGCACCAGTACCACCTCCAGTTGAAGAAGAGCCAACTCCAGAGCCAGAACCAGTAGTTGAACCTACTCCAGTAGTAGAGCCAACTCCAGAGCCTGAAGTAGATCAAGAAGCTATTTTACGTGAAAATATGGAATCAGATCTTAGTGAATTACGTCGTGTGTACTACCACTTCGATTCTTCAACGTTAACATCTGATGATAAAGATATCGTTGATGAATTAGTAGAATACATGAATAAGTATCCTACAGCTGTTCTAGATATTAAATCTCACGCTGATAGTAGAGGAGCAAAAGATTATAACCTTAGTTTATCTCAAAAAAGATCGAAAAGTATCTTAGAGTATGCTGTAAGTAAAGGTATTGATCGTTCTAGATTCCAAGCTGAAGGATTCGGTGAAACTCAATTAAACAACGGATGTTCAGATGGTGTTAAGTGTACTTCTGCAGAACACAGAGAAAACCGTAGAACAGATTATGAGTTAATCTGGAAATAAATAAACAAGAATAAATTTTAAGTAGAAAAAGGCTTTCTGGTTCACCAGAAAGCCTTTTTTATTTGGGACTTATGTGCCTTCAAAATTTTTATTGTCCTTGTCTTGTACTAATGATTTTTATCAAAGAGGCACTTCTGAATAATATCAGTGAATGAAATTATATTTTATATAATCTCTATCTGAAGGTGGTTGTGTAATATTGAATAAAGCGTAATTGCATTAGATTTCGATTTCAATATTAGTAGCAAAGTATGCTAAATTTCAAAAGGAATTTAAAGGAGTTTTTATTGGATGCTTGTTATTACATATAAAAACCGATATCACAAGGAGTAGGCTCTTGATATGGATATAAATCTGCTATACGGTTAGATTGAAGAAGTGTAATGATACGATGTTGTTTACACCTGAAAATCTAGATCGAGCATAATTTTAACCAAACCCATTGATTTCGTGTAGAGAGCGTTCTAGATAAAGGAATTTTAAATAGTGTGTACCGAACTATTTTCTATATAAAAAATAGCTGTTTACTAAGTCGATATAGCGTTGTTTGGCTTCGTCTTCAGTCAGACCTTTCGCTTGAAACAAGGCATTCGTTTTAAAAGCATTTATGATTGGTTTCTTACTTTTAGGACGGCCATAATCGTTTGTAGCTTTCTTGTAGTAAGCATATAGTTTTAGTAGCGTATCGGCGGGAAATGGCTCTGTATAGGCATTTACGCGATCAACGGCCTGATTAAACTCTATATCTAAATCACTTTTACTCATTATTTTAATTCGGCAATGACACTTTCGCCTCCTCTTACTTTTTGGTTCAATGTCACGTTAATTTTTGTGTCTAAAGGTAAAAATAAGTCGACACGAGAACCAAATTTGATAAAGCCAGAATCGGTACCTTGGGTTACCTTATCGTTTAATTGGGCATAATTTACGATACGTTTTGCTAAAGCTCCAGCAATTTGTCTGAATAAAACCTTTCCATAGGTTTCATTTTCAACAACCACAGTAGTGCGTTCGTTTTCTTCACTTGCCTTAGGATGCCATGCTACTAAGTATTTTCCAGGGTGGTATTTGCTAAAAATAACATTTCCACCAATAGGATAACGGGTAACATGCACATTTATTGGAGACATAAATACACTGACTTGTAATCGTTTTTCTTTGAAGTATTCTTTTTCAAAAACTTCTTCAATAACGACAACTTTTCCATCTACAGGAGATAAAACCTGAGCATTATTTAAGACAGTATGTCTTTTTGGGTTCCTGAAAAACTGAAGAATTAAAACTAAGAATATGATTAGGGCTATAAAAAGGCTTATTTTAAGCCAGTTTATATCTATAAATCGATCAATAAGTAAAGCTGTGCCTACAACTATTATAAACGTTACTAAAATGATTTTATACCCTTCTTTATGAAACATAATGTAAAATTCTTAAAAATAAATATATAAAAGGAGCTGCAAAAATAATGCTATCCAATCGGTCTAACAAGCCTCCGTGCCCAGGCATAATAACGCCACTATCTTTCACATTTGCTTGTCTTTTAAACTTAGATTCGATTAAGTCACCCAAAGTTCCAAAAACACTAACAATGATACTTAAAACTAGCCAGCTAGCCGAGTTTAAAGATTGTGTAAAGGTAGCAATAAAATAACTTGCTACGCAGGAAAAAAATAGGCCACCAAGAAAACCTTCTACTGTTTTTTTAGGAGAAATAGATTCAAAAAGTTTCTGTTTTCCAAAATTTTTACCCACCAAATAAGCAAAAGTATCATTAACCCAGATCAGAATAAATGCTCCAAGTAATATTTTAGGATTGTATTCTTGATGGTTGGTGGTGATTAGTATTAGAAAGACGAAGGCACTTGATAGATAGAATGTTGTCAATAAAAATCTTTTTGTACTAAAAAGAGGGATGGTTTTTTCTGAAAACAAATCTTTTATTAAAAAGAGGTTGACAAAAATAGAAAGCACCAGGAGTATTTGTGTAGCCTCAGTTAAGCCCTCGTTAGTATTTAAAACGGTTTGCCAATACCCAAAGAAGATATAAAGTATAATGAATATAATATAAGGGATATTACTTTTTAACTGAATGAGCTTTTGAAATTCTGCTAAACATAGCAGGCCAAATATGCAAAATAAAGCGATTAATAAATGCTCAAAATATAATGAAACAAGTAAAATGGATATGTAAAGTAATCCAGAAAGTGATCGAATAACTATTTCTTTCATTCTATAAATCTTCTAAGAGTAGGAGGTATAGGTTTTTAGCGCTACTGCCATAACTTAGGAAGTTATTATCTTCGCCAGATTTAAAGTGTTTTATAGTTGTGATATTTGTAGGTATTTGTTTGCTGTTTTTAGATTTGATCCCTTTTAAACCTTCGCCTATAGTTTCCACTAATTGACTTGTTGTGGCAAAAACGATAAAGCTGAATGGTAATTCAAGAAGTTTTTTCTCAAAAATCTGTTTTGATGAAATTAAAATTGAACCATCGTTAGCTATAAGATTTTCGCATGTTGTTAAGAAAAAAGGAGCTTGATTAAGTTTTTTAGTTGCTTTAAGCTTAAGGCTTTTAAACTTGTTTTCTAATTCAGAATCCAATAATAGCACGTCTTCTTCTTGCCACTCATTCTCGTTAATAATCAGTTTGAGGTTTTGGTAAACTTCATTTATGTCTTCGCAGTAAAGAAATTTACCTCCATTACCTTTAAAATTTATAGTAAACCTCTCGTCTATAGGAAGCTTAAGCTCTGGCATGTATTTGCCTCTATCATCTGATGTAATCTCCTCGTCAGGTTTCTTAGATTTTGAACCAAAAATTTTTTTAAAAAGACTCATTAAATACCGCTATTATAAAGAATTTGTGTTGAGAAGGAACACCAAATATAAAAAATCTTAAATTAATCATATGATTAATTTAAGATTTTTGTTTTGTACTTAATTTTAAAAAGCTATTACGCCTCTTCTTCAGTGTTATTGATGGCTGATTTAGAAGTGATAGCTTCCTCTTTTAGGAAGGCACGTTTACCAAATATTTTTTCAAGGTTGTCTTTGAAAATTACCTCTTTTTCTAGAAGTACTTCAGCAAGTTCGGTAAGCTTGTCTTTGTTCTCTTCTAGTAATTTGATGGCACGCTGGTATTGTTCTTCAATAATTTTAGAAATTTCTTTATCAATCAGAACTGCAGTTTCTTCACTGTATGGCTTAGTAAAACCGTGATCACTTTGGCCAGAATCGTAATAGGTTAAATTCCCAATTTTGTCACTTAACCCATAAATGGTTACCATGGCTCTTGCTTGTTTGGTAACTTTTTCTAAATCACTTAAAGCACCAGTAGAAATCTTGTTGAAGATTACTTTTTCAGCAGCACGACCACCTAGGGCAGCACACATTTCATCAAGCATTTGTTCAGGACGCACAATAAGTCTTTCCTCTGGTAAGTACCAAGCAGCTCCTAATGATCGTCCACGAGGAACAATGGTTACTTTTACTAAAGGAGCAGCATGCTCTAGCATCCAACTCACTGTGGCATGACCCGCTTCGTGATACGCTACAGCTTTTTTCTCGCTAGGAGTAATGATTTTATTTTTCTTCTCAAGACCACCAATAATACGATCTACAGCATCTAAAAAGTCTTGTTTATCTACCGCTTTTTTGTTGTTTCTTGCAGCAATTAAAGCCGCTTCATTACAAACGTTAGCAATATCGGCACCTGAAAAACCAGGCGTTTGTTTAGATAGGAAGTCTAAATCTAAGTTCTCGGCTTTTTTTAACGGTCTAAGGTGAACTTCAAAAATTTCTTCACGTTCTCTTACATCCGGTAAATCAACAAAAATTTGTCTATCAAAACGCCCAGCACGCATAAGAGCTTTGTCTAAAATATCAGCTCTATTGGTTGCGGCAATAACAATCACATTGGTATTGGTTCCAAAACCATCCATTTCAGTTAATAGCTGATTTAGCGTGTTTTCACGCTCATCGTTACTTCCCGACATGGCATTCTTTCCTCTAGCACGACCAATGGCGTCAATCTCGTCAATAAAGATGATGGAAGGCGATTTTTCTTTGGCTTGCTTAAATAAATCTCTAACTCGAGATGCTCCAACACCAACAAACATTTCAACAAAATCTGAACCTGATAACGAGAAGAAAGGTACTTTAGCTTCACCGGCAACGGCTTTTGCTAATAAAGTTTTTCCTGTTCCTGGAGGTCCTACAAGTAAGGCCCCTTTTGGGATTTTACCACCTAAGGTTGTATATTTTTCAGGGAATTTAAGGAAATCTACAATTTCTTGTACTTCTTCTTTAGCACCTTCAAGTCCTGCTACATCTTTGAATGTTGTTTTAACTTCAGTTTTTTCATCAAAAAGCTTGGCTTTCGATTTCCCGATGTTAAAAATTTGTCCGCCAGCACCACCGCCAGCACCACCAGACATACGTCTCATGATAAAAATCCAAACTCCAATAAGTAAGATAAAAGGAAGAATCCCCATTAATAAGTTACCTAAGTCATTGGTTTCGGTATCAAAAGTTACCGATGGTTTTGTTGGTAAATCTTTAATGATAAGATTAACTTCATTTTCGAAGTTTTGAAGATCACCAAATTCAAATTTATAATTAGGAAGTTCTGTTGCCGAAGGAATTATAGATTGCGGCTTTGAACCTTTATGAATTTCTTTAGTTTGAGCTTCAGGAGTTAAATATACTTTAGCAACACGGGTGTTTTTTACAATATTAACACGAGCGACATCGCCGTCTTTTAAATAATTAAAAAACTCTTGAGGTGTTGTCGTATTACCGCCCTCATAACTATCGCCACTAAATAATTGAAATCCTAAAAATAAAGCAATTAATGCGCCGTAAACCCAGTACGGACTAAATTTTGGTTTTTTGTCTTTTGGTTTTTTATTGTCTTTTGCCATTTGATTTTTTTAGTAATTGGTTTCTATTACGGTAGTTTTTGCATCACCCCAAAGACTTTCGATGTCGTAAAACTCTCTAATGTGTTTTTGGAATACATGAACAACTACATTGACGTAATCAATTAAAACCCACTCGGCGTTATCCATACCTTCAGTATGCCATGGGTTATCCTTAAGTTCTTTGCTTACTTTTTTCTGAATGGAGTTAACAATAGCGCTTACTTGTGTATTTGACGTTCCTTCGCAAATAATAAAGTAATCACAAACCGTATTTTCAATCTCTCTTAAATCTAGAATATTTATTTCTTTTCCCTTAACATCCTCAATTCCACTAATTATAACGGATATTAACTGGTCTGCGCTTATTTCTTCTTTCGCCATTAAATTTATTTAATTTGTGCAAAGTTATTATTTTTTTAGTTCTTTATACTTGAAAAATATGATAAGATTTCTTCATATCCTAATAACTTGTTTATGACTATTATCAAACTTGGTGCCACCGATTCTACTAATAGCTATTTGAAGCGGCTTCAAACAACTGAAAGCGTTGAGGATTTTACGACGGTCATTGCTGAAAAGCAAACGCATGGCCGCGGACAAATGGGAGCAGAATGGGAGTCGCAAGCTTCAAAAAACCTTACGTTTAGTGTGTTTAAAGACCTAAGTGATTTTTCATTAGAAACTACCTTTGGTATCAGTTTAGCGGTTTCCTTAGCGATAAGAAAGGCACTTCAGTCGTTTTTAATTCCGCAATTATCTGTGAAATGGCCAAACGACATTTTGTCAGTAGACAAGAAGATTTGTGGCGTATTGATAGAAAATGTCATAAAACAAAATACCATTACCGGATCAATTATTGGTATTGGGCTAAATGTGAATCAGGTTGCCTTTGATGATTTACCAAGAGCGTCCTCATTAAAAGTGATAACGGGAACTCTTTTTGATTTGGATGAAGTTGCTCATGCTATCCTAAATCAATTAAAAGTTCATTTTGATCTTTTAAAAAGAGGAGAGTTTACAGCTCTAAAGGCGGATTATGAATCGTGTTTATTTCGAAAAAATAAGCCTTCAACATTTAAAGATGCTGAAGGCTCGCTGTTTTCTGGTTTTATAAAAGGGGTTTCTAATTTTGGAAATCTTCAGGTTTTAGTTGAAGATAATATCATCAAAGAATTTGATTTAAAAGAAGTCTCCTTAATGTATTAAACGTTTTGAGGGATATTCGTGGCTAGTGTTTCAATGAATTTTGTAATCGGATTTTTAATCATCATGGCCATCATCGGATTAATATCTCCAGTAAAATGAAGTTGCACTTCGCTAGAGGCATCATCAATATTATCGATATTCACGGTTAAGGCAAAATCAATTTTCCCACCTGCAGCTCCTAAAACAATTTTATTTGGAGCAATAACCTCTTTCTTTTTAAGTACAATTTCTGGCATGCCTTTTAGAGCAAAAAGAAATTTGTCATCTTCAAGAAGTTCAAATTTGCTAATGTTTTCAGGCATTAACGATTCGAAGTTTTTAACATCAGAAAGCGTGTTAAAAACGGCTTCAGGTGATTTACTAACTTTAACTTTTGGGGATTGTAAATTCATAATATTTTAGCTTTTATTCCTTATGTGATTTCTAATTAATATGTTTTAATAGCACTTCAAATTAAAGTGCCTATATAAAATGTATCAATTAGCGTTCCATTCACTAGGATTTGTATTCCACTCTGATAAAGTTTTTACTTCTTTTTCAGAAATGTAATTGGTGTCTAAGGCTTGCTCTAGCAAGTTTTCGTAATTACTTAAAGTGTTTAAATCTACGTTTTCTTGCTTAAAGTTTTCTGCAGCGACATCAAACCCATAGGTAAAAATAGCCACCATGCCTTTTACATTAACTTGAGCTTCTTTAAGCGCTTTAACAGCATTCAAGCTGCTTTTTCCAGTGCTTATCAAGTCTTCTACAACCACTACGTTTTGACCTTTTTCAATAAAACCTTCAATTTGGTTTTTTCTGCCATGGCCTTTTGCGTCAGGTCGAACATAAATAAAAGGGAGTCCCAAATATTCGGCAACTAGGATGCCGATACCGATAGCCCCAGTAGCTACACCTGCGATAACATCAGGTTTGCCATAGTGGTTTTCGATATATTTACCCATGGTTTCTCGAATATAGTTACGCACAGGAGGGAAAGATAAAATAATACGGTTATCGCAATAAATTGGCGATTTCCAGCCCGATGCCCACGTAAATGGTTCTTGCGGACTCAGTTTTATAGCATTTATTTGCAATAGAACTTCGGCTGTTTTTTTAGCTGTGTCTTTGTTAAAAATCATGTTGGCAAAATTACGGATAAATTTAATTTTAATTGAATCGAGTTTTATTTTTAATGAAAATATTTTTTGAACAACGCTGGCAATGTGAACAAAATTAATATTTTTACCTTAAAGAAATTGTTAATTAAAATTGGCTATGTATAAAGTTTTTGTTGGAGATAAACCTATGATTTTGACCTCTATTGTAGAGCAAGAAACCAATTTTAAAAACTATTTGCTTAACACCGTAAACCTTGTTAAAGTAATAAGAAAACTTAATTCTGGAGCTTTGCAAGAGGCACGCTTAATTCATAAAAACCCAGATAAGTTACTTAAAAAGTTTTTAAAGAAACTACCAAATGTCGTTGCTGGAGGTGGCAAAGTATATAATGCAGAAGGAGATATTCTTTTTATTTATAGAAATGATAAATGGGATTTGCCAAAAGGAAAGGCCGAACGTAATGAATCTATTGAAGAAACTGCTATTCGTGAAGTCACCGAAGAAACAGGTGTTGCAGGTCTTAAGATTACCAAACCTTTAGATACGACTTACCATATATTTAAACGTAACGGACGCTATAAAATTAAAATAACCCACTGGTTTGAAATGAAAACGAGCTTCACGGGAAATTTATATGCTCAGGAAGAAGAAGGCATCACCAAAGTTTCATGGCTAAATAATGAAGAAGCTCATGAAGCGCTTAATAATTCCTATGCGAATATTAAGTTGTTAGTTTAGTTTCTTTTAGAAGTAGTAAAGCCTTAGATGAATTAAAAATTTAAAATCTTTGAATCTAAATGGATTTAATATTCGAACAAATACATATTAAGGACATTGAAGCGGTTTTAAAATTATTTAAAGAAGCAGCCGAAAAAATTTCAAAAAAGAAAGTTGACCATTGGCAATATTGGACAAACCCGCCCATTGAGAAAATTAAATGGGTAGAAGCTGGTATTAAAAATGGTGAATTCTACTTTATTAAAAACAAAGATGCTGTAACTATTGGCATGGTTAGGGTTTTAGATGAAGATGAATTGTATTGGGGTAAAAAGGACGATCTATCGAAATATATTCATTCTTTAGTGGTCATTGAAACGTTTGAAGGACAAGGTATTGGTAAACTAGTGCTTCAAAAAATTGAGAATGAGGCTAAAAATAACGGATTTGATTACTTAAGATTGGATGCCGACTCTAAAAACCCAAAGCTTTGTAAATATTATGAAAATCAAGGTTTTGAAAAGGTTGGTGTAAAAGAATTGCCACTTTCAATCTATAATTTATATCAAAAAGAAATACGTTAATGTTAATGCTCTAAACCTATTGCCGTTTTATAAAAGTGAATTGGATTTTATTAATTATTGCAGGTTTATTTGAAGTTGCTTTTGCGGCCTGTCTTGGGAAAGCGAAAACAGCCTCTGGAGCAGAAACCACCTATTGGTATTTGGGTTTTTTGCTCTGCTTATGCATAAGCATGTATCTTCTAGTAAAAGTAACTCAAGAATTACCTATCGGCACAGCTTATGCCGTTTGGACGGGTATAGGTGCCGTGGGCACCGTACTAGTAGGCATTTTTGTGTTTAAGGAACCCGCTACATTCTGGCGCTTATTCTTTATTACCACCTTAATAGCGTCCATTGTTGGACTAAAATTTGTTTCTAACTAGTAGTGTTTTCACTTTTTTCTAGTTTACTGTTTGTATGACATGTTATTCAGAAGGAGGCACGACTGAAGAATCATTTTGAGCATGTTTTGGCCCCCTAACGGAACACCCCTATGGTCCCCTTACTAGGGGGCAGGTCTCCGTCCTATTTTTGGAGCATTAATAGTTTAGAAGTGTACTTTTTCTTTATCATTCAGAATGAGGTACGACTGAAGAATCTCTAGTCGAAAATTTATGGCATTTATCCAAAATTTTATACAAAGTCCTAATTGAAAGTGTGCGTTATATCCCCTAAAAAGGGGATTATAGGGGTGTTTCCAGGGAAGATTACTATTGAGAAATTGTGTAGCAGAAAGAGATTCTTCACTGCGATCAGAATGACAGTGGCGTTTAGCAACTGTAATATTCCTAACTTAAATTTTTAATTTTTAACTATTAACTATTAACTATTAACTATTAACTATTAACTATTCACGAATGATAAATCAAACGTTATAGTTTCTACTTCTTGTAAATTAAATAGGTATGTCTTGCTAAACAAGATTTTAAACTTATTTTTGCAGCCTCAACAAACGAACCATGACCGATTTTATTATCAAACGTGCGGCCAACGCAAAAAACGATGTTTTAGCCGGAATTACGGTGTCTTTAGCAATGGTACCCGAAGTGGTAGCCTTTGCTTTTGTGGCACAAATAGACCCTTTAATGGCACTATCGGGTGCTTTTATAGTAGGTTTAATAGCCGCTATTTTCGGAGGTCGACCAGGATTAATTTCTGGTGCAGCAGGAGCAGTAGCCGTTATTTTTGTTGGTATGATTGCCGAAGGGCATACCCGTGGCATGTTATTCGATCAGCCTATAGAAAATATGGGCTTTTTCTATTTAATGGCCTGTGTGATTTTAATGGGTGTTATACAAATATTTGCAGGTGTATTTAAACTAGGACGTTTTGTTAGGTTGATTCCACATCCCGTAATGATGGGCTTTGTAAACGGATTGGCCATTGTTATCTTTTGGGCTCAGGTTAAAATGTTTTCTCATAAAAGCTTACATGTTTCAGCAGAAGGCGTTAAAGAATACGTCAACACGTTTATGCAGGGCGCCGAACTGTACACCATGATTGGCTTAGTGGCTTTAACCATGGGAATTATCTGGTTATTACCAAAAATTACTACTAAAATTCCAGCAGCTTTAACAGCCATATTGGTTACATCTTTAGTCGTAGTTGGTTTCGGTATGGATGTTTCAACCGTAGGATCGTATATTATAGAAGGTGGCGGAACGGGCTTAAAAGGGGAGTTACCTATGCCTAATTTAGAGTTGTGGGATAAGTTACCATTCAATTTAGATACCTTAAGTTTTATTTTACCATATGCCTTTTTAGCAGCCTGTGTGGGATTAATTGAGTCGTTAATGACTATGAATTTAGTTGATGAACTTATCGACAGTCGTGGTGATGGTAACAGAGAATGTATCGCTCAAGGTGCAGGAAATATCATGTCCGGACTCTTTGGAGGTACCGGAGGTTGTGGTATGATCGGGCAAACCGTGATTAATATTAAAGCTGGCGGACGCGGAAGACTTTCTGGAATCATGATGGCAGTTACTTTATTAACCTTCATTTTATTTACCGATAAATTAATCGAGCAGGTGCCTATTGCCGCTTTAATTGGTGTGATGTTCATGATGGTTATCGAAACTTTTGCTTGGTCTAGTTTCCGTATTATGCGAAAAATACCAAAATCAGATGCTGTGGTGCTTATTGTTGTTTCAGCGGTTACGGTAATTTTCGATTTGGCCATTGCGGTTTTCGTAGGGGTTATTATTTCAGCCTTAGCCTTTGCTTGGGAAAACGCCAAACGTATTCGTGCGCGCAAGCGTATGCGCAAAGATGGTACAAAGGTTTATGAAATTTGGGGACCTTTATTCTTCGGTTCAATTACCGCTTTCAACGAGAAATTTGATGTAAAAAATGATCCAGATAAGGTGGAAATCGATTTTGTAGAATCCCGTGTAAGTGATCATTCTGCCATGGAAGCCATTTTTAATTTGGTAAACAAATACGAAGCCGCTGGAAAGCAAATTAAACTGAAGCACCTTAGCGAAGACTGTAAATTGTTACTTTATAAATCGAATCCTAAATTTAGAGAAGTGGTTATTGAGGATATCGACGATCCAAGGTACCATTTGGCCGAAAATCCAGAAGCATTCACGAAAGGTTTATCGGAGTATAAATTTTAGATTTTAGTGGGCGTTACCCAAGGGTCGGGCTTTCCGCTATATCTTTTTTTTTATTAAGAGTCCTTGATTAATTTGTCGTTTTTTAAACATGAAGTGTCTCGTAGTTCCATTAACTTTTTTGTTAAAAAAAGGATGCCGCTGCAATCCCTAACGCGGCGTAGATGCTTCAGTCGTTCCTCCTTAAGAATTACACCCATACAGACTAAAAGCTTCACAATGTCACCTGAGTATTTTTCAGCTACCAATTTTGGTTAGAAACATAACGAGTTCAAAAAGGGAGCTCTTAAAAGTTCATTTTACGTCAATCTGAATTTATTTCAGATTCTCATAATCTTTGAATTCCAATTACATGAGACTCTGTGTCGAACACAGAATGACGAATGGTTTAATCTAGAATTCAACCCCTTTTTTATATTCAAATAACTTATTGTTTTACTCTAACACTATCAGGAACTAGCTTGGTATAATCACCATGGTTTCTAATCACATCACGTACAATGTTCGAGGCAATATAGGACGTTTGTGCCGAGGTTAATAAAAAGATGGTTTCAATAGGCGCTAAATCTCTGTTGGTATGGGCTATGGCCTTTTCAAATTCGAAGTCTGCTGGATTTCTAAGCCCTCTTAAAATAAAGTCTACCCCAATTTCTTTACAAAAATCCACAGTTAAGCCTTTGTACGTAGCCACCTTGATTTTTGGGTTGTGAGCAAAGGTCTCTTCAATAAACGTTTTACGCTGCTCTAATGAAAACATGTATTTTTTATCGGCATTGACACCAATAGCCACTATAATTTCATCAAATAAAGTAGACGCCCGTGTGATGATGTCTACATGACCTAAGGTTAGTGGGTCAAAAGAACCTGGAAATAATGCTTTTTTCATAGTTTAAATTTCTAATTCCCGCGAAAGCGGGAATCTTAATTTATTAAATATAGAGTTTTAATATTTATCCACATGGAGGCTTCTCTGTCTAGAGGAATTAGGCACCCTTCAAAGCTTCTTCAATAGCATTCGAGAATAAATCAGCTAATGAAATATTCGCAGCCGCAGCCTGTTGAGGTAAAATGCTCTCACGGGTTAAACCAGGAATGGTATTCATTTCTAGCATATGAGGCTCGCCATCTTTAAAAATAAACTCACTACGACTAAAGCCTTTCATTTTTAAAATTTCGTAAACTTTTTTGGCTTCGGTACTCACTTTTTCTTCTTGTTCTTTTGATAATCGCGCTGGCGTTATTTCTTGAGATTTGCCTTCATATTTGGCTTGGTAATCAAAAAAGTCATTTTCAGAAACAATTTCAGTGATAGGAAGCACTATAATTTCTCCTTTGTAGCTAATCACTCCAACCGAAACTTCTGTGCCTTCTAAAAAGGATTCAATAATAATTTCATCATCTTCTTTAAAAGCCACATCAATAGCATCTTGTAACTCGGTTTTTTTGTACACTTTACTTACACCAAAACTGCTCCCCGCTTTATTAGCCTTTACAAAGCAAGGTAAACCTACTTTAGTAACAATGGCTTCAGTGTCTACAGCATCACCAAGGTTTAGGTAGTAAGATTCGGCCGTTTTTATACCATATGGTTTTAAAACACTTAATAAATCACGTTTGTTATAGGTCAAGGCTGCTTGATACATATTACAGCTGGTATGCGGTAAATTAAGCATCTGAAAATAGGCCTGCATAAAGCCATCTTCTCCTGGAGATCCGTGAATGGCGTTAAAAACACAATCAAAAGTATATTTTTCGCCATGTGCAGTAGTCGAAAAATCATTTTTATCAATAGGGTGTTCAAGCCCTTCATCATCAACGTAAACCCATCTGTCTTTAAAAATATGAATACGGAACGGCGTGTATTTCGATTTATCTAAGGTCTCGTAAACCACATTTCCGCTGGTTAGAGAGATTTTATATTCGCTGGAATAACCTCCCATAATGATGGCAATGTTTTTTTTCATTGTTACTTTTATTATAGTTTCCTTTAGTTTACACCTTAATCTTGCAATAAATGGTGTTTATTATAAGTTAAGCTAAAATATCATATAAATGGCAAAAGAAAAAACAGTTCTGTTTTTATATATTTGCCTAATCGAAATTTCTGTAAATGAGCTTAGTTAAATTTATTACGAGTAAAACATTTTTAAAACAAATAGGCTTAGCATTAGTCGCTTTATTTGTATTGTGCTATGTTATTTTAAAATGGTTAAATATCACAACCAATCATGGTAAATTTGAAACCGTTCCAGACTTAAAAGGCAAGTCTATTAACGTGGCTAAACTGGAATTGGAAGATAATAACTTGGTTATGAAAATTCAGGATTCAGCGAATTATAATCCAGAATATCCAAAGTTTTCTGTAATAGAACAAGAGCCTGCTTCGGGTACGAAAGTTAAAGAAGATAGAAAAATATACATCACACTAAATCCTTCAGGATATCGTAAAATGACCATTCCTGATGGTTTGATTGACAAAACGTTCCGACAAGTAAAACCAACGCTAGAAGCCTTTGGGTTTAAAATTGGTAAAATCACTTACGTTGATAATATCGGAAAGGACATGGTTTTAAAATTAACCCACAAAGGTACCACGCTTAATGCTGGCGATAAATTAGCAAAAACTTCGGTAATCGACTTACAACTTGGTAACGGTAACCGCCCTTAATTATGGATGACTATACGCCTCAACTTCCCGACGAAGACAACCTGTTCGAACATCATGCTTTTACAGTAGATAAAGGGCAGACGCCGCTTCGAATCGATAAATATTTAATGAATTTTGTTGAAAATGCCACGCGTAATAAAATTCAGGCAGCAGCAAAAAATGGCAGTATTCATGTGAATGGCGAACCTATAAAATCGAATTACAAGGTAAAGCCCAACGATAATATTCGTGTGTTATTTGCACATCCGCCTCATGAAAATTTATTGGTAGGGGAAGACATTCCGCTTGATGTGGTTTATGAAGATGATGACCTATTAGTTGTGAATAAGCCTGCAGGTATGGTGGTTCATCCTGGTCATGGTAATTATTCTGGAACGCTTATCAACGGATTAATTCACCGTTTTGAAAACTTACCCAACAATTCTAGTGAGCGCCCTGGCTTGGTACACCGTATCGATAAGGATACCAGTGGGTTGTTAGTCATTGCTAAAACAGAAGAAGCGATGGCACATTTATCCATGCAGTTTGCAGAAAAAACTAGCGAGCGCGAATACGTAGCTTTGGTTTGGGGAAATGTTGAAGAAGAAGAAGGTACCGTGGAAGGCAATATTGGCCGTCATCCTAAAAACAGACTACAAAACACGGTTTTCACAGATGATGAAGCTGATAAAGGAAAGCCGGCCGTAACACATTATAAAGTCATCGAACGCTTGGGCTATGTGACCTTAGTATCGTGTAAGTTAGAGACGGGGAGAACCCATCAAATACGTGTCCATATGAAACATATTGGGCATACGTTATTTAACGACGAGCGCTATGGTGGTGAGAAAATACTAAAAGGTACCACATTTACCAAGTATAAACAATTTGTAGATAATTGCTTTAAAGTCTTACCAAGACAAGCGCTGCATGCTAAAACCTTAGGTTTTGTACATCCTAGAACAGGGAAATTCATGAGTTTTGATAGTCCGATTCCAGAGGACATCGTTGCCTGCGTTGAAAAATGGCGCGGCTATGCGAAGCATGTAGGGGATTAAGGAGATTGTTGAAGAGGAGGTTGATTCGTTTAATTGTTGAAGCGTGTCATTGTAGCTTCAACAGTTTGATTTGTAATTCAGAAGGGGGCATGACTGGAGAATCTTTTTGTGTTTGTGTTGTGGAGTGAGATTCTTCACTGCGTTCAGAATGACAGTACATGTTTAGCGTAAGCCAGTCTCGAACACCCCTGTGGTCCCCTTATTAGGGGACAGGGCACTACTCTAATTTTGGAACATTAAGGTAAGTAGAATACATTTTTTGGCATTCAGATGGAGGTACGACTGAAGAATCTCTAAGCCGAATTTCATGGCATTGCCCCAAATTTTTAAACAAGCTCCTAATCGAAAACGTAGGTTATATCCCCTTAAAAGGGGATTATAGGGGTGTTTTAAAAGAAGGAGCTAGAATTAAAGGTTTTTTAGGAGACCAAGAGATTCTTCACTGCGTTTAGAATGACAGTACATGTTTAGCGTAAGCCAATCTCGAACACCCCTGTGGTCGCCTTATTAGGGGACAGAGCTCCGTACTTTTTTTTGAGCATCAAGGATAGTAGATTACATTTTTTGTCATTCAGAAGGAGGTACGACTGATGAATCTCTAAGCCGAATTTCATGGCATTGACCCAAATTTTTAAACGAGCTCCCAATTGAAAATGTAGGTTGTATCTCCTAAAAAGGGGATTATAGGGGGTGTTTTAAAAGAAGGAGCTAGAATTGAAGGTTTTTTAGGAGACCAAGAGATTCTTCACTGCGTTCAGAATGACAGTACATGTTTAGCGTAAGCCAGTCTCGAACACCCCTGTGGTCCCCTTATTTGGGGACAGAGCTCCGTACTTTTTTTTGAGCATCAAGGATAGTAGAATAGATTTTTTTTGTCATTCAGAAGGAGGCACGACTGAAGAATCTCTAAGCCGAATTTCATGGCATTGACCCAAATTTTTAAACGAGCTCCTAATCGAAAACGTAGGTTATATCCCCTTAAAAGGGGATTATAGGGGTGTTTTAAAAGAAGGAGCTAGAATTAAAGGTTTTTTAGGAGACCAAGAGATTCTTCACTGCGTTCAGAATGACAGTACTTGTTTAGCGTAAGATAGTCTCGAACATCCCTATGGTCCCCTTTTTAGGGGGCAGGGCACTATCCTGATATTTGTCATTAAGGTTTTAAAGAATACATTTTTTGTCATTCTGAAGGAGGTACGACTGAAGAATCTCTAGGTGAATTTCATGGCATTGACCCAAATTTTTAAACGAGCTCCCAATTGAAAATGTAGGTTGTATCCCCTAAAAAGGGGATTATAGGGGTGTTTTAAAAGAAGGAGTCAAAATTAAAGGTTTTTTAGGAGACCAAGAGATTCTTCACTGCGTTCAGAATGACAGTACATGTTTAGCGTAAGCCAGTCTCGAACACCCCTGTGGTCCCCTTATTAGGGGACAGAGCTCCGTACTTTTTTTTGAGCATCAAGGATAGTAGAATAGATTTTTTTTGTCATTCAGAAGGAGGCACGACTGAAGAATCTCTAAGCCGAATTTCATGGCATTGACCCAAATTTTTAAACGAGCTCCTAATCGAAAACGTAGGTTATATCCCCTTAAAAGGGGATTATAGGGGTGTTTTAAAAGAAGGAGCTAGAATTAAAGGTTTTTTAGGAGACCAAGAGATTCTTCACTGCGTTCAGAATGACAGTACTTGTTTAGCGTAAGATAGTCTCGAACATCCCTATGGTCCCCTTTTTAGGGGGCAGGGCACTATCCTGATATTTGTCATTAAGGTTTTAAAGAATACATTTTTTGTCATTCTGAAGGAGGTACGACTGAAGAATCTCTAGGTGAATTTCATGGCATTGACCCAAATTTTTAAACGAGCTCCCAATCGAAAACGTAGGTTATATCCCCTAAAAAGGGGATTATAGGGGGGGGCAAGTTATGTTTGATTTTGCGTCACGAGATTCTTCACTGCGTTCAGAATGACAAGTGATGCTCAATATGACATTTAATTTTACTTTTCAAGGGGCTTAATTAAACCACTTCTCAGTAATCGTCTTTTCAACATTCAAATGATTTTTATGGATGTATTCATTTTTGGAGGCGTGGTATTCGTAATCTTCACCCCACGCTTTATGGTTTTTAGAAACTTTAGCAATAGCATCGCAGATGAAGGTTATTTCGGCATTGGTCATAGTCGGGTGAATAGACATTCTAATCCAACCCGGACGCTCAATTAAACAGCCTTCTAAAATTTTCTTTTCGATGGATTTTGAAGTGGATTCATCTACATTCAAAAGGTAATGCCCATAGGTTCCAGCACAAGAGCAGCCGCCACGTGTTTGTATACCGAATCTATCGTTTAATAGTTTTACTATTAAATTATAATGTACATTTTCAATATAGAAAGAGAAAACACCCAGCCTGTCGGTGTGGTTTGGTGCTAAAATGTTTAGGTTAGCTATTTTTGAAAGTTTCTTAAATACGATAGCGTTTAATTCGTGCTCTCTATCTAGGATGTTTTTAGTACCCATCTCTTCTTTCAACTGAATAGCTAGGGCCACTTTTATGGCTTGTAAAAAACCTGGTGTACCACCATCCTCACGAGTTTCAATATCATCAATATAATCATGGTCTCCCCATGGGTTGGTATAGCTAACGGTTCCTCCGCCTGGGTTATCTGGAACCAAGTTTTTGTAAAGTTTTTTGTTAAAAACTAAAACCCCTGATGTTCCTGGACCACCAAGGAATTTATGAGGCGAAAAGGTAATAGCATCTAAATAGGCATCTTCATTTTTCGGGTGCATATCGATATCCACGTATGGCGCAGAACATGCAAAATCGACAAAACATAAACCGTTGTTTTGGTGCATGATTTTAGCAATTTCATGATAGTTGGTTCTAATACCAGTCACGTTAGAACAGCCTGTAACCGCAGCTATTTTTAGAGGTGTTTCACTATATTCTTCAAGTAATTTTTTTAGGCCTTTTGTACATGGAATGCCTTCTTTATTGGAAGGAATAACCTTTACACGCGCAATGGTCTCTAACCAAGAGGTTTGATTCGAGTGGTGCTCCATGTGAGACACAAAAATAATAGGTCGTTTCTCTTCAGGGATATTGGTGTGCTCTTTTAAGTTTTCACTTAGTTTAAGCCCTAGAATACGCTGAAACTTGTTTATAGCACCTGTCATTCCTGTACCTACAGTGATTAAAACATCGTCCTTAGAGGCATTTACATGAGTTTTTATAATCTGTCTGGCATCATGATAAGCCAGAGTCATTGCAGAACCTGTAATAGATGTTTCCGTATGTGTGTTGGCCACAAAGGGACCAATATCGTTAACTAGCTTGTCTTCAATAGGTCTATATAAGCGTCCACTAGCGGTCCAGTCAGCATAAATGATTTTTTGTCTGCCATAAGGCGAATCAAAATACGTGTCGTTACCCACTATTTGTTCTCTAAATGGTGCAAAATAGGCTTCTAATTTACTTGGTTTTATATTTTTATTTATAAGGTTGGATAGGAAACTCATGTTGATAATCGTTAGGTACTTGGTTGATAAATAAATGTGTTGTGTTAGGTCAGTTTACTTGCTGTAAAGGGTGATTTTTGATGGTGTTAAGTTCTCGACTCCGCTCGAACACCGTTTGTAGTTGCCGTTTTTTAGGTCTTCGAGAGGAGTCGAGAAGCTATGATCATCAGAAGCAAATTTCGATAAATTCATAAAATAACTTTTAAATATTACGTTATATTAGAGGTGAAACTAATTTGTTTGAACAGTTCTCGACTCCGCTCGAACACCGTTTGTTGTTGCCGTTTTTAGGGTCTTCGAGCGGAGTCGAGAAGCCAAGACGATCAGAAGTACATTTTGATAAATTCATAAGGTAACTTTTAAATATTACGTCATATTAGAGGTGAAACTAATTTGTTTGAACCGTTCTCGACTCTGCTCGAACACCGTCTGTTGTTGCCGTTTTCAGGGTCTTCGAGCGGAGTCGAGAAGCTATGATCATCAGAAGTACATTTTGATAAATTCATAAGATAACTTTTTAATATTACGTCATATTAGAGGTGAAACTAATTTGTTTGAACCGTTCTCGACTCTGCTCGAACACCGTTTGTTGTTGCCGTTTTTAAGGTCTTCGAGCGGAGTCGAGAAGCTATGACGATCAGAAGTACATTTTGATAAATTCATAAGATAGCTTTTAAATATTACTTCATATTAGAGGTGAAACTAATTTGTTTGAAACTGTTCTCGACTTCGCTCGAACATCAAGTTTTGTGACCTACTTTTTAAACGATGAAATACCTGCCTTCAACCAATTGTAATATTCATCGGCATCGGGAGTATAGGCAACAGGCTCTATTAAGTTTTCTTCATCATGCCCCATCAGCACATAAAAAGGTTGCGAATTGGTTTTGTATTTAATGGTTTGTAATTCACTCCATTTCTGACCGATGTACTTTAACTGTTTTCCAGGTTTTAGCTTGGAATCAACAATCTCATCATCTTCCAGTTTACGTTTGTCATCAACATACAATGAAATTAAAATCACATCATTTTTTAAAATGCTTAGGATGTTTGGTTTTACCCATACATTTTGTTCCATTTTTCTGCAGTTTACACATGCGTGTCCTGTAAAATCTAGCATTACTGGTTTCCCTACTTTTTTAGCATAAGCGAGGCCTTTATCGTAATCGTCGAAAGCTAAAATATTGTGTGGTGGCATTAAATGCGCCCCTTCAGGAACTTCATCATGATGTCCACCAGGTACATTTGAAGAACCTAACTGTGTATACCCAACACCATAAGGCGATTCACTATAATGCTGTGGCGGTGGGAAGGCACTAATTAAATTTAGAGGCGCCCCCCAAAGTCCAGGAATCATATAAATGGTAAACGATAAGGTTATAAGTGCTAAAGACAAACGACCTACAGAAATGTGTGTTATTGGTGAATCGTGAGGCAGCTGTATTTTTCCAAATAAATAGAAGGCTAATGCTCCAAAAACAGCAATCCAAATGGCAATAAACACTTCACGCTCTAACCAATGTAACTGTAGTACCAAATCGGCGTTTGATAAAAATTTAAAGGCTAAAGCCAATTCTAAGAATCCTAAAACCACTTTCACGGTGTTTAACCAGCCGCCCGATTTTGGTAAAGAATTTAACCACCCCGGAAAGGCTGCAAAAAGCGCAAATGGTAAGGCAATTGCGAATGAAAATCCTAACATCCCTACAATAGGACCAATCTGACTTCCACCAGCAGCGGCTTGAACAAGTAAGGTCCCTACAATAGGCCCCGTACAAGAAAAAGAAACAATAGCTAAAGCTAATGCCATAAAAAAGATACCAATTAATCCGCCTCTATCGGCTTGGCTATCCACTTTATTCGCCCATGAATTAGGAAGCATAATTTCGAAAGCACCTAAAAAAGAAGCTGCAAAAACGAGTAATAGTAAGAAGAATATAATATTAAACCATACATTTGTTGATAAGGCATTTAGGGCATCAGCACCAAAAATAAGACTCACGAGAATCCCTAAAAGCACATAAATAACAATAATAGACAACCCGTAAATAACAGCATTTCTAATGCCTGCGGCTTTGTTTTTACTTTGTTTGGTAAAGAAACTTACCGTCATTGGAATCATCGGGAATACACAAGGTGTTAACAAGGCTGCAAATCCTGAAAAGAAGGCAATAAAAAAGATACCCCATAAGGTTTTTTCTGATTTTTTAGCAGGAAGCTTAGTGGTGTTACCTTCAGTAGGATTGCTATCAGCCTCCGCGTTCTCAGAAGTCGAAACAGCAGCTGCTGCATTACTTTCCTCAAGATTAAAAGGTAAATCCACTTCGGTAGGAGGTAAGCAACGGGTATCGTCGCAAACCATATATTCTACAAAGCCATTGATGGTTTTTTCATCACCTACAACGGCTATTTTTTGTTCAAAAACAGCGGTGTCTTCAAAAAAGGTGATTTCCATTTCAAAAACAGGATCGTTAATGGTATGGCCTTTTTCTTCTGTGGTATTTCCTATGATTTTAAATTGCCCATTTGCATCATCATATATAAAGCTTGTAGGAACCGGACCGTTTTCAGGTACGTTTTGAGAATATAAGTGCCAGCCTTTTTCTATGGTTGCTTTTGAAATTAACTTGTATTCGGTGTCAGATAGTTTCTCAACTGAAGTGCTCCATTTTACGGGGTTGAAAATTTGAGCTTGCCCTAGCATGGTAAATAAGAAAGCACAGAGTAGAAATATTTTTTTCATAGTTAATGGGTATGTTAAAAAATGGTTGTTAGCTTATATCGAGCAGCTGTGTTAAAAATGTGTATTTCTGTTTTTTACAAAGCTACCAATTGTCATTTAATTTTTAATGGCTGACTATTTTGATCTAGGAAGCCTGATTTCAATATATAATATTTTAATGAAGCCGTCTTAATGAAGTAATTACGAAGGGATTTGTTTCACTCCATGCTTAAGGCTATATATAAGAGATGACAAAAATCGTGTTTACCCTTATTAATGAAATGTTAAATATTGGATTTTGGTGTTAAAGTTATGGTTTTGTGGTTGTATTGTCATCCAGAAGGAGTCACGAGTGAAGGATCTTTATGTTGAGTTTTGGGGTATTTGTTCAGTTTTTACACAAGACTTGAATTGAAAACGTAATTCAGTATCCCCTAGAGGGGATTATAGGGGTGTTTTTAGAGACGAAGAGATTCTTCACTGCGTTCAGAATGACATGGGAGCGTTCAGAGTTACAGAATAGAGGTGAGCCTTAGTTGAACACCCCTATTGTCCCCTCAAGGGGACAGTACTATGTTCTATTTTTTGAGCGTTTAAGTTAATAGGGAACTTATTCGGGTTTGTCATCCAGAAGGAGGATCGACTGAAGGATCTATATGTTGAATATTAGGGAATCTTTACCAATTTTAGACAGGACTTGAATTGAAAGCTTGTGTTATTATCCCCTAGAGGGGATTATGGGGGGGTTAGGGATGCTTAACACGAACACCCCTGTGGTCCCCTCAAGGGGACATGGCTCTGGTTTATTTTTTGAGCGTTTAAGTTAAAATGGAGGTTTGTTGAGTTTGTCATCCAGAAGGAAGTACGACTGAAGGATCTCAATGTTGGATTTCACAGCTATTGTTCAATTTTACACCAGACCTCAATTGAAAGCGTATGTAAGTATCCTCTAGAGGACTATCGAGATGAAAACATCGTTTTTACGGAAGATACCTAGCGTAGCTAATAGGGGTGTTTTTAGAAGAAAAAACTAGGACTAAAGGTTTTTTTAGAGACGAAGAGATTCTTCACTGCGTTCAGAATGACATTGGAGCGTTCAGAATGATAGAAAAGGGTGTGTTTTGGTTGAACACCCCTGTAGTCCCCTTATTAGGGGACATTGGCTCCGTCCTATTTTTTGAGCGTTTAAGTTAAAATGGAGGTATATCGGGATTGTCATCCAGAAGGAGGCACGAAAGAAGGAACTTTTGTTGAGTATTACGGTAACTGTTCCATGTTTACACCACACTTCAATTGAAAGGGTATGTTATTATCCCCTAGAGGGGATTATGGGGTGTTTTTTAGGGATGCTTAACACGAACACCCCTGAGGTCCCCTTTTTCGGGGACAGTACTATGTTCTATTTTTTGAGCGTTTAAGTTAATAGGGAACTTATTCGGGTATGTCATCCAAAAGGATGAACGACTGAAGGATCTATATGTTGAATTTTAGGGAATCTTTACCAATTTTAGACAGGACTTGAATTGAAAGCTTGTGTTATTATCCCCTAGAGGGGATTATGGGGGGTAGGGATGCTTAACACGAACACCCCTGTTGTCCCCTTATTAGGTGACAAGGCACTGCTCTATGTTTATACAATTAGTTTTATTAGTAACTATTACCACATATTAACCGTTACCAATCCTCCTAAAAACAAAACACCCTCTGAAGCCAATTAAAATCTTCAAAGGGTGTTTTATTAAGAAGGGAAACTAATTTAGAAAACTAGCTTCTAAATTTCCACCAAGGTTTTTTAGTTTCTTCGGCTTCCCCGTAGCCGTAGCCGCCATATCCGTAGCCATATCCTTTTTTAGGATCTGTGCCATTCATGACTAAGGCCATGTTTTGTACGCGTTTTTCATTATGTATATGTTTTGGAATATCTAGTAGTCGCTTATCAAGGTAATTGGCTCTTACCACATATAAAAACAAGTCAGCTTTAGAGGCAATTTGCATAGTGTCGGTTACGGCATTAATAGGTGCCGTATCTACGATAATAAAGTCGTAGTTTGCTTTACCATAGGCTAATAATTCATCTAATCGGCCATTCATTAATAACTCGGCCGGGTTAGGTGGGATGGTCCCTGATTGAATCACATCAAAGCCCCATTTTTGATGAGAAATAATATCTTGAGGTTCTATGGTTGTGTCGGCTAAGTACTCGGTAAGTCCCAGTTTAGCTGTTTCAATGTTTAGGTATTCTATAAATTTAGGTTTACGAATATCGGCACCAATAAGCAATACTTTTTTATTAGTCATAGCATAAACAGTTGCCAAGTTAATAGAAATAAAGGTTTTACCTTCTCCAGGAATGGTAGACGTAACGAAAATGATTTGTCCTTCATCTCCCGTATTGCCAAGTAGAAAATTTAAATTGGTTCTTAACATTCTAAAAGCCTCTGCCTGACTGCCTCGATCGTCTTTGTTTAGCATGCGATCTTGTTTTACTGTGATAGGCACATCACCAACAAAAGGAGCTTTAACCAGTTCTTCAAGTTCTTTTTGGGTGTGTATTTTATTATCTAAAAGATTACGGATGTAGACGATGGCGAAAGGAACAATTAGCCCTAAAATAAGTGCACCAAGGTAGATTATTTTACGTTTCGGACTTACCGGCAGGGTACTGCTTTCTGCTTTGTCAATAAGCTTAGAATTAGGTACGGTTACCGCTAGAGAAATGGCATTTTCTTCTCTTTTTTGTAATAAAAACAAGTAAAGGGTTTCAATAATTTGCTGTTGCCTTTGGATGTCTCGGTATTCACGCTCTTGTTTAGGCACCGATGTAATCCGTGCCGACATGCGCTGTTCCTGTACCATAGCATCTTTTAAAGCAATGTTTAATTGGGTCTTTAAGTTATCTAAACTCTGACTAATACTTCCTCTAATTTGTTCTAATTGGGTATCTAAGTTTATGATTACGGGGTTGTTTTTACCCGAACTTTTAGCGATACGTGTACGCTCTAAAAGCATTTCATTATATTTAGAACTGTTGGCACTCACATCGGAGGCATTTAACCCTAAATTTTGAGGGATTAAGGCTTCTGTATTGGATGCCAATAGGTTTTGAACAAAATCGACCATTTTAAGTTGGGTGTTTAGATCGATGATTTGCTTTTCGACTTCCGAGTTGGTTTCTAAAACAATTCCGGTTTCTGTAGGAATGTCACTAAGTTTGTTGGTGGTTTTAAAAATTTCGGCGGTTTTATCAACTTCCATTAAGTCTTCCTTAATGAGCTCCAAACGCTCGGTAATAAAGGTGTTGGTGTTTTTACCAATTAAACTTTTGTACTCTACGGCATCTTCATTGTATTGACGTACCAATTCATCTAGAATATATTGGGCCTTTTCCTTTAAAGTGCTTTGTAGTTTTAACTCAAGAACGGTGGCGTTTTTATTAAGTAGGTTTACTTGAATGGCGCTTCTAAGGCCTTCGGTAACTTTTTTTAACGATATAATTTTTACAGTATACTCATGACTAGCATCCATGTTGTTTGATGTACTATTTGGAGTGACGATAAAATCAATGCCATCCAAAATAATATTGTCTCCAAAATTATAAGTTTTACTATGTTCCGTACTAATCGGGGTTAATTTAAATTGTGTAGGCGATAGGGCTTCAATTTTAAATTCGGTTTCTTGGGTGTAAAAAATAGAGTCCTTTTTTAGAAAGTTTATTTTAAAGGGTAACGCACTGGCAAGCTCTTCTGAACTTCGTACTTGGCCTTCTTTAAAATAGGCCACATTAAAGTCTAAGTTTTTAATTACGCGCTCTAGGAGGTTACGGGACTTAAGAATAGTAATCTCATTTTCAATATTCTTTTTGTTTCCTCCTATGCCTAGCTCTTCAAAAACGGCCAATTCACTAGGAAGTCCGCCACTAGATTCGTCTTCAATTAGAATGGTGGTTGAGGTTTCGTATACATTGGGAGTATAGCGTAAGTAAATAAAAGCCCCGATTAAGGCTATTATTATGCCAAGGGCAAACCATTTCCAGTGAAAGAGGTATTTTTCAATTTCTTGGCGTATGTTGGTGGTTTCTTCGTCTACAAACATAAAACTTGTAGGGTTTTCTAGATTCTGATGCTGCATAATACGACTAAATAAGTAAACCTATTACGGTTAGTAATATGGATAGGGATGAGAGAATAACACTAGTGTTTGGGCCTACAACGGATGCGTTGACCTTGGTTTTATTGGGGTTGATATAAATAATATCGTTTTGTTTCACGTAAAAATAAGGTGAATCTAAAATAGTTTTTTGTGTAAGATCCAGGGGAATGTATTTTTTTGTGCCATTTTCCATACGTATTAAAAGCACTTCATCACGTTTACCATAAATAGTTAAATCACCTGCTAGCGTAATAGCCTCTATAATCGATAGGTGTTCGTTGGTGACTGGAAATGTCCCAGGACGGTTTACTTCCCCCAATACAGATACTCTAAAATTGGTGAAACGAATATTTATAACAGGATCTTGGATGTAACTGCTTAGTTGTTCTTTTAAAAGCGTATTTAATTCTTTGGTCGTATTTCCAGCGATATGAAGTTGCCCCAAAACAGGAAAGTTAATATTTCCATCGGTATCCACCAAATAGGGGAGCGGTCTAGCGGCATTCATATTCATAGAATTCGCAATGATGGGGGTTTCATACAAGTTAAAGGGTATGGCCGCTTCAGCGTTGGTAGCCGTAATGGTAATATTTAGAAGGTCACCCACTTGTATTTCAGGTTCGGTATGGGCTATGGAGTCGCTTAGCTTGGTATAGTCAATTTTTTGAAAGTACTGTACGCTTTCTCTAGAAGCACAGGCACCTAATACTATTGCTAAGCCTAATATGAAAATAAATTTTGAGAAGCTAAAAGGTATTGCTTTTATCATTGTAGAACTTTTGGTTAAGGGATTTTAATTTTGTTTGATTGGAATTTGTGTTTTGAGTTTATAAAAAACACTTAAAAATAAAAGAAAAATTACAAGGAGCATGGCCATCATACCCAAGCTACTAAATTGAGCAGAAAGGTAAATGATTAGTATGGCTAAAACATAATTTAGGCCACCTAAAATAACCGCGATTTTATAATGAGGCATCCCTAAATCTAGTAAGATGTGGTGCACATGATTTCTATCGGCAGTAAACGGGCTATGACCTTGTAATAAACGTACCCCTATAACCCGGAGCATGTCGAAAAAAGGCACCGCCAATACGCCAGTAATGATAAACAATTTGTTTTCTGGTTTAAAGGCAAAGTAATTATATAATAGGCTGTCTACCGTTAAAAAACGCAAACATAAAAATGCAATACAAAAGCCTATAATTAAAGAGCCGGTATCGCCCATGAAAATTTTACGTTGGTGTGAAAAATTATATTTTAAAAATGCCAAAAGCATGCTAATAAGGGTGAGGGCTAAAATAAAATAGAAATGTAAATCAATTTTGTAAAACATTAGAGCTAGCATGGAAAACACACTAATACCTATGGCTGAGGCAAGGCCATCGACGCCATCAATTAAATTGTAAGCATTAATGATAGTTAAAATGATTAAAATATGGAGGATATCAATAAGCAATTGTGGGGCCTTGTATATCCCTAGAAAACCATCAAACGATAAACTGTGAAATCCTGGATGGAAAAAAATGATGAAAATCGCTATAATTTCTACTAAAATGCGTGCTCTAGGTGTAGAAACCGCCAAATCATCCTTTAATCCTATGATAAATACTAAAGTAAGAGCCGCAGCTAAGTTTAAACCAATTTCGTCAATATCTAACTGTTTAAAAAGAAATAGGTTAAGAATAAGTGCCACAAAAAAAGCAAGACCACCCATGGTTGGGGTAGCTCGGGTATGGGAGCTTCTATGCCCCGGCTGTTCACTGAGGTTGTGGTGGTTCACCATAAAAATGATCCTAGGAATCAGGTAATTCACCAAGCCAAAGGAGCCGAAACAGCAAATGAGGGTTAATATAATAGGATTGGTTAAAATATTTGTAAGCATATTATTTTTTCTGATAGTCCAATTGTTGGCATAGTCTTATTTTTTCCGTCATGTTGAACTTGTTTCAGCATCTCATAAAACTTGTTAATATGAATAATTTATTGTGAGAACCTGAAACACCGTGCCTGTCGGCAGGCAGGAGTTCAGGTTGACACTATAGTTTATGATTGATTACGGACTTTCTAATTATTTTTTATAAAATTGGCTTAATTTTGAAACATTTTTAATGAATAAAGTAGACCACCCTCCAATTTGATTCTTATTAAGCGCTTTATAATCTTCTTTAGATTTGGTTATCACATTTTTTAGACTTCTATTGCTCGCTCCTCCAGTACGCATTTTTGTTATTACCATGGGTAAATAAATGAAATTTAACTGCTGGTCTTTAAAGATGCGTAAAATAAAATCATAGTCAGCCGCGATTTTAAAATTTTGGTCAAATATACCATGTTTTTTATAAATTTCCTGCTTTAAAAATAGGGTAGGGTGGGCCGGCATCCAACCTTTTTTTAAGAGTTTAAGGGTAAAGGGGCAACTTTTCCAATAACGCATGATTTTGTTGGTATTTTGTTTATCTACATATTCCAAATCACCATAAACGCCGTCGCATTTTTTCTTTTCAAATTGTGAAGCTATTTCACTTAAAACATTTTCTGAAGCCAAAAAATCATCCGAATGTACAAAACCAATCACTTCTCCAGTAGCCTTAGAAATCCCTTTATTTAAAGCGTCATATATCCCTTGGTCAGGTTCTGAAATTAATGTGATATGGTCATGTTTTTTTAGAAAATCTTTTACGATGTTAAGGGTGCTATCAGTAGAAACACCATCAATAATAAGATGTTCTACTTCTGGGTAATCTTGGCTTAAAACCGATTCGATACAGGTTTTTATCGAAGTCTCGCTATTGTATGTCGCTGTAATTAGGGTTATTTTCATGGAGATTTAAGCCATTTACAATTTGGTTTCAAAGTATTTTATAGTTTTGGTGAGGCCTTCTTCCAGTTCAATTTCAGGCTTCCAACCGCTTAATTTTTCTTTGGCCAGGTTGATGTCTGGCTGGCGTTGTTTAGGGTCATCTTGAGGTAATGGCATAAAAATGGGTTTCGACTTGGAGTTCGTGAGTCGTATAACGGCTTCAGCTAATTCCAGCATGGTAAACTCATTAGGATTTCCTAAGTTTACGGGGCCTAAGAATTTAGGGTCGGCATTCATCATTCTAATGGTACCCTCTACCAAGTCATCCACATATTGAAAGCTCCTGGTTTGTGTGCCATCGCCAAAAATGGTGATGTCTTCGCCTTTTAAAGCCTGCATGATAAAATTAGAAACCACACGACCATCGTTAGGGTTCATTCGTGGGCCATAGGTATTAAATATTCTTATAATTTTTATGGCCACATCGTTCTGGCTGTGGTAATCCATAAATAAGGTTTCGGCACAACGTTTGCCTTCATCATAGCAAGAGCGGATACCAATTGGGTTGACATTGCCCCAGTAGCTTTCGGGTTGGGGGTGAACCGCAGGATCGCCATAGACCTCCGAAGTGGAAGCTTGTAATATTTTTGCTTTCACACGTTTGGCTAAGCCTAAAGTGTTAATAGCACCCATCACAGAGGTTTTTATGGTTTTAATAGGGTTGTATTGGTAGTGCACTGGAGAGGCAGGACAGGCCATATTATAAATCTCATCTACCTCGGCATAATAAGGTTCGGTAATGTCGTGACGTACCAGTTCAAAAAAAGGATTGTTTAGTAGGTGAACTACATTTTCTTTATTTCCTGTAAAATAGTTGTCCAAACAAATGACATCATTTCCTTCGTTTAATAAGCGTTCGCATAAATGTGAGCCTACAAAACCAGCGCCTCCTGTTATTAAAATTCGTTTCATTTTCTACGTTGTAATTCTGTTATTTTAGTTTGAATTTGAAAAAACAAATACTCTTTGGATCTAGCAAAATGCACTCCAGTTATATGGTTAAAAGTGCCTAACTTAAAAAGATAAGTTCCCTAAAAATATAAAAAGGGAAGTAGGCCGGTTGTTAGTAAACCGTATTTTATTCGTTGTTCTAGCGTTCATTGCATGTCCTTTCTTTTTTTAGGTAAGGTAGAGGTAGGTTTGCCCAGAGGAATAGGCAATGTGTCTAGAAATATAGTGTTCTAAGCCTTAATAATCTTTATGTTATATAATGTTTTTTATTGTCACATCTGCTATTTCAATAATGAGGTGTTTGATATGAGGTAGTCTTGCTCTAAAACTGATTGAATGCAGAGTGTTATAGAAACTTTACTTTTGTAGGTCACCGTGAATAGTGTAATTTTTATATATTATCTTACAGTTCTATTTGATAGTGTTCTTTTAAATGTGCTTTTATTTTATGCACATCATCGCCACAAACCTTTTTTATCTCATATACTTTTGCATCTACCAAAGTTCTATACCACCAACCTTGTAAAAAATGCCACAAAAAACCTTCTTTCCCTTCAAGAAATCCTAATTTAAAGATATAACGGTATAAAAAGTATATAAAAGCCCTTAAAAACAAAGGTTGTTTTACATATTTATGTTTCAAATTCCTTTTTTGTAAGGCTTGAGTATCCAACGTCTCTTTTTTAGACTTACTTAATAAACTTAATTCAATATCTAGTAAATCTATAGCTTCACGGATAGCATAACCTATATGTTTTTGTGTCCACCAACTTAGATTATTTAAGTTGTCATCAGAAAAAGAACCTTGGAATTCTGTAATTTTTCCTTCTAATAAATTTATATGCTCATCCATCCATCGGTTTTCGGAACGTCCTTTTCCAGTTCTGAACATTCTTAACAAACGAATATTACCTGTGCCAAACTTGATTTCTCTATTCAAAAAAACTCTTCTAAGCGGGAAGGTTATACCATTCACATCATTCTTAACTTCAGATAAATTATTCTTTAACTCCTTCAAAAGATACTCACTTAGATATTCATCAGCATCAAGTCTAAGTACCCAATCTGTATTAACTTTTAAATTATCTAAGGCCCAATTAAATTGAACTGCATAATTAACCCAGGTATTCTGAAAAAACTCTGCTCCATTACTACGAGCAATCTCTAGTGTATTGTCTGTAGAAAATGAATCAACAACAACGATTCTTTCACACACCTTATTTAACGACTGCAAACACCTTTCTAAATGAATTTCTTCATTGTAGGTTAATACAATGGCCGTAATTGATTGCTTAGTCATTTAATTCTCTTTTTTTAATAAGTTTCGCAGGATTTCCTCCAACTATTTGCCAAGAGCTTACATCCTTATAAACGGATGCAGTAGCGCCTACAACAGATCCTTGTCCAACTACAACCCCCATTCCTATGTACGCCGCCGCTCCAATCCAGGCTTGATCTTTTATAACTATTGGTGCAGTCATCAGAGGGTTATTAGATTTTGTAATGTCATGTGAGGCTGTACACAAATAAGCTTTTTGAGACACCGTAGTATGTGCTCCAATAGATATTAAATCCACATTATAACAATCTACCTCAGGCGCTAGGCACGCATATTCCTCCATGATTAAATTCCAAGGGGCGAAAATTTTAACAGATGAATAAACTACAGCTGTTTTATGTATTTTGGCACCAAAACTTCTTAGTAATATTATTTTCCATGAACTAGCAATACTTCGTGGGAATGGTCTAGCAAAAAGAAACCAAACAGTTTGCCATAGCATACGTTTAAATTGATGCCCTCTTCCTAAAGCATTTTTATATTGCGATAAATCTACTTCAGCCATTTAATCTAATTTAACAAATTCTGGTTTATCTGCTTTATCTAAAAGCCAATTATACATTTGATTTGTTTTTTCTCCAACAATATCCCACGTGAATTGGTTTTTAAGCAAGTTCAATGCTCTATTACCCATCATCGACCTTTCTTCGTCACTTAACTTAAAAAAGTTTAATATTTGTTCACTCATAGACTTAGGGTCTGTAGTGATTCTATAAGCTGCTTTTTGCATAAAACCTTCAGGTAAATTGCATTCATCTGTTATAAGTGCGGGTAAACCAAAGGACCAAGCTTCTAAAACAGCCATTGGTAATCCTTCACTAAAAGATGGTAATATAAATACATCAGCACTTTCTAATTCTCGTACCTTTTCAATACCAAATATAGGTCCTATAAATTCGATCCTTTTATTTAGTCCATATAATCGAACTAATTCTTTCAATTCTTCTTCATGATTCATTTGTGACCACCCCGCTATTTTTAGCTTCCAGTTTTTAATTTCAGAAGAATTTTTAAGTTTGTTTAATGCATGAATCAACTCTTTCAATCCTTTTTTAGGATGAATGCGACCTATAAACAATATTGTTTTAGTACTATTGTTTTCTTTTCTTATATGCTGTTCTTCTCTAAGATTAAAACCATTTGGAATTATGGCTACAGGGTTTGTTAGTCCGTATTTTCTTATGGACCTATATTCAGACTCACACAAGGCATGAATACAATCTGCTTGTCTTAAATTCCTGTTTTCAAACAAGCTCCCCACCATTCTTTTTTTCCAATTTGAATTAGATAATGCCCATGGATCTAACATCCCTCTAGGCGCTATAACCTGTTTTACTCCTGTTTTATTTTTATACCTGTTAGCTATAAAGGAAAAAAACATCCATATACCTTGTTGGTGAATGATTTTTGGAGATTCAATGTGTAATTTTCGATATAAATTAAAAGACAACCCTAAACCCATTGAAGGTAATACCTTATATTTTTGAACCCTTAACCCTTTATATGTTGCGATATCTTCTTTACTATATTCATCGTCATACGACAAAATGGATAGGTTAAACTTGTCCTTTAAACTAAACCCTAGACTTTTAACACTGTTAAACAACCCTCCTGCATTTCTTGAATTAACGGCAGTTAACAAAGTTACCTTTACTTTTTTCTTGCTCATGACTTTAATTCTGTATTTCTATACTTAATTACTTTAGCAGGATTACCTCCAACTATTGCCCATTCTGGAACATCTTTTGTAACTATACTACCAGCAGCAATTATAGAATGGTTGCCCACTCTAACTCCCGGTAAAATAATTGAACGTGTACCAATCCATACATCCGATCCAATAATTACAGCTCTTCTGATTGGTGCGCCCTGCTGAGTCATAGGAATATCTATTCTATCAAAGTTATGACTCCCTGAAAGAATAGATACATTTGGCCCCATCATTACATCATCACCAATTATTGTATCATTAGCCACCCAAGCATTTTTATTGAAGGAAGAATTATTTCCTATCTGAATGTTAACACCAGTACCAAAGTCTACCCCTTGGTGGACCTTAAATTTAGCTGAGGTTTTCAAAAATATCTTTCTAGCCAAGCTAGCTCTTAACTTCATTCCAATTCCACTTAATGGTAATGGAGGAGATGGTAAGTGTTTAGCGAATATATAATACAACAAAATATATAGTGATTTTTGAACTCCAATGCCATGACGCTTAATAACATCATTTCCCTTATCTACAAACTTAGTTTCTTTTTTCACCTATTTTTAATAAATTTAGCAGGTATCCCACCTACAATAGTATATGGAGAGACATCCTTATTTACTAAAGAATTAGCTCCAACTACTGCACCTTTTCCAATTGTAACCCCAGGAAGTATTATACAACCTCTTCCAATCCAACAATCTTCTTCGATAACTATTTTTGAACCGAAATAATCTTGATTTTTAATTGGAGTTGAAGGGTTATCAAATTTATGATTATAGTCACGTATACTCGTATATTCGCCTATAGAAGTACCTTTTCCTATTTCTATGCTAAACATAGAAGTTATATAACAACCATCATTAACCGTTACATTTTTTGAAATTTGAATAACAGATGAAGGAGAACCTTGAAACACACAGCGTTTACCTATCCTCACATTATTAGCAATTCTAATATCTGCACATGGCCAAATAAACTCCACTCTACCATCTATCGCTACGTTCTTTCCTATCTTCCTAAATCCAAATTTACCTATTGATCTATAAAATAATAACCAATACTTTTGTCTAATATATCTTGTAAAATACCATATTAAGGCAAAAGGCAATCGAATTCCGAAATTATTCATTTTAGACCATATGGACCCCTTTACTTTTGAAACAAAACTATGGTTTTTCATTTTATTGCTTTTATTAAATTATCGCCATAACTATTTAAATCATAGTGTTTTACAGTTTTAATAGCCTTTTCTCCCATAGTCAAACGAAGGTCGCGATTTGTTATTAAAATTTTCAATTTTGATTCCATCATATCAACATCACCAGCATTAAATAAAAATCCTTCTTCGTCATCTGTAATGACACTTCCTGATTGGTGAGAAACTAGCACAGGTAACCCCCAACTCATAGCTTCGAACACCACTCTAGCCGACCCTTCAAGGAAAGAGGGTAAAAAGAAAATGTCTGACGATTCATATTGATGCATCAATACTCTTTTGGGCAATTTTCCTAAAATTTTTAAATTTGGTAAATTCAATTTATAAATCATTTTAGAAATTTCTTCTGAAACCTGACCTGCCATATTAAATTTTACATTTTTTTGGTTTTGGAATCTTTTTGCCATTTCAATTAATTCCATTACTCCTTTTCTATACCCTGCATTTCCCACAAAAATGATATTAATTTCACTATGACTTTTTGAAATTCTATTGGAGATAATTTTAGTGTAATCTTCTTGAGTTAAATTGGATTCATAGCCAAAAGGGACCAACTTTATTTTACTTTCGTCCAAACCACTTTTCAGCAATTCATTGTACACATATTTCGAAGGTGCTAAAACTTTGGTAGCCAAAGCCCATTCCTTTTGTTCTCGTTCAAGCATCAGCTTACAATACTCTATATTTTCTTTTTCATCAAATCCATACAAAGTTTGAAAAGATTCATACATTTCTATTTGACTTTTACGTGGTGCAACACTTTGATCTAAAATACATTGATTTCCATTTTTTCTTGCCCATTCAAACAATTCCAAACTTGAGGTATCAAAACCATATACGCCTCCTTTATAATCATTTAAGAATTTAACCGCTTTATTATTTAAACATTTATAAGCTGTAATTTGGCAATGATATTTCTTATAAATATCGGAAGTTCTCATTCCTAGCTTAAATTTTAAAGCTAAATTCCAATCATAAAAAACTTTCTCATGTGGAATCTGTGGGTTATATCTTTTGTAGGTTTCTACTATATTTTTTGGTAACACTCTGTCCAAAAAATTAAAAACTTTTATTTTATCGGGATTATAATAAGCATCGGTAAAAAGTACATCAAGTTCTCCGTAGTTATGAAGAATTTTAGGAACTGCGTAATCTCGTCTTGCTGTTAATTGTGTTACTATCATTTTAAATACCTTAGAGGAATGAGATAAAAGAAATAAAATAAACTACCTCCAATATATAATGCACTACCCGATCCTGACAGCACTACAATATATGGAGTTACAATAGAAACGAAAGCTACATAAAACGTATCATTTCTTCTTAGTAGTTCTTCTGATATTTTTCTTAAAAAATTAAAAAGAAAATAAATAAATAATGCGCCAAACACCCAGAACTCTTTGAATGTCTCAGCTAATATAGTATTCATTAATCCTGTACTAAAAGTTTCTTGTCCGTAATATCTATAAATATCATATTTAGGTTCTGACATTAATAATGATTCTTTAAGTCCTCTACCAACTATCTGTCCCGGTATGAATAAATTTATTATTCGATTCCAATGAATTGCTCCGTATGAAAAATCTAGATTATTATTGCTAACCTCAATTTGAGATATTGCGAAACGAAGTTCTGGTGCTCCTATTAGTTTTTCACTAAATGAACTTTGGTCTAATTGCGCTTGAACACTTTCTATATTAATCTTCTTTCCATGTATAAAATTAACATTGATAGACTCCCTTAGTTCACGTATATAAAAAACAAATAAGAAAAAGATTACACCGCCTAAAATAAGTAGTTTTCTGCTAATTTTATATCCTTTTATATAGTACAATAAAAACACATTAGAGCAGATAAAAATTAAGGTTTCTGTTCTTTTTAGTCGAAATAATAAAACACCTAATATTCCTACAAATACAATAATTGCTATTCTTTTTATAAATCGTTTATTTAACTTTAATGCTGTTACCATAATTAAAGCGTAACCCACATAAACTATTTTTGCAAATACTAAATACAAGACTGGTAACCCAGAATGTTCCCTAAGTAGTATATCTTCAGGTAGACTATAGTATTTATAAAAGAAATAAAACCCTAAAAGACAGTAAACCAAACCTAAACGAAATATATTTTTGTTAGAAGCTTTGCTTCTTTTAAAAACAAAATTAAATAACGAAGTGTTGATGTAGTTGTTCCTAGAAACATACCCTCTATAAGCACAAAACTGAATTGCTATTGCATAAAATAAGCTCCAAGAAATTGTTGAGTAACTAAAAGGGTTAGGATTGTAAAAAACTACTCCTAAATAACCAACCAACACTATACCTACGAAGGAAAAATTAAACAAAGAAAAGAAAGAAAGCAATCTTGCATAGTTCAATAACGACCAACCTATAAAATAAATTGATTGAATTAGTAAAAGTACAAATAGGATTATTGAGATTTCCATTTATTTTGCTTTAAATTAAGCTTGTTAAAAAGGTATTTAACATCAGCTACTCCAGGAATAAAATGGCTAACTCCGCCCTCATATTTAAAATTCTTTATCATTAATATTAAAAACATAAATTGAGCAACCACAAACGCTAAAGCCACTCCAATTAGACCTAAACTATCTGATAAAAGAACACCCAAAACCCCCATAAAAATAATTGATACTAATCTAGAAATCAAGCCTTTATAGGGGTTTCCAGCTCCTCTAATAGATTGTTCTATAATTAAGCCAAGACCTTGAAAACAAGATGAAAAAATTAATATAATAGAAGGTAAAACGGAAGGTTCAAACGCAGATCCGTAGACAAAAGGTATAAAGTACGGTAATAAAAACGCTAGAGGGACACCTAATAAAACATAAGCTAAAAACGTTAATCGAACTGATTTAATTACTTCTTTTTTTGAATGTTTATTTTGCGCAGAATGAGTAAATGCAATAGTGGCAATAGAACCTGAGATTACACTCAGTACACCAGCAGCTGTTAAGGCAACAGAATAAAACCCTAATTGCGTACTCCCTAAAAGGAATAACAATAAAGCTTTGTCAAAATATTGATATATTGGCATTAAAAAATCTGCCAGACCAAAAGAGAAACTCACTTTGAATATATTTTTAATTGTAACATGACTCTTAAGTTTAAATGAATTCAAATTTCCAATAAGTCGCAATATCAATACAATTGCACTAGAAAAAAATAAAGCATATATACATGTCTCTATTGTTAACTTACCCAACAATTTTAAGCTAATAAGAGACAGCAGATATATTGGGTTTAAAATCAACCTAAAGAAATTATACTTTTTAAAATTTCCTTGACCGTGTTCTATAGACAAAATAGCACTAGCCATATGATTAACTAAGATAAACAAACTAAAAAACTGTGTTAGCTTGACAAGTTCTATATCTGTTCCTTCCAATATTATTGGCACTAATAGATAGCACACTAATACACCTAGTGTTCCTGTTATTAGACCACTCAATATAGCAGGCTTAATCAAACCTTTTGATTTGCTTTTTGCTGCATAAATACTAATTCCTGACTTAGTTCCAAAATTGGAGAGACTAGCAAATAAATTTGGCCAGAGGATAATCGATTCAAAAGCTCCTTTACCAACAGGACCTAAAAATCTTGATACCAATATCCCCTGAAAAACCGTTAATACCTGAATTACCATATTGGTAAAAAAAGTACCTGAAATATTTCTTTTGCTAAAAACAGTACTCATGTCTATCGTTTTTTTATCAATTTGGCTGGTACTCCTGCAACAATAGAATCTGTTTCAATATCTTTATTGACTAAGCTACCTGCTGCTATCACAGATCCACTCTCAATAGTAATACCTGCTAGAATGGTAACATTAGCACCTATCCAAACATTGTCTTTTATTACTACTTGCTCAAATTTTAAACCCTGTTTATATATAGGCTGAACTTTGCTTTCAAACTTATGATTGGCTGAGTATATACATACATGGGGACCAATTCTTACATTGTTACCTACCTCCAATCCTCCTGATCCGTCTATAACATTATATGCACCTACAGAACAATTATTCCCAAATTTTATATAACCATTTAACGGTATAAAAATAGCGCCGTCTCTTATTGAAACATTATTACCAAAAGATATAGGATTTGATCCTTTAAACTTAACATTCCATTGTATTCGACTATTTTTTCCCACTTCTAATCTAGGGTTTTGGAGTTTCCCTTTGATTAAAACTAATGATGAAATAACGTTTCTAATAAATGATCTAATGAAATTATACATACTTTATTACTTAGTCTTATAGTAATTTAAAAACCAATCTACATAATTGGATACACCTTGTATTATACTAGTGGAACTATTATAATTATACTCTTTTTGGAGTAAATTTACATCTGCCCAAGTTTGTTCAACATCACCGGGTTGCATTGGTAACATTTCTTTTCGAGCAGTCTTCTCTAGTTTATTTTCTATGGCTAAAATAAAATCTAATAATTTTACAGGTTTGTTATTTCCAATATTGTATAATCGATACAGTTCTTCTTTTTTGTTTTTGTTTATAAGTAAAGTAGTTACACCATTAATAATGTCGTCTATATACGTAAAATCACGGGACAAGTTACCCTCATTAAAAACCTTAATTGGTTGATCTTTTTCTATAGCATCTGTAAATAAAAACATAGCCATATCTGGTCTTCCCCAGGGGCCATAAACTGTAAAAAACCTTAAACCTATAGTCTCTATGCTATATAAATGGCTATAAGTATAGGCCATTAATTCATTAGATTTTTTAGTAGCTGCGTATAAACTAATTGGACGACTTACATCATCTGATTCTTTAAAGGGAATACTATCGTTATTTCCATAAACACTAGAACTACTGGCATAAACTAGTTTTGGTTTGCCATTATGTCTACAAGCTTCTAAAAGGTTTAAAAAACCAACAACATTACTATCAATATATGCTTCTGGATTTTCTAATGAAAATCTAACACCAGCTTGGGCAGCTAAATTACAAACACTATTAAAAGTGAACTTAGAAAACAACTTTGGTAGTTCAGTTCTGTCTTCTAAATTCATTCTAATAAAACTCATTCGAGATCCATAAATTTCACTTTCAGTTATTTTATTAAAACATGTCGTGTCTTTTTGATCAAAGCCTAACTCCTTTAATCTGGAAAATTTAAGGTTTATATCATAATAATCATTGATATTATCTAAGCCTACGATATTATAGCCTTTCTTTAATAAGGATTTGCATAGATGGAAGCCAATAAAGCCTGCAGCTCCTGTTACTAAAATTGTTTGTTGCATGTTTGGTTATTTTTATTCGTATGATTTTAAACTTTATATATCATACCTTTTCTTTAATGGTTTATATTTATGAAGTATCTCAATATTTGAATTTGGATGGGTTAAAAAACAATTATTCAACAATGCTTCATGACTGTAAAGCATATTGTACCAGTTTCTTGATCAATCACTTCAAATCCTGCAGCGAAACAAATGGCATTCCCTGCTACAGTATCCTATTTCATGGTAGTAGCAAAGCGCGGATAGCAATCGGTAAGACCTTCAGCAATTATGTGTAGTTTTAAACTACTGTCTTTAGAAATGGTATCTATGGCTCCCTGTTTTTCTTTCATGGCATCAATAAAGTCTTATTTTTTAGAAGACAGGTTAGGTTTGTTGGCTACCTACTATGGTGAATTTATCCTATTTTAAAGGTATTGGTGATTTTTAGATTTATCGACCATTTGCTCTAACAAGACACCTATTACGGGGTATTTACTTAAACGCGTCTATTTCTGAAATTTAAAACCTTTACTTCGGTATCTATATATCACTAAGCGTATGTTTGTTATTTGCCACAAAGGAGATATTTAATGTAAACTCTTCATTTAATTTATTGGTAGTCTATGGTTTTTTTACATTTCTAGAGGAACCTATTAGGTATATTACCTACCAATAGATTGCACTTGAAATCCGATTGCCTCTAAAGCTTCTTGGTCTAACACGTTACGGCCATCAAAAACAAAGGCAGGCTTACTCATGTTATCGTAAATTTTTTGCCAATCGTATGATTTAAACTCATCCCATTCGGTTAGTACGGCAATCGCATGTGCTCCTTCTAAGGCTTTGTAAGGATCGGTTTCGGTTTGTAAGTAGTTGGCATTTTCTGTTTCCGTTCGAGTGTTCAGGTAATTTAGATCTGCTTGCATCTGTCTAGCAGAAACTTTAGGGTCGTACACCCAAATTTGAGCTTGTTCATCCATAAGGCGATCGGCTACGTAAATGGCAGCAGACTCGCGTGTATCGTTCGTATCTTTTTTAAAGGCCCAGCCTAAGAAGGCGATTTTCTTTCCCGAAACGGTATTGTATAAAGAGGATACGATATTGTTGGCGAAGCGATCACGTTGGTGGTTGTTCATGATGATAACTTGCTCCCAGTAATCGGCCACTTCATTTAAACCTAAAGATTTCGAGATATAAACTAAGTTTAGGATATCTTTTTGAAAACAAGACCCGCCAAACCCTACGGAAGCTTTTAGAAATTTCGGTCCGATTCGAGAATCCATACCAATAGCTCTGGCTACTTCTTCCACATTAGCTTCGGTAGCCTCACAAAGTTCTGAAATGGCATTTATAGAAGACACACGTTGTGCTAAAAAGGCATTGGCCACGAGTTTTGATAACTCTGAAGACCAGAGATTGGTAGTAATAATTTGTGCTTGAGGCACCCAAGCACCATACACATCCACTAAGGATTGAATGGCTGCTTTACCTTCTGGTGTTTGATCACCACCAATTAGCACACGGTCTGGGTTCGCAAGATCCGTCATGGCTGTACCTTCAGCTAAAAATTCTGGGTTTGATAAAATCTGGAATTTGACGCCATTACCTGTATTATCCAAAATACTTTTAATGGCCTGTGCTGTTTTTACTGGAAGGGTAGATTTTTCAACAACGATTTTATCTGTTGTAGCGACCTCAGCAATCTGTCTGGCACAAAGCTCCACATATTTTAAGTCGGCAGCCATACCTTTGCCCGAACCATAGGTTTTAGTAGGTGTATTCACCGAGATAAAAATCATATCAGCCTCATCAATGGCTTGATTAACGTCAGTAGAGAAAAATAAGTTTCTTCCTCTAGCTTCCTCAACCACTTGATCTAAACCTGGTTCGAAAATTGGGAGTTTCGATAAATCGGCATCATTCCAATCGGCAATACGTTGCTCGTTTAAATCAACAACCGTTACCTTAATATCTGGATTCTTTTGTGCGATTACCGCCATGGTGGGTCCACCAACGTAGCCTGCGCCAATACAGCAGATTGATTTTATTGTTTTGTGGTTAGTGGTTGTTGGTTGTTGGTTGTTAGTTGGTGATGTTGTTTTTATGGTTTCTACGGACATAATATTTTTGACTATTGACTATTGACTATTGACTATTGATGGGTGACAGAAGACGGAGGACCGAAGACTGTTAACACTTCGACTGCACTTCGACAAGCTCAGTGTGACATTGCTCAGTGTGACAAACGTGATTTAGCATATAGCGTACGGCATACAGCTTATAACATATTGCCTACATCTTCACCTCTTTAAATGAATCTTCATTCTCCAAAAACCACTCATAAGTATCTCGAATGCCATCTTCTAAATTAATTGCTGCTTTCCAACCGAGGTTGTTCATTTTAGAAACATCCATGAGTTTTCTTGGTGTACCATCTGGTTTATTTGTATCCCAAATGATTTGGCCTTGGTGGCCAACTATTTTTTGAATAGTTTCGGCAAGGGTTTTTATAGTGACATCGGTGCCTGTGCCTACATTATATAAATGTTCTGGTAATTTGTTTTCTACGGCATATATTACGGCTTTTGCTAAGTCGTTAACATGTAAAAACTCGCGCATAGGGGTGCCGCTGCCCCATAAAGTGACCGTTGACTGTTGACTGTTGACCTTTGACGGTTCTTGGCCATTGACGTTTTTCGCTTCGTGGAATTTTCGAATCATAGCTGGTAAAGCATGCGATGATTTTAAGTCGAAATTATCATATGGCCCATAAAGATTGGTTGGCATAAGGCTTACAAAATCTTTACCATATTGATCTCTTATGGCTTTACACAAACGAACTCCAGAAATTTTAGCAATGGCATAACCGTCGTTTGTAGGTTCTAAGGGGCCTGTGAGTAAATAATCTTCTTTTAACGGTTGTGGCGCAAGTTTTGGGTAAATACAAGAGCTTCCTAAGAAAATAAATTTCGAAACGTCCTGCTTATGGGCAGCATCAATTAAATTGTTTTGAATTTGCATGTTTTCCAGTAAGAACTCAAACTGGTATTGACTATTCGCTAAAATGCCACCTACTTTGGCTGCAGCATCGATGATAACATCAGGTTTTTCAGTGCTTATAAAGTCATTTACCGAATGTTGGTTGCGTAAATCGAGTTCTTTACTGGTCTTACCGATTAGGTTGGTATATCCTTCGGCTTCTAAGGCGCACCATATCGCTGAGCCTACCATACCGCGATGGCCGGCAATGTATATTTTGGATGTTTTGGTCATAGGGGAAGGTTGTTTGTGGTTATCGTTGTCGTGAGATGCTGAAACAAGTTCAGCATGACGCTAGGTTGATTGTTTATACGTTTATTTGTTTAACTGTTTAATTAAGCTTGTTTTATTAATCAACCAAACATACAATTCGTAATCTCAACTTTTAACTTTAAACTGATTCAAACTATTCATAATAATTCAACGTCTTATAATCAGCATCAGCTAAATACTGGTCTTTTTTCATAAGGTGTAAATCGCTTTGCATCATGTCTTTTACAAGGTCTGAAAGTTCATATTGGCATTCCCATCCTAGTTTTTTATTTGCTTTAGAGGCATCACCAATTAAAAGTTCTACTTCAGTCGGTCTAAAATATCTTGGGTCTACCGCTAAAACCTCTTTACCGATTTCTAATTGGTATTCGGTGTTGTTACATGATTTTACATAGGCTTTTTCATCAACACCTTCACCTTTAAATTCTAACTCGATACCCACTTCGGCAAAACTTAATCGTACAAAGTCTCTAACGGTTGTGGTTTTTCCTGTGGCAATCACCCAGTCTTCAGCTTCATCGGCCTGAAGGATCATCCACATCATACGTACATAATCTTTGGCGTGTCCCCAGTCGCGTTTAGCGTCTAAGTTTCCTAAGTAAAATTTATCCTGCATCCCTAGGGCGATTCTTGACGTCGCGCGTGTAATTTTACGAGTTACAAAAGTTTCTCCTCGAATAGGAGACTCATGGTTAAATAAAATACCGTTACAAGCATATATACCATAGGCTTCACGATAGTTCACCGTAATCCAGAAGGCATACATTTTGGCAACAGCATAAGGCGAACGCGGATAGAAAGGCGTGGTTTCCGATTGCGGTACTTCTTGAACTTTTCCGTATAATTCGGAAGTCGAAGCTTGATAAATACGTGTTTTCTTTTCTAAGCCTAACAAACGAATAGCGTCTAACAGTCTTAAAGTACCAATGCCATCGGCATTTGCCGTATATTCTGGCATTTCAAAAGACACATGTACGTGACTCATCGCTGCTAAATTATAAATTTCATCAGGTTGAATCTCCTGAATCAAGCGAATAAGGTTCGTACTATCGGTCATATCACCATAATGCAAAATGAAGTTGCGATTTTCAATATGGGGATCTTGATATAAATGATCAATTCTATCCGTATTAAATAAAGATGAGCGGCGTTTTAAGCCATGTACGATATAACCTTTTTTTAATAAAAATTCACTTAAATAGGCCCCGTCTTGGCCTGTTACTCCGGTGATAAATGCAACTTTTTGACTCATTTTTTTTAATATTTCTTTTTTACGATAGGGCTTGCTAGGCCGGTTTGAACTGAATTGCAATGCTTCGTCATGCTGAACTAGTGTGTCATGCTGAACTCCTGCCTGCCGATAGGCACGGTGTTTCAGCATCTCATTATAATATTATGTTTTTTTATTAATGTTTTACTTTTTTTCATTGCCAAAAAAAGTAACAAAAAAGTCTAGGCTGACAAGCTTGTATCTAAATTTTTCGTTCGCCTCCTAAATTTTAGGAACTCGCTTGAATGTTTTCTACAAAATTGATTATGAGATGTAGCTCAAACAGCCTAAAATTTTACGGAGTCTTCACTTCAAATTTTACGATACCGCTTGCTAGGCCGGTTTTAACTGAAGTGCAATGCTTCGTCATGCTGAACTCCTGCCTGCCGATAGGCACGGTGTTTCAGCATCTCACATATTATATTTTTTTATCTAAAGTTTAAATTTTCACCTCATTTCTGTCCCCTTATGGATTACCGAAATGGAAATATTGTTTTCAACATCACTTCGACAAAATCAGTGTGACAAGCTCAATGTGACATTGCTCTTTTTATATGGTTCTCGTTAATGTGTTAACGAGAATAAATTATAATTAATCTCTTTTGGATAGTAAATAAACTAGCCCAAGGTTATACTGCAAATAATGACTCGTGTCTGGAGTGTAGGTGAATTTTGCAGATCCAGACATGTTAAGGGCTATGTTTTTAGTCATCCAAATATTTAGTCCCGCTGTTGGGTTAATGGTAAAACGGTTTTTAGGATCTACAGGTAATCCTGTAACGTCATTGGTATAATCACCAATAGTGGTATAACCTAAACTAGCGCCAGCGTAAAAGTCGAATACTTTCGATTTAATAAATTTTCTAAAGGAATATTTGCTTCCGATATCTACAGCGAAAAAATTAGGCTGGTTTTCAGGGCCTACCACGGTCCCATCGATAGATTTTCCTGATTTAAATTGATTAAAGGATGTGGTTGAAAAAAAACTAATGTTACTGTGCCAGTAATATTCTACGCTTAAAGTGATTGGGTTTTCGAAAGCCCAATTATAACGTCTGTTTTCTTTGATGTCGAATAAGTGATTAATAGCATTTCCAGAATCGTCAACGATATTTAGTCCGATTCCAAAACTCCAGTTGTTTTCAAATTGTGGATTTTCACTTTTAACGACACAGCACGATTGTGCTTTCGCGAAGTTGCAGCATAAGAAAGGTAGGAGCAGGGCTAGTTTTAATAATTTCATAAATGGTTTAGTAGGTTAAGGGTAAACTTTTAATTTGGGGTATAAAAAAAATCATAATTAGCGCATTTTAAAACAGTAGGTGGGCAAATGCGTTAAAAATGAATGTAGGTTATTGTAAATAAAAGATTTTCAGTCTTGTAGGTTCGTGTTTTGATGTTTTGTTCTCTAGTGATTCTTTCACTTCACTCCACCGCTCCGCCTCCTGAGTCACAGCAAAGGTTGGTATTCAAGGCGAAAAATACTTTAAAATAGGCTTAATTCCTATTAAAAGTAATTTTCATATCTAAATCCAAAAGTAATAATTGGATTCTATTGTTGCTAACTTCATGAACAAGTGCTTTTTTGCCTTCAAAAAGCCCTGTTTTAATTTTTATCCGGTCACCAGGTTGAATGCTTTCAACTTGGGCTTGGGTGTTTTTATGGCTAAGCCAATCCTTCATTACTTGTATGTCGCTATCCTTAACCATAGCAGGTTTACCCAACCAAAAAAGATAGCGTACCACTCCTGGAACTTGAAAAACCAAGTCGTGTTCGCTTTCTTTTATTTGAATAAGGACATAGGATTTTAGCAACGGCACTTCTACTTTTTTCTTCCTATCGGACCACTGACGAATTTCAGTTACCGAAGGGCAGTAGGCCGTTATGCCAAGACTAGAAAGCGCCGTAGCAACTTTCTTTTCAGTTCTTGGTTTAACATACAAGACTTTCCAATTCATTATTGTACTTTAATTAAATGTTAATTGTGTTTTTAGCAGCACATGATAACATATAATACAGATAATGATGAGCTAATAATTAGTAGGGAGAGAGAAATGATACTAATAAGTTTAATTTTTTTCACGTTTAAGGGATTAATGGATTAAAAATTTTATTTTATATCAAATTCATAATGTAATATTTCTTACAGCAAAGTTATGTAATTTTATTAACATCAGATTAACTAGATGTTAAAGATGACTGCGAATTTATGACTTTTGTGAGATGCCTAAAAAAATACTCGATATATTATCAATTTTCAAGGTTAACCGTGACTAAAATGTAAAAATGAAGTTTCAATAGTTATGCTATGTGGTATTGAAATTAGATGTCAAAGCAACTAATTGTCATAAACCTAATTTAACAGCTGTATAGTTTAACGATTTGATAACGTTAGCATCTGGTAGTTCTTTAGTTTGACTATATAATAACTCAACACTTGTGCTTTTCGTATAAAGTGATGTTGTTTAGTTTTTATCTAGTTGTTTTATCAATTTATTAATGTGGTAATTTGAAAATTTGAAAATGAAACAATGGAAGTTAAAAGTTAAATATTAGATATTAGAAGGGGAAGTTGGTTGTTAGTTGCAGCAGTTTGGATAAAAGCACGGAGTGGCAACGAGGTACAGCGATTACCCGATTAAACAAATCAACAGTTAAACGGTTAAACAATTTATTAATGAGGTAATTTGAAAATTTGAAAATGTAGAAATGAAAGGAAGAGGTTTAATATTAGATATTAAAAGTTAAATATTTGAAGGGGAGGTTGGTTGCTGGTTGTTGGTTTTTGACTGCTGTATTGGAGTAATGTTTTTGTTACAAATGAAGCGTAACGATTACCCGATTTAACAATGAAAGGTGAAAGTTTAGTGTTAGATATTAAAAGTTAAATATTAAATATTAGAAGGAGAAATTAGTTGATAGTTATAGAGGATTGGATAATAGTAGAGGATAAAAACGAGTCTCCGCGATTATCCGATTAAACAAATCAACAGTTACACAATTTATTAATGTGGTAATTTGAAAAAGGAACAATGGAAGGTAGAGGTTAAATATTATAAGGGGAAATTGGTTGCTGGTTGCAGCAGTTTGGATAAAAGCATAGAGTAAAAACGAGGTACAGCGATTACCCGATTAAACAAATCAACAGTTAAACGGTTACACAATTTATTAATGAGGTAATTTGAAAATTTGAAAATGTAACAATGAAAGGAAGAGGTTTAATATTAGATATTAGAAGTTAAATATTAGAAGGAGAAATTGGTTGATAGTTCAGTGGATTAGATAATAACAGAGGATAAAACCCAGGCTCCACGATTATCCGATATAACAAGTAAACAGTTAAACAATTACACGGTTACACAATTCACTTTTTATGAGTAAAGATTTTGGTGCGTTTTAATTAGTCTAAATTTGTAAATTTATTTTATAACGTGTATTATATTACTCAAAACAACTATATTTGTGTAATATATTACACGTTATGTCTAAAGTTAATTCAATATTATTACCAAAGTTAGAGCGTTTGTTGGAAGAAATGGGCGAGCAAATAAAATTAGCACGTCTAAGACGAAAACTAAGTACAGATCAAGTTGCCGAACGGGCAGGTACTAGTAGAAAAACGCTATATTCTATCGAAAAAGGGAAAAGCTCTGTTAGCATTGGTATTTACATTAAAGTTTTAAATGTACTTGGTTTGGAAAAGGACGTTTTGCACATAGCAAAAGATGATGTTTTAGGTCGAAAACTGCAAGATATTGGTTTAACAACTAAAGAACGCGCTCCAAAAAGAAGCTAAAAATGAAACGGACAATATATGTTTATGCCGATTGGTTGGAGTTAGGTGCAAAAAACGGTCATATTGAGCCACCCACAGCGGATTAAAGTGAGCATAGCTCGGCGGATGAAACTGAGCCACCTACAGCGGGCGAAAGTGAGCCACTAAAAAATCGATTCTATTTGTACGGCAATTCCGATCTTTTTAAACAAAAAGATCATGGCCAATAAACAGATAGATATGCGAAAAATAAAACTAATCTTTAAACTCTATGCAGCAGGTGTTAGTGTTCGTAAAATAAGCCTTCAGTTGGGGATTTCACGTAACACTATTGCTAAATATATTGCTTTCTTTAAGCGGTATCAATTAACTAGCTATGAAGTCTCAGCTATGACTTTAGAAGAGCTGGATAGGCTTTTTAAATCCGATCATAAACCAAAACCTGAGCAACTTGTTATTTTAGAAAAGTACTTCCCTTATTTTGATAGAGAACTTCGAAAAACAGGCGTCACCAAAGAACTTTTATGGGCGGAATATCACGCAAAACATCCCGATGGCTATAAGCTATCACAGTTTAGATATTGGTACCGTGAATGGACAAAAGAAGTGTCTCCTGTCATGCATTTTACCCACAAAGCAGGCGATAAATTATTTATAGATTTTACAGGAAAGAAGCTCTCTATAGTGGATAAAGACACTGGAGAAATACAAGATTTAGAAGTCTTTGTTTGTGTTTTATGTAGTAGTCAATACACTTATATAGAAGCTTGCCAGAGCCAGAAGAAAGAAGATTTTATGGCCTGTATAGAAAATGCTCTTTGGTTTTACGGAGGTGTACCACAGGCTTTAGTGCCAGATAACTTAAGGGCTGCCGTGAGTAAGAGTAGTCGTTACGAACCCAAGGTTAATGCGGATTTAGTAGATTTTGCTGCTTATTACGAAACCGCTGTATTACCAACAAGAGCTTACAAACCACGCGATAAAGCTATTGTTGAAAACACGGTTCGGATTATCTACACACGTATATTCGCTCCGCTTCGTAATGAGACTTTTCATAGCAGTACAAGCATTAATAAAGCCATACAAGAGCAGCTTAAAAAGCATAATAATATGTCTTTTAGTGGTAGAGAATACTCTAGACTCACCTTGTTTAACGAAATTGAAAAACAAGCCTTAAAACCCTTACCAGAGAAGCGTTACGAGATTAAACGACAATCCAGAGCTACGGTTCATAAAAACAGCCATATATACTTCAGTAAAGACAAGCATTATTACAGTGTACCTTACCAGCATATTGGCAAACGTGTAAAAGTTATATTCTCTGAGAGTACTATTGAGATTTACCATCAAAACGAATTATTAACTCTTCATGCCAGGCAGCGTAAGAAATACGCTTATACAACTATAAAAGAACATATGCTGTCCCATCATCAATTTATTAGCGAATGGAGCAGCGAGAAGTTTATCAGTTGGGCAAGCCAAATGGGGATACATTGCCAGACTCTAATCATTAAAATTCTAGACAAAAAACAACACCCAGAGCAATCATATAAATCCTGTTTAGGCATATTGCATTTAGTTAAAAAGGTAGGAAAACAACGTCTGGATAAGGCTTGTAAACGCGCTTTGGATTACGGTTCTTATAATTATAACATTATAGATCGCATCCTTAAAAATGTGTAGACTTCCCCTTTTTAGGACACCTTAAAGTTCGATAAATAATTATTATTTAGGTCAGATTTGATGAAGAATTTAAATTCTTCATCAAATCTGGGCATATATTCTTTAGGAGATTTTTTTCCTAGTGATTTATGCGGATGGTTAAAATTATAATCTTCTCTCCAATTATCGCTTATCTTTTGTAACTGATGTATGTCATTGAAGTAATAGGCATCTAGTATATCTTCTCTAAAGAAACGATTAAAGCGTTCTATATATCCATTTTACATTGGTTTTCCTGGTTGAGTATATTTGATTTCTATAAATTTATTTTTACACCAATTCATAAAGGTTTTAGATATAAATTCTGGCCCATTATCACACCTTATATACTTAGGCGTTCCTATTTCTTCTTTTAAACATTCAAGGGTTTCTACAACAGCCCTTGCTGGATATGATAGTCCTGCTTGAATAGCTAAGGCTTCCCGATTACAGTCGTCTATAACATTAAATACTCTAAGTTTTCTACCATCAGTCAAAACATCACTCATAAAATCCATACTCCAGTACTCGTTGAGTGCAATAGGGACTTCTAAAGGTTGTTTTACACGTTTGACTAAACGCTTTTTGTGCTTGCGTCTTAAAACTAAGTTTCATCTCGCGATACACTCGTAATACACGTTTTCTGTTCCATTTTAAGCCTTCACGACGGATTTTGTGATAGTATTCATCAAAACCTCTAGTGGGATAAGATTCGGCAAGTTCTGTGAGCTTATCAATCACTTCACTGTCATTTTTCTTGCTCTGATAGTACCACATTGACCTACTTAACCCTACAACCTTACAGGCACGTAAAATAGGTATGCTAAACGCTTTAACAAGGTATTTGACACGAACTCGCTTGTCGGAAGGCTTTAGAACTTTTTTGACAATATATCTTTTAGCATTTTATTGTCTAAACTAACATCCGCATACATTTGTTTGAGCTTGTTATTTTCTATTTCAAGCTCTTTCAGACGTTTAAGCTCTTGTTGTTCCATACCGCCGTATTTCTTACGCCAGTAATAAAACGTACTCTTGTCAATACCCAATTCTCTTGATAGATCACCTACGGATCTACCTTGTTGATTCTCCTTGAGAGCCTTGATAATTTGACTCTCGCTAAATTTGCTGTTTCTCATTGTGACAGTTTGAATTTAAAGTTAATAAATTCGAATTTTATGCTGTCCTATTTTTAGGGAAGCCTACAGCGTATGACAACACCTATAAACTTTTTACATTATTAAAAACAGCGAAGGCTGATGGTTCGTATTTAAAGCAAATTAGTAAACTGGAAAAACAAGATTTACTCATCTTAGATGATTTTGGACTTAAAGCGATGGACAATATTAATCGCCACGCTTTAATGGAAATTATTGAAGACCGTCATGGAAAACACAGTACCATAATTGCTTTGTAATTACCAGTAGAAACCTGGTATAAAATGATAGGAGAACAAACTATTGCGGATGCTATTTTGGATCGCTTGGTACATACAGCACACCGACTCGATATTAAAGGTGAATCTATGCGTAAAAAATTAATACTAAATTTAACCACAAAGGAATCGATTTTGAGCACTTAGTTTACTATGCTCAGTTTCATCCGCCGCACGTGGCTCACTTTGTCCGCCCCATCCAGGGTTTGATGCGATTAAATAATTTTAATTCATTTAACAGAAGTTGCATAGGTGTCCGATTTCTAATCCTATTGTTTATTTTCTTAAGGTTATCATTTTAGTTTTGGTACATTGTTAAATCAATGATTTTTAGTTATAGGTAGACAACGACCATTTTTTTTAAAATAATATGTTTGTCTACCCATTACTAAATGAGAGAAGTACTCATGCATACCACTAATGTTGTTTAGGTGATACATGAGTACTTTTTGGTAAATTTTATTTTTTAATAACTTTTCTTACAGCTACCTTGTTTTCTGTATTTTCAATTTTCAGCAAATAAATTCCTGCAGAAAATGAGGACATATCTATTGTAGTATTACTCGTTGTTAGTAATACTTTTCCTGAAATATTAAATATTTGAGCTTTTTTAAACTCTTGCTTTCCTTCTAAATTAATGAATAACGTATTTATTATTGGATTAGGATATACCTTAATAGTACTGTGGAAATTTTCATCTGCAATACTTAGCGTATTACAATCGATAGTACTATAATCTGCAGTTTCATCTTTATCCCAGTCACCAAAGTAAGTATGACCTTCATCTATTTGAATACAAGTTAAGTCAGGGTTATTTGTTGCATTAAGACCTAAGTTTTCATTATTTCCATTAGCAATATTTAAACTTGTTAAACTATTTGAAGAACAGTTTAAAGAGTATACTAATGGGTTTTGAGAAATATCTATACTAGTTATTTGATTTGTATTACAATTTAAAGTCGTTAATGCAGGGTTTTGAGAAACATCTAAACTCGTTAATCCATTTGAATAACAAGATATATAATATAATGCTGGTTTATTAGAAACATCTAAACTCGTTATACCAATAGAATTACAAGTTAATTTTTTTAATGCTGTATTTTGAGACAGATCTAAACTAGTTAAATTCATATTGCTACAAGATAACGTTTCTAATGCTGTGTTATTAGAAACATCTAAAGTTGTTATTTGATTTGTGTGACAAGTTAAACTCTTTATTGCTGTATTATTAGAAAGATCTAAACTAGCGATACTATTAGAAGAAAATGATAAAGTTTCTATTAATGGATTTTGAGAAATATCTAAACTCGTTACATTATTATTCGAAAAAGACAAATATGTTAATGCTGTATTATTAGAAACATCTAAACTCGTTAAACTATTATTAAAAGCATTTAAATATGTTAATGCTGTGTTTTGAGAAACATCTAAACTCGTTAAACTATTATTAAAACAATATAGTTTTGTTAAGCTGGTAAATGCTTCAATACCTGTTAGGTCTGTAATAGACTTGTTAGAAACGTTAATATCACCTGTAAAAGCAGTCGCTTCATCACAAGAAATCTCACCATCATCAGTTGTGTTTATTGCAGTATTGGCTAGCAATTCGGCTTTAAAGATGGCATCTGGTATGTTTACGATACAATCACAATTGGTATTGTAACTTGCAGTTGCATCTTTAGTCCACTCACCAAAGTATGTTACCCCTGCATCTATTTGGATACACGTTAAATCAGGATTACTTGTTGCATCAAGAGATAATCCATTAGCTACACTAGTTCCATTAGCAATATTTAGACTAGTTAAACTATTAGAAGAACAGTTTAAATTTGATAAAGCTGTATTATTAGAAACATCTAAATCTGTTAAATTATTCGAATCACATTTTAAATTTGATAAAGCTGTATTATTAGAAACATCTAAACTTGTTAATTGATTATTAGTAGAATAGAAGTAAAATAATGCTGGGTTATTAGAAACATCTAAACTCGTTAAACTATTATTTTCACAATAGAAATATTTTAAAGCTGACTGTACAGAAACATCTATAGTTGTTAAACTATTTTCTCCAACATCTAATTTTGTTAATGCTGTATTACTTGAAACATCTAAAGTAGTTAATCCCGTATTAGCACAAGATAACGTTTCTAATGCTGTGTTATTAGAAACATCTAAAGTTGTTAATTGATTTGTGTGACAAGTAAAACTCTTTAATGCAGTATTTTTAGAAACATCTATAGTAGTTATGCTATTCGAAGAAAACGATAAAGTTTCTAATAATGTATTTTGAGTAACATCTAAAGCCGATACATTATTATTAGAAAAAGACAAATAATCTAATAATGTATTTTGTGAAACATCTAAACTCGTTAAACTATTATTAAAAGTATTTAAATAGGTTAATGCTGTATTTTTAGAAACATCTAAACTAGTTAAACTATTATTAAAACAATATAGTTTTGTTAAGTTGGTAAATGCTTCTATACCTGTTAAGTCTGCAATAGACTTGTTAGAAACGTTTATATCACCTGTAAAAGCAGCCGCTTCAGTACAAGAAATTTCGCCATCATCAGTTGTGTTTATTGTAGTATCGGCTAGCAATGCTGCTTTAAAGTTGGCATCTGGTATGTTTACGTTACCTGTACATTGTGCATTTGTTTGTATGTAAACTAATACAAACAAGAATAAAGTTAATTTTGTTTTCATAAAAAAAAGAATTTGATTAAAAAAGTTAGTGTATACAAACTAGGTGTCGAAATTGGAGGGTACCCCCCAAAAGAATCAAATATTCCTCTATTTAGATTAACAAGAATTGCTGCTTAAGCCCCTCAATTAGACTAGATTCAATAATATGTATACAACAATAAAACATTCATGTTAATGAGTGAAATGGCACATATTTTATGTCTTCTTATTTCATTTTGGTTGATTATAATTTTTGTTTTTATTGTTTGTAGATGGTCTTTGAATTTTTATCTAGCTCCCTTTTTTCTATCTCATTAGCTTTCATCACCCAATTTGAAGCTAGGGCTTGCAATTTTTAACTTTGAATGTGCCACCAACACCCCAACCGATTACTAAATTGTAGTATTTTTTAGCTAAAATAATTGCCATTTTATTGGCAACTTACTTTCTTTATGGTTTATCTAGTTTATATAGCACTATTTATTCATTACTTGTTTCAATTAGAATAAATAATACATAAAACTACACCTGTTTTTTATTCGAATTATTAAAATAAAGACTTGATTTTATAGATTTAAAAAAAGAATAACTTGTAATTTTTTCTTATAGAATAAGGGCTTAACATTTAATTATTTTAATATATATTGGTTGAAATTTAAATTTTGTATAACTAAAATCATTTAAATATTATTTTTAGTGTTAAGGTAAATTATGTATAGTTCAGATAAAGATGTCATACAAGGATTAAAGAGTAACGATAAGAAGGCGTTAACAATATTGTATAATAATTACTGGAAAGTACTCTATATATCATCATATAATTTATTAAAAGATAAGGAAGTTTGCGAAGAAATTATTCAAGATGTTTTTATTGATCTGTGGAATAAACGCAAAGATCTTGAAATTAAAGTTTCTCTTCAAAGTTATCTTTACGCTTGTGTAAGATATAAAGTTTATGCCGAATTCCGCTCAAATAAAATAATGCGAGTTGAGTTATTTGAAAAATTAGACAAGCGATTTCAATATACAACTCCAGAAACAAAAATGATGCACAAAGAACTACAACAGTATATCGAATTTGTTGTTGAAAGTTTGCCAGAAAAATGCAAACGGGTCTACAAACTTAGTAGAAACGAACAATTAAGCCATAAAGAAATTTCAGAACAATTAGGGATTACAGTTAAAACTGTAGAAAATCATATTACAAATGCACTTCGCGTACTTAGGGTTTCTTTAGGGCCAGTTTTATTCGTTGCCCTGTTTTTAAACAACTAATTTCTTATTTATAACCTAAGTACATTGTACTTAGGTGCTGTTTAATTGATTTGTTTAGATGATGTCTTTCATTCTATTATAACAGTACTATAATTAAAAAAAGAAATAATGTTTTTTTTTTAGGGGATAAGCATCTTTTTAGACACCTACTTAATATATCTATAGATTATATGAAAGACAATCAAAATATAAATCAAGATTTTCAATTTTTAATTGAAAAATATCTCGACGGAAAAATTACGGTTGATGAACTTAAAAAGCTTGTAAACTATTATGAAAGTTTTCAAGAGACACATGATTGGGTTGAAGACTTAGGTTCCGAAAGTAAGATTAAAAATAAAATGCTTCTGCACATTCTAGAATCAATTCAAGAAACGAAAACGGTTAAGGTTATTCCATTTTATAAGAAGAGTATTTTTAAATATGCAGTTGCGGCCTGCTTGATAGCATTTGTAACATTTGGATCTATTTATAAATTTCAACAGAATAAGAACACAGATATTAAGGTGTCTAATTCTTCAATTCAGGTTGGGTCAGATAAGGCAATTTTAACTTTAGAGAATGGAAGCGATGTTATTTTGAATAAAGAGACAAATTACCAGTCTGCCACATTAAAAAGTAATGGTAGGTCTTTGGTTTATAGTAAATCTAAAGAGATGAGTGAAGAGTTAGTATATAATTATCTAACAATTCCTAGGGGTGGACAATTTTTTATAGAATTATCAGATGGTACTAAAGTGTGGTTAAACTCTGACTCTAAATTAAAATACCCCGTAAGTTTTATTAAAGGAAATCCGAGAGAAATTGAGTTAGTATACGGAGAAGCATATTTTGAAGTTTCAAAAAGTACTGAACATAATGGTGATGCATTTTATTTGAAAACCAATGAACAAAGTATACAGGTTTTAGGAACGGTATTTAATGTAAAAGCTTACCGAAATGAACATGATATTATTACCACATTGGTGGAAGGTAGTATCTCGGTAACAAATGATTTACATAAAAATGTTTTACAGCCCGGAGAGCAATCCAAATTATCTCAAGCGAAAAATGACTTCACAATTTCTGTAGTAGACGTAGAAGAAGTGGTTGCTTGGCGCCTAGGGGAATTTAGTTTTACAAATAAATCTTTAGAAGAAATTATGAAGGTTCTTTCAAGATGGTATGACGTGGATATAATAATAGAAAATGAAGAAATTAAAAGTATCGGTTTTACAGGAACTTTAAGTAAGCAATTACCTATAGAAAGCATAATGAAAATTATAAAACAAACCAACGATATGAACTACGTAATTGAAAATGAAAAAATTATAATAGAATAAAAAGGGGTAAAACTAAACATCTCACCGCCAGCGATACCCCTTATTCTGCATTGATTAATTAAAAAAACCAACATGTAAATTTATGAAAAAAAATATTACTAATATACTTCTCTTCCCCAAGAAAAGGTTTTTATCGTTCATCATGAAACTATTTATTTTTCTTTTTTCGATATCTGTCTTTAGTCTATCACCTAAATCCGGATTCTCACAAAATTCTAAAATTAAGATAAAAAACGATCAGGTTGTTTCAGTTGATCAAGTATTTAAATTAATAAAAGATCAAACAGATTACTCTTTTATGTATAGAGTATGTTTGTTTGAAAATTATCCAAACATCTCTTTAAAACAAGGTGTTTTCCAGGCAGATAAGCTTTTAGATATGGCTTTGTCAAAGGGCAAATTTGAATACGAGTTTTCAAAAGAAAAAACGATTCTAATTAAAAAAAAAGAACCAAAGATTGAGGAAATTCCTAACAAATTTAATTTTTTTCAAAATAGGGTAACCATAACTGGGACCGTTATAGATGAATTGGAAGAACCATTAGCAGGTGTGTCTGTGTTAGTAAAAGGTACTAATTTTGGAACTTATACAGATTTTGATGGTAAATATTCCATTGATTTTGACGAAAATAGTGAGCCTACTGTCTTGGTTTTTGTTTCAATGGGATATAAAAAAGAAGAGATAACGGTTGATAGTAAAAAAGTTATTAATATAAAAATGACCACTAGTCTAGATAATTTAGACGAAGTTGTGGTAATTGGATATGGTACTAGTTCTATAAAAGATGTTACGGGGTCAATTTCTAGTATATCCGCTAAACAAGTTGAAGAAGCACCTATGTTGGCCACTGTTCAAAGTTTGCTGCAAGGTAGAGCGGCAGGTGTTAATGTTCAAATAGCATCGGCATCGCCAACTTCGGATATAAGTATTATTATTCGTGGGCAGTCATCCCTTTCTGGTGATAATCAACCTTTATGGGTTATTGATGGTGTGCCACAATATTCAGAAACTAGTTCTGGAGGTGTAAACAATCCGTTAAGTAATTTAAACCTTGACGATGTTCAAAGCATTGATATTTTAAAAGATGCTTCTGCCACTGCTGTCTATGGCTCAAGGGCTGCTAATGGTGTAGTAATGGTTACAACTAAAAAGGGTAAATACAATCAAAAGCCTATCATTGAATTATCTACGCGGGTAGGACTTACAGTTATGGATTTTAATGAATCTCAATATTTTGGAGTAGACGATTATAAAAGGTTTATGATAGCAGCGAGTAAGGAATCTGTTCTTACTTCAGGCTTTAACGATTATAATTCAGCGTTTATAGATGAAAATGCTTTTTTAAATTTAAATACCACACAATATGATGCTTCAGATTTGCAAGTGTCACCAGGTGCCTTTTATGATAATGATATTAATTGGCAAGACGAAATGACGCAAAACCCTTTTGTAATGCAACATAATTTTGCGATAAGAGGTGGTTCAAGTGGAAGCACTTATTCAGCATCATTTAACTATAACGACGCAGAAGGTGTAATAAAAGGTGGAGATAGTGAGTTATTTGGTGGACGTTTTAATTTTAATACAAAAATTAGTGAAAGGTTTAAATTTGGTTTAAATGTAAATGCTAGTAAACGTACTACTAATAATAAGGATGGCTTATTAACTACATTGAAATATGTACGTCCTGATCTTCCTGAGTATAATCCAGATGGATCTATATTTACAGCAGATATATATACAGAGAACCCACTTACTTCCTTGAAAAACACAAATGCAGGAAAAGGAATTTTATTTAACGGGACAACTTCATTAGATTATGATATACTGGAAGGTTTAACCTTAAGAGGGGCTTTCACACATAATTACTTTGATACCGAGTCTTTAACATACCAGCGAATAGGGACTAGCAACAATAATCCTAATAATACTAGAAGTTTGTATCGTCTTAATTCATCATTTAATATTTTAGAAGGTACGTTGTCATATAAATTAGTTAAGAATAAACATGATATTAGTGCTTTAGCAGGGTATTCATCTGAGAATAGAAATAATGGAACATTATATATTTATGCAGAAGACTTTCCTGATGATGAAGTTCTTAATAATTTCACTTCAGCGGCAGAAATAGTTAGATTAACTGAGGAATTCACAGAAAATGCTTTGATTTCGCAATTTGCTCGGTTACATTATAAATTTGATGATCGCTATATTATTTCAGGAACAGTGCGTAGAGATGGATCTTCACGTTTCGGGCCAGACAAACGTTGGGGGGTGTTTCCTTCTGGAGCAGCAGCATGGATTATTTCTGAAGAAAATTTTATGAAATCTTCTAATATTAAAAAATATGTTTCTTTCTTAAAGTTAAGATCATCCATAGGTGTAACGGGATCTCAAAATCTCGGAAATTTTGATTGGGTGACTTTAACGAGTACTTCCACATACGACGATAGTTCTACTATTAATCCATCTACAATAGGAAACCCAACTTTACAGTGGGAGCAAACACAAATGTTAGATTTAGGCTTAGATTTTGGTTTGTTTGATCACCGCTTATCAGGATCGCTTGGTGTTTATGAAAAGATAAGTGATAATTTATTTTATGATCAGCCTATTCCATTGAGTTCTTCATTTGAAACTATTAAAGCTAATGTAGCATCAATCAGTAATAAAGGTTTTGAATTTGATATTAATTATAATATCATAAATACAAAAGATAGTCGATTAACGTTCAATTTCAATTTTTCAAAGAATGTCACCAAAGTTTTAAAAATTAATGGAACTATAGATGAATTATTTTTTCCAGGAAGTTGGGCGCCATACGTAAGGCTTACAGAAGGCGGGGAAACAGGTCAATGGTATGGATTACAAACCTCTGGGAGATTTTATGTTAATGCAGAAGATATGTATGCCATGAGAGGTAACTCAACCGAGACAGGGCAGACCACTTATTTGAGTACGGCACCAGAAACAGTAGGAGATCTTATGTTTATGGATCAAGATGGTGATGGCGTAATAACTAATGATGACCGTGTAAATTTAGGAAGTTCAACACCTTTAGGATATGGTGGTTTTGCTTTTGCTTATCAATACAAAGGCTTTAATGTTAATGCAAATTTTACTTATGCATATGGGCATAAGAGATTTTGGAATTTAACATATACAGATATAGCTAACACGCGTCATTATAATCAAAGTAATGTAATTGCAGGAGAAAGTACAATTTTAAATAATCCGTATGACGCTCTTTTTCCAAGACTTGGACCAGGCATGGCACAAAATGCTAGATTTTCTGATTTCTTTTTGTACGATGCTTCTTATGTGCGTTTAACGGCTTTAAATGCAAGTTATAAGATTCCTAGCATAACATTCGCCAATACGTCTATAAAGGGTGTTGAACTTACTTTTCAAGCTACTAATTTATTTACTATAACCAAGTACCCAGGGTTTGATCCTCAGGGTAATTTTTCTTCCTCAGCAGTGGGCTCAGGTATGTCAGTAGATTCTAGTAGATACCCGGCTGCACAAATATATAGTCTTGGACTTATTTTTCAATTTCAATAAAATTATTACAGATGAAAAAAATATTTTGTATTTTATTAATTAGTCTATGTTTTGGATTCATATCATGTGAAGATAATTTAGACTTGTCACCTACGTATATTTTAAGTGAAAAAAACGCAATAACTAATGCTATTCAAGCAAGAGCCGTTGTTAATGGAATTTATCAAACTATAGTAGATTCAGATCATTTTTCAGGTCAACTATATGCTTCTTTAGCTTCTAAATCGGGCTTTATTAATTGCTCAGATGGCGATTATAATATGGAGTACTCGGAATCAAACGAAACAACTACTAATATAACATATAGATGGTTAGATTATTATACAACCCTAAATACGGCAAATTTTGCAATTTTCAATATAGAAAAACTTACGGATTCACAAATAGAACCCAATGATAAAATCACATTGCTTGCTGAAGCTAAATGTTTAAGAGCATTTGCTAATATAAATCTTTTTTGGAATTATGGGCATTGGTGGTCTACTGATAATGCAAACACTAATGGCATATTGTATCGAGATAAACCAGTTACTTTTGGTACAGTGCAGGCAGCAAGATTAAATGTAGGAGAAAGTTATCAGAAGATATTTGATGATCTTGATTTTGCTATTATTAATTTACCTTCATTTACTAGTAATAGATATGTTTCAAAACAATTTGCTAAAGTTTTAAAGGCTAAAATACTGCTTTATAGAAATGGATTTAATGGCGGAACAGCCAATCTTAGTGAAGCTCTAGCCTTGGTAAACGATGTTTTAGAAAATCATGTTTCTGGATTTTCTATGCAAGGAGATTTAGCTAAGGTTTATACCGATTCATGGGATTCTAATGAAAATCTATTTTCTAGTTATATATCAGATAATGCAGATAGAGTGAATAACGTAAGTTCTTTTTACTCATATAGTTTGATTTTTAGTTATGCAACTCGTTTGCCTTTAGCTAGTGGTCAAGAACTTGATGCTAAACTAATTCATGGTTTCGATTGGTTTTCTGCAGATCCAAGATGGAATATTGTAACAGGCGAAGTTAGTTCGCCCATTATATGGGATCCTACTAAGCGATTTACTTTTACTAAATTAGCAAGACTTGGCCGACTTGATGGGCAAAATGCAAATCCCGAAGATTTAAAATATAACACCTATTTTTTTAGATATCCTGAGCTGTATATTTTAAAAGCAGAATTATTAGCAAGAACAGGTGCTTCTGTTGCTGAAGCGATTGCACCAATTAACGAGATGCGTTCTAAAAGAACAAATCCTGTTTTGCCAAGTTTAAATCCTCAAAACGAACAAGACTTAATGGATACGATTTTTAAAGAATATTTCTTTGAAACTTTCTTAGAAAATGGTAGTGAATATTTTGCTTCTTTAAGATTTAAAAATAATGCAGGCATTCTTTGGATTGAAGCTTTAAGAGATGGTGAAGTGTTAAATATTAATCGTCTGTGTTATCCTATTCCAAGTATTGAGATTGAACTTAATAAGGAAATAGAACAAAACACTGACTTAAAGTAATTTAATTAAAAAATAATATGAAATTTAAACCCAAATATATAGTTGCTATAATTAGTTTAGGATTATTATTTAGTTGTGAAGAGGAATTAGAACTTTTAGTACCTTATCCTAATGATATAACTTTTAATGAACTAACGTTGGGTAGGTTTACTTTTAAAACTTACAACGAGCCATTTGTTGCTGGAGATAATGAATCAGGTATAATTACCGCTAATGCTGTTAATACAGGTAATGGAACACATTCTGGTTTCGCATTATCTAATCAAAATTTACGTTCTTATCCTTGGTATTCAAGTCCGAAATTTGCACCAACCAGTCTTTCAGAAACAGAAAAGCAACAGTCTATTGATTCGTCAGCTTATAGTGTTTATACATATGGAGTAAATAGAACAGAAAATTATCTTGTGGGAAATACTACTGGAGATAATGCTTATTTTACCTTAGAAAAACCAGGTGTTGTAGAGCATGTACTAGTCGCTAATACCAGCTATAACTATCTTTTAATGCAATACGGATCTGTCTATTCTGGTACAATAGATTCACAAACGCAAACTTGGTTGATTAATGGTAATCCTGTTAAAAATCCTAATATACCTAACACAAGCACTGATTATTATGCAACTTTTAGACTCCCTTCTACAGCCGATGTTGAAGCTGTAAGACTTTCGGGACATGTAATTTTAGAGAAACGTAAAGTTGGAGAGATTGTTAGAGCAGCGGTTTTAGACTCCGGTGGTACAGAGGCAGAAGGAGAAACAGCTTATAAAGCGGCATATAAAGATTATAGTACAGGCTACCTTAAATTAACGATGGAAGGTTATTTAAATGGAAATAAAACAGGTGAGGTAGATGAATATTTAGCATTAAAACCAGGTGTAGATCCTGTAAATCCAGAATATAATTTTACATTAAATGACTGGAGAAAAGTAGATTTAACGTCTTTGGGACAAGTAGACAAGGTACTATTTAAAATGTCATCTTCCTATGTGGATGCTCAAGGAAAAATGATTTACCCAACTTTATTTTGTTTAGATGGAATTCGACTTTCAAAATAATAAAAATTAATTATCTCAATTTAAACTTCTAAACTTTTAAACTCCTAAAATGAAAAAAGGTATCTCTCTATTATTTTTTATATTATTCTTAACATCTAGTATAGCTCAAAAACAAACAGCAGTAAAAAAACAAAACAAAGATTACATATTATTTTCTGGAACGATTTTGAATGCCCCTTCCAAAACATTTAAACTTCGTGATGGTTTTGGGGAGTCAATTACTATTCAATTAGATAAAAATGGGTCATTTGCAGATACGTTAACTTCAGGTTCTAGTCATTATATTTTGTATGACCCAAGTCATAGATTAGATTTTTATTTTATTAATGGAGAAGAATACAATTTGAAAGCTGATTTATATAAATTTAAAAGTACAACAAATTTAACGGGAACAGATCTTGATGCCTCTAATTACATAATGACAAGAACAGCCAGATTTCAACAAATTAGAGGTGACGATGAAGAATTATACTATTTAAATGAAAAAGATTTTATAGCAGAAGTAATGGAACTTAATAAAAGTTATATTGCTTATTTAGAAAGTTTTCAAGGTATCCCCACTGAATTAGCTTTAAATGAACGTCAAGAAATAGAATATCTTCGGCTTTTAACCTTAATTAAATATCAAAATTTAAATCGATATTACACAGAACGACCTGATTTTAAGGTTTCTGAAAGTTTTACTAAACAGTTTGATAAAGTTAACTATTTAGATGAAAAGGCGTTTAGAGCTAAAGGCTATTATGATGATTTAGTGTCGGAACATTTTAATCTTAAAGCTCAGGAATTAGCAGAAAATACAGAAGTAACTATATATTTTGCTAGATTAAAAGTGTTTGGAGCAATTTCAAATGAGTTTATTAAAAATAAATTATTGGCATCTGTAGGTTCACGTGATATTGCTAAAGTAGACAATAAACAAGAGTATTATAATGCCTTTACTTCAGTCTCTACTTCAACTAAAAATAATGAAAAGGTTAAAGAAAAACATGAAGTTTTAAAACTTCAAGAAAAAGGGCAGCCTTCACCCGTTTTTACAAATTATACTAATCATGCCGGAGGAACAACATCTTTAAGTGATTTCAAAGGTAAATTCGTATATATTGATGTTTGGGCAACTTGGTGTGCTCCTTGTATTAAAGAAATACCTTCGCTTAAAAAAGTAGAACAACAATATCATGATAAAAACATTGTATTTATTAGTATATCTGTCGATGTAGAAAAGAAATACGATGCTTGGAGAGAAATGGTGTTATCTGAAGAATTGTCTGGGGTTCAGTTGCTTGCAGACGATGGTTTTAGAAGTGAATTTATAGATGATTATAAGATTAATGCCATACCTCGTTTTATTTTAATAGGACCAGACGGTACTATTGTAGATCGCAATGCGCCAAGACCATCAGACCCTAAATTAATTAACTTATTTACCGAACTTAAAGTTTAATTGAATTGAAATAGATAGATTTAAAGTAATATGTTCATAAGTAATTGTATTGTTATTAAATTATTTTTAAAAACATATATGAAATTAGAGAGGGTAAGGTGGGGCTGATCTAATTCGCTCTATCTATTTAAAACGATGTTTTAACTTACTAAAATATTAATAAGCTACACAAAAATAATCGTTGATAAGATTATAGTTTTTTCAGGTTTTATAGTGATTATTAGACTATAAGCGAGTGTCTTTTTTGTTATAACATTATAATTATTACTATAAAAGGAAAAAAAATGATTTTATTTTGGGGGGTATTAATCAATATTGACACTTAGTTAATATATACTTAACCAGATTACATTATAGAACTATAAATAAACCTTTTAACCATTTAATTATTTAATATATGAAGCATTTTTACAAAAACTATTTATTACTAGCTATTACATTAACAATTACGGGTTTAACTTATGCGCAAAATTCAGCAGTTTTTACCGATAATCGTACGGGATCACTTGGAGAAGTGCCGTTCAAAATTGATTTTACTGAAAAGCAGAATTCTACTTATGAAAGCCAAATAATAACTGAAAATCTTGACATATATTATTTTAGAGCGGCACGTTTGAGTTCTATACAACCTGTTTTTAATTACCCTTACGAAGTTTATAGTAATTTTTCTGTAACTTTTGAAAAACCTATTGAAAATTTAAAATTATACTTAGTGGGGACAAGACCTGTAGATATTAAGTTCAATCATCCATTTGGGTTTGCAGAAGGTGCTTATAATGTAACAGCTACAAGTGAAACTCAAATACAAGTTAAATACCCTGGTTATGCTATTATAGAGTTTACAGAACCAGTTACAACATTAACCTTTACGCCACTTTCTGTGCCAGGATCAGGTTATCAGTCACTTACATTTACAGACGGCGATTCATTATTAGGAATAGATGATATACTTCCTAATGTAAATAACCTTAGCTTATACCCAAATCCTTCTTCAGATTTCATCCAAGTTTCAGGATTAAATAAAACAGTAGACTACAGAATCTATAGCGTTTTAGGTTCAGAAGTTGGTTCGGGAACAGTATTTGAAAACAAAAAAATAGGTATAGCTAATTTAATAAATGGAATTTACTTTTTGAAACTTGAAAGTGGACACACAATTAAGTTTGTAAAGAAATAAACATCATTACTATTTGCTAACCATAATACATAATAGCAGTTAAGAACAAATTTTAGTTTTTAACTGCTATTTTAATAGCAAGAAGAAGATAAAGATGGTTTTAAATATCCCGAAAGTTCAAACATAGCAACAAGTTCTATAAAATACTTAATCTAAGTTTACATAATATTATTAGTAAATAAATCTCTTTAATGATGAATAAATTACTTAAAAATATAATTTTTACTATTCTTTTGGCTCAGACGGCACTGACTTTTGGTCAAGCTAGTTTTGATTTCATTGGTGAACCAGCACAAATTCACCCAGATGGAACTTTAGCACCAAACGACCCTTTTGTTTTTGTGGTTAGAGATGTTCCAAAGGGGCAAAGTAATGCAGTTTTATTTCGTCTTTACCCGTACCCTGATGGCGTTAATATGAATGCATATAGTAATGGCTGGCAAAATGGAAATAATAAAATTGAGATGCCTTTAGGTAATTTAAATGATATTGATGTAAATAATGGTTTTTTTAAAACGGAAACTGTAGACAATGGTGATGGGACATTTACAAAAACGTATACTGTCTCTAATGTTAGTAGAGATGTTACACTTGCTAGTACAGCTAAAAATGGAGGTATGACAGATGGTGTAAGTTACGCGCCAATCGTAAGAATAATACAGGCTAATGCACAGATCCTTGATTCTACAGGACAAATGGCTACAGGAGACAATCCTTTTGAAGTAGATCAAGCAAGTTTAGACAGAAGTCCTGATTACATTACAACCAGTTTTGCTTTTAGTTATTATCCTCCAGAAGAAAATGCAACAACAGGAGCAGGTGAACACCCTCACATTACAGCGACCTCTGCAATTGATTTATACACAGATGGTAATGGATCTGATAAACTAAATCAAATCATATCATTTTCTAATCAAGTATTTAAAAAATACTCTAACGATGCTCCTTTTAATATTTCAGCAACATCTAGTTCTGGCTTAACTGATATAACTTATAGCGTGGTATCTGGACCGGCAAGTATAAGTGGCAATACAGTAACATTAGACGGTAATAGTGGTGGTATTGTAACCATAAAAGCAACACAGGCAGGTAATTCAAATTATAATGCATCAGAAAACTATCTACAATTTGATGTTGTAGATTTAGGTCTTTATAATCCTACTATTACTACGAGACTTACCGAAGATTATTCAATAGAAATGCCGTCATTATATGCTTATCCTATTTATGTAACTTCGAGTATCGAAGAACCTAACCTATTAAGTATAGATAGGGTAGAGATTAGTGTTAACGATAAAACGGTTTCTTCAAGTGGTGAAAATGGAGAGTTTGTTGGACTCTGGACACCAACTTCATATGGGCTTCACACTGTAAAAATCATTTCATATGCTACTAATGGAACTAGTACAACAATTACAAAGAACATTGAGGTTACTAATAGTATAGCTTCTCAAAATGTACAAACTCTGGATGATGTTGTGATAGAGTATGGTGTAACTGGTCAATGGCACTACGGTACTTATACTTTACCACAACATGTTGGCAGTTATAATAAAATAATAGCAAACATGTCTGTAGAATGTCCATCAACCACAGGGGATTGTGATGATTGGGATCGTTTAGCCTATATAGATGTTATGGGACCTGATGGTAATTGGATTCAGATCATTCGTTATGCCACTCCATTTGGTGTTGGATGTAGCCATGCTATCGACTTAACTGATTATGAAAGTCTTCTTCAGGGAGAGGTACAGTTTAGAATGTATATTGCTACTTTCGGGTCTGGAGGTTGGCAAATATCATTAGATTTCGATTTTGAAAAAGGGACTCCTGAATATTTGTACTCAAAAGTTGATGAATTATGGGATGGGTCATGGGAATTTGGTAATCCAACAAACTTACAACCTGTACCAACTAAAACTTACACTTATAATTCTAATGTCTTAAAATCTCATTTGCGATTATCTACTACGGGTCACGGTTGGGGAGAAAACAATTCTCAAAATGCTGCTGAATTCTATGAAGCCTATCATTATATTGATATTGATGGGGCTACAAATTCCCTTCACTATAATTGGAATGAATGTAATCCAAATCCAGATAGTTGTACAGGGCAAAGAGGTTCTTGGGCTTATAACAGATCGGGTTGGTGTCCAGGTGCCATTTCACCACCAAACATTACAGATATGACTGCTCAGATAGCAAAAGGTACTGTTGATTTTGGATATAGATTTGACCCTAGATATGTGGATTATTGTCACCCTGATAATCCTGATTGTATTAGTGGTGTTACTTGTGAAGATTGTAATGATACATTTATAGCACAATATGTCGTTGATGGACAGCTTATTAATTTTAGCAATAATCCATTAGTAGAAGAAACTTTAGGTGTTGAGGATGTTAATAATACATCGAATTACAAGTTATATGCCTACCCAAATCCATCAAATGGGGTTTTTAACATCACTACAGCAAGTACTTTTGGTAAATCTGTAGTGAATATTGTATCTATTTCTGGTGAAATTATTAAATCGTATTCTATTAATTCTAGTGAAGAATTAAACCATACTACGTTCAACTTGACTTCTCTTGCAACCGGGCTTTATTTTGTAACTATTGAGAATAATTCAGGACAAGGAACTTTAAAACTTATAATCAATTAAGAATTGAAGAATCAGGTACTAGGCAGTGGGCTAATAACTGTATCCAAATCTACTGCTGTACGCATGACAAGAATAAAAAATATTGAAGAATATTACACTCTTTTTATGGTTGCTTCTACCGAAGAAAAACAGAAAAAGAATATCACAGAATTGTATGAAAGTTTAAAAGAAGTTGAAAAAGGAAAACAATGGTAAAAGAATATGAATTAGGAGGCATACAACATTTTGCCGATAACGTTTTTAAATCTAAGTTTATTAAGGATTACGCAATCAGTGATATTTCTAAATTTATTTTGTTAGATCTTTCAGAAAATATTGTTTCTGAAAATGCTCCAAGATCATCAAGCCTAGTTTTAATGTCATTATTCAATAATCTAGATATATAACATTTGTATGTAAACCAGGCTTTCTATTTTAAAATAATACAAACTAATAACAATCTCTCTTAGATTTTTTAAGAATGTCTCGCTTTGAATTAGTCATAGTCAATGTCTGGGAAAGGTTTAAAGGGTTATTTGAAAAAGTAACCCTTTTAAATTAGTTTAAAGTCATTACTTTTTTTTCAAAAAGAATTATCTCCTTAATTTTTAAAAAATACAATTCATGAAACATTTTTTTTCATTTTTAACGCTGCTATCTCTGAGCTTATTCGCGATGGGTCAGAATATAGATTTAAAACAACCTATAGCTGCAGACCAAAGCGTAATAAAAGGCGTGTTGCCTAACGGATTAACCTATTATATAAAAAGTACAGAGGTTGTAAAAGATGCGGCGAGTTATTACATCATTCAAAATGTAGGGTCTGTTTTAGAAAACGACGACCAACAGGGTTTGGCTCACTTTTTAGAACACATGGCTTTTAATGGGACGCAAAATTTTCCGGGAAAAAGTATGCTAAATACATTGCAAGCCCATGGTGCCGTTTTCGGAAAAGACATTAACGCATATACATCTTTCGACGAAACAGTTTATAATATGAATAACATTCCAACCAAAGATGGTTTGATAGATACCTGTTTAACGGTATTAAGCGATTGGTCTAATTATTTATTGTTAACCGATGAAGAAATAGATGCTGAACGTGGCGTGATTAAAGAAGAATGGCGAACCAGACAAAACGGACGCATGCGTTTGTTTGCTAAATCTCTGCCTATCACTTACAATCATTCTAAATATGCAGATAGATTACCTATTGGACAAATGTCTGTGGTGGAGAGTTTCGATTATAAGGCCCTTCGGGATTTTTACCACGATTGGTATAGAACAGACCTTCAGGCTATTGCCGTAATTGGTGATTTCGATGCGAAGGTTATAGAGCAAAAAATCATTGAAAAATTTTCTACAATTCCAGCTGTCGACAATCCTAGAGCGCGCTTTATAATCGATATTCCAGATAACAAAGAGATGATGTATAGCTTAGGGATGGACCCAGAGATATCAACAGCAAATATTGCATTTGGGATACGTCATAAAAAATCATTAGAAACAGAAACTGTGGCCGATTTAAAACGTTCAACGCTTCAATCTATGGCGGTAGGAATGTTAAATGCTAGAATTTCTGAATTGGCTCAAAAACCAGAGGCTTCATTTTTAGGCGCAGGAATGAGTTATAGGAGTATGTCTAGAACAACTAATGCTTTTAGTATCGGAATTTCACCAAAACCCAACATGCAAAAAGAAGCTTTTCAAGAGGTGTTAACAGCAGTCGAGCAAGGTGTAAAGTTCGGGTTTACGCAATCAGAATTGGATAGAAGTATAGTAAAGTACAGCACTTCCTACGAAAATAGAATAGCCAAGCAAGCGAGTATTAGTCATAAAAGTATTATAGGTGGAATAAAGAAAAATTATCTTGAAAATGAAACCATTTCAGATTTAGAGAAAGAATACGAAGTGGTGCAACAAATATTTAAGACCATAACAACAGAAGAGCTGCATACCACCCTTAAAGCAATGTATGCTAAAGACAATAGATATTTAAATGTTACAGGTGTAGAAGGACAAGCAAACTTAACGAAAGCAGAAGCCTTAGATATTATGAGTACTGTTGAAAATGATAAAACACTTCAACCGTATCAGGAAGCTATAGCAGGAAAAACCTTAGTTTCGGGGATTAATTTTGTGCCTGGTGAAATTGTAGAAACGACCGTTAATAACGAGCTGAATGCTACAACGTATGATTTAAGTAATGGTATTAAAGTACATTATAAATTTGTTGATAAAGAGAAAGATAAAGTCGCTTTAAACGCCTTTAGCTACGGTGGAACGTCATTATTGAATACAGAAGATTTACCTTCTGCAAATTTTGTATCGAGTTTAGCTCAGAAATCAGGTTTAGGCGATTTTAATGCTACAGACTTAAGAAAAGTATTAGCAGGAAAAACAGCAAATGTATCTATTGGTTTAGGAGCTATTAATGAAAGTATTTCTGGTGGATCTAATACCAAAGACGTAGAAACCATGTTGCAAATGGTGTACTTGAATTTTGTGAATCCACGTTTTGAAGCGTCTGCTTTTACCGTTCTAAAAAGTGGTTTAGATAATTATATTATTAGAAAATCGAATAGTGTAGCAGATAAAATGAAAGACAGTTTAACTGTAACGGTTTATGGTGAAAACAATCCTAAAGCGCGTCTTTTTACAGAAGACTATGTTTCCGACATTAAATTCGAAAAGATAAAATCGATTTACGACGCACGTTTTCATGACGCTTCAGACTTTGAGTTTTTTATTGTGGGCGATTTAAAAGCAGAACAATTACTACCGCTGTTAGAAAAATATATTGCGAGTATTCCAACATACAATACCACAGAAGCCTATAAAGATAACGGCCCTGAATGGAAATCAGACCATATTAAAGAAGACATTTATTTGGTTATGGAAGACCCAAAAGCGACCGTAAATATCGCTTATAAAAAAGAAATGTCGTATTCAACAGCGCATGCAATTTATACCAATGCGCTTGGCGATATTCTTCAGTTACGTGTTACAGAAAGTATAAGAGAATCTGAAGGAGGCGCATACAGCCCAAGAGCAAATGCAAGTTTGTCTAGAGAGCCAAAATCGCAATTAAACGTGTCATTTAGATTTGATTGTAACCCTGATTTGGCCGATAAATTAGTCGATATCGTGACTGCAGAACTACAGAATATAGCAGATGGAAACGTAAGAGAAGACGATTTAAATAAAACACGAACCAATTTCTTAAAGGAACGTTTACAGTCTAAGGATAAAAATAGTTACGATATGCGATTGCTAACTAGTTTCTATCGCTATGATTTAAATCTAAATGCCCCTAAGAATTTTGAAGATATCGTAAACAAGATGTCTATTAAAAACATTCAAGATATGGCGCGTGAAGTTTTAAATGAAGGAAAATCGTATCAAGTTGTGTTTAAACCAAAGCAATAATAAAACACCTAATTAATGAAAAACATACTAATAGCACTCGCTTTTTTAACATGTGGTTTTGTAAATAGCCAAGTCCTAGATCCTGTAAAATGGACCACTTCTGTAGAGAAAATATCAGATACAGAATATAACTTGATTGCAACAGCAAATATCGATGCGGGTTGGCATTTATATTCGCAAGTCGTACCCGAAGGTGGGCCGATAGCGACGACCTTTATCTACGATAATTCGGAAGAAAATTTTACTTTAAACGGTAATACTGTAGAAGGTGAAGGGCATACGGTTCAAGATCCTGTTTTCGAAATGGAAATAAAATATTTTGATGGTGAAGCAAAATTTATTCAAAACGTAAAAGTCACAAAATCAACCTCTACAATAAACGGATTTGTAGAGTTTATGGTCTGCGACGATACCCGTTGTTTACCACCTACAGAAATAGATTTAGAATTTCAGCTTCACGGAAATAAAGCTTTAGCTACAGAATCGACTGAAGCTGTAACACCAGCAGTCGCTACAGATAATACCATTAAAATTATCGAGGATTCAGCCTCTAATAAAGGACTTTTGTCAATCTTTTTTATTGCCTTTCTATCAGGGTTTGCAGCCTTATTAACACCATGCGTATTCCCTATGATTCCAATGACTGTGAGTTTCTTTACTAAGCAAAGTAAAAACAAAGCCGCTGGAATTAAGAATGCCATTATTTATGGTATTTGTATCATCGTTATTTATTTAGTGTTGGGGATTGCTGTAACCGGAATTTTTGGAGCCGATGCGCTTAATGCGCTAGCCACTAATGTTTGGTTTAATATTATTTTCTTTGTGCTTTTAGTCGTTTTTGCGGTGTCTTTTTTAGGTGCTTTCGAGATCATGTTACCAAATTCTTGGGCGAATAAAGTTGATTCTCAAGCAGATCGTGGCGGACTTGTCGGTATCTTTTTTATGGCCTTAGCCTTGGCTATTGTGTCCTTCTCATGTACAGGTCCAATTGTGGGAACTTTATTAGTGGAAGCGGCATCAAAAGGAGGAGTCGCACCAATAATTGGAATGTTCGGATTTTCATTAGCTATTGCATTACCATTTGCACTATTTGCAGCCTTTCCAGGTTGGTTAAACTCATTACCAAAATCAGGTGGTTGGTTAAACACCGTAAAAGTAGTTTTAGGATTTTTAGAATTAGCCTTAGCATTTAAATTTTTAAGTCAAGCGGATTTAGTTTTGCAGCTTCACATTTTAGAAAGAGAGGTATTTATCGCGATTTGGATTGCCATTTTTGGAACCCTAGCGTTTTATTTATTCGGGAAAATTAAATTACCACACGATTCTCCATTAACGCATATTTCGGTAGGGCGATTAAGTTTAGGACTTATCGTGTTAACCTTCACTATTTATATGATTCCAGGACTTTGGGGGGCACCATTAAATATTATTAGTGCATTCCCGCCACCACAAGATTATAGCGAATCGCCTTATGGAGTTGGCTTCTCTAAATTAGGATCAAGTGGTAGCGCATCCGCTCATGGCGATTTACCTGAAGGGGCACATTTATTAGCGCCACACGATATCATGGCCTTCAACGATTACGACACAGGTTTAGCTTATGCTAAAAAAGTAGGTAAACCTGTGATGCTAGATTTTACAGGTTGGGCGTGTGTAAATTGTAGAAAAATGGAACAAAATGTATGGCCTGAGCCAGAGATTTTAAATCTATTGAAAAACGATGTGGTTTTAATCTCGTTATATGTCGATGACAAACGAAAACTTGAGGCTGATGAGATTGTAGACTCTCAATTAAAACCAGGAAAAAAGTTAAAGTACATCGGACAAAAATGGAGTGAGATGCAAACCATTAAATACAAATCAAATTCACAACCATTTTATGTTATAATCGATCATAATGAAGAGAAGTTAGTAGAGCCCGTGGCTTATCTACCGGATGCTTCAGAATATAAAGCGTGGTTGGAATTGGGGCTTTCAAAATTCTAAATTATAATAATTAGTACATCATATTTTAAATAAAAACAAACTTAAAATGAAAATCAATTATATACTTTACTTATCTTTAATATTAGCTCTTAACAGTTGTAAATCAACCCAAAATGTTCCAGACACTACCGCTACTGCAGTTGAAATATTTGATGAAGAAGCCGAAAATGGCTCAGAGTTTGTTAGCGCTGCAAGTGTAGAAGTTAATAAATTAGTAGCGGCCAATTTGCATACGCCATTTACAAAACTTAAGGAAGACAGAACGAAAAACTTTGAAGTTAATTCAGGAGTTGAGATCGCACATATGAATTCAGATAAAAAGACAGGGAATCAAATGTATCATCACTTGCAGAAAAGCACATTATATATTGGATCTTCATACTTATGTGATAAATGTCCGAATGTACATTTAAGTGCAGCTTCAGGCTTTATAATTCACGAAGATGGCGTTATTGTAACTAACTACCATGTTATTTCACCTAAAGATACTATTGAGTATGATGGTCTTTTTGCAGTAGATCATGAAGGCACTGTTTATGTGGTAACCGAAGTGTTGTCTGCCAGTAAAGCTAACGACTTAGCGATTCTTAAAATTGATACAAAAAGGAAGAAATTAAATGCATTACCATTAGCAGAAACAGAACTTGTTGGAGAAGATGTATATATGATGGGGCATCCTTTTAGAAATACCTTCTTTATGACTAAGGGGATTATTTCTAGAAAATACGTAGCCTCTAAAAAGGCACAACCTAAAATGACCATTACAGCAGAATTTGGTCTAGGTGCGAGTGGAGGACCGGTAGTTAATGACTCGGGTGAAGTTGTTGGAGTGGTAAGTGCTACGCGTGCAAATTATACCGGAGAAGGGACGAAGGAAAAAGGAGATTTACAGCTTCTATTAAAAATAGTTATACCGGTAAGTCAACTTAATAAATACCTTAACGAGAGCGTTTAAAAATTATCATTTATTGTGAGCTTTACTGGAGGCTTTAGTTTTTAAAGCCTTGTGTTTATCTCCTTTAATAAAAGTTGATTTAGGATATGTTTTACTGAAAAAATGAAATTTTATCGATTGAATTTTAGGAAAATATCATATTTGAAATAATAAAAGGAAAAGTGTTTCAAATTATCATTTATGGTTAATGATGTAATATTTTAAATTTAAAAATAATGAGTATTATAAATTTCTTAAAGGATATTTTTAATTCAAATAAAACTTCGGTAACAGAATCCAATTTAGAACAGTTCGGTTTTAGGGGAAGCTTACACTACTACTTTAGCATATAACAACAAAATAAGATAAGAAAACAGAATTGTCAACGATTCTGTCAACGCAAAAATAAAACCCTCATAAACACTGGGTTTATAAGGGTTTTTAGTGGAGTCGGAGAGAATCGAACTCTCGTCCAAACAAGTAACCAAAGGGCTTTCTACACGTTTATTCTTTTCTTGTTTTTTCGATTATAAGCTGGTTAAAGACAACCTACTTATAACTTAGCTTCTTTAGTTTCGTAAAAGCATCAAAGCACTGCTTAAACTATATTGACATTTACGATGCCTCAAAATGGAACGCCGTCAATCAAGGCTTTCCGGAGACATAAAGCTTTCCCGCCTTGCGGGACTAGGCCAATCTTACTATAATTCAGATTATGCAGCTAAAGCGTAGTTATTCTCGCCGTTTAAAATTTGGTCTAGCCTTTTACGTGTTTCAATGCCATTACACGACGTGCTTACCGTTCAATTAATCTCGCTGTCAAAACCAGTCGACCCCAATATGCTTGCGCTAGCAAGTAATTTATAACTGAAACGTATTTTTAACTCAAAAATGCATTTAAAATAATACGGATGAACTTATCAAGTTTGTCGGAAAAACTTAAAAAAGCTATCACCTTCACATTACTTTTTAGAAAACAACAGTTTCATTAGAATGCGTTTTTTGGGCGTTTCCCTATCGGGTCAGGCTTTTCGCTATATCTTTTTTGTGCTGAACTTGCTTCAGTATCACATCAAATAAGTGACTCAGATCTAAGTTCGAAATCATTTAAAATTTTAAACTAAGCACAAAAAAGGATGCCGCTGCAATCCTTAACGCGGGCGTCAAAGGTATTAAAAAAGTTTCAACTTCAATAGGAGCATTTGTATTTCCCTCGAAAAATGGTTTTTTTAGAATATCAACACTAATAAAACTTACAAGTTATTCAGCCTTTAGTCTCCATACTTAGTTGTCCTCATCAACAATTTAATAAATTATAACATCGAGGCGTTTAAGCTATTTCATTTAAGATTAAATTTGGCAAAAAAAACGAATTTTCAATGAACAAACCAAGGGTCGCTTTAGTTGTTGCCATTTTATGCATCTCAATTTTTCCCATTCTTGTGAAACTAAAATTAACACCAGGTGTTATTTCAGCCTTTTATAGAATGCTTATTGCTTCTATCGTTATTTTGCCTTATGTGCTTATTACCAAGCAATATCAGATTAAAAGTAAAGCAGCTTGGGCACTTTCGGCTTTATGCGGCTTGGTGTTCGGCTTAGATGTAGCCGTTTGGAATATTGCCATACAAGAGTCTACCGCCACACAAGCGTCATTGTTAACAAACCTTTCTCCTGTTTGGGTGGGCATTGGTGCCTTTCTATTTTTAAAGGATAAGCCCAAACGTAACTTCTGGCTGGGGACTTTAGTGGCACTTTTCGGTATGGTTCTGTTAGTCGGATTTCAAATTTTCATGGATTTCGATTTCGACCGCGCGTTTTGTTTTGGCGTACTTTCGGGCATGCTTTATGCCGTGTATATGTTAGTTAGTAAAAGAGTACTCCGCACACTAAATGTGCCTACTTTTATGACCATCAGTTTGGTGTCTGCCTCCATATCACTTGGTGTAATAAGTTGGAGTATTGGGGAGCCTTTTTCTGGGTTTTCAACCTCGGGTTGGTTGGTGCTTTGTGTACAAGGTATGGTTTGTCAGCTGCTAGCATGGTTGCTTATTAGTTATGCTACGAAACATATGAGGGCAACAAGAGTGTCGGTGAGTTTATTGGGACAAGGGATTTTAGCCTCTATTTTTGCTTGGTGCTTTTTAGATGAAGCCATAAGTTTTCAGATGGTCGTTGGCGGACTCATCTTACTTTTAGGCATTCGGATTACTTTTTTTGAAAAGCCTTTGGTTTAAAAGGGAGTTTTTAAAGTTGTTTAGTAATAAAGTTAAAAGGTTAAAAGGTTGAAAAGTTACAGGGTTTCAAAGTTTCGAAGTAGCAGGAATTTCTATAGAGTTATAAGTTTACAGCCTACTTCTTTTTGCCTAAAGCATACAGGGGCTTTGTGTTACAACTTTAAAACTTTAAACTTTCTAACTCTAAAAAAAACAGATTCTTCAGTCGTACCTCCTTATGAATGAACTACTAAACTTGTCATGCAGAACGAAGTGAAGCATCTCCATAAGCTCTTAACAAAACCTCTGCGAATCTCAGTGCTACCTCTGTGATTCTCTGTGTCTCAATTGCGAAGCATTGTAACTCAAATACACGGTGTTCGAGCGAAGTCGACAACATTATATCTTCGATTATACAAAACTTCTCGACTCCGCTCGAAGACCGTTAATATAAGCTCGGGGACCTCTGTGTTTCAGCTTTCAAATTTTAAACTTTCTAACCTCTAACTCAAAAAAAACAGATTCTTCAGTCGTACCTCCTTATGAATGAACTACTAAACTTGTCATGCAGAACGAAGTGAAGCATCTCCATAAGCTCTTAACAAAACCTCTGCGAATCTCAGTGCTACCTCTGTGATTCTCTGTGTCTCAATTGCGAAGCATTGTAACTCAAATACACGGTGTTCGAGCGAAGTCGAGAACATTATATCTTCAATTATACAAAACTTCTCGACTGCGCTCGAAGACCGTTAATATAAGCTCGGGGACCTCTGTGTTTCAGCTTTCAAACTATAAAAAACACCCCCTAACCCCCTCAATGTGGAATTGACTCCGACTTTATATATAACGATATACTCCGTGAAACTCAGCGTGCCCTCTGTGGTTCTCTGTGTTTCAATTCCGAAGCTTTGTAACTCAAATATACGGTGTTCGAGCGAAGTCGACAACATTATATCTTCGATTATACAAAACTTCTCGACTGCGCTCGAAGACCGTTAATATAAGCTTGGGGAATCCGTGTGTTACAACTTTCAAATTTTAAACTTTCTAACCTCTAACTCAAAAAAACAGATTCTTCAGTCGTACCTCCTTATGAATGAACTACTAAACTTGTCATGCAGAACGAAGTGAAGCATCTCCATAAGCTCTTAACAAAACCTCTGCGAATCTCAGTGCTACCTCTGTGATTCTCTGTGTCTCAATTCCGAAGCATTGTAACTCAAATACACGGTGTTCGAGCGAAGTCGAGAACATTATATCTTCAATTATACAAAACTTCTCGACTCCGCTCGAAGCCCGTTAATATAAGCTCGGGGACCTCTGTGTTTCAGCTTTCAAACTATAAAAAACACCCCCTAACCCCCTCAATATGGAATTGACTCCGCCCTTAGATATAACGATATACTCCGTGAAACTCAGCTTACCTTCTGTGATTCTCTGTGTTTCAATTCCGAAGCATTGTAACTCAAATAGACGGTGTTCGAGCGAAGTCGAGAACATTATACCTTCGATTATACAAAACTTCTCGACTGCGCTCGAAGACCTTTAATATAAGCTTGGGGACCTCTGTGTTACAACTTTCAAACTTTAAACTTTCTAACCTTCTAACTCAAAAAAAACAGATTTTTCAGTCGTACCTCCTTCTGATGAACTACTAATTTTGTCATGCAGAACGCAGTGAAGCATCTCCATAAGCTCTTAACAAAACCTCTGCGAAACTCAGTGTACCCTCTGTGATTCTCTGTGTTTCAACTTTAAGGCTTTGTAACTTTCTAACTTCGTATCTTAGTAATTACAACGCTACAAAAACAGTTTCCTAGCACCTAAGAACAAAACCTATGAAATTTGCCATTATCAAAGAACGTATCACACCACCAGACCCAAGAGTGGTTTTTTCGCCTTCAAAATTAAAGGAAGTAACACGTCGGTTTCCAAAAGCACAATTCAAAATTGAAGCTTCAAACGATCGTACCTTCCCAGATGATGCTTATAGAAAGGAAGGATTTGAGGTGACTAGCGATGTTTCCGATTGTGACGTTTTTATTGGTATCAAGGAAGTGCCTGCGGAAGCGCTTTTTCCTAATAAAACCTACATGTTTTTTTCCCATACCATAAAAAAGCAAGCTCATAACCGAAAGCTTTTAAAAGCCATTCTAGATAAAAATATCACACTTTACGATCATGAAACGCTGGTAGATCGTCATGGTGTTCGCCTTATTGGTTTTGGGAAATACGCGGGTATTGTTGGGGCTTATAATGCGTTTCGAACTTGGGGATTGAAATTTAACAGTTGGGAATTACCTACAGCACAACATTTAAATAGTACCACTGCTTTGCAAGAAGAACTTGGAAAGCTAAAACTGCCTAGCATTAAAATTTTAGTAACGGGCAATGGGCGCGTCGCAAAAAGCGTACATATGATGTTAGACACTATGGGGATTAAAGCAGTTTCTGTTGCCGAATTTCTAAACGGGTCTTTTAATGAGCCAGTGTATTGCAAAGTTCATGTTGGTGACTATAACATCCACAAATCAGGAAAGACTTTTATTAACGCTGATTTTTATAAAAACCCACAGGACTATAAGTCTAATTTCATGCGATTTGCTCAGGTGGCCGATTTATTAATTACAGGTCATTTTTATAGTGCCGGCGCTCCTAAATTTTACACCCAAGCCGATGTAAAATCACCCCGTTTTAATATTAAAGTTGTAGCCGATATTAGTTGCGATGTTAACGGACCTTTGGCTACAACGCTTCGAGCTTCAAACATCGATAATTCTATTTATGGTTACGATCCAGAAACTGGAAGTGAAGTCGATTATAGAAATCAAAAAGCCATTGCTGTTATGGCGGTAAGTAATTTGCCTTGTGAAATTCCGAAAGATGCCAGTAGAGGCTTTGGAGAAGTATTTTCACAAGAAATCATACCAGCCTTTTTTAATAAGGATAAAGATGGTATTTTGCAGCGGGCAAAAATCACCGAAAACGGAAAACTAACGCCTAAATTTTCCTATCTGCAAGATTTTGTAGATGACAACGAACTATAATTGATTACTAAATAGAACAAATTAAGCATGAAAACAGCTTTGGTAACCGGTGCAGCATCCGGACTGGGATATGAACTCACCCTATTATTAGCAAAAGACCACTATAAACTTATATTGGTTGATGTGAATCCAGAAGCATTAGAGCAAGCCAAAACCAATCTGTTACAGGATTTTGATGTGGAGGTAATCACCTTAGTTAAAGACCTAGCCGTTCCTAATGTGGCGGAAGACATTATGAAATCTATTGATTACCAACCTATAGATGTGCTAATAAATAACGCTGGTTTTGGTTTGTTTGGAACCTTTGCCGAAACCGATTGGAAACGTGAATCGGCCATGCTACATGTGCATATTTTATCCGCCACACATTTAACCAAACTGGTGTTAGAAGGCATGGTGAAACGCGGTTCGGGAAAAATTTTAAACATGTCCTCATTAGCAGCCTTTCAACCTGGACCATTAATGTCTATTTACTATGCTTCCAAAGGCTACATGTTGTCTTTTTCTGAAGCCATTGCTAATGAATTAAAAGGGACAGGGGTTACGGTAACCGCAGTATGCCCTGGTCCGACACAAACGTCTTTTCAGCAAACGGTTTCGGAGAATACGACCGATAACAAAATTAAATTTAATATGGCCTGTGCTAAAAGTGTTGCCGAGTATGGTTATAAAGCCATGTTGCAAGGGAGAACCTATGCCATTCCTGGGCGATTTAATAAGTTCTTAGCTACCTTGCCACGTTTTCTTCCAAGGAGAACCGCTACGTATATTGTGAGTACCATTCAGAAGAAAAATCGAGAAGAGTAGTTTTTTATGTTGCAGAGTTTCAAGGCTACAAAGTTTCAAAGCTTCAAAGTATCAAAGTTAGCTTTGGATACAGTGAGTTGTTTTAAACTTAAAACCTATAGCTGTTTGTGTCCTTCGGCAAGCTCAGGATGATTGTTTTTGATAAACACTATTAAAATACAGAGTCCCTAATTTACCTCTGTAACTTTGAAACTCTTTATCTATGAAACTTTACGCTTTGGAAACCTCCATAAAATCTACAAAGCATTAATCGTTTTTCTAATGGCTACTAAATTGGTTAAAAGCCCTTCTAAATTATCCAAATGAAGCATGTTAGCGCCATCACTTTTAGCATTTGCAGGATCGAAGTGGGTTTCAATAAACAAACCATCAACGTTGTTAACGATGCCAGCTCTTGCTATGGTTTCAATCATATCGGGTCTGCCGCCAGTAACTCCAGCCGATTGATTCGGTTGTTGTAAGGAATGTGTTACATCTAAAACCGTTGGTGCGTACTCGCGCATGGTAGGAATACCTCTAAAGTCTACAATCATATCTTGGTAACCAAACATCGTACCTCTATCGGTAATCCATGCTTTATAGCTACCAGCATCTTTTACTTTTTGAACGGCGTGTTTCATGGCTTCCGGACTCATAAACTGGCCTTTTTTCAAATTAACCACTTTACCTGTTTTAGCTGCTGCAACAACCAAATCGGTTTGACGCACTAAAAATGCTGGAATTTGCAAAACATCTACATATTCTGCAGCCATAGTAGCATCTGTTACTTCATGAATATCGGTAACCGTTGGGACATCAAAAGTTTCCGAAACCTTTTTTAAGATTTTTAAAGCCTTTTCATCTCCTATACCTGTAAAACTATCAATTCTACTGCGGTTGGCTTTTTTGAAACTCCCTTTAAAAACATAAGGGATTTCTAATTTGTTTGTGATTCCCACTACCTTTTCAGCGATACGTAGCGCCATGTCTTCGCTTTCAATAGCACATGGGCCACAAAGCAAAAAGAAGTTATTAGAATTGGTGTGTTTTAACTTAGGTACGTCGTTAAGGGTCATAGCCATGAATTTTTGTGCGTCAAAGGTACGTATTAAAAATATTTTTTTTCACGAATTATTTGTGACCGTTAATTAAGAAATCGACGTAATTTTCAACTTATTGATAGGAAAAGGGGAAGGTTAGGAGTATTTCAGTAGTATAATAAGTGATATTTTAAATTTAAATTCTGTTTTATAAGTATCTGAAATATATGTTTATAGGTTAAATTATGGGCTTTGTTTAATCTGTAGTAATGGTAAAATGAAACCTTGGTTAAAATAAAAAACAAAAAAACAATTTTCTATGAAAAAAGAGTACCTTTGCCGCTCAATTTAAGGCACTTTTATGGCTACTATTAAAAATATTGCAATTATTGCACACGTAGATCACGGTAAAACTACGTTAGTTGACAAGATCATGTATCATTGTCAGTTATTTCGTGAAAACGAAAACACAGGAGATTTAATTCTTGATAATAACGATTTAGAACGTGAAAGAGGTATTACAATTACTTCTAAAAACGTTTCTGTTATCTATAAGGATACTAAAATTAATATCATTGATACACCAGGTCACGCCGATTTCGGAGGTGAAGTAGAGCGTGTTTTAAACATGGCCGATGGTGTTTTACTATTAGTTGATGCCTTTGAAGGACCGATGCCACAAACGCGTTTTGTACTTCAAAAAGCTATTGACTTAGGATTAAAACCATGTGTGGTTGTAAACAAAGTTGATAAGGAAAACTGTACGCCTGATGAGGTGCATGAAAAAGTTTTCGATTTGATGTTCGAATTAGGTGCTGAAGAATGGCAATTAGATTTCCCTACAGTGTACGGTTCTGCAAAGAATAACTGGATGAGTGACGATTGGCAAAAGCCAACTGAAAATATCGAACCATTATTAGATATGGTAATCGAGCATATTCCTGAGCCTAAAATTCCTGAAGGAAATACACAAATGTTAATTACGTCTTTAGATTTCTCTTCTTTTACGGGACGAATCGCAATTGGACGTTTAACACGTGGTGAACTTAAAGTAGGTCAGAATATCTCTTTAGTGAAACGCGATGGAAGTATCGTTAAAAATAAAATTAAAGAACTTCATGTTTTTGAAGGTCTTGGACGTATAAAAGTAGACGAAGTTCAAACAGGTGATATCTGTGCGATTGTTGGATTAGAAGGTTTTGAAATTGGTGATACTGTTGCCGATTTTGAAAACCCTGAAGGTTTAAAAACCATTGCTATCGATGAGCCTACTATGAGTATGTTATTCACGATTAACGATTCACCTTTCTTTGGGAAAGATGGAAAGTTTGTAACGTCTCGTCATATTAAAGACCGTTTAACAAAAGAGCTTGAGAAAAACTTAGCTTTACGTGTTAACGAAACTGATAGTGCTGATAAATTCATGGTTTTTGGCCGTGGGGTACTGCATTTATCTGTTTTAATTGAAACGATGCGTCGTGAAGGTTACGAGCTTCAAATTGGTCAGCCACAAGTAATCATTAAAGAAATTGATGGTGTTAAATGTGAGCCTGTTGAAGAGATGACTATCGATTTACCTGAAACTGTTTCTGGTAAAGCTGTAGAAATGGTAACCATGCGTAAAGGTGAAATGTTAAGTATGGAAGCTAAAGGTGACCGTATGGTTTGTGAGTTTATTATTCCTTCAAGAGGGATTATCGGACTTAGAAATCAATTGTTAACGGCTACGGCTGGTGAGGCGATTATGGCACACCGCTTTAAAGAGTATCAACCTTTAAAAGGTGGTATTCCAGAACGTCAAAACGGATCGTTAGTATCTATGGAAAAAGGACAAGCAATTCCTTATTCTATCGATAAATTACAAGATCGTGGTAAGTTTTTCGTAGATCCAGGTGAAGATATTTATGAAGGTCAAGTTATTGGTGAAAATTCACGTGGTGATGATATGACGGTTAACGTAACGAAAACTAAAAAGTTAAGTAACGTTCGTTCTTCTGGTGCCGATGATAAAGCTAAAATTGTACCTGCTATTAAGTTTTCTTTAGAGGAAGCTTTAGAGTATATCCAGAAAGATGAATATGTTGAGGTGACACCAAACTTCTTACGTATCCGTAAAATCTACTTAACAGAGGTTGAACGTAAAAGAAATAAATCAATATAATAGATAGATGGAATTTCTAGGAATCGCTTGGGTAGAATGGCTTGGTTATCTTGCTATGGCTGTCCTTTTGATTTCTTTCCTAATGACATCTGTTAAAAAATTACGAATAGTAAACTCCGTTGGGTGTTTACTATTCGTGTTTTATGGCATAGCCTTAAGTCCTTCTTCATTACCCATTATTATTACCAATTCAGCGATCTGCTGTATTAATATTTACTACTTGTATTTTCGAAAAAGTTAATAATAGAAACGCTTTAACTTGAGCTGTTTTATCAACTTCAAAACAACCCCTTAGAATTTAAATGATTTTGTATATTTGGTTTCTTATAAATTGATAATAGACCAATAATTAGTCTTTTTATGTGTTAATCACACAAGAGGAGTGTGATTAAAATATCAATTAATTAACCAAACCAAACCATTAATTGAAGGAATTAATAGACTATATAAAAAGCAAGGTTTTAGTAAAAATTGCTTCTTTACAAATTTTCGCTGTATTCACAAGAATTGTAGCAGGACTATTAACTTCTAAAGCTATTGCCGTATTTATTGGAGCCGAAGGATTAGCACTAATTGGGAATTTACGCAATTTTGTGCAAGCTTCCCAAACGGTAGCTTCTGGAGGGCTTTATAAAGGCATTGTTAAATATGTAGGCAAGTTTAATGACAGTACCTCCGAGCTCAGTAAAGTTATTTCCTCGGTTTTTTACGCTGGGTTTGTGTGCACCGTTATGGTGTGTTTTTTTTGCTACCTCAAGGCAGATTGGATTAATGACTTGGTTTTTCCCAATTATAACGACTATGCCTATGTGATTAAAATCTTCGCCATAGCTTTACCTTTTTATATTCTGAATATGTTTTCATTTTCAATAATGAACGGATTTTCAAAATATAAAATACTAATTGTAATTAATATTATTGGCCAGATTTTAAGTGTTTCTATTACACTAATATTAATTTTCCAAAACAAAATTGATGGCGCTCTGATAGCGGTGGTTATTTCTGAATCATTAATCTTTCTAATTACCTTAGTGGGTATCATTAATAGACGTAGTTTAGTGCCGCTCATTAAGGCTAGTATGTTTAGTTTTGGGTACTTGAAAAAAATGCACATGTTTGTGCTTATGGCTATTTTTTCTGGGGTGTTATTACCTTTAGTAGCGCTTGCAATTCGAACACATATTATTGAAAACATAGGCTATAAAGATGCAGGTTTTTGGGAGGCTATGATGCGAGTTTCAAAGTATTATTTAATGTTTGTGACCGCGTTAATCACCCTTTATCGCTTACCCCGATTTTCGGAATTCAAGGAGGTCACTCAATTTAAAAGGGCTGTGATTCGCTTTTATAGGCGTATGATTCCTTTTCTAGTCATCGGACTTTTTCTAATTTACCTGCTTAGAAAATATGTAGTGCTAGTGGTTTTTACTGATGAGTTTCAGCCTGTAGAAGATTTGTTTTTATGGCAGTTACTAGGTGATTTTATTAAAGTTTTGTCCATGGTAATTGCTTATCAATTCTTGGCAAAAAAAATGTTTTGGCATTATGTATTAACCGAAGCCTTTTTAATGATTACGTTGTATAGTTCGAGTATCTATTTTATTAATTTATTTAATGGTATTCAAGGGGCCGTTATTGCGCATTTTGTGAGTTATTTGATGTACTTTGGTATCGTTTTGCTTGTATTTAGAGGTACGCTTTTTGGGTTGGAGGTTAGTGATAAAACCAATTTGAAGATTTAAAACCAATGAGTGTTCAATTGCTAATACTGTTCAGATATGGTGGGTGAGTTTAAAGAATATGCTGTTGTAAGATATACAGATTCATATTATAATCAATGGAATAACTTTGTTGAAAATGCAAAAAATGCTACTTTTTTATTTCATCGCGATTTTATGGAATATCATAAAGATCGCTTTGAAGATTTTTCATTATTAATTTTTAAAAAGGATAAAATAGTAGGCCTCTTGCCTGCAAATATTCAGGATAATCGAATTTATTCTCATCAAGGATTGACTTATGGGGGGCTTTTGTTGCAATACGGAATTTCAGCTATTAAAGTTTTTGAAATTTTTAAAACACTTTGCTTTTTTTTAAAACAAGAAGGTTTTTTAAGTTTTTTTATAAAACAAGTTCCTGATTTTTATTGTAATGGATCTAATTTTGAAATCCCTTATATTTTAGGAAATGAAAAAGCTTCACTAGACCGCCATATGGTTCTTGCTATCGATTATTCATATCCTATTAATTTTCATAAAACCAAAATTAAGAATCGTAGGAAAAGTGAGGCGTGTAATTTTGAAATTAAAGAAAATGACGCATTGGAAATTTTTTGGAAGAATGTGCTAGAACCTCGACTGCAAAAAAAATATAATTCAATGCCAGTACATTCTTTAGATGAAATAGCATATTTACAATCTCGTTTTCCATCCAAAATAAAGCAGTATAATATTTATCATAATGGACAGGTTCTTGCTGGAATAACTATTTTTGAAACTCAATATGTTGTAAAATCTCAATATGGAGCCACAACTACTTTAGGGGAAAAAATGAGGGCGTTAGATTATTTATTCCTTTTCTTAATAGAAAAATATAAAAATGAAGGCAAAAAATTTTTCTCGATGGGGACTGTAACAGATAGTAGTGAAACAGGATATAGTGAAGGGATGTTAAAGCAAAAGGAGGAATTAGGTTGTAGCATTTATTTGCAAGATTATTTTACTATAGATTTAGTTTAAATTCAATTTATAATTATACCATTTAAATGATAAAATTTCTAGAATTAAAAAAAATAAATGCTCGATATCAAGATGAGTTTAAAAACCAATTTGATTTTTTTTTAGATTCAGGGAGTTATATTTTAGGTGAACAAGTATCTAGTTTTGAAAAGGAGTACGCCAATTACTGTGGTACAAAATTTTGTATAGGAGTAAGTTCTGGGCTTGATGCGCTTCAACTTGTATTTGAAGGTTATAAATCACTTGGTGCTTTAAAGGTTGGTGATGAAGTTCTTGTGCCTGCAAATACCTATATAGCAACTGTGTTGGCGATAAGCAATACTGGATTAAAACCAGTTTTGGTAGAACCAAATAAAGAAACCTATAATATTGACCCTTTAGAAGTTTTAAAAAAAATTACTCCAAGTACCAAAGCTATTTTAGGGGTTCATTTGTATGGTCAATTATATAATGTTGAAGCTTTAGAAAAAATATCTAGAGATTATAATTTATTATTAATTGAGGATGCAGCCCAAGCCCATGGGGCAACCAATAGCGATGGACGTAAGGCAGGCAGTGTTTCAAATGCTGCGGCTTTTAGTTTTTATCCAACAAAAAATTTAGGAGCATTAGGAGATGCAGGTGCGATTACAACTAATAATGAGGAATTAGCAAATGTAATATTCAAGCTAAGAAATTATGGGCGAAAATCCTCTTATGAGAATGATATAAAGGGATTTAACTGTAGAATAGATGAGTTGCAAGCAGCTTTTTTAAGGGTGAAATTAAAATTCTTGGACAGTGACAATAACAAGAGAAAGGAAATAGCTTCAACTTATTTGAATAGTATCAATTCCCCTTCAATCCTATTGCCTACGATTGAGAAGAAAAATGCACATGTTTTTCATTTGTTTGTAGTAAAGAGTAAGAAAAGAGATGAATTAAAAGACTTTTTGTTTAAAAATGGAATCGAATCTTTTGTTCATTATCCAATTCCAATTCATAAACAGTTAGCTTTCAAAAATTGGAATGCTGTTAGTTTACATAAAACAGAAAGTATTCATAACGAAGTTCTTAGTTTACCTATGAACCCTATGTTAAATGATGTAGAGGTAAATAAAATAGTTTCGGTGTTATCCAAATTTCATTAATGCTTGGAAAAACAATCAACTTCATACAAACAAATTTTAAAATCCACCTCTTTATTTGGTGGTGTTCAGATATTTAATATCCTATTATCAGTAATTAAAACAAAAATAATAACTGTTTTAGTTGGAGCTAGTGGTTTAGGGGTGTTAGGACTGTTAACCTCTACAGTTAAACTTATTGTAGATTTTACAAAATTAGGATTAGAGACAAGTGCTGTTAAAGAAATTTCAGAGTATGATTCTAAAGCGAATAGGAGTGAATTTCATTCATTTGTTGATGTTTTAAATAAAGTCGTTTGGTTTACAGCTATTATAGGAGCGTTACTTTGTATGTTTTTTTCTGGTTGGTTAAGTACATGGGCTTTTGGGAATTCAAATTATAAGATTGAATTTATGTGGTTGTCATTAGCGGTTTTTTTTACTCAACTAACTAATGGAAAAAAAGCGATATTGCAGGGTACCCGGCAATTAAAAAAACTTGCTAAAGCAAATTTATGGGGCAGTTTTTTAGGGTTGTTGGTGGCAATTCCTATTTATTATTACTATAAAATTGATGGTATTGTTCCTTCAATAATTTTAAGTGTAATAATCGCTTATTTCATTGTTGTTCTTTATGTTGAACACAAAGGGTTTAAAATAAGAAAAATAGGTATTGTAGAAACTTTCAAAAAAAGTAAGTCTATGCTTAGTTTAGGGCTCTCCTTGAGTGTTAATTCGCTTATTGTAGCCCTAACGCTTTGGTTGATTCAAATATATATAAGAAATTCAGGAGGATTACAAGAAGTGGGTTATTATAGTGCTGGAATGCTTATTATTAATTCCTATGTAGGGTTGATTTTTAATGCTATGGGGACAGATTATTTTCCTAGGTTGTCTGCGATAAATAAAGACAATAGTTTAATACAAAAAGTAGTTAATGAACAAGCCGAAATAGCAGTACTTTTAATTACACCAATTATAGCTGTTTTTTTTGTATTTGCTCCCCTAGTACTACAGCTGCTATATTCCCAGGAATTTATTGTTATTTTAGGATTCGTGACTTTTGGAGTATTAGGAACATTATTTAAAGCCATATCATTTACATTAGGCTATGTTATAATAGCAAAAGGTAGTTCCAAATTATTTATTAAAATTTCTATTGTATTTAATTTTTTAATGCTTTTAATTAGTTTTTTTAGCTATAAAGCAGGAGGCCTAACAGGATTGGGGGTTGGTTTGGTGATTTATTATATAATTCATTTTGTTACTTTAAAAATTTTAACGGGGTATTACTATCAATTAAATTTGAAAAAATCATTTTATAGAATTTTTTTTATTTGTATTTCTATTTGTGTTTTTTCTTACTTAGGAACTTTGGTTCAAAACCGGTTTTTGCATTATTTATGGTTAACTTTAATGGCAATAGTTTCTTTAATTTTTACGTTTACAGAAATTCAAAAACGAATAAATATTAAGTATTTGATTAAAGGTTTTTTTAAGAAAATTGAAAAATAAAATAAAGCTGTGCTGTAATGATTAAAAAGTTGATAATAAAAGCGTATTTATACTCTAGAAAGGTAGTGTACAGTCGTTTTTCTAATAACAAAAAAGTTGTTGGGAAGTATATGGAATATCAGCCTGTCGTTTTAAAAGGGGAAGGGGAGATTAATTTTGGAGAGCATGTAAGTTTTGGTGTAATAAACTCACCTTTTTATTTAAATTCGTATTGTTATATTGAGGCTAGATCAAAAAAAGCCAGTATTTTCTTCGGAAATAATATACATATCAATAATGCTGTCTCTATTGTTTCAGAGAAGAAAATTATTATAAAAGATAATGTGTTAATAGGTCATTCTTGTACGATTATGGATAGTAATTTTCATGATTTAACTGCTAATAATCGCACTAGTACTGATCCTGATCCTCAAGAGGTCATTATTGGAAGGAATGTTTTTATAGGTAACAAGGTAACTGTGTTAAAAGGAGTTGTTCTTGGTGAAAATACTGTGGTTGCTGCGTGTTCTGTTGTAACAAAAAGTTTTCCTTCAAATGTGGTTATTGGAGGGAATCCTGCTAAAATAATTAACACGCTAGCTTAGGGGTATATTCTGTTCTAAGAACCGAAACTTTTTTGTTAATACTTATAAAATTATTTTCTTTTTCAATAAAAAAAATAGTGTTTTTGATACCCTCTATTTTATAATGCTTGATCAAAATGTAATGGCCTTTTCTTAAGTAATCCTAATTATTTCATGAAATAAGATCTATTTTGATAGCTTATATAATGATTTGCGATAATGAATTATATTTACAGAAAATAAGCAGGCGTTATAAGTTGTTCATGTATTTGGATGTTGGAGAAACTACTTGCTTAAAACCAGTATAATAATGAATGGTGAATTCAAAATAATCAATATTCCAAAAATTTCAGACCCAAGGGGTAACTTATCTGTTATTGAAAAAGATTGTATTCCTTTTGGAATTAAGAGGGTATATTATTTATACGACGTTCCTAGCGATTCTTACAGAGGAGGACACGCACATAAGGAGCAACTTGAGTTTTTAATAGCGCTAAGCGGTAGCTTTGAGGTTATTTTAGATAATGGGAAATACAAAGAAAAGGTAATGCTTAATAAACCAAATAAGGGATTGTTAATACCGACTAGGATGTGGCGTGAATTAGAAAATTTTTCTTCTGGAGCAGTATGTTTGGTGTTAGCCTCAGATGTTTATGATGAAGTAGATTACATTAGGGATTACGATGAGTTTTTAGAAAGTAAGCGTTAAGTATTCCAACAATCTATGTATTGTTGTGCTACTTTTTTATAGTCATGAATCTCTTCAATATAATCTCTAGCATTTTTACTAATACTTTCAATTTCTTTAGGGTTTTCAATTAAATAGCTTAGGTTATCTATAATTTCTTGAAGGTTCGGTGTTGTATTTATAGCAATTCGTTTTTTTATCTTATAGTGATCTAAAAATTCCTCACTAACACCTGTGAAAACAACTTTTCCTTTGGCCATGGCTTCTAGAGCATTATAACCTTGGTCGTAAGCATATACTTGGTCAAGTAAGATATGACTTTCGTTATAAAGTGAAATATAGTCTTTGTAAGGAATATTTTCTACTTCAACAATATCTACTTGATTAGGGTATTTTTCTTTTATAAAATTTAAAGCCGAACAGAAAAAATCATTTCCTTTTTTATGGTAATTAATTCTATTAATTCCATGAAAAATTTTCACTTTATCTTTAATTTTTACAGGCTTGTACGCCAAAAGATCTATGTTTATAGGAAAAGGAATAAGAGGCTTTGCTTTAGGATGGTTTTTGTATGCCATTTCGTAATCCATGTCTCCAGGAATGTAAGCTTCTGCATTTTCTAGTACGAAGTTGTGTAGCTTTTTATGAGCTGTGTTTAAATACGCTAGACTATATTTAAAATGCTCCTTTAGTTTAGGGTTTTTAATGTATGGTGTTAATATGTGATGGGGTAAATCGGCATTTAAAATATAATTTAAATAGATTACATCATTTCCACAAGCTGATACATATATTTTGTTGTTATTTTTAAAAATGAATTTAAGTAATATTTTGTCAAAATATGGTGTAGATTTAATAGGGTATTCGTTAATCAGTTGCACATAATCAAAGCCTTTTAGTTTGTGCTTATTTCTAAAAAAATAATATGAGGTTTCAAAGGCGGCGATATCAAACTTAAAAAGCTTAATCAGTAAATAGCGAAGATATTTTAATGGTGTTTTGGCTAATAATTGGGGTTCAAAAGAAACATCTACAGGAAGAGATTTAAAACCATCTTTACGACCAGCTAATACAACCGAGTAATTAAGCTTTTCAAGACCTTTTTTTAATGTGTTATGAAAGTTGCTGTATTCGCCTAATAAAAGAATTTTCATAGCTTATTTTGTTGGACGTAATTTAGTAGATTTATCCCATGAAACAAAATCCCAAAAAGAAAGTTTGTTTAATCGTTGATAGTTTAAGTGTTGGTGGCGCAGAGCGTGCAGCAGCATTGCTGTCAATAAAATTAAATGAATTAAATTATAGCGTATCTATTATAGCTTTACGGGATGAAATTTCATATGATTATCAAGGCGTATTGTATAATCTAGGGAGTAATGAATCTTCTGTTAAAATAAAAAAGCAGTATGATAAGTTTTGCTTGTTTAAGAAGTATTTTAAAGAGGTGGATGCAGATGTGTATATAGATTTTAGAGTGCGAAATAGGATAGTAATGGAGTTCCTGTTTCATAATTTTATATTTGATATGCGTAAAATGATTATGTCAATTAGAAGTCATAATGTTTTTTTACATATACCTAAAAATCTCTTTTTTTATAAAAAATACGAAAAAGCAAAAGCTATAGTTTGTGTTTCAAAGGTTATTTGTAATCGTATGGGCGAGTTGTATAGCTTTAGTAACTTACTAAGTATTCCTAATTTTTATAAGGCTTCTTTACAACATAACAAAAGTGAATTAACGGAATTTTTAAATAAACGTGCTTTTGTATTGGCTGTTGGTAGGTTAGATAATAGTATAAAACAGTTTGATAAATTAATTCTAGCATATAAAGCGTCTAAACTAGTTGAGCAAAGTGTTTCATTAGTTATTTTGGGAGAAGGGAAAGATCGAGGGGAATTGGAACGTCTTATTGAAGAAAATCAGTTAGAAGACTTTGTAAATCTTGGTGGTTATTCTGCTGATGTTCATAAGTATATGGTTTCGGCTAAATTTTTAATATTAAGTAGCAAGTTTGAAGGTTTTCCAAATGTTATATTAGAAAGTTTAGCTTTAGGAACTCCAGTTGTTGCGTTTGACTGTAAGTCTGGACCCTCAGAAATGGTTGTAAATAAAGGAAATGGCATTCTAGTTGAAGATCAAAATTTTGAAGCTTTAATTGAAGCAATGAACAAGATGGTGTACGACACTAAGTATTATGATAAATGTAAGGGTAATACATTAAAATCTATTTCAAAATTTTCAGAAAATGCTGTTATAAATCAGTGGATTGAGTTGATTGAAAGCTAGTAACTTGTTAGTCTTATTTTGAAATGGTTTAGGATGAAAAATTTACATGCCCTAAGTTGGATCAAAATGTTTTTGGGTAAACACAACATAATTCGTTGTTTATATGATAAATTTCTTTTGTTTATTTTTTTTACGATGTCTTCTTTTAAAGAATAATTGCCTTCATAAGTGTATTTTATAGCGTATTTATATCGTTGTATATCAATGAACTTTATGGCAGAAGGTAATTCTTTATGTTTTACTTGGTAATAGTCTAAGTCCGGAATTATATGCTTAGAAATTGGTGCTCCAGAGAGCTGACTTCCAGAATCGTAGTTTTTAATCATAAGACCTTGAAAAGCAAAAACAATAGAACGATTATATAAATGGTTAAGGTAGAAGTCCACATCCTCGTTATAAGTGATGTTGCTATTATAATTGCGATTTCTTAGAAATGAGCGCTTAAAAACTAAGCTGCTTTGATCAAGAATAAAAGCATTGAAATTCACCTGAAAAAAATCCTTTAAAATAACCGGTTTAGTATTTTTTTTTTTGGAATAAGGTAGTATTTTTTTATTGCGTTTTTCTTTATACCCCGTTGCGAAAATAGATTCGTTAGGGTGTTTAATAGTCATGTTATAAATTACTTGAAGATAATTATTTTCCCAAAGGTCATCGGCATCTAATAAAGCTACAAATTTACCACTAGCCAACAGAATACCTTTATTTCTTGAAAATGATAAACCTTTATTAGGTTGATTGTGAATTTTAATCTTTTTAGAATTAAAAGATTGGGCTACAGATAAACTGTTATCGGTACTGCCGTCATTAATAATTATGATTTCAAAATCACTAAAAGTTTGATTTAAAACACTGTTAAGCGTTTTTTTTAATTCGGTTTCTTTGTTATATAAAGGTATAATTACCGAGAAGTAAGGAGGTGTGTTCACCATATTAATTAATTTTATTCCTTTGTAAAACTTTTTTGGCAATGATTTTTGAAGCCTTTAGGTGTTTAGCATTTATAGTACCTTGAATCAAATTATTGTGCTTTAAGTTGTACAGAAAAAAATAACGATTTTTATCATCTAACTTGAACTCTAATCCTTTCTCTAATATCCAACTTAAGTTTTCCGACGGCGTATAACTAATACAGATTTTAGTAGAGTTGTAATAAGATTTACCTAATACAACTACACTTTTTTTTAAGCTAATAGCTTCAATACCTACAGTAGAATTATTAACGACAACGAGGTTCGAGTACGCTAAAGCTTCTTTAAGAGAAGATGCATTGTCAAATTTAATATCATGCTTTGAAGCATATTGGTATAATGCTTTTTCATATTTACCTCTGTAGACGGGGTGTTCTCTAATAACTAATTGTGTTTTTTGGGGGAGATTTTCATGAACCGATTTTAAAATAGAAAAATGGTTATTAAAGTATGGACTATGATAGATCATGTTTACATCCATCGGAACTTGCAAAATAAGGAGTATGATATTGTTATTAGGATTAATAATAACATGTTCTTCTTTTTTTCTTTTAAACAATATAGGGAAGGTGTCGGTATGTTTTAAATCGGGAGGGTAAAGTTTTGTTTTTTCAAACAAAATCGAAAAAATAAAATCAAACCCTCTATAGATGAATGATCTCTTCTGCTTTTTTGGAGCAACTGAGCTTATAAGTTTATCGACTTCTTGTTTTATCTCAGAGAAGCTTGCTTTGGTATGTGTCTCAGAAATAACGGCATTAGCATTGGCGCCTACGTCATTAAAAAATGTAGTGTTAAAAGGGCCTTGTTCAACATAAAATATTTTAATTTCTAGTTTTTTAGCAACAGCAACGCACGTTTCTATTATAAGTCTTGAATCTCCAAGTAATATTAGTGTGTCAGTTTGATGTTTTCTGAAATAAGCTTTAAAGAAGTCGATATAAGCTAAGCATTGTAATAATAATTGTGTTTCAGAAATATTCTGATTTAAATTGATGTGGTAGCTGATGAGTTTCTTGTAATTTATGCCATCATATACATCGGTTTTGTTTATGATTTCTTTGTATTTTTTTTTATTTTTTGATGCCTGTATCCAAACTTTTAAGGGGGGCCATTGGCAGCTTCGATACCTAATAAAGTTATACAAAAAACCACTAAAACAGATGCTTAATATTTTAAAGCTTAAATTGTTCCTTGTTTTTCTAAGTTCTTTTCTTATATCTAAATAAAACCTAGAGTGTTTATCAAAATAACCAATACAAGTAACATTCATAATATTGAATCAAAAATACACTTAAAAGTTGTTTTTTAGGTTTTACCCTTTGCGCTGAACCACTTCAAATATGGCATTATCCTCACATTTTAAAGTTTTACTCGGGTATTTTAGAAGCAAAGCATAATCGTGAGTGGCCATTAAAATAGTATTACCATTTTTGCTAATATCTTGAAGTACTTCCATCACTTCAATACTCGTTTGCGGATCTAAATTTCCTGTAGGCTCGTCAGCCAAAATAAGCTCAGGCTTGTTTAACAAAGCTCTGGCTATAGCCACACGTTGTTGTTCGCCTCCAGAGAGCTCATGCGGAAATTTAAAGCCTTTGGTTTTCATGTCTACCTTCGTTAAAACTTCTTCGACACGCTCGGCCATTTCTTTTTTGTCTTTCCAGCCTGTAGCTTTTAAAACAAAGGTAAGATTGTCGTTTATAGTTCTGTCGGTAAGTAGTTTGAAATCTTGGAAGACAACGCCTAGCTTTCGTCTTAAAAACGGAATCTCTTTTTCTTTAAGTGTTTTTAAATCAAAATCTACAATATGTCCCTCACCTTTTGTTAAAGGTAAATCGCCATAAAGGGTTTTCATAAAACTACTTTTACCAGTTCCTGTTTTTCCAATTAAATACACAAAATCACCTTTGTTAACTTCAACATTAACATCTGAAAGAATGAGGTTTTCGCCTTGATAAATAGAGGCGTCCTTTAATTGTAAAATGGGATTGGACATGAAATAACGCGATTATTTTTAGTGTCGTAAATGTATAACTTAAAAGTGAAACTGTAAAACGTGTAAAACGATAGTTTATTTCCAATAAATTAAATCATTTAATAAATCGGTTTATAATTATACGAAGATTGTTGCGTTATAAAAGCTGTATTAAATATCTTTGAGTTTAAATTAAAACCAAATTATTAATGACTAAAAAAAATATGGTATCCCTATTAGTGGCAATACCTTTTAGTTTACAAATAATAGCGCAAGAATCTGCTACCTACACGAATCCTCTAGCAGACTACCAAAAAGCCGTTTCGTTATACAATAATCAGGTATATGGAGCAGCACAAGCGCTTTTTCAAGAAGTTCAGGAAACGACCAAGGAGTTGAATGTTGAAGCCGATTGTGCCTATTACGCAGCAAATTGCGCCATACGTCTAAACCAACAGCAAGCCGAGCAAATGGTTGAAGATTTTGTAGAAGACTATCCTACAAGTAGTAAGCGCAACAACGCTTATGTTGATGTGGCCAATTATTACTTCGATAACGCGAAATACGCTTATGCCAGAAAATGGTATGCTAAAGTTGATGAGGAGGCTTTAAGTTATGCCGATCAAGAACGTGTTTATTTTAATCAAGGATACACCGCGTTTTTAACTAAGCAATACGACGATGCTAAAAAGTATTTTAACAAAGTTGAAAATTCTCAAGAGTATGGCTCACAAGCCAAATACTATATTGGGCATATGGCTTATCAAGGCGACGATTACGACGAGGCTACGGCTTATTTCGATCAGGTAAGCAATCAAGAACGCTACAAGGAAAAAATGTCTTATTATCAAGCCGATTTAAACTTTAAGCTTGGTAATTTCGAAAAGGCCATTCAAATGGCTACAGAACGCTTAGATTCCAGTTCCCCAGAAGAAGTATCCGAGCTTTCTAAAATTATAGGCGAAAGTTATTTTAACTTAAAAAAATACGACGAAGCTATTCCGTACTTAAAGGCATATGAGGGTAAAAAGGGAAAGTGGACGAACACTGACTTTTACCAACTGGGCTATGCCTATTACATGAAAAAAGATTATGCCAATGCGGTTTCTGAATTTAATAAAATTGTTGAAGGCAATAATCCCACTACCCAAAATGCTTATTACCATTTAGGTGAAAGTTATATTCATTTAGATAAAAAACAAGAGGCTCTAAATGCTTTTAGAACGGCTTCGTATATGACTTTCGATTCGAAAATTCAGGAAGATGCCTGGTTAAATTATGCTAAAATTAGTTATGAAATCGGGAATCCATACGAATCGGCTCCACAGGTTTTAACGGGTTACTTAAAAAAATATCCAAAGTCTACTCATACTGCAGAAATAGAATCCCTTTTAGTCGATTCATACATTACTTCTAAAAATTACAAAGAAGCTTTAAAATTACTAAAAAGTAAAAGCAGTTTTGAAAGTAAAGTGGCTTACCAAAAAGTGGCGTTTTATCGCGGTTTAGAATTGTATGACGAAGGTCAATTTATCGCTGCCAAGGAGATGTTTGAAAACTCTTTGTCTGAACCTAGAGAGCCTAAATACACTACAAGAGCTACCTTTTGGAAAGCTGAATCGGATTATAACCTAACTAATTATGACGATGCCCTGATTAGTTTTAAACAGTTTGAACAGCAGGCTGAAGGTTTAGAGATTCCAGAAGTCGATAATCTTGATTACAATATGGCTTACACGTACTTCAAGTTGAAGAAATACGAACAGTCGGCCGAATATTTTAAACGTTTCGTTTCTGGAACTAGTAGTGATAACGCGCGACTCAACGATGCCTATTTGCGTTTGGGTGATGCGTATTTTGTGTCTACATCCTACGATAAAGCCATTTCTGCTTACGACAAGGCGATTTCATTGGATAAAGTAAATTCAGATTATCCAGCATTTCAACGAGCCATGAGTATCGGTTATATGGGGAATGCTTCCAAAAAGATTCAGGCTTTAGATCAGTTTATAAAGGAATATCCGAAGTCTAAACTGCGCGACGATGCTATGTACGAACTAGGGAATTCTTATGTTAAAGAAAACCAAGTCGATAAAGCCATGGGGTCTTACAACGCTTTAAGTACCGAGTACCGCATGAGTTCTTTCGTGCCTAAAGCTTTACTGCGTCAAGGTTTGGTGTATTACAATGCTAGTGATAATGCTAAGGCACTTACAAAATTTAAAAAGGTAGCCAGCGAATATCCTGGTAGTCCAGAGGCAGTGCAAGCTGTATCGACCGCTCGTTTAATTTACATTGATATGGGTGAAGTAGATCAATACGCAACATGGGTAAAAACCTTAGATTATGTAGAGGTTACCGATGTCGATTTGGATAATGCTACTTATGAAGCAGCTGAAAAACAATATTTAGACAATAACACCGAAAAGGCTATTAAACAATTTAATGGTTATTTGGCACAATTCCCGAAAGGGCTAAATGCTTTAAACGCCCATTTTTATGTAGCGCAATTGTACTCCAAACAAAATTTGCCAGACAATGCTTCTGGACATTATAAGTATGTTGTAGACGCAGCTCCTAGTCAGTTTACCGAAGAAGCCTTAACAAAACTTGCTCAATACCAGTTAAATAATAAAAATTGGGATGGCGCCACACCATTGTTGTTGAGGTTAGAGGGAGAAGCACGATTCCAACATAACGTTATTTTTGCCCAATCGAATTTGATGAAAGCCTATTATCAAATGGCCGATTATAAGAAAGCCGTGTCCTATGCAGAAAAAGTTTTGGCAAATTCTAAAGCCGATACTAAAATTCAGAGTGATGCGCATATTATTATTGCTCGATCGGCTATGAAAACAGGTGATAAGGCTAAAGCTAAAACCGCATATCAAAAAGTTGAAAAAGTAGCCACAGGCGAAACAGCTGCCGAAGCTCTATACTATAACGCGTATTTTAAAAATGCAGAAGGGGAATTTGAATCTTCGAATGAAACCGTTCAAAAATTAGCTAAAGATTTTTCGGGATATAAATATTATAGCGCCAAAGGTTTAGTGCTTATGGCTAAGAATTTCTATGCTTTAAAGGATGCTTTTCAAGCCACTTACATTCTGGAAAGTGTTATTCAAAACTTTTCAGAGTTTGATGATGTTGTTATAGAAGCTTCAGAAGAATTAGCAAAAGTTAAGGAAGAAGAAGCTAAAACGAATGCCTCAATTCATTCAGAAGATTAATTTATTTATAAAAGTAAAACGATACCAATGCGCAAGCACATAAAAAATATATTTTCAGTTGTTTTCTTATTAAGCATTACAGTTGGTTTTTCTCAACGAAAAGAAAACGATACGTTACAAACCGGAGTGATTGATGTTGTTAAGCCTTACGTGCCTACAATTTCTGACGCTTTTAAAGTGAAAGAAACACCGAGACTTGAAGATGAAACTACCGATACTAAAAAGGAGATTCAGTACAATATTTTTTCAATTCCTGTAGCTTCAACATTTACGCCTTCAAAAGCGAATGCGACTTTGCTGCAAAGAAAAAAACGAACCAAATTATACGATAATTATGCCTCGTTAGGCGGTGGGAATTTTAGAACCGTATTGGCAGAAGCTTACGTGAATCATATGATTAGTCGTTATGAAAGTGCTGGAGGGTATTTAAGTCATCACTCATCCAACGGCGGGATTGATGATGCTGTTGTACCAAGTAGTTTTTCTAATTCTAAGATAAATTTGCATTATAATTCCCAATCAAGAGATTTAACTTGGGGTATTGCAGGTGGATTTCAGCATCAGTTTTATAATTGGTATGGTATCCCAGAGCCTATTGCAAGTGATAATGTTTTGGTGTATTATTTAGATGTGGGACACTCTTTTTATGACGCCCACCTTGGAGGTCATGTGACTTTTGAAGATTCTTATTTTAATAAAACCAATGTGACTATACAACGCTTTTTTGATAACAAAGGTTCATCTGAAAGTCGTGTTGTTTTAGAGGGTCAAGCTGATATTCCTATTAACTATTCTGAAATTTCTATTCCTTTTAAATTTGATTATTTAAGCGGTGATTTTGATAGGACGTATGATATCGATGAGCTGTATGAGTTTAGTAATTTTCAAGTGACAGCAACACCGACTTTCGAACTCAAGGAGTCTGATTTTACTTTCAATCTTGGGGTGGCGGTTACCTATTTTAATGATATGCAAAACAGTGAGAGTAAATTCTATTTTTACCCCAATATTTTGGCATCCTATGGTATCGTAAATCAGTTGTTAGTGGCTTATGGTGGTGTAACAGGTGGTTTAAACCAGAATACGTACCGCGATTTTGCTAATGAAAATCCGTTTGTCTCACCTACATTGGAGATCACTCCAACCAATCAGGCTTATAATGCTTTTGTTGGTATAAAAGGGAAGTTATCCAATAATGTTAATTATGATGTTAGCGGACACTATATTTCAGATAAAAACAAAGCGCTTTTTAAAGCCAACCGTATCAAAGATATTTCGGGGGTGTATGATTATGAATACGGAAATTCCTTCGGTGTTGTTTATGACGATGTGACGAGTTTCGGACTTTCAGGAGCCTTGGATGCCGTGGTGCATGACAACGTGAAATTGGGTGTGAAAGCCGATTATTTTCTTTATGATTCTGATACTGAAGCCGAGGCTTGGAATTTACCTAATTTAAGCGGATCCCTATTTGCAGATTATCAAATTGATGAACATTGGTTCGCCGGGCTTAATATGTTCTTTATGGGACAACGTAAAGATGCTCGAAGTTTAGATTCAGATCCAGACGAACAAACCGTTGATGTGGGCGGGTATTTAGATGTTAATATTCATGGTGGTTATCATGTAAACGACCAATTAACCATTTTTATAAAAGCCAATAACCTAACAAATAACAGTTACGATAGATGGCAGACCTACCAGGTTCAAGGATTACAAATTCTTGGTGGCGCCACGTATAAGTTTGGGATATAAGAGGTTGTAGGGGTGTAAAGTTACAAAGACTCAAAGACTCAAAGACTCAAAGTTTCAAAGTTTCAAAGTTGTAGAGTTGTGAAGTTGTAACGCCGAGCTTCACAGAGCTTGTACCTACGGTCTTCGAGCGGAGTCGAGAAGTTAGTTACAAGGTTACAAAGTTAAACGCGCTAAATAGTCATAATGTTCGCCTTCAAGAACCAGTTCACACTTTAAATCTACTGTATCACAAGCTAGTTTTAAAGTGTCAAAATCGAGATATAACCACTTCATCGGGACTTCTTTTTCATTTTTGTATGAAAGGAAATAGTCAAGTTCGCCATAATAACCAGCATTCATATCCATCCAAAAACCGCCATCTTCATCTTCATACATGTATTTTATGTCGGAAGAATCGATAAGAATTTGTCCGTTTGCCTTTAAAAGACTTTTTAAATGCTGTAAGTATTGTGAAATTTTAGCGGTTTCTTGAAAAATCCCCGTGCCATTCATGAGTAATAAAATGGTATCGAATTGTTCAGTTTCTTCTAAAAGGCCTTTGTTTTCGGTATGTGTAACACCTCGTAATTTAGAGACTGCTATAGCGCCTTGTGAAACATCAATAGCTTTAACCTTTAGTCCTTTGTTTTGTAAATATAAACTATGACTTCCAGCACCGCAGCCAACGTCTAGAACTTTGCCTTTGCTTAGTTTTAAAGCTTCTTGTTCCAGTTTGGGCATGTTTTTATAATCGCGGAATAAATAGGGTAGTGGTAAACTGTCCTCATCAGAAATATGGGTTGAGGTGATGAGGTCTTCGGTGTAGTTCCCGTTTTGATAGTCTAATAAAGCTTTTCCGAAAAGGTCTTTCATAAAGTAAATTTCTTTTTTTATTTCCGCGAAAGCGAAAACATTCTCACCGATGTCATGACTAAATATTTTTTCTTTTACACTGAGTCACACATAGGCGGCTGAGATAAAAATATCACCTAAACACCAGAACTCCGTGTTTCTCTGTGTAATTCTTTGAGAACCTCTGTGTAATAATTTCATTTTTGTAATACAAATTTACAATATAGGGTTGTCCTAAATAACTATTGTTTTTACACTGAGCTACCCAGAGGCGCACTGAGATGTACAGAGTTAAAAATATTATCTTAACATCAGAACTCTGTGTTTCTCTATGAAATTCACTGTGAAACTCGGTGTAATATTTCATCTAATCATCAAAAGGATTATTTTTGCACCATGCAGGACATTATAAACAACCTTCCAAAGCAGGCCAAAGATAAGCATAACGAGAATAAAAAATTCTTCGCTAAGCTTAAAAAGAAACCGCCTAAAAATTTAGACTATATCATGCAGGAGTTGCATGAAGATGCCTTTGAAAAAACCGATTGTTTAGAATGTGCTAACTGCTGTAAAACCACGGGGCCGCTCTTTACAGATAAAGATATTGAGCGCATAGCAAAATCTTTTAGGTTGAAACCCCAGCAATTTATAGATCAATATTTGCGAATCGACGAAGAGAACGACTACGTTTTGCAAAGCGTGCCTTGTACATTTTTGGGAGCCGATAACTACTGTTCTATTTACGATGTGCGACCTAAAGCTTGTCGTGAATTTCCGCATACCGACAGAAAAAAGTTTCAGCAGATTTCAAATCTAACTTTAAAAAATGTGAGTATTTGTCCCGCAGCTTATAATATCGTTGAAGCCATGAAAAAACGGATCGGTTGAATCTAAATACCTAGATGTCCATTATTCGGGTGTCTATTTATAAATTAAATATTTTTCACGTGTTTTTCTAAAAGCTTCCAAGCCACTTTGCCACGAAGCTTTGATAGCTTCCGCACTTACACCCGATTCAATTTGCTCCTGTAATTTTGAAGTGCCTGATAATTTGATGAAAAAGTTATTGAAAAAATCTGCTTTGTTTTTTGTGTTTTGATAAGCCTCTATAAGCCATGAAAGGTTTAGGTGGGCTAGTTGTTTTTCTTCAGATAAATCCCTTCCGTAGCATAATTTATTTTGATGTTTTGGATATTTCGCACCCTCATTGGCTACTGGAGTATATTGGTAGTTAAAAACCGATGGGTTTAAAAACGGACTCCCAAATATTTGAAATTGCTTATTGGTGCCACGACCGGCATTTAAGTTAGTACCCTCAAAAAAGCACAAACTAGGGTATAAGTTTATGGATTGGTCATTGGGTAAATTCGGACTCGGTTTTATAGGGAGACTGTAGTTTAACTTGCGGTTGTAATTTTTTACTGGAATCACGGTGAGTTCACAACTTATTTCGCCAGCTAACCATTTTTCACCATTTATCATTTTAGCGTATTCTCCAATAGTCATTCCATGAACCACCGGAATGGGATGCATGCCAACAAAACTGGTGTTCTTTTTTTCTAAAATAGGTCCGTCAATATACCTTCCGTTCGGGTTTGGACGGTCTAAAATGAGCATAGGGATATGTTGTTCGGCACAGGCTTCCATAACATAATGTAAGGAAGAAATGTAGGTGTAAAAACGGGTTCCAACATCCTGAATGTCAAAAATCACGAGGTCTAAACCTTTAAGTTGTTCGGCCGAAGGTTTTTTGTTTTTTCCGTAAAGGGAAACTATAGGTAGTTTCGTTTTGGTGTCGATGCCATCTTTTACCACTTCTCCTGCATCAGCTTGTCCTCTAAAGCCGTGTTCTGGAGCAAAAACTTTTCGAATATCAACTTCTAATGTAAGAAGCGAATCAACAAGATGTGTATAGGTTTGATCCTTTTTGAATATCACCGAAGTTTGATTAGCTACGATACCAATCTTTTTTCCATGTAATAAAGGCAGGTAGTTTTCTGTTTGATTGGCGCCTACTATAATTTCAGCCTTCTTAGAAGCTTTTTGAGTGACTTCATCTGTGGTATTATTATGGACTAAATTTTCAACATTTTCATTTTTCGCTTTAGACGCGCAAGAAATGATTGCTAAAACAAATAATAAAACTGTATTTTTGAAAATATTAAACTTCATGATATAAATTGAATTACGAATTTTTTTTAGCTAAACGTATTATTGGTAGTAAAGCGTATAAAAGTAGCGTTTCGGCGCCAATAATAAAAATTGGTATTGCTGCAATTGCTATTGGTATTATCGTTATGATGATTGCTATTGCTACAGGAATTGGTTTGCAACAAAAAATACGTGATAAGGTGGTGGCCTTTAATGGGCATGTTACCATTTCTAATTTTGACAGTAATCATTCTCATGAAAGCTTGCATCCTATTTCTTCAAATACCGATTTTTATCCGGAGTTTAAGTCGGTGGAAGGTGTGAAACACATTCAAGCTGTAGCCTCTAAATTTGGCGTGATTCGTACGGAAAATGATTTTGAAGCTGCTTTTCTAAAAGGGGTGGGAGCCGATTATGACTGGCGCTATTTTAAAGAGTTTCTGGTTGAAGGTCGTTTACCAGATTATACACAAAAGCGTAACGAGGATATTTTAATTTCTTCCTACTTAGCCAACCGCCTCCATTTTAAGGTGGGCGATAAAATGCAAATGGTTTTTGCGAAAGAAGATCCTGAAAAGTTACCCAATATCATTACTTTTAATATTGTTGGCGTTTATAATTCTGGATTTCAGGAATTGGATGCGCAGTATATTTTTGGGGATTTAAGACACATTCAACGTATAAACCGATGGAAAAACGATCAAATCGGGAATTTTGAAGTCTTTTTGGAAGATTACAATCAATTAGATGAAAAAGCTCGCGAAATTTATGAAAATACCCCATCAACTTTAAACACTGAAAGTATCAAAGATCGTTACTATTCTGTTTTTGAATGGATAAAAATATTTGATAAGAATATTTACGGAATTATTGGTATTATGATTTTAATCGCTGGCATTAATATGATAACCGCGTTGTTGGTTTTAATTCTTGAACGTACCCAAATGATTGGTCTTTTAAAAGCATTAGGCAGTAATAACTGGAGCGTTCGTAAATTGTTTTTATACAATGCGTCCTATTTAATTCTTTTGGGCTTGTTCTGGGGTAATGTTATTGGACTCGGACTCCTTTTTGCTCAAAAATATTTGAAGCTTTTACATCTAGATCCTAGTGTGTACTATGTTACCGAAGCGCCTGTTTATATCAGTTTAGGTTATATTCTAATTCTAAATATAGGAACACTAGTTTTGTGTTTACTTATGCTGCTTTTACCATCTTACATCATTACCAAAATTTCGCCGGTTAAGGCGATGCGTTTTCAGTAAAGTCCGATTAACTGTTTTCAATATCAGAGATATGATGCTCTAAGGCTTTTACCGAAATTTGAATCTCCATAATTAATAAGCCTAAGGAAACAATAAGCAAAACCAAAGCAAATCCAAATACCCAAACGGCAAGCATGCCTTGTTCTATGTATATTAAAAACATGGTAAGCACACATAACAATAAACTAGAAATACCTGCAATTTGCATAGCGCGTGTTAGGTAAAGACGTCTTTTTATGTTTTTAATTTGTTTGATATACCGCTCGTCTGGATTTTTAAGGTATTTAGCATGTAGGTCTCTAACTACCGCAGCATAGGCTAAGAAACGGTTGGTGTAAGCTAACATAATTAAGGAAATCGCCGAAAATAATAGCGCAGGTGTAGATAAGTCAAGTCCGTGCATAAATAGATTTTTTACAAATTTACTAAACCTACTTTGTTTTTAATTGAAATGCATTAATAAGTTAGGGGACTGCGTTAATTGGCGAGGTGATAATAAGTTGAGAATAAACAATACCATTTTGGGAACTTTTTGTTATATTTGTGATAAATAAGTATAATGTGAGAGTTATTTCGAAGCGAACTTTACGAGATTTTTGGGAAAAACACGCAGACTGTGAAGAGCAATTAAAATCTTGGTTTAGAGAAACTGAAAATACAGAATGGAAAAATATTAATGAACTAAAAAATGATTATCCAAGTGCCAGTATTTTAAAAGATAACAGAATTGTTTACAACATTAAAGGGAATAACTACCGGTTGATTGTAAAATTTAACTTTGAGTACCAAATTTGCTGGATAAGATTCATAGGAACCCACGCTGAATACGACAAAATAGACGCTAATAATATCTGATAATGAAAATAGCACCAATAAGAAATGAAATGGACTATCAAAATGCTCTAAACAGACTTGAAGAGATTTTTGATGCTAAAAAAGGAACGGATCAAGGAGATGAACTGGAAATCCTTTCCATCTTAATTGATAGATATGAAAATCTGAACTTTCCAATTGGAATGCCAGACCCAATTGAGGCCATTAAATTCCGAATGGAACAGATGGGGATGAAACAAAAGGATTTAGCCGAAGTTGTCGGGTTTAAAAGTAGAGTTAGCGAAATTTTAAATAAAAAGCGTAAGCTCACATTAGGCATGATTAGAAAACTTAATGAAACACTACATATTCCTACGGAAGTGTTAGTTCAAGATTATTAAAATAAAACTAGGCGTCGCTCGACGTATAATTATTTACCTAGTCCAAGCTTGTTAACGACGGCTTTTACAGATTTATTCAGATTTTCCGCTATTTCACACGCCTATTTACTGCATAAATCATATGATAAACAGTTAATATTACCTTCTTGAATCTAGTGCTGTAAAGGCAGCGGCCTGATAATTTCATATAGCTAAAAATAAATCATTTTATTTTTGTAGGAATTTTTATATTTATTGAATGAATGAAGATTTTCTACACTACATATGGAAGTATAAAAAATTCCAAATCACACAATTGAAAACCACCCAAGGTTTACCTGTGATTATCTCCTCAGTTGGGACTCATAATTTCAATTCTGGACCAGACTTTTTTAATGCTAAACTGAAAATTGACGAACAGGTTTGGGCTGGTAATGTTGAGGTGCATGTAAAGTCATCCGATTGGTATGTACATAACCACGAGCAAGATCCTGTTTATGATAATGTCATTCTCCATGTGGTTTGGGAACACGACACCGATATTTATAGAAAGGACAATACGTGCATTCCTACTTTAGAACTTAGAAGTTATGTGACTTCAGAAATGATTAACAAGTACCAAGCGCTATTTTCAAAGCAAAAGCATTGGATAAAATGTGAAAATGATTTCAGTTCGGTTGATGATTTTATTTTAGAAAATTGGTTAGAGCGTTTGTTTTTTGAGCGTTTGGAACGTAAATCAAAAACCATCACACAGCTTCTTGAAGCTTCTAAAAATGATTGGGAAGCGGTGTTGTTTCAAATGTTGGCTAAGAATTTCGGACTTAAGGTTAACGGAGAAGCGTTTATGAGTTTGGGGCAGTCGGTAGATTTTTCGGTAGTGCGTAAAACGCTAAGCAATCAAAATACTTTAGAAGCACTGCTTTTTGGACAAGCAGGTTTATTGGAAAATCAAGTTGAAGATGCTTATCATGTAAGTTTGGTTCGGGAATATCAGTTTTTGAAACAAAAATTCAACTTGGAAAACCAACACGTTTTACCGGTTCAATTTTTTAGGTTACGCCCATTAAACTTCCCAACGATTAGATTATCACAGCTAGCAAGCTTGTATCATAAACATCAAAATTTGTTTTCAAAAGTTATGGCTTCATCGAGCCTCAATGAGTTTTATGATATTTTTCTCGTGGAAACTTCAGATTATTGGAAATCCCATTATACTTTTCAAAAGACATCTCATTCTTCCGCGAAAGCGCTAAGCCGGGGTTTTATTAATTTGTTATTAATCAATACCATTTTACCTATTAAATTTTTATACGCCAAACACTGTGGCGATGAAAATGCTTCGAAGATTATGGTCATGGCTCATCAAATCCCTTCAGAGCATAATAGTGTTATAAAAGCTTTTAATAATTTGAAACGTGTATCAAAATCGGCTTTGGACTCCCAAGCGCTAATTCAACTTAAAACAGCGTATTGCGACAAACATTTGTGTTTAAAGTGTGCTGTTGGACATCAACTTTTAAGCAAATAACTTTTAAAGGATAGCAGGATGTTTTAAATTGCGGCATGAACAATATTTATAAATTGCTATTGTTTTTTCAGAAACGTGGATACTACGTGTGCCAACGTATAGCCGATAAACTCGGGATTCGAGCTAAAGTGGTACGCACTTCTTTCATGTATCTTACCTTCGTAACGCTAGGTTTTGGCTTTGCCTTATATCTGTTTCTAGCTTTTTGGATTCGTATTAAAGATCTCATTTATACGAAACGTTCATCTGTTTTTGATTTATAATTTATGAATTTAGTAAATCGATTTTTTAGAGTTAGGATATACAAGGCGCTTTTATTGCTTGTCATTATCTTGTTAATTGGCGTTTTTGGATATCGTTTTATCTCCAATTATAGCTGGATAGACGCCTTATATATGTCGGTTATTACCATGACAACTGTAGGCTTTAGTGAGGTGATGCCGCTGGATGATGAGTCTAAAATTTTCACCATTTTTTTAATTTTAGCTAGTGTTGTAATTTTAGGTTACGCTGTTTCTATTATTACCGAATTTATTTTAAGTAAAAACGATGTTGAAGAATTAAAACACAAAAGGATGCAAAAAATGATTGATAGTTTTAATGAACATATTGTTATATGTGGTTATGGTCGTAATGGAAAGCAAGCGGCCAGAAAACTAATGGCGCATAAAAAGCAGTTTGTTGTTATCGAAAAAAATAAAGAATTAGAAGAACGTCTTCAATTGGATGAGGTGCCGTATGTGATTGGAAATGCCAATGAAGATGAAGTTTTAAATGCGGCAGGGGTAAATCGTGCTTCGAGTTTTATTTCAGCATTACCCAACGATGCCGATAACTTGTTTGTGGTGCTTTCTGCAAGACAATTAAATAGCACTATAAATATAATAAGTCGTGCTTCAAACGAGTCGTCTTACGATAAATTAAAGTTTGCCGGAGCAAATAATGTGATTCTTCCTGATAAAATTGGCGGCGACCATATGGCGTCCTTAGTCGTGGTGCCCGGGCTAATGGAGTTTATCGATAACCTATCTATCGTAGGAAAGTCTGATATTAATGTCGAAGAAGTGCCTGTTGAAAAATTGTACGATACACAAAACCTAAAAAGTATAAAAGAACTGGATGTGCGACGAAAAACAGGATGTACTGTAATCGGATTTAAAAGTGAAAAAGGAGAATATATTGTAAATCCAGAGGCCGATTTGATATTGGTTCCAAATTCTAAAGTGATTTTTTTAGGACGCCCAGATCAAATAGCTTTATTAAATTCGGTATACAATATTACATAGCACGCATTGCATTTTTAACAGCTGTGGTTTTAAAAAACCATTTTTTTTTACCATCTTGCTTGCTTTTAAAACAAAAACCACAAAAATAAGTTATAATTACTACCTTATGAAGAAATATCTTCTTTCAGTTTTCACATTAATCTCACCAATTTTAATTTTTGCCCAAGAATCAACCTCACAACAAGTAGATCGTATTTTTAAAGACTACACAGGATGGTTTGTAGAGGCGATTTTTTATGAAATTCCATTTTCTGAAACTTATCAAATACCTTGGGTTTTAATTGTTTTAATGGGTGGAGCGATTTTTTTCACCATTTATTTTAAATTTATAAACTTTACAGGGTTTAGAAAAGCTATTCAAGTTGTTCAAGGTAAATATGAAGATATTGAGAAACATGGAGCCGATACTTTATATGGGGATCAAACACCTAATGAGGATGAAAATATTATCGAAACCTTAAGAGACGATAGTGCACATGGTGAAGTATCACATTTTCAGGCTTTAACCGCAGCACTTTCTGCAACTGTAGGTCTTGGAAACATTGCTGGTGTAGCTGTTGCCTTATCTATTGGAGGACCAGGAGCAACATTCTGGATGATTCTAGCTGGTTTATTAGGAATGGCTTCAAAGTTTGCCGAGTGTACACTGGGTGTTAAATATAGAGATGTTGGTAAAGACGGAACGGTTTACGGCGGTCCTATGTATTATCTAACCAAAGGTTTCCAAGAAAAAGGCATGAAAGGTTTTGGTAAGGTGCTTGCCGTACTATTCGCCATATTCGTTATTGGTGGATCTTTTGGTGGAGGAAACATGTTCCAAGCCAATCAAGCAGCAGCTCAATTTACCAAACTTTTTAACTTCGAGAATGAAGATGCAGGAATGTATTTTGGTTTTGTTATGGCTATTATTGTTGCCGTAGTAATTATTGGAGGAATTAAAAGAATAGCTAAGGTAACCGAGAAAATTGTACCTTTTATGGCTGGAATTTACGTATTGGCTTCCTTAATTATTTTAGTGGCTAACTGGAGCTTGATCGATGATGCCTTTAGTTTAATTTACCATGGTGCTTTTTCTGGTTTAGGTATTGCTGGTGGTCTTGTCGGGGTTATGATTCAAGGTATACGACGTGGCGCTTTCTCTAATGAGGCAGGTGTTGGTAGTGCTGCTATCGCGCACTCAGCCGTTAGAACAAAATATGCTGCTAGTGAAGGTATTGTAGCGCTTTTAGAGCCTTTTGTAGATACTGTTGTTATTTGTACTATGACCGCTTTAGTAATTGTGATTACGAACTTTGATGGAGGCTTTATGGAATATGGTGTGCCAATTAAGGAAGGTGTAGAATTAACAGCTGTGGCTTTTGACACGGTGATACCTCACTTCTCTATTGTACTTATCATTGCTGTAATATTATTTGCATTTTCAACCATGATTTCATGGTCGTATTACGGTATGCAGGGTTGGGTATTTTTATTCGGAAAAGGAAAAGTAAGTGATTTAGTTTACAAAATATTGTTCTTGTTTTTTGTAGTTGTAGGATCGTCAATTAGCCTAGGTGCCGTAATTGATTTCTCTGATGCCATGATTTTTGCCATGGTTGTCCCTAATATTATTGGTGTGGTTATCTTATCGCCAGTAATTCGTAAGGAGCTGGAAAAATATATGAATGCAATCAATTTGAAGAAAGATGCCTTGGAAGAAGGGGCCGAAGATCTTACAAAACATATGTAGTCTTAAAATAATAGATTATACAAATGAAATCCCATGTTACTTTTTCTAGAAATCAGCGGCATGGGATTTTTTTATTACTCCTGGTAATTATTGTTTTACAATGTGTTTATTTTTTTATTGATTTTCCTTCTGAAGATGTTGCAGTCGATGATACGCGTTTGGTTCAGTTTGAAAAAACTATAGATTCTTTGCGTTTAGACAAACTTCAAAAGTTAAAACCGAAGATTAAGCCCTTCAACCCAAACTATATTGATGATTTTAAAGGAGCATCCTTAGGCATGAGTACAAAGGAAATTGATAGGTTGCTCGTTTTTAGGAGTAAGAATCAATGGATAAATTCTTCGGAAGAATTTCAAAGCGTCACTAAAATATCAGATTCCCTGTTTGAAGCCATTTCGCCATATTTTAAATTTCCGGACTGGGTAAAGACTTCGAAAGCTAAAAAAGTAACATCAAACAATTTCAAAGGCATAAAAACTTATGCCGAAAAGAAAGATCTAAATACAGTGACGGCAATCGAGCTTCAGGAAGTTTCTGGGGTAGGAAAGGTACTCTCAAATCGTATTGTAAAATATAGAAACAGTCTTCTCGGTGGTTTTTCCGATGTTATTCAGTTAGAAGATGTTTATGGCTTAAGTCCTCAAGTCATTGAAAATATGGCCAAACAGTTTGCTGTGAAAACACCAAAAGTGATACAGAAAATTGAATTAAATACAGCAACGGTGAATCAATTGGTAACCATTCCTCATATAGATTACGATTTGGCTCATCATATTATTGAATACCGACAATTAAGAAGTGCTTATAAAGCGATAAATGAATTATTGAAAGTAAAGGACTTCCCTACAAATAAATTCAAGATAATTCAATTATATTTGCACCTCGAAAAAAACATAGATGAATAACTTGTACTTCACAGAAGAGCACAATCTTTTTAGAAAAAGCCTTCAAGATTTTTTGCAAAAGGAAGTTGTTCCTTACATAGATAAGTGGGAACAAACGGGAGAAATAGAACGGTTTATTTGGAAGAAATTTGGAGAGATGGGTTTTTTAGGGATTAAATACCCTGAAGCTTACGGTGGAATGGATTTAGATTTGTTTTATACCGTAATTCTGCTTGAAGAACTTCAAAAGGTGAATTCAGGAGGTTTTGCTGCAGCTATTTGGGCGCACGCTTATTTAGCGATGACGCACCTTAATGCTGAAGGTAGTGAAGCTATCAAACAAAAATATTTAGCGCCTAGTATTTCTGGCGATATGATTGGTTGCTTGTGTATTACCGAGCCTTTTGGGGGAAGTGATGTTGCAGGTATGCGCACAACAGCGGTTAAAGATGGTGACTTCTATATCATAAATGGTTCTAAAACATTCATAACAAACGGTTTGCTTAGTGATTACCTTGTTGTAGCAGCCAAAACCGACCCAACAGTAGGAGGGAAGGGTATTAGTATGTTTGTTGTTGATCGTAAAACGTCAGGGCTTTCTGCTACGAAATTAGATAAGTTAGGATGGCGAGCTTCAGATACTGGTGAAATCGCTTTTGATCAGGTTAAAGTTCCAACAGAAAACTTACTAGGAGAAGCTGGCAAAGGATTTCCATACATTATGCAGCATTTTTCGTTAGAGCGCTTAATTATGGGGATTAACGCTCATGCTAGAGCCGAATTTGCTTTAGAATACGCTGTGAAATATATGAGCGAGCGCCAAGCATTTGGGAAAACAATCGATCAGTTTCAAGCTTTAAGACATAAAGTAGCCGAATTATCAACCGAAGTAGAATTTTGTAAAGCATTTAATTATTCGGTGGCTTACCGATTAAATAAAGGTGAGTATGTGGTAAAAGAAGCTACCATGTCGAAATTAAAATCTACAAAAGTTGCCGATGAAGTTATTTATGAGTGTTTGCAATTTTTAGGGGGCTATGGTTACATGGAAGATTATCCTTTAGCACGCTTGCTTCGCGATAGCCGATTAGGACCTATAGGCGGAGGTACATCAGAAATTCTTCGTGAAATTTTAGCTAAAATTATTATAGATAAAAAAACATATAAGCCGGCAACGTAAAATATTTTATTTTTTTAGATATAAATAGATTTAATTTTTATATTTGCACCCGAAAAATTTTAAAAGAGAGGAGGTTAAGACACTATGTTAATAATTCCAATTAAAGAAGGAGAGAATATAGATAGAGCGTTAAAGCGTTATAAAAGAAAGTTCGATAGAACTGGAACTAAACGTGCATTACAGACTGGTAAGCAATTTGACAAGCCTTCTGTTGTTCGTAGAGCGCAAATTCAAAAAGCTCAATACATCCAAGGACTAAGAGATGCAGAAAATATTTAATTCATATTAATGCACTTAATAGATACAAATCCCGCTTTATGCGGGATTTTTTTGTTTTGAGGCTATCAGAAAAGTTGATTTTAGGCTAATCTGAATTTATTTCAGATGCTCATTACTATGGGTTTTCAGAGAGGAGAGATGCTATTCTTATTATGGTATAAAGATTTCTCAAGGTTTTAAAATAGTATCTTTTTGTTTTAACCAACACTGAAGTATGAGACGCCTCATAAATTAGTATCTTTAAAACACTTAAATCATATATCCATTGACAATTGACGGTTGATAAAAGAACAATGAACAAAATCGAAAAACCATTAACCAATTGCAAAGTTGCCAACCTTTATTCATATATTATTGAGTAATTGTTCATATGTTTAATGTGGGAAGAGCAAAATCAAAATTTCAATTTTAGTTTCCTTTAAACTATTAACCAATAACCAAAACCCAAAATGTCTTTCAAACCTTTCACTGAATATTTGTTACTTGAAAAAAACTACTCTAAGTTGACGGTTAAAGCTTATCAAAGTGACTTGGTAAGTTTTTCGGAATTTATAAAGGACACTTATTCTAGTTATACGATTCAAGATGTGAATTATGCTCAAATCCGATCTTGGATTGTTTTGTTAGTAGAAAGCGGCATCACCAATAGAAGTATTAACAGAAAAATCTCTACATTAAATACTTATTTTAAGTTCTTAATTAAGGTTGGTGATGTGGATGTCAATCCGCTTGCGAAACATAAAGCATTAAAAACAAGTAAAAAAATACAGGTGCCTTTTTCTGAAAGTGAAATTAATACCGTTTTAGATGATCTTAATATAGGAGATGATTTTGAAAGTGTAAGAAATAAATTAATTATCGAAATATTTTATTCTACAGGGATTAGACGTATTGAGCTTGTGGGATTAAAACTATCGAGTTTAGATTTAGATAATAAAACTTTAAAAGTTATTGGAAAACGTAATAAGGAGCGTATTGTACCGTTACTAAATACAGTAGTTGTGACTTTAAAGGTGTATTTAAAATTGCGCGGTGACTTAAATTCTACAGTAGATCATGAAAGTTTATTTTTAACTAAAAAAGGCGTTAAAATATATGAAACTCTTGTTTACCGAATAATAAATGATTATTTTAGTTTGGCATCTTCAAAAGTAAAAAAGAGTCCTCATATATTAAGACACTCTTTTGCTACTCATTTGTTAAACCAAGGTGCCGATTTAAATGCTGTTAAAGAACTTCTAGGACATTCAAGTTTGGCTGCAACGCAAGTTTATACCCATAACAGTATAGCCGAACTTAAAAAAGTACATATTAATGCACATCCCAGAAGTAAAAAATAAATTCACATATTGTCTAACCTAAATGAGTGACATATACTGTGTGATGAATAAGTTGAAAGTTTAAATATTCAAAACCTGTATTATGAAACTAATTTATTAAATTAAAAGTAAACAGATGAAAGTAAACACGCAATCCGTAAATTTTAATGCAGATGTAAAATTATTAGCCTTTATCCAGAAGCGTATGGATAAATTGGATTTGTTTTATGACAAGGTTATCAAATCAGATGTTTTTTTGAAAGTTGAAAATACGAGTGATAAAGAAAATAAAATATTCGAAGTTAAAGTGAGTGTGCCCGGCGATAGTCTTGTGGTAAAAAAGCAATGTAAAAGCTTTGAAGAAGGCGCAGATATGGCGATAGCATCCCTAGAAAGACAGTTGAAAAAGAAAAAAGAAAAATTAAGAGCATATTTATGATAAAATTTATTCAAAAATGTTTTGAATAATATAAAAAAACTATACATTTGCAGTCCGTTAGAAATAGCGGGCTGTTTTTATATGTAAAAAAGACAGAAAAAGCCGATGTAGCTCAGCTGGCTAGAGCAGCTGATTTGTAATCAGCAGGTCGTGGGTTCGAGTCCCTCCATCGGCTCTGAAATATTGAAGTATAACTTTTGAATTTTATTTAAAAGTGGTCCGGGGAGATACTCAAGCGGCCAACGAGGGCAGACTGTAAATCTGCTGACTACGTCTTCGCAGGTTCGAATCCTGCTCTCCCCACAACAAATTTCTGCGCAGGCAGAAATCTATTTGAAATATTGAATACCAGATAAGTTTAAAGCTTATCAAAATGCGAGAGTAGCTCAGTTGGTAGAGCGTCAGCCTTCCAAGCTGAATGTCGCCGGTTCGAACCCGGTCTCTCGCTCTAAAACCTGCGGAGGCAGGAATCTCTTTTTTTAAAATGCCGTTTAGGTGGTTTTAAAAGAATAGGAAATAAAAACTTTACGCCGGTGTAGCTCAGGGGTAGAGCGTTTCCTTGGTAAGGAAGAGGTCACGAGTTCAAATCTCGTCATTGGCTCTATATTGAAATAAAAAAAGATTACACTAATATTATTATATAACTAAGATTAAAATTATTTAAAAACATGGCAAAGGCAACTTTCGATCGTTCAAAACCACACTTAAATATTGGTACAATTGGACACGTAGATCACGGTAAAACAACTTTAACTGCTGCTATTACTAAAGTATTAGCTGATGCAGGTTTATCTGAAGCAAGAGATTTCTCTTCTATTGACAACGCTCCAGAGGAGAAAGAAAGAGGTATTACAATTAATACTTCTCACGTAGAATATCAAACAGCTAACCGTCACTACGCTCACGTTGACTGTCCAGGTCACGCCGATTACGTAAAGAACATGGTTACTGGTGCTGCTCAAATGGATGGTGCAATCTTAGTGGTAGCTGCTACAGATGGTCCTATGCCACAAACTCGTGAGCACATCTTATTAGGTCGTCAAGTAGGTATTCCTCGTATCGTTGTTTTCTTAAACAAAGTTGATATGGTTGATGATGAAGAGCTTTTAGAATTAGTAGATATGGAAGTTAGAGATTTATTATCTTTCTACGAGTACGATGGAGATAATGGTCCTGTAGTTTCAGGTTCTGCTTTAGGAGCACTTAACGGTGAGCAAAAATGGGTTGACACTGTATTAGAATTAATGGATGCATGTGATAACTGGATCGAAGAGCCAGTGCGTGATATGGATAAGCCTTTCTTAATGCCTATCGAAGACGTATTCTCTATTACTGGTCGTGGTACTGTTGCAACTGGACGTATCGAAACTGGTGTAGCTCAAACAGGAGATCCTGTAGAGATTATCGGTATGGGTGCTGAAAAATTAACTTCTACTATTACAGGTATCGAAATGTTCCGTCAAATATTAGATAGAGGTGAAGCTGGTGATAACGCTGGTATCTTATTAAGAGGTATTGAGAAATCTCAAATCTCAAGAGGTATGGTAATTACTAAGCCAGGTTCTGTAACACCACACGCTAAATTTAAAGCTGAGGTTTATATCTTGAAAAAAGAAGAAGGTGGACGTCACACTCCATTCCATAACAACTACCGTCCACAGTTCTACGTACGTACAACTGACGTAACTGGAAACATTGCGCTTCCTGATGGTGTTGAGATGGTTATGCCTGGAGATAACTTAACTATTACTGTAGAGTTAATCCAACCAATTGCAATGAACGTAGGTTTACGTTTCGCTATCCGTGAAGGTGGTAGAACAGTTGGTGCAGGTCAAGTAACTGAAATATTAGACTAATTATTAGTTTAAACATATAATAAGTTAAGGTATCTCTTTTTTGAGATACCTTGATTTATGTTTACGGGCGTAGCTCAGTTGGTAGAGCACTGGTCTCCAAAACCAGGTGTCGGGAGTTCGAGTCTCTCCGCCCGTGCATATGATGAAAATTTTCGATTTAGATGATTTTCAAAATGAAATAAAAAAGCATGATACGAGATGTTTATCCTGAGCGAAGTCGAAGGAAGTCTCTCCGCCCGTGCAAATAAAATAGGTTTCACCTATTAATATTAAAATTGATATCGTTTCAATTAGATCAAAAAGAGATAACACCATGGCTGGATTTGCAAATTATATAAAAGAATCATTCGGAGAACTAAAGAATAATGTTACTTGGCCTACTTGGGCTGAAGGACAGAGTTTGACTGTTTTAGTCGCTGTTTTTTCAATTATATTCTCTCTAGTAATCTGGGGAGTGGATACAGTGTTTAGCAAGGTGATATCAGCTTACTTTCAATGGATTAGTTAATACTAAAAAAGAAAAAGGAATTTTATGTCTGAAGTAAGTGAAAAAAAATGGTATGTTGTTCGAGCTGTAAGTGGACAGGAAAACAAGATTAAATCTTATATCGAAAACGAGATTGCTCGTTTAGGGATGCAAGATTATGTTGATCAAGTTTTAGTGCCTACTGAACGTGTTGTGCAAATCCGTAACGGTAAAAAGATTCATAAGGAGAAAGTATTTTTTCCAGGTTATATTATGGTTCAAGCTAACCTTACTGGAGAAATACCTCATATTATCAGATCGGTAACTAATGTTATCGGATTTTTAGGAGAAACTAAAGGTGGTGATCCTGTTCCATTAAGACAATCTGAAGTTAACAGAATGTTAGGGAAAGTGGATGAGTTATCTGTTGAAGAAACTGCCAACGTTGCGATTCCTTATACAAAAGGAGAAACAGTAAAAGTTATCGATGGACCTTTCAATGGGTTTGACGGTACCATTGAGAAAATCAATGAAGAGAAGCGTAAACTTGAAGTTATGGTTAAGATTTTCGGAAGAAAAACACCATTAGAGTTAAGTTATATGCAGGTTGAAAAAGTATAATAATTGTTACACTATATAAATGATATCTTCTTTAGCTTCCAAAATTAAGAAGGATATCAACTAAATTATTAAAAATGGCAAAAGAATTAAGTAAAGTAGTTAAGTTACAAGTTCGGGGAGGTGCAGCGAATCCGTCGCCACCGGTTGGACCCGCTTTAGGTGCTGCTGGAGTTAACATCATGGAGTTCTGTAAGCAATTTAATGCTAGAACTCAAGATAAAGCCGGTAAAGTTTTACCAGTTGTTATCTCGGTATACAAAGACAAGTCATTTGACTTTGTTATCAAGACTCCTCCAGCTGCAGTACAATTATTAGAAGCGGCCAAGGTGAAAAAAGGTTCAGGTGAACCAAACCGAAAAAAAGTAGCTAAAGTATCTTGGGATCAGATCAAGACTATAGCAGAAGACAAAATGGTAGATTTAAATGCATTTACTCCAGAGTCTGCTATGAAAATGATTGCTGGTACAGCAAGATCGATGGGAATAACTGTAACAGGGAAATTTCCTTCTTAATCTATTAAAGACATTACAAAATGGCAAGATTAACAAAAAAGCAAAAAGAAGCTTTAGCGAAAATTGAAAAAGGAAGAGTGTATTCTTTAGAAGATGCATCAGCCTTAGTTAAAGAAATTACCAATACAAAATTTGATTCATCTGTAGATATCGCTGTACGTTTAGGAGTAGATCCTCGTAAAGCTAATCAAATGGTAAGAGGTGTTGTATCTCTTCCTCATGGTACTGGTAAAGACGTAAAAGTATTAGCATTAGTAACACCAGATAAAGAAGCAGAGGCTAAAGAAGCTGGTGCTGATTATGTAGGTTTAGACGAATATCTTGACAAAATCAAGAGTGGTTGGACAGATGTAGATGTTATTATTACTATGCCTAGCGTTATGGGTAAATTAGGTCCTTTAGGACGTGTATTAGGTCCTCGTGGTTTAATGCCTAACCCAAAGACAGGAACAGTAACAATGGATGTAGCAAAAGCTGTAACAGAAGTAAAAGCTGGTAAAATTGACTTTAAAGTTGATAAAACTGGTATCGTACACGCTGCTATTGGTAAAGCATCATTTAGTGCTGATAAAATTGCTGAAAACGCAAATGAATTATTACAAACATTAATAAAATTAAAACCAACAACTGCAAAAGGAGTTTACGTGAAAGGTATTTCTATCTCTTCAACAATGAGTCCTAGTATCGCTGTTGATTCTAAAATTGGTTAATTAAGTTAAAACTTTTATTATGACAAGAGAAGAAAAATCATTAGTAATTGAGGAATTGACTGCAGAATTAGCTAATAATGCCAATGTTTATTTGGCAGATATTTCAGGATTGAATGCAGATGCTACTTCAAACTTACGTCGTGCTGCTTTTAAAGCAAACGTACAAATGGCGGTTGTTAAAAATACATTACTTGCTAAAGCCATGGAAGCTTCTGAAAAAGATTTCGGAGATTTACCTTCTGTGCTTAAAGGAAATACATCTGTGATGTACTCTGAAACAGGTAATGCACCAGCAAAATTAATTAAAAACTTCCGTAAAAAATCTGAGAAGCCTCTATTAAAAGGAGCCTTCATCGAGGAAGCTGTTTACATCGGTGACGCACAATTAGACATGTTAGTTGATATCAAGTCTAAGGAAGAGTTACTTGGAGAAATTGTTACAATCTTACAATCTCCTGCTAAGAATGTTATTTCAGCCCTTAAATCAGGTGGTGGAACCATTGCTGGACTTATTAAAACACTATCTGAAAGAGAAGGATAGTATCAAACAGTACGCACTTATTACAATTATATTATTATTACAAAATTATTAAAACGATAGAAAAATGGCAGATTTAAAAGATTTCGCAGAACAATTAGTTAACCTTACTGTAAAAGAAGTAAATGAGTTAGCAACTATATTAAAAGATGAGTACGGTATCGAGCCTGCTGCTGCTGCTGCAGTTGCTGTTGCTGGTCCTGCTGCTGGTGGTGAAGCTGAAGAAGCTCAAACTGAATTTGATGTTATCTTAAAAGCAGCTGGTGGTTCTAAATTAGCTGTAGTAAAATTAGTTAAAGAATTAACTGGTTTAGGATTAAAAGAAGCTAAAGGTTTAGTTGATGACGCACCAAGCGCTATCAAAGAAGCTGTATCTAAAGATGAAGCAGAAGCTTTAAAAGCATCTTTAGAAGAGGCAGGAGCTGAGGTTGAGCTTAAGTAAGCTTAGTACTTAAAACACATAAAGGTTTAGGTCTGAAGAAGTTACTTCAAGACCTAAACCATTTTGCGTATATAACAGGTATATACGTTTTTATTATTTTTTTTAATCAAAATTCCGTCCATTGATGTTATCAACACAAGCTGAAAGATTAAATTTCTCCTCTATTGTAAATAGAACAGAATATCCAGACTTCTTGGATATTCAGATTAAATCCTTCCAGGATTTTTTCCAATTAGAAACTAAATCTGAGGAAAGAGGCGATGAAGGTCTTTACAATACCTTCATGGAAAACTTTCCAATCACAGATTCTCGTAATCAATTCGTATTAGAATTTTTAGATTACTTCGTAGATCCACCAAGATATGCTATTGAAGAGTGTATTGAGAGAGGGCTAACTTACAGCGTTCCGCTAAAGGCTAGGTTAAAGTTATATTGTACAGACCCTGAACATGAGGATTTCGAGACCATTGTTCAAGATGTGTATTTAGGAACTATTCCTTACATGACGCCTTCAGGAACTTTTTGTATTAATGGTGCAGAACGTGTTGTTGTTTCTCAATTACACCGTTCACCAGGAGTTTTCTTCGGGCAATCTTTCCATGCCAATGGAACCAAATTATATTCAGCAAGGGTTATACCATTCAAGGGATCTTGGATTGAGTTTGCTACAGATATTAACCAGGTAATGTATGCTTACATTGATAGAAAGAAAAAATTACCTGTAACTACGCTTTTCCGTGCTATCGGTTTTGAGCGTGATAAAGACATTTTAGAGATTTTTGACTTAGCAGAAGAAGCTAAAGTATCAAAATCTGGATTAAAGAAATACTTAGGAAGAAAATTAGCTGCTCGTGTATTAAATACATGGCATGAGGATTTTGTTGATGAAGATACTGGAGAGGTGGTTTCAATCGAGCGTAATGAAATCGTGCTTGATCGTGATACTATCCTTGACAAAGAAAATATAGAAGAAATTCTTGAAGCTGACGTTAAAACGATTCTTTTACATAAAGAAAGTACAGAACAAGGGGATTATGCCATTATCCACAACACGCTTCAAAAAGATCCAACAAACTCTGAAAAAGAGGCTGTTGAACATATTTACAGACAACTACGTAATGCAGAGCCGCCAGATGAGGAAACTGCACGTGGTATTATTGATAAATTATTCTTTAGTGACCAACGTTACTCTCTTGGAGAAGTTGGACGTTATAGAATGAACAAAAAATTAGGTCTTGATATTGGTATGGATAAGCAAGTGCTTACTAAAGAAGATATCATTACCATCATTAAATATTTAATCGAGCTTATCAACTCTAAAGCAGAGATTGATGATATCGATCACTTATCTAACCGTCGTGTTCGTACCGTAGGAGAACAATTATCATCACAATTTGGTGTTGGTTTAGCTCGTATGGCGCGTACCATTCGTGAGCGTATGAACGTTCGTGATAACGAGGTATTTACGCCTATAGATTTAATTAATGCTAAGACTTTATCGTCTGTAATTAATTCTTTCTTCGGAACAAACCAGTTATCTCAATTTATGGATCAAACCAATCCACTTGCTGAAATCACGCACAAGCGTCGTTTATCAGCTCTTGGACCAGGAGGTTTATCAAGAGAGCGTGCTGGGTTCGAGGTACGTGACGTTCACTATACTCACTACGGTCGTTTATGTCCTATTGAAACACCAGAGGGACCAAACATTGGTTTAATTTCTTCACTTTCTGTTTATGCAAAAGTGAACCCAATGGGATTCATCGAAACACCTTATAGAAAAGTAACTGATGGTGTTGTTGATATTAAAAATGATCCTGTTTATTTAAGTGCAGAGGAAGAGGAAGAAAAATTAATCGCTCAAGCAACAGTTAAAGTTGATGACGATGGTAAAATTCTTCACGATAAAGTTATTGCTAGAATGGAGGGTGATTTCCCTGTTATTGAGCCAGAAAAATTAGACTATACGGATGTAGCGCCTAATCAAATTTCTTCAATTTCAGCATCGCTTATTCCTTTCTTAGAGCATGATGATGCGAACCGTGCCTTGATGGGATCAAACATGATGCGTCAAGCGGTACCATTATTAAGAGTAGATGCACCTATTGTAGGAACTGGATTAGAGCGTCAAGTAGCTTCAGATTCTAGAGTATTGATTAATGCAGAAGGAGAAGGAGAAGTACTTTACGTAGATGCTAAAGAAATCCAAATCAGATACGAGCGTACTGAGGATGAAGCTAAAGTAAGTTTTGATAGCGATGTTAAAACATACCAATTAGTAAAATACAGAAAAACAAACCAAGGAACTTCTATTAACCTGAAACCAATCGTGGTTAAAGGTGATAAAGTATCTAAAGGTCAAGTTTTATGTGAAGGATACGCAACTCAAAAAGGAGAATTAGCTTTAGGTAGAAATATGAAAGTAGCCTTTATGCCTTGGAAAGGGTATAACTTTGAGGATGCGATTGTAATTTCTGAAAAGGTGGTTCGTGAAGATATTTTCACGTCTATTCATATCGATGAGTACTCTCTAGAAGTTAGAGATACTAAATTAGGTAATGAAGAATTAACTAACGATATCCCTAACGTTTCTGAAGAGGCTACTAAAGACCTTGATGAAAACGGTATGATTCGCGTTGGTGCCGAGGTTAAACCTGGCGATATTCTTATTGGTAAGATTACACCTAAAGGGGAATCTGATCCAACTCCTGAAGAAAAATTATTACGTGCGATCTTTGGTGATAAAGCTGGAGATGTAAAAGATGCTTCTTTAAAAGCTTCACCTTCTTTAAATGGTGTTGTAATTGAAAAGAAATTATTCGCAAGAGCCGTAAAAGATAAACGTAAACGTGCACAGGATAAAGATGATATTCTTGCTCTTGAAGCACAATACGATAGAAAGTTCGACGAGCTTAAAGATATTTTAGTTGAAAAACTTTTCAATATTGTAAACGGAAAAACAGCTCAAGGTATTTATAATGACTTAGGTGAAGAAGTACTACCAAAAGGTAAAAAATTCACACTTAAAATGTTAAATGCTGTTGATGATTATGCGCATTTAGTGTCTGGAAAATGGACTACTGATGATCATACTAACCAATTGGTGGCTGATTTAATTCACAATTATAAGATTAAAGAAAACGATTTACAGGGTTCTTTACGTCGTGAGAAGTTTACAATTTCTGTTGGTGATGAGTTACCAGCAGGTATCATAAAATTAGCTAAAGTTTACATCGCTAAAAAACGTAAACTTAAAGTTGGTGATAAAATGGCAGGACGTCACGGTAACAAAGGTATTGTTGCTAGAATCGTTCGTCAAGAAGATATGCCATTCTTAGAAGATGGAACCCCTGTTGATATTGTGTTAAATCCACTTGGTGTACCTTCTCGAATGAACATTGGTCAAATTTATGAAACTGTACTTGGTTGGGCTGGACAAAAATTAGGACGCAAATATGCTACACCTATTTTTGACGGAGCAACAATCGATCAGATTAACGGATTTACAGATGAAGCTGGAATTCCAAGATATGGTCATACCTACCTTTATGATGGTGGTACCGGACAGCGTTTTGATCAGCCAGCAACAGTTGGTGTGATTTACATGCTGAAATTAGGACACATGGTCGATGATAAAATGCACGCGCGTTCTATTGGACCTTACTCATTAATTACGCAACAACCATTAGGTGGTAAAGCACAGTTTGGTGGTCAGCGTTTTGGTGAGATGGAAGTTTGGGCACTTGAGGCTTATGGCGCATCAAGCACCTTACGTGAGATCTTAACTGTAAAATCTGATGATGTTATTGGTAGAGCTAAAACTTACGAGGCAATCGTAAAAGGTGAACCAATGCCAGATCCAGGATTACCAGAATCATTCAACGTACTTATGCACGAATTGAAAGGTTTAGGTTTAGACATCAGATTAGAGGAGTAAAATAATAGTTTACAGTCACAGCGTTCAGTAATTACTCTGAACTGTGACTGAAAACTGAAGACTTAAAAAACATGGCAAGAAAACAAGATAAAAATACAGTTAAGAGATTTAATAAAATCTCAATCGGTTTAGCTTCTCCAGAGTCTATTTTAGCAGAGTCTAGAGGCGAAGTTTTAAAACCAGAAACTATCAATTATCGAACTCACAAACCAGAACGTGATGGTTTGTTCTGTGAGCGTATCTTCGGTCCTGTAAAGGATTACGAGTGTGCTTGTGGTAAATATAAAAGAATACGCTACAAAGGTATTGTATGTGACCGTTGTGGTGTTGAAGTAACAGAAAAGAAAGTACGTCGTGATCGTGTTGGGCACATCAACCTTGTGGTTCCTGTGGCACACATCTGGTACTTCCGTTCGTTACCAAATAAAATTGGTTATTTATTAGGATTACCATCTAAGAAATTAGATATGATTATTTACTACGAACGTTACGTAGTTATTCAACCAGGTAATGCTAAAAATGAAGAAGGTGAACCATTACAAAAAATGGACTTCTTAACAGAAGAAGAATACTTAAATATTCTTGAAACCCTTCCTCAAGATAATCAGTATTTAGACGATTCAGATCCAAATAAGTTTTTAGCTAAAATGGGTGCTGAATGTTTAATCGAATTATTAGCAAGAATTGACTTAGAGTCTTTATCATACGAATTACGTCATAAAGCAAATACCGAAACGTCTAAACAACGTAAAACGGAAGCTTTAAAACGTTTACAAGTTGTAGAGTCTTTACGTGAGTCAAATCAAAATAGAGAAAATCGTCCAGAATGGATGATTATGAAAGTAATTCCAATCATTCCGCCAGAATTACGTCCTCTAGTACCACTAGATGGAGGTCGTTTTGCAACGTCTGATTTGAATGACTTATACCGTCGTGTTATTATTCGTAACAACCGTCTTAAAAGATTGGTTGAAATTAAAGCTCCTGAAGTTATTTTACGTAACGAAAAACGTATGCTTCAAGAGTCTGTGGATTCGTTATTCGATAATACACGTAAATCTTCTGCAGTAAAAACAGATTCTAACAGACCGTTAAAATCTTTATCAGATTCATTAAAAGGTAAGCAAGGTCGTTTCCGTCAAAACTTACTTGGTAAGCGTGTGGATTATTCAGCACGTTCTGTAATTGTTGTAGGACCAGAATTAAAATTATTTGAATGTGGATTGCCAAAAAATATGGCAGCTGAATTATACAAACCTTTTGTAATTAGAAAACTAATTGAAAGAGGTATTGTTAAAACAGTAAAATCAGCAAAGAAAATTATAGATAAAAGAGAGCCTGTGGTTTGGGATATCTTGGAAAACGTTCTTAAAGGACATCCAGTATTACTAAACCGTGCGCCTACCTTACACCGTTTAGGTATTCAAGCTTTTCAACCAAAATTAATTGAAGGAAAAGCGATTCAATTACACCCATTAGTATGTACGGCATTTAACGCCGATTTCGATGGGGATCAAATGGCGGTGCATTTACCATTAGGGCCAGAGGCTATTTTAGAGTGTCAAATGTTAATGTTGGCATCTCACAATATCTTAAACCCTGCTAATGGTTCTCCGGTAACGGTACCTTCTCAGGATATGGTACTTGGTCTTTACTATATGACCAAGCTACGTAAGTCTACACCAGAAGTGCCAATTAAAGGAGAAGGATTAACCTTCTACTCTCCAGAAGAGGTAGAAATTGCTTTCAATGAGCAACGCGTTGATTTGAATGCTGGTATCAAAGTAAGAACGATTGATATTAATGAGGAAGGTAAACTTGCTCCGGTTATCATCGAAACTACAGTTGGTCGTGTATTATTTAACCAACACGTGCCTCAAGCAGCTGGTTATATTAATGAAGTATTAACTAAAAAGTCGTTAAGAGATATTATTGGTAATATCTTAAAAGCAACTTCAGTTCCTGAAACTGCCGATTTCTTAGATGCTATTAGAACTTTAGGATTTAAATTCGCCTTCCAAGGTGGTTTATCATTCAGTTTAGGAGATATCATCATCCCGCCAGAAAAGCAAGGTATGATCGATAAAGCTAACGGTTTAGTTGATGGTATTACTGGTAACTATAACATGGGACTTATTACCAATAACGAACGTTACAACCAAGTTATTGATATCTGGACCTCGACAAATGCTGAATTGACAGAGTTGTCTATGAAACGTATTCGTGAAGACCAACAAGGGTTTAACTCAGTGTTTATGATGCTTGATTCTGGAGCTCGTGGATCTAAAGAACAGATTCGTCAGTTAACCGGTATGCGTGGATTAATGGCAAAACCTAAAAAATCTAACGCTGGTGGTGGTGAAATTATTGAAAATCCAATTCTTTCTAACTTTAAAGAAGGTCTTTCAATTTTAGAGTACTTTATCTCTACCCACGGTGCACGTAAAGGTCTTGCCGATACGGCCCTTAAAACTGCCGATGCTGGTTACTTAACAAGACGTTTAGTAGACGTTTCTCAAGATGTTATTATCAATACTGAAGATTGTGGTACATTAAGAGGTGTTGAAGTTGAACCATTGAAAAAGAATGACGAAGTTGTTGAAACTTTACAGGAAAGAATTGTAGGCCGTGTTTCATTAAATGATGTATTTAATCCTTTAACTGAAGAGAAATTAGCTTCTGCTGGTCAATTAATTGATGATGCTGTTGCTAAAGCCATTGGAGCATCTCCTTTAGAAAGTATTGAAGTACGTTCTGCTTTAACTTGTGAAGCGTTACAAGGTATTTGTGCGAAATGTTACGGTCGTAACTTAGCTACAGGTAAAATGGTACAACGTGGTGAAGCTGTTGGTGTTGTTGCGGCACAATCAATTGGTGAGCCTGGTACACAGTTAACACTTCGTACGTTCCACGTAGGTGGTATTGCAGGTAATATTTCAGAAGAAAACAAGCTTGCTGTTAAGTTTAACGGTATTGCTGAAATCGAAGATTTAAAAACAGTTAAAGGTCAGGATAACGAAGGAAACGAAATTGATATCGTAATCTCTAGAACGTCTGAACTTAAACTTACAGATAAGAAAACTGGTATTGTATTAAGTACTAATAACATTCCTTATGGTTCTACTATTTTTGTTAAAAATGGTCAAGAATTAGCTAAAGGTGATGTCGTATGTACTTGGGATCCATATAACGGTGTAATTATTTCAGAATTTGCTGGTAAAGTAAGATATGAAAACATCGAACAAGGGGTGACTTACCAAGTTGAAATTGATGAGCAAACAGGTTTCCAAGAAAAAGTAATTTCTGAATCTAGAAACAAAAAGCTTATTCCAACACTTCATATTGAAGATGCTAGTGGTGAAACCATGCGTTCTTACAACTTACCAGTTGGCGCTCACCTTATGATTGATGATGGAGAGAAAATTAATGTAGGTAAGATTTTAGTTAAGATTCCTCGTAAATCTGCAAAAGCAGGGGATATTACAGGTGGTCTTCCACGTGTTACCGAGTTATTCGAAGCGCGTAATCCATCTAACCCAGCAGTTGTTTCTGCTATTGATGGTGTGGTTTCTTTCGGAAAAATTAAGAGAGGTAACCGTGAGATTATCGTAGAATCTAAATTAGGTGATGTTAAGAAATACTTAGTGAAGTTATCTAATCAGATCTTAGTACAAGAGAATGATTACGTTAAAGCTGGTATGCCATTATCTGATGGTTCTATTACACCAAACGATATCTTGAATATCAAAGGGCCTTCAGCTGTTCAACAATACTTAGTAAATGAAGTACAAGAGGTATACCGTTTACAAGGGGTGAAAATTAATGATAAACACTTCGAAGTTGTTGTTAGACAAATGATGCGTAAAGTTAGAATTATAGATTCTGGTGATACGATTTTCTTAGAAGATCAATTGGCTCATAAAGCAGATTTCATTAAAGAAAATGATGATATCTTCGGAATGAAAGTGATTGAAGACGCTGGAGATTCTTCTACGCTTAAAGCAGGTCAAATTGTTTCTCCACGACAGTTAAGAGATGAAAATTCTATTTTACGTCGTGAAGATAAAGCACTTGTTACGGCTAGAGATGCTCAACCAGCAACTGCGACTCCAATACTTCAAGGTATTACAAGAGCTTCGCTTCAAACGAAATCATTTATTTCTGCGGCATCCTTCCAAGAAACAACTAAAGTATTAAACGAAGCTGCAGTAGCAGGTAAAGTAGATGCTTTAGAAGGCTTGAAAGAAAACGTTATTGTTGGACATAGAATTCCTGCAGGTACTGGTATGAGACGTTACTCTGATATCATTGTAGGTTCTAAAGAAGAGTTTGACGAAATGATGCAAGTGAAACAAGAATTAAATTACAACTAAAGCATTCCCGCGAAATCGAAAATTCACGAATACCTTATTCGAGGTAAGTGTCGATGAGTAAGGCGGGAATCTTAAAAATAGAAGCCTTCATGTATATTTATACTTGAAGGCTTTTTTATTTTAAAATCATAAAAATTTAAAACATTTCCTCTATATTGGGAAAAAATATTTAAATATGGCAGACGAACAAGACAAGCAAAAACAAGGGCAAATAAATATAGAATTAGATGAAAAAGTAGCTGAAGGGACTTACTCTAATTTGGCCATTATAAACCATTCTGTTTCAGAATTTGTAGTAGATTTTGTTAATATTATGCCTGGTGTTCCTAAAAACAAAGTGAAGTCAAGGATTATATTAACGCCGCAGCATGCTAAACGCTTACTAAAAGCACTTGGTGAAAATGTAGCGCGATTTGAAAATGCTCATGGTGAAATTAAAGATTACGATCAACCACCAATTCCTTTAAACTTTGGACCTACAGGTCAAGCATAAAAAAAAGCCATTGAACAAATTTTTGTTCAATGGCTTTTTTATTAAAAGGCCATTTCCTTTTTGTGGAGTTTATACTTTAATGCTCCTGATGGGCATTTTTTTATCTGTTTAATGATTTTTTCAGTAGTACTACCTTCTGGATCAATCCATGGAATTACCGAGTTTTGAAAGACATCTGAAAGCTCTTGCGTACAGATATTAGACTGTTGACATTGAAAAGGACAATAGGTGATACTAATTTCTCGGTTTCCGTATTCCGTTGTTTTCATAGTTTTAGAATCAGCGAAGACTTTAGTTAAAATTGGGTTTCCTAAAAAGACTAATTAAATTCTGAAGTAAAATGAAGCTTAACATTCGGGTACTTCTGTTGGGTCATTTGCAGTGAAAATGCAGAGTCAGCCAGGAATACCAATTGGTTACGTTTGTCTTTTGCTAAAAAGCGTTGCTTCACACGAACAAACTCTTTATATTCATCTGTTTTTGAGTTACTAGGATCTACCCAACACGCTTTATGAACATTTAAATTTTCATAGGTACATTTAGCCCCGTATTCATGTTCTAAGCGGTATTGAATCACCTCATACTGTAATGCTCCAACAGTTCCAATAACCTTTCTACCGTTAAGTTCTAAGGTGAATAATTGTGCAACACCCTCATCCATTAATTGATCTATGCCTTTAAAAAGCTGTTTAGATTTTAAAGGGTCAGCATTATTGATGTATCTAAAATGTTCCGGTGAAAAGCTTGGAATACCTTTATAATTTAAAATTTCACCTTCAGTAAGGGTGTCACCAATTTTAAAGTTTCCTGTATCTTGTAAACCTACAATATCACCAGGGTAGGAGATATCTACAATCTCTTTCTTTTCAGCAAAAAATGCATTCGGACTTGAAAACTTAACCTTTTTACCATGTCTCACATGTAAATAAGGCGCATTTCTTTTAAATTCACCAGAAACTATTTTAACAAAGGCTAAACGGTTTCGGTGGTTAGGATCCATATTGGCATGAATCTTAAATACAAATCCAGAAAATTTATCCTCATCGGGTTTAACAAGGCGTTCTTCACTGTTTTTAGGCTGTGGTTTTGGTGCAATTTCAACAAAACAATCGAGGAGTTCACGAACACCAAAACTGTTTAAAGCCGATCCAAAAAATACAGGTTGCAGCGTACCGTTTAAGTAATCTTCATGGTTAAACTGCGGATAAATTCCATCAACCAATTCCAACTCTTCTCTTAAGGTTTCAGCGGCATTGTCACCTACTAATTTATTTAGTTCTTCAGATTCTAAATCTGATATTTCAATGGTTTCTTCAATGTTTTTACGGCTATCACCACTAAACAAATTGATGTTTTTTTCCCAGATATTATAAATACCTTTAAAATCGTACCCCATACCTATAGGGAAACTTAAAGGCGTTACCGTTAAACCTAACTTTTGCTCGATTTCATCTAGAAGTTCGAAAGCATCTTTACCCTCGCGATCCATTTTATTAATAAAAACAATCATCGGGATGTTACGCATTCTACAAACTTCAACCAGTTTTTCTGTTTGTTCCTCAACACCTTTTGCAACATCAATAACAACAATCACACTGTCCACCGCCGTTAAAGTTCTAAAGGTATCTTCGGCGAAATCCTTGTGACCAGGTGTATCTAAAATATTAATTTTAATACTGTTGTACTCAAAAGCCAAAACCGAAGTAGCAACAGAGATTCCACGTTGACGCTCAATTTCCATGAAGTCACTTGTAGCCCCTTTTTTTATTTTGTTGCTCTTTACAGCGCCTGCTTCTTGGATCGCTCCACCAAAAAGTAATAATTTTTCAGTTAATGTGGTTTTACCAGCATCGGGGTGCGAAATAATACCAAAAGTACGTCGTCGTTGTATTTCTTTTAAAAAACTCATAAATCTTGTTGCAAAATGGGTTGCAAAGATAAGATATAACTTCAATAAGCATAGCAGATAAAAACACTTTTTAAATTTCTATTTGTATTCATTCGGTATTCGAAATTTACTTGGTATTTTTGTTTTTTATGATTTAATTCTAAATGGTAAAATTTTATAAATTCCTTTAATCTAGGGAATTTATAAGCCTTAATTCTAAAAACAGAAATTGATAGATGGAAGAAGAAAAAGTAATACTTGTAAATGAAAAAGATGAAAAAATAGGCTTGATGCCAAAAATGGAGGCTCATGAAAAAGCCTTATTACATCGTGCCTTTTCTGTTTTTGTTTTCAACGATAAAAATGAATTGATGCTTCAGCAACGCGCTTTGGATAAGTATCATTCTCCTGGGCTTTGGACTAATACGTGCTGCAGTCATCAGCGCGATGGCGAATCTAATTTAGATGCAGGTAGAAGACGTTTACAAGAAGAAATGGGTTTTGAAGTTCCTCTAGAAGAATCGATTTCTTTTATGTATAAAGCCCCTTTTGATAACGGGTTAACCGAACATGAATACGATCATATTATGTTAGGAACCTTTAATGGCGAACCCAATATTAATCCCGATGAAGTGGCGAGCTGGAAATGGAAGCCCTTAGAAGAAGTTAAAGAGGATATTGAAAAACAACCAGAAATTTACACAGCTTGGTTTAAAGTTATTTTCGATAAGTTTTACGATAGTATAAAGTTGAACACATGAAAGCAACTGTAAGCAGAAAGGCTCATTTTAATGCAGCTCATAGATTGTATAACAAAAACTGGACTTTTGAGAAAAACGATGCTGTTTTTGGTAAATGTAATAACCCTAATTACCACGGACATAATTACGAACTTATTGTAAGTGTAACTGGAGAAATTAATCAAGAGACAGGTTTTGTTATTGATGTCGCCATATTAAAGGAATTAATTGAAGTTGAAATTGAAGCAGCTTTTGATCATAAAAACCTTAATCTTGAAGTTCCAGAATTTGAAAACCTAAATCCTACTGCAGAAAATATTGCTGTTGTTATTTATAATAAGTTAAAACCCAAATTAGATGCTTCGTTAGAGCTCGAAATAACACTTTATGAAACGCCTCGTAATTTTGTACGGTATTCTGGAGACTAACTTAAAATTAATCCCATCGAGCTAGGCTTACACTCAAAATATTAGAAGTGTTTTAGACTGTAAAATATATCTTAAAATAGCGGTCTATTGGAAGTTTATATGTAATTTTGCTCAAAATAAATTAAGAAATTATGGCAAATGTTAGAGACCTAAAAAAAGATATAAATTTTGTTTTAGGTGATATTATTGAAGCGGTTTATGTTTGGGAATACGAAAACACTGATAAAGACACAAAAAAGAGTGAAGCAATTATCGATGAAGCAATAAATACTTTTGATGAGTTAATTGCTAAGGTAAACGCTAAATCTGAAAACCCAAAAGCTCATTTTAAGGCGATTAGCAACGAGCTAGAAACTAAAGGAAAAGGGTTGATTGATAAAATTAATGCATTAGGATAAAAATTTTTAACGGAATGCTTGCAATTAAAAAAATTGCGATTATATTTGCACCCGTTAAATAAGCCGATGTAGCTCAGCTGGCTAGAGCAGCTGATTTGTAATCAGCAGGTCGTGGGTTCGAGTCCCTCCATCGGCTCAAAAAAGCTTCACTTTTAGTGAAGCTTTTTTTATGCTTTTAAGTGACCTATTTGTGTTGTCTTAAGCTTAAAAAAAAACAGCCTTGTAATGCTATGTTACAAGGCTGTTTTCTTAGCTGTTGAAATTAATGGCTAAATCTCAAAAAGTTGTGTATTTTAAGAAACTGGGATTGATTTACAATTTCTTGGAAGTAAAGCAAATTAAATTTCAATCACCACAGGTTTAAGTAAGAATAATAGCTAAATTTGGAATGTATAACATGGTTTAATCCTTAGATTATATCTATTTTTATGTGAATTTTCATGTTCTATAGAACTACCTTTAAAATTTAAAGAAATTTTTAAATACTTAACTAATCGAAAAATGAATACTAAACTATCTGTAATTTTACTTATCGTTCTGGTGACTTTTTGTTCTTGTAACGATACTAAAAAGGAAACGCCCAATGTAAGTTCTGTAAATAAGTCTGATGCTTCCGGAGCTGTATTGCCTTTTCCGCCAACTCCAATGGCAAGCGTTACCAAGGCACGAGTTCAAGATTCTAAAATGAAATGGCCTGAAGAAACACAGCGTTTACCTAAGGATGCACCCAATGTTTTGTTAGTATTACTAGACGATGTAGGTTTTGGAATCTCTGAAACTATGGGCGGAGAAATTCATACACCAAATTTCGATAGAATTGCTAAAGAAGGCTTATTATATAATACTTTTCATACTACGTCAATCTGTTCTCCAACACGCGCTGCCTTACTTACGGGTAGAAATCACACTAGAGTGAGCAGTGGCACCATAGCAGAACGCGCCGTTGCTTTCGATGGTTATACAGGAATTATTCCTAAAACGGCTGCAACCATTCCGGAAATTTTAAAAGAATACGGGTATCATACATCTGCTTTCGGAAAATGGCATAACACTCCAGCTACAGAAACAACCATGATGGGACCTAAAAATCATTGGCCAAATGCTTATGGTTTTGAGCATTTTTATGGTTTTTTAGGTGGCGAAACTTCTCAGTGGGAACCTCGTTTAACACTTAATTACGACCATATAGAACCACCTCACGACGAGAATTATCATTTAACTGAAGACTTGGCAAAGCAAGCTTTGAATTGGATAGATAATAGTCGTGCATTTTCTCCAGACAAACCATTTTTTATGTATTGGGCTCCTGGAGGTGTGCATGGTCCACAGCATGTTGCAAGTGAATGGGCAGATAAATACAAAGGTAAATTTGACGATGGCTGGGATGCCTACCGTGAACGTGTTTTTAAACGTCAGCTAGAAATGGGAATTATTCCAGAAGGAACAAAATTAACTCCTCGTGACAGTACGTTAAATGGATGGGCAGATATTCCAGAAGATCAGCGTGCATTTCAAATTAGGTTAATGGAAGTTTTTGCAGGTTTTGTGGAGCATACAGATACACAAGTTGGTAAAATACTTGACGGACTAGAAAACCGTGGTTTAAAAGAGAACACCATTGTTATTTATATTTTTGGAGATAATGGTTCTAGTGCCGAGGGACAAAATGGTTCTATTTCAGAATTATTGGCTCAAAACAATATCCCTAACACCGTAGAACAACAAATTGCCGCGTTAGAAAAAGTGGGAGGTATTGATGCTTTAGGGTCACCGCATACCGATAATATGTACCACGCAGGATGGGCGTGGGCAGGAAGCACTCCTTTTAAAGGAACCAAATTAGTGGGTAGTTATTTTGGAGGAACACGTAACCCTATGGCTATTTCTTGGCCAAAAGGTATTAAGCATGACAGTGTAGTACGTACACAGTTTCATCACGTTATAGATATTGCACCTACTTTATATACTATTTTAGGAATTCCGCATCCCGAAGAAGTACATGGGTATAAGCAACAAAAAATGGACGGTATTAGTTTAGCATATACTTTTAATGATGCTAAGGCAAAAGGACAAAAGAAGGAACAGTTTTTCGATAATAACGCCAGCCGAGCAATTTATAAAGACGGATGGATGGCCTCTACTTTTGGTCCATTAATTCCATGGAATACGCCAGCTTCAGTAAACCGCATTAAGAATTGGGATATGGATAATGATGTTTGGGAATTATATAAACTAGAGGATGATTTTTCTCAAGCTCATGATTTAGCAAAGGAAAACCCAGAAAAATTAGAGGCCCTTAAAAAAGACTTTTTGGTTTTGGCAGAAGATAATAAGGATTTTCCAATAGGTGCAGGAAATTGGTTGCGTACACATCCAAAAGATATTCGTAAACCACCCTACAAAGAGTGGAATTTCAGCCAAACGACACAACGTATGCCTGAATTTAATGCTCCTGGTATTGGTAGAGAAAATAATACTGTTACTGTAGATTTGGAAATAGGAAACAAGGCAAACGGGGTGTTGTATTGTGTTGGAGGTGCTGGTGGAGGTATTACGCTTTATATGGAGAATGGCATTCTAAAATATGAGTATAATATGTTGCTTATTGAAAATTATTCGGGACAAAGTGCTCAGCCACTTAAAAAAGGTAAACATAAAATAGTTATTGATACTCAAGTAAAAGGGGCGGCACAAGCAGGAACAGTAAATGTTAGTGTGGATGGTAGCGAGGTTATAAATGTATCTTTAAAACGTACCGTGCCATTGGCTTTTACTGCTACCGAAACTTTTGATGTTGGCGTAGATTTAGGATCGCCAGTCTCCTACGAATACTTTAAAAAGCGTCCGTTTAAATTTGATGGGATTATTAAAAATGTCCACGTTAAATTAAATTAAGATTGAATCAGTAAAAATGATGTGTCTTTCGATACATCATTTTTATTATAAACAAATTAATTATATGAGATATAATGTCCTGAAATTAGTGGTTTTTACCATAGTGTTTAGCAATTGGATTAAAGGGTTTTCTCAAGCCGAAACACCTACGACATTTTTTATGCCTCCTGAAGATTTAATGGCTATAAATCTTCAGTATTTAAACTTAGAATCTAATTTATCACCATCTCAGGATGTAGTGTTAGCTAGTGGAACTATTAATGTAGATGCGTTTATAGTGCCATTTTTATATTCGTTTAATCTTGATGGTCGTATTGCTCAAATTTTGGTAACACCTACCTATGGAAGTATGACAGGTTCCGCAGATATTTCAAGGTTATCAGAAGGGCTTCCTGATGGCATTCCTAATGAGTTTGAATTTATCAATAAATCGGGTTTCATGGACTCTAGTGTGTGGTTACGAGTAGGATTACTAAATGCACCTGCTTTGGGTTTAGCCGATTTTAGTCAGTATAATGCCAAATTTCAAATGTATGCACTAGTTGGGTTTACTGCTCCTACTGGAGAATATAATCAAAGTCGTCGTGTAAATTTAGGAGCCAATCGTTGGGCATTCCGTTTAGGTTTACCTATGGTTTTAGCTCTGAATGAAAACAAAAAAGCATTAGCACATTGGGAGATAAACCCAAATTTATATCTGTACACGAACAACAATAATCCTTTTGCAGGAGAAACAAAAAGGCAAACACCTTTATTTGTATTAAATCAGCATGTGTCAAAATATTTTATGCCAAAGTTTTGGGGTTCTGTAGATTTAGGCTACCAATATGGCGGGGTTTCTCAAATAGATGATTTACCAAAAGGGGAAAGAGTTAATCAATTGGCGGGAGGCCTTACTTTAGGATATAGCCTTACAAGCGCTATTAAAATACAGAGTAGTTATGGTCGTATTTGGTTTAATGAAAGTAACGGACATATGTTCCGATTTTTGGCAACTTTGGCCATTCCATCTAAATCCGACCGCGAGATGCTTGCAAAAATGAAACAAAATAACTAACTCATAAACTAAAAATTAAACTTACGCTATTATGAAATCAAAATATGTATTATTTTTTGTTTTAATGGTTCTGGGAGGCGGTGTAACAGCTCAACAAATTTTACCATTTCCACCAACGCCATCGGCTTCGAAACCGGGGTTAACCATGGAAACATCAACTTACAAAAAACGACCTGAAGCGAAGCGCTTACCTTCCGATGCACCAAATATTTTAATCATTTTAATGGACGATATTGGTCCAGGAACAGCATCAACCTATGGAGGAGAAATTAATGCTCCAACTTTAAGTCGTATCGCAGATCTTGGTCTATCTTATAATCGTTTTCATTCAACAGCCATGTGTTCGCCAACACGAGCATCTTTACTTACAGGAAGAAATCATACAGGGGTTGGAAACGGACAAATTGCTGCATTAGCAAACGATTTTGATGGTTTTAGTGGTGTTATTCCTAAATCAGCAGCTACGATGGCCGAAGTTTTAAAGGCTTATGGTTATAACACAGCAGCTTTTGGAAAATGGCACAATACACCAGAAGACCAAATTACTAATAAAGGGCCGTTCGACTTTTGGCCAACAGGATATGGTTTCGAAGAATTTTACGGTTTTTTAGCCGGAGAAGCATCGCAATACGAACCTACTTTAGTACATAATACAACTTACGTTACAGAGGAACGTGAAGAAGGATATCATTTATCTGAAGACTTAGCGAATAAAACCATTAAGTGGTTACAAGAGCAAAAAACATATGCTCCAGAGAAACCATTTTTTGTGTATTGGGCTCCAGGAGCAGCACATGGGCCTCATCAGGTTCCTCAAGAATGGGCAGATAAGTACAAGGGGAAATTTGATGATGGATGGGATGTCTATCGCGAACGCGTTTTTAACCGTCAGAAGAAACTAGGATGGATTCCGCAGAATACAAAATTAACGCCACGCGACGAAACCATGGCATCGTGGGCATCTATTCCTGAATCTGAAAAACCATTTCAAAGACGATTAATGGAAGTTTGGGCTGGATTTGCAGAGCATGCAGATTATCATGCTGGTCGTGTAATTGATCAAATTGAAGCTATGGGAGAATTAGATAATACTTTGATCTTTTACATTTGGGGCGATAACGGGTCGTCTTCAGAAGGATTGCATGGTACGATTTCCGAACAATTAGCTCAGAATGCCATTCCAACAAAGATTTCAGAACATATAGAAGCGTTAAATGCGCTTGGAGGTTTAGATGTTTTAGGGACAAATAAAACAGACAATATGTTTCATGCAGGTTGGGCATGGGCAGGGTCAACACCATATAAAGGAACAAAATTAGTTGGTGGATATTTTGGAGGTACACGTCAGCCAATGGCCGTATCATGGCCTAAAACCATTAAACATGACAAAACACCAAGACCACAGTTTCATCATGTTATTGATGTTGTACCAACGGTTTATGAACTATTAGGTATTACAGAACCAGAAGTTGTAAACGGTTTTGAACAAGTTGATATGGATGGGGTAAGTATGGTATATTCATTTAATGATGCTACGGTAAAAGGAACTCATAAAACACAGTTTTTCGATATTATGGCTAGCCGTGGTATTTATAGCGACGGATGGATGGCGAGTACTATGGGCTTAAGAAAACCATGGGTTGGTGGTATTCCTAAAGGCGCTAAAACATGGAATCCTATGAATGATACATGGGAGCTTTATAATTTAGATGAAGATTGGAGTCAGTCTACCGATTTGTCTAAGCAATACCCTGAGAAATTAGAAGAAATGAAAATGCTCTTTATTTCTGAATCTACAAAATATAAAAATTTACCAGTTGGAGGCGGGTTGTGGGCTACAGCTATCTTTCATCCAGAAGATGCGCCAGCTTCAGCACTAACAGAATGGACTTTCGATGCTCCATTAACACGTATGCCTGAATCTGCTGCACCTAAACTTGGTAAAATGAGTAGTTTAGTGACTATGGAGTTAGATGTACCAAAAGAAGCCAATGGCGTATTATATGCCTTAGCGGGATTTAGTGGAGGCGTTACATGCTTTGTAATGGATGGTTATTTACATTACGAATTCAATTTATTTGAAATAGAAAGAACCAAAATAAAATCAGAATCTAAACTGCCAGAAGGAAAAGCAACCATAGTTGTGGAGTCTAAATTGGTAGATAGAATTGGAGGTGCTATGGATGTAACACTTAAAGTTAACGGTAAGGCAGTAGCGCAAAAACGAGTGCCACGTGCTATGTCTTTACACTTTACTTCTAACGCTACTTTTGATATTGGAACGGACTTAGATTCGCCAGTAGCCTTAGAATATTTTGATCAAGCACCGTTTTCTTATAACGGAGTAATTGGTAAAACCATTATTAAATATACCGACGTAAAAAAATAACAAATCGTATTAAGTTTTATAATACCAACAAAAAGCCCTTATCTAAAATGAATTTGATAAGGGCTTTCTTTTGGGACTATATTAAACATACTGTACGTATTATTTAATGTGCTTTAATTCCAATTTTTGTATAAACCAATAATTTGGGTTGATCCATATTAATACTATTTCTCTGCACTTTTAATAGTTTCAATAAAATCGTTAAGTTCCTTTCCGTATTTTGAGTCTTTAACTTTTGGGGTTAACGACTTATTAATAGTATCTAGTAAATCTAACCTTGCATTGTAAATTTCTGAAAGCGCTAAAAAAGGAGCAACTTCACTATCCTTATTTTGTATTGCAAAATTTACCGTGTATAAATATTTTCTTTTTATGGTACTGTTTTCTTCCTTTTGAAGCTCTAATAGTTTAGTAGTGTCTTTGGCAATTTGAGCTTCAAACTTTTCTTTAATGATATCTAAGTCTCTGTTATTTATTTTCGAAATAAGCGCTTTATATTTTTCTAGTACTTCCTGCTGTTTAGAGCCTTTAATTTTTGCATCATATACGAAGTTTTTAAGAGTTGTATTGATTTCTGTAACACCACGATCGGCAAAAAAGCCTATGCGATCTTGTTCTGTACTATTTTTATCAAGATCTATGTAAAACATTTCAGGAGATTCCAGTTTACTATGCAGTTCAAAACTCGAATTACCATTAATTACAATTGAATCGACAGTTACTAGAGTTGTGTCTTCTACTTTCTTTAAATATACGGTTCCTTTTTTAAGTCCTTTTACATGGGTTTTTACCGTTAAATCGTTGCTGTTATCTCCACAAGATAGGCATATGAAGGTTAAAAGTAGTATAGATATTTTTTTCATGAATAGGGTATTTAATTATCGGCAAATATCTAATAATTAATTTTTAAATACTATGAATAATATGAACATTGTTAAATTATTCACAAAAGCCCAAAACTATAATTCATTTGGTATATCTATTGCTAATTTTGTACCGAATGCATTTGCGATATGGTTTATTGAGTGGTTACTTTAAACTAGTAAATGTGATTCATATTTTTGGTTGGTTAGTTAGTGAAAAAGCACCTTTTTTTTAAGAGGTGCTTTTTCCATTTTAAATGGTATTAGTTTGGATTTTATTAAGAAGAAAAAAATTACATAATTTACTGTGGTTAGATTATATTTGTAAGATGTTTCTTGGTAATTGTTGTCAAATGTTAATAATTTGTGTATTTAATCGAAAATAACGGTATTTAGTCGTTTAAATTAGGGTGTTTGTATTATATTTGAAGTGTACTAAATAATACATTTTTTTTAGTTCAATGGATTAATTAATTAATATTTGCATATGTTGTTAATGGGGTGATCCCAAATCTAACTTCATAAAACTAACAGCAAATTGATAAGAAACCGAGTTTGAGGGAGCTCGGTTTTTTTTATGCTTTAATTTTAGGCAAGACTATCAGTGCGTCATGACATTATGATTCTTGTCAAATGTGCCAGTCCTAATAATAAATGCCAATATTTAAATTAGTTACCCAATAGGCTTTTATTTTTTAAATTCGCAGAAATAAAAATAAAATGAAATTTAAAGTTTTTATACTAGCGTGCTTGACTAGTTTTGGTTTATTTGCCCAATTGCCTGAAGGTTTTGTTTACGTAAAAGAAGTGATTCCCGATTTGGATGTTGAACTACGCTATAACACCAGCTTTAATTTTGTAGGTAAACCTGTAGAGGGCTACCATGCTAATAAACTCATTTTAACCAAGGAGGCGGCCCATGCCCTGAAACTAGTAAATGATGACTTACAAATGCAAAATTTGTGTTTAAAAGTCTATGATGGTTATAGACCACAACGTGCCGTAAATCATTTTATGAAATGGGCTAAAGAGGTGAATGATACCTTAACCAAGCAAATCTTTTATCCGCATATTAGAAAGAAAAACTTATTTCGAGAACAATATATAGCAACACATTCTGGACACAGTAAAGGAAGTACTGTCGATTTAACCATTATTGATGGAAATACGGGGGAACCTTTGGATATGGGAAGCCCTTTTGATTTTTTCGGACCAGTATCTTGGTATAACAATCAAGAGATTACTGAAAAGCAAAAAGCAAACAGAAAACTACTTCATGATACCATGCTTAAACACGGTTTTAGAGGTTATTCTAAAGAATGGTGGCACTTTACTTTACGTCATGAGCCTTTTCCTCATACCTATTTTGATTTCCCTGTAGAATAAACCTTAATACCAGCGTTTCTTTTTCTTTTTTGAAGCCTCGCTCTTTCGCCCTTTTTTGTGTTTACTCCCCGTTTTTTTGGATTTATGAACAATAGGCTTGGCTTTGGGGTCTAATGGATATGGGTGGTCTTCAATAACATCCAATTGGACTTGAATAAGCTGTTGTATGGTTTGTACATAAGTCTTCTCATCAGCAGAACACAGCGAATATGCTACACCCGTATTACCCGCTCTAGCCGTTCGTCCTATACGATGGACATAAGTTTCTGGGATATTTGGTAAATCAAAGTTAATAACAGCATCTAAATCATTAATGTCAATTCCTCGGGCAGCAACATCGGTAGCTATTAAAATATTAGCATCCCTATTTTTGAAATTACTTAAGGCGTCCTGTCTTGCAGTCTGACTTTTGTCACCATGTATACTTTCTACTTTATAACCATTTTTAAGCAAGGTTTGTTCTAGCTTTTCAACGCCAAATTTGGTACGTCTGAAAATGATTATATGGCCCTTAATCGTATTTCTTAGTAAGTGCAAACACAATTCAATTTTATTGCGTTTAGGCACATAATAAAGCAATTGATTAACATTCTTAGACGTTGAAGCGTTTTGAGCAACTTCAACACGTTCAGGATTATTTAATATTAAATTTGCTAATTGTTCTACCTTGTATGGAATAGTTGCCGAAAAAAGTAAAATTTGTTTTTCTTTGGTGCAGAGGCGTTCAATTTTTTTAACATCATCAATAAAACCCATGTCTAACATCAAATCGGCTTCATCTAAAACTAGCGTTTCTACATAGTCTAAATTGACAATATCTTGTTTGTGTAAATCTAATAAACGACCAGGTGTTGCTATTAAAATATCGACACCCTTTTTTAAAACTTCCTTTTGAGGTTCAATAGAAATACCACCGTAAACAACAGCTGTTCTTAAATTAGTATAGGTACTATATTTATTAAAGTTGTCGCTAATTTGTGATGCCAATTCTCTTGTAGGGCTTACAATGAGGGCTTTTACTTGTTTACCTTTTTTTGGGGCATCTTGTCGGTCAAATAAAGATTGAAGTATTGGCAGGGCAAAAGAAGCTGTTTTTCCTGTTCCGGTTTGAGCCGAAACAATCATATCCTTTTTTTCTAATATTAAAGGGATGGTTTTTTCTTGAACTAAAGTCGGGTTATCATACCCAGCTTCAGCTACAGCTCTTAAAATTGGCCTGTTGAGTTTTAAATCTTTAAATGACATGTAGAAAGTTTCCGCAAAGATAGTGGAAATTGTGTTGGCTTTCCTTTAGCGGAAAAAATAAGAATATGATTCTTTTTTATCTGAAAGCAATTTCAATTTTATAAAACCAAAAGTCCATTTTCCCTTAAAGTCATAATAGATTTTGAAAACCAAAACAATTCAAAATTGTCAAAATGGCTTTCAAAATCTTTTTTCAATTCGGAAAGCGTTAATAATTGCTCATTATTTGGTGTGAGTTTACTAAGCATATCTATAAACCAATCGCCATGATTTTTGTTTAGCGTAATATCAATCGTATCCGTTTTTAAATGAAAGGATAGTTTTAAATACGCATAGGTATTTCCTTTTTTAGTTTTTGAAAATTCACTAATTAAAGGGAGTGATCCTAACCAAAGAGCTTTGCCTCGTGGTTTTAATTTGAAATCTACAGGTGTTTCCAAGCTATCATAAATGAAATCACGATGAATAGTGGTGTGTGGAATTTTAAAATCAAACCAGTCTTGAAGAGGTAAATCAAACCCAATACCGTGCATGAAATTAAACAAGGATTTTTTTAATCCGAAACTAAACATGTTGTGGTCTATGCCTGTGTTATCGGAAAAATCGATATCGTTGTGCGCAAAGCTTATGTTTTTATAATGCGGGGTAATGTTATAAGCGTCTGGATTTTGACCAATAGGGCTATGAGCGGTAAGAGCAAACTGATGCCAGAAGCCAGATTGAATAATGCCAAGTTTAAACAATTGACGTACCATTTCTAAACTATCAATAGTTTCTTGAATGGTTTGTGTTGGGTAGCCGTACATGAGGTAACTGTGTACCATGATGTTTGCTTCGGTGAAGTTGCGTGTCACCTGGGCAACTTGCTCTACTGTAACTCCTTTGTCTATTAATTTTAATAGGCGATCGGATGCTACTTCCAAACCTCCCGATACAGCAATACAGCCAGAAGCTTTTAAAAGCTGACATAAATCGTGGGTGAAATTTTTCTCAAAACGAATATTAGCCCACCAAGTCACGGTCATTTTTCGTTTTAAAATTTCAAGTGCTAGAGCTTTCATGAGCGAAGGTGGAGCCGCTTCATCTACAAAATGGAATCCGTTTTCTCCAGTTTGATCAATGATTTGTGCCATTCGATCCACCAATAATTTAGCCGTGATAGGTTCGTAGATTTTAATGTAATCTAATGATATGTCACAAAAAGTACATTTCCCCCAGTAGCAACCATGTGCCATGGTAAGTTTGTTCCATCGGCCATCACTCCATAAACTGTGCATGGGGTTGGCGATTTCAATTACCGAAATGTATTGGTCTAGGTTTAAATCGGAATAATCGGGAGTCCCTATTTCAAGCTGTTTATAATCAGGTTTGGGGCTGTTGTTTTGATATGAAACCTTACCGTTTTCTAGTAAGAAGGTGCGTTTGTAAAGTTGGGGAGAATCGTTTCCAATGAGGTTGTGGTGTAATAATTCGATGGGTAATTCTCCATCATCCAGAGTGATGAAATCGAAAAACTCAAAAACACGAACATCGGTTAACGACCGTAATTCGGTGTTTGGAAATCCGCCTCCCATGGCAATCTTAATTTCAGGAAAATGAGTTTTAATATATTGAGCACAACGAAAAGCACTGTACAAATTTCCTGGAAAGGGAACCGAAAAACAAATTAACTTGGGTTGTGTAGCTTTTATGCAAGTTTTAAGAATGTCAAGTGTAATTTGATCGATGTAAGTAGGCTGCGCTTCTAAATTCGAATAGAGTTCATTAAAACTATGAGCACTCTGACCTAAGCGTTCGGCATATCGGCTAAATCCAAAATTATCATCGATGCATTCAATAATGAAATCGGATAAATCTTCGAGATACAAAGTAGCCAGATGTTTGGCTTTGTCTTGAAATCCCATGGAGCCAAAAGCCCAGTCCATATCATCTAACTGATTGAAACGTGAGGCACGAGGTAAATAATGATCGGTACAAATTTGTCGAGCTAAACTCTGGTTTTTGCCTTGAAGAAATTGGATGATATCTTCTAAAGGCTCTAAATAAGCCTCTCTTAGGGCGTAAATACGCTGACAGTTATCTGATACAATGCGTTGGTTTTCGGCAGCTAAATCAAATAATTCCGCGAAGGTTTTTTTATTGAATAATTCTAAAATAACTTCAATCCCTAAATCCATTTGAAAAGCACTAATGTTTTTCGTATTAAGGAAGCCTTTCAAGTATGCCGTAGCGGGGTAGGGCGTATTGAGTTGTGTAAAAGGCGGGGTAATAAGTAAGAGGTCTTTCAAAATTTATGCAATATATGGGCACAAAGATAATTGAAAAGGAATTAGGGATGTAGTTTTAAAAATAACAATAGATAGTTTCAAAAAGGAACCCTAGTATTTTGAATAGGAGCTGAAAAGTAGTGTTATTCCGAAAAGGAACTTTTAGACATGAATCTTTTTAATCTTCATAGCGTTCCATGTGTTGTCTATGGCGATTAATTTAGTGGGTTTTAAACGGTAATCGCCTAAAAAATCCCAGTCTAGTTCGATATGCAATTTCGAAATTTCACTAATAGAAGTATCATTAGGATAAAATACCCAAACTACAGAATGGTCTAACAACCTAGGGAATAAGGTGAGCATTTGATTGATAAATTCATCTTTGGTTTGTGAGAACACTAAAGCGCACTCCACACAGGAGGTGGTTACAATAGATTCTGAATAAGAAATGTCTTTGAAAGTATCATCAAAAGATTCCGGTTTGTTCAGAATATAAATATCGCTATACTGCTGTAACTTTAATTTTTTTGTTGTCTTGCTCATAAACTAAAAGTACAAAAAAATGAGATACAACAAAACCTAATTTTTATAAAATAGCAAGTCTTTAATTTATAAGCTTTTTAAGATCATTTCGAAGCTTTGGAGCTAAGGCTTTGTTATTTATGGCTTTTAGAAGCAGGTCTTGGTTTTTAGTTTTGTCAAAAATTAAATGGAAGAGTTCTGAGGTCGTTAGGCTGTTTTCTGCTGGCTTAACCAAAGTAAATGTATCTCCGTTTTGCACATGGCCTTCTTCTATTACTCGAATATAGGTACCACAAAAACCATGATGTATGAACTGTTTTAAAACCTCTTGTGTTTCAAACTTAACGCCCAATTTAAAACAAGGCTCTCGGTGTTCGCTAATCTGTACTAAAGCAGTTCCCACGCGGTAAACATCTCCAACCTGAATTTTAGTTTCATCTAAACCTTCTACAGTTAGGTTTTCGCCAAACATGCCGTAGTTCCAGTCCAAATTTGGATAAAGTCCTTTCCAGTACGGATAATGATCTTTTGAGAATAAATAACATGCTTTAAATTCACCTCCATGATACTTTCTGTCGGTTACAGTATCGTTTTTAACATCGCTTTGTCCTAAAAAAATAGGTGATGAAGTTGGGGTTTTATAAATGCCGGTAGTTACCTCCTTATTATTCCAAATAATAGTAGTTGGTTTGGCCGTATTGGTGGATGTAATTTTCATGAGGTAAAAATAACGAAATATGCCGTATCTAGTACTTGTTTTATCATTAAAGGGCTAATCGGTTACTTCTTCAAGTGGAATTAAATTATCATCTGGAATCATGTCAATCATTTTATTGTAGGGGTCAATTCCTGCTTTTATAGGAAGCTTGTTTGTTGTGAAAGTCAACGTCGATTTTCCAGGTTTAACCCATAACTTTTTAATTAAAAGCGGTTTTTTAACGGTCATACCTTTTTTGTTTTTTTCATCATGATCGAAAATGGCAATATCTAAAAGATTGGGTTCACTGCTAGTGGCTAGTAACTCACCATTACCGCCAAAATATTCTTTTTTACTTTCTACCTGCAGTGTGACTTCATAAGTTTTGTCATTTATTTTTTTGTATTTGGCTTCTGTTGTTTTATTGGAGTATAAGGTTATTTTTTCAAAACTATCTTCTAAATAATAGTGAATGGAATCAGGAGTGACCGATTTGATATAATCATACCATTCTATGGAGGTTGTAAAAGGGGATTCACTAAATTTAGTAGCGTCTGCATAAGCTTTAAATCCACTATTTAACTGAGATTCTCCTATGTAATCTTGTAAAGCATACAGTATAAGTCCGCCTTTTCTGTACCATACATAGGATTGGGTATCATTGTTTAGCAGGGTTTTTTCAAATTTACTTTCGTCAGCTCGGCCTATGAGATAGCCATCTAATTCTTCTTTTAAGAATTTTTGCATGGCATCAATGCCGTACTCTTTTTTCATAACCATTAAAGAACAGAATTCTGCCATTGATTCTGAAATTTGATTGGCACCTCTTGTCATGGAAGGTGTAATTTGATGGCCCCACCATTGGTGAGCTACCTCATGAGCAGTAACAGTATAAACATAGTCTAAATCATCAGGGTCGCTAAAGTCACCAACCCAACCAAAACTCTCGGCGTAAGGCACCGTATTTGGAAATGATTGTGCAAAAGTATCGTATCGTGGGAATTCTAAAACGCGAATCTGTTTGTATTGGTATGGTCCATAATATTTTGTGAAGTAGTCTAGGGAATTTTTCACACTTTTTACAAAACGATCAATATTATAGGTGTGAGAGGGGTGATGAAAAATTTCAATATTTATTTTTTCACCAGATGCTCCGTGCCAAACGTCTTTATGGACTTTATAGGAGGCGGAAGAAATGTTGTAAAAATAATCTAGTTTTTCTTTCATTTTATATGAAAAATACCTTCTTCCATTGGCAGTCCATTCTTTTTGTAAATACCCTGGCATAATAGCTATTTGGTCGGGAGCCGTACTCACGACCCCTTCAAAATTAATATAATCGCCATCTTTATTAAAAAGTAAATTATCCTTTCCCCACGGATTATTTTGGTCTGGAAAAATGTAGTCTTTAATTGGTAAATTATGCTTTTTTCGGTCTTTGTCGCTTGTAAGCTCTTTACTAATATCGTAACCGAAGGAAGGAAAAAAATCATTATTTATAAATGTACCGTTATAAACAATTTCCGACCCGTATCCTTCATTAGGAAACCCCTTGTATGAGCCCGTGACATCTAAAATCATTTCGATAGTATCGTTTGGTTTTAAAGGTTTTTTAAAAGCGTAAATTTCATAACCAAAATCGTCATAACGCTTTCCTAAAACAGGAGTAAAGCCGCCAATGGTGAAACTGTTAATTGCTTTTTTTAACAATGCTTCTTGGCCCCAATTAAGGTGTAGGGAGTCAATAGTTACGTTTGACATGTTCACCATAAGCATGGTTGTTTTTATTTTTGAAGTTCTGTTTTCTGGAAATAAATCGGCAACAACTTTAACGTCAATAACTTTTGGTTGAGGTAATTGGTGGTATTTGCTTAGTTGTTTTTCGTAAGCTGCAGTCTGGGCAATTTGTTGTTTCTCAGTACGGTAATTATTGAGCGTTTTGGTATTGTAATTAATAAAAATTCCAGACCCCAAAAAAGCTACAAATAATACAATAAGAGCCCCAATGGTTTTAATGTTCAGTCTTTCTTTAGCAATTTGCCATCGTGCTTTTCTTCCTGAATCTGTTCCGCGTTTCCAAAACAGGTAGCCAATTAAAAGTAAGACACCACCGAAACTTAACCAGTAAAATAAAAACCAGAATAATGCAGGGCCAAAATGTCCGAAACCATTCATGTCCGAAACGATATAGCGAGGTGTATAACCGTATAAATAGAGGTTGTTGTCTATATCTGCAAAGGAATTTAAAGCAAAAAGTGTTGCCCAAATGGCAATTGTTATAACATGACCTAAAAACTTTTTAGTCACTAACGAATGAATGAAAAAGGCTAGTAACGTGTAGATAATGTATTTAGGAAATTCAATTAGGTATAAATCGGTGAAATATTTTTGAAATTCATAATTAAAATACCCTTTAGCTGTTTGGGTTATCACACCACTTATGAGAACCAAGTTAACTAATATGAAACATATCATAACTATGGCTAAAAATTTAGAGGCGTAAATGAGTCGATTCGGTATCGGAAGTGCGCCAAAAATTTGGTTGTAATGCACGGTATGTTCCCTATGAATCACTTCCCCAGTCATAAATACGATAAGAATAAAAATGAGTACAACAAAGTTAAAGTTTTTCACTTCTAGCATATAATAGGTAAGAGGTAATGAGGGGGTGCCATACAAAGGAGCTCCGTAAAAAGCATCAAAAATTAAGAATACTACAGCTGCAATTAAAATGGCCTTAAAAAAATGATCTCGTACAATATTTTTAAACTCTAAAAAAGCAAGGCTAAAAAGGAGTTTAAAATTGAGACTATTAGAAAAAACTTGAGAGACTTTAGGGATTTTGATAAGTGCGGCATTCGGATTGGCTTTATCTAAGTTGAGATCCTTTTTTTGAGCTTTAAATTTATAGTTAGCAAATTTGATGAAATCAAACTTAAACAAGGTATATAAAAATATTATTAGACCAAGGCCTACCCAAATCAAACGATTCCATATAAGTGTTTTAGTTAAAGGAATAGTTAAAGTGTTTTGTTCTACTGGGGTCCAGTATCTTGTAATATTAATTTGTGTTGCGTAGCAAAAAGGATCAAAAAGGCTTACTGTTTTTCTAAACTCAATATCATCTAATAAAGTTAAACCTACTAGGTAAATGATAAATAAGATAGCGCCACCGGCATAGGCAAGCATGATGTTTTTTGTTAAATTTACTAGGGAAAAGAAAATACATCCAGCAAAGAAAAAGTTTGTCCATCCGATAAGAAGTGTTGGTTGAATGTAATGCCAAAGATTAAGCGATGTATAGCGTTCCGGTTCTATGATTCCAACAAAAGGCCCTATTTCAAAACCTAATATAAGTCCAAGGTTAAAACCTAAACTTACCATAAACAAAATAAACATAGATCCTAAGAAGCGACCAAGTATATACCCTTTTTCAGTAATAGGGTAAGTAAAATAATAGTTCATAGTTTTATGTTCAAGGTCTCGATACACAGGAACACCCATTATAGCGCTTGCCAGCATAATTCCAAAAATGCTTACAACGTTTATCATTCTGGCAATGGATAGCGGAGAGTTTACAAAGGCTTTCTCTGAAGTGGGAACATCACCACTTATTGAAAAAATGAGTCCAAAAACTAGAAGCATACTAAAATAAGCCCAAGTCGCAGGTCGTTTTAGTCTGTACTTCAATTCAAATAAAAATATTTCTTTAAACATAAATGATCGAATTTATTAAGTAGAATAAACCATTATACAGGCATGGCTTCCATGCGTGTTGTAATTTCAGAAAAGTAAACATCCTCTAAATTTGCAACAGAAGGTTTGAACGAGAGATCTGGTTGATTGTCACTTAAAACATGAATGACGGTTTGACCACTTTTAAGATAAGTTGAGATAACTTGAAGTTCTTTTTGGTAATTAACAAGATCTGCTTTTTCAATAGTTTTCTCCCAAATACGACCTTTTACAGCTTCGGTTAGGGTTATTGGATTTCCTTTAATAACCACTTCTCCTAAACAAATGATAGCCATACTGCTACATAAGTTTGAAATGTCTTCAACAATGTGTGTGGATAATATTATAATGGTGTTTTCGCCAATTTCACTTAATAAATTGTGAAATCTAACACGTTCGGCAGGGTCTAATCCAGCTGTAGGTTCATCCACAATAATCAATTTAGGATTACCAATTAGGGCTTGGGCAATACCAAAACGTTGTTTCATACCGCCAGAGTAGCTTCCCAGGCTTTTATTTCTAAATTGCCACAAGTTGGTTTTATTAAGTAGAGATTCTACCAAATCTTTACGTTCTGCTTTGTTAGAAACTCCTTTAAGAGTTGCAATATGATCAAGCATGTTGTAAGAACTAATTTTGGGATATACGCCAAATTCCTGAGGTAAGTAACCTAATATTTTTCTAACCTTTTCTTTCTCGTTCAATACATCAATGTCGCCTAAGGTTACCGTGCCAGAATCTGCTTGTTGAAGAGTAGCCAAGGTGCGCATTAATGACGATTTTCCTGCGCCATTAGGTCCCAATAAACCAAACATACCTGCAGGAATGTCAAGAGATACATTTTTTAAGGCTTGAACTCCATTGTGATAGGTTTTACTTAAATTACTGATTTGTAAATTCATATGTAAAGAGCTTGAGTGGTTAATACATTAATGTTGGTTTTAAAGTATTGAATTGGTGTGATTTGTGAAAATAAATGGGATGATTAGCTTTATTTTGTGGTTTAGAAGTTTAAATTGAGGTTTTTTTTAATTTTTCATAAAAAAAACCACCTTGTATAAACAAGGTGGTTTATGTTGTTAAATAGTAATTTATTTAAAAAAAACTTAATTAATCTTAACAAGTTCGACATCAAAAATAAGAACGGCTCCAGGAGGAATACTTCCTTGTCCTAGGTTGCCGTAAGCTAAATGAGCAGGAATGTATAAGGTTGCATTTCCACCTTCATTAAGCATGGAAATACCTTCTGAAAACCCTTTTATGAGATTAGCTAAATCGAAAGTCACTTCAGAAGCGCTTTTGTCAAATTCTTCACCATCTATAAAGTATCCGGTGTAAGTTACTGTAACGATATCATTATCTTCTGCTTTATCACCCATTCCTTGGTTGTGAATGGTATAGTATAAACCTGAGTACGCTCTAGTCGCGTTCTCAATATTGTTTTCTTCCAGGTAGTCTTTAATCTCTTGCTCGTTTTCGGTAGTATAGTTTACGTAAATGAGTTCGACATCAAAAATAATGACAGATCCTCTTGGAATATCCCCTTTGTCCTCATCGCCATAGGCCAAATGAGCAGGGATGATTAAAGTACCTTTTCCACCTTCTTTCATATATCCAAGTCCTTCAACCCAGCCTCTAATAAGGTAGTTTAGTGGAATAGATATGCCTTCTTCATTTTCTTCGAAAACGGTACCGTCGGTAAAATATCCTTTATAGGCAACCTTTACTCGATCGTCGGCTTGTGGTACTGCTCCTGTTCCTTGGTCTTCAATAATATAATATAAACCAGTACCACTTTTTTTAGCATCTAGGTTGTTTTCGCTGAGGTAAGCTTGAATTTCTGCATCATTCTCAGCCGAATAATCTTTTGGTGCCTCGTCTTTTTCACAGGCAGTAAAAAGTACAAGGGCACAGATAAATAGGAATTGTTTCATGGGGATTATTTTGTGTTATTAATTAGGGGGTATCTTAATTGTGGAATTATTAAACGTTTTAGTCTGCTTTATTAAAACGTAGGGTTTCACGACCTTCCGAATCATAAAAATAAAGCGTTAAACCGTCTCTTTTATAGGTTGTAGAAAGGGTTAAAGCTTTGCTAAAACGATCAGGAACTTCCATATTGGGACACATTTTTCTTGTCATGGCAATAGGGCCCAACGCTATGGTGTTCGTGTTAAGTTTTTTGATGCTTCCTGAGAAATTATTACAACCATCGGTACCTGAAATCATGAGTTTTGCGATGTTGATTTCTAAATAAGGCACCTCAATGTTATCGGTTTCAATGGCGTTGCCTTCAATATGTGTTGCTGCCCAAATGTCGTTTAATATCATTCTAGGGTCTGCTTTTTTTTCTAAAATTTTTATCAGTTTATATTTAATAGATGAAGCGTCGGCAGGAACATCTTTTGCTTCTAAATGGGTTTCAGAAACTTCAATTTTTTGAAGTAAACCAGGTTCAAAGTTAAAGCCTTCAATAGTACTATAGAAGTAGGTCCATTCGGCATTTTCAATATCCTCACCTTTATAAATTTGTAGACATTGTGCTTTTCCTGCGCCAGCATCACAGTCTGCTTTCATACCGTTTACCCAAAAGCTAGTGTTTTCAGTGTCGTTAGAGCTGCAAGACGTACTTAAAATAGTCAGTAGAATGACTGCAGAAATGGTTTTAATCAATTTCATAGATACAATTTTTTATTAGATGTTATATGTTGTAAAAGGTTGCGTAAAGATTGAAAAATTATTCCTTAATAAAATCATAAAAAAACCACCTTGCATCAACAAAGTGGTTTTTAGGGTTTTTTTTCCGCGAAAGCGTTAGAATGCTATTTTTAAATATAAAGAATTCTAGCTTCACAGCGATGTTATTTAATCATTTCGTAGCTACGTTTAATGAAGTTTGTAAGCTCTTCACCTTTTAGTAGGCCTTGCGATAAACGTGCTAAATCTAAACTCTGATTAATTAGGCGTTCTTGTTTCTTTTTTGTTTTAGTTTCAAGAATTTCGCTCACCAATTCAGAATTTGTGTTAACCACCAAGTTGTACATTTCCGGCATATTACCGAACATGTTCATACCGCCTCCGCCTGTAGCTTGCATTTCTTTCATACGACGCATAAATTCTGGTTGCGTGATGGTAAAAGGTGACTCAGCGCTGTCCATAGCTTCTAATTGTACGGTAAATTTTTCAGATGGAATCACTTCTTTTAATAACTCATCTAAAGTTTTCGTTTGATCTTCATCTAATTTAGAGATGGTATTTTCATCTTTCTTAATTAGATTATTGATATGATCGCCATCAACACGAGCAAAAGTAATGTTCTCTTTCGTTCCTTCTAATTTCTGAATTAAGTGAGAAATGATTGGTGAATCTAATAACAATACTTCGTAATCTTTGGCTTTAGCCGATTCGATGTAACTGTGTTGTGCGTCTTTATCTGAAGCGTAAAGAATCACTAACTTACCATCTTTATCGGTTTGATTAGCTTTAATTTTATTGAAAAGCTCTTCGTAAGTGTAGAATTTACCATCAACTGTTGGGTATAAAGCAAAGGCTTCAGCTTTTTCAAAGAATTTCTCTTCAGAAAGCATACCGTATTCAATGACGATTTTAATATCGTTCCATTTCGCTTCAAAATCTTCACGATTAGCATTGAAAAGAGACTTTAACTTATCGGCAACTTTTCTAGTGATGTAAGATGAAATCTTTTTAACAGCACCATCCGCTTGTAAATAAGAACGCGAAACGTTTAACGGAATGTCTGGCGAATCGATAACACCACGTAACATGGTTAAAAATTCTGGAACAATACCTTCAACATTATCCGTTACAAAAACTTGGTTTTGGTACAGTTGAATTTTGTCCTTTTGCATTTGCATATCGTTCGACAATTTAGGGAAGTATAAAATCCCTGTTAAGTTGAACGGATAATCAACATTTAAATGGATGTTGAATAAAGGCTCCTCGAATTGCATTGGGTACAATTCACGGTAAAATCCAGTGTAATCTTCTTCTTTTAAATCTGCTGGCTGCTTTGTCCAAGCTGGATTTGGGTTGTTTATAATGTTGTCAACTGTAATTTTTCTGTGAGGTTCGGTAGTTTCTTTACCGTCTTCACCTTTTACAGTTTGTGGTTCGTGCTCAGGATCATTAATTTCCTTAGTTCCAAATTTAATAGGCACTGGCATGAACTTGTTATATTTTAAAAGTAACTCGCTAATCTTGCTGTCTTCTAAAAACTCGGTTGAGTCTTCAGCGATATGAAGGATGATTTCGGTACCTCTATCGGTTTTATCAGCAGGTTCTAAAGTGAATTCTGGCGATCCGTCGCAAGTCCAATGTGCTGCAGGCTCGTCTTTGAAAGATTTGGTGATGATTTCAACTTTTTCAGCCACCATAAAAGCAGAGTAGAAACCTAATCCGAAATGACCAATAATACCTGAATCTTTAGCTGAATCCTTGTATTTGTCTAGAAACTCTTCAGCTCCAGAAAAGGCTACTTGGTTAATGTATTTTTCTACTTCTTCAGCAGTCATACCTAAACCTTGATCGATAATGTGAAGTTTTTTGCCTTCTTTATCAATTTTAACTTCAATTTTAGGGTTGCCATATTCAACTTTGGCCTCACCAATATTGGTTAAGTGTTTTAATTTTAAAGTGGCATCTGTCGCATTACTAATCAGCTCACGTAAAAAGATTTCGTGATCGCTGTACAAGAATTTTTTAATGAGAGGAAAGATATTCTCTACCGATACATTAATGTTTCCTTTTGTCATGATAAATAGTTTTAATTTTTATACCCTCGGAGGAGGGAATCTTTTGATTATTTTTTATTCCCTTTAAAAAAGGAATCTAATTCATTTATAGTTTTATTACTGTACTCCAACAGACAACAAAAATGCCAATTGGATAAATATGACAAACTGACACAATTTGGAAGGAAATAATAGCTTAACTCTGGTATTATATTCGAGAATCATGTTAATATTTTGTATTTTGCTTAGCAATACTAAGATTTTCGCTTACGCGGAAATGAAAAACTTTGCTAAATATGTACAACTCTAAAATAATAGGATTAGGAAAATATTTGCCTGAAAATGTGGTGACTAATCACGATTTGTCTAAACTCATGGATACCAATGACGAATGGATTCAGGAACGAACAGGTATAAAAGAACGTCGTTGGATTCCTGAAGGAAGCGAAGACACCTCGGCCGTCATGGGGGCGAAGGCCGCTAAAATTGCTATTGAACGTGCAGGTTTAACTAAAGATGATATCGATTTTATTGTATTTGCAACCCTTAGTCCAGACTATTATTTTCCGGGTTGTGGCGTACAAATTCAAGATATGTTAGATATGCCAACCGTAGGCGCTTTAGATGTTAGAAATCAATGTTCCGGATTTGTATATGCCATATCGGTGGCCGATCAATTTATTAAAACGGGCATGTATAAAAATGTACTGGTTATAGGGGCTGAATATCATAGTAATGGTTTGGATAAAACCACTCGCGGACGTGGGGTTTCAGTAATTTTTGGTGATGGAGCAGGGGCATGTGTGTTGTCTCGAGAAGAGGATAATTCAAAAGGTATTTTATCAACACATCTGCATAGTGAAGGTAAGTACGCCGATAAACTTATTGTAGAATCGCCAAGTATTGCACATTGGGTACCTGAAATTTTAGAATCTGAAGGCGAAGATATTTCATACTTCCCGTATATGGATGGTACTTTTGTTTTTAAACATGCCGTGGTACGATTTAGCGAAGTGATTATGGAAGGCTTGATTAAAAACGGTATGAAAAAAGAGGACATCGATTTGCTTATTCCGCACCAAGCCAATTTGCGTATTGCGCAATTTATTCAAGGTAAGTTCGGATTGCGAGATGAACAGGTTTTCAATAACATCATGAAATATGGTAATACTACAGCGGCTTCTGTAATTATTGCGCTTACCGAAGCCTGGGAAGCTGGAAAAATTAAAGCAGGTGATAATGTGGTGCTTGCTGCTTTTGGTAGTGGTTTTACATGGGCGAGTGCCATAATAAAATGGGCTTAACCACCAAAAATATAAAAGCCCGAACGGTGCATTCGGGCTTCTGTAGCTATTAATCAACTTCAATTAACACTTAAAGTGAAAAATCTTATTGCTTAGACGTAGAAATTGTTTGTTCATTTCGTAACATGTTGATTTTTAACGAATTTTAACATAAAAGAAAAGCTCGGAAATTTTTTCCGAGCTTTATTATACCAATCTTTTATGACGAATTTTAATATGTGTAGATGACTAACTCTAATAATTATATTTGACTCGCTGGTTAGATTGTATGTTTTGGTAACGTTTTTACGTCTTATTTATTGTAAAAATCCCAAAAAAAATACTTTAAATTATTGTTTTCTTGATTAACGGCTGTAAAACCTGTTTAAACGTATATTTTTAATAAAAATTAATTTCAAATGATGAGTAAAAAAACACTGGTAATAGGAGCTTCATTAAAGTCGACTCGCTATTCATATTTGGCTGTACAACGTTTAGCTTCAATGCAGGTTGAGGTTGTGGCTTTTGGATTGAAAAAAGGAGTGGTTTCGGGAGTAGAAATTGATACAGAATTAATGCCATATGAAAACATTCATACAGTCACCCTCTATTTAAACCCTACCAGACAAAAACCGTTTTACGATTACATCATTTCGTTAAAGCCAAAACGGGTTGTTTTTAACCCCGGAACAGAAAATCCAGAGTTTTATAAATTACTTCATGAAGCAGGTATTTTATACGAGGTTGCCTGTACTTTGGTCTTGCTTTCTACGAATCAATATTAAACCTAGGAAGGTTAATAAACCATTAACAATTAGAATCTCAAATCCTATCTGGTAACCATTTAGAAGTTTCATAGAATAGGCATTTATAAAATAAGATACGATTGGTGCGATTAATGCCACGATCCAAACATAACGGTCTTTAAGTTGTGTTTTAGTGAAAATGCCAAGTGCAAATAAACCTAGTAAAGGTCCGTAAGTATATCCTGCCGCTTTAAAAAGTTCCCAAATTACAGAAACATCCTTAAAAATAGCATCAAACAACACAATGACAAGTACTAGAATAAAACTGATTAGGATGTGTGTGCGTTTTCTTATGCGTTTCTGAACTTCTTTTGGTTTTTTGTCTAATTCGATAATGTCTATACAAAAGGAAGTTGTTAACGAGGTTAAAGCAGAATCTGCACTAGAGTAAGCCGCAGCGATTAAACCTAAAAGGAAAAACGAGGAAGTAACAATGCCTATTTCCGGTAGCATAGCAATGGTTGGAAATAAATCATCCTTTTTGGCGGTTATGCCATTTTGATTCGCATACTGAGTAAGTAGTAATCCTAAAACTAAAAAGAGAATATTAACAAAAATTAAAATGATACTAAAGGAAATCATATTTTTTTGAGCTTCTTTGAGGTTTTTGCAGGTTAGATTCTTTTGCATCATGTCTTGATCTAGTCCTGTCATGGTAATGGTGATAAACATCCCGGCAAGAAAACTTTTTATAAAATATTGAGCGTCGTTAGGATCGTCTAAAAAGAATGTTTTACTCATTGGGCTAGTTGAAACTTGACTATAGATTTCCGAAATGCTATTTAGATCTAGAGCATTGGCAAGAAATACGATAGTAACCACTACCGAAATAAGCATGAATAGGGTTTGTAAAGTATCTGTAAATATGATGGTTTTTATACCGCCCTTAAAAGTGTATAGCCATATTAAGGCTATGGTAATCATCACGGTTACCGTAAAAGGGATGCCATACTGGTCAAACACCAATAACTGCAAAACTTTAGCAACCAAAAACAAACGAAAGGAAGCGCCAACAACTCGTGAAATTAAAAAAGCTACAGCACCCGTTTTGTAGCTTACGCGTCCGAAACGATCTCTTAAATAGGTATAAATGGAGGTTAAGTTGAGTTTATAATAAATAGGAAGCAAAACATAAGCGATAACTAAATAGCCAAAAAAGTAGCCAAAAACCACCTGTAAATAGCCAAATTGTTTAGTTTCTACAGCTCCCGGAACAGATATAAAAGTAACTCCAGACAGTGAAGCGCCAATCATTCCAAAAGCAACCAGATACCAAGGCGCCGATTTATTAGCTTTAAAAAAAGCATCATTGCTATCTTCTTTTCCTGTGAAGTAAGATATTAATATCAAAACAACAAAATAAGCAAGTATAAGTAGAAGAATTTGAGTAGGCGTCATCACTATTTATTTTGAGCCAAAGTACAAAAAAGCATCAGATTTTATTCTTTTTTGACTTTGCTTTCAAATGTTTTAAAAAATGGTAAATTCGCAAACATGGAATTTTCATCTAAAATATTAGAGCGTGCCGTAAACGAAATGTCGCAATTGCCAGGAATCGGTAAGCGAACGGCCTTGCGCTTGGTTTTGCATATGCTAAAGCAACCCAAGGAGCAAACCACCGCTCTTGTTGAGGCTTTAAAAACCATGCGTGATGATATTAAATTCTGTAAATCTTGTCATAATATAAGTGATGTCGAACTTTGTGAAATCTGTTCAAATCCCAATAGAGATACTAGTTTGATTTGTGTTGTTGAAGATGTTCGTGATGTTATGGCTATCGAGAATACAAGTTCTTTTAAAGGCTTGTACCATGTTTTAGGAGGCAAAATATCGCCTATGGATGGTATCGGTCCTCACGATTTAAATATCGAGTCTTTAGTAGATAAAGTCAAGCAAGGTGAAATAAAGGAATTGCTTTTTGCGTTAAGTTCAACCATGGAAGGCGACACCACAAATTTCTATATTTATAAGCAAATTCAAGATTACAATGTTTTTACTTCAACCATTGCAAGGGGAATTTCAGTAGGAGATGAATTGGAATATGCCGATGAGATCACCTTAAGTAGAAGTATTATTAACCGTGTGCCTTTTGAAAATTCATTAAAATCATAAATGAAAGTCATAACATTAGACCATCATTCTTTTAAAAGGAAGTGTGCTGAGTTGCAATCTAAATTAGATTTTCAACCTGATTTAGTTGTTGGAATACTTAAAGGCGGAGGTTATGTAGTTAGTCATTTTGAAGCTGAGACTTTAATCTTACTTAAGTTGCAGCGTACGAATAATTATCTTAAAAAAAGTTTGTTTGTAGGGTGTCTTTTAAAGTTTTTGCCTTATGTTTTTACCGATAAGTTGCGTATTCTTGAATCGAATCGAGCCAAACGAAGCATACGAAATTTGAATAAGGATAGGTTGAAGTTAGAGAAGCTCACGTTTCATGTTTCTTCAAAACAGAATATAAAAAAGATATTAATAGTAGACGATGCTATAGATACAGGGAGAACAATGTATATTGTGAAAAATAATTTAGAACAATTATTTCCCGGTTCAAGTGTTAAGTCTGCGGTAATATCTTGGACTATAGAGAGTTCTGTTGTGAGTCCAGATTATTATCTGTATAAAAGTATTTTAGTTAGATTTCCATGGTCCAAAGATTATAGAGGTAAAGATTTTGAAGAAGAAAGTTATAGTTGTTGATTTAGACGGTACTTTATTTAAAATAAATACATTTCATTATTTTATTAAGTTTCTTATTAAAGAAAGTTTGCTACAACTTAATCTTTTATTTTTGTTGAGATTGGTCGCAGCGGTTTTAACAAGAAGTTATTGCTCTCACGCAAAAATGAAATACAGTATTTTAGCATTGCTACAAAATCGACAAGATTTTAATTATACTAAGTTTGTAGAGTCTCTACCAAAAAATAAGCGCACCGATATTCAGTGTTTAAATAATTCAAACAGTTTAAAAATATTAGCCACAGCAGCTCCTTTATGTTATGCTAAAATTATAGCGGAGAAGGAAGGTTTTAATTATTGTATCGCAACAGAATTTACAAATGTTCCTTTTAGTGGTGATTTTGAAAATGTAAGCCTAACAAAAAAGAGAAACGTCTTAGATTTTTTAGAAGCACAAGGCTTGAAAAAAATAGATGTTTTTATAACCGATCATTTAGATGATTTACCTTTAATTAAAGTTTCAAATCAAAATGTTGTAGTTCAGCCCTATAAGGAATTTTTGGAAGTTCTAAATCAGGAAAATATTTCGTTTAGAGTAATAAGCTGAAAACTCTAAGGCGTCATTCTAATGTGAAGCCTAAAAATGAAAGTCTATGTTTATTGCAAATAATTTAAAGAAATTCATGTGTTTTCAGTAATTTTGCAACTGAAAATTAAAAATACACTATTACGTTATTGATATGGCAAAGTTCGAGCTTAAGTTACCAAAAATGGGGGAAAGTGTTGCAGAAGCAACAATAACATCTTGGTTGAAAGAGGTGGGAGACTCTATTGAAATGGACGATCCTATTTTGGAAATCGCAACAGATAAAGTGGATAGTGAGGTGCCTAGTGAGGTTGATGGTGTTATTGTGGAGCGCTTTTTCGATGTTGATGATGTTGTGCAAGTAGGTCAAGTTTTAGCAATTATTGAAACAGAAGGAGATTCTGTTTCCGACCAAGATACAAATGAAGACGATGCACCTGTTGAAATTTCAGAAGATCAAGAAAAGGCTGTTGGAGAAATCACCCAAAGCATTACAAATGTTCAAGAATCTGTAAATCCTATTGTTTCTAGTGATAATAAATTCTATTCGCCTTTAGTTAGAAATATTGCTAAGGCTGAAAATATTTCACAATCAGAGTTAGATGCTATTGTAGGGACAGGAAGTGAAGGTCGTGTTACCAAAAATGATATTTTAGATTATATAAAAAATAAAGATACTAAGTCGGTTGAAGAAAAACCTGTGGTTCAAGCACCTGCTGCTGCGCAAAGTAAACCTGCCGCTAAAGCAACTCCTAAGGTAGCTCCTGTTATTTCTAGTGGTGAAGATGAAATCATAGAAATGACTAGAATGGGCAAACTGGTAGCAAATCACATGACCGATTCGCTTCAAACGTCTGCACATGTACAAAGCTTTATCGAGGCCGATGTGACTAATGTTTGGAATTGGAGAAAGAAAGTCAAAGATAATTTCATGAAGCAAGAAGGTGAAAACTTAACTTTTACACCAATCTTTATGGAAGTTATAGCCAAAGCACTTCGCGACTATCCCATGATGAATATTTCTGTAAAAGGAGATACCATTATAAAAAAGAAAAATATCAATTTAGGTATGGCAGCAGCCTTGCCAGATGGTAATCTTATTGTTCCTGTTATTAAAAATGCCGATCAGCTTAACCTTGTAGGCATGACAAAACAAGTTAATGATTTGGCTAATCGCGCCAGAGAAAATAAACTAAAACCAGACGAAGTTCAAGATGGAACCTACACGGTTACTAATGTTGGATCTTTTGGTAGTATTATGGGTACACCTATTATAAATCAGCCGCAAGTTGGTATTTTAGCCCTAGGTGCCATTAGAAAAGTGCCAGCAGTTATCGAAACTCCTGAAGGTGATTTCATAGGGATTCGTTATAAAATGTTCCTGTCTCATTCTTACGATCATCGCGTAGTAAACGGTGCCTTAGGTGGTATGTTTGTTAAAGCTGTTAAGGATTATTTAGAAGCTTGGGATGTTAATCGAGTGTTGTAAGAACGATTATAAATAAACTATTGAAAAACCTAACCGTTAAACGGTTGGGTTTTTTTATTTTTGTAGAGTACCCAATCGTATTTAAAATTACTATAGATAATAATTCATGGAATTAAACCTTAAAAAACCCATTTGTTTTTTCGATTTAGAAACAACAGGGATTAATATAACCTCCGACCGTATTGTAGAGATTTCAGTACTTAAAGTGTTTCCTAATGGAAATAAAGAAAGTAAAACCTGGTTGGTAAACCCTGAAAGACCAATACCTGCTGAGGTGACTGCCATTCATGGGATTTCCGATGAAAAAGTGGCTAACGAACCTACTTTTAAGGAATTAGCCAAGGAAGTTTATAATATGATAAAGGATTCCGATTTAGGAGGGTTTAACTCTAATCGCTTCGATATTCCGCTTTTAGCTGAAGAAATGTTACGTGCAGAAATCGATTTTGATATGCGAAATCGTTTAGCCGTAGATGTTCAAACGATATTTCATAAAATGGAGCAGCGTACATTAAGCGCCGCTTATAAATTTTATTGCGACAAAAATTTAGATGATGCACATAGTGCTGAAGCTGATACCAATGCTACCTACGAAGTCTTAAAGGCTCAGCTGTCAAAATACGACAGCTTAGAAAATGACACCAAGTTTTTGGCAGAATTCAGCTCTAGAAAAAAGTTTGCCGATTTTGCAGGTTTTATCGCTTTTAATAAAAATGGCGAAGAGTGCTTTTCTTTCGGAAAGCATAAAGGGAAATTGGTGACTGAAGTTTTAGAAAAGGAACCTGGGTATTTTGGATGGTTATTAAATGCCGATTTTCCATTGTATACTAAAAAGGTATTAACAGCCATCAAGCTTAGAAATTTTAACAACAAGTTGGGGTAGGAAATAATTAGCAATTTGACCTACACCATTAACAATAATCAATAATCAATAATTCATAATCAATAATCTGAGTGAAACTTATCTGCATCGGACGTAATTACGCCGAACACATCAAAGAATTGCAAAATGAAAAGCCTAGTGATCCGGTTATTTTTATAAAACCAGATACCGCCATTCTACTTAAAAAACAACCATTTTTTATTCCAGATTTTTCTGATGATGTACATCATGAAGTGGAAGTGTTGGTGAAAATAAATAGGGTAGGGAAGCATATCGATAAGAAATTTGCGCATAAATATTATAACGAAATAGGCTTGGGAATTGATTTTACTGCTCGAGATTTACAGAGTCAATTAAAAGCAAAAGGTTTGCCTTGGGAGAAAGCGAAATCCTTTGACGGGGCAGCTGTAGTGGGGCGTTGGATTCCAAAAGCCGAACTTCCAGATGTGAACAATATTGCATTTTGTTTAAAAAAGAACGAAAATATTGTTCAAAATGGAAATACAAACCTCATGCTTTGGGAAATCGATGAAATCATAGAATATGTCTCTAAATATTTTACATTAAAGATAGGAGATATTATCTTTACCGGTACCCCAGCAGGCGTAGGTAAAGTTTACGCAAATGATAAGTTAATAGGATTCTTAGAAGACAAAGAAATGTTTTCAATAACAGTTAAGTAAATGGAACAGCATTACAAATTATTTAGGGTACGAGAATTAGCAGACAATGATGAAGATTTTATAGCGGCTTTGGCAGATGCCTTTTTAGGTGAAGTGCCAGAGGATGCAGAAAGATTGAAGGTTGCTGTTACTAATAAAGATTATTACAATGCCTATCAGGCAGCTCATAAAATGAAGCCAACAGTCGATTTGTTCGAATTAGGGGTTTTAGAAACACTAATTGAGGTTCAAGATTGGGGCAAGTTTGAGAAAAAAGATCAAGATATCACTGAACAATTAAATATTGTCTTAACAGCTGTGGAAAATGCTGCGGCTGAATTAAAGGCAGATTTCAATTTATAAATGAATACATGCTAGCAGAAATAATAACCATAGGTGACGAGCTTCTTATAGGTCAGGTTATCGATACAAATTCTGCTTTTATAGCCAAGCAACTTAATAAAATAGGGGTTTCGGTATATCAAATCACCTCCATTCAAGATGATAAAGGGCATATATTACAAGCTCTTGAAGATGCTGAAAACAGAGTCGATATTATTATTCTTACCGGTGGGTTAGGGCCTACAAAGGACGATATTACAAAAAAAACCATAGCAGAGTATTTCAATGATACTTTGGTTTTAAATACTTCCGTTCTCGAAAATATAGAGTTGATTTGGAAACAACACGTTAGAACACAATTGCTTCAGGTTAATCGGGACCAAGCCTTGGTGCCATCAACGTCTAAAGTTTTAATGAACACGTTGGGTACTGCGCCTGGCATGTGGATGGAAAAAGGAGAAAAGGTTTTTATTTCCCTTCCTGGTGTGCCTTATGAAATGGAGTACCTTATTGAGCATGAGGTGGTTCCTTATTTAAAAAGTAAATACAATTGCCCATATATTCTTCATAAAACCTTATTGGTTTATGGTTTAGGTGAAAGTGCTTTAGCCGAACGTATTGAGGCTTGGGAAGATGCGCTACCGTCACATATAAGGTTGGCCTATTTACCAAGTTTGGGTTTAATGCGATTACGATTATCGACCAAAGGGTTTGATAAAAAAGTATTAATTCAAGACGTTCAAAGTCAAATTGATGCTGTTATACCACTAATCCAAGAGGAGTTTGCAGGTATCGAAGATGAAGAAGGGTCGGTAGAGATTATAATCGCTAAACAACTCACCAAGCAAGGCGAAACCTTAGCTATTGCCGAAAGTTGTACTGGAGGTGCTGTGGCCGAGAGATTTACGGTAAACCCCGGTGCTTCGGCTTACTTTAAAGGGGGATTGGTGACTTATTCAACGCAATCAAAAATTAATGTGTTAAAAGTTTCTGAAGAAGAAGTTAATACACATTCTGTTGTAAGTAAACAGGTTGCAGAAAGTATGGCGAGAAATGCACGCGAATTATTTCAGTCAGATTACGCGATTGCAACTACGGGTAATGCAGGACCTAAAAAAGGCGATTCAGAGGCCGAAGTTGGTACTGTTTTTATTGCTGTGGCGACTCAAAATGCCGTTTATTCTCAGGAATTTAACTTTGGAAATTTAAGAATTAAGGTCATAAATAAGGCGGTAAATAAGGCCTTGGAAATGCTTTTAAAAGAAATTTTTAAAAATTGATTAAGTTTCTGTTGTTAGAATATAAATTAGTTGTATATTTGCACCTCGATTTTAAGCAACAAAGAAATTAAAGTTATATAGAAATGTCAAGAGTTTGTGAACTAACAGGAAAGAAGGCGATGGTTGGAAACAACGTGTCTCATGCATTAAACAGAACTAAACGCAAGTTCAATGCGAATTTACTAAAGAAACGTTTTTACATTCCAGAAGAAGACAGCTGGATAACTTTAAAGGTTTCTGCATCTGCTTTAAAAACCATTAATAAAGTTGGTATATCTGCAGCGATTAAAGATGCGAAATCTAAAGGATTTTTAAAATAATAGCTGTATTTAAAAGTAAAAAGACATGGCAAAGAAAGGCAACAGAATACAAGTAATTTTAGAGTGCACAGAGCACAAAGAGTCTGGACAACCAGGAACTTCTAGATATATTACTACGAAAAACAAAAAGAACACGCCAGATAGAATGGAGATTAAGAAATTTAATCCAATTCTTAAGCGTATGACAGTTCATAAAGAAATTAAATAATTAGACATTTTTACATTGTTAAAAATGCCAAATAAAACCAAATAGGTCATGGCAAAGAAATCAGTAGCATCATTACAAACAGGATCTAAAAGATTAACTAAAGCAATAAAGATGGTAAAGTCTCCTAAAACTGGAGCTTACATGTTTGTTGAATCTATCATGAGTCCAGAAGAAGTTAACGACTTTTTAGCTAAAAACTAAAACGTAGCGTTTCAAGATATTATAAGCTGCTTTCTTTACGAAAGCAGCTTTTTTATTTTTATATTTGAAATGATTTTCGATGTTTTCTGACATATTAACAGTTTGTTTAAAATGGTAAGGAAATTGACAAGAGTACAGCAGGTAACATCAAAAGTGGATTTTAAAATAAGCTTTTTGTAGCCATCTAATTAATCAATGAACCGCAAAGCAATATGAGTTTTTTTAAAAAAATATTTTCCTCAGAAAAAAAAGAAACCTTAGATAAAGGATTAGAAAAGTCAAAATCTAGTTTTTTTGATAAATTAGGTAAAGCTGTAGCAGGGAAGTCTAAAGTCGATGATGATGTTTTAGATAACCTTGAAGAAGTTTTAGTTTCTAGTGATGTTGGTGTAAATACGACGCTTAAAGTTATTGAGCGAATCGAAGAACGTGTTGCTCAAGATAAATATTTAGGCACCGATGAGCTTAACAAAATATTGCGTGAAGAAATTGCGGGTCTTTTAAGTGAAACCAACTCTGGTGAAGATACAGAATACACCATTCCTAATCTTCCTAAACAACCGAATGGCTCCAAAACACCATATATTTTAATGGTTGTTGGTGTTAACGGTGTTGGAAAAACGACTACTATTGGTAAGCTGGCTTATCAGTTTAAAAAACAAGGTTTAAAAGTTGTTTTAGGTGCGGCTGATACCTTTAGAGCTGCAGCTATAGATCAACTACAAGTTTGGGCAGATCGTGTCGATGTGCCTATGGTACGTCAAGATATGGGAAGTGACCCGGCTTCTGTGGCTTTTGATGCTTTACAATCTGGTGTTAATCAAGATGCCGACGTTATTATTATCGATACAGCTGGCCGTTTGCATAATAAAGTAAACTTAATGAACGAATTGTCTAAAGTGAAACGTGTCATGCAAAAAGTGATTGGCGATGCGCCTCATGATGTTTTATTGGTTTTAGATGGTTCTACAGGACAAAACGCTTTCGAGCAAGCTAAACAATTTACGGCGGCTACAGAAGTGACTTCATTAGCAGTAACCAAACTAGATGGTACTGCCAAAGGTGGTGTCGTTATCGGTATTTCTGATCAGTTTAAAGTTCCAGTTAAATATATCGGAGTAGGCGAGGGTATTGAAGATTTACAAGTTTTCAATAAATTTGAATTCGTCGATTCTTTTTTTAAGTAACAAGATTCCTGCGAAAGCAGGAATCTCATCAGTTTTAGGTTTTAACACTAAGTTACTTTAAGGAAAACAGTTGTATGCCTTTAGCTTTATGCGTTATACCTAATGCCTACAGTATTTTCAGTCCCTGCATCTTTGTAACTCTGAGTCTTTGAGACTCTGAAACTTTGGCACTTTGCCACTCAATATCCTAAATCATTCCGTATCTTTGCGCCCTCATTTATTCAAGTTATGCGTACAAAAACTCTAAAGAAAAATAAAATAAACGTGGTTACTCTAGGTTGTAGTAAAAACGTTTACGATAGTGAAGTCCTAATGGGGCAATTAAAAGCTAGCGGTAAAGATGTTGTGCATGAAGAAGAAGGCAACGTTGTTGTAATTAACACCTGTGGTTTTATAAATAATGCCAAGGAGGAAAGTGTGAACACTATTTTAGAGTACATGCAGAAGAAAGAGGATGGTGAAGTCGATAAAGTTTTTGTTACAGGCTGCTTAAGTGAGCGTTATAAACCAGATTTACAGAAGGAAATTCCTAATGTAGATCAGTATTTTGGTACTACCGAATTACCTGGACTTTTAAAAGCTTTGGGTGCCGATTATAAGCATGAGTTGATTGGTGAGCGTTTAACCACAACGCCTAAAAATTATGCTTATTTAAAAATTGCCGAAGGTTGCGATAGACCATGTTCTTTCTGTGCTATTCCAATTATGCGTGGTAAGCACAAAAGTACGCCTATTGAAGACTTGGTTATTGAAGCTGAAAAATTAGCGGCAAACGGCGTTAAAGAATTAATTTTAATTGCTCAAGATTTAACGTATTACGGATTAGACTTATATAAAAAACGTAACCTTGCCGAATTACTTGAAGCCTTGGTAAAGGTTGAAGGTATCGAATGGATTCGTTTACATTACGCGTTTCCAACGGGATTCCCTATGGATGTGTTAGATATCATGAATCGTGAACCAAAGGTTTGTAACTATTTAGATATTCCATTACAGCATATATCAGATGATATACTGAAGAGTATGCGTCGTGGAACTACTAAGGATAAAACAACAAAGTTAATTCAAGAATTTCGTGCTAAAGTGCCTGAAATGACTATAAGAACGACATTGATTGTAGGTTATCCAGGTGAAACTGAAGCGAATTTCCAAGAGTTAAAACAGTGGGTTTCTGATATGCGTTTTGAGCGTTTAGGCTGTTTTACTTATAGTCATGAAGAGAATACACATGCTTATAATTTAGAAGATGATGTTCCTGAAGAAGTGAAAATTGATCGTGCTAATCAAATCATGGAAATTCAATCTCAAATTTCATGGGAGCTGAATCAACAAAAAATAGGGCAGGAGTTTAAAGTGGTTATCGATAGAAAAGAAGGTAATTATTTTGTGGGACGTACCGAATTCGATTCGCCTGATGTAGATAATGAAGTTTTAATTGATGCGACTAAAACCTATTTGAAAACCGGTGAGTTTGCTAAGGTTAAAATTATAGAAGCTGAAGATTTCGATTTATACGGCGAGGTAATTTCTTAGTAAATGCTTATGCGCTGTCATGCAGAATGAGGTACGACTGAAGCATCTTATCCCTAGAAGTTTACAAGGTCTTCCAGCGGAGTCGAGAAGTTTTGTTAAATTGAAGCTTTAATGTTTTTTACTCCGTACGAACACCCAATTAAAGGAGATGAATTTCTATCTGCATAACTCGCGGCTACTGTCATTTCGACATTAGGAGAAATCTTCTCGTTAACGAATATCCTAGTTTTAAAAGAGATTCCTCACTGCGTATCGGAATGACAACAACACTAGAAGTGTAGAGGGGTCACTTTAAATTTTTAATGGAAAACCTTTTGAGTTAGTTGAGTTTCGGTCAATACCTATTCCAAAACATCAAAATCGTAAATATTCTTATCCAAGAGATGAGAAGGCGAAACATTCTGCAAAGCATTTAGCATTACCGAACTTCTGTCAGGAAATTCATTTTCCCATTGACTAATCATTTCTTTTACTTTTTTACGCTGCAAATTTTCTTGAGAACCACATAAATTACAAGGAATTATAGGGAAGTCCATATGCTGGGCGTAAACTTCAATGTCTGATTCTTTACAAAGGGCTAACGGACGTAAAACAATTAAATCGCCAGCATCATTTTTAAATTTCGGAGGCATGGACTCTAGTTTGCCGGCAAAAAAGAAATTCAGTAAAAACGTTTCAATAATATCATTTCTATGATGGCCTAACGCTAGTTTATTGCATCCTAAATCTTTTGCGGCTTCATATAGTGTTCCACGTCGTAATCGGGAACAGAGGCTGCAGGTGGTTTTACCTTCAGGCGTCTTTTCCATTACCACCTTATAGGTGTTTTTTTCAATGATTTTATAAGGAACACCTAAATCCGTTAAATATTCAGGAAGTACATGTTCAGGAAAACCAGGTTGTTTCTGATCTAAATTTACAGCTATAATTTCAAAAGAAATGGGAGCCACCTTTTGAAAGTGCAACAACATTTGAAGCAAGGTGTAACTGTCTTTACCGCCAGAAAGACATATCATAATACGATCGCCATCTTCAATCATTGTATATTGTTTGATGGCCTCGCCTGTAGCGCGATGTAATTTTTTAGTAACCTGTTCTATACTTTCCATCTTGCAAAAGTATTACTTTATGTCATATTCTGGAATTATAAATAACAACTAAATTTTAGTAAAATATGATGTCAGCATCATCTTAACGTAGTGCTTTGATTTATGTAGCTAACTGATGATTTCAATGTGAAAAGCAGTATTTTACTTTGCTTATTTTTACAGAACTTCGCTTAAATTATAAATGCTAAAACAAATTGTGCTATCATGGATGTAAATGTTACAGAAGATATTATTAAACGGCTAGAGCAGCCTATAAAACTTTTTGAAGCTTCTAAATATGTACCTATAGATTTGTCGGTTACTAATAGTGCGTTTTCAAAAGTCAATTTGAATTCTGTTGAGGAATTTAGTGCTTATATCGATAACTTTCTTGCCAATCAAGGGGCTGAAATCGCTTATGGAGGTTATTTGGAAGTACGCAATATTTATAAACGCAGCACCTATTTTTTAGAAGATAACCGAAAAGCTCGAAATATACACTTGGGTGTGGACTTTTGGTGTCCCGAGAATACACCCGTGTTAGCACCTATTATTGGTAAGGTTCACAGTTTTAAAAACAATACCAATTTTGGAGATTATGGTCCAACGATTATTTTAGAACATGAGGTAGAGAAACATAAGTTTTATACACTTTACGGACATTTAAGCGAGGAAAGTATTTCTCAAATTCCAATCGGACAAACTTTCAATCCAGGTGATGTTTTAGGGCGATTGGGTGCTTCAGAAGTTAATGGTAATTATCCGCCACATTTGCATTTTCAAATCATAAAAGATATTCAGGGTCTTGAAGGTGATTATCCAGGAGTTTGTAGTAAACAAACTTTAGATTTTTATGAAAAGAATTGTCCGAATCCAGAACTATTGTTAAAGTTGTAACTATAACTTTCTTCTACTAATTTATTTTGAGATTAGAATTAGGTATATGTTTTTTTCGTACATTTAATACAGAACATTAATTATAAAAAACTTATGAAACATTTTAATCCATTAAACAGTTTTGGTGCTTTTAAAACTCCCTTATTTCAAAAAATAAGCTTTAGCGTTTTGGCTATTTTATTAGCGTTTTCTAGTTTGAACGCACAAACTGCTACCATTAAAACCGAAGAGGTTCATTTTGAAAAAGGAACGTCAGGAACTTTTATAGAGTCAAGCATCAAAGGTGAACAAATTGTCGATTATAAAATCAATGTGCGAAAAGGTCAATATATGAACGTGAGTATGGTAACTGATAATACGGCGAATTATTTTAATATTATGGAGCCAGGTGAAGAGTATGTTGCTATTTATAACAGCTCTATGGATGAGAACATGTATGAAGGTGAATTGGCAGAAAGTGGGGATTATACCATTCGTGTTTACTTAATGCGTAGTGCAGCAAGACGTAATGAAAAAGCAAATTTCAAGTTAGAAATAAATGTTAGCTCTGGAGACTAACAGCTTTGCACTTTAATTTCAAAGAATATCCTTTTATTCTAAATAAAAATCCCGATAGGAAATGCCTACCGGGATTTTTTATATGGTCTGAATTTTTTACTTATATCAATTCTGTATGACTTTTATTATTGCACCAATATTTTACTTGATGACATGTTGCCGTCTGCTGTTTTTATGGTCAATATATAAAGATTCGCCTTTAAATTAGGATCTAAATTTATATCTATAATATTACTTGTCTTTTTAAAATCGTATGATTTAATTTTTTGACCAACATTATTGTAAAGTGTTATTTCAGTTATTTCATTTTCGCCAACAGCAACCTTTATTTGATGGTTGTAAGTAGGGTTAGGGAATGTTTTAAATTGAAAATCCTTACTTTTTTCGTTAACCGAAAGTGATGTCTCGGGTAAATCGAATGGATGTTGAAATCCGGTAACACCACTAAAATCAATTTTATAAAAATCATTAGGAGTTGTTACATATAAAGTATTTAAACTAGCACCGCCAAAAGTACAATTGGTTGGATTTTCTGTAAAATTAATGGTGTTAATTAGAGTACCAGATGTGTCAAAAATTTGAATCGATTTTTTTGCAGCTACGTATAAGTTACCATCTGTATCTAGCGCCATACCATCAGCAAGCGATTTTGGTTCCGAGTTATCTGTATCTGTTAATGTGGCAAAAACCGATTTGTTACTAATAAGCCCTGTGTTTAAATCGATGTCAAATTTTATAATGTCATAGTTGTTTGAGTCACTTACAAATAAAGTCTTTCCGTCATTAGAAATAATGACCCCGTTAGGGAATTCAATACTATTATCAATTAAAGTTTTTGTTTTAGTTGTGCCTGGGCTTAAATAGTAGACTTCTTTTACATTTGGGTCTGTAACATACACGCCACCTTTTTTATCTATACATAAATCATTTGGGTTTGTAAAGCCAGTTGCATAGGTGTCTTGTAATGTGCCGCTAGTAGATTTTTCGGTTATTTGTCCGCCCTGAAATTCGCAAACAACTAAATTCATATTTTTGTCAAACATAAGCCCATTTGTTCTTACATTAGAAGTAAATGCCGTAGAAAAACTTTTTGTAGAAACGGTATAAACTTCTACTTTCCTTGTGCCTACATCAGAAAAATAAATATGATCATTTCTATCCCAAACAGGGCCTTCAATAAAATTAAATTGACCAGAACTTAATTTTACAGGGGGTTGAGAAAAAGATTGAATACTGCTAAAAAGTATTGTGACTAAGAGTAATTGTAATTTCATTGTGTTAGTTTTTTTACAAAACTATCTTTTTAACACCCTTAAAACTTGTCTTAATTTACCTTCTACTAATAGTCTTTTATCTGTTACTGTGCTTCATTTTAATTATTTCTTAGCAACTTTGTTAATACAGTCTTTCGATTTTGTTTAGGGAGGTGGAGTAACTCAAAACAATGAAGACAATTTTTAGTATGGTTCAAAATCCAAAGAATAGTTGCAATGTCATTCTGAACTCGCCGAAGACTTACCTTTAGTCTTTCAAATTGATATAGTATTTCAAACAAAAAAGCGGGTCTTGAAATTAATTTCAAGACCCGCTTTTCATTTATAAACTTCCTGCCATTACAAGAAATTAATCTTCAACAATAACCCATTCACCTTTAGCTAATAAAGGTTCAGCTTGTTTGAATTTCATGGTTTTGTTTTCACCATTCATAACGTTTTTAATCGTTACGCGATCATTTCGTCCAATTTTTGGAGCCGAACGTACAACAGTTTCCACAACTTCTGGTTGACGTTGCGTGTTACTTGCCGCTCTGCTTTGAGCAGAACGCTCATCTAAATTCGGGATTTCCTCTTTTTGAGTTTGCGTGTTTTCTTTTACACGTGTTTGTCTGGCCTCTTGAATGGTATTTTGTGTTTCTTGAGGTAATTCTCCTTTAAATAAGAATGAAATCACGTCTTTATTAACTTGGTCAATCATGCTTTTAAACAATTCAAAAGCTTCAAATTTGTAAATTAATAAAGGATCTTTTTGCTCATGAACCGCTAATTGTACCGATTGCTTTAATTCGTCCATTTTACGTAAATGCGTTTTCCAAGCATCATCGATAATGGCTAGAGCGATGTTCTTTTCAAAATCGGTGATTAATTGTTTACCGTTAGTTTCATAGGCCTTTTCAAGATCGGTAACCACGTTTAGTGATTTTATCCCATCGGTAAATGGTACTACGATACGTTTAAACTTATCGCGTTGCGTTTCGTACACATTTTTAATAACAGGGAATGCCATATCGGCATTACGCGCCATCTTTTCTTTATAATGATCGAAGGCTGCATGGTAAACTTTTGAAGTAATCTCTTGAGCCGATAATTTACCAAATTCAGCTTCAGTAACTGGAGCACCCATTGAGAAATAACGAATCAACTCAAACTCAAAGTTTTTATAATCGTTAGCGATTTTATTGTTTTCAGAAATAATTTCCGAAGTATCGAAAAGCATATTTGCTAAGTCTACACGCAAACGCTCACCGTGTAAGGCATGATGACGACGCTTATAAACCACTTCACGTTGTGCATTCATCACATCATCATATTCTAACAGACGTTTACGAACACCAAAGTTATTTTCTTCAACTTTTTTCTGAGCATTTTCAATAGACTTAGAAATCCAAGAGTGTTGAATAACTTCACCTTCTTTTAAGCCCATTTTATCCATCATTTTGGCAATACGTTCACTACCAAATAAACGCATCAAGTTATCTTCTAAGGATACGTAAAATTGTGAACTTCCGGGATCACCTTGACGACCAGCACGACCACGTAACTGTCTGTCTACACGACGCGAATCGTGGCGCTCGGTACCTACAATGGCTAAACCGCCAGCTTTTTTAACTTCTTCAGATAATTTAATATCGGTACCACGACCAGCCATATTGGTGGCGATAGTTACCTGCCCAGCATTACCAGCTTCGGCAACGATATCGGCTTCTCTTTTATGTTGTTTTGCGTTAAGGACATTATGAGGTATTTTTCTAATGCTAAGCATTTTTCCTAATAACTCACTAATTTCTACAGACGTTGTACCAATTAATACAGGGCGCCCTGCTTGTGATAATTGGGTAACCTCGTCAATAACTGCATTGTATTTTTCACGCTTTGTTTTAAATACTAAATCGTCTCTATCATCACGAGCGATTGGGCGGTTAGTTGGAATTTCAACCACATCTAATTTATAGATTTCCCAGAACTCACCAGCTTCAGTAACCGCAGTACCTGTCATACCAGATAGTTTGCGGTACATTCTAAAGTAATTTTGAAGGGTTACCGTTGCAAAAGTCTGAGTAGCATCTTCAATTTTTACATTTTCTTTAGCTTCAATCGCTTGGTGTAGTCCGTCACTGTAGCGACGTCCATCCATAATACGACCAGTTTGCTCATCAACAATCATCACTTTATTATCCATCACCACATATTGTGTGTCTTTTTCAAATAAGGCGTAGGCTTTAAGTAACTGGTTTAAGGTGTGAATACGTTCAGATTTCACCCCAAAATCTTTGTATAAATCTTCTTTAAGAGTCGCTTCTTCTTCCGCAGAAAGCCCTTGACTTTCTATTTTAGCAATTTCATCACCTATTTCTGGTAAAATGAAAAAGTCTGGATTGTCTTTACCTGAAATGTAATCAACCCCTTTGTCGGTTAATTCAACTTGATTATTTTTTTCTTCGATAACATAGTAAAGTTCCGCGTCCACCTTAGGCATTTCACGGTTGTTATCTTGCATGTAGAAGTTTTCAGTTTTTTGAAGCAGTTGTTTGATACCGTCTTCAGATAAAAACTTAATAAGCGCCTTGTTTTTAGGAATTCCGCGGTAAACACGTAACAATTGAAAAGCACCTTCTTTAGTATCACCTTCTTTAATTAACTTTTTAGCTTCTGCTAAAACACCTGTTAAATATTTACGTTGTACCGAAACAATATCATCAACTTTAGGCTTTAACTCATTAAATTCGTGATGATCACCTTTAGGGATTGGTCCAGATATAATTAATGGCGTACGTGCATCATCAACTAATACAGAATCGACCTCATCAACAATAGCGTAGTTGTGTGGACGTTGCACTAAATCTTCTGGAGCATGTGCCATGTTATCACGTAAGTAATCGAAACCAAATTCGTTGTTGGTTCCGTATGTGATGTCGGCATTATAAGCTTTTCTTCTTTCTTCAGAATTTGGTCTGTGGTAGTCAATACAATCAACACTTAAGCCATGAAATTGAAAAATTGGCGCCATCCAAGCGCTATCACGTTTCGCTAAGTAATCGTTTACCGTTACTAAGTGCACTCCTTTACCAGCCAGGGCATTTAAGTAAACAGGTAGTGTTGCCACTAATGTTTTACCTTCACCCGTTTGCATTTCGGCAATTTTACCTTGGTGCATAGCAATACCACCAATAAGTTGTACATCGTAGTGAATCATATCCCAAGTGATGGCTTTACCAGCAGCATCCCAAGAGTTTGACCAAACAGCTTGATCGTTTTCCAGAACAACATAATCCTTTTCGCTTGAAATTAAGCGGTCAAATTCGTTTGCTGTAACTGAAATAGAGGTATTATGAACAAAACGTTTTGCAGTTTCTTTTACAACAGCAAAAGCTTCAGGAAGAATGTCGTTTAAAACACTTTGAGTGACTTCGTAAGCTTCATCTTTAAGCTTATCGATATCCAAGTATATATCTTCACGTTTATCAATGTCTTCGGTGTTTTCTGCCTCTAAAGTAAGATTCGCGATTTTTTCATCGATGGCTTTATTAGCTTCGGCAATTTTAGCCTTAAACTCGGCTGTTTTTGCTCTTAATTGGTCGTGAGATAATGCTTCTAGAGCAGATTCAAAAGTTTTTATTTTGGAAACTATTGGCGTAATAGCCTTGACATCTTGTTTCGATTTGTCGCCAACAAAAACTTTTAATACAGAATTTAAAAGATTCATGAGAGTTATTTTATGTGTTACACCTAGAACGTACTAGGGTTGTCTAATATATTTTAAATGGTTCTTTTCAAGCATTTTTAAGTGCTTCCAAAGATACATCTTGTTTAAAGATATGGATAAAAAAAAGCCTCAAATTGAGACTTTTTTAACTATTCTTTATGTGTTTGTTTAATATTCATCCTCATTCCAAAGGTAATCTTCATCTGTAGGATAGTCAGACCAAATTTCTTCAATAGAGTCATAAGAGTCTCCTTCATCTTCAATAGATTGTAAGTTTTCCACAACTTCTAAAGGGGCCCCTGTTCTAATGGCGTAATCTATAAGCTCATCCTTTGTTGCTGGCCAAGGTGCATCACTTAAATAAGATGCTAGTTCTAAAGTCCAATACATTTCTTACGTGTTTAATTTTGTGCAAAAATAAATTTTTAGTTTAAACAAGCAAGAAAAAAATGAATTATTTCATATTCCATGAGTTTTTTTGTTTTTAAAGCTCAGAAGAATGGTGACTTTTGAATATAAAGGGCTCAACATGAGTAAAAACCTTATTAAAAATCATCTCAAATTTTTAGTAAGATTTTTTAAAATGCATTTATCATTAATTACAAGAACGTCTTTGTGTTTTGTGCATCGCCCATTAAAAATGGACGAGCTCAATAGCGCATGAAATTAAAGTCAATTAGCTTTCCTTTTTTTGAGGAATCCACTTAATTTCTTGTGCTCTTAAATCATAGGACAACTTCCGTGCCAACACAAAAAGGTAGTCAGATAGGCGGTTAAGGTAGGTTAAAGTGTTTGCTTCAATAGGTTCTGTTTCATTAAGTTGAGAAGCTAGTCGCTCGGCTCTGCGGCACACACAACGTGCTATATGACAGAATGACACAGACTGATTTCCACCTGGTAAAATAAAGTGAGTCATTTCGGGTAGGGCTTCATTCATCATATCCATTTCATGCTCTAGTCGCTCGATATCTTCAATAGCGATTCTGGGTATATTTAGTCGCTCTTTACCATTTTTTAATGTGGCTTTTTCAGGATCTGTTGCTAATTCGGCACCTACCGTGAACAAGCGGTCTTGAATACGAATAATTAAATCAATATAATCTTGATGAATAGGTTGATCGCGTATTAAACCTAAATATGAGTTGAGCTCATCTACAGTGCCATAACTTTCAATTCTAATATGGTGTTTAGGAACTCTTGTGCCTCCAAATAAAGCTGTAGTGCCTTTATCGCCTGTTTTTGTATAAATTTTCATGTTTTATGTGTTAAGTGGTTTTAGTAAAAACCAAGCTTGTGATATAAGAAAAAAGTTTGCGTTTAATAAGGTATGAAATGAAACCGACTTCCTAAATTCAATACATATAGGAAAAGTGGCGTTTTATAGAAAATTAGCTTTTTGTTAACACAAATATCCTATTTTAGCCACAAAATAAACAACAAACAATTAAAAACTTATGAAAAAAATTACTTTGTTACTATTGACGCTTAGTGCATCTATTTACATGCATGGTCAATCTTTTAATGGGTTTCTCACCGATAACTACAGCGGTGTGAATAGTGTCATCCTCAACCCAGCTAATATTGTAGACTCTCGTTTTAAAACCGATATCAATATTGTAGGTGCCAGCACATTTGTGGGTAACGACTACACTGGGGTTAATTTTATGGATGCCGTTAAAGGGGATTTCGATTTTGATGATGACGCAAACACGTATCCATCAGATAATAACAATGCCTTATGGAATACCGATATTTTAGGGCTTGCTTTCATGTTTAATCTTAACGAAAATAGTTCTTTAGCGGTAACTACTAGAGCTAGAGCTTTTGTAACAGCTCATAACGTTAACGGAAATCTTATCAAGAACTTTGATAGTGATGATAGTGAAGATGTTTATGTGGATGCTGGAAATTTAATAACAACAGGTCACGCTTGGGGAGAACTAGGCGTTACTTATGCGCGTGTTATAATAAACGATCGTACCAAGTTTTTAAAAGGAGGTTTAACGGTTAAGTATTTACAAGGTGGTGGATCGGCTCGTATCAATGGAAACAATGTTACGGCTAATTTGGTTGCCGATGGCGCTGGTCCAAATATGCCAACTCTCGAAACTACTGGTGAACTTACATACGCGGCTTTCGATACCTCTTTTGATGAAGATGGGTACGAGTATGAATTGCCAAAAGCTTCAGGTGTTGGATTTGATTTAGGATTTGTGTACGAATGGCGAACTAATTATCCAGACTACCAAAAAACAAATGCTAAAGGTGAAACTCACTATCTAAAAGATAAAAATAAATACAAACTGAAATTAGGTTTGTCTATTACCGATATAGGAAGCATCAATTATAAAGAAGGTGTTGAAGAAACTTATGATATAACTAGGGGAGCTGTAAGTGTAGAAGACATTGAAGATGAATTTGACAATGCTGATGACATTGAAGATTTTTTAAATAACTATTATAATATAGTAAATTCTAGTACCGGTTATAAGGTTAATCTACCTACGGCTTTACATTTTAATGCGGATTGGAGTTTTACGAATCGTTTCTATTTGAATTTAAACACCGATTTATCGCTTGTGGCTAAAGAAAAAGTAAGTGCAACCCGTGTGGCTAACACCGTGTCTTTAACACCGCGTTTTGAATCTAAGTTTTTTAGTTTTTATTTACCAATGGGTATAGTGCAGTATAGCGGATTCCAGGCTGGAGCAGGATTTAGAGCAGGGCCTTTATATATTGGTTCGGGATCTGTATTATCGGCTTTAGTGAGTGATAACAGCAAGGCAGCCGATGTGTATGCTGGTGTAAAAATTCCTATTTACCAAGGTCGTTCTAAAGATAGAGATGATGATGGTGTTATTGATAAACTTGATGAATGTCCTAAAGTAGCTGGTCCAGTTGAAAACAACGGTTGCCCATGGGGTGATGCTGATGCCGATGGTGTTCTTGATAACGTTGACGCTTGTCCTAAAGAGGCTGGCCCAGAAGAAAATAAAGGTTGTCCTTGGGGAGATGCCGATAATGATGCCATTCCTGATAATGAAGATGCGTGTCCAACAGTTGCAGGTCCTATTGAAAATAAAGGATGTCCATGGCCTGATACTGATGCAGACGGTGTTTTAGACAACGTTGATAACTGTCCGGAAGTCGCTGGAACGGTAGCAAATAATGGGTGTCCTGAAGCACCTAAGGTTACAGAAGCTGTAATGAAAACCTTAAACGCTTATGCTAAAACCATCTTATTCCATAATGGAAAATCAACGGTATTAGATGAGTCTAAGCAAGTTTTAGATAATATTGTGGGTATTTTACATGAGTATCCTGATTCTCATTTCTCGATTGATGGTCATACCGATAGTTCAGGATCTGAGGCATTAAACCAGAGATTGTCTGAAGAACGCGCAAGTACTGTAATGACTTATTTCATCGAAAACGGTATTAGTTCAGATCGTTTAACAAGTAAAGGTTATGGTGAGTCTAACCCTATTGATGATAATTCGACCGCAGAAGGAAGAAGAAATAATAGAAGGGTAGAAGTAACTTTAGTTAAACAATAATCCTTTTAGAATTATATATTTTAAAAGCCTGTAACGAGACACGTTACAGGCTTTTTTTATGATTTGTGCTTTCTGAAATTTATGAGGAAGCTCTTGTGTTACTTCTTCAAATTTTGAATCCTTTGCAGTAAGGTTGGGTGTGAGTAATGCATAAAAACATATGCAGGGTGCGGTGTTAAATTGCTTAAACTGTTTTTTGATAACTTTTTTAATGAGGATATTAAAGGTTCTGCTTTGAAAGTGTTTTTAGCATAATCATCCGCTTGGTATTCGAATTTTCTTGAAAATAAATTCATAATAAGCCCTGTTACTTCTGAAATTGGTGCGTACAGCAATCCGAAGGCAATTAAACCAATATGAAAGCTTGGGGTATCTACACCTAAGGCGTTTGATAGTAAGGGATTTGAGATGAATAAAGATAAGATGTACAATGTAATTCCTGTTAAAAGGATAGAAGCAAACAAATTAAAAATGATATGTTTCTTTTTATAATGACCAACTTCGTGTGCTAAAACAGCAACAATTTCATCTTCTTCTAAATCATTAATTAAAGTGTCGTACAATGTAACGCGCTTCTCACTTCCAAACCCCGAAAAATAAGCATTAGCTTTCGTGCTTCGTTTGGAGCCGTCAATAACAAATATTTTATCGAGTTTAAAACCTACGGTTTTAGCGTATTTTGAGATGCTATTTCTTAAACTTCCAGCTTCTAAAGGTGTTTGTTTATTGAATAGTGGCACGATTAATTTTGAATAAAACATATTCATAAATAATGTGAATATGGCCATAAGTCCCCAGGCATATAACCAAAACTGTGTGCCAGTAACTTGGTAAAACCAGATGATGAGTGCTAAAATACCACCGCCTAGTATGGTCATCATTAACCAGCCCTTTAGTTTATCCAAAAAGAAAAGCTTTTTAGAGGTTTTATTGAATCCAAACTTTTCTTCAATAACAAAGGTGCTGTAGTAGGAAAACGGTGTGGTTAAAATATCGCTGCCAATCATTATAATGCCGAAGAAAACAAGCGCAATAATGATAGGGTTTTCACTAATACCACGAGCTATTTGGTCTACATATGCAAATCCGTCAAGTCCCAAAAAAGCTAAGGTTAAAACAATAGAAAATGATGAGGTTAATAAATCAAACTTATAGTTGGTGGCTTTATATTTTTGTGATTTTTTGTAGGCCTCTTCATCATAAACATCTTCCAGTTCTTTCGGGAGTTTATCATTATAATGTTTGGCATTTAGAGCATCTAATATTTTATCGACAACAAAATTGACGATAATAATTGCAATAATGATGTAAAAAAGGATTTGTGAGGTCATATACAGAAGTGATGTTAGGTGCAGATTTGTTTCAATCTTTTTTGTGTGATAGATAAACTATTAACTCTAAAAGCGAGCAATTGTTGATATGTTTAATGGTGTAATCGGGAGATTAAAGTTTCAATTTGTAGTTTTCTTTTAGCTTTTAGCTTTTAGCTTTTAACTTTTAACTGTTCACCGTTCCATCAAACCCGCGTTGGCGTTTTGCTTCAAAAATTAAAATGCCTGCAGCAACCGATACATTCATGGAATCTATAGCACCTTGCATGGGGATAATGATGTTTTGTGTTGCATTTTCTCGCCATTCTTCACTTAGGCCAGTTGCCTCGGTGCCTACAACTATAGCTGTAGGTTTTGTGAAATCCTGCTTGTGATAGGGTTCTGACGCTTGTAGTGCAGCACAATAAATGTGAATGCCTATAGTCTTTAAAAACTTAATGATTTCAGTGGTATTTCCTGTTGCAATGGTGTTGGTGAATACACAACCAACGCTAGAACGTATGATATTCGGGTTGTATAAATCGGTTTTCGGATTGGCAATAATAACAGCGTCCACGTTAGCGGCATCAGCAGTTCGTAGTATAGCACCAATATTTCCTGGTTTTTCGGGAGCTTCAGCAATTAAAATTAAAGGACTTTTTGTGTTGAACTTTAAAGCATCTAGCTGATGTGACTTGGATTTAGCCACAGCTAAAATCCCTTCCGTAGTTTCCCTATAAGCCAGTTTTTGATAGACTTCCTTTGATATTTCTATCATATCAACGCCTTCAGCGTTAAGCGCTTCTACACGTTCTAAAGGGTGTAATTCAGGGTTGAATAGGATGGTTTCAATGTCATATCCGCCTTGTATGGCTAACATAATTTCACGAGCGCCTTCTATTAAAAAAAGGCCTGTTTTACGTCGTTCACGAGACTTTTCTTTTAATTGGAAAAGTTGTTTTACAAACGAATTTTGTATGCTGGTAATGGCTTTCATAATTGAACAACAAAAGTAAAGGATTTTATGTAATTAATCGGAAATGACCGCGTCAAAACAAGAAACCTATTAAAACATAACATGAAAAAAATTATTTACTTATTTGTAGCACTTGCTTTTTGGAACTGTAAAGATGTGAAAAAAGAAACTGTAGTAACACCTGTAGAGACAGAAACTAAGGAAATAGCTGAAGAAAAGAAATATCCTGAAGCTTTAGAAAAAATATTTGAAGCTCACGGAGGCTTGGATCTTTGGAAAAGTATGCGATTTCTAGAATTCACCATGGAGAAAAATGGTGTTAATGAGGTTACTTCAACCGATTTATGGAACAGAAAGTCCTTAATTGAAACTCCAGATCATGCCTTAGGTTATGATGGGGAACAAGTTTGGTTACAGAATAAGCATGATGCCGAATACAAAGGGAAACCTAAATTTTACTATAACTTGATGTTCTACTTTTATACCATGCCTTTCATTTTATCTGATGATGGTATTATTTATGGTGATATCGAACCTTTGGTTTTTGAAGGTAAAACCTATCCAGGCATAAGAATAGGATACCAAAGTGGTGTAGGGGAGTCTCCAGAAGATGAATATGCTATTTACTACAACCCTGAAACTTATAAAATGGAATGGTTAGGTTATACCGTAACCTTCTTTACTCAAGAAAAAGCTAAAGAATGGCATTTTAGAAAATACAGTGAGTGGATGAATGTGGACGGTTTGTTATTACCTAAAACAATTGTGAGGTATGAATATGAAAACAATTTACCTACTACCGTACATAGCGAAAACCATTTTGAAAACGTGAAAGTTTCAAAAGAAAAAGCGAATCAGGAATTATTTGCAATGCCTGAAAACGCTCAAGTTATAGAGTAAATTATAAACTGTTTTTTTCAAAATAGTTAACTAAAAGCGCAACGACATAGTTATAACTTTGCATGCCTTTACTTTGTTTATTGGCTATTAAAAAACCGTTGTAAAAAGATTTAAAAAGAGGTTCGGCTGGATTTTGGTGTTTATCCCAAAACTCACGAACCTCTTTGTAGTTTTTAAGAATACCAAGATTTACAGTTTTTTCCATCTTTTCAAATAAATCAGGGTCGCGCCTGTAAATTTCATTTAAGCAAAAACGCAGTCCAAAGGTATAACCTGAATACTGAATGTATGGATCAGGGTGCTTTATAGCCGCCATACTTCCGATAAAATTGGCTTCATTTTCGGCAGCATATCCTAATTGATGGGCGATTTCATGTGTGGTAGTTGTTGAAAGTTTATAAATAGGAATGAGTCCGTCTACCTGTGCTTCATTGGTAAACGGATTTAAATACCCGCTAAACCCCATATAGGTTAGTGGATAGCTGAATAAGGATTGTTTCACGCTTCGTGGATGATAAGCTAAATGCGGAAAAGTTTCCTTTAAATACTTATACCCTTCGGGAGCCTTTTTAAATAATTCCGATTTATTATAAGGCATCTCAACTTTTAAAGTGTCATTATTCGTGATCTTTATATGGATGGCATTCGACTTTGTGATGAGTCTTTCTGTAAAAATTATTAGTTGCTCTGTGGTGTAATCATGTTCCAATTCTAAGCTTTTGTGAAGTGGTTGTCGGTAGTAGTTTAAGCCCCAAAATACATGAAAGACAAAGTAAAAAATAGAGAGCGTTGCAAAAACATCAATAAGCCAATTTTTGGTGTCCAGGCGTAAACGTCTCCTGTTTAAAACTAACCAGCGTAACGCATAAATTATAGTTAAAGCATAAACCAAATCACCAAATGAAAAAGGAATCCACCCTAAAATATAACGTGATAGTTTGGAGATTAATGGGTAGAATGCTTTGCTGTAGTAGGTCTCAACAAAATCCGGATAATTGGAAAGTATTCTAACTATGATTATTTGAGGAAATAAAGCAAGTGCTATTATTGTTTTTTTGTCTTTGAGCATCATCAAAAATAGTAAAAAAATAGAGCATATAATTTTCAATTTTCAAAGTTTTTATAAGGTTAAACTTTGTTAAATCTTAAATATTACAGTATCATTAAGATGCTGAGGTCGCCCCATTTTTCTATCTTTGACGGATAAAATAATCACAAAATGAACACAGAAATAAGACAATTAGAACCTCAAGCCCTTTGGAATAAATTTGCAGATTTAAATGCGGTACCACGACCTTCTAAAAAAGAAGAAAGGATCATCGCTTTTATGAAAGCTTTTGGTGAAAATTTAGGTCTTGAAACACTGGTTGATGCCGTTGGTAATGTGATTATTAAAAAGCCAGCAACTTCAGGTATGGAAGATCGTGTAACTGTTGTGATGCAATCGCATTTAGATATGGTGCACCAAAAAAATAATGATACTGACTTTGATTTTGATACACAAGGTATTGACATGTATGTTGATGGCGATTGGGTACGTGCTAAAGGAACTACTTTAGGTGCCGATAACGGATTAGGTGTTGCTACTATTATGGCGATTCTAGAAAGTGATTCTATTGCTCATCCAGCTATAGAAGCTCTTTTTACTATTGATGAAGAAACCGGTATGACTGGTGCCATGGGATTAAAAGGCGGGTTACTTTCAGGAGGTATATTATTGAATTTAGATACCGAAGAAGACGATGAAATTGGAGTGGGCTGTGCCGGAGGAATGGATGTTACCGCGACACGACAGTATGAAGAAGAAGAAACTTCAGAAATAAAAATTGGCTATAAAATTGAAGTGAAAGGTTTGCAGGGTGGTCATTCAGGTATGCAAATTCATGAAGGTTTAGGGAATGCCAATAAATTGATGAATCGTGTTTTACACGATAAATTCGAAGCTTTTGGGTTGCGTATTTCATCTATTGACGGTGGAAGTTTACGTAATGCGATTCCTAGAGAAAGTACTGCTATTGTGGCTATTGACGCTATGAAAGAAGATGATTTTGTTGCTGAGATTAAAAACCTAGAAGCGATTATAAAAAAGGAGCTTAAAACCATGGAGCCCGATTTAAGTATCACAGCTTCAAAATGTGAAACGCCAGAAATGGTTATGGATTTAATGACCCAAGAGGGATTCACAAGAGCTATGTATGCGGCAATAAATGGTGTGTATCGTATGAGTGCAGATATTCCAGAACTGGTTGAAACGTCTAATAATATTGCTAGAGTTATTGTTGAAGATGGTGATATGCATATTGGTTGCTTAACTCGATCTTCTGTAGAAAGTTCTAAAATTGATTTAGTAAATGCTTTACAATCAACTTTCGAATTGATGGGGTGCGAGGTTGAGGCTTCAGGTGATTATCCTGGATGGACACCCAACATGGATTCAGCCATTTTAAAGGTGATGACTAAAGTTTACGAAGACTTAAATAATGAAAAACCTCATGTTGCTGCCTGTCACGCCGGATTGGAATGTGGTATTCTTGGTCAGAATTACCCAGAAATGGATATGATTAGTTTTGGACCAACCATTAAAGGTGCGCACTCTCCAGATGAAAGAGCACAAATTTCTTCAGTTCAAAAGTATTGGAAGTTTGTTTTAGAGATTTTGAAGCAGATTCCTGTGAAATAGGTTTATTTGTTTAGCTGTGGATTTGTTTAACCGTTAAACAGTGTATTCATTGAACTATTTCTGTCATACCGACGGTAGGAGGTATCTTTTTAAGTGTAAGTTTTTATTTAAAAGATGTCTCACTGTGTTCGACATGACAAGTGACACTCACAATTAAACGATTCAACAAATAAACAACAAAATCAAGGTACAGGATCATAACCCGAACCACCCCAAGGATGACAACTTAAAATTCGCTTTATAGCCAACCAACTGCCTTTAAAAAAACCATGTTTGGTTAAAGCTTCCTTGGCATATTGAGAGCAAGTAGGGTGGAATCTGCAAGTCGCAGGGGTTAAAGGGGAAATGAAAGTTTGATACACTTTTATTAAAAGTAAAAAAGGCGCTATCAGTATTTTTTTAAGCATGCTTATTTACTTTTAATAAAGTATCTTCTATAGAGTTTCTTTTTATTGAATTGAAAAAGTAGTGCCGTCTTTGCCGTCTTTGAGCTGAATACCTACTTCAGCTAATTCATCACGGATTTTATCTGATAAAGCAAAATCTTTATTTGCTCTAGCTTCTTGCCTAAGTTTAATTAAAACATCGACAGCTCCAGAAAGTTTATCAGTTCCAGAATTGTTGCTAGCGTTGTTTTCCAAACCAAGGACATCAAAAACAAAGGTGTTTAAAGTGTCTTTTAAAATGTTTAAATCTTCAGAAGTAAGGGTTTCACTGCCTTCCTTAAGCTGATTGATATATTTTGCTGCTTCAAATAAATGAGCGATTAAAATTGGCGAATTAAAATCATCGTTCATCGCATCATAGCATTTTTGTTTCCAAGATTCAATGTCTAATGATGATACTTTTGAAGCTTGTACACCACCTAGCAAATTCATGGCTTCCATCAATCTGTTAAAGCCTTTTTCGCTTGCTAATAATCCGTCGTCTGTTAAGTCTAATACACTTCGGTAAGATGATTGTGCAATAAAGAAACGAATCACACTTGGTGCATAAGCTTTACTGAAAAATTTATTGTCTCCTGAAAGTAATTCGTGAGGATTCACGGTATTTCCAGTGGATTTAGACATACGTTGCCCGTTTAACTCTAGCATATTGGCATGCATCCAGTAATTTACAGGCGATTTTCCTAAAGCGGCTTCATTTTGAGCTATTTCGCATTCGTGGTGTGGAAATTTTAAATCCATTCCACCACCGTGAATGTCAAATTGTTCGCCTAAGTATTTGGTACTCATGGCAGTACACTCTAAGTGCCAACCAGGAAATCCATCGCTCCAAGGTGAAGGCCAACGCATAATGTGCTGGGGTTCGGCTTTTTTCCAAAGCGCAAAATCTTGAGGATTCTTTTTATCGCTTTGTCCGTCTAAGGTTCGTGTATTGTGAATTAAATCGTCAAGTTTACGTTTACTCAATTTGCCGTACTTATTAGTTTCATTAAACTTATGGACATCAAAGTACACCGAGCCGTTTACGACATAGGCAAATCCGTTGTCAATAATGTTTTTTATGAGTTCAATTTGCTCGATAATATGTCCCGTAGCAGTAGGCTCAATACTTGGCGGTAAAAAGTTAAACGTGTTTAAAATATTATGAAAATCTACGGTGTATCGTTGTACGACTTCCATAGGTTCAATTTGTTCTAAACGCGCTTTTTTGGTGATTTTATCTTCACCAACATCAGCATCATTTTCTAAATGTCCTGCATCTGTAATGTTTCTAACATAACGCACTTTGTAACCCAAATGCTTCAAATAACGAAAAATCATGTCAAAAGACATAAATGTTCTCACATTACCTAAGTGTACATTACTATAAACCGTAGGACCACAAACATACATGCCAATATGGCCTTCATTAATAGGTTTAAATGTTTCTTTTTTTCCGGATAATGAATTGTAAATCTTTAGGGATTGCGATTGGTATAACTGCATGCGGATTTAGATAACAAGTTTTTTTGATGAATGAACTAAAAAGTAGTGTCTAATTTTATATAGTCTAAAAATTCACGACGGGTACCCATATCTTTAAATTTTCCTCCAAATTCTGAAGTTACGGTACTGCTTTCAATGTCGCGAATACCTCTTGAGTTTACGCATAAATGTTTAGCATCAATCACACAAGCTACATCTTTTGTTCCTAATACTCTTTGAAGTTCTCTAACGATTTGAATGGTTAAACGCTCTTGAACTTGTGGGCGCTTTGCGAAGTAATCTACAACACGATTCATTTTAGATAAACCAACCACGGTACCATTAGAAATATAGGCGATATGTGCTCTACCAACTATAGGAAGTAAGTGGTGCTCGCAAGTTGAATAAACCGTGATGTTTTTTTCAACCAACATTTCGCCATACTTGTATTTGTTGTCGAAAGTAGAAGCACTAGGCTTTTTAGAAGGGTCTAAACCTCCAAAAATTTCTTTAACAAACATTTTTGCTACACGGTTTGGAGTTCCTTTTAGGCTGTCATCGGTTAAATCTAAACCTAAGGTTTCCATGATATGACGCACATCATCTTTAATAATGTCTATTTTTTCTTCGTTAGACAGTTTAAAAGCATCATTTCGCATTGGTGTATCTTCCGAAGTACCAATGTGTTCTTCTCCTAAGGCGTCAAAATCGTCTAAATTACTATCGAATTTCATCTGTTAAAATCTATTGTTTTTTCAACAATCATAAAAGTCATTCATTGTTACTTCTTTGTTTATAAGAGTTTTATGTTAGAATGACGAATGATTTGTATTTCAAAAATTAGTTTGCAAAGATAAGCAATTCCGTTTTGTTATACTTGGTGTTGATAAAATATTAATTATTTGCTTTAGTCTGAATATTACCCTATTCATTACAAGCCGTTTTTTATATAAATTATGACTAATTCAAAAGACCATTTAAAACTGTATGGAGCTTTCAAATGGTCTTTAAATGTTGAGGTCTTTTTATATTATTAAATACTGAATCCTAGGGATATCGTAAAGTTTTGATTTTTTCTGTCAATTGAAGCAGAAGGGGATCCACCGCCATTTAGATTGTAAAGGTTATTTTGGTATGATCTATTTGCTTGATCGTACGTGAAATCTAGTTTGGTGTTTCCAAAATTTAAGCCGATACCGAAAGAATAACCGCTTAAATCACCTACTGTAACACCGTCTTTGTACGGACTATCTTCATAACGGTAGCCACCACGTAAACTAAGTAAATCTATGACTCTGTATTCTGCACCAACTCGATAAGTTGATACGTTGGTTAAAGAATTTTGGATGAATGCATTTTGATCCATAAAATAGGGGTCATACGTTGGTCCAAATTCTGTGTTGGCTAAATTTTGATTTGAGTAATCAAAGCTGATGAGTCCGCGTTTCGCAATAATATAAGCCAAACTAGCTGTTATTTTCGATGGTGTATGAAGTTGATATCTTGGTAGCACATTAATAATTCTTGGGTCTACAATTTGTGTGGTTGGTACACCCGAAACATCTCTTTCAGTACTAATATATTGTGTTGTTTCTTCGTCTATAGAGTACCATGTTGGTGAATCGTAAATCAAACCAACTCTAAGGTCTGGCGTGATATTGTAAATGCCTCCAAGTTGAAATGAAAATCCTGCACCTGTAGTAAGTAAACTGTTTCGGAAATTAATATGATTTACCACAGACCCAGTGTTATTGTTGTCTTCTAGTAATGCAGTAGTACGTTCATAATTAATAAAATGAGAATTTAGGTTTAGTCCTAAAGATAACTTGTCTTCAAACTGTGTTGCAAAGTTAAAGGTCATTTTACCATTATAGCCAGTAGCTACGTAAGTGTAGTCGTGGTAAAAATTCCCTGCAGCTACATTTGAAAAATAAGTAGTGTTGTCTGGTGAATTAGGATCGTCTGGAATTAGGATTTTGGATTCAATACCAAGAAATGCTTGTTGATTACCAAAACCATATTCATTTCCAATCCTTCTATAAGCGTCGCTAATCCATTCTCTATTTTGTTTAGATATTTCATTAAGTGGCACTCCATCGGCATAATCATAAAAATAGCTAGCTATCGAATTACTGAAATTTCCATCGTCATTGGTATTAAGTCCTCTGGCATTCCAAAAGTTATTAAAATTACTAGTTCTTTCGTAATTAAAGGACATGGCAAATTTGTTCCATTTCGAATAACTGTTTCTATTAACAAAAATTAAAGTCGCACCGCCTTGGTTAATGCTAAAATTAGAATCACTAGTGTTTGTGTATTCATTAAAGTAAAGGGTTTCATTTTTCACATTCGCATTAGACCCTGTAACTGTAATGTTACTATGACTAAATACAACGGAACCTGCAGGATTCAAACCTACAGCGCTCATATCTCCACCAAGAGCTCCAAAAGCCCCACTTAGTGCTCTAAAGCGAGCAGTTCCTTGAGGTTCATTTTGCGAATATCTTAAAGCATCAGTAATGTCTTGAGCATAAATACCTGTAAATGTGAAAGCGCTTAAGAGTAGTAAACTAATCTTTTTCATATATGTTATTGATTTTAGAGCATGAATTAACCAAATAAACCGATTTAAATCCTGTTTATTTGGTTAATTTCTATTGTTTTTAATGTTATCGTCTTCCTCCTCTAGATGAAGAACTTCGGCTCGAACCACCAGATGATCTCATGGAGCTTCCGCTACTTCGTGAACTAGAACTAGAGTTGTAACTCGAACTTCTTGAAGTAGACCTATTATAGTTTGTAGAATTTGATGTTCTTGAAGGTTGTTTGTAAACCGTACTCGAGCTTCTTCTAGTCGTAGCATTGGAAGACCTTCTTGTTGAGTTGTTAGAAGGTGTTCGCGTTACTGTTGAAGATCGTCTTGTAACACCAGTTTGAGATGGGTTTCTGTTGGTGGTATAACTTCTTCTAGTCGTTGTTTGTGAATTACCATTTGCGGTACTACTTCTACGGGTTGTGTTGTATTTTGAAGTAACTCCTGCCGAGCTGCGTCTTGTAGTGTTAGAAGCATTGATGTTGTTTCTCGTGTAAGAGCTTCTTCTTGTAGCATTCGTACCGGCGTAGTAATTTCTTCCATAGCTGCCTCTACGTGTAGCGCCATAAGAGTAATATCTGTTATTTCTATAATAGTTACCATATCCTGGGTACCCCCAACCATAACCGGGATAACCCCAGCCGTAATTTGGGTAGCCCCAACCGTAGCCAGGATAACCCCAGCCATAACCTGGGTACCCCCAACCATAACCAGGATAACCCCAGCCACCATAGCCATAACCCCATCCAGAGTAAAAGCCAAAGCCCCATCCGGTTCCCCAGTTATTCCAGCCATTGTCGATATAGTTCACTGTAACGCTACTGTTGTTTTGTCCCCAGCCAGCATAACCTTGATAGTCATCTACTAAAGAGTCATTTTCCACATAGGCAGAATTCTCGTAGGCATCAATGTCTGTAAAAATAGCTGGATCTTCAGTAAAGTTTTCAGCTTCTATTGATTTTGTTTTGAAGTAATTTTCATAGTAATTGTTATTCGTTGGAACTTCATTGGTTTGTTGTTGCGATTGAGCAACAGTGCCACCGTAAATACCATCATTGCTTGCGCCAACATATTCGTAAGAACCGCAAGAAGCAAATACAAGGGCTAACCCTAGTAGGCTTGCTAACGGCGCTTTTCTTTTTAAGTATTTAATAAATTGCATATCTCTAAATTTTATTGTTGGACATTACAAAAATAGTTAGTTTTGCTGAACTATTTTTATATTTAACTTAGGTACAACATTTGTGCCAAAAAAAACTTATGGGTAAAAAACTTACTAGTAGAGCAGAAGATTATTCGAAATGGTATAACGAATTGGTTGTCAAGGCTGACTTAGCGGAGAACTCTGCGGTTAGAGGGTGTATGGTTATCAAACCTTACGGTTATGCAATATGGGAAAAAATGCAAGCAGAATTAGATAAAATGTTTAAGGAAACAGGACATCAAAATGCTTATTTTCCTTTGTTTGTTCCTAAGAGCTTATTTGAAGCAGAAGAAAAAAACGCTGAAGGTTTTGCTAAGGAATGTGCTGTTGTAACCCATTATAGATTACAAAATGACCCAGATAAACCAGGAAAACTACGTGTAGATCCTGAAGCTAGGCTAGAAGAGGAGCTTGTTGTTAGACCTACAAGTGAAGCTATTATATGGAATACCTTTAGAGGATGGGTACAATCGTATAGAGATTTACCTTTATTAATTAACCAATGGGCTAATGTGGTGCGTTGGGAAATGCGAACCCGTTTGTTTTTACGTACCGCAGAATTTTTATGGCAAGAAGGACATACGGCTCACGAAACTAAAAAGGAAGCCCTAGAAGAAGCTGCTTTAATGAATAATGTGTATGCTAATTTCGCCGAGAATTTTATGGCTATTCCAGTAATTCAAGGTTTGAAAACTGAAAGTGAACGTTTTGCAGGGGCTGATGAAACCTATTGTATTGAAGCGTTAATGCAGGATGGAAAAGCATTGCAGGCAGGAACATCACATTTCTTAGGACAGAATTTCGCAAAGGCCTTTGATGTGAAGTTTGCGAATAAGGAAGGAAAGCAAGATTATGTTTGGGCAACATCATGGGGTGTTTCAACTCGATTAATGGGGGCCTTAATCATGACACATAGTGATGATAACGGATTAGTTTTACCACCAAGTTTAGCGCCAAACCAAGTGGTTATTGTTCCTATATATAAGAGTGAGGAAGATTTAAACAATATCACAGAAGTTGCTAACAGTATTTTAACCGACTTAAGAGCTAAAAATATTACGGTTAAGTATGACAACAGAGATACGCACAGACCGGGAGCAAAATTTGCTCAACATGAATTGCAAGGCGTACCTATTAGAATTGCTATTGGACCAAAAGATTTAGCGAATGGCACTGTTGAAATTGCCCGTCGTGATACTTTAACTAAGGAGGTGGTTAATCTGAATGTTTTAGCTGAAAAAATAGAAAGCTTATTAAAAGAGATTCAAGATGCTTTATTTAATAAAGCTTTAGATTTTAGAAATAGTCATATCACGGAGGTTGATACATTCGAAGACTTTAAAACTGTTTTAGAAACGAAAACAGGTTTTATTTCGGCACATTGGGATGGAACTACCGAAACAGAGGATAAAATAAAAGAATTAACTAAGGCAACAATTAGGTGTGTTCCTTTAGATGCTAAGGAAGAAACTGGAGTTTGTGTTTATTCAGGGAAACCTTCGGCACGTCGCGTGTTATTTGCAAAAGCTTATTAATCAATACTAAAGCAAGTGCTTGAAAATTTTTTTTAAAAAAAAGTTATTTAGCACTTGCGAAAGTGAAAATTAGTTGTACATTTGCACCCGCAATGGAAACATTGTGACAGTTATTTGAAAAATTATTGAGGAGTAAAAAAAATAAAATTTTAGTTGCAGATTTGTAAATTAGTTTTATCTTTGCACACTCAAAAAAAACAAATGGCCCGTTCGTCTATCGGCTAGGACGCCAGGTTTTCATCCTGGTAAGAGGGGTTCGATTCCCCTACGGGCTACAATATTTTAAAGAAAAAGAAAATGGCAAATCATAAGTCAGCATTAAAAAGAATAAGAAGTAACGAAGCTAAGCGCTTAACTAATAAGTATCATCACAAGACAACTCGTAATGCTATCAAGAAATTACGTGAGTTAAGTGATAAGAATGAGGCTGAGACTTTGTATCCTTCTGTGGTTTCTATGCTAGATAAATTAGCAAAGAAAAACATTATACATGCTAACAAAGCTGCTAACCTTAAATCTGGTTTAGCAAAACACGTTGCAGCTCTATAATTCTTTCGACTTAAGATTTTAAAATATATATGAAAACTTCTCAGAAATGAGAAGTTTTTTTTTGCACCATATTGAGCTGATTTTAATATAACTATAGGTGGAAAAAAAGCAATCAAAATGGAGTGATTTTTATTTTAATACTCTAAATTTGCAGTAATAAAAGTTAATAACACTCATAATATTACCTCTTTGGAAAATTCAAAAGCAATAAAATTAATAGATAAAATTCTTGTTGATTTAGATAACACAGGAATTAATACGGATACTTTAATAAATGATATTAAAGAATTAAGAACTTACGCTATAGAAGAAGAAGCCCCTTTAGTGGTTAAAGTATTAAGATATACTTACGAGCATATTGAAGAGCATGATTCATTTCTAATTCCTATGTTAGAAGATGATGATGAGTTATTAACAGAGGATGGTGAAGTTGCAGCCGTTGAAGAAGAAGCTGCTGTTGTAGATCCTGTAGAAAGTCTTAAATATGTTATTTCTTTAACTAGAAATCTTAAAAATAAAACGAATATTGCCGATTTAAGAGCATATAAAGAGCTCTTATTAGCGTATTAATTTTGGTTTAAGTTATATAATAATATTAAAAGCCCCTTAACGATTAGCGTTGAGGGGCTTTTTTATGTTTGTACTTACCTTAGGTTATTATCAAGATAGAACTCATTAAATAGTTTACAAATGCTGTTTTAGTAACCAGGTGTAAACTGCTTCATTATTGTAAGTTTCGGTCCAACTATCGTGAGTCGCATTTGGGTATAAAGTTAGTTTTGTATTTTGGTTTAGTTTTTTTAAGGTATTATAGGCTTCTTTAGTTTGTTCTACGGGAACAACAGCATCTTTCTCGCCATGAAAAAACCACACAGGAAGGTTTTTAGCCCATTTTAAATAAATCATTGGAATATCTGCGGCACACACCGAAATCATAGCGGCATAGGTGTTAGGATTATTTACAGCGATACGCCATATACCATCACCACCACGACTAAGTCCAGCGAGATAGATGCGTTTTTTGTCAATAGGTAGCGAGTCTGCTAAATTCATAGTCATGTTATGAATAGTTCTGTCGTCCCAAAGACCTTTTTTATTGGGGTTAAGTGGCGCAAAGACGTAAAAAGGAAAATCTTTGCCCTCTGCAATACGTTTTGGTATGCCGTGAGCTTTGGCGACATTTAAATCTTTATCACTTTCTGCACCACCATGTAAAAAAACAACAAGTGGCGACTGCTCGTTATTTTGTGGTGGTGTGTATAGTAAATATTGCATTTCTACTCGGTTAACCGCTTCTTTTTTATGAGAAGATAATTGAGCGAACATGGTCGTTGCGCATGTTAAGGTTAATAATAGTAAGCGTATTTTATTGGTCATGACTGATATTTAGTTTTTAAAGGGAGCTATAACTTCTAATATGATATTAGGAGTGTAGATTACTGAGATTCATTTGGTAATTAAAAAAGTAATAAATAGGCTTTCTTCTGATTAAATATAATCTAAATGAAGAACATAAAAAAGCCCTAACAGTTTTGTTAGGGCTAAACTATTTTATGTTTTTAAAATTTATCCGTTCATAGAAATTAAAAACTCTTCATTGTTTTTAGTCTGTTTGAAGCGTTCGTTAATAAATTCCATGGCTTCAACTGGGTTCATGTCGGCAAGATACTTACGCATTACCCACATACGTTGAACTGTTGTGTCATCTAATAAAATATCGTCACGACGCGTACTTGAAGAGGTTAAATCGATAGCAGGGAAAATTCTACGGTTAGAAATCTTTCTATCCAATTGAAGTTCCATGTTACCGGTTCCTTTAAATTCTTCAAAAATAACCTCATCCATTTTAGAACCTGTTTCTGTTAGAGCGGTAGCAATAATGGTTAATGAACCACCATTCTCGATATTACGAGCAGCACCAAAGAAACGTTTTGGTTTGTGTAAAGCATTGGCATCAACACCACCACTTAATATTTTACCAGAAGCTGGTTGTACGGTATTGTAAGCACGAGCCAAACGTGTTATGGAATCTAATAAGATCACTACATCATGGCCACATTCAACTAAGCGTTTTGCTTTTTCTAGTACGATGTTTGCAATTTTTACATGCTCATGTGCTTCCTTGTCGAAAGTAGAAGCAATGACTTCACCACGAACGTTACGTTGCATATCAGTAACCTCTTCAGGACGTTCATCAATTAATAAAATCATTTGGTAAACTTCAGGATGGTTGGCAGCAATAGCATTAGCCACATCCTTCAATAACATTGTTTTACCTGTTTTTGGTTGAGAAACAATCATACCACGTTGTCCTTTTCCAATAGGCGCAAACAAATCCATGATTCGCGTAGAAATGGTACTTTGTTTTTCAGCTATATTAAATTTTTCTTGTGGGAAAAGCGGGGTTAAGTGTTCAAACGATACACGGTCTCTAACGACATTTGGATTCTGACCATTAATTTTACTTACCTTAATCAAAGGAAAATATTTTTCACCCTCTTTAGGTGGACGTACATGACCTAAAACTGTATCACCTGTTTTTAAACCAAACAATCTAATTTGTGATTGAGACACATAAATGTCATCTGGTGATGATAAATAGTTATAATCGGAAGAACGTAAAAAACCATATCCGTCTTGCATGATGTCTAAAACACCTTCACTTTCAATGATGGCATCAAATTCGAAATCAGGCTCACGGTAACGGTTTCTGTTGTCTTTATTGCCTTTTTCAACATTACCATTTTTTTGGTTTCTATGTTGATTTTTATTTTGATTGTTCTGATTTTGGTTATTTTGATTTCTTGAAGCTTGTTTATTAGCCGGCGTATCGTTTTGTTTTTTTGGTTTCGGGCTATTGTCTTGTTTTGAAGCTTCTTTTTTGGGTTTAGGAGCTGTTTCAGTTTTCACTGGTTCTGAAACTGGAGCTTCTTCTTTTTTATCGGTTGGTGCAGCAGTGTTTTCTTCTGCTTTTTGAGGGGTATTTCTAACTGGTTTTTGAACACGTTGTCTAGGTTTTCTAGTCACAGGCTTTGCTGTTTTTGTGTCCTTTTCTTCTATATTTTTAGCTGGTTCAATAGGTTCTGTTGGTGTTACAGCTGCTTTAACCGCTTTAGGGTCTGCAGCTTGCTGATCTAATATTTGGTATACAAGATCTAATTTTTTTAATGAACGAAACTTTGGAACGTTCAATTTCTTAGCAATCTCCTGTAAATCAGCGAGCTTTTTTTCTTTTAATTGTGAAATTTCAAACATTGATGTTTAATTGAATATGTTGTTACTGAACACTAACTTGAGTTATTCTGAAAAAATGAGTTTAATCTGAAGATTTAATCGCTTGTATTTGCGACTGTTGAGAATTATTAATGCAATTATACAACTTTATTTTATTTTATTGCATTAATTCTTTTATTTTTGCCTTTCAGAGTAGAAAAAGCACATGTTACAACGTATACAAACCATATATTTATTATTAGCAGCTGGAGTTTCTGGCGGACTAATTTTTGCCTTTAACCTATGGGAAACTGTCGATGGGGTAAAAGTTTACGCCGATGACACTACATACATTTACTTTATGTTTTTAACCTCAGCGCTTTTTTCTATAACCTCTATCTTGCGTTACAAAAATAGGAAGTCTCAGTTTATGTTGGGACGTCTTAACATCATATTAAACTTTTTTTTATTAGGATTTTTTGTGTATTTATCTCTAAATGTATCTGGAGAAACGGCGGTTTCTGAGAAAGGTATTGGGATGCTTCTCCCTATTGTTTCTATCGTATTTTTGGCTTTAGCCAATAAGGCCATCAAGAAGGATGAAGATCTTGTAAAATCTGTAGATCGATTACGATAAACCTAACATCTTAGTAATATTAGTGCGTGAACCCAAGGTGAAGATCTTGGGTTTTTTTGTGCGAGATATTTAATTTCAGGCTTTAATCAGATTTTTTTAACTTTCCTAAAGCCTAAAGCCTAAAGCCTAAAGCCTAAAGCCTAAAGCTAACGCATCTTTTTATTAGCCTCACAAAGATTTATAATTTCAACTATCCTTTTCTGTTTGGTGGCTTCACGTTTAGCACTTTCGAGATAAAATAAATACGATTTTTGGTAACCTTTAGCGAAGTTCTTATAATTTTTATAGGCCTGTGGATTATTATTGAATGCATCTTGAAGTTCTATTGGAATAACGCCTTTTTCAACATCGTCCATAGCTGTCCAAGCTCCCGACTCTTTAGCTATTTCAATAGCTTTATATCCAGATTCCTGCATTAAGTTAGTCTCAATGAGTTCGTTTACATATTTTTTATTGATAGCGCTCCAGCTACTTTTAGGGTTTCTCGGACAAAAATATTGACGTCTTTTACCATCTCCTAAGCTTTGTACTTTGGAGTCTATCCAACCAAAGCATAAGGCCACTTTTACAGCTTCTTCCCAGCGCATTGTGGGGATGTTGGTTTCTAGCTTGTAAAAAATTAAATAGACGCCTTTTTCTTTGTTGTGATTTTTAAGAAGCCAATCAAACCAATCTGTATCCCTTGCAAAATATGCTTCCTGAATTGCATTCAAAACTTAAAGTTTTTTTGTGTTTACGTAGAAATTGTCATCAACTTTAAATGTCGAAATCGTTTTTTCGTTGTTTAAAGTTTTCCATTCCGAGTTAGGGTATAACCATTGTTCAATATTATTTATGGTAATTTGAATAGGCATATCAAAATCTTTAACAATATTAGTCCAACGATATTTTAAGACGCTGTCGTCTATACGGTATTCTAAAGTAGGGATTTGTATGGTTCTTAAATACTGATTAAAGAATGCCGTAAGATCGATACCAGAATTTTGACTTAAATAGTTTTCAATTTGCTGGGTTGTTACTGTTTGATGGTAGAAGGTTTTATTCATTCCAACTAGGATTTTTCGCCATTTCTCATCGTCTTCAATAAGTTGTCGAAGGGTGTGTAGCATGTTAGCGCCTTTGTAATACATATCTCCTGAGCCCTCATTATTTACATGGTATTCACCAATAATGGGTTTGTCATTTGAGATATTTCTTCGTGTGCCAATCATGTATTCCGAAGCGGCTTGTTTTCCGTAGTAATAATCTAAAAATAGTGATTCAGAGTATGCGGTAAAACTTTCATGGATCCACATATCAGCAATATCCTTATTCGTAATGTTATTCGCAAACCATTCATGCCCGGATTCATGAATGATAAGAAAATCAAATTTTAAACCCCAGCCAGTTCCAGACAAATCGCTTCCTAAATAACCTTGTTTGTAGTGGTTTCCATAAGTTACAGAGCTTTGGTGTTCCATACCCAGATAAGGGACTTCCACAAGTTTATAGCCGTCTTCATAAAACGGATAAGGGCCAAACCAATGTTCGAAAGCTTTCATCATTTTTGGTGCATCTTTAAAATGTACTTTGGCTTTTTCAAGGTTGTCTTTAAGCACGTAATAATCCATATCCAATTTTCCCTTTAGACCGTTATAAACTTCCGAAAAGTGCGCATAATCACCAATATTCACATTAACCCCGTAATTGTTAATTGGGTTTTTTACAAACCAAGTATATGTTTTTGTGTGGTCGAACTCTTTTACGCTTCTCAGTCTACCATTAGATACATCCATAAGGTGTTTTGGAACATTTACACTAATGAGCATGCTGTCTACCTCATCGTACATGTGGTCTTTGCATGGCCACCAAACGCTTGCACCCAATCCTTGGCAGGACGTCGCAATAAAATCATTACCATTTGTGTCTTTTTTCCATGAAAAACCACCATCCCAAGGTGCATTTTTTGCAGCCTTAGGGTGTCCCTCATAAAACACATCTACACTTTGTATACTGCCTATTTTTTGTTGGTCTTTTAAAGTAATAAAATGAGCGTTACCGTCATGTTTTATATTTAACTCTTTGTTGTTTTGAGTCGCTTTCGTGATTTTTAGAGGTTGTTGTAAATCAATTTGTAATACTTGATTTTCTTTTAAAACCTTATATTGAATGGTGTTTTTTCCAGAAATGAATTTATTATTTGGCTCTACTTTAATATCAAGATGGTAGTATGTTAAATCCCACCAAGCACGTTCGGGAGTAATGCTTCCCCTAAGGGTGTCTTGCCGTGTGAAGTTTTTGCTGTTAGAAAATAAATGCTGCGCTTCCGCGGAATAACAAGATAGGTATAAGCAGAGTATGAGCCAAGGTAAGCGTTGTTTCATTATAAATAAATTAGAATGTAAAATTATTAAATTTTAATGGTTTAAGATTGTGTTTTGAAACTAATACGACTTAATAATAACGAAAACAAAAAACGCCTCGAAATGAATTTTCGAAGCGTTTTTATAATTTGAGTTAGTCACTAAGAACTCATCTTTACTTTTTATTAGTAATTCGGAATAAATTTCAGAAGTACTTTTCTGGATAAATGTCATCTTATTTTCAGTTAAATAACAAAAGTAAAGATGAGTCTTAAATTAAAAATACTGATTATTTTTTTAAAAACAATATTTATTTTCCTTAATTACTTTTTCAGCAATAATATTTCTTAATTCAATGATGTTAGGCATGTTTACGTATTTGATGTAGCGTTTTAGTCCCATGAGCATCATGCGTTGTTCGTCACCAGACGAGAAAGATATGATAGAATGCTTACCAGCGGTTTCAATCACATCGATAGCGTGAAATAAGTTAAGTTTTGCCATAGCAATTTGTTCTTTGACTTTTTCTTCCCCATCCTTTTTGGCCATTTTTTCAGCACGTAGAATGGCTGATTCAGCTAGATAAATTTGAATTAAAATATCGGAAGCTGCTAGCATGAGTTGCTGTTGGTGCTCTATTTCTTCACCGTACTTTTGAAGTGTAGCGCCAGCAACCATTAAAAATAATTTTTTAAGATTTTTGACGATGTTTTTTTCTTCCGAAAATAACTCAGAATAATCGGGTGTTTCAAAAGAAGGTATTCCCATTAATTCTTCTTTTACAGCCATGGCAGGGGTGAGGACATCAACATGACCTTTCATAGCTTTTTTGATAAGCATACCTATAGAAAGCATACGGTTAATCTCATTGGTGCCTTCGTAAATTCGAGAAATTCGTGCGTCTCTCCAAGCCGATTCAATTGGGGTGTCTTCGGAAAAGCCCATACCTCCAAATATTTGAATGCCCTCATCGGTACATTTTTGGATAAATTCTGAAACAGCTACTTTTAAGATAGAACATTCAATAGCATATTCTTCAACACCTTTTAATTCGGCTTCCTGCTCAGAGTCCTTTCCATTACTTTTTCTAAGCTCAATGCGATCTTCGATGTCTTTTGCTGCTCTATAACTTGCTGCTTCACCTACCCAACAATTGGTTGCCATTTCAGCAATTTTTTGTCTCATGGCACCAAAACTTGAAATAGGCACTTTAAACTGAATGCGTTCGTTAGCATATTTTACAGACTCTGTAATAACACGGCGCTGGGCATCTAAACAAGCAGCTGCAAGTTTAATACGGCCTACATTTAAAGCATTCATCGCAATTTTGAATCCGTTTCCACGAGTGGATAACATGTTTTCTGTAGGAACAACGGTATCATTAAAAAATACTTGTCTTGTAGAAGAAGCACGAATACCAAGTTTGTGTTCCTCTTCACCTAAAGTAATGCCGTTAGGGTTTTCTGGATCGTATTCTACTATAAAACCTGTGATGTTTTTGTCGTCTTCAATACGTGCAAAAACAATCATTAAACTACAGAACCCTGCGTTAGAAATCCACATCTTTTGTCCTGTAATTTTATAGGATTTACCATCCTCAGAAAGTACGGCTTTAGTTTTTCCAGAATTAGCATCACTTCCTGCACTAGGTTCTGTTAAACAATAGGCTCCAAACCATTCGCCAGAGGCTAATTTAGGTACATATTTTTGCTTTTGTTCTTCAGTGCCGTAAAGGGTGATTGGCATAGTTCCAATACCGGTATGGGCACCAAAAGCGGTGCTAAAAGAGCCTGTTGCCCCAGAAATATAGTCACACACTAACATGGTGTCAACAAAGCCCATGCCCATACCTCCATAAGCTTCAGGTACAGAAATGCTTAAAAAACCTAAGTCTGCAGCTTTTCGCATACAGGATTCGGTAAGTGCATAATCTTTTTGTTCAAATTGTGCCTTTTTTGGCCAAACTTCACGATCTATAAATTCGGTTACAGCCTCTTTCATCATCAGCTGGTCTTCATTAAAATCTTCAGGTGTGAATATGTCTTCGCAGTTAATCTCTTTTACTAGAAATTGCCCGCCACGTAAAATGTCTTTTTCCATTTCTCTCATTTGTTTAGTGGTTTTATAGATTCAAGGTTCAAGACCCAAGAATCAAGATGCTTGTAGTCTAGATTTAAAACTTGAAATCATTTTTTGTATTTCCTTTATTTTTTGTTCCAATTCTTTAAACTTCTCTTCTGATATATAATTTTCATTAAATGCTACATTCAACTGGGTTTCCCATTCGAAAGCAGAGCCCAAACTATGTTCTAAAAAATTAGCAAAATATTTATTTGAGCTTTTGCTCGTCCCTTCTGAAATGTTCGAGGGTATTGAAACAGCGCATCTATTCATCTGACTCATTAACCCATAAGTTTCAAACTTTGGAAATGTTCTCGTTATTTTATAAGATTCTGAAACGAGCATCATACTTACATTCCAGATTTTTAATTTCTTGAAATTATGCATAGTCTTGTTTCTTGGTTCTTTCAATCTGTTTTCTTACTTCAAAAACTCAAAAACCCCACAAGCGCCTTGACCAGTTCCTACGCACATGGTGACGGCACCGTATTTTCCTGTCATATTTCTTTTGCGCATTTCGTCAAATAACTGAACAGAAAGCTTTGCACCTGTACAACCTAGCGGATGACCTAAAGCAATAGCACCGCCATTTACATTGACCAAATCTGGGTTAAGGTCTAGTTCACGAATTACAGCAAGGGCTTGCGATGCAAAGGCTTCGTTAAGTTCTATAAGCTCTAAATCTTTTTGTTGTAATCCCGCTTGTTTGAGTGCTTTTGGTATCGCTTTTACTGGTCCGATACCCATAATGCGTGGTTCAACACCTGCAGCGGCATAATTCACCAATCTAGCAATAGGTTCAAGGTTAAGTTCTTTTACCATGTCTTCACTCATAATCATAACAAAAGCAGCACCATCACTCATCTGCGACGAGTTTCCTGCTGTTACACTTCCGCCTTGAGCGAAAACAGGATGAAGTTTAGCAAGTGCTTCTAGACTTGTTCCGGCACGAGGCCCTTCATCTTTAGTAACTGAATATGATTTATTTGCTTTTTTCCCGTTGGCATCAATATACGTTTCATTAACTTCAATGGGCACTATCTGATCTTGAAAACGGTTCTCAGCTTGAGCTTTTAAAGCTTTCATATGTGAATGATAAGCGAATTCATCTTGGTCTTCACGAGACACATTAAATTGATTAGCCACAGCTTCAGCGGTATTTCCCATACCCCAGTAATAATCTTCGTGACCAGCTTTAACTATATCGTAATTCAATTCTGGTTTGTAGCCTGTCATTGGAACAGCACTCATACTTTCAGCGCCACCAGCAATGATACAATCGGCCATTCCAGCTTGAATTTTAGCGGTTGCAATACCAATGGTTTCGATACCTGAAGAACAAAAACGATTGACCGTAACACCAGGAACTTCAACAGAGTTTAATCCCATTAAGGAAATTAAACGTGCCATGTTTAAACCTTGTGAACCTTCAGGCATAGCATTACCTACAATAACATCGTCTATGCGATCTTTATCCAATTGAGGTAAGGCTTTCATCATGTACTGAATGGTTTCAGCAGCCAATTCATCGGTGCGTTTGAACCGGAAAACACCTTTCGGCGCTTTTCCAACGGCTGTTCTATATGCTTTTACTATATATGCTTGTTTCATATTAGCCCCCTAGCCCCCGAAGGGGGAATACCTATTAGGGGTCAATAGGATTTTATTAGTTATTTCTGATTATATTTTTCATGGTTACAAATTTTCATGCACCAGTTTTTAAGTTCCCCCATTTGGGGGTTAGGGGGCTCTTCTAATTTCTAAGAGGTTTCCCTGTTTTTAGCATGTGCTGAATGCGTTCTAAAGTTTTACGTTCGGTACATAAACTTAGGAAAGCCTCGCGCTCTAGATCCAATAAATATTGTTCGGAAACTAGAGCTGGTTCTGATAAGTCACCACCAGCCATAACATAGGCCAGTTTGTTAGCGATTTTTTGATCATGTTCACTTATAAAATTCGCAGCTTCCATTGAATCGGTTCCTACTAAAAACATTCCAAGAGCCTGCTTACCTAGAACTTTAACATCTTTACGTTTTACGGGTTTGGTATAGCCTGCATCGGCCATAATTCTGGCATGAGCTTTGGCTGTAGCTATTTGACGATCTTTATTCGTTACCACAATATCTTTTCCTTTTTGTAGAATGCCTAAATCGAAAGCTTCGTAAGCAGAAGTTGCTACTTTGGCCATACCAATAGTGAGGAAATATTCCTGTAATACATTCAATTCTACATCTCCTTTTCTAAAGCTATCTGAAGCACGAAGGGCCATTTCTTTAGATCCTGCACCTCCAGGAATGACACCCACACCAAACTCCACCAGTCCGATATAAGTTTCGGCAGCTGCCACAACTTTATCGGCGTGCATAGAGAGTTCACAAGCACCACCTAAGGACATACCATGAGGCGCAGAAACTGTTGGGATTGATGAATAGCGCATACGCATCATGGTATCTTGGAAATATTTTATAGCAGCATTAAGCTCGTCATATTCTTGTTCAACAGCCATCATGAAAATCATACCGATATTAGCGCCTACTGAAAAGTTGGCACCTTGATTTCCTATAACGAGTCCGTCGAAATCTTTTTCAGCTATATCTACAGCCTTGTTAAGTCCCGCTAAAACATCGCCGCCAATGGTATTCATTTTAGACTGAAATTCGCAGTTTAAAATACCATCACCTAAATCTTCAATAACAACACCTGAATTTCTGAATACTTCATTAGATTTTCTGATGTTATCTAGAATAATAAAAGCATCCTGTCCAGGAATTTTTTGTTGTGTTTTAGAAGGTATGTCATAAAAATAAGATGCCCCTTCTTTCACTGTATAAAAAGATGTGTTTCCTAGAGCTACCATTTCATTGACCCAAGGAGCAGGTTCTGAACCTTCAGATTTGATAAGTTCTAAACCTTTTTCAACACCGATAGCGTCCCAGATTTGAAAAGGACCGTGTTCCCAACCGAAACCAGCTTTCATGGCATCATCTATTTTGTAAATTTCATCTGAAATTTCAGGAATTCTATGTGATACATAAGCAAATAAAGCCGCAAAGGTTTTACGGTAGAATTCACCAGCTTTGTTTTTCCCATTCACTAATATTTTGAACCTATCGATAACTTTTTCAATAGGCTTAGTGAGTTCTAAAGTGGCAAATTTTGCTGATTTTTTCTTTCGATACTCTAAATTATTAAGGTCTAAAGATAAAATTTCGCTTTGACCTTCTTCATTTTTAATTTTCTTATAAAAACCCTGTCCCGTTTTACTACCTAGCCATTTGTTTTCCATCATAGAGGCTATAAAATCGGGGATTTTAAAAAGTTCATGGCGTTCATCATTTGGTACATTTTCAAACAAACCATTGGCCACATGAACGAGGGTGTCTAAGCCCACAACATCTACTGTACGAAAGGTTGCCGATTTCGGTCTGCCAATTACAGGACCTGTTAGTTTATCAACCTCTTCGATGGTTAAGTCCATACTTTTAACCGTATGAAATAAACTCATGATACTGAAAATACCGATTCGGTTTCCAATAAACGCAGGCGTGTCTTTTGCGATTACAGATGTTTTTCCTAAATACTTTTCGCCATATTGATTTAAAAAGTCAATTACAGAGTCTGCTGTTTTAGGACCAGGAATAATCTCGAACAATTTTAAGTAACGTGCAGGATTAAAAAAGTGTGTACCGCAGAAATGCTTTTGGAAATCATCACTACGACCTTCACTCATAAATTTTATTGGAATCCCAGAGGTATTACTTGTAATAAGTGTTCCAGGTGTTCTGTGTTTTTCAAGCTTTTCAAAGACTTGTTTTTTGATATCAAGTCGCTCCACGACCACTTCCATAATCCAATCGACTTGTGACACTTTTTCAATATCATCTTCTAAATTTCCGGTTGTTATTCTGCTGGCAAAACTTTTATGATAAATCGGAGAAGGAGAAGATTTTAAAGCAGCAGATAATGCCTCGTTAACGATACGGTTTCTTACCGATTTGTTTTCAAGTGTTAGTCCCTGTGCTTTTTCTTTAGCATTAAGTTCGTTAGGAACGATGTCTAGCAAAAGGACGTCAACACCAATATTGGCGAAATGACATGCTATACCGCTTCCCATGATTCCAGAGCCAATTATGGCTACCTTATTAATTCTTCTTTTGCTCATTATAGTTTAGCTATTGGGTTTAGTTGTAGATTTTTTTGTTGCACACCATTTGATTTATGACTTCGGCAACTTCGTAGAAATGATTTAATTGTTCTTCGGAAACACTTTTACGAATGGCTTCATTAAAGGTTAAAACCTTGTCTTTAGAGATTTCTCTCTTTTCTAGGCCATAGTCTGTGAGGGTAATAATTACCCCTCTGCCATCTTCTGGATTTGGTTTTCTTTCAATAAATCCTTTGGTTTCCATCGATTTTAATAGTCTCGATAAACTAGTTGCTTCCATGCCCATTCTAGGGCCTAAAGCCGTTGATGGTGTTCCTTTTTCTGGATCGATACTCAGTAGAGTAAAGCCTGTAGCCATGGTGCTGTCTATTTTTGCAGCTTCCTCATTATACATTTTTTGAACCGTTAACCAGGTCGTTCTCAATATATAATCAATGGTCTTGTCTTTCATGTTATATTTGGATCATTTTCCCAAATATAGCGAATTTTGCTATGCATGCATAACAAAGATGCGAGAAATTTAAGCTAATTTTTTATTAAAAAGTAAAAGATTACAGGACAAACATAAGTCTTGTTTAAATTGGAATGACTCGCATTTAAAATATGAATTAATTGTCCTTTATTCTAGAAAAGTCTAAGTCGGGGTAATTGTTACTTGGGTCTGTTATTGGAGATATGCCTTTCATTTTAAAACCTATAGATTTACCTTCTTCGTCCAATTGAAACATGACGAAGGCATCGGTGTCTGGCATACCAAAATCGGTCCATTTTACAGCAAAAGTATTGGCCTTGTAATAATGCATGGGACCAGATAGTTTTGGAGAACGCAAGGATTTGAACCAAAGTTGATTTTCTTTTTTTGAAATTTCTACTTGGCCAAGCCAAGGGTCTTTATATGTACCTGCATAATTATTTAAGTTGAGGTGTTTCGTTTCTGCAGCTTTTACTGTAGCCCAAACTTTATCCACAACAGCATCGGCTTCACTTGTATCGAAATTTAATCTGTCCTTGTATATTTTTATCCAATCAAATTCATCTAAACCTAAATATTTATCTAAAACGGCTTGAGTTACAGCATTTACTAGGCCATATCCATCAAAGGAGGTGTTTGTTAGCACTATAATACCAAGATTTAAGTCTGGAATTAAGGTGATTCTATTCCACATAAAACCACCCAAATGTGAAGCCTGTAAATGACCGTTAATATCCTGTAATCCCCAGCCTAGTCCAGCTCCTGAAAAATTTGAACGGTACCTTGGGTCTTTTGATCTTGTAGTAACCGTGTGGATTTTCCATATTTCTTGAAGATTTTTTTCAGAAAAAAGTTGCTGCTTTAAATCGGGTCCGTATTTTCCATTATTAAGATGAAGAAGCATCCAACTCGTCATATCATGGGCATTAGAGTAAACGAAGTCAAAGTCAAGAGCATCTTTTACTTTTTTATTATCCCAATTAGGAGTTTCTTCAATGTTTAATTTGTTTTCCTTGCTGATATGAAATTTTGAGACATTGGGTTTATTTAAAGTTTTGGAATAGCCATAACAGGAATTGTTCATTTTAAGTGGTTCTAAAATTCGTTTCTGAATAAATGCTCCGTAAGAAATACCACTAATTCTGGTAATAATTTCCCTTGCTACCAAAAAGAGAACGGTATTGTAAGCGGCCTCTGTTCTAAAAGCTGAAACAGGTTTAAAGTATTGGTAGTTAGTTAGAACATCATTCATTGTAAAATCTGAGCCTGTAGGCATCAGCATCAAGTCTCCAGCACCTTCTGCTAAACCACTACGATGCGTGATGAGGTCGATAATGTTGAAGTTGTTTGTAGCATAAGCATTATACATTTTAAATTCTGGAATATGCTTAATTACGGGGTCATTCCATGTTAGTTTACCTTCATCAACAAGAATAGCTAGGGCTGCTGCGGTAAATGCTTTTGTGTTTGAAGCAATGCCAAAAATGGTGTTTTTATCTACCTTTTGATGGGTTTCGATAGAGGTTACGCCGTATCCTTTTTGGATAATAATTTTACCATCTTTCACAACGGCAATGGAGGCCCCGGCTACTGTAAAGTTATCCATGGATTTTTTAACAATGGCATCAATTTCTTTATCAGAAACCTGGGAAGTGGAAACTTGAGACAAAAGTCCAAGTAAAAGTACTAGCACTAAAAATGTAAATTTATTATTCATGGTCCTTAATATTAAGGGGTTATGTAATAAATATACAAAAAATTAGTCCTATTAATTCTGCTAATGAGAAAAAATAAAGTCTAGCTATTCGTGGTATTAAGGCCTATAAATATTTTCAATAAGATCATGGTACATGTCTTTAATCACGGCTCTTCGCATTTTCATAGTAGGCGTAAGATGTCCAGATTTTATAGACCAAACATCTGGAGTTAACCGGAAAGTTTTAATTTGTTCCCATTTACCAAATTTTTTGTTGCAATGGTCTATTTCTTTTTGAATGCGATTTATGACGATTTCAGAATTAGCAACGGCTGTGGTATCGCGCGTATTAATATTATGTTTTTTACGTTCAATCCACTCGTTAATAAATTCAAAGTTTGGTTGAATAAGGGCGGCTGGCATCTTTTCGCCTTCGCCAATAACCATGATTTGTTCAATAAAGCGGGATTGTTTTAAATCGTTTTCAAGTAGGGTAGGAATTACGTATTTGCCACCAGAAGTTTTAAACATTTCCTTTTTACGCCCTGTTATTTTTAAAAAGCCCTCACCATCAATTTCACCTTTGTCTCCGGTATGAAAATAATCACCTGTCATAACTTCGGCCGTTCTTTCAGGGTCTTTATAGTAACCAAGCATCACGTTTGGTCCTTTTATTAGGATTTCACCATCTTCGGCAATTTTTACTTCAGTATTAGCTATAGGTTTTCCAACGGTGCCAATTTTAAACATGTTATTGGCGTACTTTCCAACCGATATCACGGGCGATGTTTCTGTAAGTCCGTATCCTTCCATAATTTGCATACCAGCAGCACAAAATATTCTAGCTAAACGCGGCTGCAGGGCAGCACTTCCAGAAACCATGGTATACAACTCACCACCTAAAGCTTCACGCCATTTACTAAAAATAAGTTTGTTGGCAATACTCAGTTTAAATTCATACCAAGCGCCATTTTGTTTATAAGGCTCCCATATTTCACCTAGGCTTACAGCCCAAAAGAATAGTGCTTTTTTAACACCGGTAAGCTCGGTGCCTTTAGCCATGATTTTGTCATAAACTTTTTCTAATAGTCTGGGGACTACACTCATAAGATTAGGCTTAATTTCCTTAGCATTATCGGCAATTTTGTCAAGACTTTCGGCGTAATAAATCGATGCTCCCGCATGCTGATAGATGTAAATCAATACACGTTCGAAAATGTGACAAATAGGTAAAAAGCTTAAAATTTTAGTTTTTTCGCCTCTTATAGGTAGCCTTGGAATACTGTTTAACACATTGCTTGTAATATTCCAGTGAGAAAGCATTACACCTTTGGGTTTACCTGTGGTTCCTGAGGTGTAAATAATCGTTGCGAGATCGTTAGGTGATACAGCATCTTTTCTGGTTTCAACATCGATTTGATTACTAGTATCAGCTCCAAGCTCTAGCAATTCAGAGTAGTGTTTACATCCCTCGATGATATTAAAGGAATAAATCTCTTTTAATTTTGTACGGTGTCTAACTTTATTGACTTTTTCTAAAACCTCTTCATCAGAAACAAAACAGTAAATCGATTCGCTATGATTTAAAATAAATTCATAGTCTTCAGCAGAAATCGTAGGATATATAGGTACATTTTGAGCACCAAGTTGTAAAACACCAATATCTACTATATTCCATTCGGTTCGATTAGAAGATGATATAACCGCTATTTTATCATCTTTATTGACCCCAAGTTTCAACAAAGCGCGGCTCATGGCATTGGCTTTATCAATATATTCTTGAGTTGATGTTTTAACCCATTCGCCGTTATATTTTGTAACTAAAGCAGAATCAGTTGGTTTATTTTCAAGTTGAAAATAAGGAAAATCAAATAATCTAGTGATTTCAGTCATCTTATGTTTCTAGTATAGTGTGGTATCGCGCAAAATATGAAATTAAATAAGATTATCAAATAAGACTTTACAAGATAAGATAAACATTTGTTAATTTTTTAGCCTTAGAATAAGATTAATGCATTTCCATGTTCAAAATATACACTAATAATAAAAAAAGATAAATTATAAAGCTTTTATGAATCTTCTAATGTTGAGGTTGAAATATTGAGGATTTCTAGTGTCTATGATGGAATTAAAATTACTCCTCTTTAAAAAGACTGAAAATATTGAAATAATTAAAGTCTAATAATTGAATTTCAAACGTTTTCGAGAGGTAAAAACCTCAGTTTAAACTGGAAACTGATAAATGTCAGTTTATTAGATGAGATCAGGTTATACCTTTGTATACACATCATGGATGCGAAATTATATTCAAAAGATTAATATAAAAAACATGGAAGTAAAACAGTTTAAAAACGGAATTTGGACGGAGAACATTAATGTTAGAGATTTTGTATTTCAAAACATCACACCGTACCATGGAACTCATGAATTTTTAGTTGGACCAAGCGAGAAAACTAACAAATTATGGGAAGTTTGTAAAGTTGCGACCCAAGAAGAGAGACAAAGAAACGGTGTTCGTGCCGTAGATACAGAAGTAATTTCTTCAGTAAACGCTTTTGAAGCGGGATATATAGATAAAGACAATGAAGTTATTGTTGGTTTACAAACCGATGAGTTATTAAAACGTGCTATGAAACCTTTTGGAGGTTTTAAAGTGGTTCAAAAAGCTTTACAGGAACAAGGTGTAAAACCTAATGATAATTTAACCGAATTATTTTCTAAATACGTTAAAACCCATAACGATGGTGTTTTTGATGCTTATAATGCTGAAATTAGAAAATTCCGTTCTTTAGGATTTTTAACTGGATTGCCAGATAATTATGCTAGAGGTAGAATTATTGGAGATTACCGTCGTGTGGCTCTTTACGGAATTAACGCTTTAATTGAAGCTAAAAAAGAAGATTTAGGCAACATCACTGGACCAATGACAGAAGCTGTTATTCGTTTACGTGAAGAAGTATCATCACAAATAAAAGCATTAAATGAAATGCTTGAACTAGGTGCTAAATACGATTTAGATTTAGGTCGTCCAGCTCAAAACGCTCAAGAAGCAGTACAATGGACGTACATGGCTTATTTAGCTGCTGTAAAAGAGCAAGATGGTGCTGCGATGTCATTAGGTAATGTATCTACCTTCTTAGATATTTATATTGAAAATGATTTAAAAGAAGGCTTAATTACAGAGGAACAAGCTCAAGAATACATCGATCAGTTCGTTATGAAATTACGTATGGTACGTCACTTAAGAATGGCGGCTTACGACGAGATTTTTGCAGGTGATCCTACTTGGGTAACCGAGGCTATTGGAGGTATGTTTGAAGATGGTAGAACGAAAGTTACTAAAACATCGTTCCGTTTCTTAAATACCTTATATAATTTAGGGCCTTCACCAGAACCGAATATGACGATTTTATGGTCTCAAGAGTTACCACAAAATTTTAAAGATTATTGTGCTAAAGTAGCGATTGATACCTCTTCAATTCAGTTTGAAAATGATAATTTAATGCGTGCACAACGTGGATCTGACGATTACGGAATTGCATGTTGTGTGTCTTACCAAAGCTTAGGGAAATCTATTCAGTTTTTTGGAGCACGTACCAACTTAGCTAAAACCTTATTGTTAGCTGTTAATGGCGGACGTTGTGAAAATACTGGAAAACCTATGGTTGAAGGTATTAAAGAATTGGATGGTGAGTATTTAGATTTCGATACTGTAATGGCGAACTTTAAAATCGCTATGAAAGAGGTGGCTCGTGTGTATAATGATTCTATGAATATTATTCACTACATGCACGATAAGTACTATTACGAAAAAGCGCAAATGGCTTTAATCGATACTAACCCAGGCATCAATATTGCCTATGGTATTGCAGGATTGTCTATTGTAGCCGATTCACTTTCAGCTATTAAATATGCTAAAGTTAAACCGATAAGAAATGAAGATGGGTTAACGGTTGATTTTAAAATTGAAGGTGAGTTTCCAAAATACGGAAATGATGATGACCGCGTAGATACTTTAGCTGCTAATGCTGTAGCCGATTTTAATAACGAGTTAAAACAATTGCCAGTTTATAAAGATGCTGAACCAACAATGTCTGTGTTAACCATCACATCAAACGTGTCTTACGGTAAGAAAACCGGAGCTACACCAGATGGTAGACCAAGTGGTATTGCTTTTGCTCCTGGAGCAAATCCAATGCACGGTCGTGATTGTAACGGTGCTATTGCTTCTTTAAACTCAGTTTCTAAAATTGATTATAAAGATTCATTAGACGGTATTTCAAACACATTCTCAATGGTGCCAAAATCTTTAGGATCTTCAGAAACAGATCGTATCGACAATTTAGCAACTATTATTGATGGCTATTTCAGTAGAAATGCGCAGCACTTAAATGTGAATGTTTTAGACAGAGAAATGTTAATGGATGCTATGGAGCGCCCAGAGGATTATCCTCAATTAACGATTCGTGTTTCTGGATATGCTGTGAACTTTGTTAGATTAACTAGAGAACAGCAATTAGAAGTGATTACACGTTCTTTCCACGAATCCATGTAGAGTTTTATTTATATTTTGAAAAAGCATCTGGAAATGAAGTATAAATACTGTATTTTTCAGATGCTTATTTTTTAATTTATATTTGAAGATAACTAACATGGCAAAAACTCAAGATCACATATTACATGTTCATTCCATTGAATCATTTGGAACCCATGACGGACCAGGCATTCGTTTTGTAGTTTTTTTACAAGGCTGTAAATTGAAGTGTCTGTATTGTCATAATCCGGATACGATTGAAACTTCTGGAGGTCAACCATACGAAATTGAAGAATTGGTTGAAAAGGTATTAAAAGTAAAGCCTTACTTCGGAAAAAAAGGTGGTGTTACTGTTTCTGGCGGCGAACCTTTATTACAATCGAAAGCGCTAGTGCCTTTTTTCAAGCGATTAAAAGAAGAGGGGATTCATACTAATATTGATACTAACGGTCGATTATTAAACAACTTCGCGAAAACTTTGTTAGACGATTATGCCGATTTAATCATGTTAGATATTAAACATATGACCGAAGCTGGTTATGAAGCTTTAACTGGGCAACGTAATATGGAAACGGCTTTAACTTTTGCTAAACATCGTGAGGAATCTGGAAAAGCGATGTGGTTGCGATACGTGTTAATTCCTGGCATTACAAACAAACCTGAATTGCTTCATGCTCTTGGCGAACATTTTAAGGATTATAAAACTATTGAAAAGTTAGAAATTCAGCCGTATCATAAATTAGGCATCCATAAATGGGAAGCCTTAGGTTGGGAGTATGAGTTGAAAGATGCTCGTGAAAATACGAAGGAGGAGATCGATGCTGCTGTAGAAATTTTAAATCAATATTTTAAAGAAGTTAAGGTGAATTAGTGTTCTCCTTAAAATTTATTACATCAATTATATCATGCACACCCCTAAAGAAGGTATAAAAATAGTGAATGAAATAGCCTTGAATAAAGAAGGTTATAAAGTTAGTAAAACATTAATTCTTGCATTTTTAGCAGGAGCTTACGTCGCTTTTGGAGGTTTATTAGCCATTATTATATCTGGTGGCTCTCCTGGAATAGCAGCTAATAATCCTGGGTTTGCTAAATTTTTATTTGGCGCGGCGTTCCCACTCGGACTTATTTTGGTGGTTATAGTAGGCGCCGAACTTTTTACAGGAAATAATGCCTATTTCATTCCTAATATTTTAACCAAAAGACAGCGTGCATACGCCATGTTAAGAAACTGGGGATTAGTGTACATAGGAAATTTTGTCGGCGCTTTATTTGTGGCTTATATCATAACTTATTTAACGCACCTAGTAGCAGATACACCGTATATTGATATGGTTCATAAAATAGCCAAAAGCAAAACAAGCAATACGTTTCTCGTGACTTTTATAAAAGGGATTGGGGCCAACTGGTTGGTGTGTTTAGCAATTTGGCAAGGTATTGCTGCTAAAAACACGATAGGAAAAATAGTAGCCATTTGGATTCCTGTAATGGCCTTCGTAACTATGGGCTTTGAACACAGTATTGCCAATATGTACTTTATTCCGTTATCTATTTTTGAAGGTGCCGATATTACTTGGAGTACTTTCTTTATTAAAAATTTAATTCCAGCAACTTTAGGTAATATTGTTGGAGGCGCCTTATTTGTAGGGATGCCGTATGGATATTTGTTTGGTAAAGAAGAGAATTAAGAGTTTTAAATTATCAGTTAATAACTGGAATAATTATAATAAAAAAGGGTGTTTTTCAATATATGAAAGACACCCTTTTTAGTTATTTTGTTTTAAGATTTATTCTCGAATAACTCTAAAGGTTTCACTTTTATCCTTATGGATTACTTTAATAATATAAACACCACTTGGTAAATCAGATAAATTAATACCTGTATTTTTTTTGCCTTGTTTAACTTGTTTTCCGGAAAAATCAAAAATTAAAAAATCATAATCTTCAAACAGCAGATTTTTGATGTTTACTTCTCCTTTTGTTGGGTTAGGATAAGCATAAGGTTTTTCGGCGAGTTTTGTAGTTTCAAAAGTTTCAGATGTTGTTTCTACTATTTGTTTTTCATCAACAACGTGTTCACAAGAATAATCAAGGTAGTCTTGTAAATCGTCACGGTCGAATGTTTTTTCGTAGCCCAGAGTTCTAGCTTTGGTTAATAATTCACAAGCTTTATTGTAATTGCCTAGGTCGAAGTAAATTTCACCTAAATTCCTATAGGCAAAAGAATTGTTGTTATTTATAATTAAGGCTTCTTCTAAATCGGCTATGCCTTTATCCGAATCACCCAATTTATGATATAATAAGCCCCGAATGGTTCTTAGGTCTCTTTCTGTATTTATTTCACCTCGCTTATATAAATTCGCTTCATTCTTAAAAGCGATATTTACACAAACCATGGCTTTATCGTATTCTCCTAAATCGGTATAAGCAGCTGAGAGTGCCCAATTGGCGAACGAATGGTTTGGCACCATTTCTATAGCTTTGTTTAAATATACTATGCCTAGTCGGTAAGATTTAACTGTTATTAGGTAAGAACCCAGATTATGGTAAAGCCTACTTTCTTTAGGCGAAGCTTTTATGGCTTTTAGTTTGTATTGAATGCAGTAGTCGTGCATTTCATAGTCTGCATAAATATTAGCCAAATTGTCGTAAAGACTTCCTAATATTTTCTCAGGAACTTTTTTGGTTTTTGAAATCTTTAATAGGTGTTTTTCTGCCTTTTTAAAATCATTAAGAGCTAATGTGTTGTTGCCAAGATATTTTCTTATGCTTGCTCTTTGAAATCTTAATTTTAGGCTTCTAGGTTCTTCCTTTATTTTAAGATTCAATTCTTTAAGACTTGCATGTGCTTTTAGTACTTTTTCTTCTGTTTTTTTATTAAATTCAATGATATGATCCGTTCTACTAATAAGTTCCCCATTGTCAAATTCCCAAGTGGTTATTTTTTTTCCAGCAGGGTTGTATTTAAATGATTTTCCTTGATATCTTCCATTGATAAAATAAAAGCATTCATCAAGTTTTCCGGATTTGTAGTATGTTTTCAGACTGTCTATTTTCTTGTCATCACCAAACCATTTTTCTCTAGCGATAACTTTATCATGGTAGAAGTAGCGTTTCGTAATGTTTGATTTTTCAGATTGAGCAATCAAATTCCCAATTGAAGTTAGAAACAGCAGGATAGTCAGTAAGTTTTTCATAAGTTGAAAAGTACATTTTTTTTAGATATAAAAAAAAAGCTCCAACAAACGTTGGAGCTTTTTAAATATATTAGAATTGTTTTATTTCTTCTCAATCCAAAGTCGTGCATTCACAAATGCTTCCAGCCATGGCGTTACTTCGTCTTTTCTGTTATCAGGATAGTTTGCCCAGTTCCATTGGAACGTAGAACGCTCAATATGTGGCATGGTTACTAAGTGGCGACCTGTTTTATCACAAAGCATGGCTGTGTTATAATCGGATCCGTTAGGGTTATTTGGGTAACCTTCATAACCATATTTTGCTACAATATTGTATTGGTCTTCTGCATAGGGTAAGTTAAATTTTCCTTCACCATGCGAAATCCAAACCCCTAAAGTACTTCCAGCAAGGCTAGAAAGCATTACCGAGTGGTTCTCTTGAATTTTTACAGAAGTAAACGAACTCTCGTGTTTTTGAGAATCGTTATGGTGCATTTTTCCGTGAATGTCATGTTCTGGATTAATTTCTTCCAGTTCCATAAATAACTGACAACCATTACAGATTCCTACAGAAAGCGTATCTTCTCTTTTAAAGAAATTCTTTATCGCTTTATTCGCTTTTTGATTGTATTTAATGGCGCCAGCCCAACCTTTAGCCGATCCTAAAACATCGGAGTTAGAGAAACCACCAACAGCACCTAAAAACTGAATGTCTTCTAAAGTTTCACGACCAGAAATTAAATCGGTCATGTGTACGTCTTTCACATCAAATCCAGCTAAAAACATAGCATTAGCCATTTCACGTTCTGAGTTAGATCCTTTTTCACGAAGAATAGCAGCTTTTGGACGTTTACCCACTGGGGCTGTATTTTTCACGATGTCTGCCATCACACCTGTAAAGTTTTCAGGGAAGGTGTATTGTAGCGGTTGATTTTTAAAATTATCAAAACGAGCTTGAGCTAAACCATTTGCCGTTTGCTTTTGGTCTAATAAGAAAGATGTTTTATACCAAACGTCTCTAGTTTCAGTAATGTTGAATGTGAACGTATCGTCGTTATTTTTAATGTTGAGGTTTCCAGTGTCATTAGCAGAACCAATGTTAAAGAACTCAATGTTGTTTTCAGCTAAAACCGTTTCTACCGAAGCATCCGCTTGGAAAACTAATCCGCTATTTTCAGCAAATAAAACCTTGATAGAATCTTCTTCGTTTAACGCAGAAAGGTCTAAATCGGCACCTAAATTTACATCAGCAAAACAAAGCTCTAATAAAGTGGTAATTAAACCACCAGAAGCCACATCGTGCCCCGCTTGTATTTTATCTGCTTTAATTAAATCTTGAATGGTGTTGAAAGCTGTCTTAACAAAAGCAGGATTCTTCACGTCAGGCGCATCGCTACCAATAGCATTTAATACTTGGTTGAAAGAACTTCCTCCTAGTTTAAAGTCATCTTGAGAGATGTTAATGTAGTATATGTTTCCGCCATTTTGTTTTAAAACTGGCTCTACCACCTTGGTGATATCATTACAGTTAGCTCCTGCAGAAATAATAACCGTACCAGGAGAAATCACATCACCATCAGGATATTTTTGCTTCATTGAAAGCGAATCTTTACCTGTTGGCACATTCACACCTAAATCGATCGCAAATTCTGAAACCGCTTGAACAGCTTCATACAAACGCGCATCTTCACCTTCATTTTTACAAGGCCACATCCAGTTTGCCGAAAGCGAAATGGATTGTAAGCCATCCTTTAATGGCGCCCAAACAATATTGGTAAGCGATTCGGTAATTGAGTTTCTACTTCCTGCTTGCGGGTTAATTAACCCAGAAATAGGGGAGTGCCCAATGGTTGTTGCAATACCTTCTTTGCCTTTAAAATCTAAAGCCATAACCCCAACATTGTTTAATGGGATTTGTAAAGGTCCAACACATTGTTGTTTCGCCACTTTTCCTCCAACACAACGGTCTACCTTGTTTGTTAACCAATCTTTACAAGCTACTGCTTCTAATTGTAAAACTTGATTTAAGTAGATGCTAATATTTTTGGTTTTGTATCTGGCGTTTTTATATTTTCTAGTAACTGTTTTGTCTGTTAAAACGGTTTTAGGAGAACTTCCAAACATATCCTCTAAAGCTAAATCCATAGGTGTGTTTCCTTTGGTTTTAGACTGAAACGTAAAGCGGTCATCTCCAGTTACGTCACCTACAGTATACATTGGTGAACGCTCACGATCGGCAATTTTGTGTAAGGTTTCAATATGTTTTTCGGCAATCACTAAGCCCATACGCTCTTGCGATTCGTTACCAATAATTTCTTTGTCTGATAAGGTTGGATCTCCAACAGGAAGCGCATCTAAATCGATTTTTCCACCGGTATCTTCAACCAATTCCGAAAGACAGTTTAAGTGTCCGCCAGCACCATGATCGTGAATAGAAACGATAAAGTTTTCATCGCTTTCCACCATACCACGAACGGCATTAGCAGCACGTTTTTGCATTTCCGGATTCGAACGCTGTACCGCGTTTAATTCAATTCCTGAAGCAAACTCTCCAGTATCGGCCGATGATACCGCAGCACCACCCATTCCAATTCGGTAATTTTCACCACCTAGAATAACTATTTTATCACCTGCTTTAGGCGTGTCTTTTAAGGCTTGATTTGCTTTTCCGTAACCAATACCACCTGCTTGCATAATCACTTTGTCAAAACCTAAACGTCTAGCAGCAGCATCGCTTGATGACTGATTTTCATTATGCTCGAAAGTAAGAACAGAACCTGTAATTAGTGGCTGGCCGAATTTGTTACCAAAATCGGAAGCACCATTGGAGGCTTTGATTAATATATCCATTGGGGTTTGGTATAGCCATTTTCTAGCTTCAAACTTTTGTTCCCAAGGTCTGTTTTCTTCTAATCTTGAATACGACGTCATATAAACTGCCGTTCCAGCTAAAGGAATAGAACCTTTTCCGCCGGCTAATCTATCACGAATTTCACCACCCGAACCAGTTGCAGCGCCGTTAAAAGGCTCAACAGTAGTAGGGAAGTTATGAGTTTCCGCTTTAAGCGAAATCACAGAATCGAAATCTTTAGTTTCGTAAAAATCAGGAATATCGGCACGTTTCGGTGCGAATTGTTCCACTTTTGGGCCTTTAATAAAAGCCACGTTATCTTTATAAGCAGAAACAATATCGTTAGGATGTTGTTTCGATGTTTCTTTAATTAACTTAAATAAAGAGGTTGGTTTTTCTTCTCCATCAATCACAAAGGTTCCGTTAAAAATTTTGTGACGACAGTGCTCTGAGTTCACTTGCGAAAATCCGAAAACCTCAGAATCGGTTAACGGGCGACCAATTTTTTTAGCCACACCTTCTAGGTAAGCCACTTCTTCATCACTTAAAGATAATCCCTCTTGCGTATTGTAAGCAGCAATATCTTCAATGTTTAAAATCGCTTCAGGCTGAATATCAATTGTAAACGAATCCTGGTTTAACCCCTTAAATTTTTCCGAAATCATCGGATCAAAATCTTTAAAGTTTTCAGCGACAGCTTGAAATTCTTCAATTCTAATAATGTCCGAAATCCCCATATTTTGAGTGATTTCCACAGCATTGGTACTCCACGGCGTTATCATTGCCGCACGCGGTCCAACAAAAAAAGCATCCAATGATGCTTGTTCTATTTTTGGCTGATTGCCAAATAACCATTCTAATTTAGAAATAGTTTCAGTTGATAATTCTTTTGTTGTTTGAACAGCGAAAACTTTGCTGGTTACGTTTCCAAAGAAATGAATCATTTTAGATGTATTATGTGTAAGTTTTAAAAAAGGCAAAAATACACAATTTTAATGATTTGTGTTTGGTTTTTTATTGGTGTTTTTTGAAACAGAAAGCGGAGCTAAAAATACTTACGTAGAATGTGCATAACATCGGTATAGTAGGAGTAGCCAAACATATTTAAATGCACTAAAAGAAAGTAGAGTTGATAAATTTCTATGCGTTTTTGATTGAAGCTTTCTCGTTCAGCTTCCTGCAAATAAGCTTCATAGAACTCTTGGTCAAAACCACCAAAAAGTTGGCTCATGGCAATATCAACTTCATAATGCCCATAATAAGCAGCAGGGTCAATGAGGAAGGGTACATCGTCATCAGAAATAAGATAATTACCGCTCCATAAGTCGCCATGAATTAAACTTGGCTTGATGTTTTCAAAAAGGGGTTTTAAAGTGAAAAGGATCTGGGCTTCGCTAGGTGTTTCATTGGCTTTTAATAAGCCCTTTTCTGTGGCTAGGTTTAGCTGAGGAAGTAAACGCTCGTAAGTGTAAAATTCTAACCAATTGTCGTGTTCGGTATTGCTTTGAGTGAGTTTTCCAATGAAATTATGCTGGGGAAAGCCAAAATTTTCCTGTGTGTTTTGGTGTAGTTGGGCGAGTTGTTTTCCTAAAGTTTTAAAATCGGAAGCATCAGCAGTTTTGGTGGGAATAAATTCCAACAGTAAATAGGCGCGGTTTTTAAAAGTCCCACAAGCTACAATTTCAGGTGTTTTTATGGTATTGGTATGCTTTATAGCACCTAATGAAGTCGCTTCATTCTGAAACATTTCTAAGGCATAAGCGGCTTCATTAGTTTTTAAAAAATAAGCACGGCCATCACTAGCAATTTTATAAGCATGGGAGATGTCTCCACCTTGTAAATCTGAGACATGATGGATGGGTTTGCCTATAATTTCAGAGATATGTGTCTGTAAGGTCGAATCCATATATTAAAAATACAAAGAATCGTATCGTTTCAAAATCTACAGGTGAAATTCTCTTGAAATTGATTTAGATTTAAAGAAAACGTAGTCGAATTGGTGTTTTATCACCGAAATTTATTTGACTATACCTGTCTGCGATAGGCAGATTTAGGTAGACATTTTTACCGAAGATATTATGCCTTACGCTCCAATAAAGCCATATAAAAACCATCAAACCCAGATTTATGAGCTGATACTTTTTTGTCTTTTATTAATGAGAAATTCGCTCCAGCTTCCGATTTTAAGAATTTTGCAACTTGCTCCTGGTTTTCAGAAGGTAGAACCGAACAAGTAGCATATACCATTTGTCCGCCAGCTTTAACCATTTTAGAATACTGTTGTAAAATCTCTTGCTGTGTTTTTCTTATTTTATCAAGAAATTCTGGTTGTAGCTTCCATTTAGCATCCGGATTTCTTCGTAAAACACCTAAACCAGAACACGGTGCATCAATAACCACACGGTCTGCTTTATCGTAAAGTTTTTTAATCACTTTTGTCGAATCGATAGCACGTGGTTCTATATTGTGAGCGCCATTACGTTTCGCACGACGTTTTAATTCATGAAGTTTATTGGCATAGATATCCATGGCAATAATTTGTCCCTTATTCTCCATAAGAGCAGCCAAGTGAAGTGTTTTACCACCGGCGCCAGCACAGGTATCTACCACACGCATGCCAGGTTGTACATTAGCAAACTCGGCAACCAATTGAGAAGAGGCGTCTTGAACTTCAAAATGACCATTTTTAAAAGCTTCAGTAGAAAAAACATTCGCACGTTCCTTTAGCTTTAAAGCGCTTGGATAGCCTTTAATAAATTCGGTTTCTATATTTAAATCGAATAATTCGGCTTGTAATTTTTCTTTAGTCGTTTTTAGAGTATTCACTCTTAAAATAACATCGGCTTGCTCGTTAAGGGCTGATATTTCTTTAGACCAAAATTCTGCTCCTAATTCTTTTTCGCCAACTTCATCAAGCCAATCTGGAATCGATTCTTTAAATTTTCTTATTTGAGAAAGTTCATCAAAACGACCTTTGATTTTACGGGTAGGTGTGTTTTCAAAATACTTCCAATCGGGTAAATTAATACCTTTTAAAGTTGCCCAAACGGCAAACATACGCCATAGGTTGTCGCGATCAAAAGGTGCTTTAACTTCTGCGATTTCAGCATATAAGCGTTTCCAACGTACAATGTCGTAGGTGGTTTCGGCAACAAAACCTCTGTCGCGAGATCCCCAACGTTTATCTCGTTTTAAAAGTTGTTGAATCACCTTATCGGCATATTTTCCTTCGTTAAAGATGAGTGTTAAACCATCAATAACCGCAAAGCTTAAATTTCTGTGTATTCGCATCGTATATTATAATAAGGGTGCAAAGTTACGTTAATTGCTACGAATTCACGACATTTTTAATTTTAACTATTTTATTAAGTAAATGGCTTTAGTTAGTTGGCCTAGATTCCTATTTTTATAAAAAATTTTTAGATGAAACATATTTTACCATTCCTCCTTGTATTGTTTGTATTTAGCTGTAAAAAAGGTCGTGATACATCAACCGAATCTTCATTAGAACCTATTGATGAAATGCCTGTTGTGATACACGACGATAGTTTGGCTATTTCTCCTATAACCGTTGAAGAACCTATAATTCTTAAAAATGTAAACGTTGTTGAGGTTGAGGGTATTTTTCGTGATGCCGATGTTAGTATCAGAACGCTTGAAATTTTAAAAGATAAAACTTTAGCTTTTGCTGCTAATAAAGGGATTTTTGGTATGAATGACCTTAAAACAGGTATGTGGCAAACCTCTATTATAGAGCGCGATACCTTGACACTAAACTTTAGAGCAACGGCACATACTTCATCAGATTTCTTTATGCTGAGTATTGAAAATCCTGCTTTGCTTTATAAAACTGGTGATAAAGGGCGTATGGTATTGGTGTATGAAGAACAGGGTGAAGGTGTTTTTTATGATGCGATGACCTTTTGGGACGACAAAGATGGTATTGCTATTGGTGATAGTGTGAATGGTTGTATCTCGATTATCATTACCAGAGATGGCGGTGCTACTTGGAAAAAACTGGATTGTTCACAATTACCAGAAGCCGAAATAGGTGAAGGCGCTTTTGCGGCAAGTAACACAAATATAAAAACCTTAGGTGATAAGGCGTGGTTTGGAACAACTCATGGTAACATTTATTATACTGAAGATCGCGGCCAAACATGGCAGGTTACTAAAACAGATATTTCTAGTGAAGGAGAAACCCAAGGTATTTACTCGATCGATTTTTATGATGAATTACATGGCTTTGCAATTGGTGGGGACTATAAACATCCCGAATTGAATGCAGCCAATAAAATTAGAACTTCCGATGGAGGCAAAACATGGGAATTAATAGCTCAAAATCAAAAGCCAGGATATAGCAGCTGTGTTCAATATGTGCCAAGAAGTGGTGGTAAGGCTCTAGTAGCAAGCAGTTTTCAAGGCATTTATTATAGCACAGATTCCGGAAACAGTTGGAAAGAGGTTACCGAAGCTGGGTTTTATGCCTTACGCTTTTTAAACGATTCGGTAGCTTATGGTACCGGGCCTGGTAAAATTGCTAAACTAACTTTTAAAGATAGTATTAATGTAACGTACTAACGTTTTTCGCCTCTACGTTTTTTAAACTCTTCAAACATTTTTCTTCTAAAATCTTCTTCCGAAACCTTAAGTAAAATTATTTTTTTCGGAGGAATGATTTTAGCAAGGTCCTTATTAAAATCCATGCGAAGCTGATATAATTGCATTTCAGCTTTATTTTCTTTTTCGATTAAGGCTTTCGCTTGATCATCGGTCATGGTATCGAAATTTGATTTAATCTCACTTCGAATTTGTCTTAATTCATCATGTTTAATTTGGCTATGTTTTTCTTCGTAAGCGTTGTAAACAGGCCAAAATTTTTGTGCTTCGCTAGGCGTGAAGTCTAGTTTCTCTGTGATATAAGCAACTTTCAAAGCTTTGATATGATCACGTTTGTTTTTTTGTGCTGTAACAGAAAGTGAACAGCAAAATAGGAGTATAAGAAGTATCTTTTTCATGTGTTTATTCGGTTAATAAAGTTTCAATATCAGAATAATCAAGGAGGTAATTCTCTATGTTTTCATCGTCTATATGGTCTTCAGAAAATATGGTTGCATTCAATTCTTCATCAGAAAAAAGCGAAGCCAATTCTGAAAAGCTTATGTTTTCATTCAAAATATAATTTTCAACAGATTGAGAATCCAAACTATCAAACGTTGGTTTGCTATTCGTATCAAACAACGATAAATTAAATAGTAATAGCACAGCAGCCGCGATACTTGTAGCGTATAAAATCATTTTTTTATTGAAAAGTGGAATGACTTTAGTTGTAGGTTTGTCACTTTCAATTTTCTTAATAATAGTATTGTCTAAAGTTTTAAAATAATCTTTAGGCACTTCAAAACCACTGGTTTTTATATCATGTACAGGCGATTCATTTTTAAGCTTATCCATGAGTTTGTCATCAAAAGCATCAAAATAATCCTGCGGGGCTTTAAAACCAGAAGACTTGATATTATGTATTTTATTTGTTTTCATCTTATTAATAAGACTTTGTTTTTTTGTAAAGGTTTAATCTTGGGTTAAATAGGCTTCAATTTTTTTTACGGCAATATGGTATGAAGCCTTTAATGCGCCTTCGCTTGTGTTTAATATTTCGGCCATATCCTTATATTTTAAATCTTGAAAGTATTTCATATTAAATACCAATTGTTGCTTTTCTGGAAGGGATGCAATGGCTTGCTGCAATTTTAATTGAATTTCGTCGCCTTCAAAATAAACATCTGAGATTAAATTGTTAATGGATGCAGTTTGTAGCTCTTCACTGGTAATTTGCATTTGCTTGGCTTTTTTGCTTAAAAAAGTTAAAGACTCGTTTGTTGCAATACGGTACATCCAAGAAAATAACTTACTGTCCCCTTTAAAATTATGTATGTTTTTATAAATTTTTATAAAGGTGTTCTGTAAAACATCATCGGCGTCGTCGTGAGATTTAACAATATGACGAATGTGCCAATACAGGCGTTCTTTATATTGGCTTAGCAACGTCTTAAAGGCTTGATCCTTTTGGTGTTCAGATTGTAGTTGTTCTATTAGTGTTATTTCGTCGGTCACTAAGTGATGTTTGCATATTGGACTCCTAAAATTACAAAAAGTTTAATGCCTTATACTATTTGTTTTACTCAGATTTTAAATGATTTGTAAATCAAAGGATTATAGATTGTTTTATCGACGAAACGTTCGTAAATGACGATTAACTGTGTTTTTCCTTGCTAAATTAAGGCTTGTAGTTTATTTTTGTTTCACAACCTAACTTATGTTGTTAGATGTCCCCAAGTCTGACAGGAACAGAAAAAAGGATAGAAACCCAAATCTCTATCCTTTTTCTAATTTTCTATTAAGTTAGGTTTATTTTTTTCTTCAAATACCAAGATTATTCGAAACTTTGCATAGCGACCAACTTTTGATAAACGCCTTTTTTATCCATAAGTTCACTGTGTTTGCCTTGTTCAACGATTTCTCCTTTGTTTAGAACTACAATTTCATCGGCTTTTTGTATGGTTGAAAGGCGGTGTGCGATAACAATAGAGGTTCTGTTTTTCATCATATTCTCTAAAGCATCCTGAACTAAACGTTCGCTTTCGGTATCGAGTGCTGAAGTCGCTTCATCCAAGACCATGATTGGCGGACTCTTAAGTACGGCACGGGCAATGCTTAAACGTTGTTTTTGTCCGCCAGACAATTTGTTTCCAGCGTCACCAATATTGGTTTCAATACCTTCAGGAAGTTCTTTAACAAACTCCCAAGCATTAGCAACTTTTAAAGCTTCAATGATGTCTTCATCAGAAGCTTGATCATTCCCAAGTTTTAAGTTGTTTTTTATGGTTTCATTAAAAAGAATAGCATCTTGAGTCACAATACCGAGTTGATCACGCAAAGATTTTGTTGCTATATTTTTAATATTAATCCCGTCCATAAGTATTTCACCTTTGTTCACATCGTAAAAACGGGTGATGAGGTTGGCAATGGTAGATTTTCCACTACCAGATTGCCCTACAAGAGCAACGGTTTTTCCTTTAGGAATGTTTAAACTGAAATTCTTTAAAACATAATCGTCTTTATACTTAAACCAAATGTTATCAAATTTGATTTCACTATCGAAACTTTCTTTTTCAATGGCGTTTTCAATATCCTTTAAAGGGTTAGGCGTATCAATAATTTCCTGGATTCTTTCCGCGGAAGCGCTACCTTGCTTTACATTATATATACCACGAGAAATGGCTTTTGCAGGCACCATGATATTGTAAGCCAGTCCCATAAAAGCAATAAAAGAACTGCCATCCAACGATTTGTCTATAAGTACCAACTGCCCGCCATACCAAAGTAAAATACCAATAACCAAAATACCTAAAAACTCACTGGTTGGAGAGGCCAGATTTTGTCGATTCAATAACTTGTTTGAAAAGTGATAAGACTTGTTGGATGAATTTTGAAAACGGGCATTAAATTTATCTTCAGCATTAAAACCTTTAATAATTCGTAAGCCTGTTAGGGTTTCTTCTAAAATAGAAAGAATGGTACCCTGTTCTCTTTGTACACGATCCGATTTTCTTTTTAGTGTTTTACCAATTCTAGAAATAATAAATCCAGATATAGGAATAAAAATAAACACGAATAGGGTGAGTTTAGCACTTAAAATAAACATGGTCCCGATGGTGAAAATAATCATTAGAGGTTCTCTAGCGATAAGTTCTAGCATGGGGAGCATCGAGTACTGTAAAGTCGATACATCGGAGGTTACCCTAGACATGATATCACCTTTTTTCTGCTCAGAAAAGTAGGCGAGTGGTAGGCTTACGGTTTTTTTATAAACAGCCGTTCTTAAGTCTCTTACCACGCCATTTCTTAGAAAAACCATGAAGTAGTTGGCCATATATCCAAAAATGTTTTTTAACAAGAATAGGATAATAATTAGGCTAACCACAAGAAATAGGGCTTTTTGAGGATCGCTACCAGCGTGTTGACTAACTTCGTATGCTAGTAGGTCCTTACCATAGTCGTCGATACTGCCAAGGCCTTCATAAACGGGCTTTACAGCAGGCGCTTCACTTAAGTCCTTAGGCTTAAAAAGAACATCAAGCATGGGGATGAGTGCAACGAACGATAAGGTGCCAAATAGAGCATAGAATATATTAGATATGACATGCCCAATAGCAAACTTTTTATATGGTTTGGCGTATTGTAAAAGGTTATAAAAATTATTCATTAAATAAGGTTCATGTCTTTTAAAATGGCTTCCGCCTTGTTATCAAGTTCCGTTTCGGTAGCTGCAAAATCGTTGACATTCGATAAAGCGGTGTTTACACTAACGTAGAACTTAATTTTTGGTTCTGTACCACTTGGTCGTAATGCCACTTGGCTACCATCCTCGGTATAGTAAATGATTACATTCGATTTAGGGATGTCAATTTTAGAGGTCTCACCGGTTAGCATGTTTTTGGCTTCAGATAAATCGTAATCTTCGATTTTTACCACTTTAGAGCCATTGATAATAGCAAGCGGGTTTTCTCTAGCGTCGACCATCATTTGTTTAATTTCTTCGGCGCCTTCAATACCTTTTTTAGTAAGAGAAACGAGTTTTTCTTTGTAAAAACCGTGCTCCGTGTACAATTGAATAAGTTCGTTAAAGAAAGAACTGCCATTAGATTTTGTTATAGCTGCAATTTCACAAGCTAAAAGGGTTGAAGTTACAGCGTCTTTATCGCGAACAAAATCACCTACCATATAACCAAAACTTTCTTCACCACCACCTATGAAATCTAATTCTGGGAAATCATGAATCAGTTTAGCAATCCATTTAAATCCAGTTAAAACTATTTTACTTTCTACCTCATATGATGCTGCTAATTTGCTAAGCATTGGGGTGGAAACAATCGTCGAAGCAATAAACTCTTTACCTTTAATACGGTCTTCGGCTTTCCATTGTTTAAGTAAGAAATCGGTCATCATCACCATAGTTTGATTACCGTTAAGCAGTTGTAATTCGTTTTCAGAATTACGAACGGCAACCCCTAAACGGTCACAGTCAGGGTCGGTACCAATAACGATATCGGCATTAACTTTTTCGGCAAGTTCTAAAGCCATTTTTAGAGCAGCTGGTTCCTCAGGATTTGGTGATTTAACTGTTGGGAAATCGCCATCTGGTACTTCCTGCTCTTTTACGATATGTACATTTTTATAACCTGCACGTTTTAAAGTTTCAGGAACAGCAGTGATTGATGTGCCGTGAAGCGAAGTGAAAACGATAGTAAGGTCATCTTTAGCTTTTTGAGTAGCACCAACACTTCCTTTTTCTACAGAGGCATCAATAAAAACATCATCAACATCCTTGCCTATAGTATGAATGAGTTGTTCGTTAGCATCAAACTTTATGTTGGCATAATCAACTGTGTTAATCACGTCAATAACACCTTTGTCGTGTGGTGGTACTAATTGTCCGCCATCTTGCCAATACACTTTGTAACCGTTGTATTCTGGAGGATTGTGTGATGCGGTTAAAACGATACCACAGTGACAATTTAAATGTTTTACAGCAAAAGATAATTCTGGTGTTGGACGTAAATCTTCGAATAAATAAACTTCAATGCCATTTGCAGAAAACACATCGGCAACTACTTTAGCTAAGGATTTACTGTTATGTCTACAATCGTAAGCAATTACAGCTTTAGGAGTTTCATTAGGAAATTGTTTATGCAAATAATCGCTAAGGCCTTGGGTGCTTTTTCCAAGGGTGTATTTGTTTATTCTGTTGGTTCCAACCCCCATGATACCACGCATACCTCCGGTTCCAAACTCTAAGTCTTTATAAAAGCTTTCTTGGATATCTTTAGGTTTGTGCGCGATGCTTTCTTTAATTGTGTTTTGTGTTTCTTCATCAAACGCTGGTGTTAACCAGCTGTTTATTCTCTCTAAAATTTTTGGTTCAATGTGTATCATAATGTTGTAAAGTATGGGATACAAAAATAGTTAATTCCTCTTTTTATTTAGTTGTTAATACAGAAAACATAAAGAAATGATCATACTGTAAATTGATATATTAATTTAAGTTTAACGCCCCTTTAATGGTATAGCGTTTTTTGTCTGATTTAGTTCGTAAAATAATCTCTCCTAAAAAGCCAGCCACAAAAAATTGTGTTCCTATAATCATGGTTGATAGTGAGATGTAGAATTGCGGACGCTCGGTTATGAGTCTGCCTTGTGGGTTGATCCAGAGTTTATCTAGTCCTAAGTAAAAAGCAAAAGCAAAACCTATGGCAATCATTATAAAACCTAAGGCTCCGAATAAATGCATGGGGCGTTTGCCAAAACGGGATAAAAACCAAATGGTAATGAGGTCTAGAAAACCATGTAAAAACCTATCGATACCGAACTTTGTAACGCCATATTTTCGTGCTTGGTGTTGTACCACTTTTTCACCGATATTGCTAAAACCTGCATTTTTGGAAAGTACAGGAATATAGCGGTGCATTTCACCATTGACATCAATATTTTTTACAACCTCTAACTTATAAGCTTTTAAGCCACAGTTAAAATCGTTTAATTTTACCCCCGAAGTTTTTCTGGCGGCCCAATTGAATAGTTTAGAAGGTAAGTTTTTAGACAATACAGAGTCGTAGCGTTTCTTTTTCCATCCCGAAACAAGATCGTAGCCTTCTGCTTTAATCATATGATAAAGCTCGGGGATTTCATCGGGGTTGTCTTGTAAATCGGCATCCATGGTAATTACGACTTCGCCCTGAGCTTTTTCAAATCCAGCGTGAAGAGCCTGTGATTTTCCGTAGTTTCTTAAAAATTGAATGCCTTTTACATGAATGTCTTGTGAAGCCAAATCGGTAATAACCTTCCATGAATCATCGGTACTGCCATCGTCAATAAAGATGATTTCATAAGAAAACTGATTGGATAGCATCACGCGTGCGATCCAATCATGAAGTTCGGTTAAAGAGTCTTGTTCGTTAAGTAGTGGAATTACTACAGATATGTTCATTTGGATATTTTCGAAATAATATTCAAAAATACAGAATTTATTCGGCCTCTGGGTTACTTTTTTTCATGGCTGCTGCAACTATTAAACCTATTATTGAAAAAACAACTAGATAACCAGCAAGCCCTTTAGCGATGTTACCTATTGAATATTGGTTTTGTGATTCAATTTCGGTTACCGCTTGGTCGATTGCTTCAACAGGCGTATTAAAACCTTCTAACATACTTACCGTTTTCTCTATAGTCTTTTGTTTCAATATATCGGCCGCGTCGGTATCAATAAAATTGAATAGTAAAAATGATACCAAAGTGCTAATCAATAATCCAATTAAAACGGTTATAAAGTAAGCTGTAAAGGCTTGTTTAAAGGAAGCAAATCCGTTTTGAGCTTGTTTTACTTTTGCTACTGAAATAATGCCGAAAACAATAATGGCTATCATAATAAATATGCCAACCCAAGTGTTTACAAGGAGTTCTAAATCTATTGCGTAAGCTAAAACAGTTATTAAAGCGAGTAAAGCGCCAAGGTATAGGCCGTAGTTTGTTGCAATTGATTTTAAAGAATTTTCCATAATGTTTTTTGATTAATTAATTTTTAGTGACTTCTCTTAGTATTCAAATATATTAAAACGTTACATTTGTTTTGTGAAAAAATTTTGACATTACGATTTGTTTTACAAGGAATACGTCATGTTCCTAAAACAGAAACAAATAAAAAGACAAAAAAATATAAAAAGTATTGCAGGTTTGTAAAAAATAACTAAATTTGCACTCCAAAATTGAAAGTAATAAAAAGCATTTAGCGATGAGAAAAGAGATACATCCAGAAAATTATAGAATTGTAGCATTTAAAGATATGTCTAACGAAGATGTATTCTTAACAAAGTCTACAGCAGAAACTAACGAAACTCTTGAAGTTGATGGTGTAGAGTATCCATTAATAAAAATGGAGATTTCTAGAACATCGCACCCGTTCTACACTGGTAAATCTAAATTAGTAGATACAGCTGGTAGAATTGATAAATTCAAAACTAAGTACGCTAAGTTTAAAAAATAATTTTAGCAAAAAAATATATTTTAAAAGCCTTTCTGTTAAAGAGAGGCTTTTTTTATTTACCGAATTAAGCTATTTTTGGATTGCAAAACATGAGTTAGGTATTTTTGAGAAAAAATCTCGAAGGCCTAATACCAATTCTTGTTTAAAATGATCTTAAAATAAAATTTTGATTTTTTTCTTTATAGAAAGAAGAAAAATAAAGCATAGCTGAGCTACGGTTTCTTTTTATTCTGAAATAGAAAGGAAATAAGAGCATTTTATTAAGGGTATTTTAAACAAGAATTGGTATGTCTCTTAATTTTATATCTAAAAATGAACTACATTCTTTTTGATGGTCCTTCCCGTAACAACCTGTTGCCTTTTACTTATACAAGACCTGTTGCCGATATTCGTGTTGGTATTTTAACCATTCGTGAGAAGTGGGAATCTTTTTTAGATTGCACTAGTACCACTGTTACCGAAGATTATTTAGCTGATAAGTTTCCGATGGTAGAAATGGAAGACAATGTGATGATTAATGCTTCCTACCTTCCCAGTCCAGAACTGGTGGAAATGATTAAAGATCTTCAAGAGAACCAGGCTATTTTTAATGGAGAGGATGTGATTGCTTTTTTTGCGAAAGAAGAGCAAGAAGATATTGATTTTGATGCCTACGAAGCCATAGAATTTGAAGCTGAAACCATTCAAATCAACCATACTTGGGATATTTTTTCCAAAAACGGCGAGGCGATTCAGGAAGATTTTGATCTCATTACTGAAGGTAGAAAATCTCAATCCATTCCTTCTAGTAATAATGTCATTGCACCAGAAAATATTTTTATAGAAGATGGTGCGCGTTTAGAGTTTGTGACTTTAAATGCTTCTAGTGGTCCTATTTATATAGGTAAAAACACTGAAATAATGGAAGGCGCCATCATTAGAGGGCCTTTTGCTTTATGCGACCATGCCACAGTGAAAATGGGTGCTAAAATATACGGACCAACAACGGTGGGACCTTATAGTAAAGTAGGTGGTGAAATTAATAATTCTGTTTTATTTGGTTATTCTAACAAAGGGCATGACGGCTTTTTAGGGAATTCTGTATTGGGTGAGTGGTGTAACCTTGGCGCCGATACCAATAATTCTAATCTAAAAAATAATTATGCCGAAGTGCGTTTATGGGACTATCAAACCGAGGCCTTTGCTAAAACAGGGTTGCAGTTTTGCGGACTTATGATGGGAGATCATAGTAAGTGTGGAATTAATACCATGTTTAATACAGGGACCGTTGTAGGTGTGAGTGCCAATATTTTTGGTAGCGGGTTTCCAAGAAACTTTGTGCCTAGTTTTAGTTGGGGCGGGAGCAGTGGATTTACAACCTATTTAACCAAAAAGGCTTTTGAAGTTGCCCATGTAGTGATGTCAAGGCGAAATATTGAACTTACCGAACAAGATAAGGCCATCCTAGAGCATGTTTTTGAAATTTCTAAAAAGTTTAGACGAGATTAAATACATTGACTTGGCGTTCTAAGCAATAACATGGTTTTGCTGTATGCTTTTTTTGTCATAATGTCCTTGGTATTTTTTTCAAAGGGCTAACATTTTTTTTGTAATTTGTGCACGGTTAAAATTAATTTATTTAGTTTTTACCCTAGCCACCCCAAACGAAATAATATGTTAACGATACTAAAGGATAAAAAAAAGTTTGCCTTGCTTTTTTTTGTGATGCTTATCATCGATACCATTGTTAAAACTAATTTTCCATGGCCTTACCGTTTTATCTCTAAGACGCCAACCATATTACTAATCGTTTTATATTATTACTATAATTATTCTCCTGCAGAGAACCGTAACTTTTTCTGGGTCATGTTGGCCTTGTGTTCCTTTTTTGTAGCCGATTTATTGATAATAAATAGAGAAAATCAAATGTTATTGGTTTCTAGTTTTGTGGTGTATACCCTTGCAAAGATATTTCTCTGTTTTCGGTTTTCACATAAATCCGATTTTAAAGTCAGTCGTTTAATTCCGTTTTCCATCGTTATATTTGTTTATACGGTTGTGTTAATTTTGTATATACACGACGGATTGGGAAGTTATTTTATCTTCGCGCTTATCAGTTATTTTATATCCTTACTCTTATGTCAGTTTGCTTATCTTCGAAAGGAAGTTGTAGATAAAAAGAGTTATCTTTTTGTGTTATCTGGGGTGTTGTGTTACATGGTTTCAGAAGGTATAACTATTATAAATACCTTTAAAACGGATGTGCTTTTTCAAGACTTTTCCATCATGTTTTTCTATGCTACCGGAGTTTATTTGATTATACACGGTATAATTACCGAGAAAAGAATAGAGCCAGAAAGCTATTTTTAATCCATTCTACAGAAAAAAGAATCCATCACAATCAAAATATAAAACTCATTCTTATGTTTTAATTAGTATGCCAAATACTAAAGTTTGCAATTTTTCTAAATATTAAATTGAATTTGTTTTTTTTGTAATTTGGCATTGAATAAAATAACAACCTAATCTTATTTAGGTGTTGTTGAAGAAAGGATCCAAATTAAACATTATGTTGAACATTATACGAGACAAAAAAAAGTTTGCGATCTTATTCTTTACAGTTTTAATAATTGATACTGCTGTAAAAATAAATTTGCCTGCAGTTCCGTATCGTTTTTTTTCAAAACCTTGGGTTTTAGGACTTCTTATTGCGTACTACTATTTTAATAATGAGGCTGCTATAAAGCGTAATTTTTCGTGGACCATGCTAGCCTTAGTGTGTTTTTTTTTAGCCGATTTTTTAATTATCAACCACGAAAACATGTATCTTTTAATGACTAGCTTGTTTATATATTCTGTGGCAAAATTGTTTTTATGTTTTCGGTTTTCTCACAAATCAGATTTTCAAGTGCGTCGTTTAATTCCTTTTTCTATAGCCATTTTTATTTATACTGTTGGATTAGTGAGTTATATTTATGAGGATTTAGGAAACTATTTTCTGCCGACTTTAATGAGTTACTTTATTTCATTACTCTTATGCCAGTTCGCTTACTTGCGTAAAGAAGTGGTTGATAGAAAAAGTTATCTTTCGGTGTTTTATGGTGTGATATGTTATATGATTTCTGAAGGAATTATGGTTATTAAAACCTTTAAAACAGATGTGCCTTATCAAGACTTTAGTATCATGTTTTTTTACGCCACAGGTGTCTATTTAATGGTACACGGAGTAATTATTGAAAAACGCTTAGAAGATGTTTAAAGCGTCTTTTTTACGTGTTTGAGATCGAGTAAATTGATAGGGTTAACTCCTAATCCTTTTACATTTTTTCTCGTAAAACGAATGACTTCATCGTAGTACAGTGGAACCATAAGTGCTTTATCCATAGCTATAGAATCCATGGTTGTGTATATTTTTTTTCTTTCCTCGATATCTGTTACTGTAAAAGCTTTATTGTACAATTGGTCGAAAGTGTCATTTTTAAAATGAAAATAATTAGAACCATGAGGAGCAAAGTTTTTACTGTAAAAAATGGATAAATAGTTTTCAGCATCCAAATAATCGGCTATCCATGAACTTCTAAACATATCCACCTTACCGTTAGAGCGTGCCGAGCGTAGAGATGCTTCAGGCATTACGTCAACCTGTAAATTTAGTCCAGTTTTTTCTAGTTCACGCTGTATAAACTCGCAAAAACTTAGGTAGTTACTAGTCGTTACTAAGGTTATTTTAGGATTGACAATTCCGGTTTCAGCTATGAATTGTGATACTAGCATTTTTGCCTTTTCAGGTTGGTAATCGTACCCAATGGTTTTGTTATATCCCGGTAATCCCATGGGGATAAAGCCACCGTTAGCAGGTGTGCCTATGCCGTTTCTTAAGTAAACAATCATTTTTTTTCTGTCAAAACCATAATTAATAGCTTTTCTTAAGAGTTCTGATTGTATTTCGGGCGTTTCAGAATCTAAATAAAAACCTAAATATTCCGTATTTAAGTAGGGTCCACGAATCATGTTTACCGATTCGGCATATTGTTTTTGGAGTTTTCCGTTAGCAGTTAATATTTCATCTTTATACGAAGCGTCTAAACCAGAAACATAATCGATATTTCCTTGTGCAAACTGTAAAAATTCACTCTGTTTGTCAGGGAGAAACGTAATAGCAACGGCTTCTAAATAAGGCAGTTTCCTGCCTTCTTGGTCGGTTTCAAAATAATTGTGATTTTTTCTAAAAACAAGTTTGATGTTCTCTTCCCAGCGTTTAAACTTAAAAGGTCCTGTTCCAATAGGGTGACTTCTAAATTCAGATCCATAAAAATCAGCAACTTCATGCGGAATGACCGAGCAGTACTTCATGGTTAAAAGTCCGATAAAAGCAGGGAAAGGTTGTGTAAGTTTAATTTCAAAAATACTGTCGTTTACAGCTTGAAAATCTTCTACTTTATTTAAAACCCAACTGCCTGGTGAGGCAATTTTTTCATCTCTAAGTCGGTTAAAGCTGTATTTAAAATCGTTAGCAACAACCGTTCTTGTAGAGTCTTTGCCAAATAATTCGTGGTTATGAAACCATACATCTTGACGCAGATTAAATTGGTAGGTCATTCCGTCTTCCGAAATGGTCCAATTCTTTGCAATACATGGTAGGATATTGAGTTCGTCATCCAATTGTACCAAGCCGTTAAAAAGCTGATTACAAACCGAGTTGTCTTGCAGTGTTCTCGAAAAAGCCGGATCTAAAGTATTGATATTAGCGTATTCGTTGTACCGAAAAACCAAATGATCTCTATTGATGCTATGGTCGGTCTTACAAGATAAAAAGAAAAGGGTGAGATAAGTAATTGATAAATAGCTTATTATTTGTTTAAGATTAGGTTTTATCATATAACTAATTAGTTGTAAATTTGCACCCTCATAATTTTTGAGCTTCAAGTGTGTCATTCTCTGTAAGAATGCTTTCTTTTTGTTCCTGTATGAGAAAAGGTAAAGATAATTTTTAAAAGATCTTGAAGCAAATTCAAGGTGACAAAATACCATGAATAAGAAAGTCGCATTTTATACTTTAGGTTGTAAATTAAATTTTTCAGAAACGTCTACCATTGCCAGAGATTTTAGTAAAGAAGGTTTTGATAGGGTTGATTTTTCTGAAAAAGCAGATATCTATGTGATTAATACTTGTTCGGTTACCGAAAATGCCGATAAGCGATTTAAAACCATTGTAAAACAAGCACAAAAAAACAATGAAAATGCTTTTGTGGCAGCTGTAGGGTGTTATGCGCAGCTAAAGCCGCAAGAATTGGCTGATGTTCATGGTGTAGATTTGGTGCTTGGTGCTACAGAGAAGTTTAAAATTACCGATTACCTTAACGATTTATCTAAAAACGATTTTGGAGAAGTGCATTCTTGCGAAATCGAAGAAGCCGATTTTTATGTGGGTTCTTATTCCATTGGCGATCGAACGCGTGCCTTTTTAAAAGTGCAAGATGGCTGCGATTATAAATGTACCTATTGCACCATCCCTTTAGCTCGAGGTATTTCTAGAAGTGATACCATGACTAACGTCTTAAAAAATGCACGTGAAATTTCGGAGCAAAATATTAAAGAAATCGTTTTAACCGGTGTTAATATTGGGGACTACGGGAAAGGTGAATTCGGCAATAAAAAACACGAGCATACTTTTTTAGATTTGGTCACCGAACTGGATAAAGTAGACGGTATTGAGCGTTTAAGAATTTCATCAATAGAGCCTAATTTACTTAAAAACGAAACCATCGATCTAGTTTCTAAATCAAGAGCTTTTGTACCTCATTTTCATGTGCCTTTACAGTCTGGTTCTAACGAAATTCTTAAAAAAATGAAACGTCGTTATATGCGTGAATTGTATGTAGATCGTGTTTCTAAAATTAAAGAGGTGATGCCTCATGCTTGTATAGGTGTAGATGTTATTGTTGGTTTTCCTGGTGAAACAGATGAGCTGTTTTTAGAGACCTATAATTTTTTAAGTACACTAGATATTTCTTATTTGCATGTGTTCACGTATTCAGAACGTGATAATACCGAGGCTGTTGATATGGATGGTGTTGTACCTAATAATGTGCGATCCAAACGTAGTAAGATGCTTAGAGGATTATCGGTTAAAAAACGTCGTGCTTTTTATGAAAGTCAGTTAGGAACGCAAAGAACCGTGTTATTTGAAAGCGAAAATAAGGAAGGCTACATTCATGGGTTTACCGAAAATTACGTTAAAGTAAAAACGCCTTGGAATCCAGAATTGGTAAACACACTTCATGAAGTGGTACTTACTGAAATCGATGACGATGGGTTAGTGCGATTTGATTTTGCAGAAGTACTCAATAATATATAAAAAAAAGCTGCCTCGGTTTAGAGACAGCTTCTTGTTTTATAGCGTTTTGTTTATGCTATTAAATTCTTACTCCTACAGGAAGCATTCGTTTGTACTTTCTGTTACTTCTCATGAATTTAGCGATTTCAGGACTCGTAGGTACCACGCTTAAATTACGTTCTTGAATTTGATCGAAAACAAGGGCTAAAAAATCTTTTTTAAATTCATCATTGGTAATACTTTCAGGAATTACTAATTTGGTTAAAAAAATTTTTCGTTCTTGTAAAGAGTATTCAATTTTCGCTAAATGATCGTCAATCTTAAGTTCATATTGACGTAAAAAATCGTTGTCAATTAATTCTGCAGCTTCCACCATTTTGTCTAAGTTTATGTTTCGGATTGTTAGTCTAGCGAGGGGGGTATTACTATAACTTTGTGCAAAAGTACGAAAAAAAATTGTTAACTGAAAGTAAATTAAAAGTTAATGCCTTATGATTCAGTCGCTAATACCTGTTTACTTTATGCCGGGCATGGCAGCAAGCTCACAAATTTTTGAATATATCGACCTGCCTAAAGACACTTTTGAAATGCATTTTTTAGAATGGATGTTACCTTTAAAAGATGAGCCTATTTCAGATTATGCTTTAAGAATGACCAAAAACATAAAGCATGAAAATCCAGTTTTAATAGGGGTTTCCTTCGGGGGTGTGTTGGTTCAAGAAATGAGTAAGCATATCCAGGTGAGAAAACTTATTATCGTTTCAAGTGTTAAGAGTAAATTTGAATTGCCTAAAACCATGCAATTGGCTAGAACCACAGGTGCTTATAAAATCGTACCTACGCAATTGGCAAGTAAGATTGATGTTTTAGAAAAATACGCCTTCGGAAAGGAGGTTACCAAGCGCTTGGCCTTGTATAAAAAGTATCTTTCGGTGAATGATCCTAAATATTTAAGTTGGGCTATTAAGGAAATGGTGTGCTGGGACCAAGAGTCGTACGACCCAAATTTAATTCACATTCATGGCGATAACGACCCTGTTTTTCCGATGCAATATATTAGCAATTGCATCCGTATTCCTGAGGGAACCCATATCATGATTATTAATAAATACAGGTGGTTTAACGCGAATTTACCTCAAATTATATTAGCAGAATAATCGAAATTTCTCTACCTTTAAGGTAAAATTAGAGCAATGAAAAGAATACAAAAAGGTTTTATATTTATAGGGCTATTAAGCTTGTGTGGGTTTTTTATTTATGCCGTTCAAGATGTGCCTACCGATGAAAATTACGAAAAAGAAAGGGTAAACGGTTATAATGTTTATGCTTTGCAAATTCCAGAACATTTAGATTTTGCAGGCGAGCCAGTTCCTTTAAAAAATCCAGATATCTACGAGCGTATGGATAGAGAGTTACTCGTCAATACGTACTGGCAATCCAATGGTTTACTCATGTTTAAGCGAGCCCATAAGTGTTTTCCTATTATAGAACCTATTTTAAAAAAGTACGGTGTTCCGGATGACTTTAAATATTTAGCTGTTATAGAAAGTGGCTTAGTCAATGTGGTATCTCCAGCAGGTGCTCGAGGTGTTTGGCAAATCATGCCAGCCACAGCAAAGGAATACGGTTTAGAAGTCAACGACAATGTTGATGAACGCTATCATCTTGAGAAATCTACTGAAGCGGCTTGTCAGTACTTATTAAAATCTAAAGATTTGTTAGGTAGTTGGACTTTAGCAGCAGCGGCCTACAATGCAGGGAATTCAGGAGTGTCACGCCGATTAAGTGATCAAATGGTTGATGATTATTACGATTTATTATTAGGAGAAGAAACAGGGCGTTATGTGTTTAGAATCATAGCTTTAAAAGAAATTTTATCAAATCCGAAGAAATACGGATTCAATTTTAGAGAAAAAGATTTATATAGCGAAGTGCCATCTTATACCGTTAAGGTTGATACCGCAGTAACCGATTTTGCGGTATTTGCTAAAAAGTTTGACATCAATTATAAGATTTTAAAAATTCACAACCCTTGGTTACGTGAACCTAAACTTAATAACAGCAGTCGTAAACTGTATCATATAGAAATCCCAATGAAAGGGGTATACCCTAATAAATAATATGCTGGTTTAAATCTTAGCAAGAAGATTTAGTCAATAAAAAAAGCTCAAAACTTAAAGTTTTGAGCTTTTTTTATGTGTGATTTATAAGTTTTTTAGCCGCGACGTTTTTGTGCTCTTAAAGAACCACCAGCGCCGTAATGCTGATTTGGCATTTGTGCACGTTTCATGTTGTCCTTCATCATTTTAATTTGATCGGTTAACATACCTTGTTTATCCAGTTTTGTCGCTTCAGAAAGTAGTTTTTGTGCTTCTTGTTTTCTGCGTTTAGAAAAAGCTATTCCTGCTAAATTCAATTTGGCCATGGCCAAATCATGATCCATAGAAAGTCCTAAAGCAATGGCTTTTTTGAAAAACTTTTCAGATTCATTCATATTAGTTTGAGAAACCATGATACCATGTAGGTAATTATAGTAGCCTTGTTGTTTTTTTACTAAAGCACCTTCTGGGTTTTTAATTTTATTGAGCCACCCTTTAGCGCCTTCAAAATCTTGCTTACGTAATTTTAAAAAGGCTAATAATATGAATTCATTCTTGAAATAAAGAAAAATGAATATCAATGATAATAGGATAAGCATAATACCGTTGCCGATATTACTTTCGGTAAATTGATACACGGCATAAGCAATAATCGCTACAGCTAAAACAAGTTTTATATTTTTGTTGAACATAATCTGTATTTTCGAATAATTTTTAGAAGTCGTTCTTAAAAAAACGACGTATTTTGGTCATTTAAGATTGCAAAGAAACTAAATTTTTATCAAATTTTATATATTAAGGAATAACAAAAGAAAGGTCTTAACCTTAATATATAAAGGACTTACATGCTATGGGTTACAAAATAAAAATTATTCAATTTTTTTTACATTTAGGTTTGCGGAAGTAAAAACTCTTTGTATATTTGCCCTCGGTTTTGAAGAAAGGCCAAAGGATTAAAAAAAACATACATTTTCAGAATTAAAGATATAAGACAATGAGTAAAAGAACATTTCAGCCTTCTAAAAGAAAGAGAAGAAACAAACACGGTTTCAGAGAAAGAATGGCTTCTGCTAACGGTAGAAAGGTATTAGCACGTAGAAGAGCTAAAGGAAGAAAAAAATTGTCTGTATCATCTGAAACTAGACATAAAAAATAATTGATGAATAATTGTTTATAAAAATAAAGGTGTTACTTAAGTGTAACGCCTTTTTTTATATCATCTTATTATTATTTTTGTAAATCATTAACATTCAATATTATAACTAGATCATAAAATGCCTAAAAATCCAAAATTAAAATCGATACTTATTATAGGGTCTGGGCCAATTGTAATTGGACAAGCGTGTGAGTTTGACTATTCAGGGTCACAATCTTTGAGATCTTTAAGAGAAGATGGAATTGAAACCATTTTAATTAATTCGAACCCTGCAACTATCATGACCGATCCTTCTATGGCCGATCATGTGTACTTGTTACCTTTAACTACAAAGTCGATTATTAAAATTTTAGAAGAACACCCTCAAATTGATGCTGTTTTACCAACTATGGGAGGACAAACCGCATTAAATTTATGTATTGAAGCTGATGAAAAGGGGATTTGGAAAGATTTTGGAGTAGAATTGATAGGTGTTGATATCAACGCGATTAATATTACAGAAGATAGAGAGCAATTTAGAGAGTTGATGAATAAAATTGGTGTAGCTATGGCACCTCAAGCTACAGCAACATCATTTTTAAAAGGTAAAGAAATTGCACAAGAATTTGGTTTCCCATTATGTATTCGTTCTTCCTTTACTTTAGGTGGTGCTGGAGCTGCTATTGTTTACGAAGAGAAGGATTTTGATAAACTTTTAAGACATGGTCTTGAAGTATCTCCAATTCACGAAGTTATGATTGATAAGGCCATGATGGGCTGGAAAGAATATGAGTTAGAGTTACTTCGTGATAGAAACGATAACGTAGTTATTATCTGTTCTATTGAAAATATGGACCCTATGGGGATTCATACAGGAGACTCTATCACCGTGGCACCAGCCATGACATTAAGCGATACCACCTTCCAGAAAATGCGTGATATGGCTATTAAAATGATGCGTAGTATTGGTGATTTCGAAGGTGGATGTAACGTGCAGTTTGCTGTAAGTCCAGATGAGAAAGAAGAAATTATTGCCATTGAAATTAACCCTCGTGTGTCACGTTCATCGGCATTAGCAAGTAAAGCTACAGGATATCCTATTGCTAAAATTGCTACTAAATTGGCTATTGGTTATACTTTAGATGAATTAGATAACCAAATTACAAAATCTACTTCAGCTCTATTTGAGCCGACTTTAGATTACGTTATTGTAAAAATACCACGTTGGAACTTTGATAAATTTGAAGGATCTGATCGTACTTTAGGTCTTCAAATGAAAGCCGTAGGTGAGGTTATGGGTATTGGACGTTCGTTCCAAGAAGCACTTCATAAAGCCACACAGTCATTAGAAATTAAACGTAATGGTTTAGGTGCCGATGGAAAAGGGTATACCGATTATAACCAAATCATCGATAAATTAACCAATGCAAGTTGGGATCGTGTATTTGTAATTTACGATGCCATTGCCATGGGAATTCCTTTAAGTCAGATTTACGATATCACTAAAATTGATATGTGGTACTTAAAGCAGTACGAGGAATTATTCCAATTAGAAAAAGAAATTTCTACATACACTATCGATACCTTAGATCGCGATTTACTTTTAGAAGCGAAGCAAAAAGGATATGGTGACCGTCAAATAGCACACATGTTGGGCTGTTTAGAAAGTCAGGTGTACAATAAAAGAGAAGAACTTAACATTCAACGTGTGTTTAAGTTAGTAGATACCTGTGCTGCAGAGTTTACGGCTAAAACACCATATTACTATTCAACTTTCGAAAATACGATTGAAAGCGCCGAAGGCGAAACATATGTACACAACGAAAGTGTGGTAACCGATAAAAAGAAGATTGTTGTTTTAGGTTCTGGACCAAACCGAATCGGACAAGGTATCGAGTTTGATTACTGTTGTGTGCATGGGGTTTTAGCAGCTGCCGAGTGTGGTTACGAAACCATCATGATTAACTGTAACCCTGAAACGGTTTCTACCGATTTTGATACGGCCGATAAATTATACTTCGAGCCAGTATTCTGGGAGCATATCTACGACATCATCCGTCATGAAAACCCAGAAGGTGTTATCGTGCAATTAGGTGGACAAACTGCTTTAAAATTAGCAGAAAAGTTAACCAAATACGGTATTAAAATTATAGGAACAAGTTTCGAGGCTTTAGATTTAGCTGAAGACCGCGGAAGTTTCTCTAAATTATTAAAGGATCACAATATTCCTTACCCAGAATTTGGAGTTGCTGAGAATGCTGATGAAGCTTTAAAACTAGCTGAAGAATTAGATTTCCCAATCTTAGTACGTCCATCGTATGTATTAGGAGGTCAAGGGATGAAAATTGTTATCAATAAAGAGGAGTTAGTAGAACACGTTGTTGATTTACTAAGAAAAATTCCAAACAATAAACTGTTATTAGACCACTACTTAGATGGTGCTATTGAAGCTGAAGCAGATGCGATTTGTGATGCCGATGGGAATGTTTATATTATTGGTATTATGGAGCATATCGAACCTTGTGGGGTACACTCTGGAGATTCTAACGCGACCTTACCAGCTTTCAACTTAGGTGATTTGGTGATGCAACAAATTATAGACCATACCCATACCATTGCTAGAGCATTAAATACGGTAGGTTTAATTAACATTCAGTTTGCTGTTAAAGATGATATGGTTTACATTATCGAAGCCAATCCAAGAGCTTCTAGAACCGTTCCATTTATAGCTAAAGCTTACAAAGAGCCTTATGTAAATTACGCGACTAAAGTGATGTTGGGAGCTAAAAAGGTAACCGACTTTAAATTTAACCCTCAACTTGAAGGTTATGCAATCAAACAACCGGTATTCTCTTTTAATAAATTCCCGAATGTAGATAAGCGTTTAGGACCTGAAATGAAGAGTACAGGTGAAAGTATCTTATTTATAGATAACTTAAAGGATGATCAGTTTTACGACTTATATGCAAGACGTAAAATGTACTTGAGTAAGTAATTTACTGAGGTATAGATATAAAAAAAGCCGCTCTTAGCGGCTTTTTTGTGTTTTATGGGTGTTTATTCCGATATTCTCTTCTTTAAATCCATTCTTTCGTGTAATATTCTTGTTATCTCAACATAATTCTCATTAAGAGTTCTGTAGAATATGATATGCCTATTTGCTTTCATTCCTAGAAGCTGCCTTGAAATTTCATCATAGTTTTTTCCTAATTCTGGATTTTCAGCGATTTCTTCACAAGTTGATATTAGTCCAGCGTAATATTGTCGGCTTGTTGTTCAGACCAAATCTCAAAAGTATAATCCCAAATTTTTGATAAGTCTTCTACAGCTTTGTTCGTCAACTTATATTTAGCCATTCGTGTGCTTTTTCGCCTTTAGAGCTTCAAGATGTTTTTTGGGGTCGAAGTCGTGAGCTATGCCGCTGTCAACTCCTTCTTGAATGGCGGTTTTTAAAGCCGTTATTCTACTTTCTTCTTCCTCTAAAAGTCTCAATCCTGCACGAATTACTTCACTAACGTTTTTAAATCTTCCTTCCTTTATTCGACTTTGGACGAATTGGTCAAAATAATTTCCGAGTGATATTGAAGTGTTTTTATTCATTTTGATTACTAATTTTATTAAATATACCAAAAATTGGTATAAGGACAAAATTTTTATCAAAGTGCCAGCAACTGTCGCCTTTGGCATATTTAATTTAAGTCAATATACTCAAGATTGACACATCCCTTAATCCCTTAATTTTTAAGGAAAAACTGTAATGCAAGAATTACCATAATTTTTGAGCATTTTTTTAGAGTATGAGTTTCCCTCCTAGAAAGGAGGGATTAAGGGAGGTGTTTAGTTAAGCATCAATAGAAAGATCTAAAATTTTTGAAGCGACTGTTTTAAAAGTTCATTTTACGTCAATCTGAATTTATTTCAGATTCACATCAATATTGAATCACCATGATGTGAGGTCCTGTGTCGCGCACAACATGGCGATCCTTTAAACTTCTAGGACAGGCTTTTTTTTATAATGCTATTTTAGCATTTTGATTTTTTAACAAGGCGAGGTGTTCTTCCATTATAAATTCTGATGCCTTGAATGTAGAGGTTCTAGATTTTGACTGCTCCTGTCTTGCAATACTTCTAGCAAAGCGTCGTATGCTTTGCTTATCGTCTAATATAAGTCCTGGTACAGGCACATTGTTTCCATTTTCGTCTTTAGCTACCATGGTAAAATAGGACGAATTACAGTGCTTTATCTCGCCAGATTGAATATTTTGTGATTCTACACGTAGGCCAACCACCATAGAGGTGTTACCTGTATAGTTTATAGAGGCTTTTAAAGTGACCAATTCACCAACTTCAATAGGATTTAGAAAATCCACTCGATTAACAGATGCCGTCACACAATAATGTCTCGAATGCTTTGAAGCACAGGCGAAGGCAATCTGATCCATTAAGCCTAAAATATGTCCGCCATGAATTTTACCACTAAAATTGGAGTGGGATGGAAGCATGAGTTGGGTAATTGAAACTTGTGATTCTGATGCGTGTTTAAACATAAAACTATTTATTAAGGAGTGTGTTTTTTTCGTGTTTTTTAATTTTTTCAACTTTGGTTACAAAGTATTTGGTATGACCAAGCCAAAAGAGGTTTCTGTAGCGTTCGAAATAGTGAAGTTTTACATATTCGCCTTGATAATTATTAAGGTCGTCTATAACAGCTTGTTCGCCTTTTTCAACCGAAAACTCAAAAAACTGAGATTCTGAAACGCCCTGACTTATTTGACCTTCCCAGGTTTTAATCACCATACCTTTTTTTGTGAATTTAACCAATTCGCCTGCCCGAACACCTTCGCTATAATGTGCAAAATAAATAAAGCAGAAATAGCCTGCAGCTACGATGATTAGGGCTATAATAATTTTAAAAATTACTTTTATCATGATATTTTCGTTTAAATATGATCTTCTTCGGCACGTTTAATAATGGCTTCAGGAAGTGCTTTTTTGGCCTTGGCTCCCATCTTTTTAAGCTTTTCAATGCTTGTAATGATATTACCTCTACCGTCTACTAATTTATTCATAGCTGCTGAATAATCACTCTTAGCAGCATCTATTTTTTTACCTACACCGGTTAAATCTGTTACTAGGCCTTCAAATTTATCATATAGCGCACCAGCTTGTCTAGCAATTTCTAAGGCATTGCGTTGCTGCTTCTCGTTATTCCACATGGTATCAATAGTACGTAATGTAGCAAGGAGGGTAGAAGGTGTTACAATAACAATATTCTTTTCAAAAGCTTTGTTGTAAATCGTATTATCTTCATGTACAACCACAGCAAAGGCAGGTTCTATCGGGATAAACATCAATACGAAATCCGGAGATTCCATATCGTATAAATCTTGATAGTTCTTTTCTGAAAGCTGGTCTACATGGCGCTTAATAGAATTAACATGGGCTTTCAGGTGAATGGCTTTGTCTTCGTCTTCGGCATTTACTAAGCGTTCGTAATCGGTTAGTGACACCTTGCTATCAATAATCATTTTTTTGCCATCTGGAAGGCTTAATACCACATCTGGTAACACTCTAGTGCCATCGGCTTTGGTGAAACTTTGCTGTACAAAATATTCACGATCTTTTTCTAAGCCCGATTTTTCCAATACGCGCTCTAATACCAACTCGCCCCAGTTTCCTTGCATTTTGCTATCACCCTTCAAGGCGCGGGTTAAATTGGTGGTTTCTTTGGTCATTTGTAGGTTTAAATCCTTCAAGCCTAGCAACTGTTCTTTAAGTGCCGAATGCATGATGAGGCTTTCTTTTTGAGAGCTATCTACTTTTTCTTCAAAAGTTTTAATTTTCTCTTGAAGCGGATTTAAAATATTCTTGATGTTTTCTTTATTCTGAATGGTAAATTTCTCAGATTTTTCGTCTAGAATTTTATTGGCAAGATTCTCAAATTCTTTGGTGAACTTTTCCTGAAGTTTTTCTACTTCAGCTTTTTGTTCATCATTTTTTATTTGAAGGTTTTCAAATTCAGAATTTTTACGTGTCAATTCGGTGTTTAAAAAATCCTTTTCACGTCGAATGGCTTCACGTTCGGTTTCAGTTTTAGAAATGGTCTCTTTTAAGGCATCCAACTGGCTGTTGAAGTGATTGACATCCTTTTGTTTGTCACTTTCTGTTTGTTGTTTAAAATCGGCTAATTGTTGTTGTAAATTATTATTACGTTCTTCTAAAGTACTTTTTTCGCTTTTACTTTTAAGGTTTGTAATCAGTTTACCAATATAAGCGCCAATGGCTGCAGCAATAATAATGGCTATAATTAATATGAGATTGTCGTTCATTTAAAAAAGAAATATATTCAAATATATATTTTTTAGATTTAAGAATTAATCTCAAGATTCAATTTAATAACATTTTTAGGAATTCCAGATTTTCTGTAAATTATTAAAATAAATTAAGCAGCTTATGCGCAATTTAATTATAAAATTGAATTGTTTATGGTAATGTCTGCATCCTTCCAAGCGTGATCGAACTCGGCTTTTATGGTCTTGGCCTCTGTTGTTTTTCCTTGAGCGATTAGGCTATTATACAAACCTATTAACGACCAACCATTTTGTCTCAATACGCTTAAATCTTCTTTGTAAATGTGTTCGGCTTCTTTATATTTCTTTGCTTTCATTAAAATAGCTCCTAAACTTTGACGGGTAGGAATGTGCCAAGCTGCGGGTTCAGTGTATACCAGGGCATCTTCATAAACAACAGCCTTTTGTAAATGTGTGATGGCCTGATTTAAATTCCCTTTTGCAGCCTCGAGCTCTCCTGAAACGACTTCAAAAGCAATATTAGCTGAATGTATGGAAGCATTATTAGCTGTGGCTACCAAGGTTTCTAATTCAGGATCATTTTTTAGAATTTCAATTTTATCTAGTTCTATTTGAGCCTTATCTATATTCCCTTTTCTTATAAATGCTATGCCTCGGGCATAGTGTCGCATCAGGTTAAGATGTTTGATTTTTGAACTAGGTACAGGAATGGTTAAAATGTCGTTCCACTTACCAAACCGTGTGTAAGCCAGTAATGGAGTGGCCGCAAAATCTTGCAAGAAGGGCATTTCTAAAAATTCGCCCATGGGTACTTTTTCGGCTGTTTTTTTGGCGGCATCAATGGCAATATCGCTGGCGCCTAATAAACTCGCCGATGACCATAAAAAATGAATGTTATGCGGATAATAACCAAGCGGATAAAGGCCTTGTGAAAAGCATTGTGAAATATAGTTTTCATCGGCCAATATGGCTTTTTGGTTCGTCGTTACAGCATCTTTGTATCTGCCAACGCGAATATAAATATGAGAAGGCATGTGTACAATATGTCCGGCTCCAGGCATTAGCGATGCAAGTTTATCTGCACTTGCCACGCCCATATCGGGATAAGGAAGTTCAACCATATGGATGAAATAATGGTGGGCTCCTGGATTTTCTGGTTCGAGAGTCATGGCTTTCTCTAAGGCTGCTTTAGCTTCTTTGATATTTGGTGAAGGCTCTCCATTTTTATCCCAATAATGCCACGGCACGGTATTCATAACTGAGGCAGCATATAGAATTTGAATATTAGCATCTTCAGGAAAATGTTTCAATACGGTTTCCATAGCTTTCATGTATGCCATGTTGAGTGAATCTGGATTCGCTTTGAAATCGTTACTATACCTTGACGAAAGCGCTTTTATGAGTTCTTGCTCTTTTTTACTGGCATTTGGTTTTAATAAAAGCGCTTTCGTAATGGCTTCGTTAATTTTTGTTTTGCGCTCATCGGTTGGTGTAGGATCATTTATATTGGGGCCTAAGGCAAATGCTTGTCCCCAGAAAGCCATAGCCATATTAGGGTCTAAACGAGCGGCTTCCATAAAGGAACGATGTGCTTCGGCATGATTAAAGGCATATGATAATTTCACTCCTTGGTTAAAGAAAGCTTGAGCTCTTTCGTTTTTGGTGGTCACTTCAAAATGGAGCTTTCCTAAATTATTAAATAAGGGTGAAATTTGCTTCGTGGAATCTATGTCTTCTAACAAATACTTTGCAGGTGTACATGATATAGTACTCATCACCAGTTTTGGTGGTTTAGGTGTTGCTTCAGATAAAGAAAAACTTAGTGCGCCATAGACCAGAACCAGTAATAAAGTACTGCTAATAGCTATTATGAATCTAGATTTCATTTGATTGAAAATTAAAAGTTATCAATGCCATTTTTTATCCCGAGGAGTGGCATAAAAATTCAGGTCTGCTTTAATTTTCTTAAGGAGAGAGTTTTGTAATGTTCAGTAAATCAAATATTTAAAGGTAGTTAATTTTGTTTAAAGCTGAAAATATTATTTTTTCACCCTAAAACTTCCCGTATTCGCATCAAAAGCAATTAAATCTTCAGGGAACAAGGTATCGAAGGTGCCTTTTGAAATCAGGTTACAAGGTTGATCTGAAACTACGGCGCCTTCAGTCATCACAATTAATTTGTCACATAGCTGGATGGCTAAATCGATTTCATGTGAGGAAAATAATATGGTTTTTTGGGTGTCTTTAGCCAATTTTTGAAGAAGTTTCAAAATATAAGCTTTGTGATACATGTCTAAATGTGTGGTAGGTTCATCTAGAATAATTAAATCGGTATCTTGAGCTAGGGCTCGTGCTATCATAACTTTTTGAAGCTGACCATCACTTAATTCAAAACATTTTTTGTTTATCATGTTTTCAATTTTAATGTGTGATAGCGCTTCATGAATCTTGGTTTTATCGTTTTCAGAAAAATTCCCAATCCAATTCGTATAAGGTTGTCTGCCTAAGGCAACAAGCTCAAAAACAGTTAAGTTTTTAGATGCTAGTTTCTCGGTTAGTACCAAGCTTAAAACTTTAGCAAGTTCTAAATTAGAATAGCTGTTTAAATTTTTATCATTTATTGCGATACTTCCAGATAGCGCAGGTTGTACATTGGTTATGGAGCGTAAAAGTGTCGATTTACCAATGCCATTAGCGCCAATTAAGCCTACCAATTCCCCTTTGTGTAACTCAATATTGATGTTTGAAGCGATAATATGATGCTCTTTTTTAGAAGTATATCCTATGGAAAGATCCTCGGCTTTTAAAACGATATGTGTAGTGGGCCTAGTCATTAAAACATCATTTTTCTTTTTCGAACCAATAACCAAATAACTACCGGCGCTCCTATTAAAGAAGTAATGGCGTTAATAGGTAAGGTGTAGTCGCTAGTAGGTAGTTGCGCAATACTATCGCAAATTAACATGATTATAGCACCAAATAAAAATACGGCAGGTAATAATATTCTATGATTTGAGGTACTAAAAACCTGTCTGGTTATATGCGGTATGGCGAGTCCGATAAAAGCAATGGGACCTGCAAAAGCCGTAATGGTACCTGCTAATAAACTGGTGGAAGTTATAATGATGAGTCTACTTTTTTTAATGTTTAACCCCAGACTTTTGGCGTAATTTTCGCCCAATAATAATGAATTTAAGCTCTTAATGGCAGCTAAGCTTAAAAGGATGCCTAAAGCATAAAGTACAAAAAGAATAAGTAGCTCTTGCCACGATAAATTGCCTAAACTACCAAAGCCCCAAAAGAAATATTGTTGCAATTCTTCGGCCGAACTGAAATAGGATAGGACGTTAACCAATGCAGCCGAAATACTACCAAACATAAGACCAATAATAAGAATGGCCATGGCATCACGAACCTTAGTCGATACAATTAAAACGGTAAGTAACACTAAAAAACTTCCTAACGTGGCAGCCATAACCAAAGTCCATTTTGAGGCTAAAACACCAAGAAGCACCCCGCCAAATAGGGAGGCACCCATGGTAACAATGGCCACACCTAAACTAGCTCCAGAAGTAATCCCCAATACAAAAGGCCCTGCTAAAGGGTTTCTGAATAAGGTTTGCATCATCAAGCCTGAAATACCTAGGCCAGATCCCACAATCATGGCGGTAAAAGCTTTTGGAAGTCTGTAATTTATAATGATGTGATGCCAAGATAAATTGTCGTTTGTTCCTAAAATGGTTTTAAGAATATCTTTATTGGGTATTGAAATAGACCCCAAACTGATATTTATAAAAAAACAAACAATGAGTAGCAGGATAAGTGCTATAAATATGAGCTGATATTTTTTAGGATTTTGCAACTAGTCTAAACGTTTAAAAAAGAAGTTTTCGTAATCTTTTAATAAATGAGGATGCGAAATATTGATGATATCTTTCAAAATGAGATCGGGGCGTAATGGACCTAATTCATAATACAATATGCCACCTTTCGGACCAATTTTTTTGGTGTACGAATAAATATTTTTGTTTTTGTAAGCCTCAAAATAAGTGTATCCTTTATGGCTTTTTTTCATGTCTTCAAGATTGTAAAAGGACCCGGCACCAATCCATAAATCTGCTTCACGCCCACGTTCTAAAACATTCTCGAAGTTGAGGTGTATACTACCGTTTGAAAGGTCGTCTTTCCAAATATAATTGGTATTAGCATCTTCGAAATATTTAGCGATATAACTTTTCCCTCCAGGCATATTCCATACATCGTTAAACATGGATCCTGAAATGATAACGGGTTTTTTATTGACCTTCATAGCTAATTTTTTAGCCTCTAAATAATCGGTTTCAATGGATTCAAAAATGGCATTAGCTTCACCCTGTTTGTTGAAAAGCGCTCCCATAAATTTAATCCATTCGGCACGCCCTAGAGGATGTTCTTCTGTCCACGATCCGTCTAAAATCACAGGGTAACCAAATTTTTCTATTTGATTTAAAGATTTATTGATTCCGTTTACGGAAAAGGCAATCACTAAGTCTGGCTGCAACTCCAAAAACAGTTCCATATTAATTTCTAAATCGTTATTCAAATCTTTAATATGGCCTTTATCGATAAGGGCTCTGGTTTTCTCTGATGAAATAAAATTTGTTGAAGGGAAACCAACCAAGCGATCTTCTACATTCAAATATTCCAGTGCAGGAATATTGGTTGTAGACATGGCCACAACTTTAGTGATAGGACGTTTAATGATAACCGTAGATTCTCGAAATTCAGGGATATCTTCATCGTTATCCACTAAAAGATATCTAAAAGCGTCCTGACTCCCAGGCCAAGGCGATGTGACGATAATTTCGGTATAATTTTTATAATTGGTGATGCTAAACCCCTTGGCGTACTTGATTTTTTCGGGTGTTGAAACAATTTCAGGGTTTGAAGGGTGGTTCTTTTTTTCATCCTTACAAGAGGTTAAAAAAAGAAAACTAAGGGAAAGGAAAATTAAAAAACGCATGGATTATAATTGAAATTCAAAGGTCATTATTTTTTTTGTATTACGGCATACTTAAGTTTACTTTTGAACAAATTAATTAAAATAATATGAGATTTTTGTGTTCATGGAGTGGTGGTAAGGATAGTTGTTACGCCTTTTATAAGGTTACAAAACTTGGTTTTGAGCCAACTGTACTTTTAAATGTTATGAATGAATTTGGAGACAGATCGCGGTCTCACGGTATTCCTAAAGACATCTTACAAGCGCAAGCTGAAGCCTTAGGCTTACCAATCCATTTTTTTAGTAGCACATGGACAGATTATGAGGTTAAATACATTGAAAATTTAAAGAAAATCACTCAGTCTTACCCTTTAACTCATGCTGTTTTTGGAGATATTGATATTGAATCGCATCGGGCTTGGGAAGAAAAAGTTTCAGCTGCAGCAGAGCTAGAGGCTATTTTGCCTTTATGGCAAGGGCATAGAAAACAATTGGTTTTAGAGATGATTGCTGCCGGCATTGAAGCCATCATTGTGTCTTGCAACCAAGAATTAGGTCCTGATTATCTTGGAAGGACAATGTCGTCTGATTTAGTGGAAGAGTTGGAAAATAAAGGAATTGATGCCTGTGGGGAAAATGGTGAGTTTCATACCTTGGTGGTTAATGCACCGTTTTTCAAGAATAAAATTGATGTTGACATAGAAAGCAAAGCTGTTTCAAGCAACTATAATTTTGCTAATTTGAAACTTGTAAGTCAACATCACTAATTAATTCAAAAGACTTACCCTGTAAACGGAGGTGAAACACATCGCCATAGTTTATTTTTATTTTGAATGAATCTTTTAATGGGATATCTAAAACGTGTGCAAGAAACGCACGAATTGGACCTGCATGGGATACAATAACGACGTTCTTCTGGGTTTTTAAAATTAATAAGGCTTGAAAAAAAGATCGTACTCGTGATGCTAGTTCACTGTAAGATTCTCCATTGGGAACGGCGGTGTTCACAAACTCTTGCATCCATGGATTCATTTCGGTTTCAGGAATGTCGTTCCACGGTTTTAGTTCCCAAGCACCAAAATTGAGTTCCTTCAAACGGTTGTCTAAAATGACTTGATTGCTTAAGGTATCAGCCAATTGGGTGCAACGTTTCAACGGACTAGAAAACACGCTGATATTTTCGTTTTGAGGAATTTTAGAAACTACGGTTTCAAATTCCGGTTGGAAATTTTCAATTAAATCCAAATCGGTTTGTCCGTAACAAATACCTTTCTCAACTTGTGGCGTGGTGTGTCTAATTAGATAAATTTCCATAAGGCTAAAATACTTAAATAAAAGATAACTTCTGAAAATTGTTGAACTGCTCCTGCACAATCGCCCGTTTGTCCGCCAAGCCATTTTTTAAACTTAGCTGCCAGATACATTTTGGCTAAATAACACGGGATTATGGTTGCGAAAACCCACCATGTTTTAAAAAAAAATAGTGGTAAAACACCAAAAATAGCGCTGCTGGCTAACATACCCATACTCATGCTTTTTGCTGCAGGCTTGGCCTTACTGTCTTCGGTATCGCGCACGTAGGGATGCGTATAAATAAGAGTCGTAGCTATAAATCGGCTTAGGCTATGTCCAGAAATAATGATTAGCGGAATGAGGTATACTGGCATATCAGTTAGCGCTAAAAATTTAATACCCAAAATTAAGCCTAGTCCTGCGGCACCATAAGTGCCCAATCGAGAATCTTTCATGATGAGTAAGATTTTCTCTTTGGTCCAGCCGCCACCTAATCCGTCGCAAACATCGGCAAAGCCATCTTCATGAAAGGCTCCTGTAGTATATATCGTGGCGACCATACTTAGGGCGATAGCAATTTCAGTTGAAAACACATAAGAAGCAGCATAGTAAACTAAGGCACCGATCGCCCCTACAATAATGCCGACTAAAGAAAAATATTTGGAACTCTTGGTTAAAAATTCAGGTTCATGATTGACCCACTTCGGACAAGGAATTCGCGTAAAAAACATGATGGCGGTAAGGAATATTTGGAGCTCTCTTTTCATATGTTTATATGTATTGTTTTTTAAGGGGCTCATGCGACACCCGTTTGATTATCGCCTTGGTTATCAATTTTTTTAAAGGGTGCTTCATGATTTTAGTTTTCAGACTCGCCACTAACACCAGCACTTTCAAAGCTAGCCATATGGTTTAAAAAATCTACTGAAGCTCTTAAAAGCGGAATTGCTAGAGCTGCTCCCGTACCTTCTCCTAATCGTAAACCTAGGTCTAAAAGAGGTTCAGCCTTTAAAAACGCTAACATATTTTTATGGCCTTGCTCATTGGAGTTATGGGCAAAAACAGCATGATCAATCACGTCGGGATTTATAGCTTTAGCGACTAAAAGTGCTGAGGTTACAATAAAGCCATCAATAACCACAACCATGTTTAATGCACTGGCTTTTATAATGGCCGCACAAATCATGGCGATTTCAAATCCGCCGAAAGTTGCCAGAGCTTCTTTAGGGGATTGTGGGGTATATTTTTGAAAAACGCTTTCAAGAATTTCAGCTTTTTTTGAGATACCTTGGGTGTCTAAACCAGTACCAGAGCCCACACAATCTTTAATTGGGGTTTTTGTGAAGTAACTCATTAACAAGGCTGCCGATGAGGTATTACTAATACCCATTTCACCAAAACCTATGGTGTTACAACCATTTTTATGAAGGTTCTCAACAATGGTTTCAGCCTTTTTAAACGCTTCTTCACACTGTTCCAATGTCATGGCTGGCTCATTTTGGTAATTCTTAGTACCAAAATCAATCTTGGCGTCAATAATACCTATTTCGCTATCAAACGTATGATTAACGCCAGCATCAACAACTTTTAAATCGATGTCGTTTGTTTTACTAAAAACATTGATTGCTGCACCGCCGTTTACAAAATTATAAACCATTTGTGCCGTTACTTCCTGCGGAAAAGGATTCACTTCACCTTTGGCAGCAATACCATGGTCTCCAGCAAAAACAACGATGGTTGGATTCGTGATTTTTGGGGTTTCAGTATTTTGAATACAGCCTATTTTAAAGGCTAGATCTTCTAATTTTCCTAAGGCACCAAGCGGTTTTGTTTTAGTGTCTATTTTGTGTTGAAGGGCTTGTTGTAAATCGGTTTTAACCATGATTAATTATTTTAGCGTTAGTGGTATTCCTGAAATCATTACGGTGGCTTTATCAGCGTTTTTGGCTATATATTGATTCATCCAACCTTGTAATTCGGTGAATTTTCGACTAATTTCGGTTTGGGCATGCACGCCCATTCCAATTTCATTGGAAATGATGATGATGGTAGCATCCAAATCTAAAAGTTTGTTGAATTCTACTTTAGCCAATTCTAAAGCTTTTTCAATATCGTTTTTTGTGTCGATAAAAAAATTGGTAAGCCATAAGGTTACGCAGTCTATAACAACAACATCTTTTGGGTTGATATGATTAGCAACTTCTTTTTCCTCTTCAATGGAAGTCCAGCGCTCATCACGATCGGCTTGATGTCGCTCTATGCGTTTTCTGTGATCACCGTCCCAAATTCGTGACGTTGCAATATATTTTGGACTGTTAGAAAAGGATAAAGCCAAGTTTTGGGCGTAACTGCTTTTACCTGAACGTTCGCCTCCTGTGATGTAGTAAATCATAATTCGATCTGATGTTAAGTAGCAAAGGTTAAAAACATTTCTTAAACAGGAAAGCTATATTAAAAGTATGTATTTTTGTTTTTTAATATTTGAAAATTATGATTATTTCTTCTTTTTTACCTGCAGTAACTCAAATGATTTATGACATGGGACTCCAAGATATGTTGGAGGGAATAACCTTTGAATGTCCTGCCCAGGCCTTAAATGAAAAGACACCTGTTGTAAGATGTGTTTTGGAAGGTAAAAATTATACGAGTAAGGAAATCGATACGTTATTTTCGAATAGTAAAAATAAAGGTGAAAGTTTATACTATGTAGATCAAGAAAAGTTAGAGCAGATTTTACCCGATGTCATTTTTACCCAAGATGTTTGTGAAGTATGCCAAATAGATACCGAATGTACTGCCGCTGCAGTTTCAATGTTGGAAAAAACACCAGAAATTATTGCTATTACACCACAGTCTTTAGATGATGTTTTTGATTCTGTTTTAACTATAGCAAAAGTACTTGGCCAAGAAAAAATAGGTAGAGCGCATGTTGATGCCTTAATGCAGCGCATAGATGACGTTATTGATATTCAAAGAAAAAATAGATTGCAACCTAAAAGTGTTTTGCTGTTAGAGTGGATAGACCCTTTATTTAATTGCGGGCACTGGATTCCTCATCAAATTGCTTATGCCGGAGGTATTGATATGATGTCACATCCATCAGGAGATAGTATTGTTATCCCTTGGGATAAAATTGTAAAATATAATCCTGAAGTTTTGGTTATCGCTCCATGTGGCTATACGGTAGCAAGAACATTAGAAGACATGAAGTTTTTGGAAGAAATGCCAGAATGGAACAGTTTAAGAGCCGTTCAAAATAATCAAGTATACATTGCAGACTTTGATATGTTTACACAACCTTCGGCGAGTACTTTGGTAAATGGTATTGAAAGTTTAGCAAAAATGATTCATCCAGACTACTATAAAACATCACCAGAACTCAATTCAAAATTTTATAATTATAAGGATCTATTAGTATCCAAATTATAAATAAAATACTATACATTTGCAGCGAATTTTGGTTCGATAGCAAATTTAGTATGCTTCACAATGAATAAGACTACTATCATTATCGATTAAAAGGGAATCTGGTTAAAATCCAGAACTGTTCCCGCAACTGTAAGCTTAGTACCCAATTTAATTGGGTATCTCTTTAAAAGAGATTCGTGTTACACTTTAATGTCACTGAGGTAAGAGATTGCCAAAGCAAATATAATTTGCTTCGCTATGATAACTTTGGGAAGACCAACACGGAGACGCAAGTCAGGAGACCTGCCATTTTCATAACAAAAAAATAAAACTTTCGGGATAAAGGTTTAGTTATTATGAAAAAAATCTTTTTTAAAACATTATTGTTTTTTGTCTGTTTTCATGGTGTTGCTCAAAACGATAGCCTGGTTAATCGTTTAGGTGAGGTCGTTATCGTATCAGATAGAAAATTAACAAATCATTCAGCAGGTTATAAAGTTGAAACATTAAACGATTCCATAATTGTAAATAATTTAGAATCCTTTAGCGCTTTGTTGCGTTTTAATTCTCCATTATACATCAAAGAATATGGGGCAGGAGGAACCAGTACGGCTAGTTTTAGGGGTACTAGCGCTTCCAACACTGCTGTTATTTGGAATGGTATTAATATTAACTCCATTAACAATGGGCAAACAGGGTTTAATTCTTTAACGGTTAGTTTATTTGATGCCATTGATATACGAAGTGGCGGTGGAAGTTTAGAATATGGTTCTGGAGCCATAGGTGGTACGATTCATTTGAACGATAATTTGAAATTTTCAAATGATGAGTTTGTCAGCAATCAGTTTATAGCTTCATTGGGGAGTTATGATACTTATAACGGCTTGTATAAATTAAAAATTTCAAATTCTAAATGGACTATAAACGCAGGACTATCCTATAATCAATCGGAAAATGATTATCCGTTATTAGGTACAGATTATAAAAACACGAATGGCGCATACGAAAACTTGGGTTTTAATGTTAGTGGTTCTTTCTTGCTAACGAAGTTTTCTAAACTAAATTTTTATAGTTCAAACTATTTTGGAGAGCGTTTGTTTTCGGGAGAATTACCAAATCCGACGTCTGCTAATGATAAGTATCAAGATATTAATTACAGGAATTTATTGGTATACACTTTTGACAATAAAAGGTTAAGCCATGAAGCCAAATTGGCTTACTTATTTCAAGAATATAGGTATTTTGATGATAAAGCTTCTGAGACCTTCAATTTTGGGTTATCAGATCGGTATTTGTTAAATTATAATGTGAGTTATCGTTTACCCAAGTGGCATGCAACCGTATCTTCTTATTCTGAATATGAATCTGCTTTTGGAAAAACAGATCAAATAACAGAGCGAAACAGAAAACAGTTTTCTCAGTCTTTTATTTACGACCAGCATATCAACCGAATCCTATATTTTGATGCTAAAATTAGAAAGGACTTTAACTCCGATTATCAAGTGCCGTTTACTTATGCTTTAGGATTAAAAGTAAAACCATTAAATCATTTTTTTATTAGAGCCAATGGGTCTAAAAATTATAGAGTGCCCACTTACAACGATTTATATTGGCCAGGTCAAGGGAACCTAGATTTAATTCCCGAAAGTGCTTTGCAATCAGAAGTGGGAGTGGGGTATAAAAACAACCAGTTTTCAATAGATGTTGGTGCCTTCTATATCCAGGCAAAAGATAAAATAATTTGGACGCCTAATGGCGATGCAAATAGACCAGGCGTTTGGGTGCCCATAAACTTATCGGAAGTCACTAATAAAGGGCTTGAGGTCGTTATGTCTTATAAAAAGAATCTTAATAAGCATCAATTAGTATTAAATGCCAATTATAATTACACCCTTGCCATTGATGGTGCCACCGATCTTCAGGTCATATTTGTGCCAAAGAATTTATTTAATGGAAATTTAGGCTACAACTACAAAAGATTCAGCTTTTTTTATCAGCAGTTGTTTAATGGTAAAGTGTATACTACAGCAAGTAATTCTGAAGATTTTGTAATACCTCATTACTTTGTTGCTAATACAGGTATAGATTTTAAGCTTTTAAATACTCAAAATCAGCAATTAAAAATGGGGATTAAGGTAAATAATGTATTTAATAAATACTATGTAACCCAGCCAAGACGCCCGATGCCAAATAGAAACTTTAATTTTAATATAAACTATATTTTTTAAATTATGAAAATCAATAAATTATTATCAGCACTTTTTATTTTTAGTGTTTTACTTTTTAATTCATGTTCTAACGACGATGATGGGAGTGACAACTTACCAAAAGGAGCATACGAAAATGGTATTTTAATTAGCGGTGAAGGTAGCGGAGCTGGAACCGGTTCTGTGTCTTTTGTTTCAGAAGATTTATCGTTTTCTGAAAATTTAATTTTTAAGAAAAATAACAACGATCTTGAACTAGGAACTTTTTTGCAATCTATAGCTTTTAATGATTCTAAAGCGTTTATAGTTGTAGATAATACCAATACCATTACAGTAGTGGACCGATATACTTTTGAATATGAAGGTGAAATTATAGAAGGTTTATCGGCGCCTAGATTTATGACTATTGTTGGAAACAAAGGTTATGTAACGAACTGGGGATCTACTTCGGATGATACTGACGATTTTGTGGCTGTAGTCGATTTAAGTACTTACGCTGTTGAAGGTACTATTAGTGTTGGTAATGGACCTGAAAGAATTATTGCAAAAGGCGGGAAGTTATTTGTGTCTCATAAAGGTGCATATACTACTAATAATATTGTTTCAGTTATTGATATAGCAACTGAAAACCTTCAAGAGATTACTGTAAAAGATAATCCTGATGAATTAGAGTTTAACAGTGCAGGTAATTTAGTTGTTTTATCTGAAGGAAGAACCATTTATGATGCCGACTGGAATGTGATTGGTAACACTGAAGGAAGTATTTCTACTATTAATACGAGCTCATTAGAAGTAGATTCAGAGATCGTTTTCGCAGAAGGTGAACATCCTTCATTAATGGTTGTTAATAATGGTGATATTTATTATGCTTCAAATGGAAAAGTGTATACTATTGATGAAAACGCTGGTTCTCTATCTACGACATCAATTGTGGAATCTCAAGGCTATTTATATGGATTAGAAGTAGAAAATGATAATATTTATTTGCTTGATGCTAATTTTTCAGATTTAAGTGAATTACATGTTTACGATTTAGGAACTCAAGCTAAAATAGAAACAGTAAGCGTGGCTTTAGGAGCTTCTAAAATATATTTTAATTAATATCATTTAGGTGTAAACCTTACTAATTAGAGGTTTTCTTAAAAGTTAAAACAAACGTCATTCTGTACGCGATACAGAATCTCCTGATATTGAAATTCAATGGTTATGAGAATCTGAAATAAATTCAGATTGACGTAAAATCGACTTCTAAGAAAGCCTCTTTTTTATGGAATCAAATCACAATACCAAACACCATATTTTTCCGAATCACTTTTGCAGATGTTATCATCGTTATCATCTGTTTTAGGTCGGTTATATTCTCTTAGGACTTTTTCACCAATGGTAAAGGGGATTGGTTTATTAAAAATAGGGCCGTCGAAGCAAAAGGTATGAAATTCACCGTTTTCTCCACAAGGATCAACGCCTTCTGGTAAGTTTGCAATAAAGTCTTTATCGATTACGGTACCCACAAAATCTTCGCTAAAATATTTAGAGTTGGCACAAACAATAATGGTTTTAAAACCCAAATCTAAAAACTCATTTAGTAGGGCTTTAGTGTCGCGTTTCCAAATAGGAAAAACAGCTTTAAACCCTTGTTTAGTCAATTGATTTTCTCTGTAAACACGTAGATCTTCTAAAAAAATATCGCCAAAAGCACTGTGTGTAAACCCTTCGTTTTTAAGTTGGGTAACTGTTTCTTTCATTTTTTGCTCATACACTTCCATGCTAGGCATTTCAGGAAGTTCAATAAGTCGCGCAGGAATGTTAATCGCATCAGTTTGAGCTTGTAAAAGTTCTTTTCTTAGGCCATGCATCGATACCCGATTATAATGACTGTTCACGGTAGTGATTAAGGCATCAACCGCGTAATTTTCATCTTGTAATAAATGATATAATGCTAAAGCTGAGTCTTTTCCAGAGCTCCAATTGAAGTAGGTTTTATGCGTATTCAAAATTTAAAATTTATTTGAGTATTGAAGACAATGGTTTATTCACATGCATACCTGGTTGAACAGTTTTAAAAGCGTCACTGCTATTAATCATTTCAAGTGGATAGGTTTTAGATGGTGCTTTTTTAGCTATTCCTGTAATGGTGGATAAGGCAGCAGATAGAAGCGGTTCGTTAACATCACCTAAAACCCCCATGTTAGTCACCTGTTCTCCCAATTCAATTGCAGGGGTTAGACCGTTAAAATAATCGGTTTCACCATCTGCATTTAAGGATTTGTAAATAAGGGGTTGCATGGCATAAGTATGTGCTGGATTGGCCCCTTGACGGCCAAAATCTGGAGAGTCATATAAAGTTGTTGATGCTTGATATTTTCCAGCGGTTGTCGTTCCTATTTGAATGACTTGGATGTAGGGCTTTAAACCATTTATCACCAATTCACTTGCCGAAGCACTTCTACCAGTGGTAAGCACATATACCTTAGAAAGGTTTAAACTATTAAGGGAAGAGCCGTTAAGGCTATTTACAAAACGATTGATGAGTTGTTCTGGAGCTTCCTGCTCAAAAGTAGCTTGGATTTCAGAATTCCATTGCTCGGTACAGAATATGTCTCCGTTAAACTGTCCTGTAATCATACTAGAAAGTAAAATGGCGCTATTTACCGAGCCACCAGAATTGTAACGTAAATCTAAAACTAAATCGCTTATACCTGCACTCTTAAAAGCACCAAAAGCTTGATTTAAAGCTTGATTATAAGCGTCGGTTCCAGTGAAGGCATTATACATTAAATAGCCAATTTTTCTTTGGCTTTGTTCTATAACTTTTTGAATATAAACAGGATTTTCATCGTACTGTGTCTTCGTTAGTGAAATACTTTTGTTTATTGGCGTGATGCTATCATCAGAGGTGTCGTCGGTATCATTGGTGTTATACTCACCAAGATCTATGGTGTAGCTTGACTGATTTAATAGCTGTAAATAATTGCCGGTATTAAGACTTGTGCCATCAACCGCATAAAAAATATCACCGCGGGTAACCCCCTTGCTTTGAGCATGGGTATCGGGTAGCACATAAGTAACCACTCCAAAAAGCGTCGAGGAAGCACTTGGAAAGCGATACAGCTGAAACTCCATTCCATTGGTGATGCTCACGCCTTGAAAAGACTCCTCTAAAGCAATAAAATCATCTACAATCCAACTAAAGCGATCTACAGTCGGGCGTTCATAAATTAAGTTTTCAAATAGGTCTTCAGGTCTAGAAAATCCATTTAAATAGTTAATGTATGCTTCATTATTTGCAAAACGGTTGTTTGCTAAATCGGGAACATCATCTTTATACAAATAAAAGAGATTCATACCGCTCCATACAAAATCATTTATTTCAGTAGTGGTAATCGGTTGATCATCTAAATCTTCAAAACAACTTACCGTTATTAGAGCGACTATGAATAGTGAAAGTAGGCCTTTTATTTGCTTCATTTACAAGTGTTTTATTTGGTTTTTAATGTGGTATACATACCTTTTCCTAAAGGTTTGAAGTCATTGCTTTCTGCAATGTGATCCACTTTTATACCCTTAACTGCTTTAAGATTTTCGTATGATTTTGTAGTTGTTCCGCTAATCAAAGAAAGCGCTTTGGCTAAAAAGGGATCTGTGTCTTCACCAAGTTCTCCTAGGTTTTCTATGTTCTCACCTTCAAAACTCGATCCCGAATTGGTTTGGTAAGTTATGATATGATCTGGGGTTAATCCGTTATCGTAATCAGAGACTCCATTTATATTTGAAGACTTATATACAAGAGGTTGCATAGCGTAGGTGTGGTTGGGGTTTGCATTATCTCTGCTAAAATCTGGCGCGTCATACAATGTAATCGATGCGGTATATTTACCAGCTGTGTTTGTGCCTATTTGCACAACATCGATGTAAGGATCTAATCCATTTATAACAAGTTCACTGGCAGATGCCGACCCACCAGTAGTAAGTACATAAACCTTATTTAGGTTTAATGTGGTAATAGGACTATCGTCTGTAAGAGCTTTAGGAAAACGGTTAATTAAAAAATCTGGATCTACTTGTTCAAAATATGCTTGGTATTTTGGGTTCCACTGTTCGGTAATAATAATGTCGTTTTCAAATTGTCCCGTTATCATGGAGCATAATGCTAGGGCTGAACTCACACGACCTCCTGGGTTATATCTTAAATCTAAAACCAATTCTGTAATCCCTTGAGATTTTAATTCGGCAATGCTATTGTTTAATTCTGAATCAAAATTAGCAATAAAACTATTGTACATTAAATAGCCTATTTTAGTGCCGTTAAGTTCAATAACTTTATTAATATGAATAGGGTTTTCTGTAAAATTTGTTTTCGTTAAAGTGACGTTTTTATTGGTTAATTCAATTTGGCTATTACTTATCGTAGCTATGCCAAGGGTGTAACTGCTGTTATTTCCAAACAATAGGTCGTAGTAGTTAGAAACAGTGAGTTGTTGACCATCAACTGTTAAAAATAATTCTCCTCTTTTGATGTCTTTTGTTGAGGCATCTGAACCATTTGCTACATATCTTACATAACCTAATACATCGTTAGTATTCCCTATGCGTACGAGTCCGAAGTCCAAACCATTACTAAGGGTTGTTCCTTGAAAGGAGTTTTCTAAAGCAATATAATCATTAACTAAAAAGCTAAATCGGTCAACCTCTCCTCTTCGATATAACAGGCTTTCAAATAAATCTTCTGGACTGTTATAGGTGTTTAGAAACGAGAAATAATCGTCGGTATTGTTAAATTTATTATCAGCCAAATTCGGTACTTTGTCCTGCCACAAATAAATTTCATTTAAACCTAACCAAATAAAATCATTCACTTCATTTTGTAATACAACAGGACCTTCCTCTTCTGGAGTAGGCAGTTCTTCTTCAGGTTCTGGAGTTGGAGGCGTATCTTCTTTGGAGCAGCTAGTGCATGCTAAGGTAAAGCATAGAATAAAAAATAAAAGTCGAGGGAAGTGTTTTAAAATGTACATAAAGTTTGGTAAATAAAATAGTTGGTAAATATTTAGCTAAATTACTTACAAAATCGAGTAATAAAAAATATAATGTTACTGTTACTTAAAATAATATAGCAAAAGTAAAACTAAATTAGATTTGAATAGAAACTAATAAAAGCTGATACTTATTGCTTAAGTTGAAGCTAATTTGACAGGAAATATTTTTGCTATGTAACAAAACGATCGTTAACTCGTCGTAATAACAGAAAGCATAAAAAAACTGTTTTTTCTGATAACGAAAACCAAAAATGAACCAAAAGGAGTTTTTAGATTTAGTATCACCATTTAAAGATAAGTTGTTTCGTATGGCTAAACGCTTATTGGTTTCTACGGAAGAAGCCGAAGATGCCACCCAGGAGGTTCTTATCAAATTATGGAATAATAAGTCTAAAATTCCAGCCTATAAAAATGTAGAGGCTTTTTCGATGACGATGACTAAAAATTATTGTTATGATAAGTTGAAATCGAAGCAGTCACAAAACCTAAAAATTGTGCATAGCAATTATGAAGACAAGCAGGTTGGGGTTCAAAAGCAAGTGGAGTTGAATGATAGTCTGCATTGGGTTGAAAAAATTATGGAACAACTACCAGAGCAACAACGTTTAATCGTTCAGCTACGGGATATTGAAGCTTACGATTTTGATGAAATTTCTAAAATACTAGATATGAATCCTACAGCAGTACGGGTAGCCTTATCAAGAGCAAGAAAAACAATTAGAGAAAAACTGACTAATACGCATAATTATGGTATTAAATAAGATACAAAAGTTACTAGAAAAATATGAAAATGGCGAAACCTCTATAGCCGAAGAGCAGGAGTTGAAACGTTTTTTTACCGAATCTGATGTTCCAGAACATTTAGAGGTTTATAAATCAATTTTCACCTATTTTTCGGTAAATCAGCAGGAAACTTTTAACAAAGTATTGCCTTTAAAAAAGACACCAGTTATTCCTTATAAATGGCTAACGGCTGTTGCTGCTACGGTAGTATTGCTTTTAGGTTTTTATCTGGGTAATCGAACTGAAAATCAAGACTTAGGTACTTTTAACGATCCAGAGTTGGCCTTTATGGAAGTGTCAAAGTCCTTAGAAATGATTTCAACAAAGTTTAATCAAGGCGCCTCAACAGTAGGTTATTTAGATGAAGTCAATAAAGGGACTTCAACTTTAAATTATCTGAATGAAATGGAAAATGCCACACAAATAATATTTAAAAAAGAGAAAAAATGAAAACTTCAAATCACATAAATACAAAAACTATGAAAAATAAATTTTTAGTACTGCTACTTGCGGTAGTGTTATGGCCATTATCAGGATGGGCGCAAAGCGATATTTTTGAAAAATATAGCGATAATACAGAGGTGACCTATGTTTCAATCAAGCCAAAAATGTTTCAGATGATTGCAAAAATGGGCATTAATGTCGATGACCCAGAGGCCGAAGCTTACATGGATATGGTTAAAAGTATCACCAGTTTTAAAACCATTATCACAGCTAATAAAGGTATTGCCGGTGATATCTCTAAATGGGTGTCTTCAAGATCAAACAGTTTGGAAGAGCTTATGGAGGTAAAGGAAGAAGGTACCGATGTTAAATTCTATGTTAAGGAAGGTAAAGATTCAGACCATGTTAAAGAACTTTTGATTTTTGTAAATGGCGTGGATAAAGTGCTTAAAAATCAAGGAGTAGAAGTTAATGGTGAAAACCGAGATATTGAAACTGTAGTGGTTTCGCTTACAGGTGATATCGATTTAAAGCAAATTTCTAAGCTTACCGATAAAATGAATATTCCTGCAGGGAAACATTTAGACAAGAAAAAATAATCGTAATCATCATGACCATGAAAAACATATTCAAAAACATCATGCCTTTGCTTTTAATTGCGGTTTTATTTACGAGCTGTAATAATAGTGAAAGTTTACAACGCTATTTTGTAGAGCACCAAGAAACTAAAGGTTTTGTGTCGCAGGATTTTCCTTTATCGATGATCGAGGTTGATCAATCCAATTTCACCGAAAAGCAGCAAGAGGCTTATCAGTCTGTTCAAAAACTAAACTTTTTAGGTTTTAAAGTAGATCCCGAAAATCAGTCGGTTTACGAAACGGAACTCGCTAAGGTTAAAACCATTTTAAGTAACGAAAAATACAATGAGTTAATCGACTTAAGCGATAAAGGCAAACATCTTTCCGTAAAATATTTGGGTGAAAATGATGAAGCCGATGAGTTTATCTTGTTTGGATATGCCAAAGAAAGAGGTTTCGCCGTAGTACGGGTTTTAGGTCATGATATGACGCCCGAAAAAATGATTAGTTTGGTTGAAGCTATGAAAAACGCGAATATTGATGAAGCGCAGTTTCAAAAAATTGGTGATTTTTTTAGGTAATCAATGTTATAGGCTATAAGCTGGATGCTTTATACTAAAAAAGCTGTCTAAAAAGTATTGCGCTCTGTGTTTAACAGGATGCTACTTTCTAGACAGCTTTTTTATTTTATTACAAGCTTAAATTACTTCTGCTGATTGTGTCGTGATTTTGTTTTCATGTAAATGATGTTAATCACAACGGCAGAAAAAATAAGTGTCATTATAGTTAAAACAATAAAATTATCTAGGATGTCTAGAATTCCGAATGAAAAAATTCCAGCTACCATCAACATGGTTAATCCTAATGATTGTTTATCGCTTAACATAAATATTATTAAATTCCAGTATAGTTACTAGGAGTAATACGTTTTAATTCAGCTTTTATTGTGTCAGACACCTCTAAAGTATCGATAAAACTAGAAATGGACTCTTGATTTATTTTGGCGTTTGTTCTTGTTAACCCTTTTAAAGCTTCATATGGATTCGGATAAGCCTCACGACGTAAAATCGTTTGAATAGCTTCAGCAACTACAGCCCAGTTATTTTCTAAATCATCAGCAAATTTACCTTCATTTAAAAGTAATTTGTTCAAGCCTTTTAAAGTAGATTTAAAACCAATAAGTGTATGTCCGAAAGGCACACCAACATTACGTAAAACGGTACTGTCGGTTAAATCACGTTGTAATCTAGAAATAGGCAATTTAGCCGAAAGATGCTCAAATACAGCGTTAGCAATACCTAAGTTACCTTCAGAGTTTTCAAAATCGATAGGATTTACTTTATGTGGCATCGCCGAGCTTCCTACTTCTCCAGCTTTAATTTTTTGTTTGAAATAATCATTAGACACGTATGTCCAGATATCTCTATTCAAATCAATAATAATTGTGTTAATACGTTTTAAGGCATCAAATAAAGCAGCCATAAAATCGTAATGCTCAATTTGAGTTGTTGGAAATGAATGGTGTAAGCCTAGTTTTTCTTCAACAAAATGGCTACCAAAAGCTTTCCAGTCATTATTTGGGTAAGCCACATGGTGTGCGTTAAAATTACCTGTTGCACCACCAAATTTGGCTGCGTTAGGAATGGTTTTTAAAACCTCAAATTGTGCTTCTAAACGCACTACAAAAACTTCAATTTCTTTCCCTAAACGGGTTGGAGATGCTGGTTGACCATGCGTTCTAGCTAACATAGAAATGGCTGACCAATCTTTAGCTAATTCTTTTAATTTATCTACAACCGTCGTATATTCTGGAATATAAACATCGTTTATAGCTTCCTTAATACTTAACGGAATAGCGGTATTGTTAATATCTTGAGAGGTTAAACCAAAGTGAATAAACTCTTTGTATTCAGACAATCCTAAGGCGTCAAATTTTTCTTTAATGAAATATTCAACTGCTTTAACATCATGGTTAGTAACACTTTCAATTTTCTTTATGGCAAGGGCATCTTCCGAAGAAAAATCTTTGTAAATCGCTCGTAAACTATCAAAAAGCGAAGCATCAACCGATTTTAACTGTGGTAACGGAATTTCGCAAAGTGCAATAAAGTATTCTATTTCTACTAAAACGCGGTATTTGATTAAAGCTTCCTCCGAAAAATAAGGAGCTAATTCGCTAACTTTACTTCTATAACGACCATCAATTGGTGAGATGGCATTTAATGCTGATAGTGACATAAATTTTTGATTTTAAGAAGTCGCAAAGATAGGTTTTTTAACGCGAATACAGAATATGAGAAGCTTAAGTTTTTGATTGTTGTTTTAAAATAGAGCTTGTGACTTAAGATGAAAAGACCGTTTCACTAAAAGACACAAGACTAAAGATTTGATTCTGCGTAAATGCAAATTAGAATAAATTAATTATTGCTTTTTAAGAAGTCAAGTAGGAAAAACTTTGAACCTTAGGAATATTATTTAAAATAAGCTTTTATGAGAAATTAGTTGGGTTATGATGAATAATAATAATTGAAGTTAAATTATTTATTCTTCAGTATTAATGTTGTTTTTGTCCGAGCTAGCTTTAGTGCAAACGATGTTTAAAATATAAGCAACTCCTTTGACTTCTTTATAGAGAATTTTATAATCTCTAACCACAATCCTTCGATATTCAGGGAAAATGTCATCTTTTTGGTATTGCTTTGAAAATACTATTTGCTTTGAAGCATCTATTATAGCTTTTCTCACAATACTTCTTGCCGATTGCAGATTTTTATAGCGATAATCTAAAATTTTAGTGAGGGATTCTCTTGCTTGACGTGTCCAAGCAACTTTGCTAACCTTATCTAGCATTTAAATGTCTTCTTGTTCAAATTCTTCTGCAGAGATATAATCGCCTTTAGTTATTTGCAATTCAGCGGTGTCTAAGGCTTTTTTGTAGTCATGACGAGACATGGGAGCTCCGTCAGGGTGATAAGCTACAGTTTCATTTTTAATGTAACCTTCATATAAAGCATCAACCAACTGTAAAAAACGATCATCGACCGTTTTTATAGATTTCTTCCACTTTTCTCTTAATTCGAATGCTTCCATAACAATAACTATTGCAATTAATATCTAATGCTGACTGAAAAGTCAATAATATTTATCAGTAAGTTGAAAATATATCAACAAGCTCAATAATACAGCATGTATGTTTTTCAGAAAAACTCTGATATAAACTGGAATAAAGATACAACAATTGCATTAAAAAGACTAAAATCTAACCTTGAACATCATGTGGTTTACCTTTAGAAAATGCGTTTACATAAAAATTGTCTCTTAATAATTGTTAACCATGGGGTGTTGATATTTAGTGTTTAAGCTTTTTCAAAATATGACGAGCACGCGCTTTAAAAGCAGCACTTTGGCTAGCAAAATCACGATCTAAAATGATTTTTAATTCAGGGTGCACCCAATCGTATTCTTTGCCAAGCATAAAAAGTGTCGTCATACCATAGGCTTTGGCGGCTACTTTTTCGTCGTTAATCATGTAATCAAAACAGGTTTCAATAATACGTTCTTTGTGGGTTGCTGTTAATGATGTTTTAACGGCATGCGGTTCTTTCCCCGTGTAGCTCAAGGCTATAAGTTCGCAGATTTTTGCCACCGGACGCACCGCTGAGTCGATATGTACCTTATGAATATTTTCAGTAAATAGACTCAAGTAGGGCAGAAGCGGTTCTAGATTTAATCTGCACACAGCCTCTAATACCCAACCTGCTTTTGATGAGATTTTATCGTCAACCACAAAAAGTACTTCTAAGAGTTGAGGTACCAGTTCGGGGTTGTCTAAAATTAAAAGGGCATAGTGTAAACGCTTTTCTTTGGAGTGGTCTACCTTATTTAATTCCTCGTAAAGTTGAGAAGTAGTCAAATGCTTTTCTTATTTTTAATGCCTAAAACTAATCAAAATGAAGATATTAAAAAAGATCCTGTTAGCCTTATTGGTATTATTTGTTATCGCTCAGTTTTTTGGGCCTAAAAAAAATGAAGGTGATTTAAAATCTATCGAACCTTTTTTGGCAGAGACCAATCCGCCAGCAGATGTAAAGCGTATTTTGGAAGAAACTTGTTATGATTGCCATAGTGATGTAACCCGTTACCCATGGTACAACAATATTACGCCTGTTAATTTTTGGTTGGCAAGTCATGTAAAAGACGGAAAAAAGCATTTAAATTTTTCTGATTGGGTAGATAATTCAACAAAGCGTAAAGACCACAAATTTGAGGAACTTATTGAAATGGTTGAAGAAAAAGAAATGCCTTTACCATCATACACATGGACGCATTCTGAAGCCAAACTTAGCGACGCTCAAATAGCTTCTGTAATTAATTGGGCAAAAACCGTTCGTATTAAATATGGTTTGGAGCCGAAAGCGGAATAATAATTAATAGTGAACAGTTAATAGTGAATAATTAACAGTTAACAAATAATAATGAAAAGTGAACAGTGTTTCTTTTTATAGGATAACGATATTTTTTGTTAGTAAGTTGTTGTTTCTTTTTTCAGCTTTTGTTTGGTATTTATATTGTGTTTGCCAAATTTTTAGTCAATAGTCAATAGTCAATAGTCAATAGTCAATAGTCAATAGTCAATAGTCAATAGTCAATAGTCAATAGTCAATAGTCAATAGTCAATAGTCAATAGTCAATAGTCAATAACCAATTGTCCAACCAACTACTCATCATCGGATTCGTATGGCCAGAACCTAAAAGTTCTGCGGCTGGTAGTAGGATGATGCAGCTTATTGAGGCGTTTCAAAAAGCGGATTATAGCATTACTTTTGCAAGTCCATGTGCTAAAAGTGATAACGCGTTTAATTTAGATAGTATCGGCGTTTCACAAGTGGCAATTGCACTTAATAATTCCAGTTTTGATGAATTTATAGCCAATTTAAATCCTGATGTGGTCTTATTCGATCGTTTTATGATGGAAGAACAATTTGGATGGCGTGTGTCTGAAAATTGTCCGAATGCTATAAAAATTTTAGATACTGAAGATTTACATTGCTTAAGAAAGGGTAGGCAACAGGCTTTTAAGGATAAACAGATTTTTGATACGTCCTATTTATTTAACGATGTGGCAAAACGCGAAATTGCCAGTATTTACAGGTGCGATTTGAGTTTAATGATTTCGGAAGTGGAGATGGATATTCTGAAAAATCAGTTTAAAGTCGATGGGTCACTCTTAGTTTATCTGCCATTTTTATTAGAGACTATTTCCGCGGAAGCGATAAAAAAACTTCCAACATTTGAAAACCGCGACCATTTTATAACCATTGGAAACTTTTTACATGAACCCAATTACAACGGCGTTTTGTACTTAAAAGAAACCATTTGGCCGCTTATAAAAAAACAATTACCACAAGCCGAACTTCATATTTACGGTGCTTATGCTTCTCAAAAAGTGACCCAATTGCATAACGAAAAACAAGGCTTTTTTATAAAAGGTTTTGCTGAAGATGTTCATGAGGTCATGCAAAAAGCCAAAGTGTGTTTGGCGCCTTTACGTTTTGGTGCTGGCTTAAAAGGGAAACTCATTGATGCCATGCAAAATGGTACGCCCTGTGTGATGTCTAGCATTGCTGCGGAAGGCATGTTTGGTGATTTTGAACCCAATGGTTTTATAGCAGATGATGCTCAAACGTTTGTAGGTAAAGCTGTTCAACTCTACAAAAATGAAACACTTTGGACTGAAAAACAACACCATGGTTTTCCGGTGATTAATGAACGGTTTAATAAGCAGCAGCACGTTAACCTGTTTTTTGAAGTTTTAGAAAACACATTAATACACCTTCACGACAAACGCTTGCATAATTTTACCGGACAGATGTTACAACATCATACCATGCAAAGTACCAAGTTTATGAGTAAGTGGATTGAAGCAAAAAATGCTTAATAATCTACATCCTTATAAATATGCTTTTTACTCCATATCGGGAGGTGTGCCAGGACTTACAGTCCCTTCTTTAAACCATACTTCTGTGTAGGCTCCGTTTTGATATTGTTTCGCAATATCACCATTAAAATGATCGGATCCTGTACTCCAAACCATATTGTCTTCCGGGTTTTTACCATTCGATTGGTTGTAAGCCCCTTGTTTAAAATATTGCATTTCGTTTGAGTAAGCCGTTTCACGCTCGACACCGTCACGACCAATACTAGCGTATAAAGTCCATATTTGTTTTGGAATATCGGCTTTTGTAGCAAAATCTGATTTTGTTAAATCTTTGGTGAATTTTACCGTTTCGTGGCCTTCACTTGTAAATGTTAAATACATGATGCCTTGATAAACGTTGATTTCGTATGTAAAGGTTTCTCCTAAAGCAATCCCGTCCTTTGGTTCTTCGGGGAAGGTGGTTGGGGTTTCTCCAACTACCGACATATCGTAACCCCAAACCGTGGTAGAATAATCCCATCGTTTCGAGTTATCGCCTTTCGTATTGATTTCATAGTTCCAAAAAACAGAGCCTTTCGTGTGGCCAGGAAATTTCTTGTAGAATATTTTTAGAGGTTCATTCTCGTGTCCTTCATCACTATGAATTTGTCCAACGACGGTTGAAAAAGAAGCCGCTACACGTGCATCTCCACTTGTAGAAACATGCATTACTTTTAAGGTTCCTGTTAGTTTGCCTCCCGTTTCTGGAGTCCAATGGGCTTTCTGACCTAATTCGGTTCTCGTGTTACTAGAGGTTCTAGAAGTAATTCCTGAATTTGGGGTTTTATAAACCACCCAATTAGTATCTTGATCGTTCGCTACATAAAAGAAATCTTCATGCTCGTAGTTTTTTAAATCTTTCGACGATTCGCCATTACCCAAAAGAATTTTCCATTGGTCCATAAAAGGAATCACATCACTAGGATAAACCTTGCTTTCTTCGGTTTTCACAATGGCGTTTTCGGTAGTTTTCTTTGCCTTATTAACGCAACTAGTTAATGACATGATAGCGCAAATAAGGGCTAAAGGGAATACTTTTCGACTTATGGAATTCATGATTTTTAGTATTTAGATTGTTCTTGTAAAGATACGAGTTAAGCTTGATGTGTATTAGAGTTCACTTTAATGATTTGCCTTTAAAATCGGCATTAATTTACGAACGCCTACGGTTGCAGTTTCAGCCATAACAATTAAGTTTTTTCTACTGCTGATATTCGGCTTAGGGTCTATAAAATAGGTTGGGGTGTTTTCGGGAACATAGTCTTTTAATCCTGCAGCGGGATAAACTTGCATGGACGTGCCAATAATCATTAAAATATCGGCAGTTTCACAAATATCAATGGCTTTGTCCATCATAGGAACGGCTTCTCCGAACCATACGATATGCGGACGTAATTGATGGCCTTTTTTGCAAAGATCACCTAGAAGAATATCGTTTTCCCATGGCATGATATCGTTTTCATCAAAGCAGCTTTTTACCTTTCGTAACTCGCCATGTAGGTGAATCACGTTACTGCTTCCAGCACGTTCGTGTAAATCGTCTACATTCTGAGTGATAATGCTCACTTTGAAATCTTTCTCTAACTCAGCCAAATCAAAATGCGCTTGGTTGGGTTCAACCTCAAACAATTGTTTGCGTCGCTGATTGTAAAAATTGAGCACCAATTCAGGGTTGGCAGCAAAACCTTCGGGTGTGGCAACCTCCATAACATCATGACCTTCCCACAAACCATTGGCATCTCTAAAAGTGTTTATACCGCTTTCGGCGCTAACGCCAGCTCCTGTAAGTACAACAAGGTGTTTCATCTGTTTGTATTTATTGTTTTAATAGTCAGATGTAGCATCCATATAATCATATTTAAGCTATTATATTAATTAATTGGATGTTTCATGTTATAAAGATAGTTTTTTGTTTCAGCGAAAGCCTTAATCTTTTATAGATTTAATTCATCATAATTAACGAGGTGCTTTATTCTGAAAAACAATACTCATGGATTAAAGTTTCAATCTCATTAGTATCATAAGTCTTATCATACTTATATTCGTTGGCCTTTGCTAAAGCCTCACAAGCTTTAACTTGGTCGTTTAGATCTTTGTAAATTATTGATAAACATCTGTGTGCGTATGAATTTGCAGGGTTTTCATCTAAGGCCCTTAATAAATCTTTAATCCCTTCGTCAGGCCGTCCTAATTTATAATATAATTCACCTCTTGTTGCCCAGATCGTCTTCTCTTCATGTATGTTTTTTTCGCTTAGTTTATGGCTTCTCTGATCTGCTATGGTTTTCTCAATAAAACTTAAAGCTTTTTGATAGTCGCCTGTTTCTAAATAAAGTTTTGCTTTATTAAAAAAAGCGTGATAATTATTAGGGTTTATTTCATGACACTTATCGAGGTATTTTAAAGCTAAATCATAATCTTTAACTTGTAACAACAAGTTGCCAATATTGTTTAACACAGCTTGGTTATCGTGTTCAATAGCTAAGGCCTTAAAGTTGTATTTGAGCGCATTTTCATAATCTTCTATAGCTATGTAATCTAATGCCATAGTATGGTAAATAGACCTCTCTGCAGATTGCCTAATCCATTCTGGGCTAACCTTGGACAATATGAGATTAAAATCCTCTAAAGCCTGATCGTGAAACCCAAGCTTTGAATTGAGTTTAGCCCGTCTATAGGTCCAAGATAAATAGTTTGGCCCGAAAGGTAAATTGGCGTTGCAAATTTTTAATTCTTTATAATCACGCTTTCCTTTAAGTTCTTTTCCTTCTAGCGAATAGTCTATTCGTTTTTTTACAATATCATTTTTATACTTCCAAATAGTTTTAATATTGCCATTAGGGAAATAGAAATTGGCGATGCTATCATGATGTCCTTTAGAATTAAAAACAAAGTTAGATTGTAAAGCGCCACTTTTATAGTAAGTTTTATACCCAAGAAGCTTTCCTTCTTCAAAATTACGTACTACCCTAATGTTACCATTTTTGTAGTAAGATTCAGTAGGAAATCCCATATATAATTTTGCTCTTTGAGAAAAGCTTGGAAGTGTATTTAGAAATATAAAGCATCCAATTATAATTTTAACCATATTTTTCTTCATTTTTCAAAAATACATTTTAAAACTAAATTTGGAAATTAAATTATAAAAACCTGTTAAGTATGTATTTAAATGCTGATAAAATTTAATTATATAATAATATAACCGCTTTTTTTGCTCACCTTGTGAAATATAATTTTATCATTTATAATGTCCTGCTTAGAAGAAAGTTGAGTTTTTTTCACAATGTTTGGTGCATCTTGGCTAGGTCACACCTGATAATTCTTTGTACTTCATTATTTTTACTTTATGATTGATTTAAAACTTCTTGAACACTTAGAGTCTTACCTCACCGAAAACCGCAAGCAACGTTTTGATACCGTACTACCACAGCGCACAAAACATTTTACCGTAGCCACAGAAGATGTATATCAACTTCACAATACAAGTGCTGTGATACGAAGTTGCGATGTTTTTGGCATTCAAGAGGTGAATATTGTTGAAGAGCGCAATTCTAAACGCATTGATAGAGAAATTGCTATGGGTGCCCAAAAGTGGGTCGATTTAAATCGCTATCATCATGTGAAAAGTTGTATTAGCGATTTGAAACAAAAGGGCTATCAAATTGTTGCCACAACACCGCATACAAACGATTGTGAATTGCATGATTTCGATGTGACTAAAAAATCTTGTTTTTTCTTCGGAAGAGAAACAGAAGGATTGTCTCAAGAAGTTTTAGATGAAGCCGATTGTTTTCTAAAAATTCCAATGGTGGGCTTTACTGAAAGTTTGAATATTTCGGTGTCTGCTGCTATTATTTTACAGCATGTGACTACAAAATTACGACGAAGTGATATCCATTGGGAACTCTCTGAAAATGAAATTAATGAAAAGCGCTTAGATTGGTGTAAGAAGACCTTGAAGAGCTATGATGATATTGTGGCTCGGTTTTATGAAAAGTTGTAAAATTTCAAAGTTTCAAAGTTTCAAAGTAACAAAGTAACAAAGTAACAAAGTTAAAAGGGAGGAATAACACTTCGACGAGCTCAGTGTGACAATGTTTGTTTTTAGGCTTAATCGTTGAAAGTAATTTGCATATAGCTTAAGGCCTTACGCTAAAACGAACAAGCGCTTAGTTTTTACCCGATTATACAGTTAAACACATCAACAATTAAACAGCAAAAAAGATTTAGATTTTACGATTTCTACCACGGCTCAGCACCTTGTACTCTTCGTAGCACTCGCTAATGGCGTCAAGAATTTGTAGGTCGTTTGCTGTTTGAATAAAACCTTTGGAGTAGTTACATTGACTCACAATTTCGTCCAAATCCACACGATCTACTTGTAGTAAAACGGTAAGCATTTCTCTGTCGAAACGTGACGCTAAGAGGTTTCTAATTTCATCATCCTCTTTCATTTTCTTTAATTTCTTAAGCTCATTTGGTTTTTTACCAAACATGCGGTGTAAGAAATCGGCAGGATTAAATAGAGATCCTACCACTTTGGTTAGACCAGATTCTTTACTGGCTTCGTAGCCTGTGCCTTCTAGTCCAGATATGCTGTATCGGTAATTGTCGTTAACAGCAGGAACTTGAGCAATATCGACTTCTAAATAGCCTGTAAGTTTTAATTGATTTACAACCACTTCCTCTAAAGCTAAAGCCAATTCGGTTAATTCGATATTCGAACTACCAAATTTTAACCAGTCATTGGTAACACGTACTTTAATAGATTTAAAACCCAGATATGAAAAGTGAAGGGTATCGTTAACTTTTGCAGAAATAGAGAACTCACCTTTACTATTAGTGGTAGTTCCAATCACCTGATTAAGGTTTACAATATTTACGCTTTCTAAAGGCTTATCGGTTGAAGCGTTAATAACCACACCTAAAACCCTGTCAGCTTCTTCTTGTGAGAAACCCACGGTAGAAATAAGTAGTACAGTTAATAAGATGAGGTAACGTTTCATAAATCCTTTTAGTTGATTATGGGATAAAAGTAATAAACAATAAGTTTGAAAGATAGGTATCTTTTTTATTTTGACTAAAAATTAACAAAATAGTTTAATTCGTTTAAGCTATAGGCTATGTGCAATATGCAGTAAGCCTAAAGCATATTGCTTATAGCTTACTGCCTACAGCTATATTTTATCTTCTAGAACGTCTTGGTCTATCGAAGTTTCCTCCGCCAGAATCCGAGCGTCTAGGTTTTGAACTTCCTTCGCTACGACGTCTTTCACTTCGGTTTCCCGAAGCACCTTTACGATCGTCACGTCTTCCTCCAGCGCGTTTTCCGCCATCACGACGTCCGCCGCCGCCGCCACGTCTGTCATTACGTCTTCCACCACCACGGTTTTCAGACACTTCAACGTTTACAAAACGACCTTCATGTTTAAAATCGGTGAAAAAAGATAATACCTTTTCTTTTGCTTCATTTTCAGTATTAAAGAAAGAAAAACTGTCTTTTACTTCAACTTTAAAGACATCATCTCTACCAAGTTCTAGTTTCTCTTTTAAGAAGTCTTTCAACTGCATCCAATCGAAACCATCTTTACTACCAACGTTTATAAAGTAGCGTGTCGAATCCGATTTTCCTCCTTTAAAATCTCTCCCGCCTTCACGACCACCATCTCTATCATAAGAACCTTCAGCAATATTTAGGTTTTTAGATTTGTTATAGTAATTGAAGAAACGTGTAAACTCAACCGAGAAGAATTTTTTAATTAATTCATCTTTAGAAGTATCAGCGAACTTTTCATTAATTTCCGTAAGGTACTTTTCAATTTCTGGGTTAACCTCAGTATTATGAATTTTATTGGCTAAAGACATCAACTGAACTTCGCAGATTTCCATACCATCTGGAATTTCTTTCTTATCAAACTGACGTTTAATAATACGCTCGATACTTTTAATTTTACGTACTTCACTTTTAGAAACAATGACCATAGAAACCCCTGTTTTACCAGCACGTCCGGTACGACCAGAACGGTGGGTATAGGTTTCAATTTCGTCTGGTAATTGGTAGTTTATAACGTGTGTTACATCATCAACATCAATACCACGAGCCGCAACATCGGTTGCAACAAGCATTTGAATTTGATTTTTACGGAAGGCATTCATGACTAAATCACGTTGATTCTGACTCAAATCGCCGTGTAAAGCCCCTGCATTGTAGCCATCTTCAATAAGTTGTTCGGCTACTTTTTGAGTATCACGTTTTGTTCTACAGAACACCACAGAAAAAATATCTGGGTTAGCATCTGCTAAACGTTTTAAAGCTTGGTAACGGTCTCTAGCGTTTACTAAATAGTATTCGTGAGATACATTACTGGTACTTTCATTTTTATTTCCAACGGTAATTTCTTGCGGATCGTGCATGAAGTTTTTTGCAATAGCAGCAACTTCTCTAGGCATGGTTGCAGAAAATAACCAAGTACTTTTGTCGGTTGGTGTGTGCGATAAAATATCGGTAATATCCTCCTTAAAGCCCATGTTTAACATCTCATCGGCTTCATCTAAAACCGCATATTGAATTTTAGAAATATCAACCATTCTTCGGCTAATCATATCTTTCATACGACCTGGAGTCGCTACAATAATTTGTGCGCCACGCTTAATATCTCTGGCTTGATCGGTAATGCTAGATCCACCGTAAACAGCAACCACATTTAAACCTTTACAATATTTACCATACAATTTCATTTCGTTGGCAATTTGTAAACAAAGCTCACGTGTAGGTGATAAAATTAAACCTTGGGTGGTGCGGCTATCAACATCGATTTTTTCTAACATTGGGAAACCAAAAGCGGCTGTTTTTCCTGTTCCCGTTTGGGCTAGGGCCACTAAATCGCCTTCAGATCCTAATAAAATAGGGATGGCTTTGGCTTGAACCTCACTAGGTTCTGTAAATCCTAAATCTGTAATAGCTTGTAATAGGTCGTTATTAAGACCTAATTCTTGGAATGTGCTCATTCTATATGTAAGTATTCGATTGTTTTATGTGGTGTTACATAAGAAGCGAATCGACATACTTAACCTTAAACTTCTAGTAACACATCCTCACTCTGAGGAATTTAAACCCATTTTTCTGAGTTTCAAGCGGCAAAGATAGTCTTTTATTTTAGAATGACATTAATTTGTGATATCCTTATGAATTAAGGCTGACTAAGCAGGAAGTTTATCGTCAACCTGAACTTGTTTCAGGTTCTCATAACTGCTGTGAATCAGTAGCGTGAGATTCTGAAACAAGTTCAGAATGACGTGATAAGGCCATTTAGGGACAGTTGCTATGAATTAAGTTGATTACTTTCGATAAAATCGGGTTGTTATTATCCTTTTTCCAAACCGCCGAAAGTGAGGTGCGCTGCGGAATCATATCCAAATCTATAAACTTAAGATTGCTGTTTTCTGAAGATTTTAAAGATTTAGGCACGATGGAAATTCCGAAGCCGTTTTCAACCAATTTATATATAGAATCGGCATGTATGGTGTTGTGCGAAGTAATGGGGGTGAAGCCGCTATCGTCGAAAATCCCCATAACTTTTTCATAATAGGCGGCACTGTATTCAGGATCAAATAAAATGAAGGATTCGTTTTTTAACTGACTCACACTTTTGAAGGTGTCGTGAGAAATGCTGTGGTTTTTGGGTAGCACTAAACAAAAGGGTTCTTTTAAAACCAGTTGACTGGATAAGCCTCGCGGAATACGTTCCAAACGCACAAAACCTATATCAATATCTTGAGCCAACAAACCATCTATTTGCTTGATATTATCCATTTCCTTTAAACTGAACAATACATTGGGGTGGTTTTTTGTAAACTTGATAAGCAATTCGGGGATAATTCGTTGCATGGCCGAACCCACATAGCCGAAATTCAGTTCACCATCCTTACCGTCTTCCAAAAGTTTGGCGTGATGTAAAATGTTATCGAGTTGCTTCAGGTTTTTGGAGAGCTCTTCTTGTAAATATTGGCCAGCAAGGGTGAGTTGCACATTTCGGTTGTGTCGGTGGAAAAGCGTTATGCCTAGGGCGTCCTCCATTTCTTTAATCTGTCGGCTTAACCCAGGCTGCGATATGTAAAGCCTTTCGGCAGCCTTTCGGAAGTGTAATTCTTCGGCAACAGCCAAAAAATATTTGATATGTCTTAGTTCTATTTGATAACTCATAGTTATTAATTGGTTAAACTAATGATCTTATTTGGTATCAAAATTATCGATAATTTTGTAATTGTACCACTATTTGATTGCGTGAGTTCGATATGTTAATGAAAATGTGTTTAATGGAAGTGCTTTATTTGTAGTTTGTTGTCATTTCGACAGAGGGAGGAACGACCGACGAGAAATCTCTAAACTAAGGGGTTATAGCCCAAATTTCTTCTGAATACCAAAACCTAATACCAATTTTATACCCATGAAAAAGATATTTAAATTCGGAATTGACACCTTAACGGTGAAAAAAGTACTAGCCATTGCTAACGGAAGCTTGGAAGCGGTTTTGTGTGAAGAAGCTATCGAACAAATTGAAATTTGTCGTGCTAAAGTTGAAAAAATGGCAAGCTCCAACAAAGCGGTTTATGGTATAAATACAGGGTTTGGTCCACTTTGTGATGTGCAAATTACACCAGAGGAAACCAATAAACTTCAAGAAAATTTACTCATTACGCACGCTGTTGGAGTAGGGAACCCTATAGATAAAAACTTGTCTAAAATCATGATGATTTGTAAAGTTCATGCTTTAAGTCAGGGGTACTCCGGAGTTCGTTTAGAACTTGTAGAGCGTATTTTATATTTCATTGAAAACGATTTACTACCAACGGTTCCAGAACAAGGGTCAGTAGGAGCTTCAGGTGATTTAGCACCCTTGTCGCATTTGTTTTTACCGCTTCTGGGAGAAGGCGAATTTTGGATAGGAGATACTATTAAATCCGCGAAAGCGATATTAAAAGAGCATAATTTAGAACCTATAGAGCTCCAAGCCAAAGAAGGTTTAGGCTTAATAAATGGTACACAATTTATTCTGGCTCATGCGATTGTAGGGTTGAATAAAATGGAATACTTATTAGATTTGGCTGATGTTTGCGGCGCCATGAGTATTGAAGGCTATCAAGGTAGTTCGTCGCCTTTTAGAGATGAGTTGCACAGAATTCGTCCGTTTAAAGGTTGTATCGAAGTGGCTGAGCGTATGACGATGCTGTTGTATTCTTCACAAAATGTAAACTCTCATGAAAACTGCGAGCGTGTTCAAGATCCGTATTCTATGCGTTGTATTCCGCAGGTTCATGGGGCTTCGCGAAATGCTTACTACCACTTGTTAGAATTGGCAGAAATTGAAATGAATTCGGTGACCGATAATCCTATTGTTTTAAGTGATACTGAGGCGATTTCGGGTGGAAATTTTCACGGACAACCCTTAGCGATGGCTTTAGATTATGGATCTATCGCTGCCGCGGAATTGGGTAATATTTCAGACCGACGTTGTTATTTACTCATTGAGGGTAAATTTGGACTGCCACGTTTATTAACCACAGGTGGCGGACTGAATTCTGGGTTTATGATTCCACAATACACCACGGCTGCTTTGGTTACTGAAAATAAATCGCTGTGTTTTCCACCCTCAGCAGACAGTATTCCAACCTCACTGGGACAGGAAGACCACGTGTCTATGGGTAGTATTTCTGGGCGTAAATTCAATCAGATTTTAGGCAATTTAGAAAAAATATTGGCCATCGAATTAATGTATGGTGCTCAAGCCTTAGAGTTTAGACGTCCGAACACCTTTTCAGATATTATTGAAGAAAACCACAGAATAATTAGAGAAAAAGTTCCGAAATTAGAGGATGATAGACTTTTAAAAGATGATATCAATAATATGATTGCCTTAGTGAGAACTCAAGCGTTTAATTTAAAATAGATGGCTTGTTGTCATTCCGACAGAAGGAGGTACGACTGACGAGGAATCTCACAGCAAAAAGATTCTTCCCCATGCTTCGTCAGAATGACATCCAAAAATGGAACGACTGAAGAATCTTTCAAATGGAAGAGATGCTTCACTGCGTTCTGCATGACAAAGCGTTTTAATTGTTTAACCGTGTAATCGGAAAGGTTTAACCGTTAATCGTGAAACGTGAAACGAATTATGAAAGAAGATCTCTGATTTGAAAACGAGAATACTATCCCCTTGAGGGGATTATAGGGGTGTTTATCCTTGAGGACTACCGAAATGAAAACATCGTTTTCGTTGAAGGTATATAGCACAGCTAATAGGGGGGGCTCGAGTCGTCAAGAGTCAAGAGTCAACCGTCAAAGGCCAACTGTCAACCATCAAAAAACAAAAAAAATGACATTCAAAGAACAAATTTTACAAGGCATTCCCACAAAAATGCCATCAAAATATACTTACCCTGAAGGTGCCAACCGTGCACCAAAACGTAAGGATATCTTATCCAAGGAAGAAAAACAATTAGCGATTCGAAATGCATTGCGTTATTTCCCTAAAGATTGGCATGAGGAATTGGCTTCAGAATTTGCTCAAGAACTTAAAGAATACGGTAGAATTTATATGTATAGATTCAAACCCAACTATAAAATATATGCGCGAGGCATTTCAGAATATCCTGCAAAATCAACGCAGGCAGCGGCTATCATGCTCATGATTCAGAATAATTTAGATCCTGCCGTGGCTCAGCACCCCGAAGAATTAATTACTTATGGTGGAAATGGCGCGGTGTTTCAAAATTGGGCGCAGTACCTGTTAACCATGCAGTATTTGGCTCAAATGACCGATGAGCAAACGTTGCATTTGTACTCTGGGCACCCTATGGGATTATTTCCATCGTCAAAAAATGCACCTCGTGTGATTGTAACTAACGGTATGATGATTCCTAATTATTCTAAACCCGACGATTGGGAAAAATTTAATGCCTTGGGTGTGACGCAATACGGACAAATGACAGCAGGATCGTTCATGTATATTGGTCCGCAAGGCATCGTGCACGGTACCACGATTACGGTTATGAATGCCTTTAGAAAAGTGTTAGAAAAAGGCGATACTTCCGAAGGAAAAATATTTTTAACTGCAGGACTAGGAGGTATGAGTGGAGCGCAACCAAAAGCAGGAAATATAGCAGGTTGTATTACCATTTGTGCTGAGGTGAATGCCAAAGCAGCCACAAAACGCCACGAACAAGGTTGGGTAGATGTGTTAATTGATAACATTGACGATTTAGTTACTAGAGTTAAACAAGCAAAAACATCAAAAGAAGTGGTTTCCATCGCGTTTATTGGCAACATAGTTGAAGTTTGGGAGCGTTTTGATGAAGAAAATATTTTTATTCACGTGGGGTCCGATCAAACTTCATTACATATTCCTTGGACAGGCGGTTATTATCCTGCAGGTTTAACCTATGAAGAATCCAACCGATTAATTCGCGAAGAACCAGAGGTTTTTAAAGAAAAAGTTCAAGAGTCGTTACGCCGTCATGCTCATGCTATTAATAATCATGTGGCCAAAGGCACGTATTTCTTCGATTATGGAAATGCCTTTTTATTAGAAGCTTCTCGCGCGGGTGCCGATGTGATGGCCGAAAATAATATCGATTTTAAATACCCGTCTTACGTTCAAGATATTTTAGGTCCGATGTGTTTCGATTATGGTTTCGGACCCTTCCGTTGGGTCTGTACTTCAGGAAAACCGGAAGATCTTGATAAAACTGATGATATAGCAGCTTCGGTTTTAGAAGACATTATGAAAACGGCACCAGATGAAATTAAATTGCAAATGCAAGATAACATCACATGGATCAAGGATGCCAAGAAAAATAAAATGGTGGTTGGTTCGCAGGCGCGCATCTTGTATGCCGATGCCGAAGGTCGTGCTAAAATAGCCGAAGCTTTTAATAATGCTGTGGCCAATGGCGACATTGGACCTGTGGTTTTAGGGCGCGATCATCATGATGTGAGTGGTACCGATTCGCCTTATCGTGAAACTTCTAATATCTATGATGGTAGTAAATTCACTGCTGATATGGCCATTCATAACGTGATTGGTGATAGCTTTAGAGGGGCTACCTGGGTGTCCATTCATAATGGCGGCGGCGTAGGCTGGGGCGAAGTAATGAATGGCGGATTTGGAATGTTACTCGATGGTACAAAAGAAGCCGAAGCACGCCTAAAAAGCATGTTGTTTTTTGATGTGAATAACGGTATTGCTCGTAGAAGTTGGGCCAGAAACGATGAAGCACTTTTTGCGATTAGACGTGAAATGAATCGTACTCCAAACTTAAAAGTAACTTTGCCTAACTTAGTCGATAATCAATTACTAGAAAACCTGTTTTAATGAAACATCCATTATTAAGCTTACCCACACAGCGAAATGATAATTGGGTGTTCCATGCGATCACTAAAAAACAATAAATATTAACAAATGAAAGTCCTATTTAAAAATATCAAGGAATTACTTCAAATTAGAGATGAAAACACTCGTTTTGTCTCAGGAAAAGCCATGAATGAGTTACCAACGATTAAAGATGCTTTTCTTCTCATAAAAAATGATGTGATTTATGATTTTGGTCCGATGAAAGTCTGTCCCGATGAAGCGGTAGACCATGTGATCGATGCTACAGGGAAAATGGTTTTACCAACTTGGTGCGATTCACACACACATTTGGTTTATGCGGGTCAGCGTGAAGGCGAATTTGTAGATAAAATAAAAGGTTTAAGCTATCAAGACATTGCTAATAAAGGTGGAGGGATATTAAACTCTGCTAAAAAAGTTCAAAATATTTCAGAAAGTGAACTGTATAAGCAAACCAAAGGCCGCTTAGATGAAATCATAGCCTTAGGTACAGGAGCTGTTGAAATTAAATCAGGCTACGGGCTAACTTTAGAAGCTGAATTAAAAATGCTTAGCGTGATTAAGCGCTTAAAGGAAAATCATCAAATCCCTATTAAAGCCACATTTTTGGGGGCTCATGCTGTTCCTGAAGAATATAAGAATAATAAGGCCGGTTATGTCGATCATATCATTAAAGAAATGATTCCTTTAGTTGCCGAGGCTAAGCTTGCCGATTTTGTAGATGTGTTTTGTGAAAAAGGGTATTTTACGGTTGAAGATACCAATCGCATCTTAGAGGCCGGAAAATTACATGGTTTACAAGCTAAAATTCATGTGAATCAATTTAACTCTATTGGAGGAGTACAAGCAGGAGTGAAACAAAAAGCATTATCTGTAGACCATTTGGAAGTTATGAAATATGAAGATATTGTCGTTTTAGAAAAATCTAAAACCATGCCCGTAGCCTTGCCAGGATGTTCCTTCTTTTTAAGCATTCCATTTGCACCAGGCAGAAAAATGATTGATGCCGGACTGCCTTTAGCACTTGCCACCGATTATAATCCAGGGTCGTCACCTTCAGGAAATATGAATTTCGCGGTATCGGCAGCCTGTATAAAAATGAAATTAACTCCAGAAGAAGCTATCAATGCTGCGACAATAAACGGTGCCTACGCCATGGGCTTAGAGCATAAAGTAGGGTCAATTACCAAAGGAAAACAAGCCAACTTGATCTTAACAAAAGCTATCAGTTCTTATCATTTTATACCATATTCATTTGGAAATCATCAAATTGAACGTGTTTATTTGAATGGGGTTGAGGTGGTTTAGTGTGGTTGTTTAATGAAGAAGCACATATATTAAAATAAAAACATACTTCTCGACTCCGCTCGAAGACCACTGAAAACATCAATCAAACTGGTGTTCGAGCGGAGTCGAGAACATTTGACATGCTCATAGGATTCTCAAATTTTTCAATTAATTGGTGTCATTTGTTTAATAAAAAAGCACATACATTTAAGATAAAGTCACACTTCTCGACTCCGCTCGAAGACCACTGAAAACATCAATCAAACTGGTGTTCGATCGGAGTCGAGAACATTTGACGAGCCAATAGGATTCTCAAATTTTTCAATTAATAGGTGTCATTTGTTTAATGAAAAAGCGCATACATTTAAAATAAAGTCACACTTCTCGACTCCGCTCGAAGACCTTTGAAAACATCAATTATGTTGGTGTTCGATCGGAGTCGAGAACATTTGACGAGCCAATAGGATTCTCAAATTTTTCAATTAATAGGTGTCATTTGTTTAATGAAAAAGCGCATACATTTAAAATAAAGTCACACTTCTCGACTCCGCTCGAAGACCATTGAAAACATCAATTAGGTTGGTGTTCGAGCGGAGTCGAGAACATTTGACATGCTCATAGGATTCTCAGTTTTTCAATTAATTGGTGTCATTTGTTTAATGAAAAAGCACATACATTTAAGATAAAGTCACACTTCTCGATTCCGCTCGAAGACCATTGAAAACATCAATTAGGTTGGTGTTCGAGCGGAGTCGAGAACATTTGACGAGCCAATAGGATTCTCAAATTTTTCAATTAATTGGTGTCATTTGTTAAATGAAAAAGCGTATACATTTAAAATAATAATCACACTTCTCGACTCCGCTGGAAGACCGTAAAAGGATCAATCAAACTGGTGTTCGAGCGGAGTCGAGAACATTTCATTGGTCAATATAGATTTCAAATTATAGAAATAAAAACATATATTAGTTGTAGTTAAATTATTACAAAAACTCGAATAGAAAGGGAGTAAGAGGTCTTGAGGTGGTTTGATTGTTGGAAATGTTTAATGAAAAAGCAGATACATTTAAAATAATAATCACACTTCTCGACTCCGCTCGAAGACCGTTGAAAATATCAATTAAGTTGGTATTCGAGCGTAGTCGAGAACATTTCTCAATACAAATACTATAACAAATGGCAGGATATTTATATATTTTGGAATGCTCAGATGGTACTTTTTATACTGGAAGTACTAAAAACTTAGAAATTAGATTAGGGCAGCATCAGTCTGGAGTTGGGGCTAATTATACAAAAACTAGATTGCCTGTAAAATTGGTTTTTCATCAGTACTTTATGAATATAGCTGATGCTTTTCTGTATGAAAAGAAGATTCAAAAATGGTCTCGAGCAAAGAAAAAAGCTATTATTGAAAATCAATGGGAATTATTACCTGCGTTATCAGAGTGCAAGAATGATACTAATTTTAGGAACAAAGAGTAAGAGTTCTCGACTCCGCTCGAACACCGGTTAAAAAAATACACTTTATAGCGTGTAATTTGGTGGGTTTTCGTGAATCCTAAGTGTATAGTTGGGCAACAGGAAGTCTCTAAAAATCAGAAGTAAAAAAAACGCATTAAAATAATTGTACTACACTAACAACGTATTACAAAATCCTCCTTAAGCTGTTCCTTTCTAAAGAACACAAATCCCCAGAAAAAAGTATCGATACTCACGGTGACTTTAGGATGTTTTTTTACGATTTCCCAGGCTTCAGTCATGCCTTCAGACCAGTAAATATCATCAAAAATAAAGACAGAATCATTGTTGGCGGTGGGTAATAAGGCTTCAAAATAGGCTAAAGTGACTTCCTTTTGATGATTGCCATCAAAGAAAATCAGATCGTAAGTATTTGAATGAAGTTTTTGTATTTCCGAAGAAAAATCTCCTGTAATAGCAGTAATGTTATTGAGGTTTTGGTCTTTAAATGCTGCTTTCGAGAACGCTGAAATATTCGTGCAACCTTCAATGGTGGTGATGTTGGCACTCGGATTTCCAAGGCTTAAAGCCTGCGTAGCAATCCCTAGGGAAGTCCCTAATTCAAGAATGTTTTGAGGTTTAAAATAAGCGCTTAAGCGGTATAAAAGCTTGGCGCGTTTGGTGGTAGATCCAGCGTTTTTGGCCATGCTAGAAACCTTACGCTCTTGGTGACTCATCACTTGGGAACCCGCACCTAAATCGGTGACTTTAATAAGCTCATGATTATGAAGTAGCTTTTTTCTATAATCTGAAATACGGTCATATGCCTCGTGCTGCTTACGATCATAAAAACATTTCGTCACTAAATCATACACAAAAGGCGAATGCACCCCATGCTGATTGGTAGATTTTAGGAGGAATTTAAAATATTGAATGATTTGGTAGGTCATTTTTTTAGTTTTCAGTCTCAGTCTCAGTCTCGGTTATCAGTTTCAGTTTACAGGCCTGAGTCAAGTTTAGAATGCTCTACATTAGCTGCGTCACACTTTATAACCTTATTACTTTATTACTTTATTACTTTATTACTTTGCAACTTTGATTCTCTGAAACTCTGCCACTTTGAAACTATCCATTTTTCATTATTAACTCTTCACTCTTCATTATTAATTATTCCCCCTCCAACTTAGCCGATAACTCAAACCAACGCGCTTCTTTCTCGTCCATGGTATCAATAATTTTCTGTAAATCCTCAGAGAGTTTATTTATTTGATCCTGTGTAAGGTCTGGATTGTTGAATTTATTTTCCAGTTCTTTTTTATCGTAGGCTAAGGAATTTAGCTTGCTTTCAATGTTTTTTAACTCCTTTTCTTCGTTATACGAGAGTTTGGCAGCTTCGTTTTGTTGTTTCGATTTGCTGTCTTTTTTGTCTTCTGTAGTGGTTGAAATAACAGGTTGACTGTCTTCATAAACGCGGTAATCTGTGTAGTTTCCAGGGAAATCTTCAATGACGCCTTCACCTCTAAAAACAAATAAATGATCGACCACCTTATCCATGAAATAACGGTCGTGAGACACCACAATGATACAGCCAGGGAAGTCTAGAAGAAAACTTTCAAGGACGTTTAGGGTGACTATATCAAGGTCGTTTGTAGGCTCATCAAGAATTAAAAAATTCGGATTCTGAATTAAAACCGTACATAAATACAAGCGTTTACGCTCGCCACCACTAAGTTTTTCAACAAAATCGTATTGCTTTTTTCTGCTAAATAAAAAACGTTCAAGAAGTTGTTGTGCACTAATCTGACGTCCTTTTTTTAAGGGAATATAATCGCCAAATTCACGAATCACATCAATAACCTTTTGCTCTGGTTTAATGCTAATACCACTTTGTGTGTAGTATCCAAATTTTACCGTTTCACCTTTAACAACTTTTCCGGCGTCTGGTTGCGCCGTTTGGGTAAGGATGTTTAAAAAAGTTGTTTTTCCTGTGCCGTTCTTACCTATTATTCCGACGCGTTCGCCTTTTTTAAACGTGTAATCGAAACCATTAAGAATCACTTTATCCTTAAAGGCTTTCCCCACTTTATGAAATTCTAGAATTTTACTTCCCAGACGTTCCATGTTGAGTTCTAACTGTACCTGATGGTCGTTTCTACGTTGGTGGGCGCGGTGTTTAATATCGGCAAAATCGTCAATTCTAGATTTCGATTTGGTGGTTCTCGCTTTGGGTTGGCGACGCATCCAATCCAGTTCCTTTTTAAAGAGTTGTTTGGCTTTACCGGTTTCAACGGCTTCACGTTCAATACGCGCTTCGCGTTTTTCGAGGTAATAAGAGTAGTTACCCTTGTAGCTGTACATCTGACCTTCATCCAACTCGATAATCTCGTTACACACACGTTCTAAAAAGTAACGGTCGTGCGTTACCATAAAGAGGGTGATGTTTTCCTTGGCAAAAAAAGCTTCAAGCCATTCTATCATCTCCAGATCCAAATGGTTTGTAGGCTCATCAAGAATTAACAAATCGGGTTTGTTAATTAAAGCATTGGCAAGTGCCAAACGTTTTTTTTGTCCGCCTGAAAGCACACTAACCTTTTGGTCTAAATTTTCAAGTTTAAGTTTGAAAAGAATTTGTTTATATAAGGTCTCAAAATCCCAGGCCTGATGACGTTCCATAGCTTCAAAAGCCGCTTGGTAAGCATCGGTGTCATTTGGGTTTAAAAGTGATTTTTCGTAATTAGAAATTACCTTCAAAATAGGATTGTCGCTGGCAAAAATGGTTTCTTCTACAGTGAGCGCCGGATCAAATTTAGGATCCTGAGACAAAAAGGACACTTTAATGTCTTTTCTGTAAATCACATTACCCGAATCGGCTTGATCATCACCAGAAAGAATATTTAAAATGGACGTTTTTCCAGTCCCATTTTTTGCTACAAAAGCGATTTTTTGATCTTTATGAACACTAAAAGAAATGTCTTCAAAAAGGACATGCTCCCCGTATGATTTTGATATGTTTTCAACCGTTAAATAATTCAAAGTCTATCTATTTTTTTGCAAATAACGGACAAAAAACTAAAAAGTCCTTATAAGGGTAGGTGGTTTTTGTTGAAATGGAGTGGGGAAGTGGATGTTACACCCCTGTGGTCCCCTCGAGGGGACAATGCCTCGCGTTTCCATTTGTAAAAATTCAAATCACGAAGCTCAGTTTTACCCTAAAGCCAAATTTAAAGCGAGAATCAATATCCCCTTGAGGATTATCGAGATGAAAATATTGTTTTTGTTGAAGATATCTAGCGTAGCTAATGGGGGGGTGTGTGTTTATATGCGTTACACCCCTGTGGTCCCCTCAAGGGGACAATGCTTACCTCTACCATTTGTATTAATTCAATGAACAAAGCACAACTTTAATCCAAAAGCGAAATCAATAACGCATACCAATATCCCCTAGAGGGGATCATAGGGGTGTTTTAAAGGTTGGGATATTACAGAGCGCAGCTAAGTGGTTAGTTTCTATGGGCTACATCCCTGCGGCCTCCTCCAAGGGACAAGGCCTTGCGTTTACCATTTGTGATAATTCAAAGAATAAATCGCCTTTTTATTTAAAAGCTAAATTAAAAACGAGAATCAATATCCTCTTGAGGACTATCGAGATGGAAACATCGTTTTTATCGAAAATACCTAACGTAGCTGATAGGGGTGTTTTTCAGATATTATAGTGGCGTGTTTATGTGGCGTTACACCCCTGTGGTCCCCTCGAGGGGACAATGCCTTGCGTTTACTATTTGTAAAAATTGAAAGCACAAACCATAATTTTACCCCAAAAGCAAAATTAAAAACGAGAACCAATATCCCCTTGAGGGGATCATAGGGGTGTATTTTAGAGGGTGTTTTAGGTGAGCTAAATTCAATGGTAAATACTATTACCATAATACAAAAACTTGCATCACAACAAATTTGAAGTATTTTTACTACAGAAAAATAAATCTAACCAAACTATTTTGAGAAATAAAATTATCCCCTATAATCCTGAATTAAAAGATTTAGCAAGACAACTTCGAAAAAACAGCACCTTACCAGAAGTTATTCTTTGGCAAAAAATAAAGAAACGAGCTTTTGGTGTTCAGTTTCATAGACAAGTGCCTATGTTAAAATACATCGTTGATTTTTATTGTCACGAAATAGGTTTAGTTATTGAAATTGATGGAAGTAGTCATGATCATAGTTTTTTATATGATGCTAAACGTCAGGGCGATTTAGAAGCGTATGGCATTCGGTTTTTAAGGTTTTCAAATTCAGAAGTGAAAAATAATTTGTTTAGCGTGTTATTGACAATCCAGGAAACTGTTGATGAGTTGAAGTAAGGTAACATTTCTGGACGTTACACCCCTGCGGTCCCCTCAAGGGGACAATGCCCCGCGTCTACGATCTGTGATATTTCAAAGCACAATTTTACCCCAAAAGCCAAATCAAAAACGCGAACCAATATCCCCTAGAGGACTATCGAGATGGGAACATCGTTTTTATCGAAGATACCAAGCGCAGCTAATAGGGGGCCATACGCTACACCCCTGTGGTCCCCTCGAGGGGACAATACTTACGTCTACCATTTGTATAAACTCAAAGAACAAAGCACAAATTTACCCCAAAAGCCAAATCAAAAACGCATACCAATATCCCCTAGAGGGGATTATAGGGGTGTTTTAGAAGTATGAGATATTACCAAGCGCAGCTAATAGGGGTGTTTTTCGAGGTTTGAGATATTACCTAGCGTTGCTAATAGGGGTGTAATCCCCCAACAAAACAAAAAAAACAGCATTAGTTTCATGGTTCATATCGAAAAGTTATATTTGTGTGAATAAAACGAACCCTGTATGAAGAAATGGTTTCTTGTGATTTTGGTCATAATAAACACTGTTTTCGTGTCCTGTATTACAAACAAAGATGTCGTGTATTTACAAGATCACGGCGATGGTACCGATAGTATCCCTGTATTACGAGAGTTGCCAAAACCGTATAAAGTTCAAGTTAACGACCTTTTAAGTATTAATGTTAAGGCCTTAGACGAAGAACTTACTAGAATTTTTAACCCTGTGCAAACGACTTCGACAGCAGGTGGAAATAATGGACAAAGTCAGGCTTCCTTATATTTTAATGGTTTTACAGTTGATGATCATGGTAAAATAAAGTTCCCAATTTTAGGGGAAATTACCGTTTTAGGGTATACCACCACTGAAATTGAAGAAATCGTAAAACAGGAATTATTAGATCAATATTTTAAAGAAACGGCTGAGTTATTTGTTACCGTGAGGCTCCCAGGAGTCACCTATACGGTAACTGGTGAGGTAAATGGAACCGGTATTTACACCATTTATGAAGACCGTGTAAACATTATTGATGCCCTAGCTAATGCTGGAGACATCAGTTTAACGGGAAATAGAAAAGATGTGCTTATTGTAAGGCAGTATCCCGATGGGCAGCGCATTCATCATATCGATTTAACCGATATTAAGGCTATGAATTCACCTTATTACTACATTCAGCCAAACGATATTATTTTAGTAAAACCATTAAAACGTAAAGTTATTGGTGCCGGACAAACAGTGATGCAAAATTTTGCTACTATCATGTCTATTTTAGCAGGAATGACGTCCATTTACGTATTAACCAAAAGTTTATAAAGCCAGACTATGACAGAAGAATTTGAAACTTCAGAATCATCGGCAGCGAGCTTTGACATAAAAAAGTTTTTATTTAGAGCCCTTAGTTATTGGAAGTTATTTGTGTTGCTTCTTGCTATTGGGATTTTCTTCGTATATCAAAAAAACATACGTGAAGAGTTTTCATACCGTTTAGGAACTAAAATTTCTATTGAGGACGATAGCAACCCGTTGTTCACATCCAACGCCAGTTTAACCTTTAACTGGGGTGGGGTTACGGCAAAGGTGCAAACCATGATTGTGACACTAAAATCCAGATCGCATCATGAAAAAGTGGTAGAACGCTTGGAATTTTATAAAACCTATTTAAAGGAAGGGCGCTTCAGAAAACAAGATATTTATAAGGCGGCTCCGTTTCGTTTTTATCAGGATAATAGTTTTCCGCAGCTTATTAATAATCCCATTAAAATCACCTTTTTAGAACAAGATGCTTTTGAGCTTGAAGTAGAATTTACAGGAACTACGTGCTCTGTTCAAAATTTTAATACCAAAGAAATTACTCATGTGGATGTGCCTTTGGGCGTGTTTAAGCAGCAATTTAAGTTGGGAGAATCTATTGAGCTGCCCTTTTTAAAAGGTGTTGTAAGGTTAGCCGAAAACCGTATTGCAGCCTCGGGTTCAACGTTTTTTATTCAGTTTAATAATTTTGATGGCGTTGTGGCAAGTTATAATGCGCGGCTGGGAATTTCAAACGAGCGTACGTCTCCAATATTAGACATCACTTTAATTGATAAAAACAAAGAAAAAATTGTTGACTACTTAAATACGGTTGTCGATGTTTTAAGTGAAGATGAGCTAAGCAGAAAAAACCAGTATGTAACTAATGCCATTAAGTTTATAGATGAACAAATTGCACGTGTTAAAGTTGAAATGACCGATAATGTGGAAGAACTCAACGATTACCGCAAGGAAAATAAAATCTACCAGTTAGATGACGATGGAACTTTGCTAAATACAAAGCTTTCTAAATATGAAGAAGAAAAGGAAGCTATAAACAAGCAGTTGGATTATTATGCAAATCTTAAAAATTACTTGCTAACTAGTAATTCTTTTACCGAGGTTCCGGCGCCTTCAATTGCAGGGGTAACCGACGGGAATATTTTATCTAACGTTTCTAAAATTAATGAGCTTTCGGTTCAAAAATCAAAATTACAATATTCGGTTAAAGAAGATGCTTCTATTTTTAGCGATTTAAACCGACAAATAGAAGGCTTGAAAAATGTGCTTTTAGAGAATATCAGTTCGGTATCCAGTGTATTACGTCGTGATCTGGAAAGCGTTTATGGTAATCTTCATAAATTGGAATCCGAATTCAGCAAACTCCCAGAAGATCAACAGAAGTTATTAACTATCGAACGCCAATATACCCTAAGCCAGCAAACCTATAACGTGTTTTTAGCGAAGCGTGGGGAAGCCGAAATCATTAAAGCCTCTAACGTTTCCGATATTTTGGTGGTTGACAAAGCTAAAAATACAGGAGCCATGGTTTTAGGTAGAAATTTAAATGTACGTTACGTTTTTGCGTTTTTTGCGGCTTTATTAGTACCAGTAGTTATAGCATTTATACTCACGTTTTTAGACCGCAATATCCACAGTCCGGTAGATATCGAAAAATTAACGTCTATCCCTCTATTAGGAGTTATTGGGAAGAATGTTTTAGATGATAATTTGGTAGTGCACAGAAAACCGAAATCGGCCGTTGCAGAGTCTTTCCGCGCCATTCGAAGCAATTTGCAGTATTATTACCGTACTAAAGATTTTGATAGCACCAAAACTCTAATGATCACGTCATCGGTTAGTGGTGAAGGAAAAACCTTTTGCTCCATTAATATGGCTACGGTTTTCGCTTTAAGCGGAAAGAAAACCATCCTGTTAGGGTTAGACCTTAGGAAACCTAAAATATTCGGTGATTTTAAGATTAAAAACGATTTAGGTGTTGTAAACTACTTGATTGGGCAAACTACTTTGGAAGAAGTGACTCAAAAAACAGATGTCGAGAATTTAGATTTGATCGTTTCTGGACCGATACCTCCTAACCCTTCCGAGTTATTGCTTGGCGAACGAATGAAAGCTTTAATTTCCGAATTAAAATCCAAATATGATTATATCGTTCTGGATACACCACCGGTAGGGCTGGTTGCCGATGCCCTAGAGTTACTCGATTTTGTGGATGCTTCCATTTATGTGGTGCGCCAGGATTATACCAAAAGAGACATGCTTAATTTTATTAATGAAAAGCATAAAAGCAAGCAAATTAAAAACATCAGTTTGGTGTATAATGGTTACGATCAAAAAGCCAAATACGGTTATGGCTACGGTTATGGCTATGGTTACGGCTATGGCTACGGAAATTATGCCAATGGATATCATGAAGAGGCGAAAGCTAAAGGTGGGATTTGGAATAAAATTAAAAAGATGTTTGTAAAGGGCTAAAAAGGACGTTTATTAGAATGAACATGTGATTTTTAAGTTGTTAATTAATAAATAAGCATAATATTGAATCAAAATAAAGACAAGTGGCTTTATACCATATCACCTAAAAGAAAATTAATAGAGCTAAATTTTGAAGAAATTTGGCGCTATAAGGATTTGCTGTTTCTTTTTGTTAAACGTGATATTATTACGGTTTACAAGCAAACCATTTTGGGGCCTTTATGGTATTTAATTCAGCCTTTATTTACAACCCTTACCTTTACCCTAATATTTAACAATTTAGCCAATATTCCCACCGGAAATGGTATTCCTGCGTTTTTATTTAATTTGGCAGGTTTAAGCTGTTGGGATTATTTTAGTACCTGTTTAACCAGTACGAGTAATACTTTCAAGTCTAATCAAGGTATTTTTGGTAAAGTGTACTTTCCAAGAGTAATAACACCGTTGTCGGTAGTCATTTCTAATTTGGTTCGTTTCGGAATTCGATTATTGGTGTTCACTGGGTTTTATGTTTATTTCGTGTTTTTTACAGATGCCGCGTCTAAGGCTTCACCAACATATGCCTTGTTATTACTACCTGTTTTAATAGCGCTCATGGCTTTATTAGGCTTAGGTATTGGGATGATCATATCTTCGTTAACCACAAAGTATAGAGATTTAACCTATTTGGTAGGTTTTGGAATGCAATTACTCATGTATGGCTCGGCTGTTATGTATCCCTTATCATACTTTAAAGAAAAATTACCAGAATACTCGTGGATTGTAGAGTATAATCCCGTTACCACATTTATCGAGTTGTTTCGTTATATGACTTTAGGGGTAGGGCAGTTTTCTGTGACTACTTTTTTATACGCCATAGGTGTGAGTGTAGTTTGTTTTTTACTAGGGTTAATCGTATTTAATAGAACAGAAAAAAGCTTTATAGATACCGTTTAGAAGGCGTGTGAAAAGGTTTAAAGTGAGGAGTGAACAAGTATTGAGTAGTAAGTAGTAAGTAGTAAGTAGTGAGAAGTGAAATTAAGAAATTAATTATGAATCATAAAGATTTAGATGTTTGGAAAAAGAGCGTGGACTTGGTTGAGTTAATTTATGATTTAACTGCTAAATTTCCTAAAGAAGAAAAATTTGGCCTCGTAAGTCAAATGAGGAGAGCCGCAGTATCTGTACCATCAAATATTGCAGAGGGAGCTGCCAGAAAAGGAGATAAAGAATTAGTTCAGTTTTTAATGATAGTTTTAGGTTCTTTAGCTGAGTTAGAGACACAATATTTAATATCAGTTAGGCTTAAGTTTAATAAAAGTATAGCGGATATTGAAAAAATAATGATTGAGGTAAAAAAATTGCTTTTAGGGTTTAGAAATTATATAGTTAATAAGAAGTAGTGCATGGTGAATGGTGAGAAAAGAATAGTGAATGGAGAAAAGTTAAAAGTGAAAACGAAACAGGTCTACTCACAAAAAACTATTCACTCCTCACTATTCACTAAAAATAAGCAATGAAAAAGAAAGACATAATTTTAAAAGCAGATAACATTTCTAAGCAATATAAATTAGGCTTAGTTGGTACGGGTTCTATTAACGACGACTTAAAACGGTGGTGGTACAAAATTAGAGGTAAGGAAAATCCGTTTTTAAAAATAGGAGAAAGTAATGACCGTAGTACCAAAGGGAGTTCCGATTATGTTTGGGCACTTCAAGATATTAATTTTGAAGTAGAACGCGGTGAAGTCGTGGGTATTATTGGTAAAAACGGTGCAGGGAAATCAACGTTGCTTAAAATCTTATCCAAAGTTACAAGTCCCACAACTGGCGAAATAAAAACTAAAGGGCGTATCGCATCGCTTTTAGAGGTGGGAACTGGTTTTCATGGCGAAATGACAGGGCGTGAAAACATATACCTTAACGGTGCTATTTTAGGAATGACCAAAAAGGAGATTGCCTCTAAAATAGATGAAATTATAGATTTTTCTGGTTGCCAACGTTATATCGATACACCTGTAAAAAGGTATAGTTCGGGTATGACGGTGCGTTTAGCCTTTGCAGTAGCGGCATTTTTAGAACCTGAAATTTTAGTGATCGATGAAGTGCTTGCCGTAGGTGATGCCGAGTTTCAAAAGAAAGCCATTGGAAAAATGCAGGATATTTCTAAAGGAGAAGGTCGAACTGTGCTTTTTGTGAGTCATAATATGGCTGCAGTGAAGAATTTATGCACAAGAGCTATTGTTTTGGAGCATGGGAAAACTGTTTTTGAAGGTGGTGTAGATGAAGCTGTGGATTTTTATATCAATATGAATGTTACCCCTAATTCGTTACCATTACATAAACGAAATGATAGAAAAGGGTACGGTGATTTTTTATTTTGGGATATAATTAAACAAAAAGAAGATGGTTCTGTAAGTAATATATTTCTAAGTGGTGATACAATTATATTTGTAATTCAAATAAAAAATAAATTTAAGAGAGAAATAAAAGATATAAGAGTTGATTTTGGCTTAAATAATTCAAGAGATATTAGGATATCTTGGTTTAGCACATCTATTTTTAAAGAAAGAATAGTACTGAATGAATCAAAAGAAGATATTGAAATTCATTTGGAAATCAATAACTTACCGCTTAAAGCAGGTAATTATAGCTTAACTGCAAATTTGATTGTAGATGGTGTTCCTCAAGATTGGATATCTAATGCTGTCTATTTTGATATTGAAAATGGAGATTTCTTTAAAACAGGTAAAATTATAAGTAGTAATCAAGGAGATTTTTTAATAAAACATAAATTTTTATTGAATGATGAATAGAGTTCGGAAGTTAAAAAAAATGATTTTAAATTTTGAAGAGCAGTTAACGCATCATAGAAAAAAAGGCGATGATATATATGCTATGAGTATATTGCAACCATTACTGTTAGGCAGAGCTTATTTACCCATGAATGGAGGTGCTTTACGCCCCCTAAGTTTAGCATATATTTTGAATGAAATTGTTCTTAATAATAGAAGATGTATATTAGAATTTGGCTCTGGCATATCGACATTGTTAATAGCTAGATTAATAAAAGAAAATAAACTCGAAGCTAAGGTCTTTAGTGTAGAACATAATGAGGAGTGGGCTTTAAAATTAGCTTCCATGTTGAAAAATGAGGGGTTAGATGGTTTTGTCAATATTATTCATACAGATTTGTTTAAGGTTGAAACAGAGTTGGGTAATATCAATTGGTACGATTTAAAGAAAATTAAAAGCGAAACAAATGACTTTGAAATTGATTTGATCATAGTAGATGGTCCACCAGCAAATAATGAAAAAATTAAATATTCAAGATATCCAGCTTTATTTGAATTTGGAGCAAGTTTAGCTGATGACTTTTGTCTAATATTGGATGATGTAAATCGAGAAGGTGAAAAAGTTCTATTGAGTAAATATCTGAATAAAAATAATGGTGTACATTGCGAGATAGTTAGTGAGTCCATGGCAGTCTGTAGGAATAAAAAGAATTTTAATCCAATACCAATCTATTATTCAAAATAAAAGATGAAAATTGCAATTTATACAGCGATTTTTGGAGAAAAAGATGTTTTCAGAGAACCTAATAATTTTGAAACAACTGAGAATGTTGATTGTTTTCTAATTACAGATAATCCTGATTTAAAAACAAAAAAATATCGGATAATATTAAAGGAACAGAAATTTGCTGATGTAACTAAGAATGCAAGATTCTATAAAATTTTTGGGATTGAAGGCTTCAATCAGTATGATTATGTTATATGGCATGATGGTAGTTTGCAAATGAACTTAGATAATTTAAATGAATTAATATTATGTTCAAAAAAATTCACTTTAACAACATTCAAACATCCTATTAGAAACAACTTTTACGACGAGGGTATTGCTTGTATAAAATTGAATAAAGACAATTCTCTTAAAATATTTGCTCAAATTGTAATGTATAATTTTATTAGAATTCCGAGAGATATAGGTATGTTTGAAACTAGTATTCTTGTGAAAAATAACAATAAACCATCGCCACTATTTTATAAATTGTGGTGGAGTCAAATAAATAGATTTTCTCGCAGGGATCAATTAGGTATAGTCTATGCCATATGGAAAACAAATTTAAAAATAGGGTTACTTGATGGTTATAGAGACGAAAATATATATTCGAAATTTACACCTCATGAATACAAGTATTATATTGCTCCAGTAACATTGTTAGAAAAAATAAACAGAAATAGAGTTAGATTATTGTGTGTGAAAATCATAAATAGGTTAAAGAAATGATGAAAACATTCGTCATTATAGTAACATACAACGGAATGCCGTGGATAAAACGTTGTTTGGAAAGTTGTGACAAATACTCTACTGTAGTCATTGATAATGATTCTAATGATGAGACGGTTGCTTTTGTTAAAAAGCAATTCCCTGAGGTTAAAGTATTGGTCCAGGATAAGAATTTAGGTTTCGGACAAGCAAATAATCTAGGAATAAGCTATGCTTTAAAAAAAGGTGCAGAACACGTTTTTTTATTAAATCAAGATGCTTATTTATTTCCAGATACTATTGAGGTTTTACTAGATTTTCAAAAACGTAATCCTCTATATTGGGTACTAAGTCCGTTGCACGTTCAAGGTGATGAGAAACGGTTAGATAGGAAATTTTCAAACTATATGAGTTTTGATAAAAATCCAGATTTTTATTCCGATTTTGTTTTAGGTAATACGTTAAAGGAGGTCTACCCTGTTCCTTTTGTCAATGCAGCAGCATGGTTGCTGTCTAAAAAATGTTTAGCAACTGTAGGTGGTTTCGATCCTATTTTTTATCATTATTGCGAGGATGATAATTATTGTCAACGTGTGCTTTATCATGGAGGTAATGTCGGTGTGGTTCCCACAACCAAAGTGATTCATGATAGAGAAAATAGAAAATCACAACTAATAAAACCGTTTTCTGAAGCTTATTATTCCAATAAAGTTAGACAATTTAAATATATACATGCAAACGTTAATTCCTTTAATGAAGCTGGGTTAAATAGAAAGTTGGAATTTTATAAAAAACTTTTAATTAAGGCTATCCTTAAAGGAAGTCTTTCTCAGTTTGTATATTTAAAACAAGAGTTAAAATTGATTAAACAAGCAAAACTTGAGATTGTAGAAAGTGTGAGAAAAAACAGAACGAAAGGGTTTACTTATTTAAGTTTTAGTGAGAATAAATAGCCCTTTTTTTAATTATTTGAGAGTTCATCAATGATCTTCTCTCCAGAACCTTCCTCTCTCAAATTTAATTTTTATTTTAGCTTCATATACTAAATCATGAGCGAACCCCTTGTTTCTATTATAATTCCCACATTTAACCGTGCCCATTTAATAAGGGAAACTTTAGATTCGGTACTGGCTCAAACTTACATCAACTGGGAGTGTGTTGTGGTAGATGATGGGAGTACGGATGATACAGATACTGTTATGGCAGAGTATTGTGCTAAAGATACTCGCTTCCAGTACCATCATCGACCAAAAGATCGTTTGCCTGGAGGGAATGCGGCTCGTAATTATGGGTTTGAAGTTAGTAAAGGGGAGTATGTGAATTGGTTTGATGATGATGATGTGATGCTGACAGGTTTTCTACAGCAGAAAATAAATGCCTTTATCGAAAATATACAATTTGTAGTATGTTCAGGAACTTATGTTAGTCACAATTTACAAAACCCGGAACCTATAAATTTGAAATTAGATACCTATTTATATAAAGATTATGTGCTTTGGAATTTTAAGATAGTTACAAATAATGTTACTTTTAAAAGAGAATTTTTTGAAGGCAAAAAGTTATTCGATATTAACTTACTAAGAGGGCAGGAAACGGAATTGCTTTCCAGATTGTTTTTCAATATTTCAGAAGAACAATATAAGATTATAAATGAGCCTTTATTTCTTTATAGACAACATGAATTTACAAAAACAACTTTAAACAAAAAATATGTACCTAAATTTAAATTCGCTCAGAGTCATATTAATATTGAAAATCTTAGACGTTCAATTGAATTAAAAGATTGTGAATTAGTAAATTACTGTTTTGAAACACTTGTGGTATTCTATTTTCAAAGTTTAGAATTTAAAGATTATAAAACCACAGGCTATATTTATAAGCGTTTATGTGAGATTTTAAAAACAATAAATAGATCAGTGTATTTGGAATTTAAGTTGTTGGGAGGAGGGCTTTTTATTTTTCAGGGTAATAGTTCTAGGTTATGTAAATATATGAAAAGTAGAACAATATGTTAAATACCTCTCTGGTTTCAATAATTATCCCGACATATGATAGTGCCGCTACTTTAATAGAAACCTTAAAAAGTGTAAGTAATCAGAGCTATCAAAATTGGGAATGTATCATAGTAGATGATGGAAGTATAGATTCTACACGAGAACTAGTGCGAAATGCAGTAATAGTAGATGAAAGATTTCAATTGTACGAACGCCCTAAGGTTTTAAAAAAGGGTGCAAATTCCTGTAGAAATTTTGGATTGACTAAATCAAAGGGAGGTTATCTTATGTTTCTAGATTCAGATGATTTGATTACTATAAATTGTTTAGAAAATAGACTTCAAGAATTTGTAAGGGATAAAAGTTTAGATTTTGTTATAACCAATACCTCATACTACAAAAATAACAAAAAGAGCAGCGTGGCGATATGTGAATTCCCTGAACAAACAGTCTCGAGCATATATCTTCATGAATTTTTGAGTAATGAATTACCGTGGACCATTATGGACGTTCTTTGGAAACGCGAGGCGATAGAGTCAGTTAAGTTTGACGAGTGTTTAGCACGTTTTCAAGATGATGATTTTCATATTAGGGTTTTATTAAACAAAGATTTAAAATGTTACCGCATAAATATAATAGATAGTTATTATCGAGTGGAAGATGAACAAGTGTCACTTTCTGATAAATATATTGATGAGGCTCTAAAAGATTATTATAAAATATTGATCAAATATGAACATTTAAATCTTGTGTTAAATTATAATACTTGTTTAAAGAGATTTAACTGTAAAGTTATTTTAGAGTTTATTTTGCCTTTTTTTGAATTAAATAAACGGAGGTCCAATAAAATATTAAAGTATAATTTAAAGAGCAAATTGTATACTTTAAATCAAAAATTATACATTGGTTTTTTAATACTGCTTCTAAATTTAGAATTGTTTAACATTAAAGGAATAGGTATTAACACCTTTAGACGTCAATTAAAAAAAGTTATACTAAAATAACTATGGATCAATCTTTAGTCTCAATTATAGTTCCCTGCTACAATCAAGCTCATTATTTAGAGGAGTCGCTTCAATCCGTATTAAATCAAACATTTACAAATTGGGAATGCATTATTGTAAATGATGGTAGTCCGGATAAAACAGAAGAAATCGCTAATAATTGGATAAAAAGAGATAAGCGATTTCATTATGTTTTTAAAAAAAATGGGGGATTATCTAGTGCTAGAAATTATGGTATTAATAAAAGCCATGGTATTTATATTTTACCACTTGATGCCGATGATGTGATCGATGCCTCTTTTTTGTCTAAGCTAGTTCCAGAACTAGAAACAAATGAATCATTGGGAATTGTTTCCTGCTATAGTAAATTTTTCTTCAAGAATTTAAAAAATATCGTTAATGAGTTAAAGCCTACAGGAAGTACAAGTATTAATTTGCTTTATGTTAATCAATTAATTGCTACATCCTTATATAGGAAAAAATGCTGGGAAGAAGTAGGAGGGTATGATGAAAACATGAAAACTGGTTTTGAGGACTGGGAGTTTTGGATTGCCATTACTAAAAGAGGTTGGAATTATAAAATTATACCCGATTTTCTGTTTTATTATAGAAAATCTAAGAAATCGATGTTAGTTGATACCATTAATAATCATTTTGAAACTAGTAAACATTATATAATTAAAAAGCATAGAGAGCTTTATATTGAAGATTTTGATAACTGTATGATAGTTATGTTTTATCATTTAAAAACATATAGATCAAGTGAGGTTAAAATAAAAAACTCGTTAGAATATAAAATAGGAAAACTGATTACGAAGCCCTTTAAAATTTTTCAAAACATAGTATCTAAATCATAATGATGATTTCAGTTATAATTAGAAATAAAAACCAGGATCAAGCACTTACTTTTCTGCTAAAAAATTTAACAGAAAGGTATTTAGAAGACCTTGGAGAAATTATAGTTATCGATAACTTATCTACAGATAAAAGTGAAGAAGTTGCGACACAATACGGAGCTAAATTTGTAACTATTGAAAAATTTAGTTACGGTGGGAGTGCTAATTATGCTGCTAAACAAGCTAACTTTCCCATTGTAGTTATGTTTAGTGCCCACTCTTACCCTGTAAGTCATGATTTTTTTAAACTTATAAAAAACAAGTTTAACGAAAATTCTAACCTAGCGGGAGTACGATGTTTACATAATCCTAACGATTATATAAATTATATAAATAAGGTTTCGGCAAATGAAGACCCTAATAAGTCGGGACTTATTTTTTCAGGGTCGGCATTTCGCAAAGCTGTTTGGGAAAAGCATCCTTTTCGAGAAGATGTTGCTACTTTCGAGGATAAAGAATGGACCGTTCGGGTATTAAAATTAGGCTATGAGATTGAATTTGTGCCTTCCATTTTTTGCTATCAGATTATACGAACTAAAAAACAACTCTTTTTTAGATTTAAAAATGATATGGTCGGTAATTATCAATTATGGCATAATGAAGTTCGTTTTTTAAGTGTCACTAAGGGGGTTGTTATGTCTGTTTTAAGACTTCTAAAAGGGGTTTTCGTAGATTTATGGTATACGGTTTTAAGGTATTTATATGCTTTAAAGTTTATGTTTAACAAACCTAAAAAATTTTAACGGTTAAAAAATTGTTCATCGACTGGAAGCGTAATCATGACTAAGTATAACAATTTTGATTTTCTACGATTTTTATTTGCCGTATTTGTGGTCATTACACATACGTTTGCGATATCTGGCGTTGGTGAAAATAATGAGTGGGTTATGCAGCTTTCAAATAATCAAGTCGCACTGTCTCAAATCGGTTTAAGTGGTTTTTTTTTAATAAGTGGCTACTTTATGATTCAGAGTCTGCAACGTAGTAAAAGTATTTTAGAATATTTTAAGAAACGTTTTTTACGACTTTTTCCAGCTTTAATGGTACTGCTCATAATTACCGTGTTGTTATTGCCATGTGTTTATGAGGGAGAAATACCGTTTTATGCGAATAAGCAAGTCCTTACATATATTCCTAACAACTTGTCACTTTATTTTTTTCAACCCGTTATAAAAGGCATATTTGATAATAATCCTTACCATTCCATCAATGGTTCTTTATGGACGCTCAGGTATGAATTCTCCATGTATATTGCCATTGGTTTACTTTATTTTATTAAAGACAATTTAAAATTAGTGAGAGTCCTAATAGGTACTGTTTTTATAGTAATGCTAATATGCTACAATTTTTTCATGCAAAGGTTTGGTGGTTCTTCGGTTTTAGGAATGCAAGGAAGTCCTATATTAAATTTAGGATTGTTTTTTGTTTGTGGAAGTTTTTTAGCAACCCTTAATTTTGAGCACATAAAAAATAAAAAGACTGTACTACTTATAGGAGTTATAGTATTACTGATTTCAGTTTACTTTAATTTTTACAGTCATATAAAACATGTTTTGCTACCTATTGTTGTTTTACTAATAGGTTTTATTCCTTTGCCTTTTTTTAGTTCATTTGGCAAATTAGGAGATGCGTCATACGGAGTTTATATTTACAGTTTTCCTGTGCAACAAGGGTTGATGTATTTTTTTGAGTTGAAATTGTATTCAATTATGTTTTTATCGGTTTTTATGTCCATTATTCTAGGTTACCTGTCTTGGTATCTAGTGGAGAAAAAGGCTTTAAAGTACAAGACAAGGACTGTAGGTGTTCCTATAAGGTTGTTGAGATGAATTCAGTTTTATAAATTTAAAAGTTAAGTGATAAAAAACTAATATGAAGCGTTTAAAAAAAATCAGGAAAATATATCGCATATTATTCCCCATAAAATTTACTGAAGATCAAGTTTTTCAAAACAAACTAGCATCAAACCCGGTTATTAACTCTTTTATTAAAAATGAAAATAACTATGAAATTACCTTAAGGGATGGAGAGAAATTAGTTTTAAGAAACCAAAATCATAGTGATTATGATGTTTTTAAACAGGTATTTAATGATGGAGAATATGATATCGTATTAAACATATTGCGTTTAAATCCTTGTTTTCAAAAAAAGAAAACAATCTTAGTAGATGCCGGGGCAAATGTGGGATATACTACAGCTTTTTTTTCTAGCAATTTAAATTCTTTGGATATATACGGGGTAGAGCCTTCCAAAGCGAATTGTGATATGTATATGAAAAACAGTAGTTTTTTAAAACACGCACACAATATAAAGTTATATCACAAAGCATTAAGTGAAAGTATAAATACAAATTATAAAATTGAAAGAAACTTTGGGGATAAGCGGGATTGGTCACTAACAACAACATTAGATGAAGAAGGAGAAATAGGAGGGGTAACGATAAACGAAATAATTGAAGAAAATAGATTAGAATATATTTCACTCTTGAAAATTGATATTGAAGGAGCTGAGAGGTTTATATTTAGAGAAAATAATGATTTTTCTTTCTTAAAAAAAACAGAAATTTTAGCTATTGAAATACATGATGAATTCGGTATTAGAGAAAGGATATATGATATACTGAGGAGGAATGATTTTTTTATTTTTGATGTTAGTGAAACTACTATTGGTTTGAATCAAAAAATATTACAAAGAAAATGAATGTTAAGCTAAGCATAATAATTCCTTGTTACAATTCACAATCGACTTTAGAAGAGACTTTAGTGTCCGTTGTTGATCAGGAATTTCAAGAATGGGAAGCATTAATAATTAATGATGGGTCTACCGACTTAACAGAAGAAATTGCTTTGAAATGGGTCAAAAAAGACATTCGAATTAAATATTATTCAAAACAAAATGAAGGACTCTGTAAAACTAGAAATTTTGGAATAGACAAGGCTAAAGGTGTTTATATATTACCATTGGATTCGGATAACATGATATTAAATGATTTTACCAAAGAAGCAGTTGCATTATTAGATAAAAATGACGAAATAGGAGTAATTCATGGGAATGCTGAGTTTTTTGGGGAAAAAACAGGTCTTTGGGAAATTGGAGATTTTTCTCTAGAAAAGATGCTTTTGGTTAATTATATTGATGCCTGTGCTGTTTTTAGAAAAAAATACTGGAAGGAAGTTGGCGGGTATGATGAGAATTTGCCTTTCAAAGGGTTGGAAGATTGGGAGTTGTGGTTAGCCTTTGGAGCAATTAACGTTGTTTTTTATCATCTAAAAAAGGTGACCTTTAGGTATAGGGTTTCGAGACATTCCATGATAGGTGTTTTTACAAAGGAAATGGCTGAGGGTACAAGTGAATATATAGCCAAAAAATATAGTAGTTTGTATCGGTATCATTTCAGTAAATATTATTCTGAATATGTGACTTTATCAAATAAACAAAGAAGTAAAAAATATGTAATTAATTCTTTTTGTAAATTATTTTTTGGTAAAACTATTTTTCAGGCTAAATAAAATGTATAATATAACAGTCAGCATTTTCATGCTCACCTACAATCAGGATCAATTTATAGCGCAAACTATAGAAAGTATACTGATGCAAAAAACTTCATTTAATTTTCAATTAGTGATAGGGGAAGATTGTAGTAGCGATAGCACAAGGCTTATATGTGAACATTATGCTTTAGAATATCCTGATAAAGTTAAATTATTACCCGCTTTAGAAGAAAATATTGGTTTAATCGCTAATTACATGAGAACTATAAGGGAGTGTAATGGCAAATATATAGCGATTTGCGATGGAGATGATTATTGGATTGATGAATTTAAACTTCAGAAGCAGGTTGATTTTTTAGAAGCGCATTCTGATTATTCAATTATTTATTCAGGATATAACAAACTCTATCCGGATGGAACATTAAAGAAAGCGGTTCTAAGTTTTACGCAACCAGAATCTAGTTTTTCAGATTTAATTTATGATAATTATATAGCGTCTGTTACCGTGCTTTTTCGAAATGATAAAAGTTTAAGCAAATTGCCAAACTGGATAACTAAATTACCTTATGGAGATTGGCCAACATATTTATGGCTGATAAAAGATAAAGGTAAAATTCATTTTTTGAATGAAGTAACCGCAGTATATAGAATGGGAATAGGTGTTTCTTCGTCAATTATAAAATATAATAGTGTTTTATTGAAAGTGAATTTAAGAATTTTAAACTTCATGTTGAATGATGCTAATTTTAAAAGTAAAGAAGCATTAATTCGAACCGTTATTTTGGGAAAGATGAAAAGTTTAATGATCAGCTATAATAGAGAGAAGAAATACTTAAAAGGATTAAAGCAACTTAAAATAAATTTTACAAAAAACGAAAACAAAGCAGCCTTAATAAAGTTGTATTTGTATTCAATATATAAAAATTTTGTATGAAAATCCTAATGGTAGCCATACCAAACCATCATTTTTTTCAGTGGGTAAACCAATTGAAAGACTCCGGCTTCGAAGTGTGTTGGTTTGACATTACAGATGGTGGACCGCCTTCAAATAAAATATCTTGGGTTAAACAAATTAAGGGATGGAAATTACGTTGGGATTATCCTTTACGAACACGAATAAAAAAAAACTACCCGAAATTAAATCGTTTTCTGCAACGTTTTAATGAGGTATCTGTATCCAAGTCTTTTGAGGCTACTTTTAAATCCTTTAAACCAGACGTAGTACATTGTTTTGAAATGCAATTATCGGGCTTACCTATATTATCTGTTTTGCAACGTTATAAGGTGCCTTTAATTTACTCGTCATGGGGAAGTGATATGTATCATTATAGCTATTTAGGAATGACCAATTTAGAGGTGTCATCTTTTTTAGACCGTGTCAACTATTTAATTACCGATTGTAATCGTGATGTCACCATTGCAAAAAATAATGGTTTTAAAGGGGAGTTTTTAGGTGTTTACCCTGGAAATGGCGGACTTTTTCTCCAACCGCAAGCCATTAAACCTCTAGACCAGCGTAAGATAATTATGGTAAAAGGTTATAATGATGGTATAGGCCAAGCTATTGTAGTTCTAAAAGCCATGGCATTATTGCCGCAATCTTATTTTAAGGATTATACCTTAACCATTTATAGTGCTGATAAAATAGTAGAAGACTTTATTGCCAAAACCCCATATTTTCACAAATTAAAAATTAAAATATATTCCCGATTTTCGTTTGTGGATAATCAAGTGCTATTAAATATCATGGGGGAAAGTATTTTACATATTGCTAGTAGTATTTCCGACGGTATGCCTAATGCCTTATTAGAGGCTATGGCTATGGGAAGCTTTCCTATTCAGTCTAATCCAGGTCGAGTTACTGAAGAGGTTATTACTCATGGGAAAAATGGTTTTCTAATTTCAGACCCTTTGAATGAACAAGCTATTAGTTTATTAATTGAAACAGCTTTAAATGATGTGTTGCTTCGACAGAACGCTCAGGAATACAATGTGAAATATATGAAAGCATACTATAATCGCAGTGCTTTGAAACCTCAAATTGTAGAATTGTATCAATCTATTTTAACTTAAGTTATGGAGTTGTCATTTTTAATTGTTACCAAAAATAGGCCTGCTGAGTTAAGTAAAACCCTTGATAGATTATATAAGTTGATAGACATATCGCGACATGAAGTTTTGGTTTTTATTGATGGATGCTCAGATACCGAGTTGCTAATAAAAAAATATAATTGGGTAAATTGGACCATTTCAAAACATAGTTTAAGCGCTTCTCCAGCAAGGGCTGTATTGTATAAAAGGGCTAAAGGGGTGATTTTTATTGGTTTAGATGATGATGCACATCCTATAGGAGATCGTTTCATTGATTCAATAAAAACAGAATTTGAGTCAAATAAAAATTTAGGAATTATTGCTTTTCAGGAAGTTCGAGGGATTTTTAAATCTGATGCAGAAGCGTTGTTAAAGGCAAAGCAAGTAGAATCTTATTTTACCAATGATTTTGTTGGCTGTGGTTTTGCTATTAAAAAGGAAGTTTATGATGCCACTAATGGCTTTCCTGTTTGGATAGATATTTATGGAGAAGAACCAGCATTGGCACTAGAAGTTATGGATTTGGGTTATCAGATTTTATATCAACCAAATATTAAAGTTAACCACCGTGTAGATATTGAAAAACGGAAATCGCAAGGGCGGAATTATTTTAGATTTGAACATCAATTAAAAAATAGTTTAAGGTATTACTTGGTTTATTTTCCAAATCCCATTTATAAAATTGCAAAATTGCTTTTTCATAATTTTAAAAAATATGCGATCACCGATATTCGTTATTTTAAGTCTTTTGTTTCTGTATGTTTTAAAACGCTCTTTAGTTTACCTCAAATATTAAAATACAGAAAACCTGTAAAAACAAAGACACTTACCTTGAAATCAAAATTAAAACTTTTAAACTATTCCGGATAAATGCTTTTTAATTCATTAGATTTTGCTGTCTTTTTACCAATCGTATTTGTGCTTTATTGGTTTGTTGTGAATAAAAATTTGAAGACGCAAAATGCTTTATTAGTTATTGCTAGTTATGTGTTTTATGGTTGGTGGGATTGGCGTTTTTTATTCTTAATACTTTGTAGCTCTTTAGTAGATTACACTATTGGACTCATGCTTGAAAAGGAACATGGTTTAATTAAACGTAAGGTTTTGTTATGGGGTAGCATAGGGGTAAACTTAGGTGTATTAGTTTTTTTTAAATATTATAATTTTTTTGTAGACAGTTTTACCGAAGTTTTTTCATTGTTTGGGGCAAAAATACAATCCAATACCTTAGATGTTATTCTTCCAGTTGGCATTAGTTTTTATACTTTTCAAACACTAAGCTATACTATTGATATTTATAAAAGAAAACTGAAGCCAACATCCAATCTTGTTGCTTTTTTAGCTTTTGTTAGTTTTTTTCCTCAATTAGTGGCCGGACCTATAGAACGAGCTTCTAATTTATTGCCACAGTTTTACAGTATGCGTAAATTTCATTATTCAAAGGCTGTAGATGGTTGTCGGCAAATATTATGGGGACTTTTTAAGAAGATTGTTATTGCTGATCAGTGTGCTGAATATGCCAATGAGATTTTTAACCACCCTGATGATTATTCAGGAAGTACATTATTGATGGGTGCGCTCTTTTTTACATTTCAGATTTATGGAGATTTTTCGGGATATTCAGATATTGCTATTGGAACTTCAAGGCTATTTGGTTTTAATTTAAAACAAAATTTTGCCTTCCCTTATTTCTCTAGAGATATAGCTGAGTTTTGGAGACGGTGGCATATAAGCTTGTCTACTTGGTTTCGAGACTATTTATACATTCCTTTGGGTGGCAGCCATGGTGGTACTTGGGTTAAAATAAGAAATATATTGATTATTTTTTTAGTAAGTGGTTTTTGGCATGGGGCTAATTGGACTTTTATTATTTGGGGTTTTTTAAATGCGCTCTACTTTTTACCATTAATGTTAACAAAACGCAATAGAAATAATTTAGATATAGTGGCTCAAGAAAACGTATTTCCAAATTTTATCGAATTGTTTAAAATGGGGCTGACTTTTATCTTAACAATAATCGCTTGGATCTTTTTTAGAGCCGAAAGTGTTACAGGCGCATTTTCTTTTTTAAAGGGAATGTTTTCTAGGAGTTTATGGTCTATTCCAACAATCAGACCTACAGATATATTGGTTTTAATTCTCTTTTTTCTGGTTGTTGAATGGTGTGGAAGAAGGCAAAAGCATGCTTTAGAGTTGTTATTCATAAAAAAAGCAAGACTGTTAAAATGGTCTTTTTATATGTTAGTGTTGGTGTTAATATTTGTTTTTAGTTCTGATACGGAGCAAACATTTATTTATTTTCAATTTTGATATGAAATTATTTTTAAAACATATTTTCATTTTTGGAATAGTCTTTTTTATAGCAGAAAAAACACTGTGCTATTTTGTTCAAAATGCACCTACGAAAGAAAATGATAGACGGCTAGAGTATGTGTTGGAAAGTCAAATGAATAAGGATATTATCATTTTAGGTTCCTCTAGAGGTGCACATGATATTATTGCAAGCAAAATAGAAGAAAATACAGGTTTAGAGACTTATAATTTATCCTATAGGGGATCAGATATTGACTTTCATGAATTTGTTTTAAGATCCCTGTTGAAACATAATAAAGCTCCCAAAATAGTGCTTTTGGTTATTGATCCTGTTTATGAGTTCATCCAAGAGCCTAGCCTTGGATTTAGGACAGATCATATAATTCCGTTAAAAAAGTATGATGATATAAACAACGAACTCATTAAAAGGGAGAAATTTACCTTTCTTTCTAAAATATTATGTGTTGCACGATTGAATAAAAAAGACTTTAGTTTTAAAAAAAAGGAGGCTTCACCTTTTGAGGTCTTATCCAGTCATGGCTCGCAGATTTTAGATGAGAAAAGGGAGTTGACTATAGTTTATAATAATGAAAATGTTGAGTATTCACAGGGAATAGAGCAAAATAAAAAATTAATTAAATTTAATAATATTAAGGCACTATGTAAGAATAAGGATATTGAATTAACTTTTATAATCCCTCCTAACTTTAGTAGATTCAATAGGAGTTTTTATAACCGATTTAAAGAACTTGTTGATGAAGATAATAAAGTTATGATATATGACACGTTAAATGTTAACTATACACAACCTCATTATTTCTTTGATGAATCACATTTAAACAAAGAAGGAGCTGAAATTTTCACCTCAGAAATAAGCTTGTTTATAAATGAAAATAAGTAAAGTTTAAAGCAGTAACCTTTTTGTTAAAAAACGTATTTTAGCATTAATAAAAAATATTCGATACGAACTTCATGAAAAAAATTGGATTCATTCCGCTTAGAAAAAATTCCAGAGGCATACCAAATAAAAATAAACGTAAAATGGTGGGACGACCATTGTTTACCTGGGTATTGGGGGAAGCCATTTTTTCTAATTTGGACGAAGTGTATGTGTTTACAGATGATGCATGGGTGATAAACTTTATAAAAAAGGAGTATCACTGGACATCTAAAGTAAAAGCAGTTTTAAGAAGCGATGAAAGTGCTACCGATACAGTGTCTACCGAGTTCGCTATGCTGGAGTTTTGTGAGTCCATAAACTATCAATTCGATATCTTTTGTTTGCTTCAAGCCACATCACCTTTTACAACACGAACCGATATAAATGCCTGCTTAGTACCATTAAATTACGATTACGATTCGGCTTTAACCGTGGTTAATACCCATCGTTTTTTATGGAATGAAGATGGCACCCCAATAAATTACGATCCCTTAAACAGACCACGACGACAAGATTTTAACGGACTTTTAGTTGAAAATGGCGCGGTTTACACAGCAACAAAGGCGGTGTTGCAAAAGCATAATAATAGATTGGGTGAATATACAGCTATTGTAAAGATGCCTGAAGATTCTCTATTGGAAATTGATAGTGAATCCGATTGGATTGCTGTAGAGAGTTTGCTCATCGAGCGTCAAAAACGATCTAAAATATCAGCAAAAATCACTCATGTGGTTTTAGATGTCGATGGCGTTTTTACCGATGGAACCATTACATACACCAAAGATGGCGAACATACTAAAGGATTCGACATGCGTGATGGTATGGGACTTGAAATTTTGAGGCAGTTTGATATTCAGGTGATGATTATGACTTCTGAAAATTCCCAGCTTGTGGCAAAACGCATGGAAAAATTAAACATAGACCATGTGTTTTTAGGTGTGAAAGATAAATATACCCTGCTTCATAAATTGGTATTAGAGCACGGGATAAGCATGAACAATGTGGCTTATGTTGGCGATGATGTCAACGATTTAACCAATATTTGTAGTGTGGGTTGGTCCATAGCACCTAATAACGCTACTGATATTGTTAAAAGTCATGCCGATGTGGTGCTTTCCAAACCTTCTGGTGCTGGCGCTATTCGAGAAGCTTGCCAGTTTATCATGAATTACAATAAAAGATTTTAACACATTACTTATTTACTCTTAGATTAATTAATGACTTCATATAAAAAACCATACGTTATTGCAGAAATAGGCTGCAATCATAAAGGCGATATAACTATTGCCAAAGAACTTATTAAAGTGGCAAAAATATTTTGTGATGCCGATGCTGTAAAGTTTCAAAAACGAAATAACAGAGAGCTTCTAACGGAAGACCAATACAACCAACCCCACCCAAATCCTGCAAATTCATATGGTGATACTTATGGGGCGCATCGTGAGTTTTTAGAGTTTGATGTAGCACAACATCAAGAATTAAAAAACTATTGTGAGGAAATTGGGATTACCTATTCCACATCGGTTTGGGATGTAACTTCAGCTAAAGAAATTACATCTTTAAATCCAGAATTTATTAAAATTCCGTCGGCTTGTAATAACAATGAAGCCATGTTGGTATGGTTGTGTGAAAACTATAAGGGTGAACTGCATATTTCAACTGGAATGACGACTAAAGATGAAATTGAAAATTTAGTCACGCTTTTTAAAAAACACAAAAGAAATAAAGATTTAGTGCTTTATAACTGTACCTCAGGCTATCCCGTACCTTTTGAGGATGTTTGCCTGTTGGATATCAATTTACTAATTGAAAAATATAAAGATGACGTTAAGCATATAGGGTTTTCGGGACATCATTTAGGCATCGCAGTAGATGTTGCTGCTTATACCTTAGGCGCGAATATTATTGAACGCCATTATACCATAGACAGAACCTGGAAAGGCACCGATCACGCAGCCTCATTAGAACCTATGGGATTACGTAAATTAACAAGAGATTTGAATGCCGTTTATCAAGCACTTAGCTATAAAAGTCAAGATGTCTTACCTATTGAGCAAGTGCAACGTGACAAATTAAAAAATAAAAAAGGCTAGAAAATTAATGAATAAGAAGGTTTTTATATTTTTCCCCGATGGTGTTGGTTTAAGAAATTTTGCCTTTACCGATTTTAAGGAAATTGGAGAACAGATGGGGTTCGATATAACGTATTGGAATAACACCGTTTTTTCTTTAAAAGATAATTTAGGGTTCCAGGAAGTAAAAATAGAAGACCATACAGCACACCCCTTACTACCTTTTTATTCTAGAGCAAGGAAAAGAGTAGAATTAAATATTTCTCGTGATAAATTCAACGATGAAGTTTATCCCACTTATAAATTTCCTTTTAATTACTCAGGTATTAAAAACAGTTTAAAAAGTTTGTATACCCAAGTGTTAATTGGCCTTTATAATTGGGATAAAGGGCTCGTTAAATTACGACATAAAATAAACAGATTAGAACGTTCAACCTCAAAATACAGCTATTGCAAAGCGCAATTAGAAAAGTATAAACCTGATGTTGTATTTTGTACCACACAACGAGCTACCCAATCCATAAGTGCTTTATTGGCAGCCAAGGATTTAGGGATTCCAACCGTGGCTTTTGTGTACTCTTGGGATAACGTGCCCAAAGCCATGCAGGTGGTTGAAACCGATTATTACTGCGTTTGGAGTAATTTAATGAAGGAAGAGCTTTTAAAATATTATCCTTTTGTTAAAGAAAAACAGGTATTTGTTACCGGAACGCCACAGTTTGAACCGCATTTTGATACGCGTTTAAAACAAACTAAAGCAGAATTTTTTAATCAGTACGGCTTAGATTCTAACAAAAAATACATTTGTTACTCTGGTGATGATGAAACCACATCACCATTAGATCAATTTTATTTGGAAGATTTAGCCCATGCGGTAAGACGTTTAAATGATAAGGGATACAACTTGGGGATTATTTACAGGAAATGCCCGGTCGATTTTACTACAAGATACGATGCCGTAATTGAAGCTAATAAAGATATTATAAACGTTCTAGATCCTTTATGGAAACAAGTGGGCGAACAATGGAACCAAGTCTTACCTACTCCTGAAGATTTTAAAATGCTGTATAACGTTTGTGAGTATAGTGAATTGGTAACCAACGTATGTTCTTCCACAGTATTCGATTTTGTGGCGCATAACAAACCGTGTATTTATTATAACTACGAACAACCACAATTAAAAAAAGGTATTCGAGATATTGGTCAGAATTATAAATATGTGCACTTTAGAAGTATGCCTAGTGATCGCGCCGCTGTTTTCTGTAGAGATAAAAAGGAACTGGAAGGGTTGCTTAAACAAATATTAGACGGGAAACTTTCTAATGTTGAGGAAGGAAAGCAATGGTTTAAAATAGTTGCGGGTGAAACACCTAAAGAGGCCTCAAGGCACATTTGGGCTGTTATGAATAGAATATTAAAATAGTCTCATGTTAAGATTTGCTAAAGTCATAATAGGTCTAATTATAGCATGTATTTTGTTCGCTTTCGTCTTAGACGAAATTTATAATAGGATGTATCGCAATGGAAAAAGAGTAAATAGAGTTAAATTTCTATTAGATCAAAAAGACAAGCACTATCATTTAATTTTTATTGGTTCGTCAATAGTTGTAAATATATTAACCTTGAAGGTTGTATTATAGATTATAATCATAAATAAATGGAACTAATGCTAAATAAAAATCAAACAAATAATGCTATTTAATTCATTTACATTTCTCTTGTTTTTTGTGGTTGTCTTTAGTATCTATTGGACTTTAAATACTAATTTAAAAATTCAGAATGCATTTATTCTAATTACAAGTTATGTGTTTTATGGATGGTGGGACTATAGATTTTTAGCACTAATAATTTTTAGTACTTATGTTGATTTTTATGTAGCAAAAAGAATTCATTCAGCAAACCTGAAAAAAACTAAAAAAAGATGGCTCTTGTTAAGTCTTTTTTCAAATTTAGGAATGTTAATAATATTTAAATATTATAATTTTTTTGTTGATAATTGGGTGTTGCTATGGGAGTCTTTAGGTGTTCAAACGTCTGTGCATACTATGAATATTATACTACCTGTAGGAATTTCATTTTACACATTTCAAACTTTGAGTTATACCATTGATGTATATAGAGGGCAATTGAAACCAAGTAAAAATATAATTAATTTTGGGGCTTATGTTGCTTTTTTTCCTCAATTAGTAGCAGGACCTATCGAACGAGCCACTCATTTATTACCTCAGTTTAGTATAAAACGTAATTTTAATTATAATCAGGCTGTTTCTGGAGTAAACCTATTTATTTGGGGATTGTTTAAAAAAGTGGTAATCGCAGATTCCTGTGCGGTATATGCTAATACTATTTTTGAGAATTATGAAAGTTTAAATTCATCTACTTTAGTTTTAGGTAGTATTTATTTTGCTTTTCAGATTTATGGAGATTTTTCAGGCTATTCGGATATGGCTATCGGATTGGCTAGAATGTTAGGCTTCGATTTGAGAACAAACTTTAGATACCCTTATTTTAGTAGAGATATAGCCGAGTTCTGGAGGCGATGGCATATTTCCCTGTCAACTTGGTTTAGAGATTATTTATATATTCCTTTAGGGGGATCGAAGGGGCGTATTAGTAATCAAATTCGAAATGTGTTTATTATATTCATTGTAAGTGGCTTTTGGCATGGGGCTAATTGGACTTTTATTTTTTGGGGCGTATTAAATGCTTGTTATTTTTTACCTTTACTTCTGTTTAAATTAAATCGCAAAAATTTAGATGAAGTTGGCGAGGATAAAACTAAAAGTTTGTTTATTGAATTACCAAAAATTTTAATCACTTTCAGTTTAACTTGTTTTGCATGGATTTTTTTTAGAGCGTCTAATATAAGTGAAGCTTTTAACTACATCGATAGAATTTTTGAGTTAAAAGTTGGCATAGAATATTTGTCTATTGAACGTTATTCTGTAGAACTTTTACTTTTAATCGGGGTGTTTGTTGTTGTTGAGTGGTTTAATCGATTAAGGGAAGAGCCTATTTCAGGAAAATGGTCGTTATTAAAATTATGCATGATATTAATTGGAATTATGGTATTTGGAAGTTATTCTAACCCTCAGGATTTTATTTATTTTCAATTTTAAATGGATAAATTTTTAAAATACATGCTTTTAATTGTTTTTATTAGCATAGTTTCTTTGTATTTGTTAGATACGTTGTATACTAACGTGTATTCTAATGCTGTTCCACGAAATAAAACTCAATTTATATTAAGCCTTGATGAAGGTGAAACTATAGATTATGTGTTTTTAGGAAGCTCAAGAGTTGAGAATTTTATTATGAGTTCAGAAATAGAACGGATAACGGGAAAACGAGTATTAAACCTGGGATCTCAAGGAGCAAGACTAGATGATCTAAATATTTTTTTAAGACTTTTGGTGTTTAAAAAGGTTAAAATAAAAAGGATGTTTGTTCAAGTTGATTATATATATAATTTCGACTGGAACTCAGAAATTGTACGAACTCAAGTTTTACCTTTTATTAAAGGTAATTCAGTCATTCAGGATTATTTTCATAAGGTAGATAAAGATTTTAACATTAACTATTACATTCCATTTTATAGGTATGCTACTAGTGATTTTCGGTTAGGGTTTAGGGAGCTAGTGGCAAGTGCCGTTGGTAAACAACCTAAAATAAATTTTTATGACGGTTTTTCACCGCTTAGTGGACAAATGAATGCTGATGATACAAACGGTTTTGATTTACCTAAAACCATTCTTGAAAGCAATAGGAATATTGAAGAAATGGTTGCGATTTGTAAGGATAGCGGTGTGGAATTAACTTTCTTTTGCGCACCATTTTGTTCTAATCTAAATTCAAATAATTATTTAGAAAAATTAAAAATGAAATTACCAAACTTTACAGATTTATCGAGGGTATTAACAAAGCCTTCAATGTTTAAGAATTGTGGTCATGTAAATGGGAAAGGCGCTAAAGTTTTTACGGATACTATTATATCACGTTTTAATTTATGAACTTAGCTTTCCTAACCCCAGAATACCCACACCCTAAAGTAAATCACGCTGCAGGGCTAGGAACAAGTATCGGTAATTTAACAAAGGCCTTAGTCAGGCATGGGCATGCTGTTTATGTATTTGTATATGGACAAAAACAAACGGAAGACTTTATAGAAGATGGGATTCATTTTTATTTAATAGCTGATAAAGACTTTGCTTTTGCAAAATGGTATCACTATCGTAAATACATTCAAAAAGAAGTTCAGAACATAATATCCAAGGAGCACATCCAACTTTTAGAGGTTCCCGATTGGACAGGGATTTCTGCTTTCATGAAGTTTTCGGTGCCTGTGGTGATGCGTTTTCATGGTAGCGATACCTATTTTTGTCATTTAGAACAACGCTCTCAAAAACTTAAAAACAAGTGGTTTGAAACTTTAGCTGTTCGCGGGGCTCAAGCCTACATAGCCCCCACTAATTTTGCAGGAGAACAATCTAAAATGCTGTTCAATATTAAAAACAAGCCCATTAAAACCATTCACTATGGTTTACAGTTAGAGGGGTTCACGAATACTCATCCAGAAATGTATACACCATACAGTATTTTGTATTTAGGGACACTTATACGCAAAAAAGGGGTTCTTGAACTGCCTGAAGTTTTTAAAAAAGTTAGGCAGGAATACCCTCAAGCAACGTTAAAACTTATTGGTAGTGATGCTTCCGATATTCAGACAGGGAACCATTCAACATGGAATTTACTAAAGGAAGGTTTTTCTAAAGAAGATTTAAATCATGTGCATTATTTAGGAAGGTTACCCTATAATGTCATTCAAAAACACATTCAAGACGCTCATGTTTGTGTGTTTCCTACCTACGCAGAAACTCTTGGCATGGTGACTATAGAATCTATGGCCATGCTAAAACCTGTGGTGAACAGTAATATTGGCTGGGCACAGGAACTTATGGAAGATGGTCAAAGTGGTTATTTAGTCCATCCCAAAGCCCATGGTGATTACGCTGAGAAAACCAAAGCACTTTTCAATAGTAAATCGAAATGCTTGGAAATGGGAAAGGCAGCAAGAGCGTATGTTGAAGATCATTTTGATATGGAGAAACAAGTGGTTAAGAATGTTGAGTTTTATAAGAAATTTATAAAATCATGATAGTTCTGACCCACAATAACCAAAAGGCAGTTAGTGTTGAAGATATTAGTACGAGCACCGAGATTGATTTTAAAGCAACAGATTCTATTTTAAATGTAATGTATGCTTTGGCCGAGCAGTTCCCGAACCACGTTTTGGTATGGCAGCATGTGTCAGCAGTTTCATATGTCGATTTCGATTATATTGCAAGGATCCCAGCTTTAGATAGAAAATGTCTATCCTACTGCTCACAATCTTTTTTTCCAGATGCTATTGGTTATGTAGAACAATCCCCCTTTATTAATATCAAGAAAGAGGTATGTTATCCTACATGGCAAATGTCTGGACTGATTGGTGTCATCAAAGCTAGTAATTTGTTACAGTTTAAAAATGAAGTGAGTTCGATAAACTTTTCCTATGCCTTAAATGCGATAGCTAAATTGGGAATGCCTCAAGGTTTGCGGTGCTATTCTGAGCCTAGTTTACTAAAAAAAGAACTGCCTTCTCACGAGAAACAGGCTAGTGAATCTTTACTTTTTAAGTTTGTCAAACAACATTATAAATGGGTTTGGGTGTGGTTACTATTTTTAAATAAATGGATTTATGAAAGAAAGTTTTCTTTATATGCCTTGTGTCATACGTTTACAACCAAACGGACTCATGTGTTATTCAAATCACAATCAATTTCAATAAAAAAGGGAAATCAAGAAGGTGATGGTCCATCGTCCATCGACGTTATCATTCCAACCATAGGTCGTCCCGATTATTTATATGATGTGCTTTTTGATTTAAGGAATCAAAGCCATTTACCAAATCGGGTTATAATTATTGAGCAAAACCCCGAACCTGAAAGTGTTTCTGATTTAAATTATTTACATTCTGAAATCTGGCCTTTTGAAATAGATCATACCTTTACGCATCAAACAGGGGCTTGTTTTGCAAGGAACCTAGCTTTAAGTAAAGTGGAAAGTGAATGGGTGTTTTTTGCAGATGATGATATTCGAATTGAAAGCAGTTTTTTGGAGAAAGTAATGAATAATTTGAAGGGGTATGGTGTTCAAGCCGCCATGCAAAGTTGTTTGTTAAAAAATCAAAAGAAAACATATAAAATCATACATCAAACTTCTATTTTTGGGTCAGGTTGTTCCATTGTTAGTTCATCTTTTGCTAAGAAATTAAAATTTGATGATCATTTAGAATTTGGTTTTGGCGAAGATACTGTATATGGTATAGAATTAAGGAGGTTGGGAGTAGATGTTGTCTATTTTCCAGAACCTAATATCTTGCATTTAAAAGCACCACGAGGCGGATTTCGATCAACATTTGTTCAACCTTGGGAACATGAAAAAATTCAGCCCAAACCCTCACCAACCATCATGTATTTAAAACAGAAATATTATACAAATGAACAGCTTAACGGTTATAAAACAATACTTTATTTTAAAATGTACAAGTTTAATCTTTTCAAGTTAAAAACATTTATGAAACGTTGGAAACAAAGTGAAAAATGGGCAAAATTTTTGTCAAATAAAGGAGCTCTAAATAATGCTTAAAATCTACACCAACAAAACATTTTTAACGGAAGCCTATCGTAAAAAGGTTTTCCCTTTACTATTTGATCTGTCCTACTTAAAGCATAAGTGTTTATTAGGATACTACCGCTTAGTGGAGGAAGCGAAGGAATGTGATGTCATAATCATGCCCATAGATTATGCCGAGTTTATAAAGCATCAAAATGAATTTGATACCTTACTTCAGCTATCTAAAACTTATGATAAGCCCTTATGGATTTATACAGCTGGGGATTATGGTTTTACCAATTCAATTGAAAACGCGTATACGTTTAGGTTAGGCGGATTTAAAAGTCAGCTACCAGAACACACTTTTGTGATGCCGTCATTTATAAACGACCCTTATGACAAAGTTTTGGAATGTAGAGGATTTGTTTCCGTGAAAAGGGCTGAAAAGCCCTCGATTGGTTTTGTTGGTCATGCACAAGCTGGCCTTTTGAAATACATAAAGGAAGTGGTGAGTCATTTAAAATTTCACGTTAAAAGACAAACCAAAAAGCTAACAGCAGACGACCAAACCTTTTACCCTTCAAGTATAAAACGGGCCAAATTGCTTCGAAAGCTAGAGCAGAGTCAGTGTCTAAAAACAAATTTTATTTTAAGAAATAAGTATCGTGGTGATTTAAGCACTGAAGAAGGAAAAAAACAAACAGAAAAAGAGTTTTTTCAAAATATTTATGTGAATGCGTACACGTTTTGCATTAGAGGCAGGGGGAATTTTTCGGTGCGTTTTTATGAAACCTTGGCTGTTGGTCGTATTCCAATATTATTAGATACCGACTGTAAATTACCCTTAGAAGATAAAATCAATTGGAATAAACATGCGGTAATTTTGGATAGCCAAAGTTCAGTAAGCTTAGAAGATCAAATAATCAATTTTCATAATAGTTTATCGGCAGAAGAATTTGAGTCCTTGCAAGCCTCAAACCGACAACTATGGCTTAATTTTCTAAAAAGAGAGCGTTATTTTATGGAGATTTACAAGATATTTGTAAACGAGAAAAGGGATGTTGTCTAATTGTTTAACTGTGAATATGTTTGTTACGCAGAGCTTGTCGAAGTGCAGTTTTTATGAATGTTAAATTGTTTTTTCGTGTAAGCGTGTAACTGATAATATCGAATGTCACGCTGAGCCTGTCGAAGCGCAAGCAGTAATAGCGTTAAATGTTTATTTGAAATATAAGATCAGCTAGTGGCCCAAAGACCACAACATACAGCATAAAAATAAAATAAATGAATTTCACTTTAATCGTTTGTACCTACATGCGCCCCGATGCATTATTGACACTCTTGCAATCGGTAGTGACACAAACCTTGTACCCTAATGAAATTTTAATTATCGATGGTTCTACGGATACGCGTACCGAAAAGGTTTTACTCGAAAATCATTTTAGTAATTTAAAATATTTCAAAGTAGGAGAACATCAAAGAGGTTTAACCAAACAACGAAATTTTGGGATTAATCAAGTTGAAGCCACTACTGAAGTGGTTTGCTTTTTAGATGATGATGTGGTTTTGGAAAATAATTACTTTGAAGCCTTAATGTCAACTTATAAAACGCATCCAGAAGCTTTAGCAGTAGGTGGTTATATAACTAATGAGGTGCTTTGGAGTATAGCAAGTTTTCCAGTAAAGAGTGATTTTTATTATTATGATGGTTTCATGCGCAGTGAACCTTCCCGTTTTAAAATACGTCATACATTTGGTTTGACACCCGATGCGCCTCCAGGGTGGATGCCTAGTTTTTCACACGGACGTTCTATTGGCTTTTTTCCTCCGAGTGGTAAAACTTACCCCGTAGAAATGATCATGGGGGGCGTGGCTTCTTACCGCTTAAGTGTTTTCAAAACCCTAAAATTTTCAAACTATTTTGAAGGTTACGGTCTTTATGAAGATGCCGATTTTTCATTGCGTGTAGCAAAGCAAGGGAAATTATTTGTCAATACTGCAGCTCAACTAGAACATTTTCATGACGTTGCTGGTCGCCCCAATCAGTACAAATATGGCACAATGGTTATTCGAAATGGTTGGTATGTGTGGCGAGTAAAATATCCGAATCCTAAATTAAAGGCTAAATTTAAATGGCATGCCACGGCATTTTTACTTATTTTAGTGCGCTTTACCAATGTTTTTAATACAGATAAAAAACAAGAAGCGCTTACTGAAAGTTTAGGTAGAATAGTAGGTTGGTGGAGTTTGTTTTTTTATAAACCATTGTTATAATGTCTAAACCTGTTGTTTTTTTGTCTTTTTCATTACGAGAATCATCAGTGTCAGATTATTTTTTATCCTTGAGTTTGCAATTTATCAGCAATGGCTACGAGGTTGTAATTTTTTCTGATCTTAGAAAACTACCATCAATTGAAATTCACCAAAAAGTGATTTTAAAATATTTATCACTAAAGAATTCAACTAGGTTGGAAGTTGCAAAATTTGTATATAAACAATTTAAATATTATAAGCCTGTTTTAACTATTTCGGTGTTTAGTTCAGTTAATTTATTTGTGTTGATAGGTTACTTGTTAGGTGTTAAAAATAGGGTGGCGTGGATTAGAACACTATCTTCTCAATTTCCTCAAAAATTATACTTGATTAGAAGAAAGAGGTTAATTTACAAGTTCGCGACTTGCATAATTGCAAACTCAGAGGCAACTAGACTAGATGCATTAAATGTTTATGGCATTAGATGGGATAAATTAAAAGTTTTACCAAATTCAGTTGCTGATAATAATGATTCAATTGAAGAAACTAAGAGTGAAATTTTAAAAATAGTTTATGTAGGGAGATTATATGAAACAAAAGGGGTGGATATTTTAATAAAAGCATTTGATTTAGTTTTAGTAGATTATCCCGACTGTAAATTAGAAATAATTGGTTCTGGTGAAAATCTAGGAAAATTAAAAGAACTAGTTATTAAACAGGAAAATCAGAACAGTGTTTTTTTTAGAGGAAATGTTTCAAAAAAAAACGTCCTAAAAGCTTTCAAAGCTAGTTATATAGCTGTTGTGCCAAGTAAAACTGAAGCATTTGGTTATACAGTAATAGAAGCTATGAGTATGAAAACTTTGGTTATCGGAGCTAATAATACTGGAATTAAGGAAATCATTATTGATAATAAAACAGGACTATTGTTTGAAACTGATGACATTGAAGATTTAGCAGAGAAAATAAAATCAGTATTGAAAGATAAAATAAAAAGAAATCATTTAGCGGAATGTGGATATGAACATTTCTTGAATAACTATGAGAATGCAAATGCAGTAATAAGAGATTTTAAATATTTTAATGCCCTAGTTAATCATGCTTAGTATAAATACAAGGTATTCTCTAGCTAAAATAATTTGTAGATTATTACCTCCTATTTTTTCACAGAAAATCCGTGATATTTTAATATCAATTGAAGAAGGTGAGAATTTAGGTGTAGAATTTAAAACAAAGAGTTTTACCGGAAGTTTTTTTTATGGAAATACTTCGGATTTTCATGCGTTTAAATATAGTGTTCACTCTTACTTTGATTGGAGAAATATAATAATCTCAAACGAAGTTTTAAAGTTGTATCCAGGAGATATTATTGAAGTGGGAGCAAATATAGGAACAGAAACTATATCATTTGCTGATATTGCAAAAAAATGCAATAAACAAGTTTATGCATATGAACCGTTACCTGTTAATTTTAAAACGTTAGAAAAAAATAAAAATAAAAACCAACTCCAAAATTTAGAAATTTTTGAAATATTGGTATCTGATGAACCAGGTAAGGGAAAATTAAAAATACCAAATAAAAAAAATTCGGGCTCTGGTTATATTGAAAAAAACACGAAGGAAGGAACCCTTGAATGTAAAGTCATAACTTTGGATCAATTTTTATCTGACAAAATTATTTCTTTTCTATGTATTGATGTTGAGGGGTTTGAATTTCAGGTTATTTCAGGTGGAGCTAAATTAATACGAGATCATAGACCTATTATTGTGACTGAAGTAAATCAGAATTATTTAAGGAATAGAGGAAGAGTCGATTTGGAGGTTTTTTATCAATATTTCCGAAATTTGGATTATAATTGTTATTATGTCACAAAAACAGGTATAAAACAAGTTGATATTTCTATGTTTAAAAATAGAAATAATAAAAATTGGGTTTGCATACCTAAGGAAAAAGAAAATTTAAATTTTAAGATCAAAAAAAGTTTGTTTTTTAATGCGTTTAATCCATTTTTCTGTATTAATCACTTTTGAAAACTTATAGAATGAACTTAGGTGTTTTTACTTTAGTGGAACATAGTATTAAAGGTGAAAAATTGTATGGCTATGCACCCTATGTAAACGAAATAAATTTATGGAGTAACAATGTTGATGACATCATTATTGTTGGCAATGTCAAAGTTGATAATATAATTAGTGCGATTGATATTGCTTATACTTCTGATAAATTAATGTTTGTGGCTATACCTAGCTTTAACGTAACTTCTCTTAAAAATGTATTGAAAGCGATATTCGTTATACCTAAAATTGTCATTTCAATTTTTAAGGTTATGAATCGAGTTGACCACATTCACTTACGATGCCCGGGAAACATAGGGTTACTAGCCTGTTTCGTTCAAATGTTTTTTCCGTCGAAACCTAAAACTGCTAAATATGCTGGAAATTGGGATCCTAATGCTAAACAACCCATAACTTATAAATTACAAAAGTGGTTGTTGAGTAATACTTTCTTAACCAAAAACATGCAAGTGTTAGTTTATGGCGATTGGCCAAATCAAAGTAAAAATATTAAGCCTTTTTTTACGGCATCTTTTTCAGAAACCGAAGTTAAAAATGTACAACCTAAAGAGTTTTCAGGCCCGCTAAATATGGTGTTTTTAGGAAGCTTGGTTGAAGGAAAGCAACCATTAGAAGCTATTAAGATTGCTGAAGCGCTTTCACAAAAAGGAGTGCATGTACAATTAGACCTTTACGGTGATGGGCCACAAAGAAAGCGTTTACAACAGTATATTATCGAAAACAAACTAGAATCTATAGTAAGTTTAAAAGGGAATCAACCAAAAGAAGTCATTAAGGAGGCTTTAAATAGAGCACATTTTTCCATTTTACCTTCTAAATCTGAGGGATGGCCAAAAGCCATAGCCGAAGCTATGTTTTTTGGAGTTATTCCAATCGCCACACCAGTATCTTGTGTGCCTAATATGTTGGATTCAGGAAAACGAGGAATTTTATTAACTAATGATTTTACAGCCGATATTAATAAACTAAGCGCTTTGATTCAGGATAAAACTACTTTAAATAAAATGTCCAAAGCCGCAGTAACCTGGTCTCAGCAATACACTCTAGAACGCTTCGAGGCTGAAATTGCTAAGATTTTGCAGTAATTTTGTAAAAGAGCTGAACAGGAAACGTTACTCATTCCCCCTCGAGGGGGCAGGGGGGTGTTATTCCAACAGAAGCTCCACTACATTTTGCATGACAAGTGTACTCAACATTTACACAATGCATCACAAAGCAACACACACAGACACACAAGGGCTTTAGTTTAATCAGCACAATCGAGCTGAATTGGAAACGAAACTCATTTCCCCTTTGAGGGGGCTGGGGGTGTTCCAAGGCAAAGGTGTACCGAATAGATATGTTTTTATTACTTGAGAAGCTTGAAGAGAAGGATGCTTCACTGCGTTCTGCATGACAGGTGCTTTCAGTATGACAGACATGTTCATATTAAGAACATACTATATTTTCATAAAAAGTTTGTGACTATTAAAAAAATCACATGTCTAAATTCAAAAATACTATTGGAAATCATGCCCTTTTCCAGAATACAAGTATATTTATTCCCTAAAAGACAAGCGTGAGAGTATTACAACTCATAGATACATTAAACACAGGTGGCGCCGAACGCATGGCGGTAAATTTTGCAAATATGCTTTCAACCCAAATTGAAGGTTCTTATTTGTGTACCACTCGTGCTGAAGGACTTTTAAAAGAAAGTGTTTTAAATGAAGTATCCTGTTTGTTTTTAAATAAAAAGTCAGCTATAGATTTTAGAGCCATAAAAAAACTGAATCGCTTTATAATCGAAAATAAAATTGATGTGATTCATGCTCATGCGACATCCTTTTTTTTAGCCACTATTATGAGGTTGTTAAACCCGAAACTCATCGTGATTTGGCATGATCATTACGGAAATAGTGAGTTTTTAGAGCAACGACCTCGATTTGTTTTAAAAAAATGCTCAAAGTTTTTTAATCATGTGTTTACGGTGAATAAAACTTTAGAGGCTTGGGATAGACAAAACCTTTTGGCAAAAAAGGTTACATTTTTGTCAAATTTTGTGTCACCAGACAGGAACTTGGCGACCACTAAACTACAGGGAGTGCTCGGTAAGCGTATCGTTTGTTTGTCGAATTTAAGGCCTCAAAAAGATCATATCAATTTATTAAAGGCTTATGAAATAGTTGTAGAAAAACATCAAGATTGGACTTTGCATTTGGTAGGGAAGGATTTTGAAGATGATTATGCTATGGCGGTTAAAAATCATATTTTTGATCATCAGTTAGATCAAAAGGTTTTCATTTATGGGAGCTGTAAGGATGTGAGTCAAATTTTACAGTCTTGCGATCTGGGGGTTTTGTCTTCAAAGTCGGAAGGCTTACCTTTGGCATTATTAGAATATGGCATGGCAGGCTTACCGGTAGTTGCTACAAATGTGGGCGATTGTGATAAGGTAATTGCTTCAACCGAAGAAGGTGTTTTAGTCGCACCTGAAAATCATGAAGCCTTAGCTTCTGCTATGTTAAGTCTGATTGAAAATAACAGTTTACGTCAACAATTAGCTGAAAATTTGAAGCATAAAATACAAAACGATTTTTCAGGAAAAAAAGCAATCAAATCGGTAATCGAGGTTTATAAGAGCTACAAAAAATGAAGTTAACTCTATACTACAAACTTATCATATTTCATGTAGTTCTGGCAGTTATGGTGTTTGCTTTTAAGCCATTGGCCTTAATGTACTTTTTATTCACCACAGTTTTTTTTAGTTATAAAATTGTAAAGGCCTCTAAAAAGTATAAGTCATTTTATGTTTTGGTGGCCTGTGCTTATGTGGTGGGAGTTGAGGTTTTTTTACGAATGAACGGAGGGACGGTGTTTTATGAAGCTAGTAAATACCTTGTGATTCTTTTTTCTTTAATCGGAATTTTTAGCAATGGTTTCTCTAACCAGGCGCTAATTTATATGCTATACATCTTACTACTAATTCCTGGGATTTTTGTAGCCGTTACCGAAATGGGCTTTGAAACCAATATTCGTAAAGCCATTGCCTTTAACCTAAGTGGCCCTGTGTGTTTGGGTATTGCCGCTGTATTTTGTTATCGGCGAACGGTTACCATCAATCAGATGAAAATTATTCTTTGGGCTTTTTTACTGCCCTTAGTGAGTATTACAACCTATTTGTTTTTGTATACCCCAGATTTAAAAGAGGTCATTACAGGAACTGGTTCAAATTTTGCCACATCGGGAGGCTTTGGTCCCAATCAGGTGGCCACCGTATTGGGGATTGGCATTTTTGTTTTAGCGGTGCGCTTTTTTATTTCTAAAGAAGGGCTATGGCATAGAGCTTTCGACTTGGCGCTTTTAGGTTTGCTGGCCTTTAGAGCCTTAGCGACCTTTAGTAGGGGAGGCGTGATTACTGCTGTTATTATGATTTTAGCCTTTTTAGGCATGTACTATTTAAAGGGCAACCTTAAAACAAAGTTTAAAATTAAATTTTTAGGACTCATTTTTATGGGAGCGATTATCCTTATTTGGTTGGTAAGTTCTATTCAAACTAGTGGGTTTTTAGATAAGCGTTATGCCAATCAAGATGCTGCTGGACGGGAGAAGGATGATGTTACAACGGGCCGTGTCGATTTATTTGCTCAAGAGTTTAGCGAGTTTTTAGACCATCCTTTTTTTGGTGTGGGTGTCGGTAAAATAAAAGAAATTCGATTTAACGAAACAGGAGTTTTAGCTGCTTCTCATAACGAAATGAGTCGCATAATCTCAGAGCATGGCCTCATGGGTATTTTGGCCTTTTCAATTTTATTATTTGCACCACTCCTTTATAGAATTAGAAACCGAAATAACCTGTTTTTCTTTTCGTTTTATTTCTTCTGGCTGCTAACCATTAATCATTCAGCCATGCGTATTGCAGCTCCTGGTTTTTTATATGCTTTATGCTTACTGAATATCAGTTATAAAACTCCAGAAAAGCCTAAAAAGATAGAAATAGAGGCTGCTTAAATCCTTATGAAAAAAATACTGTACATAGGAAATCAGTTAGCGCAGAGCCAAAAAACGGTTACAACTATCGATACGCTGAGTAACTTGTTAAGAGATTCTGGGTTTGATGTGATTACGGCTTCTAGTAAAGTAAATAAAGGGTTACGCTTATTAGACATGCTTAATCTTATTTTTAGATACAGAAAAAGCTTAGACTATGTGCTTATTGATACCTACAGTACACAAAATTTCTATTTTGCTTATAGCTGCGGAAGGCTATGTCAATGGTTGAATCTTAAATACATGCCTATATTGCACGGCGGAAATTTGCCTAAGCGCTTAAAGCAATCTCCGAAGCTTTCAAAAATGTTGTTTGATCATGCGCATGTTAATGTGGCACCTTCACAGTACACGAAATCGAATTTTGAAACGCACGGTATTCATAATGTCATATGCATTCCAAACACCATTACTTTAGAAAACTATCCCTTTGCTTTAAAAGAATATAAGAGTATCAAATTGCTTTGGGTGCGTTCCTTTTCTGAAATTTATAATCCGAAATTAGCTGTAGATATTTTAAAATCACTTTTAAATCAAGGTTTGCAAGCCGAATTATGTATGGTGGGCCCCGAAGGTGATGGCAGTCTTCAAGAAACGAAAGAATATGCGAAAGGTTTAAATGTTGAAGTGCGTTTTACAGGGAAACTGTCGAAGGTTGAGTGGATAGAATTATCAAAAACATATAACTTTTTTATAAACACCACTCACATTGATAATATGCCTGTTAGTGTTATAGAAGCTATGGCTCTGGGCTTGGTTGTGGTGTCGACAAATGTTGGTGGGATGCCTTATCTTATTGACAACGGTGTAGATGGTGTTTTGGTGAAGCCTAATTCAGCGTCCTCTTTTGTTGAGGAGTTATTAGAACTGATAGATAACCCCAAAAAAGCTCAGAAAATCAGTCAAAATGCTAGGAATTTTGTTGCCCAATTTGACTGGCAACATGTTAAAAACAAATGGATCAAACTATTTAACGAAAATAAGGTGTAGTAGAATTTACTTAGTATCTTTAACCTCCCTCAAAAGTTTGATTATGGCGAAAAGCAATATACATTTTAATATTTCCGAGCGTAAGATCTTGTTACGATGTTTTGATCTGATTTCAGTGCTTTTAGTGTTATATTTTGTAGGACGTATATTTCATTTTGATTATTTTACCATCAGCAACCAGAACTGGACCTGGGTGTTTGTATTACTATTATATCTTTCGGTATTCGGTTCTATTTTTGAACTTTATGATTTGCAAAAATCCAGTAAATTGGAGCGCATTTCATTTGGAATTATCATGACGGGATCGGTTACGGTTTTGTTTTATTTGTTAACCCCTTTTTATACCCCCGTTTTACCGGGCAACCGACTACAAATTCTATACTTTTATTTTGCTATACTTTTAGCACTTTTTATTTGGCGCTTTGCCTATATCACATTTATTGCATCACCAAGATTTCATAAAAAGGTATTAATCATAGGGGAGGGCAGCATGATTGAAAATATTGTTGATGCTTTCAACGAAACCGATCCGAATTATAAAATAGTGGCTTTTGTAAATTGTGAAGCTTCTCAAGAAATGTCTCATATAAAGTTAGATGGTATTACTGAATACCAGCCCAAGGACATTGAAGACATCATCAATAAAGAAGGGATTTCTGAAGTAGTTGTGGCAAGTTATAATTCGGAAACAATCACATCAGAAACCTATGTGACGCTTATTAAATTGCTAGAAGCCGGATTTCCTATTAATGAATATACCAATGTGTATGAGGAAATGACCGAACGTGTTCCGGTGCAGTTTGTGGGTAAAGATTTTTACAAGTACTTCCCTTTTAGTAGGAATAATAAAAATAAATTGTATCTGTTTTTTAGACGGGTTTTCGATTTGATTTTAGCCAGTTGCGGATTACTAATAGGAGTATGTTTATTGCCGATTGTTTTAGTTGGAAACCTTTTGGCTAATAGAGGTCCTTTATTTTATACCCAAGAGCGTGTTGGGAAAAATGGTAAGCTATTTAAGATTATCAAATACCGTACGATGATTAAAAATGCAGAAACAACAAAAGCGATTTGGGCGACTAAAGATGATCGTAGAATAACGCCGTTTGGAAAGTTTATGCGCCATACAAGGTTGGATGAATTTCCTCAGTTTCTTAATGTTTTAAAAGGCGAAATGAGTTTTATAGGACCTAGGCCTGAACGTGAAGTATTTGTAAAAGAACTCTCTAAAGAATTACCTTTTTACGAAACGAGACATATTGTAAAACCTGGTTTAACCGGATGGGCACAGGTTAAAACGCGCTATGCTTCATCTGTAGATGACAGTTTGTTAAAACTTCAGTATGACCTATACTATATTAAACATCGTGGCTTTTTTCTTGATATTATTATTCTAGTCAAAACCATGAGTACGGTCATATTTCTAAGAGGACAGTAGCCTTTTCAGCTTAAAAACTGATAAAATTTAGCGGTTGTAATTCCAAACCAGGAATACATACCTAAGCATTAGGGCTATTAATATCGGAATTAATCCAATAGCAAAAACTTGAACTCCGATAATCCAATGTAGTGTCAATAAGCACAAAAGGATTATGAGTAGCTTAAGGTATTTAACAAACCATACAGCAGGCTTGGCTTTGAGGAATTGTCCGATTACAAAAAGGTTTAAAGCAAAGGCCCATAGTAAATTATAGTTTTGATGTGTGCCTTTATGATCGGTGGCAAACCAAAGCAATAGGATAAGTACACCTATAACGCCAGTAATTGCGAAAATCAAGACATCCAACCATTTACTTTGTTGTTGGTTTTTATAGTCTTTAAAGGTGATAAAAAGGATTAAACACCCTATGATGCCTAAAAGGAATAAGGGGCTGGTTAAAAAGTTATTTTTCGCAGGAGGTTGTTGCTGACTATATAAAATACGGCTGCTGCTTACCAACGGTTTGTTTTTGCCAATAGTGGCAGTTTCAAAGAATTTGTAGATGTTTTTAGGTAAAAACATATGATCCTCGGCAGGCGCTTGTCTGTCAATAACCGACCCTAAGCAAATATCGATACCTAAACTTCCCCAGCTATTTCTGTTTAATTCGTTTTGGATTAAAGTACGAAAACTGGCATTTTTAAAATCCTTAGGTTCGTGAAATTCAATCGTGTTATTTACGGCAATATTGGTAACATCTTTAATTTTAGTAGCACAATTATCAAAAAAGAAATCGTACAGATAACCACGGTTTTCAGGTTTGTAATTGTTTATTAAATAATCGTAGAGTTTTTGTTTTTCGGCCTGGGTTAGGTTTAAAACCTGCTCACGAATGGATCGGTCGTAATAGCGATAAACCTGGTAAAACCTGTTGTATTCGGTTTTACTGATGAGGTAATTCAGTTTACCTTGAGCAAATTTCAGATAGAAGTTTGGCGTGTCAAAATCGTATTCACCATAACCATAAACCACATCAAGACCAGATAAACGGTCTTTTATTCTAAAGCCACTATGACCAAAAGCATCGTTTAAATGATTACCAGGTCCAACGGTAAGCACGCTCACAGTAGCGGTTTCCGATAACTGGTGCTGCTGTGCAATGGAAAAGTGAATCGTAAAAAAAAGGAGAATAAAAAAGCTAAGTTTTTGCATCATCTAAAAATACTAAAATCCAGTTTTAAGGAAAATACGTTGGAATAAAGCGCCACACTTTGATCGCCAATATCGGTAAAAGCATAATCCACCTGAATACCCCGATAATTAAATCCGACACCAAAAGTAGGCTGAAAGCTTATTTGCTCAGAATTATCGATTTGTAATTCATTTTGAAAATTACCCATACCACCACGTAAATACACCATATCGATATAGCCAAACTCAAAACCTAAAGCGGGATTGATACTCGCCACCGATGTTGAAATAATATCGTTATTCTCTTCAAAACGCACGTTTAAATTAACAGAAGTGAGTAGGCTATAGTCATAATGAAAATCTACTTTTTTAGAAATCCCAATTTGTAATTTCGGAATAGTGATTTCAGTAGTTTCAGGAAGTTCTTGATTTTGCCCAGGAATGGCATCCTGAATGGTTTTAAATTCATCCTCATCAATAGCCCAAGCATTAAAAGTGGTGGTGATGTCACGAGCCATGATTCCAAATTTCCAGTTATTCTGTGTTTGAAATTGCATACCAAAGTCGAGTCCGAATCCCCACGACGACGCAAAATCGCCAATTATTCTTCTAATCACTTTGGCATTAACACCATAATTTAAACCTTGAACAGGCATGTGCCTGGCGTATGAAAACGTAAAGCCGTAATCGGCTGTAGAAAACAAACTAATACGGTCGTAATTGATGTTGCCTTGGGCATCTATAAGTTGTGTGGTATTTAAGATATCATCTACACCAAAACGGATCAGTGAAAACCCCATAGCACTTCTATCGTCAATAGGCATGGCAAAAGCAGCATAATCGTAATTAGCAATATTCGCAAAGTAACTGGAGTGCATAAGTGAGGCTTGGTTGTCCTTCAACTTTAATAGCCCTGCAGGATTCCAATACCCCGAATTAACATCGGCAGTATGGGCGGTTACGGCGTTACTCATGCCTAAAGCAGCGGCATCTACACCAATATTCATGAACTCATTAGAGTACTTTCTAACAGCTTGTCCGAAGGCAGAAAGGGATAGAATTAAAATGAATACGGTTAGGTTGGTTTTCAAATGTAAATTTTTTACAAATATGCACATAAATTATAAACCTATAAACTGCAATTTAGGGTAGATATTGTTTATTCGCTATTACAGACTAAATTTGTTTGTTATTTTTACTAAAATTTTGAGACCCTGTTTAAAAGAGGTGTTGTTTTGATTCTTGGAATTAGATGGTGAGAGGCGGCGTGTTTTGTGAGGAGCGAGACGTCAGCCTGAGCCTCTCGAAGGCTATCATCAGCATGGTGTAAGTTGTGCTTGGACAAGCTCAGCGTGACAGAGGATCAAAGCATGAATGACGCTTTAACAGCATATAACTAAAACGATTTCATTTATATTATGAAGAAACATATACCTAATGCGCTAACACTTTTAAATTTATTCTGCGGAAGTATAGCGGTAATTTTCGCTGTAAATGACCAATTTGTGTACGCAGCCTTTTTTGTGTTTCTCGGCATCTTTTTCGATTTCTTTGATGGATTTGCAGCTAGAAAACTGAAAGTATCTAGTGAATTAGGTTTGCAATTAGATTCTTTAGCAGATATGGTAACTAGTGGGTTAGTGCCGGGAATTGTCATGTACAAACTCTTAGAATTGTCTTTGCCTGCATGGGGGGATTTGGAAACTGTAGCACAAGAATCGCTTGAGGTATCAGATTTAGAATTTAATATGATTTTTCCATTTTTCGGACTCCTTATTACTTTAGGATCGGCATATCGTTTGGCGAAGTTTAATATAGACGATGAGCAGCAATCATTTTTTAAAGGCTTACCAACGCCTGCCAATGCCATTTTAATATTGGGTCTGCCTCTAATTTTAGAGTTTCAAAACAGTGATTTTATACAATCTGTTATTTTAAATACGTGGTTTTTAGTAGGTATGACTCTTTTAAGCTGTTATGTTTTAAATGCTAATATTAAATTATTTGCTTTAAAATTTAAAGACTTCCGTTTCAAGGGAAATGTGATTCGTTATATTTTCTTGATTATGAGTGTGGTATTTGTGATGGTTTTAAAGTTTATCGCCATTCCTGCTATCATCTTATTTTATATCCTTTTATCTGTAATAGACAATTCAACTTCAAAATAAAATAAATGGCATCAGGTTTTTTTGCATTATTAGATGATATCGCCAGCTTAATGGACGATGTTGTGGTTATGAGTAAAGTGTCTGCTAAAAAAACAGCAGGGATTTTAGGGGATGATTTGGCAGTGAATGCCGAAAAAGCCACTGGTTTTTTAGCTTCACGAGAGCTGCCTGTTTTGTGGGCTATTGCCAAAGGTTCTTTACTAAACAAAGTGATTATTTTGCCTATAGCTTTTTTATTGAGCGCCTTTGCGCCTTGGGGCGTGACTCTGGCTCTAATTTTAGGAGGTGTTTATTTGGCTTTTGAAGGTGTTGAAAAAATAATACATTATATTTTTCCGCATAAAGAAGATGAACACCCTGAAGTTCATGTGGAAAAACAAAATCTTACTGCAGAGGAAAGAGTAGAAACTGAAAAAAAGAAAATTAAAGCGGCCATTGTAACCGATTTCATCCTTTCGGTAGAAATCGTAATTATCGCTTTAGGCTCTGTAGTTGAAGAACCTTTACTAACTCAGATTTTAGTGGTTTCGGTGGTAGCGTTGATAGCAACTATTGGGGTGTATGGTATAGTGGCTTTAATTGTTCGTATGGACGATTTCGGGTTTAAGCTGATTAGTCTTAACGATAACAAAAAAAGTGTCACCCATGTGCTGGGAGGCGTACTCGTTAAAACCTTGCCTTGGGTGATAAAAATCTTAGCTGTAGTTGGTACTATCGCCTTACTTCTTGTTTCAGGCGGCATTTTTGTACATCACATTGATTATTTTCACCACTTTCTAGAAGATTTCCCTTTTGTTGTCAGAGAATTTATCTTAGGCCTACTCATAGGTGCATTAGCCTTTTTGATTTTTAAAGGTATAGTAGGTATTAAGAAACTGGTTTCTAAGTGATCTTAGGAATGAATTAAAGAAACCTGTTAAAGGTTTAAATAAAAAAGATCTCAAGCCTTGTTTTTGGGGTGTTTTTTTAACTAGATATAGGATTAATTTGAATTTGTCCTCCGATTGCTTTTAATACTTTCATAATTGTCGCAAATTGTGGTTTTGCACCATCAGATAATGCTTTATATAAACTTGGTCTACTCAAACCAGTTTCCTCTGAAATTTTTGTCATTCCTATAGCTTTTGCGATATGTCCGATGGCATTAATGATATCTGCATTTGTCCCCTCTTCTAAAACAGTATTGAGGTATTCTGCAATCATTTCTTTGCTTTCTAAATAATCTGCTATTTCAAATCTTGAAGTTCCCATTTTTTAATTGTTTAAATTTCTCCAAATTTCTTTTGCTTTTGTAATGTCTTTTTGTTGTGTAGATTTATCCCCGCCTATAAGCAGTACAATTATTTTTCTGTCTTTTTCTTTGAAATAAACCCTATAGCCTTTAGCGAAATTTATTCTCATTTCTCGAATACCATCACCAACAATTTTACAATCTCCAAAATGTTCGTCGGTTTCTAATTTTTGAATTCTGAATAAAATTTTAGCTTTCGCTTTTAGGTCTTTTAGCTTTCTAAACCATTTGTCAAATTCATTTGTTTTTTCAATAAAGAACATAAAAACGTATCTACTTGGATACAAATTTAAAAGAAATATTTGAAATAATTCAGTAAAATTAAATTTATAACATGTTGAGGTTTTATTTGAAGTTAGCAGTAGCTAAAATACGAATCAAAAGCCCTTCAACAGGTTTTGGCTAGTTACACGAAAACAATTTAACGCTTCACATTGGTAACGCCTAAACAATCGAAATATGGAGCTTTTATGTTTAGAGATTAAAAATGGTTATATTAGCATTATGGATTTGAAGGAATCAATAAAATATAAAATGACAGAGTTTTTATCATTATGCAAATCTCATAATGTTAAAACTTTGTATGCTTTTGGGTCTTCTGTAACCGATCAATTTAATGACGATTCTAGTGATATCGATTTATTGATAGAAATTGAAAATCAAGATCCCATTGAACGAGGAGAGTCGCTAATTAGTATTTGGGATAAATTTGAACTCTTTTTTCAAAGAAAAGTAGACTTGTTAACTGATTCATCTATTAGAAATCCTATTTTAAAAAGAAATATTGATGCTACTAAAATTTTGATCTATGACGGACAAAAGCAAGAAATATCTATCTGATATTTTAATCGCTATTGAATTAATAGAAAAGTTTACAGTAGACGTTTTGGATTTTAAGGCTTATCAAGAAGATTTAAAAACACAAAGTGCGGTAGAACGACAACTATCAATTATTGGGGAAGCGCTAAATCAATTCAAAAAAGCAGAACCAGATATTTCAATTGAAAATGCTGCACAGATCATTGGTTTTAGAAACAGATTGGTTCATGCTTACGGTAGTATAGATAACGCAATTGTTTGGGCCATTATTAACATCCATATCCGTAAATTAAAAACAGAAGTGGAAAATAAATTTGGTGTACGTTAGTCTGAATGCGCTTGGAAAAATTCCTTCCACGACATTTTGATAAATGTTGCCTTCGGTACACGATTAAACCATTAAACGTATCAACATCATTTCAAAAACTTAAAAAGGATTTTCTTAGTTTGTTTTGAATTTTTACTTCTAACTCGGATTGCACTCATCAAGCCCAGCGTGACAAACCTAGCTCTCAGTTACACGATTAAACAATTAAACGTTTCAACAGTATTGTACTCCCAATAATCAATAGTAAATAATAAATAAACAATCAAAAGGAAGAAGACGTTTCGCCGTCATTCAGTAGGAGGTAGGACTGAAGAATCTGTTTAAAAGTAATTTGTTGGGACAATAGTTTTTTTTATTTCTAATATCTACTATCTAACTTTTAATATTTATAGTCTTTTATCAAGCCCAGCGTGACAAACGTTATTCACGATTACACAAATACACAATTAAACGTATCAACAATATTTAACTCCCAATAATCAATAATCAATAATCAATCCCGAATGATCACTCTCGAATCTTCTTCTTTCTAAGCTCGAAATTCTGTCCTAGGTACACCTTTCTTACCATTTCGTCGTTGGCTAATTCTTCGGGTTCACCAGCTTTTAGGATGCTACCTTCAAACATTAGGTAGGTTCTATCTGTAATGGCTAAAGTTTCTTGTACGTTATGATCGGTAATTAAAATACCAATATTCTTTTTGGTGAGTTGTGCTACGATGCGTTGAATGTCTTCAACGGCCACGGGGTCTACACCAGCAAAAGGTTCATCTAATAAAATAAAGTTAGGATCGGTTGCTAAAGCACGTGCAATTTCGGTACGTCTACGCTCACCACCAGACAATAAATCGCCACGACTTTTTCGAATATGCCCTAAGCTAAATTCATCAATAAGGGCCTCCATTTTGTAGTTTTGCTCCTTTTTTGAGAGTTTGGTAAGCTGAAGAACACTTAAAATATTGTCTTCAATACTCAGTTTTCTAAAAACAGAAGCTTCTTGTGCCAAATAACCAATACCATTTTGGGCACGTTTATACATGGGATAATTTGTGATTTCAGTATCCTCCAAGAAAATATGGCCGCCATTAGGTTTAATCAAGCCAACAATCATGTAAAAAGACGTGGTTTTTCCAGCACCATTAGGGCCTAGAAGTCCAACGATTTCACCTTGTCTCACTTCAAGGGAAACGTCTTTTACAACTTTTCGTCCGCTATAGGACTTCATTAAATTCTGAGCTTTTAAAATCATAATGTTATCATCTGAAGGCTAAAATTAGTAAAATGATACTAATGGAATAGGCAAATTTAAGATTTATATTTTCTTTAACTTTGAGATTCTAGGTCGTCCCAAAACTCATAGGCACGGCGTAAATGCGGAATAACAATAGTGCCACCCACTAAGGTAGCGATGCCTAAAGCTTCAACCACCTCTTCTTTTTTCAATCCTAACTTATAAGATGTTTCTAAGTGATACTTAACGCAATCATCGCATCGTAGCACTGTAGAAGCTACCAATCCTAGAAGTTCCTTTGTTTTTACATCTAAGGCGCCTTCCGCGAAAGCGTTAGTATCTAAATTAAAGATGCGCTTTATAATTTTGTTGTTATCGGCTAAAATCTTGTCATTCATTTTAGCTCGGTAGTCGTTGAATTCCTGAACGCTATTTGACATGCTGTTTTTCTTTTCGTTTTTGATTTCTAACTACAATTCTAGAAATTAGAATACTTACTTGATATAAAATTAAAATAGGAATGGCTACGATTACCTGACTCGCAATATCTGGCGGGGTAATAACGGCCGACAAAATAAGGACGATTACCAAGGCGTATTTTCTGTATTTCTTTAAAATTTCTGGCGTTACTAAGCCTATTTTGGTAAAGAAATAAATAATGATAGGAAGCTCAAAAATGAGTCCGGAAGCCAATGCCGACGAGCGCACCAAAGCTATGTATGAGCTGATGTCAATTTGGTTGTCTACCATATCGGAAATGCTATAATTAGCCAAAAAATTGATTGAAAGTGGAGTTACAATGTAATAGCCAAAAAGGACGCCAATAAAAAACAAGAGTGACGAAATAATGATAAAACCTCTTGAATGTTTACGCTCGTCACTATGTAAACCCGGACTAACAAATTTCCATAATTGGTAAATAATATAAGGAAATGAAATGATAAAACCTCCTAGAATAGCGGTCCATATATCGGCAGAAAATTGCCCGGCCATGGTTCTGTTCTGTAAAATTAGAGGTATTTTTTCATTACAAAACGTGGTGTCCAAATTCATTAAGGTCGCCATCTTACATAAAAAATCATAAGTTGGGAAACTCATGTGTAAAGGGGCGAAAATGATGGAATTGAAAATAAATCGGCTAAAAATAAAAGCCAGAGTTCCCACAATTATTATGGAGCCACAAATGCGGATAAGATGCCATCGTAAATCTTCGAGATGGTCTAAAAATGACATCTCATCAATGTTCTTTTTAGCCATTATATGATGCCTTCTTTAATTAAATCATGTAAGTGTACGACGCCAGCGTAAAGGCCTTCATCTTCAACGAGAAGTTGTGAAATTTCATGACCTTCCATAACCTCTAAAGCTTCAATAGCCATGGCTTTGGCTTCGATACGCTTAGGATTTGCGCTCATGATATCTTTAGCCGTTAGATTTGAGAAATCGTCAACTTTAGATAACATTCTACGTAAATCACCATCGGTAATAATACCTATAATTTTATTGTTTTCAACCACAGCGGTAACCCCGAGCATTTTTTCCGTAATTTCAATAATGACATTTTTTATGCTTGTATTAGGTTCTACTTTTGGTTTTTCGTTTACCGAAGAAATATCATTAACAGTTAAATACAATTTCTTACCCAAAGCACCTCCAGGATGGTATTTTGCAAAGTCGTTGCTTGTAAATCCGCGTAACTCCAACAAACAAATGGCAAGGGCATCACCTACAACCAATTGTGCTGTTGTACTTGTGGTTGGTGCTAAATTATTAGGGCAAGCTTCTTTTTCAACATAGGCGTTTAAGACATAATCGGCATGCTGACCTAGAAAAGAGTCTTTGTTACCTGTAATGGCGATAAGTTTGTTTTTAACACGTTTTATAAGTGGGACAATCACTTTAATTTCTGGGGTATTTCCGCTTTTTGAAAGGCAGATAACCACATCGTCTTCTAGAATAAGTCCTAAATCACCATGAATCGCGTCGGCTGCATGCATAAAAACCGCAGGAGTACCTGTAGAATTTAAAGTAGCCACTATTTTATTGCCAATAATAGCACTTTTACCAATTCCTGTAATAATAACGCGCCCTTTTGAATTGTAAATTAAATCAACGGCGCTAGCAAACTCATCGGTTACCAGACTAGACAAATTTGAAATAGCCTGACTCTGCATTTCAATGGTCTGCTTTGCAATGTTAATAATAGACTGTTTGTCTTTCAAAATTTTGTATTTTTGATTTGATTTTTAAAGATTTTAGTATCTTTAAGTAATAATCAGAATTGAATATTAATTGTAATTTGAATTTTCGTTACAAAACTAACGAAAAAATAAATGAGGGATCTTGAAATTACACGAATTAATTAATGCTTCAGTTTTGATTGTTTTTTAAAAAGAAGAAGCAAGTAAATTAATTATTTTAAACTGATGTTAATAGCAAAACAAGACATTCAGGCAGCTTTGAAAAAGTACTTTGGATTTAATCAATTTAAAGGACTTCAAGAAGATGTTGTTGAAAGTATATTATCAGGGCAACACACTTTTGTGATTATGCCCACAGGAGGTGGTAAATCACTTTGTTACCAATTACCGGCTTTAATGCAGGAAGGTACAGCTATTGTGGTTTCACCTTTAATTGCATTAATGAAAAATCAAGTAGACGCCATTCGAGGTGTTTCGAAAGAGGAAGGTATTGCTCACGTATTAAATTCATCCTTAAATAAAACAGAAATAAAACAGGTTAAATCGGATATCACCAATGGTATTACGAAACTCCTGTATGTTGCTCCAGAATCTTTAACTAAAGAAGAAAACGTCGAGTTTTTAAGGTCGGTGAAAATTTCTTTTTTAGCCATTGATGAAGCCCATTGTATTAGTGAATGGGGACATGATTTTAGACCCGAGTATCGAAACCTTAGACATATTATTAAGCGTATTGGCGACAATATTCCAATTATTGGTTTAACAGCAACAGCCACGCCTAAAGTACAGGAAGACATTATTAAAAACTTAGGGATTGGTGATGCCAAAACCTTTAAAGCGTCTTTTAATAGACCAAATTTATATTACGAGGTAAGGCCAAAAACCAAGCAGGTTGATGCCGATATTATTCGTTTTATCAAACAAAATGATGGTAAATCGGGTATTGTGTATTGTTTGAGTCGAAAACGTGTTGAAGAATTAGCACAAGTTTTACAGGTTAACGGTATTAATGCTGTGCCTTATCACGCTGGTTTAGATGCTAAAACCCGTTCTAGCCATCAAGACAAATTCTTAATGGAAGATGTCGATGTTGTGGTTGCTACTATTGCCTTCGGAATGGGGATTGATAAGCCCGATGTGCGCTTTGTAATCCATCATGATATTCCGAAAAGTATAGAGAGTTATTACCAAGAAACGGGCCGTGCCGGTCGTGATGGTGGTGAAGGCCACTGTTTGGCGTTTTATAACTACAAAGACATTGAAAAGTTAGAAAAATTCATGTCTGGTAAGCCTGTTGCCGAGCAAGAAATCGGACAAGCGTTGTTGCAAGAGGTTGTCGCTTTCGCGGAAACATCCATTTCGAGAAGAAAATTTATTCTTCACTATTTTGGCGAAGAATTTGACAATGAAACTGGTGAAGGTGGCGATATGGATGATAACGTTCGTCACCCTAAAAAGAAAACGGAAGCCCAAACTGAAGTCAAGCTGATTCTTGAAGTGATTCGCGATAGTAATGAAAAGTATAAGTCTAAAGATTTAGTAAATGTGCTTGTTGGGCAAGAAAATGCCATGATTAATTCACACAAAACCAATGAACAACCGTTTTTTGGTTCTGGGAAAAATCACGATAAGAAATATTGGATGGCTTTATTAAGACAAGCTTTAGTGGCAGGATTTCTTAAAAAAGACATTGAAACTTACGGCGTTATTAAATTAACTCCCGAAGGACACGATTTTATTAAAAATCCGAGTTCATTTCTTATGACCGAAGATCATGTTTTTGAAGGCGAGCAGGAGGATGGTAGCATTGTGACTTCACAAAAAGTAAGTGGTGCGGTTGCTGATGCGGTTCTTATGGGCATGCTTAAAGATTTACGTAAAAAGAACGCGAAGAAATTAGGAGTGCCTCCTTTTGTTATTTTTCAAGATCCTTCTCTAGAAGATATGGCCTTAAAATACCCTATAACTTTAGCAGAATTGGCTAATGTTCATGGTGTTGGCGATGGGAAAGCGAAGAAATATGGAAAAAGCTTCATCGATTTAATCGCGAAATATGTTGAAGAAAATGATATAACACGCCCCGAAGATTTGGTAGTGAAGTCTACAGGAACAAATTCGGCTAATAAGTTGTATATCATTCAGAATATAGATAGAAAATTACCTCTTGATGATATTGCCGCTTCTAAAGGCATGACCATGGAAGAGTTTATCAAAGAAATGGAAGCTATTGTTTATTCCGGAACCAAACTGAATATCGATTATTGGATTCATGATATTTTAGATGAAGACCAACAAGAAGAAATTCACGATTATTTTATGGAATCGGAATCAGATAATATCACAGCTGCTATTGATGAGTTTGATGGCGATTACGACGATGAAGAACTGCGTTTGTATCGTATCAAGTTTATTAGTGAAGTAGCGAATTAGAATTTAGAAACATAAGTTTAAAAGGCTGTGAGGTGTGTTAATCATCTCATAGCTTTTTTTATTTGCCGTATGCCTTATGCCGAAGGTATGGGTTTGTTGAGGTTGTCCTCTCTTTTAAACCTAATAACCATCAACAAACAACCGTTATTAAGCAACTTCTTTAGATTCATATTTCTTGATATCATCTAATTCAGACTTTTTCTTATCTCGTTCCTCTTCGATATCATAATCATCTTGAAGGCCTAACCAGAATTTGGCAGAATTTCCAAAATATTTGCTTAAACGAAGCGCTGTGTCGGCTGTTATTCTACGTCTTCCTTTTATAATTTCAGAAATCCTTGTTTGAGGTATTTTTAAATCTTTAGAAAGTCGGTAAGCCGAAATTTTAAGCGGCTCAAGAAATTCAAAGTTTAAAACTTCTCCAGGGTGTATATTTGCTAATTTTTCCATTTTTCTAATTTTTTAATGATAGTCCATTATTTCAACATCACTTGCGTTTCCATTTTCCCATTGAAATATAATACGCCATTGCTTGTTAATTCTAATGCTATAAAAATCGCTTAGTTTTCCAGTCAGTTTTTCCAATCTGTTGGAAGGTGGAATCCTCAAATCCGAAATGTCTTGGGAGTTGTTGAGCATTCTTAATTTTCTGCGTCCAATATTCTGGATTTCAATTGGCATTTTCTTAACACGGCTACCGTTCCATATTTTTTCGGTCGCTTTCGAACCAAATGATATTATCATAATAACTTTTTACGTTACTAACGTCAAAGATAAGTATAATGTTTTAATTTAACTATTAAGGCTGACTCCAAATTTCATACAGCCATAATGTCTTAATCAGAAATCATTCGTTATCTTTGCACTTTCTTAAAAAATAGAACAATGCAAGACGGATTATACGCAAAATTTAATACGACAAAAGGAGAAATTCTTGTGGCTTTAGAATTTCAAAAAACACCAGGAACGGTAGGTAACTTTGTTGCTTTAGCTGAAGGAAATTTAGAAAATTCGGCGAAACCTCAAGGAAAACCTTATTATGATGGATTAAAATTCCACAGGGTTATTCCAGATTTTATGATTCAAGGTGGTTGTCCTCAAGGTACAGGTTCTGGAAATCCAGGATACCAGTTTGATGATGAGTTTCACCCAGATTTAAAGCATGACGGACCAGGAGTTTTATCGATGGCTAATGCAGGACCAGGAACAAACGGGAGTCAGTTTTTTATAACACACGTAGAAACAGCTTGGTTAGATAACAAACACACTGTTTTTGGAAAAGTGATTGAAGGTCAGGATGTAGTTGATGCTATTGCTCAAGGTGATGTTATTGAATCTTTAGAGATTGTTCGTGTTGGAGCAGAAGCAGAAGCGTTTAATGCTATTGAGGCTTTTAGAACTTTTGAAGGATCTAGAGAAAAACGTTTAGCAGAAGCCAAAGCACAAGCTGAAGCTGAATTAGATAAACTTGCTACAGGTTTTAATAAAACGGAAAGCGGCTTACGTTACCAAATCATCCAAAAGGGAGATGGCGCGAAAGCTGAAAAAGGTAAAACAGTTTCTGTACATTATAAAGGGCAATTGTCTGACGGTACAGTTTTCGATTCGTCATACAAACGTAATTCACCAATCGATTTTCCTGTTGGCGTAGGACAAGTGATTTCAGGATGGGATGAAGGTATTCAGTTATTACAAGTAGGCGATAAGGCACGTTTCGTAATTCCTAGCCACTTAGGTTACGGAAGTAGAGGTGCTGGAGGTGTTATTCCACCAGATGCTACTTTAGTATTTGATGTTGAGTTAATGAGCGTGAAATAAACCGCTTTTAAAATAAGTATAAGAGGCTGTTTGACAATTCAAATGATATTGACTTTTCTTACAGCCTCTTTTTTTTTGTTGTAACTATTTATTGTGTAATTTCATAATCCATTTAATTGCCATTAAAAATGACTAATGCAGAGCTTGAAAAATTACGTTACCCTATTGGAAAATTTGAATGCCCAAAATCGATTTCTAACTCAGATTTAAACACGTGGATTTCTGTTTTGGAGCAGTTTCCAAAGCGCTTAGAGTCATTAGTAGAAAATTTGAATGACGCCCAATTAGATACTGAATACCGTCCTGGAGGGTGGACCATCAGGCAGGTTGTTCATCATGTTTCTGATAGCCATCATCATAGTTATACACGATTTAAATGGGCTTTAACGGAAGATAAGCCGCTTATAAAAGCGTATTACGAAGACCGCTGGGCAGAACTTTCAGATTCTAAATTCGCACCTATTGATATGTCTCTGCAGCATATTAAGGCCATTCATTTTAAGTTGGTCTATTTATTAAAATCCTTAACGGAAGCTGATTTAGAGCGCTGTTTTATTCATCCTGAAACGAACAGTGAGGTGAAGCTGAATTTCCAAATAGGCAACTACGCTTGGCATAGTAATCATCATTATGCACATATTGAAAATGTCATGAAACAAAAAGGTTGGTTGTAAAATGATTAGAGAATTAAAGCCCGAGGACATTCAAGCCTTATTGGATATTTATAATTATTACGTGTTAAATTCGGTAGCGACTTTCGATATTGATGCACTAACTTTGGATGATTTTCAACATAAAATAGATGGTATCAAAAAAGATTACCCATTCCTAGTTTACGAAGAAAATAATGAAATTTTAGGCTATGCTTATGGCAGTCGATTTCGTCCTAAACCTGCATACAGCCATGTTGTGGAGTCTACGGTTTATGTAAAGCATGGCGCTCATGGTAAGCAAATTGGTACAAAGCTTTATGCTGATTTACTCAAAAGACTAAAACAAAACAATTTTCATACGGTATTAGGGGTGCTTACTATTCCTAATGACGCCAGTGTTAAACTACATGAACATTTTGGTTTTGAAAAGGTGGCGCATCTTAATGAGGTCGGATTCAAATTTGATACCTGGCAGCATGTAGGGATTTGGCAATTAAAACTGAAGTAAAAGTAATAATTAGTATTATTAAGACTTCCACTTTATATTACAACCAATACTAGGTTTTTGTATCGCTTCATTTTCCTTTCCTGATAATAAACAATCTAAGGCCAGTTTTAAATCGGCTCCAGTAACGGGCTTTCCGTTTCCAGGACGCGAATCGTCTAATTGTCCACGATAAACAAGAGATAAATTTTTATCGAATACATACAAGTCTGGGGTGCAGGCCGCATCATAGGCTTTAGCTACGGCTTGACTTTCATCATAAAGATATGGAAAAGGGTAGCCTTCATTTTTAGCATGAATTCGCATTTTTTCTGGGCCATCCTGTGGGTAGTTTGCTGCATCATTACTTGAAATGGCAATAAAAGCAATACCATTTTCCGCGTAAGCGTTTGCAATGTCAACTAGGGCCTTGTTGATATGAATTACAAAAGGGCAGTGGTTGCAGATAAATAGGATGACTGTGCCGTTTTTACCTTTCAGATCATTCAAATTTAAAGTGTTGCCACTCACGGTATCTGGTAGCTCGAAAAATGGTGCTTTTGTGCCTAAGGGCAACATGTTTGAAGGGGTGTTTGCCATGATAAAAAGTTTAACCAAAGTTCGGTAATATTTGTATTTTTAAAAAATGAAAGCGACAATTACTTTTGAAGAATTTACTAAAGTTGACCTTCGGGTAGGTACCATTATGGAAGTGAAAGACTTCCCTGAAGCAAGAAATCCGGCGTATCAACTGTTTATCGATTTTGGTGATCTTGGGATTAAAAAAACTTCGGCGCAAATTACAACACTTTACAAAAAAGAAGACTTGATTAACAGGCAAATCGTTGCCGTTGTTAATTTTCCGAAAAAACAAATTGCTAGATTTATGAGTGAATGTTTGGTAGTTGGCGCTGTAAACGGGAAAGATGTAGTACTTTTGAACCCTGAAAATCCAGTTAAAAACGGTACTACCGTAAGCTAGATTTAAATCACATTTCGGATACATCTGAGATGCACCATACATCAACCAGAAGTAATAACCTAAACAAGTTTGAAATATATTTTTTTAAGGGCTATTAGGGGGTATATGAAGATTGGCATGTTTTTCTATTTTAAGAAAATAACGGTCTTTAATAAGGAACGCCTACCTAAAAACAAGCCAACACTCATTTTATGTAATCACCAAAATGGTTTAATTGATCCTTTGTTGATAGCCGTGACAATCGATCGCTTTTTACATTATTTAACCCGTGCAGGAGTTTTTACCAAACCTTTCCTAGCGAAGTTGTTTCATTGGTTTCAAATGCTACCTGTTTACCGTATTCGCGATGGTTGGGGGAATCTAACAAATAATAATGCTATTTTTGAAACCTGTACCAAGTTGATTAGTCAAGGGGAAACTGTGGTTATTTTTCCTGAAGGCGGACATGATTTAAGGCGTACCGTAAGGCCGTTAAGCAAAGGGTTTACTCGAATTGTATTGGATACGCTTGAAAAATATCCCGAAACAGACCTACAGTTGCTACCTCTAGGTTTAAATTACGAGGGCATTTTAAATTTCCCTGATAAAGCCACCATCCACTTTGGTGAGTCTATACCAGCCAAAAGTTTGTATACGGGACAGAGAAACCAAGATGTTATAACGCTTAAAGCCAGAATTCAAGCTGAAATGTCTAAGCTTACGACAGTAATACCAATAGAGGGGTATCAGGAAACGCTGGATAAACTAGAGTCTTTAAAAGTAGATTTTTTAAAACCACAGGCCGTAAATGCTTGTATTAAAAATAATTTTGAAGCCCCTGTAAAACGCCCTAAAGCTCGATTTGTCTGGTTAAAAAAGCTCTTTCGTTTCTTATTAATTGTGAACTACATCATGCCTTATGTGGTATGGAAATATTATGCGCAACCAAAAATTAAAGAGCTTGAGTTTGTAGCGACTTTTCGTTTCGCGGTAACTATTGTGTTGGGGCCGTTTTGGTTGCTTTTAACAGCGTTTGTAGTAGGAGGTTTGTTTGGTTTTACAGCCGCCTTGTATTACGTGGTAATGAGTTTAGTACTGGTATTGGTTGCAGTGAAATTATAGCATAAAAAAACCGCTAAAGGAGTTTAGCGGTTCTTGATTTGTTATTTGGCTATTTTAAATATCGTCAAAACTAATATCAGTAAAACTTTCAGGAGTTTTTAATTCATCTTCCGTAACTCTACTTGTAGGGTCGTATTCTTTTTTGAAGTCCTTTTGGTGACGCTCGCTAATCACTTCGTCTCCTTTTTCGTTAATGATATAATCGGTCATTTCTGTTAAAATCTCTTTAAACTCAGCGAAATCTTCCTTATAAATATAAATTTTATGTTTTTTATAATGAAATGATCCGTCGTCATTAGTGAATTTTTTACTTTCTGTAATAGTTAAGTAATAATCATCTGCTTTCGTAGCTCTTACATCAAAAAAATAAGTGCGTCGTCCTGCTCTCAAAACTTTTGAAAAAATTTCCTCTTTCTCCATCATACCGTTATTATTCATAGTCGAATTAAAATTAATATATAATCATTTTGTATCAAAAATCTAAAAAAAACCGATAATAAGCAACAAATTTTGAGGTTTCTTTTTGAATTCTGAAGTTTTGTTGCATTTAATTAAATTTTACAAGCTGAGGTTTCGTTTTACTGTAAAGATTTACAGTGGGTTAGCTGTGTTTTCACTCAGTTGTTTTAAATAGAGTTCCTTGTAATATCCATCAATATTTATCAAAGTATCGTGGGTGCCTTCCTGCACAATTTTACCATCGTCTAACACTATAATTTTATCAGCATTTTTAGCTGCTGATATACGATGACTTACAATAATACTCGTTTTTCCTTTCGATATTCTGTTAATGTTATTTAATATTTTCTCTTCAGTTTCGGTGTCTACAGCCGATAAGCAATCATCAAACAATAATATTTTAGGTGATTTGATTATGGCTCTCGCAATGGAAACCCTTTGTTTTTGTCCTCCAGAAAGTGTTATACCGCGTTCACCCAAAATGGTATCATAACCCTTATTAAATTTCATGATGTTTTTATGTACCTGAGCATTTTTAGCCGCTTCGATAACATCGTCATCGGTAGCATCATGTTTACCGAATTTTATATTGGTTTTAATGCTGTCTGAAAACAGAAAAGCATCCTGAGGCACGTAGCCTATACTATTTCTTAAATCGACTAAGTTTAAGGCGGCTATTTCAGTGTCATTAATAAGGATGGAACCTTGATCGATATCATAAAGACGTCCTACTAAATCTAAAACCGTTGATTTACCCGAACCTGTTTTTCCTAAAATGGCTAAACTGTCGCCAGGTTTAATATGAAAACTAATGCCTTTTAAAGCTTGAATATTAGTATCGTCGTATGTAAAATAAACATCTTTAAATTGAACATCTCCTGTAATTTCAGAATGATTGGCGTTGTTGTTTTTTATTTCTGGTACGATTTTTAAAAACTCATTAATCCGTTTTTGAGATGCTTCTGCCTGTTGGACGATGGAGGTCACCCATCCTACGGTAGCCACTGGCCAGGTGAGCATATTCACGTAAATGATAAATTCGGCAATGGTACCTATACTTTTTATTTCACCGTTAATGTATTGCATGCCTCCAACATAAATAACCAAGAGGTTACTAGCGCCAATAAGAAGTACCATCATGGGGAAAAACCAAGCTTGTACTTTATTTAAATCTATTTGTTTGTCTTTACTTTCCTTAGCAAGCGTATTAAAATTTGAAGCTGTTTGTGGTTCAATACCATAAGCTTTTATTACCGATATACCACTAAACGACTCTTGTGTGAAAGTAGAAAGCTGCGATAAATATTCTTGTACAATGGTACTTCGTTTGTGGATCTCTTTACTTAGTTTATAAATGATTATTGATAAAATAGGTAAAGGTAAAATGGTGTACAGAGTTAATTTAGGCGATGCATTAACCATGTAAATAATAACAATAACGAAAAGGGCTATGGTATTGATGCTGTACATAATGGCCGGACCAGCATACATACGAACACGTCCCACATCTTCTGTAATACGATTCATTAAATCGCCTGTTCTATTTTTTTTATAAAAATTTAAAGACAGTTTTTGGTACTGCTCGTAAATTTCATTTTTTAAATCGTACTCAATATAACGAGACACATTAATAATGGTCTGTCTCATAAAAAAGGTAAGAATACCGCCTATAAAAGCAGCACCAATAATATATAAAATGGCCTCTGTTAGATCTGCTTTAACGGCTGCTTCAGTAGCGTTGTTTTTAAAAGCATCTTCGATAATTACAAAAATCTTTTTAACATATCGCGGCGTGAATAATAGAAATATTCTAGCAACTATGGTAATAACAATACCTAATAATAGATGTGTTTTATATTTATAAAAGTATTTGTTAAGGTGCTGTAATTCTTTCATTCAAAAATTAAAATAGTAGGGCAAATATAGGGGATAATTGATAATTACCACCTTTAAGCTAGGGCTCTAATTGTTAAATATCGTTAAAGCCTATTTTAAATTATTTAGGATTATTTTTTTATTTAACTACAGCTTAAGGCCATGTACCCTGAAGGTTTTATTTTTAAGAATGCATTCGGATTTTACTATAATATATTGATGCTGAAAATTACGACTACACAACAAGAACTCAAGTGTCTTTTAAATACATATTGCTTATAATAAATACGTGAATAGTATATTTCTTTTTAAATATAGTGTTATTTTTGCGGCGTGAAAACAATGGAAACCTTCATCTATTTAAATTAAAGTTCTTTGTAATGATGTTAAGCAGAAGACATATTCGTGTAAAAGTAATGCAAACCATGTATGCTTTCAAAGGCAGTGAAAGTGATGATTTTAGTAAAGATCAAAAATTTCTAGTCTATAGTATTGAAAACATGTACAATTTGTATCTATTAATCATTTCTTTATTGATTGAGGTACAAAAGAGAGCAGAAGATGATTTGCAAAAAAAGCAAAACAAACATCTGGCTACTAAAGAAGATAAGGATCCTAATAGAAAGTTTGTAAACAATGAACTTCTAAAACTTCTGAAAGATAACATCCAACTAGAAGATGAAATTAAAGGCAATGGTCATATAAATTGGGAGCTTGATAATGAGTATGTCGATGTGATCTTTAAAGCCATTACATCAAGTGAATTATATGCTGAATATATGAAAACGCGTGTTTCCGACTTTAAAGAAGACCGCGCTTTTATAGTTGATGTGTTTAAAGACATTATTGCACCTAACGATAAGTTATACGATTATATCGAGGATAAAAATTTAACGTGGTTAGACGATCTTCCAACGGTAAATACAACGATATTAAAGCTGCTTAGAAAAGCTAAAGCGACATCACCAGAAAAACATTTTACACCAAAACTTTATAAGGATATCGAAGATAAACAGTTTGCGGTAACCTTGTTTAAAAAGACCTTATTAAATAGAACAGCTATTAATAAGGAAATAGAACAAAAAACTAAAAACTGGGATGCCGAGCGTATTGCGAGTGTCGATTATGTGCTATTACAAATGGCCATTTCTGAAATTAAAAATTTCCCGTCAATTCCTGTAAAGGTAACCATGAATGAATATTTAGAAATTTCTAAAGAATATTCAACACCTAAAAGTAGCATTTTTATAAATGGGATTTTAGATAAATTGGTTAAGGAGTATGAAGCTGAAGGCACCTTAACAAAAGTGGGCCGTGGCCTCATGTAATCTACTACATGTTAATATCTGTTAAGAAAATAGCAAAAATTTTTAATAGTTTAAATAATTGCTATTTTTACGCACCAAACCTAATAAAAACAACGCACTATGAAAAAAGTAATTTTAGGATTAACCACATTATGTTTAATCGCATTTACATCATGTAAAGATAATGCCGCTGCTAAGATTGATGAATCTAATGTTACTGCCGCTGCAGAGCGCGATGCTAATGCTTCGGATTTTCCAGTATTAGAATTTGATAAAAAAGAGCACGATTTTGGAGAAATCGTAGCAAAAACTCCAGTTGAAACTGTTTTTAAATATAAGAATACAGGTAATGCTCCTTTAGTAATTACCGATATTAAAAGTTCTTGTGGTTGTACAGTGCCTCAAGATTGGAGTAGAGAACCTTTAGCACCAGGAGAAAGCGGACAGTTTACTGTGAAGTTTAATGGAAGTGGCGATAATAAAGTGTCAAAATCTATTACGGTAACAGCAAATACTGAAAAAGGAACAGAAATTGTTAAAATTTCAGCGTTTGTAAAACCAGCACCAGAGAAGAGTTAATAACAGCTAATAAGCTAAATCTATTATAAATTATGGGAGAAGGTCTAGGTAGTTTACTACCATTTGTATTAATGTTTGTTGTTGTGTATTTCTTTATGATTGCACCACAAATGAAACGTGCTAAGAAAGAAAAGAAATTTGCAGCCAATTTAAAACGTGGCGATAAAGTGATTACCAGAAGTGGTTTACACGCTAAAGTTTTGGAATTAAACGACAAAGACGGAAGTTGTATTTTAGAAACCATGTCTGGAAAATTAAAATTCGATAAGTCTGCAATTTCTATGGAAATGAGTGAAAAACTTAATGCTCCCGAAAAGAAATAAAACCTATTAATACGGTTTAAAAAGCTCCCTTAATAAGGGGGCTTTTTTTTGTTTTAAACTTTTCATGTCGTGTCAATTCTAACAAAAGAGAAAGGGGATTAAAATTATCTTAACGTTCCAAATTTGCTATTGGGGGTTTATTTACGTAAATTTGTGAAATGAGACAAGGAATACATGAAAATAAAAATTTTAGAATATTTAACTTCAATTTTTTAGTGTTTAGAATCCAATCCGATAAATTCATCCCTCCTTCTACCTAGCGTAATCGCTTTATCAATTTCATTTTAAACAGTTTACCTTTTAAATATTTTTGTATGGAACAAGATATTATTTAATAGGTATATTTTTTTATTCAAAACATTGCTTGTTGTATCTTGTAATTTAGATGTAACTATAACTTATGCCCGAAACTAAATCTATTACAATAAAAAATTTTGATGCCTTTACAAGGTTATCCATGAATGATATTAACCGTACTGCCAATTTCATTCACGAACATTCAGGAGATTTTAAAGACCCTATAAGTGCTATAAGAAAGTCGTTGTTGTACGCAGCAAAGGAGATAGCGGGTCTAGGGGGCTATGTGTTTCTTATGGAGCATAAAGATGAGATTATTGGAGCTGTTGTTGTCAATAAAACAGGCATGAATGAATATTTATCTGAAAATATTTTGGTTTACATTGCCGTAAATGAAGCATATCGCGGACAAGGTATTGCAAGTCAATTGATAAAACATACCAAGCGTTATTGTAGAGGTGCTATAGCTACGCACATTAATAAAGATAACCCCATTATTAAGTTGTTTGAAGATGAGGGGTTTGAAGCTAGAAATATTGAAATGCGATTAACTAGAAAATAATAATTAATTGCAATAAATTTAAAACAGAACACATGAAAATTTTATATATTAAACGTCGAACGCAATACGAAAAGCGTTACAGCATAAAAATGGGTGAACTCATAACAAAAGTAACATCAATTAAAAAGTATCTTTTTGGTTTACCTGTTAAAACACTTCACTTAAATAAAGAAACATATTATAAAGAAACAAAGCACCCTAAGGATGGGATGCTATTTGTTTAAATTATACTAACTATACAAAACATAATAATTAACCAAAACATACACATGAAAGTACTAGTAATCGGAGCAGGGAATATGGGGTTAACCTATGCCGAAGGGATGTCTACATCTAAACTTCTTAACAATAATAATATCATGGTTCTTGATAATAGCGAGGAAAAGCTAAAGGAACTTGATGAAATTCCATATTTTGATGCTTGTCGAGATTTAAAAGACTGTGTGCCACAAGCTGATATCATTTTTATAGCAGTGAAACCATTTCACGCCGAAAGTGTTTTTGAAAACTTAAAGCCTTTAACCAACAAAAATCAAATTATAGTTTCGGTTATGGCAGGGGTAACCATAGCAGCCATGAAAAAAATGTCAGGATTAGACAAAATAGTTCGAGCTATGCCAAACCTACCAGCACAAATCGGGAAAGGTTTAACATCTTTTGTGGCTTCAGCTGAAGTTTCAGAACAAGAAGCTAGCGATATTGAGTCGTTATTAAGCACCACAGGAAAATCTTTAAAAGTAGCTTCTGAAAATTATATCGATGCTTCAACAGGTATTTCTGGTAGCGGACCAGCTTATGTATTTTTCTTTATGGAAAGTATGATGAAGGCAGCGCTTGAAATGGGCTTTTCAAATGAAGATTCAAGAACTTTAGTAACACAAACCTTTGCTGGAGCCGTAGAACTTTTTAACCAGTCGGATCTCACGCCAAAAGAGTGGATGGATCGTGTAGCTTCAAAAGGAGGGACAACACGCGCTGCTTTAAACTCTATGGAAGCCAATAAAGTAGATGTGTTAATTAGAGATGCCGCTTATGCCGCATTTAATCGTGCAATTGAACTTGGAGAAGAACATTAATTATGTATAAAGAAAGAGTAGTTATAAAAGTTGGTACAAATGTCATGACCAACAAAGACAATAGAATTGTTAGACCTGTTTTAAGGAATTTAGTAAGACAAATTTCTGAACTTTACGAAAGAGATATCATGGCAGTTTTAGTCTCTTCAGGTTCTGTAATAGCAGGTAAAGAAGTATTAGGAAAATCTAAAATTAAAAATAAAGCACAACGACGTCAGGTGTATTCTTCTATCGGGCAACCAAGAATGATGCGTCTGTATTACACCATTTTCTATGATTATGGTATGAAATGTGCCCAAGTACTGCCTACAAAACGTGATTTCACACCGGGAGTTCATAGAGAAAATATGATTAATTGTGTGGAAGGTTTAATGCAAGAAGGTGTAATACCTATTGCTAATGAAGATGATGCGGTGTCGGTTAAGACATCTATGTTTTCTGATAATGATGAGTTGGCATGTTTAATCGCACAGCTGATAAATGCTGATAAATTGATTATTTTAACGGATATCGACGGACTTTACTCTGGCCATCCAGAAGCTAAAAACAGTAGTTTGATTTCTAATGTAGATCCTGATGATGATTTACAAAAGTATATTAAAGAAAGCGGTAAGGCTGAAGGTGAAGGCCGTGGAGGCATGGGATCTAAACTAGATTACGCTCAAGAGGCGGCTGCTAGAAACATTCCAACCTATATTGCTAACGGAACAAATCCGAATACCATTATTGATATTATAGATGGAAAAGATGTCGGTACTAAAGTGTCTTTATAAGCGTAGCATTATAATTTAAATAAAAAAGAGGCATTCTAGAAAGTTATTTTTTCGTCAATCTGAATTTATTTCAGATTCTCATAATTATTGGATTTCAATGTTATGAGATTCTGTGTCAAGCACAGAATGACGATTGTTTTACCTTTTCAGAAAGCCTCTTTTTTATATAACAATAACAAAAACGTATTATGGGTTTAAAAGCCCCTCTATAGAAAGGTAGCGTTCACCTGTATCGTAATTCATAGTTAAAATAACAGCATCTTCTTCAACATGTGAAAGTTGTTTTCTCACTGCTGCCAATGAAGCACCTGTGGAAATTCCAACCAAAATGCCTTCTGATTTTGCGATATTTTGCACTTCAGCGAAAGCTTCTTCTTTAGTAATTCTAACCGCACCATCGATAATGTCTTTATTAAAAACTTCTGGGAAAAAACCTGGTCCAATACCTTGTAATGGGTGAGGCCCCGGTTCGCCACCAGAAATAATAGGCGAATCGTTTGGTTCGACAGCAAGCACTTTTAAATTAGAGAATTTTTTCTTTAAAACTTCTGCAACACCTGTGATGTGTCCGCCAGTACCAACACCAGTAATGTAATAGTCTAAACCATCAGGGAAATCTTTTTCTATTTCTAAAGCGGTTGTTTTTTTATGAATTTCGGGATTTGAAGGGTTGGTAAACTGCGATGGCATCCATGAATTTTTGTTGTTTTCAACCATCTCATTGGCCTTAGCGATTGTTCCTCCTAAACCTTCTTCTTTTGGAGTAAGCACCAAATTAGCGCCATAGGCGGCCATTAAAGCACGACGTTCAACACTCATGGATTCAGGCATAACTAAAGTTAACTTGTAACCTTTTATAGCACAAACCATGGCTAGACCAACACCTGTGTTTCCGGACGTCGGTTCTATGATATCGGTGTCTTTAGTGATGAGGTTGTTTTTTTCGGCATCTTCAATCATAGATAGTGCAATACGATCTTTAATACTTCCTCCTGGATTCGCTTTTTCAAGCTTCATCCAAACGTTGTTATTTGGAAATAAATGACTCAATCGTACCACCGGTGTGTTACCAATGTTTTCTAAAATATTATTAATTTTCATGTTCTTATCTATTTGATGATTTTAGTTTTAACAATTTTTGTACTTATCATTTAGCCCTATACCTTTTAAAATCATAGGTTGTATTTTTTCTAAGCGTGCTTGCTTTGTGGCATCTCGTTTAGCTGTAAGAATGTGTTCGCAATATTCGCGTTGCTTATAAGGCGCTAGGTTTTCAAATTGAGACTTTAATGCTGTGTTTTTTTGTAATACATCCTGTAATGCTTCTGGAATAATGAGTTCCTTGGTCATTTTTTTGGGTTTTACATTGTTACCACGCTTCTCGTTTTCTATAGCTTCTTTAATATAGGTAAGCACCAAAGATTTGTTAATGGCGTCATGAACCTCAAATCGCATTTGACGAAGGGCTTTATTAGCATCTTCTTCTTTAGAAAAAAGCTGATGTTCATCCTTTAGGCTTAAACCGTTGTAAAACCAAATACAACAGTGGTTATTAAAAGCTGCTATGGATAACACATTCTTATTGTTTATGGTATAGGTAGGCGCATTCCATTTTATGGTTTCCTCAAGAGGCGTAGAAAGTATAAGCGCTCGTAAGGTTTCTAACATATCACGAAACGCGTCATGGTTTTCTAGGTATTCTTCAACCGAATTAACTTTTTTCACAACAAATTATTTTATAATAGCTGTTTGTTCAGCATCACCTCTAGACCAAATATGATAGCGCACTTCATAGCCTTTAGGTGTGTAAATTATAACTGGGAGCTTACTGTTATACCTTATAGTTTCACCATTAGATTTTACAAATTCTTGATGTTTAGAATTATCGGGACACATTTTTCTTGTACTAATAATTTGGCCGTTAGTTACGAAGTTATAGTAAGAATATCCCCAACCAGAAACCGTTTCTTCTTTAAATGTCCCTACTAAACTAGCTTTATTACAATCGACTTCGGCAATTTTACCAACATAAACTTCTACTTTAAAAGCATAATCATCTTCCGTTACGGGTAAATTAATAATATGCCTCAATTGATCATCTGAAGCTTCAGGATACATGCTAATGTCGTGCGTTTTAGCGGTAGTAGTCATTTCTGTTTTACTGTTTTTGGTGGTAGTCGTATTATTTTGAGCTTTACAGCTGAAAAGCACGATTAAGGCTGACAAGATTAAAAAATTAAATTTCATAATTATTATTTTAAATGTTATTGTGTATTCTCTTTTACTACGACTACGACTAAAATTATATTTAGGCTTTAATAGCGGTGATTTCAGCAATTTTACAAATCACTTCAGTCGCTTTTATCATGCTTTCCACTGGAACGTATTCAAAGCGTCCGTGAAAATTATGTCCGCCTGCAAAAATATTCGGACAAGGTAAACCCATATAACTCAGTTGAGCCCCATCAGTTCCACCTCGAATGGCTTTAATGATTGGTTTTACACCGGTTTGTTTCATGGCCTCTTCAGCAATGTCTACAATATGCATTACGGGTTCTATTTTTTCAAGCATATTAAAGTATTGATCTTTAATTTCGGTGACGATTACCTCATAACCATATTGATCATTTAACTCATTAGTTAATTTGGTCATCACTTCTTTTCGAGCTTCAAAATGCCCTTTATCATGATCGCGAATAATGTACTCCAATACTGTTTCTTCAACATCACCTTTTATATTATGTAAGTGAAAAAAGCCTTGATATCCTTCGGTGTGTTCTGGAGTTTCCATGCGGGGAAGGGAATTGATAAACTCGGTAGCGATGTACATGGAATTGATTAATTTTCCTTTGGCATACCCTGGGTGTACAATTTTTCCTTTTACTTTAACTACAGCTCCTGCGGCATTGAAGTTTTCGTATTCGAGCTCTCCAATTTGACTCCCATCCATGGTGTAAGCCCAATCGGCTCCAAATTTTTCAACATCAAATTTATGAGCACCACGACCTATTTCTTCATCAGGTGTAAAACCTACTTTAATAGGACCATGTTTAATTTCAGGGTGATTTATAAGGTATTCCATGGCCGAAATAATTTCACAAATTCCAGCTTTATCGTCGGCACCCAAAAGCGTAGTCCCATCGGTTGTAATTAAGGTTTGACCGACGTATTGTTTTAAATCTTCAAAATAATCGGGTGATAAAATGATGTTTTCAGCTTCATTTAGTACAATATCTTTACCATCGTAAGATTCAATTATTTGCGGATTAACATGAGCGCCAGTGAAATCTGGAGAGGTATCAAAATGTGAGACAAACCCAATGCTAGGTACATCGTGATCCACATTACTTGGCAAAGTTGCCATAATATACGCATGCTTATCAATACTCACGTCCTGCATCCCAATGGCTTTAAGTTCTTCAACCAACTTATTGGCTAAATCCCATTGTTTTTCCGTGCTAGGGGTGGTGTTCGAGTTTGGATCGGATTCTGTATCTACGGTTACGTAACTCACAAAACGTTTTATAATGTGTTCTTTTGATATCATGCTATTAATTTTTCGTGGAAATTTAGTTGTAAACATATTGGTTTACAGAGTTATAAATGTTTTAGTCAATGAGGATCTAAATTACGAATATTAATTTTTTTTGGCTTAAGAAATAGTTGATTTTTTATTTAGATGAATAAGCAGTATTTTTGCACAAATAATAAAGATGTACAAACTTTTACTTCGCCCGTTATTTTTCTTGTTCGATCCAGAAAAAATTCATCATTTTACCTTTTCATTAATTAAAATTTCATCTAAAATCCCTGGTGTTTCAGCCATTTTTAGAGGACTTTATATGATCGAAGACAAGCGTTTAGAACGTCAGCTTTTTGGTCTTACTTTTAAAAACCCGGTTGGATTGGCGGCCGGATTTGATAAAAATGCCGTGTTGTATAATGAATTGGCTAACTTCGGATTTGGTTTTATCGAAATAGGAACGGTGACTCCAAAAGGACAAGCTGGAAATCCGAAGAAAAGATTATTCCGTTTGAAAGAAGACCAAGGCATTATTAACCGCATGGGCTTTAATAATGAAGGTTTGGAAGCAGCCATATCACAACTAAAAAAGAATCAAGGAAAATTAATTATAGGAGGAAATATTGGTAAAAACACGAATACAAAGCCTGAAGATTACACCAAAGATTATTTAGAGTGTTTTAACGCTTTACATCCTTATGTCGATTATTTTGTACTAAATGTAAGTTGCCCAAATGTAGGCAGTCATGCCAAATTAAATGATAAAGATTATTTGTTAGAGTTAATAGGTGCGGTACAAAAGGCCAACAAAACTTTTGAAAAGCAAAAGCCTATCGTTTTAAAAATTGCTCCAGATTTGAATAACGTGCAACTGGATGAAATTATTGAAATTGTAAATCAAACCCAGTTAGACGGTGTAATTGCTAGTAATACGTCTACTGATAGAAGCGGATTAAAAGCCACACCAGAGCAGTTAGAAGCTATTGGTAATGGTGGTTTAAGCGGCCAACCTGTTAAAGATAAAAGTACAGCAGTTATTAAATATTTGGCTGAAAAAAGCAATAAAGCCTTTCCTATTATTGGTGTTGGTGGTATTCACTCGGGAGCCGATGCCTTAGAAAAGTTAGAGGCTGGAGCCGATTTGGTTCAAATTTATACAGGCTTTATTTACGAAGGTCCTAGCTTAATTAAAGAGATCAACCAGGCGATTCTCAACAAATAAATTTTAATTTTTCTGATCAATAGATATTCTGAATACTTAAAAATTAATCTTAATTTTAGCCTTCATTTGGAAATTTATGTCTGCACCCATTAAAATTATTGAATGCCCACGTGATGCCATGCAAGGTATAAAGCAATTTATACCCACGGCTCAAAAAGTGCAGTACATTCAATCGTTATTGCGTGTTGGTTATGATACCATCGATTTTGGTAGTTTTGTTTCCCCAAAGGCCATTCCTCAAATGGTAGATACGGCTGAGGTATTATCACAGCTAGATCTAAGTAAAACGACTAGCAAGCTTTTGGCCATCATTGCAAATACCCGAGGGGCATTAGATGCCAGTCAGCATAAAGAAATTAATTACTTAGGATATCCGTTTTCTATTTCAGAAAATTTTCAAATGCGTAATACGCATAAAACCATTGCACAATCTGTAGAAACGCTTTCTGAAATTTTAGAAATTGCAGATACATCCAATAAAGAGGTTGTGGTTTATATTTCTATGGGCTTTGGTAACCCTTATGGTGATCCTTGGAGTGTGGATGTTGTAGGGGAGTGGACCGAAAAATTGGCTAGTATGGGGGTTAAAATTTTATCCTTGAGTGATACGGTTGGCACTTCGACACCCGAAACCATTGATTATCTTTTTTCTAATTTGATTCCAGCGTACGAACATATTGAATTTGGAGCACATCTACACACCACTCCAAATACCTGGTTTGAAAAAATTGATGCGGCTTATAAGGCAGGATGTACGCGTTTTGATGGTGCTATTCAAGGTTTTGGTGGATGCCCAATGGCCAAAGATGAACTCGTAGGAAATATGCCTACCGAAAAACTACTTTCTTATTTTACAACCCAAAAAAGAAATGCATTGAACGCTTTAAGTTTTGAAAGCGCCTTCAATGAAGCCTCCAAAATCTTTAAGGTTTTTCATTAATTCTCGTGTTATTTCAATTAAATCTAAATAAACTTTGAGTTTTTAATATTGCGTTATATATTTGCGCCTGAAAAAGACGACAGTTTAAAATAAGTCTAAATAAAACTAACATTCAAATAAAGTACTAATGAAAAAAGTAATTCTAAGCCTATTTGCTATATCTGCATTGTTTCAATCGTGTTCAAATGATGACGACGGAGGAAGTTCAAACAACAATGTCACTGCACCAGATACCTATGTGTTTACAAGAAATGGGAATTCAACGGTAAGCTTTAGTGGGCAAACGACTCGTATTCAAATGGCTGAAGAGATTGTTTCTGCGTTAAAAGATCCATTATCTACAGAAGTTCAAATCGATGCCATGTTCAATCATGCTCAAGGTGAAGATAATTTCTTAGAAGCAGGATTAAACGCTTCAGATAAAAACGTAAGAAGCAAAGTAGCTGCTTCAACCGATTATTTTTCGGCAAATTCAACCGATGCTGCTGCAATAAAAGCAGATTTTGACACATGGATTGAAGAACAAGTTAATATTGTTTTTCCTGCTTGGAATCTAACAGCATCAGCAGGTGTTGCTGGAGCTATTCAGCAATCTAGTGGTACAGTACGTTATGTAAATGCTAAAGGTTTAGAGTACAACCAAGCCTTTGCTAAAGGTTTAATAGGAGGTTTAATGTTAGATCAAATTTTAAACAACTATTTAAGTACTGCTGTTTTAGATGCTGGAACTAATGTTGATGATAACGACAATGAAGTTTTAGAATCTGGTAAAGATTACACAACTATGGAGCACAAATGGGATGAGGCTTATGGTTACTTATTTGGTAATGAAGACAACCCAGCTGAACCAGAATTAGGAGCTGATCAATTTTTAAATGAGTATTTAGATAGAGTTGCTCAAGATCCAGATTTTTCTGGAATTGATGTTGAAATTTATAACGCCTTTAAATTAGGTAGAGCTGCAGTTACCGAAGGAGCATATGCACTACGTGATGATCAAGTTGATATCATTAGAGAAAAATTATCTATTGTTCCTGCAGTACGTGCCGTTTACTATTTACAAGCCGGAAAAAATAATTTAGATGCCGATCCAGCAGCTGCTTTTCATGCCTTATCTGAAGCCTACGGATTTATCTATAGCTTACAATTTACTAGAGATATTGAAACAAATGAGCCTTATTACTCTAAAACAGATGTTGATGTTATGCTAGATATTTTAATGGCAGGTGAAGGTTTCTGGAGTGTTTCTGAAACAGTTTTAGATGACATGTCAGAAGAAATCTCTGCTAAGTTTGGTTTCTCTGTTGAAGCTGCAGCAGATGCTTCAAACTAAATAAATAAATTTTATTAACAGCAAAGGTATCAATTGAGATACCTTTTGCTGTTTTTCTATATTTGAAAATATTTTAAGTTATGTTTACCTTACGAAAAGTTGTTTTAGCCCTAGTTTTAGTTTCATTATGTGCTGCTTGTAGTTCTTCATCTTCTGATGATGGATCTTCTGAAAACAAAGATTCTTATGATCGAGGCGACTTATTGGTTAATTTAGCCGATAACATTATTATACCTGCTTATCAAGATTTAAATACAAATCTTAAGACTTTAAAAGCAGATAAGGATGCCTTTGTTGCCTCTCCAGATCAGGCACATTTAGATGCTTTAAGAACTTCTTGGTTAGCATCTTATAAGGTATGGCAATCGGTTGAAATGTTTAACATTGGGAAAGCCGAATCCTTACTTTATGGTTTTCAAATGAATGTGTATCCAACTTCAGTTCAAGAAGTTGAAGCCAATATCGCTTCAGGTTCTTACGATTTAACGCATCCTAATAATAATGATGCTGTTGGTTTTCCTGCAGTCGATTATTTACTTTTTGGGGTAGCTGCCGATGATGTTGCGATTGTAAATGTTTATAACGATGCCAAATACACAAAATATTTATCTGATCTAATTGATCAAATGCAGGCCTTAACCGAAACGGTGTTAAATGATTGGACATCATCTTACAGAGATGTTTTTGTAAGTGAAACAGGGAATACGGCAACTAGTGCTTTAAATAAATTCACCAACGATTATGTTTTTTATTTTGAAAAAGGACTAAGAGCTAACAAAATAGGAATTCCTGCTGGTAATTTCTCCTCTACACCATTACCAGAAAAGGTGGAAGGATTTTACAGTAAAGTATATTCAAAAACATTGGCTTTAGATGCTCTTGATGCTTCTCAAAATGTTTTTAACGGGAAAGCTTATGCAACAAGTACTACAGGAGAAAGTTTTAAAACTTATTTGCAGTTTTTAGATCGTCAAGATTTAGTTACTCAATTTGAAACTCAATTTGATGAAGCGCGTGAGAAACTAAATATGTTAAACGACGATTTTTACACTCAAGTAACAACAGATAATACAAAAATGACTGAAGCTTATGATGCGTTACAAAAAATAGTCGTTTTATTAAAAGTAGACATGCTTCAAGCTTTCAATATTAGTGTAGATTATGTAGATGCCGATGGCGATTAGTAATCATATAAAACTATAAATTTAAGGTTGCCTTTTTAGGCAGCCTTTTTTGCATTTATGCCTATAACATTAAGACCATATATTAACCGAAAAACAAACGCTGCACCCTTAGCGGTTTTTCGTATGTTATTTGGTTTTATGATGTGTTACGGCATGATACGTTTTTGGTATCATGGTTGGATTGAAACCTTATATATTCAGCCTAAATTTCATTTCTCTTATTATGGTTTCGAATGGGTAAAACCACTTGGTAATTATACCTATTTATTATTTGTTATTTGTGGCCTCTCCGTTTTTTTTGTGGCTATAGGTTTAAAATATAGAATGGCCATGATTACCTTTTTCTTGAGTTTTACTTACATCGAACTCATGGATAAAACCACCTATCTCAACCATTATTATTTTATAAGTTTAATGGCTTTTTTAATGATTTTCCTTCCTGCAAACGCACAATTGTCAGTGGATAATCTATTACGAAAAAAAGCCTATCAAAACATCCCACAATGGACTATTGATAGCGTGAAGCTTCTTTTAGGCATCGTTTATTTTTATGCTGGATTAGCCAAGCTTAATAGTGATTGGTTGTTTCGTGCCATGCCTTTAAAAATTTGGCTGCCATCAAAATACGATTTGCCATTAATTGGCGATACTTTAATGCATCAAACCTGGTTTCAATACGCTATGAGTTGGAGTGGTATGCTTTACGATTTAGCCATTCCGTTTTTATTGCTGTATAAACGTACTCGCGGTTTTGCATTTGTTTTGGTGGTTATTTTTCATGTGTTTACACGTGTTTTATTTCCTATTGGGATGTTTCCGTTTGTTATGATTGTTTCAGCACTTATTTTCTTCGATGCTAGTTTTCATAAAAAAATAGTCCGTTTTATTAAGGATATTTTTCAGGGTTTCACTTCAAAAATAGCTGTTAGAACAGAACCCTGTTACAGATATACTTTTAAAAAACCAATCGTGCTTTTAATAGGGCTGTTTTTTGTTTTTCAATTGGCATTTCCATTTCGATATTTGCTATACCCCAATGAATTGTTTTGGACTGAAGAAGGCTACCGCTTTTCATGGCGCGTCATGCTAATGGAAAAAATGGGTATGTCTACATTTAAGATTGTAAACGGCAAAACAGGTGACTTTTTTTATGTAGATAACACCGATTTTTTAACGCCATTTCAAGAAAAACAAATGAGTTTTCAGCCCGATTTCATACTAGAATACGCACATTATCTTGGTGATCACTTTACTGCACAAGGCCATAAAAACGTCCAAGTTTTTGTTGAAAGTTATGTGGCATTAAATGGACGACTTAGTCAGCCATATTTAGATAAAACCGTAGATTTGTACCAAGAAAAAGAATCTTTAAAACCCAAACACTGGATCTTACCTTTTAACGATGACATTAAAGGCTTATAACTTCATTTTGGCACTTATTTTTAGTGTCTCAATATATGCACAAAACACTGTAAGTGGTGTTGTTGTATTTTCAAATTCCAATAAAACTATTGAAAATGTTGATGTTTACGATAAAGACTCTGGCATAGTTGCAAAGACTAACGAAGAGGGCTATTTTGAATTTGAAACGTCTAAACCAGAAATGACTTTGGTGTTTTTTTCTTACGAATATGCATCTAAGGACATTAAAATTAACACTGTAGCAGCTAAGGATTTAAAAATTGAGTTGCAAGATTTAACCACGCAGTTGTCTGAAGTTGAAGTCACAGCAAGGAAACAACGAATTTTTGAGTTGAAGCGGTTAAAAGATGTAGAGGGTACAGCTATTTACGCTGGAAAAAAGACAGAGGTTATTTTAGTCGATCAGTCTATGGCAAACTTAGCATCTAACAATGCTCGCCAAATTTTTAGTCAGGTAGCAGGCTTAAACATTTATCAAAATGATGATGCCGGTTTACAATTAAATATTGGTGGTCGCGGTTTAGATCCTAATAGAACGGCCAATTTTAATACGCGTCAAAATGACTACGATATCAGTGCCGATGTTTTGGGTTATCCAGAAAGTTATTACACACCAGCTTCCGAAGCCTTGTCTGAAATTCAAGTAATACGTGGTGCAGCTTCTTTACAATACGGAACCCAATTTGGTGGTTTGATAAACTTCAAAATGAAATCGCCAAACCCCAACAAACCTATAGAACTAATCACCAGAAACACCTTAGGGAGTTTTGGTTTATATACCAATTTTACAAGTTTAAGTGGTACCAAAGATAAGTTTAGTTATTATACTTTTTTTAATTACAAAAAAGGGGATGGGTTTAGACCTAATTCGGCGTTTGAATCGAAAAATGTTTTTGCGCATTTAGGGTATGCTTTTAGTGATAATACCAAATTAGAAGGTGAATTCACTTATATGAATTATTTAGCCAAACAATCGGGAGGTTTAACAGATACGATGTTTGAAGAAGATCCCTTGCAAAGTAACCGAACACGCAATTGGTTTGAGGTTAATTGGTTATTGTACAACATAAAATTAGATCATAAGTTTTCAGAAAAAACGAACTTTACCTTTAGCTTTTTTGGATTAGACGCTTCTAGAAATGCTGTAGGTTTTAGAGGTGATCCCTATCCAACAGGATTAAATAAAAACCCTATAACAACTCCAGATATTCAAAATAGTGATGGTACCTTTTTCTATAACCGTGATGTAATTAAGGGCGATTTTAATAACTGGGGTGCTGAAGCCAGGTTGTTAACCAAGTATAACTTTTTAGATGAAGAGTCTGCTTTTTTAATTGGTACCAAATATTATCACGCGAACAATTCTAGTGTCCAAGGTGCAGGAAGTAAGTTTTCTGATGCCGATTTTACTATTTACAGTTCCGATTTTCCAGATTATCCTAACGAGTCTAGTTTTAATTACCCGAATAGAAATTTAGCTGTTTTTGGAGAAAATATTTTCAGGTTGTCTGATAAGTTTACGATAACCCCTGGCTTTAGATTTGAATACATTAAAACTGAGAGTGATGGTGTTTATTATCAGAAGAATTATGATAACGCCAATAATATAATCGCCTCCGAAGCTTTTGATGATGATAGAGTTTTTGATCGCGCTTTTATTTTATTAGGTGTGGGAACAAGCTATAAACCTACCAATGCTTTAGAATTATACGGCAACCTTTCACAGAATTATAGATCGGTTACCTTTAGTGATATTAGAAGCGTAAGTCCTACCTTTATTATTGATCCTGATATTACAGATGAAGAAGGCTTTACCTTAGATATTGGTCTAAGAGGTAAGTATAACAACGCTTTTTCTTATGACGTAGGCGTTTTTACCGTAAATTATGATGGTAGAATTGGGAATGTTCTTGATGATAGAGCGAATTGGGTGCGTACTAACGCTGGTGATGCTTTGATTTATGGTGTTGAAAGTTTTATAGATTGGAATGTGTTGGATTTATGGGATGCAAATTCAGATTATAAGTTGAATTTAGGACTCAATTTGGCCTATATCAATTCGGAATACACCGAGTCACAAACAAATGGGGTTAAAGGAAATAAGGTAGAATTTATTCCAGAAATTAATTTAAAAACGACCTTGCGTTTTGGGTATAAAAACTTACTTGGAAGCATTCAGTACACGTATTTATCCGAGCAATACACCGATGCTTTTAATTCTAAAGCAGATGATCCAGGCGGCTTAAGAGAAGGCGTAATAGGCGAAATTCCAGCTTATGATATTTTAGATGTGTCTTTGTCGTATAACTATAACCGCTTTAAGTTAGAAACAGGTATTAATAACCTTCTCGACAATAGTTATTTTACACGTCGTGCTACGGGGTATCCAGGTCCTGGTATTATTCCTTCGGCTCCAAGAAACTGGTATGTAACTTTACAAGTGAAAATATAATAGAATGTTATATTTTTAAGACTTAAACACAAAACGCTTATGCGATTATTGCTCTTAGTCTGTTTTATTTGTTTTAGTACGCTAGGGCATGCTAAGGAGTGGAAGTCTTTAAGAGCTTACGAGAAGGAAACGGGGCAACGTCAATTAAAGGCATCAGATTGGTTAAAATCTGATAGAAAACAGAACACAACGGCGTGGCAAAATGCCAATGTTTATAACCTGAAGCATAACCGTCCTTTAGAGTATGAAACTATAAAACAGCGTCGCGATTTTTATGTTTGGTATAATACCACCATGAAAACAAGGGATTGCCAGGTTGTTTGGCCAAAAATGGCCCACTTTGTATCCATAAAATTGCAGCTCATTTATACATTCCCTTTTTGTTTATTCACCACTAAAAACATTAAAACCTTCGCTTACCAAGGAAGTGAAACCGTTTTTGTGCACGCTTTTGAACCTATGAAAGCCTTGTATGAAAATAATAGCGTACTACTTGATGAAGGGGCTTTAAAATGGGATGAAGCCGTAGTGTATAAAGAGCAATACATTTGGTTGGAGGAGGTTTATAGTAATATAGATGAACGTAGCCTTAAAACCATTGAGCGTATAGCCAAAGGCAAGGGGTTTTATAAAATATTGGTTCCCAAAGCGATTCGGTTTACAAACGATATTGATGTGACTCAAAACCGATACGATTACGCTCTAAATGTTTTACGTGATTATTGCAAAAATCATTATAAATAATTTAACGCTTCTAAAAACTTTAATGTTATTAAAAGCCGTATATTTGCATGCAATTAAATGACAAATTTATTGCACATGTCTACATCAAAGATAATCAATGAAGGATTAACATACGATGACGTACTTTTAGTACCAGCGTATTCCGAAGTATTGCCAAACACGGTAAATATTACCTCAAAATTTTCAAGAAACATTCCATTAAACACGCCTATTATTTCTGCGGCGATGGATACGGTAACAGAAGCGGCAATGGCAATTGCGATGGCTCGTGAAGGTGGTATTGGTGTTTTGCACAAAAACATGTCAATAGAAGAACAAGCTTTAGAAGTTAAAAAAGTAAAGCGTTCTGAGGCCGGAATGATTTTAGAGCCGGTAACTATTAAACCTCATAACACTGTTTTAGATGCTAACAATCTTATGTTTGAACATAAAATTGGTGGTATTCCTGTAATAAATGATGACAATGAATTAGTTGGTATTGTTACCAATCGTGATTTACGTTTCGAAAAGAATGAAAAGCGATTAATTTCGGAGGTTATGACTTCTGAAAAACTAATTACTGTAAAGGAAGGGACGTCTTTAAAACAAGCTGAAGACATTTTACAAGATAATAAAGTTGAAAAACTACCTGTAGTTAATGATAACAATAAATTAGTTGGTTTAATTACCTTTAGAGATATCATTAAAGTAAGAGAAAATCCAAGTGCAAATAAAGACGAATACGGGCGATTAAGAGTTGCTGCCGCTATTGGTGTAACTCAAGATTGTTTAGATCGAGTAAAAGCTTTAGTTGCTGCTGGTGTTGATGCTGTTGTGTTAGATTCTGCTCACGGACACTCCATAAATATTTTAAATAAATTAAAAGAAGTTAAAGCTGAATTTCCAGATTTAGATGTCGTTGCTGGTAATATTGTAACCGAAAAAGCTGCATTAGATTTAGTAGCTGCAGGTGCTGATGCTGTAAAAGTAGGTATTGGTCCTGGGTCTATTTGTACTACCCGTGTGGTGGCTGGTGTTGGATATCCGCAATTATCTGCCGTTATGAATGTGGCCAGTGCTTTAGAAGGATCTGGTGTTCCAGTGATTGCAGATGGTGGAATTCGTTATACAGGTGATATCCCTAAGGCCATTGCTGCAGGAGCCGATTCAATTATGTTGGGTTCTTTATTAGCAGGTACTAAAGAAGCTCCAGGTGAAGTTATTTTATTTAACGGACGTCGTTTTAAGTCTTACCGTGGCATGGGGTCTGTAGAGGCTATGAAAAATGGTTCGAAAGATCGTTACTTCCAAGGAAAAGAAGATGATACCTTAAAATTAGTTCCAGAGGGTATTGAAGGTCGTGTACCTTATAAAGGTGAATTATACGCTACCATGCATCAATTTATTGGTGGTTTAAGAGCTGGTATGGGCTACTGTGGTTCTGCAACTATTGAAGCACAAAAAACGAATGCTGAATTTGTAAAAATAACAGCTTCAGGAATTGCCGAAAGTCATCCTCATGATGTAACGATTACTAAAGAAGCTCCGAATTATTCAAGGTAATAAATGACAATATTTAAATAATAAAAAAAAGAGGCCATAAGCCTCTTTTTTTTATCTGTATATACAACAAAATAACCCCAAATTATTATTGTACTGTAATAGGAAATGTGACTTCAACATCTGTGCTTCCTCCAGCATCATCAGGCGTACCGTTATTCGGTTTGTTTGGTTCGTGCTTTAAAATGATAGTAAGCGATCCCGTTCCAGCATCTCCTGTAGTTAAGCTTGTTTCGATGCCAACTGGGTTACCGTCTTCATCCTGGTCTAATTTAGAGATAGTGATATCATCTAGAGAAGAAACATAGAAAAACTCGTGTTCATCGCCTTCATGTTCTACTTCTTCAGTAATATCTTCCGCAGGGTTTTCAGTTTCATTTAATAAAGCTGTTGTTCCAGAATACGTTGTATTGGCCGCTAAAGGTCCAGAAACAACATAAGTACCGTCTGCTCCACCAGGACCGTCTAAATCTTGAAAAGTTAAGGTTACGATGTCGTTTCCGTGGTATAAAGTATATATAACGGTCGTAATCAGTTCTTCTTCGTGATCGTGATCATCATGACCGTCATCATCGCTAGAACAGCTTACAAAAGCTAGGTTTGCCACAAAAAATAGGGCTAATAATTTTACTGTTTTCATAGTTTTTAATTTTGAATACTTCATAATATTAATTTTTTTTAATAATTTATTTTAACTTTTAAATTAATGTTCCTTCCTAATTCATCACTAAAGTATCGAAGTCTATTTAAGTAGTCTCTGTAAGAGGTATTGAAAATATTTTCGATATTAAATTCTAGCTTTAAAGTACTTTTTTTAAATACCTTAAAATATGCAGAACTCGTAAAACTAAATAATGTATAGGCAGAAGGAGGGGTACTAATATCAACATAATCATAACTGTCGGTAATAGCGTTGTAGGTGTAAAAATTATAATCGGGGTAATTTTTTTGTTGTAATACAGTTTTATTTATTAAACTAACAGACAGTTGGTTTAAATCTTCATTGTAGTAGGAAATACTATTGGTAAAGTTTCCTGCAGGCATATTTATAAGCGGTATATCCTCGGTTTGATTTGTGCCTTGTAACCAACCAAAACTTCCTTTATAACTAAGTTGTTTGTTAATTCTCACGTCTAAATCTAAGTCTACGCCATAAATGGTAGCATCAACCTGATCGTATTCCCAAACAGGAAAAGCGCCTCTAATGGTAGTGGTAATGCCCGTAGGAATAAGCTGCATATAGCCTTTAATAGAATTGACATATGGGCTAAGGGTGAATCCGAAATACTGATTATTTCTCTGTAATGAAGCAACCAGCTTATTCGAAATCTCTTTGCCAAGGGTTAGACTTCCAATTTCAATTCTTGCTGCACTATGATGCAATCCGTCACTAAATAACTCGGAAGGATTTGGCATTCTAGATGCTAAGCCATAATTTAAAAACAATTCAAAATCATCGCTAAAATGTCTCATATAGCTCAAATTAGCAGAGAAATTAGAAAACGAAAATTCAGGATAGGTTAACGTTTTAGAATTATTTGTGATTCCAGATTCAAATTCTGGGAATAATTCATCATAATTATAAGTCTCTTCCCAATCGGTGGTATTGTACCATTTTCTTGCTTTAATTTCAGAAAAGTCAAATCTAAAACCAGCACTGATTTCACTAAATAAATTCAGCTTATAATTTCCAGTAGCATAGATACCCGCATCATATTTTTCGTAATCTGGAATTATAGGACTCACCCCAGTTCCTGAAACGGCATCATTTTCTTGAAAACGCACCAGGAAACCGGTATTAATTTCTGCTTTATCAAAGACGTCTATTTGCAAATTAGGTTGAAACGACGTGGTAAATAAACGAAGGTCTATTACTGGTGTATTAGCATCATCACCGCGTCGTAAATCGAATTCTTTTCTTCTATTAATTTGAAAATCGTATTGCATCGATAATTTCCCCAACCTTTTAAAGCGCTTATAAGCTTCAGCCTTACCTAGCTGATGTGACACTTGCTGCTTGGGATATCCAATGTTATACGAGAAATCATCTTTAATTCGAGGTTCTTGGCTATTTATGGCTGTAACCAAATCGTTTACATTCCCAATATGGGAGGCTGCTAAAATGCCTAATTCATTATCAACAAAACTATAATAGGCATCAAATCCCTTTTCAAAACTGGTATAGCCCACATTGGCTGAAACATTAGCGTTTTTTATCCCACTATTCGTTAAATAGTAATCGGGAGCTTTAAAGTCGCCAAATTGCTTGTAGCTACCTTGTATTTTAGCATAATATCCCGATTTGTATGTTTTAACGAGTTCTGAATTCACATTTCCACCAAATCCATTTGTGTTCAACGAAAGTGAAGTGCTACCAAAAATACTGTCTTTAGAGGCGTACTTTTTTGGTTTAACAAGAATTAATCCGCCTATGGCATCGCTACCGTACTTTAACGTGTTGGCGCCCTTGATCACTTCTAATTGATTACTTGTATTGATATCAATATTAGGCGCATGCTCGTCTCCCCATTCCTGATCGAACAGTCGTACATTGTTATTTACAATAATTAACCGACTACTATGTAAGCCATGAATCATGGGTTTTACAATGGTGTTTCCCGTGTTTAAAGAGGATACGCCGCTAAGTGTGTTTAGGGCATCACCTAAAGATTTATCGGTGAAGGCTTCTATTTGTTTTTTATGAACTGTTTGTTGGATGGACGTTTTTTCTTCCTTAGTAGTACCCGTTATTAAAACTTCATGTAGTGCTTCTATATGGTGTTCCATATGAATATCTATATGTAGTTTTTTAGGAATCTCTACCTCTAAACGTTTGGGATCGCAACCCACATGAGTAACAACCAGTACAATAGTGCCTTCACATACATCGGAAAAAGAAAACTTACCATCTATATCTGCAGCAGTATAGGTGTTAGCGGTTTCATTATGAATGGTAGCTCCCGATAGAGGAGTGCCGTCATGAAAATCGCTTACCGTTCCATTTAGGGTATGTGTACAGTTTTGGGTGTAGACTAGGCTATAAAAGCAAAGTGCTACAATCCATAAATATTGTTTCATTGAATTTTGTTTTAGTTTAAAAAATGAATTTTAAACTAAAACAGGAGGTCCTCTTAAAGAAAAAGAAAGTGGTTTGTGATTTTTGAGCGTTTTATAACTTGTAATAGATACATTAGCAGGAGGATTGGTTTTAAACCAATAGGCCATAGTATCAATTAAAAGTATATGTGTGTGTAAAGGAAACTTTTGAAACTCACAATCTAAATCAACCTGATGAAAGTGTGTGGAATCGTCGCCAGAGCATACTTTGTGGTTATGATGTTCTAAAACATGCGCGAACTTTGACGCAGCAGGAAACAACAACGTAGCCACAACACATAGAGTGAGTATTCTAAAAATGATATGTTGCTTTTTTGCAATCATTTAATCTACAAAACGTTTTAATCCAATTCTACGAAGCATTTTCTTTTCGAAGTTCCAGAAAAATTTATATTGACCAAAAAGCCACCCAAAAAAGACAAGCATGAATTGATACATCACAAATAATAAAAGAATTCTAATAGTCCAATACCCAAAACTTCCAAGGTTTTCGCTTGTAATATGTAAGTAATTTAGAATAGGTTTTCCAATGAAGGATGCCGTAGAGCCTGTAATAGAAAACACTACAAGTATGACAATAACTTCCCAGTTATGTTCAATGTCCCAACGTTCTTTTAGTTTATTCACAAATTTCATTTGGCTGCAAAAGTATTAATTCTATTTTAAATTCTAGGAACATAAGGTCCTAATCTTTGTTTGTAGGTAAGTTGGAAGTAAACAAAATAATTATAAAGAAGATAATTTACTTCGTATCCATAATCGATACCTTGGTTATAATTAATTTGTAATTCATATAAATTTGGAGAGTAGCGTTGTGGTTGTAATACGCGCTGATTCCACTCGATAACGTATTGAAAGTTTCTATTTTCCAAAAAACTTTGAGAGTAATACCCTCTTGGTTTCGCTGTGCTAGCCACCCAAAAATTAAAACCAGGTTCTATTATAATAATTTCATAACCAGCTTCCTCGTTAGCGATTGTAACCGTGTCGATTTCTTTTAGTGCTTCCAAACGTTCATCATTTACAGTAGAGCCCGATTTTATTGAATGACAACCCATAATGAATATGGGGATTAGTAGACCGTATAAGTACTTTTTCATAAATACATTTTCATAAGTTGTTTTAAGCTTGCTTGATTAAATTGTTGCCTTTTAAAGATAAAAACAGAATCTTTTTCTAATGTAATTTATGATTAAGATACAAAAAGTGTTTTAAATATTAAGCTGATATTGAAGTTACTCCGAAGGATGGTGTTCCTAATTAATATGAATTACAACTTTTAAAAAAAATGTATTGACAATAGTATCCAAAAGATTGAATTTATATCTTGTAATACTTTTAAACAAAACCCTATGAAAAGTATTTTATCCTTTATAAAAACAACCTTAATTGGCGGATTGTTTTTTATCATTCCCATCTTTTTAGTGATTTTCTTAATTGAAAAAATATTACATGCTTTTGGAAAAGTTGTAGGACCTATTGCAGATAAAATTGATTTTACTTTTTTCGGCGGACAAATAACATCTAAATTTATTGCTGTAGTGCTATTATTTATTTTATGTTTTATTGCTGGGGTGTTTGCAAGAACCAATAATGCTACACGTTTTAAGGATTGGATAGAGAACAATATTTTGTCTAACGTTCCTGGATATTCATTACTAAAAGGCATGACGGAAGCTGCAGCAGGATTGGATTCCAAACATTTAAAAGATGTAGTACTTGTTGATATTGAAGAAGTTTGGCAAATTGGTTTTTTAATGGAGCGCATAGATGATGAGCTTAATGCCGTATTTATTCCTGGCTCACCAAACCCTATGGCGGGTGATGTTGTTATTGTGAAATGGGATCGCTTAAAAAAGATAGATATTGAAGAAATTAATGTTATGAAATTTTATAGAAAGTTAGGAGTAGATTCTAATAAAATTATCGAAGGTAAATTCGATAATTCAACTTTTTCAAAAAAATAAATCGGAGCTGGTAATTAAGATATAAAAAAAGCTGTGCGAATCAAAAATTGTATCACACAGCTTTTTTCATTTATAATAGATTGGATTATTTTCCGCCAAATAAACCGCCCAATACTCCTCCAAGGCCACCTTTATTTTTATCACCACCAAGCATCATACCGGCCACATCATCAATAACGCTACCATCACCATCGGCATCTAGCATGCTTTCTAAGAAGTTTTGTTCATGTCCTGAATCGTTTCCTGCTAATAGACCTCCTAAAAGGCTTCCCATATCATTTGGAGTGTTTACATTTTGTTGCCTAGTTTGCTTGCCTAACAAACCCATTAATAGAGGTGCTGCTATTTTCAAAATCTGACTCACGGAATTGGAATCCATACCAGATTTAGCTCCTAGGGTATTCTCAATGTGTTGTTGTTTAGATCCTAAAACATGACCTAAAATGTTTCCGCCGTCATTAATAACATCGGCGTTTACTCCACCTTCAAATAAACTACCTAGATTATCTAGAATACTGCCGTCATGTTTGCTGTTTAAAGCATTCATAAGTCCTTCGGCACCTTGAGGAGAATTGGCATTACGTTTCATGGCAGCAGTTAATAAGGGTAGTGCCATGGTTAAAACATCTTGTGTTTTGTTTTGAGGTTGGTTCGTTTCGCCAGCTACGCCGTTTACAATGGATTTACCGAGGTCGCTGTTTAATAAATCTAATATTCCAGACATGATTTTAAAGTTTAATGGATTAATTTAATATATAGGTTTAAGGTACAAAAAAAAGTCCCAACCATAAGGTCAGGACTTTTTAATATCATTTAGAATTTTAAAAAAGGTTTTATTTATTTAATAAAGCTCACCCTTTTGATAAAATATTATCCAAGAATACTAATAATTTGCTCAGCTAACTCGGTTCCAATACGGTCTTGCGCTTCGTTAGTTGCAGCACCTGTATGTGGTGTTAATGATAATGCAGGGTTCATTAAAAGTTGAATTTCTGGCTTAGGTTCTTTTTCAAAAACATCTAAAGCTGCTCTAGAAACTTTTCCGCTTTCAAGAGCTTTTACTAGTGCTACTTCATTAACTACACCACCACGAGCCGCGTTAGCGATAATAACACCATCTTTCATGATGTTAAATTCTGCTTCGTCAATTACGTAGTTATCTTGAGCAGGAACGTGTAACGAGATGAAATCAGCTTGTTTTAAAACTTCTTCTTTAGAAATCGTTTCAATTTCGAAGTTTACGGTTTGTCCGTCGAAAAATTCTAATTCTAAATTAGCTTTTTCTAAGAAAGGATCGAAAGCAACAACTTTCATTCCGGCACCTAAAGCCACTTTAGCAGTTGCTTGACCAATACGACCAAAGCCTAAAACACCTAAAGTTTTTCCTTTTAACTCGGTTCCTTTAGCGTAAGCTTTCTTTAAACCTTTAAAGTTTTGATCACCTTCTAGTGGCATATCTCTATTAGAGTTATGTAAGAAACGTGCTAATCCATAAAAGTGTCCGAATACTAACTCGGCAACCGAGTGCGAAGAGGCAGCAGGCGTGTTAATAACACTAAGTCCTTTTTCTCTAGCGTATTCAACATCAATGTTGTCCATTCCAACACCACCACGACCAATAATTTTTAATCCTGGACAAGCGTCTATTAAGTCTTTACGTACTGTTGTAGCACTTCTAACTAATAAAACAGTGATGTCTTTTTCGTTAATATAATTAATTAATTGTTCTTGGGCTACCGTGGTAGTAATGACTTCGAAACCACCTTTTTCAAGTGCGTCGATACCACTTTGAGAAATCCCGTCGTTTGCTAATACTTTCATTTTTCTAAGTTAAAAGTTAAAAGTTAAAAGTTAAAAGTCCTTTAAACGAACGATAAACCATTCAACTTAAAATTAAATTTTATTTTGTTCATTCCCACGAAGGTGGGAATCTTAATATATTTATTTTTTTTGTTAGCTTAAAGCGTTTTCCACTTTCGTGGAAATGAAAAAGCAAACTATAATTACGCTTTGGCTTCTAATTCGCTCATAACCTCTACAAGAGCTTTTACGCTATCTAAAGGAAGTGCGTTGTACATTGAAGCTCTATATCCACCAACACTTCTGTGTCCGTTTACACCGCTAATTCCAGCTTCTTTAAGCATGGTTTCAAAAGTGTCTTTTAAGCTTTCATCAGTTAAGTTGAAAGTCGCATTCATTGGCGATCTATCTTCCTTAGCAGCGAAACCTTTAAATAATGGATTTAAGTCAATTTCAGAATACATAACCGTCGATTTCTTTTCATTTTCTGCTTCGATACCAGCAATACCACCTAAACCTTTTAACCACTCTAAAGTTAACATAGAGGTGTAAACAGGAAATACAGGAGGTGTGTTGTACATACTACCTGCTTTAATGTGTAATTGGTAATCTAAGATAGAAGGAATATCGCGAGATACTTTTCCTAAAATTTCATCTTTAACAACAACAAGCGTTGTTCCTGCAGGACCCATGTTTTTTTGAGCTCCAGCATAAATTAAAGAGAATTTTGAATAGTCCATAACACGAGAAAAGATATCACTACTCATATCGCATACTAAAGGTGCGTTAGTTTGAGGAATGTCTTTAAATTGTGTTCCGAAAATGGTATTGTTTGATGTGTAATGTAAATAATCTAAATCTGAAGGAATTTCGAATCCTTTAGGAATATAGTTAAAGTTGGCATCGGCAGACGAAGCTACTTCGATAATCTCACCTACTTTTTTGGCTTCTTTTATCGCTTTACCGCTCCAAGCTCCAGTGTTTAAATAACCTGCTTTTTTATTTAAAAGGTTTAATGCCGTCATTAGAAACTGTGTACTTGCTCCACCTTGTAAAAATAATGCGGTATAACCTTTTCCTTCTAACCCTAAAAGCTCTAATGCTAAAGCTCTTGCGTTTTCCATAATTTCAACGAAGTCTTTGCTTCGGTGAGAGATTTCAATTAAGGATAAGCCACTATTATTATAATCTACAATTGCTCCAGAAGCTTTTAATAAAACTTCTTGTGGTAAAATACTAGGTCCTGCACTAAAGTTATGTTTTTTCATTTTTCTTGGTAAAAATTAAGATGTAAAGGTCTTAATTAATTCCATATTTTTAATTAAAAATTCTTTAAAAGTTTGGTCAAATCGCTAATAAAAATTCAACGGAATCTACATCATCTGCATAATCCCAAAGTTGGGGTGTTTGAGTGGCTCCAAACGGGATTTCATTTTTTGTAAATCCGTTAGACACAATGCATTGAATTTGCTGTTTATTTGCATTTAGTTTTTCTTCTAAAAGGGCTTTATTTTCGTAATATTCATAGAAAACAGTCGCTATAGGTGAAGCTAAACTTTCGTCTTCTTTAATCATGAAAAATCCATTTTCTAGCATGTCAAATTCACTCATTAAATACACAGCTTTATTATAGTCGTAATTATTGGCGTATTTGGCTTTTTCGATAATAGGATGCCAATGATAGAGGCCTTCAAAAAAAGCATCGAATGTATAGTCTTTTGGGACGTATATTTTTGATACATTACGACAACCCAAACCATAATATCTGAAAATGTCTTCAGCAAGATTTTTTAAATCGTCTTCGGATTCTTCGCCACTAAGTACGGCAACCGAATTTCTGTTGTTTCGTATAATAGAAGGTTTGTCTTTAAAATAATATTCAAAATAACGCGCTGTGTTATTACTACCTGTTGCAATTACAGCATCGAAATTTTCTACCTTACCTTCAGTAAAAGTGATACAGCCTTTAAATTGGGGTTCTACATATTCAAGATATTTTGCTAAGTAGGGCAGGAGGTGTTTATCATTAGATGATTGTTTTACCAATACATGATGCCCGCTAATTAATACCGATAAAAAATCATGAAACCCCACCAAAGGAATATTTCCAGCCATGATAATAGCTACTTGTTTTGGTGTGATATTTTCAATGATATAAGGTTTTAACCAGGTATTAATATTTTCAAGGGTTAAAGCATCGGCCCAAGATTTTAAAGCAAAGCGTATGTTTTCTTGAGTAAACCAACCATTGTGTTCTTCTGCTAATTTTAATTGATGTTTAAAGCCGTCGAAGAAAATATCGTTATGTTCAACAATATGATCCTTTTGGATAACTTCGTTAGAAAATTGCCTTAAAAAATCTCCTAATTTTATAAAAGCATTAATTCTTTCTTGTAATTGCATTCTGAATTTGGTTATGAAAGGTTTAGGCGTTATTTTTGCTGTTGCAAATTTAGAAAGAAAAAACGCTATGGCAATTATAATAACAGACGAATGTATAAATTGTGGTGCATGTGAACCGGAATGCCCGAATACGGCAATTTACGAAGGGGCAGATGATTGGCGCTACAAAGATGGTACTAGTTTGGATGGAAAAGTAGTATTAACAAACGGAACAGAAGTTGATGCCGACGAGGCTCAAGAACCTATAAGTGATGAGGTTTATTACATCGTTCCAGATAAATGTACAGAATGTAAAGGGTTCCATGATGAACCACAGTGTGCTGCAGTATGTCCTGTAGATTGTTGTGTTCCTGATGATGATCATGTGGAAACAGAAGACGAATTATTAGCGAAACAACGCTTTATGCACCCTGATGGGTAGAGCGATGTGCCGTTACAACATATCAAAAAAAGGTCTCAAGCATTGTTTGAGACCTTTTTTTTTGTGTTAAGTTAAAAGTTAAGGATTAACATTAAAGTTTTTCATCTCATTAAGCGGTTCTAGAATTTCTTCATTTCCCCAAAAGCTTTTATCAAAGGCGTCTAGTTGTGTGTACTCAATGGCTTTATTTTGTTTCATATTTTGGAATTCTTCGGAAGTTAAATTAGAATGGGACGTGAAAAGGATTTCCTGTTTAAAACGATTATCACCTTCCAGCCTACAACTAAATCTTACTTTGTATCTATCGCTACTGTTTTCTATAAATTTTACATCTCTATTAGCATAGAAATAACTGCCATAATTATGTTTTATATACTTTGGTTGGTAAAGGTTATGGTTGTTTTTTTCGAATATAATCGTGCCGTTGCTAATGGAATGGATGTACTTTAGACCTAAAAGGAATTTGAAATTTATTTTTTTACCGTGTCGATCTTCATAAAAATCGTAATCGACTTGGGTAATAGCAAACGAGTCGCCATTTATATAAATTAAGCCCGTGTATTTAGCTCTTTCCTTACTTGGTGTAAATTGTATAACATAGGTAAGGGTCTCGTTAAATGTGGTTGTTTTAAGTGTGTAATCGTATAATTTCGGGTTTATTAATTTGTCTATAAACGAGTTTTTATAAAAAAGGGCACGTCGTAACGTTTTTCTGGTAGAGCTGTTTAAAGCATTTAATTGATATTCTTTTTTTTGAAGATCTTGAACCTTGTCGTCGTTCAAATCGAGAGAATCTTCGAGCTTAAAAAAGCCTGATTTTATTTTGTAGGTTTTTGAGCTGTCTAAGTATTTCAGTACGATGCGTTGTGATTTTTCTTGAATGTCATCGAGTGAAAAGTTATTCTTAGAATCTAAGATTTTGGTAGCTTTACTAGCTTCTATTTTGGTGCTGTCCTTGTTCAAAACATATAAACTCCCTTTAAAATCTTCAAATTGAATGATGTTCCCCTCCTTGACTTCTTTAGCCATGGCTTCCAATTCGCGATTCGCAGATTGTAAATTTCGTTTTTTAATATGTGAGGCTTTTTCAATTTCAAAGTCTAGCTTTTTAAAATCGGCATAATTGGTCGTACGACTGAAAATACCATGATTAATGAGATGGTTTTTATAGTTTGAGCTGATGTTTTCTCGAACCTTAGCTATAATACTCTCGGCGTTTAGGGGTTTATTACTAATAATAACTTCATCCAATTGATTAATAGCTGTTTTTAATTCAATAATAGCATGTTCGGTTTTTATCTGGTCTACCGGAATTGTTTTTTGTTCAAAACCCAAACATGAAATGGTAAGTGATGTTATAGAATCGCTTATAATAAGGGTGAAAAAGCCTTCTTCATTAGAAATAACACCTGTATTTACATTGGTTTTTACCGTGGCATAGGGAATGGCTTTTTTATCGTCTTCAGCTACAATTTGAGCACTAAAATTTTGAGAATAGCTTATGAAACTAGTCACGTTAAGTAGGAGAAGAAGCAATAAATATTTCATTGAAACTAGTTTATAGGCATTCAGCAATTAAAGCTTAAAATTGTTACAAAAAATAATAAAGGAATTAACTACATTTGCACTCGCAAAACAAGTTGCTATCTAGTTAGTAACTTCTTGAGCTAAATTATTATTTAAAAAGAAGATTTCCGATGTCTCGGAAATAAAAAATACATTTTTCAAATGAAAGCAGGTATAGTAGGATTGCCAAACGTAGGAAAATCAACATTATTTAATTGTTTATCTAATGCCAAAGCGCAGAGTGCTAACTTTCCGTTTTGTACTATAGAGCCTAATATAGGTGTTGTAAACGTACCAGATCCTCGTTTAGAGAAGTTGGAAAGCTTGGTTAATCCAGAGCGTGTGCTTCCTGCTACCGTAGAGATTGTAGATATCGCAGGTTTAGTAAAAGGCGCTAGTAAAGGTGAAGGTTTAGGAAATCAGTTCTTAGCTAATATTCGTGAAACTGATGCTATTTTACACGTTTTACGTTGTTTCGATAACGATAATATTGTTCACGTTGATGGTAATGTGAACCCTATTCGTGATAAAGAAACGATCGATATGGAGCTGCAATTGAAAGATTTAGAGACTGCTGAAAAGAAGTTAGATAAAGTGAAGCGTGCTGCTAAAACAGGAAATAAAGAGGCTCAAAAGGAAGAAGCTGTTTTATTAAAAATTAAAGCAGGTTTAGAGGCCGGAACATCGGTGCGAGCTTTAGAATTTTCTGAAGAAGATTATGAGGATTTTGTAATACCATCGCAGTTTATTACCGATAAACCTGTAATGTATGTATGTAATGTCGATGAAGGTGCAGCTGTTACAGGTAACGCTTATGTGGAGCAAGTTAAAGAAGCTGTTAAAGATGAAAATGCCGAAGTACTTGTTTTGGCTGTTGGTACGGAAGCAGATATTAATGAATTAGAAGACTACGAAGAGCGCCAAATGTTCTTACAAGACATTGGTTTAGATGAAGCTGGATCGGCGAAACTAATTCGTGGGGCGTATAAATTATTAAACCAACAAACGTATTTTACAGCAGGTGTGAAAGAGGTTCGTGCTTGGACGGTTGATATAGGAGCTACCGCACCTCAAGCTGCTGGTGTGATCCACACTGATTTTGAAAAAGGATTTATTCGTGCCGAAGTAATTGCTTATAACGATTATGTAGAGTACGGTAGTGAAGCTAAAGTTAAAGAAGCTGGTAAAATGCGTGTTGAAGGAAAAAATTATATCGTTAAAGATGGCGATGTCATGCACTTCTTATTTAACGTATAAACTAAACGTTAAGTTAACGGGAATTTTATGTAAAGTTGGTGGGTTCGAGTCAAGTTCTATTTTTTCTCTAATGGAATTTGACTATGTTTGCGCACCAAATATTTTAGAACCAACCAACTAAATGCCAACCATCGTTCTTGAGTCGGAGATACATTCCGATATTAAAACCTGCTTTGATTTAGCAAGAAGCATCGATATGCTTAAAGAATCTTTAAAGCAGACTAAGGAAATTCCTATTGCTGGAAAAACTACAGGACTCATTTCTGAAGGGGAGTGGGTGAGTTGGGAAGCCAATCATTTGGGTGTTGTTCAGCACTTAACTTCAAAAATTGTAGCGTTTGAAAGTCCGTATTATTTCGTAGATGAAATGGTTTTAGGTGCTTTTAAATCCTATCGTCACGAGCATCGTTTCAAAGAAAAGAATGGTATCACCATTATGACGAATACATTCCATTTTGAATCACCGTTAGGTATTTTGGGGAGAATAATCAATAAGTTATTTCTAAAGCGGTATATCACCAACCTTTTGAAGACGAGAAACAAAATGCTAAAGTTTGTTGCCGAAAGTGAAAACACTCTAGATTTTCTTCAAATGATTGGTAAGGGGTAGGTTTATTATTATTGATTCTGATTTTTAAGTGTTTATGTTGTTGAGTCAACAGTTTATCTCATGCTAAAATCATCCTCCAATAGCCGTCATACTCCTGTTATTAGTATGCAATTCCGGTTCTTGAAGTTTTTTTAAGGTATCCATACCACCGCGGACTTTCAATTTAGCCCACACCGCTTTTTGAATCACAGGTTCAATAGGTTTTCCAGCACGTAGCGTGGTTAATAAATCCGATTCGGTTGAAGAAAACAAACAGTTTTTAAGTTGGCCGTTTGCTGTTAAACGCAATCTGTTACAAGAATCGCAAAACGGATTGGTAACCGAGCTTATAATAGCAAAAGAACCTTGATAGCCTTTAATTCTATAGTTTTTAGAGGTATCGTTAGGCGCATCTTGTAAGCGTTCTACTTCGTCTTCCGCGAAAGCGTCGTGAACATAACGCATCACTTCAGCATAAGAAATCATTTTGCTCATATCCCATTTGTTGCCATCAAAAGGCATGAATTCTATAAAGCGCACCGAAACAGGTAAATCTTTGGTGAAGTTGATAAAATCGATGATTTCATTTTCATTAAAACCTTTCATTAAAACGGCATTAACCTTTAAGGTAAAGCCTTCTTTAACTAAAAGTAAAATGTTGTTGTACACCTTTTTAAACTCATGACGGCGTGTAATGTGTTTAAATTTACCTTCATCTAAAGAATCTAAACTTACGTTAATTTTATTAACGCCATTGGCCTTTAATACATCAATGTATTTGTCGATAATCACCGCATTGGACGTGATAGAAAGTTCTACCGGTAAAGTGGCGAGTTTTTCCAAAATAATAGGAATGTCTTTTCTAATTAAAGGTTCGCCACCTGTTAATCTAATTTTGGTAACGCCGTTATCTACAAAAGTTTTGGCGATTTCGTAAATCTCCTCATAAGTCATTAAGCTACTTTTCGGAGATAACTTTACACCTTCTTCTGGCATGCAATAGGTACACCTTAAATTACAGCGTTCGATAAGTGATATGCGCAAATAAGCGTGATCTCTACCGTGTGAATCTTGTAATATTTTTGAAACTTCTGTCATACTATAATTTAATGATTTTTACTTTAACCAACAACCAACAACCAACAACCAACAACCAACAACCAACAACCAACAACCAACAACCAACACTAATCGTGTCTAGCTCCCTTCAATATTCTAAAACTATGCAAAACCCCAGGGAAAATAGCATCCATTGATTCTTTAGCCCCGTTAGTCGATCCAGGAAGCGCCAAAACTAACGTGTCTGAAATCGTGCCAGCAACACTTCTTGAAAGCATGGAAAACGGCGTACGTTCTTGTCCGTAACCACGAATGGCCTCTTCAATTCCTGGTATGCGTCTGTCTAAAATTGGAAGTAAAGCCTCAGGTGTAACATCTCTACCCGAAAGCCCTGTGCCTCCCGTGTAAATCACCATATCGATACCTTGTTCTTGGTAGTTTTTAGCTTTTTGCTGAATGATGTCTTTTTCATCAGGGATAATCACGTATTCCGATATTTTAACCCCAGATTCTTCAAGCTTTTTAATAATGGCTTTTCCAGCTTTATCTTCTTTATGTCCCGCCGAAATGGTATCACTACAAACCACAACAGCTGCGGTTAAATCTTTACGGAAGCGGTCTTTAAAATCAGATTTTCCACCTTTTTTATTAAGGAGTTTGATGGCGTGAATTTCAATGCCTTTATCAATAGGTTTAAGCATATCATACATGTTAAGCGCTACAACACTTGCACCATGCATAGCTTCCACTTCAACGCCTGTTTTATAGATGGTTTTCACGGTAAAAATCACCGAAATCTCCAAACCATTGATTTCATATTCAACGCCTGTAAACTCTATAGGTAAGGGGTGGCAATCAGGCAAAATATCTGGCGTACGTTTTACGCCCAAAAGCCCTGCAGCTTTACTCATAGCAAATACATGCCCCTTAGGAACCGTATCGTTTTTTATAGCTTCTATAGTTTCTGGTTTACTAACTTTTACCACAGCTTGTGCTACCGCTGTACGTAATGTTGTGTTTTTATGTGTGATATCGACCATTTCGGGATTGATTAATTATTATTTTTTATTGATTATTTGTGTTTGCTGGTATTCTAGAGACCTCAAAGTTAGTTTTTAATTTTCGTGACTTTATTTAGAAGAGTTCTCTGTTTAATTTTAGAATTAAGTTCTGGCTTAAATGAGTTCTATTTAAAGAGTCAACGAGATGATATTTTTTTAATTTATTTTTTATTGATTATTTGTGTTTGCCGTTTTTCTAGAGATCTTAAAGTTTGTTTTTAGTTTTTGAGATTTTATCAAGTTTAGTTCTCTGTTTTATTCTTGAATTAACTATTGACTTAAAGCGAATTCTATTTAAAAATTATACATATTGCCCCTTTTTCTGATTCATTATTTTTATTGCCTATTTATGCTTGCTGTTTTCCTAGAAGCCATAAAGATTGCTGTTAATTCTCGTGATTCTTTCAAGATGCATTCTACGCTTTCTTTCTGAATTAAATTTTCATCTAAAGCAAATTCGATCCAAAAATTCGATTCATCAACTTCTTCAATTACGATACTTATTTTGGAAATAAAACTAGCTTTTGATTGAGCAATACAAGTCGCTCTATAATTTGCTGCAATAGATGTAGAACATCTAATTAATTGCCCTTTTATATGATTTGCTAAATAATTGTTAGGGAATTGTCCTGTGATTTTAATGCAATTATGTGCAAAAATTTTAGTTCTATTTTTTAAGGCTTCCTTCATAAATAATCATTTTTTTTCAGGGTTTTAGTGGAATAATCAATAATCAATAAAAAATAATCAAATCCTTAAGGGTTTCAATGGAATAATCAATAATCAATAAAAAATAATCAATTATTAACCTTCCATTTGTGACTGTCATCCTCAAAAATTTCTTTTCCAAAAACAGGAACATCGGCTTTAATGGCTTCAACGATGAATTCTAGGGCTTCAAAAACTACTTTTCGTCTTGGTGAGGACACAAATACGAATAAGCATATTTCGCCTGCTTTTACAGTGCCTAAACTGTGGTAAATGTGCATGCAGGTTAAATCAAATTTCTCGAAAGCAGCTTCACGAATGTCGTGGAATTTCTGATTCGCCATATCCTCGTAAGCTGTGTATTCTATGGCAGAAACGGTTTTTCCGTCAATCTCATCGGCGCGAACTTGTCCGAGGAAAATATTGTGGGCGCCAATGCTTGTTTTTGTTTGGTGTTTGTAAATAGAATTCCCAATAAAATCGGACGTTATTGCGCCTTCTTGAAATACGTTTTTAGGTTTTTTTGGTTCCATAATGTATGTTTTTCAGATCTTCTAGGTTTTAAAAACCTAGAAGGTTTTATTATTATATATTTTATGATGGTATATTTTTTTCAGACCCTTCAAGTTTCAAAAACCTGAAGGGTCTTGTTATTATAAATTTTATGATTTCACTGATTTAGCCTCCAATTGCTCATTCAAATAATCATTAATTTCCGCAGCGCCTTCAATCAGACTAAAACAATTAGTAATGCCCAATTCTTGAAGGCGTTCTACAGCATGTTCGCTACGTATTCCTGCTTGACAAAAAACATAAGCCTTTTTGGAAGGATCAATGTTGATGTATTCTTCTTCTAATTCTGATAACGGTACATAGGTTACAGGAATAGCTTCAACTTTTGGTTGTTCGTGGTCTTCTCGTACATCGATAAATTGCATGTCATCTCCTAATGAAACATCGTATATTGAAATGTTTTCCGTTTGTACTTCACAGCCTATATTGATGTGTTGCTTTTGAAAATTGGCTTTGTCGTTTAAAACCGATTCAATGGCGCTTTCCGAACGGTTGATTTTTAAAATCGTGTTTTGAAGCGTTAATGCATTGTAGCATAAAAGTTGTCCTGAAAGCACGTTACCAATCCCTAAAATAATTTTTAAGACTTCGTTGGCTTGCATGGTGCCTATAATGCCTGGAAGCACGCCTAAAACACCAATTTCAGAACAGTTGGGAACAGCGCCTTTTTCCGGCGGATTAGGGAAAAGACAGCGGTATGAAGGGCCGTTTTGATAATTAAATACCGAAACCTGACCTTCAAATTTAAAAATAGAACCAAAAACGAGTGGTTTGTTGGTGATTACGCAGGCATCGTTTACTAAATAGCGTGTTTCAAAATTATCGGAACCATCTACAATAATATCGTACTGTTCGAAAAGCTCTAAAGCATTTTGATGTGTTAAGCGCTCAGGGTAGGTGTTTATGGTAATATCAGCGTTTAAATCGGATAAACGTTCCTTAGCCGCAAGTGCCTTATTTTTACCTATAGAAGCGCTGCCAAATAAAATTTGACGTTGTAAGTTTGATAAGTCTACCGTATCAAAATCGATGATGCCAATGGTGCCAACACCAGCTGCTGCGAGGTATTGCAAGATTGGGCAACCTAAACCGCCAGCACCAATAGCTAATACTTTGGCTTTTGATATTTTATCTTGTCCTTCCTGACCAATTTCTGATAAAATGATATGTCTGTTGTATCTCATTTTCATTCCTGCGAAGGCAGGAATCTCTTCCTACCTAATTGTGATTTATATTTTTACTTTTCCAGACCTTTCAGGTTTATAAAACCTGAAAGGTCTTTAATAACCGTTATAAATTACCCGCCCGCAAAAGGAGGTAACAATGCAATTTCTTGTCCGCTTACAATAGCATCCGTAGCAACCAATTCCTGATTCTGGGCCACTTGAAAATCTTTGGTTTTCAAAGCTTCATATTTAGCATACAAAAGCGTTAAAAGCTCCGAAATTTGTTTCCCTGAAAATTCTAAAGTTTCTTCGCTTATTTGTGTGACTTCAGCAATAAGTCCGAAATATTTAATGGTTAAAAGCATGTTTCAATTGTTTAAGTTCTTCTTGTGTGTTTACATTCATAGTACTTTGCTGTTCTTCTTCCGTATTTAAAACCACATTTTTAACTTTACAGTTATTCACGGCAATACGTAAGCGTCTTTCATTATTTTCAACTAAATTCTTAAAAATAGGCGCACAGCGCTTGTGATACATAGCAATGAGTGGCATGGATTTATTGTTGCTTTCAATTTGAATGATATCGAAATCGGTATCCATATTCTGTATAAGCTTTTCTAAAATAGATGTTTTAATCAATGGAATATCGCAACTTAAAACCAAGTTGTAATCGGTTTTTGAAGCTTCTAATCCAGCGGCAATACCTGCTACGGGTCCCGCATTTTTAATATTATCACTAACCCTTTTATAGTTTAAAGCATCGTGAGATGCATGGTCTGAAACAATGATAATTTCAGAAACCAAAGGCTTTAAGGCATCAATACTGTATTGCATGAAGGGTTTTCCGTTAAGGCTTAAAAAACCTTTATCGGTACCCATCCGACTACTTTTTCCGCCAGATAAAACAAGGCCTGTTATGTGTTTTTTATCTATCATTTATGTGAAAAATAATTTAGCACAAGCTATAATGAGTACGAAGGCTAAAATGTATCGTAATTTGGTGTTATTAATTTTTTTACTGCCGTAATAACCGCCTAAAACGCCACCAATTAAGGCGATGGCGACTAATAAAAACGATTCTTTTTCAATAGTTACGCCACTGCTTATTTGTCCGATTAGACCAGCTGCAGAATTCACCCAAATAAAAAGGGCAGAAACGGCTGCGGCTTCCTTCATTTTACCCCAATGCAAGAGTAAAATAACAGGCGTTAAAATAATGCCGCCACCAATACCAATCAGTCCTGAAAAGAAACCGATAATTCCACCAACAACTAAACCTTGCCAAAGCTTAACTTCTTTAATTTTGTCGTTTTCTTTCCCGAATACATTCAGCATTTTTAGAATGGCAAAAATTAATAAAACGGCTAGAATTTTTTTATAAATAGATGCATCAACCTCAATAGTGCCTCCCAAAAAAGCCAAAGGAATAGAAGCGATGGCGAAGGTTATAAATAGTTTTTTATTGAAAAAACCGGCCTTATAATAGTAGTAAAATGAAATCCCTGCAACAAATAAATTAAGCAATAAAGCGGTAGGCTTCATGGTTTCTGGAGCAAATGAAAACAAAGCCATAAGCGCCAAATAGCCACTCGCACCACCGTGCCCCACACTTGAGTATAGGAAAGACACAATGGGTAGGATTGCTAGGAATATGTATATGTTTTCGGTTTGGAGCATGTTTTTTGAGTTTCAAAGTTTCAAAGTTTCAAAGTTTCAAAGTTTCAAAGTTTCAGAGTTTCGAAGCTTCAGAGTTTCAAAGGCTCAAAGAAATGTTTGGGCTTTTTATCTTAGTGTCTCTGCAGCTTTGCGGCTTTGTCACTTTGCAACTATTTCTCAATTCAACTTTAATCTTATTTTTATTTCTTCTATTCAACGTTTATATTATGTTGTAACTCTGTAACTTTGTGGCTCTGCAACTTTGAAGCTCAACAGAGAAAGTAACTCAAAGCAACTCCAACTTCTCCATCTGTTCATCTAAAAAGTTCCAGCAATTCTGATTGATTTCATCAAAGGTTTTAATGAGTGCTTGTCCGTAGGGAGTGAGTGCTACACCGCCGCCGCCTTTACCCCCAATGCTATTTATGGTTACTGGTTTTTTAGCCGATTTATTTACCGAATCCAATAGATGCCATGCTTTTTTATAAGACAGGTTTAAAGCCTTAGCGCCTTTTGAAAGCGATCCCGTTTCATGAATGGCTTTTAATAAATGCACGCGGCCTTCACCTAATAGGACATTATTATTAGATTCTATCCAAATGCGGCTTTTTATTTTATAACTCATGTGAAAAAGGGTTTAGTTTGGTAAAAGAATCACGTTCACTTTATCGTTTTCTGAAATTACATTCAGTTTCCCAGGCATAAACACTAAGGCGTTGGAAAGTGCAAAGGTGTGGAGCATGGATGAATTCTGACCTTCTAAGATATCAACCTGACCATTATTATAAATCGCCTTTAAAAATTGAGGTCTATCACCACGTTTATTAAATGTAGATCTTGAAATTCCTTCTGTACGAGATAATTCCAATTCATGGCGATTCATAAATTGTTGTAAAGCGATATACACATACACATAGAAACAGGTTAGGGCAGCGGCAGGATTTCCTGGTAAGGCAAAAATTTGAGTGGCTCCTTTTTTTCCGTAGAAAAGTGGTTTTCCTGGTTTTTGAGCTACCTTATAAAAGTGTTCTTCAACTTCTAGTTCCTTTAAAGCTTTGCCAACAAAGTCGTAATCGCCTACTGAAATGCCTCCGGTTATAAGCACCAAATCATTTTCATCAACCGCTGCTTTTAGCGTTGATACGGTTTGCTTATAATCGTCTTCCACTTTATAAGAAGTGATGTCGTAAAACTTTAAGTTGTAAAGCGCGCTTAAAAGCATTTTAGAATTACTCTCGTAAATTTTGCCGTAAGTCAGGTCTTGACCAGGTTCTATAAGTTCGTTACCTGTGGTAACTAGTGCTATTTTAGGTTTTCTATAAACATTAACATGGGTAATCCCTAGTGATAGTAAATAGCCAATAGCTGCTGGAGTTAATTTGGTGCCTTTTTTAAGGGCGATATCACCCGTTTTAACCTGTTCGCCAAGCGGACGAATATTCAGCTCTAAATCAATTTGATGCTCAATTTGGATTGTTTTTCCGTGATTTTCTACTTTTTCCTGCATCATCACAGCATTTGCCGTATCGGGAACTGCAGCACCTGTAAAAATGCGAACTGCTTCGCCGGGTTTTAAGGTCGGATTTAAAGCATCACCAGCTTTAATTTCACCAATCAATTGGTAAGTTAAATCATCATGAAGATGTAACGCATAACCATCCATGGCCGATTGTCTAAAAGGCGGCATGCTTATAGGTGATTTTACATCTTCAAAAAGTATATAGCCTCCAGCTTTTTCTACGGACTTATTACAGCTTTCAGGTAGCGAATTGCTGTTGTTTTTAACTATTGAAATGGCTTCAGAAATAGAAATCATACAGTTTGTTTTCGTTATGTCTTTGCAAATATAACGAAAATTTAAAAGTACGTATCGTATGATTCTTTTGAAGGTGTATTATTTAGATTTTGTCTAAATAATTGAGAATATGATAATTGTCATGTTTTATTTTGCTAATTTAATAGAGTTTTAAACTCAATTTTAACAAAATGCTAATGCTATGCCGATAAAAAGTTATTTAGCTTATCCCCAAGACGGTAAAAAGGATGTTTTAATTTCCGAACTGCTAAATATTTCTTACTGCGACGTCATTCCTTCAGAGAATGAAGACCTCATTATAGTGGTAACCGATACCGAAAATCAAAAACAAGACGATACTTTAAAAGCAACCATAGAAGGCCTAGATAGTTTAAAACTTTTGGCTATGGTTTCTGGCTTCAATACACCAAAAAACTAATTGTATTATGCACGATACTTTATTAAACCGACGAAACTTTATTAAAAAAATGGCCATCATGTCGGCTATGACAGCCGCAGCAACGATGTTCCCAGGCATTATTTTTGCAGATGAACAGGAAAAGAATTTACCTGAAGGAGGTGATTTGGAATGGAAAAAGGGACCTTGTCGTTTTTGCGGTGTTGGTTGTGGTGTTTTAATTGGGATTGATAAGGGCAAGGCTGTTGCTGTTAAAGGTGACCCTAATTCGTCAGTAAACAAAGGTTTGTTATGTGTGAAGGGCTATCACCAAATTATGTGTATTCAGGCCGAAGATCGTTTAACACACGCACTGGTAAAGAAAAATGGTAAATATGTTCAAACACCTCTAAATGAAGCTTTAGATATTGTAGCTAATAAAATGAAGGAGACCATGGATAAACATGGTAAAGATGCTGTGGCTATGTATACGTCTGGGCAATCTACTATTCCTGAAGGCTATGTGGCTTCGAAACTCATGAAAGGTGCTATCGGGACAAACAATCTCGATTGTAATGCGCGTTTGTGTATGGCAAGTGCTGTAACGGGGTTTTTAACCACTTTTGGGGCCGATGAGCCTATGGGCTGCTATGAAGATATCGATCACGCCGATTATTTCATCACTTGGGGTAATAATATGGCAGAAATGCACCCTGTATTGTTCTCAAGAATGTTGGAAGAGAAAAATAGGCGTGGGGCTAAGATTATTGATTTCGCAACCAGAACGACGCGATCTAGTATGGCTTCTGATAGATCTATATTGTTTGAACCTCAAACCGATTTAGCAGTTGCTAACGCGATTTGTTATGAGATTATAAATAACGGTTGGGTGAATAAGGCATTTGTAGAAAATCATGTGAATTTCAGCAAGGGCTTAACGAATATAGGTTATGGTTTAGAAGATAATTTTGCATTTACTGATAAACCAACTAAAATCGATTTTGAAGATTATAAAGCGTTTTTGGAGGATTATACGCCTGAAAAAGTAGCGAAATATTCTGGGGTCTCCGTAAAGGACATCAAATTTTTAGCTGATATATATGGTGATCCTAATAAAAAAGTAGTCTCATATTGGTGTATGGGTATGAATCAACACACCCGTGGAACGTGGATCAATAATTTAGTATACAACATCCATTTATTAACAGGGAAAATTTCCCAGCCAGGTAATGGTCCGTTTTCATTAACCGGACAACCTTCGGCCTGTGGTACAGCCAGAGAGGTTGGTACATTCACTCATAAATTACCTCATGGCGTAGTAACCAACGCTAAGGATAGAGCCTTAGCAGCGAAAATATGGAAGGTGCCGGTTGAAAGAATTCCGTCGAAACCTACATACCATGCTACCGAAATGTTTAGAGCGGTAGATCGGGGCGATATTAAGTTTATTTGGACTCAGGCTACCAATCCGTTGGTGTCCTTACCTAAAACAAGTCGTTACCGTCCTGGCATGGAGAAGGAATCTTGTTTTGTGGTGGTTTCAGATGTGTTTCCTACACCAACTTCCGATGTGGCCGATGTGATTTTACCAGCGTCTTGGCATATCGAAAAAAGTGGTCTCTATGGAAATTCGGAACGCAGAACACAGCATTGGGATAAAATGGTTGATGGCCCTGGTGAAACAACTCCAGATGCTTGGATGTTTATTGAAGTTGCTAAACGCATGGGCTATGGTGATTTATTTCCATATAGTCGAGAGAATCATGTTGAAGAGATTTTTAACGAATACAGACAGTTTCACGAAGGGGCAAAACACGGTATGGCACCGTTAGAGGTTCTTAAAAGAGAATCGGGGGTTATTTGGCCATACGTAGATGGGAAATCGACACAATGGCGCTTTAATTCTAAGTATGATCCGGCTTGCGATCCTAAAAAAGATTTTGATTTTTACGGAAAACCAGATGGTCGAGCTGTTATTTGGCAGCGCCCGTATGAGCCCGCTCCAGAAGTTCCAGATAGCGAATATCCTTTCTGGTTAAATACAGGACGTGTTATAGAACATTGGCATACAGGCTCCATGACCCGCCGAATACCCGTATTGCATAAAGCCATGCCACATGCTTATGTAGAACTGCACCCCGATGATGCCGCTCGTTTAGGGATTGTTAATGGTGAAAAGTTAAAAGTGACATCACGACGTGGCTCTTGTGTTTTACCGGCTTCTATTAACGAAAGAGGCTTGCCAACAAAAGGACAGGTTTTTGTGCCGTTTTTTGATGAAAATATGCTGATTAACGATGTGACTTTAGATGCTTTTTGTCCGATTTCTAAAGAACCCGATTATAAAAAATGTGCTGTTAAAGTTGAAAAAGCTTAGTCATGAGAAAAAGGTTAGGTATCATATCGTTTTTCGTTCTGCTCTTTGTAGCCTTTATTGCTATTTGGGGTTATAGTTATCAAACAGGTCTCGAAGAGGCTTATATTCCTCTTGAAACCAATGAGCATATAACGGCTATTCCTTCGGAAACAGGTGTTTTTAAACGCGCCGAGTTTGCCTTAGATTATGCCAATATGCCTATTGATGAAACCCACCAAAGGTCTATAGAAGATTATTATGATAATAGAGCCTTTCACGGGGCACCACCAAGTATTCCACACCCTGTTGCTATCGAGCGTAGTATGGGAGAAAATGTGTGTTTAAAATGTCATCAAAACGGTGGTTATGTCGATAAATTTTCAGCTTATGCTCCGGTAACGCCGCATCCAGAGATGGTGAATTGCAGACAATGTCATGTGGCTCAAAAGACTGAAAAGGTATTCAAACCTAATCATTTTGAAAAGGTAAAAGCACCTGCTGTAGGTGTGAACAATGCACTAACTGGGAGTCCGCCAATTATTCCACATCAAATTCAAATGCATGAAAATTGTTTGTCATGTCATGGAGGACCAGGGGCGCCTAAAGAAATTAGAGTCACACATCCCGAGCGGATTAATTGTAGGCAATGTCACGTGCCTAACAACAAAGAAATGACCGATATAGGAACTTTTAAAAGAGCGAATACTAATGCTGTGCAATAGATATATTATGAATAGAATCCTTTTAAGCTTTGTTTTATTAGTCAGCTTTTTTTCGTGTAAGCACGGGGAAGGTGAATACCATGGGGTTATCGAAAAGATAAATGCTGAAGGCGAACATTATAAAGGAACTTCCATTTCATCTGAAAAATATTTAGAAGATATGGAGATGTTACAAATCACTGAAGGTGGACATACCTTTTTAATACCCGAACGTAAGGGGCAAATTCGATCTTATGCTTGTACCGAATGTCATTCGAAACCTTTAGAAGATATGCATAGTGAAGCCATGAAAAAAGCACACTGGGATATTAAAATAGTTCACGCCAATGAAAATACCATGAATTGTGTGACGTGCCACAATCCTAATAATATGAATGAGTTAAAAAGTCTAACAGGGAGAGATATCGATTTCAATAAAAGTTATCAATTATGCAGCCAATGTCACACCAAGCAATTTGAAGATTGGAAAGGTGGCGCGCATGGAAAACGCCTTGGAGGTTGGGCACCACCAAGAGCTGCAATGACCTGTGTAAATTGTCATAACCCACACAAACCACACTTCGAGTCTAGGTGGCCAGCACGTTTTAATACCACTGTGGACGAAGAGCGTAAATAATAAACGAACCAAACAAGGATTATAAAAACATTTAAACTATGAGCACTAACAAAAAGTGGTATTCTTTAAATTTTGGTAGAAATAACGAAAAGTCGTCTGGCGCTTGTGGTTGCGGTAAAACTTCGGGTGGATGCGGTTCTCATGGAGCCAAAGGACATCAGGAACCAGATGTTAATCAAATGACAGACCAAGAGTTTGCCGAAGCTGCTATAAACGCGTCCATTGGAGAGGAAACTAAAAAAGATGGTTTTGATCAGGTTTTTGATGTGAAAATGGATAGACGTACAGCCTTTAAAAAATTAACGGCGAGTTTATTAATTGGAGCAGGTGCCGTAAGCACATCTTGTAGTGTTATAAGTGGAGATGATAGTAAGGAAAAGGCACAAATAGACTGGGAAGAGCAGTTTAAAGGGAACTATAAGTTAATGTCGGATGATGAAAAAAGTGCTACGGTCGATCGTTTGATGCGTTCTTATGAGTTGCGTACCGGTAAAAACTTAAGCATGTCTTCAAAAAATGCCGAAGAAGACGTGTTGTTTGGCTATGCTTTTAATATTTCAAAGTGCCAAGGGTATATGGATTGTGTGAATGCTTGTGTTGAAGAAAACAATCAAGATCGTAATTCGGAAATGCAATACATACGAATTCATGAAATGAAAGATGGTCAAGGCTTTAATTTTAATGAAGCCGACGATAATTATTATCATGAAGTACCTGCCGAAGGACACTTTTATATGGGAACACAGTGTTTTCATTGCGATAATCCACCATGTGTTGAGGTGTGTCCTGTACAAGCCACTTGGCGCGAAGCTGATGGTTTAGTGGTTGTTGATTACGATTGGTGTGTTGGGTGTCGTTATTGTATGGCTGCTTGTCCTTACGATGGCCGCCGATTTAACTGGAGTAAACCAGAAGTGCCAGAGGAAGAGGTTAATCATAATCAGCACTATTTAGGTAACCGTATGCGTAAAAAAGGCGTTATGGAAAAATGTACTTTTTGTGTGCAGCGTTCGCGTGCAGGGAAAAATCCTGCTTGTGTTGAAGCTTGTCCAACTGGAGCACGTGTTTTTGGAAATTTATTAGATCCTAAAAGTACCATTCGATGGGTTTTAGAAAATAAAAAAGTATTTCGATTAAAAGAAGATTTAGGAACAGAACCGAAGTTCTGGTATTTCATGGATTAGAGTGTTGTGGAATCGTTTAATTGTTGAACTGTTTAATCGAATACTTCGGTTTAGGCAATAAACATTCACTAAAAAATTAATAGAGCAGAGTCGATTAAACAAATAAACGATTAAACGAATAAACATTTAATAAAGTATAATTAGAAACATGAGTGTATTTAAAGTTTTTGGAAGTTTAGTTAAGGATAGTCTAGCGACCATCACACGTGGTTCTTTACGATACCATATTTGGATGGGGGCATTAACCTTTGTGATGTTAGTGGGGATGTATTGTTATTCTATTCAGTTATCTGAGGGCTTGAGTGTTACTGGGATGAGCGATCGTGTGAGTTGGGGCTTGTATATCTCTAATTTTACCTTTTTAGTAGGGGTCGCCGCGGCGGCAGTCATGCTTGTTATGCCCACTTATGTTTTACATGATGTAGATTTTAAGCAAGCTGTTTTAATTGGCGAAGGGCTTGCGGTTGCAGCATTAATTATGTGTTTGGCCTTTGTGGTTGCCGATATGGGAGGGCCATCGGTTTTATGGCACATGATTCCCGGAATAGGTGTGTTTAATTTTCCCAATTCCATGCTCACATGGGACGTAATCGTACTTAATGGTTACCTGTTTTTAAATATTACCATACCACTCTATATTTTATTTAGACATTACCAAGGTAAGGAAGCGAAATCTAGCGTTTACGTGCCTGGCACCATTTTATCGGTATTTTGGGCTGTTGGAATTCACTTAGTTACCGCCTTTTTATATCAAGGATTGCAGGCGCGTCCGTTTTGGAATAATGCGCTTTTAGGGCCACGATTCTTAGCATCGGCTTTTGCTGCAGGACCAGCACTCATTATATTGGTATTGGCTATAATTAGAAATTTCACCGCCTTTAAAGTGCAGGATAGAACACTAAGAAAAATTGCTATGGTAGTAACTGTAGCCGCTCAAATCAACTTAATTATGTTGATTTCGGAGTTGTTTAAAGAGTTTTATGCACCAACTCACCACAGTGAAAGTGCTTATTATTTATTCTTCGGATTGCATGGGAAAGATGCCTTGTTACCTTGGATTTGGACCGCCATTCCTCTGAATGTTCTAGCTACCGTGTTGTTGACTTTTCACAAGCTCAGAAATAACTTTAAAGTGTTATTCTTTTGTTGTTTTATACTTTTTATTGCCATTTGGATTGAAAAAGGCTTTGGTTTAATTGTGCCAGGTTTTATTCCTGGGCCTTATGGAAAAATTGTGGAATACACCCCAACTGGTATTGAAATAGGTGTGACTTTAGGAATTTGGGCCATGGGAGCTTTTATTTTTACCATTCTTGCAAAAACCGCTATTGGAATTGAATTAGGCGAGTTGAGGTACAAGGGAAAAAGTAAAAACGTTTGATATTTCTGAATATAAAGCATCTAAAACATCAATTGAATAATTTCGGTTGGTGTTTTTTGTTATACTCTTAAAAATAAGGGGTTTGTTTATAGAACTAAGTATTATTACTTACTTTTGAAGGAGATATTAGTTCTATATGCCTTTAACACCTTCACATACACATTCTAAAAATAAAGCACTTAGCAGCGTCTCTTGTGCGTCATGTGAAAATGTGAATTGCATCATTCATAGAAGTCTACGTGGTAATAGCGATGCTGAATATATTAAAAGCAAAAGTACATTAAGATGTAAAAAAGGACAGCAATTTGTCATGGAGGGTGCTCCTGTAAATGGTCTGTTTTTTATTTTAAAAGGTGTTGTTAAAGTATTCAGAACAGGTATAAACGGACGAGAGCAAATCGTACGTTTTGCAAAGGAAGGCGAGATTGTTGGTCATCGTGGATTTGGTACCGAAGAGTATTATTCTATCGGAGCTATTGCTTTAAAAGATACGGTTTTGTGCTATTTTTCAAAGGATGTACTTCAAGAAGCCTTGCTTGAAAATCCTTCGTTTGCTTATGACATGATGCTGTTTTATGCCAATGAATTAAACCGTAGTGAGAACAAGGTAAAGTCTATTTCTCAAATGACCGTTCGTGAGCGTGTTATTGATACCTTGTTGTATATCCATAGAAAATTTGGTGATCTCCGCGGATTTATAAACTTACCCCTTAGCAGAAAGGAATATGCCGATTACGCAGGTACTACCGAAGAGCAGGTTATTCGTGTGCTTTCAGCTCTCAAAAAAGAAAAACTAATCAGCACGCAAGGCAAGAAAGTAGGTATCAATGATGCTCAATTACTTAAAAAAGAGATTAGTGAGCACAATTTCTTCTTAGATACTTAGTTTTTAAAACTTTACGTTTAATAAACTCATAAATAGGATTTTTCTATTAAAAACTGTGTTTTCGTAGTTTTTATACTGTTATAAAAGATGGTTTTCTACTGTTTTATAACATGATAATTTAGAGTTTCAACTTATACATTTGTTACAAATAAGTATTAATACTTATTTAATTTAACCTAACAAACTATAAAATATGGAGCCAAAAACAATTACACTAGTTCAAGATTCTTTTGCTAAAGTGAAGCCAATCGCATCGACTGCAGCTGAAATTTTTTACAAGAAACTTTTTGAATTAGATCCCCAGTTAAAACCACTATTTCCTAGTGATAAAGAAGCCATGAGTACGCAGGGAAATAAGCTCATGACCATGCTTGGTGCGGCTGTAGCTGGATTAAATAATTTAGATGCCTTAATCCCTGTTTTAAAGGATTTAGGTAAACGCCACGTAGGTTATAACGTAAAACCAAGTCATTACAATACGGTGGGTGAAGCGCTTCTTGATACGCTTGCTGTTGGTTTGGGTGATGATTTTACCCCCGAAGTTAAAACGGCCTGGGCAACGGTATACGGTACCATGTCTGGCGTTATGATCGAAGCCGCTTATTAATTAACAAATCTTAAAGCTTATGAAAGTAATAACTACCTATATAATTATATGTTTTTCAGTGTTAATCGTGTCTTGTGGAGGTGTTCCAGAGGAAAAATCGGAGTCTGCTGGCGAAGAAAAAGTCTTTGCTGTTGATGAGGTTTTAGAAATGGTATCCAAAGAAAACGATGTTACCCGAACCTTGTATACCAAAGCTATTGTTGGTACAGGAAAACTTCAAGGTATGAAGTTTGATGAAGACTGGCGTAAGGATGATGTAGAAGCAGGGCCGCTACCAGCCCTGTTTTTAAGAGGTGTGGCCTCAAGTATTAGAAAAGGTCCTGTGCCACTAGGCTTGTATTTAGGTTCGGATTTCCCAGTAAATGCTGCTAATAAATTTGAAGGCAAGCAAGCCGATTTATTTCAGAAAATAAAAAAGGATCAGAAACCAGAATTTTTTTATGATGAAGAACAAAAGCTGCATACCGCTATGTTTGCCGATTTAGCGAGTGCCGATGCTTGTGTAACTTGCCACAATAAACATCCTCAAACCACAAAAACCGATTGGAAATTAGGCGATGTTATGGGGGCAACCACTTGGCAGTATCCTAAAGACTCGTTAACCTATAAAGAGACGGTTGCTGTTTTAAATGCTTATGCTAAAGGTACTGTAGATATTTATATGGCATACTTAGATGAAGTTGAAGATTTTAAAACCAGCGAGAAACCAGAAATCGGAGACAAATGGCCTGAAGACGGCAAGTATCTGCCATCTGCTGAAGTGTTTTTAGATAGTGTTAAAAAGCTGTCTTCCTATGAAACTATGAAGCATTTAATGGTGTCGAAATAGGGCGTAAATCCTTAATTGACTGTCCTTTTTTTATGGATTAAAGGGAAGAACCTATCGCATATTTAATAAAAAAATCATCTAAATATTTATGGTCGTCATTAATAAATCCACGCTAGTGGGATTGATACTATTATGTGCCTACCTCTTGCAATATTTTTTGAATTTGCAGTGGGCATGGTTGTTTGAGCTTCAGCAACAAGAGTTATTCAAACGTTGGTCGGGTCTTGTGTTGGCTTTGTTTATCGCATTCCAATGGCTTTTAACTTTCACTAGGGTTATTAAAAAACTTCGAAAGCACGCCATGACAACACAAAGCATGCATAAATGGATTGGAGCCATCAGCCCTTTAATATTTTACATACACAGTATGACTTTTGGTTATGGATATTTGCTCATGTTATCATATATATTTTTCACAAATACACTCATTGGATATTTCAATTTAGATGTTATAAAAAATAATAGCGATTTATTGTTTAAAAGTTGGATGATTGTTCACGTAGCATTATCCATAATAGTTACCATAATCATGGTATTTCATATCACGATGGTATTCTATTATAAATAAACTAGATATGAAATTACTTATAAAAGATATTATTAAAGAAACCAATGATGCCGTAAGTCTGTGTTTTAAAAACGGAAATTTCTTTAAAAAGTTAAAGTATAAACCAGGACAATTTCTAACTATTCATGTACCTATTGATAAAACGGTTCATAAACGGGCTTACTCCTTTAGTAGTAATCCTTATACCGATAAAGATTTAAAAATAACCATCAAAAGAGTTGAAAATGGTTTGGTTTCCAATTTTGTACACGATTATTTAAGAGTTGGAGACAAGTTGGTGGTTGATGATCCTGCGGGGTCATTTTTGGTTGAACCTCAGGTGCATGAACGAAACCAATATGTATTGTTCGCTGGTGGTAGTGGTATTACGCCCATGTTTTCAATAGTGAAATCTATTTTATCTGAAGAAAAACAGTCTAAAATATTATTGGTGTATGCCAACCAAAACACGGAGTCCATTATTTTTCATGAAGAAATTAAAGCCCTAGAAGTTAGTCATTCAGATCATTTTAAAGTTGAGCATATTTTGTCTTCTGTTGATGAGTCAAAAGAAAATTACCATTCAGGTTTAATCAATGCAGGCTTGTTAATCAAAATATTCGCTAAACACCAACTAGATTTTGCCGACCATGTGTATATGATTTGTGGCCCTTCAGGTTATATGGAAAAAGCTAAAGAGCTATTAAAAAATCAAGGCGTCACAAGAGAACAAATAAAAATTGAAGTTTTTAAGGCAGCACCTGTTAAAGTTACTGGTAAGAATCTAGTTAGTGACGTCACTTTAAAAATTAATGGCGATATAAAACAATTTAAGGCTAGGGGGGATCAATCGATATTACAACAAGCCATGTCTGAAAATATTGTGATTCCCTATTCTTGCCGTTCCGGTATGTGTTCCACTTGTAAAGCCCAGTGTGTTTCGGGAGAAATAACCATGACCGAGGGACATCTATTATCTGATGAAGAGGTCTCTCAAGGTCAAATTTTAACCTGCGTGAGTTACCCTGCAAGTGAAGAAGTTATGATCGAATTTTAATTATCAAAAAAACAAATGACATGTTTAAAGTAAGTCCGTTGCGAAAAAGACAAGTTATAGGAAGTGTTATAGGTGTGGTTCTGGGGGCTGTGATGTTTTATGTTTTAACCTTAGATTCAACTGAGCATTATGTGTCTATAGGACCGATGAATACGGGGCATCAGGAATTATCATGTTTTGCTTGTCATGCCGATGCTAGGGGGAATCTCCTTCAGCAAATACAATCAAACATATCGCATGCTGTTGGAGCTCGGGAAGATGGTGTCGATTTCGGAACCCAAGATGTAACAGTAGATAATTGTATTCAATGTCATGATCGGGCAAACGATAGGCATCCTACACACCGTTTTAAGGAGCCTCGATTTAAAGATGCTGTTAAAGAAATAAATGCTACCACTTGTATAACCTGTCATACCGAACACCAAGAAGAGCGCGTTTCGGTAGCCTCGATCGATTATTGTAAAAATTGTCATCAAGAATTGGAAGTTGAAAACGATCCTCTAGATATCTCTCACAAAGCTATTATTGCTAAAAAAGATTGGTTCACCTGTATTCAATGTCATGATTTTCATGGTAATCACCGTTACGATGTTCCAGAAAAAATGTCGGATACCATTCCTTTAAAACAAATTCAACAGTATTTTGATGGAGGAGCAGATCCTTATGGTGATAATAAAAAGTACAAAGCACTCTCTCAGGAAGCTTGGCTAGAATCTTTAGAAAAATAATATCATGAAAATTTTTCTACGTATTTATAGGTGTTCATGCTATAATTATAGTAGGTTTTAAGTACTTAATTTAAAAAACTACGTATTTATCAAGAAAATTAGAAGCATTACTTAGTAATTTAAGTAATGCTTTTTTTGTATACTTAAGAGTTTATTTCGCTGTTAATCAAGTTTTTATGATTGCTTTATGTGTTTTGGCAGGTTTATTACTGTTAAAAAAGAGGATTGTACATGTGTAATCACATGATCTGTCACGTAGACTACTTATATATTTGTCGTGTATAAGTATTAATACTTAGTTTAATCAAAATCAAACACAGATGAAATCATTATTCAAAAAATCAACATTAATCTTACCAGTAGCAGTTTTACTGTTTTCTTGTGGTAATAAAGAGAAGAAGCAAACGATTGCCGAAAACGTTGTTGCTGAAACTTCAAAAACAAAAACATTAGATATTGAAAAGCCACAATTAACTTTTGGTTTTATCAAATTAACAGATATGGCACCTTTAGCGATTGCTAAGGAAAAAGGTTTTTTCGAGGATGAAGGTTTATTTGTGTCTGTTGAAGCACAATCAAACTGGAAAAATGTTTTAGACCGTGTAATTGACGGACAATTAGATGGTTCGCACATGTTAGCAGGACAGCCAATTGCAGCTGGTGCAGGATTTGGAAGACAAGCGAAATTAGTAACTACCTTTTCAATGGATTTAAATGGAAACGGGATCACAGTTTCAAACGATGTTTGGTCTAAAATGAAGCCAAATGTACCTACCGATTCAGATGGTAAGCCAGTACATCCTATTAAAGCAGATGCTTTAAAACCAGTGATTAACGAATATAAAAACTCTGGAAAGCCTTTTAAAATGGGTATGGTATTCCCGGTATCAACACATAACTATGAAATTAGATATTGGTTAGCAGCAGCAGGAATTAACCCTGGTATGTACACAGCCGATAACGTACAAGGACAAATTGATGCTGAAGTTTTACTTTCTGTAACGCCTCCGCCACAAATGCCAGCAACTTTAGAAGCAGGAACCATTTACGGATACTGTGTAGGTGAACCATGGAACCAGCAAGCGGTTTTTAAAGGTATTGGAGTGCCAGTAGTTACTAACTATGATATCTGGAAAAACAATCCTGAGAAAGTGTTTGTAATGACTGAGAAGTTCATCGAAGAAAACCCAAATACAGCTATCGCTGTTACTAAAGCCTTAATTAGAGCAGGAAAATGGTTAGATGAGCCAAGCAATAGAGCTGAAGCTGTAAAAATCTTATCAATGTCTCAATACGTAGGAGCCGATGAAGCCGTAATCGCAAACTCTATGACAGGTACTTTCGAATTTGAAAAAGGAGATAAGCGTGAGATGCCAGACTTTAATGTATTCTACAAGTATAACGCCACCTATCCATTCTACTCAGATGGTGTATGGTTCTTAACTCAAATGCGTCGTTGGGGACAAATTCCTGAAGCGAAGTCAGCAGATTGGTATTCTGAAACCATTAAAGATATTTACAGACCAGATGTTTGGAATAAAGCAGCAAAACTTTTAGTAGAAGAAGGTCATATTCCAGCAGGAGATATCCCAACTACCGATGGTTACAAACCAGCAACAACAGATTTTATAGACGGAAAAGTATATGATGGTAAAGATCCAATTTCATATATCAACAGTTTCTCAATAGGAAATAAAGATAAAGCAGTACAGTAATTAGTTAGACATTAAAATTTTAGAATTATGAAGCAAAGTATAACATTAGAAAAAGTATCCAAATTCATGGGATTCGGTTTTTTAACAACCTTAAAAGATTTATTTACAGGAAAACTAGAGAAGGAAGATTTTATCAACTTCTTACGTAAAGTTGTCGTACCTCTTGCTTCTATTCTATTATTTATTGGACTGTGGCAGTTGGGTGCAGAGGCGCTTTACAACCGTGAAGCCGAATATAAAATTCAAACGGCTTTAACCGACCAAGGTCCAGAAGCTGCCGAAGCGATGAAAGCCTGTATTGCCTCAGGCGATGTTAGTTGTCAGCCAAACACTTTACCATCGCCTGGTCAAGTATGGGATTCTTACCAATCGTTGTTAAGAGATCACCAAATTATTAGAGCTGATAAAGCGGCATTTATTGAAAAAACAGCGGCTTTAAACGAAAAGCGTATTGCTGCAGGAAAAGACCCCATTACCTATACGGGTAGACCATCATTTATCGATCAAATTGTAATGAGTTTAAAAACGGTATTCGCAGGGTTCTTATTAGCGTTATTTATTGCGATTCCAATCGGAATTCTAATCGGATTAAGTCCAACATTAAAAAGTGCTTTCAACTGGTTTATTCAAATTTTTAAACCTGTGTCTCCAGTAGTGTGGTACTTATTAGTGTTTATGATTGTAAAAACGATTTTAATCGATTCAACCGAAGATAGTTCGTTCATCATCTCATTCATAAGTGTAGGATTTTGCTCGATGTGGGCCACTTTAGTAAACACAGCAATGGGTGTGGCATCGGTAGATAAAGATTATATCAATGTTGCCAAAGTATTGAAATTAGGACCTGTACAAAAGGTGTTTAAGGTGATTTTACCATCGTCTTTACCACTAATTTTCACCGGACTTAAAATTACATTATCTGTAGCTTGGATGGTATTAATTGCAATCGAATTATTAGCACAGAGTCCAGGTTTAGGATTATTTGTTTGGGAAGAATTTCAAAATGGAGCAAACGATTCAAATTCAAAAATTATTGTAGCCATGTTTGTTATCGGAATCATCGGATTCTTATTAGACCGCATCATGTTAACCATTCAAAACTGGGTGTCATTCAATAAATCGGAAGCTATTTAAAGGGATGTGGAATCGTTGAATTGTTTATCGTGTAACTGTTAAACAATTCAACAAATAAACGAATCAGCAAATAAACACATAAAGAAAATGGCATACTTAGAATTAAATAATATATACAAATCTTACGGTCAAGGCGACGCAGAAACCGAAGTGCTTTCAAACATCAACTTAACTATTGAAGAAGGCGAGTTTGTAGCCATCGTAGGGTTTACAGGAAGTGGAAAAACAACGTTAGTAAATTTAATAAACGGACTTATTCAGCCAACAAGCGGTGAGGTTTTATTTAAAGGCGAGCCTGTCGTAGGAACCAGTCATGAACGTGGTGTGATTTTTCAAAATTACTCGCTATTGCCATGGTTAACCGTAGGACAAAATATTTACATGGCCGTTAAGGAAGCTTTTCCGAAGAAAACAAAAGTAGAGCTAAATGAAATCGTAAAAGATTATGTTGACATGGTGGGGTTATCACATGCGATTAATAAACGTCCTGGTGAATTATCTGGTGGTATGCGTCAGCGTGTTGCCGTAGCCAGAGCCTTATCGATGAAACCAGAAATGATTATTATGGATGAACCTCTTGGTGCTTTAGATGCCTTAACACGTGGAAATCTTCAAGATGAAATTTTAAATATCTGGGGAAAAGATAAACGTACTGCCTTATTAATTACCAACGATGTGGATGAAGGTATTTACATGGCCGATCGTATTATTCCGCTTAAACCAGGTCCAAAAGCCACTCTAGGGCCAGAATTTAAAATTGATATAGAGCGTCCTCGTGATAAAACCGAGATGAATGATAATGCCAATTTTAAGGAAACTAGAAATGCGATTATCGAGTACTTAATGGAGATTGGAAACGATCGTAAAGCAGAAGCTCAAGAAGCTATTGTATTACCAGAATTAGAACCAAAAAGTTTTGTTGGACGCTTTAATTAATGAGAGATATGACTACAAATATTATAGAAAATACGCCAAAAAGAGTGATTACAGAAGCTGAAGTTTTTCCTTCATCTGAAGTGATGTTAGATTTAAAAAACTTAAAGAAAGTTTACCCAACACCTAAAGGAGATTATGTGGTGTTGGAGGATTTAAATCTTCAAATTAAAAAGGAAGAATTTGTTACCATTATTGGGCATTCAGGTTGCGGAAAAACAACCATGTTGTCGATGATTGCAGGATTGAATCCTATTTCTGGCGGCCATATTTCAGTTTTAGGAAAGCATATTACAGGACCAGGACCAGATCGCGGTGTGATTTTTCAAGCGCCTAGTTTAATGCCTTGGATGACGGCCCTTCAAAATGTACTTTTAGGAGTAGATCAAGTTTTTCCTCATGCTACCAAAGCCCAACGTCACGATATTGCGAAATACTATTTACAGAAAGTAGGCTTAGAAGATGCTTTTCATAAAAAAGCAAGTGATTTATCGCAAGGGATGCAACAACGTGTTGGTATTGCCAGAGCTTTCGCTATTAAGCCTAAAGTGCTTTTACTAGATGAGCCTTTCGGGATGTTAGATTCTTTAACACGTGGTGAACTTCAAGATATTCTCATTGAAATCTGGAATAAAGAAAAAATTACGGCGGTTATGATTACCCATGATGTGGATGAGGCTATTTTTCTTGCCGATCGTGTCGTGATGATGACCAGCGGACCTAAAGCTAAAATTGGGGATGTTTTAAATATCGATTTCGAAAGACCTCGTACTAGAAAATCGGTACTTGAGCACGACGATTATTACACATACCGAAAGCATTTAATCGATTTCTTAGAGCATTAATAAAATACTTCTAAATTTTCAATACAAATTATCAAATCTAAAATATAGCGATTGTTTCAATCGCTGTGTTTTAGTATCTTTAAACTGCATAAGTTTAAGTTAGTTAACAAATAAAAAACCAAAAATCAAATCAAACTTAAAAACAAACACATGAGAAAACAATACTTAATTTTGGCGCTATTTTTAGCATCTATACAGTGGGCACAAGCACAATTTTCATTAGATGGCGAATTGAGACCCCGTACAGAATACCGTCATGGATTCGGATCTTTAATTCCAGAAAATGTAGAGCCAGGATACGGAATTTCTACCAGAGTAAGGTTAAATGCAGGCTATAAAACAGATCATTACAAAGTATTTGTTAGTCTCCAAGATGTTTTTGTTTGGGGAGAAAACCGACAAATCAAACCAGAAGATGCTAATAATTCATTTTCCATCTTTCAAGCTTGGGCAGAAATTAAATTGGGTGAAGGCTGGTCTACCAAATTAGGTCGTCAAGTTTTGTCTTACGATGATCAACGTATTCTAGGAGGATTAGATTGGGCGCAACAAGGTCGTAACCATGATGCAGGATTAATTAAGTACAAGAAAAATGATTTTGCTGTAGATGTGGCTTTAGCTTTTAATCAAGATTATTCAGATCCAACAGGTTTTCAATCCGTAGGGAATGAGTATAATACTTCTGGATTTTTCTCTTATAAAACCATGTATATGGCGCATTTAAGTCAGAAATGGGGTGCTTTTTCAGGAAGTTTATTATTAATGAACAATGGTTTCCAAAATGATGCTATTGGTCTAAATGATATCGCTAACTTACAAACTATGGGTGTGCATTTAAAATATGGTAAAAAGGCTTTTTCTCTTGCAGCAAATCTATATCTACAAACAGGAGAAGCGATTTACGGAGCGGGATATCAAGATGTAAAAGGCGGTTTCTTATCTAGTTTAGATTTCGGATTTAAAGCCTCAGATAAAATTAAGTTAGGTGTTGGAGCAGAAATTATTAGTGGTGATGATAAAAGCAGTACTGAAGAAACTGGTGCCTTCTTTCCTTTATATGGAACCAATCATAAATTCAACGGTTTTATGGATTACTTCTACGTAGGGAACCATGCGAATACTGTTGGTTTGATAGATGTTCACGCAAGTGCTAATTTTACATTTAACGAGAGCTCTAGTCTTTTGGTAAAAGTTTTAAATTTCCATGGAGAGCAAGCTTTACCTAGTGGTGAAAAATCACTTGGAACTGAGGTTGATTTAGTGTTTTCTAAAGCATTTAAAGGTTATGCTTTAAAAGTAGGGTACTCGCAAATGTTCGCGGCCGATGGTATGTATGAATTAAAGAAAGTTCCAGAAGCTGATGCGGCTAAGGTTCAAAACTGGGCTTGGGCGATGTTAGTTTTTAAACCTAAGTTTTTAAACTAAACCATAACAAATTATTTAATGATCGAAATCCCGCTTTGGCGGGATTTTCTGTATTTATAGAAATACTTTTCTTACATTTGAGCTGTTAATTTTTAATTATGCTTAAAAAAGTATTTGCGAGCGCCGTGTTTGGCGTTGAGGCTTCAACCATTACTGTTGAAGTGAATGTTGATGGTGGTATCGGTTATCATTTGGTAGGACTACCCGACAACGCCATTAAAGAAAGTAATTTCCGTATTGCTGCGGCGCTTCAAAATAATGGTTATAAAATCCCCGGAAAAAAAATAACCATAAATATGGCACCTGCCGATTTGCGGAAAGAGGGTAGCGCTTACGATTTAACTTTAGCCATAGGTATTTTAAGCGCTTCAAATCAAATTAAAGCCGAAAACTTAGAGCAGTATTTGATTATGGGGGAATTGTCTTTAGATGGCAGTATTCACCCTATAAAAGGTGCACTTCCTATTGCGGTTAAGGCTCGTGAAGAAGGTTTTAAAGGGTTTATTTTACCTAGTTCTAATGCTAAGGAGGCTGCTATAGTTGATAATTTAGAGGTTTATGGCGTAGATAATATCAAACAAGTTATCAATTTCTTTGATGAAGGCGAACCGCTAGAACAAACCATTATTAATACCCGTGAAGAGTTCAATAAAAGGTTAGAGTTTCCAGAATTCGATTTTAGTGATGTAAAGGGTCAAGAAAGTATCAAGCGTTGCATGGAAATTGCGGCTGCAGGAGGTCACAACATCATTTTAATCGGCCCTCCGGGTGCGGGAAAAACCATGTTGGCTAAACGTTTGCCAAGCATATTGCCTCCAATGACGCTTCATGAAGCTTTGGAAACTACTAAAATTCATTCGGTGGTTGGTCGGGTGAAAGACACAGGGTTAATGGCGCAACGGCCCTTTAGGAGCCCACATCACACGATATCAAACGTCGCCTTGGTCGGCGGCGGAAGTTACCCACAACCTGGAGAGATTTCATTATCGCATAACGGGGTCTTATTTCTAGATGAACTCCCAGAATTTAAACGTGAAGTTTTAGAAGTGATGCGTCAACCGTTGGAAGATCGAGAGGTTACCATTTCACGAGCAAAATTTACGGTAACTTATCCGTCTTCATTTATGTTGGTAGCCAGTATGAACCCAAGTCCTGGAGGTTATTTTAACGATCCCAATGCACCTGTCACTTCGAGTCCTGCCGAAATGCAAAGGTATTTAAGTAAGGTTTCAGGACCTTTATTAGATCGTATTGATATTCATATCGAAGTAACCCCAGTACCTTTTGAAAAGCTATCTGATGAACGCAAAAGTGAAACGTCTGTAGAGATTAGAAAACGAGTAACAGAGGCTCGAGTGATTCAAACTCAGCGTTTTTCAGAATCTGAAACTGTGCATTATAATGCCCAAATGAATAGCAAACAAATTAGGAAATACTGTGGGTTAGACGGGGCTTCAAAGGAATTACTAAAAACGGCCATGGACCGATTAAATCTTTCAGCAAGAGCCTACGATCGTATTTTAAAAGTATCCAGAACTATTGCCGACTTAGAAGGTTCAGATAGTATTAATGGTACTCATATTAGTGAGGCTATTCAATATAGAAGTTTAGATCGCGAAGGTTGGCTGGGCTAATAAAAAAGCGACTGCCTAACAGTGAATATAACTTCAGCTGTTAGGCAGTCGCTTTAGTTATGGGTTTGTGAGATAAACCCATTTTGCCTTCCTAAGTGTATTGTATTATCAAAAAAAATAACTGGTCTTACTCAGCTTCTTCTTCCTCTACATCTTCCCCTGCAGATTTTGCATAGGTAGTTGTGATTTTTAGAGTCATCTCCTCGTCGTTAACATCGGTAAAAACTACAGTGTTTTCTACAGTAAACTCTGTGTTTTCTTCATTAAGTTCAAGAGCTGTACGCGATTCTACACAATTAGAAAGGATAGTTAACATATTTTCGTCACTTAATTTCCAAGTGCCTTCAACTTTTTGTTGGTCATCACAATCTGCTGCATTTAAACCTACTTCGAATATGTAAGCTCTATCCGATTGGAAATCATGAACAGCGTCTTGTTGACATTCATCATATTGAGCGAAAATATCTGTGCTTGGGTTGTCGGTATCATCATCAGTTAAATCAATTTCTTCATCTGCAACAATGCTTTTTAGAATCCATTCACCAGCAAATGCTGTTTCATGTTCTGTTAAATCTCCTGTTATTTCTTCTTGACATACCATATCATTATCGTCGTTGTTATCGCAACTAAAAATTAAGCCACTTATTAAACATAGAGATACGATACTTTTTACTGCTAAAATTGATTTTTTCATGATTTTGGGTTTTTAATTTGTTTGATTAAGAGATGTGAGATTTTATGATTAGTTGCGTGAAAAAATCAAAAAAAACGAATAAAAAATGTAACTATTTTAGCTTTAGAGTATTAAAAGTGTAAATTTTTTAGAGTAATTCATTGAAAACCTATATTATTTCTTTAATAATATGTTTTAATTTAATAGTTTCGGCTTTTAAACTTTTTTACGCTTATGAAATATTTATATACTTTACTGGCTATGGCTATATTTTTGGGATGCCAATCCTCAAAAAAGAAAGAGGAAGTGATCGCTACAACCACGCTACCAGAAGTTGCTATTGCAGAAGTTCCAAAATTAGACCTTTCTCATGCAAATAAATTGGCTGAGTTGCCTTTACACTGTATTAATATTGAATATCCTAACCGATTGTCTCAAACCCTTGGGGCTGATAAGGATTTAAAAGCGCCTCATGTTTTGCATCCCGCATTTTATGGTTGTTTTGATTGGCATTCGGCAGTTCATGGTCATTGGAGTTTGGTAAGTTTATTAAAAAACTTTCCTGATCTAGAAGACGCCGATCAAATTAAGCAGCGTTTGCTAAACAACATATCTAAGGAAAATATAAAAGCTGAAGTGGCTTACTTTCATGGAAAGCATAATAAAAGTTACGAGCGTACTTATGGTTGGGCTTGGTTGTTAAAATTAGCTGAAACATTACATACTTGGGATGATGAGACGGCAAGAACCCTAGAAGCTAACTTACAGCCCTTAACCGATTTGATAGCTGATAAATATATCGAGTTTTTACCAAAATTAAACTATCCTTTACGTGTAGGAACGCATCCTAATACAGCATTTGGATTATCTTTTGCATACGATTATGCCGAAGCAGTAAACCACGAAGTGCTTAAATCAGCCATCGCCGAACGTGCTAAATCGTTTTATATGAATGATGAAAATTGTCCGATGAGCTGGGAGCCTAGCGGAAGTGATTTTTTATCACCATGTCTTGAAGAAGCAGCGTTAATGAAACGTTTACTGTCTAAAGATGAATTTTTAGTGTGGATAGATAAATTTCTGCCAGAACTTAAAAATAAAAACTACAATTTAGAACCCGGAAAAGTGTCTGATAGAACCGATGGTCATTTGGTACATCTAGATGGGGTGAATTTTTCGAGAGCATGGAATTTTTATAAAATTGCTGAAGACTTACCAGAGTTTAATCATCTTAAAAATATAGCCAACCAAAGCATCAATTATTCTTTACCTAGTATTTTTGAAGATAGTTATGAGGGCGGACATTGGTTAGGAAGTTTTGCTATTTATTCCCTAAACGCTGTTTCTAACAATTAAACCAATAAAATAGTTAACACCCAAACATCCATTTGAAAAACTGGTTTAAAAATATTGGCCCAGGTCCTTTGGTAGCAGCTGCGTTTATTGGCCCTGGTACCGTGACTGTATGCACATTAGCTGGTGTAGGATTTGGTTTTTCCTTATTGTGGGCTATGGTTTTGTCTATTTTGGCAACTATTGTTTTACAGGAAATGTCGGCTAGATTAGGTATTATTTCTCAAAAAGGGTTGTCGGAAATTATTCGCGATGAAATAAAACATCCTGTAATAAAAGTATTGGCTTTACTTTTAATACTCTCGGCCATCGTTATTGGGAATGCCGCCTACGAAGCCGGAAATATAAGTGGTGGCGTTTTGGGTTTAGAGGCTATTATCGGTAAAAAAAGTTTGGCTATAGGAGGTTTCTCTTTAAATGGTTTAAGTGTTTTAATTGGAGTCATTGCTTTTTCGTTATTGTACATGGGCAATTATAAAATTCTTGAACGGGTTTTAGTGGCTTTGGTAACTTTAATGAGTTTGGCTTTTCTGCTTACAGCCGTTATTACAAAACCAAATCTAGGCGAAGTTTTTAAAGGTGCCTTCATTCCAAATATTTCAAAAGAAAATTTACTCACGGTTATCGCTTTAATAGGAACTACGGTGGTGCCCTATAACTTATTTTTGCACGCCTCATTGGTTAAGGAGAAGTGGCAAAAACCTACCGATTTAAAATATGCCAGAAAGGATACCATTGTAGCTGTAGTTTTAGGCGGAATGGTATCTATGTGTATCATGATTTCGGCAGCATCCATTCAAGCGACTGAGGTACACAGTGCTGTAGATTTAGCAAAAGGTTTAGAGCCTTTGTTTGGGTGTTTTGCTAAATACTTTTTAGCCATAGGCTTGTTTGCCGCTGGAATTACAAGTGCCATTACGGCCCCATTAGCCGCTGCCTTTGTGATGAGTGGTTGTTTGGGCTGGAAAAGCGATATGCGCACCATAAAATTTAAAAGTGTATGGGGGAGCATTATTATTTTAGGGGTTCTGTTTTCTTCGTTAGGCATAAAATCCATTGAGATTATAAAATTTGCTCAGGTTACTAATGGTGTTTTATTACCTATAATTGCAGGGTTTTTAATTTGGGTAATGAATAAATCTGCCGTATTAGGCGAACATAAAAACAGTTTTAAACAAAATGTATTAGGTGCTATTGTTTTAATTATTAGTATCTTGTTGTCTGTTGCTACCTTAAATAAGGTGTTCGATTTAAATATTTTTTAATCATGCAAACCCGTATAGATCTTAATGCCGATGTTGGCGAAGGCCTTGGCAACGAAGCCGAGCTCATGCCTTTCATTTCCTCTTGTAACATTGCTTGTGGTGGTCATGCTGGTGATATTGAAACCATGACTATAGTGTCTCGATTAGCAAAAAAACACGGTGTTAAAATAGGGGCACACCCCAGTTTTCCTGATAAAGATCATTTTGGAAGAAAAGCTATAGACATGCCTAGTGTAGCCCTGTACACCTCTATTAAAAATCAAATAAAAGATTTAATTCGAATTTTAGAGGCCGAACATCTGCACCTTCATCATGTGAAGCCTCATGGCGCTTTGTATAATTTAGCTGCTGTAGATGAAAAAATTGCTCAAGTGATCATTGAAGTTATGAAATGTTTGATGTTACGAGTACATTTGTATGTGCCTTATAATTCGGTAATCGCTAAATTGGCTATTGAAAACCGAATTCCAATTATGTACGAGGCCTTTGCAGATCGTAATTATAATGCCGATTTAACATTGGTTTCTAGAAGCGATTCAAAGGCTTTGATAAGTGATTCTGATACCATGGTTGATCATGTTTTTAATATGATTTCCACTGAAAAAGTAAAAACCATTACTGGCGATTTTCAATCTATTAAAGCGGATACTTTTTGTGTGCATGGCGATAACCCTGAAGCCTATCATTTAATTTCTAACCTAACAAAGCAGTTAAACGCTAAAGGCATTCAAATTATTTAAAAATGAGTTTTAAGCTTTCGTACAAACCCTTTGGTGAACAAGGGATTTTGGTGGAATGGCCAAATCAAATTTCAGAGTCTATTCTGGAAGATGTGTTAGGTTTTAAATCAAAAATTGGAATTGCTGATGATACCGATATTGCTGAGGTGCGAACAGCTTATCAATCCTTGTTGATACTATTTTATACACCCGTTAATTTTCAGAAAAAAATAGAAGTTTTAAAGAACATTTATACTTCAGCTGAAAACGAAGAACAAAGAACGTCACAGCTTTGGCGAATTCCTGTTTGTTATGAAGATTGTTTTGCTTTAGATTTAGAGCACCTATCAGAAGTAAAAAACATAACGAAATCAGAAATCATTAAACGCCACACGCAAGTCATTTATACCGTTTATTTTATTGGGTTTTTACCCGGATTTTTATATTTGGGCGGTTTGGACGATACCCTAAGTATGCCAAGAAAATCGACGCCTAGATTGGCAATAGAAAAAGGTGCTGTTGCCATTGGCGGAAACCAAACAGGTGTGTATCCATCCGAAAGTCCTGGAGGTTGGAATATCATTGGGAAATCTCCCATTCCTTTTTTTGATAAAAAGTTAAATCCCCCTTGTTTTGCATCACCCGGTGATCGTATTCAGTTTTATGCTGTGAATTTAAAAGAGTTTAATGATATAAAAGTATTGGTTGATGCTGGCGTGTATCAAATAGAAAGTGAGGTGACCATTGATTAAGGTTTTAAATAGCGGATTGTATTCTAGTATTCAAGATCTGGGTCGTTATGGGTTTCAGAAATATGGAGTGCCGTATTCTGGAGCTATGGATAAACAAGCTATGCTATTCGCTAATACGATTCTCGTAAATGCCGAAGACTCTGCAGTTTTGGAAATGACCATGCTTGGTGCTAAACTAGAATTTCAATGCGACACCTTTATTTGTATTTCGGGAGCCGATATGCGTGCTAAATTAAATGGTACGCGTATTCCTAATTATAAAATGATAGCGGTAAAAGCTGCCGATGTATTAAGTTTTTCATCAGCAATTGGCGGAATAAGAACGTATTTGGCGGTTAAAGGCGGCTTTAAAACCGATGTGGTTATGCGTAGCCGAAGTATGTATCAGGGCGTTACTCATAGCCATGTGATTCAAGACGACGATTTGCTGGCTATTGAACCTCAATCAGATCAAAGTTATCCTAAAAATGCACGTTTAAAAATAAGTAAAGATGATTTTCTTCAAAGTCAACTAGGCGTTTTCAAAGGGCCAGAATTTGATTTATTGTCTGAAGCACAACAGAAACTACTAATAGGAAAACCATTTACTATATCTAAAAATAATAACCGAATGGCCTACCAGTTGGAGGAACCTATAGTAAACACTTTAGAGCCCATAATAACAGGGCCTGTTTTACCGGGTACGGTGCAATTAACACCTTCTGGCAATTTAATTATTTTAATGAGAGACTGCCAAACTACAGGCGGCTATCCTAGAGTGTTACAGTTGAATCAAGAAAGTCTTAATTGCCTTGCACAAAAATATGCTAGTCAAATTATAGTCTTTGCTTTATAGTAAGGACGTGTTTTGGGATTACCATGTGGGAATTGCGTAGCACTTCATGCTACATGGTATAGGACTGCTGTCTAAAAACACGCTTAATCTCTGCCACTTAAATATCATCTTTTTGTCAACTTTCCTTTGGTTTTATTAGTCCTGTAATAAAAAAGTTACAATTTAAAATTTAACAATTTTTTAAAGTAAGATTAACAATTTAGTTATTCTTAGTTCGGGTAATAAGCTATTCCCTAACCATGAATGTATTAAAGGAACTGTCGTGATGGGAAAAATGTCTTCAATTTATTGTTATATCTAGATTTTTTCGAGTTGATTTTTAGATTTCTTTAAAATTCATTGTGATTTTAACATAATAATAACATATATTAGCATCGCCAAATTGGTGCACCAATTTAAAAAACCAGATTGGTTTACCATAACTAAGTATTTATTAACAAAAAAAATTAACAAATGAATTTAAAAACTAAACTAGCTTTAATGTTAATGATGATATTTAATATATCATTGTTTGCGCAGGACGGATACCAGGTGTCCGGTACTGTAACAGATGAGAACAACACACCCATTCCTGGTATCAATGTTATCATTGCTAAAACAACAACAGGAACAGCAACAGATTTTGATGGAGGGTTTCAATTAGAGGTGAAGCCAGGGGATGTACTTCAATTTTCTTATATTGGATATGTTTCGCAAAGTGTTAAAATTACAGGTCAAAAAACCATTAGTGTTGTAATGGCTGAAGACACTAGTCAACTTGATGAAGTTGTAGTTGTAGGATATGGTGCTCGTAAAAAGAGTGATATTACAGGAGCGGTTTCTTCTGTAAAATCTGAAGAATTAACAGCGTTTCCTGTATTAGATGCTTCACAAGCCTTACAAGGTCGTGCAGCAGGTGTTGATGTACAAACTAACAATGGTGGTGAGCCAGGTGCGCCTATCAGTATTAAAATTAGAGGTAACACTTCTATTAATGCTAGTAGTAATCCACTTATCGTTGTAGATGGATTCGTAGGGGCTAACATGCCTCAAGCTGGAGACATCGCTTCAATGGAAGTATTAAAAGATGCTTCTGCAACAGCAATTTACGGTTCACAAGGTGCGAATGGTGTAATCATGATTACCACTAAAAAAGGTAAGAGTGGTAGACTAAGTGTAGAATTAAACTCTACGTATTCTGTACAAAATACATCTAACCGTTTAGATTTATTAAATGCTGATGATTTTGCTGATTACCAAAATCAAATTAGAGTAAATCAAGGTAACACTAACGCATATGTACAAGATGCTTATGATACTGATTGGCAAGATATGATTTACAGAACAGGTGGAACTGCTAACCACCAGTTGTCTTTTTCAGGTGGTACAGATAAAGCACAATTTTATGCTTCAGGTACTTATTATAACCAAGATGGTATTTTAGTAAATTCAGGTTACGAAAGAATTACTTTCTTAACTAATGTAGATGCTCAAGTTACTGATAAATTAAAGTTAGGTGTAAACTTAACAGGTGGTATTAGCCAAAAAACTGGTGTAACTACACAATCTAACGGTTCGGTAACTGTAGGAGGTGATGACGTTGTTACATTAGCAATGCGTTTTGCTCCAGACAAAGGTGTGTATAACAGCGATGGTTCTTTTTCAACCAATGATAAAATTGGTGATGAAGTAGATAACCCATATGCGGTTGCAACTCAAAGAGATGACGATACTGAAATTGAAACTTTTAGAGCAAACATTTTTGCTGAGTATGAAATTATTGAAGGTTTAACTTTCAAAACTACATTTGGTATGAGCTCTAGAAATCAATTTAGAGGGATCTATATGCCAAGAACTTTAACTGTAACTGCTGGTAATGGATTAGACGGTAGAGCAATTATTGACCAAACTAAGAGCACCTCTGTTTTAAGTGAAAACTACTTAACTTACAACAAAGAAATTGGAAAAGGAACGTTAACATTATTAGGAGGTTACTCTTATCAAAATAATCAAAATAACGCTACCTATAATGAAGGAACTGGTACGCTTTCTGATTCTTTCTCATATTACGGTTTATACTCTGCTAGAAACTTAATCCAACCAACTGTTGGTGATATTTACAAGAATGAAAGAGAAATTCAATCGGTATTTGGTAGAATTAACTACGATTTAAACGATAAATATTTATTTACAGCTACAGTAAGACGTGATGGTGCTTCAAACTTTGCTAAAAATGAAAAATATGCAACATTCCCTTCAGGAGCTATTGGATGGAAAATCTCTAACGAAAACTTCTTAAAGGATAGTAATACTATTTCTAACTTGAAATTTAGAGCGAGTTATGGTGCTACAGGAAATCCTTCAATTTCACCTTACCAATCTTTAGCACTTTCTGAAATTTTATATGCATCAAGTGGTGGAAGTACAGTTTCTGCAATTACGCCTTTCCAACCTGCTAACCCAGACTTAAAATGGGAAACGTCTATCCAATCAAACTTTGGTCTTGATTTAGGTTTATTTAATAACAGAGTAAGTCTTTCTGTTGATTACTATAACATCGACACTAAAGATCTTATTATGGCTGATAGTGGTATGCCTCAATACTTAGGTTTTGGAAATGACCAAATCTTAAAGAATGTTGGAGAAATTAACAACACAGGGGTAGAGGTATTCTTAACAACAAGAAATATTGTTAAAGATAACTTCAGCTGGACATCTGATTTTGTATTCTCTAAAAACAAAAACACAGTAACAAGATTAAATAAAGGTCTTGATATTTTTGGTAACGGTGCGCCAAGTTATTTCAGTGTAAACAACACTTACATTTTACGTGAAGGTGAGGAAGTTGGTCTTTTCTGGGGTTATGAATATGCTGGTGTTTACCAGGGTGGAACTTTACCAGATGGTACTGTTGCTATTGCTGGTGCTCAAGCTGGTGATCCTTTATTCGTAGATCACGATGGTAGTGGTGATTTCTCGACTGGTGATAGAGATATCATTGGTAATCCAAACCCAGATTTCACTTGGGGTTTCACAAACAACCTTTCACTTAAAAACTGGGACTTAAACGTATTCTTCCAAGGATCTCAAGGAGGTGAAATCTTTAACATGACTCAAGTACAACTTAATAATGGTGATTCTAACACGACTTATGATTATTATAACAACGCTTGGTCATCTACAAACACAGGTTCTAACGAACCACGAGTTGGAAATAACAGTTCTAGAGAAATGTCATCTCGTTTTGTAGAGGATGGTAGTTATGTTAGATTGAAAAACTTATCACTTGGGTATAACTTCCCAACTAAAGTTTTAGATAACATTGGTGTAGAAAGATTAAGATTATCTGTAAGTGGTCAAAACTTATTAACGTTTACTAACTACTCAGGGTTAGATCCAGAAGTAAGTTATTTTGGTGCACAAGGTGGTGCTAACGGTAACAACTTAGCAAGTAACACGACTAGAGGTTTCGATTTTGGATCTTATCCAACCGTGAGATCGTTTACTTTCGGTCTTAACTTAACATTTTAAGAATAAAAAAAATAGACAACATGAAAAAAAATAAATATATATTAATATTGTTATTGTTGGTAGTAGGTCTACCAATGGTAGGATGCTCTGATTTAGAAGAAGAGCCAGTAGGATTGTTATCTCCGGATGGGTTCTTTTCAACGACTCAAGATATTCAAACAGCTGTTAATGGTGCGTTAACACATGCGATTAATGAGGAGATTTGGGGAAGAAAACTTTCTATCTCCTTATTGTTACGCTCAGATATGGTTAATTTACAATCTGCGCAACAGCACAGGGTAGAGATGGATATGCACTCTATTACTGGCGATAATGAAATGGTTTACGATCCATGGTATAGAATCTATAAAGGAATCGCGGCAGCTAATAATGCGATTGCTGGAGCAGAAGCTGTTAATGATCCTGCTGATATTAAGAACCCAGTAGTAGCTCAGGCTTATTTTGCACGTGCATTTTACTATTTCCACTTAGTGCGTTTATTTGGATCTGTTCCTTATATTGATGCGCCTATCGAAGATGTGGAAGTTGCTAGTACAATTTCTTGTTCTTCAGTGTCGGATATTTATTCTCATATTATATCTGATTTAGAATATGCTGAACAATGGTTGCCTGTAAGTCACAGTGTTCCTCAAGGTGCAGCTGCTATTCCTACAAAAGGTGCTGCTAGTTCTTACTTAGCTTTAGTGTATTTAACAAGAGCAACTACAGATTTAGCTGGTGGTAGTTCAGCAGATTTTACTACAGCTTACAACTATGCTAAAAAAGTAATCAACAGTGGTGTATATTCATTAGATGATAATTTCCAAACGTTATTTAATGCAAATGATATCGATACTTCTCCAGAGCCTATTTTCGCATTAGATTATAACAATGTAGAAGCTGATGATAATGCTTACGATCAAACTGCGCCAATGACAGGTATTAGAAGTGATGACGACGATCAAGGTTGGTCGGTTGCTGTACCAGTAATGGCTGTTTATGATTCTTTTGATCCTCAAGATTATAGAACTCGTGTGAGTTTCCAAACAGAAGTTACTATTGGAGGTACTACAGTTGATTATACTCAGTTTGATATTAGTGGTCATGAGCATGCGGGTAACATGCCGTATATTGCAAAATACACGCGTTTCCCAGGACCTTACGCTCGTGGTAATAAAAGAGCAACTAGTCATAACTATTCTATGATTCGTTATGCTGAAGTATTATTAATCGCAGCTGAATGTGCTGTTGAAACTGGAGATAATGCTGCTGCTTTAATGTACATTAATGAAGTTAGAGCAAGAGCTCGTAAAGGTGGTGCTTCTACTAATGGTGGATATGTTGCAGAAACAGTTCCTGCCAGTGCCGTACCTGCAGATTTATCTGGAACAGTAACAGTTGCTGATGTTATCGAAGAGCGTCGTATTGAACTTGCTTTTGAAGGTAAAAGATGGTATGATATCAAAAGAAGAAAATTAGGTGATGTTGTTTTTGGACCTACTGGTTTAGAAGGTGCTAAACCTGATTGGAATTCTTCAGTAGATTATGATACCCCAATTCCACAAGATGAAATTCAAAGAAATTCAAACTTAAAGAATGCTGATTTCTAAGTTTTAGTTTTTATAATATCTCTTTGTAAAAAAGACCGATCTAACATCTAGATCGGTCTTTTTTTATACCCTTATTTTAAATCAAACATTTTGGTTTATGCAAGTTCTAAAGCAATGTCAATCATATCTTTAAAAGTCGTTTCACGTTCTGCACTTGTGGTGCGCTCGCCAGTTACTAAGGAATCAGAAATAGTTAATATAGATAGGGCATTGACACGGTGCTTTGCAGCAACCGTATATAGTCCCGCAGTTTCCATTTCTACACAAAGTACTCCGAATTTGGACCATTTCTTATAAGATTTAAAATCGTCGGCATAAAATTCATCAGAACTAAAAATATTCCCTGCTTTTACTGGGATGTTCTGCGCTTCAGCAGCTTTTAATGCTTTCTTAAATAAGTCGAAATTTGCGGTTGGCGCATAATCAGCACCGTTAAAACGTATTTCGTTTAAGCCTGAATTCGATGAGGCAGCCATGGCTAAAACAATATCTCTAATTTTCACATTTTCCTGATAGGAGCCAGCACTACCTACTCGAATTAAATTTTTTACATCATATTCCGTAATAAGTTCGTGTGCATAAATAGAAATAGAGGGGATGCCCATGCCAGTTCCCATAACAGAAATGCGTTTTCCTTTAAAGGTTCCTGTATAGCCAAACATGTTTCTTACTTTGTTAAAACAAACGGGGTTTTCTAGAAAAGTTTCTGCAATCCATTTGGCGCGTAAAGGGTCGCCAGGTAGTAATATGGTTTCTGCGATGTCTCCTTTTTCGGCTTCAATATGAACACTCATACATGTATTTTTTAATAATTAGAATTTGAAGTGGTACCGTTTACAATGGCAATTCCTGATGAAGTACCTAATCGTTTTACACCTAGATTGATATAGTGTAAGGCGGATTCGGCAGCTCGAATGCCTCCTGAAGCCTTGATTTTAGTATTCGTAGTACAGGCACTTTTCATAATTTTAATATCATTGGTGCTTGCACCACGTGTACCAAAACCTGTAGATGTTTTTATAAAGTCGGCTCCTGCTTTAATAGCAATCTCACTAGCTTTTAAAATTTCAGAATCATCTAAATAACAAGTTTCTAAAATGACTTTTAAAATTTTGTTGGGCATGATGCTTTTAATGGCTGCAATATCCTGCTCTACGGCTTGATAGTCTTTGCTTTTTAATAAGCCGATATGGATAACCATATCAATTTCATCGGCACCATCTTTTAAAGCGTTCTGTGTTTCGGCAACTTTCGCTTCTGTACTCATGGCGCCTAAAGGGAAACCTACCACCGAACAAACTTTAACCTTCGACTTTTCTAAAGTTTTTTTGGCAAGTGAAACAAAACTGCTGTTTACACAAACCGAGAAAAAATGATATTGTTTGGCTTCTTCACAAAGCGTTATAATGTCATTTTTTGTAGCCGTTGCTTTTAATAGGGTGTGATCAATGTATGGACTAAATGGATTCATGCGTTAATTTTTTATAACGGTGTATGCTACGTAAGGGTATTAGGTAGCCGTACCAGTTATAAAGGTATTAACATTTTTCTATTTAACCTTGTTTTACTGTTAAATAGAATGTACCTGTTTAGTAGATTTATGCTAAAATTTGCTGTGAGTTGTGGTAGATTCCTTTAAGGATTCGGAATTCGTAGACTCAGACTTTTTAGCAGCAGATTCTAAGTATTGTTTGTAGATTTTACTATTTCTTTGTTGCCGACTGTTATTGTTTAAGCCTTTAAATGCGGGAGTTACCCCAAGACGATCAGCACCAACTTCAAGAAATTTAACAGCTGAATCAAAATCAAGAATGTCACCTGAAGCTTTAATTTGAGCCGCATCTTTAATAGTTTTTTTAATGATTTTTATGGCTGTAAGTGTGGCTCCACTTTTTGTAAACCCCGTAGATGTTTCTATAAAATCGGCTTTAGCATCGATGCAAATTTCACTAATTCTAACAATCTCATTTTTGTTTAATTCAGAAATCTCTATTATGACTTTAAGTGGAATATTACCAATAGCCATTTTTACGTCGCTAATATCTTTTAATACCGAAACATAATTTTTACTCTTCACATAACCTAAGTTTACAACCATGCCTATTTCTTCAGCACCATCTAAAATGGCTTGTTTTGCCTCGTAGATTTTAGATTTAGTCGTAGCACAACCCATCGGAAAACCAACAACAGTAGTTACTTTAATTTCTGTATCCTGTAGAAATTGTTTCGCCAATGATACGTACGAACCGTTTACACAAATGCTAAAACAATTGTTTTCTCTTGCTTTATTGCATAAGTCGATAATTTCACGTTCTGTACTTGTCGATTCTAGGAGGGTGTAATCCAGGTAAGGTGAAATGTTCATGAAGCTGATAATTAGGTTTTTACTGTGAGTTTTTCATTAAAACATTAAAGTTTTAGTAGAAAAAGTCCATTTAGAGAGTTAATTATTAAAGCTAATCTAGAAATAAAAGGGGGGTTACACTTAAAATACTTAGTTTTTTAGATTAACGGTAGGGGATTTATGTAAATTGTAGAAAAGAAGCTTTAAAATTTTATTTTTCAACTTTTTTTTACTAAATAATTATTAAATTATTTACAAAACGTTAAAAGCAACGAGAATATTGTAATTGTTCTCGTTGCTTTTCTGTGGGTAACTAATTGGTGTTAAAGGGTTTGAGAGGTCTTTTAACTCTAAAAAATCGTTTTACCTTAAACTTCTTCATGTATTAAATCGCCTTGATTTCTAAAAACCAATTGCTCATCAAAGGCATCTAGTAGAATAATACTATCTGTAGTTACTTTTCCTGCTAGAATTTCTTTACTTAACGCATTTAAAACTTCTTTTTGAATCACGCGTTTTACAGGTCTAGCACCATATTCAGGGTTGTATCCTTTGTCTGCTAAATATTTGATGGCTTCAGCTGTTGCATCAAATGTTATACCTTGTGCTGCAATCATTTTAGTGATGCTTTTTAATTGTAAACCTACAATTTCAACGATGTTTTCTTTGCTTAATGGTGTAAACATAATGGTATCGTCAATACGGTTTAGAAACTCTGGTCTTACCGTTTGTTTCAGTAAAGCCAGTACATCAACCTTAGCACCTTCAATAGCGGTTTGAATGTCTTTGACAGCCTCAAATCGTTCTTGAATAATCTGACTTCCCATGTTTGAAGTCATTATAATAATGGTGTTTTTAAAATCTGCAATGCGTCCCTTATTATCTGTTAAATGGCCTTCATCTAATACTTGTAAAAGAATATTGAAGGTATCTGGATGCGCTTTTTCAATTTCATCCAAAAGTACCACAGAATAAGGTTTACGTCTAACGGCTTCGGTTAACTGTCCGCCTTCATCATAACCTACATATCCTGGAGGTGCACCAACTAAACGGCTTACAGCATGACGTTCTTGATATTCACTCATATCAATTCTGGTCATCGCGTTTTCATCATCAAATAAATATTCCGCTAACGCTTTGGCTAATTCAGTTTTACCAACTCCCGTGGTTCCTAGAAATAGGAAGGTACCAATAGGTTTTTGCGGATTTTGTAAACCAGCACGACTTCTTCTCACGGCATCACTAACGGCTTCAATAGCTTCTTCTTGACCTACCACACGCTTGTGTAATTCTTGTTCAAGTTTGAGAAGCTTTTCGCGTTCGCTTTGTAGCATTTTAGTCACGGGTATGCCAGTCCATTTAGCAACCACTTCAGCAATATCATCATAAGTTACTTCCTCCTTAATTAAAGAGTTCTCGGCGTGCTCTTGTAATTTTTGCTGATAGGTTTCAAGCTGCTCTTGGGCTTCTTTTATCTTACCGTAACGCAATTCGGCTACTTTTCCGTAATCGCCTTCACGCTCGGCTTTTTCAGCTTCAAGCTTAAAGTTTTCAATATTTTGTTTTGTGTTTTGGATGTTATCTACAACTTCCTTTTCACTTTTCCACTTGGCATTAATTTCATTTCTAGATTCCTTAAGATTGGCTAAATCGGCACGAAGTGATTTAAGCTTAGTTTCATCTTTTTCACGCTTTATGGCTTCAATTTCAATCTCCAACTGCATGATTTTTCGATCTAACACATCTAATTCTTCAGGTTTAGAGTTGATTTCCATACGTAGTTTCGATGCCGCTTCATCCATTAAATCAATGGCTTTATCTGGAAGAAAACGATTGGTGATATATCTTGAAGATAATTCAACTGCGCCAATAATAGCCTCGTCTTTTATACGAACCTTATGGTGTGTTTCATATTTTTCTTTAATACCTCTTAATATAGAAATAGCACTTTCGGTGTCTGGCTCGTCCACCATCACTTTTTGAAAACGACGCTCTAAAGCCTTATCTTTTTCAAAGTATTTTTGGTACTCATCCAAGGTAGTCGCACCAATAGCACGCAGTTCGCCACGGGCTAGGGCAGGCTTTAAAATATTTGCCGCATCCATAGCGCCTTGTCCGCCACCGGCACCCACAAGGGTGTGTATTTCGTCAATAAATAAAACGATATCACCTTCACTAGTTGTTACCTCTTTAATTACGGCTTTTAGTCGTTCTTCAAATTCACCTTTATATTTAGCTCCAGCAATTAATGCCCCCATGTCTAAGGCGAAAATTTGCTTGTCTTTAAGGTTTTCTGGGATGTCGCCATCAATAATTCTATGCGCTAATCCTTCGGCAATGGCTGTTTTTCCTGTTCCAGGTTCACCTACTAGAATAGGATTGTTTTTAGTTCTTCGCGATAAAATTTGAAGAATACGTCTAATTTCCTCATCACGACCAATAACAGGGTCTAATTTGCCGTCTTTGGCTAACTGATTTAAGTTTTTAGCATATTTGTTTAACGAATTATAGGTGTCTTCCTGACTTTGAGAGGTGACATTTTCACCCTGACGTAATTCGTTAATGGCTGCCGTGAGACCTTTTTCGGTAACCCCTTGGTCCTTTAGCATTTGTGCAATTTTACTGTTCGATTTTAAAACAGCTAGAATTAAATGTTCTATAGAAACATAATCATCCTTCATTTTTTTAGCAATGATAGCTGCTTCATTTAAGGTTTTTCCAGCTTCACGAGACAACATGAGTTCGCCGCCTGATACTTTTGAAAAACTTTCAATTTGTTTGTCTAAAGCTTGTTCAAGAATGGAAACATTTACATTTAATTTTTTTAATAGAAACGGAAGTACGTTTTCATCGACTTCAGAAATACCTTTAAATAGGTGTTCATTTTCAATTTGTTGATGCCCGTAGCCTTGCGCAATTTGTTGCGCTTGCTGAATGGCTTCTTGCGATTTTATGGTATAATTATTCAAGTTCATAATATATTTTTTTATTTCTTTAACTTCCGTGAAAACGGAGATCTTAATTATTTTACATTTACAAGCACATAAAGTCAATAATCTTACCAATAGGATTTGTCTGACAAAATGTCTGTTATTACTTGTTTTTTGCTGACTTATTGTCTTTTGTAAGGTTGTAAATAGATGCCGACTTACTGTAAAATTAAAAATAATATTTCAATTTTCGCTTTCGCGGAATACTATAAATCTGTTGATTATGAGTTTATTAAATAAATTATTTGGTTCGTCTGAAGCAAAAGAGAAAAAGGAAGAAAAGGTATTACCATGGATTCCTTTAACCGAAGTGTCGCAATTAGAAACCATTAAAGAAAAATCGAATACAAAAACACAAGCTATTTTTAAGCACTCTACAACATGTGGTATTAGTAGGATGGTTATGAAGCAATTTGTAGCTGCGTATAATGTAGCGGAAAGTGATTTGGATTTGTATTATTTAGATTTATTGAATTACCGAGAGGTTTCAAATGAAACAGGTTATAAGTTTCAAGTGAGACACGAATCACCTCAATTATTAATCATAAAAAATGGCGAAGTTGTTAAGCATGATTCACATGGTTCGATTAATGCTATTGATTTGAGTCCGTTTATTTAATAGCGTGAACTTGAGACCAGATTATTTATTTGTTTATGGTACCTTATTAAAAGGTGTTAAAAACGACATGTCTAGATTTTTAGTGGCTCATTCGCAGTTTGTTGGTACGGGCAGTTTTCAAGGGAAGCTTTACCAAGTGTCTTGGTTTCCAGGTGCTGTTGTTAGTTCTAATACTCAAGAAAAAGTCTATGGTTCTGTTTTTAAAATAGATGATTTTGAAAATGTTTTTAAAGTTTTAGATGCCTATGAAGGTATTACTCCCGTTCCAAGCGAATCCGATTTGTTTAAAAGGGAAAGTGTTCAGGCTAGGTTAGATGATGGAACGCCAATTGAAACTTGGGTGTACCTTTATAATCGTTCTGTAAACCATTTAAAATGGATTTCTTCTGGAGATTTTTTGAAGTTTTCTGAGCAGGGGGATAAGCTGTTTTAATATGAAATAGACATAATTTTGTGTTCAGTTTTAGATTTAATATGACACTTTTATGATTTTTATGTAATATTATGTCATAATATGATATTAAATGGGAAACAAATTACGCGAACTAGTTGAAGACAATACCTCTAAAAACGGAAAAATATTTGATTATTTTATTCAGATTTTAATCCTTTTGTCGCTTATTTTATTTGCTGTAGAAACCTTACCAAGTAACTCAAAAAGCACCATTGCATTTATTGAAGGTTTCGAGATATTTTGTGTTCTTGTTTTTACTATAGAATATATATTAAGAATTTATGTGGCTGAGCATAAATTGAAATATATTTTTAGTTTCTATGGGATTATTGATTTTCTCGCTATTTTTCCTTTTTACATTAGTAGAGTATATGATTTACGGGCTTTGCGAGCGTTTCGTTTGTTTAGAATTTTTAGAGCCTTAAAGTTAATTCGTTATAACAAAGCCCTTAACCGATTTCATATAGCGGCCCGAATTGTAAAAGAAGAAGTTATACTCTTTTTAATTGTAACTGGGATTTTTGTGTTCCTAGCTTCTGCAGGTATTTATTATTTTGAAAATGAAGCGCAACCCGAAGTGTTTTCTTCGGTGTTTCATAGTGCTTGGTGGGCTATTGTTACTTTAACAACGGTAGGGTATGGCGATGTTTATCCCATTACAGATGGTGGTAAAATATTCACCTTTTTTATTCTTATTATTGGTGTTGGTATTGTAACGATTCCTGCAGGGTTGGTGGCAAGTGCTTTGTCTAAAGCCAGAGAGATTGAAGATGAGGAAATCCTTGAAAAATCTAAGCATAAATAAAAAAGCCATCATAAAAAAAGGTTATTTAAGCGCCTAACTGAATAGGAAACCTAAATAACCTCGAATTATATTCTAAAGAATGAATCTTTAGTGTGTTACTTTTTCTTTTTATAAACAGGAAGTAGTTTTGTTGAAACTTCGCCAAAACCGATACGTGTACCATCTTTTTCGCAAAATCCACGCATGATTACTGTGTCATTATCATTGATATATTTTCTAGTGCTGCCATCCTTCATTTTTATTGGTTTTTCTCCATTTTTGGTAAGTTCAAGCATCGATCCGAAACTGTCCTCTGTTGGGCCAGAAATCGTTCCACTACCCATGAGGTCACCAGAATTTATCGGGCAGCCGTTTATGGTATGATGGGCTAATTGCTGTACCATATTCCAATACATGTATTTGAAATTGGATTTGCTAACCACTGTTTCTTTAGCGCCTTTTGGTTGGATAGCAACCTCTAAATTAATATCATAACTCTTTTTGCCTTCGTATTTTAGGTATTCTAATTGTGGCTTAATTGGTTTCGGACTCTCAACACGGTATGGTTCTAAAGCATCTAGAGTAACAATCCATGGCGATATCGATGAAGCGAAATTTTTCGCTAAGAAAGGTCCTAATGGAATGTATTCCCATTTTTGAATGTCTCTGGCGCTCCAGTCATTAAACAATACCAATCCGAAAATGTATTCTTCAGCTTCTTTTATGGGGATTGGCTCTCCTAAATCATTAGCATCAGTGGTGATAAAGGCCATTTCTAATTCGAAATCTACCGATTGACTCGGGCCTAAAACAGGTTCTGTAGCGCCTTCCGGTAAGGTTTGTCCTTTTGGTCGGTGTACAGGAATTCCTGAAGGAATAATAGAAGAACTTCTACCGTGATAGCCAATAGGAATATGTAACCAGTTAGGTAATAACGCATGATCATGATCTCTGAACATTAAACCGACATTGGTAGCGTGTTCCATGCTTGAGTAGAAATCGGTGTAATCGCCAATTTGAACTGGCAATTGCATTTCAATTTCATCCAATCTAAATAGAATGGTTTCCTTATGTTTTGTATTGTTTTTTAACGTATCGTTGTCTGCATCAAAAATTTGAGAAATTCGGTTTCTAACGGCACGCCATGTTTTTCTGCCGTCGGCAATAAAATCATTTAATGAATCTTGAAGAAAAATATCATCGGTTAATGGGATGCCTTCAAAATAACCTAATTGATGAAGCGCTCCCAGGTCTATAGCGGTATCACCAATTCGAGTACCTATAGTTATAATGTCGTCTCGTGTTAAGAATACACCAAACGGAATATTTTGAATAGGGAAATCTGAATTTTTATCGACGTGTAACCACGATTTTCTATCTGGATTGTTAGCTGATAGTGGCATAACTTATTTTTTAAGAGTTATTGTATTCTTATCAAACCTACACATTTTTTTTATTTTAAAAGGAAAAATCGAATAAAATATAAGTAAGCTTTAACAGTTAACAAATTGGTTAAAAACTTACAAGTTAATATTCTTTTTTTAATGCTTTTAACTAATCAATTTCCTATTTTTGCGCCATATTTAATCAGAATTTAATTTTATGCAACGCGACGAACAAATTTTTGAACTCATTGAAGCTGAAAAAGAACGCCAATTACATGGTATTGAACTAATTGCATCAGAAAACTTTGTAAGCCCACAAGTTATGGAAGCTGCAGGATCTGTGCTTACTAATAAATACGCCGAGGGTTATCCTGGAAAGCGTTACTATGGTGGCTGTGAGGTTGTTGATGAAGTAGAGCAAATTGCGATTGATAGAGCAAAAGCATTATTTGGAGCTGAGTACGTTAACGTACAACCACACTCCGGAAGCCAGGCTAATACAGCGGTATATCACGCATGTTTAACGCCAGGTGATAAAATTTTAGGTTTTGATTTATCTCATGGTGGACACCTAACTCATGGTTCGCCAGTAAACTTTTCTGGAAAACTTTATAACCCTGTGTTTTACGGTGTAGAACAAGAAACTGGGGTTTTAAACTATGATAAAATTCAAGAAATCGCGACTAAAGAGCAACCAAAATTAATTATTGCTGGAGCTTCTGCTTATTCTCGTGATATCGATTTTAAACGTTTTAGAGTCATTGCCGATAGCGTTGGAGCGATTTTAATGGCTGATATTTCACACCCAGCTGGTCTTATTGCAAAAGGTATTTTAAACGATCCGTTACCTCACTGTCATATTGTAACCACTACTACACACAAGACCTTAAGAGGACCTAGAGGTGGTATGATTATGATGGGGCAAGATTTTGATAACCCATTTGGTATCAAACTTAAAAATGGAAGCTTACGTAAAATGTCTTCTTTATTAGATTCTGCCGTTTTCCCAGGAAACCAAGGTGGTCCATTAGAGCATATTATTGCTGCTAAAGCCATTGCTTTTGGTGAAGCTTTAACTGACGACTTCTTACATTACCAATTACAAGTGAAGCAAAATGCAGCGACTATGGCCGATGCATTGGTTGCTAAAGGTTATAACATTATTTCAAATGGTACCGATAACCACTGTATGTTAATTGATTTACGTAACAAAAACTTATCGGGGAAAGATGCTGAACAAGCTCTTGTAAAAGCTGATATTACTGTGAATAAAAACATGGTGCCTTTTGATGATAAATCACCATTTGTTACTTCTGGAATCCGTTTAGGTGTTGCTGCTGTAACAACGCGAGGATTGAAAGAGGATGATATGTTGGCTATTGTAGAATTACTTGATGAAGTAATCACAAACTTTGAAGATGAAACCGTATTAGAAGCGGTTAAAGTAAAAGTAAACGACATGATGAAAGGGAAGCCTTTGTTCGTGTAATTTAATTTTAATAAATCCTGAAAAATCCTGTTCAATTACTTTGAGCAGGATTTTTTGTTTTATGTAAAGTCCAGTTATTTATAAGTTGAAAATGTTTCTTCTAGCAAATTCATTCGCAGTCATTTTATTGGTCTACAGTTCTGATGAAATTTTTAAGAATTATATCGTTGGATGCCATCGAAATCGTGTGTGCATGTCCTAGATAATTCATGCCTAAATATGTTGCAGTAGATTGAAATGGGAGCCAAAAATGCTCACCAAGGTTTTCGCCATGGGAACTACTTATAACGGCCATGTTTTTACCACGTAGTTTTCTGCCAAGTTCTTTTTCTATGGTTATTAAGTCAGTAAGCCGATCGAAAAATACTTTCAAAATGCCACTCATAGCATACCAATAAACGGGCGTAGCAAAAACGAGCGTGCCGTAGTTTGCAAGGAGTTCTTGAATCAAATTCAGATAATCATCTTCTTTGTTGGCATGGTCGTAGTCGAAGTAACCAATATTATAATCATTAAGATTGATAAGATCCCAATTGGTGTGGTTTACAAGTTGATTTGTTAGCGCATTCGTATGGCCATCGTTTCTAGAGCTTCCTGAAATAATTACAGTTTTCATGGTTTACAGAACAAACGATTTTGATTTTTAATGCTTAACTAGAGTTCTTTTGGAGCGTCATTATTAATTGATACGCTTCATGTTAATCTTCATCAAAAGTAATGTGTTGATAAGCTCCTAAATCTGGAGAAGTAAGTCTACTCACATTTAAAATATCGGTTGGTACTCGTAGCGCATAGCCTATGTCGCCTTGGTCGTTGGCCGCCGATTCATCACCAATAATGAGCTCATTTAAATGCGGATCTTTAAAGTTTGGGTCATTGTTTAAAATGACATTAACGTAGTGGTCGGTATTGGTGAAATCGTAATTCGGTCCATCATAAGTATCGTTATAATCATCAAAACGAATTAGACAGTTTGTAAATTTAAAGTTGAATGCTACTTGATCAGCTTCGACTTCATCTGCTAAAATTTCTATGTTTTCATCGCCGTATATGATGCAATTACTGAAATTAGCTTCGGTTAAATCGGTAACAATCACATTATCGTCTTCATCTATAGTGTAATTATTTAATAGTAAAGAAGGAAATTGCCTGAAGCTGCTATCCCAATAGTTAGCAATGGTGCAATGAATAAAATTATATTTTCCACCAATAACCCCAGCAAAAGAAGAGAGTCCGGAATTATTTATAACCACATTTTCAGCATTAATAGAGCTGTTTCTTCCTAGTATGCCGTAGCTGCTAGAATTATATATTTTACTGTTTGAAATGCTTAGTTTGTCTGGTCCTCCTAAAGGATTTCCATCACTAATAATTCCTGCAGTCGCATTCTTTATAGTGGCGTAGTTTATAATGTTATTAACGCTTCCCTCGAAAAGCCAAATGGCACTCCATTGTCCCGGAATGTCAGAAAATCCTGGTTCTAAACGATCACTTTCAAAAATAACTTCGTTTTCCAATATGTCTTGATCACTACTAAATTCACCATTTACATGAATAGAAGCGCTGTTGAGTACTAAAATCCCTGAATTTTCATGAAAGTGAATGCGCGATCCGGCCTCAATGGTTAAAGTTTCTTGTTCAGGAACCGCGGCAAAGCCATAAATTACATAAGGTTTGTCGTTTGTAAAAGTGAGTTCAGATGGTGAAAGTTCACGACCTTCAATATCGGTTTCAACAGCTTCACCATTAATATTTATGGTTAAAGTTTCTATAACTTTAGTGGTGTCATCTCGATTAGGATATATAAATACAGCGTCCTGAACCAGAGTTACTAACTCGACGGTTTGAAGGTTAGAATCGGTGTCAAATTCAATTTGATCGGTGTATAAAAAAGTGCCGTCTAAACTTGGTAAGGTATTGATATCTATGGTCGTTTCTACAAAGATAAATACACTGTCCTTAGCTTGAATTTCTATATTCTCGAAAGTTTTTCCAGAAATACCATCGACACTTAAACGATAATTTGACGCTTCACCTAAAGCCAAGCGCACGGAAGGAATAGAAATATCCTGATCACTTCTGTTATAAACTTTTAAATTATAGGTGCTCGATCCTATATCGGTGAAAACGGTATCTAAATAAACGGTATCTTTTGAAAATTGAAGATTTCCAGTACTTGGTGAAAATTCAAAATCTTTACGGCAAGAGCTCCAAAGCATTAAAAAAGTTAGGGTAAGAAAAAAATATAAATAGCGTTTCATGAAAGGCTTGAGTTTTTGGATGGCTAAAAATATAACTTTTGAAGCTAGAATTTAGTATTTAATGCTGTAAAATAAACAAACCTGATGGGTGTACATCAGGTTTGTTAAAGCGTTTTTATTTTATCGCGTTTAAATTAAAGTAAATCACGTAGCATTTTTACAGCGGTTTCAGCAGTAATATCACGTTGTGGTGAACCGAACATTTCGTAACCTACCATGAATTTTTTAACGGTAGCACTTCTTAAAAGTGGCGGATAAAAACTCATGTGCCAATGCCAATGCTTGTTTTCATTTCCATCGGTTGGCGCTTGGTGAATTCCGCTAGAGTAGGGGAATGAGGTATTGAATAATTTATCGTATGCTTTAGTAATTACCGAAATGGCTTCAGCATATTGCAGCGCTTGTTCAGCACTCATATCCAATATATTTGCTTGATGTTTTTTAGGAACAATCATAGTTTCAAAAGGCCAAACGGCCCAAAATGGAACTAAAACAACAAATTCATCATTTTCAAAAATGATACGTTCTTGTTTTTCTAATTCTTGTGCTAAATAATCGCCTAATAAACTGCTGTTATTTTTGTTGAAGTAATTAAGTTGCTGGGTGTTTTTTTTGTCAACTTCGTTTGGAAGTGTAGACTGACTCCAGATTTGTCCGTGAGGATGCGGATTACTACATCCCATTACAGCGCCTTTGTTTTCAAAAATCTGTACGTAATTAATGTCTGGGTTTTCAGCAAGGTCTTTAAATTCTTTTTGCCATGTGTAAACAACTTTTTCAATCTCTTTAGGTGTCATATCGGCCAAACTTTTTGAATGGTCTGGACTAAAACATACCACTTTGCAAATGCCTGTTTCACTCTGTGCAACTAAAAGGCCGTCGTTTACAGCAAAAGTTTTGGAATCTTTTTGTAACGCTGCAAAGTCGTTTGTAAATACAAAAGCATCGGTGTAGTTGGGGTTAACTTCGCCATTAATTCGCGTGTTTCCAGCACATAAATAACAGGTTTCATCATAGCTAGGGCGTTTTTCGTTTGAAACCGCTTCATTTTGTCCTTGCCATGGGCGTTTGGCACGATGCGGAGAAACTAAAACCCATTCTCCTGTTAGGATATTGTATCGTTTGTGTGAGTAGTCTTGTAAGTTAGTGTTTGTCATTGTTAAAGGAATTTTTTAGTTAACCAGATGTGTGCCTTCTGCGAGTTCAATAAAATAAACAGAGCAGTCTTTGTTAAATGCTTTTTTGTAGGCATTGGAAGCGTGTGCTGCAAAGGCTTTGGCTTCCGATTTTGCAATTAAATTAATGGTACAGCCACCAAATCCGCCGCCCATCATTCTAGCACCTAAAACATGTGGGTTAAATTTAGCTTGGTTTACAAGAAAATCTAATTCCTCACAGCTTACTTTATATTGGTGTTGCAGTCCGTGGTGTGAGTCGTAAATTAAGGCGCCTAAAGTTTCTAAATCGTTATCCTTAATAGCTTCAGCAGCTTTTTGTGTACGTTCATTTTCTTGAATTACAAATAAGGCTTTTTGGTAGTTCTCTGGTGTTACTTGATCTTTTATGGTTTCTAAATCTTGTTCGGTAGCATCTCGAAGAGCTTTAATGTTCAATAATTTTGAAATGCTTTCGCAAACAGAACGGCGGTCGTTGTAAGCGCTATCAGATAAACTATGCTTCACATTAGTATTAATAAGCATAAGCTGATGATCTTTAAAATCAATTTTATAAGGTTTCGCTTCAATGCTTCGGCAGTCTAAATGAAGGGCGTGATCTTTAACACCAAACATGCTAGCATATTGGTCCATGATTCCGCAGTTAACCCCGGCATAATTGTGTTCGGCTTTCTGTGAAATATAAATCATGTCTTCCTTAGAAAGGCCTAATTTGAAAAGTTCATTAAGTCCGAAAACCACCGAATTTTCCAAAGCCGCCGATGAAGACATGCCTGCTCCTCCAGGGATATCACCTTTAAAAACAATATTAAAGTTACCAACCGTTTTATTTCTATTTTGAATTTCAGCAACAACACCAAGTACATAATTTTGCCAATGTCCTTCTGTAGAGGGTTTTATTTTGTCAAGTTCAAATTCTATTTTACTTTTTTTATCAAGCGCGTAGGCGGTAGATATGTTTGAGTCGCTTTTTTCTATAGCTGCGGCAATACCTTTGTTTACAGCTGCAGGAAAAACAAAGCCATCATTATAATCGGTGTGCTCGCCAATAATATTGATTCGTCCTGGGGAAAAAATAAGAAGAGGTTCTTTGTTAAACGTGTCGATGTAAACCTTTTTAACATCATTAATTAGTGCTGTGCTCATTTTAGTAGACTTTTAATTAAGATTTAGTTGTAAACTCCAGCTGATGCTGAATTGGTTGTTGGGTTCTAGAACCTGAAGTCCTATTTTATTGTTAAAGCTATCGGATACACCAGTTGTAGGTTCGATAGCAATGATGTTTTCAAATGGAGGCGTGTAGGCCTGCATAAAGTTATTGTCGCCATCGGAGGCTATTTTTAACTCGTAACCAGGTGTTTTAAAATTTACATCTCCAGAGTTTAAAACCCAGCAATCATCAAGTTGTTGGTGTTTTAGTTTGAAGTTTTTAATAGGTTGAATGGTTTCAACGCCAGTGCCGATATTGCGTTCGCCGATTATAATTTTCTTGGTACTATCAAATTGTAGAATACTTTGGTCTAAATCTTCGCAAACAAAGTATGGATGCCAGCCAACCGTAAACGGAAAGGATTTTGAACTGGTGTTTTTTACTGAAAATTCTAAGCTTAAGCCTTGATTGCTAATCGTGTACTTTAGCTTGATTTGGTAGGTGTAAGGAAAACCATTTGACTCATTCTCTTCTTTAAACTTTAATACCACCGAAGCTTTATTTTTTGAAACTTCAGTATCACTAATATCAAAGCGTTTGTTATAAATCAATCCATGAAGGGCATTATTTTCCTGCTTTTGATTGATTTCAAATTGATAGTCTTGGTCGTTAAATGTGTATTGCCCATCTTTTATTCGGTTCGCAAAAGGAAAAAGAATCGCCGAGGCATACGTGTTTTCGTAAATTAGCGGTCTTAAATTCTGAATGATTTGTTGACCGTTTAATGTTAATTCTTGTAAGGATGCACCTTGATTTAGGTGAATTTTAGCATATGTTTTAGAAGTTGAATCTTCAATCTCTAAAATCTGTTCTTCTGGATGATGATTTATGTTATACACAATAATGTGGTTTTATAATGAATGTCTAATGAATATGTTATGCGGATTTTTAACTTGAGTATGTTCGTTGTTTAGAATCATCTCGGCCAAACGTTTCCCCATGTATTTAAAATCTGTTGAAATTGTAGTGATACCCCCTTCAACAACCTCTTTTAAGAGCGTTTCGTTGTATGAAATCACGCCAATATCTTTAGAAATCGCGAGGTTTTCATTTTTCAAAACTTTAATGATATTTAATAAACTCCTGTCGTCTGGTGTGATGAATAAATCGCCTTTTTTTAGAGTTTCAGGCTCAAAAACGGCGGTAATTTGGTAAGGTATCTCGTTTTGCTTACAAAACTTCACGAAGCCCTTTTTCATACCAGAAGGTTGTTTTTTGGGGTCGAAAACCAAAACGAATTGTTTGTATTTTTTTATTAGATCCTTTACTTTACTCAGACTGGAGAATATATCTTTTTCAAAATCCTGATAAATCGCAGCGTAATCTTTGAGGTCGCTATGAAGCTGATCTAATATGAAAACTTTGTCCTTAGGCAACACGTTAATAACTTTCGATGTGTTTTTTAGTAGCCCAGGCATGATGATGTAGTAATGATAGTCGTCTATGTGATCGTTAATCAATTTACTAAAGGTGTTTTCGTTAAAATGATGAAAGAAAATATCAACTTGAATGTTTTTGCCTAATTCTGTAAGGAAAGTATTGTACAAATCTTCCTTAAAACTGTTTAATTCATCAAAAAGTAGAAATACTTTTTGTTGAATATGAACATGTTCACTAGCAACAAAATAGCCCTTACCAACAACTGACTGAATAATGCCTCGGTTTTTTAAATCGTTATAGGCCATTAAAACTGTGTCTCGAGAAAGTTTGTGGGCTTCTTTAATACTGTTAATGGAAGGTAGCTGCATACCTAGGGTTAAATCCCCATTAGAAATAGCCTGTTCTACAGCTAAAATGATTTGCTTATACTTAGGTGTTCCTGTATTTGTTTTTATTTCTATCATAATGCGAAACAAAGATATGAAAAAATATTTTATACCTACCACACCCTACCAGTAGGTTATTTGAAGATTGTTCTAATTTAGTTGTAAATAAATTTTATATTTGCTTTTCAACTTAACTAAAAAACTAACTTATTATGACAGCAGGTTTCGATTTCTGGGATTATGTAGTATTTGTAGCTTACGCCATTTTGATACTAGGCGTAGGTTTATGGGTCTCCCGAGATAAAAAAGGCCACCAAAAGAACGCCGAAGATTATTTTCTAGCAAGTAAATCACTACCATGGTGGGCTATTGGAACATCACTAATTGCAGCTAATATTTCTGCAGAACAATTTATTGGGATGTCAGGCTCCGGGTTTGCCCTAGGTATTGCCATTGCATCTTATGAGTGGATGGCAGCATTAACACTAATTATTGTAGGTAAGTATTTCTTACCTATTTTTATTGAAAAAGGACTGTATACCATTCCTGAATTTGTAGAAAAACGTTTTTCGACAAACCTTAAAACCATCTTAGCCGTTTTTTGGTTAGGACTTTACATTTTCGTGAACTTGGCTTCGGTACTCTACTTAGGGGGATTAGCTATTGAAACGATAATGGGTGTAGATATGATGTATGCTATAATTGGACTGGCATTGTTTGCTGCAGCATACTCTTTGTATGGCGGTTTATCGGCTGTAGCTTGGACCGATGTTATTCAAGTGGTATTTTTAGTATTGGGTGGTTTAATTACAACTTATCTGGCTTTAAATACAGTTTCTGGAGGTGAAGGCGTTATACAAGGTTTTGCTAAAGTATGGGAAGCCGCACCAGAGAAATTTCATATGATTCTTGATGAAACTAATGATAATTACAACAATTTACCGGGTATTTGGGTATTAGTTGGCGGACTATGGGTCGCGAATTTATACTACTGGGGATTCAATCAGTATATTATACAACGTACCTTGGCGGCAAAATCATTACGAGAGTCTCAAAAGGGTATTTTATTAGCAGCCTTTTTAAAGCTAGTTATTCCTTTAATTGTAGTTATACCAGGTATTGCTGCTTATGTTATGGTTAACGATCCATCTATTATGGCTAATTTAGGTGAAGTAGGGCAGTTGAATGTGCCTTCTGCAGCTCAAGCCGATAAAGCATACCCATGGTTACTACAGTTCTTACCAGTTGGATTAAAAGGTGTGGCCTTTGCTGCTTTAGCCGCTGCGGTAGTGTCCTCATTGGCATCGATGCTAAATTCGACGTCTACTATTTTTACCATGGATATCTATAAACAATATATCAATAAGAATGCGACCGATAAAGCGACCGTTAATGTTGGTCGTATCTCTGGAGCAGTAGCTTTACTTATCGCTGTTATCGTTGCTCCACTATTAGGGGGGATTGATCAAGCTTTTCAATTCATTCAAGAATATACAGGAATTGTGAGTCCAGGAATTTTAGCGGTATTTTTACTAGGTTTATTCTGGAAGAAAACTACTAATAACGCTGCGATCTGGGGCGCTGTAGCATCTATTCCGATTGCATTAGCTTTAAAGTTTTTACCTATCCCTATATTTGAGCCTTGGATGCACCAAATGGGAATCACGGCCTTACTTACCATGGCAATAATTATGATATTAAGTCATCTTCAAAATAAAGGTGCTGATGATCCAAAAGGCATTGAATTGTCTAAGGAGTTGTTTAAAACATCTCCAACATTCAATATTGGATCTTTCGTAGTATGTATTTTACTTACTGTGCTTTATGCCTTATTTTGGTAGAAATAAATAATTGATAATTAACAAAAGCATCATAATTATGATGCTTTTGTTGTTTAAGGCACTTTCTAAAGTTCAGTAAATCAAGGTGTTTTTTATAATTTATAATTTTAGTAAAAATTAAGAAGATTTCTTTTGGTTACATTTAAAGTTAATTTATATATTTGCACACCGGAAATCAAAAATGATTTTCTTGAGGGCTCTTAGCTCAGCTGGATAGAGCACCTCCCTTCTAAGGAGGCGGTCGCAGGTTCGAATCCTGCAGGGCTCACAAAAAGCTTCACTAGCAATAGTGGAGCTTTTTTGTTTTAAATACCTTTGTTGCCAACAATACGAGAAAAGCACGAACCATAAAAACAAACAATGAAAAAAACATTACTTATTGGAATTGGAATTGGAATTTCACTTTTAATAGTTGCTTGTGGAACACCACTTTCTACTTTGAGAACTGTAAAGTTTAGTGATAAGAAAGACGAAATCACTACAACACCATCTTTATCTGAATATCTTTTAGCCAATCCAAATCCTAAAATCGTTTTGCGAACAAGTGCAAGATTAATTTCTGATAACGTAACTGAGAAAGAACAGAATAATTACTTATATAATACCATAGAAAGCGAATTGTTGAAAAGTGGATTTATAGTTCGAGACAGGCAACTATTTGAAAAAATTGTTACGAATTCTGATAACAATACTAATTACGAAAACTTAAAACAAAAATCCGATACAGATTTAATCATTGAGTTGACAAATTTGGACAGAAGTATTGTATATCAAACTAATACTTATACTGACGAGAAAGGTCAAGAGAAAACTTCCTCAATGTTGGCTGAAAGAATTTTTTACGGAGCAACTATCGAATTTAAAGTAGTTATGATTAATACTAACGAATTTGCGGGAATTTATAAATTTAATTATGTTCCTTGTGTTGACGGTTGCGAATATAGACCAGCTAAGCGACTTACGAAACGTGAACTTGATGAAGCGAAAAATATTTCATACGAAGCCGTTGAAGAAGATAAATTAATTGAATTTGTGAAAGATGCTACAAAACAATTAATAATGGAAATGAGAAACAAAAATTAAGTATTGTTGGCAACAACGTGTATAGTTAATAGCTATTGTTGGCTAATCGCAGGATTTTTTCTCACAATTTACTATATTGCTTATCACAGAATAACAGCGTACTTGCACGCAACAAACCATCCACAAACACGTTCTAGTCAATTAAAAAAAACAAAATGTCAATAACCAAAGAATCTGAATTAATCGGAATGAAAAAAATTAGTGAAGTTGTTGGAACTACACTAAAATTAATGAGAGAATATGCTAAAGTTGGAATGACAACTAAAGAATTAGATGAATATGGAGGTGAAATTTTAAAGCGTTATGGCGCTAAATCTGCACCTTATGAAACTTATGGGTTTCCTGGTTATTCCTGTATAAGCATAAACAAAGAAGCAGCACACGGTATACCTTCAAATAAAAAAATACTGAAAGAAGGAGATTTAATTAATATTGATGTTTCTGCCGAACTTAGCGGATTTTGGTCTGACAATGGTGGCTCTTTTGTTCTTGGAAAGGACATTTACAATCACCAACCTCTTGTAGATGCTTCTAAAAACATTTTACGTAAAGCTATAAGCAACATCAAAGGTGGAGTAAAAATTTCTGAAATTGGCTATTTAATAGAAACTGAAGCAAAAAAGTCGGGATTTAAAGTTATTAAAAACTTGGCTGGTCACGGAGTCGGTAGGAGTTTACATGAGGAACCTGAAAATATTTTAAATTACAGAGTTAAAAGTAACAAAGAAAGATTCAAGAAAAACACTACAGTTGCAATAGAAACTTTTATTTCAACTAATTCAACTGTTGCTGTAGAATTGAATGACGGTTGGACTTTAGTCGGAAATAAAGGTGGCTATGTAACCCAACACGAACAAACCATACTTGTAACGGATACATATCCTGTCATTTTAACAAAATCGAATGAAATTTGGAATTAAATATCGAGCTACAATAATGTATGAAAATAATTGCTTAATTTAAGGTTGTTGCAATTTTGTTACAGCAATAATTCTAAACTTTCTATGAGATTAGTAGCTTCAATAATTTTAATTCTATAGCTTCTCACAAAATATTTTATTAGAACAAATAGCGATTATATATAAAAAATACAACCCATAAAAAAAGCCTAAAACAAATGTTTTAGGCTTTTACTGTGACCGGGCTGGGGCTCGAACCCAGGACCCTCTCCTTAAAAGGGAGATGCTCTACCAACTGAGCTACCAGGTCAATATTTCAATACAAACTAATTCCTGTTTGCGGGTGCAAATATAGTAGCTTTATTTAATAAAACAAGGCTTTTTTTGAATAAATTTTCGTTTTTTTGTCTCACTTAATTCTATGTTTTTAAAAATCAATTTATAACAGAAAAATGATTATCGTATTAATTGGATATATGGCTTCTGGAAAGACGTCAATTGGAAAAAAATTAGCTGATAAATTAGACTATACCTTTGTGGATTTAGATGAGCTTATTGAAGAAAAGGAAAATGCATCTGTAACTAAGGTCTTTAAAAAGCGCGGTGAGGTTTATTTTAGAAATCAAGAAACGCGATATTTAAAAGAGGTTTTAGCCATGCCAGGGAATATCATTTTGTCTGTTGGAGGAGGTGCTCCATGTTATGGAAATAATATGCAAGAGATTTTAAATGCCGAGAACACGAAAAGCGTATACCTTAAAGCATCGATTCCTACTTTGTCGGAAAAATTAATGCGTAAAAAAGCAAAACGTCCTTTAATAGCTCATATTGAAACCGAAGAAGCTATGGCAGAGTTTATCGGGAAACATCTATTCGAACGATCACCCTTTTACAGTCAGGCCGAATTTATCGTATCGATAGACCATAAAACAAAAGAAGAGGTTGCAGAAGCTGTACTTTCGGAGCTATTCTAAAACAGCTTCGTAGTTTTTACCTTCAAAACTTACTTGAACATGTTCTTTCAAGGAAGTTGATAAAGAAATGCCCTTAAAATCTGCTTTTATAGGGTATTTTTTGTGATTTCTGTTAACGAGTACCGCGGTTTTAAATTGTTTTAATGGCACATTTAAAAAATGCTTGACACCATAGATTAAGGTGGTACCCGAATTTAAAACGTCATCCACTAAAACTAAAGATTTGTTTTGGTAGTCCTCTGGTTTCAACGATGTAGAAATCTCTAACCATGGCTGTTTCTTATCCATGGTAACTTTACAAAGTACAGGTGAAATATCAGATATTTTTTGAAGTACGGTTTTTAGCTTTTTAGCAAAAATATAACCGTTAGTTCCAATCCCTGCAAGAATAACTTCTTTCTCATCAACATTGGTTTCATAAATTTGGAAAGCAATACGGCGTATTTTATGAGTGATTTCGTTGTGATTAAGGATTACATTATTCTTAACAGTCATACCATTTAAATTTAAGCCATAAAATTACTCATTTTTATTTAAGATTCTGTATCCTCAATAAAATTTTCATCGGTATAATTGTCTATGTCTCGGCGGTCTTTTTTAGTAGGGCGACCAGTTCCTTTTTTCCTGTAATAGTCTTTAGAATATTTTAAAAGCTCTTTGGCCTCAAACTGTTCTTTAGGTGTGATATCCGTACGGTAAAGATCTACAATTTTAGCACCCACACGGTTTGGAGGCAAGTCGTTAACCTTAATTTTGTAATTAATTTGATCCTTTCTTAATTCAACAATGTCTAAGGGGTATACATCCCGACTAGGTTTTACAATATCATCATTAATACGTACCTGACCTTTTTTGCATGCAGTGGTAGCCAAAGTTCTGGTTTTATAATATCTAACACTCCATAAGTACTTATCTATTCGCATATAATTAATACTAAAAACTACGTTAATCTTATTGGGCAAGATTATATTAAAATCGTATCTTGCGCCTTCAAAAATAAGGAATATTGCCCTTTGTTTAGTATAATTCGGTCAGCTATGTGTTTAGACCATATATTAAGCTGTTTTCCTTCTATTTAATAAATGACATCGACAATGAAATTAATAAAACTAAGTTTGTTTGTTCTAGGTTTAGCGACCTGTTTTTTATCATGTAAAAAAGATGATGATAGTGATGATGATTCGACTATAGAGGTGCGCGATCGTACAGAACAACAAGCAGAAGACAAAGCCTTACTATTGGATTATCTAGAAACGCATTATTATAATGCTTCCGATTTTGATGGTTCAAATCCAGATCCTAAATCTAAAGACATTGTCATTACTGAACTTAAGGAAAATGAAACCGTGCCTACAGGACATCGTTTGTTAATTCAGGATACAATCATGAAAAACGTGACTTATTATGATACCAAATATGAAATTTATTATTTGGATTTGAATAAAAACGTTAATAAAACAAAGCCGTCTCCACATTTTTGTGATGATGTCGTAACTAATTATAAAGGTTTTACTTTAGATAATGAAGTTTTTGATAGATCGGATAATGGAGCTTTCAATTCCGATTTGTTAAATAATATAGATGCTTGGCAAATTGTAATTCCTGAATTTTATACCGCTGAAAATTTTACCGAAAATACCGATGGGACATCAAACTATATAAATCATGGGGTAGGTGCAATGTTCGTGCCTTCTGGTTTAGCTTATTTTAGTTTTGGTAGCGCCAATATTCCTTCATACACTTGTATTGCTTTTACTTTTGATGTATTGCAAATGTTTGAAAACGATCATGATGGTGACAATGTGCCTTCATATAAAGAAGATCTTAACGGCGATGGCCAGTTTACTTATAATTCGGCTGAAGGTGTGTTTGATGGTGATGATACTGATGGGAATGGCGTTTTAGATTTTCTTGATGCCGATGATGATGGCGATGGGATTTTAACCATTTATGAAGATATTGATGGCGATGGCGATCCTACAAATGATATTGGTAAAAACGGGATTCCTAAATATTTAGACCCCGAAGAGACGGAGGCTAATTACGATGTTGCTGAAGTGACTGAAACTAATTCTGGTATATAAATCATAAAAAAACCTCGATTATCGAGGTTTTTTTATGGCTTATAATGAAGGTTCTAATTAAAGCAACAACGACAAACTCAGTATCAATTGATTTGATCGGGTGTCTAATCTATTTTGAACCCCAGGAATGTTATTATTAATAATAGTGGCTTCGTTTTTAGTAAAGGCGCGTTCGTATCTTAAATCAATACCTATTCTTTTTAAATTAAAACCGAACCCAATATTAAGTCCAACGGTAAAGTCTTTCTCCATATCATCAACCGTTAAACCTTCAAAATCGGTGTCTAAAATGTATTGAAATGATGGGCCTGCAAATAAGCTCAATGGTCCAATAAGATCAAGACCGGCTAGCATCGTAGCGTCAATTTTTTGCATTTTAAAAGCATCACCATCATAATCACTTTTGGTGTTGGTGTAAACCAGTTCGGGTCTTAGAAATATAAAACCACCTGTTTTTCCAAACACACCAATATGAAATCCAGCATTAGCCTTTGGATCTTCATAGGCATTTTCTATAGCATCAAAATAATCGCCGTTAGCGTTATAGTTTAAACCGCCTTTAATTCCCCAGCCAGATCCAGATTGTGCCATGGAAAGACTCGGAATTACAGCGAGTAATAGTACAAACAATATGTTTTGATGCCTTTTGATTTTAAGATTTTTCATGTTTTTCATAATTCTTAAGTTTATTTTCAAGTTTAATTTTTGTTCAAATATAAATTCTAAAACGTCCTGAAAACAGTATTATTTTCTTTTTATAACAATCGTTTTCATTTTTCAGTTAATTATCTTTGCGCTCTGCATATTGTATTTGGTTGTAAAAAGTCAATACAAGGCGGTGTCATATTTTCAAAAGATAATAGAATATAATGAAGTTCGAGATAAACGCACAAGATTCACAAAGTAAGGCGAGAGCTGGTAAAATTACTACAGATCACGGGGTTATTGAAACGCCAATTTTTATGCCTGTAGGAACGGTGGCAACAGTTAAAGGTGTGCACCAACGTGAATTAAAAGATGAGATTAATCCAGATATTATTTTAGGAAATACGTATCATTTGTATCTGCGTCCGCAAACTAATATTATTGAGAAAGCTGGCGGCCTTCATAAATTCATGAATTGGGATAGAAATATTTTAACCGATTCTGGAGGATACCAAGTGTACTCACTTTCAGCCAATAGAAAAATTAAGGAAGAAGGGGTGAAGTTTAAGTCGCATATCGACGGAAGTTACCATACGTTCACACCTGAAAATGTTATGGAAATTCAACGTAGTATAGGTGCCGATATCATCATGGCATTTGATGAATGTACACCATATCCTTGTGATTATAACTACGCAAAACGTTCTATGCATATGACGCATAGGTGGCTAGATAGATGTATTAATCATCTAGAAAAAACACCTTTAAAATACGATTATAACCAAGCATTTTTTCCAATTGTTCAAGGAAGTACTTATACTGATTTACGAAAGCAGTCGGCGGAATATATAGCTAATGCTGGTGCTGTTGGAAACGCTATTGGCGGATTATCGGTAGGAGAGCCAGCCGAAGAAATGTATGCCATGACCGATGTAGTTTGCTCGATCCTTCCGGAAGATAAACCACGTTATTTAATGGGCGTAGGAACCCCAATAAATATTTTAGAAAATATAGCTTTAGGGGTTGATATGTTCGATTGTGTGATGCCAACACGTAACGCTAGAAACGGTATGCTTTTTACAGCACATGGTACTATTAATATTAAAAACTTAAAGTGGGCTGAAGATTTTTCACCTATTGACGAAATGGGGATCACTTTTGTTGATACCGAGTATTCCAAAGCTTATTTACGTCATTTGTTTACGGTTAACGAGTTGTTAGGTAAGCAAATAGCGACTATTCATAATCTAGGATTTTATTTATGGTTGGTTCGAGAAGCAAGAAAACATATCTTAGCAGGAGATTTTAGAACCTGGAAAGACATGATGGTAAAACAAATGAACAACCGCTTGTAAGTGTAATGAAAATTTTAGATTGGTACATACTTAAGCGTTATCTGTTTACATTTTTCATGATGTTACTGCTCTTTATTCCTATTGGAATAACCGTGCATTTGGCAGAGAAAATTGGTAAGATATTAGATAATAATGTGCCTCTTAACGAGGTACTTTGGTACTTATTAGATTTCACCATTTACTTCGCTCATTTATTATTTCCGTTATTTTTATTCTTATCTGTAATCTGGTTTACTTCAAAACTAGCCAATAATACCGAAGTTATTGCATTTTTAAGTTCAGGAGTGTCCTTTTCTAGATTTTTACGCCCTTATATGATTGGTTCTTTTATAGTAGCCATTTTAGCTATAATTATGGGACTATTCTTGGCACCTAAGGCTAGTGAAGGGTTTAACGACTTTAGTTATAAATATTTTAAAACCGGAAGAAGTGCTGTTGAAAATACCAATGTATATAGACAGATTAACGATAAAGACATAATTTACGTAAGTAGTTTTGATGTTAAAAATAGTGTTGGTAATAATTTTACCTTAGAACATTTTGAAGACAATAAACTCAAATTCAAAATTAACGCTACTAGTATTCGTTACATTGAAAGTGATACCACCTACCGTTTAACAAATTATGTGAAACGAGATATTGGTGAAAATGATGATGTTTTAGATATTCAACGTCGAAAAGACACTCTTTTTAGTTTTGATGTAGATGATCTCATTCCTGTTATTTATGCAGCAGAAACTAAAATGTATGGCGATTTAAAAAACTTTATAGCTAAAGAAGAAGCTCGAGGCTCAAGTAATGTGGGGCGTTTTAAATTGGTATTGTACCGTAAATGGAGTTTGCCTGTATCCGTATTTATTTTAACCATTATTGCTGTTGCCGTTTCATCTATGAAACGTCGTGGAGGTATGGGGGTAAACCTAGCCTTAGGAATTTGTATCGCCATGGTATTTGTATTTTTCGATAAAATATTTGGTGTTATGGCCGAGCAATCCGATTTCCCTCCTTTAATTGCTGTTTGGTTCCCTAATGTATTATTTGGCATATTAGCCGTTTTCCTCCTAATTAAAGCCAAACGTTAAGTATAAAAACTATCGTAACCTATTCTCAAGAATTACCATAGTAATGGCCTTAATTATTTGTAAAATATCATTTAATAATGATTGCAAAAACTGCAGATTATCATTTTCAGAATAAAAAATAAAAGCCTTAAATTAATATGTAAATTATTGATTTTGTTGCATTAAAGATGTGCAACATGTTATTTACTAGAGGATAATCCTTAAAAAGAAAGCCAACTTAACATATAACACCATTAAAGTTTTTATATTTGCATACTAACCTAGAATTAAATTACAATAACTAAATTCCTATGGAATATTTAGAATTTGAACTACCTATAAAAGAACTTGAAGACCAGTTGCAAAAATGTGCAATTATTGGCAAGGAAAGCGATGTAGACGTTTCGGAAACATGTTCTCAAATTGAAAAGAAATTAAAAGATACGCAAAAGGAACTGTATAAAAACTTAACACCTTGGCAGCGTGTACAATTATCACGTCACCCAGACAGACCTTATACATTAGACTATATTAAAGCCATTTGTGGCACTTCTTTTTTAGAATTACACGGCGATAGAAGTTTTAAAGATGATAAAGCCATGATTGGTGGCTTAGGTAAAATTGGCGATCAAAGTTTTATGTTTATCGGTCAGCAAAAAGGCTATAACACGAAAACACGTCAGTATAGAAACTTCGGGATGGCAAATCCAGAAGGCTACCGTAAAGCTTTACGATTAATGAAATCTGCCGAGAAATTTGGTATTCCTGTTGTGACCTTTTTAGATACGCCTGGAGCTTATCCTGGTTTAGAGGCTGAAGAACGCGGACAAGGAGAAGCTATTGCTAGAAACATATTAGAAATGACACGTTTAAAAGTGCCTGTAATTACCGTTGTAATTGGTGAGGGTGCTTCTGGAGGTGCTTTAGGTATTGGTGTTGGTGACCATGTTTTTATGTTAGAAAACACGTGGTATTCTGTAATTTCTCCAGAATCTTGTTCTTCTATTTTATGGCGTAGCTGGGAGTATAAAGAGCAAGCTGCTGAAGCGTTAAAGCTAACAGCTTCTGATATGAAAAAATTAAAACTGGTTGACGGTATTATCAAAGAACCTCTTGGAGGCGCGCATAGAAACCGTGAAAAAACTTTTGAAACCGTTGGTGACACGATTCTGAAAAGTTATGAAGAACTTAAAAAGTTATCACCAGAAGATTTAGTTTCTCAACGTATGGATAAATACGCTAATATGGGGGTCTTTAAAGGCTAAACCTATATATACTAAAATATATCAAAATCTGAAGTCATTCCAACTTCAGATTTTTTATGCTTATTAACAAAATAATTAATTTATTAACAGCCGATTGTTGACGATTAGTGAACAATCATAAGCGTTAAAATTCATCAAAAGACTTTCTTTTTATTTACTTTCGTAGTTATGAAACAACCAAATCAATTAGCCTCCTATAAAGTAGACAAAAGCACGCTTATAAGCCTGGAAAAAGGTAAGATACCACCTCAAGCAATTGACTTAGAGGAAGTTGTGCTTGGTGCGATGATGATCGATAAGAAGGGGGTAGATGAAGTTATTGATATTTTAAGTAACGATGCGTTCTATAAAGAATCGCATCAATATATCTTTGAGGCTATTTTTCAATTGTTTGAAAATAGTGAACCTATCGACTTATTAACCGTTTCAACCCAATTGAAGAAAAACGGGAAACTAGAATTAGCTGGAGGCGATTTTTACTTGATTGGTTTAACAAATAAAGTGTCTTCTTCTGCACATATTGAGTTTCATGCCCGTATTATTTTACAGAAATTTATTCAGCGTAGTTTGATTAAAATTTCTAATGAAATTATTGAAGATTCATACGATGAAACTAAGGATGTATTTGATTTATTAGATACCGCCGAATCTAAATTATACGAAGTTACCCAAGGAAATATTAAAAAATCTAGTGAATCGGCATTAGATTTAGTTATTCAGGCCAAGAAGAAAATTGAGGAAATTTCTAATAAAGAAGGTTTAAGTGGTATTCCAACAGGGTTTCATAAATTGGATAAACTAACTTCGGGGTGGCAGCCTTCGGATTTAATTATTATTGCTGCACGTCCAGGTATGGGAAAAACGGCATTAACCTTATCCATGGCAAGAAATATTGCTGTTGATCAAAATATCCCTGTTGCATTCTTCTCGTTAGAGATGGCTTCTGTACAGTTGATTACACGTTTGATTTCGAGTGAAACCGGACTGTCTTCTGAAAAATTACGTACAGGAAAATTAGAAAAACACGAGTGGGAACAGCTTAATGTTAAAGTAAAAGGCTTAGAAAATGCCCCTTTATATATTGATGATACACCATCGCTTTCTATTTTCGATTTAAGGGCTAAAGCACGTCGTTTGGCTTCTCAACATGGCATTAAAATGATCATGATTGATTATTTGCAGTTAATGACGGGTGGTTCTAATCACGGCGGAAATCGTGAGCAAGAGATCTCGATGATTTCTAGAAACTTAAAAGCCTTAGCAAAGGAACTTATGGTTCCGGTAATTGCCTTATCTCAGTTGTCTCGTGCTGTAGAAACCCGTGGTGGAAGTAAAAGACCTTTATTATCCGATTTACGTGAATCTGGTGCGATCGAGCAAGATGCCGATATCGTATCGTTTATTTACAGACCTGAGTATTATAAAATTGATGAGTGGGATGATGAAGAACGCTCGCCAACAGAAGGACAAGGGGAGTTTATTGTAGCTAAACACCGTAATGGTGGCTTGGAGAATATCCGTTTAAAATTCTTAGGACATTTAGGTAAGTTTGATAACCTTGATGAATATGATTCGCCGTTTGGTGATAACGATAACGAATTCCATTCTAAAATGAATGCTGGTTCTCCTGACAATGCTTTCAGTTCCGATGATTTTAAAGCCAGTCCAGATCAAGCTTTTGGAAGTTCATTTAATGATGATGATAACGAAGTGCCTTTCTAGGAGATTTTAATATTTAAAATTTTTATAAAAGGTTTAACCCGCTGTATTTTTTGAGTATCTTTCAACCTATGAAGAAGGTTTTATGTATTCTATTGCTATTTATTTCGTCGCAAGCATTTGCTTCTTACGTTTTAATTCCCATGGATGCCGAGAGTCAAAAAAATCATCTTAAAGCTTATGGCATTACGTATTGGACACTTAATAAAGATTTAAAAGTTAAGTGGCTACTAAATTATCGTGGTGGTTCTTTTTTATTACCCGATACCGAAGCGGTACGTAGAGAATGTCAAATTCGAGGCGTCTCCTTTGAAGTTATTTCCAACGCTAAAACCGAAAGTATTTTAGAAGAAATTAGCAGTCCGAGTCAAAATATGGAGGCTGTTGTGTTAGAAAAGGCACCTAAAATTGCTGTTTACACACCCAAAGGGAAATTACCTTGGGATGATGCGGTAACCATGGTATTACAATATGCCGAGATTCCTTATGAAACAGTTTACGATGAAGAAGTGCTTAATGACGGCTTATTAGTTTTCGATTGGTTACACTTACATCATGAAGATTTTACTGGACAATATGGAAAGTTCTACGCGCAATACCGCGCAACATCTTGGTATATCGAAGAGAAAAAAGAAGCCGAAGCCTTGGCTCTAAAATTAGGATACAATAAAGTTTCTGAAGAAAAACTGGCGGTCTCTTTAAAAATTAGAGATTATGTTATTGGTGGCGGATTTATGTTTGCCATGTGTAGTGCTACCGATAGTTTTGACATTGCTTTGTCGGCCGAAGGTGTTGATATTTGTGAGCCGATGTTTGATGGTGACGGGAGTACAGCCAACTATCAGAACAAAATTGATTACCATAAAACCTTTGCGTTTTCCGGCTTTTTATTAGAACGCAGTCCTTTGGTTTATGAGTTTTCATCTATTGATACGACTAGAAAGCGACATGTGCCCAAATCAGCCGATTATTTTACTTTAATGGATTTTTCGGCCAAATGGGACCCTATTCCAACCATGTTATGTCAAAATCATACAGCCTTGGTAAAAGGTTTTATGGGACAAACAACGGCCTTTACAAAGGATGAGATTAAGTCGAATGTTTTGGTTTTAGGAGAAACCAAATCTAACGGCGAAGCCAAATACATTCACGGGATAAAAGGCAAAGGCTTTTTTACGTTTTATGGAGGTCACGACCCCGAAGATTATCAGCATCGGGTAGGGGATGCTAAAACCGAATTAGATCTACATCCTACATCGCCTGGTTACCGCTTAATTCTGAATAACGTTTTGTTTCCAGCGGCTAAAAAGAAGAAACAAAAAACCTAATAGACTGCTATTATAATTGTTTTGATATGAATGTTTTTCAAAAAGAAGTGCGATTAAAACCGTATTCAAGAGGTTTTCATCTTATTACTGAAGCTGTTTTAAGTGCCATTCCTGAAATAAAAACCATAAAAATAGGTCAGTTACAAGTTTTTATAAAGCATACTTCGGCGAGTTTAACCATTAATGAAAATGCCGATTTTACGGTTAGACAAGATTTTGAAAGTCATTTTAATAAAGTGGTACCCGAAAATGCACCGTATTACAAACATACTTACGAAGGACCAGATGATATGCCTGCTCATATTAAAGCTTCTTTATTAGGAGCGTCGGTTCAAATTCCAATTACAAACGGGAAACTTAATTTGGGGATCTGGCAAGGTATTTACCTTTGTGAACACCGCGATTATGGTGGTGAACGGAAGTTGGTGGTTACGGTTTTTGGGGTGTGATTCTTGTAATACCATTAATTAATGGTTGTTGCTAAACCTTGTCATTTCGACGATAGGAGAAATCTGTGAACGCTTTGTTTTAAGATAAAACCGATCTGAGTAGAGATTCCTCACTTCGTATCGGAATGACATTATATTTATTTTCTTCATTTTAAAAATGACTTGTGTTAAATAAGACCCTTCAGGTTTTTAAAACCTGAAGGGTCTCTAGAAGGTATTAATCTGATAGCTTCAATATAGAGCATTTGTTGTTTTATTTGATTAAAGAATGAATTGTTTTGAAAGAATCCATATTTACCAAATTAATCCTTCAAACTATTAATCATAAGTAATTCACAATCTTGTCATTTGGACGATAGGAGAAATCTCTGATCCCATTGTTTTATGATTAAAGCTGCCTGAGAATAGATTCCTCACTTCGTATCGGAATGACATAACATCTCATTCTAAGATTTTAATAATGACTTGAGTTTAAAAAGACCCTTCAGGTTTTTAAAAGCTGAAGGGTCTCTAGAAGGTATTAATCTGATAGCTTCAATATAGAGCATTTGTTGTTTTATTTGATTAAAGAATGAATTGTTTTGAAAGAATCCATATTTACCAAATTAATCCTTCAAACTATTAATCATAAGTAATTCACAATCTTGTCATTTCGACGCTAGGAGAAATCTCAGAACCCTTTGTTTTAAGATAAACCCCTCATGAAAGGAGATTCCTCACTACGTACAGGAATGACATATCCAATTGGAGTGTCACAGTTCCCTTTTTTAAAATCGGCATGTGTTAACTATAACAACGAATTCTCCGCGTTAGGGATTGCAGAGGAAAGCTTTTGGCGAGGCGAGCATCGAGCCAAAACTTGTAAAGGAAAGCCCGACCAACTGACCTGAGCGGAGACGAAGTGCAGGTGGTAACGCCCAAATTAGTCATAAAAAAAACCGACTCTTTCGAATCGGTTTCCTTTATTAAGCGAATAATATGTTATACAATAGGCAAAAGCCTTATTTTACTTTTTCAATTACAGCTTTGAAAGCCTCTGGGTTATTCATAGCTAAATCGGCTAAAACCTTACGGTTTAATTCGATATCGTTAGCTTTTAATTGTCCCATGAATTGAGAATAAGATAAACCATGTTCTCTGGCTGCTGCGTTAATACGCGTGATCCATAAAGCACGGAATGTTCTCTTTTTGTTTCTACGGTCTCTGTACGAGTATTGCATCGCTTTGTCAACCGCATTTTTTGCTACTGTCCAAACGTTTTTACGTCTTCCAAAGTAACCTTTTGCTTGTTTAAGAACCTTTTTTCTTCTGGCTCTTTTTGCTACAGAATTTACTGATCTTGGCATAATTTTAAATGTGTTTTGTAGTAGGCGGTTAAACTTTGTTATTGGTTTCTAGTTATTGGTTTTTGGTCTATTGCTAGAGGTCAAACTTTTAACTTTTAACTTTTAACTTTTAACTCTTTTAAACTGGCCTAACTCCAGGGTTTATAAATTGTTTTAACCGATTAAAACCGATGCTTATTTTAAACGCATCATGGTTTTAATGTTATCCTCATCTGCTTTGTGTACCAAACCATCATGAGTTAACTTAAGCTTACGCTTTTTAGACTTCTTTGTTAAGATGTGACTCTTAAAAGCGTGCTTTCTTTTAATCTTACCAGTACCCGTTAACTTGAAACGTTTTTTGGCACTAGATTTTGTTTTCATTTTAGGCATTTTCTTTTCCTAGATTATAATTACTTCGCTTAATTATTTTTACGCTAGATACTTTTGGTATCAGCTTTTACTTTCCCTTGAACCGATGTATTACTTTTTTGGAGCAATAAACATCGTCATACGTTTACCTTCTAATCGAGGCATTTGCTCTACTTTTCCAAATTCTTCAAGATCTTGAGCTAATTTTAATAGCAAAATCTGACCTTGTTCTTTGAAAATGATCGAACGTCCTTTAAAGAATACGAAAGCTTTTAACTTAGCGCCTTCTTTTAAGAATTTCTCGGCATGTTTCTTTTTAAACTCGTAGTCGTGATCGTCGGTTTGTGGACCAAAACGAATTTCTTTAATGATAACCTTAGTGGCTTTCGATTTTAAAGCTTTATCACGTTTCTTTTGTTCGTAAAGAAACTTCTTATAATCCATAACCTTACAAACCGGTGGGTCTGCATTAGGAGATATTTCTACAAGATCTAACTCTTGCTCGTTAGCGATTCTTAAGGCATCACCTTTAGTGTAAATACCAATCTCAACGTTATCACCTACAAGGCGTAACTTTTGAGCAGTAATTTTAGAGTTAATTTTATGCTTGTCTTCTTGCGAAACCCTTCTTGGTTGCTGTCTTCTTCTAATTGCTATGGCGTTATGGTTTTAAATTAAACTTATATTATTTGTTAAAACGATTTCAACGTTTTTTTAATGTCTTCTTTTATAATTTCAGAGAAAGCTTCAACGGAAATCATTCCTAAATCTGCTCCACCATGCTGGCGTACAGTAATTTTGCCTTCTGCCTCTTCTTGCTCCCCGATAATGATCATATAAGGATGCTTCTGCATTTCTGCTTCACGAATTTTCTTCCCTATAGTTTCATTTCTATGATCTACAAGGGCGCGAATTTCGTCATTTTCTAGCAAATTTAAAACTTTTTGTGAGTATTTTTCATATTTCTCGCTAATTGATAATATAATTACCTGTGTTGGCATGAGCCAAAGCGGGAAATTACCCCCTGTATGTTCTAACAATAAAGCTACGAAACGCTCCATACTTCCAAACGGCGCACGGTGAATCATTACTGGGCGGTGTGACTCATTATCGCTGCCTTTGTAAGATAATTCAAAACGTTCTGGTAAGTTATAATCCACTTGAATGGTACCTAGTTGCCAGCGTCTTCCCAGGGCATCTTTAACCATGAAATCTAACTTCGGACCGTAAAAAGCAGCTTCACCTTCCTCAATAACGTAATTTAAACCTTTATCGGAAGCGGCGTTAATAATTGCTTGTTCTGCTTTTTCCCAGTTAGCAACATCACCTATATATTTATCTGGGTTTTTAGGATCGCGTATAGATACTTGTGCTGTAAAGTTTTCAAATCCTAATGAACCGAATACATAAAGCACCAAATCGATAACATCTTTAAATTCTTTATCCAATTGATCTGGAGTACAGAAAATATGAGCGTCATCTTGAGTAAAACCTCGAACACGGGTTAAACCGTGCAATTCACCACTTTGTTCATAACGATAAACGGTACCAAATTCAGCAAAACGTTTTGGTAAATCTTTATAACTCCATTGGGTACTGTTGTAAATCTCACAGTGGTGCGGACAGTTCATTGGTTTTAATAAAAACTCCTCATCTTCCTTGGGTGTTAAAATAGGTTGGAAGCTGTCTTCACCATATTTAGCATAATGCCCAGAAGTTTCATAAAGCTCTTTTTGTCCAATATGTGGTGTGACCACCATTTCGTAACCAGCTTTTTTCTGAGCCGCTTTTAAGAAATTCTCTAAACGCTCACGTAAAGCAGCACCTTTTGGTAACCATAATGGTAAACCTTGGCCTACACGTTTTGAAAAAGTAAAAAGCTCAAGCTCTTTACCTAATTTTCTATGGTCACGTTTTTTTGCTTCTTCAAGCATTTCTAGGTATTCGGTCAATTCTTTTTGCTTCGGAAATGAAATACCATAAACACGTGTTAACTGCGGGTTGTTTTCATTACCTCTCCAGTAAGCACCGGCAACACTTAAAATTTTAACAGCTTTTATAATCCCTGTGTTAGGGATATGTCCGCCACGACATAAATCGGTAAACGTTGAATGGTCACAAAACGTAATGGTTCCATCCTCTAGGTTTTCGATTAATTCCGTTTTAAACGGATTGTTTTTATATAAATCTAAAGCTTCTGCCTTACTCGCCGAGCGCATTTTAAAATCATGCTTTCCTCTAGCGATTTCTAGCATTTTAGTTTCAATAGCTTTAAAATCCTTTTCAGATACATTATGATCTCCAAAATCTACATCATAATAAAACCCGTTTTCAATAGCAGGACCAATGGTAAGTTTTGCGCCTTGGTATAGTTCTTCTATGGCTTGCGCTAATACGTGAGCCGAACTGTGCCAGAAAGCTGTTTTACCTTCGTCGTCTCTCCAGGTGTATAAAACTAAAGATCCATCCGTGGTTAAAGGTGTAACTGTTTCAATGTTTGTACCATTAAAATTTGCCGAAATCACGTTTCTTGCAAATCCTTCACTAATGCTCTTAGCAACATCCATAGGTGTAACGCCTTCATCAAACGTTTTCACACTGCCATCAGGTAATGTAATATGTATCATATAAAAATTTAAAATCAGGTTGCAAAGATAATGGTATAAACAAATACTCACAATATATATATAGGTATAATTTGTGTTAAGGATTATTCAAAATTAAAATGATGTGCTACTCCTATATATAATGTATATGTTATATTGTGTGTTTCTATATACCTATATATAAGGATACCATTAAAATATATGTTAAGCATATGTACGGGGACATAGTTGTTAGAAATTAAGTGTTAGTAAACCATATATATAATAGGATAGTTGTGCTAGAGTAGGAGTAGATCTAAATAAAACTCAGCTTTATATTGGTAAGTGAATATTATTATCAAAGTTTAAGCTAGTGTAAGGTGTAATTTTGATTAATAAGGGAATGTTACTATTTTTAAAATCATTTTTTCTGTTAGAACATACTAGTTTTCTAGTTGAATTCTCAATATTAGCCTTTCGGCGGAAGGCTCTTCAGGTACATGATGGTTACCATTTATAGTAATATCTACGACAAGCATCTAGATTCTTTTAATGAGTATGACATCTGAAGCGATTATTTTAAAGTGTAAACAGCACGTTTACTGAAAGTTAAAATCATCATCAAAAAAACTTCAAAAAAAAGCGCTAAAAAGTTTGTTTGGGATTAAGAAAGGTTTGTATATTTGCACCCCGCTAACAAAGGCATGTGCCTTTAAAGCGGAAGTTCATTGAGTGATTTTGGTATTAAGATAAGGTTAAAAAACTTTAAAAAAATAATCAAAAAAAATGTTGCTAGGTTCTAAAAAGGTTGTATGTTTGCAGCCGCTAAAAACAGCAGGTCTGTTGGAGGTGAGAAGTTCATAAAGTGATATTGGTTATTAAGATTTAAAGCGAAAAAAAACTTTAAAAAAAATATCAAAAAAACATTGTGAGTTAAAAAAAAGGGTTTTACATTTGCACCCGCTTAGCAAGGAAACGAGCTAAAGAAAAGAGAAATAAGTTCATAAACATATTGAATTGACAGCGTAAGGATTAAATTGGAAACGATTTAATTCAACAAAGAGAATAGACCATTTTGAGTACTAGAGATTCTAATTAGTTGTTAAAGTTGTTACCTTATAGGTAGCACATAAAAATTTAACGATGAAGAGTTTGATCCTGGCTCAGGATGAACGCTAGCGGCAGGCCTAACACATGCAAGTCGAGGGGTAACATTGGTTGCTTGCAACCAGATGACGACCGGCGCACGGGTGCGTAACGCGTATGCAATCTACCTTTTGCTACTGGATAGCCCAGAGAAATTTGGATTAACACAGTATAGTATCATATTACTGCATGGTATTTATGATTAAAGGCTACGGCAAAAGATGAGCATGCGTCCTATTAGCTAGTTGGTGTGGTAACGGCATACCAAGGCAACGATAGGTAGGGGCCCTGAGAGGGGGATCCCCCACACTGGTACTGAGACACGGACCAGACTCCTACGGGAGGCAGCAGTGAGGAATATTGGACAATGGAGGCAACTCTGATCCAGCCATGCCGCGTGCAGGATGACTGCCCTATGGGTTGTAAACTGCTTTTATACAGGAAGAAACTGCTCTACGTGTAGAGTTCTGACGGTACTGTAAGAATAAGGATCGGCTAACTCCGTGCCAGCAGCCGCGGTAATACGGAGGATCCAAGCGTTATCCGGAATTATTGGGTTTAAAGGGTCCGTAGGTGGATGATTAAGTCAGGGGTGAAAGTTTGCAGCTCAACTGTAAAATTGCCCTTGATACTGGTTATCTTGAATCATTATGAAGTGGTTAGAATATGTAGTGTAGCGGTGAAATGCATAGATATTACATAGAATACCAATTGCGAAGGCAGATCACTAATAATGTATTGACACTGATGGACGAAAGCGTAGGTAGCGAACGGGATTAGATACCCCGGTAGTCTACGCCGTAAACGATGGATACTAGCTGTTCGGATTTATCTGAGTGGCTAAGCGAAAGTGATAAGTATCCCACCTGGGGAGTACGTTCGCAAGAATGAAACTCAAAGGAATTGACGGGGGCCCGCACAAGCGGTGGAGCATGTGGTTTAATTCGATGATACGCGAGGAACCTTACCAGGGCTTAAATGTAAGTTGCATTAGTTAGAGATAGCTATTTCTTCGGACTACTTACAAGGTGCTGCATGGTTGTCGTCAGCTCGTGCCGTGAGGTGTCAGGTTAAGTCCTATAACGAGCGCAACCCCTGTTGTTAGTTGCCAGCGAGTCATGTCGGGAACTCTAACAAGACTGCCAGTGCAAACTGTGAGGAAGGTGGGGATGACGTCAAATCATCACGGCCCTTACGTCCTGGGCTACACACGTGCTACAATGGTAGGGACAGAGAGCAGCCACTTCGCGAGAAGGAGCGAATCTATAAACCCTATCACAGTTCGGATCGGAGTCTGCAACTCGACTCCGTGAAGCTGGAATCGCTAGTAATCGCATATCAGCCATGATGCGGTGAATACGTTCCCGGGCCTTGTACACACCGCCCGTCAAGCCATGGAAGCTGGGAGTGCCTGAAGTCCGTCACCGCAAGGAGCGGCCTAGGGTAAAATCGGTAACTAGGGCTAAGTCGTAACAAGGTAGCCGTACCGGAAGGTGCGGCTGGAACACCTCCTTTCTAGAGAAAGACGACTAATAAGTATCAATAACTATTACGAAAAGATAGTTTATTCTCATTGCTGTTAATTTAAAATAAACAATTTAGTAGAGTCTCATAGCTCAGCTGGTTAGAGCGCTACACTGATAATGTAGAGGTCGGCAGTTCGAGTCTGCCTGAGACTACAAATTGAAGTTAAAAGTTATAAGTGAAAAGTTAAAAGTTCACGAGTAGTTTTTAAAACGTTCATTAAAAAAAGGAAATTTTAGAAGTTGGGAAACCAGTTTGCAGTACGCAGTTGCAGTACACAGTACATCACTAACTGATTACTGGATACTGATACTGAATACTAAAAAAACGGGGGATTAGCTCAGCTGGCTAGAGCGCCTGCCTTGCACGCAGGAGGTCATCGGTTCGACTCCGATATTCTCCACAAAAAATTGATAATTGTTAATTTACAATTGTTAATTATAAACGTTCATTGACATATTGAAACAAGATACATGAAAATAAACTAGGTAAAACTAGAATTTATTTAAGTAATAATAATTTGGATTAATTAGAATCACCACGAGCGATATCTAATTAATCAATAATCAATAGGAAATATTCAATTGATTATAACTCATTAAAAAAGCAAAAAGTACAATAAGCTAAATAAGGGCGTATGGGGAATGCCTAGGCTCTCAGAGGCGATGAAGGACGTGATAAGCTGCGAAAAGCTACGGGGATCGGCACACACGAATTGATCCGTAGATATCCGAATGGGGCAACCCACTATATTGAAGATATAGTATCCGCAAGGAGGCGAACCCGGAGAACTGAAACATCTAAGTACCCGGAGGAGAAGAAAACAAAAGTGATTCCGTTAGTAGTGGCGAGCGAACGCGGATTAGCCCAAACCAATGTTGTTACGGCAATATTGGGGTTGTAGGACCACGAGATTAGAAGCATGATGAATTAGAACCCTTTGGAAAGAGGGGCCAAAGACGGTGATAGCCCGGTATAAGTAAAGATTGTGGATATAGTGGTATCCTGAGTAGTGCGGGACACGAGTAATCCTGTATGAAACAGTCGGGACCATCCGATAAGGCTAAATACTCCTGAGAGACCGATAGTGAACTAGTACCGTGAGGGAAAGGTGAAAAGAACCCTGAATAAGGGAGTGAAATAGAACCTGAAACCATACGCTTACAAGCGGTCGGAGCCCATTGGGGTGACGGCGTGCCTTTTGCATAATGAGCCTACGAGTTACCGTTGCTAGCAAGGTTAAGTACTTCAGGTATGGATCCGTAGCGAAAGCGAGTCTGAATAGGGCGTATAGTTAGTAGTGGTAGACGCGAAACCGTGTGATCTACCCATGGGCAGGTTGAAGCTGTAGTAACATACAGTGGAGGACCGAACCGGTTGACGTTGAAAAGTCTTCGGATGACCTGTGGGTAGGGGTGAAAGGCCAATCAAACTCGGAAATAGCTCGTACTCCCCGAAATGCATTTAGGTGCAGCGTTGCAACATAGTTTTATAGAGGTAGAGCTACTGATTGGATGCGGGGGCTTCACCGCCTACCAATTCCTGACAAACTCCGAATGCTATAAAATGTTTTGCAGCAGTGAGGGCATGGGTGCTAAGGTCCATGTCCGAGAGGGAAAGAACCCAGACCATCAGCTAAGGTCCCCAAATGTATGTTAAGTTGAAATAACGCGGTTGAACTGCTTTGACAGCTAGGATGTTGGCTTGGAAGCAGCCATTCATTTAAAGAGTGCGTAACAGCTCACTAGTCGAGCGGTTCGGCATGGATAATAATCGGGCATAAACATACTACCGAAGCTATGGATCACGCCTTAGGCGTGATGGTAGGGGAGCATTGTAGTGTCGTCGAAGGTGTTCTGTGAGGGATGCTGGAGAAGCTACAAAAGAAAATGTAGGCATAAGTAACGATAATGCGGGCGAGAAACCCGCACACCGAAAGACTAAGGTTTCCTCAGCTATGCTAATCAGCTGAGGGTTAGTCGGGACCTAACGCGAACCCGAAAGGGGTAGTGGATGGACAACTGGTTAATATTCCAGTACCTGCTCACAATAAAAGTGACGGAGGCGTATATTTGGTGCGAACTGACGGAATAGTTCGTTGAAGCGAGTAGTAATACCGCGATAGTACACTAAGACTTCGGTCACGGTGATAATCCAGAGAAGCGACTTCCAAGAAAAGCGAGTGAAGCAGCCCGTACCCTAAACCGACACAGGTAGTTGGGATGAGAATTCTAAGGTGCTCGAGAGATTCATGGCTAAGGAATTAGGCAAAATAGACTCGTAACTTCGGGAGAAGAGTCGCCACCCTTCGGGGTGGCCGCAGTGAAAAGGTCCAGGCGACTGTTTATCAAAAACACAGGGCTATGCTAAATTGAAAGATGATGTATATGGCCTGACACCTGCCCGGTGCTGGAAGGTTAAGTGGAGGGTTTAGCTTCGGCGAAGATCTCAAATGAAGCCCCAGTAAACGGCGGCCGTAACTATAACGGTCCTAAGGTAGCGAAATTCCTTGTCGGGTAAGTTCCGACCTGCACGAATGGTGCAACGATCTGGACACTGTCTCAGCCATGAGCTCGGTGAAATTGTAGTATCGGTGAAGATGCCGATTACCCGCTGTGGGACGAAAAGACCCCGTGCACCTTTACTATAGCTTAGTATTGGTTTTGGATAAGTAATGTGTAGGATAGGTGGGAGACTTTGAAGCGGCGTCGCCAGGCGTTGTGGAGTCATTGTTGAAATACCACCCTTTGCTTATCTAGAGTCTAACCTTCTTGTGAAGGGACAGTGCTTGGTGGGTAGTTTGACTGGGGTGGTCGCCTCCAAAAGAGTAACGGAGGCTTCTAAAGGTTCCCTCAGCACGCTTGGTAACCGTGCGTAGAGTGCAATGGCATAAGGGAGCTTGACTGAGAGACCTACAAGTCGATCAGGTACGAAAGTAGAGCATAGTGATCCGGTGGTTCCGCATGGAAGGGCCATCGCTCAAAGGATAAAAGGTACGCCGGGGATAACAGGCTGATCTCCCCCAAGAGCTCATATCGACGGGGGGGTTTGGCACCTCGATGTCGGCTCGTCACATCCTGGGGCTGGAGAAGGTCCCAAGGGTTGGGCTGTTCGCCCATTAAAGTGGCACGCGAGCTGGGTTCAGAACGTCGTGAGACAGTTCGGTCTCTATCTACAGTGGGCGTTAGAAATTTGAGTGGATCTGACTCTAGTACGAGAGGACCGAGTTGGACAAACCTCTGGTGTATCTGTTGTTCCGCCAGGAGCATTGCAGAGTAGCTACGTTTGGAAGGGATAAGCGCTGAAAGCATATAAGCGCGAAACCCACCACAAGATGAGATTTCTTTAAAGGGTCGTGAGAGATTATCACGTTGATAGGCTATAGGTGTAAAGGCAGTAATGTCATAGCCGAGTAGTACTAATAACCCATAGGCTTATTGTACGCCTGTTTTTTTAAAAGTTCAATATAATTATTAAGTATTCATGATCTTATTTCAATATGTTAAAATATTTATTCCCGTGTAAACGGGAATCTTTTCCAAGCTAAGGTAAAGGTTCTTTAAAGAGATTCCTGCCTACGCAGGAATTGAACAATTTAAGGTGGTTATAGCGATGGGGCTCACCTCTTACCATTCCGAACAGAGAAGTTAAGCCCATTAGCGCCGATGGTACTACATTAGTGGGAGAGTAGGTCGTTGCCTTTTTCAAATCCTCAACATTTATTTGTTGAGGATTTTTTATTCTTATTGGTTACTAGTTTGAAGTTTAAAGTTTCAGGTTGTTAGTACTTGAAACAAGAAACTTAAAACCAATAGTAAATAATAAATAATCAATTAACACTGACCTGGTAGCTCAGTTGGTAGAGCATCTCCCTTTTAAGGAGAGGGTCCTGGGTTCGAGCCCCAGCCCGGTCACAATACTACTAAAGCCTCATCCTTCTTGGACCGAGGCTTTTTTTTTGTTTGATACTTTAGTGATACTGGATGGAAATGCATTTTGAATTAGTTCCTAGCTTATCATTAACAACCAAATTTTCATAACCTTTTTATCTCAATTTTTTCATATAAAGTTTTTAAAAACCGAAACCTGCAAAATTTCCCGTATTGCAACCAATGGTAGCTATTTTGTATTCATCGTTTTTGAATATAAATTATGAATCAAAATTGGAGGATTTAAAAGGTATTCACTTTTCCAAATCAAAAGAACCTGCGGTCAAATCTATTCACCTTAAGATTATTAAATGTATTCTCATAAGATTTGGTGATATATCATGAAGAACTTATACTGAAGCTTTTCAGCTAAAAGAAAAATTCTTTGGGTTAAGACTTTCAAGGCAAAGGCCTTAGTTTAGATATAAATTAAAAACAAAACATGATGAACGTACAAGCATATTTAGCCTTTAATGGAGATTGCCATGAGGCTCTAAATTTTTATAGTGATATTTTCAATGCAGAAATAAAAAACAAGCAAACTTATGAAGATAGTAAGATTGATTTACCTAACTCGTATCGTAAAAAGCTACAACACGCCGAGTTAAAAGGAAAAGGAGTGCATTTTATGGCATATGATGCGGCTCCCGATACGCCTTTAAATCAAGGAACCAAAATTCATATGAGTGTCGATTTAAAAACACCAAATGAAGCCAAAAAGTTATTTCATGAACTATCGTCATCAGGTCAAGTACATCATGAATTTGAAGAAAGATCATGGGGTCATTTTGGACGATGTACTGATAAGTATGGAATCAATTGGATGGTAAATTGTAATAATCCGGATTAATTAAAAAAACATAAATCTTATGCAAATTATATTTGAGTACCACGATGTACAAGCTAGTGACTCGTTAGAAACATTAGCGCGTGAAAAGCTTGAAAACCTAGGAGAGAAATACGATATGGTTATTCGGGGCGATGTGTTTTTTAAATTAGAAAATACAACTTCGAATGATACAGGTAAAATATGTAATATCAGATTAAGTCTTCCTGGACCACGTTTATTTGCCGAATCGAGTCATGATAATTTTGTCGATTCCTTAACTGAATCTATAAGAGATCTAGAACGTCAGTTGCAAAAACGTAAGGAAAAAATGAAAACATTTTAATAAAATCAAACACTAAAATAATAATAGATGAACCCATCAGCAGTATTAGGAGCAACATCCAAACTTTTCAAAAATGAAAAAATGAAAATTGCATTTGTTGCATTACAACTTGGTTATTTAACCTATAAGTTTTTTCAAAATAAAAAGGAAATTCAACATTCAAAGATTTTAAACAAATAATAATATCAAACTTGTAAAATATAAATCCTGATATGCGATATTATAGTATCTCCTATCAGGATTTTTTACTTTTATTGAAGGAGGTAATCATGGTTAGTTTTTGGAATGTATTTCAAAATGAATGGGTTTGAAGGATCCACCATTACTGTCTTCAGCAGAACAAGCGGTTAGACAAACTATGAGATCCATAAGCGCTTCAAATGTCACATAATCACCAGCCCTAGAAGTTGGTGGTAATACGGATAACTTGCCTTTTTCATCAAATTGAACATTCATAAAAATATTAAATGCAGTTGGAATTTCGTCTTGTGTAATACCAAAAGGTTTCAAATTAGTGGTTAAATTTTCTAAACAACTTGGATGATAATCTGGGTTATTATACAAGATTATAAACGTTTCTGCACTGCAAGGCGCTAATAAAAAGTCGTTTCTTCCATTGGTGTCTTCTAAAATCTTCATCATTTTATGAGACCTATTACTCCACAAAAAATTCCCTGTTGTTAATAATATAGACGCTTCAAAATCTAAAGTTTTTCCAGATGATATTTTTTCTTTGGTATCACTAGAATTGAATAATACCATATCACTTACTTGTTGGCCTTGTGGATCTATAACCTTGAGAATATCACCTTTCTTTAAATGTATGGCTTTTCCGCTTTGCTTATTTATAATGTGTTGTTTGCTCATAAGATAATTAATGTTTAGATTGAAAAGGGCATATCCAATCTTTATCAACAGCCCGTCCGCTGTATTGTTTTGTTTCCGATTCCTGGCCGAAATCTTTTAAAACCGGATTGATATGTCCCTGCCATTCTTTATCACGGTTTCTAATGCGCTGTTTTATTTGATCGTAAGCTCCCATATCTCTTAATTTTTCAAATTGACTATGTAAGTTAAAAACTAGAGCAGGGTATGGGCTTTGTCTTGCTTTTCGTGAACTATTGGGATGTAAACCAATAATATAAAAGGCTTTGCCTTTAAGACTAAAGCTAAATTTTGGAGATTCTGGATTTTTACTCACTAGAGGATTCCAATCTGTATCATCTAAATCATGTAATTGTTGGAGTAGTGTCCATAATTGGGTTTCGAAGGCTATTTCTGTAGAAAATTCAGCTGAAGGAAAAACAGCTATAAACGATTCAAAAGTATTCGAATTGAAATTGTACTGTCTGATGTAATGTTCCAAATCCGATAATAAGGTTGACGCACAAGACTTATCGTCCATGCTTTCATAAATTCTGATGTGATGAGCACTTTTTGAAAATACAGCCTTAGCCATCACACAAGGATGTTCTTTATTGAGAATGAAATTTTTGAATTCGGTTTCAATCCGTTTGGTTTCAAGAATGGTATATTTATTTAAAGTCCCCATAATTTATAGTGTTTTTCTTTAGATCCATTTACAGGTGCAACATCATTAAAAGTGGCCAGTGTTGCTCTGTGAATTCTAATAGTGTATAGCACTAAATTATAGGAATATGTTATACTTTATAAATGCTAATGGGTTGATTATTAGCTCAAAACAGTTGTGAGGGTTAATTCGTTTTTTTCTTGCATAGCGTTACATTTAAGCGCAATACAGCAAAATTGTGTGTTTTTGTTTTGTTAATTTTAGCAGCAAACTAACTAAAGAAAAAGCATTTTAACCATGGCATTTAATAGATATATAAAACGAGCCGTTGTAGGTGGCGTCATTTCAATGGTTATTATCTTTTTGGGGACATTATTACTGGGGCAGTTATCAGGATACAAAGCCAAAATACTTATTGAAAATTCTATCGATGGTATAAACACTTTGTGTAACACAATTACTTTAGCTTCCGCAACGATTTTAGCATTATTATTAACCCTTCTTGGGGTTAGCAACACATCAAAGATTAAATCGGAACATTACAAACACATCCTGTTCATAGCCAAACTAGATACCATTGTTTTTGTAGCTTCCATGATATCTTTTCTATTATTTAATTTGCCCATCACAGATTCGGAGGAAATACCAGCATCATGGTTTTCAGTTATGTATTATAGTTCATTGACGCTTTCGAGTATTTTAAGCTCGGCATTAATTGTTGTAGTTTTAATGCTTAATAGCACTATAGTAAGTATTATACAAATTATGGGATTGGGTATAACCGATCATCCTTTGGCTATAGATAAAAAAAAGGATGAAAAATTAGAGGAGTAATCGCAATGATTAGCCTCCAATAATTTCCCCTCCATTTACATGAATAAATTGTCCGGTTATATAACTACTATCTTCACATGCTAAAAACACATAAGCGGGACCAACTTCACTAGGCTGGCCAGTACGACCTAAGGGTGTGTCTTTACCGAACTTAGAAACCTCATTAAAAGATGATATCACTAAAGGTGTCCAAATAGGTCCAGGAGCAACACCATTTACTCTAATTTTTTTCTCGGCCAACTGCGCCGATAATGATCGGGTGAAACTTACAATAGCACCTTTAGTACTTGCATAATCTACTAGGTGAGAGCTACCTCGGTAAGCTGTTACAGAACTCGTGTTTATAATAATATCATGGGCTTTAAGATGCTTTAGTGCGGCTTGTGCTAAATAGACGTATGGATAAAAATTCGTTTCAACAGTTTTGTGTAAATCTGCTTTAGTAATATCTAAAATAGAATCTTTAGGAAAATGTGTTGCCGCGTTATTCACCAATATATTCAATTGCCCGAAGGTTTTCAGGCACTTTTTCACGCTTTTTATACAATTTTCCTCCATTTTTAAATCGGTTTTAATAAGTAAACATTTGCGACCTTCATGTTCTACTTGTTCTTTAATTAAGTTGGCATCTTTATCTTCTTCGAGATAAACAAGGGCAATATCGGCGCCTTCTTTAGCAAAATGTAGTACTACGCTAGCACCTATGCCACTATCGCCGCCAGTCACTAAAGCTACTTTTCCTTTTAGTTTATTAGAACCCTTGTAATTTTTACGTATTAATTCGGGTTCGGGAGTCATTTTATGTTGCATTCCAGGTTTGGATTGCTCTTGCTCTGGAAATTTGTCTGGTTTTGCCATTTTTTATTTGTTTTAATTTGAATTTTATTTTGAAGTGCTCACGTTTTTATTGAGTCTTGAGCTTATTAAAATGTAAAGCATGATACCATTAAAAATTAAAGAAATGGCGTTACAAGTTATAATAGGCCAATCGTGTTTTAAAATACCATATACGACCCATAGGGCAACGCCAAGACATAAAATAATGTACATCCACGGACTCACATCTTGTACCTTACCTGTGCGTATGGCCTTTATAATTTGAGGCAATACGGCAACCGTGGTAAAAATGCTGGCTAAAATACCAATGGTTTGATCTAAGTCCATAGATGCTTGTTGCTTAATATTAAACAGGAATAGCCTCTACAACATCTAATCGTTTCCAATTACGGTGCTTTGCGATAGCTTCAATAAAGTCTTTTGGTTCGGTGTTTAGTGTAATACCGCTTCATCGTTTTTATATTCAGAAACATAGGTTTTATCAATTAAATCTTCCCCCTCATGATCGGCAGCAATAGCTTTACAGTGTTTAAAAGCTTCATTAATAAATTTGATATACTTTTTAGAAACTAAAAGGGATTCGATAGATTTTGCTCCACCGGGAATATACACGGCATCAAACAATACACTTTCTGTAGTACTAATGGCAGCATCTACTTTGTGTTTCATACCGTCGGTACAGGTTATGTTTCCGCCATGTGGCGCTATAATTTTTATGATAGCATCTTCGGCCTCTAACGCTTTAGTCATAGAATCAAAATCTTTCATCGAAAAACCATCGGCAGCCAATACGGCAATTTGTCTCGTAGCAATACTATTAAAATTGGTTTGAGATTGGCTTAAAGTAGGAGCTTTATCTAAATAGATTTTCTTTTTACTTGGTTGAAATTTTTCAACTTCAGCATCGGCACCTATGGCTTGGTTTATAGGTTGTTCTATAGATTTTGGAACCTCTAAACCTAAACCTTTAGATACATCTGCCGCTAGTTTTTCATCTACTTGCGATACCACCCATAGCATACGTTCCTGTATGTGCTGATGTTTACATTTTCCTAATTCAAAGGTATAGGCTTCCATAACATGCTTCTGTTCCCAGTCTGATAAACTGCGGTAGAATAAAGCGGGTTGTGAAAAGTGATCACTAAAGCTTTCACTTCGCGTACGTATTTTTTTTGCATCGATGCGCTCTTCGTAAGATGTGAATCCGCCTTCGGCCATTTTTGCTAGATGCGGACAACCACCACCCAAACTATTTGGAAAATAAGCTGTTTGTCCCTTAGGAATTTCGGTTTGCATGAGTCCGTCACGTTGGTTGTTATGAGTATCGCCAACTGGGCGGTTAATAGGAATTTGATGAAAATTGGGTCCGCCTAAACGTGATAATTGGGTGTCGCGATACGAGAATAAACGCCCTTGTAAAAGCGGATCGTTTGTAAAATCGATACCAGGTACGATATGTCCGGGTAAAAAGGCCACTTGTTCGGTTTCAGCAAAAAAGTTTTCAGGATTATGGTTTAAGGTCATTTTACCCACAATCTTTACCGGTACCATTTCCTCTGGAATCAATTTGGTAGGGTCCAACAAATCGAAATCGAATTTATGCTCGTCTTCTTCCGGAACAATTTGCAGTCCTAATTCCCATTCGGGATAATGTCCAGCCTCAATAGCTTCCCATAAATCGCGACGATGAAAATCGGCATCGGCACCACTAATTTTCACAGCCTCATCCCAAGTTACCGAATGCACGCCTAATTTCGGTTTCCAATGGAATTTTACAAAATGAGATTTTCCTTCCTTATTAATTAATCTGAAGGTATGAATACCAAAACCTTCCATCATACGTAAACTACGCGGAATGGCGCGGTCGCTCATTACCCAAATTTGATTGTGAAGCGTTTCGGTAGAACGGGAAATAAAATCGTAAAAGGTATCGTGTGCCGAAGCTGCTTGTGGGATTTCATTATTAGGTTCTGGTTTCACCGAATGAATTAAATCTGGAAACTTCATAGCATCTTGAATAAAAAAGATAGGCATGTTATTACCTACTAAATCCCAGGTTCCTTCATCAGTATAAAACTTTACGGCAAAACCTCTTACATCTCTAGCTAAATCGGTAGAACCTTTAGATCCTGCAACGGTTGAAAAACGTACAAACACGGGTGTTTTTCTAGAAGTGTCTGTAAAAATACCGGCTTTGGTGTACTCTTCGATACTTTCATACAATTCAAAAATACCATGAGCTCCGCTACCACGGGCGTGAACAATACGTTCTGGAATGCGCTCATGATCGAAACTGGTAATCTTCTCACGAAGTAGAAAGTCTTCTAATAAGGTTGAGCCTCGTTCTCCAGCTTTTAATGAATTATTGGTATCGTTAACTTTTAAGCCTTGATTGGTGGTCATGGTTTTTCCTTCCGATTCCTTATATGCAGATTTCAAGTATTTTATTTTTTTTGATTTTTGATTTTTTTCCTTTGCCATTGGTTCTAATTTTAAAGTGTTCTACAAGTCTTAATAATATGTTTGATTCACTTTCGAAAGTCTTAATTACCAGTGAGATATATTAACACGATGCATATTTTAATTAGCGCAATCAAAAAGAAATTTAAAAAACATATTTTGGCTTCATATTGTCATGATTTAGTAATTTGATAGCTACTATTTTTTGGACATATTAATATGTGTATGGCTTAAAATAAATAATAGGGAAGATGCTAAAAAGGGTCGCTAGCATTTTTGATATTCACAAAATAGCTCATCAGTATAAAAACGGATTAGGGCAAAACCGTTTGCTTTACAGTTAAAGACGTAAAGTGAATTACTGTAATTTTATCCTACATCCTAACAGATATTTAGGATGGATGAATAATTTAACTTTAAAAATTAAATATTATGAGAAGTCTAATTTGGTTAGTAGCCGTTATTTGTATTGTCGTTTGGATGTTAGGATTTTTTGGTATTGTGGCAGGATTAGCTACTGGTAGTTTAATACACATCCTATTAGTATTAGCTGTAATCGCTATTTTATATAACATTATTACTGGAAGAAAACCTTTATAATTTCTATAAAACTCTACCTCTAAAATATAAATGCGCTATGGCATTATAAAAAACCTGATTATCAGGTTGTGTTATAGCTGTAAAAGGATAGGCTGTCTGAAAAGTGAATAAAATTTGATGTATCCCATTGATCTTGCCGAATTTGTAATTGATTATTAATCAGTAAAATACAATGCGATAGGTTCAATACGTTGTCAAGTTACTTTTCAGATAGCTTTTTTTATGGATAAAAGGGGCAAAGATTTATTATGAATGTTAAAATTATTTTAAAAACGCGATTGAGTTAAAGTCCTTATTTCGAATGTTTTATTTTCAAAAAAAAGCTAGAATTATGAAAAGAATTACCCACCTTTTAATGTTAATAACAGTGATAACTTTTGCAGCCTGTAAATCTGAGGCCAAGAAAAAGCTAGAAGTTCCTGAACAAGAAAAAGAGATGATTTCTCAACAACCTGTCGATACGGTTCAGACGGCTATAGGTCCGCTAATCTTGCCCAAACCTTACGCCACAGAATCTGTAAGAAAGGAAAATAAACTTGTAGATTGGCCGGATGGCAAATTACCAACAGCACCCGAAGGTTTTACGGTAACCAAATTGGCTGATGGATTTGAGAATCCGCGATGGACGTACATTGCGCCAAATGGAGATATGTTTGTGTGTGAATCCAATACTAAAAACAGTGCCGGACGCATCACCTTATTAAGAGATGAAAATAATGATGGAACCATCGAATTGCGAGAAACCTTTCTCGACGAATTAAAACAACCACTAGGGATGTTAGTGATTAAAAATCATTTCTACGTGGCCAATACCGATGGCCTTTATAAATACCCTTATAAAAAAGGACAAACGAAATTAAAACCAAATAGTGGCGAAAAAATAGTAGAACTTCCTGCTGGTGGTTACAATAACCACTGGACGAGAAATATCATCACGAACAAAGCCCAAGATAAAATTTACATTTCTGTAGGTTCGGCAAGTAATGTTGGCGAATATGGGATGGAAGAAGAAATTCGTCGTGCCAATATTTTGGAAGTTGATTTAAATGGAGAAAATGAAAAAATATATGCTAGCGGATTAAGAAATCCGGTTGGGATGGATTGGAATCCTGTTAACGGTGCACTTTGGACTGCCGTAAACGAACGTGATAAAATTGGCGATAATTTGGTGCCCGATTATGTAACCAGCGTTAAAGAAGGTGGTTTTTATGGGTGGCCTTACGCTTATTATGGTGCCATTCCAGATCCGAGATTAAAAGGGGAAGCACCAGAATTAGTTGAAAAAACCATAGTGCCCGATGTATCTGTAGGACCACATACCGCATCTTTAGGCCTAACGTTTTACGATAAGGATAGCTTTCCTGAAAAATATAAAAATGGTATGTTTGTAGGACAACATGGTTCTTGGAACCGTTCGGTGCTTTCGGGGTATCGCGTGGTGTTTATTCCTTTTGAAAATGGTAAACCTACCTCGAAACCAGAAGATTTCCTTACCGGATTTATAGCCGAAGATAGCGATACCGAAGTTTATGGAAGACCCGTTTGTGTTGCCGTGACGCCATCAGGTGATTTATTAGTAAACGACGATTCTGGTAACACGGTTTGGAAAGTAAGTTACACCAAGTAGTTTTAATAACTAATTTTGAAATTCTATGACATGTTTACCATTAAACATCATGGCATTTATTTTTTTAATCGGACTTACAAACCCATTATGCGCACAACAGATTAGCGGGACGGTGACAGATAATTTAGATGCCCCCATTCCAAATGTGATGGTGCTTTTGAATGATAGAATGATTTCGGAAACAGATTCTGAAGGTGTCTTTACCTTATCCCATTCGTATCAACTGCCTTTAGAATTAAAATTTAAGCACCCCGATTTTTATATCAAATCATTTACCGTATCAGAAAATAATGAGGTGTTTAGGCTTACTGCTTTAAATCATAGTGAACATCTTAACGAGGTGATTATTTCATCAATCTATCAAAAGGAAAGTCAAGTTATTATTCCAACTTCTAAAATAACATCGGCTAAGTTTGAGGAGTATAGTCCCATTGATTTGGTTTCAGCCATGAATGAAACACCTGGCGTTTACGTGCAAAGCGGCGCTTTAAATACCAATAGAATAGTTATTCGTGGTGTGGGCTCTCGAACTTTGTATGGTACTAATAAAATTAGGGCTTACTACAACGGCATTCCCATAACTAACGGAACAGGATCAACCGATATAGATGCTTACAACCCTGAAGATATTGCCAATATGGAAATTGTAAAAGGGCCAAAAGCAACACAGTATGGCACCAATTTAGGTGGCACATTACTACTTAACTCGAAACAGGCTTTAGCAGGTGAAACTTTTGCTAAAAATGATCTTACTGTAGGTAGTTTTGGTTTAACAAAAAATAGTATATCGGTCGCTACGGCCAATGAAAAATTGGCTTTTAACTTGAATTACGACTACATGACCTCTGATGGTTTTCGGGATAATAACGCATACAACAGACAAACCGTGTTGTTAACCTCGCGATATAATTTCAATGAGAAAAATGACATTGGGGTCCTATTTAATTATACCGATTACGATGCGCAAATACCAAGTTCTATCAGTAAAACGGCTTTTGATGAAGACCCCACACAAGCGGCTTACACCTGGGGTGCTGCTCAAGGTTACGAAGCCAATAAAATTGTATTAGTAGGGCTAGATTATACCCATCGATTTTCGGAAACTTTTAGTAATACCACTTCAGTTTTTTACAATTACTTAGACCATTATGAGCCGCGGCCATTTAACATTCTAGATGAAATTACAAACGGTTACGGAGCAAGAACGCTTTTTGCCAAAGATTTTAATTTTTTTAAAAACACCGCAAATTTGAGCTTTGGGGGCGAACTTTATCAGGATCAATACCAATGGAAAACTATAGAGAATTTATATGAGGATAATAATGGAAATGGAAGCTTGGCAGGAGATTTACTAAGCGATAATATTGAAAATCGTAGTAATTTAAATGTGTTTGCCACGTTAACCTTGCCATTCACTCAAAAATTAAAAGCACAGTTGGGTATTAACATTAATAAAACTCAATATGATTTTATTGATGAATTTAATATAGGAGCAGATAATAAGGATGCTAACCGCAATTTCGACCCTATCTTTGCACCCAACCTCAATGTGTTATATCAATTTACTTCCAATGCTGAAGCTTATGTGAATGTAAGCCGCGGTTTTAATTACCCTTCTATTGAAGAAACACTAACACCCGAAGGTGTTATTAACCCAGATTTAGGTCCGGAAAAAGGTTTCAATTATGAAGTTGGAACCGAAATTTACTTCATTAAAAGAGCGATGCACATGCAGTTGTCGGCTTATTTGCTGGATATAGACGATTTACTCGTGGCCGATAGAGTAGGTGAAGATCAATACATTGGAAGAAATGCAGGTAAAACCCAACATAAGGGTATAGAACTCGCTATGTCTTACACGCACCATTTTAAAAACGGATTAAGAGTGTCACCATATATAAATGCTGAAATTACCGATAATAAATTTATAGATTTCGTAGATCGAGATCATGATTACTCAGGGAATGACCTTACCGGTGTACCTGATAACAAAGTTAACGGAGGAATACGTTTAGCATATAAAAACCTGAACTTCAATACTAATTTTCTACATATAGGCGAGATGCCAATGAACGATGCCAATACGCTTTATACCAATCCGTATACCGTTTTTAACGCCAAATTATCTTATAAAAATCATATTACCGATCACTTTTTTATAGGCGCAAACGTTGGTGTAAATAATTTCACTAACGAGGTTTATGCTTCATCCATTCTTATTAATGCTGTAGGATTTGGTGGTTCCGAACCACGTTATTATTACCCTGGAATGCCAAGAAATTGGTATGGAGGTATTAAAATAGGTTATGATATTTAAACTAGTAGATGGCTAACTCAATAAAGGAAAACTATAATAAAGTGGGTTTAGATATGTTTTACTTTTTTTACTAGATTTTCCGAAAGGTTAAACAGCCACTTTACTTGATCTGATACTAATTGTGTTTCGTGTAATTGGGATCGCATGGCTTCTGTAATAGGTAGACCTTCTTCTATTTCCTTGTCGCGCTCTTCGATTAAGTCATGAAAATAGTTTTCGTAACTACGCATAGCGTAATCTAATTCCTGACTTTCCAAATCTTGCTTTGAATCTTCGTTGTTTAATATCGCAATAGAATTAATTAAATTGAATAATATGTGTTTCACATATATTTCAAAATGCTTTGGTGCTTCTCCTGTTTCGTTCGTTCTTATATACATACCCAAAGAAGATAGTGAAGATAAGAAGGTGTTAAGAATGGTCGTTAATTCATATACCGTGGCACTGTCTTTTTGTTTAGACTTAGGTTCTTGTACTAGTCTTTGGTAAGCAGCATTTAGGTTGCCTATTTGTAAAAAGGCTTCCTTTCTGGCCAAACTATAGGTGGTTGGCGCTTCTCCTTTTTTATGATATAGTTTGTCTACTTCTTTTAAAAATTCCGATAAGCCTTCAATACTATGAGCGAAGAATTCCTTAATGTTTTTGGATTCCCAAGCTGGCCAAAAAAAGTAGTTCGCCAGGTAGGCTAATGTCGATCCTATGAGCGTGTCAATAACTCTAAATTTTATTACGGTTAATATATTGGGAGTCATTAGAGCATACATGAATATCACATAGAGCGTAATGAAAGCTGCGCCATTTCTATAGTTTTGCTTTACTAGTGAAAAACCTATAATTAATGATAAGGCCGCAATAATACCATAAACAATTGTATTTTGTGTGAGCAGGACTATGCCTACACCTACAGTAGCTCCAATAAGTGTGCCCACCACACGATGCTTGGTTCGCTCCTTGGTTAAACTATAACTTGGTCGCATGATTACTACAATGGTGAGTAAAATCCAATACGGTTGTTGCATTTCAATGACATGTCCTATTATAAATCCAATTAACATGGTTAATGTTAAGCGTATGGAATGTCTAAAGATTGGAGATTTAAAGCTAAAATTAGCCTTTAGCTTTTTAAAGTCGTAATCTTGTGGCGTTATAAACTGTTCGGCATCCTTAACGCCTCTAATTTTATCGTTTTTGGAGTAATTGTTTAAAATCCTCGCCATATCATTAAGATTGCTAATTTGCTTATCTTGATATGCTTTATAATTCAATAAAAATATTGTGCCTTCCCTTGATTCTGGTAATCCTACACTAAATTTATACTCATTAATATGATTTTCTATATTGTAAAGTAAAATTTTGAAATTGGTATGAAAGGAAAGTTTTTCAGCTTTTAAAATCACTTTAGATATATGATCTAATCGGTTTGAAATTTCAAAAATCAAATTTTGAAATTCATGTATGAGTTCTGAATGTTTCTCGAACAAGCCATCTAACTTATCATAATCAATAGTATTAGAAATGGCTAATTCATAAATCTCCATGATTTTTGCAAAGAAAAGCTGTTGCCTACGGGTTCTATTACTAAACCCAGAACTTAATCTTTTTTCAAATATGAGTTCTCTAATGGTTTCATGAAGCTCATTGATTTCGGTCTGTAGTTTGAATATTTCTTCAAAAAGAGCCGTTCTATCTTGGCTTTCCTCTAGGAGCTTTCCTCGTATTTTAATAAACGCAGATGTTTTTTCGAGTAACTGAACAAACATCGAATCTACTTCCACTTTAGGAAAGGTAATTTGCATTACAATCGTTAGGAATAGAAACCAAAATCCTCCTAAAGCTATAAATACAGAATGCTCAAAATTAGAGGTTTCTGTACTGTGTTGGGCAAAAGCTAATACGAGGGATAATAATCCAGATAAAGACACCAGGGAAGCTCTAAATCCGAAAACAGAGATGTAAGAAATTGCGAAAACAAGTACAACGAGTACAGGAATGAGAATATATAAATAGGCGCTAAAATAGCCTACTAAAAACGTTGTTATAAAGGTTAATATTATTGAAGCTAAAATGCCATAGAATTTATGCTTTAAACTTCCAGCTACATCAGATGGGGCACATAAAATAGCACCTAAAGCCATGCTAAAACCTATATCTAGTCTATCGTAAAAATAAATAGAAATAAAGACAGGGATTGCCATAGCAAAAGCGACTAAAAAAGCTTTTGTAAAATGGATGCTCTTAAAATATCGAAGTAAATTTTTAACCATATGCTACTTTATCCTTCAAATTTAAGAAGTAAATATTCAATCCATACATAGTTCATGTAAATAAATGTGTATGAAACCTGAATCGTACTTGTAAAAAGCGTGTGTATGAATTTTGAAGGATATTAGTATGTTTTAAATTTTATTAGGCAGTGTAATTGGTTGTTAATTAGTTGTATACGATGGTTTTAAAGGCTCTTTACCAATCATCTGTTTCCAACGATTTTGATGTATTTCCTTCTTTTATAGCTTTTTCTATTGAATCTAAAGTTAAGATTGCACGAAGATGAGATTTATAAAAAGTCTTTCCCATTACTGTTCTTTGTAAGGCTTTAGGATTAATAGGAAATGATTGTTTTACGTTTACAGATGAATTAGAAGTATAACCAAGACCATCACTAATATTTTTGTCATAAGTGGTTAAGGTTAGGATTACTCTAGCTCGACCTTCTTTAACATCGACTCTTGTAACATGCCAACAATTAATATAGGTAGTAAGTAATGATTCACTAATATGAATATTTTTATAAAGGCCTTTTCCTATTATAGTACCTAATTCTTTGTCCTTAGTTTCAATAACGGATTTTCCACTTCCATAGTTGTAAATAAAATAGCTTAAAGCTCTGGTGTAGATTTTCTCTTTTGATAATTCTGGCACTTCAATTATTCTTAAATAAGAGACATTCCCATTATCGTCTAACGACCATTGACCTTCAATTTCTGCTAACATTTTCTTAGTAGTCCTACTTTGGGCATTTGAGACTATTGTGAAAAAAGATAAGATTATAATAAGTGAAATATTTTTCATAATAATTTCTTTCTGATTTTAGCTAACAAATAAATAATCCAAAAAATGGATATCGATATGAAATCTCTATCAGAGCGAAAAACTCGGATTAATAGATGGAAATATTTAAGTTTGAATTCTTGTAAAGTCCCTAAAATTAATGCTTTGGAAAGCCTAATCTAACAATTATAGAAATAAGTTTAGTTCATAGGGATGTACCATCTAAAACCAAAACGAATTCCAAAGTTACTTAGGTTTCTGGTATAGCCTTCAGAGCGGTAGGCCATAATTTCTGGTTCTATATAAGCGTTATATTTTAGTTTTCCCGACCAGATGTAACCTACTCTAAAATCTATAGGCATAGCAACTTTTCCTGTGTTATAGTCGAATTGCCATTCTGGTTCTATACCAGCGTAAATACCATTGGCCCAGGTATAAAAAATATTAGGTTGTAAAACTGCGTAGTTGCTGTGTCCGTAGGTATCATTTTTGCTAATAGAAAAGAAATTTTCTAAAATCCAATACATTTGCCAGTTTCCTAGATCTGTAAAGGTAACGGTAAAGGCTGGACCAATAGACCATTGTGGAGAACCTAGTTTGTGGGAGGTGTTTGTTGGTGCAGTTAAATTCCAACCGGCACCAAATTGTCCCCATTTTTTCTTACTTACAATAAAGAACTGGTTAAGGGTTAAATCTCCTAAACCCGTAGTGCCGTCTGAAGCAGTATTTACAAAAGCAATGACTCTAATAAGTTGTGGTAAAGGAATAAGAAGTCCCTCTTTTACAGGTATGATACCTCTAAATCGAAAATTCTGAGCAAAGCCATCTTGGCCTTCAGTATCAAAAATAGCATATTCTTCTAATTGTAATTGCCAAGCCAATGTTGTAGGGTTCATAATCTCTTGAGACTGCTTAACCGATGTTTTAGATTCTGGAGAAGCTTCTTTTGATTCTTGGGCACATAAAGGCAGACTAAAAAGAATGAAAAGTACTATAAGATTTAGTTTCATAAGTATAGGATTATATACAAAGATATTTAAATTTATTTTTTTAACGCGTTAGGATAAACAATCTTTCAGTCTTATGCCATATCTGTGATATTCACTCTTATATGTGGCTTTGTTTAAAGCATGGTCAAACTTGTTTATATCGATTTTTGTAGTATTTACTAATGAAGTGGCTCAAAGATCTCCATAACATTAAACTAATCTACTATTCCTAAAAATAGTACTTAATAAAAGTAAAAGCTTTAATGGAATCCTTCTAATGCTAATCTATACATCTTTAGAACTTAGTCAATAACTATCAGAATGAGCGGGCAGAAAATATGGACTTCATCCTTCTATGAAATGCTACTTTTTCAGTATAAATATAGCCTTTGGTCTTGATCCTAGAGTTATTCACAATGAAAATCCAAATAAATACTTTAAGAAAGAATTTAAAAGTGAAAGAATTTAATTGACTAACAATTTTTAGATTACCGGATTTAAACCTGTAAAAACTTAATTTGCTACAGACAAATCAAGTACATAATACTTTTAAACATCAAAAAAAGGCAATTAAAGACAATTAGTATGAGTTGCTATAAAAAATATAAATGTTGTACCTATGTTGTACCCATACTATTTTTTAGAATAAAAAAAGGGCTTCAATTTCTTGAAACCCTTTTAGTACTTGTAGCGAGAGCGGGGATGTATCAACCCTATTTCATTACTATTTAATACCGTTCTATAGGGGTTTCAGATGTTCTTTAATGCTGTTTTGACACAAAATCAACACAGGTCACACCCTGTTTTCCCTTATTCTCTTTATATATTTATTTTTTTAATAGTTTTTTTTAAAAGACTAATAAGACAAAGTAAGACAAAGTTTGTAATTTATTGATTTAAAGTGTTTTAAAATGTATTTTTTTGTCTTGTTACTTTTTTACAATAAGACAAGATAAGACAAAACTAGTCTTATTGTCTTTTTTTGTAGCTTCTTTTTGTCTTATTTGTTGATTTTTAGATTAATTCCTTGCCTTTTTTTAGCAATTCATCATCACTTTTTCGCCTACATTCATCCAATCGGATCTCTAATTCAAATATTTTTCGTTCTAGGTTTTTAGCATCTTCGATGTTATCTGGAATAGTATTTACTTCTTTAAGCATTTTGCCTTCTTCATAAAATAACCAGTTTAAGTTAATATCATTGTAAACGGTTAGAAATTTTTCTAACGTGTCTACGCTTATATTTTTATTAGTTGAGATAGCTTTACTTAAAGTGCCATTTGATAAGCCTGATAGCCTTTCGGCAGTAGCTGGCTTAGTGTTTTTTTCTTCTAAATAAGCTTTTATACGGCTGATAAAATTCATAAACAATAGATATATTTCTATTTAAATTAGGTTTTATTAGATAAATTTCTACATTTGTAATGTTAAAAGTAACAATCAAACGTATGTTTTAACTTTTAAATGTATAAAATCACTTTTAAATAAGCAAAAAGAAAGTGTTTAACTTTTCACACACACCCTATGGAAACTTCAACAAAAACCAAAGCAGCTTTAAAATTAGAGAAAGCTCGTAAAATGTACATTGAGCTACATATACACCAAAAAATTAGACGAGACTTTGCGCTTCAAGAAATAAGTGAGAAATATTTCTATTCTATTGATCGCTTAAAACGTTTGTTACCAATTTCAGAATTTGAAAAAATTGAAATGACTTATTTAAAAAGAACAAAAAGGTATAAAAAAAACCCGAAATAATTCGGGCTTAGTTCAATGTTAGCTTTTATAAAAATAAGCGTTTTTCACACACACCCTATCATTATTTAAGCAACAAATTTAGTACACTAATCAATTAGTACACCTCTAATACGAATATAGTTCAATGAGTTATAACAGCCAAACTAATTCTGAAAAACCGCATAACCAGTATCTTAATGAAAGGTTAAAGGTTTTAAGTATATCAAGTAAATCTAATCTATTTCAATCTAAGACCGATAAGAACATCGATGAAAAGGTGTATTTCGAAGCTGACCAGTTCGGAAACATTTTAATAAATTATTTTAATCTTCACGGCAATAGAGCGCAGTTTAGAAAAAAAGGAAATAAATGGGAAGAACGTTTTGTTCGAACTCGTTTATTACAACCAAAACCCGATGCAACTGGTAAAATAAATAGATATTTATCTCCCAAAGGCAGTGGTTTGTTTCCGTTTTTTCCACCACAAATATTAGCTAAAGTTGTCAAGAAAACCAAAATAGAAACGCTGGTAATAACCGAAGGCGAGTTTAAAGCCTTTAAAGGAGCAATGCACGGCATAGATATTATTGGCATACCTAGTATTCATGGGTTTTACGATACAATTAAACACCAAAACGAAAAAATTAAGCTCCTGCATTTTGAAATTGAACAACTCATTGAAATTTGCCAAGTTCAAAACATTGTATTCCTTACCGATGCCGATACTTTAACCGTTAAATGGGAAAAGAACAAAGATTTAAAAATGCGACCACTTGCTTTTTATTCTTCTGTAAAAAATATACGCCAAGCTCTTAATCCGTTATTAACTACTGGGAAAATTAAAGGGGTTTACTTTAGTCATATTCAAAGCAGTTATAATAATGTAGGCAAAGGGTTAGATGATTTATTAGTGCGCTTAAAAGACAAAGAAAAAGACATTGCAGCCGATTTGTTGAAGCTTACTAAATCACGAACTTACTTTTCAACTCAAAATATTACAGAACACGATTATAACCGCCAATTATTAACCTATTTCGGGTTAAAATCGGTAAAGACCTTTTATGATGTTTATGGCGATTATATTGACGAACGAGAATTCAAATACAACAACGCTATTTATTATCACAATCACGAAGAAATTGTATTCGTTTATCATAACGACGTTGACGATTATATGAGAGTAGGTGGAAACTGGTACAAAGTGATACACCAGCCTAACCATTTAGGCGAATTAGAACGAGACATTGTGCCATACCCAAAAACTGAAATCGTTATGGATTATGGAAAATTTAAAGGCTTTTTAACTGGTGTAAAAAAATATGATGCCTTTACAGTTTATCCCAATTGGACTAGCGAACACGTTCAAGAAATACATAGTAGTTTTAATCTTTATGCACCAATGGCTTATGAGGCTAAAAAAGGCAACTGGATCAATACCTACAATTTTCTAAAACACATTTTTGGAGGGGTTTCGACTATTGATTTTGAAAAAGAGATTGAGCATAATACTAAAGGCGATCAGTTTTCTGTCTTTTTAGACTACCTCACGATACAACACAGAAAACCTATGCACATGTTACCAGTACCAATTTTAGTGAGTAAGCAGCAAGGAACTGGAAAAACTACCGTGTTAAAATGGTTAGCGGAAGTTTACAAAGGAAATTCGGTTGTATTGAGTGATTCGCAGTTTCAGAATAATTTTAATGCGCACTATATTTCAAAATTTGTTATTGGTATTGATGAAGCCATTATGGGAGCAGACAATGTAGAAGCTAAGAAAAATAAAGAACGTTTAAAACAACTGGTTACAGATAATACCGCACAGTTAGAAAACAAGGGCGTTAATTTAAAGAAAATACCATTTTACGGTAAAATTTTGATGACCAGTAATGACGAGGATAATTTAATGAAAATTGATGATGAAGATACGAGGTTTTTTATTGTGAAAGTGCCTCAGATTCCAACTAAAATGAAAGATCCCGATTTGTTCCTGAAAATGAAAGAGGAGATACCAGCAGTTTTACATTATTTGCAAAATCGTAAAATTTACCATAAACGCTCAGATCGTTTTTGGTTTGCTACTGAGGATATTTTAACCGAACATTTTCATACGTTAAAGGAAGCTACTAAATCACCGCTAGAAAAGGCTATCGAAGATACTATTAAAGAAATGTTTTTCCGTTTCGATAATCTTGATATCATAACCATGCACCCCGAATATTTATTGGAGAAAATAAATAAATCACGTTCTCGTAAATTTCAAATCACGCAATTAAAAGACAAGCTTAAAACAGTTTACAAGCTAGAAACTTACAAGCAAAACCGTTTTAAAGTGCCTATAAAATGGATTAAAAGAGAAGTAACAAATGTTGAAGAAATATACTTCATGGATCACAGGAGGCGATACAACGTGTACAGTAAAACAGACTGGTTAAATGAAGCTGAATTAATACCAGTTGAGCATAAAATATTTTAAAATTTTCACACACACCCAATCAATATGACAACAGAAAAACCAATGCATCCACAACCGTTAAACGATTACGAAGCTCAGATTTACGAGTATTTAAACAATTTACTACCGCATGATACCATCGTAATAAAAAGCCTTGTAAAAGAGGGTAATATTGAAAACTTTACAGAGATCGTTAAAAAATATATGCGATTCCATGTAGATACAGGAACAACGCCTTATATGAATGGTTTTTCTTTTTCTAACGATTACACTAAAATAACAAAACAATGGCAATAACAGCAATTACAACTAATGCAGAAACGGCAAATGCATTGGAAAATCATATAAAAAGAGAACAACGATCTGGACTGTCTCGTTCGTTTAATTTAAAGTCGATTACTCGTGAGGAAAACTATGTAGTTGTTTATCTAGAACCTAGTCACGATCATAAAGAAATAGATCCTACCGATATTTTTTTCTTAGGGTTTTATACTTGTTTAAATACTTAAAATTATGAGCGAAATACATATATTCAAGTCTGATAGCCATGAAAACGGCTATTTTATAGGTAATAAGTTTGTTTTTTCAAGCAACTGGTCGTTATTTAAATACAATTGTACAGAAGCAGAAATTGAAGCCTTTGAAGCCAAAGTGCCAACCAAAAAACTAAAATATTTAGAGTGGTGTCAAGCTTTTAAATTTTCAAGTACAGGTGAAGTTTATAAGGTAGGAGCTATAGAAAAAGGTAAACGTATTAGTTGTTATATAAAAAATCAAAGTAAAGAAAAAGCCTTATATATAGACTCTCAAACACTTGTTATTCCACTTGCTAAACTTTTTGGTGATTGATTATTATTTTAGTTTATTCAATTTCTATTTTATCAATTTCTTTCATCAATCTATCCGTTTCGTAAAGAGCAACAATGATTTTTTGATAATGTAAAATATCATCAAATTCTAAGGTTCTTTCTTTACGGTCTTTTAGCCATTTTTGAGCAGGTTGATAGCCACCAATGTAAAACTCCCAAGCTGTTAAAGGAACGTTGTCAAAATATTTGCTTTCGTTAATCCAAATTCTACCAAGTTGTTTATCGGTGTCGATTATTTCCCAATCTTTTTTTCCGATTTTCGTGGTTATTACATTATGGTCGTTTTCTGCATTTACTGCCATTTCATAACTGGTAATGTAATTCTCAACTTTGTTGCTTTCTAACAAATGAATTTCTCTTACTTCTTTACCAAGTTTTACTAAACTCCAAAACGTTTTCACATCTTTTGGATATGGCACTCTTGGAAAATCTATTTTTAGAAACTCTTTGTATTTTTCTCTGTAAGTAGGGGAGTGTAACACAGCATAGATGTAATCTAAAATGTCTATTGGCGCAAAAGTACCTTTAGTTTCTTCCTTTTCGTTAGTAAAAGTTAAGCCTAATTTCTCTGCAATTTCTTTTACTATTGCTTGGTTTAGGTTTGGGGTTCTCTCTGATGTTTCTTCAATAGTTTGTTGCTCACTTTTTTCTAGATATAGATATAGAGGGAAAATGCTATTAGTATTGTATGCACTGCAAGATTTGTGACCACTTTTGTATTTTGTAATGAAACAACTTGCTACTTCTCGTTCTGGTACTTGCTTAGGTAATATCAAAGCATTATTAGCTCCTGAAATATCTTTCATTATTTCAGGCTGTGGACTTGAATATAAGCCTCTGGAATTACCAGTATAACAAGACCACCTGTAATCAAACGGACGATATGTTACTTTCTGAAAGTCACTATCTTTTGAATTAAATGCATCACTCTTCGCTGTGACATAAGTCCAATCTCTTGAATCTTTAAGCCTTTTATATTTTACTCTCCAATTTGATTCTTCAAGCAATTGCAATTCCTCAATTTTTAATTTTTGTTCTTCTTTGCTAAAAGAAATATTAACTAAGTCATTAGCAGAAACAAAACCTGCGGATCTTGATTTAAAGATATTATTTATAGAAAATCCTTTTTCATAAGTTTCTCTTCCCTCTTCATTATTATTTACGAAAAAGAAATTTGGTTTATTTGGCTCAAGTTTTTCGAAACCAATTGATTTCAAATCATTATCAAACAAAAAATCATATTTTAATTCTCGTTTTCCGTACAAATCGTAATGAAACACTGTTCCTAATTCATTCATTTTTTTCTTACCTGTTTTCACAAACATAGTAATGGCAACACCTTGCATAATGTCAAATACATTTTGGTCGGGCGAACCATCGGGGCAAGTTTCTTTTTTCTTGCTATTACCGTGAAGATCTATGGTATAAATTTTATCATAGGTTTTAAGCAAATTCCAACGCATTCCTCTAAAGGTTGGGTTGTCTAAAAAACCGTGAGGATTAATAAAGGCTAAAACACCACTTCCGTTTTTTTCTATATAATGTTGGCTGTAACGTATAAATTTTACATAATCATCATTTAACCAATGTTTACGCTCTTTGAAATGAACTCCATCTACATACTTATAATCTTCAATTAAATCACTTATCCATTTTCCATTGTTGGAAGATAAACCACTATAAGGCGGATTTCCAATAACACACATTACGGGTGTATCACGTTTAATATGATTGGCTTCATTGGCTTCACTACTTAACCAATTAGAAAATAAAGTTCCTGTATCTTTATGATGTTCTTCTAAAGAGTTAGTTAAGAAAATATTTAAACGTTGGTTTTTAGTTGATTTATAACCAGTTTCGGTTAATAACATATCTAATTTTAGATGTGCCATCGAGTAGGATGCCATTAATAACTCAAAACCGTTTAGTCTTGGTATTAAATGTGCTTCTACGTAGCCACTCCAAGCACCTTTCATTGCTTTGAAGTTTTTATTGTAAATGAATTTAACAACTTCTGCTAAAAACGTTCCTGTTCCTGTTGCTGGGTCAAGTATTTGTACTTTATGTACTTCTTTTTCTATTTGTTTGTAACCAGTTGCAGAACGTTTATCGGCAACATCTGTATTAATTTTAATTTTTGTTTTACTGGTATCTGCCAAACCTTGTGGTAAATCAAATTCCGTTTTTAAAATATCATCAACTGCTCGAACTATAAAATTTACAACTGGTTCTGGTGTGTACCAAACACCTCTTGCTTTACGTAATTTTGGGTCGTATTCTGCCAAGAAGGTTTCGTAAAAATGAATTATAGGGTCATGCATTTGAGTTGCCTTTCCAAAATTCTTTAAAAGTTGTTCAACGTTTGTAGCTCTAAAAACTTCTGCAAGGTTGTCAACTACAGTTACAATTCTTTCATCAATATCTGGTCCAGCGATATAGCCAAAAAGTTTACGTAAAAAAGGATTTGATTTAGGTATTAACTCCGCTGCTTCTTGTCGGCTAAAATCGTCTAAAGTATGGTCGTGTAATCTAGCAGCGAACATTCCGTAAGCCAAAGTTTGTGCGTAAATGTCCGCAAAATCTTTAGGTTTTAAATCGTGAATTAATATCTGTTTGAAGGTGTCGTATTGTCCTTTTAAGGAAGTGTTTTCTTGTGTTTCTTCATCAGATGTAATTGCTCTTTCTAGAATGTCTTGTAATAAACGAGCTTTTCCAGCCATCATTTCCGCCAATTTTTTTGACGATTTAATGGTTTGTCCAATGTGAGTAGAAAAGTCTTTTATTAAGTTCTCAAACTTTGAAAAGTTTTCGGGAATTGGTTTAACTGAATTGTTTTCAATTTCTCCAATTTTGATTTCGTGAACTAATTCTCCGTTTTGGAAGAATTGAAACCAGATGTAATCTGTAATTATTAGATTGTCAAGTGCTTTTTTGTAACGACCAAATTGTTCTTTGTAAGATTTACTGTTTAGGTCTTTACCAATATCTTTTGCCTCTATATAACCAACAGGGATTTTTCCTTTTGTAATTACATAATCTGGGTTTCCGCAATCGGTTACGTTTGCAGGTTCGTTTGTTATTTCAATTCCTTTTACTAATTCTCTAATTAGTGTTTCTAAATCTCCTCTATACGAATGTTCTCTTGATATTCCAGATTGAAGTCTTTTACTTACTATTTCTACGTATTCTTTTATTGTCATTTTCTATTTTCAATCTTTGGTCAGCGTTGGCTAAAAATAGCTCTTTTGTTTTTTATTGCGTTGGCTTTTGCGAGGAAAAAAACAAATGTGCTATTTGTGCGGTGGCTTTTTTCAGCTTGTTGTACAACGGTCTTGTGTATGAAAAGTAGCGCTGAAAATAAGCGATAACTTTTCGGATGAAACACAAGCCAAATTTAAAAATTTGGCGATTTCCTAAAAACGCCCGAACCTTTGTGTTAGCAACGACTCGCGCTATTTTTATATACTTTGTTGGCAATAGTTTTTTATATTAATTCATTCCCATTCCATTCTTTAGACTCAGGATTAGGGTCAGAATAAAACCTTGATTTTACTGTGATGTTTTTAATCTTATAGCTTATTTCAGAAGGAAGTTGAACACCTTTTTCCACAACGTAATCAATTTTTATATCTGCGTGATAAGGATTTTCTACAGGTTTTGCAAGTGGACTATAAACAGTTCTTAGTCCACTATCTTCTATTTCAGAAGCTTTTAATAGGGAAAAGCCAAAATAACTTCGTCTTTCACTTGTGTTCTCAAAAATTTTTGCGAGTTTTTTTAAGAAAATTGGTGTCGTAAAATCTAATCTGTTTACTGAAATTTCATCTTCTCCAGCTTTAGGTTTATAAAAACTGTTGTTTAATTTTTTTCCGTTCTTGTGTAGGTTTATAGGCGAATAAACAGCACGAATTATTGACTCAGTTCCACTAATTTTATTTGGAAGAGATATTTTTTGATTTTTATTCTTAGAATTAAATAGCTTGAATAAATTCAGAAAGTTTTTTAGCCTCTTTAGCATTAATTAATTTATTGTTGAAAAACATAACATTTGTTGAAGCCATTTCTACAAAATAAGAAAATGAATTATTTCCTATTTCTAATGAGACCATTTCATTTTCTGAATTTTCCCATTCAAAAGTAATAGTACCATTAGGGTTTGGATGAAAGTCACTTACAGTACAAAAAATATTTTCTCCAATCAAATCTAAAAGCTGAATTGAATTTGTTGCACTTTCTATTTCTAAAGGAACAGCACCATAACCATCCCAACTTTCAGTTAAAGATTTAAATGAAAGAATGCTTTTAAGTAAAGAGTTTTTTGAAATTTTTCTTTTGGAAATAACATTAATATTGTTAATGTACTTAACTAAACCTTGATTGATAGTTTCGTTATACTCAAAGGTTGTTGTTATTTCATTCTTATTTGAATTTTCAAATTTAAACGATTCAATAGCAGAAACCTCATTAGTTGATACTAAACTAGCACCAACTAATAAAGATGTTAGAAAGACGTTGTTTTTAGAAGCTATTGTAGGATTCAGTTTTGATTGTTCAAAAACATATCCAGAAAAACCTTGTACTTCTTCTAAAGTTCTTTCATTGTCTATAATTTCAATTTTAGCCATTTAAAAGTTGTTTTGTATTATCATTAATTAACCAATTAAAGATATTAAAAATTTCTGAATTCATTAATTTTGATTCAGATATAATATTTTTTGTTTCAATTACTTCTTGACTGTATAAATCAATGTCTATTATTAATTGTCCTAATTCGGCATTAAGTTGTGGTGGAATATTTAAACCATATTTAATATTAAGATATTTATCTTCTTCTTTATAATTTAAAGATTGTATACTATGGTTAATTAAATTTCTATTAGGAAAATCCTGAATATGTCCAACTAAATTTGGATTAATTAAGAAGTTTAAAATATCCGAAGGATTTTCATTATTCTTAAACTCAACGATATTAATCTTTCTTATAGCTAATCTCTTAATAGAATTTATTTTACATAAATCTAAAAAAGTGATAATATTATTTATATCCTGTATTAAATTTTCAAAGGAAACATAAGAACTCCCTCCAATTGTAAAACTTAATCCCGTTTCATTAATATCAATAATACGTTGTCCATTTTCGGATTTCATATTTATATTATGACCATTGTTTATCTCTTGAAAATTTGCATTTTCGTTATTGAGAATAATCTCAAAGCCTTTTCCTTTTCCTCCAGTTAGTCTAGGGAAATTATTTTTGAAAATTTGCCCTATTTCAGATTCTTTAGATTCTAAATTTAGACATTTTTCAAATTGTAGTTGAAAAACTACAGTTTTAAGAAAATTCTTGTTGTACTTTTTATGTTCTACTTTTGGAAATCCAAACACTTTTTCGATATAGTTTATAATTGTTTACAAAAATACATTTTAATATCTTAATAAAAAATCAAAATTTATTATCTTTAAATAGGGTTCTGTTAAATTATTGCCAACGTGTTTGTATATGGTTTGTTGCGTGGTTAAGCAACTAAGTTAGCAAATAAAAACCGAATAGAAAATTCGCGAGAATTTTCGTAAGTAGGCTTGAACTAGCCATTAATTATACACCTTGTTGCAAAATGTTATTTTCTCTAATTTTATCTGAATAATTAAAACTTAACTTTTATTTAAATTTAAAAAATATGAAAATGTATTTTCATATTTACTATTCTTTTTATCCTTTAGTTTATCAGATAGTTGTAATACACTTTCTGTTAAAATAGGACTAACTCCACTTAAAAATGAAATTAGTGCTGGTGATAAACCAGGAACAAATCCAACATAGGCGGAACTTGCTCCAACTGCAAATCTGATAGTGTTTTTTATGGATTTATTCAGAATTTTATTTTGAGATTGCTGATAATTATAAAATTCTGGAATTATTTTTTTTCCAATCAATTTGTTAATCTCAGTTAAATCATTTTTTGAGAAATTCGTATTTACTATATCATTGATTTCTTTAAATAATCCATTTCTCATATTATAAAGTTCTCTCAAACACCTTTCTTTATAATTTAAAATTTCTGAAATGGAAACTTGTCTAAGTTGATTGTCATTTATGAAAATGTTAGATGATTTAAAAAGTAAATTATTTAAATTCATCAATTTGTAATCATTCGTATTATTCCACTCAGTATTAAAGTCTTTATCGCTATTTAGTTTTGATTTTTCAATTTTATATTGATAATAATTATGAATGTTATCGTCAATAATAATTGGAATTAAATTGAATTTTTCTGTTAGCGCTAATTTTTTATTCACTTTGGCAACGATACTGAAAAATTGTCTTTCATATTCGTATTTAAGGCTCTCTTTATCATTTTTAAATGTAGAATTATATTTTACTTGGGGAAAGTATTTAAAAGTTGTGAGTTCAGGAAGTGATGGACTAGGAATGAACATATCGGGTGTTTTTGATATTTCATTTACAAATAGTGGTTTTACAATATCAATTGAATTAGAATCATTAACATCGAAGTCATATGCTATTTTTAATGGAATAGCATTTTTCATATAAAAATCAGTGCTTTTATAATCTATAATTTTTATATGCTCTTTGTTTATTGCTTTTTCAAACTTATCAAATAACCGATCCTCTTTTTTTTTAAACTTTTCACTGTTAAAATAAGGTAATACATCAGTTAAAACAATTGGGTCAGATCCATGTTCTTTAGAATTTTGAGGCATTCTTATAACACTTGCTATTGCAAGTTGGTCTTTTGTTAACTCAGGCTCTTTTAGATAACTATATTTTTTAAGAACTTGATGTCCATCCAAACTATACAAAGTCTTCGTGTCTTTCTCGATTTTATATTTGTAACAAATCGCGCCCTTTTCAAGAAAAAAATTATTATCCTCTGGAGGAGTAAAGTGAAGTTCATCAAAAATAAGTAATAATCTTTTTAATTGTAAATCGTTTAATGGTTTATGATGAACTATTGAACCTTTTAAGCCTTTATCAATGTCAAACATATTCATAGAATTTTTATCTTTTTGGTAATATTTTGAAACGGTCTCGTGTATGATTTGTGGCGTGTTTAGGCACCGAATTTCGTAATTAAGCCCAAACTAGCCATTAATTATACACCGTGTTGGCTGTAGTTTTTTATTTTATAATCTTTCTTGATAAGGAATAAACATGATATTCGATGGTGAAATTTTCATCGAATTTGATATTAATTTTAACTTTAACGTCGTCATATTTCAATAGATATTTTAAAGATTCTTTGGGTAAGAATAATTTCTTTTGTGAAATAGGGTCAAAATAGCAATAAAAGTTATCTTTCAAGATAAGATTTTTAGAATTGTCATTTAAATCTAAAATTGAAACATTTAAAATTTCATTTAATTCTTCGATATTTGTTATCCTAATATCTTTTGTTCTAAAAATTTCTTGACCACTGTATTCTTTTAAATATTTTTTCGGTGTTTTAAAGTATTCAAAATAAATATTCTCTCTCCAACCGCTATAATTTTCAATTAATTCGCCTCTTCCTGTATTCTGAGAAAAATTAAATTCTCCATTACCAAGATAAGTACGGTCTAATTGCATAGAGCTCCAATATTCATTAGCAGATATAATTTCTCCGTTTATAATTTTTGTACAGTACTTATATACATCTTCATTATAATTGTAAAAATAAGATTTATTTATTCTGATTTCATTGTTTTTAAAATTATCAACATTAGATAACATTTTAAGTTCTTCGAAATTAATTGCAAATAAATATTTTTGAAGAAATTCAATGTCATTTGTTAGTATTTTAGGCAGGTATTTATCGAAAGAGGATGTAAAAGAATTATTATCAATTTGCTCTAATATTTCTTCATTGATAACCTTCAATATCGTTTCTTTTGAAAAAATTTTTTCAATATGAAATTTATCACAATCATGTTGATAATAATTATTTTTTATAATAATATAATAATTTTCTTTCATTTCATTAAATTACAGCCAACTACTGAATAAACCAATGTTTGAATATTATTGGTTCTAGTTATTCTGTGTAATTCGAGTTGATTATTAATTTCAATAAATAAGCAAACAATATACAACTATTTAAGAATTACAGTAGCATCTTCCCACTCTAAAAATTCTTTTTTTATTGGAGTTTCTTCTAGTGTTTCTGAAATTGGTGCATCGTCCATTTGCACAAGCCCTTGATCGTACACATTAAACTTTAGTTTTGTTAGGTCGTTGCTTTGGTATCTGTTTTTATTGTGTACAATCACATTGTCTTTAAAATCCTCACCTTTTAAGCCTTTCATAATTATATCGCCATCAAATCCTGCTTTTGCACCACCTCGCATGCTGCCAGTAACGGTACGCTGAAAAATTGAGAATATTAATTTACCATTATAAGCTTTTCGTAAATCGTTATCAAAATCTAGTTTTGCAGCTTCAAAAATCTTGTTCCAGCTATCAATTAAAATCACATCATAATTCGGGATCAAACTATCTAAAAGCTGTTTTTCTTTGCCTTTGTCAAGCTCGCCAACGGTATCAATGTTATTCATGTTTTGTGGCTCGATATACTGCTTTACTTTATCCTGAAATAAGGTGCTTTGTGGGTGTTCTTCCAAACTAATAAAAAGGACTTTGTAATTCTTAGCCATTTCGTTTGCTAATTGAAACAGGAAGCGTGTTTTTCCTGCGCCCTGTTCAGCATCAATAGTACAAGCCACCGATCCAACTGGTTTAACCTCAATATCACCTAAAAACTTACCTAAATCGCCACCAATTATAAATGATCCATTACTTTGTACTTCATGGTTTATTTTAGTCACTAAAGGGTTGCTTTGTGGCTGTGGTGTTTCTATTATGGTTGCTACTGGTTTTTCTACTTCAATAATTATAGGAGTTACAACTTCAATAGTTTCAGGTTCAATAATGCCATTTAAAGCATGGGTTTTATTTCCATTAACAATGTCGTTGTATTCCTTTTTAAGATGCAAGGCTGTAGTGCTTTTTCTAACGCCATTAATCGCTTTTCTAATAAAATCAAAACTAACACCATGGGCTTTTTTTAAGGCTTCCATGGCTTTTCTATCGTACTTTATATTAGTGGTTTTTGATTTTTTTAATCCAAATAACGCCAGTTGTCCTGATTTGCTTTTAGGTTTTGGCAGGACTACTTTTTTAGTAGAAGTATCTGTAGTCTGCTTTTTAGGTTTTGGGGGTTCAGGATTTAAGAATCGTTTTAATGTTGATATATTATATTTTACAATTTTATTGATTTGAAAAACGTCTTTTCCATTAAAATTATACTCATTCCAAGCCGTGTTATACTGGTAATCTTCTAATCTTGAAAGCATAAATGTTAACTGATCTTTACTAAGTCTATCAGTCGTTGTTTTATAGATTTTTTCATAAATATAAACTGGTACATTTACGTAAACAGGCTTTTTTTCGTCTCTTATATAACCGTTATTAAAATGCAGTAATGTAAAATGCCTGTTCTCTACAAGATCCAACATGTTTTTAGCTGCATTGCTTAATGTTTTGTCTGTAAAACTTGTTAAACGGTTTAATTGCTGTGTCGGGTTGCTAAATATTTGTTTCTCGAATTTTTTAGGTAAATCATTTAAAACGAATAGTGTTTTTTCGGGTGTTTTTCGTTTTGTATGTTCAGCTCTAATTTTCTCAATGTACGTTTGGATTTTATCACTCCAAAGAATGTCGTTTGCGTATTCTTTAGATATTTGTTTTAGCTGAATATTAGTTAGTTTTTTAGGATCAATTAACTTCTCAATAAGTAATTCCTTTTTCTTTTTTTTAGCTGCGCCTTTAGCTTTAATTTCTTTGGAAATTTCATCGAATTCTTTCCAGTAGGCAGGATCTCCATTTTCATCAAAATTTAAAATATAATCGGCTGCCTTTTGACTTTGGGCTGCTGCTTTAAAAATAGCTTTATGATTATCTTGTAGCTCTTTTTTAACGCCTTTAGCCCAACCTTTAATGTAGGATGCGTTGTTCTTTAAATTGGCTAACATAATGCCGCTTTCAGCATTTAGAAATATAGCTCCAATTTCGGCAACCAATTCTTCTAAGGCATATTGACCATCATATTTATTTGCTCCACGTTCAAAGCCTGCAATATTTCGTCTGTTGGTTCTGCTTGCATGTCCTGTGGCGTGTATAAATTCATGAAATGCTATACCGTACCAACTTTCAACGGCATCAAATTGAGATTTTAAAGGCATAACAACGGTATCGCTGTTCGGGTTGTAATGCGGTGATTCCTTTGTTTTTTGATCTAAATGCCTTGTTTCAAAATTTGGTTTATTGGGCATGTGTTTTAAAACTAAATCGGCTGCTAAAATTTTCTTTTCAGTAGATTTAATGTCCTTTTCTTTTAGCTTTAATTTGGCTCTTTTAGCATCAAAATCAATGTTTTCAATGTCTCGCTCGTTAAATACATTGTAGTACTTTAAAAAGCCAATTTTGCGTAAATCTTTATCGTCTTGACCTAACTGGTTTTTGAGTTGCTTGTATCGTTTTTCTGAAATGGTTTTGCCTTTATACGTGTAGACAAAATTATAATAAATGGCTTGCTGAGAAAGTGATCCTTTTTTTACTTTTCCTTTTTCCTCTTTAATTTGTTTAAATGTGAGCCAAAACAAACGGTTATCGGTTATCACTTCAGTAATGCCTTCTTCAAATTCACCATTACTATTGATGTAAACTTTACCTCTAGTTTCGTCGGTATGATAACGGTACATAGACAATACCAGTGCATTAATCCCTCGATAATATTTTTCGGACTGGTAATTCATAGGCAGATTTGCAAATGTGAAAGACGTGTCTTTTGCTTTGTTAAATCCTGCGCTCCATGGTAACTCGCCACTTTCATCAATAATCTTGATGAATTTATTGGTTATCATTTTATAAATATCTTCGTTTGATATTCTTTTTCCCAAGCCCTCAGCTTCGGTTAAACCGAATTGCTTTTCCTGATCAGGGGAAATAAACGGAATGCCTAAAGCAGAAAAACTCTCGTAGTACTCTACGGTTTTTACTTTGGTAAAATCGAAACCCTGTTCATTAGGGTAGGCTGCCAGTAAAGCCCTTAATTTATTGGCAACATGTTCGGCATGTTCTAATTCAGCTCGTTCTGCAAAAGTCATTAAATCATGTCTTGAAATTTGTTTGCCTGCTAAACCATTGTATTCGGTAACTATTTTGTTATAAGCTGTTTTCATGACTATAATTTTGTGTTGTAAATTTTGTTAAAGGCTTCAAATTCTAATTCGATCACTACATTTTTATTTTCAGGGTTTTTTAAAAACGCTTGTAGTTTGGAAAATCCTGTAATTAGGTTGGTTGTAAAAGGCACGTTTTTAAGTTCTAAATCTTTGTCAGGATCTATATTAAGGGAGTTTATATTTACATTTCCAGCACCTATTAATATGCCGTTTGCTTCGTAAAACAAAATGCGTTTTAAGGTTACTAAACCAATGGTTTGTAAGTTAAAAGCTTGCTTATTTGGGTTTTGAATTGTAAAATCTACTAAAAAGGAGGCTTGTGTTTTTAAAGGCTGAATTCTAACATTATGAATTTTATTTAATTTAACCGTTAGAGTATCGATAAACATTTTAAGCTCTTGCAGTTTGTTAAATCCTGCATAAAGTAGAAGCGATGGTATGACTAGTAATAAGTATTTCATGTTGTAGTTGTTCTGAGTTTTAATTATTGGTTTTTAGATTGTTTAATCTCAAATTGAATTCGATTCGCATTTCTTGTTGTTGCTTTTCTAAATAGTCCACATGCTTTTTTAGATCTGTAATAATTAGCTGGTAAACCCCTAGAGAATCTTTTAAATTTCTAATTTCAATACCATCTGCTTCGCTATTATATTTTCGTTTGGTTAGTAAAAAAGTCAAGGAAGAACTAATTAAAGTTGATCCTCCAATGGCTGCAATGAAGCCTGAAATAGTTTCGTTCATGGTTATCTAATTTTAAAGTAATAGCCTAAGTGTATGTTTGCTTGATTGTCAAGTAAATTATACCCCAATGTTATGGCATGGTTGGTTTTTACGAGTAGAATTTTTGGTGTGATTTCTTGAATTCCTGATAGTGATCCTCCAAATGAAGCTCCAAAAAAGTAACTGTTTTTCCGAACGGTTCGCATTTTGAATACAGTTTTAGGCTGCAAAATTTTGTATTCCAATTTGGGGAGTAAAACTTTGTTTTTTTGTAAATCGAAAGCCAGTTTTAAGTACAGATTTGAATCTCGGTGCTTTATGGTTTGTTTCAGTTTTGAATAATATTGCTGAATGATAAATGCCGTATCTACAACTTTAGGAATATAAATAATATGATCCTCCAAACGGTTCAGACTATCAACCTGAACCGTAAGAGAATCAACAACAACTAACAAAGAATCAACAAAATGTGTTTTACTGAATATTTCAGTTTTTTGGATGTTTTTAGTAGCAGCGTTTTTTAATATTTTGTTAGTCAGAAAATAGGCTGCAAGTGTCATTAGTATAATAATGACGACTATAAGTAAATCTTTAATTTTGCTTATCATATTGGTAGGAAAAGACGATTAGTGAAGTGATTATTAAAGCGGTGGCAACTAAACTAAAACCTAGCACCACTTTTTTTTTTCAAATGCAGAAACTCTATTGATCCAGCCGTTTAGGAATACAGAATTTGTTCCTTTTGAAATGCTTTTATAATAAGCAACACGCCCTTCTTTGTAAGCTTGAAAAAAGAATAGGGGGTCGGTGTTGTTTAATGCGGTAAGGGTTTTTATGCCTATAGCACCATCAACAACTAGTGAATGACCTAATTTGTTTAGTGTTTTTTGAACGAGTTTTGCACCGTTGCCAGTTCCAGCATTAACGGAATGATCGAAGATAATTTCGGCTACATCTTGATCGATAATTTCATCGCCCCAAATGGGTTTCCAAAAGTATAGATTGTAAATTTCCTTGCTTTCTGTAAGTGATAAGTTTTTTACATCGATTTCTGTTGGTGGGTAGCCTTTCCAGCGTTCTAGTACTGGGGCTGAAATGCCGTAATTTGTACCAACTAAAGCTCCTTTAGAATTGTAGTTGCCTTTGTCGTTTGGGTGATTTTGATAACCGCCCTCATGTTTTAAAATAAGTTGTATTGCAGGGTTGTAGCTTGCCATTTTTTTAATGTTTTTAGATCACACACCCGTAACATTAAAAAGAGAACAGTATTTACATTTCGACTGGTATATAACTTAAGCCAGTTGCTTTATTTTTTTTTGAAGCCAAATAGATAATCGCCAAAATAAAAACGCTTATACCAATTTTAAAAGCGGTGGTTTTATAAAAAGGCGTTTTGGTTGCTAATGGATTTTTACCAACAACTAAAACAGCATCCAAAGCAGTAGCGGTGTCCTGTAAAATAATTATAGGTTGTATTTCGGAAACTTTCATTCGTGCTGTTTCCATGCCTAAATATGAAAATGCTGCAATTTCGTTTCCATCTGCTTCAACTTCAAATGTACCATCATCATCGGCAACTGTGCCGTTAGCTCCTATGACTATATGAGCGTTAGGTAATGGGTTTCCAATGGTATCAGTTAATCTTCCTTTAACTATCATGTTTTTTCTTTTTAATAATTATTATAATGGCTATGGCAGCAACAAAAGCAGCAGCACCTATTATTTTAATCCTGTTACTTTTTGTTTGGTCGGCAGTTGCACTTGGAGCAGGGGCGTTTTTTTGATCGCAACTCGCTTTTAATGACTGCATGTAATCAGAATCCGCTAATACACCTTTCATTTTTAACATTTCAAACGTTTCGCAGGAGGTTTCGGAAAAAGGGATAAAGTTTGACATTATTTTAAATTTAGGTTAAGTGATCGCTCAATAAAGGCTTTCATGGCATTGGGTTGGACTATTTCATCTTGTAACCACTTTGTAAGTGAGCCTTTTTCTTCATTGACGTATAAATTGTTGAAATCGTTATAAACAGAAACCAACACCGTATCGTTTTCAGATGTTAAACGTTTGTATAGATCCACGTCTCTCATGCCAAAAATTTCAATCAGATCTTCATGCAAGCTTAAAGCGTATGCTCTTACTCTTTTTGCAACATCTTCGGTAACGCCTTTTTCAAGATCTACGGTAGGCAATGGTACAGGAACGACTTTAGTTTCTTCCTCTTTTTTACCTTGGTTTTTTCCTCGGTTATAGGTAATCAATAATGTGATTAGCAGAATAAAAGTACCAATGCCTATTACTTTGGTCGTAGCACTATATTTAGCAATACTCTTTGCGGTTTCTTTGGTCATATTAAATGTTTTTACCAATAATTAAACCGCCAATAAAAACGCCTGTTAGGATTAGGTATTTTTTATTTTTAGTACAACCACAAGTACCAGATCCTTTTATTTTTTGATGTGAGGCTTCAATGAATAAAACTTCTTCATGATTTGGCTCGTCAATAATTACTGTTTCGCTTAATGGTGTGTTTGTGTTTAATAATGGAATATCTGCGGAATCCATAGCATCTAAATCGGAATACATAAGTACATTCATGGTGGTTTGGGGTTTATTAAATTTCTAAGGCATCCAGCATGGCTACCATATCTTTATCGTTTGTGAGTTTTTCAAGCTTTTCGAGTTGTGCTGTTGTTGCCACTTTTTCGATAGATTGTAGGCAATTTGTGCGTTTAATCTCGTCGTTAAAATCTTTAAAATTTGTAATTGTTACCATGTTATTCTTCTGTTTGTTGTTGTGTTTTAATTATGTTGTGATTTACTAATACTTCAATAATTTCTTTTGAAATTTCGGGAGCGTTTTCATGTTGGTTCGCTTTAACCATGTAGATCATAAAATCCTTGAAAGCTTCGGGAGTTGTTTCCAACTCTAAAAAATTGATTAGGTATTTTATTTTAGGATCTAAAGAGTTTTGTTCAATTGCTTCGGGGCTTCCTAATGCAGCAGGAGTTTGACCTTTAGAGAAAACAGACGTTAGAACGGCTAAAACCTGAGGGGATTTAGCAAGTTCCATAAATTTACTGTCATTGTTTTTCTTTAATTCTTGCATTTCAAGCTTGTTTTCGAGCTTCATATTGTCAAATTCTAAAGTTTTCAATTGTCCTTCCAGTATGGTGTTTTTTGTTTTTACTTCTGCGAGTTCGGTAGCTTTATCTTTAGCTGTAAAAATTTCAGCCATATTTAAGCCCATGTGTTGTAATCCTGCAAGCGCAGAAAAATTAGTGTCTTGATTGTTGTTATTCATTTCGGGCATTTTAAAGTTGATCGTTATGGTTTTAGCAAAACCTTGTTTAAAGGCACTTCCGTTTCTTTTTTCGGGTACAATTTGAATTTCTTCACTACCGTTAGTTTTTACCAAGTTGGTTATAAATCCAGCGGAATCTTCAAGATCGTAGGCATGATGTGCTAATCTTTTTTGATTGGGTTTCGTTTGATAAATAGTGAAAGCCCACCCGTTTGAATCTATTTTTTCTGCTATTTGTTGTATTGTCATTTTGTTGTTGTATTAAGAAGTGTAAGCATTAACGGCAGCTATACTTATTTCATATTGATCCGCTGTAGGTGCTATATCAAAACTAAGACTCAAAGTGTTTTTGTCTAACTCAATTTGAGTTGGATTAACAATTTCATTTGTGTTAACATCCTTTGCCTTTATATGTAATATATACTCGGTGTTCAAATTATGTGTGATTGTATAAGATGTGGATGATCCGTCGCCAATAACAGTAGTGTAATAGGTTACTTTACCTGCTTTGTTATCGAGTATTTCTTTAAGAATTATGTTTAATTTTTCTACTGTAACTAGGTCTTTACCATTTGTAATGTTTTCTGGTTTTGCGTTTGGTGTCGAGGCTACACCATTTTTCGCTACTGAGATATTTATCTCTTTTATAACATTACCTATTTCATCTAAAGTTAATATGTGTTGTTTTTTTTTGCTGATTTTATCTACTCTACGAGAGGTTCTATTTGCTATATAGATGTCATCTCCTTTGATTTGAAACGCATACGCTTGTCCTTCTCCTGTATATAAAAGAGTTACATCGCCCTCTTTGGTAACTTCATAAAAGTTATAAAATGAATCTGCGTAGATAGAAGTTAGAATGTATAATTTGTTCTCATAATACACCATGTATTCTGGTGGAATGGAAAACGTATGCAAAATGGTAACAGTTCCATCAGGCGTTATTTTACTTAATCTTTTGTCGTAGTGTCCTTCTAAAGCATACATAACATCGTCCTCGTCAAAAACAAGAAAAAAAGGTTTTTCACCTCCTGTTTGTGCGTATTCACTTAGTTCACCTGCTTGTGTGATTTTAAGGATGTTATAGTAAGGAGTTGAAGCAGGGTAGCTAATTATGTATAGATTATCATTTGAGTCTATTGCAGGATAGATTGTTGTACCTAATAGATTTTCATCTTCAAAAAATAGAGTGATATTTTCCTCTAAATCCATTTTATAAATAGCCTCACTGTTAAAGTATGGCATAAAATAAATGTTACCTAAACTATCCATTAGGCTATAATAAGACTGATTAGACACAGGGGTTGACAATATACTAACATTTCCAAATAAGTCTATCCTGTACACATTGGTACCTCCACCTGTAACATATAATACATCATCCCTGATAATTATAGCAACGGGTGTTGAGCCTAAAACAGCAAAAAGTGAAACATCCCCTGTTGGAGTTACTTTATATATTTCTCTTGGGTTTTTCCCGCATAAGTATAAATTTCCTGAACTATCATAACTCATTGTTTCAATAACGGAAACAGGTAAATCACTTGTAGACCAATTCGGGATAATATCAAGTCCTGAAATGTTATTATTCATTTCATTAAATTTAACGCCTTGAACTTCAACTATCCGATCTGTATAATTACCTGAATCTGTTACTTTTTGTAGGTTTGGAGTTATTGGCGGTATTTCTTCCGATTTATCCGAAACATTCTTATAGACACCTAAACCTTTATATCCGTCTCTCATAATAATTAAGCGTTACAGGTATCAGATGTTGTTTGTAAAATATACAATTCCATGCTTTGAGTTTCTGATCCTGTAAATTTTACCGATTCGTTTTGCTCATAAACCACCCCTGTAAAAGGCACGGTAAAACTATCTCCTGTTTCTAAAGTTCTGCCTAAAAATTCAACAGGGGCTTCCCCCAAATTTTCAACATAAAAAGAAGTGCATAATAATTTTACAGATCCGTTTTTTAGAAATTGAGTTGGTAACAATTGCCCTTTAGGGAATGGATAATCCATAATATATTTTTTAGATAAATATTAGTTTAATCGTTTTTTAATACGAATACTAGATCGAATGACAATGCCGATGTTAAGACCTCAGGGATTTCAACAGTAACATATACTTTTCGACCTCTTGCTTCAATATCTAAAGGCTTTTTACGAGCGTAATAGTCACCATAACCTTTGTCTATAAAATCGTCCTGATGTGTTGGTTCTTGAATTTCTCCGCTGTTATCTCTTAAGCCTAAACGAACAGCTCCAATGCCACCGTTAGAAATAGAGTACATTGCAACACCAACAGCCTTACTCATTTCAGGATCAAGTATTATTTCGTTATCTCTTTTTGATCCTGCTGATGTTCCTGTAGGATATATAATTGTTAATCTTTGATATTTTACGTTTGCCATTTTGTATGAATTAAAAAAATCGGTTCGGAATTACCGTAACCGATTTTTTAATGAATAATGATTTTCAGTTTATCTCTGGAAAGTTCCCATTCCTTTTAAAGAAACTTCGATGTAGTGCTTGTCTGCTCCTAAATCTGTGCCAATTGGAAAATCGATAATGACATCAAAAGGAACTTCTTCTTTCAATAAAGCTAAACCGCTTAATTCAATATAACCTGATTTACCATCTTTTACAGGAGCAATAAAATCTGAAACTGGTAAGTTGATAATATCTTTACCTCCTTGACGTATAATTAAGTCTGCATTTTTAAATCCTGCTGGTACGGCTGCATCATCATTTACATAAGAAATACTAGCTTCTTTTCCCGATGCAGCATTGTTCCCGTAAGCTACTCTAGCGTGAGTGATCACTTGATTGTGTGCTTTTTCAAGCGTTTGCCCGATAAAAGTTTGTACACCAGCTAATTTTTTTCCGTTTGGTGTTAATAGGTTTTTTTCGCCTGCTAAAGTTGCTGGAACTTCCGCACGAACAAATTCGGTATTGTCTCTTAAAAGAAGACCTCTGCTTTTTAATTTCGTTGCTGTGTCAACAGGGAATTGTGCCTGTGCAGCTAACTTTTGAATGAACTCTTGTACTGTTTTGAATGTGGATGTATTCATAATAATGTTTTAATTGTTTAAATTTTAATTTTGGGTGTGTGTGAAAATTTTAAAATAATATGGTTTTTAACTCATGTCAACCTCGGTGTACTCGGCATCTTGAATATATTCTACGCCACCATAAAGGGCGTTTAATGCTTCTGCTGTTTCTGCTATTTCAATTGTATCAGAAACCACAGGAACAACTGTTTTTGATTTACTAAGTGAGATCAAATTATAATCTTCAATAGCTGTTTGACCAGCACATACGGTAACGCCAAGCAATAATGCTTGTGCAATAGTGTGCATCATTCCGCTTCCTCTAACCATAGATTGTGCTAAAATTGATCCTCCTAAAATTCCAAGGTTCATTTCTTTTGAAACTGGTAAATTATGCGCTACCATTTCGTATCCTTGATACCCTGCAATAGCCCCGACTGTAGTAGCTCCTGCATTAATGATTTGCGGCTTTTTTGGTGTTTTTATTTCTAGTTTTGCCATTTTATTTATTTACTTTTTTTTGATTTGATTGCATAAGCTATTCCTCCAATAACTAATAATCCAGCTATTGAACCTCCTACAATTAACATGGTGTTATCTTTTGGGGCAGCAATAGGAGCAGGGGTAGGAGCAAGTATGTTATTCTTTGCTAAAAGCGAGGCTAAATCTGCCGTACCAATAATATCTGTAGGTGATGTGTTTTGTGCGCTTTCAGGAAGTACTAATTTGTAAAAGGGAGCTTTAAACTTGAAACCATTAATAGTTTTTTCAGTAGTTCCTAGACTTTTTAATTCGCCATCCATGCCTAAAGCGTATTGACGAAATTGGCTCATAACATTACTAGCAGCATCGCTATATCTCTTAGCATTCTTTGCTTGCTGGTCAATGCTATTGTTGCTTTTAAAATTGTGTGATTGTACTTCAGCCTCTTCATAAGCTAGTTGTGTCAACATTGTATTTAATGTTGTTGCTGCTTGTTCAGGCTTCATAAACATTAGATCGTTAAAACCGTTTTCAGCTTTGATTTCTTCTATTCTGTTTATTACTGATTGATCCTGATTTTCGTTGTCTTTTTTCTTTGTTAGAAAACTAAACATACCGTTTAATTGTTCTTTTTCTAATAAAGTGATTGATGTTGGTTCTAGTACCATAATTTATTTTTTAGATGATTTATACCCAAAATAAGCAGCAGTTACTCCACATAAACCAGCAACAGCGATTGCAATGTTTTGAGTTGATTTTAATTTTTTAATTTCCTGATCTCTATAATAAATCTCATTGTTTAAGATCTCTACTTCGCTTGCCGAGTTCTGAGATCCAGACGGAGTAATAAATGTGGTTAGTAAATCTCCCAAAAAGCCGTTTAATTGTTCAGGTTTTGTATTAATTTCTATGACCATAGTGCTTAGTTTTTTTTATTAGAATCTCTAAGCTTTTTTTCACTAGAAATTGGTTCGTTTTCCTTTGGTTTTGACTTTTTTAAGGCAATAGCCCCAAGAAAAACACTAAAAGCAATAGCACCTAAAATATATGCTCCTGCCATGTCTGTTTTTGGTGTTTCCGTGGATATAACCGTGTTCCCAGCGTAAGGAATGGTTGCTGTACTGGTAGTTGTTTGGGTTTTAGGAGTTAACCAAGAAGCTAGTAGATTACCAACTAAAGTGCCTGCGCCATTAGCAACATTGTCTTGTCTAATTTCTTGTTTTAAAACCTTTGTATCTCTTCTTATTTCGCCTACCTCAAGACGTGTTTCCTGCCTGTCTAAAGCTGCATCCTCTCTTGTGTCCAAACGGTTTTGCTGTCGTATTTTGGCAGCTTCAATTTGCTCATCGCTACGTAGAAAATCAAATAATCCGTTTAAGGCATAATGAGGCAATTCAACATTCTTATTCATTTACTTTTTTTTATTTTCTTTTTTACCTCCAATTAGTGCAACTATAGAAGCGGTTAGCACTCCTATAAAAATGTGTTTTGGGTAATTGAATTTTTTAGGCGGTAACTCAGGAACTTTTAACTGTGTAACTACGTGTATAATCTCACTACTTGTTTGTTTTGCTTGACTAGTGATTGTATCTGTGTTGCTTTCAGCTAAAAGTTGAGCTAAGTTTTTGAAAGGCAGTCTCCCTTTTGGTGTGTTGCTTGTTCTATAGTCACATGTATTATTACATGATAATTGAGATAAACCGTTTAGACCATTTTCTAAAATTAGTTCATCAAATTTTTCTATATACAAAGGCTCTTGATTGTATGGTACTGTGCCGTCAATGACTAAATTATGCGCAGGCAAAAACACGTAAACATGTGTCCAGTATTCGGGTTTATAGTTAACTTGTTTTATTTGTCTTAAGCTGTTTTCTATGCCTAAATTGGTAAGAATACTAGACACTATAATAGAGTAGCTTTTACAGTCTACACCAGTTGATCTATTTGCCCATGTTCTTGATGGGCTATAAAGTTGTTGATCTGTTAAATCTTGTAAATATTGAATGTGCCAGTAAACAAATTCTTTTATGTTTTTTACCGTTTCAAAATCGGTTTTGCCTTGTAGTTTTTTAGCTAGTTGCTTTGTTTCATCTAAAGTCCGAAAAACAATTTTTTTCATGTTTTTCAGCGTATGAAAAGTATCGCCCTTACCTAAATATACTTTCTTGTTTTTAGGTAAAGGCAATAAAGGATTGAATTTTGCTCCTGTCTTAATGTTACGGGTGTGTGTGATAATTTATAACTTTAAATGAGTGTTGGAGACAAACATACATCGCTAGTTTTTAGAGAACTTAAGATAAATTACGATAAGTAATGATTTGTCACGATAAGTAACGATAAATCACGATTTATTAAGATAAGTAAAGATCTTAACCGTCCTAAAAATTGTATATTTGAGTTAGATTTTCACACATACTTTATGACATTTATTAAACTTGATCCTGAAACTGGAAACATTAAAGCTGTTACTGGTACTACTAGAGGAGAATTAAAGAAATTTTACAAATGCGAAAAGAATTTTGCTAAGTTATCGGCAGAATTTAACAGCATAGCCCCTGAAATAAAAGGCTTAACTATATTTCCTGCAAAAGTTGTTCGGAAAATTATTGAAGAGCTGGGGATGCCTAGTGAGGAAATTGATATGCAAGTTGCTTAATTATCATTTATACTTTTTTGTCTTACTTTCAAAACGTATTGTCTTGCTAAAAAAGACATGGTTTTCTCAATAAAGACAAGGGGTTTGAGAGTTGTCTTATTTGTCTTGCTTTTTTGAATGGTCAGTCCGTATTGAAAAAAGATTTCTAGGGAGAAATAATAAAATTCAGACTTAACATACTTTTACCAACTTGCAGTTAGTATGTTTTCATCTGCTTTTCGTTGTGGTCTGCGCAAATATGCTGTAGTGATACTTAAATCATGGTGTCGTGCTTGATTCATAACCGATACAGGAGAAACCCCATTATCTAATGCAAATGTAATACCACTATCTTTTAAAGAATATAAAGGGTTTTCAGTGATCTTGTTTTTAACAATGTGTTTCATCCAGCGGTCATAATACATTCTTCCTGATGCTTGTATTTTTCCTGTTTTACATTCATTTCGAGAAAAAAGATAATCATCTAGCTTCGCATTCCTAATATGTAATGCTAATTGCTGCATCAATTCAGTTTGTACCGTTAAATAACCACTTGTTTTTTTGCTGTTTTGTCGTGAAAGGTGGATTAGTCTATCTTTTATTAAAACGTCTTTTACTTGTAGCTTACTTAGTTCTGTAGGACGTATGTAACAATAATAAATGAGCTTACAAACTAAAGATAGTTCAACATAATTTTTATCAAGGTATGCGAAAACATTTTTAATTTCATCAACTTCAATTAAACCTCTTACTTTTTCTGAATTCTTTTTAGTTTGAAACACAACAGTTACATCAATGTTTTTATAACCTTTTAAAATCATGTATTTATTAAACAATCGAAGTGCATGTAAATAATTGTTGTATGTACGAGCTTTGTTTTTACGCTCAATATACACGTAGTCTAAAAATTCAGAAACTAAAGTTGCATTAAAATTGATAACAAATTCTTTATCCCTGCCTGTAGCAATAAGCCAATTATTAAAAAGAGATATGTAACTAGAATAGGTTCTGTACGTGTCTTTTCTTATTGTTCCGCTATGATAATCCCGATCTAAGCTGTTTATGTAGTTGTTTGTAGCATCTTTAATAAGGCTTAAAGCTTTAGGTGCATCATCTTCGATTATTTCATTCCATCCACGTTCTAAACGACTGTTAATGGAAGCGACCATTTTTCTAGCCATTTTTCGTCTTTCAGAAATACTTGTATGTGGAGGAATACGCTTGCGTTTGCGAACGAGCTTTTTGGTAATGGGATTAATAATTGAATAGACAATTAGCCAATCTTTATTTTCTCTTAACTCTGCTGGAATATAATCAACAAATAATTTAGAGGAATTTGATTGGGCGTTTTTTAATTCTTTCATTTTTTTTTTACTCGATTAGTTTAAAACTAAAAAAGGGTAAATGGAAATGAAATGGAGTGACACAGATTTGACACACGCTTTTAAATGAAAATACCGAAACCCTTTTGTTTAGAAAGTGTTTCGGTATTATTGTAGCGAGAGCGGGGCACGATCCCGCGACCTCCGGGTTATGAATCCGACGCTCTAACCAGCTGAGCTACCTCGCCATAATTTGAGGCTGCAAATATATAAACATTATTAATGTTACCAAACAGATCTCAAAAAAAATAATATTAAATTTTATACCCTCACTTATCAATTTATGTATATATTGGCAATATAAATTTCTAAATTACTTATGGACGACAAAATTAGATTTGATATAGAATTTCAAATACACGCTTCCCCTCAACTTTTATATCAATATATTTCTACACCTTCGGGTTTATCAGAGTGGTTTTCGGATAACGTAAACTCACGAGGTGAACTCTTTACTTTTATTTGGGATGGTAGCGAAGAAAAAGCAAAACTCTTAAATAAGAAAGGTGGAGAACGTGTTAAGTTTAGATGGATTGCTGATGAAGAAGATGGCCTTACTTGTTACTTTGAAATTCGTATCCAAGTTGATGAAATCACTAAAGATGTGTCTTTGATTATTACAGATTTTGCTGATGATGATGATGAGGTTGATGAGGCTAAAATGCTTTGGACCAATCAAATTTCAAGTTTAAAGCAAGTATTAGGTTCTGCTTAATTACAAATAGCATATTTTAAATTATATTTGTCCCGCTTACGCAAAAAAATGCCGTAAGCGGGATTTTTTATGACAAATTTTAACGGAACACTTTTAGACGGCAATGCTTTTTTATCAATTAAAAATAGGGGATACGCTTATGGCGACGCTATTTTTGAAACCATAAAATCGAGTAGCGGAAAAATTTTGTTTTGGGAAGATCATTATTTTCGCTTGATGGCTTCTATGCGCATCATGCGTATGGAAATTCCGATGACGTTCACCATGGAGTTTTTAGAAAGTGAAATTCAGAAAACCCTTGAAGCTAATGGTCTTGAAAAGCAATCTGCCCGTGTAAAATTAAGTGTACATAGAAATGAAGGCGGCTTTTATACGCCAAAAACCAACCAGGTGAGTTTTGTGATTGCCACCGATGCGCTTGCAGAAAGTTTTTATACCGTTTCAGAGGCGCTATATCAAGTCGATTTGTTTAAAGACTATTACGTGTCGCCAAGTTTATTATCTACCCTTAAAACTAATAATAAGGCTTTAAATGTGGTAGGTAGTATTTATGCAAAAGAGAACGATTTAGATAATTGTCTTTTACTAAATACCAATAAGCAAGTTGTTGAGGCCTTAAACGGAAATGTCTTTCTTGTTAAAGGGAACACCATAAAAACACCCCCATTAACCGATGGTTGTTTAAAAGGGGTTATGAGAACGCAACTTATTGAAATTATTAAAGCGCTTCCAGAGTATGAATTTGTAGAAGATTCAATTTCTCCTTTCGAACTTCAAAAAGCAGATGAAATGTTTATTACCAATGTTATGATTGGTATACAGCCCGTGAGTAAATACAGAAAGAAAACCTTTGCTAATGACACAGCAAAAAGTTTACTTCAAAAACTAAATGTAAAAATTCGTTTGAATTAGTTGTAACTCGGGTTTTCAGGGGCGTTAGACCAAATACTATATTCCCCACCAAATTCTAGCATCTTTTCTTTCCAAAAAGATTCATAGTCTTTTTCGATGATATCCTTTTCGTAAATGTTTTCAGACACCACCCAAGAATGTGATTTTAACTCCGAGTCTAATTGATTGGTGTCCCAACCAGAATAGCCTAAAAAGAAACGAATATCATTTTCGTTAATGACATTCCCTTTTATTAGTTCTGCAACACGATTAAAATCTCCACCCCAATAAATACCTAATGATATTTCGATGCTATTAGGAATGAGTTGAGGTATTTTATGAATGAAATATAAATTGTCTTGCTCTACAGGGCCGCCATTATAAACTTTAAAAGTAGCCTGAACTTCTGGGATTAACTCATTAATTGTGTAATCGAGGGGTTTGTTGAGAATAAAGCCTATGGACCCTTCTTCCGAATGATCTGCTAATAAGACTATAGAACGGTTAAAAGAAACATCACCAATAATTGCAGGTTCTGCAATTAATAAATCTCCTTTTTTGGGTTTTATTGTCACCATATGTCGAGGAATTTAGTAACTAAAACTAATATTAATTTATTAATAATGCAACTCTTTTAGAGATATATAAAGAAAAAGCCTCCGTTTTGGAGGCTTTTTGTAAGATATAAAGAAGTAAATGATTAGTTTACTGCATTTGATAAATCAGAACCAGCTTTAAACTTTACAATGTTTTTAGCTGCAATTTTGATAGTTTCTCCTGTTTGAGGGTTTCTTCCGTCTCTAGCAGCTCTGTTAGAAACTGACCAAGAACCAAATCCTACTAAAGAAACTCTAGTTCCTTTTTTTAAAGCTCCTTCAATTTCAGTTAACGCACATTCTAAAGCTTTTTTTGCAGCAGCTTTAGTGATTCCTGCGTGTTCTGCCATTGCGTCGATTAAATCTGTTTTGTTCATAATGTATAATTTAATTATTAATAAAAGTTGGATAACATTTTTGTTTAAATCCTTTACAAATTTATACGGATTATCAAATCATGCAAGTAATAGCAAGGGAAATACCTAGATTTGTTAATAACTTGACGCATTTGTTAATAAAGACGATGTTGTTTATCGGATATTTGACGATATCAATGGTAACAAGGGTTTACAGCATTTTTGCGTTTTCTTCAAAAGTATATCCATTTAAAAGGGACGGAATGTCCATGGCGCGTTTCCCAGGAAGCTTAATTTCTTTCAAAATAAGGTAACCTTCTGTTACTGCTACTTTTAACGTTTTTTTGGTGGCAACAACGGTTCCGTTATTTGTGTTGTGGTCTTCTATTTCTTTTTCAGTAGCATAAATTTTAACATCTAGTTGGTCTTCACCATTAATTAAAGTACACCATGCGGCAGGGTAGGGGCTCAAGCCACGAATATGATTGAAGATAGCGTCAATAGGAGCATTCCAATTAATTTTACAATTCTCTTTGTGGAGTTTATAGGCTGTTTTTATGTCTTCTGAAATTATCTGTGGCACAGTTGTAACTTCATTTTTTTCTATGGCGTTAACGGTCTCTATAACCAACTGGCTTCCTGTAACCATGAGTTTATCATGAAGACTTCCTGCATTTTCATGAGCATCGATAGGCACCTTTTTTTGCAAAATCATATCGCCAGTGTCAATCTCTTCATCAATAAAGAAGGTAGAAACCCCTGTTTCTGTTTCGCCATTTATAATCGCCCAGTTTATAGGGGCTGCACCACGGTAGTTAGGAAGCAGCGAGGCATGTAAATTAAAGGTACCGTATTCTGGCATTTGCCACACCACCTTCGGAAGCATTCTAAAAGCAACTACAATCTGTAAATTCGCATTTAATGCTTTTAATTCCTCTAAAAAATCTTCGCTCTTTAAATTGGTAGGTTGCAAAACCTTTAAATTTTGAGAAAGCGCATATTTTTTTACGGCACTTTCATTAAGTTTTCTCCCGCGTCCTGCAGGTTTGTCTGGTGCTGTAATGACACCAACGATATTTTTATGATGTTCTACTAAGGTTTTTAAGGTATCTACGGCAAAATCTGGGGTGCCCATAAATACGATTCTTAAATCTTTCATTTCTGATGTCTTTATTATTGGATCGTCATTTTATAAATGACTTAATTTATATGTGTTTTTCTGTGTAATACTAATAATTTGATGTTCCAAAAGTAGTTTTAAAACGGACTTTAAGTCGTTTTCCGAACAATTAATGGCTTCTAAAAGTGCTCTTGAAGAAAAATCGCCAGATTCTAAAACCCCAATAACCCGATTTTTTAGTTCCTGAAGGTTGGATGCCGAAGTTTTTTTGTTTTTCTTTTGAATACACACCGAGCAAATGTTACAATCTTCAACATCTATTTCGCCAAAATAGGAGAGCAGTTGCACGCTTTTACATATCGAATCATTTTCAATATAATCGAGCATGGCCTTTACTTGATTTTGTTTCAGTTTATTTTGTTGCTTAATTATTGGTGCAATTCTGTTGATGGTTTTTTCATCTTCCCGAGGTTCAATAAACGTTACCTGAGCATCGGTTTTAGCTAGGTTTAAAGTGATTATTTCATCATCTTCAAGCTGTTCCAGGGTGCTTATTAACTGAAATTCATGAATCGATGCTTTTTTAGCGACCTTTTTTAAATCAATTTTAGTCGGATTGTCGAAAATACCGCCATACATTCTTAAAATCGATTTTACAATAATTCCGTAATCTTCATGTGTATCTAAATAATTAAAAAGCGCATTGTTTGAAATGACAAATTGTAGGGTGACTTTATTTTTAAACTGTTTCGATAATGTAATAACACTGTTTCTATCTAGGAAAAGCAGGGCATTATAGCATAAAACGGATGGGAATTGATAAGTCTTACAGAAACTATTGAAATCAAAGTCGAAGGTTTCGTATTCACCTTCCCCATATGAGATTTGGAAATAACTACACAGCTTTCGATAAACTTGTTTGATGAAATCGACATCCGGAAGCGTGCTTAAAAATTGATTTTTAACCATGGTTTCATCGCTGTTGTTTTTTAATATCACAGCAAAAGCCTTATTTCCATTTCTTCCTGCTCGGCCAGCTTCTTGGAAGTAGCTTTCAATACTTTCTGGTAAATTGAGATGAATAACGGTTCTTACATCGGGTTTGTCGATTCCCATACCAAAGGCATTTGTGGCTACCATAACTTGCGACTGGTTTTGCAACCAAGCCGTCATATTTTTATCCTTTTCATCATTGTTTAATCCGCCATGATAAAAAGTAGCACTTATGTTTTTAGATTTTAAGAATGCCGATATTTCAATAGTCGCTTTTCTATTTCTAACATAAACAATAGAAGGTGCAGGATTCTTTTTTAAAATGGTTTCCAATCGGTAATGTTTATCATTTTCATGAAAAACCATATATGCCAGATTCGTTCTTAAAAAGGAGTTTTTAAAAATTTTAGGCTGAATAAAATCAAGTTCTTTAACGATATCATTTATAACTTCCGGTCTTGCTGAAGCAGTTAAGGCCACAACATTGGCCGAGGGACGTAAACGCCTTAGTAGGGTAATGTTTTTATATGCTGGCCTAAAATCACTGCCCCATTGGGAAATACAATGTGCTTCATCAACAGCAATTAAATTCACGTTCATGAGTCGTATACGATCCTGAACGAGCTCTTGCTGCAAACGTTCTGGCGACAAATAGAGAAATTTATAGTTGCCATAAATACAATTGTCTAGCATCGTGTCCAATTGGCTGTAACTTATACCGCTGGTAAGTGCCATGGCTTTAATCCCTTTTTCATTCAAGGCTTGTACTTGGTCTTTCATTAAGGCAATTAATGGCGAAATTACAATACAAATGCCTTCTTTGGCTAGGGCCGGAATTTGGAAACATATAGATTTTCCACCTCCTGTTGGTAACAAAACGAAAGTGTCTTCACCTTCTATAACCGCATTGATAATAGCTTCCTGTTCGGGTCTAAAACTGGTGAAATTCCAATAGCGTTCTAATATGTTTATAGGGTGTTCCAAATTAGAGATTTATGGATTTTAAGATGAAATCCGTGCGATTTTCTACGGTATCGAAAGGGACATCAATCAGATTATAGTGGTAAGATTTATAAGTGTTCACAATATGTTTATGAATGCTTTCGGCTTGTTCAAAAGTTTCATAGCGTTCGCTGTCACTCGTATAAATGGTAGCCCAAGGTTTTAAAATAAAAACAAGGTCGTATTTTATGGTTTCGCAAGCATTTTTAAATGCGATGGGATAACGGTCTCCTATAAAATCCATATAAGCTAAGACATCATGAACACCGCGATCGAAAAAAATAGTTTTATCCTTTTGGATTTCAGCGTCTTTATATTGCTGAAGCCTGCCTTTAAGCAGCATATCACTAAACATAAGCGGATTGCTTAAAAATAGCTGATCGATGCCCTTTTTTTGGGCTTCAATAATAACCTGACGAGAAATTTCTTCCATACAAGGAAATCCTCTTTTAATCAATTCATTAATTAATGTTGATTTTCCTGTGCCAGGACCTCCCGTTATTAGAATTTTTTTCGTGTTCAAATCGGCGATATTTGTTGTAAAAATCGGAATTTAGCGGCTATAAAAAAAATTGAAATGCACCTAAGCTATTTTTATTAGCAAACTTATCCTTATCTTTTTAGTTTTATTGAAGAATTCATCAAGAAAATCATAGCGATAAGAATGGATGATATTGTATATTTGTATAAGAAAAAAAGCCTATGAACCCAGCTCCTAATTCAGAAGAATTTTATAAAAAATTAAAAGAACAACTATACGATACAGCGCAATGGCCATCGGAATATCTATATAAATTTATAGTCCTTTCAACTCCTGAAAAAATACTTCAAATAGAAAATATTTTTGATAATTTGGGGGCAGTAATTGATACAAAAGAGTCCAAAAACGGGAAATATACGAGTGTTTCAATTAATGTTAGTATGAAAGACCCTGAGGCTGTTATTGCCAAGTACAAAGAAGTTGCAGAAAATGTTGAAGGCGTTATAAGTCTTTAGTTTTTTTTTGTACTTTGCGCATGCAGAAACACTTCATGCAATACAATAAAACTCTACACATTTATTTTGATTGATAATTTAGAATATAACACAGAGCGTGAACATTTAATCATTCCGGAGTACGGAAGGCATATGCAGAAAATGATTAATTACGCCAAATCCCTAGAATCCAAAGAAGAACGTAATAAAGTCGCAAAAGGTATTATTGCGGTCATGGGAAATATGCAACCGCATTTAAGAGATGTTCCAGATTTTCAGCATAAGCTTTGGGATCAAATGTTTATCATGTCTAATTTTGAATTAGATGCCGATTCACCTTATCCTATTCCTACAAAGGAAATCTACGAAGAGCGTCCAGAACCGTTAAGATACCCGCAAAATTTCCCTAAATACCGTTTTTATGGAAATAATATTAAAACCATGATTGACGTGGCTAATACTTGGGAAGACGGAGATTTAAAAGAGGCTTTAATTTATACGATTGCAAATCATATGAAAAAGTGTTTTTTAAACTGGAACAAAGATACGGTTGAGGATACTGTGATTTACGATCATTTATATGAACTTTCTGGTGGGAAAATCAATTTGAAAAATTCGGAAGAAGATTTGTCAGATGCTAATAGTTTGATGCGTTCTAAAACGAAGTTTACAAGTAATAACACCAAGAAAACCCATCATAAGAAGAATAATTCTAATAACCGACAAAGAAAACGCTATTAAATTCCATGGGAACATTTAAAATTGAAGGCGGTCACCAATTAAAGGGAAGCATACAACCTCAAGGCGCTAAAAACGAAGCTTTACAGATTTTGTGTGCTGTTTTATTAACACCTGAAGTAGTTACGATTCATAATATTCCAAATATTATTGATGTTAACAAGTTAATGGCGTTGCTAGAACACCTCGGTGTTAAAGTTAATAAATTGGGCAAGGGCTCTTATACTTTTCAAGCCGATGAGGTCAATTTAAAATATTTAGAATCCGATCAATTTAAAATTGACGGCCGTGGTTTACGTGGCTCTATCATGATCGTTGGTCCGTTATTAGCCCGTTTTGGCAAAGGTTACATTCCTAAGCCTGGTGGTGATAAAATTGGTCGTCGTCGTTTAGATACGCACTTCGAAGGGCTTATTAATTTAGGTGCGAAGTTTAGATATAGTAAAGAAGAACAGTTTTATGGTGTTGAAGCCGAAAAATTAAAGGGAAGATACATGCTTCTTGAAGAGGCTTCGGTTACTGGTACTGCTAATATATTGATGGCAGCTGTTTTAGCTGAGGGAAAAACAACCATATACAATGCCGCTTGCGAACCTTATTTACAGCAACTTTGTAAGATGCTGAATAGAATGGGGGCTAAAATTAGTGGTGTAGGTTCTAACCTGTTGGAGATTGAAGGTGTTGATAGTCTTGGCGGAACCGAGCATACCATGCTTCCTGATATGATTGAAATTGGAAGTTGGATTGGTTTAGCTGCAATGACTAAAAGTGAACTAACCATTACCAATGTGTCTTGGAATGATTTAGGATTAATTCCAGAAACGTTTAGAAAATTAGGAATTACTGTTGAAAAGCGTGGTGATGATATTTATATCCCTGCTCATACCAACGGTTATGAAATACAAAGTTTTATCGATGGTTCGATTTTAAGTATTTCTGATGCCCCATGGCCTGGTTTTACTCCAGATTTATTAAGCATCATATTGGTTGTTGCCACACAAGCTAGAGGTAGTGTTTTAGTGCATCAAAAAATGTTTGAAAGTCGCTTGTTTTTCGTGGATAAACTTATAGACATGGGAGCAAAAATTATACTTTGCGACCCGCATAGAGCTACGGTTATTGGACATGATTTTAAATCGACTTTAAAAGCAACAACAATGACTTCGCCAGATATTCGTGCTGGGGTTTCTTTGTTAATAGCAGCACTTTCAGCGAAAGGCACATCGTCTATTCAAAATATAGAACAGATAGATCGCGGATATGAAAATATCGACGAACGTTTACGTGCTATTGGAGCTAAAATAGAACGTGTGGAATAAAAAATACACCCAAAATATTTATACCGAATTTAGACTTGTTTTATTCATTTAAAGCAAGTCTTTTTTTGTCCATATTACAAGGTTTGTAAATGAACTATAAAAAGGATTTATGAAGTAGGTTGAGGGGCTTGAAGGATGGATAGGTTAAAACAGGTCATAAAAAACCCTTGCATAATAAAAAATTAGCAAGGGTGTAATTTTTGTTAAGGTCTACCTTTTAACCTTTTTTCAATTTTTTGTTTAATCGCCGTCAAACGTTTCATAAGATCCATAATTTCAGGATCTTTTTCTTCTTTATAAATGGTGTTTAAACTTAATATTAGGTCTTTTACTTCTCTTGAGGATTCAATGCGCTCACTAGTCGTTTTAAACGTGTGTTTACGTTGCTCGAATTCTAAAGCTCGGTCAATTATCTCCATACGGTGTATTTAATCTTTAATCAATTTTAAGGGACGTGACGAGTAGTTTATCATCACAATTTGCCAATATAATGAAATATATGAAATTTTCGATTTTTATCTCAAATAATTATAAAAATTTTAATACTCTGAGATCAAAAGTACTTGTTTTTTCGTTTTTTTTAATTTATATAGCCCAATTTCCAAATTTTGAATCTTGTTATATATTTTGACTTAACATCAAGCAGGATTGCAAATTATAGAGGTTTTTGTAGGTGTAAAGCGTGTAAATAGTCTATTTTTATGTTTTTGTTAACAATAATCGATTTTTCGATACTTAATTTTATAGCTATTGAAAAATTCAAAAAAAACAATCTAAATGAAAAAATTACTATTACTTTTTATGGCTTGTGCTACAGTGTATACTGTTAATGCTCAGGTAAACACACCGCAATCAAGCCCTGCAGCAAAACTTGAACAAAAAGTTGGGTTAACCGATGTAACTATTGAATACTCACGCCCAGGCGTAAAAGACCGTAAAATCTTTGGTGATTTGGTGCCATATGGTAAAGTTTGGCGTACAGGAGCTAATAAAAACACCATTATTACTTTCAGTACAGACGCAACGATTTCAAATTATAAAATTAAAGCAGGTTCATATGCGATCTTTACAGAGCCAGGAGAAAGCCTTTGGAAAGTGTATTTTTATGCAGATACTGAAAACTGGGGTACGCCTAAAAAATGGGATGAATCTAAAGTAGTGGCTGTAACTTCTGTAAAAGCTTACGAAGTACCATTTAACGTAGAAACGTTTACATTAGATATCAATAGTATCACTAATGGAGGGGCTAATCTTGAACTTATTTGGGAAAAAACATACATCGCTATTCCTTTTACAGTACCAACTGATGATGCTGTTTTAGCAAGTATTAATGATGTGATGAGTGGTTCACCTAAAGCAAGTGATTATTATGCAGCTGCTTCATATTACTTACAGGAAAGTAAAAATCCAAAACAAGCTATGGAATGGATTGACAAAGCGGTAGATATGACTAAAGAAAAACCGCTTTTTTACTATTTAAGAAAACAATCTTTAATTCATGATAAAGCTGGTGATTCAAAAGGAGCTATTGCAGCAGCGAGAAAATCATTAGAATTAGCAAAAATTGCAGGTAATGATGATTATGTTAAAATGAATGAAGATTCTTTAAAAGAGTGGTTGGGGGAGTAGTTTCAAACCATACTTTGAATAAAGATTATTAAAAAATGGCTGTCCTAAGTTTTTAAGACAGCCATTTTTTTTTGTTTCAATAAAAGTTAAATTGCTACAGCGTATACTTTATACTAATACTCCAAATTTATAAGCGCTCTTACCTGATCCAAAGTGCTTATCAGTTGTTTGCTAAACGCGAACGTCATAACATCACTTTCAGTTTTTCCTTGGCGCAGTAAATTGTTAAAGTGGATAGTTTCATAATTGTAGCCTATGGTTTTGTAGTCAAAATCTAAGGTCTTTTCCTCGTTTTCTGTGTATAATGTAATTGTTGAAGGTTGATGAAACATGGTGTTTAATTTAACCGTGGCCTTTTCAAAGCTAAAAATTGCTTCCGTTTTTAAATCTTCAACCAGGGAACTTTTTAATTTTGCAATAGCACCGTCCTCATATTTAAAAGTCATATCACAAGAAGCGTCTGCGCCGTTTTTAAAATAAGTAGCTTCAGCTTCGATCTTGTTGGGAAGTCCTAAAGTCGATAAAGCGGCGAAAATAGGGTAGATGCCTATGTCTAATAAACTACCACCACCTAAGGATTTGTTGAATAGTCTCGAACTATTATCAAAATCTCTATAAAATCCGAAATCAGCTTCAAGTTTAAGCAATTTGCCATAAGTGTTGTTTTTTACCGCATCTAAAACAAATTGGTAGTGCGGCAAGAAGTAGGTCCAAAGTGCTTCCATTAAAAGCACGTTTTTAGATTGGGCTACAGCAATCATGGTTGTGACTTCCTCCGCATTCATGGCGAATGGCTTTTCACAGAGTACAGCTATACCATGCTCTAAACATAGTAAGGTGTTTTCTTTGTGCAAAGCATGTGGTGTTGCGATATAAACCGCATCGATATTGTCGTCTTTTGCTAATTGCTCATAGCTAGCGTATGTTTTAGTTGCATCGTACTTTTCAGCGAAATCTTTTGCTTTTTCAATACTTCTAGAGGCTACAGCATACAATTTTGCCCCGGGCACCGTTTGTAGGTCTGTGGCAAATTTATTAGCGATTTTTCCAAGGCCAATAATGCCCCAGTTAATTATTTTCTGTTGTGATTGCTTTGTCATTTGGCAATACGGATTGAAGGATACATGCCAAGGTAATAACGATTAGGCAGCCTACAAAATTTAACCATAAAAATGGCAGGTTAATGTATTCATATTGATTAAGTAAAAACAAAGCGATTACTATTATTTGGGTGATTAAGGCCCCTATAAAAACAGCATTACCTTTAACAAACTTGAAGAAAAAGGCTAGTAAGAATATACCTAATACATTTCCATAAAATATAGAGCCAATAATGTTAACCAGTTGAATAAGGTTTTCAGCTAAGTTCGCCACACAGGCAATACCAATGGCGATTAATCCCCAACCAAAGGTGAACCATTTTGAGGCTTTAACCATAGCTTCTTCAGATTTTTCACTTGTATTACGTTTGTATAAATCCATGGTTGTTGTTGAGCCTAAAGCGTTTAATTCGCTGGCCGTACTAGACATGGCAGCACTTAAAATTACAGCCAATAACAAACCAATTAATCCGCGTGGTAAGTTGTTCAAAATAAAATGTATAAACACATAATCTTTATCGTTGCTTTCAACTTTAACACCTTGACTTTGGGAGGCCTTATCGATTAAAACTTTAGCCTCATTTCTAATATCTTCTTCAGCTTCATTAGCTAGAGAAATGTATTTTGATGCCGTTTCGTCTTGAGTTGTGATAAACGATTCAATAATTTTTTGCTTATCATCAAACACTTGTGCTTGTTCCTTTTGCAGTGTTTTATAGTCGTCTGCATATTCCGAATTTAAAACCAATTCGGTTGCCGTAGGGTTGAAGTTAATAGGGGAGCTGTTAAATTGATAAAACACAAAAACCATAACCCCAACAAGAAGGATAAAAAATTGCATCGGTATTTTTAAAATACCGTTAAAAATGAGTCCTAATTGCATTTCCTTTACCGATTTACCTGAGAGGTAGCGTTGCACCTGACTTTGGTCGGTTCCGAAATAGGAAAGCATTAAAAAAGTACCACCTATAATACCGCTCCAAAAGGTATAACGGTTATTCAGATCGAATGAAAAATCAAGCACCTCCATTTTGCCGCTAGCTCCAGCGATTTCTAAAGCTTTTGTAAAAGTGATGTCTTGCGGAAGTTTATCAACGATCAAGAAAAAAGCCACTAACATACCAATAAAAATAACGACCATTTGGTGTTTTTGAGTTACGTTAACAGCTCTGGTTCCACCAGAAACGGTATAAACGATAACCAATAAGCCAATAATGATGTTTAGGGTGAGTAAATCCCATCCTAAAACAACAGATAAAATTATGGCAGGAGCAAAAATGGTTATTCCGGCAGCCAACCCACGCTGAATTAAAAATAGAATAGCTGCTAGGGTTCTGGTTTTTAAATCAAATCGATTTTCTAAAAACTCATAGGCTGTATAGACTTTTAATCGATGATAAAGCGGAATAAAAACCATGCAAATAACCACCATGGCAATAGGTAAGCCAAAATAGAATTGTACGAATCCCATGCCGTCATTAAAAGCTTGTCCTGGTGTTGATAAAAAGGTAATCGCACTGGCTTGAGTTGCCATAACCGATAAACCTATGGTCCACCACTTAGAGGTGTTACCTCCACGAAGATAATCCGTTACGTTTTTACTGCCTCTTGTTTGCCAAGTTCCATAAGCTACAATAGCTATTAGGGTTGAGCATAGTACGGTCCAGTCAATCCAACTTAAAGTTTGCATATTTTAAAAGGATTTTGTGATGAAGTAAAACGCAATGAAATATAGCACATTGACTATTAAAACAACAGAATATAACTTTAGCCAAGTTTGTTTTGGTGGTTCTTCGTTATTCATAAGTTGGTTTATTTTTCGGTTTGATTAAGGTCTTCTTTGCCTAATGAAAGCATATTTGCGAACAAACGATAGGCTCCAGAAACACCTGATGGAAATTCTCTAAAAAAGCTGAGTCCTGTGTAAATATAGTAGCCTTTACCATACTTAGCGACAAGTAAGCTTCCTTTTTTATCCGATTCCTTTTTATCGTGAATTTCTAAAATAGGGGTGAATTCCTTGCCCCAGGCATTCGGAAAATATAATCCGCGTTCTTGCGTCCAGCCTTCAAAATCTTTTTGAGTGATTTTATTAGGGTAATTTAAAACGGGATGTTTCGGACTTAAAAAGCGAACCTGAGCGTTTTCATCGGTAACACGGTCTCTGGATAAAGTTAATTTATAAGGGGCAATGTTGTCAACTTTTAAACGGTGACTCGTATTGTACTGTACAATCATATTTCCGCCTTGAGCTACAAAATCAAAAAGCGTTTGCTGTTTAAACTGTAAGTCATCTAAAGTATTGTAAGCACGAATTCCAACAACAACAGCATCAAAATGGCTTAAGCTTTCTGCAGAAATTTCAGCAGGTGTTAAAAACTGAACCTCGTATCCAATTTGTTCGAGACTCTCCGGAACCACATCACCGGCACCTTGTATGTAAGCGATATGTTTTCCTTTTTTCTGAATATCCAAACGAACAACTTTTGTTTCATTAGGAAGTAAAACGGTTTGTTTAGGAATGTGGCTATAATCAATTTCTATAAGCTCTTTGTTATAGGCCTGATTTCCAACGAAAACCACAGGACTAATATATCCTTCATTACCATTTTTTGGCGGCGTTATCGTAAAATTAAAGCTTTGATCTTCGCCTTTATGAATTATAGATACGGGTTGTGATTTAGGAAATACTTGCCAACCTTCTGGGTGTTCAATTTCTACGGAACCTTTTAAATTGTCATGTCCGGCTTTTACAATGACTTGGATATTTCTTTTGCTATCGGAATTAAAAATGATGACTTTTTCTGTAATACTAGCTGAAGCTTCTGGGATGATTTCAAACGGACGATACAATTCGCCTTTATCGGGTTCGGAGTAACGCTGAATCACGTCTTTTGAAATACTGACAGGCACATTATTGATGAGTAAATTAAACTTTACGTCGTAAGCTCTAGGGGTTTCTGGAAGGCCTATTAAATCTTTGTTATCCACATGATACATTCCAAGACTTCCTTTTTTGTTGAGCCAGTATGGTGTTGTTGGTTGCTGATTTTCTTTAATGTTTAAAACCTCCTCGAAGTTGTATTTTGTATTATTCTTTAGGTCGATGTTTTTTGAAACACTAAGTTTTTCTGAAGTTTCATAACTGAGTAAACGCATCGGTATGTCACTTCGGTTAAGCACTTCAATGTTAATTTTTACAGCTTCGCTAGGCGTGGCCCAATTGGTTTCTGCCGAAGCTTCTAAATACAAACCGGCACACATTTCTATTATATGAATGAGCTCTTTAGATTTTTGAATTTTCCAATGTTCATTGTCTACTTTTTGAAGCAGTTGATAGGCTTTAACCAATTGTGGAATATGCTCTGAAGGGTTTTTAAAATTGAAATCCTTTTCTACAGCGTACAAAATCTCGCCGATGGATTGTCCGCCTTTAATGCGGTTCCATGTGGTATCAATGCCTTCAAAAATGTTGTCATTATCCTTTAACGGATCACCTTTAAGAAATTCTACATACTCTTTTTGAGTGCCTCGCTGGGTTAAATTACCAAACCCTTGACATAAATGCTGACTCCTAGCAATGGCAGCCACTTCGTTGTTAGACATGCCTTTTAGTGGGTAAAAAGTACCTATATCGAAACTAATCATATCACTTTTATCGGCCGCATCGAATTTATCTTGTCCGCCATAAAACCAATGGCTTGTATTAAAAAACAAGCGTTTAGGTTGCCAAGTGGTGGTTCTATCTAATTGTTCTGGGAAAGCCGTTTTATCGTTAGCCAACTCAAAGGCTTCAACGCTTAGCATGGCCGATCCTGTGTGGTGACCATGGGTGGTACCAGGACTTCTATGGTCAAAACGGTTAATAATAATATCGGGTTGAAATGTTCTAATGGCTAAAACGACATCGCTTAAAACCATGTCCTTATCCCAAATTTCAAAAGTTTCATCAGGGTGTTTGGAGTAGCCAAAATCGTTGGCTCTTGTAAATAGTTGTTCACCACCATCAACACGTCTGGCAGCAAGCAATTCCTGAGTTCTTAAAACACCTAGTAATTCTCTAATATCGGATCCTATTAAATTTTGACCGCCATCACCACGGGTTAAAGAGAGGTAAGCAGTTCGGGCTTTTAAGTGATTAGACATGTATGCGATTAGTCGCGTATTTTCGTCGTCTGGATGCGCTGCAACATATAATACAGAACCTAAAAAGTTGAGCTTTTGTACGGATTCGTAAATTTCAGATGATGAGCTTTTTATAGGTTTTTGTGCGTAGGTAATTAATAGCGTGAGTAAAGCTATTGTAAAAGAAAGGCGTTTTTTGTTCATTTTGGTTATTCGCTAAAAAATCAAATATACCAAAGTTGATGCTGCGTTAAAAGGTTTTAGTGTTTCTTTAACGGTTTGGGTTGGGAGAGTTCTAAAGTCGCAAAGTTATAGAGATGTAGAGTTTCAAAGTTCCAAAGTTATAATGATATAAAGTTACATTGAAGCAACTTCTAAAAGTTAAACTGGAAACCAAACGGCTATCCCCTAGAGGGGATTATAGGGGTGTTTTTATATTTTGTAAGTATAAAGTTCGAAAGCTAAAGAGCTTCAAAAGTACCTCGACAACCACGGTGTAACAAGGTTGCTGTATCATTGAGTCTTAGGATTAATAATCAATAAACAATTATCAATAATCAATTGCTTTAAGTTTTTAAGGTAGTGTTCAAATAAAAAATCACGGCTAGTAAAATTACCAACCGTGATTATTATATGAATAAAAATTAATTTAAAAAGACTTATTACCTTTTAATGAAACGTTTTAAAGTTTCAGTACTTCCGTTGGTTACTTTGAGTAAGTACATTCCAGATTGTAAAGGTCTTAAATCAATTTTTTCTGCTCCAGAAGCTTGTGTGTTTGAATACACAAATTGTCCTAAAGTGTTATAGATTTCAATTTTAGACGTTTGACTTCCAGATAGTTTAACAGTGATGAAATCTGTTGCTGGATTAGGGAATACCGATACAGCAAAAGCGCTATCTTCATCGGTTACTTTACCAGAAGCTTCTTTAGCTGAACCAGCAATTAGCTCAAATTCAATCCAATCGATATCAGCACTTTCTCCATCAGCGTTAGAGGTTAACACGATTTCATTGTTACCTGCGTTTAACGCAACGACTAAGCTAGCTCTAGCAAAAGCTGAACTTTCGGTAGCAGGAAGTGATAATGTTTGTGAATTCCCATTAAAACTGATATTTACAGTAGGATTCATTGTAGCCTTTCTGGTATATCTAAGTGTTACCGTATAGTTTCCAGAAACAGGAGCATCAAAGTTCCAGATAATTTGTTTCCTAGCACTGTTTGAAAGGTTAATGGTATTTTCAAAATCGGCAGCATCATAATATTTGATAGATCCGTCGTAAGCGATAGTTCCAGCATCGGTAACTTCAATACGTGTAGGTTCTGTTGGTTCTACAATAGAACCTTCAATTGTTGCAGATGCGTAGTTTGAATTAATAGAACCGTTGGCTTTAATCCAATAGAAATATTCGGTATTGGCTTGTGCAGTTGCGTCTACATAACTTGTAGCAGATGTAGCCAGAGTAGCTATACGTACTCTTCCGCTTGGATTTGAATCTAAATCTCTGTACACTTCAATGCTTGTTGGAGCAAAATTGGAGTTCCAATTTAAACTTATAGACGCTTCTCCTGGAGTAGCTGTTAAGCTTATTGAATTGCCAGGAGCAGAAATCGTTGCTGAAGCAGCATTAGAATTAAATGCACCATTTGATTTAATCCAGTAATAGTACGTTGTTCCAACAGCAGCTGTATTGTCGGTGTAACTCGTAATATCAACAGAAGCGATATTTGCTAATTTAGTTCTACCAGCAGGATCGGCGTCAGTATCTCTGTATAGTTCGTAGCTTGTTGCAGTTCCTTCAACTAAAGTCCAGTTAAGGTTAATTTCAGTTTCAGTAGCAACGGCGTTAAGTGAAACTACAGGGTCTGCATCTGGTGCAGAAATCGTTGCAGATGCAGCATTAGAGTTAAATGAACCGTTAGCTTTAATCCAGTAATAGTACGTTGTACCTACAGCAGCTGTGTTGTCGGTGTAATTCGTAATATTAACAGAAGCGATATTCGTTAATTTAGTTCTACCAGCCGGATCGGCATCAGTATCTCTGTATAATTCGTAGCTTGTTGCAGTACCTTCAACTAAAGTCCAGTTAAGGTTAATTTCAGTTTCGGTAGCAACGGCGTTAAGTGAAACAACAGGATCCTCAGGTTGGTCGATCACTAAACCGTATTCTACAGCACCTAAATCTGGTCGAGATCCGCTGTAATCAATTCCTGAAGTAGTTACACCTGCATCAATTAAATTACTGCTTGATTTTAAGTTTAAGAATCCGTTAGAAGTAGGATCTGCATTTGGACCTGGTGATAAAGTCACGAAATCTGAACTACTAGCAGTTAATGTTCCATCAATATTAATGAATGCGTTTGGAGCAGAATAATTACCTCTAATACGATCTGTTTGAGAATTACCTAAAGAGATGTTGTTTTTGAAAATGTGACTAGCACCATCTCTAGTATGAATGTTATACTCTCCGTTATTATAAGTTGTATTATTAGTGAATTCTATAGCACCAATGTTTCCATTATCTGTAAATCCGTGTTTTCCGTTATTGAAAGCGATACAACGACGTACAATATGGTTTATTTTGTGTGCAGATGATCCTAATTTGAAACCATTTTTATCGCCTCCACCAGAAGAACCACCTGTAGTTAATGTACCGTTACTGTGAGCAATACAATCTTCGAAAGTTACTACACCAATTGGTCCTGTATCACTCTTCGTGTATAAATCCCAACCATCGTCAATATTATGGTGCGCCACACATCCACGGAAGGTGTTACCTACACCACAAGTTAATTTAGCGGCAAAACCATCGGCATCTTCATTATCAGAATCACGGTTATCGTATGCTTCACAATTTAAAATTAAGTTATGTGAAGGCCAATCACTAATAGAAGTTGCATTTGTGTTGTATCTACTTAACTGTAAACCAGTATCATGGTTTGATCTAAAAATACAACTTTCAATGGTGTTGTAGTTTCCAGAAAGTAGCATACCGTTGTCACCAGCTTCTTCAATAGTAATGTCTTTAAAGTGCCAGTAGTTACCATCTAAAACAATACCACGGTTTGAAGATGACTCCGACTGAGCGGCAAAGCTAAGAACAGGCATACCGTCGTACCCGAATACTTTAATTTTAGAGCTAGAAGATCCGTTTTTAGTGATAACAATAGTAGAAGAGAAGTTATATTTACCTCCTTTTACATAAATAGTACCTCCTGAAGACACGCTAGAAAGCGCAGATTCAAACGTTTTTGGTGAATTTATAGACCCAGAGTTACTTGCAGAACCGTTATTGGCCACGTAAATGGCTGAAGGGTCGATAGGTGGGTTTTCAGGATCAGGATCGTCATCTGAATCTGGAGTAGTCACTTGCGCAGCATTCGATGAATAATCATTACTAACTTTTACCCAGTAGTAGTAAGTTGTTTCGGCAGCAGCCGTATTATCGCTGTAGAATCTAGCATCTGGTGCTAAAGTCGCAATTTTTGTTCTACCAGCAGGATCAGAATCGATATCTCTATAGATTTCAAGAGCGTCAACGGTGATGTTACTAGCTGTCCAACTTAAGTTCACATTGGTGCCAGAAACAGAAGCACTTAAAGATACGCTAGGATCTCCTGGAGGCGGATTAACAACATCTCCTGTGCTAAGTATCATGTAGTAAAGGTTTGCAGTGTCACCTTTTGTAATGGTGTGCGAACCAGCACTTAGTTGTTGCGTTAACTCGCCACCAGATACATTAACATTATTACCATCAATTTTAATGCTTCCAGACCAACCTTCGTTAAAAACAAGGGTTATAGAACCACTTGAAGCTGCATTAAATGCAATGCTTGTACTAGACTCAATTTTTAAACACTGTGTTAGGGTTAAACCGGCGTAGTTAACCGTTCCTTTAGAATCGGAAAGGTTTCCAGAAATACTAAATACACTGCTGCTTGTTCCAGAAGTTGTGAAGTTATGCGTTGTACCTCCCGCTGGCGGTGGTGTAATTATTTCGCCATCACCGTCTGGTTTTGCAGATTGTGAATTTGATTCTACATTACCATTGGCTTGTACCCAATAGTAGTAGGTCGTTCCGTTATCTACAGAATTATCGGTATAGCTTGTAGCGCTAGATGATAAATCGGTTAATTTCGTTCTTCCGCTAGTGTTAGAGCTTGTGTTTCTGTAAACAGCAAAAGTTGAAGCAGATAAATTCGCCGTAGTCCAATTTAAAGTTACAGAGCCATCGCCTGCATTTGCAGTAAGTGAAATACTTGGGTCGGTTGGAATTATTGGAGGCGTACCTTCGCCTTGAATGTATTGTAAAGATGTATTATAGTTTACCAAAGCTGATTTAAGGGCACTATTTACGGCATAAGACGTATCATCTACAGAATTATTAAAAGTGAAGTTGAAATCACCACCTTCTTGTCTGCCACTATACGTCGTCACGTTAGTTTTAGCGTTTTGAGGTGAATCTGCAGTATAACTATACATTGCAGAAGAATTGTCGAAATTGTTGTAAGTGTTAGAACCATAAGATGATTTTACACTACTGCTAATGGTTTGACTTTTACTTGTAACCACATAAGCATCAAAATCTGTTGTCGATCCCGAATAATTAGAGTCTCCATAGGCAACAAAACGTTTTTGCCCAGTCAAATAATTGTTGTAAGCCTTAATGGTACCACCATCTTCTTTAGAAAATGTTGGCATATCCGAGTAATCGTTGGAACCTTCACTTTCATCATAAACATCAGACCCTTGCATAGAAGTCAGCATAGGGTATTTACAGTTACGGAAATAGTTTCCTTCTACAAAAACCGATGATCCTTTGGTAGAACCCACACCATATTTAGCAATACCATCGTAGTAGTTGTTGTAAACGTGTGCCGAATAAAAACGTACGCGAGGGTGGCGCGAATCGGAATGGTCATACCAGTTGTGGTGGTATGTAATGTACAAACCTTCAGTCGTGTTTTCGCTTAAACCTAAAAGGTTAGATTTTCCTGCATCCCAAAAGTGGTTATAAGAAAAAGTAACATAAGTTGATTTTTTACAATCTAAAGCGCCATCTCCTTTTGCTTGATCAGAGTCTCCACCAGCATCACCATAAAAGAAATCACAGTTGTGTACCCAAACATATTGGTTGTTTTGCTGTAAACCAATATTATCACCTTCACCGCTATCGCAGTTCATGGTACCAATATTTCTTACTTCAATGTTTGTTGCATTTTTAATACGAATACCCCAACCGTCAGCGGTAGCATCATCGCCTACGCCTTCTAGGGTAATGTAGCTCGAGGCATTATTACTGTTTTCAATAACAATATCACCATTTTGCATATACGACATATCAGTTACCTGTCCGATAAGACGAATAATTAAAGGGCGTGTGTCTTTGCCTTTTTTAAAGCCTTCAAGAATAGTTTGTATACCAACACAAGGGTTAGAACTAGCTCCTGTAACATCCAGGCTAACAGTATTTTTAGTGTTTTCAGTTAAGTATAAGATAACCGCGTTATCTTTTGGTGTTCCATCTTCTTTGTAAGCTCCAGGAACTCGGCCATTACTAAATGAAAATCCTGTACGGTCGTGGGCTTTTACGGTAATATTACTTGTTGTTGCTCCAGATCCTTCAGATCCGTTAAATACAGGGGCAACTTTAATAGTGTACTGTCCTGCTTTCAAACCTAATACGTCGGCACGGTAGTAGCTTCCGTACCCGCGAATGAGTTGTGTGTCAATTTTTCTGTTACTAATACCTTGTCCGCTATAATACACGTTATAGGAATCGGCTCCAGAGACTGGGGTCCATTTTACGTTGGCTGTTTCGAACCAACCGCTTGCTTCGTTAATCGTTACCGACTGAGCAATCGCTAGAAAGGATGCTAGGAGGAATGCTAACGAAAAAACTGTTTTTTTCATTTTGTTTAATTTAATAGTTAATGTTTAGTTGTTTTTACAATTCTAATCACATCACGTTCATGTTATTAGAAAATGTAATCGATTACATTGATAGATTTTGTAATCCATTGCCTAAAGTATATGTTACACCTCTGTTTTCCAAATAATTACGAAGTAATGTTAATAACTTCTTAAAATTTGAGGCAAAATTGTGTTTATTTATCGATGAAGTGCATAAAAAATTGTGTTATTAATATTTTTGTAAGGTAATTTGGTGTCGATTTGTTGTATTGGCTTGTTTTGTGTTAAAATTTTGGATTACAAAGAGGGAGGGAGGGGAGTTACAAAGTTATATAGCTGTAAGGTTATAAAGTTAGAGAGAAGCAACTTCTAAAAGTTGAACAGGAAACTGAGCTCATATCCCGTTGAGGACTGTCGAGATGAAAACATTGTTTTTATAGAAGATACATGGCGAAGCCAATAGGGGTGTGCGAGATGGGAGTTTCAGAGCTTCAAAGTTTCAAAGAAACTCTAATAAGTTCAGTGTGACAAAGTTGGTATATAGTTTAATAGCAGGGGTATTCGTCCATAATCAATAATAATTAGTCAATTTTTTAAATCACTCTTTATTATATTTCTTATGTTCAATATTTTTGGTTTTCAAAATGCCGTAAAACTTTCTTGGCGAAATTTTTAGGTCTTTGGTGATGTCACTTACTTTTTTCTGCCCTTTTTTATACAACTTTAAATTATCGTTTACTTTTTTATTAAAGTAGTGTTTTTCTAGTTTCTCAATAACTTGTAATTCAGTGAGGTTTGAGTCCTTTGCATATTTTTCAATTTCAGATTTAATATCTTTTAAACTACTCATATGTTTTAATTTTAAGGATTATTCTTTACGAACACTATCGTATTTAAGTGGCTAATTTACTAAATAAAAACTGATTAAAAAATCCGAAAGGATTTTTATGAGTAGTCGAGACTAGTAATAAATTATATCCGTGTTGTCCAAGGTTTTTATTTTAAATTGTGTAAGATTTTCCAGTTTTCGTTTTGTTCATTAGATAAAGATTTGAAAATCATAAACCCAAATTCTGCGATTAAATTTATTTGTTTTTTTGTTTCTTCATATGTCATTATTAATTTCCAAGAACCCTGAATTTCCTCGTGTGAAAAGAATGCCTTATAAATGAACATTTGATTTTTACTAAAATTTAGCTTTTTTGTATCTAATAAGTGAAGTGAATGTACAATTGAATGTCTAACATTTGTAATTACATAATACCAATCATTCAAATTTATATCAGTATTATTTAGATTTTCAGATTCCTTATAGTTAGGACTAATTTCGCGTAATAGTTTTAATAACGCTGTATTATTCTTTGATCTGTAATATTTTCGTAGAAATTCTTTTTGATCAGTTAAGAGTTCTTTTTTAACTTTTAAATGTTTTTGGTATGTAGGGTATACGTTAAGGAATTCTCCTATTATATTGAATAAAAAACTTTCCAATATTTCGTAACAATTTGCTAAAAAAGTCATTCCATTTTGAGAAATTAAAGTATCTATGCTTTTTATCATCTCTTCTTGACCTTTAATTTCTATTTGAAACTCAGTAGGATAGTTTAATTTCCAGCCGTTAGCACTTTTTCCTGTTAAATCACCAATAATCAACTTAGTTCCTATGATAGGCTCAATACCTGAATTTGATTCATGCTTTTTCTCAATTTGTTTTATCGTATTGGACAAATGGACTTTGGTCTGATAATGTAAGGATTCATACAAAGCTATTTTATTCAAAAAGTCATCAATTTCCTTTTTTAACGGATTTGTCATTTTCTGTATTTTTCTTGACTAACGATAAATTTTGATCTAAATATGTCTTTGAAATTCAGCCGTTAGCTAATGGGACTATTCGGATAGTTTTGGGTTGATTTTTTTGGTACAACTATGCTATATAAAATAGCTAACAGAGCGGCTTATAATTTACTTTTACCTCCAAATTAAATTCTTCACTATTAAATTCTTCACTGTTCACTTTTAATTATTAACTATTACCTTTTCGTTTCTAACTTTCAATATTCATAGCTCATTCAACAAGCTCGTTGTTAGAAATCCGCAGAGATTAATATTCAATAGTAAATAAACAATAATCAATATTACAACCACTTCTTACGCTTAAAGTAATATAACATGGCTAAAAACATGGCAATCATGACACCCCAAACAACAATATAGCCATATTTGTAATTTAATTCCGGCATATACTCGAAGTTCATACCGTAAACACCTGCAATGAAGGTTAGTGGAATAAAAATGGAGGCCATGATGGTTAGTACTTTCATGACTTCGTTCATTTTGTTGCTAATAGCGGTCATATACATATCCATTAAACTGGAAGCCATTTCTCTATAAATGTCTATACTCTCGGAAACTTGAATTAAATGATCGTAGATATCTCTAAAAAAAGTGATTGTTTTTTTCTCGATAAGCGGGTTTTCATTTTTATCAATTTTGATAAGGATTTCCCGAAGCGGAAAAATAGAGCGGCGCATGCGAAGAATTTCGTGTTTTAAATCTCGAATTTTTTTACTGGTTTGATCGTCAACATTTCCTGAAAAAATAGCATTTTCAAAGTCTTCAACTTTATCTCCTAAGAGTTCTATAACGCTAAAGTAATGGTCTACAATAGCATCAACTAAAATGTATAATAAATAATCAGACCCTAACGATCTGGCTCTTCCGCGCCCAGCGATGATACGTGCTCTAACGGCATCAAAAACATCGCCTTCCGATTCTTGGAATGTGAGTACGTAGTTTTTGCCTAAAACAAAACTCACTTGTTCCGAAATGATGTTTTCTTCATCATCATCTTTATAATACAGCATTTTCAACACCACAAAAAGGTATTCGCCATAGTCGTCGAGTTTAGGGCGCTGGGAAATACTTACAATATCCTCAACCACTAAAGGGTGTAAATTAAAATGATTCCCTAAAGATTCAATCGCATTCACATGGTTTAATCCGTTGAGGTTCACCCATGTCACCGAATCGGAGTTTTTGAAGTTATAACTTTCTTCAACCGAATTCAGCTCCTTAACAATACAGTGGCTTGTATTGTAATCGAAGGCTTCAATAAACAGTTTTTCTTTAGTGCGTTCTCCAGTGTATATTGCACTTCCAGGCGCTTGACCTAATTTTTTTTTAGAATGCTTTGTTCTCGTTTTTTTTGCCATGGAAAAGAAAGTAGTCTGTGTTAAAAAGTATAATGAGTGGTTGATTACGGTTTCCGACTAAGTTAATGAAACTTCATGAATTAAACAGCATCGCCATCATCGTCATGAATGTCATCAATCGCGTCTTTTTGAATTAATGACACTGCCTTTTGAAGCATGAGATTGTTAGGGTAAGTTACCAAACTTCCGTTGTCCAGTCGTAAATGCAATTGAAAGGCTCTAATATCTTCAATGATACCGGTTATTGGGAAATCTTTATCGTGAATTTCTATTTTATCACCCACTTTATAAGGAAAGTTGAAAAACATAATAATACCTGAAGTGATATTACTAAGAATAGACCAAATAGCGAAAAGTCCAATACCTATAACTGCAAAAATAGATGAAAATACAACCGCCAGTTCTTTAAATTCCGTTCCGAAAATTAGCGATTCAATTAAAAGACCTACTAATAAAAAATTGACCGTAACATAGCGTTTCATTAAGCGAATTCGAGCATCGTTAATGCCGTTTTTTCGAGCCACTTTAGTAATGGTGAAGTTAATGATGTACCGCAAAATCAGTAGTGAAAAAATGACTATTGCCGATACAATAAGTTCGTTTTGATAAGCTTCTTGAAAATTTACAAGCATATAAAATAAGTCGTTTTTAGTTAATCAAAGATACATTGGAATCTTATTTCGTCCTAATAATTCATTTTTTCCATTGATGAAAAAACGAATCAAAAAAATCTAGGCTGACGAAACTTTATCTAAATTTTTTGTTTGTTCCCTAAATTTTAGGAACTCGCCATTAAATTCTGTGATTTCCGGAAAGCCCTAGTTGGCTCAAACAGCCTAAAATTTTGCGGGTACTTCACTTCAAATTTTACGATAAATTTTCGATAGGCCAAAAACATACCTTTGAAAAACAATCCTTAGATTGATAGTTTAAATTAAATCTTTTAAATAAAAAAGGGACGATTTCAGTGTATTAAGAATCTAAATGCAACGATTCTCTTAATTTATCATCTTTATTATGATTTAAATTCCAATAGGCCGATTTGATGGTTTTTAGTTTGGTTGCCTTGGTGGTAAGCGATTTTGCTTGTTTACCAAATCCGCTGCTAAAGGTTTCCTCCCAACTTAAAATATCATAAGGGAATTTGGGATTAAACATAATTTTTAAGGTGCGTTCTAATTCTGGATAATGTACAGTATAGCTATCCGCTTCCAAAGTTGCTGTCGCAGCATATGCTTGTAATGGTTTGTGTTTTAATCTGATAAATTCAAAAGCTGGAATGATTTGCAAGTTGCCCGTTGGTAGTGATTGCGGATTGATACGCAGCTGTGTCCAGAGTTCGTTTTCTAAAATAGATTTATTGAGGCTGAAATGTTTATCGGCTTCGCCCTGAAAATAGGAGTGGGAAGCGATTTCAAAAGCCGTTTTGTTATTCAATTGCGTGTAAACATGTCCGCACCATTCTTGCACCGAAGTCGAAAGTTTTAAAGCATGTTGATTGTTCGAAACCGGATAGAAAACACTCTGCATGATGCTGTAGGGGTAAATGCCCGTATTGAAATTTTTTGTGGCGTTTAGTTTTAAAACGGGAATGGTTTCATCATTTCGGCGATCGGCTTTAACTTGTATATCTGGAAGAAAATCTTCAGTAACAAAAATTAAAACGGCTGTGCCTTGGCGAATTTCTCCGTAACGGGCTTGTTCCAGTTTGTATGAAGATATTTCAGCTTCACCGGCATACCAATAGCTTTTAAATTCTGATGATAATGGGGTTTTGGTTGATGACGTTTTCACGGATTTCGTTTCAGTTACATCAACTTCCGAACTAGATGATTGATGTTCTGCGGATGGTTTTTGGTTGCAGGATAGCATCAAAACGCATAGCCCAAAGATACTCTGTTTTATAAAGGGTTTAGAAGTAAATAGTTTCATAACAAGGATTTTACCCATAAAGTTACAATCTTATTTTTCTTCTGCAATGGCGTTTAAAGTTTTATAAACCAGATGCACAGGCAGTCCCATGACATTAAAATAAGAACCTTCTATTTTGGTCACACCAATTTGTCCGATCCAATCCTGAATACCGTAAGCACCTGCTTTATCGAAAGGATGGTCTTTTTCAATGTAGTATGTAATTTCATCATCACTTAAAGGTTTAAAAGTAACTTTTGTGATGTTATGCAAGGTTTTTTCGAAGGTCGGGGTTGTAAAACACACCGATGTAATCACTTCGTGTGTCGTATCGCTAAGGGATTTTAAAATACGGAAAGCTTCTTCTGCATTTTCTGGTTTACCTAAGGCTTTGTTGTTGTGCCAAACAATGGTATCACTGGTAATAAGGATGTCTTTGGCTTGTAACTCATCTTTAAACGGTAAGGCTTTCAGTTGGGCTAAATAATTACTGATTTCAAAATGGGTGAGTCTTGAGGGATATTCCTCTTTTACTGGTTTTAAACGAATTTCAAAATCTAAATCCAAATTCTTAAAGAATTCTTGTCGGCGTGGCGATCCCGAAGCCAAGATGATATGAAAGTTTTTTAAAGCGTCGTTAATCATGAATTAATATTTATACCATTTCTTATTTGAAATTACAGTAATAAAACGCTCCTTTTTTTCTTTCTATTTCAGAATAAAAAGAAACCGTAGCTTGGGCTATGCTTTATTTTTCTTCATTATATAAAGGAAAAAAATCAAGATTTTCTTTTACGGTAATTTCAAATATGAACTGGTAATGCAAACTTGTATAAAAGTAAGGAAAGCATCCCGAATAGCATGACTAATTTATAGAGATTACTAAGTTGATGGTAATCTTGCTTCGATTTGGCGTAGCAGGTTTTAATGAAGGTGAAAATTAGCGGCGCTACTACCAGAGCTAAAAAATAAAGAACCGCCACTTGAATGTTATATAAGGTGTTGATAACATAATAAATGACAGCTAGGAGCGGAATGATGCTAAAAATTATTAAAATCGTTCGGGTTCGGGCTCTTCCCATAGCAATGGGTAAAGTGTTCATGCCAGCTTTGTAGTCGCCGTTAATATCTTCTAGGTCTTTTGCGATTTCTCGAAGCAGATTGAGCATGAAGGCAAATAAGGCATAATGCCAAATGACTTCAAAAAGGGTGAGTTGTATCTCTCGGTTTTGTGGCGTCATCACAGGTAATAAATCAAATAAACCGACAATAATTAAGCTTAACCCAACCAGTACTGAAATAACTAAATTACCAATTAAAGGCATTTGTTTTAAGGTGGTGGAGTACACATAAAGCAAAGCGGATATTAACACGAATATCGTGAAAAATGGCGCTTTGTTTACGGCGTGTGACAAGTAAAATCCTAAGGCAACACCAATAATATTGAAAGTGATGAAAAGATTATACGCTGCTTTTTCTGAAATGCCAGAACCAATAATGATCTTATCGGGCTTATTAACGAAATCGGTTTCAATATCGTTAATGTCGTTGATAATATTTCCAGCTGCAGCAATACAAGTGGTCGCTAGTGACAAAACTGAAATCCCTACAAAATCCAAAGCCGTATCAATGCCAAAAGGCTCCAAAAGCGCGTACTTGATTAGGAATTGTACTAAGACAATCATAATCAGGTTTTTCCAACGAATGAGGTTTAAAAAGGCTTTGACGGGGGACAAGGGATGATTTGTGATTTACTATTGATTATTGATTATTTGTGTGGCTTACGGCATATAGCATAGGGCAATTTATTATTGACTATTGACTTTTAAACTGTGTTTAATTTTTTCTGCCTATCTAATATTTACCATTTAATATTTAATATCGCTTAGACTTTAAACTTTAAACCTGAAACCCATAAACTAATGATGATGCGCCGAAAAATTCCCACTCCATTTACTCTGAATTTTCAGAACCTGTTCAATAACATCTCTTACAGCGCCTTCGCCACCTTTTTTATGTGAAATGTATTTTGAAATGTTTTTTATTTCAGGTACGGCGTCTTGCGGACAACAAGGTAGGCCTATAATTTGCATCACCGGGTAGTCTGGTATATCATCGCCCATGTATAGGACGTTTTCAGCGTTGATGTTATTCTTTTTAAAATAATCTTCTAACTGTTCAATTTTATTTTTAGCACCTAAGTAAATGTCTTTAATACCCAGGTTTTCTAATCGAACTCTCACACCTTCATTTTTACCACCAGAAATAATACAGATATTATAACCTTGAGCTGCGGCAGTACTCAAAGCGTAGCCGTCTTTCGTGTTCATAGTTCTTAACATTTCTCCAGATGTGGTAACGGTTACCGATCCGTCTGTTAAAACGCCATCAACATCAAAAATAAATGTGGTAATATGTTCTAGGTATTCTTTATAGCTTTTTTCTTCCATGGGTATGTTGAATTGATTTTGTTAGTAGCTTATAGATGTCTTTGTGCTCTTGTTTTTCCAATAATTTTAAATGCGCATTTATAGTTTTTTTATCGTTGCGCTTGGCAGGGCCAGTTTGCGCCATATAAGGCGACATGTCTTGAACTTTTTTAGCTGTTTCCAGAATTAAAGGTTTTAGCATGTCGAATTCGGCACCTTCACTTTCAGTAATTTCATGAGCAATGCGATAAAGCTGGTTGGTGAAATTATTCACATAAACAGCCGCTAAATGCAGGGTGCGACGTTGATCGCTATTCACCCGCTTGGTTGGAGATCCTAGACTTACAGCTACTTTTTTAAGTAAAGGATAACTTTTTTTATCAATGGTTTCAATGCAAATAGGTACATTGGCGAAATCGACATCGGCATCTTTACTAAAGGTTTGTAAGGGATACAGCACGCCACGTTTGAGTTTTTTATCCAAATCATAAACACCAACGCTTCCCGAAGTATGCACGACCAATTTGTCCTCAAAAGGTAATTTTGAAGAAAGTTCAGCTATACTATCGTCGCTAACCGTTAGAATATATAGATCTGCATCAACTAAATCATCTAGATTATCGCAGGTATTAACCTGTTTACTGTATGGTTTTAGCTTGTCCAAAGTTCGGTTATACCATTGTATTACAGAAACTTCGTTCGTTTTATTAAACGCTTTAAATAAGTGTGTGGCCACGTTTCCCGCGCCAAGAATTACTACTGAAATCATGCCGCTAAAATAGGTAATATTAGCCTATTTAAAAACCTATTGTTCTATCTTTGTGTTATGGAGAAAAAAGATATTAAAACCAGAGACGACGTGTTTTTGTTAGTTTCCTCTTTCTATGATAAAATCCGTAGCGATGCAGAATTAGGCCCGTTTTTTAATGATTTAATTAAAGATTGGCCTGCGCATATCGAAAATTTAACCAATTTCTGGGAAGCCAGTTTGTTTCTAAAAACCAAGTATTTGGGTAATCCTTTAGAGGCGCATATAAAAGTCGATCAAGAAAATAATCATATCATAAACGAGCGTCATTTCGGACTGTGGCTAAACCTATGGTTTAAAACAATTGACGAACTTTTTGAAGGCGATTACGCCCAAAATGCCAAGCATCGTGCTCGTAAAATGGGCACTTTTTTATACCTAAAAATATTCGAAGCGCGAGGGAATCGGGGGTAGGTATAATCGTATTTTACAATCACATAATTTTTCTCTGTGTGTCTCTGTGTATACTCTGCGGATCTCAGTGAAATAACATTTTTACACAAAGCTACACAAAGCTACACAGAGAAACACAGAGCTTCACGGAGATTTATAAGCATATAGGAGCCTTTGTGTGTCTCGTGTAAACTCAGCGAATCTCAGTGTTATAACATTTTTACACAAAGCTACACAGAGATACACAGAGCTTCATGGAGATTTACAAGCAAATAGGAGCCTTTGTGTGTCTCTGTAAAAACTCAGCGGATCTCAGTGAAATAACATTTTTACACAAAGCTACACAGAGATACACAGAGCTTCATGGAGATTTACAAGCAAATAGGAGCCTTTGTGTGTCTCTGTAAAAACTCAGCGGATCTCAGTGAAATAACATTTTTACACAAAGCTACACAGAGAAACACAGAGCCTCACGGAGATTTACAAGCAAATAGGAGCCTTTGCGTGTCTCTGTGCAAACTCAGCGGATCTCAGTGAAATAACATTTTTACACAAAGCTACATAGAGAAAACACAGAGCCTCACGGAGATTTACAAGCAAATAGGAGCCTTTGTGTGTCTCTGTGCAAACTCAGCGCATCTCAGTGAAATAACATTTTTACACAAAGCTACACAGAGAAACACAGGGCTTCACGGAGATTTACAAGTAAATGGGAGCTTTTGTGTGTCTCTGTGTAAACTCAGCGCATCTCAGTGAAATAACATTTTTACGCAAAGCTACATAGAGAAAACACAGAGCCTCACGGAGATTTACAAGCAAATAGGAGCCTTTGTGTGTCTCTGTGCAAACTCAGCGGATCTCAGTGAAATAACATTTTTACACAAAGCTACACAGAGAAACACAGAGCCTCACGGAGATTTACAAGCAAATAGGAGCCTTTGTGTGTCTCTGTGCAAACTCAGCGGATCTCAGTGAAATAACATTTTTACACAAAGCTACACAGAGAAACACAGAGCCTCACGGAGATTTACAAGCAAATAGGAGCCTTTGTGTGTCTCTGTGCAAACTCAGCGGATCTCAGTGAAATAACATTTTTACACAAAGCTACACAGAGAAACACAGAGCTTCACGGAGATTTACAAGCAAATAGAAGCCTTTGTGTGTCTCTGTAAAAACTCAGTGAATCTCAGTGAAATAACATTTTTACGCAAAGCTACACAGAGAAACACAGAGCTTCACGGAGATTTACAAGCAAATAGAAGCCTTTGTGTGTCTCTGTAAAAACTCAGTGAATCTCAGTGAAATAACATTTTTACGCAAAGCTACACAGAGAAAACGCAGAGCTTCACGGAGATTTATAAGCAAATAGAAGCCTTTGTGTGTCTCTGTGTAAACTCAGCGGATCTCAGTGAAATAACATTTTTACACAAAGCTACACAGAGAAAACGCAGAGCTTTATCGAAAGTGATAATTAGAATACATTCTTTGTGTGTCTCTGTGGAACTCAGGGCATCTCAGCGTAAAAGCTTAATTATACAAAGCTACACAGAGAAAACGCAGAGTTTCAAGGAGATTTAAAAGCAAATAGAAGCCTTTGTGTGTCTCTGTGGAACTCAGCGGATCTCAGTGAAATAACATTTTTACGCAAAGCTACACAGAGAAAACACAGAGCTTTACAGAGAATAAATGACATAATGAAGCCTTTATATTTCTTCATGAAATAAAACACACCTCAAAGTTTCAGAAAGAAAGGCGTTACCAATATAAAGGCAGCAATTCAACCTACAACTCATTGAATTAGCCTCTATTTTTTGAATACTTTAACACTTCAAAACAAACTTAAATCCTTAAATTTGCGCGACCTCAAAAAAGGCAATTCATTATGCAGAAAAAACTCGCCAACATTTTATTTTCTACCAAAGTTACAGCCGTTTTATTTATCGTATTTGCAGCTTCCATGGCGGTAGGGACTTTTTTAGATGCCGGACAAGAAACATCACCTACACCTTACACTAGAAACTTAATCTATAATGCTTGGTGGTTTGAAGCCATTATGGGGTTTTTTATTGTTAACTTTTTAGGGAATGTGGTGCGTTTTCGTTTGTACAAAAAGGAAAAATGGGCAACTTTTATTCTGCACTTGGCTTTTATTTTTATTCTTTTAGGTGCTTTTATCACAAGATATATTAGTTATGAAGGGATGATGGCTATTCGTGAGGGTGCTACGGAAAACACGTTTCTTTCTCAAAAAACATACATTACAGCTTTTATTGATGGCGATTATGAAATTGATGGTGTCCCACAGCGTTTGCCAATAGAGCGTGAGGTTGATTTTTCAGGACGTATGGAAAATCATTTTGAAATAGACACCAAATACAATCAGCAGCCTGTAAAGATCACTTTAGAGAAATTTATTGTTGGTGCTGAAGAAGATATCGTACCGAATGAAAACGGCGAAGAATATTTGAAATTAGTAGAAGCAGGAAGCAGTGGACCTCATAATCATTTTCTTAAAGTAGGTGAGGTGCAAAGTGTTCACGGTATTTTAGTGGCTTTAAACAAACCTACTGAAGGCGCGATTAATATCAACTATGCAAATGACGAGCTTACTATTAAATCGCCATTTGAAGGTGAATACATGACCATGGCCACTATGGCTCAAGGTAAATTGGTTAAAGACAGCTTACAGCCTTTAATTTTACGTTCGAGATATGTTATAGGAAACATGCAAATGGTATTTCCTAAGCCTGTTGTAAAAGGGGAGTTTGATATTGTTGAAGGGTCTGCTTTGTTAAAAAGTAGTACTACCGATGGTGTTAAACTACGTGTAAGCTCTAATGGCGAGTCTAAAACCGTTGCTGTTCTTGGTAATAAAGGAAGTAGTGGAACATTTAAACAAATTTCAGTTGGAGGTTTAGATATTGCCTTGAAATATGGTTCTAAAGTTTTAGAATTGCCTTTTGCAATAAAACTTAATGATTTTGAAGCCGAACGTTACCCAGGAACAGAAAATGGATACGCTGCTTTCTCTAGTGAAGTAACCGTCATTGATGACACTCAAGATGATTTCGATTATAAAATTTATATGAATAATATCTTAGATCACCGCGGATTTCGCTTTTTCCAATCGAGTTTTGATCCCGATGAAAAAGGTACTATTCTATCTGTAAACCACGATTATTGGGGAACTTTAATAACTTATATCGGTTACTTCATGCTGTACTTTGGTTTGCTTGCTATCATTTTTACCAAACATTCTCGGTTTGGAGACTTGAGAAGACAGTTGGCTAAAATAAAATCTAAAAAGGCTAAACTATTAACGGTATTGGGGCTTTGTTTCAGTTTGTCTGGAATCGCTCAAAACCATGATCATGGCGCGCATAGCCCAGACGACGGTCATAATCACTCCAAGCCTACAAAGGAACAAATCGATTCTATTCTTCAGAAAAATATAACCCCTAAAGAACACGCCGATAAATTTGGTCACTTAGTGATTCAGGATTTAAGCGGACGTATGATGCCTATAAACACCTATGCATCCGAGTTATTGCGTAAGTTGAGTAAGCATGATGATTACGAAAATTTTGACGCGAATCAAGTTTTCTTATCCATTCAAGAGAGTCCGATGTTATGGTATAATGTACCTATCATTTACCTAAAGCCTAAAAAGGGTGATTCTATTAGACATTTAATTAATGCGCCTAAAGATGCGAAGTACGTGGCTTTAGCCGATTTCTTTACTGAAAGAGGCGAGTATAGGTTAGCACCGTTTTTAGAAGAAGCCTATAAAGCACAAGTGCCTAACGGATTTCAAAAGGAATTTAAGGAAACCGACCAACGTGTTAGTTTGCTCTATAATGCTATTGAAGGGATGTCTTTAAAAATTTTCCCAATTCCTGAAGATTCAAATAATAAGTGGATTTCTACTTACGATTATGCTCAGGATATCTCGGTGATTAAAGATTCTTTGTACAGCAATTTTGTGAAAAATGGTTTCAGAACGTATTTATTCAAGCTTAATGAAGCAAAACAAACAGGGAATTTCGACGAAGCTAATAAACTGCTAACGGCGTTTAAGAAAACGCAAGAGCGTTATGGCGCCGAGGTGATGCTAAGCGATAAAAAAATTAAAACCGAAATCCTATATAACAAATACGATATCTTTAAAAAGCTATTTAGCTGGTATATGTATGCGGGAACCTTCATGTTTGTGTTACTTATTGTTCAGATTTTTAACGATAAACACAAATGGATAAACACCGGTGTAACTATATTTAAGTATATCATTGTGGCACTGTTTGTATTGCATACCGCAGGATTAATTACAAGATGGTACATTTCGGGGCATGCACCTTGGAGTGATGCTTACGAATCGATGATTTATGTGGCTTGGGCGACCATGTTATTCGGATTAATTTTTGGACGAAAAAGTGATTTAACATTGGCTTCTACGGCTTTTGTGACGTCTATGATATTGATGATTGCCCACTGGAATTGGATGGATCCAGCTATTGCTAACCTACAACCTGTATTAAATAGTTACTGGTTAATGATTCATGTGGCGGTTATCGTGGCAAGTTATGGTCCTTTTACTTTAGGGATGATTTTAGGTATTGTATCGCTGTTTTTAATGATTTTCACGAACAAGACCAATAAAACTAAAATGGACTTAAACATTAAGGAGCTTACCGTAATAAACGAAATGGCACTTACTGTTGGTTTAGTGATGCTTACTATTGGAAACTTTTTAGGAGGTATGTGGGCTAACGAAAGCTGGGGGCGTTATTGGGGTTGGGATCCTAAAGAAACTTGGGCGCTTATTAGTATCATGATTTATGCCTTTGTAATTCACATGCGTTTGGTACCTGGTTTACGTGGTCGTTGGATTTATAATCTACTTTCTATTGTCGCTTTTGCGAGTATTTTAATGACCTATTTTGGGGTGAATTTCTACCTGGCTGGTCTACACAGTTATGCTAGTGGTGATCAAATTGTAAGTGTGAAATTTATTGCGATTGCTTGCGTTCTAATCGCTATTTTAGGATTTTTCTCTTACCGAGGATATGCGAAATACTATAAAAAGTAATTTTTTGTAAGCTTGGTGTAAAGTTTGAAGTTTTTTCCGACTTAAAAGTCATACTAACTTTATACTAATCATATGAAAACCTATTTATTACTTTTTTTAAGCGTATTTACTTTAGCTGCTTGCTCTTCTGATGATGATAGTAACGATAGCACGGATGATATGATACCGGAGAAGGCTTCGTACCGAGGGGAATTTGAATCTAAGGCTCACCCAACATCGGGGATTGCCGATATAAATGAAGAACATACCCTTTTAAACCTTACTAATTTTAAGTCTGATGACGGTCCTTCATTGGAACTGTATTTGGCTACAGATGAAGACGCTACTAAATATATTAGTTTAGGGTCTTTAAAAGGCTTAGACGGGAATTATGAATATGCCACTCCTGAAGATATAGATTTTTCAGAATATGACCATGTTATCGTTTGGTGCGTGCCTTTTGGAGTTAATTTTGGGCAGGCCGTTCTAGAAATGAATTAAATTAAATTTGAAATATAATTATAGCCTAAGGCTATTAAAATAGCAAGACCGAAACTTAATAGGGTACCAATTAAAACGTATTCTGTTAATTTTCGGTCTTTTGCTTTTGATAAATCTCCAAAGCGAAATACCGATTTTGCTGCTATTAAAAAACCAACACCTTCCCAGTGATTGGTTATAATAAACATAAAAACAAACAGGCGTTCTAAAATACCTATATAAGCACCTGCATCTTTTAGTGAAGATTCGTTATCAAAATCTTTCAAATCCCATTTAGAAATAATGGTTTTCATAACCACCGAAGTCACCTGGGTTAAACATACAAAGCTTGTTAGAAGTAGTAAGGTCTTGGCTTCAAAAATAAAGTGGAGGTCAACTTTAAAAGGGTAATAAATAGACAGAACAAGCCCTATAATAATAAAGTGAGCCAATTGGTCTAGAGCGAATAGTATGCGATTGTTAGTGCGATCGTTTAAATGAAGTTTAGCCAAATCTATTATAAAATGCGAAACCGTAATAAGTGTAATACCTATCCAATAACTGAAATCGAATTGCAACAGAATAATAAGGACTACAAAATGCACAAAAACATGCCAATAAAGGTATTTCGATTGGTGTTTGTGTTTTTCTTTATGACGAACCCATGCGTTTGGCTGACATACAAAATCGCCAATAAAGTGCGCTAAAAATAATTTAAGAGCCAGAACTAACATAGATTTTGTATTTGTGTTTTATAGTAGTTTAAAAGTTTGTTGAGCTCGTCTAAACCAGCACGTTTTAAACCCTGACTGATGTTTCCTTGGGTTTTATCAAGGAGTTCTGCCAATTCATTTTGATTGTAGTTAGGGTGCTCTAAAGTGGTTTTTATTAAGGTTGCCGAAGTACTCGTCCAATGATTTATGGTAAGTTGCGCCAATTCTAACATGATGTTTATGGTGGTGTCAAACTCAGTAAACGGCGATTTTATGGCTAGAGTGGTTTTCTTTAAATTTTCAAAACACTCCCCAGAATTTATAAAGGCTTCTCCGTTAGATTCTGTGATGTTTTTTGAGGTGAACGACTTTTTTCCAAGGCCAATAGCTAGGCGTACATCAATGTTTTTAAACTGTTTTATGGTCGCTTTTATTAAAATACAGGCGTGTAAGGCCTCACCAGGAGCAACCTCCAATTGAAAGCTATCACCTCTGTAAATCTCCCATTGGCTAGGCGTTTCACCAAAATGGTTTAAAATAGACTTAAGGGCTTCCAGCCAGTTTTGGGGTGAGCTTTCCTTAGAGTTTATTATATCGCCTGTTATAATGCTTATCATTTTAAAAACTAATGTTTTATCAAATGTATTCTTTTTTATTTAATACAGCAAATTATTAGCTTAAAAACTAATAAACTTAATTATTAGTTAATTTGCTAATATTTGTAATTATTAGTCTTTGAGATGATAAAATCATTCAGTTGAATTGTTAATATTTTTTCTGAAATAGAATATCTTTGCGGTCTTAAAAATTACGATTAATAGCCTATGAAATTACTAAAAGAGTTTAAAGAATTTGCCGTAAAGGGGAACATGATCGACATGGCTGTGGGGATTATAATAGGGGCGTCTTTTAATAAGGTGATTGATGTTTTAGTGAAAAAAATATTTTTACCACCTTTATCCTTACTAACCGATGGTGTTAATTTTGAAGATAAAAAACTGATTCTAAAAGATGCTGTTTTAGATGCTTCTGGGGCAATTGCCAAGGAAGAAATTGCAATAGGTTATGGGGCTTTGGGTGAGGCGCTAGTCGATTTTTTAGTTGTAGGTTTTACCGTTTTTGTAGTGGTTAAATTTATGAACCGATTGCGCAAAAGAGCACACGATACCAAGGATAAGGCAGTGGCGCCTCCTAAAGATATTGAGTTATTATCCAGACTTACCACACTTATGGAAGAGCAAAACGCGTTATTAAAATCTAAAAAATAAAACGGCTATGGCTAAAACAGGAAGAGAAAAAAACACAAAAAATAAAGCCAAACATTCCAAGCTCATGGCTAGAAAAGAAAACAAAAAAAGAGCAGAAGCTACTTTACGAAAAGAACGTTTAAAGGCTATTATTCAAAAAGCTAATGCGCAAAAAGATGATGGTGAGGCTTAAAAAAGCTTTGTTATTTTATCGTATGAAATCTCTTTGAAATCGCTAATAACCATATCGGCAATAGAGTAATCTTGATTTTTAGAGTGAAAGCTGTCGTAACCCACACAAAAAATGTCAGCATTTTTGGCTGCTTTCATCCCATTGGTAGAGTCTTCAATAACCATACATTCTTCTTTTTTGAATCCCGTAGCTTCAGCAGACTTAATAAAAATTTCTGGATGTGGCTTAGATTCTTTTAAATCCCCACCGCTAAATTTCGCTGTAAAATATTGATGCAAATCGAATCTATCAAAAATTTGATTGATGCTGGTCATCGCCGCAGAAGATCCTAAAACCAAAGTTAAACCATTGCTATGGTAATCCTTAATTAAATCTAAAACCCCGTCAATTAACCCTAAAGAAGAGTTGTGTTCAAAAAAATGTTTAAAATAATGACGCTTACGCTGAACTAAGGTTTCGGGAGCCTGATCCAAATTAAAATGATCACACAAACGCTTACAAATATTGATGGTAGATTGCCCAGTAAAGGATTCGTATAGGTCTTTTGAAACATCAATACCTACTTCATTAAACATATCGTGATAAGCCTTGTTGTGCATGGGTTCGCTGTCAATAATTACCCCATCCATATCAAAAATAACCGCTTTTAACATCTCAATTTTTTTTGTGTAAATATAATAAGATTAAAAAGTTTAAAAGGTCTAGTTTCTCGAAAATTGAAGTGAGACTAATTCCGCGAAAGCGAACTCTTAAAAAACACTAATTTTTACAAGTACCTTGCATAAATTGAAAATAAGACTCCTTTAAAGCGAAATTATTTTAAACTTTGTAGCCTGAAGGCGTTTAAAGCGTGTATTTTATCATTTAATTGAATTACTATCAAAACACATTCAAATATGCATCCCAAAAACAAGCATAAATCGGGCTACGATCTTGAGGCCTTAATACTCGTGTATCCCGAATTGAAAATCTATGTTTTTGAAAATAAATACAACACCCAAACCATAGATTTTGCTAACCCTAAGGCGGTTAAAGCTTTGAATACGGCTTTGCTTTTTCAATATTATAACATAAAGTTCTGGGAGTTTCCAGATACCAATTTATGTCCGCCTATCCCTGGCCGCGTGGACTATATCCATCATATAGCAGGTTTTTTAGAAGCTTCAGGAATTAACAGTCATATTAAGGTTTTAGACATTGGTACCGGGGCAAGTTGTATTTATCCTATTTTGGGACAAGCAGAATATGGATGGACCTTTGTGGGCACCGATATAGATGATAAATCCTTAGCTTATGCTCAGAAAATCATAGATAAAAATGAGCTGAATACTGCGATAACGCTAAGGAAACAACAAGATGCTTCTCATATTTTAAAAGGTGTGGTAAATGAAGCTGATAGTTTTTCGGTTTCGCTTTGTAATCCGCCATTTTTTAAATCGGAAGCTGAAGCTTTAGAGGCCACCATAAAAAAGTTAAAAGGTTTAAAAAATGAAGTAGGGCAGGTGATCAGAAACTTTTCTGGTACCCAAAATGAATTATGGTATCGTGGAGGCGAGAAGGCGTTTTTGCATAATTATATTTTTGAAAGTACTTTTTATAAAGAACAGTGCCTCTGGTTTACAAGTTTAGTGTCTAAAAAAGACTTGATACGAGGCTTAAAAACCTCACTTAAAAAATTAGGTGCTACCGAAGTAAAAGTTATAGAAATGGGACAAGGCAATAAATTGTCTCGAATAGTAGCATGGACGTTTCAATAGAGGGATCGTAATAAAAGGAATATTAGCCAGTTTTTAGTAAGCTTTTAAAGTCAATTACGATTAAAGGTCTTATTTTGTAAGTACATTATTTTTAGTTTTTAAGATTAAGAAATAGATATGAAGTTAGATATTTTAGCCATAGGAGCACACCCCGATGATGTCGAATTAGGCTGTGGCGCCACGATAGCCAAAGAAGTTGCTCAAGGCAAAAAGGTTGGTGTTGTCGATTTAACACAAGGGGAGTTAGGTACTAGAGGTACCGCCGAAACCAGAAAAGTGGAAGCTGCCAATGCCGCTAAAATTTTAGGCATTTCGGTTCGAGAAAATTTAGGCTTTTCTGATGCTTTTTTTGTGAACGATCAAGCGCATCAGTTGGAGGTTATAAAAATGATAAGAAAATATAAACCAGAGATGGTGCTTTGTAATGCTATTGATGACAGACATATAGACCATGGTAAAGCCAGTAAATTGGTTAGTGATGCCTGTTTTTTAAGCGGATTAACAAAAATAGAAACCACCTTAGACGGATTTTTACAAGAGGCATGGCGACCAAAGTTTGTTTATCATTACATCCAATGGAAAAATATAGAACCCGGTGTGGTTGTTGATGTTTCTGGTTTTATCGATAAAAAAATGGAAGCGGTTTTAGCCTATAAAACCCAATTTTTCGATCCTAAAAGTAAAGCGCCTGAAACACCGATATCTAGCAAAAATTTTACCGATAGTGTTATTTATAGAGCCAGAGACCTAGGGAGATTGATAGGAACCGAGCATGGCGAAGGCTTCACAGTAGAGCGATATCCCGCTGTTAGTAGTTTGTTCGATTTAAAGTAGTTAGCTTTGAAGCGGAAAAAAAATTAAAAATTTCTGTAAAATTTTTAAAAAAGTCTTTGTTGGAAAGACTTAAAACGTTTACATTTGCACACGCATTACAAAATGCAGTTACACGGTGGTTGTAGCTCAGTTGGTTAGAGCATCGGTTTGTGGTACCGAGGGTCGTGGGTTCGAATCCCATCTTCCACCCAAAACAAGAGCCTTTCAAGAAATTGAAAGGCTTTTTTTGTGGATTAAAACAGCCTAAATTAAATTAATCTAGAGTTTTAGAACTTTCATAGAAGATTCTCGAATATTTAAATTACCATTTAAAACAACCGTTTGATAGATACTACTCTCTTTGTTATCAATTTGTTTTAATAATAATTCAGCAGCGGTTTTTCCAATAAGTTTTGTAGGCTGGCTTACGCTTGTTAACTGAGGGTCTACAAATTCGCTAAGTTGGGTTTCAGAAAAACCTGCGAAAGCAATATCTTTTGGAATTTTAAAACCATGTTGTTTAAAAACACGCATGGCTCCAATAGCGCAATAATCATTCGAAGAAAATATTGCATCAGGGATGTTTTTAGTTTCAATAAAACGAGTCGCTATTTCTTCACCATCTTCAACCGTTAAATGACTATAAATAATTTTTTGTGGAACTAATTTATGTTTTGTCATAGCGTCCTTATAACCACTAATTCTATTATTCGTATAACTGTATTTTTTCTTTGGTGCGATGTGTATAATATTTTTTAGGCCTTGCTGAATTAGGTGTTCAGTAGTAAAAAATGCCCATTTGTAATCGTCAAAAAGTACTTTAGTGGCTTCTAGTTCATCAATAACACGATTAAAAAACACAATAGGAAGCCCCTTGGCTATTAACTGTTTGTAATAAGCGATGTTTTCTTCTTCAGAACATAAGGAAATAATTAGGCCGTCTACCATATTGTCAACTAAGGTTTCTACATTTTTTCGTTCTGTTTCCGAAGATTCATTGGATTGCATTAATAAAACCTGGTAGTTATGCTCTAATAATACATTTTGTGCACCTAAAATAACTTGTGGGAAATATGATTTTTCAAACTCAGGAACAACAATACCAATATTAAAACTGCGCTGTTGAATTAATTTTTTAGCCATAGGATTAGGTCTGTAACCTAACTCTTTAGCTGTTTTTAAAATCAATTCTTTGGTATCTTGACGGATGTCATATTTGTCATTAAAAGCTCTAGATACTGTTGAAATAGAAACGTTTAGTTTCTTGGCGATGTCTTTAATGGTAATATGTTTCATAAGTGATTATTTCAAACAAATATATAGAATAAAAGTTTTCGGGAATTTCGGAAACGTTTTCGGAAATAAATATCGTTTTCGGGAACGTTTCCGTAACTATTTCTAGTTGAAATAAAATTCGAGTTACAAAGCTTCACTATTTTTATAGAGAAAATTATAATTAATGAATAATATAGACATCATTGTAATTCTTGTATTTACGGCATTGGTATTTGTGTGCGGAATGAGTTTTTCGAAAAGCGGAAAAAACATGAAATCCTTTTTTGCTGCGGGAGGTAATTTACCTTGGTGGATGAGTGGTTTATCCTTGTTTATGAGTTTTTTCTCAGCAGGTACTTTCGTCGTTTGGGGTTCCATTGCTTATTCAAACGGGTTGGTTGCTGTCACCATACAGTGGACCATGTGTTTGGCTGGTATTATTATTGCTTTTCTCATCGCTCCTAAATGGCAAAGAACCAAAGTGCTTACTGTGGCTCAATTTATTACCGAAAGATTAGGAGCAAAAACCCAAAAAATATACACCTATTTATTTTTAATAATATCCATGTTTACTACTGGTGCATTTTTATATCCTGTAGCTAAAATATTGGAGGTTTCAACCGGAGTTCCAATAACAACAAGTATTATCTTTTTAGGTGTTTTGATACTGATATATACCGCTGTTGGCGGACTGTGGGCGGTAATTGTTACCGATGTGCTTCAGTTTGTGGTGCTTACAGCCGCTGTTTTAATTGTATTACCATTGTCTATCGATAAGATTGACGGACTTCAAAATTTTGTAACGCTGGCACCCGAAGGTTTTTTCGATTTGGTAAATCAAGAATATTCACTAGGGTTCATGGTTGCTTTTGGACTGTATAATTTGTTTTTTATAGCGGGTAACTGGGCCTATGTCCAGCGATATACAAGTGTGTCTAATTCAAAAGAAGCTAAAAAAGTGGGATTGCTGTTTGGCGGACTTTATCTGGTTAGTCCAATTATATGGATGCTACCTCCAATGATTTACAGTGTTTTAAATCCAGGACTTCCAAAATTAGCAGACGAAGGGGCGTATTTATTAATGTGTAAAGACGTGTTGCCTATTGGCATGTTAGGATTGATGCTTGGAGGGATGGTTTTTGCAACCTCTAGCTCCGTAAATACCACATTAAATATATCTGCAGGCGTACTAAGTAACGATATTTTTAAAAGATTATATCCTACAACCTCATCGGAGAAATTAGTAAAGGTTGGTAAGTTAGCAACGGTTGTACTCGGGTTAATTACCATAGGTATAGCCTTGTTGGTACCGTATATGGGAGGTATTGTAGAGGTGGTTATGAGTTTAGCAGCCATAACTGGTGGCGCGATGTTTTTACCTCCAATTTGGGCATTGTTTTCTAATAAATTAACAGGAAAAAGTGCTTTAATGGTAACTATATGTTCGCTAATCATAAATGCTTTCTTAAAGTTTTTAATACCCATATTATTTGATTTTAAACTGGATAGAGCTAGCGAAATGATGTTTGGTGTTGGTGTTCCGGTTGTTTTACTCGTGATGGTAGAATTGTATTTTAACTTAACTAACCAAACGGCTATTGATTATACGCGATATATCAAATTAAAAGAAGACCATCACCTTGAAGATGAGGAAGAGGACGAAGAGGATACTAATAAACGTGGAGCTCTAGTTATCGGTATTGGTGTTCTATGTACAGGAATATTAATGTTGGTATTGGCTGTTATCGCAGAAAAAGGTCAGGGTTCGGTAACAATCATAGGGAGTTTAGTTTTCATTTTAGGAGGGTATATTATTTATAAAAATAAAGCATGATAGTACAGGGATTTAATAAAACAATTCGAACAAATAAACAGCTTGATTTTATTAGTGATTTTGTTATTGTTGGCGGAGGTTTAGCCGGTGTTTGTGCAGCTATTACATCAGCTAGAAAAGGTGTAAAAACAACTTTAATACAAGATCGTCCTGTGTTAGGTGGTAATGCCTCATCTGAAGTCCGACTTTGGGCGTTAGGGGCAACATCTCATATGGGAAACAACAACCGTTGGTCCAGAGAAGGTGGGGTGGTTAATGAAATTTTCGTAGAGAATTTATATCGAAATAAAGAAGGTAACCCCGTTATTTTTGATACCATTTTAATTGATAAAGTTTTAGCCGAAAAAAACATTACACTGTTGTTAAATACAGCAGTTTATGATACGGTAAAAAATGGCGATCATAAAATAGCTTCTGTAAAGGCTTATAATAGTCAGAATGCTACTTTTTATAACATTTCAGCACCACTTTTTTGTGATGCTTCTGGCGATGGTATTGTTGCTTTTCAAGCAGGAGCAAGCTTTAGAATTGGTGCAGAAGCAAAAGAAGAATTTGGCGAATTATTTGCTCCCGATATAGCTTACGGAGAGCTGTTGGGGCATTCAATCTTTTTCTATACTAAACGCGCTTCTAAACCCGTAAAATACGTGGCGCCAGAGTACGCTTTAAAGGATATTACCAAAGTACCACGATATAAAATCATTGAAAAAGACGATACCGGTTGTCGTTTTTGGTGGTTAGAGTACGGAGGAAGAAAAGATACCATTCACGATACTGAAGAAATTAAACATGAACTCTGGAAAGTTGTGTATGGCGTTTGGGATTACATCAAAAATTCGGGTGAATTTGAAGATGTCGAAAATTTAACCTTAGAATGGGTTGGTAATATTCCCGGAAAAAGGGAAAGTCGTCGTTTTGAAGGCCTTTATATGATGAAGCAACAAGACGTTATAGAGCAAAAAAGATTTGACGACGCTATAGGTTATGGTGGTTGGGCCATAGATCTTCATCCTGCCGATGGTGTTTATAGTGATAAATCGGGGTGTACACAATGGCATAGTAAAGGAATTTATGATATTCCTTATAGCAGTTTTGTAAATAAAGACATCGATAATTTATTAATGGCTGGCAGAATTATAAGCGCTTCGCATGTGGCTTTTGGTTCAACACGAGTTATGGCTACCACAGGGTTTACTGCTCAGGCAGTAGGAATGGCAGCAGCTATTTGTGTGTCAGAAGGCATTCAACCAGCCGATATTTTGAAAAACGGTAAAATAAAACAGTTGCAAAATGAATTGAATTTAATCGGACAAAGTATCCCGAATATTCCAATTGATGCCGAAAGTAATTTGGTTTCAAAAGCAACAGTTACAGCGTCTTCAGAATTGGCACTAGGTACAATTGACTTTGATGGCGATTGGTTGTCTTTAGAAACTTCGGCAGCAGCTTTACTTCCGTTAAAAAAAGAAATAAAATACAACTTTAAAATAGCCGTAAACGCTACTGAAAAAACACAATTAGAAGTCCAATTACGCGTTGCAGAAAAGCAGTATAATTATACTCCAGACATCACTTTAGAAACTGTAATTATTGATATGGTTCCTGGCGAACAAATGGTTGAAGTACCGTTTTCAAAAGCATTAACAAAAGATCAGTATGCTTTTGTGTGTTTTATGGCTAACGAAAAATTGAAAATTCAAGAAAGTAACCAATTATATTCGGGAGTTTTAGCTGTTTTCAATGGTGTAAACAAAGCCGTTTCTAACAATGGAAAACAAACACCACCTGAAAATATTGGTGTAGATGCTTTCGAGTTTTGGATTCCTAAACGTAGACCAGCAGGAAAAAATATTGCTATGGAAATTTCGCCAGCTATTGATGCTTATGGGGTTCAAAATATATCTAATGGCTTTGTTAGACCTTGGGGTACAGCAAATTCGTGGACAGCGGCATTAGACGATAAAAACCCTTCATTAAAAATAGAATGGCAAGAAGTAGAAGAACTTTCAGAAATTAGCTTGTTTTTAGATACAGATTACGATCATGCGATGGAAACCGTGCAATTTGGACATTATGATGATGTGATTCCTTTTTGTTTAAGAAACTATAAAATTACATCGGTAGAAGGTGAAGTATTGGTGGAGGTAAAAGATAATTATCAAGGTTTGAATGTGCATAAACTTAAAAATAAAATAAAAACAAAAGGGGTGTTAATTGAAGTTGAGCATCCTTCAAATAATGTTCCAGCTACAATTTTTGAAGTTGTTTGTCAATAAAATACAATTCATGTTATGAAGCAAATTCTAATAGTTTTCACAGTTGTATTTTTTATGTTAGGTTGTGAAAATACTCAATATGAGCAGGATATAATATCTCTAAACGGTATTTGGCAATTTTCAACAGAAAAGGAATTATCAGAATCTGAAATTTTAGCTGCTGATTATAATCAATGGGATACTTTAAAGGTTCCAGGAAACTGGAATACTCATGATGAATACAAAAAATATATTGGTAAAGCCTATTATGAAAGAGCATTTACGGTACCAAATAATTGGAAAGGAAAACAGATAAGAATACAATTTGATGCCGTATATCAAACCTCTAAAGTTTGGGTAAACGGACAGTTATTGGGTAAACATGTTGGCGGTTACACCCCTTTTGAGTTTAACATTACAGATATCGTAAACTACGATAAACCCAATACGGTTTTAGTAATGGCTGATAACAGCTACTATCGTGGCGCCTGGTGGCCGTGGGGTGGCATAAGTAGAGATGTAACCCTAATTCAAAATAATGCGATTCGATTTGTATACCAACACATTTCGGCCATACCAAATTTTGAAACCAATATGGTGAAGTTTATAATGGATTATAAATTAGAGAATAATAGCGCTGATGTGTCAGAAATTACCATTAATACGAATATTAACACGATTGCTAATAAAGAATTGTTTTCTAAAGAATTAAAAGCAGAAATAGAAGGTAATAGCACTAAAACATATCAGCTTATTTTTGAAAGAGATTTATCAGAATTTGATTTATGGGATCTCGAAAGTCCTAACTTATATCAAGTTACAAGTACTGTTGCTACCAATAAAGTAGAAGATAAAATTACCGATAAGTTTGGTGTTCGAAAAATTGAAGCACGAGGCGATCAACTATTTTTAAACAATAAACCTTTATATGCAAATGGTTTAAATAGAGTACACGATCACCCTGATTTTGGAAATACAGAACCAGACGAATTGGTTATAAGCGATATGAAAGATATTATGGCCTTAGGAGGGAGAATGTCTCGTTTAATGCATGCGCCTTTAGCTAAAAATATACTTGAATTTTGCGATGAAAATGGTTTTTTATTAATTGAAGAAATTCCTGTTTGGGGAGATGATGACCAACAAACCTTTAAAGATAACCCACAAACCAAAGCATGGTTAAACGAATTAATTACACGAGATTATAATCATCCATCAGTAATTGGTTGGAGTGTTGCTAATGAATTAAGGGAAAATGATTCCATAGCACCATGGGGTGAAAAAGCCTTGACTAAAAATCAGTTTGAATACATTAATTCTATGTTGGATTATGTAGAAACCTTAGATACAACACGATTAAAAACCTATGTTGGATTAACCACTTATCAATCTGGTAGTAACATGGAAAATGAACCTTACGAGAAGTTAGATCTTATTTGTATCAATAGCTATAACAATGCCTTATTTGCAGCAGAAAAAACACATGAAAAATTCCCAGGAAAACCAATTTTTTTATCCGAAATAGGTATTAAACAAATTGGACCAGCTCATGATGGGACCTTGTCTGAAGAATTAGTAAATCAGATTAGCGGTTTGCGTAATTATCCTTTTGTTGTAGGGTCATCTTTATGGTCTTATAATGATTACAAAAGTGGTTATAAAGGAACACCGGCTTCGGGATTTAGAGAGTGGGGAGTGGTAAACGAAAAACGTGAACCTAAAAAAGCATACGAACAAATTAAAGCATTGTATCATGATTAAATCAACTATAAAATTATTAAGCCTGATAGCCATAGTACTTATTTCTTCTTGCTCTCAACAAAAAAAAGAGTCGGTTCAAGAAAGTAAAGAATATGGTGGATTTCCTTGGGATATTCCTCAAACAAAACCAGATAGACCATTAAGTAAGGCTATGGAAAGACTTTATACAAATTACAAAACCCCTAGACCAGAGGATAATGAATTGTACTCCAGCTTTGCTTATACAGCACTTCAAGGTTTTGATTATCATGATGGAGACGGAACAGTTTCACGCCGCGATCCATCAAAAGTTATTGTAGAGGATGGTAAGTTTTATGTTTGGTATACCAAAAGGCATACGGTTGCTCCTCCTGTAGGATATAGTAATGCCCACAAATCTACCGATGTTATTCCTTCTACAGATTGGGATTTAGCAGAGATTTGGTACGCAACCAGTACCGATGGTTTTACTTGGGAAGAACAGGGGGTAGCTGTGTCTAGACCGGCAGAACCTCATGTTGGTGCAAGATCGGTTTCTACGCCTGATATTTTAAAATTTGAAGATAAATTCTACTTGTACTACCAAGGATTTAATATCGCTAGCGGAAGTAGTCCAAAAGGAGACGCTTGTCCAGTAACGGTTTCTTATGCTAATTCTCCGGACGGCCCATGGACAGCAACAAATAAAATTGTGGTTGAGAATGGTGCGCCTGGAACTTGGGATCAATACTCCATACACGATCCGTACCCTTTAGTGTATAAAGGGAAGATATATTTATACTATAAAGCTGCTTTTGGAGATCGCCCAGATTATTTGGTAGCTAACGGATTGGCAATTGCCGACAACCCTATGGGGCCTTTTAATAAGCATCCTTTAAATCCTGTGTTAAATTCGAGTCACGAAACAGCTTATTTCCCTTTTGAAGAAGGTATAGCGACTATAGTAACTAGAAATGGAAATGAGAGTAATACCATTCAGTATGCACCCGATGGGGTAAATTTTGAAATTGCTTCGGTATCTGCTTTACTTCCCATTGCCGCAGGCCCATGTGTTCCAGATGCTTTTAATAGTAATGGAAATGGTAGAGGAATTACTTGGGGCTTATGCCATTTTACCAATTTTGGAGATGATTGGGGAAAAGAATACAGTGTTTTAGGACGCTTTGATTGCGATTTAAGTCTTGATCTAGATGATAAGGGCTTAAAACAAACACAAACAAAATTTAGACCCGAAGTCTATTTTTCCAAAGGATTAAATGAAAAACAAAAAGAACGAATACTAACTAAAACCAATAGGAATGAACTTAATAAGTAAACTAACAATTGTAATGCTATTCTTTTATAGTAGTACAGTTTTAGCACAATTACCAGCAGAAATAACTCCCGAAAATGGGTGGTATTTAAATTGGGAAGATGAATTTGATTACCCTAATGAACAACTAGATGACCATTGGATTTCTGCTAATGGACCAACAGATAATGATATAGTGTTATGCAGCCGTTGGCGAGAGAATGCCGTAGTGGCAAATGGTATTTTAGAACTAAAAGCGATTAAAGAACAACATGGTGGGCAAGAATGGACTGCTGGAAGTATCTGGACCAAGAGTAATGATTTCAAATACGGATACTATGAAGCCAGATATAAATATGCAGGCGCTACAGGAACTAATAATTCCTTTTGGTTATATCCATACAGTCAATCAGATCCAGGACATGATAAAATTGAATTAGATGTTAATGAAGGACAGTATCCCAATATTATCAAAACAAATATTCATAATTGGACACCAGGAGATAAAGAAGTACATCCTATACAGGAAAAATACACGGTTGAAGGCGCTGGAGGACGTCATAGTGGCTATACACACGAATTAGAATCTCCCATTAATACAACCAAGCTAAGATTTTCATCAAATAATGCTTCTCATTTTCATATTGGAGAGTTTAGAGCATACGCACCAAACGTAAATGGGTACCCTGCAGAACCAACATCAGAAACTGCTGATACCGATGTGCCAGGGTTGATCAATCACTCTAGAGATGCTTCTACAACCTTCACAGCTAGTGGGCAATATGTTGTAGCAGGTAGAAATACTGATCCGGAAAATGTAGCCGATGGAGCTGTTGCAGAAGTAGGTAAGAGTTGGATCGCACCGGCATCGGGAGAAAAGTGGTTAGAAATTGTATTTGGTGAGGCGAAAGAAATAGGATGTGTTCAATTTTCGAATGGATGGTATGATGGTAGTACGAACGCTTGGAATGGATTAATCTCGGATTACGAGATAGAATATTGGAATGGTGCTTCTTGGGTTAAATTGGCAAGCTATGATAGTACTGCGAGCATTGATTTAGCTAACGAGTATCATACTTACGGATTATTATGGACCCCTGAAGCTCATGTTTTTTATTTAGACGGGAAAGAGATTCGAAGAGAAGCTAATCCAGCTTATTTGCAAAAAAATAAATGGAATACAGATGGTTCATGGGTGTCTGTAGAAAATCATGGTAAAACGCAATTATTGTTAAGCTTAGCAATATTAGGACATAACTATGCGGGACCTGTTACAGATGCTATTGATGGTACAAGTATGAAGGTTGATTGGGTACGTTACCATAAGAATGATAATTTAGTTCTTGGTGTATCTGACTTTGACAAAAAAACCGGAAGCATTTATCCAAATCCAACATCAGATGTTATAAAGTTAAGTGATGCAGAGGGCGCCGTTAAAATATATAATACACACGGACAATTATTAATTTCAGATAACGTACAAGCTAATGAGGATATTGATACTTCTGAATTGCCCAATGGTATATACTTTATTGAAATCCTTAATGAAAATTATAGAATTTCGAAAAAGTTCATTAAAAAATAACTCTTTTTAAGAAAAAGGCAACTTTATAAGAGAACCACGATTTGTTTATACTTTTACGATTCATTTGATAGCAGGTAAATTAGATCGTTTGAAGTTAATATCCCACCCAAAACAAGAGCCTTTCAAGAAATTGAAAGGCTTTTTTTGTGCTCAAACTCTTCAAGAAAAAGGAGTGTTTTAATTTATTTCTAAAATTTCTATCCACTAAAACACTATTAATTTATTTTAAATTTTAAATTTGTTTAATAAAAACTGTATATAGTTGAACAATATTAAAAAAGACTTTACAATTAAGGACCTTGAGAATCTCTCAGGAATTAAAGCGCATACCATTCGTATTTGGGAAAAAAGATATGGTTTACTATCTCCGCAAAGAACCGATACCAATATAAGGTGCTATTCAGCGAAAAGCTTGCAAAAATTACTAAATGTTGTTTTGTTGAATAACAACAATTATAAGATTTCTAAGATTGCTGAGATGTCCGATGAAACCATTCGTATCAAAACGAAGGAATTGGCTATCCACAACGCGATAAACGATGAAGCTATTAATGCGCTTAAGATATCGATGTTTCAGTTTGATAAAGTTTTGTTTAATAATGCCTATAACAAACTGCTTCAAAAAAAGAGTTTTCGAGAGATTTTTAAAGATGTTTTTATTCCTTTCTTGAATCACATTGGTTTACTGTGGCAAACCGAAACGGTACTGCCAGCACATGAACACTTTATATCTAATATGATTGTTCAGAAAATACAAATCAATATTGAGCAGTTGGCAGCACACCCTGTAGATTCTGGTTCCATTTATGTTTTGTTCTTACCAGAAAATGAAATTCATGAATTGGGACTCATGTTTTTAAACTACGAATTGACGCTACGTGGTCATAGAACGATTTACCTCGGACAAAGTCTACCGCTTAATAATCTGGATTACTTTTTTGAAAGTGAAGATGCCATTTGTTTTGTAACCTGTTTAACGGTCATGCCCTACGATGATAAAGTTATCGGGTATTTTCAGGAAATTAATGACATTCTAAAAGATACCAAACATCAACTCATTGCTACTGGCGAAAAAACAGCATTTGTGAAAGATGTTGATTTTACAGCAAATATCACTACATATCCTTCACTTCTCGAACTCTTGCAAAACCTTTAATACCGTCCTTAAATTATTTTGTTTAACTTTATTTTGTAATTGTTAAACAAAATTTATTATCTTTGAATGTGTTTTAGTGTTATAAGGCACTATTTTTTTGGCTTAGTTTACTTTTGTTTAATTAAAATTATTAAATGTTAAACAAAACTATTTTTTAAGCAGTGTTTATTTAAACGAGTATTAATTAAAAAATTAAACCTTATGTTATTTCAAAGAAAATTAATCAGACTTACTTTATGCTTTCTGTTACTAGTTCCAATGTTCTCTTGTAGCAGTGATGATGATTCTAATAGTGGAGAAAAACCCTCAACTATTACAGACATTGTATCTGAAAAACCTGAGTTATCCAGTTTAGCCGCTGCTTTAGAGGTTGCAGGTTTAGATGATGATTTGGATGGTTCGGGTAGTTTTACATTGTTCGCGCCTAATAATACAGCCTTTCAAGCATTATTAGACTCCAATGCTTCATGGAATTCCTTAGCTGATGTTCCTGTAGAAACCCTTCAAGCTGTATTGTTATTCCACGTTGTTGGTGATGAAATTAATTCTACCGACTTGTCAAACACCTATGTAAATACTTTGTCTACTGGACCAAATAGTGAACCTTTATCACTACAGGTTGAAACCACTGGTGGTGTTGTTTTTAATGGTAGTGCTCAGCCCATAAGTGTCGATTATGATGCTACAAATGGTGTGGTGCATATTATCGACGAAGTTATGTTGCCAAGCAATATTGTGATGCTAGCTTTAAATAATAGTGGCTTTACTTCATTAGTGGCTGCTTTAACCGACAGCAGACATACTACAGATTTTGTTTCGGTACTTTCAGGCGATGGACCTTTCACAGTTTTTGCGCCAACAAATCAAGCTTTTCAAAATTTATTAGACACTAATAGTGCTTGGAACTCTTTAGCAGATATTCCTATTGCAACTTTAGATGCTGTTTTGAAATACCATGTGATCACACCTGCCAATGTGCAGTCAGATCAATTAAGTAACGGTGATGTTACCATGTTAAGCGGTGGCGAAATCACCATAGATTTATCCAATGGAGCACAAATAATGACGACTAGCAATCAAACAGTTAATATCATTGTTAGCCCACAAACAAGTGATGTGCAGGGGACAAATGGTGTTATCCATGCTATTGATGCTGTGCTTTTACCTTAATCAACACAGATTTGTTTTAACCAGCTTAGGCTATTAATATCTCGCATTTGAAAAAAAATATATACATAATAGGCTCTGGATTTTCAGCATTATCGGCTTCTTGTTATCTAGCGCAAGCAGGTTATCACGTAACGATTCTAGAGAAAAATAAAACCGTTGGAGGCCGTGCAAGACAGCTTCTTAGAGACGGATTTACATTCGATATTGGACCGACATGGTACTGGATGCCGGATGTTTTTGAGAAATTTTTCTCAGATTTTAATAAAAAGCCTTCCGATTTTTATGAACTAGAAAGGTTAGACCCTGCTTATCAGGTATATTTTGATGAAGCAGATGCGATTACCATTCCAGGTCATCTAGAGGCTATTTATAAGGTTTTTGAAAAAGAGGAGCCAGGAAGTTCTAAACATCTTCAAGCTTTTCTTAAATCTGCCGCCTATAATTATGATGTATCAATTAATAACTTGGTTTACAAACCAGGAGCCTCAGCTTTAGAATTAGTGACTCCGGAGACTATAACTAAAATTACTCAGTTTTTTTCAAGTTTAAGATCGCAAGTAAGAAAGCATATTAAGAGTAAAAAGCTGATTCAAATTTTAGAGTTTCCGGTGTTGTTCTTGGGGGCAAAACCTAGTAACACCCCTGCGTTTTATAATTTTATGAATTATGCCGATTTCGGATTAGGAACTTGGCACCCAAAAGGTGGCATGTATATGGTTATTGAGGCCATGATTGCCTTGGCAAAATCGTTAGGTGTAGTCTTTAAAACGGATGCCAATGTTGAAGAAATAAAAGTAAATGTTCAAGGAGAAATTGATGCTTTGGTAGTAAACGGAGAAAGACTAGAAACCTCCATGGTTCTAAGTGGCGCCGATTATCATCATACCGAAACGCTATTACCTGAAAAGTACCAACAATATTCTGAAACCTATTGGGATTCTAAAGTGTTTGCACCGTCTTCCTTGCTTTTTTATGTGGGGTTTGATAAAAAAATAGAGCATGTTTGTCACCATACCTTGTTTTTTGACACCGATTTTGATACCCATGCCAAAAGTATTTACGATACCCCAGAATGGCCAGAAAAACCCTTGTTTTATGCGAGCTTTCCATCTATTACCGATGCTAGTTTCGCACCAAAAGGTAAAGAAGCGGGGACTTTTTTAATCCCCTTAGCACCAGGTATAAAGGATACGCCTCAAATTAGAGAAGAATACTTTAATCTGATTATAGAACGGTTAGAACTTTTAACAAATCAAAAAGTTCGTGAACACATCATTTTTAAAGAGAGTTTTTGTGTCAACGATTTTATAAAGGATTACAACTCCTATAAAGGTAATGCCTACGGTTTGGCTAATATTTTAACACAAACGGCTTTTTTAAGACCAAAAATTAAAAGCAAAAAAGTGAAGGGCTTGTTTTTTACAGGACAACTCACAGTGCCAGGTCCCGGAGTACCACCGTCATTAATCTCCGGAAAAATCGCATCAGATTCAATTTTAAAAACTTACAAAAATGAAACAGTTGTTTGATGATGTTTCTTACTCATGCAGTAAGCTTGTTACCCAAAAATATAGTACATCCTTTACGTTGGCTACCAGAATGTTGGCACCAAAAATACGTGCAGATATTTATAATATTTATGGTTTTGTTCGCCTTGCCGATGAAATTGTAGATTCCTTTCACGATTACAATAAAGAGGATTTGTTTGCAGAGTTTGAAAATCAATATTACGAATCTAAAAGCAGAAGTATTAGTTTAAATCCTGTAATAAATGCTTTTATTCATACGGTAGATAAATATGATATTCAAGATGATTTGGTGCAGGCTTTTTTAAAAAGTATGAAAGCCGATTTATATAAAACAGCTTATACGAATGTTGATGAATACAAGGCTTATATTTATGGTTCAGCAGATGTAGTAGGACTCATGTGTTTGAAAGTTTTTGTAAATGGAAATCAACAAAAATACGATGAGCTCAAAGATGCTGCCATGCGCCTAGGTTCTGCATTTCAGAAAGTGAATTTTTTAAGAGATTTAAAAGATGATTACGAGGTATTAAACCGTTCATATTTTCCGAATGTTAACTTTTCTTCTTTAGACGATCATTCTAAAGCAACTATTATAAAAGAAATTGAAGAAGATTTTGATTACGCTTTTCATCATGGTGTATTGAAATTACCTGTGGAAGCCAAATTTGGAGTCTATATGGCGTATCGTTACTATTTAAGATTATTAAAAAAATTAAAAAAAGTATCTTTTTCTGAAATTATGAAAACTAGAATTAGGATTTCTAATGCTATGAAGATGAATTTATTAGCAAGGAGCTATGTCAAGTATAAATTAAATATTATTTAATGAAATTTGTATTTTTAAACCTGATCATTATGATGGTATTTGGGGCGAATCTGCCAGGTTATATTCTGGAATATCACGAGGCTTTAACTCCAGAAAAGGAATTACAATTTATTGAAAAATATGAAAATGATTCTGATGTTGATGTTCAAGCTTACGTCATTTCTTTTAAAATGAAGCAAGCTAAGTACGAACGTTTACCATGGAATAAAGTAAAAGTGTTTAATAGGTATAAAAACCAATTGGATGGGCTCATTTCAAAACATGATAAAAACGTACATTTAAGGTATGTGCGTCTTGTTATTCAAGAAAATATTCCAAGTTTTTTAAATTATAATTCTGATATTGAACAAGATAAAGCCCTTTTAATGAAAGCAATGAATCATCAAGATGAAACGGATTATTTGGATGAATACATTGTGAAAAACACCTCGATATGAATGTTTTGATTTATATAGGAACAACGTTGTTAACCTTCATTATTATGGAAGGCGTTACATGGTGTACTCACAAGTACATTATGCATGGTTTTGGTTGGTTTTTACATGCCGATCATCACCAACCCGGTTATCCCCATGTATTTGAGAAAAATGATGCTTTTTTTGTGATTTTCGCTATACCCAGCATTTTGTTATTTTATTTTGGAGTGACCCCAGTGTTAAACCCTCTTTTTTTCGTAGGACTAGGCATTTTTTGTTATGGTGTGGCTTATTTTTTAATCCATGATGTTTTAATACATAAGCGTTTTAATTGGTTTAAAAACACCAAAAATTGGTATTTAAAAGGGTTACGAAAAGCCCATCGTATCCATCACAAACACCTCGATAAACCCGACGGTGAATGTTTTGGGATGTTATTGGTACCTTTCAAATATTTTAAATAATAACAGTGAATCACTATTTATACTTAATATTAAATTTGGGCAGTCTTAGTGTACCTTTGCTGTACAGTATTTTTGAGAAAAAATTTCACTTTATACAGTATTTTAAACCCGCTTTTTATAGCATTTTATTGGTAGCTATACCTTTCTTAATTTGGGATGCTTGGTTTACATCTTTAGGAGTTTGGGGATTTAATTCAGATTACCATTTATCATTTTTAATTTTTAAAATGCCAATAGAAGAATGGCTATTTTTCTTTTGTATACCCTACGCTTGTTTGTTTACTTATGAAGTTATTAGATATTATTTTCCTAATTTAAAAACATCACGTTTAGTGGCTACTTGGGCGAGTTGGTCATTAATAGTACTAGCAAGTAGTTTGCTTTTATTACATTTTGGGAAATGGTATACGACCATCAATTTTATATTTTTTATACTCCTGATGGGGTATGGGGTACTACGACACTTGGAGACTTTAAGAAAGTATTTGCCGGTATTTTGTATCATATTAATGCCGTTTTTTATAGTTAATGGTGTGCTTACAGGTGGTTTTACTGAAGCGCCAGTCGTGTTTTATGACGATTCTGAAAACCTCGGATTTCGTTTGCTCACCATCCCTTTTGAAGATGCTTTTTACGCTTTCAATTTGCTGTTTTCAGTACAATTACTGTTTAATTTTTTTGAAAGAAAATACCATGCTTAATCCATGTATGATTTTGTTTTTCGCTGTTTTGTCATTTCGACAGAAGGAGGAACGACTGACGAGAAATCTCATGCAACCAGATGCTTTTTAATGATTCGTCGGAATGAAAGGATTCCTATGATCAAATACATTGAAATGATTTAAACCAATCTTTTTAAAATAGAATACACCTATGCTTAAAAATAAATACATCCGTTTTGCCATTTTTCTAGTTACTAACATATTGGCCTTGGTGATTGGGGCGGTATTAATGAATAATGGACCACAATCTGAATGGTACACCTCATTAAATCAGGCGCCTTGGACACCACCAGGCTGGGTTTTTGGAGCCGCTTGGTTTACAATCATGTTCCTCTTTGCCTTTTACATGACAAAGCTAAGTTTTCAATTTGAAGCCTTAAGCAAATACCTTATCGTACTCTATAGTTTACAATGGGTATTAAATGTGAGTTGGAATTACATTTTCTTTAATAAACATGAGGTACTGCTAGGATTAATCACCATTGTGTTGCTTTGGTTGCTCATAGGATTTTTTACAATTAATTTTTATAAGAGGCTTAAGCTCTACACGCTTTTAATTTGTCCTTATTTAATTTGGATGACCATAGCTACAAGTTTAAACGCTTACATTTTTTTCAATAATTAAAATATGATGCGATTTGAAAAACATTCTGGCATATACACACTGTATACCGAACAGATTTTAAATATTCCGTTAGAGGAAGCTTGGTTGTTTTTTAGTGCTCCGGAAAACCTTAAAGAAATTACGCCTCCTAAAATGGGCTTTGAAATCACGTCTAAAGTAGATGAAAGAGCTTATCCCGGACAAATAATCACTTATAAAGTGGGTTTGTTTCAAGGAATAACACAGAATTGGGTTACAGAAATCACGCAAGTTAAGCATCAGGAATATTTTATAGATGAACAACGATTTGGGCCTTACAATTTATGGCATCATGAACATTTTTTTGAAGCTTTGTCTGAAGGGAAAACTTTAATGAAGGATAAAATATCCTATAAATTACCTTTTGGGGTTTTAGGGGATTTGGCACACCGTTTTTATATAAAGAATGAGCTTAAGGCTATTTTTAAATATAGGCATGAGGTCTTAGAAGAAAGATTCAATGGAAAATAAAATAACTATTTTTTGGTTTCGTCGCGATTTGCGTTTGGAGGATAATACCGCGCTTCATTTTGCTCTAAATTCAGGAAATAAGGTCTTACCCATTTTTATTTTTGATGAAGATATCCTTGAGTCACTCCCTGAAAGTGATGCTAGAATTACCTTCATTTATAACAGCTTAAATGAAATAGATATACAGCTTAAGTCCTTTGGAAGCTCGCTACTCGTTTTAAAAGGAAAACCTTTAAATATTTGGAAGAAACTATGTACTGAATATCGCGTTGAAAAGGTATATTTCAATAAGGATTACGAGCCTTATGCGATAAAAAGAGATAATCAAATATCCGCGTTTCTAAATACCCAAAATATACAGACGCATTCATATAAAGATCAGGTTATTTTTGAAGAACATGATATTTTAAAAGCAGACAAAAGTCCGTATACCGTTTATACACCCTATAAAAATCAGTGGTTGAAGCACTTCAATTTAAAAGTACATACGGCCACTTTCGATTGTTTAAATCTTAAATCACAGTTTTTAAAGTTTCAATGTACTTTCCCAACACTCGAAAAACTTGGTTTTAAGGAAAGCGATATCAAAGTAAAACCATATCAACTAAATGATTTAAAAGCGTATGATGAACTGAGAGACTATCCGGCCTTAGATAAAACCTCGAATTTATCACCATATTTACGTTTTGGTCTGGTTAGCATTCGTAGAATAGTGGATCATGCCCATCAAACCAATGCTGTATTTTTAAGTGAGCTGATTTGGCGTGAATTTTTTATGCAGATATTGTTTCATTTCCCGAAAGTGGTGACTCAAAATTTTAAATCCAAATATGATAATGTTATTTGGAGGCATGATGAATCTGATTTTAAAAAATGGTGTGCAGGAGAAACCGGATATCCATTAGTTGATGCCGGTATGCGTGAGCTAAATAAAACGGGTTACATGCATAATCGTGTTCGCATGATTACTGCAGGGTTTTTATGTAAGCACCTGTTAATCGATTGGCGTTGGGGTGAGGCTTATTTTGCTGAAAAACTATTAGACTTCGAGCTGGCCTCCAATAACGGTAATTGGCAATGGGCAGCAGGTACAGGCTGCGATGCTGCTCCATATTTTAGAATATTTAATCCCACAACTCAAATTAAAAAGTTTGATAAAGATTTAGAATATATAAAACGATGGGTACCCGAATTTCAGGAGTTAGATTATCCGAAACCTATTATCGAACACAAAGCAGCCCGAGAGCGCTGTTTACATGTTTATCGCCAAGCACTAAGTTAATCATAAAGCGGATTAATTTTAGTGTTGGGGGATTTCGAAAAACAATTAAGAACAAGCCAAGTCTTGTGACTACTGCTGTAAGAAGCCCTTTTTAACCCCTTGACATATTTAAGTCTTTTAATGCTTCAACTTACTCAGCAAGTAATCTTTGAGCAATAGCCTTTGTACAAAATGATGATTTTCTTTTGGAGCTTAATGGTTAAGATGTTCTAAAATTTATTCTCTAAATCAATAAACAAACTGTTTGTCGATCCGTAGTCTCCATTCCGTGAATATTTATGATAGTTTATTAAAGGATCACTTTGATGCGATACATTAAAGGTTATATTTGGCCCAACTAAAAATTAACATACATTAACTAACCAAAAAGTAAAAATGAAAAACCTATTACAATTCGCATTAATTTTATTATTAGCTACAACAGCAGGTTACGCTCAAAAATTAAAAGTAAAAGAAGGATCTTTTAAGTCTTTAAAGGATATTAAAGAGTACACTTTAGTTTTTGACTACGCTGGAGTAGAAATTCCTAAATACGATTCTGAAGAAGAGTTTCTTGAGGATAAAATGGCCAAGAGAGAGGAAAAAGAAGCAGGGGCAGGAGAGGTATTTAAAAAATCATGGTTTGCAGATAGAGAAAATGTTTATGAGCCAAAGTTTATAGAGTCTTTCAATAAAAGATTTGAAGATGGTGAAGTAAAAGTTACTAAAGAAACTACTGCTTCGCACACTATGGTTATAAAAACAACTTTAATGTACGCAGGTTATAATGTGGGTGTTATGAGACAAAATGCTAAAATAGAAGCTTTAATTAGTATTTATGAAAATAGTGCTCCAGATAAAATATTATTTTCTGGAATGTACACTAAAGTTGAAGGTCAAGGAGCTATGGGCTTCGATTATAACTCTGGATACCGTATTTCTGAAGGTTATGCTAAACTAGCGAAAGAATTCGCTAAAGATTTAAAGAAAAAGGGATTGAAGTAATTGTTGGTTTTTTAGTAAGCTAACAAACAGAAAAGTTCTTAATATAAAAAAAGAGGCTGGTTTAAAGTTAATTTGACGTCAATCTGAATTTATTTCAGATTCTCATAATTGTTGATTTTCAATATGATGAGATTCTGTGTCGAGCACAGAATGACGATTGTTTTAACTTTAATTCAGCCTCTTTTTTTACTTTTATTAGTCTTGATTCGTGATCAAAAATATTGAACTCAAAAAGTACAAATCCAAAATAATCACCTATTTGCTAAGGTGTATGAATCGTTAATCTAATTTCACACGATTTTCACGATTTGCCAATTCCCAAGCAGTGTAAAAAACCAAACGTGCACGGGTTTCTAAAAATTCATAGTTAATTTTATCTGGCGTATCACTTGGTCTGTGGTAATCGTCATGCGTTCCGTTAAAATAGAAAATCACAGGAATGTTGTTTTTTGCAAAATTATAGTGGTCAGAACGGTAATAGAAACGGTTTGGGTCGTTATCATCATTATAAGTATAATCCAAATCCAAGTTCACATATTTATTATTAACAGCTTCAGAAACGTCATGGAGTTCCTTACTTAATTTATCAGATCCTATTAAGTACAAATAATTTTTTCCGTTTTTATGTTTGTCATCAACACGTCCAATCATATCGATGTTTAAATCGGTTACCGTATTCTTTAAAGGGAAAATAGGCTCCACATCGGTATAATATTTAGAACCTTGTAATCCAATTTCTTCGGCAGTAACATGTAGAAATAAAATGGTTCGTTTTGGTCCGTGACCAGCTTTTTCGGCAGCTTTAAAAGCTTTAGCTATTTCTAAAATAGCTACCGTTCCAGAACCATCATCATCGGCACCATTGTTAATATCTCCATTTGAAGACACACCAATATGATCTAGATGCGCTGAAATAACTAAAATTTCATCTGGTTTTTCAGAACCTTTAATATAGGCTAAAACATTTTCTGAATCTTTTGTACCTGTTGGAAGAAAAGAGGAAGGCACTTTTTGAAAATAGTTGCCTTCTCCAAGGGGTGACGGAATTTCATTAGCGATGTAGAAATTTTTCAAAAACTCAACAGCTTTTTTTTGTCCAGGTTCACCAGTGCCACGTCCTTCAAATTCATCTGAAGCATAAGTGTATAGCTTTTTCTTTAAGCTTTCCGCGGATATAATTTTAGCATAAGGTTCAGGATCAATAGAGGTTTTACTTAGGGTTTTACTCTGTGAGTTACTGTTACAAGAGTTTAGTAAAAATGCAGCACAAAAAAGGGTGATAAAATGTTTCAAACTTAATCTTATTTATAATTTTGAAGCTATAATACAAAAATGTATTTATTAAATTATGTTTTATTTCAATTTAACAGTTCAATAGTCAAGGAATTAGGCCGGAATTTTAAATAATTATTATTTCGGCAAAAAACAAGGCATGATAAAAGTCAGTATAGCTATCTTTTTTATAAATTACATTTGTAACTTGATTTTAAAATTTTAATTGATGGAGTTTTTAAACGCAACGTATCTCGCTTTATTTTTAATTATTTGTATCGGATTTATTATAGGAAACATTAAAATTAAGGGGATTTCGTTAGATGTTTCTGCTATTATTTTTGTTGCCTTATTATTTGGTCATTATGGTGTTGCTTTACCAGATATTTTGCAAAAAATCGGACTCATTTTGTTTATTTACACCATTGGTTTACAAGCCGGTCCAGGTTTCTTTGACTCCTTTAAAGAAAATGGTAAAAATCTCGTTATTATCGCTGCTCTGGTGGTGTTTTCGGCGGCCATTATTACTTTTCTTTCCATTCAATTTTTAGATATCGATAAGTCTATAGCCATAGGTTTAATGGCGGGAGCACTTACTAGTACCCCAGGTTTGGCTACAGCTATTGATGTAACCCATTCACCTTTAGCATCCATTGGTTATGGTATTGCGTATCCATTTGGGGTTATTGGGGTAATTTTATTTGTGAAACTCTATCCTAAAATTTTTAAAATAAACTTAACAAAAGAAGAAGCTGAATACGAAGAAAAGGCGCATGGGAATCTAGAAACCATTACACGTGCTAATTTTGTTGTTGAAAATGAAGGTGTTATCGATAGAACGATTGAAGATTTACAAGTTGGATCGATGACTAAAGGTGTGATTTCGAGAATAAAGCATAAAAATGAAGCTTTCGTGCCTAAAAAAAATACGGTATTACATAAAGGTGATTATATAAGAGTCGTGGGGACCGAAGACGCATTAAATCGCATAGAATTATTAATTGGACCTAGGATTGATGTTGAAATATCTCTAGGAGAGGCCTATATTGTACAGTCATATTTGGTAACAAAAACAGAATTAGTAAATAAAACCTTAGGGCAATTAAACCTTAAAAATACCTTTAATGCTACGGTTACTAGAGTACGACGTAGTGGTATCGATTTATCGCCTAATCCTAACCTTAAATTGCAAATTGGTGATAAATTAATGATCTCTAGTCAGAAGAGTAGTGCCAAACAGATTTCAAGACTTATTGGGGATAATAAAAGTAAACTTTCTGATACCGATTTTTTCCCCTTAGCTCTAGGTATTGTTATTGGTATTCTTGTAGGTGGTGTTTCTATATCGTTTGGAGATGCATTTAAATTTAATTTGGGATTAACAGGAGGCGTACTTATAGTCGCTATGATTTTAGGACGTATAGGAAAAACAGGTAATATGCTTTGGGTAATGAGTGGTAACTCTAATCACTTGTTACGACAATTCGGACTAATGCTTTTTCTAGCCGTTGTTGGAACAAATGCAGGAGCAACCTTGGTTGAAACCTATTCGCAATATGGTATTAAATTGTTTTTAATAGGCGGATTAATAACCTTTATTCCTATGGTTTTAGCAGCTATCGTAGCCCGTATGTTTTTCAAAATAAATATTTTAACGCTTTTAGGGACTTTAACAGGATCGATGACAAGTACGCCAGGTTTGGCTGCTGTAGATAGCATGACTAAAACGGATGCGCCTTCAGTGGCCTATGCTACTGTTTACCCGATTGCTATGGTGCTATTAATTATTTGTTGTCAGGTGCTCGGGCTGTTATTCTAAGCCGTTATATTAAGTATCGCTTTCTGTTTAAGTTAAAAAATGCCATTACTACGGATTTAAAAAGTAATCCATATACTTAAAAATGAAATGATATAAGGGGCTAATATGGCTGTAAAAACGCCGTTGATAATAAGGCCGATACTGGATAGTGCTCCAAAATTCCCACTAATTTGCATGGATTTGGACGCGCCTAATACATGAGCAGCAGTACCCATTGAAATGCCTTGAGAAATAGCGCTTTTAATGCGTGTTATTTTCATGATTTCATAACCAAATATAGAGCCAATTATCCCAAATAAAATTACTACAGATGCGGTTAGGGCAGGAATGCCTCCTAAGGTTTTAGAAACTTCCATGGCAATGGGAGTGGTTACCGATTTGGGAGCTATTGAAAAAATAATCTCCTTGGGAGCACCCATAAATTTAGCGATTAAAACCACCGAAATAACGCCTACAATACAACCTACCAATTGGGAAACAATAATAGGAATGGCTTGTTTTTTGATTTTCCCTAATTGCTGATACAGCGGGACACCAAGAGCGACGATGGCTGGTTTTAATAAAAACTCAATCATTCGACTGCCTTTTTGGTAAACCTCAATATCGATTTTGAAAAGCCATAAAAAGCCAATGATGAGAATAATGGCAATTAGAACGGGGTTTAAGAAAATAGACTTGGTTTTTTTCTGCAGGTTTTGTGCTATAAAATAGGCTACAAAAGTAAGCGTGAGAATAAATATTTCGGTGTTTAAAACAGCATCCATGGGCTATGATTTTTTGCCTTTTTTGAAGGTGTTTTTATGTTTCATAAACAACTGATGTGTCCAGCCAGTACAGGCAAAAACAATGATGGTGCCTAGGGTAGAAGCCACAATAATAGGCCAGAAGGAGGCTTTAATCAAATCTAAATACAACATAATGGCTACACCAGGCGGAACAAAAAAGAAGGCCATGTTTTTGGTTAAAAAATGACTCAATCCGCTTACCCATGTTAACTTAATCCAACCCAATTCTAACAAAACGGTTAATAGGATCATGCCAATAATACTAGAAGGCATTTTTATGCCGGTTAGATGGACTACAACTTCTCCAAAAAGTAAACAGCCTAGTATAATTACGACTTGCCTCATGGTTTTAAACTGATTTTGTATTGCTACTTGGGAATATTATTTTCGAAAATACGATGCATCTGTATAATATGCTAATAATTGTGAGTTAACAGTTCCTGAGATGCTTATTGGTATTTATAGGAGCAAAAGAAAGGAGCTATATTGAGGTGAACTAAAACTAGGGTTTATTTTATTCTGTGGGAATCAGCAAGCGTTATATGGTTATTCCGATTCCTAAGTTTATAGTAGTTGGCTCCTTTTCATTTTTGAAATTAACATAATTAGTTAAATAAGAGTCGGAATCATTATTTTTAATAGCATTAAAATATTGATTAATTTTTAAACTTAAATAACCTTTTGTGCTAGCAGAATAAGAAATGTTCTTTTTTAATTGAACAAATGCTCCAAAACTTATTGGATTAAATTTGTCCTTTATATCATTGTCAAAATTTTGGGATACGTTCGTATTGTCTACTGGGTCAAATATGGGGTCTTCAGGATTAATGAAATTAGGACTACTAATTCTTGATTCTCCTTTCTCTCTTGCTGATATTAAAAAACTTGAAAAACCACCAATACCAAAAAGTAATGAACGGTTGTTTCCAAAATGAAAATTGAAGTTAATAGGTGTTTGAATTTGACTAACATTTCTGTTACCATTATTTGTAACATAACCTACTTTGTTTTCAATTGAGAATCTGTCCAAATAAAAACCAACCCCAAAGTCAATAGATGTTTTTTTGTTTAGCGAATAATTAACACTAGGTAACACAAAAGCTCCAATATTCATCGAAGATTTGATTTGAGGGTTGCCGTTAATGTTTGAGTCCGTAAGTTTACTTGTTTTTGGAAAGGATAAGGTTGTTCCAGTAGATAATTGTATTGTTACTTTTTTTTCTTGCGAAAAAGATTTTGTGAATAAAAACATTAATAATGCCACTAGAAATAATTGCTTCATGGTTTTTGGGTGTTTAATAAGTTTTAATTGTTTGAGAGTTAGTTGATCATTATTTTGGAAAGAAATCATTTTTTTTACTTATGCCTTTTTTTTGAGTATGACAAGTTCGCAATAATTCATAGATATTGTTAGTCACAGTTTTTATTCATTCCATTTCTTTACCCTTTTTACTAACTGAGTTATTTTCAATTTTAAATCTAAAATATCTAAATCAACTACCTCGATATGCTTTACTATTTCCGCTGAAAATCTACTTTTATTGGACGAATATTTTTTTGTGCTTTTGCTGGCAATGATGTCTTCTAATTTCTTATCCGAGTCAATTTTCAAATTTTCAATCCCTAGCCAACTTTTTATTGTGTTTGAAGTTAGGTAGTTTTCTATTTCTCTTCCTTTTGTAACCCAAGAATTTCTATCTCCTAGTTCTTTTTTTATCCTAGATTTTGTTGGATTAATTTTTGTTTGTTTAGAAAACCCATCTCTATCCATAAGGACAAAAGCATTTCTGTTAAGCTTTAAAAGAGGAATTAGTTCTGAAATCATTTGTTCATTATCAAAAGATAGGTGAGAAAGCAATTTGCCTCCATAAAACATTATTGAAAAGTGCAGCCCTTCAATTAGTGTGTTGTCTAATAGCTCAATCCACTTTAGGATATAGATTCTATCGCTTGGTCCTTCGACCCAAATTATACCATTAGCTTGTAAAATGTCACTCGAATGATAACCTAAATCATTTAAAATTGAAAATGTTCTATCTGTCCTTTTTGCATTATAAATGGTAGATTTGATTCCATCATTTAATACGTGGTATATGGACGTATTATACCTTGAGTCTAGGAAAATGTTAGAATGAGTTGTTATAAAGTAAATATTCTTTGTTTTATTCAAAAACCTAATGAACTTTCTTTGCAATTCAGGGTGAAGATGAATTTCTGGCTCTTCAATACAAACTACAGAGTTTTCATGAATTACTAATGTACTACACATTATTACTAACTGATGAATTCCTGTTCCGAAGGATTCAAGCGGCAATCTATTACCATCAATAGTTAATACGATTTCCTCTTTAGTGTGTGGAATTTCAATTTCTAGGTCCGGTTTATTTATTAATTCGCGAACAAAAGCCTGAATTAAATTGAATTTTTCTCTAGATTTTTCATCTCCTATTACGGGGTTTTGCATTTCGAACATTTTGCTGATAATGTTAGAACCATTTATAGAAGAGTTAGAATCTCCATACGAGTGTCCTTCTTTAATAACTCTTAGATGTGGGATATAAATTAAGTCACTAAAGGAGGATTGAATTTTAGCGATTATTGTCTTAGTCCATTGTTGTTCTATGGTATTAATTAATTCAATACGACTAGCCGTTGAATACTTAGTTTGAAAAGGTTCTAATTGTTGTGGAGTTAAATTTTCAAAGAATTCTGGAAGTTTAATTTTTTGAGAATTTAGTGATATACTAAAATTATGGAATTCTGAAAGAAAATTTTTGTAGTCAAATTTTAAATGTGGTCGTATTTTATTTTTATCAATAGGAAATTCGTCGCCTTTTATTTTTAGATGTAATACTGATTGTTCTCCGTTTCTACGATGTTGATTTTGAATATCATTAGGGAATTTATTTAAATCCTTGATTATGAAATTTAGTGTTTGTAGAAACCTAAGAACGTTTGATTTACCACAATTATTTTTTCCAATAATTACGTTAATCTTTTTTAGGTTACAAAGATAGACTCCCTTTTCATCGAAACTTCTATAATTGCTAATTCCAAATTCTTGTATATTCATTTAGTTTAGTTCTAGCTACTTATAATAAAAAAACTGTCCAAAAGCTAAATACAATCGCAATTTGAAATACATTCAGATTTACGATAAAATTTACCTTTCAGACAGCTTTATATATTGTAATTATAAAGATTTTGAAGTTTATAAAACTTATCCGTTTAACATAACAGGCATAACTAGCATGGTAACTTGTTCGCCTTCATCTAAACCATCAACAGGCGTTAAAATTCCAGCGCGGTTTGGCATACTCATTTCTAGTTGTACATCATCAGAATTTAGGTTATTCAACATTTCAGTTAAGAAACGTGAGTTAAATCCGATTTGCATATCATCACCTTGGTAATCGCAAGTTAAACGCTCTTCGGCTTTGTTGCTGTAATCAATATCTTCTGCAGAAATATTAAGTTCGGCACCAGCAATTTTTAAACGAATTTGGTGTGTGGTTTTGTTAGAGAAAATACTAACACGACGTACAGAATTTAAAAATTGATTTCTGCTAATCACCAGTTTATTCGGATTCTCTTTTGGAATAACCGCTTCGTAATTTGGGTATTTACCATCAATTAGTCGGCAAATTAACTCTGAGTTCTCAAAAGTAAACTTGGCATTAGACTCATTGTATTCAATGGCTACTTCGTCTTCACTAGCAGCTAAAATACCTTTTAAAAGATTTAAAGGTTTCTTAGGCATAATGAATTCGGCAACCTGATTGGCTTTAATATCTTCACGGGTGTATTTCACTAACTTATGCGCATCGGTAGCAACAAAGGTTAAGCCTTCCGTAGAAAACTGAAAAAAGACACCACTCATTACCGGACGTAAATCGTCGTTTCCAGCGGCAAAAATAGTCTTGCTAATAGCAGTTGCTAAAACATCGCCAGTTACCACGGTTTTGCTTGGGTCTTCTAAAGCCACAGCCTTAGGGAATTCTTTACCATCAGCGTAAGCTAAAGCATATTTACCATGGTTAGAACTAATTTCGATGGTGTTGTTGTCTTCAACCACAAAGGTTAAAGGCTGCTCAGGAAAGGTTTTTAAAGTATCTAAGAGCAAACGTGCAGGAATTGCTATGCTACCTTGACTATCGCTCTCTACGTCTAATTTAGAAGCCATAGTGGTTTCTAAATCGCTAGCAGAAACGGTAAGTTCGTTTTGGTCTAGTTCAAACAAAAAATTATCTAAAATAGGTAAGGTATTCGAACTGTTAATCACACCTCCTAAAACCTGTAATTGCTTTAATAAATAAGTACTTGATACTATAAATTTCATCTGAGAATATTATGTTTGCTAAGCTGATTTTCAATGTGTTCCTGTAGTTTCTTAAAATTAAACTAGCAGTTTCACGCAAATCATTAAAATAAATAAACCTAGCTTTTATTGACATTATGCTTCATACAAATATATTCTAAACGGCTTATATTTGGAAACAAACTTATTAACATTTAAGCGGCGTATTTTTTCTTTCTGATATAGTTGAAAGCCATGCCGAAAATCGCGAGTAAAACCAGTGGTAGTACGATGTTTATAAGGCGCCACTTGGTTTTTTCGGCAGCTATTTTTTGCTGATCTAAAAAGGCAACGGCAATTTCTTTCGACCGAATGTTTATAAGTCCGTTATCATCTAGCAAATAATTTACGGCATTGAGTAAAAATTCTTTGTTCCCATACGTTTGCCCCGTCCAGCGGTCGAAACCTAATTCTTGCGGCACATGTCGTATCACATCGTTCTTTATAATGTCACCATCGGCGATAAGAATCATTTTTGTTTGTACACTTTTATCTTTGGAATTTGAAAGCTCAAAAGGCTTGATGCGGTTGCTGTAAACTGAGTTGAATGCGCCTTCGAGTAACACAGCTAAATTTTGGTTTCCGGCATTAAAAAGTTGCGGATTTTGTTCCTTAGTAACCAGTTCTAAACTAATTTTTCTCGGGGTACCTTCTAATTTTGATAGAGGTGCCGACTGCAACAAAATGGTCTTTTTTATGTCGTTTTTTAAGGTGTCGATTGGGTTTGCAAAATCAAACTTTATCAAGTTCAAATTGTTTACAATAGGGTGGTTGCTCTGACTTCCTGCAAGCGGGGAGTAGGGCCATTGCAAATGCTGAAATTGCGACTGACTCCCTTCACCAATGGCTAAAGTAATAGGTGCTGAATATAGGGTGCTTACCATTTCTGGATTCACACGAGCACCATATTTAAAGAAAAAATCGGTTAGGTTTAAATCTCTGGGGATGGCAACGTTACTGCCGTTAGCGTTGTATAAACTGTCCTTTTCCATGGCAATGGCATCGATAAGCCATAAGCTTTTGCCGCCGTTCATGGTGTATTGATCTAAAACGTACTTCTCTTCTTCGGAAAAAGCTTCGGTAGGTTTCGCCGAGATGATTAAATCGTAAGTCTCTAAATCGTGAAGCGTTTTTTGCGGATTGTTAGCAATGCTATCCAAAGTAAAGGGGGCAATAAAGTAGTAATTGCCTATTTTTTTTACAAAATCAGCGATGTATCGATCTTCAAGTTGCTTATTACCTTTTAAGATGGCAATTTTACGTTTTTTAGGCGTAGTGAGTTTGCTAAAACCATCGGCAAAAGCATATTCCAGATGCTGCACCGAATTGGTTACCAACTCTTGCTGAGTGGCTCCAATTTTGTTTTTTACTAACGGAATAATAACCGTTTGGTCGATATAACTGGCAAGGGCCCAAGGAAAAATAATGGCTTTTGACGATTTACCACTTTCGGTAACACTTAACTGCATAGGGGTTAAACCACGTTGAGTAAGTTGCTGGATGTTACGCTCGCGGGTGGCTTCATCTTCAACAGGGTTAATAAAGTTGAAAATGATGTTTTTGTTTTCAGCAGAAAACTCTTCAAGGAGTTGCTGTGTTTCCTTTTTTAGGCGTCTAAATTCTGAAGGGAAATCATCACCATCTAAAAACACATCAATAATAAGCGGCGCATCAACATGTTTTATAGTTTCAATCGCTGATTGGCTTAAGGTATAACGTTTATCGGCAGTCAAATCAAAACGTTCAAAAACAAAACTGCTTATGAGGTTAATCCCAATTAAGGCGATTATAAGAAGGGCTATATTTTTGATAGTGTTATTCAAAGGTTTTCTCTAATTTGTAGGTTCTTAGGGCAGTTACTTTGTCGTTAGTAAACAGCAATTCAATGCATTCTTGGTCTTTGTTAAAAGCACCAGGCTTAAATCCTAAATTATAATTCCATTGGTCTTCAGAATTGGCTTTGATGCTATCATCCCAACCATACCATTCGCTTTCACCAAGCAGCTGTTTCACTTCTCTTTTGGGTTTTCCTATAAGTAAACTGTCTTCTATAATATTATGGAGCATCTCAAAACGCAATTCAGGATCTTCCTCCCAAGCTTCAGCATTGAAATACTTTTCATGATGGTAGTTGCTGAAAATATTGATAACGGGATAGAATATATAAAAGTACACCAAAGGTGTTAAAGCCAAACTGACTATAAAAGTAAGCCATTTGCGTTTATCTATGGTATTTATAAACAGCCAAACCAGAACGAATACAATAAGTAATGAGATAATAAAAAGCGGAGTTAAAACCATGGTTATGCTTTATTCAAATTTATTTTAGTTAGCATTAAAAAGAATAGCGTTAAGCTTATAAAATAGACCAAATCTCTCGTGTCAATCACACCACGACTCATGCTTTTAAAATGCGCGCTCATGCCTAATTGATTAATAAAATCATTAGAAAGGAAGTCGGCAACACCTTCAAAACCGATATAAAAAATAAAACATATAAAAACAGCGGTAATAAAAGCTACAATTTGATTGTCGGATAAGGTCGAGGAAAATACGCCTATGGCTGTATAAGCCGCGATGAGAAATAGGAGTCCGAAATACGATCCCATAGTACTACCCATATCTAAATTTCCAACAGGATTCCCAAGTTCATAAACCGTATAAACGTACAGTAAGCTAGGTATAAGTGCAATAAGTATAAGTACAAAAGCGCCAAAATATTTCCCTAAAACTATATGGAATAATGAAATAGGTTTGGTAAGCAATAGCTCTAAAGTGCCTTGTTTTTTTTCATCTGAAAAACTACGCATCGTTACGGCCGGAATTAAGAAAATTAAAATCCAAGGCGTTAGTAAGAAAAAAGAAGACAAATCGGCAAAACCATAATCTAGAATATTGAATTCCCCCTTAAACAACCACAGAAATAAGCCGTTAAGCGTTAAAAAAATAGCAATAACCAAATATCCAATTGGCGAGGCAAAAAATGAATTTATTTCTTTTCTTAATATGGCGAACATTTAGTTTTGTTAAAAGTTAAAAGTTAAAAGTTAAAAGTTAAAAGTTAAAAGTTTCTACTAGTTCCTGGTTGTTGGTTACTGGTTTTTGGTTGTTGGCTTCCGTCTCCCGTCATTTTTCCCTATTCTAACAAACATACCCCTTTTATTATTATTCGAAATCAGAAATTTTATGAACCTGCTGCGGGTAATCGACATCCTGTAAATTAATAGGATCCGGAATAAACTTAATGCTTATCGCGTCCATGAGTCCGAGTCCGAGAAGGGTAGAAGCACTACCAACGGTGGCACTATTACTTTTATAAACGGCAATTTCTAAAAAATCACCAGAATTAAAAACCACTAAGCGTCTGCCTTCATCATGACGTTTGTTTTCTGGAATGTCAAAATTAACAATATCACTGTATTTATGGTATATAGTTTTAAAGGTGTAATGACGCGCTGTAATTTCAAAACGTCTTCCTTTTTGTACGCTTTCAAAAAAATGACGCTTAATATTGGTCACCACATTCCCGTAGTTATCAATATAAATCACCGAACCAATAATTTGGGTTTTATCGTCATTAACGTAAGGCGTAATATTTTTAATAGGTTTAATACCTGAAATGTTTTTTCCAATCACATCTAACGTACCACCACGAGCAATATGGCAGGCCACCTGCACAAAAACATCCAACACCGTAAAACTACTTGTTATTTTATCGTGAATATTAATTTCTACAATCTGTTCGGGAGCAATTTCCGAGCAAATCATACTCATAATACCATTGTTAGCACACACAAAATAATGTCCATCTAGCTTAACAGCGATGTGTTTGTTTTCCGGATTTAGCTCCGAATCAATACCAATAATATGGATGGTGCCTTTAGGAAAACTATTGTATGCATTCTGAATGATGTAAGCCGCCTCAGGAATGTTAAAAGGTGATACAGCATGTGAGATATCAACAATTTTAACATCAGAAAGTTCGCTGTAAATAGCACCTCGTGTAGCGCCAGCAAAGTAATCTTTCTCTCCGAAATCAGTTGTTAGTGTAATAATTGCCATGGGCAAATTGTTGATATGTTTTTAACGTTAAGTCCCTCAATTTTACTTAAATTTGAGAGAGTCATGAATAAGATACAAACCTACAAATTTTCATTTTCGTTTTTATAATTTAAATGAAAAATATAAGGCCATAAAATCTTATTCATTAAATTAGAAGCACAGAAAAACAACAGAACAGCTATACATTAATTTTTAACCTAAAACCACGCCTTTGAACGAAATAATCATCGAACTTGAAGAGATTTCTCCAAAAGATTTTTTTGGAGCACAAAACACGAATATTGAACTTCTAAAAAAGTACTTTCCTAAATTAAAAATTGTAGCCCGCGGGAATAAAATTAAAGCTTTTGGTGATGAAGAATTACTGGAAGAATTTGATAGACGCCTCACCATGCTCCTAAAGCATTTTGCAAAATATAATAAGCTCGACGAAAATGCCATCGAGCGTGTTTTAACCAGTCAAAGTAGCGATGATTATACCACCTCCGAAAAAAGTGGCGAAGTTATCGTGCATGGGGTTAGCGGCCGACTCATAAAAGCTCAAACGCCAAATCAGCGTAAAATGGTAGAGCTCATGCGTAAAAACGATATGGTTTTTGCCATCGGTCCAGCAGGAACAGGAAAAACCTATACCGGCGTAGCCTTGGCTGTTCAAGCTTTAAAAAACAAGGAAGTTAAGCGTATCATTTTAACCCGTCCAGCGGTAGAGGCAGGGGAGAATTTAGGATTCCTTCCGGGCGATTTAAAAGAAAAATTGGACCCTTACATGCAGCCTTTATACGATGCGCTAAGGGATATGATTGCTCCCGAAAAACTCGCGCATTATATTGAAAACGGTACCATTCAAATCGCGCCATTGGCCTTTATGCGTGGACGAACCTTAGATAATGCCTTCGTGATTTTAGATGAAGGGCAAAACACTACCCACGCCCAAATGAAAATGTTTTTAACCCGTATGGGAAAAAACGCCAAGTTCCTATTAACGGGCGATCCTGGTCAAATCGATTTGCCACGCCGTACCATTTCCGGACTTAAAGAAGCTTTACTCATCTTAAAAAATGTGGAAGGTGTGGGCATGATTTTCCTAGACGATAAAGATGTTATTCGTCATAAACTCGTTAAAAAAGTTATTGAAGCCTATAAAAGCATTGAAAACGCGGACTAAAGAAATCATAATTTTTTTTCAGGAGCAGAAACCTGCTTTCCGTTTTATCTTTTTCGCCCTTTAGGGGCAAAAAAGGATGCCACTTCAATCAGGGCTAGGGGCACGAACATAAAGATAAAGGCCTGAAAAACCATGATACGTGGTTGATAACATTAAAATATTAAAAAGCATAAAAGATGATGGTTGTGAAAAACATACCATCATCTTTTTTTAAGATTAACCCCAAAATTGTATAGATTTTGATTTTTAAGGTTGAATTAAAAATTTTAAAGGAGTATATGTTTGAAATACTTTTGTTGGTTTTAATTTAGAAAACAAGAAATATGACAGATCCTGCATCATTAGCAAAAACCATCGAAAGCGCTTCAAAAGTTGCAAACACACCTTTATTTACTACAGTAATCGATAAAATAACTGGATTTAGATTGAGCAAATGGGCCGCGGAAGGTGAAGTAAGGAAAAAACTCATTCATGATGAATACGAGAAAGCTAAAGAGGGAGGTATAATGGGGATGCAGTACATTGAATACATGAGGAACACCGAAAATTTAATTGATACTGCAGTAAAAAGTTCAAAATATATAGAAGCTGGTAAACCGAATGAAATCAAAATGGATAATGATTTCTTTTGGAATACAATTGAGCACTCTAAAACAGTTTCTAATGAGGATATGCAAGAGCTTATAGCCAAAATAATTGCTGGTGAATATAATGAACCCGGCACTTATTCTATGAGTACACTGCAAATACTTAAGATGCTCGGAAAAAGTGAACTTGAATTATTCGAAAGAATTTGTTCATTGTGTGTTAATGATGACCAGATACCTCAAAATATTTTTTCATTGCCAGAAAGTATCAGACCTGTTTTGAATTCACTTGGTATAGATTTCAGTAGTCTTCAAACTTTGCAATCGTTGGGCCTATTCCTACCCAACGATATGAGTAGAAATTTAAACAACCCTGAAAAGAAAAAATTCGCTTTAAAATATTTCGATCAAAAAATCAGATTTGAACCAACGCATGAAAAGCAATTTGATATTGAAATGCCAAGTTTTTACGGTTTGTCATTAAACGGAAAACAGATAATTAAACACCTGAACCCTAAATTTATTAATGAATACTTTGAATGGTTAAAGACAAATTATAAAATCAAGAACTATAAATTAATGGAAAATAACTAACACCAACAATAGTTATAAGTAATTGCTTGCTCTCGCCTCTTTCTAAAAATCCTCTTGGATTTTCAGTTTGGTGTGTACTTGCAAAGTTTAGTTCTAGGCCACGTAACGACTCATAGCTGAGACCGTTAGCTGTAATCCCCCATAGAACCCCAAAAACTCCTCAGTACGTAAGTTAACGTAAAATTGAGTAAATTGAAGCAGAAAGTTTTAATAATTATGAAAAAATCGGATATTTATAAACCACTGATTTTTAGAAACATAATTTTACGTTAGTCAGAATATGACAAAAGAGACCCTAAAATTTATATATTTTATTGATTTAAACGAACCTATTGTTTGTTTAAATCTAATAAATACAAATCAGATAAGTTCTCCTACACTCGCTCATTATCATTCTTATAGAACTGAATACCCTCTTTATAAAATAACTCCTGATGAACTTTTAACAGATATAAACTCAACCCAATTTGGGTTTGTTTCTCCGAGGTTTCAATATATAATAATATCAAATTGGGCAACAAATGGGTTAAAAGTAGGAATTGGAACAATTAACACAAAATTTTATTCAAATTCCGATATTGAACGAATTCATAAAATAGCAAAACTTGAGGTTGAATTTGAAAAGGTTAGGAGACAAATTAATTCAAATTTGCCAAGTAGATTGACTTGTATTTTTGTCGCGGAAGATGATATTGACGGAAGAAATATGTTAAGAAATATGTTTTTTAATAGAACAAAATTTCACATAGCACCTGTAGTTTTGAATTCAATAAAATCACATAAAGCAGATTCAAAATGGATTACGGATTACGAAAAGACTAAAAAAATCAGTTCAATTGTAAAATACTGGCAAGGAATAGACTTTGATAAACATCATCAATATGAATATTTAATTGAAGGAGTTGTTAGGTTGGAAAACAAAGAAGATAGAGAAATAATAAAAACGGAATTCAATAGTGAAAAATACTACAGCTAACACCGGATAAATTTATTACTAGTTTATCCTAACTTACGAAAAACCTCTCTGATTTTCTATTCGCTTTTATTTGCTAAATTGCATGTTTGACCAAACAACAAACCATATACAACAACGTGTTAGGTAATCCTTCATAGAAACCCAATAATTCCTCGGTACGTTGGCTAACGAAAAATTGAGTAAATAGGAGCTGAATATATTAATAAATGTGAGAAAATTGAACAGTTTTAAACTGTTGATTTTCAAAGATATATTGTTGGATTAGTCAGGATTAAACAAAGATCTCGAATAAATGAATTGGATACAGATTTACAATAGAATTTTTGAATTGATAAATATTCAAGGCAATACTTATTACGGAGGAACAAAATTTTTAAATATCATTAAAGAAGTTAATTATAATGTCCCATCTTATATAAATTGTATAGAGCAACGTAGGGCTGAAAACAAAAGTACAAGCAGAAGAGATTACTTTTTTGACCTAATAATGGAACAACCTGAAAATGAAAGAATTCAAATAGTAAATTCTATTATTGGCGCGATTGGTCATATAGAACCAGAAAGAACGGCTTCCATTCGCGACTTAATTGAGCCTGTAAATCATTTAAAAGTTCCACAGGCTGAAATCCCAATTAATTTATGGAATGCAGATAGACTAATAGATTATTTAGAGAGAATGGATTTAGCTATAACAAAGGTAATTATGAATTGTATTAACACTCACTTATACTTGGTTGGAAAGGTTCTATAAATCATTTATTAGAGAAAAAATTGCTGCTCAAATAAATCTTAATGAATTAACACCTATGGCTGTACAAATAAAAAATTATTTAAAAATGGAACTTGAAACAAACAATATTGGATATCCTGAACAAGTAATTATTCTTATTTCTACAGTTACAAATGTCGTTGCTAAAGCAAGAAATAATTTTAGCGATTCTCATAGTGGAAATCGTGCAGAAAAATGGGTCGCAATATTTATTCGTGACAATGTAAATTCAATTGTAAAAATGATATTAAACTTTATATAAATAAACAATATGGAAACTAAATCACAAAACATTTCACTTAAAGCAATATTAATAATAATGGCAGTTGGAATTTGGGCAGTTGTACTTCAAAACGCAGGAATAATACCGACGAAACAAAACGTATACTTGAAAGGTGGATATGTAAATGTATCAGGAAATGTTGGTGTTTCGGGTAGCGTTGATGTTGATAATACTGTTGATATTAATATTAGTGAAGTTAATGGCTGGGGTGCTAAAGCGTATAGTAATGGCTTATTAGGTGTTTATGATCCTTATCAAAACTAAACAATCGCCCTCAAAGTATAAAAAAATAGAGGTTTAGTAGCTATAACAAGAGTAAATATGCTAAAGGCTTGTGTTTAAATGAAAAGTTAGTTTGTGTAAACCCGCTAATTTCTTGTCCGAGATCGTTGAGGGTAATTAAGCAGTTCTAATATGGGGAAGCCTACAAATACTTTAATTAGTTTATGAATAAGATTAAAAAATATATTGGTATAATTAAATGGTTCGACCAATTAAAAGGATTTGGAGTTATAGTGAATCATGAAAATAAGGAGTTTTTTATCCATAAATCGAACATTTTAGATTCTCCTGATAAGATTTTAAAAGCTACTTCCTTTGTTTTTGAAGAAGGAAGTAAAAAAAAGGGAAAGTCCTCCCCAGCAGTAAATTGTACGATCCCCAAAACACAAAATGATTTTAATCTAGCAATGGAATTAATTGGGAAACCACGAACTGTTGGCATTGAGGTTAAAATTATAGGGAAGAGCAGTTGGGGTAATTCATATACCAAAAGAGAATTGGGTAAATATGATATTTTAAATTATTTTTTATATAAAGTACTCAAAGATAAAAGTAAATCAGATATTATTGATTTTTTTAGAGATGCATTCAATGAAAATATTACAGGTTGGGGAATAAGTGAAATAACCGATTTTTATAGGGTTACAAAAAATAGAATCAATGCTTTAAAACTTGAACCAGAGGGGACAGAAAATAAAACCGAAAGATTCACGGGAATGAATGAAGGAAATTATAAAGTAATAAAGCATTTAATTGATTATTATAATGCTAATATAAGTAGTAAAATTTCCGTTCAATTATGGAAGTCTGGAGATTTGGACTATTCTGAAAATAGTAAATTGAATATTGACCAAGGTTTTTACCTAAAGAAAGATCTACCCTTTGATCAAAATTATTTAGTTGAACATATTAGTTTGTTAAATGCTGCAGATTTTAAAAACATATCTAAATATAACATTCGAGATGAAGTAAATTTGAAATTAATTAATTCTTTTTTTTCAGATATTATTTCAAATATCGAAACTTTAAAAGAAAAAGTAGAGGTTTACAATATCCTGGATTCAAGTCAAAGAGAAGAATTGTTTAAAATGATTTTGACAAATATTACCTCAGGTTTATTATTTGATGTTTGGAGTAATAAAAGATTGTTTGTTGATTATGAAACAAAAAAACTTAGATTATATTTTCCCGATTCTGCAGATTATTTCATTGACGAAAAAATTTTATTTGAAAACTGCTCTAGTATTGGTTTTGATTTAATTAAAAGAATCAAAACTTTAAATGGAGAAAGTACTAAGCAAATCTTTTCAATTTTAAAATTGAAAGTTGAAAGAAAATTAATCGATACTGAAAATTTAATAGAAAATATAAAAGCAATTAAACTATTAAAAGGAAGTGAGCAAAATATCATTCTTCAATTAATTTTTCCTCAGTTAGTTGACGAACAAATTTCTTTATTAATTGAAAATAATTTTTTACAGTTTAGTGAAAAACAATGTGCTTTATTGAATTTTTCACTTGATATTGATGATAACACAAAAACAAGATTCATCAATGTTATTGCTGGGGACTATAAGATTGAAATAAGAAAAAGATTAAGGCTATTAAAAATATTAAGTGAAGACGCTTTAAAATCTTTCTCAGTTAAATATATAAAGGAATTTAATGATGCGGAAAAATTGATTTTTACATCCTTTTGCGATGATTTAAACGTATTTATTGCTATTTGTAATAATTGGTTGTTTGAAAATGTATATTTAACACGAAAACTTTTAGTGTATGGTGGTAAAAATAACTTTAGTCTATCTGAACGATTCCAAGCAAAGTTGTTAGGTCAATTTAAAATATTTTCTAATAAGGCTAAACTTGAAATATTAAGATATTATCTCCATGACCCTTTTATATGTTTATGTATAGAATCATTTGATTTCTCATTTCCGGATGAAGTTGAAATGCTTTTTACTCTAATTGATCCTGGAGTGAATTATAAAGAAGAAATCATTGAGGTATTCGATAATCAAAAAAATAATATTTCAATACTAGATTTATTTGCACTTTCAAAACTATTTAAAAAATACAATTTATATTTTGATAACTCAGACTTGGAAATACGTTTTCAACAAACTTTAAAATCTGAAGAACTTATAGGTTTAGTGGATTTTTTAGCAAAATTAAAAGGTGAGGATTTTAAATTAACTGAAACGCAAATAGTAAATTACATAAATTGTAAGTTACCAGAGAATGATGCATTGTGTCTTAATATAATTCCACTTGTTATTAGTTCTAATTTATTAATTTCTATTCTTAACAAATGCACGTCGTTAGTTGATAGTTCTAAACACCTTAATAGTCTATCAAATAATAAAATTTTCAAGAATCTATCCGAGGAATTTATAAAAGAGCATTTAATGAATTACCTTGAGAAAGAGCCGATAAAAATATTGGACTTAGCATTAATTCACTTTAAAAATCTATACGTATATTTTGCAGACAGAATTTTATTAAATAATAAAGTTTTTATAGGTTTTCATAGTCTGCTTCTAAAAAAATCCAAAGAAATAAATGCTGTATTTGATGAGAAAGATAACGATCTTAATATTCTCACCCGTTCTTTTAATGATCCTCTTAACGAATGCAATATTGCTAAGTTACAAGATCTATTTGTTAGACATAAATATGCTTTTCAGTCAGATTTTATAAAGTTTAATGCTTATCTAGTGTATAAGAATCATCAATCAGTTCTAAAATTTAAGAAAATATTATCATCATATGAGTTTACTGAGTTAAGTGCATTGTTGATCAATAGCTTTATTTTATATCCAGTCAAATCAAGAAGTGAGTTAATGTCTTTAATGAATCGTATCCTAAAGGAACATTTCAATTTATTAACAAAAAATATAGTGACAATTGATACTTATATTAATATTTACTCAATAAGAAATTTAGTAAAAAAATGTAATGGAAGAAAAAAATATTCAGGTATTAATTTTTGGCAGAGTGGTCAAGCATCTAGATTTTATACAAAAGGATACCATTTTTTAATTTCAGGGGAGAGCGAGGATATATATTGTGAGGGGCGATTTTGGAAGTCTCAACACTTTTATAATTCTGAAACGAATAAACCGACTGAAGAACTATATGACTTTTATTGGTGTAAAAATGCAGTGTGTGCTGGTGTTAATGATAAAATAGAGTTTGGAAATGAATATGAAAATTGGACTTTGATAGAGTTAAATGAATTATTTAATATAAATTTAGATAGATTGGCATTTATTTACTTGGCAGGCTGGTTAAATCGTATGCAAACAATCTTTGATAGGCTAATATGCATGGAATGTTGTCAATATTTACGTCCTAAAAATTATAAACCTCATTTACTAGGGTATTATGCCGTTCCTCTATTTTGCTGTGTTAATGATAAATGCCAGTCATTCAATAAGCCTATAAGATTCACACACTGTAGAGGGTGTGGGAAAATTTTGGATAGTAGAGAATGTAAAGTATGTTCTACTTGTAAATGGTTGATTTGTGATGACAAAACTTGTAATAAATGTGGATGTGGAGCCAATCATACTCCCGTATTTGTTGAATATGAATAAATACCATCACCTGTTATTTTGTATGAGCAATAACGGAAGTATCTAATTTTACCGCCGTAATTTGCTATAAATGCATGTCGGTAAGATAGTGTGAGTAATATTCGAGATAGTATTGCTCAAACAATTTATCTTTGTGCAAAACCTTGATATTAAATAAACAACACCAATCACATGAAAACAAAACAACCTCTAGATTTTAAAATTTTGAAACTCGCAATTTTGCCATTAGTACTTTTGTTTTTTGGAAGTGGGGTAGAAGCACAATCAGGAAATGGTGTAAAAAAAATATCAGGAAAACTAGATTACAAAAGTTATTTGATTCCTAAATATTACCATAGTCCCACCTTTGCGTTAATGGATTTTTCCTATGCTATTAAAGGCGATGCCGATAGTTTATTTGTACCTATAAAAAGTCAGATTTTAGGACGCTCTACAAGTCCTATTTATCCTTCACCAACAACTTTCGAAATAGATTTACCCATCCAACCAAATGCGAGGTTCGTCAATTTTGATAAGAAAAACAGCTCTAAACAAGGTGTGCAAGTTTTTTATACGCAAATAGGACTGAATATGTATGGTGATTCCTATTTAGATCAATTAGAGCAAAACGGGTATCAATCGGTAACATTAAATTCTGAAACGGAACAAATTTCAAAAGGCACCCTTTTAATTTATGCATCCGACAATAAGCAGGTATTTCCTAAAAATTGGGGTAAGGATAAAAAAATGTTTACAGCCGATGACGAAGTAACCAATCTGGAAACAGGCTATACTTTGGCCACTATAAAAGGTGATGGTTCTATTCAATTTAGTCGTGACTCTATTGGTGTTATGGATTTATTGGAGCCAACAGCCAAAAACGATGCGCCAGATTTTTCTGAAATGGGCTTGGTTGAAGCTTATAATGCACTTATCGATCTCCTAAAAGAACGTTATGCTTATACAAAAAAGAGAAACTTGGATTGGGAAAAAATTAGAGCCAAGTATCTGGATGAGATTAAAGACGCGGAAAAAAGAAAGGATACTGGAGATTATTTTATTGCTATAAAAGATTTGTCTATTTCACTTAAAGATGCCCATGTACAAACATCGAGTTATGATATGGCCTTAGTGAGTAAGTACTATAAAAAACTGGGAGAACTTTGGGGAGGATCGCTTGGTGTGTCTGTTGTCGAACTAACAGATGGTCGTTTTGTAGTTACAACAATAGCAGAAAACTCATCTGCTAAAAAAGCGGGTTGGGTAGTAGGTACCGAAATACTAAGTGTTAATGGAAAGACACCAGCAGAACATATGGAGGATATCCCTATTAATACCAGTAAAGGCACGGATGAATCTATTGCTTTAGAACGCATAAACTTCTTTTTCAATTTTCCGATAGGCACCAATGTTGGTGTAGCTTTTAAGAATCCTAATCAAACGAAACCTCAAAAAGTTCAATTAGTTACCCAGGATGCTGACAGTTTCACTTATCCCGAAAAATCTTGCGACCGTAATGAGACTGATTCACAAATAAGTTATAAGTTTTTCAATGAGGGCAATATTGGCTACATCCGATGGAAAAATTTTGAGGAAATACCTGTTACTTTGGCGACCTATGAGGATTTTTTATTAAAAGTAAATGATAGAAAAGGCATAATTATAGATTTAAGAGGTAATTCTGGAGGCCTCCTTATTTTGATGTATACGATGACTTCTTATTTTTTTTCAGAGCAAAATCCAGCACCGCTTAATTGGTTAGATTTATATAATTACGATCCGAGACAGCACGATTTTATAAAAGCAGGAAGTAATAATATGAAAATCTATACACCGAACTCAAACCTCTATTACTCTGGTAAAATAGTTGTTTTAGTGGATGATAAATCGGCTAGTGCTGCCGAATATTTTTCACAATATTTACAATCTCAAAACAGAGCCACCGTTATTGCTGAACATGGTACTGAAGGTGCTGGTGGTATTTTAGCGGTGGTTACATTACCTAAAAAACAAATGTTTACTTACACAGGTGGTCAAACCTATTTTGCGAATACCAAAGAAGTTAATTTAGAAGGAAAAGGTGTGACACCAGATATTCGGGTTCCAATCACCTTAGAAAATGAATTAAAAAAACAACAATGTGAAGATGTAGTGCTTCAAACCGCTATTGAGTTTTTAACGGCTGATAAAGAATAAATGGGGTAATTTGCTAACTGCGTAGTATTAAAGTATCAATACTCAAGTACATTGGATTGAGGTTAAGTAAGTGGTTTTATCAGAGAGAAATTAAATTGGATTATATAACATCGTTACAGGTTATTTAAACATTAAACAAAAGTTCTTTGTTAGAGAACTTTTGTTTACATTTCATTTATAAGATTTGTTGGTACGCATTCCGAATATGATAAAATAGATGCCGACACCATTTAATAAATTAAGATCATGAAAATAAAACCTATAAAAACGGAGCAAGATTACGAGAAAGCTCTAGAAAGACTTGAAGTTATATTTGATGCTGCTCCTGATACAAAAGAGGGAGATGAAGCTGAAGTATTATCAATGCTTATTGATAATTATGAAAATCAATATTATCCTATTGAAGCTCCAGACCCTATTGAAGCCATAAAAATTAGAATGGAAGAAATGAATTTAAAACAAAAAGACTTAGTTGGCATCATTGGAGGAAAAAGTAGAGTTTCAGAAATTTTGAATAAAAAGAAAAAACTGACTGTTGATATGATTAGGGAATTGGAGCGCGTTTTACATATTTCAGCTTCAGTTTTGGTAAATAATTATCAACTTTCAAAATAAAAAGCAATATGTATCAACTTAATTTATCATTTATAATTAGTTTAATTTAGATTGCAAAATTTCACCAAACATTGTATTTGATAATTTAGGCATTCAGTCATGTCAGAAATCATAATAAAACCTAGTTGCTCATCAATACGCAGAAGTGATTTTTAAGCAGTATTTAATCACTTAAAGTGGCTATTAAAATGAATAGGTTAAAGAAATAGCTGAATAATTCATATTGCGATCAAATCCTATTGCTCCGTTTTGTAATTGAATTTTAGCCTTTCTTTTATGCTTCCCTGCTGAAATAAATAGTGGTATACTGGCAACAGTAACAGCGCCACCCAAATAAGATAACCAAAGTCCCTTATTGTTATTTGTAGAATCATTATCGATAATCCCTCCGCTCATATTAATTCCATAACCTCCAACAATCATTGCTACTCCACTACCTAATACAATCCAAGCAACGGTATTATTGGTTTTCTTTTTCTTTATATGAAAATCATATAATTCTTGAGCAGATTGATTTTGCGTTTCTGTTAACACTTGTCCTAAAGCATGATTTGAAAAGCTTAAATATAATATCAGGATGATTAGTATTGGTTTTGCTGTTTTCATAGGATATATTTTTTTTAATAATTGTACTTTATATGATTGATTTGAAGCAAATTATCATTCTCCTAACGAAAACAAAAGTTACGAAAAAATACTAACTTATTAAAAATTAGTTATTTGAAAGGGTTGATTTAACATGAAATGGAACCGCTACAATTTATTTGTAACTAATTTGCGTTCATATTCTTATCCGCCTTTATTTTCTAACGCCTATGCTTTATCAATTCTTAAATTTTAGTATTCCCATGTGTACCAAGCCCAAAAATCAACATCATACATTAAATTTATCACAATCCGCAAGCTCCTCTAGTTTATAAAACCGTCATCAAATTGTTCCCTTAAACTATAAAAAACTGTTAAAGAATTAGTTGAAAACATACCGAATGGTATTTATTTTTAAGTTTGCACCATGCAGCAAGAATTAAAATCGGAGTTAACGAAACAGCACATTGTGCATGAGGCGTTTAAGCTATTTTACGAAAATGGTTATAAAGCTACCAGTATTAATGATGTCATGAAAGCTACGAAAATGACAAAAGGTGCGTTTTATCATCATTACAAAAACAAACAACAACTAGTACTGGAGGTTATTCAACTAAAAATACAAAAACGTGTGCATGATGGGATGATTACCCCGCTTTTGGAACCTGGTCATGCCATCGACATTTTAAAGGACACTTTTTTAAACAGAATTAGGTCTTTCCCTTTATACGATAAGCAAAATGGATGTCCAATGAATAACTTCATTAACGAAATCGACCATGGTGAAGTTGGTTACCAATTAGCCTTAAAAAGTATCATAGACAAATGGAAATATGCCTTGGTTACCTTGATAGAGAAAGGCAAATCAGAGGGGACTATTAAAAATGATACGCCTAGTGAATCGGTAGCCGTTTATTTAATTAGTGCTTTTGAAGGTATTAGAGGAATCCGAAAAATATATGAGGATGATGTCATACTGGATCAATATATTTCTGGTTTAGAATTATATATTAATCAATTAAAATCATAATTTTTTTTAATAAAAAACATACCAATAGGAATGTTTTTAAAAACACATATTATATGGAAGGAACTAGAAGAAACTTTTTAAAAAAATCGGCAATACTAGGCGTTACAGGAGCAACATTACCAGGAATAGCATTTGGAGCAACAAAACCTGAAGAAATAATCAAAACGGATACCTCAATCAGACCTAAGGTTTTGTTTTTTGATGTCAACGAAACATTATTAGACTTAACGGCCATGAAAAAAAGCGTGGGAAACGTGCTAAATGGTAGAAGCGAATTATTGCCGCTTTGGTTTACTACGATGCTTCAATATTCCTTGGTTTCTACAGTGGGAAGACAATACAATGATTTTGGTATTATTGGTGCGGCAGCTTTACAAATGGTAGCAGCAAATCATGGCATTAAAGTCACCGAAAAAGAAGCACGTGAAGCTATTTTAGAACCAATTCGGTCGTTACCGGCTCATCCCGAAGTAAAAGACTCCTTAAAAGCATTAAAAGAGGCTGGATATAAATTGGTGTCGTTTACCAACTCATCAAACAAAGGTGTGCAAACACAGTTTGAAAACGCTGGATTAATCGAATATTTTGATGAAAGATTAAGTATTGAAGATATAGGAAAATTTAAACCACATACAGATGCCTACGATTGGGCGGCAAGAAAAATGGGGGTGAATCCTTCCGAGTGCTTATTAGTGGCGGCTCACGGTTGGGATATTGCTGGTGCCATTTGGGCAGGTTGGAGAGCTGCATTTATCAGCAGACCTGGCGCTCAATTATATCCACTCGCTCCAAAACCAGAAATAAATGAAAATGACTTAGCCCTAACAGTAAGAAAATTAATGGCATTAAAATAAAAGTTAATAAATCGAACCACATGAAACTACAAAATAAAGTTATTATAGTAACTGGTGCTTCAAGAGGTATTGGCAAAGAAGTTGCCGTTTTATTAGCTGAAAACGGAGCGAAAGTTGTTGTAAACTACGCGAATAGCAAAACCGAAGCCAACGCAACCGTAGAATCCATTACACAAAATGGCGGCACAGCTCTGGCTATAAAAGCAGATGTTAGCCAAAGACATGAAGTGACCCATCTGTTTGACAAAACGATTGAAGTTTTTGGGAAAATAGACGTATTGGTAAATAATGCTGGAATACTAGTTACTAAATTATTAAAGGACAATACGCAAGATGAATTCACTAAACTTTTCGACGTTAACGTGAGGGGTATTTTTAATACACTTCAGGAAGCCGATAGCAAGTTAGCAGATAAAGGGATTATAGTTAATTTTTCATCTAGTACAGCTAAATTAATGTTTCCAAACTACGCCTTGTATTCGGCAACGAAAGCAGCCGTGGAACAAATAACTAGAGTGTTTTCGAAGGAAATTGGTAGAGGGATTTCGGTTAATGCTATTGCGCCTGGTGCCACTGCTACCGAATTATTTTTGGATGGAAAATCTCAAGAAACTATAGATAAATTGAGTGCAATGAACGTCTTTGGAAGGTTAGCCGAACCGATTGATATTGCCAAAATAGTATTGTTTTTAGCTAGTGATGATTCTAAATGGATTTCAGGTCAGGTGATAGGTGCTAATGGTGCGTTGGTTTAGTTTAAAAGTTCTAGTGATTTCATCCACGAATTCTTTGGAAATAGGCGCTTATTATAAAAATAGCATAAAAACAATTTGTGGATTTGAGTGCTATAGAGTTAAAGGCGCTGCAAAAGGCTTAGTGGAAATGTATGTCACCGAAGAAATAAATTTAAATTACAATCCTGCATTTACGAATCGGTATTTGCTAGACTTATTTTATCCATTATATGTTAAGAAATATTCAGAAAATCATCCCAATGATGTTTATAAGGAATATGTTTTTGAATTAGAGTAAAATAATTTACATCATAATTTCATGTGGCATATTCCAAGGAGTTAGTTGTTTTAATGACATTAATAACCATAAAAAAATATCCAAGGACAGCGTTGCATTCGTTATAATAGTGTGTTTTTTTTATGTATTAGTAGTTTCATTCTGGTAATAGCATTAGACTTTAACTAGTGTTCGTTAACATACTTTTCAGGAATATAAGGAGTTACAATTGCTTGTGGGAAATTTGTGTTTGTCAGCCCAAACGATACTTCCATTTTAATTTATTTTGTATCTTCATTTCCAAATTTAACTTTATTAATTAATTCATTTAAAAATGAGAAAAAACAACTTTTTTAAAGCATTATTAGCTTTCTCTTTTGTTAGCTGTATGTATGCCCAAGAAAAGCCCAATATTTTGGTGATTTTTGGTGATGATATTGGGGTAACCAATATTTCAGCCTACACTATGGGGCTTGTTGGTTATCAAACACCTAACATCGATCGAATTGCCAACGAAGGTATGATCTTTACCGATTATTATTCAGAACAAAGCTGTACAGCAGGACGTTCGTCATTCATTACAGGACAAACCATTTACAGAACAGGGATGTCTAAAGTAGGTTTGCCAGGTTCCGATGTAGGACTTCGTAAAGAAGATGCTACGATTGCAGAGTTATTAAAACCTCACGGTTATGCAACAGGACAGTTTGGAAAAAATCACCTAGGAGATTTAGACAAATTTTTACCAACGAATCATGGTTTCGATGAGTTTTTCGGTAATTTATATCACTTAAACGCAGAAGAAGAGCCAGAAAATAGAAACTATCCTCAGGATCCAAAATTTAAAGAACAATATGGTCCTCGTGGTGTTATTCATAGTACAGCTGACGGTAAAATAGAAGATACGGGACCATTAACAAGGAAACGTATGGAGACTATCGATGATGAAACCTCTGATGCCGCTATTAAATTTATGAAAAAGCAGGTGGATGGCGATAAACCTTTCTTCGTATGGTTTAATACTACACGTATGCACTTATATACACATGTTAAAGAAGAGCATAGAGACGAACGTGGTTTTACAGCAAGAACAGAGTATGCTGATGGTATGATAGAACACGATAAACATATTGGAAAAATGCTTAAGTCATTAGACGATATGGGAATTGCAGATAATACCATTGTAATTTATACTAGTGATAATGGTCCGCATAAAAACTCTTGGCCAGATGCAGGTAATAGTCCTTTTAGAAGTGAAAAGGAAACTAACTGGGAAGGGGCATTCCGTTCACCAGCTATGATCCGTTGGCCAGGCCACATTAAACCAGGTTCAGTTTCTAATGAAATTGTTAGTGGTTTAGACTGGATGCCAACTTTATTAGCTGCTGCAGGAGATGATCAAATTATAGAAAAATTGAAAAAAGGAGGTCATAAAGCCGCTGGAAAATCATTTAAATTACATTTAGATGGGTACAATATTTTACCATATTTAACTGGAAAAGAAGAGCGTTCTCCAAGAAGAGAGTTTTTCTACTTTAATGATGACACGCAGTTAACAGGTATCCGTTACGAAAACTGGAAATTGGTATTCCTAGAGCAACGTCAAGAAGGTACGCTTAAAATTTGGGCAGAACCATTTACACCGTTACGTTTACCAAAAATGTTCAACTTAAGAGCCGATCCATACGAAGAAGCAGATATTACTTCTAATACGTACTGGGATTTTGTATTGCGTCATGCATTTTTAATTGTTCCAGCTCAAAAACAAGCTGCTAAATTCTTGGAAACCTTTAAAGAGTTCCCTCCAAGACAAAAACCAGCTAGTTTTAACTTAGAAGAGGTTATGCGTAAATTATCTGATGCTACAGGAGGATAAACCTTTAATTTACTTATAACACTATTATCAGGAGGCTATCCTAAAAGTCGAATTAACGTCAATCTGAATGTATTTCAGATGCTCATAATTATTGTATTTCAATTTTATGGGATTTTGTGTCAAACACAACATGACGATTATTTTAACTTTTATGATAGCCTCTTTTATATTTAGAGGTTTTCACATCTTTACTAAAAAGTGTTTAACGTCGAATTATAAAGTATCCTATTTTTAGGGAAGGCTACAATAGTAAAAAAGCCAATAATTTTTAAGAATTATTGGTATTAGTGTAAATTCAACTGATAGAATTAAGATATTTTACTTTATTTTGCCAAATATTTTCATTGAGCTCTTGAGCTTTCTTTCGCTTTAAAAATGAAGCGTTTGAAAAATAAGGTTGATTGAAAATGTAATTAATAAGTATCTAGCACAAGACAATAAATCCATTAAAAATGAGTAACACAATAATTGATACTAATTTCAATTTTCCAGGACAGAAAAGCCTTTATAAAGGGAAAGTAAGAGCCGTTTATAACATTAATGATGAAGAATTGGTTATGATTGCAACCGATAGACTTTCTGCTTTTGATGTGGTGATGCCTAAAGGAATTCCTTATAAAGGACAGATCCTAAACCAAATAGCCACTAAAATGATGGCGGCTACCGAAGATTTGGTGCCTAACTGGTTAACGGCAACCCCAGACCCTAATGTGGCTGTGGGACACTTATGCGACCCTTTTAAAGTTGAAATGGTTATTCGTGGTTACATGTCGGGACATGCTGCACGTGAATACAAAGCAGGAAAACGTATGCTTTGCGGTGTGCCTATGCCTGAAGGTATGAAAGAAAACGATGCTTTTCCAGAACCTATTATTACCCCTGCAACGAAAGCAGAAATGGGTGATCATGATGAGGATATCTCTCGTGAAGACATCTTAAAGCGTGGTATTGTTTCAGAAGAGGATTATGTGATTCTTGAAGATTATACCCGTAAATTATTTCAACGTGGTTCTGAAATCGCTGCGTCCAGAGGTTTGATTTTAGTGGATACTAAATATGAATTTGGAAAAACTAAAGACGGAAAGATCGTTTTAATCGATGAGATTCATACACCTGATTCTTCACGTTACTTTTACGCTGAAGGCTACCAAGAGCGTCAAGATAAGGGCGAAGCTCAAAAGCAATTAAGTAAAGAATTTGTACGTCAGTGGTTAATTTCTAACGGATTTCAAGGTTTAGAAGGGCAAACCGTGCCGGTTATGAGCGATGAATACATCCAAACTGTTAGCGATCGATACATCGAGCTTTATGAAAACATCACAGGAGAAACCTTTGTGAAAGCCGATGTAAGCGATATCCAGGAGCGTATTGAAGCCAATGTTCTGGATTATTTAAAGAAAAAATAAAGCGATTAAGCACTGCTCATAGTTGAATAATCCATCTATGTTTTTAAAATAATAAATTTAAAAAACCTGTCGAAGTGCCTTTGTTTAAAAGACGTCGACAGGTTTTTTTATGTAAAGCTGTTTGAATGATGTCACGTACTAATGTAGCGAATAAACACTTCAACAGTTACACATTTAAACAACTTGAAAATCAAATATGGTAATGCACAATTCTATGATTAAGAGGTTGTTCATTTCTATAATTATTTAAAGGCATGTTGTTTTTAAGCTTTAAAACTTCATCTATCGATAAAATAACAGGTTCTTTAAAAACAATCCAGTTCACACTTTCCGAACAAGGTGGTGTGGTTAACGAACCTCCGTACGAGTAGTAATGTCTTTTTTCAAGCTCTAGACTGGATAAATCAACTTCTTGATGAATCTCTTTTTTTGCACCCGCTTCTAATGGTAGAAAACTTTCAAAAAATTCGAACAATTCACTCTCCTTGCCTTCTTTACCTAATAAAGCTAAAACAGTCATTTTGCCTTCATCATTGGTGTGTATAAAATGAATTTCAATCGGGTATGTAACGCCATCAATTTTATGTTCAGAGGGTTCATGGAAATGAATTTGTTTTAAGCAATAACGCTCGTTTTTGTAGTTGATATAATCGCCCGTTTCAAAATCAAACTGAATGGTATGGCCGTTATTTTCAACATCATTTATTAGTGTGGTTGGAGCATATTCAAACTGCAATTCATTTTTAACATGAGTCGAATCAGAATTTATATGAATGATGTTTATTGGAGACTGCTGCATACCGTTGCAATCGGATTGCTTTTCGATCTCCGACCAATTTTCTGGAGCGGTCTCACCAGAGTAACTCCAATGTTTTTTACTGTTATGGTTTTTTACCGAATGCGATTCATGTTGATTAGCATATTGGTGATAAGGAAAGGTTGCCAATCCTATAAATAATAGTATGACTGTGAATAATTTAGAATTCATAATACGTTGATTAACTTGGTTACAAGCTCAAAATTAAGGTCACGACATGAAAATAAAACTGACTTTTGTTAGTTCAGTAAAAAAAAATGTCATTTTTAATGACAACTTCTATAATTTGAGGTATTCTATGAAGAATTATTCGTTTGGTTTGATTTTATCCATCACTTTCCTATTTAATTTATAGAGAAATGCATTGGTTTTAGCATAGTGAAAAGCAATAAAACAAACGACCACCATAAATAAGAGTGCTCCAAAAACAGCTTCAGTTGGGGATAAAGATTTATTTAAAAATCGTTTAATACCATATCCTGTAAAGCTTCCGTAAAGTAGAATAAAATGTATGACGTAAATGGATAACGTTTTTTCTCCAATTTTAGAAATGTATGATCGTTTTAAAAAACGTTCTAAGCTGTAAAAAATACTGAAAATGATGAGCACATCACCCAGTCGTCTAAACAAATAATTATAGTTCGCACTGCGCTCGAAAAGCTCAATACCTGTAAGCTCGTTTAGAGCCAGTAGAAAAGGGGATGAGCCGTATATTAAAAATGCACCCGTCATAAAAAATGAAATAATGGTGAGCAATTGAAAGCGCTCCCGGTGTGCATGTCTAAAAAATATTGTTGATAAAAAAGCTCCAAATGCCGAATATCCGAACCACGGTAAAATGGTGAAAATCGAACCGTTACTTTTTGAAATATAGTTGGCGAAAAATCGCGGTATGTTTTCTAAGGTCAGATCTCTGTAAAGGGGTTCTGTTATAAAACAGAGGCAACCTACGGTAAACAAAACTACAGAAAATAAATAACTGTGTTTTTTTAATAATACATAGAAACCAACTAATAATATGAGCGATAAACCAATGCACTGAAGGACATCAATAACTAATACGTAGGGGTTAAAATAGCCAGAAAACCAACTTAGCAGATTTACTCGTAAACTGTAACCGATAAGGATGAGTAGGAGTCCGCGAAATAGACCTTTTTTTATGCGGGGTTTATCGTCCCCTTTAGCATAGGCTCGAAGCAATAAATAATTAAAAACCAATCCAGAAATGGTAAAAAACATAGGAGCCGTGACACCTCTAAAATAGTTCCATATACTGAAAACAGTATTGTTCGGGTCTTTGTAAACAGGGTCAAGTAACGTGTCTATAAAGTGCCCTTGAAGCATCATTAAAATAGCAAATGCTCTTACAGCATCAATAAAATAAAGACGGTTGGTCTGCAATGTTTTTTGATTTGGTTGCGCACAAAGATACTTTAAAAATTACATTGTATCGGACGAAAAGCACTGTTGAAAGTCGGTTGAAAAAGTAAGTGTGTTAAAATTGTATTATTTATTAGGTTTTAACAATGTAATTATTATTTTAGCAACTCTTGAGGTTTAATTTATTATAGCCATAAATTAAAAGGTGCTAAATAAAGAATTTATTAATTCGTAAGTGCAGCTTTATCGCTATTAAATTAAAAGTTTAAGAACCAACTAAACTATTCTAAACCATTTTGTAAAACAGGATGTAATTAAAATTATCATTTAATTACATCCTATTTTATTTTAAGACATTCCTGTTGTGATTTAAGGAGGTAAATAGGTCGCTTATTTGCTGATGTTCATCTACAGATACACGTAATCCGTAGAAAAAGCTTAGAGAAACCACAATAAATTTATAATTTAGAAAACGCTTAAAAGTTCTTAATTTTAAGCTACTAAACTAAAACACAAACTAATTTATGAGTAATTATCACATAAAACACCTAGAAGAATATTATCAAGTCTATCGAAAATCCATTAGAGAGCCAGAAAATTTTTGGGAAGAGGTTGCTGAAGAACATTTTATGTGGCGTAAAAAATGGGATAATGTATTAAGTTGGGATTTTAGCAAACCTGAAATTAAATGGTTTGAAGGGGCGCAACTTAATATTACCGAAAACTGTATTGACCGACACTTATCAACTCGCGGGGATAAAACAGCGATTTTGTTTGAACCTAATGACCCCAATGAACCTGCCGAACATATTTCATACAATCAGCTTTATAAAAGAGTCAATCAGTTTGCGAATGTTTTAAAATCTAAAGGGGTTAAAAAAGGCGATCGGGTGTGTATTTATTTACCTATGATTCCTGAATTAGCCATTTCTGTTCTGGCTTGTGCTAGAATAGGCGCCATTCATTCTGTGGTTTTTGCAGGATTTTCATCTACGGCTTTATCTACAAGAATTAATGATAGCGATTGTAAAATGGTGATTACAAGTGATGGATCCTACCGTGGCGCTAAGACCATCGATTTAAAAGGTATTGTTGATGATGCCCTAGAAGATTGCCCTGGTGTGAATTCCGTTTTAGTCGCCAAACGGATTCATTCGGAAATACCTATGAAAGAAGGTCGTGATGAGTGGTTGCAACCGCTTTTAGACAACGCTTCAGAGGATTGCGCAGCGGAAATAATGAATTCTGAAGATCCTTTGTTCATATTATACACGTCCGGATCAACCGGAAAGCCCAAAGGGATGGTACATACCACAGGCGGGTATATGGTATATACGGCTTATACTTTTAAAAATGTATTTCAATATAGAGAAAACGACATCTATTGGTGTACGGCAGATATTGGCTGGATTACAGGACACAGTTATATTGTGTACGGTCCTTTAGCTAATGGGGCAACTACAGTGATGTTTGAAGGCGTACCAAGTTACCCAGATTTTGGTCGTTTTTGGGAAATTGTAGATAAACACCAAGTAACACAGTTTTATACCGCACCAACAGCCATTCGTGCTTTGGCTAAGGAAGGTGTGGACTTGGTTGAAAAATACGACCTATCTTCTTTAAAAGTATTGGGGTCGGTAGGAGAGCCTATCAATGAAGAGGCTTGGCACTGGTATAACGATAACGTTGGTAAAAAACACAGTCCGATTGTAGATACCTGGTGGCAAACTGAAACAGGAGGGATTATGATTTCTCCAATTCCGTTTGTAACACCAACAAAACCAACTTACGCGACACTACCATTTATAGGCATACAGCCCGCTTTAATGGATGAATCGGGTAAGGAATTAAAAGGTAATCAAGTTGAAGGGCGTTTGTGTATAAAATTCCCATGGCCAAGTATGGCACGAACCATTTGGAATAATCACGAACGTTATAAGGAGACCTATTTTTCTGCTTATGAAAACAAGTATTTTACAGGTGATGGCGCTTTACGAGACGAAGTAGGCTACTATAGAATTACTGGTCGTGTTGATGATGTTATTATCGTTTCAGGTCATAATTTAGGAACAGCACCTATTGAAGATGCTATAAATGAGCATCCAGCAGTTTCAGAATCTGCAGTAGTTGGTTTTCCTCATGATATCAAAGGAAATGCGCTGTACGGTTACATTATTTTAAAGGATACCGGCGAGAGTAGAGATCAAAACAATGTGCGTAATGAAATTAACCAAATGATTACCGAGCATATTGGTCCGATTGCCAAACTGGATAAAATTCAGTTTACCGTAGGATTACCTAAAACGCGATCAGGAAAAATTATGCGTCGTATTTTACGAAAAATAGCTTGTAAAGATATTAGTAACTTAGGTGATACCAGTACTTTATTAAATCCAGAAGTGGTTCAAGAAATTATAGATAACGCCTTGTAATAAAGGCGTTATTTAGGCATTAAATAGCCCCAGTTTAGATGCTTGCGTTTGTCTAAACGAGCCAATGTTTTTAAAAATACCAAGGCAGTAATAAGCGCATCGCCAGTGGCGGTGTGCCTATCTACTAAAGGGACATTGAGCTCTTTGGCTAATTCATCTAAGCTGTGCGGTTTTTGCTCGTCTCGATAAATGACATGGACCGATTTATTATAAAGGGCTCCTGTATCGATAAATTTATTTTTCAATTGACCTAAACCGTGTCTTTCAAGTATTTTATTAATCATATTGCGATCAAAATCAGCATGATGCGCAATAAGTATATCCGATTTGATATAGGCTAAAAAGGCTTTTATAGCTTCCAGTTCTGTGAGTTTATCAACCTTACTATTTTTTAAAATACCATGAATTTTTACAGATTCAGCCTTAAAAACATCTTGTTTGATATACAGTTCTAGAGATTGATTAACATCAATTTTTTTATTTATAAAAGATACGGCTCCAATGGATAATACGCGGTCTTCTGTATAATCAAATCCCGTAGTTTCGGTGTCAAAAGCAATGAATCTGGTGTTGCTAATATCCGCATTCACCTTGTCTTTAAATTCATCGAGATAGTCTAACCAAAAGTCAGGATAGTCTTTTTTTTTCTCCGAAAACCATTTGAAAAAAGCCATCTAAATAAAGTTTTTTAAATCGAATCGAATTTTAAGCACTTCCTGGATTTCGTGAACGGGTTTTAAGCAGCGTCTTAACTTAAGTTGTTCCTCTTTGGTTAAGCTTTCTATATCAATAAACTTTCCAGAGTCATTATGAAGAATGCCTTGTTTGGTTTTAAATTTAGAAAGGGCTTTGAAAGCGTAAGAACATGAATGGTATAATTCTTTGTTATTAGGGTCTGAAATCGCTAATTGCTCAAAACGTTCGGAGGTATTATTGATGCCTCGCGTGTTGTTTTTTAAAGTGAGCAAACGTGCCGCATCAACCAAAGGCATAATACAACGGTTTTTTATGTTGAAGAGGTCCTTTTGTTCCCTGCTTTTTTCTACCGCAAATTGTTTAAAAAAGCCTAGTGGGGACGGATTTTTAATGGCATCTCGTGCTAAAAATTTAAAAAATAAACTGCTTTCTTCTAATGTTTCATAAATAGAATCTGAAAGCGCTTCCGATAAGGTTTCTTCACCGTAAATGGGGCTAAAATCAAAAAATATAGATGAGAGCAAAATTGCTTTTTCATCAGGTTTTGAAATCCAATCGTCAAATTGTTGTTTCCATTGTTCGAGAGACATACACCATTTCGGATTACTGGCCATCATATCGGCTTCACAATATTCAAAACCAATTTTGTTTAACGATTTAGTTACCAGTTTTGCCAACTCCAGAAAATAAGTTTGGGTTTCCTCATACTTATCATCAGGAACATCTTCAAAAATTATGGCGTTATCTTGATCAGTAAATAGCATCTGTTCTTTTCTACCCTGACTCCCTAAACCAATCCAACAAAATTTCACAGGAGGGTTTGAAGGCATTTTTTTTAGGGCGATTTCAATAGCGCGTACCGTTACAGCATCGTTAATTTTCGAGATAACCTTAACAATATGGCCTACCGGAATATTTTGCTCTAAATAACTTTTCAGTAAACTATTGGCTTTTAAACGTGCCGATCGTAACTTTTTTGTTCTATTGGCGCGTTTAATTTCTTTTAAAATAACAGTCGGACTATTGCCTAAAGTCACAAGGACATCATGGTGTGTTAATACACCAACCAGTTTCGTGTTTACAGTACCGTCCTTAGTAACACATAAATGGCCAATATGATGCTTGATCATTTGAAGTTGTCCGTCGGCAACCGTTAACCCCTTTTTACAAGTTATTACAGGTGTTACCATGATATTGGTTACCGGCGTTTCAATAGGAAAAAGACCAGTTGCAATCTTATTTTTAATGTCGCTATTGGTAATAATACCCACAGGATTTTTCAGATTGTTTACTACCACAATACAACCAATTTTGTGATCCCGCATTTTTATAGCCGCCTCCTTTAGGGTAGAATCTATGGTACAGGTAATGGGGTTTTTGGTGTAGTTGGCGGTTTGAAAATTGATGATATCTTGAGCACTATTGGGTAGGTAATCTACAAATATTTTACCTGCTTCCTCTGCGGTGTAGGGGTCGTAAGCATTGGTTGCGAAGGCTGTAACAAGGAATTTATTAATGCTAGCGTTGTCTTTGGTAACTGCTGTAAAAACACTAATAGGAATGGCGTAAACTATCGATTCTTCATTGGCGGTAGCCGTGAGTTTATAGTTTTCTTTCGCAATTAGTGGGCGTATTCCAAAAACATCGCCAGCATCACTAATATTAATAATATCTTGGGTATTGTCGCCCATGGTGTGTAACAATTTTACACCACCATTTCTTACCACGTAAAAATCTGATTTTGCAGCATCGCCTCTTTCAAACAGCGTATCGCCCTTTTCCATGTAAATGATTGAAATCTCTTTGGATATTTCAAACAAATCATTGGTGCTTAGTAAATTAAAAGGCGGATACTTAATTAAGAAATCAAGAACACGTTCTGCAATAGAATTTTTCATGAGGCAAGCTTAACTTATTAAATAAGTTTAAAATCTAATAACAATTCACCTTCAACAGAAGCTTGTAAATGATCGCCTTTTACGTTTTGACCAGCACCTGTTGCCGGCGTTCCTGTGAAAATTAAATCACCAGGTTCTAAAGTCATAAATTTAGACACATAAGCAATAATTTCAACGAAGTTGTATATCATATCACTTGTATTACCAACTTGCTTTTCTTCACCATTTATTAATAGGTTAAAGTTGATATCATTCAAATCTGGGAAATTAGAAATCGATTTAAATCCAGCCACTGGAGAAGCACCGTCAAAACCTTTTGCTAATGCCCACGGACCTTTATTTTCACGACTTGCAGCAAGTACATCTTTAGCAGTATAATCAATACCAATACCTATTTCGCTAATGTAAGAGGCTGCATCAGCTTCAGAAATATCTTTACCTTGCTTCCCGATTTTAGCGACTAATTCTACTTCATAAATTAATTGCTCTGTTATGGATGGAAAAACAATGTCTGCGTTGTTTTCAACTAAAGTGCTTTCAGCTTTTAAAAAGATGGTTTGTGCCCCAGTTTTAAGCGCTGCAACTTCACTTTTATCATTTACGTAGTTTTTACCAATGCCTATAATTTTCATGATTTTTTTATAAATTTAATTGTTAATTTTCAGACACTAAAAGTAATGAATTAAGCTATTTTTCGTCCTACAAATTATATAAATTTTATACCGTTAGCGTATCGAGTTATCGCGCTTATTCAAAAAAAGAGATAAGGCAGCGTTAGAAAAGAATTTAGGTCTATTTTTGCTATAGATAAAGTTTGATTAACATAACTCACTTCGCGTTCAAAAGAATTCTATGAAGCACCTCAGTACCACGACTACAAAAAAAGATAAAAGAAAGTCTAAAGTGACTATGATACAAGCTTTTAAAACCATTATTTGGCCAAGGCGAAATTTGGTTTTTTTAGGGTTGCTGTTAATAGTAATAAGAAGTTTAGCCGGACTTATTTTACCGTGGCAAAGTAAAGTACTTCTAGATGATGTTGTGCCAAGCAATGATCCGTCGCAGCTTTACAGCTTAATAATCATTGTGCTATCGGCTATTTTAGTACAAGCCTTAACATCATACGTATTAACGCAAATATTAAGCGTTCAGGCGCAATTTTTAATCAGTGAATTACGTGCCCAAGTGCAGAAAAAAGTTTTGTCTTTACCCATTAGTTTTTTTGATAACAATAAAACTGGCGGTCTAGTGTCCCGAATCATGAGTGATGTAGAAGGGGTAAGAAACTTAATTGGCACAGGTTTGGTACAATTAGTAGGAGGGACGTTCACAGCCATTGTTTCTTTAATTATTTTAATAAAGTTGAATGCCTGGATGACGCTTTTTGTGTTCGTGCCGATTTCCATATTCGGATATATCGCCTTGCGTGCCTTTAAATACATTCGTCCTGTATTTAGAACTCGAGGAAAAATTAATCAAGAAGTTAAAGGCAGACTTACTGAAACCTTAGCAGGGGTAAGGGTTATAAAAGCGTTTAATGCTGAAGAACAAGAAAATCTTGTTTTTGAGCAAGGGGTGGAGCGCTTGTTTCAAAATGTGAAAAAAAGTTTAACAGCAACCTCTATCATGACCAGCTCATCGACTTTTTTAATTGGTGTGGCCACCACAGGAATTATGGGTATTGGTGGTTATTATATGATGCAAAATGCCATGACAACTGGTGATTTTTTGTTTTTTACTTTGATACTCGGATTTATGATTGCGCCTATAGTGCAAATGAGTAATATTGGGAGTCAGTTGACTGAAGCTTTAGCGGGATTAGACAGAACCGAGGAGTTGATGAACATGACTGCTGAAGAAGACAACGAACAGCGTACCATAGAACTACAAAATTTTAAAGGTGATATTGAATTTAAAGATGTGTCTTTTGCTTATGAAGAAGACAAAGACGTGCTTCACAAAATAAATTTTAAGGCACCTTCCGGAACTGTTACTGCTTTAGTAGGAAGTTCAGGTTCGGGAAAATCGACCATTGCGGGATTGTCGGCTACTTTTTTAAATCCGAAATCAGGTACCGTTTTAGTCGATCATCAAGATTTATCTAAAGTAAAATTAAACAGTTTTAGAAAAAATTTGGGTGTGGTTTTACAGGATGAGTTTTTGTTTGAAGGGACGATTAGAGAGAACATCCTTTTTCCTAGGCCAAACGCTACCGAAGCGGAACTTCAGAATGCTGTTAAAGCTGCCTATGTAGATGAATTTACCGATAGATTTGACAAAGGCTTAGAAACTTTAATAGGAGAACGAGGCGTGAAGCTTTCTGGAGGGCAACGTCAAAGATTGGCTATTGCTCGTGCCATTCTTGCCGATCCTAAACTTATTATTTTAGATGAAGCCACTTCAAACTTAGATACCGAAAGTGAAGCCTTAATTCAGAAGAGTTTAAATGAATTGGTAAAAGATCGAACCACCATCGTTATTGCGCATCGATTAAGTACCATTAGAAAAGCCGATCAAATTTTAGTAATTGAAGCTGGTAATATCGTAGAACGCGGTACCCACGACGAGTTAATTGCCGTTGGAGGAAGGTATTACGATTTATACACCTATCAAGCCAAAATATAGCTGTCAACCTAATTTTAATTAAGATGAAAGTAACAAGTTTAAACCCTTCAGAATATCCTGAGTTTTATAAAACCTACATTGATAAAGTCCCTACAGATTTAAATTTGTTAGAGGCTCTTGAAAAAGGAAGAACAACTGTTTTAGATGCTTTTAAAAGTATTCCAGAAGCTAAATTAAGCTGGGGTTATGCGTCTGGAAAATGGACTATAAAAGAAGTGTTTCAGCATATTATTGATACCGAGCGCGTTTTTAGTTACCGTTGTTTTAGAATCTCAAGGCAGGATAAAACGAATCTTCCTGGGTTTGAGCAAGATGATTTTGTGGCCACTTCAAACGCTAATGAAAAATCTTTAGACGACCTTATAGAAGCTTATGAAGCCGTACGTCGAAACACTATGGTTCTACTAAAAGAAATGTCGGAAACCGAATTTAAACATATAGGTATGGTTAGCGGTAACCCCATGTCTGCCCGAGCCGCGGCCTTTGTAATTGTGGGTCATGAAGTACATCACTTGCAAGTCTTACAACAGAAATATCTTTAATTTAGGCCTTTGTAGTAAGCATCTTCCTTTTGCGTTTCAATAAAGTGAAAACCAATAAAGATAAAACGCCAAATACCGAAAATCCTATAAAAATTGGGAGTACCGAGTGTTTGATGTAGCCTCCTATATAATTCGCAATGGGCACCGCCATAATGGTTGAAGCAAAGCCGTTTATTGCTGCACCAATGCCCGCAATATGACCTAGAGGCTGCATGGCTAAAGCCCTTAGATTTCCGAAGAGAAAGCCAACAGCAAAAAATTGAGCTGCAAAAAACATTAATAAAATGTATATACTAGGGTTGTTGCCAGACCAAAATAAAATCACGTAAAGCACCGAAACGATGGCGTAACCTACTGTAGCGGTATAGGCGATACGCCACATACCATATTTCTCCACCAATCGGCTATTCATAAAGGTGGCTAAACCAATAGAGATGGCTAAACTTGCAAAAATGTATGGAAACATTTCAGCCATCTGGTATTGTACCTGGAAGATCTGCTGTGCTGTACTGAGGTACACCATAAATGATCCCGTAATAAATCCAGAGACTAGTGTGAAAGCAACGGCTTCACGCTCCTTAAAGAATTTTCGAGTGCCGTCGTAAAATAGATTCGCCGAGAATTTAATTCGTCTTTCTTTAGGAAGAGTTTCAGGTTGTCTTTGCCAAAACCAGAACATGATAATCACCCCAAATATAAGATTGAAATAGAAAATGGATTTCCAACTAAAATAAGCCATGAGGAGATGCCCGAGGGTAGGAGCGACCACAGGAACAAGTATAAAAAACATCACCACAATGGATACGATTTTTGCCATATAATCCCCTTCATAGGAGTCGCGAATCATGGAAAGTGATAAACTTCTAGGGGATGCTAACCCTATACCTTGAAGGATGCGTCCCACAATCATCACCTCAAAACTTGTTGTTGTTACACAAATAATACTAGCCATAATAAAAACAGAAAAACCTATAAAAACAATGGGTTTCCTGCCAAAACTATCCGATAAGGGTCCGAAAATAAGCTGTCCGCAACCAATACCCAGAAAAATCATGGTAATTAATAACTGATTGTCAGAGGCATCTATAACACCTAAATGAGCTCCGATTTCAGGTAAAGCCGGTAATAATGCATCAATGGAAAGGGCAACAATTGACATAAGTGATGCCATTAAGGCCACAAATTCAATTTTAAAATGTTGGTTTTTTTGCATTTGGCAAAAGTAATTCAATTAAAATCCTTTTTTAATAACTTAACGATATATTAAGACAAAGAACTGATTTAAACTTTTTTCATTTGCTAAAAAATTGCTCTTTTTTACCCATTTTTCACCTTTTTTTCTTTCCGTAGCCCAGCTATGGAACTCAAAAAAACTTTCAAATGGTCAAAAAATGTCTAATTTTCGCTTAAACGCAAAAAGATTAAATCAGTTCAATATTATTGTTAAATTTGATATCAAGTAAAGCATAATCACACCTATGAATATACAGCCACTTTTAAACTACATCGGGCAGCATGTTACTCTAAGCAAGGAGGAAGAAGCGATTTTAGAATCGAAAGTTAGTTATAGAAAGTATTTAAAGGGGCAATTTGTGGTTCAACAAGGTGATGTTTGTAAGTACGAATGTTTTGTCATTTCTGGTTGTACCAAAACATATTATGTCGATGATGAAGGTCAAGAACACATCGTCATGTTCTCCATTGAAGATTGGTGGACTTCCGATATCGGGAGTTTTATAACACAAACGCCAGCCGATTTTAGCATACAATGTATTGAAAACACCGAGCTCATAATGTTTTCTTACGATGAAATAGAAAATCTATATGCTGAAATTCCAAAGCTAGAGCGTTTTTTTAGACGCATCATCGAAAAGGCTTTAGTAGCTTCACAGAAAAGAATCATTAGAAGTTTTAGTCTTTCCGCAAAAGACAGGTTTCTATATTTTAGAAATCAGTATCCTAAAATTGAGCAACGAATCCCTCAGTATATGATTGCTTCATACCTTGGTATTACTAAGGAATTCTTAAGCAAAATTAAAAGCCAGCTTATTCTCGAGCAGTAAAAGTTAATCTAGATTAACTTTATTTAATAAACTACTTCATTTTATATCACGGGGACGTTTCAGAACTTTGTACCGTAATAATTCATCATGTATTATGAATAAATTAATTGAACAGGTTAGCAACCTTAATGATCTTATAATTCAAGGCCAAGGTCTTGAAGCGTTTGATTTGTATTATGATGATGATGTGGTTATGCAAGAAAATAATAGAATGGAATACCTGGGTAAAAAACAAAACAGAAAAAGGGTAGCTGCATTTTTTCAGGGCATAACAACATTTCGTTCGGCGAAACCCTTACACGTTACCATTGGTGAAAAAATTACCATGGTGGAATGGGCATTTGATTTGACACATAAAGACTTAGGACTCATTAATTATAATAAAGTCGTAGTTCAGGAGTGGAAGAACGGAAAAATAGTAAAAGAACGCATGTATTACGGATCATAACAGGTTAAACATTAAAAATAAATTACTTATGAAAAAGACCATTAAAAGTTTAGCAATTTTAGTATTTGCTGTTGTAGTAACTTCAGCATTTACAAACTATAAAGGAGAAAAAAAACAAGTTAAAATTGAAAGCAGTAAAGTCGTTTGGAAAGGCTATAAAGTGCTTGGATCTCACGAAGGTACCGTACAACTGAAATCTGGAGTTTTAGAATTCGATAACGATAAATTAACCGGAGGTGAGTTTGTTATTGATATGACAAGCTTAGTGAGTACTGATTTAGAAGGAAAAGATAGTAAACCAAAATTAGAAGCCCATTTAAAATCGGATGATTTCTTTGGTGTTGAAAAATATCCAACATCGTCTTTAGTGTTTACTAAAGTAAAAGCTTCCGGTAAAAATGCTTACGATGTGACAGGCGATTTAACCATTAAAGGTAAAACACATGCGGTAACATTTACAATGTCGATCTATGGAAGTAAAGCCACTGCCTCATTAAAAATTGATAGAACAAAGTTTGATATACAATATGCATCATCTAATTTCTTTGATAACTTAAAAGAAAAAGCCATTTACGATGAATTTGATATTGTAGCCGATTTAGAGTTTTAGTATAAAATCACCTATTGAAAAAGAGGATTATTAGCGTTTTAGGGCACCCTATTTAGGGTGCCTTATTATTTTTAGCCGTTTTTGTTGCTTGTTGCCTTATATTTGTTGTTCGTAAAGCCATAAAGCATGTCATTTAAAAAGTTAATTGAGCCGTTAAAAGATTCATTAAAAAGTAAAGGTTTTAATGAACCTATTGGGGTTCAAAAATTAATATTATCAAAAATTAAAGGTGGTGCTAATCTGTTTTGTATTGCTCCAAAAGATTCTGGGAAAACAACGAGCATCGTGCTTAGTGTGATTCAGAAACTTAAAGGTAAAGCTTTTGAAGATGCGCCTAGAGTTTTAATTTTTGTAAAAGATAAACAGGCAGCCTTAGACTTAGAATTGGAGTTTAATGCATTTCTTCGCGGCACCGATTTACGTGTTTATAGCGCTTATGATCAAAAAAACATTGATCAACAACGTGATGATATTTATGATGGGGTAGATGTGGTTATTGCGACTCCGAAGCGTTTAAACAGAATATTTTACCTCAATGGCATCAACCTAAACAAACTTCAAATGTGTATTGTTGAGGATGCCGATTTCTTATTCAGAAATAATAATTTTGCTGAGGTTACCAGAACCCCAGAAAGTATTGGGAGATGTCAATATTTGGTTTTCGCCGAGCATTTTGATAAACGTTTTGAGCGTTGGCAAGACAGTTTTATGTTTAACTCTGAAGTAGTGACATACAAAAAGGATTAAAGGAAATTCATAGACTTTGTCATATTGAATTTGTCGAAACATCAAAGTTTATTCATTTACATTTAGGTTTATATAGGCTCCAACATATGTTGATATTTGTTTGTTTGTTGAAATTAAAACGTATATCAAAAATCATGGACAAAACAATTTGTACGGATTATTTTATTATATTTATACGTATAAATTAATTCTATTATGGATGCTAAATTAACATTAAAGCTTAATCAAGATATTATTGAAAAAGCTAAAGCATATGCTTCTAACAAAAAAATGAGTTTGTCTCGTATTGTAGAAGCCTATTTACAATCTTTGACTTCTGAAAATGACACCTCCGAATTCGAAATTTCACCATTCGTAAAAAGTATCTCAACCGGGACTGAAATTCCGGCAAATTTGGACTATAAAAAAGAATATTCTGATTATTTAATTGATAAATATAAATGAGCAAAAGAATATTTATAGATACCAATGTCATGTTGGACTTTTTAGGGGAGCGCAAACCCTTTTATGAACCGATTGCTAAAATCGCAACCTTAGCTGAAAAAGCGAAATTAACAATGGTTGTTTCACCAATTTCGTTTGCTACAGTTAATTATTTTCTAGAAAAATTTGAAAACGGAAAAATAGCTAGAGAAAAACTAAGAAAATTTAAGATAATTTGTGAAGTATGCTCACTCGATGAACAAACTATTGAAAAGGGACTCAATGCTTCTATTAAGGAATTTGAAGATGCATTACAATATTTTAGTGCAACAGAATCAGAATGTGAAATAATAATAACAAGAAACGGAAAGGACTTTAAAAAATCAATCTTACCTGTTATGACAGCAGATGAATTTTTAAAATCTTTGAATAAAATATAAAACCTAAAACGCATTTGCATTAGTTTAAATACTTTTAATTATGCAATTGAAAAAACATAAAAAATGAATCCGAAAACTGCTATTAAAATAATGTTATGGATACTTTTGGCAGTCATACTTTTTCATTTAAGCATTATTCTAAAAATAGTTCCTTATGAATTAACTTGGGGTGGGAGGTTGAAAAATGATGCTGAGATGTATGTTTTTGAAACGATCTCGATATTAATAAATCTATTTTTATGTGTCATCCTTTTTATAAAAGGAAAATACATAAAAGCATTTTTATCAATGAAAATAGTCAACATTATTTTATGGGTATTTTTAATATTATTTGGACTGAATACTGTTGGAAATCTTTTAGCAGAAACCAATTTCGAGAAATTTTTCACCCTAGTGACGTTTATTTCTGCGCTTCTAATTTGGATAATTCTACGTAGGGATAAAAAAGGAATATATAATAATGGCTTAAATTGATATGGGTTTTGGCTAAGTGCTAAGTCATAAATTAAAAGCTTTTTTAATTACCGTACTAAGCCTTGTTAAAACGTTGGCATTCATTAAGTTTTATAGATGAAAAATAGAAAAACCGACATATTACTAGGAGGCGTATTTTTAATCCTGACAATTGTCTTCATTGTGATTGCAATGACAAACAAATCTTTCTTTGATTGGGTTTTTGAACGACACCATAACCAATGGAGTTGGTACTTAAGACCACTATTTTTACTGCCATTTTGTTATTTCGCTTATAAAAAAAGTTTCGCTGGAATGATGGTTTCGGTTTTTGCCTTGTTTACAAGTATGTTTTGGTTTCCCAAGCCTGAGATAGTAAGTGAAAGTGTCATAGCTTTTTTAGAATTTGAGAAGGAGTATTTATACGGTGATTGGGACTTGAGCAAACAACTATTGACTTTAACAATTCCTATTTCATTTATTGCTTTAGGATTGGCATTTTGGAAACGAAGTGTCATAATGGGGATTGCGGTAGTTGTTCTTATGGCAACAGGTAAAATGGTTTGGAGTATTCAAAATGCGGGTGAGTCAGGAAAATCAATATTGATACCAGCGATTCTTGGGTTACTAATTTGTTGCGGTCTGATTTTTTACGGATTTAAAAGGTTAGAAAAAAAATAACGTAATTACAATTCTCTATGTAATTTATTGCTTGTTCTAGCTTAATTACGAAAACCTTACGGATGTTTTATTCGGTTTGGATTTACAAACTAGATGTGTAAATACGCCGCTATACATATCAACCTTAAATTATTAACAAGAATTCCTGAACTCTGAGGCTTTGTAACTCTGAAGCTTTTGTTTTTCAGAGTTTTAATTAACAAAGGGCACTTCAGCAAGTTCAGCATGACAAGGCTTGATGTCTATGTTCAATTTAATAAAGCCGTGGACTTTTAATTCAGCGTACATTCCTAGAGAAAACCATAAAATATCATAAAGGAATATTCCCATGTTTGCGTTTTGGGCCTTCTACAATCTTGCCTTCAAGCATGGCAAAACCTTTAAGGAGTTTTCTTCTGGTGTCCTTAGGAAGAATGACTTCATCAATAAATCCACGTTTGGCTGCTTCATAAGGATTAGCAAATTTTTCGGCGTACTCCTGTTCTTTCTCCATTAGTTTTTCTTCAGGATTATCGGCTTTAGATATTTCTTTTTTGAAGATAATTTCACTCGCACCTTTAGCTCCCATAACCGCAATTTCGGCACCTGGCCAAGCAAAGTTTAAATCGGCACCAATATGTTTGGAATTCATCACATCGTAAGCACCGCCATAGGCTTTTCTGGTAATGACCGTTATTCTGGGCACCGTCGCTTCACTAAAAGCATAAAGTAATTTAGCACCATGAGTAATAATGCCATTCCATTCTTGATAGGTGCCAGGAAGAAAGCCGGGAACATCCACCAAAACTAATAATGGGATATTAAAACAATCGCAAAAACGAATGAAACGGGCCGCTTTTCTGGAACTTCGCACGCCAAGTACCCCTGCGAAAGACATGGGCTGATTGGCTACAATACCGATACTTCTTCCGCCTAAGCGAGCAAAACCTACAATAATACTTTCGGCGTATTCTTTATGGATTTCATAAAAGGAATCGGTGTCAATAATACCCTCAATAACGGTATTCATGTCGTAGGGCTTATTAGGGTTTTCTGGAACACAGTCTGATAAAACCTCACGTACCTCATCAGTAAAAGTGTAATCTATTTTTTTAGCCGTTTCCTTGTTATTTTGAGGGAGGTAGCTTAATAGTTTTTTTATATCGTCTAGGCATTGCACATCGTTTAGGGACTTTTTATGCGCCACGCCAGACTTCGAGGCGTGTGTATGGGCGCCACCAAGTTCTTCACTAGAAACATCTTCATTGGTTACTGTTTTAACCACACTCGGACCAGTAACAAACATATAACTGGAATTTTCTACCATAATGGTAAAATCGGTTATGGCAGGGGAATAGACAGCACCACCAGCACAAGGCCCCATAATGGCCGAAATTTGTGGTATAACCCCAGAAGCTTGTACATTACGGTAAAATATATCGGCGTAACCACCTAAAGAACGTACACCTTCTTGAATTCTGGCGCCTCCTGAATCGTTTAACCCGATTACGGGCGCTCCAACTTTAATGGCCATATCAAGGAGTTTGCAAATTTTTTCGGCATGCGTTTCAGATAACGAACCACCAAAAACGGTAAAATCTTGGGCATATACATATACCAAACGGCCGTTAATGGTTCCGTAACCCGTAATAACACCATCGCCGTAAAACACCTTATCCTCCATATTAAAATCGGTAGTTCTGTGGGTTACAAGGGCGCCTGTTTCTTCAAAAGAGGCTTCATCTAACAAATATTGTATACGCTCTCTAGCAGTAAGTTTATTATTCTCATGCTGTTTGTTAATGCGCTCTTGGCCGCCTCCCAATTGAGCAAGGTTATATAGGTGTTTTAGTTTTTCTATTTTAGAACTCATAGAGTATGTTTTTATGAATTAGAATGAGGAAGATTTATGGTGTCTCGATCTTCAAGAAACTGCTTAACCGCAATAAGTGCCGCCATTTTAGCTTCTTCTACAACGTAGTCTTTTACAGCTTCATTAGTGTAATAGGTTTTAACAAAGTGCGTGTCGAAGTGCCCCGATTTAAAAGCTTCATGTTCGCATACGAACTTACCAAAAGGCAGCGTCGTTTTAATGCCTTCTATTTTGTAATCATCGATAGCCTTTCTCATAAGTTGAATGGCTTCTTCTCGGGTTTTACCATAAGTGATGAGTTTGGAAAGCATAGGATCGTAAAAAATAGGAACTTCCATACCTTCTTCATAACCGTTATCTACACGAATGCCTTGTCCGCTAGGAATTTTATAAGTTTCCAAAAGCCCTACGCTAGGTAAAAAATCATTTAAAGGGTCTTCGGCATAAACGCGAAGTTCTAAGGCGTGACCTTTTATTTTTAAATCTGCTTGATTAATGTGTAACGCTTCACCACGTGCGATTTGAATTTGAAGTTCGACTAAATCTAATCTTGTTATGAACTCCGTAACTGGGTGTTCCACCTGTAATCTGGTATTCATTTCTAGGAAATAAAAATTGTGTTGTTCGTCCAATAGAAACTCAACCGTACCAGCACCAATATAATCACATGATTGTGCAACTTTTATGGCTGCTTTTCCCATGGCGTTACGTAAAGTTTCACTTAATACCGATGAGGGCGCTTCTTCAATCACTTTTTGATGTCGGCGTTGGATACTACATTCCCGTTCGAATAGATGCAAGGTTTTTCCGTGTGTATCGGCTATAACCTGGATTTCAATATGCCTTGGTGACTGTACATACTTTTCAATAAATACCGATCCGTCACCAAAAGCCGAAGTGGCTTCGCTAATGGCACGTTTCATTTGCGACTCTAAGTCGTTTTCCGTTTCAACGATACGCATGCCTTTGCCGCCACCGCCAGCCGAAGCTTTAATGAGGATGGGATAACCTATTTCGGTAGCCACCAATTTGGCTTTAGAAACATCGGTAATGGCTTCATCAATTCCTGGAACCATAGGAATATTATAGGCTTTAACAGCTTCTTTGGCGGCTAATTTGCTGCCCATAATTTTTATGGCTTTGGATTTCGGTCCAATAAAAATAATCTGGTTTGCTTCACACAGTTCGGCAAACTGAGCGTTTTCACTTAAAAAACCATAACCGGGATGAATGGCATCAACGTGCAGTAATTTGGCAACTTCAATAATTTTATCAGCTTTTAAATACGATTGATTGGACGGCGCTTTTCCGATGCAAATCGCCTCATCAGCAAATTTAACATGGGGTGCATTTCTGTCAATTTCAGAAAATATAGCAACCGTTTTAATGCCCATTTTTTTAGCCGTTCGCATGACTCTAAGGGCAATTTCACCGCGATTAGCAACTAATATTTTTTTCATAAAAGTGTTTTTAGTTGGTGCTTTTAAGAAGTGGTTTTAAAATGATAATAAGTTTATTCAAACTCGATTAAAAGATGGCTCTTTTCTACGGCTTCACCTTTTTTAACTTCTATAGATTTTATAGTGCCACTTCTTGGAGATAGGATATTGTTTTCCATTTTCATGGCCTCAAGAATGAGTAGAGAACTGTTTTCTTCAACCTGTTGGCCGACTTCAACAAAAATGTCTAAAATTAATCCAGGCATAGGGGCAACCACCGTATTGGTATGATGCGAAACGGCATTGCTAAATCCCATATTATTTATAAGAAGGTCTAAATCATCTAATATTTTGACTTGGTACGTGCTTCCATTTATTTTAACTACATACTGTTTGGTATTCAAATCGCCTTCCAATACCTCAGCCTTGAAGGATTTATTTTCTTGAAGTATGTGGTAATTTTTATGAGACGTTTTAATGAGGTTAAGACTTGAAACCTCCTGTGGTTCGATATCGAATTCCTGATTGTCATTAACATGCACATTGTAAGTTTTGCCCATAGTAGAAAATTATTGTTATTAAATATAAGCAATTTATTATAGTGTAAATTTTTAAATCAAGGAAAAAAGACTGGGGTTTAGGGTGTTATAGAGGGAGTTGTTAATGAGGATAAAGCGCCGCTGAAAAACTCAACTTTTTTAAAGAATTGCAAAGTAGACCTATGTTTTTGGGCAGGTAGAATCTTGTGTTTAGTGTACAGTGAGAATGACTTAGTCTTCGATTTAAACTGTGACTAACTTTAGAAGGTTTTAAAGTATTAGAATGGTTTTATATTATCTTTAATTTTTTCAGAAACAAATGCATAATAAGCTTGGTTAGAGGGCACGAAGTGAAGGTTGTCTTCATGGATGTTTTCAATGAGTTGATCAAATTCATTTAAATCTACTAATCTTAAGGCTTCTACTTCTTCTTCCTGAGGTTTTAATTCGGATATAGGAACCTTTAATTCCGCTAAAAAAGTATTGTGAAATTCGTTGTCTACCATACCATTTTCATACGATTGAAAACAGTTGAAAACACCTATTTGATGCAGGTCTTTTTCGGTAACTAACAAGCCAATTTCTTCTTGAATTTCTCGAATGGCGGCTTGTTTTAAAGTCTCTCCAGCATCTACATGTCCGGCAACTGATACATCCCACATAAGCGGACAAATGGCCTTTTTAGCCGAACGCTGCGAGAGTAAAACTTCACCATTTTTAGTATATAACCAAATATGAACCGTATGGTGGTACAATCCTTTTTGGTGGATTACAGATTTTAATTCAGAAACACCTAAAAGTTTTCCGTTTTTATCGGCAACATCAATTAATTCGTCCATGGGTATAAAAAAGACGCATGACAAAAAATGAATAATCAAATTTTGTCATGCGCCATTAAATTTAAATATTAGTCAAAATAGCTAAACGTTTCGCCATCTTTTATGTTGAGTAAGGATTCATAAATTAATTTAATCACATTTTCAACATCATCACGGTGTACCATTTCTACCGTGGTATGCATGTAACGTAATGGTAAAGAGATTAGAGCAGAAGCTACGCCACCATTGCTATAAGCAAAAGCATCGGTATCTGTTCCTGTGGCTCTTGATAGGGCAGAACGTTGAAACGGAATTTTTTTCGCTTCAGCAGTATCTGTAATTAAATCTCTTAATTTTTGCTGAACCGCTGGGGCATAAGCAACAACAGGACCTTTACCAATTTCTAAATCACCTTCCTTGGTTTTTTCAATCATAGGCGTTGTAGTATCATGGGTTACATCGGTTACAATCGCCACATTTGGTTTAATGGTTTGTGTAATCATTTCAGCACCGCGTAAACCTATTTCTTCTTGAACCGAGTTTGTGATGTATAATCCGAATGGCAAGGTTTTTTTATTTTCTTTAAGCAACCTGGCCACTTCAGCAATCATAAAGCCTCCCATACGGTTATCTAAAGCACGACAAACAAATTTATTGCCGTTTAGTACATGAAATTCGTCTGGGTAAGTAATGACACAACCTACGTGAATTCCTAAACTTTCTACTTCTTCTTTATCTTTTGCACCAACATCAATGGTAATATTGTCTGGTTTTGGGGCTTGTTCCTTCGATTTATCTCTGGTATGAATCGCCGGCCAACCAAACACACCTTTAACGATACCGTTTTTAGTATGAATGTTTACCACTTTACTCGGCGCAATTTGGTGGTCGCTACCTCCGTTTCTTATCACATAAATTAATCCGTTGTCTGAAATGTAGTTAACATACCATGAAATTTCATCAGCATGTCCTTCAATAACCACCTTGTATTTAGCATCCGGATTAATGACACCAACAGCAGTTCCGTAAGTGTCTGTAATAAAAGTATCTACATAAGGTTTTAGGTAATCCATCCAGATCTTCTGACCTGTCCACTCGTAGCCCGTTGGGGCTGCATTATTTAAATATTTTTCTAAAAAGTCGATCGACTTTTTGTTAAGAATGCTCTTGTTTGCCATTTAAAAAAGTTTTGCACTAAAATAACAATATTAATAGAGATGAAAAGCTTTAAAATGGATATTGTAATACAGAATTTGTTAAAAATAATAAAACAAAAGTGAGATAATAAATGCCTAAGGTTAATAGTGATTATAATTTCTTTATTTTTACCTGTTAAATGCCCCACTTTTAAATAAATGAATTGTTTAAAATATTTATTGGTTTTTTGTCCGTTTTTAGTTTTTTCGCAAATTAACAACATCGAACAGGATACTACGTCTATTGAATACCTGATTATTGAAGGGGATTCGATACCAAGACAATCTATTAATTTAGATGAGGTGGTGTTATTACATCGATTAAAGTTTGATGATAAAAAGGAACGTGTTCGTTATTTAATTCTAAGACGAAAAACATTAAAAGTGTACCCTTATGCAAAAATGGCTGCCGAGCGCTTAGATTCCATGAACACGAGATTGGCAACCTTAAAAAACAATCGGCAGAAGAAACGTTACACGAAACAAATTCAAAAATATATTGAAGGTGAGTTTTCTGATGAACTAAAGAAATTAACACGTACAGAGGGGCAAATTTTAGTAAAATTAATTCACCGACAAACTGGTACAACGGCCTTCGATTTGGTGAAAGAATTGCGTAGTGGATGGCGTGCTTTTTGGTATAATACCACAGCAAGTATGTTCGATATTTCCTTAAAACGTGAGTTTGACCCTGTTAATGTCAAGGAAGATTATCTTATTGAAGATATTCTACTTCGTGCTTTTCAAAATGGCTTGTTGGAACCACAGCCGCCTGCCATTAAATTTAATTTTTACGAGTTAACCGATAAATGGATTTATCAAAAAACACCTGAATAAATGCGTGTTCAAACACCATTAGAAGAAAAGTTAAATGCCTTTACGCATGGTCTAGGAGCTTTTTTCGGTTTAGTGGCTCTGTATCTTTTGGTGCATTATAATTCTGAGAAAACAGCCTGGAGTTTAGTAAGTGTTGTTATTTACGCAATTACCATAATTATTTTATTTTGTGCATCAACCTTTTATCATGCCTCTAAAAGTGAGAAACGTAAACATTATTTTAGAATTATAGATCACATTAGTATTTACCTGCTTATAGCCGGAACGTACACCCCCGTATGCCTAATAGCTTTGAATGATAGCTTAGGAGTGTTTTTATTTTGTACGGTTTGGAGTATTGCGCTTTTAGGCGCGGTATTAAAGTTATTTTTCACAGGACGCTTTGAAGTTTTTTCAACCTTGTTATACCTTATAACAGGTTGGCTTATTGTATTAGATATTTCGAATTTATCTGAAGCTATTGGTCCTCAAGGTATGTGGTATTTAGCAGCAGGTGGTGGAGCCTACACCTTTGGTATTATTTTTTATGCCCTTGAAAAAATACCTTATAATCATGTTATTTGGCACCTTTTAGTATTAGCTGGTGCTGTTTGTCATTTTTTAATGATTTTTCTTTATATCATTTGAATAAAACCTTGTTTATGGTTGAATTTTGTAATGCTGAAAATACCACTGATTATATTTTAATTGAAGGTTTAGCTGATATCATATGGCGTGAACATTATATTCCCATAGTTGGCAAGCCTCAAATTGACTATATGTTAGATAAATTTCAATCGGCTGAAGCGATAGCACAACAGGTTGAAAACGGTTTTCAGTATTATACCATGGTATGGAAAACACGGGCCGTAGGATATTTGGCGATTCGAGAAGAACCAGACGCTTTGTTTTTAAGTAAAATTTATATACTGAAAACATTTCGAGGACAAAACATTGGTAAGCAAGCAATATATTTTGTAGAGTCTATGGCGCGAAAATGCGATCGTGATAAAATGCGGTTGACTGTAAACATCCATAATAGTAACGCCATAAAAGCTTATGAAAATATGGGCTTTAACATTGTTCGCCCTTTGGTAGTCGACATCGGACAAGGATTTGTTATGGACGATTACGAAATGAGTAAGCGTGTTGATAGGAGGTAAGTTAGGCATGCTTTAGGCGGTACGCTTTAAGCTGTAGGCTATAAGCAGTGGAACAACGTAAATATTGAAACAAAAGCCCTAGCTTTAAACTATCTAACATCTAATATCAAACTTCTACCTTCATTATCCTTCAATAATATCCTTGTATTCTTCAAAAAAAGCTTCAAACAGATTCATTTTTTCATTGAAAAACGTCATGACATCACGCCAAGAATCTTTGTTATGTATCGATACTTTTTGTTCTAGAGGTACGTAAATTCTAGAGATCTCTTTGTAGTTTTCAAGAATGTATTCTTCTTCGTAAATGGCTTCAGGTAAAAACTCGTCTTTCAAAATAGGTTGTAGAGCAAGGAGCTTTTCCCAATATTTAATACGGTGTTCCAAATCATCTTCCACATCTAAAGCGACTAAAGCTGTTTTATTATCGAAGTGAAATTTAAAGCTAAACCCTTTTAATTTCGTGTTGTATAAGATCCATTTTCGAGGAAAAGATTTTCCGAAGCTGGTCCAAAATTCTTGTTTTAATCGTCTAGATTCTTCTTTTGAAAACACGGTATTTGTTTTTGAAAATGGCTTAAAAAAATTGTTTTATCACTCAAAGCTGGCGTTTAAAACATTTAAACCAGTAACTTTTATTTAGATTACAAAGTTACTATGATATTTAGTTTTTGAAAGTTTTCCTAATAAAAGGTTTTTAAAGTTTCAAAATATTTCAATAACATTGGAGGTATGTGTTTTAAAGCTGGTTTAAGAGGTGTAGTATCTACGCTTTAGAAGCGATATACGCATCCACAAATTCTTCAAGAACATTTAAAGGAATAGCGCCATGGGAAATAACTACTTCATGAAATTCGCGAATATCGAATTTGTCCTTTAAAGTGGTTTTTGCTTTTTCTCTCAACTCTAAAATTTTGAGCATCCCTATTTTGTATGCTGTTGCCTGGCTTGGCATTACAATATGTCTTTCAACCATTTTAACAGCGTCTAATTCCGCGTTAGGCGTATTGTCGGTGTAGTATGTAATAGCTTGCTCACGCGTCCATTTTTTAGCGTGAATACCAGTATCGACAACCAATCGGCAAGCGCGCCACAATTCCATAGCGAGTCTTCCAAAATCGGAATAAGGATCGGCATAGAAGCCCATTTCTTTAGGAATAAACTCAGAGTATAGTCCCCAGCCTTCTGCATAAGCCGTATAACTTCCAAACTTTCTAAACATAGGAATATCTTCCAACTCTTGCTGAATAGCAAATTGCATATGGTGACCAGGAATCCCCTCATGATAAGCTAAGGCTTCCATTTGGTACGTAGGCATAGAGGCCATGTCGTATAAATTGGCATAATATATTCCAGGTCTTGAACCATCGACAGCAGGACGGTTATAAAAGGCTTTTCCAGTAGATTGCTCTCTAAATGGTTCTACAGCTTTTACGGTAATATCAGCCTTTGGTTTGGTGATAAAAATCTCATCTAAGCGGGTTTTCATACTATCGATGATGTGTACCGCTTTTTTTAAATATGCGGCTTTCCCTTCCTGTGTGTCAGGGTAATAAAATTGTTTATCGGTGCGCATGAAGGTAAAAAAGGCTTTTAAGTCGCCTTCAAAACCAACGTTTTCTCTAATAGCGTCCATTTCTTTATGAATGCGATCCACTTCCGATAAGCCAATATTATGAATCTCATCGGCGGTTAAAAGCGTCGTCGTGGTGTTCTTTAAAGCATTGTTATAAAAGGCTTCTCCATTCGGGAATTTCCACACACCAGCATCGCTGTTCGCTCTTTCTTTTTGAGCTTTCATAAAAGAGATTAGTGTCTGATACGCTGGTTTTACGTCATTTAATAAAGCCTCATTGGCTTGTGCTACTAATGTTTTTATTGTTTCCTCATCGGTATCGAGCTTGTTCACTTTTGTCATGAAGTCTTCCAAAAGGGTGCTTTTAGAGGTTGAAGCATCAAAAGGTTGTCCTACTAAAATATTTTCAGAATCCTGTATCACTTTATCGTATACAAACTTTGGAGGTATCACGCCAATGGCTTCACGAGCTTTTAGGTTTTCTACAAGTTGCGTAAAGTAGGGTTTAAAAGCTTTTAACCTTGAAATATAAGCTTCAGCATCTTTCGAATCATCGATACGATGCATGTTTATTAAAAAAGCAGGCTTACCCGATTGCGCACCAAACATTTGGTTTACAGGGTAATTATGTAATCTGTATTTGTAGTTTTCAATGTCGTTTTCTAATTTTTGTTTAAGTAGTTTGTAACTTAATAACGTTGATTTAGAAAGCGCTTCAACTTGAACTGAATCGGTTAACCACTTTAGATTCTGTTTGTTGATTTCCAATTCTTTTTTTGCGGCTGAAGGCGAATTATCATTTAATTTATCGTAATCTTCTTTTATACCTAATCTGGTTTGAAACTCGGGATGACGATCTACATAGGCATCAAAGGTAGTTTGAAAGAAATCATCAACTTTTTTAGATTCCTTAGTCATAGCTTCTTCCGTTAAGGTTGTTTTACTTTCCTTTTTACAAGAAATAGTTAAAGCTATTATAGAGAGTGACAAGCAAAGTTTAAAGAAATTTTGTTTCATTTAGGCAAGTATTACAATACATATCAATTTTGAAGCCGTAAAGTTAGAAATCGACATGAGTACCGCTAAATAATCTTGTGTTTTAACACATGAAAATTTTTATTTATTTCAATATGTAATAAAAAACAGTAAAAGTCTTTTAAATTGTAACGCCTAAATGAGTGACTCTTTAATAGTCTTAAAATAGTTTTGATATAGCATTAATGAAAATTAAGTGATCTTATGACCATTAAGTACTTAATTGAAGTCAAAAAACTTAAAAAGTGTCGTACAATGCATTTTCGATTGGTAAGACTTTAAATCATATAGGCAATGCCTACACCAACAATGATGGCTATAAATTTTGATAAATTAAATTTATGTCCGTCGCCACTCTCAAACAGTATGGTGGTTGAAATATGAAAAAAGATACCAATCACTATGGCGTTAATCATATCGGTATAAACATGAACCGCATGAGCATTGTTTGAAATATACGTCCCTAATGGTGTCATAAAAGCAAAAACTAATAAAAAAGCGCCAATTTGAAGTTTTGTGTAGTTCGATTGCATTAAAAACAGGGTTATTACCGTTGCAATTGGAACTTTATGTACCAACACACCATAAACCATATCGTTATGATCGTGAATTGAAAAACCTTCAAGGAAACTATGAATACACAAACTTATAAAAAGCGTCCACGGAAAAGTAGAATGGTCCTTATGAATATGTACATGCCCATGTTCGGCACCTTTAGAAAAGAGCTCTAAGGTAATTTGCAGTAAAATACCTCCCATAATAAGTAATCCTGCCAGTTTGGTGTCTAAATGATGATAGACTTCTGGAAGCAGTTCAAAAAGCGTTAAGGCTAATAAAAAGGCCCCACTGAACGAGAGTAGGAGCTTGGTGTTCCAAGATTTTTGTTTTTTAGAGACTAAGGCAATTCCAAAACCTAAAAATACGGCGAGTATGGGAAGTAAAAATTTATTCATTCAATAAAAACGGCTCATTGAGCGAGCAAAATTAGATATGGTAAATTCACTATTTAAAAATCATGACTAAGCGTTCTGATGATTTCGGACTAAATTTATTGAGTTTATAGTCGCCAACAACATCTAGTAAATAAACTTCAGCTTGTTCAAATAAGGCTTCAAAATCGGCTAAAGTAAAAGCACGAACGCGTTCTTGAAAATGATATACTTTTTCGTCGACAGTAAAAGTAATATCTTTTATAATATATTGGTCTTTAACATAACGTTTGAGGTGAAATTCAATATCGTCAACCACTTTAGTTTCTTCTGGGACTAAATTATTGATGACGTATTCACTATTCATAAAATCGATAACGCCAAAACCAAATTCGTTTAAATTTTGTTTAATAGCCTCAATTGTTTTTAGGTTATCGGCATCATCTTCAAAGTAGCCAAAACTTGTAAATAAATTAAAAACCGCATCAAACTGTTTGTGGTACGGTTTACACATGTCATGCCTCTCAAACTTTAACCTATGGTTTTCAAATTGCTTGGCAAATTTGATACTGTTTTCACTTAAATCAACACCAGTTACATCGTAGCCAATTTTGTTAAGATAGCGGGAATGGCGCCCCTTTCCGCAGGCTAAATCTAATATTTTACCGTTTTCCGGAAGATTTAGGTAGTTGGTAAGCGTGTCCATAAAAGCATGGGCTTCTCTGTCGTTTCGATCTTTGTATAAAATGTGGTAAAAAGGCGTGTCAAACCAAGAAGTAAACCAAGTTGTTGTATTATTTGTCATAAATATTTTCTGTGAAAACAGAAATTCTTTTGTTTGTGGGGCGCATAATACATCGTGTTAACTTGTTGGTATTAATTCTTAATCCCCCGAATTATCAATAAACTTTACGTTTGCCACAAAATTACATTATTTTTGCAATCTATTGGGCTTAAAAAAGTCAACAGACGTAAAATATGGGAGAAAATTTTAATATGGTAGCCAAAACATTATTTGGCTTTGAAGATTTATTGGAAAAAGAACTAACACAATTAGGTGCACAATATATTAAAAAAGGTGTGCGAAATGTCTCTTTTTCGGGCGATAAAGGCTTTATGTATAAAGCGAATTTAGGCTTACGTACGGCCATTAAAATTTTGAAACCGATCCATGCTTTTAATGTGAAAAATGAGCAAGATTTATACAATAAAATCTATGCGATGGATTGGTCTCAGTATTTGAAACCGACTGGGACTTTGGCTATAGACGCTACCATTCACTCCGATTTGTTTTCACATTCTTTATTCATAGCTCAGAAAACAAAAGATGCTATCGTAGATAAATTTAGAGATACCGATGGCCAGCGTCCTAACGTGGATTTAAAATTTCCAGATTTAAAAATTAATGTGCATATCGATCGAAATCGTTGCACCATTTCGTTAGACTCTTCTGGCGATTCCTTACACAAACGTGGGTATAAAACAGCTACCAATATTGCACCTATAAATGAAGTGTTAGCGGCAGGTATGATTATGCTTTCTGGATGGGATGGACAAACCGATTTTATGGACCCCATGTGTGGTTCGGGAACCATGCTTATTGAGGCGGCTATGATTGCTTGTAACATTCCACCAAATTTAATGCGAAAGGAGTTTGCCTTTGAGCGCTGGGAAGATTGGGATGTTGATTTATTTGAAAAAATTGAAGAATCCCTTCTGAGTAAAACCAGGGATTTTCATCATAAAATTATAGGTTACGATAAAGCCCCTAGTGCTGTTGCTAAGGCTAAGGAAAATGTGAAAAATGCACAGTTAGAAGATTTTATAGAGATTAAACATGAAGATTTCTTTAAAACCCAAAAAGGAGGCGATGAAAAATTACACATGGTATTTAATCCGCCTTACGGTGAGCGTTTAAATATTGATATGGAAGAGTTTTACAAAAACATTGGTGATACTCTAAAACAGAATTATCCTGGTACTGATGCTTGGTTTATAACATCAAACTTGGATGCCCTTAAATTTGTAGGATTACGACCTTCTCGAAAAATACAATTATTCAATGCCAAGCTAGAATCACGTTTGGTAAAATACGTGATGTATGAAGGAAGCAAGAAGGGGAAATATATGAATTAGTGCTTCGGAAGACAGCGTTCTAACTTTAAAGTTCTAGATTTTAGATTGATTAGGTCTGCTAGCATTAAAGTTTTATAAATTTAGTTTCCACACTGAAGCAGCTTTTATGCTTGACTCCTGAGTTAAAGAAAAACAAATAACTATTATTTATGTTACAGAACCATAAGTTTAAGGCACATGTACATTGGGAATTAGCTGAAGGTGATTCGACAGCGAATCCGAGAAACTTTAGTAGAAATCATAGTGTGATTGTGCCCAATAAAGGGGAGGCGCTACAGGTTTCGGCTGCCAAAGCTTTTAGAGGTGATGAACGTTGTTATAACCCCGAAGATTTGCTCTTATCGGCTTTAGCTTCCTGTCATATGATGTCGTATTTATATGTCTGCGCTCAGCATAAAATAGAAGTATTAAGCTATTCTGACGATGCCGAAGGTATTTTAGAAGTAAATACAAATGGAAGCGGCCAATTTACAAGGGTGCAATTAAAACCCCTCGTTACTATTAAAGATAAGTCGCAAAAGGAATTAGCTCTCAGTTTACATGAAAAGGCAAATAAACTGTGTTTTATTGCCAACTCGTGTAATTTTCCCATTTCGCATCAAGCGGAGGTTTTGGTTTGAGGTTATAAAGTTAGAAGGTTAAAAAGTTATAAAGTTAAAAAGTACTTTGACAATACTACTACAAGCACAGTGTGACTTTGATGGACTGTATGCGATAGGCGGTAGGCTATGCTAACTATAATCAACCAAATACCTAGGTTTCACTTTCTTAAATTCTCTGGCATAATTTAAAATCGATAGTATAATTTTCAAACCGAGAATGAATTGAAAAACCTATGGATATCCCCTTGAGGGGCGATTTCCTAGGTAACGGCAATTCTTCGTTCTTGTTGAATAATTCTAGTTATTAGAAGACTAAATAGATTCTCTTTACTATTATTGAACTTGAAGGCTATTTCATCTAAATAACTCTGTAAATGTTCAGGGCTTACTCGGTGATACTGACCCACAATAGCCCTTTTGATTGTTGTCCAGAAAGAATCCAATCTAGAAGTATTATATTTTCCTATTGACATTATGTTTTTTGAATGATTGAGCTTAACATGTTTTGCATGTGTCTTATGAAGCATTCTATAAGCTCCAAAACCATCTGTAACTACCTCGCTTGCTGTATCAATGTGCTTGTTTAGCAATGGTCTAATGGTTTTTGCATCAGCCTTATCAATCACTATAACCTTCACTAAGCCTTCTCGCTGCATCATCCCAAGTACGGGCTTTTTGTGCTCCATTCCTCAAGGATAAATACCGAGTTCCTTTTTATAAGACTTACGCATATTAGTCATACTTCCTCCAACATAGCTCTCATCTACCTCGACAATACCATTTAATAGATCATCTGAATCAGAGTACATAGCTTCTCGTATGCGTTTTTGCATATACCATGCTGTATTTTTGTTAACATTAATATCACGAGCAAGTTGTAGTGACGAAATTCCTTTTTTAGCATTAACAATTAAAAATATTGCTGCAAACCATTTGGGTAATGGTAATTTTGAAGCGTGCATTATAGTGTCTACCGTAACGCTAAAAGAACTATTACAGTCCCTGCACAAATGTCTATTTGAATTTTTTCGATTATGAATATGCATGCTTCCACAGTGAGTGCAAACAGGCCCATTAGGCCAACGAATAGACTCAAGGTGCTCTATACAGGCTTTCTGAGTACCAAAACGTGAGGCGATTGAAAGTATTGATTCTTGTTTCATTTCTCTAAGATATACATTTTTTTGCCATATTCTAGGAAATCGCCCCTTGAGGGGATTATAGGGGTGTTATGGTGATGAGTTGAAAAGTTCCAAAAGCAATTCGACAACACTTCGACAAGCTTAGAGTGACATTGGCGGCCTATATACAAGGGAGCATCGTTAATTTTTAAACGTTACTACTAACTTTGAACTTTAAACTTTAAACTTTTCACTCCCAAACCCTTACTTATACTTGCTAAACAAAGGAATTCGATAAGATATCGTGTAGCTATAACCAGCACCTATAGCACTACTATCGTAAGTTTTTCCGAATCCAGGAATATAGACGTTTTCAAAATTATCAGGAACTTTTTCTGCGGCAAGCAGTCGCACTTGAACGTTTAATCCCATATACAGATTGGTTAACACCTCTGCTTTTAATCCGAGTTGAAGTTCGCCCCAAAAAGCCGTTAGGCCACTAAACTCTTGTTTTTCGGTAAGCTTATATTGCGGAGCCCAATATTGATTAGTAGTATAAATTGTTGCTCCATTTAGGTCTTGACTAAAAGAGCTTCCTCCAATGCGAAAACCAAAATAAATCATGTTGTCCATGTTTAACCAGTTATCGTACATGTTATAATCTACACCAACTTTTAGGTAACTTCCAGTAGAAGTGATATCCATATAGTCGGTGATGGTGTTTTTTTCTTCGGTACCTAATTCCGCGGCAGCGTAAAGGTGTTTTGAAACTCTAAAATCGGCATTAATTTCAAAACCTTTATAGTCTTCATCAAAAGAAGACCTTATAAGCTTCCCGATATCCCCACCAACACGTAGTCCATATTTCAATTTAATTTTTACCGAATCTTTTGGGGTGCTATTCGTTTTTGCTGCAGACTTAGACTTTTTAAATTTAGTAGTGTCTACCGTTTTTATGGTTTCAGATATTTCTGTAATGGTGTCGTTTTGAGCTTGAATACTCATCGAGGCAACCAAAAAGAAAGCAATAAGATTAATGCGATATAATAAAATGGGTTTCATCTTCATTTTCTACAGATTGGTTCTCGTTCATAGGCTGTCTAGAAAGCATCCAGTTATCAGCATCGGGTTCAATAGTTAAGGTAACGTTTTTGTAAATGGTTTTATATCCACAGGCACGAGATACATAAACTTCTTCACGGCTATAATTTATGGTTATGGTATCTGGATTACCCTCAATATAATCATCCGTATCATCGTCTGGTGTTCCATTATCGTTTACAGTGGCGTCGCTTATCAGTGTGTATTGTGTGGTGTTTACATCTGTTTTTAACGGTAAAAAGACTTCATCGGTATCAGTAAAGTAATAATCAGATAAAACATTGTCGTTACCAACTCCGAAGGCTATTAAATCAAACACATTTTTTTTGTTGTCAGGATTTAAAATATCATGAAAATCGATGATAAGTCGTGGTGTGGTTGCTACACCTTCTGGACAAATGTCGTCGGGTTCACACGCTATGGCGACAAAAACACCAATTATTAATAGCACTGGGGCAATAAGAAGTTTAATGTATTTCATTATTGTTTATTAATAACTATGATAGGCCTATAAAAAGAGGCTATTGTCATAGAATTTTAAATTATCGACGCTCTAAAAGTACAACATTTTCAACATGAAAAGTTTGTGGAAACATATCAACAGCTTGTGTTTTTACCACTTTGTATTGGGCATCCATAAGTTCTAAATCACGGGCTTGTGTGGCACTATTACAGCTCACATAAACTACTTTTTTAGGCGCTATATTTAGTATTTGTTGCACCACATCTTTATGCATACCATCACGAGGCGGATCGGTAATAATCACATCTGGCTCACCATGGGTTTTAATAAAGTTGCTATTAAATACATTTTTCATGTCACCTACAAAAAACTCAACGTTATCAATCCCGTTTAATTGTGCATTTTCTTTCGCAGCTGTTATAGCATCGGGAACGGCTTCTACACCAACAACTTTTTTGGCTTTTTTAGCAACAAACTGAGCAATGGTTCCTGTTCCAGTATATAAATCGTACACCAATTCGTTTCCTGATAATCCAGCAAAATCTCTGGTGATTTTATAAAGCTCGTAAGCCTGATCGGAATTCGTTTGATAAAAAGACTTGGCATTAATTTTAAACTTTAAACCTTCCATTTCTTCAAAAATATGGTCTTGCCCTTTATAGCAAATCACTTCTTGATCGTAAATAGTATCGTTCGCTTTGCCGTTAATAACGTATTGTAACGAGGTTACTTCCGGGAATTGTTCAGCAATAAAATCTAAAAGTAGTTCACGCTTTTCTTTGTCTTCTTTGAAGAATTGAACCATGACCATGATATCGCCCGTAGAAGACGTTCTAATCATCATAGTACGTAAAAAGCCGGTTTGGTTTCTGGTGTTAAAAAACTCAAGATTATTTTCGATGCCAAAAGATTTAACCGCATTTCTAATAGCATTAGAAGGGTCTGCTTGAAGGTGACACTTATTAAGGTCTAAAATTTTATCCCACATACCAGGAATATGAAAACCAAGGGCATTTCTATCGCCTAAATCTTCATCCGATTGGACTTCTTCAAGGGTTAACCAGCGGCTATCACTAAAAGAAAACTCCATTTTATTTCTGTAGAAATATTGATTAGCAGAACCTAAAATTGGGGTAACCTCTGGAAGTTCTATATGTCCGATTCGGGTTAAATTGTTGGTAACCTCTTTTTGTTTATAAAAAAGTTGGTGCTCGTAGGCCATGTCTTGCCACTTGCAACCACCACAAGTTCCAAAATGCTCGCATTTGGGCTCAGTACGCTTATCTGAAAGTTTATGAAAAGCCGTTGCTTTTCCTTCGTAGTAGGCTTTACGTTTCTTAAATGTTTGCACATCAACAACATCGCCAGGAACAGCATTAGGAAGGAATATTACCTTACCATCTGGAGCTTTAGCAATAGTTTTACCTTTTGCTCCAGCATCAATTACTTCTACGTTTTCAAAAACTTGTTTTCTTGTTTTTTTTCTTGCCATGCTGCAAAAATAATGAACTCCTTTATACTTTATTGAGAGAAGTTAAAAATTGTTATTTTCTTTTTTAGGGATTTCAGAATTTGAAGTTGTAAGATTGTCTAAAACATTTTTTGAGGTGTTGATTTATTTGTAATTTGCGGGCTCTAGGGATGATTTCTCTCCCACGCTGAATTTTCGAGACTTTTCGGAAGGATAAAGGTACAGAAGGAATGGTTATTTTAAGTATCTATTTATTAGATACAAACATTTAAATTTATTTAAAATGGCTGTTTTAAACCAATTAAGTTCGCAAGAAGCGATTACATTAGAAAACAAGTATGGTGCACACAATTACCATCCACTACCTGTAGTATTAAACAGGGGAGAAGGTGTGTTTGTATGGGATGTTGAAGGAAAAAAGTATTACGATTTCTTATCGGCATACTCGGCAGTAAACCAAGGGCATTGCCATCCAAAAATTGTGGGTGCTATGGTAAATCAAGCGCAAACCCTAACCTTAACTTCGCGTGCATTTTATAATGATATGCTCGGAAAATTTGAAAAATTTGCGTGTGAATATTTCAAATTCGATAAGCTTTTACCAATGAATACAGGAGCCGAAGCTGTTGAAACGGCTTTGAAAATATGTAGAAAATGGGCTTATGAAGTTAAATCTATTGATGAAAATGAAGCCGAAATAATAGTTTGTGAAAACAATTTTCACGGTAGAACCACCACAATTATTTCATTTTCTAACGACCCTGTGGCACGTAAAAATTTCGGGCCATACACAAAAGGATTTATAAAAATTGAATACAATAATCTTGATGCCTTAGAAGAGCATTTAAAAAACAACCCTAATGTAGCAGGATTTTTGGTTGAACCGATACAAGGTGAAGCCGGAGTTTATGTGCCTGACGAAGGTTATTTAACCAAAGCTAAGGCTTTATGTGAGAAATATAATGTACTGTTTATTGCTGATGAAGTGCAAACAGGAATCGCTCGTACAGGAAAACTATTAGCGGTAGATCATGAAAATGTGAAACCAGATATTTTAATTTTAGGAAAAGCGATTAGTGGTGGTGTTTATCCGGTTTCGGCAGTTTTAGCCAATGACCCGGTGATGAACGTGATAAAACCAGGAAACCACGGTAGTACTTTTGGAGGTAACCCTGTTGCTGCCGCTGTTGCGATGGCTGCATTAGAGGTTATTGAAGAAGAAAATTTAGCTCAAAATGCTTTAGAATTAGGCGCTTTGTTTAGAAGTGAATTAAATGCCTGTGTTAAAACAAGTGGCATCGTGAATCTGGTTCGTGGTAAGGGCTTACTTAATGCTATTGTTATTAATGATGACGAAGACAGTGATACCGCTTGGAATATTTGTGTGGCGCTTAAAGAAAATGGTTTACTAGCTAAACCAACCCATGGGAATATTATCCGATTTGCACCGCCTTTAGTGATGACTAAGGATGAGTTATTAGATTGCGTTAAGATTATTACAACTACCTTGAAGCAGTTTGAAAGTTAAAAGTTAAAAGTGGAAAGTTAAAAGTTATGGCTTTCGTTTCATGATTAACGTTGTAACATTGCCTAAAGCCTAAAGCCTAAAGCAAACAACCTAAAACTAAAAACCCCATCAGATTTAAAATACTGATGGGGTTTTATTTTTTTATTCGTTAAACTATGGTCGATAGAAAAAAGGTTTAATCTTGTTATTCTTCCTCCAAACTAGCTGTAATATCAGTTACGATTTCGAGGGTTTTTGTAAGTTCATCGTTATTAACGAAAATTTCTTGAAAACCTGGAAAATTACCACCACCAAAACCAGCCAGTCTAGCCGATTCTGTTTGGTCTTTTACAATCGGACTGATACCTTCATTTTCCAACTCGGAAACGATACGTTGCACGATAATGATATCGCCAGTATAAACTTTTGTGAAATTTGAATCAGACATAATGTTTAAATTTTAGTGATCTATTAAAGATACGGAATTTTTGATGATTTTAGGGAGTTATAATGTTACAAAGCTATAAGGTTATAAAGTTTCCATAGAGATATTAGGCATATAACTATATATCAGTTAGCGCGGACTTGTACCTTAAATCCGTAGGTTATAGTATTTTGCTTAGCTGTAATGATTTCTGGTAGTATTTCTCATTTTTTCAGGTGTTAAATGTTTGAAGTTTTTAAGGTTCTTGTGTTTGTGTTTGATCTGTTTGCTTACACAAGGAAGCTACTGTATATAGGATAGCCCCAACTTTGTTGGGGTTTAATTTTTTTCACATTAAACTGTTGGGGCTTGACACTTTTCTTTGTTAAGTTTTAAAGTGAATAATTCCATACACCCTTAACTTATATTGTCTAGCCGTTTTTATCCATTTGGCAGGAATGGATATAAATCTAAAGATGAATTTTTTAATTCTATAGTTTGCCTTTAATCCCTTAAATCGTTTGGAAAACCGTTCTATAATATACTGATACAGATTCCTGCACATAGCAGTAAATAACAGAAAAACTGTATTTTGCTCTAATTTTGAAAACGGCAAGTTGTTCCATCCAAAGTCATTCTTGAGAATATCAAATTCTTTTTCAATCGCTCCACGTTGATTATAAAAATCAACAACTTCATTGATGGACATCGAAAAGTCGTTGGTCAATATCGCTGAATACAAATAAGCATCTTTAGTAAATAAATTTACCTGTTTGTCATTACGCTCTATTTTACTTACAACAAGCCTGTATTCCTTAGTTTTATGGAGTTGTTTTTTTCGTTTTAATGATCTTATAAAGGGAGTGAATTTTATTTCTCCTCTGAAAATTGTTTCGGAGCCGACCCTTTGTTCAGACCAGTTAGTTATTTCAGATATCCTTTTAGCCAATGCGTCGCTCATACATGCTCTAATAAAGAATCGATTAACTTTTGTAGAAATAAAATCAACCACATTAACTTGATAAGAAGCTGCATCGGCTCTAAAAGCATCAATTTGTATTCCTTGATTTTCGAGTTCATAAAACATTCTAGTTAATGTTTCTAACTGTAAATCTTTGGCTGCACTATTTCCATTTCGATTTTCAACATAAACAATATTATTCTTAATTATCCCCACTCCTGGGCAGTATCCAGAGCCCTTTTTGTAAGTTCTTATGCTGTCTTTCTTATTGGTGTATAGAATCGTATTGTCATAATCTAAAATATGATCATTCGTGGTAGTTAAGTTCAACTTTTTCAATAATCTTAAATTCAACTCATTTAAAGTAAAGTTCAAGCCAAATTGATGTAAACTAGTGCCTCTGGGTAATGTAAAAAGGTCTTTTGTCTGTGATAATTCTTTGAATCTATCAAGAATCCTATCAGGACTTGGTACTCTAAAAAAAGGATTATCTCTTAGATGCTCTTTTAAGTTCAACGAGATATCTTCAATACAATCTCCTCCACAAAAATAGATAGACCAAAAGGAATATAATAAGTCTTTCCAACTATAAGAAGCTTGCTGTACTATATGTGGTAAATTGTTTTCAAGCAATGTGCCTAAACCAAGCTGTTCAAACTCATTGATAACAAAATTTAATCCTCCAAAAGGATTAATACGTTGAGATTTTATTATTTTCATAATGTGTTTTTGTAGCAACACCAATTTAGGTGAAAACACACAAAACCGCAAACCTTTGTAAACAAATAGTTTGCGGTTGTTTTTTACTCTATACCTACGGATTTAAGGTTGTAGTCCGTGCTTAAGTCGATACCTCTATACCATTCATGTTACATCAAATCCCCTTAAAAGCTTAAAAGTAAATAGAACTTCAACATTCATTTAGAAAAAACACTTTCCTTTTATAAACTACCTTATGACTATATTAGTTATGTAAAAAAAGTCACTATACCTTTATTAAAACTTTCTAATTTATTATTGTGGGCACGGACTACAACCTTAAATCCGTAGGTATAGAGTAAAAAACAACCGCAAACTATTTGTTTACAAAGGTTTGCGGTTTTGTGTGTTTTCACCTAAATTGGTGTTGCTACAAAAACACATTATGAAAATAATAAAATCTCAACGTATTAATCCTTTTGGAGGATTAAATTTTGTTATCAATGAGTTTGAACAGCTTGGTTTAGGCACATTGCTTGAAAACAATTTACCACATATAGTACAGCAAGCTTCTTATAGTTGGAAAGACTTATTATATTCCTTTTGGTCTATCTATTTTTGTGGAGGAGATTGTATTGAAGATATCTCGTTGAACTTAAAAGAGCATCTAAGAGATAATCCTTTTTTTAGAGTACCAAGTCCTGATAGGATTCTTGATAGATTCAAAGAATTATCACAGACAAAAGACCTTTTTACATTACCCAGAGGCACTAGTTTACATCAATTTGGCTTGAACTTTACTTTAAATGAGTTGAATTTAAGATTATTGAAAAAGTTGAACTTAACTACCACGAATGATCATATTTTAGATTATGACAATACGATTCTATACACCAATAAGAAAGACAGCATAAGAACTTACAAAAAGGGCTCTGGATACTGCCCAGGAGTGGGGATAATTAAGAATAATATTGTTTATGTTGAAAATCGAAATGGAAATAGTGCAGCCAAAGATTTACAGTTAGAAACATTAACTAGAATGTTTTATGAACTCGAAAATCAAGGAATACAAATTGATGCTTTTAGAGCCGATGCAGCTTCTTATCAAGTTAATGTGGTTGATTTTATTTCTACAAAAGTTAATCGATTCTTTATTAGAGCATGTATGAGCGACGCATTGGCTAAAAGGATATCTGAAATAACTAACTGGTCTGAACAAAGGGTCGGCTCCGAAACAATTTTCAGAGGAGAAATAAAATTCACTCCCTTTATAAGATCATTAAAACGAAAAAAACAACTCCATAAAACTAAGGAATACAGGCTTGTTGTAAGTAAAATAGAGCGTAATGACAAACAGGTAAATTTATTTACTAAAGATGCTTATTTGTATTCAGCGATATTGACCAACGACTTTTCGATGTCCATCAATGAAGTTGTTGATTTTTATAATCAACGTGGAGCGATTGAAAAAGAATTTGATATTCTCAAGAATGACTTTGGATGGAACAACTTGCCGTTTTCAAAATTAGAGCAAAATACAGTTTTTCTGTTATTTACTGCTATGTGCAGGAATTTGTATCAGTATATTATAGAACGGTTTTCCAAACGATTTAAGGGATTAAAGGCAAACTATAGAATTAAAAAATTCATCTTTAGATTTATATCCATTCCTGCCAAATGGATAAAAACGGCTAGACAATATAAGTTAAGGGTGTATGGAATTATTCACTTTAAAACTTAACAAAGAAAAGTGTCAAGCCCCAACAGTTTAATGTGAAAAAAATTAAACCCCAACAAAGTTGGGGCTATCCTATATACAGTAGCTTCCTTGTGTAAGCAAACAGATCAAACACAAACACAAGAACCTTAAAAACTTCAAACATTTAACACCTGAAAAAATGAGAAATACTACCAGAAATCATTACAGCTAAGCAAAATACTATAACCTACGGATTTAAGGTACAAGTCCGCACTATCTGGTTAGTGGTAGAAAAAAAGCCGTAATTATGGAAATAAAAATGGCTTTTATATTTTAGTGATATACCTTTTAGAAATTTAGTTTTATATTTCTTTATCCAATTTAATCGGATCTTGTCTTGTATCAAATATGGTAACAATGTTAATTCGCTTGGAATTGTAGCGATAGTATAATGTTGTTTGTTTGGTGATGACACATTTTCTTAATCTGTTTCCTTTTTTAGATTCAGGAAATATTTCTGGCTGGTTTTTGATGATCTCAATCGATGAATCTAATTTTTCAACTAAATCCTTTTTTATTTTTAAAGACCATTCGTTGATTAAGTATTCGAAAAGTTTCTCTAATTTCTTCTCGGCTGTTTTTGAAATAACAACTTTTCTACTCAAATTATCTGTGTTTTTCCATGAAGGCATCGTAATCTGTAACTTCCCCGTGTTCTATTTCACGAGAAGCATTTTCAATTTCTTTGCGTTGTTCAATAGACAAATCGTCCCAAAAATCAGTGGTTTTTGACTTTTTGAAGATTTTTTTAATCGATTCAATAATTTTCGGATTTTCAGTGTCCAAAAGCATTTTAATCAATTCTATTTTTTCCGCTTGAATATTCATTACAATTTAATCTATTACCAAAAATAACGAATTAACCTGAAAAATCGAGGATAAACATATTTTTTAAGCTAACCTAATAAGAAGATGAATCCGTTAGCACGGACTTATACCTTAAATCCGTAGGTATAGAGTAAAAAACAACCGCAAACTATTTGTTTACAAAGGTTTGCGGTTTTGTGTGTTTTCACCTAAATTGGTGTTGCTACAAAAACACATTATGAAAATAATAAAATCTCAACGTATTAATCCTTTTGGAGGATTAAATTTTGTTATCAATGAGTTTGAACAGCTTGGTTTAGGCACATTGCTTGAAAACAATTTACCACATATAGTACAGCAAGCTTCTTATAGTTGGAAAGACTTATTATATTCCTTTTGGTCTATCTATTTTTGTGGAGGAGATTGTATTGAAGATATCTCGTTGAACTTAAAAGAGCATCTAAGAGATAATCCTTTTTTTAGAGTACCAAGTCCTGATAGGATTCTTGATAGATTCAAAGAATTATCACAGACAAAAGACCTTTTTACATTACCCAGAGGCACTAGTTTACATCAATTTGGCTTGAACTTTACTTTAAATGAGTTGAATTTAAGATTATTGAAAAAGTTGAACTTAACTACCACGAATGATCATATTTTAGATTATGACAATACGATTCTATACACCAATAAGAAAGACAGCATAAGAACTTACAAAAAGGGCTCTGGATACTGCCCAGGAGTGGGGATAATTAAGAATAATATTGTTTATGTTGAAAATCGAAATGGAAATAGTGCAGCCAAAGATTTACAGTTAGAAACATTAACTAGAATGTTTTATGAACTCGAAAATCAAGGAATACAAATTGATGCTTTTAGAGCCGATGCAGCTTCTTATCAAGTTAATGTGGTTGATTTTATTTCTACAAAAGTTAATCGATTCTTTATTAGAGCATGTATGAGCGACGCATTGGCTAAAAGGATATCTGAAATAACTAACTGGTCTGAACAAAGGGTCGGCTCCGAAACAATTTTCAGAGGAGAAATAAAATTCACTCCCTTTATAAGATCATTAAAACGAAAAAAACAACTCCATAAAACTAAGGAATACAGGCTTGTTGTAAGTAAAATAGAGCGTAATGACAAACAGGTAAATTTATTTACTAAAGATGCTTATTTGTATTCAGCGATATTGACCAACGACTTTTCGATGTCCATCAATGAAGTTGTTGATTTTTATAATCAACGTGGAGCGATTGAAAAAGAATTTGATATTCTCAAGAATGACTTTGGATGGAACAACTTGCCGTTTTCAAAATTAGAGCAAAATACAGTTTTTCTGTTATTTACTGCTATGTGCAGGAATTTGTATCAGTATATTATAGAACGGTTTTCCAAACGATTTAAGGGATTAAAGGCAAACTATAGAATTAAAAAATTCATCTTTAGATTTATATCCATTCCTGCCAAATGGATAAAAACGGCTAGGCAATATAAATTAAGGGTGTATGGAATTATTCACTTTAAAACTTAACAAAGAAAAGTGTCAAGCCCCAACAGTTTAATGTAAAAAAAATTAAACCCCAACAAAGTTGGGGCTATCCTATATACAGTAGCTTCCTTGTGTAAGCAAACAGATCAAACACAAACACAAGAACCTTAAAAACTTCAAACATTTAACACCTGAAAAAATGAGAAATACTACCAGAAATCATTACAGCTAAACAAAATACTATAACCTACGGATTTAAGGTTATAGTCCGTGCCTAAATCGATATTGACTTTCATAACCTTCCTTATAACTATAACAGTTAAGCAGAAAAAGTCACTATACCTTTATTAAAACTTTATAATTAATTATTATGGGCACGGTCTACTAGTCCACGCTAGCGAGCTCATCACTTTATAACAATTCAACAATTACAAATATCCACAATAAATCTACCTCAATTCAGCACCCAATTGACTTTCAAAAGTAGACTGAAGCTTCTTCATGATTTTATCAATTTGCTTATCGTTAAGCGTTTTGTTTTCATCTAGAAGGGTGAAACTAACTGCGTAACTCTTTTTGCCAGCAGGTAAGTTTTTACCTTGATACACATCAAACAAATTAACGTCCTTAAGCAATTGCTTCTCACTTTGTTTTGCAAGCTTATAAATAGCTTCAAAAGTGACATTATCATCCAATAATAAAGCGAAATCACGTCTTACAGGTTGGAATTTAGGAATGGCTTTAAACTTAATGTTGTTGTGTTTAACCAAGTCTAAAATATTGTCCCAGTTAAAGTCGGCGTAAAGCACTTCTTGAGCAATATCGAAGTGTTTTAGGACTTGCTTTTTAACGATTCCGAAGTCTACCAATTTGTTTTTTCCTAAGCTTATTGTTAAACCTTCAGAAAATAAATCGTTTGAAATTGGTGTTTCTTGGATTCTTGAAATCCCTAAACGTTCTAAAGCACTTAAAACGAGTCCCTTCATTAAAAAGAAATCACTCTTTTTATTTTGGTCGTGCCATTTTTCAGCAGATTGATTTCCTGTAATGAAAAGTGATAAATGCTTAAATTCTTCACGTTTATCATCGCCGTAACCATGGTACGTTTTTCCGAATTCAAAAAGTTTTAAATCGGCGCGTTTTCTGTTGATATTAAAAGAAATAGCTTCTAATCCAGAAAACAATAGCGATTGTCTTAAAACTGATAAATCACTACTTAAAGGGTTTAACATAGTAATGTTATGTTCATCCTTTAACTGCTCGCTTAACTTCACGTAATTAGGTGTGGTTAAGGAATTTGAAAGTATTTCATAAAATCCTTGAGAAGCTAACTGACTCCCAATGATGTTTTGCATTTTGTAATCTTCAAAACGAGACGTAGTTGCTATAGAAGCGTTTAACTTTGTCGTCGTTTTTATGTTATTATAACCGTAAACTCTAAGAATTTCTTCAATGATATCCGCTTCGCGTTGCACATCGTTTCTGTAAGCAGGAACGGTTAAACCTAAACCAGTTTCGGTAACGTTGTTTACTTTTATCTCTAAAGAAGAAAGAATACGTTTAATGACTTCCTTCGGAATTTCTTCACCAATTAATTTTTTAGCGTTTTCAAAACTTAAACGCACTTCAAAATCGTTGATTTTATTCGGATATAAATCCACAATATCGCTAGTAATTTCACCGCCAGCAATCTCTTGGATTAGCAATGCCGCTCTTTTAAGGGCATATTCTGTAATGTTAGGATCGATTCCACGTTCAAATCTGAATGATGCATCGGTATTTAAAGCATGACGTTTCGCTGTTTTACGAACACTTACAGGGTTGAAGTAGGCACTTTCTAAAAAGATGCTTGTTGTGTTTTCGGTTACTCCAGAATGCGTGCCACCAAATACACCTGCGATACACATTGGTTTTTCGGCATCACAAATCATTAAATCATCTTCATGCAATTCGCGTTCAACACCATCTAGGGTAATGAATTTTGTTCCAGCTTCTAAAGTTTTAACCTCAATTTTATTGCCTGCAATTTTGTTGGCATCAAAAGCGTGTAATGGCTGACCTAAATCATGCAACACATAATTTGTAGCATCAACAATGTTATTTATTGGACTAAGTCCGATGGCTTTTAAACGGTTTTGTAACCAAGCCGGAGACTCTTTTACTTTAAATCCGGAAATGGTTAATCCGCAATAGCGAGGCGCTAATTCTTTGTTTTTAACATCAACATCAATTTTTAGGATGCGATTGTCAACACGAAAGGCACTAACTGAAGGCGTAATTAATTCGACACTAATGTCTTTTTGAGCCAGTCCAGCTTTTAAATCTCTCGCTGTTCCGTAGTGGCTCATGGCATCAGCACGGTTAGGTGTTAATCCAATTTCAAAAACCTGATCGTTTTCAACATCATAAAGTTCAGCAACAGGGGTTCCTACAGCAATCGATTCATCTAAAACCAAAATCCCGTCGTGCGATTTTCCTAGTCCGAGTTCATCTTCAGCACAAATCATCCCGAAACTCGCTTCACCTCTAATTTTTCCTTTTTTAATGGTCCAAGCTTCACCTTCTTCAGTATAAAGCGTGGTTCCAATAGTTGCTACAGGAACTTTTTGTCCAGCCGCAACATTAGGAGCGCCACAAACAATTTGTAGCGGCGAATCTTCACCAACATTTACTGTAGTCACTTTTAGCTTATCGGCATTTGGGTGTTTTTCGCAAGTTAGTACCTCACCAACAACAACGCCTTCTAGGCCGCCTTTAATCGATTGAAAAGCCTCTAAACCTTCCACTTCAAGTCCTAAATCTGTAAGTAATTCGCTAGTTTGTTCTGGTGTCCAATCTGTTTTTATAAATTGTTTTAACCAGTTATATGAAATCTTCATAAATATCTATCCTAAATTAAAGGCTGCAAAGATAAAATATTGAAGCAAGCATTCAAACAAAGCGTTGCGATTTAAAAGCATTATTTTTAAATGATGGGAAATGTTCTCGTCTCCGCTCGAACACCCTAATAATAAATATTTCAACTTTTCTCCTAAAATCAAAAGGTAACGGTCTTCGAGCGGAGTCGAGAAGCATGTTTTTTTAAAGTGAGGATATAAGTTCTCGACTCCGCTCCTTTAGATTAGCAAAACAGAAAAAAGATAATTTTTATATTTAGAAAGAGAAAGGGAAGTTAGGTAAACTATGACAACCGCTCTGAGTTATAAAAGCTCATGCGCCGATTCAGACCTGACTTCCTTTTTCATCAAAAACTCAAATAGAAATTCGGGATTTTAAGCCCATTATTAAGGAGTTAAGTTAATGATGAATTTCTCATTTCTGTTTCACCTAAAAGCTAATTTATGAAAAACATTTTTATTGGAATTGACATCAGTAGTAAAACCTTAGATATTTGTGAAAAAGTGGGGCAAGATGTTACCTATTCAAAGATTAAAAATAATCAACAACAAATTCGAAAGTTTTTAAAAGCTTATCAAGGACAAAAAGTTGTCGTATCTATGGAAAATACAGGTAGATACAATTGGGAGCTCTATGACGTTCTTCCTGAGTTTGATTTTAAAGTTTATGTTTTAAACCCGATAAGTTTATCTAAAAGCCTTGGTTTAGTACGCGGTAAAGATGATAGAACAGACGCTTATAGAATCGTTTGGTTTACAGAAAAAAACATGGATGATTTGAAGCCTTGGAGACAGAGTTCTACGGCCATTAGAAAACTCAAAGTACTAATGACAGAGCGAAATGCAAGGATTAAATCTAAAAGAAGATTAAGCAAACAAAAGCATGATTACAAGAAAATGAAGCCTTTAGGTTTAACCGAAAACCTAAGTAATTGGAATCAACAACAGGTGAATCAACTCAACAAACAGATAGATAAAATAGAACAGTTGATACAGGAAATAATCAATCAAGAACCTTCATTAAAAAATCAACAAAAGTTGATGCTTAGCATTCCTGGAGTGGGCAAAATAGTTTCTTGGACTTTACTAGCTAAAACAGAAGGTTTTGTGAAAATTCAAGAACCTAGAAAAATGGCGTGTTACTCTGGAGTGGTTCCATTTGAACATCAATCAGGAACATCCATATACAGAAGACCAAAAGTATCTGTATATGCAGATAAACAAGTCAAGTCCATACTCCATTTGGCGGCTATGAGTGCTATAAGGTTTAATAACGATCTAGGGATTTATTATCAACGAAAAGTAAAGGAAGGCAAAAATAAAATGCTTGTAATTAATGCGGTAAGAAACAAAATTATACATATCATTTTTGCCTTAATGAAATCCGGAAATAAATATCAAAATCGTTTGGTTTTATCATAGAAATCGAACACCCTAATGTTGAAGTGTTAATTTCAATTTCCTGTTCTAAATTCAAAAGAAAATGGTCTTCGAGCGGGGTCAAGAAGTTTATTTGAATTGGATTTGTAAATCAGCAAGCTATCTAAGCTAGATGAATGTAAAAATAACAGACTGTTTCAGTCTAATCGAAAGGTTCTTGACTCTGCTCGAACACCGTAATATTTCAACTCTACTCCTAAATTTAGATGGTAACGGTCTTCGAGCGCAGTCGAGAAGTGTCTATAAGTCATTGCACTATGTTCTGGTTTCCGATCCCTACTAAACCTTTATAAATATCTTTTTCTGAAACATAATATACCCTAGAATCACATAAAAAGCAACGACAACAAGGGCGTAAAGTAACGAAGCGAGTTTTGCACTGATAAGCTCAGGGAAAAATAAGGTTTGGTAAAGCCATGAATGGATGTTATGGTTTTCGTCCAGTTTAATGCTGTACATGCATTTTGAAATGAAACTTGATAGAAAATATATGGTAATGGCATTGGTGCCAACATATTTAAAAATACTACCAAACTGATACTCTTTTATGTCTCTAAAATAGTAGATGACAGCTAGAATTAGCGTGCCCCATCCGCTAGTAACCAATACAAAGCTGCTGCTCCAAATGGCTTTATTAATTGGGAATATCAAGCTAAAACCATAACCAGAAATCAATAAGGCAAAGGCTGTTATAAGCAATGGTTTTAGTGGAGCAAGACGATCTAAAACCTTAGCAATTAAAACGCCTATTAGGCAAGATGCAATACTAGGAATGGTACTTAAAATACCTTCTGGGTCGTAATCGGGTTGCCACATATGGTTTCCTAAAAGCTGTAAGTCGATGTAGTTCGTCCAGTTGTTTTCAGCGCGATCAAAAGTTGGTAAGGCGCCGTTTGGTAAAGGAACAAAACCTAAAAATAAATAATACCCTAACAGTATGATTAAGCAAATGGCTAAAATTTGTTTCCAATTGCAGTTAAGGTATATAATCGATACAATAAAAAATACAATGCCAATACGTTGAAGCACCCCTGGTATTCTAAAGGTTTCCATGTCTTCAACAAAAGGAAATAAAGGAGAGAATATATTTAAAAATAGGCCTAATACAATTAGTTTTAAACTTCTTATGCCTATTTTTTTATAGGTGTCCCTCGAGTTGGCTTTGTTTTTATAGGCGTAATAAATAGAAATCCCAACGATGTATAAAAAAAATGGAAAAATGAGATCGGTAGGGGTAAGGCCGTGCCACGCCGCATGAAGCAAAGGGGCATAAACATGCCCCCAATCGCCAGGTGTATTTACCAAAATCATAGCCACAATGGTTAAACCTCTTAAGATATCAACAGAGGCTATACGTTTGCTAGTTGCCATTTTTTGAGATTAAGATTTTTTTAGACCAGATTTATGACCTATGAAAGCGTAATACAGTATGAACGCATAACAAGGTAGTAAAATCCAGTAGCCATAAGAAGCCGCTTCGGCAGTAGCTGCAACTGTATCATTTCCAAGAGATATTAAAGCTTCCTTTTTAGAGTCTACCAAAGCCCCATAAAGTGGTGGAATGATCGCACCTCCCGAAATAGCCATAATTAAAAGGGCAGAGGCTGTTTCTGTAAATTTCCCTAAACCATTAAGCGCTAAAGGCCAAATGGCTGGCCAAACTAGGGCGTTTGCAATACCTAGTGCTGCAACAAAATATACCGATGTAATGTCTGTGGTGAAAATGATACAAAGCGAAAATAGTAGTCCTAAAACAGCACTAGCCTTTAGGGCGGTAACTTGGCTGATATATTTTGGAATTAAAAAGACACCAATAGCATACGTCCCAACCATAGCAAAAAGGGTATACAATGTAAAGTACTTAGATTGCTCAACTGGAATATTTAAGGAAATTCCATAAGAGATGATGGTATCGCCCGCAATCACTTCTACACCAACATAAAGAAATAGAGCTAAAACCCCTAACCATAAATGTGGAAACTGAAAAATACTCGTTTTTGCAACTTCTTCGGTATTTGAAGGTTTTATTGGTTCTGCCACAACGTTAGGAAGCGGCGCTTTTAAGATAAGTACACCTAGTACGACTAAAATGATTGCCATAACAATGTATGGTGTTACTACACTGTCGGCCATAGTATTTAAAAGGGTGGCTTTTTCAGAATCGCTTACAATGGTGAGTTTTTCTTTAATCTCATCAATTCCAGAAAGTAAAATAGTACCAAAAATAACCGAACCAAGAGCCCCTGCTACTTTGTTAGCAATCCCCATTATAGCGATACGTTTGGCAGCACTTTCAATAGGTCCTAAAATGGTAATGTATGGGTTTGAAGCCGTTTGCAGTAAGGTCATCCCAGCTCCTTGAATAAAAATGGCACTTAAAAACATCCAATAGGTTCTAGCTTCGGCAGCTGGAATAAAAATCAAAGCACCAACAGCCATAATGATAAGGCCTAAAGACATCCCTTTTTTATAGCCAATTTTATTAATGATATAGGATGCAGGCAAGGCCATGACCACGAATGAAATATAAGATGCAGAGGCTACTAAATAAGATTGAGCGTCGGTAAGCTCATTAATGGTTTTCATAAATGGAATGAGCGCTCCATTAATCCAAGTTACAAATCCGAATATAAAAAAGAGTCCTGCAATGATTAAAATAGGCACCAAAGTGTTTTTTGATGCAGGTGAGGTCGTTGTTTGGTTATTAGTCATGTTTAAATTTTAAAATTCTTATTAATGTTAGTTTTCTTTATCGTCGTTTATGTTGAAAATCCGCTCTTTAGCTTGTTTGGTATAGTTGCGTCCAATAGGGATTTTGCGGTTTGAAATTTCTATCGTATTTCCTTCCAATGCACTTATTTTATTGATAGAAACCGTATACGATCTGTGAATGCGCATGAAGTTAGAGTGAGGCAGTTCTTCAGTAATAGCCGATAATGATTTATGAACCACATAATCGCCTAGTTTGGTAATGACTTTTATATAATCTTTAAGACTTTCGATATATAAAATGTCATTTAAGTTTATTTTTAAAAGCTTTTTATTAACCTTAAGGAAGATGTGTGGCTCTTGCTGTAAACTAGCATCTATGGCCATATTATTCACGTAAACTTGTTGGTAAATTTTATTAACGGTTTTTAAAAATCGATTAAAAGGAATAGGCTTTACCAAGTAGTCTAGAATGTTGAGTTCAAAGCTTTTTATGGCATACTCGCGATACGCTGTGGTTATAACGATTAGCGGTTTAGAACTTAGGTTATCTATAAAGCTGAAACCTGTCATTTGTGGCATATTAATGTCTAGAAAAATGACATCAATTTTTTGTTGTTCTAAAACACGATAAGCCTTTAGGGGGTTGTTAAAAGTTTCAACAACTTCTATATGATCAAAGTTTTTTAAATGACTTTCTATTACTGTAATAGCAAGCGGTTCGTCATCAATAATAATGCATTTAATTTTCATTAGGTAGGTATTTTTAAATACAGTTTATAAATATCACCTTCAATTTTAGAGTCTAAAACAAAGTTTGTAGAAAACATCAAATATAAGCGTCGTTTAGCATTTTCATTACCTATACCTCGGTTTTCTTGATAAGGTAAATTGGGATTAAAATTATTTATTAGTGTAACTTCTAAATAGCTTGAGTTTGTAACTTCAAAGCTCATTTTTAATTTTAGTTTATCGCAACCATTCATGCCGTGTTTAAAGCAGTTCTCAACAAAAGAAAGGAGTAATAAAGGCGGAACATACACATCTTCTAGATTGCCTGTAATGTCGATTTCAACTTCCACACGATCATTAAAACGTAAACGTTCAATATCTATATAATTATTAATATGATTTATTTCGTTTAATAAACTGGTTTTAGAGCCATCAATGTCATAAAGCACATATTGCATTAATTCTGATAGTTTTATGACGAGTTTTGGGGCATTGTCGGATTTTTGAAGTGTTAATGCGTATAAATTGTTAAGTGTATTAAAAAAGAAATGTGGCTGAATTTGTGTGCGCAAATATTTAAGTTCGGTACTTAATTGAAGTTTGGCTAAGTTTTCATTTTTCTTTTTTTCTAAAAACCATTCTACCACAAATTTTATGGCTGTTACAAATGAAATTACATAAAGCTCTCCTATAATAACATCTACAATATAATTGATATCGAAAAAACTTGATGGTAAATTAGATTCTGGAAATATTTCTTCGGTAACTAAGGTGTAATTTAATCCGGTTCTCACAATATAAACCAGAATTAAGATTAAAACCATAATAGATAAATAGGTTTTATATTTTTTGCGTAAGATGAATTTTGGGATTAAATAAAAAATATTACCATATACTATTATTATATGAATGGCGAATTCCACCACATTAGATTTGAAGGAATATAAGTAATCATCAAAGTAGCTACCCCACCTTAATACATTTAAAGTAAAATACGCCAACCAAAACATAACATGATATTTGATCGGTATTGTTGTGGACGGGAACTTTTTTTCTTGTGATGAAATGATTCTTAGGTTTTTGCGAGTTTTAATGAAAAAACTTTATTAATATTCAACAATTTTAGTGATATATTTATTAATTAGCAATAAAAAGACTGATAGTTTGAAAGCCAATATTCACTTATCGTTTACACAATGTTGTCTGTATGTTAAATGATGTCGTTTATATAAATTTTTTTAAAACAAATTTAATATTGGATAGTTTGGCTTCACTTTAAAAAACAAAACAATCAAATTATGAAACAAAACTTACAAAAACTTTTCTTGTTTTCTTTCTTAGTTTTTATTGTCCAATTCTCGTTTGGACAAGAGAAAGAAATTAAGGGAACTGTAACTTCTAAAGCTGATGGAATTCCATTACCAGGAGTTAATGTAACAGTTCAAGGAACCACTAATGGTACACAGACAGATTTTGATGGACACTATTCACTTACGGCAAACGTAGGCGATGTGTTAAATTTCTCTTATTTAGGAATGACCACAATTAAAATTACAGTGGCACAGCAAGATGTTATTAATGCACAACTCGTAGAGGATGCCGAGCAACTTAACGAAGTCGTAGTAACTGCTTTAGGTATTAAAAAGGAGAAAAAAGCCCTTACGTATTCTGCGCAAGAGGTTGGAGGAGACGAATTAACCCGCGTTAAACAAACTAACCCTATTAACAGTTTATCAGGTAAGTCGGCTGGTCTAACTATTACAAGGAGTTCTTCTGGTTTAGGAGGGGCGACTAAAGTGGTATTAAGAGGTAACTCGTCGACAACAAATAATGATCCTTTATATGTTATAGACGGGATTCCTATGTTAAATAGTGGTAACGGATCTAATGGTAACGAGCCAGGAACCGATATTTTTGGTAGCCAAACGGGTAACCGTGATGGTGGTGATGCGATGTCGTTAATTAACCCAGACGATATTGAGAGTATGACCGTTTTAAAAGGAGCATCGGCTTCAGCGTTATACGGTAGTCAAGGTGCTAATGGTGTGATTTTAATCACCACTAAAAAAGGAAAAGAAGGTGCTTTATCGGTAAACTTTAATTCAAGTTTTACAATGGATAATGTGATGTCTTTGCCAAAGTTACAATCAGAATACCAAAGTAACTCAGTAGGTCAACCAATTGCTGAAAACGGACGTGTTGCTGATGCGCAATCGTGGGGGGCTAAAGCTGATAATTTAACCAACGACCCAAGTGAATTCTTCTCAATGGGATATACGGCTATTAATGCATTATCATTAACAGCAGGTAACCAAAAGGCACAAACATATTTCTCGTATGCCAACACATTAGGTGAGGGTGTTATACCAGGAAACGAACTAAAACGTAATAACATAACATTACGTGAAACGGCTAAGTTTTTAAAAGAAAAAATTGATGTTTCTGCCAGTGTTAACTTATCAGATCAACGTATTAGTAACAGACCAACCAATGGTTTATATTCAAACCCATTAACCGCTGTTTATTTACAACCTGTTGGAATCAGTAGAGATATTTACAAAAATAAATTTGAATATTTCAATACGCAGTTGAATCAAATGGATCAGTATGCATCTTCTTTTGATGAGAACATTCAACAAAATCCTTATTGGTTAATTAATCGAAGCCCTAGTGAAGATATTGTACAACGTGTTTTGGCAAACGTATCGGTTAAATATCAGATAACAGATGCTATTTCTTTACAATCTAGAGGTAGTTACGATAAAACATTTTTTACTTTCGATAAAAGACAATATGCTGGTACAGACCCTGTAAACTCAGGACAAAACGGACGTTATGTTTTAGAGAAAACAGAGAATTCGCAACAGTACATCGATTTTATCGCTTCATACAACAAAGATTTTTCAGATGACTTTACATTCTCAGGTCTTTTAGGGACGAGTTTAACAAAGTATAAAACTGGAGATCAAATCTTCTTGGATTCTGGTCGTGATGGTTTAGGATTAATACTTCCTAATGTTTTTACAATTGCAAACTTAACGACCACAAATAATATTAGACAATCGGTAAATAACAGAGAAGTACAATCTGTATTTGGTTCTATGAATTTTGGATTTAAAAACATGCTATTTTTAGATGTTACGGGGCGTACCGACTGGTCTTCAACTTTGGTGTATACCGATTCAAATTCATTTTTCTACCCATCAGTTGGTTTAACAGCTGTATTAACAGAAATGTTCGATATGGGAGGTGCTATTTCTTTTGCTAAATTAAGGGGGTCTTATGCCGAAGTAGGAAAAGATATTCCTGTGTATGCTACTATTCCATTAAATCATATAAATACAACCAATAACTCTGTAGCGCCTGCTACCATAGCTCCAAAAAGGGGTGAAACTCTAGAGCCAGAAAAACAAAAAGGCTTCGAAATAGGTACAGAGTGGCGTTTCTTTGGAAACCGTTTGGGAATCGATTTTACATACTATGATACAAGTACTTTTAATCAAATTTTCTACGTACAGTCTGATCCTAACCCATACGGATATTCACAAAATATTGTAAATGCAGGTGAAATTTCTAACAAAGGTATTGAGCTTGTTTTAAACGGGAAACCTGTAGCTACAAATGGTTTTATATGGAATACCGCTTTAAACTTTGCTCAAAATGATAATAAAGTAATTAAAGTGCACCCAGATTTAACTGATGATGAGGCCATTATTACTGCTCATGGTGTTAATGGATATGAATATTCCTTAATTGAAGGTGAAGATTTTGGTAGTATTAAAGCACGTTCTTTAATAAGAGATGACAATGGTACACCAGTGGTTAATTCTTCAGGTACATTAATGTCTACCGATTTTGAAACGGTAGCACACGCACAACCTGATTTTACTTTAGGTTGGAATAATAGTTTCGAGATTGGAGATTTCCATATCAACTTCTTAATAGATGGAAAATTTGGCGGCGATGTTATGAGTGTTACCGAAGCTGTTAACGACAAGTATGGTGTATCTCAATCTTCTGCAGATGCTAGAAACCGTAATGGTGGGATGGTTAATGTTGTAGACGAAAATGGATCTGCCTCACAGATTACTGCACAAGAGTATTATAACGCTATTGGTGGACGTGATGGTATGTTAGGTGAATACATATATGACGCTAGTAATATAAGCTTAAGAGAGTTTTCGGTAGGTTACAAGTTGTTATTAGGAGAAAGTGATTTTATTGAAAACATTAATTTTTCCTTAATAGCTAACAACCTTTTCTTTATCTATAAAGAAGCGCCATTCGATCCAAATATTGCAGCCAGTACAGGTATGGGATTACAAGGAGTCGATATTTATAATCAACCTTCTACAAGAAGTATTGGTTTAAACATTAACGTAAATTTCTAAAGACTTATGAAAAATATACTAAAATATACAATGGCTTCACTAATAGCCATAAGTTTAACTAACTGTACTAGCGATTTTGTGAGTATCAATACAGATCCAAATGGCTTTTCTCAAGAAAGCTTAGCACAGCAAAACAATCATATTGGATCTAGGTTTTCACCTATGTTTTCAAATATTATTCGTGTTGAGCCTGCTTGGAACTACCAGTTACAACAAAACCTTAATGCGGATGTCTTTTCAGGTTATATGACAGCGCCAACCCCTTTTGCTGGTAATATTAATAATCAAACCTACGCTTTGGTAAATGGTTGGAACGGATTTATTTGGGGAGATGCCTATGATACTAATGATGGTAATGGGGTGATTCCTTTCGCTAGAGAAATTAAAGAACAAGTAGAGCTCGCAGGAGATGATAGTGGTAAGAAATTTGTTTACCTAGCTAACATTATTAATGTAATGGGGATGCATCGTGTATCTGATATATTTGGTCCAATTCGTTATTCAAAATATGATGATTACGATACGACTGGAGAATACGATTCACAAGAAGTAGCTTACAAAACTTTCTTTTCTGAATTAGAAGAGGCGATTACGGGATTGGAAGCTTTTACTGATGATGTTCAATTCATTCCTTTCGACCAATCTGCGTTTGAAGGAGATATTTCTAAATGGCGTCGATTTGCTAATTCTCTTCGTTTACGTTTAGCGATAAGAGTATCTAAAGTAGATCCAGTTTTAGCTAAAGCAGAAGGAGAAAAGGCACTGTCTAGTAATGCGGGGCTTATGGAAGCAGAAAACATGTTGATTGATATGGGTGGTTTTGTACACCCAGTACTAACTATTAGTCGCGTGTGGGGTGATGTGTTAATGAGTGCCGAAATGGAATCTATTTTAAAGGGTTTTAATGATGATAGAATTTCAATGTTTTTTAATGCTCCTGCCGATCCTGCTTTAGGAGATTATAAAGGACTTCGAATGGGAATTGAAATAGAAGCGAAATCGGAGTACGGGAGTCATTCCTCAATTGGTGCCGTTGTAGATGGAACTGATAAAATCTGGATGACAGCAGCAGAAGTACATTTCTTAAAAGCTGAAGCAGCTTTAAGAGGTTGGGCAGGTGCTGGAGATGCCAAGACTAACTACGAAGCAGGTGTAAGAGCATCATTTGCTCAATTTGGTGCTAGTGGAGTTGATGCCTATTTAGCAGATGCCACGAGTACGCCTAACGACTATGTCGATGTTAAAAACCCAGCGAATAATTACGCTTACCCAAGTGATGTTAAAATCGCATATAATCCTGCAGGAACTTTAGAAGAACAATTAGAGCAAATAATTACTCAAAAATGGATTGCTATGTTTCCTGATGGTCAGGAAGCTTGGAGTGAATTTAGACGTACAGGATATCCAAGAGTTTTTCCTGTGGTTATAAATAACAGTGGAGGCGCTATTGATACAGATATTCAAGTAAGACGTATCAACTTTGTTGATAATGAGAAGAATACCAATTTAGATAATGTTAACGATGCTGTTGGTATGTTAAAAGGTCCAGATAATGGAGGAACAAGACTTTGGTGGGATACCGGAGCACCAAATTTTTAAGTTTAGGTTGATTAAACAGTTAGTTTAGTTTGTTGATGGTAAGCAAGCGGAGAATCTCGGTTTTCCGTTTGCTTTAATAAAAGTTATTTAAAAGAAATACAAGTATATCGTGAAAATTGCAAATCAAAAAAATATAGCCCACACCAAGGCTGGTATGTTTGAAGAAACACGCTTTGAGAAAATACACAACGTTATTTTCCAGGACTCTACCGAAGCTTCAATATTAGTAGCTCAAGAGATCGCGGCTTTAATTAGAGATAAGGAAAAACAAAACAAGCCATGTGTGTTAGGTTTAGCGACAGGGTCTTCACCAATAAAGGTTTATGAAGAACTTGTGCGCATGCATAGAGAGGAAGGTTTAAGCTTTGCAAATGTAATCACCTTCAATCTCGATGAATATTTACCTATGGATAAAGGTAACATCCAGAGTTACTTTTATTTCATGCATGAGCATCTTTTTAATCATATTGATATTTTAGAAGAACATATAAACATTCCAGATGGCTCTGTGAGTTCGGAAGATTTATACCAGTATTGTATCGATTATGAGATGAAGATAAAAGCGGCTGGCGGATTAGATTTTCAGTTGCTAGGTATTGGTAGAACTGGCCATATCGGTTTTAATGAACCAGGATCGCATTACAATTCTAGCACCCGTAGTATCACTTTAGACCATATTACTCGTGTAGATGCGGCTCCTGCTTTCTTGGGTATTGAAAATGTACCAAGAAAAGCCATAACCATGGGTATTGGTACCGTTTTAAGTGCCAAACGTATTGTTTTATTAGGCTGGGGAGGCAATAAAGCAGAAATTCTGAAAGAAACTATTGAGGGTGAAATCACACCAGAAGTGCCGGCAACTTATTTGCAAAATCATGATAATACAAGCTTTATTATCGATGAAGCGGCAGCCTCAGAATTAACCAGAGTTAAAACCCCTTGGTTAGTAACGAACTGTGTTTGGAATGACGATTTAAAACTTAAAGCCGTAGTTTGGCTTAGTGAGCTAACCGAAAAACCATTTTTAAAGTTAACCGATAAGGATTATAATAATAATGGTATGTCTGGTTTACTTACCGAAGAAGGTACAGCCTACGATTTAAACATAAAAATGTTTAACAAACTACAGCATACTATTACAGGTTGGCCAGGAGGTAAACCAAATGCCGACGATACCAATAGACCAGAGCGTGCTACCATTCCCAAAAAGCGTGTAATTATTTTTAGTCCGCATCCCGATGATGATGTGATATCCATGGGAGGTACTTTTGATAGGCTCGTAGAACAGGGGCATGAGGTTCACGTCGCTTATCAAACCTCTGGTAATATTGCAGTTTCGGATGAGGAAGCCTTAAAATTTGCCGAAATCACCCAATCACTTTGTCCCGAATGTGAGGAAACTGCGGCCATAATTAGCTTTCTTAAAAATAAAACCGATCATGATATCGATTCTGTAGAAGTTCGAAAATTGAAAGGTTTAATTAGACGTAGCGAATCTTTAGGAGCTACCCGCTATTTTGGTTTAGATGACGCTAATGTACATTTTCTTGATTTACCTTTTTACGAAACAGGTACCATAAAGAAAAATAACATATCTCAGGAGGATATCGATATAATGTGTGATATCATTTCGACCATAAAACCACATCAAATCTATGCAGCAGGCGATTTAGCCGATCCGCATGGTACGCATAAAGTGTGTTTAGATGCTCTGTTTGAATCACTAAAAGTATTAAAAACAGAATCTTATATGGATGATTGCTGGGTATGGTTATACCGTGGCGCATGGCATGAGTGGGAATCCTATCAAATTGAAATGGCTGTACCTATGAGTCCAGACCAAGTATTAAGAAAACGTCACGCGATATTTTATCACCAATCACAAAAAGACGGCGTGATGTTTCAAGGTGGTGACTCTAGAGAATTTTGGGTTCGGGCTGAAGATAGAAACCGCCTAACCGCTAAAAAATATAATGATTTAGGCTTGTCGGAGTATGCGGCTATAGAAGCTTTTAAACGATATCATTTTTAGAAAAATGAAGGTATCAATCTTAATAATTTTGGCATTCACTTTTTTCAATTGTAAAAAGAACCGGTCTGCTAACGATATTTCAGGAACATGGAAAATGGTTTATGCTGAAATTATTGAGAATGATTTAACTACGGTGAAAGATTTAAGTCACACCGAGTTTATAAAAATAATTAACGATTCACATTTTGCTTTTTTCAATCAAGACCTCACTAATGATGAGAATTTCTATGGAGGTGGAGGTACTTATTTGTTAAATGGCGATGACTACCAAGAAGTGTTAAGCTATACATCGGCTAAACATTTTAAAGACCATAAATTTTCTTTTAAAGTTCAATTTAAAGGAGATACCCTAATTCAAACAGGGCTAGAACACATTAAAGAAGCAGGAATTAATAGGGTTATTACAGAGAAATACTTAAGGCTAAAATCATAGGGGAAAGTTCCCTAATAATTTTTGTTTTCAGGCTTAAACCATACTAAATGAAAAAATATTTACTAATTATTATAGCTATTGTATTAACCAGTACTATGGGCTTTGCACAAAATCCTTTAGCTGAAAAATACAATATAATGCCTTGGCCAAAGGCGATTAAAGAGCTTCAAGCTAAGTTTTTAATAGACAGCAGTTTAACTATTTCGGTGGGTAATAACAAATCCGAACGTGTATACTACGCTGCTACTCAGTTTTTAAGACGTTTAACGCTTAGAACAGGCACCTTCTTAGAGGAAGGCTTTCCATTAGAAAATAATAAAGGAATGATTCAAATTCACTTTGATGAAATTTCTAAACTCGATATAAAAAATAACGAATCTTACACGCTTAGTGTTCTGAATTCAAACATTAAAATTTCAGCAAAAACGGATGTAGGAGCTATACGCGGACTAGCAACGTTGTTACAATTAATAGACTGTAATAGCAAGCAATATTTTATTCCAGGTGTAGAGATAACTGATGCACCTCGATTTGTTTGGCGCGGATTAATGATTGATGTTTCAAGACATTTTGAAACTGTAGATGTATTAAAACGTCATTTAGATGCTATGGCCTCTATGAAAATGAACGTTTTTCATTGGCATTTAACCGACGATCAGGGGATTCGTATTGAATCGAAAACCTATCCAAAATTAACAGCATTGGCTTCCGACGGCTTATTTTATACCCATAACCAAATTAAAGATGTTGTCGCTTACGCAGATAAATTAGGTATTCGTGTAATTCCAGAAATCGATGTGCCTGGGCATGCTACAGCTTTTTTAACAGCTTATCCAGAACTAGGGAGTAAAGATGATTACGATTATAGTATTGAACGTTTTTCAGGAGTTTTCGATCCGACGCTAAATCCAACAAAAGATATCACATACACCTTTTTAGAAAAATTATTTGCTGAAATAACACCCTTATTTCCTGATGAATATTTCCATATTGGAGGCGATGAAAATGAAGGGAAACACTGGGATGAAAACAAAGACATTGCAAAGTTTAAAAAGAAACACGGTTTAAAAACCAATCACGATTTGCAAACCTATTTCAATGTAAAGCTTGAAAAAATATTAAAAAAACAGGGCAAAAAACTTATGGGTTGGGATGAAATTATGACTCCCGATATGCCTACCACTGCAGTGATTCACTCTTGGCGAGGGGAAAATGAAGGCTTACCAAAAGGAGGTACCTTGATTGAGGCAGCCAAAAAAGGATATCAAACGGTATTGTCTAACGGATTTTACATCGATAGAATGCAGTCTGTGGATTATCATTACAGCATCGAGCCTATTGGCGATGTGGTTTTAACAGACGAAGAACGCGACCGCATTTTGGGAGGAGAAGCCACCATGTGGAGTGAGCTGGTAACATCTTTAACTATAGACTCTAGAATTTGGCCAAGAACAGCTGCTATTGCTGAGCGTTTTTGGTCTGATAAAAACATAAATAACCTTGATAATATGAGAAAACGTTTAGCAGTCGTATCCCATCAATTAGAAGAATTGGGTATAAGCCACATTAGAAACCGTTCGGTTATTTTGAGGGGTATGACCAATAATCAGGAGATTTCTTCTTTGTTAGTCTTATCTAATATTTGCGAGCCATTAGAAATTTATGCTAGAAATAAGGATGGTATTGAGTATAAAACCTTTTCACCTTTTAACTTATTTGCCGATGCTTGTCTGGCTGATGCCATGGACGCGTGGTATTTTAAAAAAGCCACTGCAAACTTTATAGCTTCAGGAGCATCTGAAGAGGTGCTAAACTATTTAAAAAAGTGGTCAGAAAATCATAAAGCCTTCAGTCAGCTTCAGCAAAATCCGAAAATAAGTACTCTAGAGCCTTTGTCTAAAAATTTATCCTTGGTATCTCAATTGTTGCAGGATGCCATTCAAAATAAAAAAATATCCAAAGAAAATATCCAAATCATTAAAAATACATTGATTTTACTAAGAGAACCTGTTGTAGATGTGGAGCTGGTTATAACACCATCATTAAATGAGCTTGTAAACTATTGTGAGACAAACTTTTTAAACCTATAAGTTATGGTATTAATTGCAGATAGCGGTTCTACAAAATGCGATTGGATTTTATGTTCCGATGATCATACTAAACCTGTTCGCATTAAAACCAAGGGCTTAAACCCAGCGATTTTGACGAAAAAACAATTCCAAAAAATCATTTCCAATAGTGCAGAACTCGATCACATTAAGCATGTGGTAACCGATGTTAAGTTTTTTGGAGCTGGTTGTGGTACGAAAAGAAATCAGAAAAAAGTGAATGCTATTTTATCCGATTTTTTCCCAAATGCCATCGCGTATTCCAATGAAGATACCATGGCAGCCATTATGGCCACAACAAAAGAACCAGCAGTGGTTTGTATTTTAGGTACAGGTTCTAATTGTTGTTATTTTGATGGTAAAAATATTCATATGAAAGCACCTTCTATGGGGTATTTACTTATGGATGAGGGTAGTGGGAACTATTTTGGTAAGGCATTACTCCGTGCTTACTATTACGAGACTATGCCCAGTGATTTGAGACAGACGTTTTCGGTAGATTATAAATTGAAAGAAAAAGATGTGATAAAAGGCTTGTATAAATCGGCGCGTCCTAATAAATATTTAGCAGCTTTCGCACCTTTTTTGTTCAAACATGAAAGCCATCCGTTTATTCAAAATATACTAAAAAAAGGAATGGATGCATTTGTAGAAAATCATGTTTTACGATACAGAGAAACGCTAAAACAGGTTCCTATTCACTTTGTAGGTTCTATTGCTTTCTATGCTCAGGATTACATTAAAGAGGCCTTGAGAGCAAGAGGAATAGAAGTGGGGGTGATTGTGAAAAGTCCTATCGAAAATATTATTGAAAAGCATGCTAAAGCGAGTTCGATTTAAGGCTTAGTGGTTAGGCTTGGTAAAGTATAAAACATTGAAGATTTTTAGTTCTCGACTCCGCTCGAACACCCTGTTTTTAAACGATGCATCAAAGCGTTTTGTATGATAAGCGTATTCCGTTTTGTGCTCGCGCTAGCTTGTAGCTAGTGGCCGTAAACAAGCTAGAAGTAGTTTAAATAATACGGTCTTCGAGCGGAGTCGAGAAGTGGTATTATAACCAGGTGTGCTCTTGATTATGCACGAAAATCACAGTTAAACTAGAAAATTTAAGTAGTACCAAAAAAAAGTACGAATCTCATTTGAAATTAGAATAAAAAACGATGTTATCTCATTATAAGCTGAAAAACGAAACCCTCTATTTAGAAGCCTCCAAAATTGCTGTTGTTCCAAATATTTCCATGTATAACAGATTTTTAAATTGGATTAGTGGCGAATTTGAATTGTTTTTACAAGATGATTCTAACGGACTGAAAGTTTATTTTCCATCGGGATGCCTAAGTGTTCAATTGGTACAATCGGTGCGATCGGATGTGTATTTTGAGATTCATGTAAAAAGTAAAAACAAATTTCTAGGCACCCAAATGCATCGTCAAGCTTTGGTGGTATTAGATCAGATTTATAAAGTTTGAAATAAAATGTAATACCTTCAAAGCAAGTTATGTGTTTTTATTTTCGTATTTAAAATTGTAGTTATTTCTACATCTTGACTTCAAAAAAATCTATCTTTTTAAAGTAAAATGTCCAGAAAATGATTTGCTATTACCTAAATTAACTCTAAACCAATAATCATTTGAAGGCATTGCTTTACCCTTGTAAATTCCATCCCACCCTAGATCATTTGAAGATAATCTCGTTAGTAACATTCCAAATCTATTAAAAATAAATACTTCAGAATTAGGTGAATTACGAATGCCTTTGATATGCCAAAAATCATTATAACCATCATTGTTTGGGGTGAAAAACTTTGGGTAATCAATTATTGAAACCTCTTGAAAGTCTTCTCCACAACCTGCTTTATCCTTAATAAATACGGAGTATATGCCACCTTGAAGATTTGGAAAATAATTACTTTCTTGATAGGTACTTCCGTCTATTGAGTATTCAAGGTTACCGTCTCCAGAAGTAATAATTTCAATATAATTATTACCTAGTTCTCCAAAATTTACTTTTTGAATTTTTGGTAATTCAGAACGGACAAGATTAAAGTTAAATGTGTTATCACACGTTATACCTTTGTTGATTTGGGTAACTACTACGGAGTAGCTTCCTTCTTCTGATATTTCGGCTTTATAAGTGTGCGAAATAACCTTGTTTTCTTCATTTAGCCATTTATAAGAATTGTAACCAGAATGGGTCTCTAATGATATTGAGGGGGTTAAATTACAAATAACATATTCATCTTTTAAATTAATTTCAGGTAATTGATTTATTATTAAGTCAAAAGATGTTTCGGAAAAACAAATTGGATTTGAGGCATATTCTACTTTGACATGGATTGTTTGAGCAAATGGTACTGTGTTTTGGAGTGTTATAGGTAGTGGGCTAGGAAGAGGAGTGTTATTATCATCATAATATTGAATGATTAATCCACTTTGGTTGCCGATTAATTGTTCTTCTACTAAGGATGTGTCAAATTGACCATATCCACTTCCTAGGTTACAGGTATATAAGTTATCAGGTTTATTAATGTTTGGTTGGGTAACCGTTTGTAATTGAATTTTAGTTTCTGAGAAACAACCTGAATTGTTGTTGGTAATTCTAGCGGTTATTGTTTCATTGAATTGAATGGAGTTAACGTATGGATTTGGTAAAGGATTTGGTAATTTATTGCCATTTTGGTTGTAATAATCAACAGTCATTCCTGTTTGCCCGTTTAGAATTAAACTTTCAATATTAGAAGTATCAAAGTACTCCGAAATGCCATCATTATTATCATCACAACTTTGTAAAGTCAGTACTTGGGGGACCTTTGGTAAAGGGGTTACAATTAATTCAAAAGTGGTTGTAATGGAACAATTAGTTGTTGTATTTGTTACTAAAGCAGTAATAGTTTCTTGGTTTGGCGTTTTATTTGAAATTAAAAGAGGAAGCGGCTTGGGTAGTTGCTCACCATTTTCATAAAAAAAATGTATTTCCATTCCTGATTGTCCATTTAAAATAAGGTCTTTAATACCTCCAGTGTTAAATTCTGTGATCCCATCAAAATCATCATCACAAGCATACATATTACTAACTTGATTGATTTCTGGTATTGAAGAGACAATTAAGTCGAAACTTGTTTCACTGTAGCAACAAGGCTCGTCAGAATGAGCGACTCTTACTTTTATAGTTTCTCTTTGGGCAATTGTATTTGTGAAGGGGTTAGGTAAGGTTTCATATTCATTTCCACTACCATCAATAAATATTACCGTCTTATTTAATTGTCCTCCTAATACTTGATTTGATATAGCTGATGTGTCAAAATTTGAAGAAATACCTGAGTTTAATTTGTCTTCACACTCTTGTAGATTATCAATTCCATAGGCTTTAGGAGGTTCACGAACATCTATTGTTTTAGTGAGAGTTACTACATTATTGTTTAAAGCAGTAACTGTTGCCTTAATAGTGTAAATCCCATCTTCAGAGAAATCATGGAAGGGGCTTAAATCTGTTGAGGTATTATTAACTCCAGAGTTTGGGTCTCCAAAATCCCAATGTATTGATGAAATATTATTTTTATTTTCTACTCTAAATTCTTTTAAGAACTCAGAACAATTGTTCGAAATATTCATTTCGAAGTTATTGGATGTATGTTTTGGTCTTCCTGTTATATTAATGAGATAATTAATATCCGAATTGGTAATTTCTTTATATTCCTGTACTGGAGGGCAGCCTGAAGATTCTGATCGTAGCCATGATGTATCGTTATTGCTTGTCCCTCCAGCAATAAATATTAACCCAGAACTACTAGTACTAGGCACGTTATACACTTCTACAAGAATTTTATCCACATCTGCAGGAACTACAATGGGTTCTCCAAAGTATATTTCAAATATTCTTGCAACATTAGGACCTGATCCGAAATATGGAATATTAATAATTTGACTACTTCCAATAAGATCTGTTTTACTATAGCTTTGGGGAAAGTTATCGTCAATTTTATAAATATTGAATTGAATTTTGGCATCCCAGGAACCTGCATTTGCAATACCAACCTGACCTTTATCTATTATAAACTCTTCATTCTTGGATATTCCAAAATCATCTAGTATAAATCTTCTAGCGTATTTTAGGCCACCCCAGCTACAGCTATATTGATTTACTTTAACGGCTTCACTACACGAGGTATGCGTTAGTAAAACGGGAAAACCTAAACCTTCATCTGATAATATTTCCCCTGAAACTTTTATAAAGAAATTAGCAGATTCATGTACTGAGTTTGAAAGGTTATTATCATTAGCACATCCTAAATAATAGGATAAATCATTACCATTTTCAGTACCCGCAATGTGAATTATTGATTGTAAAGGTTTGTTTATATCATAGGAAACATAAACTTCTACAGCGATATGTTGGACATCCCCAGGAATGACAATTGGCTTATCAAATTGTAAATTTAATATTTCTGGGTTTTCACCAATTTCAGGAATAACCATGACTTGACTACTACCAATATAATTACTTTTGTTAAGTCTCCTATTTGAATCGGCACTATAGATATTAAACTGAAGATGTTCACCTCCCAAAGTATTATAAAAAGCTACTTTACCAGAGTTAATTGAAAACCGATTATTAGATTGGATACCAAATTCTGAAAGATCAAAAAATTGATAAAAATGTTTTGGTGATTCACATGAAAACATACCCGTTTGAATTGGTACATTACCTACATTATGGGTTAATGTAATCTGCGCATAGGAATTTATAAATCCAAAAATAGTGATAATAATGAGAAATTTAATCTGGAACTTTTTTTTCATTTTAAGAAACTGTAGATGGTGTGTTCAGCAAGTATGAACGGTTGTTTAGTTGGTCTAAATTTGTTGAATGATGGTTTGGGTTCCAAATTACAATTATTAATTAGAAAAAATCTAAAACTCGGTACAAGAAAAATATTAATAGAACTTCACTAATAATGGATATGTTGCTTGTTGATGAGTTATCTGGTATACAGTTGGTTAGATTTTGTTTTATAGTTGTAAAAAGCTGGTTTTACAATCTTGTATGAGATATGACTATGGGTTTACAACAATTTTGCTAATCCTGTAACCAATCAAACTGGTTAGCAGGCAAGAACTTCTGTAGATATTGAAATAGTAAAGTAGGTAGGCAAAATAAAGTATGTAGACTGTCTAGGAAATGGAGTTCTATATTGTATTGAACCTGCTAAAATATCTCAATATTATAGGGAAGCAAAGTTCCATCTAATAAAATCGGAATGAATTGACTTGCTGCACAGTTTTTTTTAAAACTAGGAGGGGGCTTTAATTGTTTAGATTTTAACCTATCTCCTGTTTTAGTACGATGCATTTTGTCTAACAAGTATCACTCAAATAGAAAATCATTGTAGAATTTTGTATGTTAGCGTCTGCTAAATATAAGGTATTAAAGGTGATATGTTATGTTTTTAGCGACTCCACCATAAAAACTAGAAACTAATGACATTATTTAATAAACTTAAATGGGTACTAGGCATCTTAATCGTATTTGTACTTATCATTACCACAAACTTAATTGATAGGAATAACTTTGTTAGAGTAAGAGATGCGGTATCTACCATTTATGAAGACAGAATCATTGCAAATGATTTAATATTTGATATGCAGAAGCTGGTTTATGAAAAGGAATTAGCGGTTACTTTATCTGATTCGGTGTTTTTACATACTGAAAGTCCTAAATATAACGCCGATTTACAGGCTTTAATTTCTCGGTTTGAACAAACAAAACTAACTCCTGAAGAGGCCAGAGTGTTTGAAGATTTAAAAACTAATCTTGAAGTACTTTATAATTACGACGTAAAGACTTTACAATCGACCTTGAATTATGAATCGAAAATTGCTCCTAAGTTTGCAAAGGTGAAGGCCAACCTTGATGATTTATCAAAAATCCAACTACGAGAAGGGCGCAGACAAAAGGCTATAAGTAAAAAAGCCATTGATACTGTTGAATTATTTACAGATATTGAAATTTATATATTGGTTGTTCTAGCCATTATTGTTCAAGTAATTGTGATGTATAACCCGAAGGAGAAAGCGTAGGGTTTTAAAGGGCTTGAATCACTATTTTACTTAAAAATGTGTTCTACCTTAGTTCTAAAAATGAAATTGTTTAAATGCGTTACAGGTTAAGTGGTGAAAGTATTATATGTTTGATATTCAAAAGTTGGCAACAACCTAAAAACCTAACCTTAAAATAAATAACAAGTAAAATATAATGTCTGATTTTATACTAAAATTTTGGCCTGAAAAAGAAACTAATTCTGACCAAACAACTGAACTGAAAAAAGAGTTAACTGTATCTCAAATAATTGGAGAAGAAACTGAGTTTTGGGGAAAACCTGCATATAAAGCCGGAAAAATGTTGAATAATTTTTTAGAGCCGAAACTGGAAAGAAATAATCCTTATTTTGAAACTATAGCAATTACTATCGAAGAAAAAAATTATGGAGTAATTGAAGGAACTGAAGATTTTGAATATATTGACAGAATGAATGTTATTTCTATAAAAGGTGGAGAAGGAGGTTTTAATAAATGGAATGAAATGTGTGAAAAACTTGAAGAAATTACAGGAAATAAATATCAAGGAGGCTGGGAATTATTGTAAACTGAAATAAAAAAGGCAGTTGCCAACAAGGTGTATAATTAATGGCTAATTCGAGCTTGCTTACGAATATTCCTGTGGAATATTCTATTCGGTTTGTATTTGTTAAATTCCGTGCTAAATCACGCCACAAATCATACACGAGACCGTTAGCATCAAGCAAAATGCATCGATGAAAATTCATTTAATAAGAATTTTTTATAGAATTTAGTTTAAATAGTATCTTCATCCATTATTAATTCAAAGATTATTGACATTATGAAATCGATTTATATAGCGGTTATTATTGCAATTTGTTTCAGCCCATTATTGCAGGCTCAGCAGGCTCTTGATTGGGAAAATCCAGAAACATTTGGTATTAATAAAGAAGAGGCACATGCATATTTTATTTCCTACAATAATGCAGTATCAGCTATCGAAGACAGTTTAAAAACACCGTACTACCAATCTCTCAATGGTGAGTGGTCATTTAACTGGAGTAAAAATGCCGATGAAAGAAACTTGGAGTTTTTTAAAAATGAGTTTGATTTAAGGGATTGGAAAACTATTACTGTTCCTTCCAACTGGCAAATGAATGGATACGGCTTTCCGCACTATGCTAACATCACTTATCCCTTCCCTTTGAACAAACCCTTTGTACCACATGACTACAACCCTGTAGGTCAATACAAGAAGTCTTTAGAAATACCTATTGATTGGAAAAATAAGGAAGTATTCATCCATTTTGGAGCAGTAAAATCTGCCTTTTATCTGTGGGTAAATGGTGAGAAAGTAGGCTACAGCCAAGGCAGCAAATTGCCCGCTGAATTCAATATCACCAGATATCTTAAGGCAGGCATCAACGACGTAAGTATAGAGGTTTACCAGTATACAGATGCTAGTTATCTCGAAGATATAGATTTCTGGAGGTTGGCAGGAATCGAAAGAGATGTCTTTCTACATGCCCGACCAAAATTTATGATCCAAGACTTCTTTGCAAAATCAACCTTAGATGCCAGCTACAAAAATGGTGAATTAGACGTGTCAGTTTCACTCAAGAATAATTCTCAAACAGAGGGTATAAAGAAGGTCGAAATTAAACTTTTGGATGGAGAGCAGGTAATTCATAATTCTATCAAAGAAAGTCCGATAGCCGCCAGATCAACATCTACAATAAACTTCCAACATAGTATTCCAAATGTAAAAGCATGGTCAGCCGAAAAACCAAACCTATATACATTGCTTATTTCCTTGTACAATAACAAGGATGAGCTTCAAGAATGCACCTCTCATCAAATCGGTTTTAGAACTGTTGAATTGAAAGAGGGCCAATTACTCGTCAATGGGCAAGCGATATTGCTTAAAGGTGTTAATCGCCACGAACATGATCCAAAATTAGGACATGTTACGACTAAAGAAATGATGCTTAAAGATATTAAATTGATGAAGGAATTCAACATCAATGCTGTTCGTACTTCTCACTACCCCAATGACCCATATTGGTATAAACTCTGTAACCAGTACGGACTTTATGTTATAGATGAAGCTAATATTGAATCGCACGGTTATGGCTGGATTGTTAACCAAGTTTCCAGAGATCCTAGTTTTCACGATGCAATGGTAGATCGCATCCAAAGACTTTTCTATAGAGATAAAAATCATCCATCTATAATTACTTGGTCAATGGGTAATGAAGCCGGTACTGGCTTACCGTTTATAGATGCATATAATTGGCTCAAGAAAATGGATGATACAAGAGTGGTTTCCTATGATCGTGCTGAAGTTGATCCCGAATTTGATCACATTAGACATACCGACATCATTGGTTATATGTATGCACCGATTGAAGAAGTTAAGCTGAGTCACTTGCCAAATAATCCAAACCGACCCTTTATCTGGGTAGAGTATGCACATTCAATGGGAAATAGTACAGGAAACCTCAAAGAATTATGGGACTTCGTCAGGTCAGAACCGAGAGTCCAAGGTGGTTTCATTTGGGATTGGGTAGACCAAGGAATAACAAAGACAGACGAAAATGGAGTTGAATATTGGGGTTATGGTGGTGATTTTGAACCTGAGGGCGTAAGAAATGATGGTGCTTTTTGCTTAAATGGTATTGTCTTTCCAGATAGATCAATCCAACCTGCTCTTTGGGAGGTAAAAAAACAGTACCAAAACATACATATATCAGCCAACAATTGGAACGAATGGTCTTTTGACATCTATAATGAGAACTTCTTTACCAATTTATCTGCCTTTGATTTATCTTGGGAGATACTAGAAAATGGACAAAGCATCAAGCAAGGGACAACTGAGCTTAGCTGTAGTCCCCAAGAAACTACCACCTTAGTCTTGCAAGAGTCAATGCCAAAGCTTAAACCTGGGTCAGAATACTTCATCAATTTCTATATAAACACATTAGCACAGGAGGGCGTCCTTAAAAAGGGGCATATGGTAGCTTCAGAGCAATTGTTAATTCCTAACGCAGCCTCAATAGAAAATCCTGTTGTCAAGTCTTCAGACATTAGCGTAAAAGATACCGAAGATTACATCGTCTTGAGCTGCGAAAACAATATTAAGATCACTTTTGACAAAAAGAAGGGGCAACTAATATCCTTAGAACATAAAAAACAAAATTGGCTTAAAACTCCGCTTACACTCAACACTTGGAGAGCACCAATAGATAATGATTTGGGAGCTGGTTTAGAAAAGAGTTGCGAAATATGGAAAGATGTAGAAACTAAACTGGAAACAAAATCTGTTTCTTGGCAAGAAATGGAGGGTGGTCAAGTATCCATTAGTGTCCTTAAAAACAATCCTAAAATGACCAACTTCCATATCAATTACACAATACATGGTAGCGGCAAAATCATGGTTAAATATGTATTCGAACGTGTAAGCTCCGTACCCTTTTTACCCAGAATGGGAATGAATCTCCAAATTTTGAGGGAGTTTGATCAAGTCAAATATTACGGTAGAGGACCGCATGAAAACTATCCGGATAGAAACACCTCAGCATTTATCGGAATATATGAGTCGCCAGTGGGTGACTTTTACACCCCATACATCCGACCCCAAGAAAATGGTTACAGAACAGACACCCGCTGGATGGAAGTTAGAAATGCAGAAAACCAAGGTTTGAAGTTTTACAGCAAGAGCAATCTCGGGTTCAATATCAATCATTTTACGAACGAAGATTTCGAACCGAGTACCCTAAATAAGCATACAATAGATATTAAAGACCAAAACCATACCAACATTAACATTGATTATCGTCAAATGGGCGTTGGTGGTGATACTAGTTGGGGAACAGTCCCATATCAACCATATCTTATTATCCCTGAGCCAATGAAGTTTACTTTTGTGATTGAGCCAATATTTTAGTTATCTTATACACAAATCATCTGTTTTTTCAACACGATGAGCTGCCAAAATCGATAATTTCAAGTGTTATTTATTAAGGAATGGTACTTTGAAATGCCAAGGCGCTAACAATAAATATACGCAAGTTAGGGAAATAGGGTAATTTAGCTTTTATACATTATACTCAAAACAGTAATGGTTTGTCAACTAATATCTTCATAATCCCAACCTCCGCATATTCAAGCCGTTAACCGTAAGAAAACTCACTTAATTAGGAACAAAATATTACTCCACCTTTAAAAAAAATCATCTATAAATGAACTTGAATTATGAGAAATGGAATTTATAAAACACTCTTAATATCGATATTTTTTTTAGCTTTTATCTCTTGTAGTAATGATGACGATAGTAACCATAAACAAAGCCTAAACGGAAATTATAACGGAACTTTTACGGTTGAATATTTAAACGGCGATACGTTCTCAAATTCTGTAACGGTAAGGTTTAGCGAAGGGAATAATTATCAAAGTAGTGGAAATAAAGATTATTTTCCTGCTGGAGGAAGTGGAACTTATAAAAAAAGTAATTCAACAATAGAGTTTTTTGACATTAATTTTTGGACTACAAATTTTGACTGGCATCTAATTTTAGGAGGCGAATATGAATATTCAATAAAGGGAAATGAATTAATCCTATCTAAAAGTAAATCTGATTTTGGAATCTACAAATATGAACTCACTAAAGGAAAATAATTGTTGCAAACAATAGCTATAATTCAACGCATGTTTTCAATCTTTCGGCTGCAGCGTAAAGAATCTTGCAGATGTTTCAGCAACGAAATTATAAACGGAATAGTTTAATTTTCATCATTTCAGACCTTAGAACAAACTAAAACAAGCTTGTCATTATCAAAATTAGAAGTGAAAAACAAATATCTATCACCACCATCTTTAATTTTAAACTTTTTACGAATTTGCTGAACGCTTTCAGGAAAGTTTCGTGTTGTAATATTAGCTTTAGTGTTGGCCAAGTGTTTTAGCGCTTTTTTGTTGTATGGGATGCAATCATCAATTTTAAAACGTCTTCCTGGAAAATCGATTAAAGCTTCATTCGTATATAAATGGGCATTAGGATGAAGTTTGTCTAATTGCAATTTTTCAGAAATACTTTGAAAGGCTCCTGATTTTAAAATAGAACTATTAGGTTCGTAAAGATAGGTTAGTGGGTCACTATAAGTCGCATGGGCTGTTTTTTCTTCATTTAAATAAAAGGAAAAGCTTTCGGTTTCATGCTTTTTAATATTAACCGTTTTAATGGCGATATCCTCCTTAAAACCTGCTTCTAATATCCATAAAAGCTCTTTTACTTCGTTGTTAACCGAAACTACGATAATGTTTTTAACGTGCTTTAATTCACTTATCCCCACCGAAAAATCTAATAGAGGCGAGGTTTTAATGAGAATGTTTTTGCTGTGCTTAAAAAGCAGGTTTAAATGTTCCGGAACATTTGGTAAACAATCGTTTAAAAAAAAGACCTTGCCCTTGCTGTCGTGACGGCGGGACGGATCGATGTAAATCCAGTCAAATGTTTTATCAGTCCCTTTTAAGTATTCTAAGCCATCACCAGCAAAAGTCTGGCAGTTTTTTACACCTAGGGCTTTAAAATTATTAGAAACAATGTCAGAGAGTTTTGGGTTGATGTCACAGTGTATAACTTCTTCAAAGCGTTTAGAGAAATAGTAGCAATCTACCCCAAAACCACCTGTTAAATCAATAATTCGTGCTCCAGAAATGAGCTCCGATTTATATTTCGCAGTGACCTCCGAAGAGGTTTGCTCAATGTTTAACTTGTTCGGATAGTAAATGTTTTCAGTATTAAACCAAGTTGGAAGTTTGTTTTTACAACGGTTTTTGGCTTCAATCTGCTTTATAACGTCCTGAGGCGGTATATAATCAAAAGGCAGGCCTTTAAGTAAAAGCGAAGTGATATTGGTGTTTAAATTTTCAGCAATGAAATTCTGAATTTCAGTATTTAAAATCTTGCTATTCAATGTGAAAATTAAATGTTTTCGGTGAATTTTTTAACGATTCGGTTTTCAGATAAATACTCTTTTAAAATAACTTTAATAGAGGTATAAGCTGGAATGGCGATAATTAAACCAATAACGCCAAATAAAATTCCAGTCACTAAAATGATTAAGAAAATTTCAAGTGGATGCGATTTAACACTTTTTGAAAATATAATAGGCTGACTCACAAAATTATCGATAAGCTGACCAATCATGAATACAATAAATACCCAAAAGGTTTTAGGTAAAATGTAAGCTATAAATTCTTGACCAATATTGCTTGTCATCGTTAGTGTCATCATTAAAATAACACTAATAAATGGTCCAACATAAGGTATTAAATTGAGTAAAGCACATAAAAAGGCAATGACAATAGGGTTCTGTATACCAATTACTAAAAGACCAGTCATGTAAATGATAAACAGAATGGAAATCTGACAAATAAGTCCGACAAAGTATCGAGACAATAAGTTTTTAATTTTTAAGAAAGAATTTCTAAACTGATTTTCGCTATGTTCTGGCACAAAAATAAGCAAGGTATTTTCTAATAAAGTGCGGTCTTTTAAGAAGAAAAAGGCGATAAATAGTACTGAAAACACGCCTATACTAAAGCTCCCTAAGCCACTTACTATGGAGTTTAATACTTCTGGAATAAAAGAAAAGTCCAGTTTATCAAGGAATTTTATACCATCGAAAGGTTCGCTTAAGTCGTTTTCACTTAAATTAAAATTTAATATAAAAGCATCATAGCTATATTTAATATTGGATTCAAGTTTATGAATGTCTAAAAGAGAAAGGTTATGCCCTTGTTCTAAAACCAGAGGAACAAATAGGCCTCCAAGTCCAATCATAACACCCAATAGCAGAAAAATCGTAATTATAACGGCTATGTTTTTTTCAACTTTAAGGTTTTTCTCTAAAAATTGTACAAGAGGTCTGCAAATTAAAGAGGTTACCGCGGCAATAGTAATATAGGCTATAACCGAACGAACTTGATAAAGAAAAAATAAGATTAAAGCAATGCTAGAAATGGTGAGAACTGCTCTTACAATGCCGCTAGAAATGATTTTTGGATTCAAATTAAATAGTTTGAAATAAGTAAGTAAAACTAATCAATTAAAATAAGAATAAAAAATACCTTTATTCCTGAATTCTGTTACTTGGGATGCTGTAAAATAATCGAATCGAACTCAGGTTTAAACTAATTGTTTTGTTGCTTCATATAGGGCAATGTTAGTAGCCTGAACAACATTCATACTGCTATTTTGTCCGAACATATCGATATGAATAACATCGTTTGAAGCTTTTAAAACGGCTTCAGATACGCCAAAATTTTCATCACCAATAACAAAAGCCATAGGTTTTTCTGCTGAAAATTTAAATTGGTGAATGGGCTTGCTATCCTTTGTGATTTCAATAGAAATTATTTGATAGTTGTCTTTTTTTAACCTTTCAATTACCTCTGAAGTGTCTTCCAAAATTTCATAAGGCACCACTTTTTCTGTTGCTCTAGAGGTTTTGGCCATTTTCCTTCCTAAAGTTATGTTCTGCCCGCATAAAATTATTTTTTCAACACCAAAGGCATCAGCGATACGAAATAAGCTTCCAATATTAGGCGTATTCGTTACATGATCGCAAACCAATGTAATAGGAAATTGACGTTTTTTAAAATGGGTATTATAATGATTTAACTGCATGACATGGTTTTAGTGGTCAAAAACATACTTGATGATGTTAGCGCCCATTTTAAGCGCCTTTTCACGTACTTCTAAAGGATCGTTATGCACTTCTTCATCTTCCCAACCATCACCTAAATCACTTTCATAAGTAAACAGTAAAATTAGTCTGTCGTCTTGAAATAGACCAAAGGCTTGCGGCCGCTGCCCATCGTGTTCATGAATTTTAGGTAAGCCGTTTGGGAATTTATAAGGCGCTAGAAAAATCTCGTGATTCAATGGGATTTCAATCAAATCTTTATCCGGAAACACTTTTTTTAATTCTTTGGTAATGTATGGTTGCATACCATAATTATCATCAATATGTAAAAAGCCACCCGAAAGCAGATAGTTTCTTAAGTTTTCGGCGTCTGCTTCATCAAAAAACACATTACCGTGCCCAGTCATGTGCAAAAACGGGTATTGAAAAATATCTAAACTTCCAGTTTCTACAGTTTGGGGTTTTGGGTTTATTTTAGTGTGAATCTGTTGGTTACAAAACGCAATAAGGTTTGGTAATGCAGTGGGGTTGCCATACCAATCGCCACCACCTTTATATTTTAAAACAGCTATATCCTGAGCTAAAAGTCCGAGTGAAAACAATGAAAAACTAATAAAAAAAAGAATCCTCATGTATACTTATTCGTTTATAAAAGCCACAGAATGACAAGCTATTATAGCTGCTGTTTCTGTACGTAACCGTGTTTCTCCCAAAGTTACTGGAATAAATTTGTTTTTAAGAGCTAAGTCGATTTCTTTAGGCGAAAAATCACCTTCAGGACCAATTAAAATAGTAACATCCTTATTGGGTATTAGTTTTTGTTTTAAGGATTTTTTATCACTATCCTCGCAGTGTGCAATAAAAAGATCTCCCGAAAACGAGCCATTTATAAAATCTTTAAATAGAATAGGTTCGTTTAAGGTAGGCATATAACAGCTTAATGACTGCTTCATAGCCGATTGTAAAATGCGTTCAAAGCGGTCGTTTTTAACCACTTTACGTTCACTATGATCGCAAATAATAGGGGTGATGCTTTCGATACCTATTTCGGTGGCCTTTTCTAAAAACCATTCGTAGCGATCGTTCATTTTTGTAGGCGCTACAGCCAAATGCAAATTAAAATCTCGCTTTTTTTGTTGGGTTTTAGAAATAATATTGGCCATACATTTATTAATGTTGGGCATAGTAATCTCAGCAATAAACAGCCAACCTTTACCATTAGTAATGTGTAAAGTATCGCCACTGGTTTTACGCAACACTTTTACAATGTGTTTGCTTTCCGTTTTATCAAAGGATATTTGGGCGGTTTGGTCGTTTATTTCTGGATTATAGAAAAGTTGCATTTTACTTTTTTTCAGTAATTTTTAATACTTGTAATTCTGAAATTTCCTTAGGTTCATGGGTTTTTAAAACCACATAATAACGATTGGTTTCAGGTAAATCTATAGTAAACAAGTCATTTAAAGCATAGCTGTTATTCGTTAAGCTATTTTCTAAAGCAGTATCTAGTTTTCCTTTTGTAAACCAACCTGTGTCACCACCTTTTTCGGCACCTGCATCCATCGAGTAGCGTTTAGCCAGAAAATCAAAGGGCGCACCATCTTTATAATTAGCCATGATTTGAGATCTAAGCGCATTCAAATCTGTCATATTATATTTATTACCATCTAAATAAATGTAGGATACACGGTTGTAAGTGTTCGTAGTTTTATTAACGACTTTATAATAGGTTTTCTCAAATTCACGATCTAAAACTTCAGTGCTGCCTACATTTTTCTTAAAAAGGGATTTGGCTAATACCGTTTGGTGTTTCTCTTCATTAAAAGTAATTAATTTATTTTTAGTTGATTTATTCGATTTTATAAAAGCATCGGCTTGTTCTGGATTTTCAATGTCTTTCAATTCCTTTTCAACCGAAGGCTGTGCATGCAGGGTTACTACACTAACAAATATTAGTGTGGTAAGTAGTTTTTTAATCATGTAAATGGGTTTTGGGGCAAGGTTAGTATTTCGTTTTGAATATGTTTTTAAATTTTTAATCGGGCCGATGCCACAACATCTTGTTTGGCAAAATTGCCCTCTAGATATTTTAAATAGCCAACAATTGCAATCATAGCACCATTGTCTGTGGTGAATTCAAATTTAGGGACGTAGGTGGTCCAACCAAATTTTTGTTCGCCGTCCTTTAAAGCTTGTCGAATACCCGAATTTGCTGAAACACCACCACCAATGGCAATGTGTTTAATTCCAGTTTCTTTAGAGGCTAATTTTAATTTGTCTATTAAAATTCCAATAATGGTGTATTGGATGGAGGCACAAATATCATTTAGGTTTTCTTCAATAAAATTCGGGTTTTCCTTAACTTCTCGTTGTATAAAATACAGAATGGCTGTTTTTAACCCCGAAAAACTAAAGTTTAATCCGTCTACTTTTGGTTTCGAGAATTTAAAAGCTTTAGGATTTCCTAATTTTGCACGCTTGTCTATTTCTGGACCTGCCGGATAACCTAGTCCTAGAATCTTACCGCTTTTATCAAAAGCTTCACCAACGGCATCATCAATAGTTTCACCAATAACGGTCATGTTAAAATAATTTTCAACCTTAACAATTTGGGTGTGCCCTCCAGAAATGGTCATCGCTAAAAACGGAAATGGTGGTTTGTTAAAACCTTCTTCATCAATAAAATGCGCTAAAATATGGCCTTGCATGTGGTTCACATCAATAAGCGGAATGTTTAGACCATAAGCCAAAGATTTCGCAAAAGAAGTGCCTACCAATAAACTACCCATCAGTCCAGGGCCTTTTGTAAAAGCAATAGCATGTAACTGCTCTTTAGTAATGTTAGCTTTTTTAAGTGCTTGATGTATTACAGGAACTATGTTTTGTTGATGGGCACGAGAGGCTAATTCTGGCACCACGCCACCGTACTCTTCATGTATTTTTTGGCTAGAAACAACATTACTTAAAATTTTACCGTTAACCAATACAGAAGCCGCCGTATCATCGCAAGACGACTCAATTCCTAGTATATATATATTTTCTGAAGACATTAATTTATATTAGGCATAATAATTACTAATTTTACAGCGAATAAGCGTTTTATTCACATGCACAAAACTACTCAATTATTTTTTTATTAAAAACGTTAATAAGTTTATATCTATAGCTTAATATTTGCTAGGTATTAGGAATATTAAAAGATAAAAGTAGTTTGTTTTTTTATTAGGTTATAATTCGGTTTAAGATTAAGAAATTTCTAAAAATATTATCTAAAGTTGCTGGCATTTTATTAATGCTATTCATCATCTTGTTGCTTATTTTATCCATTCCGTATGTACAAACGCGCTTAGGTAATTATGCTACGAACCGCTTGAATGAAGAGTATAAAACCAACGTGTTTATTAACCGCGTGAGCATGCAACTTAATGGGGATATAGAACTCAAAAAGATTTATATTCAAGATTATAAAAAAGACACTTTAATTAGTGTAGCCGAATTGAATACCTCCGTATTAAGTTTTAGAAATTTATTAAACGGAAATTTGGTTTTTGGGGATGTCGATATTGAGGATTTAGATTTTAACGTGAAAACCTACAAAGGAGAAACCGAAACGAATCTCGATGTGTTTGTCCATAAATTTGAAAGTGATAATCCCGAACGCGTTAAAAGTGATTTCTTAATGTCCTCGAGTGATGTGTCCATCTATAATTCGGTTTTTAGCCTTACCGACGAAAATCGAGAAACATCTAAAATGCTCTATTTTAGCGGATTAAACATCAATGCCACCAACTTGCTTATTAATGGTAGTGATGTGAGTATGCGGGTAAATACCTTGTCTTTTAAGGACAGTAGAGGCGTAGAGGTTAAAAATTTAATGACCAATTTTGCCTATACGCTTAACGATATGACTTTCGCGAATCTTCAGGTAAAAACAGAGAATTCGGTTTTAAATGGGGATTTGAAATTCATCTATAAACGTGAAGATTTACAGTTTTTTACCGATAAAGTTAATATCGAAGCTAATTTTAAAGATTCTAACGTGCTTATTGATGAGCTGAATACGTTTTATAATGAATTCGGACGTGATATTAACGCGATTTTTGACGTGAAGTTATCAGGTACTTTGAATGATTTACAAATGACCGATTTAAGGCTGTCTACTAGCGATAGAACTCATGTAAATGGCGATATCCGCTTTCAAAATTTGTTTACCCCAGATAAGGAAAGTTTTTATATGGATGGTACTTTTAGAAGCCTGTCTTCGACGTACTTCGATTTAAGACGTCTACTTCCTAATATTTTAGGGCGTTCTATACCATCATCATTAAGTCGTGTGGGGAAATTCAATATTATAGGTAACACCCAAATTACAACTAAAAAGGTGGTTGCCGATGTTAAAATTAATACCGATATCGGTTTTGTAGACTCTAACTTGGTGATAGACAAAATCAATGATATTGATAATGGCTCATATCAAGGGAATATTATTTTAAATGAATTTGATTTCGGTTCCTTTTTAAATAGCCCTAAAGTGGGAAAAGGTTCTCTAAATTTTGATGTGAACGGTAAAGGTTTTACTGCCGAAAAGGTAGATACCCAAGTAAAAGGAGATGTTTTTCAGTTGGAATACAATAACTATAATTATAAAGCCATTAAAGTTGCCGGAAATGTGATGAATAATATTTTCGACGGTAATCTTATGGTTAACGATCCTAATCTACAAATGAACTTTTTAGGGCTTATCGATTTTTCCGATCATGTCAAAAAATATGATTTTGAAGCCGTTGTAGACTATGCCAATTTAAACACCTTAAACTTTATTAAGCGCGATTCTATTTCTATTCTTAAAAGTAAGGTTAACATGAATATGAATGCCGGAAGTGTCGATGATGCTTACGGGAAAATTACTTTTAGAAATACCGTTTATCAAAATGAAAACGATACTTACGCTTTCGATAAATTTGAATTAACCTCAAGGTTTGAAGGGAATGAGCGTTACTTGTCTTTTAGTTCCCCAGACATTATTCAAGGGAATTTAAATGGCCATTTTGTCTTAAAAGATCTTCAAAAGTTATTTAAAAATGCCATTGGTTCAGCGTATTCAAACTATACGCGCGATAAGGTTCAAAATAATCAGCATATTGACTTTAATTTTAAGATTTACAATAAAATTGTAGAAGTACTTTATCCTGAGGTAAAATTGGCTAAAAACACGTTTATTCGCGGACATGTAGAGAGTGATGAAAGTAAGTTTAAACTCATGTTTAAGTCACCAAAAATTAACTACGACGATTATTTTGTTAATAATGTCGAGTTGCAAATAGTTAATGGTAATCCGTTATTTGATACCTATATCGAAGCCGATAGCTTAAATACCAAATATTACAATTTATCTAAGTTTAATTTGATAAATGTGACCTTGAATGATACGCTTTTTATGCGTGCTGAAATTGTTGGAGGTAAACGAAACGACGACACGTATAATTTGAATTTCTATCACACCATCAACGACCTTAACGAGTCAGTTGTCGGTTTTAAAAAGTCTGATTTTACCATTAAAAATCACAAATGGCATATCAATGAGGCGAACGATAAATTCCATAAATTTATCTTCGATAAAAAACTGGCGCATTTACAGTTGGACCAGTTTAAGGTGAATCATGAGAACGAGATTATCAATCTTTCTGGATTTATTCAAGATTCAACTCAAAAGGATATCAAGTTAGATTTTGCTCATATTGACCTCGATAAAGTCTTGCCAGAATTGGACAGCTTAAAGTTTGAAGGTCGGGTTAATGGTAAACTGGAAATCATTCAAAATAATGGCAACTATGTGCCGTCTTCAGAAATTATAGTGAACAATTTAAAAATCAATGAGTTTGAGTTGGGATCCTTTGAAGCTAATATAAAAGGTAATCAATCTCTAACACATTACCTTGTAGATGCATCTATTAAGAATGATTTAGCCAAATCTTTTCACGCTCAAGGCGCAATAAATGTCGAGAAAAAACAGACATATATAGATGTCGATTTAGATTTTGATAAATTTCGTTTACATCCTTTAAATGCATTGTTACAAGGCGTTTTGTCTGATATTCGCGGTGAAGCCACCGGTGTAATTCATGTAGTTGGAAACCTTAACAAGCCCGGAATTAACGGTGATTTACTTCTAAATGAAGCAGGTTTAGGTGTACCTTATTTAAATGTAGATTACGCTTTCGCGGAAAACGCCTCAATGAGTTTAAACGAGCAAACGTTTAGGTTTAACAACATCGATATTACTGACACAAAATACCAGTCTAAAGGAAAGCTAAGGGGAACTATAAGCCATACTAACTTCTCAAAATGGAATCTAGGCTTAGATATTACAACGGATAATTTATTGGTTTTAGACACTAAAGAAGATGAAGAGTCGCTTTACTACGGAACAGGTTTTTTAGGAGGTCGAGCTAGTATAAAAGGACCTACAGAACAATTGGTTATCTCGGTTGAAGGTGAAACAAAAAAAGGAACCGTTTTTAATATTCCTCTAAACGACTCTGAATCTTTCGGTGATAACTCCTATATGCACTTCATTACGAAGGAAGAAAAAATGGCTAAAGAGCAAGGGGTCGAAATTGTATTTAAAGAAATTAAAGGATTAGAACTCGATTTCGATTTGGATGTCACCGAAGATGCCGAAGTACAACTCATAATAGATAAAAGCACTGGGCACTCTTTAAAAGGTCGTGGGAGAGGTGGTTTATTAGTAGAAATAAACACCAACGGAAAATTTAAAATGTGGGGGGATTTTTCAGTGTTTCAAGGGGTTTATAATTTCGCCTATGGTGGCTTAGTTCAGAAGGAATTTATAGTACAACCTGGGGGTACCATTGCTTGGGAAGGCGATCCTTTAAAAGCTCAAATCGATATGAAAGCAACCTATCGAACACGTGCCAATCCTTCTCCTTTATTAGACACTCCTATAAATAGAAGTATTCCTGTAGAGCTCAATATTGCGCTTGTGGGTGATTTGGAACAACCAGAACCCGAATTTAGTTTCGAGTTCCCTAATGTAAGCTCTACGGTGAAATCGGAGTTGAATTATAGACTTCAGTCTAATGAAGACAAACAAAATCAAGCCTTATATCTATTGTCTACAGCGTCATTTTCTAGCGGATTAAGTGATCTTAATTTTTCTGGAACTATTGCCGAAAGACTAAACGGCATTATCAACGGACTGTTTACAGGAAGTGATAGTAAGCTCAATATTGGTTTAAATTATGAATCTGGACAAAACAGACCCGATTATCAATCCGATGATCGTTTTGGTGTAACCTTACAAACCCAAATTAGCGACCGTGTTATTATTAATGGTAAAGTTGGGGTGCCTGTTGGCGGAAGTGGTGCTACGCAATCGGTTGTAGCAGGAGATGTAGAGATTGCATTTTTGTTAAACGAAGATGGCAATCTAACCGCTAATGTTTTTAATCGCGAAAACAGTATTCGAAATTTTGGTGAGAAAATAGGGTATACGCAAGGGGTAGGGATAGCCTATAGTTTAGATTTTGATACCTTTAAAGAACTCATTAATGCGATTGTACGAAAATCAGCTCCTCTTGAAATTATCGAAATAAAGGATGAGCAGGTCGAAAATAAAAAAGAGGAAGCGTTGCCAAATTACATTTCAATTAAGGGAGAATCAAGTGATTAGGGTAGGTTTTTTATGAATAATTTCAATTTCTTTTATTTTCTTATCAACTAAAACGTTGTAGTTTTAATTGTAGGGTAAAATATGACTTATGTTATAGAAATATGGTTTTAGTTTATTAATTTTACCGTAATAAATAAGAAAATGAATGCCTAAAACAATTAAAAAAGTAGCGGTTTTAACTTCGGGAGGAGATTCTCCAGGAATGAATGCAGCTATTCGTTCTGTCGTTAGAACATGTGCATACCATAATGTAGAATGCCTTGGTGTTTATCGTGGATATGAAGGTCTTATTGAAGGCGATTTTGTAGAATTAGATGCCCGTAGTGTTAAGGGGATTATTAACAAGGGTGGTACCGTGTTAAAATCTGCGCGCTCAAAAGGATTTAGAACTGTAGAAGGACGTCAACAAGCCTACGAAAAATTGAAAGAGAAAGGCGTTGATGGTCTCGTAGTTATTGGAGGTGACGGATCGTTTACAGGAGCCCTTGTATTCAATCAAGAATTTAATTTCCCAGTTATGGGTATTCCAGGAACTATCGATAATGATATTTTTGGAACATCACATACTTTAGGCTTTGATACAGCACTTAATACCGTTGTTGATGCCATCGATAAAATTAGAGATACAGCCAGTTCGCATAACCGATTATTTTTTATTGAAGTTATGGGACGCGATGTTGGTCATATTGCATTAAATTGTGGTATTGCTGGTGGTGCTGAAGAGATTTTAATTCCTGAAGAAGATTTAGGGTTAGAACGTTTGGTCGAATCTCTTAACAAAAGTAAAAAGTCTGGTAAAACTTCTAGTATCGTGATAGTAGCTGAAGGTGATAAAATAGGAAAAAATATTTTTGAACTTAAAGACTACGTTGATGAAAACATGGAGGGGTACGACGTAAGAGTATCCGTTCTTGGTCATATGCAACGTGGGGGAGCGCCTTCTTGTTTCGATCGAGTTCTAGCTAGTAGAATGGGCGTAAAAGCGGTAGAAGCCATGTTAGATGGTGAAAGTAACTTTATGGTAGGGCTTAAAAACAATAAAATGGAGTTAACACCATTAGATAGCGCTATTAAAGGTAAAACAAAAATAAATTTAGAATTATTGCGTGTCTCAGATATCATGAGCACTTAACATTTATAAACAAGATTATGTCAAAATTAAAAATTGGAATTAACGGATTTGGTAGAATAGGTAGAATTGCTTTTAGAGTTGCAGCTTCTAGACCTGATATTCAAATAGTAGGTATTAATGACTTATTAGATGTTGAGCATTTAGCTTACTTATTAAAATATGATTCTGTACACGGAAGATTCAATGGTACTGTTGATATTAACAACGGAAACTTAGTAGTAAACGGAAATGAAATTAGAATTACTGCAGAACGTAACCCAGAAGATTTAAAATGGGATGCTGTAGGCGCAGAGGTTGTATTAGATTGTACTGGTATCTTCACAACTTTAGATAAAGCTCAAGCTCACATTACTGCTGGTGCTAAAAAAGTTGCGATTTCTGCACCATCTGCAGATGCTCCAATGTTCGTAATGGGTGTTAACCACGATAAAATTACTTCAGAGCACACAATCGTTTCTAACGCGTCATGTACTACAAACTGTTTAGCACCAATCGCTAAAGTTATTAATGATAACTTCGGAATTATTGAAGGTTTAATGACTACTGTTCACGCAACTACAGCTACTCAAATGACTGTTGATGGTCCTTCTAGAAAAGACTGGAGAGGTGGTAGATCTGCACTTGCTAATATCATTCCTTCTTCAACTGGAGCTGCAAAAGCTGTAGGTAAAGTAATTCCTGAATTAAACGGAAAATTAACAGGTATGGCTTTTAGAGTACCAACTCCTGATGTTTCTGTTGTAGATTTAACAGTAAGAACTGAAAAAGGTGCTACTTGGGATGAAGTTAAAGCGGTAATCAAAAAAGCTTCTGAAAATGAATTAAACGGTGTATTAGGTTATACTGAAGAAGCTGTAGTTTCTCAAGACTTCGTTTCTGAAACTTTAACTTCAGTTTTTGATGCAGAAGCAAGTATTGCTTTAAATGATAATTTCTTTAAATTAGTATCTTGGTACGATAATGAGTTTGGTTATTCAACTAAATTAGTTGACTTAGCGCAACATATCGCATCTGTAAAATAATTTATTTAAAATATTAATAATAACTCCACAGAGTTATTGTGTATAAAGCACAGTATTCTGTGGAGTTTTTTTATCTCTAAACTTATGATTTTAATTGTTGATAGTGGTTCTACAAAATCTGATTGGATTGCCGTAGATAGTAATGGAAACCAATTGTTTGAAAAAATTCGTACTAAAGGACTCAATCCTGCCATACTACCCGAAAAGAAGCTGTTTAAAATTATTAAAAGCAGTAAAGAGCTAAAAAAGAATAGAGAACGAGTAACGCACATATTTTTCTATGGAGCTGGTTGCGGTACTGAAAATCCGAAGCGTTTATTGGAAGGTGTATTACAGGAAATTTTTGTGAATGCACAAATTGATGTAAATGAAGACACTCTAGCTGCTGTATATTCTACAATTAATACGCCAACCGAAGCTGCTGTAGTTTGTATCATGGGTACAGGTTCTAATTGTAGTTATTACGACGGTGAAAAACTGCACCAACGAGTGAATTCTTTAGGGTACATTTTAATGGATGACGCTTCAGGAAATTACTACGGTAAGCAATTGATTAGAGATTATTACTTTAATCATATGCCTGTTACAGTGAAGCATGCTTTTGATACCAAATTTAATTTGGAATCCGATTACATTAAATACAACGTTTATAAGCAACCGAATGCTAATGCTTATTTAGCAAATTTTGCTGAATTTATGTTCTTAAATAAAGATTCAGAATACATCGTTAATTTAATAAAAGATGGTATTCGTCTCTTTGCTAAAAATATGATCTTACAGTTTAAAGAAGAGCTTAAATATGTTCCTGTACACTTTGCTGGATCTATTGCCTTTTTTGCACAAAAAGAAATTAAAGAAGTAGCTGAAGAAATGGGTTTTAAGGTTGGGAATTTCCAACGTAGACCTATCGAAGGCTTAATACCGTACCATACTAAAGACCTTTAGTCTATAGTTTCTACAAACGGGAATTTTTTTATGTTGAAAAATCATGTGGCGCTTTATATCTCTAACAATGAAGATAAAAAGCGTATTGTTGAAAGTATACAGACTGGTGAGTTATTTGAAAACTTAGCAGGATTAAAAACGGTGCTTTTTTCTGAGTTGACGCTTGATAAGTTTATTCAAGAGGAATTGCAACATGATCAATTTGATGTAGAAACCATTCATAAAAATAAATTATCTCAGGCATCTGGAGGAGAAAGAAAAAAAGCGCTTCTAAAGTACCTCATTTCACAAAATCCAGAATGCCTTATTGTAGATAATGTATTTGATAGTTTAGATAGCGCTTCACAAAAAGCAATAGCCTTACAATTAGAGACTTTAAGTGATAACACGACAATCATTCAGGTATTAACGCGTAAACATCAGCTTTTACCGTTTATTTCAAATCTGTATCAGTTTCATAACAATACATTCAAAAAAGTTGAGCGCTTAGAAACGCCTGTTTCTTATAAGTTCTTAGTAGATAAATTGCCTCAGCCAGAACATGAATTTGATGTCGATTTTAAAAGTCTAGTAAAGTTCAACAAGGTGAACATCCAGTACGGTGAACGCCCTATTGTGAGTAACATTACTTGGGAAATAAAGCCAGGGGAGTTTTGGCAATTAATAGGTCCTAACGGTGCCGGAAAAAGCACTCTAATCACCTTAATAACTGGCGATAATCCTAAAGCCTACGGACAAGATTTGATTTTGTTTGGCAGGCAAAAGGGTAGTGGGGAAAGCGTCTGGGATATTAAAAATAATATTGGGCATTATTCCGCAGAAATCTTACGCGGGTTCCGAAGGTTAGATTCTGTTGAGAAAATGATGCTATCAGGGTTTTATGATTCTATTGGGCTTTATATATTCCCAACAGATAGGCAAAAGTTTATAGTCCACGACTGGCTTAAAATGTTAGGCTTATTTGAGCTTAGAAATAAAGATTTTTTGTCTTTGTCTGTAGGTCATCAGCGCTTAGTTTTAATAGCACGAGCTATGGTTAAACATCCTCCGCTATTAATTTTAGACGAGCCAACCAATGGATTAGACGATGCAGATGCTGAAATCTTTTCAGAATTGGTTAATAAAATTGCTTCTGAAAGTAAAACAGCCATATTATATGTTTCCCATCAAAAGGAAGCATCTCTACTGCGTCCAGATTTTATTTATGAATTAACCCCTAGCGAATCGGGTTCTCAAGGGAAGGTGTTACACGTTTAACTGTTGTAAACACGATTTTCCTGTTCATTAACTCGAATAAAAGTGGTGCGTTTGGTGAGTTCTTTTAACCTGGAAGCTCCAACATAAGTACAGGTACTTCGTAAACCTCCTAAAATGTCTTGAAGCGTACCGTCAACTGCTCCTTTGTAAGGTACTTCCACCGTTTTGCCTTCGCTTGCTCTATATTCGGCAACGCCGCCTACATGTTTTTCCATGGCAGTAGCCGAACTCATACCGTAAAATTGTTTATATACTTTGCCGTTTTTTTCAACGATTTTGCCACCACTTTCATCATGTCCTGCTAACATGCCTCCTAGCATAACAAAATCGGCACCAGCACCAAAAGCTTTAGCAATATCGCCTGGCGTTGTACAACCTCCATCACTAATTATTTGTCCGCCTAAACCATGCGCCGCATCAGCACATTCTATAATCGCAGAAAGTTGTGGATAACCAACACCTGTTTTTACTCTTGTGGTACAGACCGAACCTGGACCAATACCCACTTTAACGATATCGGCTCCAGAAATTAAAAGTTCTTCTACCATTTCGCCTGTAACCACATTTCCTGCTATGATAACTTTATCAGGAAATTGACTTCTAGTTTTACGAACAAAGGCTGTAAAGTGCTCAGAATAGCCATTAGCCACATCAATACAAATAAACTTTAAATGGGGATGTAATGCGAAAATACGCGTTAGTTTTTCGGTGTCTTTATCACTTGTCCCTGTACTAACAGCAATATAATCCTCGATGGATTTAGGGGCGCTTTCCAAAAAGGTATTCCACTCTTCTATAGTGTAGTGTTTATGTATAGCTGTAAATACTTTTTTTTCAGATAAAGCCATCGCCATTTCAAAAGTACCTACGGTATCCATATTGGCCGAAATGATAGGGATCCCTGACCAAGTTATAGGGCTATGTAAAAATTTGAATTCCCTTTCCAAACTCACTTCCGATCGGCTCTTCAAAGTAGATCTTTTAGGTCTAATCATGACATCTTTAAAGCCTAATTTGATATCGTATTCTATTCTCATCTAGTATTTTTATGATAGTTTAATCCAAATCTAAAATTAGGCATTTTTAAAATAAAAGTTGACTTAATGACGAATAATGATTTTGATAATTCGTAAATTTATAGATATGTTTGCTAAAAAACCTATTATATGAGGTTAACCCCCAAATTTATGAAATCGATTAAAAAGAGGTATAAATTATCTTTTCTGATTTCCTTAAGCATTATTACAATTTTACTTATTGGTTTTCTTTTTTTAGAGAAAAAAATTTACATCGAAAGTGCTGCTAGTATTTTGTTTGTTCTTGCTGTTATTCAGGTATTCGGACTTCAATACTTCTTTAAAAACCAGCTTAAAAACGATGTAGTTAAATCAAATCTAAAGTTGCGTGTCAGTGAGTTAAAACGAAATTTAGACACCGCAGAAACAGTTGCCGATCAAAAATCTATTTATTTGGCAAACATGAGTTATGAAATCCGTACCCCTTTAAATACGGTTTTAGGGATGTTAAACATGATTAAACAAACGCATTTAGAGTCCGATCAAACCGCCCAAGTAGAAATTGCGGAGTATTCATCATTGCATATTCTACAATTGGTTAATATGATTGCCGATAATGCTGTTGCAGAACGAGGGAATATTAAATTGAGTATGGAGGCCGTCGACTTAAAAGCCGATTTGATAAGACTTTTTCAAGTTTTTGAATTTCAGGCTTTCGAGAAAAGTTTAGGTTTTAAATATAAGTTTTTAGCCGAAAATGATAGTAAGTTCCTTGTTTTAGCTGATTCGGCTAAAATTCAGCAAGTATTAACGAACCTAATCAATAACGCTATTAAGTTTACCAATTCTGGAACCATCACGGTTACTGTAGATCAAACTGAAGGTATAGACGATAGTTTGTTTTTCACTTTTTACATTAAGGATACTGGCGTTGGCATGAGCCAGGAAGAGGTTAAATACCTGTTTAATAATAAAAATGATTTATCGCAGTCAAATTTATTAAGAGACTATAGAGGAGGAGGTATAGGTCTTGCAGCATCGCATCATCTGGTTGAATTAATGGGTGGCGAATTAAAAATAGAAAGTAAAGAGAATGAAGGGTCTACCTTTTATTTCAGTTTACAACTTACTAAGACCCTAAATATCGAAAACGATACTATTGAGAAGACTCCTGAGATTATCAATAGGTTGAATGTTTTAATTGCAGAAGATAATAGAACCAATCAAAAGGTGATAAAAGCCCTATTAGAGCGCCAAGGTGCCGATTGTACTTTTGTTAAAAATGGTTTAGAAGCTGTAGAACTTTATAAAATTCTAGATTTTGATTTAATTTTTATGGATATCTATATGCCTGATATGGATGGATATGAAGCAACTCGACTCATCAAAGCAACTGATAAGTATAGCAAAAATTTAACTCCAATAATAGCTGTATCTGCAAGTGCTTTTGAAGAGGATATTTTGAAAGCCAAACAAGCCGGTATCGATGATTTTCTTGCAAAGCCCATTGAAGTTGCTAAATTGAAAGAGGTATTAGTACGGTATTCTAAATCGTAATGCTTGATTTACTTACCAATAGCGTTTTTTATTTCACCGCAATCACGCTTATCTCAACATTAACGTCCTTTGGTAAACGCGCTACTTGAACAGTTTCTCGAGCAGGTGCTGTGGGATCATTAAAATAGCTGCCGTAAACGTTGTTTATTTTTTGAAAATCATCCATATTACTAATAAAAATAGTAGCCTTTATAACATTTTCAAAGCCCATGTTAGCTTGAATTAAAATCGCTTCGATATTACTCATAACCTGCTTGGTTTCCGATTCAATATCACCTAAAACAAGGTCGCCAGAAGTGGGGTGAATCGCAATTTGACCAGATGTGTACAAGGTGTTTCCTGTTAAAACAGCTTGGTTATAAGGACCTATAGGAGCCGGAGCATTTGGTGTAGTGATAATTGTTTTCATATGGAACTATTTAAGGTTGTGTTTAAATTGCTAAATTAAAAATAGCGAAGAATTTCACCAGAAACAAAATTAGTTTCAAAAACCGGTTTATAACCTAAGATCTTGTTGTCTTCGTTTTTCGTATTTTAAATCTTTTAGTATACTAGATTTTATACCGATAAAGAAATTCCAAGATTTGTAATCGCCAAAGGGTGTCCAACTAAAATTCATACGCCAACTCAATAAGTCACGTTCAAAACGAAGCTGAGTAGGTGTGAAACCAAGATTTTTAAAGTCATACCCGGAAGATGCTCCAATAGTCCATTTTTCGGTTAATTGAATATCTCCAGAGAACATTAATGAATGAGATGAAATTTCATTTTGCCTTTGACTATTGGAATAATTTATGGCATAAGCAAGTCTTAAACTCCAAGGTATTTTATGGTGATAAAACGCCTCGGACTCTTCGTCTTTACTCTCGTCATCAGGTTCTTGCATGGTATGGGTGGCAAAATCTTCAGAAACACCAAATAAATCATCGTCACGACCACCACCTCGTAAGTTTTCTTCAAGATTTTTATCAGTTAAACCTTTTTCGGCGACACTTTTTCCTTTGTTTGAAAGCGCCCAGCTAGCTGTTAAATTTCCGGAGGTAAGCCTAAATAAACTCCCGCCGTTATCAATATTAAACTTATCAACTCGTTTATTGTTATTGTCTAGAGCATAAGGGTCTAAGGTCGCTCCAAAGTTAATGCTTAACTGGTCTTTAAAAAGTTGTGTACCACCACTCATACGTACAGGACTCCATTTAAGGGAATCGCCTGCCACGTTATAAGAGGTAGAAAAGTTTAAGTTATTTAATAAAACTACTTTTTTAGCTTCAGTAGCCGTGCTGTCTTTATCTCGTACTTTAGCTTCAAAATTATTGGAAAGCGAAAGCCCTACAGCACTTGAGAACGTTTTGTTTGGCGCACCAAAAATGGTGTTATCAAAACGGCTGTATTCCACATCGGCAGTAGTATTACCATCGGCATCAATAACTTCATAAGTGTCATAATATTGGTCGAAAGCCGGATTGATATTATAACTTACCGAAGGTCTCATAACATGCCTAATGGCCTTTATTTTTCGATCTTGACCTTCTTTTTCAAAGTTAAACATACCATAAACCGTTGTTCCCATACTGGTGTTAAAGTTGTATGTTCTGTAAGAGTCGAAGCCATTTACCGTTTCATCAACTTCCTCTTCGGTAACAGGATCATAATATTTATTTACAGTTTTAAAGGTCCAGTATTCGTTATAACTTGTTCCTGCACTTACACTAAAATATTTGAATAGCTTGAAGTTTGTCGTTAAAGGAATAGTGTGTTGAAACCCTGCTTTGGCGTCATCAAACATTTCCTTTTTAAAGAATAAAGAGTCCGTGGTTACAATCCTGTTTTCAGCTCTTAAATTATATTGTAAATTAATGTTTTGAATGATTCCTTTTTTAGAACCCGATTTTGACGCAAAGGGATACATTCTTCCTACACTACCTTGAAGCGTAGGTAAGGTCATATTAATTTCTTCTGTTTGTGAATTTTGTGTGTGTGTAGCCGTTACGCTATAGTTTACTTGTGGTTCTCCTTGGAAGGTTTTAGAATATGAAACGGAAGACGACAAGGTGTTGTTTAAACGGTTACTCACATTAACTTGATTGTTCGAAATTTGGTAGTACTGGCTACTACCTAAGTTTACAGATGCAGAAAATCGAGAACTCGGATTCGCTTTAGAGTCTTGACTGTGAGACCATCGTAAGTTGTAAATGGTGCTATTGGCATAATCCGGGAAACCACGCTCACTAGTTATGAGGTTTTCATAACGGAATCCAAAATTACCTCTGTAACGGTACCGTTTGGCATAATTGCTTTCTAACCTAAGCGCATAACTTCCATTGGTATAATAATCTCCCAGTAAAGTTAAATCGATATAATCACTTACAGCAAAATAGTAGCCACCATTTTGTAAAAAATAACCGCGGTCATCTTGCTCACCAAAAGTTGGAATAATAACACCAGAAGTTTGTTTTTCACTTTGAGGAAAAAATCCAAAGGGTAAACCTACAGGCGTAGGAACATCATATATGAAAATGTTAGCAAAACCGGTTACAATTTTTTTACCAGGAACAATTTTAGCTTTTCGTAATTTAATGTAATAGTCTGGGTCTTCTAAATCTTCGGCAGTCGTGTATTTAGCACCTTTTACAAAATATACCGAATCGTTTTCTTTTTTTGTGATTTCTGAAATTACGGTCCCTTCGCCTTGTTCTGTTTTTGAGTTGTAAATAAGGGCCTTTTTCGATTTTGTGTTAAAGAGAATAGAATCGGGTTCTACCACATTGCTTCCTTGGGTAAACACAGGTTTTTGCGTGTAACCTCCAATAGAATCTGTAATTCCTTTAGCGTAAACCGTGTTTTTTACATAATCAATTGTAATATCGCCAGCCGTGATGTTCATATCACCATAAACAATTTTAGCCTGGTTATATAAATATAGTTTATGCTCTTTTTGATTGAATTTAGAGTAATCTTCGGCGTGATAATTAACTGTATGCTCTAAAAAATCCTTTTTAGGTTTTATAGAATCCGTTAAAGTAGAATCTTGAGTTTTTTCAGAAATTTCTTTAGTGTTGAGACTATCACTTGAAACAACAAGCGTGTCACGACTAACAGGTTCGATGACTTTTCGGTCTATTTTTCTTTCCTGTCTAGGAATGTCTTGAGCGAAGCTAAACGTGTTGATAAACACTGTAAAACTTAGTGTAAAAAGTATTTTAAAGTTGTTTGTACGCAACGCTTTTAAATGTATTTTTGTAACGAATGGCTCAGTTTTTGAAAAGCCAAAATTACATATATTTTTTTGGGATTGATTTAATTATCAATTAAAAATTAAAAATTATAAATGCATGATTATTTAATGGTGCAATAAATAGTGATTTTTAATGGTTTAAGCTAGACAGAATAACATGGCACCTGGATTTATTACTTATAAATTTTAATTCATTTTTTGTTCTTGCTAATAGTAAATATAGAATTTATCAGATGAAAACGCATAAAATATTACATTTCGTATTAATTATAATAGTATTAACATACACCCTAGATGTTAATGCATTTAACGACCACCCCAAGAAGAAATTTGTGGTCGTTTTAGATGCCGGACACGGTGGTCATGATCCTGGAAATATGGGGAATGGCTATAAGGAAAAGGAAATTGCCCTAAATGTAGTTTTAAAAGTAGGTAAGATGCTCGAAAAAAATCCGGGCATAGAGGTGATTTATACAAGAAAGAACGATAAGTTTATCGATTTATTTGTACGTGGTAAAATTGCCAATGAAGCCAATGCCGACTTATTCGTCTCTGTACATTGTAACGCCCACGGTTCATCGGCCCACGGTACTGAAACTTTCGTTTTAGGGACCCACAGAAACAATACCAATTTTGAAGTGGCTAAACGAGAAAACTCGGTGATTTTCATGGAGGAAGATTATCAAAAAAATTATGCAGGATTTGATCCAAATTCGCCAGAATCGGTAATGAGTATCTTATTAAGTCAGGAAGAATACCTCGACCAAAGCATCATGTTGGCGAGTCTTATTCAAAACGCTTTCACCAATAATTTAAAACGTAAAGATAGAGGAGTGAAGCAAGCTGGGTTTATTGTATTACATCAAACGGTTATGCCTAGTGTTTTGGTAGAAACGGGGTTTTTAAGTTATAAAAAGGAAGGTGCTTATTTGAATTCTTCAAAAGGGCAGCAACAAATCTCAGAAGCCATTTATGAAGCCATTTTAGAGTATAAGAAGACTTTAGATAAGACTGTTCCAGGGTACATGCCGGTAGAAGAAGCTGTAATTGTAAAGGAAACTACAGAAACTCTGCAAGTAGAGAAATCTCAAACTATAGTTACTAATACCTCAAATATAATTTTTAAGGTTCAAATTGCTGCCAGTTCCAAACTTTTAGGAAGTCAACCATATAATTTTAATGGATTACATGGTGTTTCAGGTGTAAAAACAGGAAGTTTATATAAATATTACTACGGGAATACAACTAGTTATGAAGAAGTTAAGCGCTTAGCGGAAGAAGCTAAATCTAAAGGTTATCCTTCTAGTTTTATTGTGGCTTTTAAAGACGGAATTAAAACACCGTTAAGTGAAGCCATAAAATCAGTTGCTAATTAGAGCGGTTCTTCATAAATATGTATTAAATTTGTTCCTCTAAATCTATACATTTTGCAAATATCTAGAGAAGTAAAAACAGCCATACTCGTAATCATAGGAATTATCCTTTTTGTTTTTGGATTCAATTTTTTAAAAGGGCACAACTTGCTCGACGGGTCAAAATCCTATTACACAGAATTTAGTAATGTTGAAGGACTGGTGCCATCAACGCCTGTTACCATTAGCGGTTTAAGTGTTGGTAAAGTAGCCAATATCACCTTCAAAGATGATGGCTCTGCAAATCTGGTTGTAGAATTGGTAATTGATAATGATTTTAAATTCTCTAAAAATAGTGTTGCCGAACTTTACGATACAGGCTTACTAGGAGGGAAAGCTATAGCTATTATACCAGCTCCAGATGGCGGAGAAAATGCAAAAAGTGGCGATGTTCTAAAGAGCCGAGTGAAAGAAGGTTTAGTAGATTTGGTTGGTGAAAAATTAGCACCTATTCAAGAACAAGCAAAAAATATGATTACCAATGCCAATGTTTTAATTGGTGGTTTAAACGAGGTTCTAGATAAAGAAGGCAAAGAAAACCTTAAAAAAAGCTTAGCAGATTTAAGTACGACGATGAACGACTTGAAGAAAACATCACATTCTTTAAATCAAATTGTAGCAGGAAACCAAGAACATTTGGACAATGTTTTGGCTAATGCCGATAAAATTACAACCAATTTTGCCGATGTTAGTCAAAAACTAGCCGATGCAAATTTAGATCAAACTTTAGCTAGCTTAAATTCAGCTCTAAAAAGTTTCGACGGTTTAATGGCAAATCTTCAAAACGGAAAAGGCAGTATCGGTAAACTTTTAAAAGATGATCAATTATATAAAAATCTAGAAGAAGCTTCTAGCGAACTAGAAGAACTTATAAGAGATATCAAATTGCATCCTAATAGATACACTCGAATCTTATCTAAAAGAGAAATTCCTTACGAACCAAACGAAGAAGAAACTAACTAATCGTATATGCAGTATTTGCCAAATATAATATTCGCTATAGCACTTATTTTGGGCTTTGGGTATTTTGCTAAAAACGTAAAAAAACTCATCCGAAATATTAAATTAGGTCAGCATGTAGATGTTAGCGATAATAAATCCGAACGTTTCAAAAACATGGCCCGAATTGCATTAGGGCAAAGTAAAATGGTACGTCGTCCAGTTTCAGGTGTTTTACACGTTATCGTTTATGTTGGGTTTATCATTATTAATATAGAGCTATTAGAAATTATAATTGACGGACTTTTCGGCACCCACCGTATATTTTCATCTTTAGGAACTGCTTATGGTTTTCTAATCGGAACTTTCGAAGTCCTAGCGCTACTTGTTTTAATTTCAGTAACCGTTTTCTGGGTAAGAAGAAACATCATTAAATTAAAGCGTTTCTGGAAAAGTGAAATGAAAGGTTGGCCAAAAAACGACGGAAATTTCATTCTGTATTTCGAAATGGTATTAATGTCCTTGTTTCTTGTTATGAATGCTACCGATGTGCATTTTCAAGCCATGAATTCAGGGAACGTTATTAGTCAATTTATAGCCCCTTTATTTAGCGGCTTATCAGAAACGACATTACATGTTATCGAAAGAGGTGCGTGGTGGTTACATATTTTGGGCATTTTAGTGTTTTTAAATTATCTTTATTTCTCTAAACACCTTCATATATTATTAGCTTTTCCAAACACATATTTTGGTAAATTAAAGCCTAAAGGGCAGTTTAATAATTTAGAAGCGGTGACTAAGGAAGTAAAATTAATGATGGATCCTAATGCCGATCCGTTTGCTGCTCCCGAAGAAGGTGCCGAAGATGTAGAACCTGCTAAGTTTGGAGCTAGTGATGTACAAGATTTAAACTGGGTGCAACTATTAAGCGCCTATACTTGTACCGAATGCGGACGATGCACATCGGCTTGCCCTGCAAACTTAACAGGTAAAAAGTTATCGCCTCGAAAAATAATGATGGATACCCGTGATCGTTTAGAGGAAGTCGGTAAAAATATAGACGCTAATAACGGCGAATTTAAAGACGATGGTAAACAATTATTAGGCGATTATATCACACACGAAGAACTTTGGGCTTGTACGACTTGTAACGCTTGTGTGGAAGAGTGTCCCGTGAGCATCGACCCATTGTCTATTATCCTAGAAATGCGACGTTATTTGGTTATGGAGCAGTCTGCAGCCCCTACAGAGCTTAATACTATGATGACCAATATCGAAAATAATGGAGCGCCTTGGGCTTATAACCAAATGGATCGCTTAAACTGGAAAGACGAATAGTAATATAATTAGGGCGTTACCACAAGGGTCGGGCTTTCGCAAGTCGCTCTCGAAAAGAGGAGCTCCAACAATTGCTCAATCCCTAACGCACACACAACATAAAACAAAACCCCTACAAAGTTTTAAAAATAGTAGGCTTTTAAACTTTTAAACTCAAAAAGATGAGCGATTTACTCAATGTGCCCACCATGGAAGAATTTATGGCGCAAGGAAAACAACCAGAAATATTATTTTGGGTAGGTTCTGCAGGTAGTTTTGACGATAGAGCTAAAAAAATAACACGAGCATTTGTTAAGATATTAAACAAAGCCAATGTAGATTTCGCCGTATTAGGAACCGAAGAAAGCAATACTGGCGATATCGCTAAACGAGCTGGAAATGAGTTTTTATTTCAAATGCAAGCCGTTACTAATATCGAAGTGCTTAATGCTTACGACATTAAAAAAATTGTAACCTGCGATCCGCATTCCTTTAATTGTTTAAAAAATGAATACCCTGGTTTGGGTGGTGTTTATGAAGTCATTCATCATACACAATATATCAATGAACTTATAGCTTCTGGTCGTTTAAAAGTTGAAGGTGATTTATATAAAGACAAGAAAATTACGTTTCACGATCCTTGTTATTTAGGTAGAGCAAATAATGAATACGAAGCACCTCGCGATGTTTTAAAACAAACCAATGCCCAGCTTGTCGAAATGAAACGACATAAACGCACCGCTTTATGTTGTGGGGCAGGAGGCGCTCAAATGTTTAAAGAACCCGAAAAAGGTGATAAGGATGTAAATGTGCTTAGAACAGAAGATGCGTTAGAAACACGTCCAGATATTATTGCTACGGGTTGTCCGTATTGCAATACCATGATGACCGATGGGGTAAAGGCTAAAGAAAAAGAAGCCGAGGTTAAAGTTCTAGATATTGCAGAACTTATTGCCAATACATTAAATCTTTAATCTGTCGTTAAAATAGTTGTAAGAATTAAATAACGCCTTAGCACCGTTATTTAAATGATAGTATTACGCTTCAATAAAGAAAGTTTTAATCAACTTTTGAGACCAATAAAATAATAATAAACGTAAATTTCCATATATCATGTTAGTCGATTTTAATAGCTTGCCAGAAGAATCTCGAGTTTGGATTTACCAAGCCAATCGTTCTTTTTCAGAAGAAGAATTAGAAGAAATTCAAGCCAAATTAAACACCTTTATTGAAAACTGGACGGCTCATGGTAGCGACTTACATGCAGGATATACTCTAAAATACAAGCGTTTTATAGTAATTGGTTTGGATCAATCACAAGCGAAGGCTACAGGTTGTTCAGTCGATAGCTCCGTGCATTTTATTCAACAGTTAGAAAAGGACTATAACGTCGATTTAATGGATAAAATGAATGTATCCTATAAGCAAGGGGAGTATGTAGCGCATAAAACACTTACCGATTTTAGAAAAATGGCAAAAGATAAAGCGGTTTCAAAAAACACCATTGTTTTCAATAATTTAGTCACTACCGTGGCCGAATTTAACGAAAGTTGGGAAGTTCCGGCAAGCGAGAGCTGGCACAGTCGTTTTGTTAAATAGTTTACGAGTTCTACTAAGCTTTTTTTAATATTTTCTACATTTTTTAGTTTTTTCTTATTTATTAAGAATTATTCTTAATAAAGTTTTTTTGTGTCATAAAAGAAAATATATTTGCACCTCTATTTATAAGAAGTCTAAATAAAAACTAACAAATGAAATTTAATTTAACCAAACTATTTTACCTATTAACCCTAGGATTATTTATTGTATCATGTTCTAGTGATGATGATGCTACAAGCCCATCAAATGACACTGAAAAATCAGAGTTTATAGAAACCTATGCAAAAATAGCATCGGCAAACTATAAAGATACTTATGATACTGCAGTTGCTATGAAGTCTAAAATTGACGCATTCATTGCAGCACCAAGCGAATCAACTTTAACAGACGCAAGAAACGCTTGGTTATACGCCAGAGATTTTTACGGACAAACAGAAGCTTATCGTGAAGCTAACGGACCTATTGATAATGAAGACTTATTAGGGACTGAAGGTCAAATTAACGCTTGGCCATTAGATGAAGGTTATATTGATTATGTTGCCAATGGAGCAGGAGGTGTGGTTCAAAATGGATTAATTGGCGATACTAGTTTTGATCTTACAGAGGAAAATATTATCAATAAAAATGAATTCGGTAAAGACGATAACATTTCTACAGGATGGCATGCTATTGAGTTTTTACTTTGGGGACAAGATTTAAACTACGATCCTGTTAAAGACACCTACGATAATTATGCTGTTTCTGGTGAAAGACCTTTTACAGATTATACCACCGCAGATTTTGCTGAAAGAAGAAAAACATACTTACAAATTGTAACTAATTTATTAGTTAATGATTTAAAAGATTTAAATGATACTTGGGCATCAGGAGGCGATTACCGCAAAACATTTGAAGCTTTACCAGTTGATGAAGCTTTAACAAACATATTAAATGGTATCGGATTTATTTCTAATGGCGAAATAGCAGCAGAGCGTATCATTCCTGCTATCGACGAAGGTCAAGAAAACGAACATTCTTGTTTTTCAGATAATACAAACCAAGATATGTGGGCTAATGTTCATGGTATTAATAACCTCATTATTGGAAGCTATACTACCGAAAGTGGTGCTAAAATTGAAGGTTTATCTTTAATCGATCTTGTAGCTGATGAAAACTCTGAAGTAGCCGATAAACTGGAAACGAAAGCTTCAGAAACCATTTCTAAATTAAATGCTTTATTAAATTTAGGGAAAAATTTTGATGAAATTATTAGCGAAGAATCATTAGGATCTAATGGCCCTGCAGAGCAATTATCAGAAGCTTTAAAATCTCAAAGTAAAGAAATTGCTGAAGCAGCATCAACTTTAGGTGTTTCAATTACCATAGAATAAGCTTAATTAAATTTTTAATGTCAGGAGTAAAACTGATATAGATAACAAAAACTGAAGTCCTTAATTTGGGCTTCAGTTTTACTTTTTTCCACTAGCCAAAATTTTTTCTTATGAAATACGTTTTCTATTGTATTTTATTTATCTCAATACTTTCATGTGATTCCGATACGTTTACAGAACAAGATTATATCGATATTAATTATGAAATAGGAGAAGAAAACTTAGTCTCTCATCTATCCATTGAAGCCTTCACGGCAGATAAAGCTTTTGGCAGAGGAATTCCAGAATTAACAAATTTGGAGTCTTCATTTTTTGGTATAGGTAATGCCATGTTCGACCAAAGTTGGGTGTCGGCGCCAGCCACAACAACCTCTAGAGATGGATTAGGGCCGCTTTTTAACGCGCGAGCTTGTAGTGGGTGCCATTTAAGAGATGGTAGAGGAAAACCGCTTTTAGAAAGTGGCGCGAATTCTGAAGGGTTTTTAATCCGCTTAAGCCATGGTAATAATGAAATGACAGGACCTATTGCTTTGTTTAATTATGGCGGCCAATTACAAGATAATTCCAATTTAGGCATCAAAAAGGAAGGTCAAATACAAGTCGCTTTTGAATTGATTTCTGGCGAATACCCAGATGGTACAGCTTTCGAATTGCGAAATCCAACATATACCATTACGAATGAAAACTACGGCAGCCTTGGAGCAGCCGAACAATCACCCAGAGTTGGGCAACAAGTTATCGGTTTAGGGTTTATCGATGCACTAAGTGAAGCTAGTATTTTAGCTAATGAAGATATTAATGATGCCGATGGCGATGGTATTTCAGGAAAAGCAAATTGGGTTTGGAATGTAAAAGCAAATAAAAATACCATAGGTAAATTTGGTTGGAAAGCCAACCAACCAACTCTGGAACAGCAAGTAGCAGGAGCATTAAATGGCGATATGGGGTTAACGACAAGCATATTTCCAGATGAAAACTGTCCCGATGGAGTAGATTGTTCTACCCTTTATAATGGTGTAAATGAAGGCGATTCTGTAGAGATTCCAGATACGCAGTTTAGCCGATTAATGTTGTACCAAGCAGCAATTTCGGTTCCTATACGTAGAGATTTCAAAAATGCCGATGTTTTAAAAGGAAAAAAACTGTTTAATGATTTGGCTTGTGTTTCTTGTCATGTTAATGATTTCACGACTAGTTCATACGACCTATTGCCACAGATTAGTGCTGTGAAAATTCGTCCTTATTCAGATTTTTTACTGCATGATATGGGCGATGCCTTAGCAGATAACAGAGGCGACTTTTTAGCCAATGGAAACGAATGGCGTACCCAACCTTTATGGGGGCTTGGTTTGATTGAAATGGTAAACGGCCATACATTTTTGTTACATGATGGGCGTGCACGAAATATTGAAGAAGCTATTTTATGGCATGGAGGCGAAGCTGAAAAGTCTAAAACAGACTTTATGAATTTGTCTAAAGTTGAACGTGAACACCTTCTTAGTTTTTTAAATTCTTTATAATATGAAAAAGTTTATTTATTGTTTAATAGCCGTTGTTTTAGTTTTTAATTCTTGTCAAAAAGATGATGATTCAACAAAACAACAACCCATAGATACATTTCATGAAAATTACTATGCTGAAAATATTCTACCAGCATTAAACAATTTTAAAACTGAAATAGAAGCACAATTTAAGCTTTCAGAAACCTTTAAAGCCGAGCCTACCGAAGATAATTTTAAAAAATTGCAAGCACAATGGTTAAATACAGCTAAGACTTTTTCAAAAACTCGTGCCTATAATTTGGTCGCTGTTAAATCTAAGTTTTTTGATATTCTTATTTATAATTTAGTGACAAACCCAGATCAAATTGAAGTAAATATCAATGAAAAAGCAATTTATGATACCGATTATATCGCTTCAAAAAGCACGGTAACTAAAGGTTTGGGGGCTATTGAATATCTTTTATTCAATAATCAAGATTCTGATTCTGCATGGAATCTACTTCAAAATGATGCTTTTAGAATTGATTATTTGATAGGTGTTACCCAAGAAGTTTTAAGGCAGGCCAATTTATTAATTGATTTCTGGGAAGCAGGCTATAAAGATACTTTTATAAATGCTCGAAGCGTGTCATGTATAGAAAACGCACGTTGTTTGGCTTTCAATCAACTTATTAATATTCTTGATGTAACCAGAGTGACTAAAGTTGGAAAACCATCTGGTTTAGAAGACTCTAGTAGTGCTACTTTAGAATCGCTGGAAGCTTATAGAAGTGGGAGTTCGTTAGCGCTTATACGAAGCACTATAGAGGAGGTAGAATATGCTTATTCCTTAAGTCCTGCTAATTTCTCCAATGTTGTTAATGATATTGCAGATTCTAATCAAATATCAAACGAGATTGATAAAACCTTTGAAGCCGTTTATACACATATTGATGCTATTGATACGAGTTTGTACGAGGCTATTTCAAATGATAACCCTAATGTAGAATTGCTTTATAATTCTTTATTTGATTTGGTTAAATATTTTTCAGTAGATGCTGCAAGCGTTTTATCTGTTACTGTTTTACCAACAGACAATGATGGCGATTAAGTTTAAGTAAATCTTTGTTTGAACAAACTATTTAATTTACGGATATACGATTTCAAAGCTTTGTTGTTTATAAAGATGTTATAAATCTATCATAAAGTCTTTTCATCTTCCTATTAAAAGTGGTATTTTGGCATGGTTTTTAACAACTACAAATCCCTTATAAATTCACTTTTATGCGTCAGCTATTTAAATTAAGTTTTTTTTGTTTAGTAACAGTTTTAGGTTTCGCACAAAACACAAAAAATCCATTACTATCTAAAGACATAGAATCTCAAAAAAAATGGGTAGATAGTATTTATAATTCCATGACTTTAGCCGAAAAAGTCGGTCAACTTTATATGGTTCAAGTGATGTCTAATCAAAGTGATGCCTCCAAGAAAAAGGTTATTGACGATATTAAAAAGCATCATATAGGCGGTATTATTTATTCAAAAGGAGGTCCATACCGACAAGCTAAATTAAATAACGAGTTACAAGCCATTTCTAAAGTACCTTTACTTATTGGTATGGATGCCGAGTGGGGCCTAAGTATGCGATTAGATTCAACCTATGCATTTCCTTGGAATATGACTCTAGGAGCTATTAAAGACAACAAACTTGTTGAGCAGGTAGGAAAGCATATAGGAGAGCATTGTAAGCGTTTGGGCGTTCATTTTAATTTTGCTCCTGATGTCGATATCAATACAAACCCTAAAAATCCTATTATTGGAAACCGCTCTTTTGGAGAAGACCGCTATAATGTTACCGATAAGGCCTCTGCTTTTATGAAAGGTATGCAAGGTGCCGGGGTTTTAGCTAATGCTAAACACTTTCCAGGCCATGGCGATACCTCTCAAGATTCACATAAAACCCTTCCTACCATTGATTTTGATAAAGAACGTATCGAAGCTGTAGAGTTGTTTCCTTATAAGCAATTAATTAACGAAAATCTTTCAAGCGTTATGGTGGCACACTTAAATGTGCCAAGTTTAGAGCCACGTGAAAATTATCCATCGTCTTTATCTAAAAATATAGTTACAGGTATTCTTAAAGAACAGTTAGGTTTTAAGGGCTTAATTTTTACCGATGCATTAACTATGAAAGGGGCAGCCGATTTTAGTGAAACCGGTGATATCGATTTGGCAGCCTTTCAAGCAGGTAATGATGTGATGCTCATGTCTGAGGATGTTGGAATTGGTGTTGGTAAAATTATGGAAGCCTATAATAGTGGCGAAATTAGCGAAGCGCGTTTAGAGCTTTCAGTGAAAAAGATACTTCAAGCGAAGTATAAGGTTGGATTGAATAATTATGCACCAATTTCATTGACTAATCTAGCTCAAGATTTAAACCGTTTAGAGGATGACATGCTTTATGAAGAGCTTATGGAGAATGCCATCACTATCGTAAAAAATGATAATAATTTACTTCCATTACAGGAATTAGAAACTAAGTCTGTAGCCTATGTGAAGTTAGGAGATGACTCAGGAACGGCTTTTTATGATGAACTAAAGAAATACATGAAAGTTCATGCGATTTCAGCCGATAATATAGGTGATCTACTAGGGAAATTACAAGCATATAATACCGTTATTATTGGTTTTCATCGTTCGAATGACAGTCCTTGGAAATCTTATGAATTCAGTGAAGTGGAAAGCATCTGGATTGAAGAAATAGCGAAAAGACATACAGTGATATTAGATGCTTTTGTAAAGCCTTATGCTTTAGCAGATTTAAAAAGCATTACCAATATTGAAAGTATTGTAGTGAGCTATCAAAATAGTGTTATTGCTCAGCAAAAATCGGCGCAACTTATTTTTGGAGCGTTTGGTTCTAAAGGGAAGCTACCGGTTAGTATTGGTAATTATTTCCCAGTTGATTTTGGTTTTCAAACACCAAATATTAAACGACTAGGATATACGATCCCGGAACGTGTTGGTGTAAATTCAAAAAAGCTTGCGAAAATTGACGAGATAGCCGAGTATGCAGTAAAAAAAAAAATGACGCCGGGAATACAACTTCTCGTCGCTAGAAAAGGCAAAGTCATCTACAATAAAAACTTTGGTAAGCATACTTATTCAGGAAAAGAGGAAGTAAGTTTTGACGATATTTATGATGTCGCATCACTTACAAAAATATTGGCTACGCTCCCTTTAGTCATGGAGCTAGAAGAGAAGGGGCTTATTACTTTAGATACCAAACTATCTGAAGTTTTACCAGATTATAAAACTTCTAACAAAAAGGATGTGACTTTCAAAAGTATGTTGTCACATTACGCACGTTTAAAACCCTGGGAGCCGTTTTATTATCACACTTTAGATAAAACTAAACATCCAAGTGAAAAATATTATAGAAAAACGAAAAGTGATTCTTTTAATGTTGAAGTAGCTAAAAACCTATTTATGCGCACTGATTATCAGGATTCTATTCCAGATATTATACGCGATTCTGAGTTGTTAAAAAGACTGACTTACCGATACAGTGACTTCCCTTATTATATTTTAAAGAAATTTATTGAGCAACATTACGACAGAACATTAGATCAATTAGCGAATTCGCATTTTTATGAACCACTAGGGGCTAATTATACGACCTATAACCCTTATCATAGCATTAGTAGCAAAAAAATTGTACCTACAGAAGTGGATGATTATTATAGGTATCAAACCGTTCATGGCTATGTACATGATATGGGTGCTGCCATGCAAAATGGTATTGGTGGTCATGCCGGACTCTTTAGTAATGCTAACGATGTGGCTAAAATTATGCAAATGTATTTGCAAAAAGGATATTACGGTAATAAGCGTTTTTTTAAAGAAGAAACCTTCGATAAATTTAATACGCGTTATTACTTAAATAAAGAAAATAGACGAGCAATTGGTTTTGATAAACCCCAATTATCGGGTAGTGGTCCAACTTGCGGATGTGTGCCTATGAGTAGCTTCGGACACTCAGGATTTACCGGTACATACGCTTGGGCAGATCCAGAAAATGAGCTCGTTTATGTGTTTTTAGCTAATAGAACTTATCCGAGTTCAGAATCAAACCTGTTACTCCGAGCGAATATTAGAACAGATATTCAAAAATTGATTTACGAGGCTATTGAAAATTAATATTTAAAATTTAAGATTTTACGCTAGCGTAAAGACTCAAAATTGAAAACATGAAAATAGGTATAGTTTGTTACCCAACTTTTGGTGGAAGTGGCGTTGTTGCTACAGAATTAGGATTAGAATTATCTAAACGAGGTCATGAAATTCATTTTATTACCTATAATCAACCTGTTCGCTTAGATTTATTAAGTCATAATGTGCATTACCACGAAGTTACGGTACCAGAATATCCTTTATTCCATTACCAACCTTATGAGCTCGCTTTATCGAGTAAATTGGTTGATATGGTGAAACTTCATCAAATTGAAATATTACATGTGCATTACGCCATTCCTCATGCTTATGCCGCTTATATGGCGAAGAAAATGCTTCAGGAAGCGGGTATTTATGTACCTATTGTTACCACACTGCACGGAACAGATATCACTTTAGTGGGAAGTCATCCGTTTTACAAACCAGCGGTAACTTTTAGTATTAATAAATCTGATGCGGTAACCGCCGTGTCTCAGAGCTTAAAGGACGATACCTTACGCTTGTTTGATATTAAAAAGGATATTCATGTTGTGCCTAATTTTATAGACTTAGAGAAATATAAAACCCATGGCATGCCCGATTGCCAGCGTGGTATGATGGCCAAAGAAAATGAAAAAATAATCACACACATTAGTAACTTAAGACCAGTTAAACGAGTTCAGGATGTTATTAGTGTGTTTTATAACATTCAAAAGGAATTGCCAGCAAGATTAATGTTTATTGGTGAGGGGCCTGAAAAAGAAAAAATTGAGCAGCAATGTCGTGATTTGGGAATAGCCAATAAGGTTGTTTTCTTCGGAAAAAGTAATGAAATTGATAAAATTTTATGTTTTAGTGATTTATTCCTGCTTCCATCGCAAACCGAAAGTTTTGGTTTAGCGGCTTTAGAAGCTATGGCATCTGGAGTTCCTGTTATTTCAAGTAATTCAGGAGGCATTCCTGAAGTTAATATTCATGGAAAATCAGGTTATTTAAGTGATGTAGGTGATGTGGCCGATATGACTAAAAATGCTTTGGAAGTTTTGCGTGACGATGAAGTTTTAAAAACATTCAAAGAAAACGCAAGAAAGGAAGCCTTGAAATTCGATTTACACACCATAGTACCTAAATACGAAGCGATTTATGCTGATACTTTATCGAAATGTTTTGCGCTTTAATTTCAAATAAAAACGTTTAGTTTAATTAGTTAAACTGATATCCAAATTCTGGCATGTTTATCTGGTATATTTATACATGCTGATCAATTAAAATAGTATTACCATCGGGGTCTGTTAAAAGGATGCTTGCTGGTCCAGTTGTGTTTTCATCGGCTTCACTATTTAAGGTGACGTTTTTACCTTTAAGCGTTTGTTGAATGCTTCTAACATCATCATAATCTTTCAATGTGTTTGCACTTTCATCCCAACCAGGATTAAAAGTTAAAATGTTGTTTTCAAACATGCCTTGAAACAAGCCTATTAACGCATTGCCATTTTTCATGATGAGATAATTCATATCTAAACTGCCCGCAAAAACAGAAAAACCAAGGTTTTCATAGAAACTTTGTGATGTTTTAAGGTCTTTTACGTTTAAACTTATAGAAAATGCTCCTAATTTCATACTGTGTTGATTTATAGTTGTCTATAAAGTTACAAATAATAACTATTGATTGGTAAAAGAAAAAAGCTGCTTAAAAACAGTAAATCTAACAAAGTATAGATTTAATTTTTTAAACAGCTTATTAAACTAGTCTAACCACAAATGGGTAGGGGTCGTTCTAATATTCAGAAACGTTTGTAACTTCAAAAGACTTTCCTGCTTCTCCGTTTTTAAGCTTGTAACTTACTTGTCTTGTTTTGCCTCCAACAGGGAAACGTTGTCCTAGCGTCGTTTCTATTAATGAAAATTCATCACCACCATTATAACCATCACTAATCTTAGAATTTTCGCTAACAGGAGGGAAATAAACAGGGATCATAGAATTTTTTTTCAATGTAGAGAAAGCTACAACATTACCTTTTCCATTATGATCTGTGAAAACAACAAGTTCTGGTGATCCATCAGAATCCAAATCCTCTACTTGAGCATCAACAACATCACCTTTAAATGTAGCAACTTGAGGATTTCCATGGTTTTCGTTTAAACCAAAAGCATTAACCGTTAATTCTGTTTCACCACCTTTTTTTACTGCTGAAATATTAAATCCGATATCTTGTAGCATCAGTATTTTAGCATATGCGGTCTTATCTATTTGTGAAGCATCAAGATCACCATCTAGTTTAGAGTAATCTCCTGCAAAGGTAGCACCTCCAGAGCAATAGAAGTAAAGTGAAGCTTCATCCGCTTTGTTTTCAGTAGTGATATTTAAGTTGTTGTCTTTAAAAGTAAATAATACCGTTTTTCCACTAACATTGGCAGAATAAATACCATCCGATTTTTTATAGGCTTTCGTGTCAAAAGTACAAGTTGGTTTTTTCTTATCTGCTCTAGATCTAACTTTTACATTAATATCATTATCACTTGTTTGGTTTACAAGTACAGCAACCCAATCGTAACCTTCGCCACGTTTCGTGTAATCTTCGGTAATATAGTTTCCAGAAACATCAGCAGAGCTCGAAGCAGTTGTTGTTTCCGTTTCTGCTACATCATGGGTTTCTTCAGTAGCCTGATTTTGTGCTTTATTGTCTTTACAGCTTGTAAAGGCAAGTACAGTTAAAAGTAGAATTAAAAATTTGTTTGTTTTCATAATTTTAATAATTAGTGACTAAATAATAATTTTAATTAAGTTTTATATAAAATGAAACTGATTAATAAGTTATCGGTTTTCATGTTTTAATATGGAACTTTTTAATTAATGGAATCTGTACTCCACATTTTGAAAGCATTGAATAGATTCAATATAATTAATTCGTATAACTTTTTAATCAGTCTTTTTTTAATTTTTGTTTTACAATTTCATTGTTACACCAACAGAGGGAATAAAATTAACGGTACCACCAGCGATTTCGGCAAAAACACCCCATTTTTCATTCCAAAACCAACGTCCGCCTACTTGTAAACCAATGTCAAATTCACTAGTGTCATGATCGTTGTCTCCCATATAAATCGCATAACCAGCGTTTGCACCTCCATAAACATCCCAATCCTCATCAGTGATACCAAAAATATGATCGAAATAATAATTGGCTTTCACCCCAAGAGTCATCCAATCTAAATCAAAATTTGTTGCTACAGCAGGAGCTATTGTAACATCTTTATGTACAGGGATTTCGTAATTGACACCAATCAGTCCGAAGTTTAACTCTTTCCTTGCTTGTCCAAATACACTAGAAACACTGAGTATAAGAGCAAAAGCAAATAAAAATTTAAATTTTTTCATATGTCTTAAGTTTTTAAGTTATCATATAAATATACATTAATTTTACTATATTTCTTACTTGCTAATATTTTTATAGCTGGTATAAAAATTAATGGAATCAACTAAGTTTTTAATAACATGACGCTAAGTATTTTAAAGAAGGAATTGTCTGGAGAGCTTTTGTACGACGATTTAATAAAAGCGATTTATGCCACCGATGCCTCGGTTTATAGAAAGTTACCACATGCCGTAGCGTATCCTAAAAATACCGATGATATTAAAAAACTTATTCAGTTTGCTAAACAAATGGGAAGTACTTTAATTCCGCGAACGGCTGGCACTTCACTAGCAGGACAGTGTGTTGGGGATGGTATTGTTGTCGATGTTTCAAAACACTTTACAGGTATTTTAAAAGTCGATGAAGTTGGCAAAACAGTAACGGTGCAACCAGGCGTTGTGCGAGACGAGCTTAATTTACACCTTAAACCTTATGGTTTATTCTTCGCACCAGACACATCAACCTCTAATCGTTGCATGATAGGTGGTATGGTTGGTAACAATTCCTCGGGAACCACATCCATACAATTTGGAGTGACTAGAGATAAAGTTTTAGAATTAAAAACCATATTAAGTAATGGCGATGAGGCGGTTTTTGGAAACTTAACCCCAGAGCAATTTCATGAAAAATGCCGTTTAAACAGTTTAGAAGGACAGATTTACAAGTCTATTTTCGACGAATTAGAACCTGAAGCGGTTCAAAAGCAAATTCATGATAATTTTCCAAAGCCAGAAATACACCGTAGAAATACAGGCTATGCTTTAGATATGTTAATCGATTCGGAGGTGTTTAATGCTTCAAGTAAACCATTTAACTTTTGTAAACTACTTTCTGGGAGTGAAGGTACTTTAGCTTTTACGACCGAAATCACATTAAAATTAGATGAATTACCACCAAATGAACGTATTATGGTGGCGGCGCATTTTAGAACCATTGAAGATTCGTTAACCTCAGTAACCACTTGTATGAAACACCATTTATACATGTGTGAAATGATGGATAAAACGATTTTAGATTGCACGAAAAATAATTTGAAGCAGCTGGAAAACAGGCAATTTATTGTTGAGGATCCTGAGGCTATTTTAATGTGCGAACTAAAAGCAGATTCTCGAGAAGCGGTTTTGGAAGCAGCCAAGCAATTGGTAAATTCCCTGACACTAGAAGGATTAAGCTATGCCAACGTGGTACTTTTTGATGACGATATTGATAAGGCCATCGAGCTTCGTAAAGCAGGGTTAGGTTTATTGGGGAATATTATTGGCGATAACAAATCGGCCGCTTGTATTGAAGATACAGCAGTAACCTTACCAGATTTTGCTAATTATATTAATGAATTTACAGCCATAATGGATGGCTACAAGCAAAAAGCCATTTACTATGCACATGCTGGTGCTGGAGAATTGCATTTGCGCCCGGTTTTAAATTTGAAGCTTAGTAAAGATGTTAAGCTTTTTAGACAAATAACTACCGATGTGGCTCACTTGGTAAAAAAATACGGTGGTTCTATGTCTGGCGAGCACGGTGATGGTATTGTTCGTGCCGAGTTTATTCCGTTAATAATAGGTCAAGCCAATTATGAAATTGTAAAACGAATAAAAACGGTTTTTGATCCCGAAAATATATTCAATCAAGGCAAAGTAGTGGATGCATTTCCGATGGATGAATCTCTTCGATACGAGGCCGATCGTGTGGAACCTGAGATTGAAACGCTTTTAGATTTTTCTCATTCAGAAGGTATTTTACGTCAGGCAGAAAAATGTAATGGTAGTGGCGATTGCCGAAAATCTCCAGAAATGGGAGGCACCATGTGTCCAAGTTACCGCGCCACAAGAAATGAAAAGGATTCTACCCGTGCGCGTGCGAACGCTTTACGTGAGTTTTTAACCAATACCAAAGCTGGAGAAAATCCTTTTGATCATAAGGAATTAAAAGAGGTGTTAGACCTATGTTTAAGCTGTAAAGCTTGCTTAAATGAATGTCCAAGTACCGTGGATATTTCGGTGATGAAAGCCGAATTTCTGTATCAGTACCAAAAGGAGCATGGTACAGATTTACGAACAAAACTTTTTGCTTATAACAATAAAGTGAATGAATGGACTTCAGGAGTTTCTAAGCTGACTAATTTTTTCTTCGAAAATGGAGCTACTTCAAAAGTCATTAAAAATATATTAGGTATTGCCCCCGAAAGGAGTATGCCTTTGTTGTCTTCTAAAAGTTTACAAAAACATATTAAAGATTTACCGGCTCAGTCTTCAGGTCCAAAAAAATATATTAAAACGGTCTATTTATTTGTTGACGAGTTTACCAATTTCTTGGAATCGTCTATTGGTATAGATGCCATAAACTTATTGCAGGCTTTAAATTATAAGGTTGAATTTGTAAACCACGTAGAATCAGGGAGAGCATTTATATCGAAGGGCTTTTTAGATCAGGCAAAAGAATGTGCTGTACAAAATGTGGCTATTTTTAAAGATTTAATTTCAGAAGAAACACCTTTATTAGGTATTGAGCCTTCAGCTATTTATACGTTTAAAGATGAGTATTTGATGCTGGCTCCTGATAAAACTTCAGCCAAAAAAATAGCACAACATACTTATATTATTGAAGATTTTTTACTGCAGGAGCTTGAAAAAGGACAAATTTCCGCAGAACAATTTAATTCAGAATCTAAAACGATTAAAATCCATGCCCATTGTCATCAAAAAGCACTGAGTAATCAAATGTCAACTTTCAAACTCCTTAACCTTCCTAGAAATTATAAGGCGACCATTATTCCAAGTGGTTGCTGTGGTATGGCGGGAAGTTTTGGTTTTGAAAAGGAGCATTACGAAGTAAGTATGCAAGTTGCCGAGCAAACTTTGCTTCCAGCGGTGCGTAAGGCTCCGGTTAACACTATAATTGCAGCCAATGGAACAAGTTGTAGACATCAAATTAAAGATGGAGCACAACGCGAGGCGAAGCATCCTATAACGATATTAAGCGAAGCTGTATTGTAGTTTTTTAAGGTTTTTATACAATTTAACCCTGACCAACAATCGTTATAGCGGCAATTAGATCTTTAACTTCCATTTCGGCAAAATCGTCATGAACAATGAATGGCGCTAATTTATCGTTGTTAAAATTATAGATTTTCCAGCGTTTAAATTGATACTCTAAAGCAGTGAAATTTTCAACCCAGTCCCCAGAATTAAGGTAAGTAGTGCTACCTTGTTTGGTTTCTACGTAGGTCATTTTAGGCTGATGGATATGGCCGCAAATCACATAGTCGTAACCGTTTTCGATAGCAATTTCAGCAATGACTTTTTCGTAATCATTTATATATTTAACAGCACCTTTTACACCGTTTTTTACTTTTTTTGAGAGCGAAAAGCGTTCCTTTCCTCGTTTTTCCAAATACCAGTTTACCATTTTGTTAAGTAGCGTCAACAGGTCGTAGCCATAACCTCCAAGTTTCGCAAGCCATTTAGCATTTTGGATAGAAATATCGAATACATCGCCGTGAAAAAACCAAGCTTTTTTACCGTCTAAGTCTAAAACCGCTTTATCTACTATAGAAATATTTCCAATAGTGGTATTGCTAAATTTTCGTAGCATTTCGTCGTGGTTTCCCGTGACATAAATCACTTCTACACCATTGGCAGCCATAGACATGATTTTTTTTATAACTTTTAAGTGTGGTTTTGGGAAATATCGCTTACTAAACTGCCAAATATCAATAATATCACCATTAAGAATGAGCTTTTTCGGGGCAATACTATTTAGGTAAGTTAGTAAGTGTTTGGCATGGCATCCGTATGTGCCTAGATGTACATCGGAAATAACGGCAATTTCTATTTTTCTTTTAATAATCAACGGCTTTAAAATGTTTATCTAAATAACAGATTTTAGTGTTATTTGGGTATTAACTCATAATTATCTAATTATCAGAATATTGTTAATTCTCTGTTAAGCCTTACCTGTAATTATTAATTCGCATTATGTTTTTTAGTTTTCGTATTTCTAAGAATAGATTTACATTAGCAAAAAATATGTATTATGGCTGGTAATTCCTTTGGAAAACTATTTAACTTAACGACTTATGGTGAATCACACGGACCTGCTTTAGGGGGGGTTATTGATGGCTGTCCTGCTGGAATCGAATTAGATTTAGAGGCTATACAAAACGAATTGGATAGACGTAAACCAGGACAATCGGCTATTGTAACACAGCGTAAAGAACCAGATACGGTAAAGTTTCACTCGGGGATTTTCGAAGGCGTTACAACAGGAACCTCTATAGGTTTTGTTATAGAAAATACCAACCAAAAATCTCACGATTATTCACATATCAAGGATAGTTACCGTCCGAGTCACGCCGATTATACCTACGACAAAAAATATGGTATTCGCGATTACCGTGGTGGCGGACGTAGTTCAGCACGTGAAACCGCATGTCGCGTGGTAGCAGGAGCTATTGCCAAGCAAGTACTAAAAGATGTTGAAATTACCGCTTATGTGTCTGGCGTAGGAACCATGCAACTTAATAAGCCTTATAACGAATTAGATTTAACAAAAATAGAATCTAACATTGTACGTTGTCCAGATCAAGAAATGGCGGCCAAAATGGAAACTTACATTAAAGAAGTTCGCGGAAAAGGAGATACCGTTGGAGGTATTGTTAGCTGCGTGATAAAAAATGTGCCTGTAGGTTTAGGCGAACCTGTTTTCGATAAACTACATGCCGAGCTAGGTAAAGCGATGCTTTCTATAAACGCCGTTAAAGGCTTCGAATATGGTAGCGGATTCCACGGAAGCACCATGTATGGTAGCGATCATAACGATAAGTTTAACAACGATGGTTCAACAAAAACCAACTATTCTGGAGGTATTCAAGGCGGCATAAGTAACGGCATGGATATTTATTTCAACGTGGCTTTCAAGCCCGTGGCTACACTTATTCAGAAATATGAAACTATAGATAAAGCCGGTAATACTGTAGAAATGCAAGGTAAAGGACGTCACGATCCATGTGTTGTGCCTCGTGCCGTGCCTATTGTAGAAGCTATGGCTGCTTTGGTTTTAACCGATTTCTTTCTCATTAATAAAATGTATCATTAGTAGCTGTTTCCCGCTTTCCACTATATCTTTTTTGTACTGAACTTGTTTCAGTATCTTATTATGTGAGTAGCATACAATTTAATTAAAGCTTTAATCGAAATATAAGCTTAAGCACAAAAAAGGATGCCGTTTCAATCGGGGCTAGGCTATTTTGTGTCATTCATACCGAATTATCAAGGTCTGTGTGGGTTTACCTAGGTAAGTCTGTTAATAGGTTGTTTTTTAGTATGATATGCTGTCTTTCAATATGAAATCTCACGTTTATTTCTGACTGTTTATAACACATGATCGATTCGGGATTTAGATTTCCAATAATTCGAATTCCAAAAAAATTAAAAATACTTATCTTGCTCACTACTTAGAAAGAACATAGCAAATGAAGAAACTAGCATTACATTGGAAGATTATTATCGGAATGGTTTTAGGAGTCGTTTTTGGCTTCATAATGAATTCTATAAATGGCGGAAAGGGGTTTGTATCAGACTGGATAGCGCCTTTCGGAACCATATTTATTAATCTTCTTAAGCTGATTGCAGTGCCTTTAATTTTAGCGTCTTTAATTAAAGGAATTTCAGATTTAAAAGATATTTCTAAAATTAAATCCATGGGACTACGTACCATTGGGATTTACATAGCCACTACTTTAGTGGCAATTGTTATAGGTTTAAGTATTGTTAATGTCGTGAAACCTGGAGAAGGTATGCCTCAGGACACTATCGAAAAAATTAAACAAAAATACGAGAACGATGCTGGAGTTACCGATAAACTCATGAAAGCAAGCGCTCAAAAAGATGCGGGGCCTTTACAAGCTTTGGTCGATATATTTCCGAGTAACATTTTTCAATCCTTTGCAGAAGCTTCCATGCTTCAAATTATATTTTTCGCCCTATTTGTTGGTGTTTGTTTGTTATTAATAGGCGAAAAGAAAGCCAAGCCATTAGTTGATTTTTTCGATTCCCTCAACGATGTGGTCATGAAAATGGTAGATCTTATCATGCTTTTTGCACCTTATGCGGTTTTCGCATTATTAGCAAACGTTATTATTGCTTTCGACGATGTAGAGATTTTAATAAAACTGCTTTTTTATGCTTTCTGTGTAATTGGCGGTCTTTTATTAATGATTTGTTTCTACCTGCTTTTAATAGGAGTGTACGTTAAAAAATCACCCATGTGGTTCTTAAAACAAATAAGTCCGGCGCAATTATTAGCCTTTTCTACCAGTAGTAGTGCAGCAACACTACCTGTAACTATGGAACGTGTTGAAGAGCATTTGGGAGTTGATAAAGAAGTGTCTGGTTTTGTACTGCCTGTTGGAGCGACTGTAAATATGGATGGAACGAGCTTATATCAAGGTATTGCGGCGGTTTTTATCATGCAGGTTATTTGGCCAGAAGGTTTAACATTTTCAAATCAATTGGTTATTATCGCTACAGCTTTATTAGCTTCTATTGGAAGTGCTGCCGTACCAAGCGCAGGTCTAGTGATGTTGGTTATTGTATTAGAATCTATTGGCTTTCCAGCGGAATTATTACCCATTGGAATTGCATTAATTTTTGCGGTAGATCGCCCTTTAGACATGCTTAGAACAGTTGTAAACGTAACTGGTGATGCTACAGTTTCCATGTTGGTAGCAAAATCTTTAGGAAAACTACATGATCCTAAACCAGAAGAATGGGATGATAATTATGAGGCGGTTAGGTGATTTTGAAAGTTAAAAGTTAGAAATTAAAAGTTAAAAATTAAAAGTGGAAAGTTGGGAATAAGCGATAAGCGTTATGTTTTATGCTGTATGCTATAAGTTGAAAACTAGTGACGAATAATTCATAAAACGTATTATTTCTAGACTGTTTGATGGGAAAACAAAATCACGATTACCTTAATATTTTTAAAGTATATGGAAACAAATGAGAAATTAAGAGCGCAGATTTTTGATATAATAAAGAATCAACTAAAAGATAATACTCCTCCAGAAACAAAAGAAACATTTGATAGGTTGAAAAAGGAAGGGTTTGATGATTTTCAATCAAGACAAATGATTGGACAATGTTTAGCTGTTGAATTATTTGAAGTAATGAAAAACGGTAAACCGTATAATAATAAGCGATATGTTAAGAATTTATTAGCTCTACCTAAGGAGCCATTTGAATAATAAATTATTTTACGCAGGAGGCAAAATGCTAAAAACCAACAACCAACAACAAATAACCAGTAACCAACCCCCTTCAATAATAAATAAGCAACAATAAATAATCAATTTAAACGCTCATGTCCGATAAAATAACATTAACCGAACCTGTTGTTTCTGTGTCTTGGCTTAATAGTCATTTGGATGCATCAAACTTGGTGATTTTAGATGGCACCATTGCCAAAGTGTTTACGGCGGATTCAAAACAAATTCCGAAGGCACGTTTTTTCGATATCAAACAAAAGTTTAGTGCTGTTGAAAATGAATTTCCTAGCGCCTTTCCTTCTGAAGCTCAATTTCAAGAAGAAGCTCGGCTTTTAGGTGTTAATTCCGATAGTGCCATTGTGGTTTACGATGATAAAGGTATCTATTCCAGTGCTCGAGTATGGTGGATGTTTAAAGCTTTTGGTTATAATAATGTGGCTATTTTGGATGGTGGTTTTCCAGAATGGAAAAAAATGAACTATACCATAGAGCACGCTTCAGGCTATCAGGGTGAAAAGGGTAACTTTTCAGCAGAGTTACAGCCAGGTTTTATGCAATTTTTTAACGATGTTAAAGCGGCTTCCGAAAATAAATCACACACCATTATTGATGCGCGATCGGCAGCAAGGTACCAATGTGAGACACCAGAACCACGTGAAGGTTTACGTATGGGCACGATTCCAAATTCTGTTAATTTACCTTTTACAGATTTATTATCCGATGGAAAATTAAAATCTAAATCAGAAATCAATCAAGCTTTTCAAAAATTAGCCAAAAAAGACGATCCTATCATTTTTTCTTGTGGTTCGGGAATTACAGCCTGTGTATTAGCTTTGGGCGCTACGATGTCCGATTATAAAAACATAGCGGTTTATGATGGTTCTTGGACGGAATGGGGGAGTTTGGTTCCAGAACAATAAGCTAATCTAAAAACTTAGCTTTTAACTCGGGCGTGGGAATCATGCAGTTGTCTTTTTTGCCATACCATTTATAACGATTTTTTGCAATAAAATCGTAAACAGCGTTTCTAATAAAGGCAGGAACGATTAAAAACGCACCCATTAAATTCCGTGGAAACCCTAATTTTAAAGCCACTTTTAAAGCTGCGGTAGATTTGTAGCTGATGCCTTTTTCAGGGCTGTAGAGTAGGATAGAGTCCGTTTTTTCGGTGTCAATGTTATAAGCTTTAATAATTTTTTTACCAATCTCACTTTGTAATGCCGCAAACATAAAACGGTTGTCCTTATCGTGTTTTATAACATATTTTACGCTGCCATCACAGAGGTTACAAACACCGTCAAAAAGAATAAGTTGTTTATGTTTTGGTAAATTTATCATTTTTTTGCTTCCACTAATTCTAATTGGTCTATACTCACATTAGTCGTGAAAATACCATAATTCACAACCGCTTTATTTTTTTCAATTTTATCTATAGTTCCAATAGCACGGCCATCTTCCATGCGTACGCGATCGCCAAGTTTTAAGGTTGGTTTAGGTTTAGGCGCTTCAATAGCTTTTTGCTTAGCGACTTTTTTCTTTTGTCGAATCACTTCAACCTTCTTTTCAGCTTCTTGCTTCACTTTTTGCTCTTTGGCTTTTATGACCTTCTTTTGCTTAGCTGAAACTTTTTTACGCTTCGAATTTTCTATTTGAACCACTTTAAAAAGCTCCGACATTAATTCGCGTTTCTGCTTGTTTTCAAAGTATTTTTCAGCAATATCATTCACTTTTTGTCCTAAATAAATTAAGCGCTGATTACTATCATACAATTCTTGATAGCTTTCTAGTTTCTTTTGAATTTTAGCATTTATTTCTTCTAACTTATCAGCTTCCTCGAGCTTTTTCTTTTCGTTTAACTTTAACGACTGACCTGTTTTTTCAAGTTTAGAGCGTTCTTTTTGAAGTTTCGCTATCGTAGCATCAAAACGTACTTTACTGCGCTCAATCTTCTTTTTAGCACGGTTTATTAATCCGTATGGAATACCATTTTTCTGCGCGACTTCAAATGTAAAACTACTTCCGGCCTGACCGATAACCAATTTGAATAAAGGTTCTAATGTGCGTTCATCAAAAAGCATGTTAGCGTTAAGCATATGTGGCATTTCATTAGCCAGAATCTTTAAATTGGAGTAGTGGGTGGTAATAATTCCAAAGGCCTCACGATGGTAAAATTCTTCTAAAAAGGTTTCCGCAAGGGCACCACCAAGTTCTGGGTCAGAGCCTGTTCCAAATTCATCAATAAGAAAAAGTGTGTTTTTATTACACTTTCTTAAAAAATAATTCATTTGTTTTAAGCGGTAGCTGTAAGTACTTAAATGATTTTCAATAGATTGATTATCACCAATATCACTTAAAATTCTATCGAATAAACATACTTTACTTCGTTCATGAACTGGAATTAACATCCCGCTTTGAAGCATAACTTGAAGTAAACCGACTGTTTTTAATGTGATACTTTTTCCGCCGGCATTTGGTCCCGAAATCACAATAATACGACTGTCTTGTTGGAGTTCGACGGTTTGAGGAAATGTTTTTTCGCCCTTCTCTAAATTGTTTAAATAGAGTATCGGGTGGTAGGCATCGCGTAAAAACATGCTTTTTTCATCCGAAATCTCTGGGAGTATCGCATTTAACGATCTGGCGTATTTCGCTTTCGCGGAAATGACATCGATATCAATTAAAAAGTTCTGATAATCGTTTAGTAAAGGTAAAAACGGACGAATATAATCGGTAACTTCCTTTAGAATACGAATGATTTCTTCATGTTCTTCGTATTCTAAATTATTAAGTTCTCTGGTGTGCTGAAGCGTGGTTTCTGGTTCGATATAAACAATACTCCCCGTTTTACTACCGCCCATAATAGATCCTCTAACCTTACGGCGGTACATGGCTTTTACCGCCAAAACACGCTTGTTGTCTACTACCGATTCTCTAATATCGTCTAAATATTCTAATCCGTGATAGGTGTTTAAGGCCGAACTGAAACTGGCATTGATTTTACCTTTAACTTTATTAATCGACTGTCGTAATTCCTGTAATAAAGGCGATGCATTGTCTTTAATGTCTCCAAAACGATCGACAACGCTATTAATTTTTTCAATAAGCAGTTTGGTAACTTCTATATGCGAAGCAAACTGATATAAATTGGGGTAGTATTCCTCAAACTTTTTTAGAAAAATAAGGATATCGTTAACCGTAACCGACATGGCTACAATTTTTTTTAACCCATGAACTTCTAAAAAGGTGTTTTCTATTTTTAAAAGCTTAAGCTCTTTAGTAATGGCATCAAAACCGTGATTTGGAATGCGGTTATCGTTATAAAACGAGGCCACATATTCATGCGTTAATTGTAAAGAAAAAAGGAGTTCTTCTTTTATTTTATATGGTGAAATTTCTAAAGCTTTTTCATGCCCAAGTGGCGTAACACAATGTTCGCTAACTTGCTGTAAAACGGTTTGAAATTCTAAATCTTGTAATGTTTTTTGATGAATATGAATCATACGTAATGTTTGCCTCACTTGTTTTAAGGATTGCAAAGTTAATCAATCTGTTTGAGAAGATTTTAATGAATTTGAATTGCGGTAAACTGTTAATTAACAGTGTGGTATCGGTAATTAACAAAACACTAACACATTGGAGTCTAAAATATAAATACCTTGAAACTCGACAAAAGTGTCATCAATCAAACTTCAATCAGTGAGTTAAGGCTGTCTAAAATGTTATATCTCTGTTGTGTTGAATTTGTCGAAATATCCCTATTTTTATAAGGGTTTCGACCGGATTAACTTGACAAAACTAAATTAAAAGGCATTTAGACGGCCTTTTTAAATAAATTTCTGGGAATACTTTGTCAAAAAGCGTTTAGCCATGAATGGTTTCACTTTTACCGTAGTTCTGAATCACTTTAGCTTCAAAATCAATGAGTTCTTTCCAGCGTTTTTCAACATCGACCCCTTGACCGTATTGACGTGCAAATTTTAAAAAAGTTGTGTAATGCCCGGCTTCACTAATCATTAAATCATGATAAAACTTTGAAAGTTCAGGGTCTTTAATTCTTTTAGAGAGTAGTTTAAAACGTTCGCAGCTTCTCGCTTCAATCATCGCCGAAAACAAAAGCCTGTCTACCATAGATTGCACACGGTTTCCGCCTTTGTTCATAAACTTATAAAGCTCATTAACATAACTGTCTTTACGCTCGCGCCCTAAAGTATAGCCTCGTTTCTTTATGATATCATGAACCATCTGGAAGTGCTCTAATTCTTCTTTAGCAAGTTCTAAAAGTTCGGTAACTAAATCGGTATGCTCAGAATTTAAGGTGATAATAGTTATGGCATTCGTCGCAGCCTTTTGCTCACACCACGCGTGGTCTGTTAAAATTTCTTCTATGTTAGATTCTACAATATTAACCCAGCGTGGGTCTGTTGCTAATTTTAAACCAAGCATATCTTTTTTTTTGTAAAAGTAGGTATTTTAATTTTTTGTTATTCTAGTGAAGTTGGGAATCTATAAGGGCATTATTACTCTAAAACAGATTTCTGCATCCCAAAGCATCATAAACTTAACTGATGTAATTCCAAATGTTTTTAAACCTAGTAAGCTGTTTGTAGGTGTTTAATACCACTTGATTTTCTGGAAGTGCCAATTTAGGGTCTGTTTTCAATAGGTTTTTAGCTTGATGTCTGGCATGTTTTAAAATGTCGTTATCCTTAATGATATCTGCAATTTTTAAATTTAAAACGCCACTTTGTTGGGTACCCATAATATCACCCGGACCTCTTAAACGTAAGTCAACCTCGGCGATTTCAAAGCCGTCATTGGTTCGTACCATGGTTTCCATGCGGGTTTTGCTGTCGGCACTAAGTTTGTGTCCAGTCATTAAAATACAGTAACTCTGTTCGGCACCACGCCCCACACGTCCGCGTAATTGATGTAATTGCGATAAACCAAAACGCTCGGCACTTTCGATTATCATAACCGAGGCATTAGGAACATTAACACCAACTTCAATAACCGTCGTGGCTACCATAATTTGTGTTTCACCTTTAATGAAGCGCTGCATCTCAAATTCTTTATCGGCTGGTTTCATCTGGCCATGAACAATGGAAATTTGATATTTTGGCATAGGGAAGTCTCTCGCGATACTATCATAACCATCCATCAAATCCTTATAATCCATTTTCTCGCTCTCTTGAATAAGCGGATATACAATATAAATTTGTCTGCCCTTATCAATTTCATCTCTAATAAATCGGAATACATTGAGGCGATTTTTATCGAAGCGATGCACCGTTTTTATAGCCTTTCTTCCTGGAGGTAATTCATCGATTATAGAGATGTCTAAATCGCCGTAAACCGACATGGCTAAAGTTCGTGGAATAGGGGTAGCGGTCATCACTAAAATGTGTGGTGGGATGGAGGCCCCTTGGGAGGATTGAGGAGGGCTTGTCGGTCCCTTTCGCCATAATTTACTTCTTTGAGCAACTCCAAATCGGTGTTGTTCGTCGACAATAGCAAGGCCTAGATTTTTAAATTTCACCTTGTCTTCAAGAAGGGCGTGAGTGCCAATTAAGATTTGTAATTCACCATTTTCTAGCGATTCGTGAATTTTTCGTCTTTCTGAAGTTTTACTTGAGCCAGTGAGTAGTGAAATACTGATATTTAGTGGTTTACATAGTTCTTGTAGTCCGTTAAAGTGTTGGACTGACAAAATTTCAGTCGGCGCCATTAAGCAGGCTTGAAAACCGTTGTCAAGTGCCATGAGCATTGACATGAAGGCTACAATGGTCTTCCCAGAACCCACATCACCTTGCAAAAGGCGGTTCATTTGCGCATTGCTCCCTAAATCGGCACGAATTTCTTTTAAAACACGCTTCTGTGCACCTGTTAAATCGAAGGGTAATTGCTCGCTAAAAAAGGTGTTAAAGTAGTCACCTACTTTCGTAAATGGGAGCCCTTTTATTTTCGATTTATGCACTAAATTTTTAATAATTAATTGCAGTTGAATGTAAAATAATTCTTCAAATTTTAGTCGAAATTGTGCCTTAGAAAGTAGCTCCGAACTCTTAGGAAAATGCACATTAAAAAGCGCCGATGATTTGCTAATTAAGTGTAATTCTGAGCGCATATTTTCGGGTAAAGTTTCGGCAAATTTTCCGCCAGAATCGATAAATAATTGCTGCATGATTTTACATAAAACCCGATTGCTTATTCCTCGATTTGATAATTTTTCGGTAGATGGATATACTGGTTGCATGGCCGAACGAATATTTTTTTCATGGGCTTCTACCAGCTCTAAATCGGGATGGGCCATACTGAATTTATTTCCAAAGACGTTGCATTTCCCAAAAGCGACATAAGGTTTGTTTGCTTTTAGACTCTCACGAATCCATTTTTGTCCGCGAAACCAAACCAATTCCATTGTACCTGTGTTATCCTGAAAGGTGGCAACTAGTCGTTTGCCTCGTTTTTGAGCGACTTCTTTAAAACCTGTTATTTTGCCAATAACTTGAACTTCAGCATTGGTTTGCTGTAATTCGTTTATTTTGTAATACCGGGTGCGATCTATGTATCTGTTTGGGAATAAATTAATTAAATCCTGAAAGGTGTGTATGCCAAGCTCCTTACGTAATAAATCGGCTCGACTCGAGCCTACGCCTTTTAAATAATCTATGGGGGTTTGTAGGTTTACAGACATAACGAGGCGAATTTAATCAATAAAAATAAAATGAAAACTCTTATTGAATTCTTAATATCTGGATGATTTTTGAAATTTTATTTTGAGAATTTAGAAGATTAATGAATTTTAACTAAAAGCATTAAATGTTTGTTATTAATTCTATAGCAATGGTTAAATTTGTTGTTCTTAAAAATAGACGATTTTAAAGTTAGATAGATTGATGAGAAAACTCAACGAATTTATATGGGAAACGCATGGTATTCATGCGGGTACCGAACAAGATCACGTAAAGCATGGTATCGATAAACTAGAGGATATTATTGATAAAGCCATTGAAGCGAAAAACCCAAGCATTACTTTTATTATTCATTCACCGCGTTTAACAAATTTTAGATATACGGCTGAAAAAGATACGAATGTTAAGTTTATTCGTGGAAACAGATCTTATTTAAACTATCCTAAGCGAATAGCTAATTTGCGTAAGAAATATGCTGGGAAAATCAATATAAAATTTGGTGTTGAGTTGGAATGGATGGGGCCAAACTTAGGATTACAATGGAGTCGTTCTAAGATTTTTCAAGCGGAAGATGCCGATTACGTTATTGGATCTGTACATTTTGCTCCTGAAGGTCTGCCTTATGATGGATCGAAAGAAGAGGCTGAAGAACTACTGAAGCTTAGAGGAAGCTTGGAAGCGTATTGGGATGGTTATTTCAATGAAATGATTCAAATGATTGAATGTTTTGGTGATATGATTCAGATTATCGGTCATATCGATTTACCAAAACTGAATGTAGATATGCCAGAGGCGCTTGTTAATTTTGAAACGAGCTCGCATCCTTTAGCTAATAAATTTAGAGCCCTTTTAGAGCTTATTGCCGATAGAAACCTTTCTTTAGATGTGAATATGGCAGGGAAGTTTAAAGGTGTTGGCGTGTATCCTGTACAAAGTATTTTACGTCGTGCGCACCAATTGCAAATTCCGGTTTGTGTGGGTACCGATACACATCACGTGCGTTATTATGGTTTAAATTACAAGGAAAGTTTAGAATATATACAGGAAGCAGGTTACGAGAGTTATGTAAGTTACTCGAAGCTTATTCCGGAAAACCGTACGATTTATGACGATCATGAACTGAAAGTGAAATATACCGTTTTAAACAAGGGAATTGAGTTGTTAAATCAGCGATTGGATGATACAGAGCGCCGTATTATTCCAGATTTCTCATTTGGAGGCTCTTTTTCTGAGTTTGTAGATTTATACAAGAACTCAACAGGGATGGGCGATTATAACGCCATTCGTATTAGAAAATGGGGTAAATCCATTACAGTTACGAATGAAATTCCTAAAATGTCTGGAAAGAAAGTCAATGGTTTGTTTTCAGAGCATTTAGATCAGCCAGGTGTTATTTCTTCATTGTTTAATACTTTGGCTTCCGAAGGCATTAATGTGGAAACAGCGCGTTTAAGATCGAATAAAAACGGTACGGCAGAGGCTTTTCTTTCACTGAGTGAAGGGAATGGCAATGTTAAAAGTGCTATCGATTTTATTAATGGTACCGACTCTGGAACGTTTAGCAATTTGACGTATAAGGAAAATGCCGAATTGCCAAACTACTACCGCGAAGGTGTTTATTTGTTAGAAATGGATGGTGTGGCATTAAATTTAGCATTAAGTGAAAAGGTGATCCTAACAAAGCATAATAACGCTCCTGGTGTTCTTTTAATATTACTTTCGGCCTTAGCGTCTAAAAACATTAATATCGCCGATTTAAGGTTAGGACATTTAAATAATGTGGGGTATTCTGCTATTGCTGTTAAAGGCGATAGTCATGTAATACGAAACTTATTGACTAAGCTTGGAGATCAGTATTACGAAGCCAATTTAATAGAATTTCATAGTTTTTAATTAATGGAATTCTAATAAATAGCTGATTTAAAAGTTGATTGTACGTCAATCTGAATTTATTTCAGATTCTTATAATCTTTGATTTTCAATGAATAAAGGTTAAGGATCAAGCACAGCATGATGATTGTGGTAACTTTTAGGAAACCATTTCTTACTTTATAAGGTGCTTGGGATTGCTTCTAAGCAAGTCTTAATTTTATAAAAATATAAATAGCCGATTCAGTTTTTCTTCGTTACGGAGATATTAAAATTCTGAATCGGCTATTTTTTTTGTATGTTTATTTCCAATTGAAGTCAATTTGAATTTATTTCAGAATTTCAATATCTAACTCAGAATTGGTATTAAACCTTATTTTATAAAAGTATTGTAGCCTCATCCTATATGAATCGTAACCTATTCTTTTTTTTTCTACTATCGACTTGTATTTGTTTTTCGCAACAAACCCATATTGTCGATTTTAAACAAGCTAAAGCTGAAATTTCTTTTGGTGATCTCATACTCAAGGAGGTTAAAGGCACAGTGGTTTACAAGTTTGATATTCTAAAAGTCACCGATTCCATTTTTCTAGATGCTAAAGGTTTTAAAAGCATATCAGCTGTTTTAAATGATGATGTTCAAGTAGGATCTTACAATGGTGAGAGGCTTATAATTAATCATCAATTTAAAGCGAATACATCCTATTCACTTGAGGTTAACTGGGAGGCGCGTCCGAAAAAAGCTTTATATTTTATCGATTGGGAATATATTGATGGTAACCGTCAAATTTGGACTCAGGGTCAGGGGAAATACACCAGTAATTGGTTTCCGAGTATCGATGATATGAATGAAAAAATCGAATTTGATTTAAGCATTACCTTCGATAAAAATTATGAGGTGATAGCTAACGGCAAGCTTACCGATAAAACCATTTCGGGGTCTTTAGCCACTTGGTATTTTGATATGACTAAGCCCATGTCGAGTTATTTGTTGGCGTTTGCTATTGGTAAATATGACAAAAAAACAACACTTTCAAACAATGGTATTCCATTAGAAATGTATTATTACCCTGCTGATGAAGAAAAGTTTGAACCAACCTATCGTCATACTCTGCAGATTTTCGAATTTCTACAAAGAGAAATAGGTGTTCCTTATCCGTGGCAAAATTACAAGCAGGTTCCTGTTAAAGATTTTCTATATGCCGGTATGGAGAATACCAGTGCCACTATATTTTCTGATGCCTTTTTAATTGATGAAACCGCATTTGTAGATAAAAACTATGTGAATGTTAATGCGCACGAATTAGCGCATCAATGGTTTGGCGACTTAGTAACCGAAACATCAGGAACACACCATTGGCTTCAAGAGGGCTTTGCGACCTACTATGCGTTGTTAGCTGAGCGGGAGGTTTTTGGAGTAGAATATTATCAGTACAAACTTTATGAATATGCTCAGGAATTATTAGATCAAGACAGGGCAGGAGCAAGCACGGCCTTACTGGATCCTAAATCGAGTAGCACCACTTTCTATAAAAAGGGCGCCTGGGGCTTGGTTTTACTAAAAGATAAGGTAGGTGAGAAGGACTTTAAAAAAGGGGTGAAAAATTATTTGTGGAAGTATCAGTTTAAAAATGTTGAAACCCAAGATTTTATTTCTGAAATAGAAAAGACTAGTGGTAAAGACTTAACCGAGTTTGTAAACAAGTGGCTGAAATCTTCGCAGTACCATTACAATGAGATTGAAAGCTATCTTAGGAGAAATTTTAAAGGCTATAAGACGTTTTTAGATTTGGATTGCGATAAATCGGCCAAAGATTGCCAGAAGTTTATACAAGCTTCGGGAAACAAGTATCAGAATGCTGAAGTGATTCGCTTGCTAAAAGGAAATATAACAAAATCGGTTTTTAACCTAAAATCTATTAAAGAGAGGCAGGCCGTAGCTTTATCCATGTCAACCATCACTTTAGCTGAAAAAGCAGATTATGAGACCTTGCTTCAGGATAAGTCTTACGCTACCATAGAAGCAGCTTTATTCAATTTATGGCGTAGTTTTCCTAATGATAATGCTTTATATTTAAAACAAACCAAGGATATCGTTGGTTTTAACGATAAAAACGTGCGTATTCTTTGGTTAACTTTAGCATTGATTACAGAAGATTTTGAACCCCTAAATAAATCACGTTATTTTGACGAACTCACCGATTATACAAATCCGAGGTATAGTTTTGAAATTCGTCAAAATGCCTTTGCATATTTGAATCAAATTCAAGCTTGCAGAACCTTGTGTTTAGATAATTTGCAACAGGCAACCACGCATCATAACTGGCAATTTTCAAAATTTGCAAAACAAATGTTGAAGCAGGATAAATAGCGTTAAGGATCATTTTATAATTACAAAATTTAAAAATTTGAAAGCATTAGTAATTTCTGGAGGCGGTAGTAAAGGCGCATACGCAGGTGGTGTGGCAGAGTATTTAATTAAGGAAGAAAAGCGAGAATACGATTTGTATTTAGGGACTTCTACGGGTAGTATGCTTATTCCGCATTTAGCAGCGGGTAAAATTGATGAAATCCACGAAGTTTTTACGAATGTTAATCAGTATAACATATTTAGTGTAAACCCTTTTATAGTGCGTAAAAAAGGCGATCGAGAGTTTGTATCTATCGACTTTATAAACTCGCTGTGGCAGTTTATAAAAATGAAACGGACCTTCGGAGAGAGTAAGGCTTTAAGGCGTTATTTTAGAAAGCATTTCACGAAAGCATACTACGATCAAATTAAAGCGACCAAGGAAGACGTTGTGGTAACCGTGTCTAATTTATCTAAAAACATCGCCGAATATAAATCTATTAAAGACTTTAGTTACGACGAGTTTTGTGATTGGGTTTGGATTTCATGTAACTACATACCTTTTATGTCTTTAGTGAAAAAAGACGGTTTCGAGTATGCTGATGGGGCTTTTGGTTGTGTGGTGCCTATTCGAGAGGCGATTTTAAGAGGTGCTACAGAAATTGATGCGATTATTTTAGAATCTGAAAACATGCAGTACAATAAGGTTTTAGGGAAAAACCCATATTCTTTAATGCTGAATCTTTTTGGTCACCTTCTAGATCAAGTAGAACGCAGTGATATCTTAATTGGAAAATTGGCTGCCAAAAATCGTGGTGTGAAGTTAAATCTTTATTATACGCCGTCGCGATTAACTGAAAATTCCTTAATTTTTAATAAGAAACTCATGACCGATTGGTGGGACAAGGGCTATGAGTATGCTAAAGAAAAGTGTAAAGCAGCACAATCCAATGAACTTCGAATGGATAAATAATATGTTAGGTGTTCAGCTTGGTTAAGCATCGAAGGATGCTTACCACATATCCGAAACTTCACTTTTTACAAAGGATAAAGCGGCATCGCTAGGGGAAGGACGCTCCATCATTTCAGTTAAAACAACCTCTCTTAATTTGTTGGCAGTATCTGTTTTTTCAGACATGTTTGCCTTTCTAATAAGTTGAATTGTGGCGTTTTTAGCCGTTGTAATAATGCTCCAACATTTATTGCTAATATAGATTTGTTGCGATAAGTTATGCTCAAATTCTTGTTCTATGTTTTTTATAAGTAAGGATTCGTAATCTTCTTTGTTTGATGTGATTGGAGTTACTCTTACCATAAGTTTTGATGGGGCAATGCGCTCTAAAAATAAAGCCATACGCTCATAAGCCTGTAAGCGTAATGGAATCGTGTTTACCTGCAAATCTTTTTTGAGTAGATAACGTCTTCTGCCGTCTTCATTTTTGGTATGCTCTTTAAAAAAGTAATAGGCAATACAACCTGTAATTAATGAAGGTATGGCGAATAAAAAAAGGTCAATAACTCTAGAGGCTTCCATAAGATTTGGTTTGGTTTAAGTGATTACTTTGGATGATGACCCAAATATAAACAATCTTTTAAATTTTGCATTCCTAAAAATGGAACGCTTGTTTTTTCGTATGCAAATGTTGAATGTAATTTATTCGACAGACTGTGGTCGTCGATATTCATTTCGATGTCTTTCATGGTAAACTGACAAGGGTGTTCGTAGCCAGCAGCATGTGTAATTTCAATCAATTCTTTTCTAAATGTTTTAAAATACTGTGCTAGGCGCTCCGATTTTAACGTAGGATCTATGCCGCTCTGCAACCATTTGCTTTGTGTTGCCACACCACTAGGGCAACGGTTTGTATGGCACACTTGAGCTTGAATACACCCAATACTCATCATGGCCTCTCTGGCTACGTTAATACAATCGGCTCCCATAGCAAAGGCCATAGCAGCTTTAGCAGGGAAACCTAATTTGCCGCTACCAATAAATACGATACGCTCGGAAAGGCCTTTGTTTTTAAACATTTTATACAAATCGCTAAAACCATAAACCCAAGGTAGAGAAACATGATCGGCAAAACTAGGAGGAGCTGCTCCGGTACCACCTTCGCCACCATCTACAGTAATAAAGTCAGGGCCTTTTCCAGTGGCTACCATAAAGTCTGCCAATTCTTCCCATTGTTCTAACTTACCAATAGCAGCTTTTATACCAACAGGTAAGCCTGTAGCCTCGGCTATTTTTTCAATAAAATCTACCATTTCAGGAATATTAGAAAAGGCTTTATGGTTTGGAGGTGAAAGCACATCAACACCAATAGGAACACCTCTAATTTCTGAAATTTCTTTAGTGATTTTAGCACCAGGAAGCACACCACCTTTTCCAGGTTTAGCGCCTTGAGAAAGTTTAACTTCAATAGCTCGTATAAAAGGGTTGTTTTCAACCAGTTTTATCATTTTATCCATGGAAAATCCGCCTTCTTCAGAGCGCACACCAAAATATCCAGTTCCGAAATGGAAAATAACATCGCCACCATGACTGTGATGTGGCGATAAACCGCCTTCACCAGTATTGTGATACGCTCCAGCGATTTTAACGCCTTTGTTTAACGATTCTATCGCTTTCGCGGAAAGGGAGCCAAAACTCATGGCCGAAACATTGATGACTGATGCTGGTCTGAAAGGCCTTCTCCTTTTATGAAATTCACCCATCACTTTGGCACAGGGCAAAAAAGATTTGTCTTCGTGGTTAGGATGATTTTCAGGAAGTTTAAAAGGCATCATCGCATTATTAATAAAAATATGCTGATGCTGATAAATATCTCGGTCGGTACCAAAACCTTCGTAGTTGTTTTCCTTTTTAGCCGAGGCGTAAATCCAACCGCGTTCAATTCTGTTAAAAGGCAGCTCTTCACGATTATTTGCCACAAAATATTGACGCATTTCAGGACCTATACTCTCAAATAAATAGCGTAAATGCCCGAAAATGGGGTAGTTGTGGCTTATGGTATGTTGTTTTTGAAAAAATACATCGCGTATAGCTACTAAGGCTAACCCTATTAATAACCATCCCCACCAGCTTATGTGAGATACTAAATCTAAAATCGTACTCATGTTTATAATTTAAGGTGTAATTCCTGTTTTTCTTTAAGTTTTTAAAGGTATTTAAAATTATTGTTTTTCATAAAGATTGAATATATATCTTTATAACATGAAATATAAATATTTAGGACTTCTCGTCTTTATTGTTATTCTGGCCGTTATAGCGGTGCCTGTTTCTAATTATTTTGTAAAGCTAAAAATAGAAAAAGCATTACATAATTTACCAGAACATATTAATGTTAATACTGAAGATATTCATGTTGATGTGGTCTCTGGAACCGTGGAGTTTAAAGATGTGCTTATTTCTGTTTTAAATAAAACTACTCAAGAGAAATCTATAAAATTGAATTTAAGTAACATTTTAATTGAAGACATTGATTATATAGAATTTGTATTTTATAATAAAGTTAGCATTGAAGCTTTGGAAATAGATGCGCCAAAAGTAACATATTACAAAGCAGGTAAACAAAAAAAGCCAACCAGTGCTTATGAAGCTTCTGAGACTCCAGAAGTAGTTATTAAAAATGTAAAGATTACCAATGGGGCTGCTCAAGTTTTAAGTCTACAAAACGATTCGTTATTGTTTGATATTAAATCTTTTAAAATAAATTTAAAGGATTTAAAACATCACCCCGATAAAAAAAATCGTATGCCTGTGACATTTCAAGATTTTGATATTGAGGCAGATTCGATACAGCTTAACGTTGGCGCGTATGATCGTTTATTTATTAGTCAAGCACAATTAAAGGATCATGCTTCGGTATTAAAAGCCGTTCAGCTAAAAACCATGTTTTCTAAAAAGGAACTTTCTAAACACATTACAACAGAAAGAGATCACTTTAATTTAGGTGTCGATTCTATTGTTATAAATGAAGTGGATTTTGGTTATAAACAAGATACTATTTTTTATTTTACTACAAATAAAGCGGCATTGCATCACTTAGATTTTAACATCTATAGAGACAAATTGGTAGCAGACGATTATACTATAAAATCACTATATGGTAAAATGCTTAGAGAGTTAAATTTTGATCTTAATGTGAAAGAACTTCAGGTTTACGACGGGAAGATTGTTTATGAAGAGCGTGTACATCATTCGGGTGTTCCTGGCGAAATTTTTTTCACAGATTTTAACGCAACCATGTCCAACATTAATAATACATACCCTGAAGGAGATAAAACGGTAGTAAATATAACAGCAAGGTTTATGGATGAAGCGCCATTAAAAGCGTACTGTGATTTTGATATTAACAACGAATACGATCGGTTTCTTTTTAAAGCAGAATTAGGATCGTTTCATGCCGAAAAAATGAATCAATTTTTAGTGCCGAATCTCAATGTCAAATTTGAGGGTATATTACACAAAACCTACTTCACTATTGATGCTACCGCCAATCATTCGTCCATTGATTTAAAAACAGATTTCGATGGTCTTAGAGTAGATATTTTACGAAAGCATAAACATAAGAAAAACAAGTTTTTATCTGCTATAGCTAATATCTTTGTTAAGAAAACTACCGAGCATGGCGATAGTGCCTTTGCAGAAGCTAAAAGGCACGGTATTAAACGCGATAAAACTAAATCGGTTTTCAATTTCCTTTGGCTTAACGTTAAAGAAGGGCTACTTCACGCTAAAAACTAAAAAAGCACTGTTTAGTATATGCTAGCGTCATGCTGAACTTGTTTCAGCATCACATGATAATTATTAGTAATGATGTTTTTTTTGAAAATAAACAAGTGCAGGTGGACCTTGTAATTTATTATTGACTTCGGATATTCCTTTGGCTTAACGTCAAGGAAGGGCTACTTCACGCTAAAAACTAATAAAGTACTGTTTAGTATATGCGAGCGTCATGCTGAACTTGTTTCAGCATCCCATGACAAATATAAAGTTTGATGTTTTTTTGAAAATAAACAAGTTCAGAATGACGAGACAAGTTTTTAGATTACGGATATTCAATTAAAAACTTGGTAATTCCTTAATTTGTTCATAATTATTAATTATTTCATCCTATAAAAAGCCTAACATTGGTTAATTTCACGGCCTAAAATTGATGATGATTTGGAAAAATACTTAAGCCAGTTAAATGACGCTCAATTAGAGCCTACGATACAAATTGACGGACCCATGATTGTTATTGCAGGTGCTGGATCTGGAAAAACAAGAGTGCTAACTTACCGTATTGCTTACATGATGAGCAAAGGCATAGATCCTTTTAATATCTTATCGCTCACCTTTACCAATAAGGCAGCTAAAGAGATGAAAGAGCGTATTGCTACCATTGTAGGGGCTAGTGAAGCAAAAAACCTGTGGATGGGAACTTTTCACTCCATTTTTGCTAAAATTCTTAGAATTGAGGCCGATAAACTAGGGTTTCCAAGTAATTTTACCATTTACGACTCTCAAGATTCCGATAAACTTATTGGATCTATCATTCGAGAAATGCAACTCGATAAAGATATTTATAAAGCTAAACAAGTACGTTCCCGTATTTCATCATATAAAAACAGTTTAATTACCGTTCGTGCATATTTTCAAAATCCTGAATTAAAAGAAGCTGATGCGATGGCAAGACGTCCGCGCATGGGTGATATTTACAAAGAGTATGTAGACCGCTGCTTTAAAGCGGGTGCTATGGATTTTGATGATTTACTTTTAAGAACCAATGAGCTTTTAACTCGATTTCCTGAAGTATTAGCGAAATATCAAAACCGATTTAAATACATTTTGGTTGATGAGTACCAAGATACCAACCATTCACAATATTTAATTGTTAGAGCCTTAGCCGATAAATTTCATAATATATGCGTAGTAGGTGATGATGCCCAAAGTATCTATGCTTTCCGTGGTGCGAACATTAGTAATATTTTAAATTTCCAAAAGGATTATGATGATGTGAAAATGTTCCGTTTGGAGCAAAACTACCGTTCAACAAAAAACATTGTAAACGCAGCAAACTCTATCATTGATAAAAACCAAACCAAACTAGAAAAAATTGTTTGGACAGCCAATGACGAAGGAGGTAAAATAAAAGTACACCGTTCCTTAACCGATGGTGATGAAGGACGTTATGTGGCCAGTACTATTTTAGAGAATAAAACTAAGGACGGATTAAACAACAGTGACTTTGCGATTTTATACCGTACCAATTCGCAGTCTCGTGCCATGGAGGAAGCCTTGCGTAAGCGTGGTATTCCGTATCGTATTTATGGCGGTTTGTCCTTTTATCAGCGTAAAGAAATTAAAGATGTTTTATCATACTTACGTTTAATTGTAAATCCTGCCGACGAGGAAGCTTTAAAACGTGTTATTAATTTTCCACCCCGAGGCATTGGTCAAACTACGGTAGATAGGCTTATAGTGGGCGCTAATGGTTACAAGCGTACCATTTTTGAAGTGATGAAAAACATCGATAAAACCGATATTAAAATCAATTCAGGTACAAAAAATAAACTGAAAGATTTTGTAACCTTAATTGAGAGTTATCAAGTTTTAAATCAGACTGCCGATGTTTTTGAATTGGCAGAGCATGTGACCAGAACCAGTGGTTTATTAAAAGAATTTGGTAAAGATACTACGCCAGAAGGTGTGACCCGTGTTGAAAATATCGAAGAGCTTATTAACGGTATGAAAGATTTCGTTGAAGGACAGATTGAAATCGCTGATGCAACCGGCTCTTTATCCGAATTTTTAGAAGATGTGGCTTTGTCTAGTGATTTGGATAATGAAACTGAAGATGATGATGAGGTGGCTTTAATGACCATTCACTTAGCAAAGGGGTTAGAGTTTTCTAATGTGTTTATTGTGGGGCTTGAAGAAGATTTATTTCCAAGTGCCATGAGCATGAATACCAGAAGTGAGTTGGAGGAGGAGCGTCGTTTGTTTTATGTAGCGCTTACCCGTGCCGAGAAACAGGCCTATTTAACTTATGCTTTATCGCGATACCGTTGGGGGAAATTGGTAGATTCTGATCCGAGTCGATTTATTGAAGAAATAGACGAGCAATATTTAGAAGTGCTTACACCAATGGAAGAGCGCCGTATAAATCCGATGCTTTCTGCTGATATTTTTGGAGATACCGAGCCTAATAAAATTCGTTATAAACCGGCTAAGCAACCAACATTCACTAAAAATAAAACCCCGAAAAAAGAACCTGAAAAGTATGTAGCACCAACGACTAGAAATTTAAAGCCGGTAGCTAAATCTTCAGACAGTAGCGGAGGCTCTAATTTATTTGATAATAAGTTGACTGTGGGTAATAAAGTTAAGCATATCAGATTCGGAACCGGAGAGGTATTAAAAATTGAAGGCACTGGAGCCGATGTAAAAGCAGAGATTAATTTTCAGCATGGAGGGACTAAAAAGTTGTTGCTTCGTTTTGCTAAGTTAGAGGTGATCGGGTAGGTTTTTTTGTTGAACTGTTTATTCGTTTAATCGTGTAATTGTTTAACCGACATTTCAACTATAATCTTCGTGCTAATGAGCATCTGTGTAAATCTGTGAAATCAGTGTCTTTTAAAAGTTTTTTGGCCACGGATTATCACAGGTCTTTTTTTCATTTGGTGTAATTTAGATGTTATTTTGAGTTTAACCGTTTAACCGTTTAACCGTTTAACTTTGTAACTTTGTAACCGTGTGCTTTGTAACTCACATTTTAGCATTTACTTTGTGTAAGCAAGCTTAACAAGATATACTATGGCCGATTTTATAAGAATTTACGAAGAAAACCCTAATGAAAGAGAAATTGATAAAGCTGTAAAGGTTTTAAAACAGGGTGGCCTTATTATCTATCCAACAGATACGGTTTACGGCTTGGGCTGCGATATTACAAACATCAAAGCCTTAGAACGTGTTGCACGCATTAAAGGTGTGAAGCTGGAAAAAGCTAACTTTTCCTTTGTTTGTCATGATTTAAGCGATTTAAGCGATTATGTGAAGCAAATTGATACCAGTACATTTAAAATTCTAAAACGTGCTTTACCTGGTCCTTACACCTTCGTTTTACCAGGGTCTAAAAATTTACCTAATCCGTTTAAAAAGCGAAAAACGGTTGGTATTAGAGTTCCTAATAACAATATAGCTTTAGAAATCGTAAAACGCTTAGGAAACCCAATCATTTCAACTTCTATACGTGATGAAGATGAGGTTTTAGAATATACCACCGACCCCGAACTTATTTTAGAAAAATGGGATAATTTGGTCGATTTGGTTATCGATGGGGGTTATGGCGATAATGAAGCTTCAACAGTGATTGATTTATCTGAAGATGCCCCTATAGTAATTCGTGAAGGTAAAGGCGGATTGGAAATCTTTTAGGAAATATTCATTTTACTCATTAACAAAAAAGGCTGTCTAGAAGACAGCCTTTTTTTAATAGTCACTTAAACTAAAGTAAAAATCAACACTTTATATTTACCAAAATCTTTACCAAGAAATAGTGCTGATGTTTTGTTAAACTCGATTATTCTTTAACGAATTTTAAAGTTTTTGCTTTGTTGTCACTTTTAATAGTGATTAAATATAAACCTTTATTTAAATGGCTTAAATCAATTCTGTTATCAAATACTTGACCGCCATTTAGAGTTAATACTTGTTGTCCTAAACTGTTAACGATTTCTACGTGATCAATTACTGTATTAGCTTTAATGTTAATAACATCGGTTACAGGATTAGGGTAAACACTTATAGCATTAATATCATGTTCTTCAGTCGATAAACTAGGATCTGTTTCAGTTGTAAACGTCCATACCGTCGCATTAGCCCCCGAATTACCAGCTCCATTACGAGCAACAACTACCCAGTTATAGGTTGAGTTGTAATTTAAAGTAATTGCTACAGTGGTTTCTGCAAGACTACCTAAATAGGCTAATTCACTACCATTTTCACTAAAGTAAATATCGTAGCTTGTTGGTGCACCTCCTGTAGTTGCAGGTTCCCAAGCTAGAACAGCAGAGTCGCCGTTATTTTCATCTAAATCGATATTTGTGCTGTTATGAGCAGGTGTTGGATTAATTACGGCATTTGGTGCTGTTAAACTTTTATCAATTAAATCCACATTATCAATAGCTAAAGCATCACCAACAGCTTGAGTTTGCTCCCATACGAATGCGATATATATGGTTTTGCCTTCATAAGCTGTTAAGTCCACGGCATGTTGCGAAAATCTACCATTGGCACCATTAGTTACTTCAAGTTCGGTTTGCGTGTCTACTGTTGTAAAAGCAGCATGATCGTATTGCGTGTTGGCATCGACGTACTCAGCTACACGAATAGTAAGTACCGATTTATTGTCGGCTGCAAGAATATCAGTTTGGTCAAAAACTAATTTTGAATTTGTTGCAGTAATAGGAGCAGTTGGTGTTACTAACCAATCTTGAGTTGGTGCATCAGAAGGCGATACAACCATGTAGCCACCTTCAGCATAATGTTCCCATTTGCTTTGTTCGCTAGTTACTGTGCCTTTGTAACTAACCCATCCAGCAGGCGGATTTGTAAAATCTTGTAAATATTGTGCGTTAGCCGCAAATGAAAAGGCTATACATAAAGTTAAGAGTAAGGTAGTTTTTTTCATGTTCTTCAATTAAAAATGGTTCTTGTCGTGTTATCATAAATTTCATCTGTATCCCACGAAAGGATGGTTAAAAATATTAGTATAATTACATTATATAAAGGCAATGTCTTGTGGTTTTACCGAAATTTGAAATGTAAAAATCAAAAAATTGAAGAAATAGACTTTTTGGCTTAGGCCTTTTATTTATTGCGGTTATCGCAAATCCAAAAAAGAAAACGTTAAAATTTTTGATAGAATTTAGAGCGTCCTTCTAAAGTTGTTTTTTTTCTATTAATTAGATTGAAACATTTAATTTTTTATACCATTATTAGCTTTTCTTTAAAATATCATTAAATTTTTAACTTAATTTTGTAAATAACTGAAAAACAGCTGTTTGTGTTTTGTTTTTGACTTTTAAATTTCGGTAAATAGCAAATCCCTTCTCTTTCTATCTTCATTGTACGGTAATATATTTAGGTAATGATATTGTTAAGCTAATACGCTCTTAACAGTGTTTTAAACCATATTTATTAACTAATTCAATAACCAAAATGAAAAGAATTACTTTTTTTATGATGATGCTTTTAAGCGTCACGGTGTTTGCTCAAATCGAAATTGTTGATGATTTCGACAGTACAGCAAACAATCAAGTACCAACTGGTTGGACCTCTTCAAATATCGCAGCAAGTGCAACGTTTGCATGTGGTGGTGTAGGAAACAGTATGCTTAATTACGGACAGGCGGGTGTTGCGGGTTCATTAACGTCACCAAATTATACAGGTATCTCTAATGGTTCTGTAGTTACTGCTAGTTTTTCATATAATATTTTTGAACAAAGTAGCCGTTTTCCACCTAGAGTTTATACTGCACCAGCAGCAGGCTGGGGGAGTTTAGTTTTAGAATACACTACCGATGGAACAAACTGGACCACCATTACAACCATTGATGATTCAAACTATACCTTTGGTGATGAAAATTCTTGTTTATCCACAGGAGATATCGACTTAGGCGTTATTGCCAATGCAAGTGATTTTCAAATTCGATTTGTAACTGATGTAGTTGCAGTTAACGGTTTTGCGTTAATTATTTTAATTGATAATCTTACTATTACACAGGTAGCTAATAGTGTTCCAAACTGTGATGCGGTTTTAACATCTCCAGTAAATGGTTCAACAGATGCCGATTTAGATGCTTTGTTAACATGGAATAGAGCTACAGGGTTGGCTACAGGATATAGCGTTACTATAGGAACAACTAGTGGAGCTAGTGATGTTTTAGATACAACGACTACTGATACATCTTACTCTTTAGCAAGTTTAAATTTAGCATATAGCACCGAGTACTTTGTAAATATTGTACCTACTAATGGTATTGGTAGTGCTACGGGATGTGCTGAAGAAAGCTTTACAACCCGTGCAGAGCCACTTGATGGTTCTACATGTTCTAAGCCTATTGTGGTATCAAGTTTTCCATATTTAGGTCAAAACGACACAGAAAATTTTGAAAATAATATAGATGTTAGTCCGTGTAGTAATTCATACATGAGAGGTAATGATGTATTTTATGAAATTTCACCAGCAGCCGATATGTCTATTAATATTGGTTTAACAGATGTAGATGACAACGGGGCTAGTATTCACGTGGTTGAAGGTTGTCCAGATGCAGCTACGGAATGTGTTGCTTATGTAGGTGTTTATGCTTCTGATGCTGAAAGACAATTAAATGAGGTTGTATTAGAAGGAGGAAAAACATACTATATTGTTTTAAGTAATTCAAGTGCTTCAAGAACTTATGCTTACACATTATTTATTGAGCAAAACAGTTGTATTAACCCAACGATTGCTTCTCTAACACCTGTAGCTGATTGTGCTAATGGTCAGTTTTCTGTAGATGTTGATGTGTCATATTTAGGTGATGCAACTTCTTTAACGTTAAGTGATGATGATGCTTCTACGGCCGATATTACGAATATTTCATCTACTGGAGTAGTTACTGTTGGTCCTTACGCTAGCGGAACTACTGTTAACTTTACATTAATTAGTAATGATGATGGAGGATGTTCGTATACCGACTCCACTTACTTTTATTGCCCACCTTCAAATGACGAGTGTGCTAATGCGATACCTGTAACGGTTAATACCGATCAAACCTGTACAAATTTCGTAAGTACTAGTAATGCTGGTGCAACGGCTGCTTCAGATGAGGAAGGATCTTGTTCTACTTCTGGAAACAGTGTTTGGTTTAGCTTTGTAGCTACTAACGAAATTCAAATTTTAGAATATTTAAACGTGGTAGCTGCTCCAGGATACAACGACGGAGGAACGTTACAAGCTACCGAATTATTTGAAGGAAGCTGTGGGTCTCTTACTAGCCTTCAATGTTCAACAAGCTTTTATACCACATTTACTGGTTTAACTGTAGGTAATACATACTACGTAAAGAACAAAACCAATCTTGGTGGTGCATACGCACAAAATTTTGACATCTGTATTAAAGAACCTTTTGCTGCACCAGCAAATGATGAATGTTCGAATGCTGTAGCGCTTAGTTTATCTACAGACGATTTATGTGATAACAAAGTATCAGGTACAACAATAGGAGCTACAGAATCTTCGGAAACTTTAGCTTGTGGTAGTGGTTCTACGGTTTATAATGATGTGTGGTATACTTTTACACCTGCTACCGATGGTATTTATGAGTTTGCTCATACCGAAGTTTCTGGAACGACATCGTCTTACTTTGTAATTTTTGATGGTACATGTGGAACTTTTACTCAAAAGAGTTCAGCTTGTAATTCTAATAATAACCAAATTCATACCATGACCGCTGGAACAACATATTATATCACGGTTAAATCGGCTAATACTGATCCGGGTGTTAATTTTGATTTATGTGTATACCAATTACCACCAGCAGTTGCAAACAACGATTGTGCTACGCCAACAACCTTATTAGAATCTTCTGATATGAATGGTAACAATAAAATTGTTGGAAATATGGATAATGCTTATGCTTCTCAAGAAACTTGCTATTCATCAGGAAAGCATATTTGGTATGCATTCACGCCAACATATACAGGTGATTACCATGTTGATTTTACTAAAACTAGTGGTTCAACAACGTATTATACCGTTTATGATACCGATACGTGTTCTTCAATTAACAGCAACTATGTTTCTGGAATTACAAGTTGTTATAACTCTGGAGCTAAAACCATTCAGGTTGTTGCTGGAAATACATACCTAGTTTCTGTGTATTGTAGTGCAAGCGGAGCTTCAGAATTTGAATTGTTTATTTATCCAGATGCAACATTAAGTACTGATGCTATCGAGTTTGAGAACTTCAAATACTTCCCTAACCCTGTGGTTAATACGTTAACGGTTCAGGCTAAAAACAGTATTTCAAATATTAGTATCATCAATATCGTAGGACAAGAAGTAAAACGCTTTACTCCTAATACAATGAAATCAACTGTAGATATGAATGACTTAAAGAATGGTATTTACTTCGTTAAGGTATCGATTGATACAGCAGTAAAAACCTTTAAAGTTATTAAAGAATAAGTGAGTAAATACTTGCTTTAAATTGAATTTGTATAAATTTGATTTAGTCACGAAAGCATCGCGAAAGCGATGCTTTTTTGTTTTACGCATTTCCCTTGTTAATTTTTTTGGAATTCTACAATAAAGATATCTCAATTTTACAGGAACCGTTAATCCATTTTGTAGATACTTACAATCTAGTTGATTTTATTATATTTGTTATCTTAATATTTCAATAGAGCTGCATATTCAATGTAAAAACATTGTTAAATTATGATAAATCATTGATAAATGTTAGGTCAGAACCCCATAATCTAATTGCTATTTTGATAGGAATAAAAGCTTCGTTCTCTACTCTCGATAAGTGCATGTCTTGCGCTACTTTGCTTTTGTGTCTACTAAGTTCTACAGCGAGTTTCGGACAAAATCATCAGCTATTAGAAAAAGCTGAAGAGCTTATTTATTCCAACCCAGATGAGGCGATTAAAATTTCCGAACACATCGTTAAGAGTGCTGAAGACGAACAAACGCGTGCTCATATCAATTATATTTTAAGTAAAAGCTATTTGGTAAAGGGTGATTTAAATAATGCCGCAATTCCTATTTTTAGTAATACAGATGAACTTTCTAAGGTTAGCCCAATGGCTCAATTTAGAAATTATATAGTTAGAACAGAGTTGTTTAGAGAATTGTATTTAGATAAACAAGCTAAAGATTATCTATCTAGAGCTCAGGATGTTCTTGCAAATATGAAAGCCGAAAATACGGTAAAAGACTCTCTTCAAAGTTTAATTATTCTTGAGGATATTCAAATGAAAATTGATAGGCATGAGAACTTAAATGCCCTGAAAATTATTGATGAAACTAATGAGAAATTTAAAGCATATTTTAATAATCATAGCAACGGAAAGCTTAAAATTACCTTAGCAAAGGAAATGGTTTATAAGGATTTGTCTTTACATGATTCTGCCTTTGCTTATATCAATAAAACCAATCAGTTATTTGAACGGGTTCAACAAAACAACTTATATGAAAAAGCAATTTTTTATAGCGAGTTAGGTAATTTGTATCTTCAAAAAAATGAATTTGAAAAAAGTGAAGAAATCTTATTCATGGCCTTAAAATGTGCTGAAGTGATTGATAATCCGTCATTACTGATGCAAATTAATCGCGATTTAGCCATAAATTATTTGGCAACCAATCAAAAAAGTAAATACCTAGTTTATAACGATAAGTTCTTAGTATTAAATAATAAAGTGGAATTAATGGATCAAAAATCGATTAATACTGTTTATAATTTGGTTACGGAAGAACATAATAAGGTGGTTTTAAAGGAGGAAAAAACCTATCAGAATTATAGAAATATAGTCATTGTTATAGCTTTTCTAATTTTATTAATTGGAGCCTTTGTGTTGGTAAAGAGTGAATTAAGGAAAAAACGACTTCATGAAATTATAAAATATCTTGAAATAAGTAGAGCTTATTTTAGCAAGATAAAACCAACAAAACGAGCAAGCAAGAATAAAATAATGATCCCTGAAGAAACAGAACGAGGGATACTTATTAAGCTTAAAAAATTCGAAAACTCTAGGAAGTATTTAAATAGAGATATGTCGCTAGCTGTTTTAGCAGGACAATTTGAAACAAATACTAAATACCTGTCTGAAATTATTAATAAACATTATAACGACAATTTTAATACGTTCATCAACAAGCTTCGTATTAACTATATCATTAATAAACTTAAGAAGGATAACAACTATATTAACTATAAAATTAGTTTTTTAGCCGAAGAAAGTGGTTACTCATCGCATAGTAGCTTTGCCACGGTATTTAAATCCATTGTTGGTATGTCTCCAGCAACATTTATCAATTTGATAAAAGAGGAGCGTGAAGCATTAAAATCAAGTACAGAAGAATCATGAAAATAGCACTTAAATCTATATTTCTATGCATGGCACTTGTTATTCAATATAGTGCTCATGCGACGGGCAGCATGATTCAAATTAAACAAGTAGATAGTTTATTAGAAGAAAGTCGTAGACAAGTCTATAAAACTCCTGACGCATCAATAAAATTAGGGCTATCTATTTATAAAGATGAGAGTTACTCTCAAGAAGTTAGGGTTAAAGCTTTGTTATTAGTGTCTTTTGGCTATACATCGAAACGTGATTACAGAAAAGCTTTGGAGTATATTGTTAAAGTTGACGAGATTTCCGATGAATTAGACAATGAATTGCTTGAAATAGAAATTCTTTATCGAACCGGAGTGCTTTATCAGCAGCTTAAAATTTATGATAAATCCATTGAGTTTATGGAAAAAACAGAGCGGTTCTGTTTGTCTTATCCAGATAAAGATGCGGTTCGTTTGTTTTTAGCTAATAGTTATGTGGTAAAAGCCTTTATTTATAAAGACAATTTAAATTGCGATATAGCTTTAGATTTTTTCAATAAGGGTATTTTAGAGTACCAGAAAATAAATAGCCGAAAAAGTAATGGAAATTTAAGTATTATCTACTATAATATTGGGAATTGTTACTCTATGTTAGGAGAATACGGTAATGCAAAAAATAGTTTTGCACGATCTATTTCCTTGGCAAGAAGAGAGAATGCAGATAGTTTAATATCATTTGCAGAAAAAGGTTTAGCCGAAGTTTATACGCTAGAAGGTAACTATAGAAAAGCCGTAGATTTACTAGAAGAGGCCTTAGAACGGTCTAAAGGTGTTGGTGATTTGGTATTAAATTTAGGTATTTACAAAGGCCTTTTTGAAAATCATTTGGCATTGAATGAACCAGGAAAATTTCAAGAATATTACAATTTATATTTAAAGACTCAGGCGCAGATAAAAACCTCTGAACGTAACTCTATAGGTGATTCTATTAACGAGAGTTATAAACTTCAAAACACAGAACTATTAACTATCAAAGAGCAATTTAGTAGCCTGCTTAGGTGGTCTATCTTGTTGGTAGTAATCTTTGTTTTAGGGGTGCTATTTCTTGAGTTTAAAAATAAAAAAACCATCCAAAACCTTACAAAAAAGGTAGATTCTCTTCAAGGTGGTAGTAAAATCAAAAAGTAAAATCAAAAAATAACATTTTATTGTAACAGATTGTTTTTCAGTTTGTTGTGTTGGTGTTTTTGCTTTCAAATTTCAGTAAAAGGCAAAGACAGAAGGTTTATGTTAAGAAGGTATTATAATATCTTTAATTTTTATAAACCACTAACCAAAAAACATAGCATGAAAAACAAGTTGCAGATTGCTCTGGTAAAACCCCATCCTTTTTCTGCAAAAGGATTGATTGAATTCGGTTTTAGAAATTCAATTTTTAGTCGCTGGATGTTTGTTCTAGTACTAACATTAGTTTTATCAGCTTCAGGAAAAAGTTACGCACAAGTATCAGAATCATTTAACAGCGGGATACCCAGTAACTGGTCTATTGTTAACAACAATGTTGGAAGTTCTAATTGGGACACGACTACCGATGGATTCTTAAATACAAATGGTGTTTACGTAAGACCAAGTGCCGACAATATTGGCGATCAAAATACTGCTGAATATTTTTTGGTAACACCTCAATTTGCTGTTCCAGAAAAAGGGGAAATTCACTTTTATACCAAACAAAGTAGTGAAATAGATTATGGTGCAACCTATGAAGTAAGAATTTCTACAGCAGCACAACCAGATATTAATGGTTTCACTATTGCACTGCAATCTTATACAGAAACCAATCTTAATAATGTATCTCAAACGGCTTACGAGAAAAAGGTTATTAAATTTCCTAGTTCTATTCCTGTTGGTTTAAATGTTTATATCGCTTTTGTTGCTATAAATACGCAAGTAGGCGCTAATCCAACTGGAGATTCTTGGTTTATTGATGATGTTGACATATTAGAAGGCTGTACAGGTGCCATTTCCGATGTTGAAATTGAAGATGTAATGACAACTACTGCTAATGTTAGTTGGACACATCCTACAGCAACTAATTTTGAATTGCAAATTTTACCAAAAGGTGGCGTTCCGGCTGCCAGTGGTATTCCAGTGTCAGGAACAAGCTATAGCTTGATGAATCTTGATGAGGAAACAGAATACGATATTTATATTAGTCCAATTTGTGACAATGCTACTCAAGGCGATTGGTCAGGACCATACAGCTTTGAAACGCTTAAATTAGGATTAACTTGTACAGAGCCTATCGTATTAGAGAATATAGGGTCGAGTCCTTACGAGTTAGTTGAAAATTTACAAAATTACGTGCACCCTAATCCTGCTGAAGTGAGTTACACTACAGTAGGGACTAACTGTGTTCCAGGTGGTGGAGGTACAACCAATTATTTAAATGGTGATAAAATATTTCATACCTACACACCAACTGAAGATGGATTACTTTCAGTTAGCCTAGAAACGGGAACCGAAGGTGGTGGAGGTAGCAACAACTGCTATAATAGCAGAATCTCTCTTTTTGTTTACGAAGGGTGTAGTAATGTTGGTGTAAGCTGTCTTGATGGTTTTACAATTAATAATGCATTTTCACCTAAATCCATAGAAAACCTATTTGTAGAACAAGGTAAAACCTATGTGATTGTTGTATCGTCTGAGCTTTCTTCGGGAGCAGGGATTTGTTTTAAACTTAACGTTTCAGGTTTAACATGTGCACCTCCAGGTAACTTTAAATATAGCGATTTAACCGAAAACAGTGTAAAATTTACATGGGATAATGTAGGCGGTTTTTCAGATTCTTGGGAATACCAAGTTGTAGCGCGTGATGCAGGTGAACCAACTACGGCAGGTACGGCAACAAATACCAATACCGATGTTGTTATAAACACAGGATTAACACCTGGTACTGCCTACGATTTATATGTAAGATCGGTTTGTGGTGGTTCGCCAGGAGCATGGAGTAAACCTTATGCTTTTACAACGCAATGTACTGTTTTTGATACCCCTTATTTTACCGATTTCAATGGCGCTAATGTGACACCAGAACCATGTTGGACAAGCCTTGATATCAATAAAGATGGAAATACTTGGGGTTATTTAGGGACAAACGAGACTTACGCTACTATTGTAACCGAACTTAACAGGGTTAATGGTATCAGTAATGATATGTTAGTGTCTCCTCAAATTAATTTTGACGCTTCTCAAAAAAGAATACGATATAAGCACAGAGCAACACAAGGTGCTTCTGTGTACTCAATTAGATTATCCACAACAGGTATTGGACCAAATAACTTTACTACGGAAATTTTACCTGTAACACGAATTACAAATACAGCTTTTCAAGAAGTTATTGTAGATATACCAGCAGGGATTACAGGAAAGGTAAATATAGCATGGTATGTGGAGCCAAGTGCTAATGAAGATGCACTTAGATTATCTATTGACGATGTTTATATTGAAGACAAACCTTCTTGTCCTAAACCACTTAATCCTTCGAGTTTAAATGTGAAAACAGATTCAGCATGGTTAACCTGGACTAAAGGAGATGAAGAAACACAATGGCAAGTGGCCATTCAAGATGCAGGAACAGGTATTCCTACAGGGGATGGTATTATCGTAGATAGCAATTTCCCTTATGCGGCTACAGGATTAGAGCCTGGAACGAGATACGAATACTACGTAAGAGCACATTGTGCTGCTGACGATCAGAGTGAGTGGGTTGGTCCTGCTACTTTTACCACCTTGTGTACGTCTTACGATGCACCGTTTTATGAAAGTTTTAATGATGATGATCCAGATACACAGAAATTTTGTTGGGACACCTCAAATGACAGTTGGTCTGTAACTGATACCAGAGCAGAAACATCTTCTCGATCTACAGATGCTTATTTAATTTCTCCGGCCATTAATTTAGATGGGGTAAAAGAGTTGAAATTTAAATATAGAGCTGAAGTAGGGTTTTCATTTGGTGCTGTTACACCACCACGTTATGGTTTGGAGGTGTTAATGTCTACCACAACAAATAATCCTTCAAGTTTTTCGGTAATCTCACCAGCTGAAGTATTTACGCATTCTAATTATTTAGAAAAATCGATAATTATTGAAGCTAACGGTCCGGTGTATATCGCCTTTAGAGTACCGTCATTTTCAGGAGGATCATCGACTTTACATATTGACGATGTGAGTATAGATGATGCTCCACCTTGTCCGGTACCAGGGAATCTTTCATTAGATACCGTAACATCTAATAGTGCAGATTTTTCTTGGAACGCAGGTTATCAAGAAACCTCTTGGCAGGTAGCTGTTCAATTTGCAGGTGTTGGTGTTCCAAACCATGAAGGTACTGAGTCTACACAAACAACATTCTCTGCTTCAGATTTAACTCCTGATACAGATTATGAAGTTTTTGTGAAATCTAATTGTGGAAGTGATGACAGCGACTGGATTGGTCCTTTATATTTCTCAACCACATGTACAGCATTTCCATCACCATTTGTAGAAACTTTTAATACAGACTCTACAACCGAAGGGTGTTGGACGATTATAGATGATAATTACGACTTAGATACTTGGGAACTTGATAGTGCTTCATTTCCTTATGAAGGTGATCAAGCAGCGGCCATGTTTACAGGACATAATGGTAGAAATGAAGATTGGTTAATATCACCAACCATTACGCTTACCGAAAATCAACAATTAAGATATTATTATAGAGTTAATGATAATTTCTTTACCGAAGATTTAGAAGTATTATTATCTACCAATGGTATTGGTTTAGATCAATTTACCCATGTGTTATACGATTCTGATGATGATCCAGTAATCATTAATAACGTAGAATATAAAGTTAAAATTATTAGCCTAGCAGGTTATGTAGGTGATGTAAACATTGCCTTTCACGTGCCATTTTTCGCATCAACTTCTGTTTATAGAGGTCAAACTTTAGTTATAGATAATGTTAATATTGAAGATATCCCTGATTGTCCAGAAGTTACTAATGTTATTGCTAACAATTTAACCGATACCCAAGTAGATTTAAGCTGGGATGATGATGGACAAACCTCATGGGAAATTTCAGTACAGCCATCTGGAACAGAAGCTCCAGTAGGTAGTACTAATCCAGATTATTTATACGAAGCAACGTCTAATCCTTTTACAGTTACAGGATTAACAGCTTCAACGAAATATGATATCTATGTAAGAAATACTTGTGATGCCGATAGCGCATGGACGGGGCCACTTGAAGTGACTACATTATGTAGTTTCGAAAACTTATGTGAGTATACCATTTTAATGACTAGTGATAGAGACTCGTCATCAGAGTTAGTGATTACACAAAACAATCAAACCTTCCAATCGATTCCATTTTCTGGAAATACCGAAGAAAGGTTTACTGTATTCTTTTGTTCTGGTGTGCAGTTTTCAATGTATTTTGATACTGTAGGTTGGTATGCGCCTCAATATGAAAGCTACCAATTTGAAATTCTTGATCCAGATGGAAACTCTGTGTACAAGAGTCCATTAGGTCTGGAACCAAGAACAACGGTATATACAGGATATTCTTCTTGTGGTGCTATTACTTGTCCAGAACCTACAGATTTAGCATCTAATGAATTGTCTACGCTTTCTTGGACAGCAGGAGGTAGTGAAACACAATGGGAAGTTGCATTTCAGCCTATAGGTAGTGGAACCATACCACAATCTGGAACCATAGTTTCTACAAATTCTTATACGCCTACAGCTGCCGATTTTGTAGATCCAAATATGGCAAGCTACGAGTTTTTTGTGCGTGCCGTATGTGGTGACGACGATTCAAGTTATTGGGCGGGACCTTTAGTTTTTGTTAGAAATGATGATGTAACTACCGCAGTAGACGTTATGGTGAGCACCGATGAAAATTGTAGCACACCAATGAAAGAGATCTCTTTTACAAACGTTACGACTTCTCCAGAAGCCATGAGTTGTGATGGAGCAAATAACGGTGATGTTTGGTTTAATTTTACCGCGCAATCTCCAATTCATCAAATTGTAGCGCATTATACGACAGGAACTTTTAGAGAAACAGGTTACGCTGAATATTCTGAATTGGTGATGACACTATACAGAGAGAATTCGGCTGGAGCCTTAGAAGAAATAATCTGTAGTTACGATAATACGATTACAGCGATGTATGCTTCCGAGTTAGTTGTGGGAGATACCTATAAAGTAAGATTAACGAAAGTACATGCAGAACCAACAGAATACCGTCTAAGTTTATGTATTACTACACCAAATGATTTATGTGATGTTAAAATTGTAAACGGTGGTTTTGAACATCCAGGAATCGGACGCTTAAGTGGAGTTAGTTCAATCCTTTCGGTGAATTCAATTCCAGGTTGGAGACAAAATTTAGATTCAACCAACTCAGCATTTGTTTGGGAATCTTTAAATGCTCCTGGTTTTTCACCTTATGAAGGCGGACAACTTATCCAGTTGCGATCAGATCAAGGGACAACGATAGACCCAAGTGATCCAAATATTAAAGGATTATATAGAGATTTTGATACTTCAGAAATAACCTTAATGACATATAGTTTTGCGCATTACGGTCGTTTTGAAGGTAATAACATTCAAATGTATGCAGGAGCGCCTGGCGGACCTTATACTTTAGTTACCGAAAATATAGGAGAACAGTCTTGGGAAGTTGTCTCTGGCGATTATGCTGTACCATCCGGACAACCTGTTACACGATTTATTTTTAGAGCTAATGGAACAGACAATATTGGTAATTTATTAGATGCTATTGAATTTGGATCTAATAATGAAATTATTACAGCGCCATTTGATGTGGATTGTACAAATCCAACAGCAACATTAGAAGCTCGTGGTACAGGTACTTGGTTACAAAGTGATACCAATCCAAGTCCAGTAACATTTGATGATGAAAACAACAGTACTGTAAATATTTCTAACTTCTTAGCACCTGGGGTGTATTCATTTACATGGAAAACACGCTATTGTGAATACAATATTGAATTAAACTATAATGGCATTGGGGACATTCCATCTGTAGAAACACCAATTGAATATTGTTTAAATGATACCCCAGAGGCTTTAGAAGCGACACCTTTAAGCGGATACAACATTGTTTGGTTTACCCAAGAAACAGGTGGTACTGCTAGTACAACGGCGCCAACGCCAAGTACTTCTGTAGCAGGAAATACATCATACTACGTGGCTTATAGAGATAACACTAAAGGTTGTGATGGACCTCGTGCTGAGATTGTGGTTACTGTTAATGATTTAGTAACTCCAGAGCTTACATTTAGTTATAATCCGTTTTGTGAAGCTGAAACTACAGCGCAATTACCAATATTATCAGACAATTTTGCGAATGGTGGAACATTCACATCAAGCACATTAACTGTTGATGCTATGACCGGTGAAATTGACTTGACAACGGTGACTTCAGGAATGCACGATGTAACCTATACTTACAATGGAGATCCTACCATGTGTACAGTAAGTGGAACATATACAGCTACAGTAGATATTATAGCTTCAGTAGCACCAGTTTTAACTTTTGACTACGGTACAGCGCCTTACTGCTTAATTGCAACAACAAGCGCTTTACCAAATTTAGGAACTGGTTTTACAACTGGAGGTACATATATTTCTACCACTTTAATGGTAGATCCAGTAACGGGTGAAGTTGACTTCACATCAGCAAGTTCGGGGATACATGATATTACGTACACATTAGTTGCCGATATTACTAATTGCATTGCTTCAGGAAGTTATACCACATCTATTGAAATTATGCCTACTAGGATGCCGGTAACCGAGTTTATTTATTTAGACAACGTTTACTGTTCTTATAGTGCAAATGCGCTTCCAGAATTAGCATTAGGATTTACGGCTGGAGGAGCCTTTAGCGCAGATCCAGGTTTAGCTATTGATAGCGTTACCGGTGAAATTGATTTCACTTCAAGTGCTACTGGAGAATACACTATTTCTTATCAAGTGTTAGAAGACCTAACTGCTTGTGCAGAAGGAAGCATATCAACTTTCAGTATGACCATTTTTGATACTATTGAGGTTGATATAGTAGGGGAGTGTCAAGAGGGTGATTACATCCTAGAAGCTTCACCAATTGATAGCGCTTTTGACAACTCTCAAGTGACGTACACTTGGAAGGATGCTAATGGAAACGTGGTTGGACAGAATTCTGAAATATTCAACGTGACAGAATACACCAGTCAAAACAATACCGATTCACTATTATTTTCTGTTGAAGTAGCTTATGGCGATTGTTCAACTAGTGCCACGTTTACAGCGGAGCGATCAAGTTGTATCGATATTCCTAGAGGTATTTCTCCTGATGGAAACGGTAAAAATGATGACCTAGATTTAACAGGGTACGGAGTTACCGAGCTATACATCTTTAATAGAAACGGAACAGAGGTTTATAAGTTTAAAGGGACTTATACCAACCAATGGCATGGTCAAACTAATAAAGGTGAAAATCTTCCAGATGGCACATATTTCTATAGTGTTGTAAATGGAGATGGTAGTAAAACTACAGGTTGGATTTTTATTAATAGAATTCAATAATTAAAAATTTAGACAACCAGCAATTTAAGATAGCAATGAAAAAAATACATCTCACACTAACATTTGCACTCTTAGTTTTACTAGGTGTTAATGCACAACAAGACCCTCAGTATACACAGTATATGTATAATATGAACGTGATTAACCCTGCCTACGCAGGATCTAGAGGCGATCTAGCCATTGGATTGTTACATAGGTCACAATGGGTAGGTATCGAAGGGGCTCCTAAAACTTCAACTTTTTCAATTCACAGTCCTACAGGTAAAAACGTAGGGCTTGGGTTGTCGGTTGTTTCAGATCAAATAGGTCCTATTGAAGAAAACAATGTTTATGCAGATTTCTCATACACTTTAAACCTTGGTGGTGAACACCGTTTAGCACTGGGTTTAAAAGGAGGCGCTAGTTTTCAAAACATCGGATTGTTTAATGATATTGGAAACGGTTATGTTGTTGATGCCAACGATGAAGCATTCAGTGAAAACACAAACAATACCTATTTAAATATTGGTACTGGGATTTTTTACTATACCGATAACTATTATGTATCGTTTTCGATTCCCAACATGTTAAAAAACACGTATTTGGATGTTAGTAATAACGGCGATACTTATAAGTTTGGTTCCGATGTAGTGCATTACTTTTTATCGGCAGGATATGTTTTCAACCTTTCTGAAAACACGAAGTTTAAACCGTCCTTTTTGTTGAAATCGGCTTTCAATGCGCCAACATCTTTAGATGTTTCGGCTAACTTCTTGTTTTTCGAGCGTTTTGAAGCAGGCGCAACGTATAGGCTAGACGATTCCGTTGGCGCTATGGTTAATTTTGAAATATTATCAGGCCTACGCGTAGGCTATGCATACGACTATACAACTTCAGAGCTTAATGTTGAATCTTCTGGTTCTCATGAAATCATGTTGTTGTTCGATCTTAATTTCCCTAAAAAAGTGTCTGTATCACCTAGATTTTTCTAACTAAAAACCACCTTAAAAATGAAACATATTTATAGTCTTTTATGCTTGGTTCTTTTTGTAACAGCCAGTTATGGGCAAAACAGTCAAAGGGAAAAAGCTAATAAATACTTCGAAACTTACCAGTATGTAGATGCTATTGAAGTCTACTTAAAAATGATTGATAACAACCAAGCTAATAGCAACGATTACAAGCAGCTAGGCGATAGTTATTATAACCTGTTTAATCTTGATGAAGCTTCAAAATATTATGAAATGGCTTCAAAATCTAAACAAGATTCAGAATTTTATTACCGTTATGCACAGGTTTTAAAATCGCAAGGTAAATACCAAGATGCCATCGAACAAATGGACACGTTTGCTACCATGAGTCCGTCCGATCAACGTGCTAAAGAACATAGACAAAATCCTAATTATATTTCTAGTTTAGATGATCAATCTATTTTATTCCATGTTAAGGAAGCACCTATAAATGATCCTAACGAGAGCGATTTTAGTCCTATAATGTCTAATGATAATGTTTTATACTTTGTTAGTACACGTAATCACGGAAGTAAAAAAGATAAATCTACTAATGAGGCTTATTTAGATATCTATAAGTCGGTACGTGATGAAAATGGTGAGTTTTCAAAGCCAGAACCGGTAAAAAGTTTAAATAGTAATTATCACGACGGACCCATAACCATAAGTGCTGATGGAAAAACCATGATTTTTGCTAGTAATGGTTACCGTGATGGGTCTTTCAAAAAAATGAAAGACAAAGGAATAAAATTAGCGCAACAAGGTTTGTATAAAGCCTCTTTAGTTGATGGTAATTGGACCAATATTAAAGCCTTACCTATTAATAGTATAGAGTATTCTGTAAGTCACCCATGTTTAAGTCAGGATGGTAAAACCCTCTACTTTGCATCTAATATGCCAAATGGTTTTGGTGATACAGACATCTGGAAAGTAAGTGTTGATAACGATACTTACGGAGAACCAGTAAACCTAGGAAAGCATGTTAATACGCCAGGTAAGGAAGGTTACCCATTTGTAAGTAGTGATAACATTCTTTATTTCGCTTCAAGCGGAAAACAAGGCTTTGGTGGATTTGATATTTTTAAAGTCGATTTAAATAAAAATGAAGAGGCTATAAACCTGGGAAAGGAGATAAATACTAGGAGAGACGATTTTGCTTTTAGTATTAATATGGAGCAGGAAATCGGGTACTTTTCATCTAACAGAACGGGAGTAGATCATATTTATATGGCCATTCCAATTTGTAAGTTTCAAACGAAGCTTGTGGTAAAAGACGCCGTTACAAATACTGTTATTCCTTCAGCTACAATTGCTGTTGTGGGAGCTAATGGCGATGTGATTTCTAATGCCATGACCTCACAAGATGGAGCCATGACCTTTAATGCACTATGTAAATTATCTTATGTGTTTAATGTTTCTAAAGTAGGCTACGAGCCAAACTCAATAACCGTTAGCGAGACAAAAGCGGAAGATCTTACTAAGACCATATTGTTATCTCCAGTTCATGAATTGATTACAGAAACTGAAGTGAAACTCAATAATATTTACTTCGAGTTTAACAAAAGTAATATTACACAATCTGGCGCATCAGAGCTTGATAAGCTGGTAGAAATCATGAATGATTACCCAGATATGAAAATTCTAGTGCGATCGCATACTGATACAAAAGGTAATTCAAGTTACAACATGAAACTATCAGAAAGAAGAGCCCAATCTACGGTTCAATACCTGGTTTCTAAAGGAGTTAGTAAGGATAGGTTAACGCCTGAAGGTGTTGGTAGTACAGAACCAAAAATTGATTGTAAATCAGATTGTACTAGTGAAGAAGATGCACAAAACCGACGCTCTGAGTTTTTAATTATAAAATAAATTGGCAGTTAAGTGGCTAAAGTGAAAAAGAAAAGTTGATTTAAGAATGATAGTCAAACGGCATGCATAGATGCGTTTGACTATTGTTTGTTATAAGGGGAAAGTATGGCTATGAAAAAAATTTTAATGTTATTTAGTGTTCTAAGTTTAACCTTAACAGTGTTTGCCCAAGAACCAAACGATTGTATTGATGCTATTACCGTGTGTGGAAATGGGGTCTTTAGATCGAATGCGACAGGATCTGGAAACGAATTTGAAATCAATTCGTGCTCGGGTTTTGAGCATCATTCCATTTGGTTAAAAGTAGATATTGTACAAGGAGGAACCTTAGGGTTCGATTTAATTCCAGACGACCCAGATATTATGGTCGATTACGATTTTTGGGTTTTTGCACCTAATAGTAGTTGTTCAAACTTAGGAGCGCCTATTCGATGCTCAACAACAAACCCAGATTTAGCCGGGTTACCTAATAACCATACAGGAATTAATGGCAGTACAACTACAACGCAGTCAGGGCCTGGTGCAAATGGTAATGGTTACGTATATTGGTTAAATGTAAACCCTGGAGAATCTTATTATATTGCTGTAGATAGACCTGTTGGCGATGGTGGTTTCGAAATTCAATGGACGGGTACAGCAACAACAGGATCAGGAGCCTTTCCAACACCTCCAACAGCTAACGATATGGAGGATGTTATTACTTGTAGTACAACACCTGGAGTTGGGATTTTTAATTTAAATAGTTTAAAAAGCAGTATAACGTCAACACCAGGAGCTTCAGTAGAGTTTTATGAAAATTTAGCCGATGCTACCGATGGTATCAATCAACTGGCAGATCCAATAGCAAACCCTTTAGGCATTTATGCAACAACATCTAGTCCAACGCAAATTTATGCCAAGGTGGTATCACCAGGCACAGCATGTTACAGTTTAACCGATTTTAATTTAGTTGTAGAAGCCGTTCCTGACGCTTCTGTTACGCGTTCGCCAGCTTCTATTTGTCAGAGTGAAGAGATTACGTACTCTTTTACAGGATCACCTAACACAACGGTGCATTACGAAATAGACGGAGGAGCCACCGAAAGTATTGTTTTAGACAATTCAGGAAATGCTACTTTGGTGACGACAGCTTGGACTAATACCACATTACAATTAATTGATGTTCAAATTATAATGGCTTCTGGAACCGTGGCTTGTTCCACATCGCTAACTCAAAGTGTTTCAACAACAGTTTCGCCTGGAACGGTGCCAACGTTTACACCTGTAGATCCCATTTGTGAAAATGATACGCTTGGTAACTTGCCAACAACATCTTTAGAAGGTATTACAGGAGCTTGGAGTCCTGCCATAGATAATACCGTAACAACGACTTATACGTTTACGCCAGACGCCGGACAGTGTGCGGTGCCTCAAAGTATGGAAATTATTGTAACGCCTGGAGCGACGCCAACTTTTGATGCTGTAGACCCCATTTGCTATGGTGATACGCTGGCACCTTTACCAACAAGTTCTACCGAAGGTATTACAGGTTCATGGTTACCAGCTTTAGATAATACAGCAACGACTACCTATACGTTTACTCCAGATCCCGGACAATGTTCGGCTACTCAAACTTTACAAATTGTTGTAAATCCTTTAAGTAATCCAACTTTTGCAGATGTGGATCCTATTTGTAGTGGTGATACATTATCGCCATTACCAACCACATCGCTTGAAGGTATTACAGGTACATGGGCACCAGCGATAGATAATACGGTTACGACAACTTATACGTTTACACCAGATGCAGGGCAGTGCGCGAATTCACAAACTTTAGATATTGTGGTGAATCAACCAACAACGCCAACATTTGCAGCTATAGCTTCAATTTGTAGTGGTGATGTTTTAGCGCCATTACCAACAACTTCTGTTGAGGGCGTTACAGGTTCATGGTCCCCGGCTTTAGATAATACACAAACAACTACCTATACGTTTACGCCCGATGCTGGAAGTTGCGCTTTATCGCAAACTCTTGATATTGTAGTTAATCAGCCAACAGTACCAACTTTTGCAGCTGTAGCGCCAATTTGTAATGGGGATGCTTTAGCGCCATTACCAACAACCTCTATTGAAGGCGTTACAGGAACCTGGAGCCCTGCTTTAAACAATACAACAACAACCACGTATACCTTTACACCAGATGCAGGAGCGTGTGCAACAACGCAAACTCTAGAAATTATAGTAAATCCGTTGCCAATTATTACCATGGATAGCATGATAGGGTGTAGTGTATCTGCTGATGGGTTTAGTAGTTTTGATCTAAATGCAGAAATTCCTCAAATTCTTGGTAGTACTCAAAGTACGACTGATTTTACCGTCACTTTTTATGAAGATGCAGGAGCCACGAATAGTATTTCTACAAATCCATATACTAACACAACGGCTTATAATCAAACCATTTATGTTATGATAACGCCGTCAAACGCAAGTTGTCCAGGTGTTTTTCCTTTCGAACTTCAGGTGTTAGATGGTGCACAAGCGACCATGCCGATGCCAGAAATGGTTTGTGATTACGATGGAGAAAATGATGGCCTTTTCGCTTTCGATTTAACCATTCTGGATCAAGAAGTTTTAAATGGTCAAGACGAAAACATTTATAAGGTAAGTTATTATGAAACTGCAGTTGATGCTGAAAATGGAACCAATCCTATTTTGAATCCGCAAGGTTTTGTGAATTCAACGCCTTATAATCAAACTATTTATATTCGTGTTGAAAACAGTAATATTCCAGATGTATGCTACGCGACAACCACTTTCGATTATGAGGTGAGTCCGATTTTAAAGCCAGTAATTTCTTCTAGTAGTGGTTCTAATACGCTTTGTGTGGATTATAGCACTGGACAATTACAAAACAGTATTACTTTAATGAGTGATTTACAAGGCTCGAATTATGCGTATACCTGGTATTTAGACGGTGTTGAAATTTCAGGAGCAAATCAAGAGCAATATGTAGTAGATACAGCAGCTCCTGGTTTATATACGCTTACTGTTACCGAAATTCAGTTGGTAGCCAATTGTACTTCAGAAATAAGTGAATCTTTTGAAATCATTCAATCTGGTGCAGCTCAATTGGTTTCTGTTACTCAAACAGGAACATTTGAAGCCAATCCGAGTATAAATGTATTGGTAGAAGGCTATGGTGAATACTGGTTTCAGCTTGACGATGGCCCTATTTTAGATAATGGTGGGGTGTTTACTAATGTTAGTGGGGGAACTCATTCGGTTACGGTATATGATAGAAAAACAGAGAATCCTTCATGTGATCCACCGTTAGTTATCGACGATATTAGAATCATTAGTTATCCTAAATACTTTACACCTAATAATGATGGAATAAATGATACTTGGAACATTACAGCAATGAGTAATCAACCTGGTTCTTATATTGAAATTTATGATCGCTACGGCAAATTTTTGGAGAAAATTTTACCATCTTCAACAGGATGGAATGGTACCTATAGAGGAGAAAATCTACCAACAAACGATTACTGGTTCATTTTGAATTACGAAGAATCTGGTGTTCCAAAACAATTTAAATCGCACTTTACGTTAAAACGATAGGTTAGGGGAATGGATAATATTTAACTATTATCACATTCAATTTAAAGAGGTTGAATTATTTGTTTTTAAACTTATAATTCGGCCTCTACTTTTTTGAAGCGGTTTTTAAATCGGTTACGATTTTCACTGTATATTGCTAATAATTAGTAACTACAGCTGAATAAAAATTATAGAACTATAAAGCTTAAATAACTTAGAACTCTGGTTACTTAATTAGCATTCACTTTTACATTTTAGGAAGTTTTAAGGTTTCAATCCAGAAAATATTAGACTCGTAAAATTGCAAAGCAGTTTCAACAATGCGGTTGCTTTTATCTCTAGGAGATTTTGAAATAAATCTTGCTTTCGAACCATTAAAATCTAACGTGTAGTCCTCACTAATATCAGTTTTTTCGTTTGTGATAAACGTAACGACTTTTTTTTCAATCTTCCAAGTTCCTTTACCATAAAGGTTTTTCTCTGCTGGTGCTCCCTTTTGTTTTGTATTAGAATGAAACAAGAAGGTACCGTCCTTATTTAAGCTTAGTTTGTACATTATCTCAATACCGTTGCTTGGACCCAAAGTTCGTGTGTAAATGCCGGAAATAGGCTCTGATTGGGTAAATGCAACCAGGTGGAGTAATAAGGCGATAGTGGAAAATAATATTTTCATTGTACTTTTTTGGTTAGTACGCTGCTAGGCACAATTATCTTGCCATTAAATGGATAATTATTAAATTTAAAAAATAGAGGAGTGGTATGCATTAAAAAAGCCTAAAACAGCAATAGCTGTTTTATAAACCACCCTGTAAAATTATTTATATTTTAAGTTTGTTGTGGAATCAACGATTAACGACTTCATTTTAATAGTTTTGAATACTTGCTAATGCTTGAAAAATACCTGAGGATTATTTGACCTATAAAAAAATAACTATTTTTGATATATGAAAATAGATGACAAAAATATAAATCTAATTAAAGAGCTCTGTAAACAATATAAAGTTCGCACTTTTTCTGCCTTTGGGTCTGTAACTAGAGATGATTTTAATCAAGATTCTGATATTGATTTTGTTGTAGATTTTGAAGAAACTGATCCTTTTGAGTATACTAACCTATATTTTCAACTTAAAGAAAAATTAGAGAGTCTACTTAAACGCCAAATAGACCTTATTGAAGATAGAGCTGTTAAAAATCAATATTTCAGAAAGGAACTTAATGAAACCAAAGTGTTAATTTATGGACAATAGAATTAATGCTTGGCTTGAAGATATTGAAAGATCAATAAATGAAATTTATGAATTTCTTCCCAATAGAACTGATTTTCTTGAGTATAAGAAAGACTTAAAAACAAAAAAAGCGGTTGAAAGAAATATTGAAATTATTGGAGAAGCAGTTAATCGAATTTTAAAAGATAAAGGTTCTGGAATACAAATAAATAATGCTCAAAAAATTATAGGAACTAGAAATCGAATTGCACACGAATATGATAATATTTCGGACGAAGTAATTTGGACTATTATCATAAAAGAATTACCAATATTAAAAGCAGAGATCAGCGAATTAAGAAAAACGCAATAGCCACAAGTGGGTTATGATTATAGCTTTTATAAATATGTTTTACAATCTATTCAATAAAAAAAAGCCTAAAACAGTTATAACTGTTTTAGGCTTTTTTAATGAGGTATTAAATTCTAATTATAGAAACACACCGTAAACTCTTAAAGCTGGGTTATCTAAACTTGTAAAAGTTCCAGCGGTATTAGAGTATGAACCAAAGTTGCCTTCATGTGTAAATAAAAGCCCTTCAGCCGAGTTAAACATGTTAACTATAGGTGCTAAAACGTAAATTAGAGCTTCGCCATCACCATAAGTACCAACATAATCTAAGTACAATCTTCCGTCTTGAACTACTGGTTTATCGAAGCAGTAGAATGCAAAGAAGTTTGCTCCATCAGAATTTCGTTGTACAACAACACGAATTTGATTAGCGCATGTTGCGTCACTATTAAAATCAAGCGTTAAACTGTATTCAAACAATGTGAAGCCTGCGGCATTTAATTGCGCATTGATTGATTCATACATGGTATCATGAGCAGGAGAGGTTAGAGGGAAGCTTCCTAAGCTAGGTCTGTATAAAAATACAGGATTACCTGTTTGAACCAAATATTGTACGTCATTACCAATGTATAAAGGCAATTGATCGTAAATAATTCTTAGGCCATCTTCCGTATTAACATACTCATTATTTGTAGCATCGTAAGTGAAACTAGTTAAAATAGTCCCATTAATTTCTACTGGCTCAATGAAGTAAAAACCTTCTGCAGTAATAACAACAGGTTTTGTAGTTGTTAATTCTTGTCCATTTTGGATGTAAGTGATTGTTGCTACTCTGCTTGAAGCGTCAAATTCAAAAGACGCTATAGCTTGATCATTAAGTAGAATGTTTCTGAAAACAGATTCGCTACCATCACCTGTTAGGTTGTCTACTGAATCAAAAGTAGGTTGTAGGTCTAAATCTGCTTGAGTAGCCTTTCTTAATGTGAAAATAGTAATATCATCACCGTAATCGGTTTTACTTTCTAATACCACTTCATCTTCGGTTACCGATAGGATATTGAAAACATATTCTCCGTCGTTATTATTGTCATTGATTTCATAAATAGCATGGAAAACAGCATGTGTTTCTAATACCAACTCCAGTTTTAAAGTTTTGGCAATTCTGTAAGTAATGGTATTGTCTTCAGCGCCTTTTAAATAATCTGAAGCGATGGATACATAGCCGCTGTCATCAAAATCCATAAGCATGGTAAAGGCACCAAAATCTTTGTTAGGAGAGTAATAACCCACCCAACCATATTCTGATGAAGTTAAAATGTCGGTATACTCCGTTTTTACTTCGTCAATTCTTTCGTTAATGGATTGATCGAAAAGTGGTTCTACATCATTATCGGTACAAGCTGTAACCGCTAATAATAGCATACAAACACTTAAAGTCAATTTTAATAGTTTATATATATATTTCATTTTATAACTTTATTTAATTAAAAGATATACTAATATTTACTCCGGAATAACCCCCGTGTTTATAACTTCTGTTAATCTTGTCTGTAGGGTAGCTTTCACTGCAACCAAGTCAATATTAAAGTTGTTTTTAAAATAAGCTAGAATTAAATCTAATTTTTGTCTAATTTTTAAACGTCCTTGATTAATTTCTTGGCATTCTAACACAACAGCTCCATCGGTATATACACTACAGTCTTCTTGATCTAAGAAGTAGTAGTTAAAGATGTCGTCTTCAAGTACTAAATAATGAGCAATAACTTCACAAAAATCTTCAAACTCATTTAGTGTTGAATAAGGACTAACCATACCAAGTTTAATAGCGTCTGCTAGACTTACACCATTACTCCAACCGTTTCCTAAGTAAGTGTCTGAAATCGTATTATAACCAATTGGAATACCATAAGTTTGATGAATAATATGTGAAAATTCATGGTGCGCTGTAGCTAAAATTCCTCCACTAGGGTTAGCTAACCAATCACCGTTTTGTAAGTCTAAACTATTCATGTTTAAAAGGGTGATTCTTGCACCGCCTTCAGCATAACCTAATAATCTTGTACCGTCATCTTTGTAGATGTAAGACCCGATATAAACAAGTTCTGGTGGGAATAATTCTTTAATAAAATTTTCACCATCATCACCCACTTCTGTATAAGGTTCAATCCATAAGTAGTCAATAATTTTAGTAGCATCGATCACCAAATCTGATTCGATTGGTGTGGCACTCTGACTGGCAGAAATAAAATTGTCGTTCCATCTCCAACGTGTTGCAGTACCGTAACGTTCGAATAAACTATGTCCGTCGTTATCGTATAAATATACATCATTAGGATGCGTAATTGAAGGATCTTCAGGTGGTGTATATGTCGTGTTCGTGTCATCTGAACTACATTGCATAAACAAAGTAGCAGAAAACATTAATCCGATTAGTTTTATAGTGTTTTTCATATCAAATGTATTTTATTATCTAGGGTTAGCTTCTATACCGTTAACCGTAGCTCTTTGTGGTAATTGTATCGCTTTTCTTAAATCTTCGGCACCTAAAACATAGGTATCGCCGTTAACATCAATATGAGTAACTTCCATACTGTGTCGTTTTATATCGAACCATCTTAAACTCTCGTTTAAAAATTCTTTTCTGCGTTCAGAAAGTACAAACTCTAACATGGCATCTTGATCAGATCCGCCAAAATAATCAACCACATTTTGCAAAGTAAGTTGCCCACCATTAGCATATCTTAAAGTTGCTAAAACATTGTAGTCGTCTAAAGCTTCTTGCAATCTGTTTTGCATCACGTAAGATTCCATTCTATTAAAAATAACTTCTTCACTTCTAAATTCAGTTACCACGATGTAAGGGAATCCTGTAGTTGCAGTAGTGTATCTAAAAAGTTCGTTATATTTTGGTTGAGAACGCGCTTGTGTACCGTAGTTATAGAAGTAGTCTCTTTCGTCACTATCACCTTGGATATTGATTCGAAGTATCTGATTAATAATATTAGTATTTGTTCTGTATCCAAAGTAGTATCTGTCTCCAGTACTTTCTTTTCTGCTTACAAATAGGTTATAGGCTTGAGTGATATCATTAAACTGATCGGCTATTTGAGCAGATGATGTTCCTGTGAAAACAGCAGCCATATCTCTTACATAGGTAGTTCCTATAGTACCAGTGCCTATAATTTTGTTAGAATATTCTATACATTTATCATAGTCTTGAGTAAATAGGTAGAATCTTGAAGCAAAAGCGTTTGCTGCACTTTTTGTAAAATGATACTTTCCTAATCCCGTATAATAAGCATCTGAAATTAAAGGTAAGGCATCTAATAAATCCTTTTCAATTAATTGATAAGTTTCCTCAAGGGTTCCTCGTTCATATTCTACTTTTAGACTAGTTTCAGGAGCCGTGATATAAGGAATACCTAAGGTTCCTTTATTAGCATCGTTGTAGTGTTGTGAAAACACATTAGCAAGAATAAAGTGGTTGTAGGCTCTACAAATTAGGGCTTCACCTCTTAATGCATTTCTAAAATCGGCATCACCACCTTCAATTTGATCTAAAGACTCTAAAGCTTGATTGGCATGCGCAATGGCGTTATAAGAGGTTTCCCAAAGGTAAGATGGCGTATCTTGTTGGGTTGAAGATTGTACCAATCTATATTGATAGTTTTCTGTCATCCAATCTACCTGCGTATTGTCAAAGATCGCAGTCACGTTATCGGTTCTCCATTCTAGAAAAAATTGAGATCCTTCGTTATAAGCTGAAACCAGTAACTCCGATACATCATCTAAAGAAGTTATGGTTTGTCTATTATCTGGGGTTTCGTCAAGGTAATCATCACACCCAAAAAATAGAGTTAAGCTAAATATGGTTATTAATATGTTCTTTTTCATAGGACTAGAAGTTAAAGTTTAGGCTAAAGGTGAAACTTTTGGTTAATGGTAATGAAACACCTCCAGATTGATAGAATTCTGGGTCTATACCGTTTAATCTATCATCAGAATAAATTAGCCATAAATTAAATGCTGAAATACTCGCTGTTGCAGATTTAATGAATGTGTGGTCTGTAATGCTTTTAGGAAACGCATAGGCAAGCTTAATGTTTTTAAGTCTCACATAATCACCATCGGCAACACGTACATCACTCTTATTATATAAACTATAAGCATTTAAACCTTGGTAGTTTAAGGCTTGTGCAGCTGTTTCAGATAAAATGGCAGGAATATTAGTGATGTTTTCATCACCAGGTAACGTCCATCTGTTAATTAACTCACCAGGTAGGGAGCTGTCATCAGAATAACTGCTAGAAAACGATTCGTCTAATCTAATTTTATTACCTCCTCGATATGAGAAACCAATCGTTAAACTTAAGTTTTTATAAGAGAAGTTATTATTGAAACCTCCAAAGAAAATAGGCTCTGTAGGGCCTTCATATTTTAAATGCTCCGTGATATCAGTTCTGTTCTGTAAATTCATAGATTGAATGATACTGCCATCGGCTGCATAAAAAGTTGGTACACCATTAGAATCTAATCCAGCAAATGGAATAGAGAATAATGATCTAACCGGATATCCTTCAATATTAGCACCATTTCTACTTACGGCTGCACCAATATTGTCTCTAGATTCCCATTGTGTAATTTCACTTTCGGAGTGGCTAAAGTTAATGTTTGAAGACCATCTAAAGTTTCCTGAATTTACATTTTGTGTGCTTAAATTAGCTTCGTAACCATTACGGATAAACTCTCCAATATTACCAAGTTTAGTACCTTCACCACCAACACCGTTAGTTTCAATAAAACCAATAAGGTCTTTAGAATGTCTTTTGTAGTACTCTAATTCAAGACTTACCGCATTGTTAAAAAAGCTAGTTTCTAAACCAATGTTCCATTCGTATAGTTTCTCAAAAGTTAATTCGCTGTTTTCTAATTGAGAAATAATTAAAGATACTTCACTTTCAGAGTCTTGAGGACGTAAAGGTTCGGCACCATAAACAATTAAACCGGCACTAGCGTTAAATGGGTTAGATCCTGAAAGACCGTAAGTCGATTTAAGCTTTAATAAGTTTACCCAAGCAGCGTTGTCCATAAACGATTCTTGGTGAATATTCCAAGCACCACTTATGTTGTAGGTTGGCAAATATCTTGCGCTTGATGCGTCTCCCGTTCTGTTATCTCCAGTATAAGTATAAGTACCGTTAATAACATAACGATTATCGTACGAGTAAGCTATGTTAGAAAACATACCCCAACCACGTTGTTTGGTTTCTAAGGCGCTAAAGTAATCTAAGCCACGAGAATCTAAATATCTAATAAAGTTAGGGTCACTTAAAATTAATCCTCCTTTATCAAACATATAACCCCAACCATCATTTTTCTGTGTAGATCGGTTGCTATAGGTTAACTCTTGAGCTAGTAAAGCAGAAACGGTATGTATATCGTTAAAAGTGTGCGAGTAATCAAACTGATTTCTAGCGTAGTAGTTTGTTAAGGTATGATCACTCGTTTTTCTAAATCCGCCATTAGGTAAAACACTATATGGTTCTAACTCTGGGGCATCTGGATCTCTAAATAAAAATATATTACTGTTTCTAATTAAAGGGTTATCAGCTCTATAGGCTTCAGCATTATTAGAGTTTTCGTGAATGGTTTGAACGGCATTACTTGTATACCATCTTCCTTGTAATACAGTAGTAAAATTAAGGTCTTTTGTTACTTTCCATTTTAAATCGGTTTGGAAAGATAAATCTAAAACATCTAGGTTTACAAAGTTGTGATCAACCTCGTGTAAGATATTAAAAGGGGCGTAGTTTTTTCTGAAATATTGACGATCTCCATTTTGATCATAAGGCGTCATACTTCTACTGGTATAAAGCGCATAATTAAATGGGTTGTTATCAAACTGTCTTTCATACAAACCAGTAATCTCATTAAACTCTCTATCTTGAGAGGCTGCTACTTGCTGATCTCTTACGTTTCCAGTTAATTTCATGCCCAGGGATAATTTATCAGATAAAGTGAAATTACCATTTAAATTAGCTGTGTAGTTTTTTACTTTATCGGCTATGGTTTGTCCGTCATCGATCATGGTTCCTATAGATGCTCTAAATCTTGATTTATCTGAACCTGATGATATACTGAAGTTATTGGCTCTCATAAATGAAGATTTAAAAAGCACATCAAACCAATCGGTATTAGCATCGGCATAACGTTGAAGGTAATCATAGTTTGGTGTTCCACCTGTTCCCCAATCAATATCACCTTTTACAATGCTATATAACATATCTTCAAAAACACCATGGCTATTACTTGCATTAGCACCAGCAATATCGATCCATCCTTTTTCATAAAGCTCTTGATAAACACTCATCTCATCACCAGAATTTAAAAAGTTAAACTGGTCGTATGTAGGTTTTGCTCTAGAAGTAATGTTTGTTGAAAAGTTTATAGATGGCTTTCCAGAAGTACCTTTTTTAGTAGTAATTACAATAACACCGTTTAGGGCACGCGCACCATATAATGCGGTAGCAGAGGCATCTTTTAATACTTGAAAAGATTCGATATCTTCAGGGTTTAATCCTGCTGTAGAAGAACTTAATAAAGTACTTAAGTTACCAGAAGTAATTTCTTCATTAGAAAGTTCAATGGCGTTTTCTAAAATAACGCCATCAACAACCCATAAAGGTTTGTTGGTACCGTTAATCGAAGCATCACCTCTAATTCTAATTACTGGTGCAGCACCAAAAGTACCCGAAACATTTTCTACTTCAACACCGGCTACTTGTCCTTGTAGCGAGCGGCTTACGTCGGGAACACCATCTAATTTAGCTTCTTCTAATTTTACAGTAGAAGCAGATCCTGTAAATAATTTTCTGTCAATTTTTTGATACCCTGTAACCACCACGGCATCTAACGCAGCAATGTCTTCTTCCATGACTACGTTAATTGAATTGGAGCTTCCTACAGTAATCGTTTTGGTTTTTAAACCTACAAAACTAAATTTTAGGACATCTCCTGATTTTGCTCCAATGGCATAATTACCATCAAAATCTGTAACAACACCTGTTGTGGTGCCTTCTACAATAATCGTAACACCGGCAATGGGAATGTCTTGTTCATCTTTGACATTTCCAGAAACTGTGTTTTCTTGTGCATAAGAAAATTGAATTGAGCATGCAAAAAGCAACATCACCAATGCACATAATTTCTTTTTCATAAATTGGAATTTGAGTTAGTACTTGACAAAACTCATAATATAATCTTAAAGAATCAAAGAATTGGAAGTCAAAACCCCCTTCAGAGCAGTTTGAGCTGCTTGATTGACGAATTTTCAGTGTATTGTTAAAAAAACAGGATTGTATTGGCGAAATGTTAATGAATTTCGAATAATAGTGAATATTATTTATAATTTTCACATTTCAAAAATTTAAAAATTCATGAATTCTGTTAGACAAAGCACTAAAACCTTGATGTTTTGCTAACATAAACTTAAAATGCTTTTATGAAAAATCTCACTAAAACCAATATATAGAATTTACATATTTGGAGATTAAAAAACGATTTGAACCTCAAAAATGGGGGTAATATAAACCTTCTAACCGCGAAGTTAAATTTGGTTTTGTTTATTATTCTATCGAAGAATTGGAAGTAATTATTAATATAGAGTAGAAGGTAAGGAAGGTTTATTGCAAAAAAAAAACTCAACTTTTCAGTTGAGTTTTTTAATGTTATAACATTACAGCTTAGTTTCCAGCTGAAAGATTTTTCATTTCTTTTTCAATCATGTCGTAGAACTGATCGATTTTCGGTAATACAACAATACGTGTACGACGGTTTTTAGCTCTGTTCTCGGCAGTATCATTATCAACTAAAGGTTTGAATGAACTACGTCCTGCAGCAATTAATTGTGATGGGTTAACATCTAATGATACTAAAACTCTAACTACAGAAGTTGCACGTTTTACACTTAAATCCCAGTTATCTAATAATGGTGGTTTGCTGTAAGGTACGCTATCTGTGTAACCTTCTACCATACATTCGAAATCTGGTTTGCTGTTTACAACTTTTGCAACTTTAGCAAGAACTTCTTTCGCTCTTGTAGTGACGTTGTAGCTACCACTTTGGAATAATAATTTATCAGCAATAGAAATAAACACCACACCTTTTTCAACATTAACTTCGATATCTGGATCGTTAATTCCAACTTCACGTTTTAAACTAGTTACCAATGCTAAAGTAACACTGTCTTTTTGTGTTAAGGCATCTTGTAAGCGGTTAATTTTAAGCTCTTTTTCTTTGATGCTCTCTAAGGTTTTTTCAATATTACTAGCACCTTTTGATGATAGCATCGTTAAATTATCATTGTTTTTACGTAAATCTGCTACTTGCTCTTCTAAAGCAGTGGCTCTCGCTGTTGCTGTTGCTCTGTCTTCTAAACAAGAATTAAGTTTTACCGTTGCAGAATTAAGCAAATCTTGAGTTTCCTTTTGTTTTGCCTGTAGATCTGTAAATTGTTTTTTTGATACACATGAGCTTAGGGCTAACATTACAGATGCACTAAGTAATAAGATTTTCTTCATAATAATTTTAGGATTAACTTTCAATAATTGGTTGAACAAAAATATATAAAATTCTGCTGACATAAGCAATTTAACAAAACTTTTACTTAAGACTTTAAACTTTTAAAAGTCTTTTTTTTAAGTATAAAATAGTCAAAAACAATCGATGTTCTATTATAGTATTTTATACGCTGTTTTGTTTGTTTCCGCTGATTTAATAGCCGATTTATATGCTTGTAATAACTAAAATGTGCTCTAATTATTGCAAAGGTATGTTTCGGTTTTAACTCAGCAAGAAATTTTATCCCTGCGATGCCATCGAGGCATAATCTCGCAAGTATTATGCCAAATAAATATTTGTTTACATTTTTTGTAAGCGTAAATAAACTATTTCTAAAGTTGAGAAATGTTTTTTTAGGATTTACAGCATTTAATGTGGCACCACCAACATGAAATACTGTAGAATTGCCTACATACTTAATTGTGTAACCTAAGTTTTTTGCACGCCAACATAAGTCAATTTCTTCCATATGAGCGAAAAAATGATTATCCAAACCCTTAAGCTTGTTAAAGGTTTGCTGTCTAATAAATAAACAGGCACCAGATGCCCAAAAAATATCAGTCGTGTCATTATATTGACCTAGATCTTTTTCAAGGGTATCAAAAATGCGTCCTCTACAATATGGAAATCCGAATTTGTCAATATATCCACCAGCGGCACCAGCGTATTCAAAATGAGTTTTCTGCTTAAAATCTAAAATTTTAGGTTGTATGATGGCCGTGTTTTCATCAGCTTTAAAAGTCTCTATAATAGGAGTCAACCAATTTTCGGTAACTTCAATATCGCTATTTAGTAAACAAAATATATCAGCTGAAATATTTTTTAAAGCATCATTATACCCTTGGGCATAACCACCATTGGATTCATTCTGAATGATTTTTACTGAAGGAAAGGTTTCTTCTAAAAAGGGGACCGAATCATCGGTCGATGCATTGTCGGCTACATAAATGGTAGCTTCTTTTGAAAACTTTACAACAGAAGGTAAAAATTGCTGAAGCAGGGTTTTACCATTCCAATTTAATATAACTACGGCGACTTTCATTAATTGTAATTAGGAATGTTTTCTAGAAATTGATAGCATTCATTTTTAAAATCCATTTGGCAATAATAGTGATTTAGTCCGTTGGTAACCATTAAATAGCTGGCATTTAACTCTAAATTATAACGAGCAATTTGATCGAAAGTGCTTTGGTTTATAGTAATTTTTGGTGCTTTACACTCTACAATTAAATGGATGGAACCGTCTGGGTTGAACACGACAATGTCATAGCGTTTTTTTAAGCTGTTAATAACGAGTTCCTTTTCAACATTTATTAATGATTTTGGAAATTTCTTTACTTCTATTAAATACTGTATACAATGTTGTCGTACCCATTCTTCCGGTTGCAAAACCACAAATTTTTTACGAATAGGATCAAAAATAGATGCTTTATTTTCGCTACTTTTGAATCGAAATGAATATTCTGGAAAATTAAGTGCTTGCACAGTACATTTATTTAGTTTTCAAAGTTACGCTACAATATATAAATACCAAATATCCTAAGGTAATTGTTGGATGGTGTTATTTTTTAATCTGAAATCTTTTTAATTTGGACGAAGTCAAACAACTGGTAACCGATATAAAAAACGGCAATTTAAAACCCATTTACTTTTTAATGGGCGAGGAACCTTATTATATAGATAAGATTTCCGATTTTATTGAAAACTCAGTGCTTTCTGAGGAAGAACGTGGTTTTAATCAAATGGTACTTTATGGTAGAGATGTTACTGTTGAAGATGTTGTAGGTCATGCCAAGCGATTTCCTATGATGGCAGAGTATCAAGTGGTGATTGTTAAGGAAGCTCAAGATTTGTCGCGAACCATTGAAAAATTTGCTAGCTATGCTGCCAATCCCCAGCCTACAACCATTTTGGTTATTGACTATAAGTATAAAAAGTTAGATAAACGTAAAGCGCTTTATAAGGCAATTAATAAGGTAGGTGTAGTATTCGAGAGTAAAAAACTTTATGAAAATCAAGTTTCCGATTGGATTAGACGTGTTTTGGCATCAAAAAAATATACCATCACACCAAAAGCCGCTCAAATGCTTGTGGAATTTTTAGGAACTGATTTAAGTAAAATTAATAACGAACTTGAAAAGCTTCAAATTATTCTTCCTAAAGAAACTCAAATTACCCCAGAGCATATCGAAGAAAATATTGGTATAAGTAAAGATTATAATAATTTCGAGCTTCGAAAAGCGATTGGAGAACGCAATACACAGAAAACCTATAAAATTATAAAGTACTTTGGCGATAACCCCAAGGATAATCCTATGGTTGTAACCGTTTCTTTGTTGTTCAACTTTTTTTCTCAACTTTTGCACCTTCACGGATTAAACGATAAGTCGCCAAGGCATGTGGCTCAGGCCTTAAAAGTGAATCCTTACTTTGTAAATGAATACCTCACTGCTGCAAAAAACTTTCCCATGCGAAAAGTAAGTTCGGTCGTGGCTACTTTAAGAGAATTTGATGTAAAAAGTAAAGGGGTAGGTTCTAATGCAGTATCTCAAGGCGATTTGCTGAAGGAGTTAATGGTTCGTATATTAAATTAATTCATTCCATATTATATGTATAACGAAATTCATAGCAGCTGGAAACCTTACTTAGCAAATGAATTTGAGAAGCCTTATTTTCAAGATTTAAAAGATTTTGTAGCTTCGGAATATGAATCACATGCGTGCTATCCACCTAAAAATGAAATTTTTAAAGCTTTTGATGCTTGTCATTTTGAAGATGTAAAAGTGGTTATTTTGGGCCAAGATCCATATCACGGATTCGGACAAGCTAATGGGTTGTGTTTTTCAGTTAATGATGGAGTTAAGCACCCACCATCCTTAGTAAATATTTTTAAAGAGATTGAAACAGATTTAGATGAAGCTTATCCTATAACAGGTAATTTAGAGCGATGGGCCGAGCAAGGCGTGTTGCTCTTAAATGCAACTCTAACCGTTAGAGGTCATGAAGCGGGCAGTCATCAAAAAAAAGGTTGGGAGCCATTTTCAGATGCTGTTATTAAAACAGTGAGTGACAAAAAAGAAAATGTAGTGTTTTTACTTTGGGGTGGTTATGCGAAAAAGAAAGTAAAACTCATTGATACTAATAAACATAATGTGCTTATTTCGGGGCATCCTTCTCCGTTAAGTGCTAATAGAGGGTATTGGTTTGGTAACCGTTGTTTTAGTGCTACCAATTTGTACTTAAAAGAGGTTGGAAAAAAGGAAATTCAATGGTGATAACCACAGGAAGTGATGTACTGTATTAAAATAGGTGGTTTTAACTTTTTAATTAGGAAATTATGCTGACTCAGGTGTTAAATGAGTTAACTTCCAGTTGGAGCCAATCTTGGCGTTAAAGTTTTAATACCGTGCTCTGATTTTAATACAATAGGCTTTTCATTCACTTTAGAGGGCTTAATGGTTTTATTGCAACTAAATTTTAACAATAAAAAGTTTAAGAGAACTAAAGTAGATATGACTATGGTGGCGGTTACAAGCATAAATAGTTGTTTATCAGTGTAATGTCAAGTAGTTGTCATGACACTATTTATAGATTTTAACTGCTGCAAATTTAACCAATAAAAGACTACAAGCCAACTGCTTTTAATAGCTATTTATCCTTTTTTTGAAAAATCTAAAATAAAAGTTAAAAAATTAACATAATCGTAGAATACATAGATAATATTGAGGATTAGTGTCTAATAAGTTTTAGAATTTTTCACTTTTAAAGGATGGGTAAAATAGGATTTTGTTGGTTTTATTAGGAAAGACTTGGAAGTAAAATCAATTTAAAATCATAGTTGTAATAATTTTGAAGCTATTCAATCTCCATAAATAGGCAATTCTTTATTTCTTGAAAAGTTCATATCACATAAGTAAATTAAAGTTTTTGAAAAATCATTTTTAATTGGTGAAATAAGGGTTTTAAGGAAATAAAAATTATTTTTGGCTAAAATTAAAGTCATGGAAGAACCTAAATGGGTTACAGTAAAAGAATATACAGATATTACCTATAAAAAATGTGATGGTGTGGCTAGAATAGCATTTAACAGACCAAATGTTAGAAATGCATTCCGACCAAAAACTACCAGTGAATTATACGATGCGTTTTATGATGCCAATGAAGATGTAAATATTGGTGTTGTGTTATTATCAGCCGAAGGGCCTTCAACAAAAGACGGCGTTTATTCATTTTGTAGTGGTGGCGATCAAAAGGCTAGAGGTCACCAAGGTTATGTGGGGGAAGATGGTTATCACAGATTAAATATACTTGAAGTGCAACGTTTAATTCGTTTTATGCCTAAAGCGGTTATAGCCGTGGTTCCTGGGTGGGCTGTTGGTGGCGGACATAGTTTACATGTGGTATGTGATCTAACTTTAGCAAGTAAGGAGCATGCTATTTTTAAACAAACCGATGCCGATGTAACTAGTTTTGATGGTGGTTATGGTTCAGCTTATTTAGCTAAAATGGTTGGGCAGAAAAAAGCACGTGAAATCTTTTTCTTAGGAAGAAACTATTCGGCACAAGAAGCTTTTGAAATGGGTATGGTGAATGCCGTTATTCCTCATGATGAATTAGAAAGTACCGCTTATGAGTGGGCTCAAGAAATACTAGCGAAATCTCCAACTTCGATTAAAATGTTAAAATTCGCCATGAATTTAACTGATGATGGCATGGTAGGGCAACAAGTTTTTGCAGGAGAAGCAACACGTTTGGCCTATATGACCGATGAAGCGGTTGAAGGGAGAAATGCTTTCCTAGAAAAACGCAAGCCTAATTTTAATAAAAAATGGATTCCATAATGGGGAACTTTTCCACGTGGATTTCCGCGATGCGTTTAAGAACGCTTCCTTTATCGGTATCAGGCATTATTTTAGCTTCGTTTTTAGCCAAACATGATCAAGTATTTAACTGGAGCATTTGTATTATAGCCATTTTAACAACCTTGGGTTTACAAATACTGTCCAATTTCGCTAATGATTATGGCGATGGTGTAAAAGGTACAGATAATGATGACAGAATTGGTCCGCAACGCGCCATTCAATCAGGTAAAATTACTCCAAAACAATTATTAAATGGCATAATAATAACAGTTATAATAACTCTATTTTTAGCGATTTTATTAATTTTTGTGGCCTTTGGTTTAGAATATTTTTTACTGTCTTCAATGTTTTTAATTTTAGGTATAGCAGCCGTTGTTGCTGCCATTAAATACACGGTTGGGAGTAGTGCCTTTGGATATAAAGGTCTGGGTGATGTGTTTGTTTTTATATTTTTTGGCTTAGTAAGTGTTATAGGATGTTATGTGCTTTATGCTAAAACGGTAAACTTCATAACGGTTTTACCAGCCATAACTATTGGTTTATTAAGTACAGGGGTTTTGAATTTAAATAATATGAGAGATCGTATTTCAGATGAAAAATCAAATAAAATAACCCTTGCCGTTAAATTAGGCGCTAAAAAGGCGAAAAAATATCATTATGTATTAATAATATCAGCTATTGTACTTTCCTTTTTGTTTGGTGTATTATATTACGATTCACCGTTTAATTTTATTTATGTGGTCGCTTACATCCCTTTATTTATTCATTTAAAAACAGTGCGAAATAATGTGGATTTAAAATTATTAGATCCAGAATTAAAGAAATTAGCATTAACTACTGTCCTGTTGGCATTGTTAATGGGAATCGGGCAATTGTTATAGATTTTTTGTAATTTAATCTTCTAAATTTTTTAAGATGAAAATAACGTTTTACGGACACGCAAGTTTAGGTATTGAAGTGAATGATGTACATATTCTTGTAGATCCTTTTATTACAGCAAACCCAAAAGCTTCTAGTATCGATATTGAAACGCTTAAAGCCGATTATATTTTAGTAACGCACGCCCATCAAGATCATATTGTAGATGTTGAGGCCATTGCAAAACGTACAGGAGCAGTTGTGGTTTCAAATTTTGAAATTGTAAGCTATTACGAAAAACTTGGTATTGAAGGTCACCCAATGAACCACGGAGGTAAATGGGATTTTGAATTTGGTACCGTAAAGTACGTCAATGCAATCCACACATCATCTTTTCCAGATGGTAGTTATGGTGGACAACCAGGAGGGTTTGTTATTGAAGGTGAACGTAAAAATATTTATATAGCAGGAGATACAGCGCTTACTTATGATATGAAGCTTATTCCGCTTCAAACGACATTAGATTTAGCCATTTTGCCTATTGGAGATAACTTTACCATGGGCATTGAAGATGCCATCTTTGCTAGTGACTTTATTCAATGTGATAAAGTAATGGGCTATCATTATGATACTTTTGGATACATTGAAATTGATCATGAACTCGCTAAACGTAAATTCTTTGAGAAAAATAAAGACTTAATGCTTTTAGAAATAGGAGAATTTATTGAGTTATAGTACTTTAACGAAACCCCATATGAGTCAGAAAATAAAATTCATTTGCCTACTTATTTTAATAATATGTATTCAATTTCCTATAAATGCCCAAGAAAAAAAACCTAAAGTAGCATTGGTTTTAAGTGGAGGAGGCGCTAAAGGTGTTGCTCATATCCCTGTTTTACAAAAATTAGATTCCTTAGGGATTGTTCCAGATTTAGTTGTGGGAACCAGTATGGGTAGCGTTGTTGGAGGATTATATTCCATGGGGTATTCTGGTAATGATATTGCTTCGATTTTAAATAAATTAGATTGGACAAACCTTTTAGGTGGTAGAGTTACTTTAGCTCGCGTAGGAAACGAAGAAAAAAGTGAATTTGACAACTATTTAGTAGGTTTAAATTGGCAAAACAAAAAGCCATCTATTAGCACGGGTTTGTTAAATGATCAAAATCTACGTGAACTTCTTGCGCTTTTAACTTATCCTGTTTATGGCGTGCATGATTTTGATGAATTACCTATTCCGTATCGCGCCGTTGCAACCGATATAGTACACGGAAATGAAGTTGTTATAAAAGGAGGTTCCTTATTAACGGCCATGCGAGCTAGTATGTCCATTCCGTCTATTTTTAAGCCTGTAGAATATGAAGAAACCTTGCTGGTTGATGGCGGTATTCTAAATAACTTTCCAACAGATATAGCTAAAAACCTAGGGGCAGATATCATTATTGGTAGTGATGTTGGAGGCGGATTAAAAGCTAAAGACCAATTAAATAGTATCACAACTATTCTGTTTCAAACCAGTATGTTGGTGAGTAGTATGAAAAATCCCGAAAATAGAAAGTTGTGTGATGTGTTAGTTAACCATACACCTAATTTGACGTATTCTACGGGTGATTTTAATAAAAGTAGCCAAATTTACGAAGAAGGTAAAATAGCCACAAACGAACAAACTGATGCGCTAAAAGAATTGGCAGAAAAGTTAAAAACCTTCGAGCAAAGAAAACCAAAAGTACCAGAAGTACCAGAAGAATTCAAGCTGGATACTGTTGTTTATAAGGGAATAAGTAAAGGCAGCTTAAACTTAGTAAAATCTCGAATAAATTTTGAAAGCAATACCAATTATACGCCAAAAGAAATTGTAGCAGGTATTGATAGAGCTATGGGAACCAATCTGTTTAATCAAATAGTGGTTGTGCCTAAAGTGAAAGATAGTGTTTTAGGTCTAGAAATAAATGGGGTTGAAAATTCAAAACATCAGGTTAAATTAGCCTTGCATTACGATACTTATAGAGGGTTAGGAGCTATTGTGAATTATACCGGTAGAAATTTATTAGGAAATGCTTCTAGGTCATTGTTTACATTGGATATTGCCGAGCAACCTAAACTTCTACTTCAGCATCAAAAAATATTTGGTGAGCGACATATGTGGTGGTGGCGTGCAGAAATGCTGTGGCTTAAACTTAAGCAAAAGGTATATTCCGATGGCTATGGTGTTAATGGTATTAATAATAATAACTTACAATTCGAATATGAATTTAACCGTAATGTGATACCTAATAAAAGTTATTTTGGTTTTTCAGCTAGGTCTACTAGGTTAAAATTAGATCCAAAAATAGCTGTTACTAAAGGTAATGATACCTTACTACTAGATCATTATAAATTTAATAATGTTTTGATAGATGCGCATTTTAATTACAATAGTTTTGAAGAAGTCTTTTACTGTAAAAGAGGTACTTTGGTTCATGCGTCTCTAGGGCAATCTTTAGTTCATAACGTAGAAGAAAGCTATACAAACAGTCAGGATAAAATAGATGGTAGTACAAATAGTTATACAAATGCCATAATTAGATATGAAAGACGTTTTCCTGTTAAGCCATCTTTAACAGCGATAATTGGAGCTAATGGGGCTTTTACTTTTGAGCAATCTAGAAACTCTGATGAAGTTAGTTTTGATGAATATGGCTATGGCGGAAAGTTTTTTGTTGGTGGTGATTTAAATCGTGGCTTGTATAATACCTTTATTTTTAATGGTTTAAATGAAGATGAACTTCCTGTAACACAATTCATGTCAGTTAGTTTAGGACTTCAATATAATCCGATTAATAAAGTTTATATAAAGCCTCACGTTAGTTTAGGTACTGTAGGTTTTAAAGATTTTACCGATTTCACAGATTCAGCCTTATCACCTAAAGGGGCTTGGTCTGAAGGTGAGGACCCTAGTGCTCTGTTTTCAGCAGGTTCCACATTTTCATACAGATCACTATTTGGACCTATTAACTTAGATGTCTCTTATGTAAATGATTTAGATCAATTTCGCGTGTTTTTAGGAATTGGGTTTCAATTTGGAAGATATAATTAAGGAAAATGATAGCAACTTATCATAAATACATTCTAGATTTCAAACAAGCCAGTGGAACCTCTCGTGGAGTACTTAGAAAAAAGGAAACATGGTTTATTGTTTTACTCGAAAACAATAAACAAGGTGTAGGGGAGTGCGGTGTTTTTCGTGGTTTAAGTATTGATGATGTGCCTAATTATGAAGATATTTTAAAATGGACTTGTGAGCACATTCATCTAGGTCTTGAGGCTTTATTAATAGAGCTTTATAATTTTCCTTCCATTCAATTCGGATTGGAAATGGCTTTTCAGTCACTCCAAAGTCAAGATCAATTTGAGTTGTTTCCTTCAGAATTTACACAAGGCAAAAAAGGTATTCCTATCAACGGATTAATTTGGATGGGTGATGAAAGTTTCATGAAATCTCAAATTAAATCTAAAATTGAAGCCGGATTTTCATGTATTAAGATGAAAATTGGTGCCATAAACTTTCAAACGGAAATCGAGCTTTTAAAATCCATTAGAAAAGAGTTTTCATCAAAAGAAATTGAATTACGCGTTGATGCTAACGGCGCGTTTCCACCTGCTGAAGCCTTAGAAAAATTAAAAATTTTGTCCGATTTAGATTTACATTCCATAGAGCAACCCATCAAGCAAGGTCAGGTGGATGATATGGCGAGTTTATGTGAAAAAACGCCACTTCCCATTGCATTGGATGAAGAATTAATAGGCGTATTTTCTGTAACTAAGAAAGTAGAATTGTTACAAACCATTAAACCACAATTTATCATTTTAAAACCAAGTTTAATTGGTGGTTTTGGTGGTAGTACAGATTGGATAATAGCCGCTGAAAATCAAAATATTAATTGGTGGATTACAAGTGCTTTAGAAAGTAATATCGGATTAAACGCCATAGCGCAATTTACTTTTAAACTGAACAGTAATTTGCCTCAAGGTTTAGGTACTGGTGGTTTATTTACCAATAATTTTGAAAGCCCTTTAGAGGTAAATCAAGGTGAATTAGTATATAATAAAGACTTAACTTGGAACTTTAATTTATAGTTTAAATGTATATAGAACAAGCTTTTAAAGGATTATACGATTGGTGGCGCTACATTGTTGGTGTGTTAATCATATTTTGCTTCTGGCAGATTATCGGTATGATTCCTTTGGGGCTTGCCGTAGCCTATAAAATGATACGATACGGTGGTGACCCAGCAATTTCTAGTACTCAGGACATCATGTTGTTGCTAGGTAGTAATCTGTTTCTGTTTGTCATGCTTATTGCTTTTTCTGTGGGCTTAATTGGGGTTTTTATAACCTCGAAATATTTACACCAACTTCCTATAAAAAACTTAACAACGGTTAGAAATAAAATAGACTGGTCGCGCTTCTGGTTTACATTTGTGCTTTGGGGAATTATTTCAGTAAGTTTTATTTTTATTGATTATTTTTTCTACCCAGAAGAATTTCAATGGAACTTTCAGCTTAAACCATTTTTAATACTTTGTGCTATAGCGATCGTTTTTATTCCAATACAAACGAGTTTTGAAGAATACTTCTTTAGAGGTTATTTAATGCAAGGTTTTGGCATGATTTTTAAAAACCGATGGATGCCATTATTAATTACGTCTGTTGGTTTTGGTTTAATGCATTTGGCAAATCCAGAGGTAGAACAATTGGGCTACGTTATTATGATTTATTACATAGGAACCGGTTTTTTCTTAGGAATCATGACGCTTATGGACGATGGATTAGAACTGGCTTTAGGCTTTCATGCAGCAAATAATTTATTTACAGCGCTTTTAGTGTCAGCAGACTGGACAGCCTTTCAAACCCATTCCATATTTAAAGATTTATCAGACCCTACAGAGATGGGATTTATGGAAATATTTGTTCCAGTTTTTATTGTGTTTCCAGCGTTACTTTTTGTATTTTCCAAAAAATATAAATGGACCAATTGGAAAGATAAACTTACCGGAAAATTAATAGAACCAGAGATAGAAAATAATATAAATTTGAATAGTTATGATGCCGAATTATAGAAATGTTCACAACAAGTTTAAGTTAGATAATGTAAGTTATAAACATGAAGATTTAATGGAAGTCGCTTACAGCTATGTGAAGGAAGGTTTGCCGTTTCAGCAAGAATTGGGTAACTTTTTGCTAGATTGGCTAGATGATTATGATTACGTTGAAGTGCAGACTTCGGGCTCTACAGGTAAACCTAAAAAATTAAAAATAAAGAAACAAGCCATGGTAAATTCAGCCTTGGCGACTGGCGATTTCTTTAATTTAAAACCAGGATACAAGGTGTTACATTGTTTACCATCAAACTTTATTGCTGGTAAAATGACCATTGTAAGAGCGATTATTTTAGGTTTGGAATTGGATATGGTACAGCCTTCTGCTTTTCCAAGAATTGATTATGAAAAAGACTATGATTTTTGCGCCTTTACACCTATGCAGCTTAAAAATTTTGCTAAAGACTTAGAAAGTATTAAAGCTGTTATTGTAGGTGGAGGTATGGTTTCAAAACATATTGTTGATTTAATTCAAGATAAAAAACCTGTGGTTTATGAAACTTATGGCATGACAGAAACGGTTTCGCATATTGCTGTGAGAAAACTTAATAATTTAGAGAGTTCTGAAAAAGTATCTTATTTTAAGACTTTACCAAATATTACCATTTCTACCGATGATAGAGATTGTTTGGTTATTGAAGCTCCTGCCATTTCAGATGAAACGATTGTAACTAATGATATTGTTAAAATTCATTCGGAAGACAGCTTTGAGTGGTTAGGACGTTACGATAACGTGGTGAACTCTGGTGGTATTAAATTATATCCAGAGCAAATAGAACGTAAACTTCAGAATAAAATTCAAACGGACTTTTTTATAACTTCAAAACCAGATGATACTTTAGGTGAAAAACTTGTTTTAGTGATTCAAAGTGATTCCAATAAATTAGAACCTGCGGTTTTTGAAGATTTAGGTAAATATGAAAAACCAAAAGAAATTATTAATGTTCCAAAATTTGTAGAAACTTCTTCAGGTAAAATTCATCGACAAAGAACTTTAGACTCGGTTAACTCTTAATAATTTGTAACAAACCACATTCTTTTTATACTAACCAGGAAACATTTTTTATGAGCTTTTTTAAACGCGTGTTATCAACATTAACAGGTATCATTTTATTTTGCATGTTATGTGTTGTCGGATTAATTATTGTTGGTGTTATTGCAGGGTCTACGTCTAGCGACACGGTTAGCATCAAACCAAATTCAGTTTTAAATTTAAAATTAGACTTTCCTATTAAGGATTACGCAGGAAAGATTGAATTTAAACAGTATACCTTTTTAAACGAATCTAAAAAAAATGGATTGTTTAATATTATTGATGCGATTAACTACGCGGCTACCGACGATAATATTAAAGGAATTTCTATTGATAATAATTTCGTTGATGCAGGAATTACCCAAGTTAAAGCCCTACGTGGTGCATTACTAAAGTTTAAAGAATCAGGAAAATTTGTTGTGGCTTACGCCGATGTTTTTTCACAGAAAGATTATTACTTAAGCTCAGTAGCTGATACCATCTACATCAATCCTGCTGGAATGATGGAGTTCAAAGGTTTGTATTCCGAGCGCTTATATTTTAAAGATTTTCAAGAGAAATCGGGCGTTAAAATGGAAGTGGTGCGTTTAGGGAAATATAAAAGTGCTGTTGAACCATTTTTAAGTAATGAAATGAGTGATAACAACAGAGAACAAATTTCTGTTTACTTAAATGCGTTATGGAAAGATATTAAACAAGATATTTCTGTTACCAGAAATGTGCCTGTAGATCAATTAAACCTTATTGCTGATAGTTTATTAGCTAGAACACCTAAGCTAGCAAAATCTTCTGGCCTTGTTGATAAAATAGCATACCATGATGAATATGTAAATGGGATGAAGAAAGCCATTGGAGTAGAAGATAAAGAAACTCTTGAAATGGTTTCTATTTTGGATTACTCAAATTTTGCGTCGTCTAAAATTAAAGATTATTCGGCAAAAGATAGAATCGCTGTGATTTATGCTCAGGGAGACATTATGTATGGTGAAGGAGATGAAAATACTATTGGTCAAGGCTCTATGAATGCTTCGCTTAAAAAAGCACGTGAAGATGAAAAAGTAAAAGCAGTGGTACTAAGAATTAATTCTCCAGGAGGATCGGCATTAGCTAGTGAGCTTATTTGGAGAGAAATAGAACTGACTAAAAAGGTTAAGCCTGTCATTGTTTCTATGGGCGATTTGGCGGCTTCTGGTGGTTACTACATTGCTTCAAATGCACATAAAATTATTGCAGAACCTACTACAATTACAGGAAGTATAGGGGTTTTTGGAATGTTGCCTAATGGAAAACAATTGGCGGAAAATATGGGGATTAACGCCGAGCAAGTTATTACCAATACAAATGCTGTAACCTACAGCTTTTTTGAGCCTTTAAGCGAAACACAACATAAGTATATTAAGGAAGGTATTATTGATATTTATGATTTGTTTTCTACCCGTGTTTCCGACGGAAGAAATTTAACCAGAGAGCAAGTAGAAGAAATTGCACAAGGAAGAGTTTGGACAGGATCTGATGCGATTAAAATAGGGTTAGTAGATGAACTTGGAGGATTAGATTTGGCTCTTAAACGTGCTGCCGAAGCTGCAAACATTGAAACGTATAGAATTAATGAATTTCCTGTTTTTGAAAAAGATCTTGATAAAATGCTTCGAGAATTTGGATTGGTAAAGGCAAAGGAAACGATTTTAGAAGAAGAACTAGGTGCTGAAAACTATAAGCTTTTAAAGGAAATTAAAGCCTTAACCGATAAAAAAGGCGTGCAATTGTTGTTTCCGTTTAGCATGGAAATTAAATAATAAATTTATTTGAGGCTATAATTCTTTAATAGTTCTAGGTGATTTAAACTTAGAACTATTAAAGAATTTTTTTTGTGGTCATTTAGATTTTAGGAACCCAAATATCTATACATAGATATTCGAAATCATCGATTTACTGTTGCATTTTAAAATAATAATCCGCTGAATGTCTTCCTGAACCGTAAACTAAAAAGAAGCTACATACTAATAGTGCTGAAATAGCCAGTATAAGATTGTTTACATGCATTTCTCCAACAAAATTAATAAGTATGGCCCCTATTAAAATAGGGAGCTGTGCGATAATAGCCCAACGTGTTAATAGGCCGAAGGCAATAAGCACACCACCAATAAAGTGAGCTGGTGCAATATAATGCAGTACAAGCATACCGCCTGCAAAGTTTTCAATAGGTTCGAAAAGCCCCATGAGCAATTCGGTATGCGCCATAAAGTTAATACCTTTAAAGAAAAGAAATACACCCAAGGCCACACGAACCATATCTAAAGGCAAATAGGTGTGTGTGTTCGCCCATTTGTTTAATGATTTAATTGTATCCATGACTGAAGTTGTTGATTTTCAATCAATAAGATACGAAATATTACTTGCATTTAAAAATAAATCCCTTTGTTAAACTTGTAGGACACCTAAATTAAAAGCTTTTTCAATAGGAGCGTGGTTTGCTGCTTCAATACCCATACTTACCCAAGTTCGGGTGTCTAGCGGGTTAATAATACCATCGGTCCAAATTCTAGCAGCAGCATAGTATGGAGACACTTGATTGTCATAACGATCCTTAATTTTATTGAATAATTCCGCTTCTTTTTCAGGTGTTATTTTCTCTCCAGATTTTTCTAAGGAAGCTTTTTCTATTTGTAACAAAACTTTTGCGGCCGAATTACCACTCATAACAGCCAATTCTGCACTTGGCCAAGCGGCTATTAATCGAGGGTCGTAAGCCTTTCCACACATGGCATAGTTTCCAGCACCATAGCTATTACCGATGATAATGGTAAACTTAGGAACCACCGAATTACTTACCGCATTTACCATTTTAGCGCCATCTTTAATAATACCACTATGCTCACTTTTACTACCAACCATAAATCCAGTAACATCTTGTAAAAACACTAAAGGAATTTTCTTTTGGTTACAGTTTGCTATAAAACGGGTGGCTTTATCGGCGCTATCATTGTAAATAACACCTCCAAATTGCATTTCACCTTTTTTGGTTTTAACTAGTTTTCGCTGATTAGCTACGATACCAACCGCCCAGCCATCAATTCTAGCATAACAAGTAATTATGGTTTGTCCATAACCCGCTTTATATTCATCGTATTCAGAGTTGTCAACTAAACGCTTGATAACCTCATACATATCATATTGATCGGCTCTAGATTTTGGAATAATTCCGAATAAATCTTCTGGATTTTCTAGAGGATTTTTGGCTTCAATACGATTAAAACCAGCCTTATCATAATCACCGATCTTACCTACGATATTTTTTATAGTTGTTAAAGCATCTTCATCATCTTTAGCCTTATAATCAGTAACTCCTGAAATCTCACAATGGGTAGTAGCACCACCTAAAGTTTCATTGTCAATGGATTCTCCAATCGCGGCTTTAACTAAATAACTTCCGGCAAGGAAAATACTACCTGTTTTATCTACAATTATAGATTCATCACTCATAATAGGTAAATAAGCACCACCAGCTACACAGCTTCCCATAACAGCAGCTATTTGTGTAATACCCATACTACTCATAATCGCATTGTTTCTGAATATGCGACCGAAATGTTCTTTGTCAGGAAATATCTCATCCTGTAAAGGGAGATAAACGCCTGCAGAATCAACTAAATAAATAATTGGGAGTTTGTTTTCAATGGCAATTTCTTGTGCTCTAAGATTCTTTTTTCCTGTAATGGGAAACCAGGCACCAGCTTTTACAGTCGCATCATTTGCAACCACAACACATTGTTTGCCTTGTATGTATCCTATTTTTACAACAACGCCTCCAGAAGGGCATCCACCGTGCTCTTGATACATATCTTCACCTGCAAAGGCAGCAATTTCAATGGCTTTAGATTTTTCGTCTAATAAATAGTCAATACGCTCTCTAGCCGTCATTTTACCTTGACTATGTAGTTTTTCAATGCGTTTTTTTCCGCCGCCAAGGCTAACTTTTATAAAGCGTTGGTTAAGGTCAGAGAGTAAAAGTTTATTGTGATCTTCGTTTTTATTGAAGTTAAGATCCATAATGTGATTGATTATTAAGCTAAGCACAAAAATAGCTATTCTAGGTTAATGTATACAAGTAAATTGTGTGATCCTTAATCAGTCTAATTATTTTTTATTGTAAGTTAATGGTTGTTTATATATTTTACATGGAATTATATTCCTTGGAATATAAATTTATTTTGCTTAAATTTGTATCATCAAAAATATAGATATGAAAAAAGTAATAGCATTCGCAGGAAGTAATAGTAAAACCTCAATAAATAAGCAATTGGCTGTTTACGCTTCCAGTTTATTGGAAAATGTAGACGTTAATATTTTGGATTTAAATGATTTTGAACTGCCACTTTTTGGTGTCGATTTAGAATCAGAAATAGGTATTCCAGAAAAGGCTCATGATTTTTTAAATTTGATAAAGGATTCAGATGGTATTATTTTATCACTTGCCGAACATAACGGAGCCTATTCCACAGCTTTTAAAAATTTATTCGATTGGATGACACGTATTGAAAGCAAAACATTTTACGGTAAACCTATGTTGCTTTTAGCTACTTCACCAGGAGGTAGAGGAGGACAATCGGTTTTGGAAATTGCTTCAGGAAGGTTTCCGTTTCATAACGCGGAAATAGTAGAGACTTTTTCTTTACCATTTTTTGGAGAACACTTTGCTGATAATAAAATAACGGATAGTGGGTTTAATGCCGATCTAACGAAAAAAGTGGCAACTTTTCAAAATGCATTGTAGGTATGGGAGATATTTCAAAGGACATTCAATCAAAATTCCCAAATGCTAAAGTAAAAGCATTAATCAATATTATTTATACGGCAAACTGGATAAATAGCCATCAGAATGAATTTTTTAAGCCTTTTGGAATTTCGCCTCAGCAGTTTAATATTTTAAGAATTTTACGAGGAGCAGGTGAGCCTATTAGTGTGCAAGCTATTAAGGAACGCATGTTAGAGCGTGCCCCAAATGCCACGCGTTTAATGGATAAATTATGCACTAAAAAGTTGATAAATAGATTGCCTTGCCCAGGGGATAGACGCGTTGTTCATATAGAAATTACCGATTTAGGTTTAACTTTATTAGAAGAAATTTCTAAGGATTTTAAAGAAGACTTGCTTGTAAACCTTACCGAATCGGAAGCTATACAATTAAGTGATTTACTAGATAAAATAAGATAAATAGAAAGAATAAAAAAAGATGAAAACAGTTATTCATAAAGCAGATAGTCGTGGTTTTGCAAATCATGGTTGGTTACAAGCCAATCACTCTTTTAGTTTTGCAAATTATCATGACCCAGCTAAAATCAATTTTGGTGCACTTCGTGTGCTAAATGATGATGTTATAGCCCCCAAAATGGGTTTTGGCACACATCCACATGATAACATGGAAATCATCACCATTCCCTTAAAAGGAGTATTAAAACATAGAGATTCTATGCATAATTCTTGGGAATCTGTGCTTCCTGGAGAAGTGCAGGTGATGTCGGCAGGAACGGGTGTTCAGCATTCAGAAATTAATGGGTCTCAGGAGGAGCATTTAGGATTGTTTCAAATCTGGATTATGCCAAATCAGCAACAAGTTGAACCACGTTACGATCAAAAATCATTTAAAGAAACGGATAGGAAAAACAAGCTTCAACTATTGGTGTCTTCTATGGATGATGAAAGTGAAAACATTTTGAAGATTCATCAAGACGCTAAAATTTCACGCATAGATTTGGATGCTGGTAAAGCATTAAGCTATAAGATGAAATCCGCTCAACACGGCGTTTATGTCATGGTGGTTTATGGGCAAGTTGCTTTTGGTGGTGAACTACTTGAAACCAGAGACGCCATTGGTATAAGTGAAACGGCAACTTTTTCCGCGGAAGCGATAGAAGATACCTCGTTACTATTCATTGAAGTACCGCTGCAGTTTTAAACGTTAGGGTACTGTAATAATATATTAAGCATATTCTGAAAAGTAAACTTGTTGTCATATTGAGCCTGTCGAAATATTGATACCTAATGAATAATCAAAATCGGTTTCGATAAGCTCAATCTGATAAACCATATTTAACTTATTTTTAGATAGTTATACTACTTGATTTCATTTGAGCTATTTAATCGCAAACAGGATTTAAGTTTTTGCGATTTACCTGTTTCTTCCTTAAGAAAATAATTCCAACAGCTATTAAAACGCCTATGCCAGCCATTACTGCGCCAACCCAATCTGCAGAAGTGTAACCATAACCCATAGCAATGGGAAGTCCTGCAAAATACGCGCCCGAAGCATTACCTATATTAAAAGCACTCTGATTTAATGAAGACCCCAAAGTTTCAGAACCTTTTGAAGCGTTGATAATAGCCACTTGAATAGGTGTTGATAAGCAAAATGTAACCGCTCCAATAATAAAAGTCATCACTAAAACAAGTATTTTATCTGAAGCTAAAATGGTATTTAGTACCAAGCAGATTACCATGAAAATTAAAGTGATAATAATGGCGTAAATAGGAGTGAACTTTTCGGCCAATTTAGCACCAAGAAAGTTTCCGATGACCATGCCTAGACCAGCTAAAATCATTGCTAATGATACCATAGAGTCTGGATGTCCGGCCACTTCAGTTATTAATGGGGCAATATAGCTATACCATGCAAAGAATCCGCCGGTACCAATAGTGGTAAGTAAAATGATAAGCCATAATTCTAAGCGTTTAAAAATTTTTAATTCCTTTAGAAATGAGGCTTCTGAAGATTGTTTTAAAGCCGGAATCCAAAAATGAACGCTTAAAACTGCTAGAATACCAACTATGCCCACCATATAAAACGACACATGCCAACTAAAGTGTTTACCAAGGTATGTGCCTAAGGGTACGCCTAAAAGGTTTGCAAATGTTAAGCCACTAAACATGATGGCAATTCCTTGGGCTTCTTTTCCAGGTTTGGATAATTTTCCAGCAACAACAGCGCCAATTCCAAAAAAGGCACCGTGGGGTAAACCAGATAGAAATCTTAAAATTAATAACGAATGATACCCGTTCGCAAAGGTTGAAAGCGTGTTAAATACGGTAAACCATAGCATTAAAACCAATAACACTTTGTTTGCAGGCCATTTGCTACCTAATCCTGTAAGCACAGGGGCGCCAATAACAACACCAAGAGCATACGCCGAAATAAAATGTCCGGCCTTAGGAATGCTAATGTCTAAAGCAGTGGCTACTTCTGGCAGAATCCCCATTATTACAAATTCTGTTAATCCAATACCAAAACCTCCAATGGCTAACGATAATAAAGCTTTATTCATTTTAGTTAAACCTAAATTTTATTAAAGACACAAAGTAAAGCGTAAATCACAACTTATTTCGGCTAAAAGATTTAAATAAAAGTTAATTGTAAAACTGAGAAATTTTTAATCTAACCGTTAAATTATTTTAAATAATTATAATATCTATTATTAATTTGATAGCGTGAATTGGAGAAATTTCACTAAAAATGTTTAAAAAGCATGCTTCAATTTTGTGCCATTACTATAAATACTAAATTTTGGTTTCTACATATGAAAATGAGAAAATCTTGGTTGAAGTAATAATCTTCATAATATTTACTAAAAATTACTGTTAAAAATACGATATTTGCTACTTGACTTCAAGGGAGAGTAGCTAACTGTTTTTCCTTATTTTATATGAATTGACAACTTAAAACTATAACGTTTAGTGTATTTTAAATAAAACTAAATGTATAAACAAGAAATTAAATTATGGCGATGAATAAAAACACGGTATTAGCGTGGGCAACATGGATTATGATAATTGTAGGATTGGCATTAATTGCACTTGGTGCTTTTAGATATAACGATGTGGCAGGCTGGGGATTTGCGGCTGTAGGCATCGGCTTTTTTGCTGTAGCCTGGGTGTTTAATGCCTTAAAAGGACGTGTATAATCGATATTAATACAGAAAATTACTTTTACTATGAGTGACGATAAAAAAATTATTTTTTCAATGTCTGGTGTAACCAAGACATTTCAAAGTGCAAATACGCCTGTACTTAAAAACATATATTTAAGCTTTTTCTATGGCGCTAAAATTGGAATTTTAGGTCTAAATGGTTCAGGGAAATCAACCCTTTTAAAGATTATTGCTGGCGTTGATAAAAATTATCAAGGTGATGTGGTCTTTTCTCAGGATTATTCTGTTGGGTACTTAGAACAGGAACCTAAACTAGATGATGATAAAACGGTTATGGAAGTTGTTCGTGAAGGTGCTGCAGAAACGGTAGCAATTCTTGACGAATACAACAAAATTAACGATAGTTTCGGATTGGAAGAAGTGTATTCAGATCCTGATAAAATGGAGAAGCTTATGGCGCGCCAAGCGGTATTACAAGATCAAATTGATGCCGCTAACGCCTGGGAACTGGACACCAAGCTTGAAATCGCTATGGATGCCTTAAGAACTCCAGACGGAGACAAAAAAATAGGCGTGTTGTCTGGTGGTGAAAAACGTCGTGTTGCATTATGTCGTTTACTTTTAAAGGAACCTGATGTATTACTTTTAGATGAGCCTACCAACCACTTGGATGCGGAATCTGTGCATTGGTTAGAGCATCATTTGGCACAATACAAAGGAACTGTAATTGCTGTAACGCACGATAGATACTTTCTAGATAATGTAGCTGGATGGATTTTAGAATTGGATCGAGGAGAAGGTATTCCATGGAAAGGAAACTATTCATCTTGGTTAGATCAAAAATCTAAACGTATGGCTCAAGAAGGTAAAGCGGCTTCTAAACGTCAGAAAACATTAGAACGTGAGTTAGAATGGGTGAAGCAAGGTGCTAAAGGACGCCAAACGAAGCAAAAGGCACGTTTAAAGAATTATGATAAGTTATTAAGTCAAGACCAAAAACAGCTTGATGAAAAGCTTGAAATCTATATTCCAAACGGACCGCGTTTAGGAACCAATGTGATTGAAGCAAAGGGTGTAGCCAAAGGCTATGGCGATAAATTGTTATACGATAATTTAAATTTCAACCTACCTCAAGCTGGAATTGTTGGTATTATTGGTCCGAATGGCGCAGGTAAAACCACTATTTTTAGAATGATTATGGGTGAAGAAACTCCAGATAAAGGAGAGTTTACTGTTGGAGAAACTGCTAAGATCGCATATGTGGATCAAAGTCACTCCAATATCGATCCAGAAAAAACCATTTGGCAAAATTTTAGCGACGAGCAAGAATTAGTGATGATGGGAGGAAAACAAGTGAATTCAAGAGCTTATTTAAGTCGTTTCAACTTTTCTGGAAGTGAGCAAAATAAAAAAGTAAGTTTATTGTCTGGTGGAGAACGTAACCGTCTGCATTTGGCCATGACCTTAAAAGAAGAAGGAAACGTTTTATTACTAGATGAGCCAACCAATGATTTAGATGTAAACACCTTAAGAGCTTTAGAGGAAGGTTTGGAAAACTTCGCTGGATGTGCCGTGGTGATTTCGCACGACAGATGGTTCTTAGATAGAATTTGTACACACATTTTAGCTTTTGAAGGCGATTCTCAAGTGTATTTCTTTGAAGGTTCTTTCTCAGAATATGAGGAAAACAAGAAAAGTAGACTAGGAGGAGACTTAATGCCTAAACGTATAAAATATAGAAAGTTAGTAAGATAATTTTAATAGTAAGCGCTCACTGTAAAGTGGGCGTTTTTTATGTCAATTCGTTTAAGACTAGAAAGATTTTAATTAAAATGACAGATCCTAAAATTAAAAATATTGAAAGCAGCTTGCTTTCGGACAACTATTACATCCTTAAAAAATTCAGTTTTGATTTCCTAATGTCTAACGGAAAATGGGTTAATCAAATGCGAGAAGTTTACGATCGTGGCGATGGTGCCGGAATTCTTCTTTATAATACATTAAAAAAGACCGTTATTTTAACAAAACAATTTAGAATGCCAACCTATTTAAATGAAAATTCAGATGGCATGTTGGTTGAAATTTGTGCGGGTATGTTAGACAAAGATAATCCAGAAGCATGTGTTATTCGAGAAACTGAAGAGGAGGTAGGCTATAGACTAAAAGAGGTTAAAAAAGTATTCGAAGCTTATTCTTCACCAGGTGTTATGACCGAAAAGATGCATTTTTTTATTGGCGAATATACCGATGACATGAAAGTTAGCTCTGGAGGAGGTTTAGAAGAAGAACATGAAGATATTGAAGTTTTAGAAATTCCTTTTTCTGAAGCCATTAAAATGCTTAGTCAAGGTGAAATACATGACACAAGAACTATTGTATTGTTGCAATACGCTCAAATTCATAGACTTTTAGACTAATTACAACGTCATATTTTAATACAAATTTGGATTAAGTAACCCTATTCAAATCATTTAGTTGCGGCTCTTATAAAATCGGTAATGAGGTAAGTAAGTAGTTTTCCAACAAGAGCGCCTTTCTTTTTTGAGGCATCTGCCTCACATAAATGAAGGTAAGCGGCATTTTCATGCATGGCAAATTTATGAAGAAATTGTCTTGCTTTGCTAGCGCTAAATCCGCTTGGAGTCATAGCACTGCTCGCTATGTTTTCAATAGCATCACAATCGATTTCTATACCAAAAGGTTCTTCACAAATAAATAAGGCTGCTCTTTTTAATTCTTTTCTAAACTTTAATTCATTTCTTACTTCTAAGGCTTCAAAAGTATTATACTTAATGTTTTTGGAATCGTTTAGTGTTTTTAAAATTTGATCGGACGAGTAGTTTTCATGTAATCCAAAAACAAAGTAATGATTGAGGAAGCCTTCCGCGGAAGCGTAACTAAAACCATTTCCACTATGACGGCCTTCTTCAGATCTAAAATCGGAATGCGCATCAAAATTAATCGCATTTATGGGGTGTCCCAAAGCCAAGCTTGCACCTTTAATATTACCATAAGCGTTATTATGACCGCCACCAATTATAATAGGTTTCTTTCCAGCTAAAACAATTTTATAAACAAGATGAGAAACATATTCATCTATGGTTTCAACTAATTTTCTGGCTTTTAAAATATCTTTCTTTTTAGAGCCATTTAACTTTTCTAAAGTTTCTAATTCTGGACTAAAATTTAGATGCCCTAGAACTAAAACGCGCTCTGCTTTGGTAAAAGCATTACTCTGTATGTTTAACAGTACTTTCAGGGTAGATTCCCATGTATTGGAGGTGCCCGTTTTTCCGTAATTGGCAAAAACACCTACATCCTCAGGAAGTCCTATGATTACAAAATCAACATCCAAATTTAAAAGTTGTTCGTATATATTATTGACGCGCGGCAGCATTTTGATATGCTGACCGAACTTGGATTCACCCAATCGTTTGTTTAATAACTTGTTACGTGTAGCAGTGTTAAATAAAACCAGTTTATCCATGATAAGTAAAATTTGAATATTAAAAATACATTATAAATATTTTATAACCTTAAAAACCAAAAATTAAAAATTACGTTTAACTTTATCGAAATTAAATCAACAAAATTATGGAAAATAACAAAACTAGTTCTGGATTAAAAATTGCTTTAGGTATCGCCATTGTTTTATTTTTAGGAACCGCATTTTATACCATGAACCTTTATAAGCAGTCTAATGATGACAAAAAGGAATTGGCAGAACAAAAACAATTAGTGATGAATGATCTAAACGCCATGGCAAAACAATATGACGAGGCAATTAGCGAAAGTGAAATCACTAATAATAACTTAATTGAAGCTAGAGGTCGAATTCAAGGATTAATAGATTCTTTAAAAATTTCTGAAACCAATGTAAAAAGTTTGTGGAGATACAAGCAGAAATATGTTTCACTTCAAAAAGAAATGGATGCTATTTTAGCTCAAAACGATTCACTTAGAATTGAAAACTCATACTTAGCAACATCATTAGATAGCACGCGTGTTCGTTTAGAGGAGCGTACTGTATTTACCGATTCATTATTAGTACAAAATAATGCTTTGGCTGAAGTTGTAGAGAATGCTTCGATTTTGAATACTATAGATTTGAAAGGATCTGGAGTTATTGAAAGAACATCAGGGAAAGTTATTCCTACCGAGCGTGCAAGAAGAGCAGATAAAGTTCGTGTGTGTTTTACAGTAGCTAAAAACGCTTTAGTTCAAGCAGGAGATCAAGAATTATATGTTCAAGTTATCGATCCTAAAAACACGACGTTAGGTCTTAACGAACAAGTTGAGTTTGATGGTAAAATTTTTAATTATAGTATCATTAGTAAATTTAACTACGAAAATGCTAATTTAAATATATGTGAATTTGTAGATCTAAAAGGTGATGCAGATTTTGAAAAAGGACGTTACATTGTTAATGTATACAACCAAAAGGATTTAGTTTCTACAACTGAATTTACTTTGAAATAATAAAATATAAACACTTAAAGTACCTAAAACCTCAAATGTAAAGTTTGAGGTTTTTTTATACCCGAATATGAAATTATTTAATTTTGCATATCTTTAAACCAAACTTAATAGCACTTTATTGCTAACACTTCCCACCCCAAATTATTAATGCTAATTTTTAAATGATGCATACATGGATGTAAACCATGCTTTTTTAAATACTTTCTTAGACGTTTCCGAAGAGAGTTATAAGCAGTTATTAGAATTGTCTACGATTAGAGATTTAAAGGCCGGAGATCAAGTCTCTAAAAATGGAGAGGTTCCTACTAAGATTTATTTGTTAGTATCTGGTACGATGCGGGCTTATTTGAGTTCCAAAGAAGGTAAGGAGTACACTAAAAGCTTTTTTACTTCTTTTAGTTTTGTTGGGTCATTAACGGCTTTAGTACAAAAATGTCCATCAAAATTAATTTACGAAGCATTAACCGATTGTAAGGTCTACGAATTAAACTTTGCAAACTTCAAAGAGCTTTGTAATAAGGATTTAAATATAAGTGCACTATATAATAAAGTCTTAGAGCACATTTTTATTAAATATGAAGAGCGACAATTAGAATTAATTTCTATGGATGCAACTGCTAGGTATTTAAAACTACAAAAGGAAATGCCCGATATCGAAAAAGTTTTACCACAATTTCAAATAGCGAGTTTTTTAAGTATTACTCCAGTTCAGTTAAGTAGAATCCGAAAGAAATTAAAGTCACAATAAATACTTACAAAAGTTTGTAAGTATTTTGTAGGGAAATGTTAAAATTTATGTTTTCATTAACATTATTAACAAATGTTAACTAAAGGTTAAATGGTTAGTTTTATATTTGGGTAATTCACTAAAGGTTTATTCTTTAATGATACACTAATTAACCAACCATAAAAAAAGCAGGTCATTTTATATAACCTGCTTTTTTATTTTAAGTATGTTGATTGTTTATTTTAAACTTCCAACCATGTTTTCTGGTTTTACCCAAGCATCATAATCTTCAGCAGAAACATATCCTAAATTGATAGCCTCTTCCTTAAGGGTAGTACCATTTTTATGTGCTGTATTAGCAATTTCAGCAGCTTTGTAGTAACCAATTTTAGGGTTTAACGCCGTTACAAGCATTAAAGAGTTGTTTAATAATCTGGTAATAACCTCTTGGTTTGGTTCAATACCAACGGCACAATTCTCTTCAAAACTAACACATGCATCACCAATTAATTGAGCTGATTGTAATACGTTTGCAGCCATAACAGGTTTAAAAACGTTAAGCTCGTAGTGACCTTGTAAACCACCAACAGAAACAGCAACATCATTACCCATAACTTGAGCACAAACCATTGTCATAGCCTCACATTGCGTTGGGTTTACTTTTCCTGGCATAATAGAACTTCCTGGCTCATTGGCAGGAATGATGATTTCACCAATACCTGAACGTGGACCAGAAGCCATTAATCTAATATCATTTGCTATTTTGTTTAAAGAAACAGCCAATTGTTTTAAAGCACCATGAGTCTCTACAAGTGCATCATGTGCTGCTAAAGCTTCAAATTTATTTGGAGCTGTTACAAATGGTAATTTTGTAAAATCTGCAATATATTTTGCAACTAATTCACTATAACCTTGAGGTGTATTTAAGCCAGTTCCTACTGCTGTTCCTCCAAGTGCTAGTTCACTTAAGTGAGGTAAGGTGTTTTCTAAAGCTCTTAAACCATGATCTAACTGAGCGACATACCCAGAGATTTCCTGACCTAAAGTAATAGGTGTAGCATCCATAAGGTGTGTTCTACCTATTTTTACCACATCACTGAAAGCTTTAGATTTATCATTTAAGGTGTTTCTTAGTTTTTTAACACCAGGAATCGTTGTTTCAACAATCTTTTTATAGGCTGCAATGTGCATGCCTGTAGGAAAGGTATCATTTGAAGACTGAGACTTGTTAACGTCATCATTAGGCTGGATGGTTTTTTCGCCCTCTCCAATCACTTTTCCTGCTATTTGGTGCGCTCTATTTGCAATCACCTCATTCACATTCATGTTACTTTGAGTTCCAGAACCTGTTTGCCAAATTACTAAAGGAAATTGATCGTCGTGTTTTCCTTCTAAAATTTCATCGCAAACTTGAGAAATTAAATCACGTTTTTCAGCATCCATAACACCCAATTCACAATTGGTATGGGCAGCCGCTTTTTTTAAGTAGGCAAATCCGTAAACAATTTCTAAAGGCATAGAAGCCGCTGGTCCAATTTTAAAGTTGTTTCTAGAGCGTTCTGTTTGAGCGCCCCAAAGTTTATCGGCTGGTACTTGTACCTCACCCATAGTATCTTTTTCGATTCTGTAACTCATCTTAATAGTATTAATTTAAAGAGGTAAAGTTAAGGCTTTTGCTAGTTTTTAAGAACTGGATAACACTAAATTTTGATTAACTTTTTTAACAATTATATAACGGTTTTCATCTGATTAAAATAAGATATTTTGTTTAATTTACATTAAATGAGCTGCTTAAGTGAAGTGGTTTAATAAACTTAACTAAATAAATAAAATTATGGCAACAATTAGATTAGGAGATGAAGCTCCAAATTTTACAGCTGAATCTACAGAAGGAACAATTAATTTTCATGAATGGCTAGGGGATAGCTGGGGCGTATTATTTTCGCACCCTGCAGATTATACGCCTGTTTGTACTACAGAGTTAGGAACCGTAGCTAAATACAAAGCTGCCTTTGATAAACGTGATGTAAAAGTAGTGGCGCTAAGCGTTGATGGCCTAGATTCTCATAAAGGTTGGATACAAGATATTAATGAAACTCAAAATACTACAGTTAATTTCCCAATAATCGCGGATGAAGACCGTAAGGTTTCAGAGTTGTATGATATGATTCACCCGAATGCCGATAGTAGCGCAACGGTGCGTTCTGTATTTGTTATAGGAAATGATAAAAAAGTAAAATTGATGATTACCTATCCAGCCTCTACTGGAAGAAATTTTGATGAGTTATTACGTGTTATAGATTCATTACAATTAACAGCATATCATAAAGTGGCAACGCCAGCCAATTGGCAAAAAGGGGAAGATTGCGTGATCGTCCCGTCGGTTGACACAGCGTCGATTCGAAGTTTATTTCCTAAAGGTTATAAGGAAATTAAGCCTTATTTAAGGATGACACCTCAGCCCAATTAAGCGCTTTCTGTAATAGTTAAAAACTCTGTTAATAAATTTTATTTTGATTTTGTATAACTACTGTGTTTACATTATATTTGCGACAGATTTTATAACTGACACGATACATTATGTTTGATTTTGATCAATATTTAGGCTTTTTAGCATTTTTAACCATATTAACTATTGGTTTTTGGTTAATGATATTTTTATTAACTTTTATAGTTCCTTATTGGATTGGTGGTTCAATCATTGAAAAACTAAAAGAAATGAAGGAAGAAAAGAAAGCAAAACGCGAAGCTTAAAACATAAGTTTATTATATAAAAAAAGGAGATTAATTATTTAATCTCCTTTTTTTATGCTTGTGTTTTTTTTAATTCAGGTCATTACTAGCCTTCAAAATCTGAATCGTCAAATTGATCTCCTCGGTCACCTCTTTTTTCATGGCGTTGTTTTTGTTGATTGAATCTATATAAGAAGGATACATTGATTTGGCGTGGTCTCCATTGGAATTCTGAATCTCTTTCAAAAAAATCTGTTTCCGTAAGCGTTCTACGTTTTCTAGAGTTAAAAACGTCGCGAACGTTTAAAGATATTGTGGCGTTATCATTGATTTCTTTACTGAAAGCTAAATCCATAGAAAATATACCTTCAGTAGTGCTTTGTGCATTCGAATTTGGACCTCTATAATTCATATTTGTTTGCCAGTCAATTTTTCCAGGAAGCGTTACCTTACTACTAAACCTAGCAAACCAGCTATTATCTTTGTTTCCGTAGTCCACGTCATTAAATACACCTTCTTTTTTAAAGTGAAAGTAATTAAAGCTAGAGTTTAAGCGTAACCATTTATAGGGGTTGTATAGAATTCCAATTTCGGCACCAGTTCTGTCATTAGAGGATAGATTGATAGGTACCGTTCTAATGATATCAATACCGTCGGAAGTTTGATGACCTGTTTCTTCTTCAACTCGTTCGAAAGAACCTGTTTCGTGTTGATAATAAATGGATGTTGTAAAGGTTAATTTATCCCATCGTTTTAAATATCCAATATCGAAAGCACTAGCAAATGCAGGGGCTAAATTAGGGTTTCCCTGAAATACATTAGTACGACTAGATCGTGTAGGGAAGGGGTTAATGTAATATCCTCGTGGTCTATTTATTCTTCTATTATAACCAAGAGTGATGCTTTCTTCTCCGTCTTCATCTTCATCAGCTAAGTTGTAAATAATATTTACCGTAGGAAAAAGGCCTAGATAATTATTGTCAAAATCAACATCAACAGGAAAACCAAATGAGTCTTCCAACTCTTGATCTGTTAAACGGGAATCGATATGTCCTTTTAACTGAGTGTTTTCTAATCGTAAACCTAGTAAAAAAGAAAAGTCGCCAAATTTCATTCCGTATTGTGTGTACACGGCGGCAATATTTTCGGTGTAATCAAAAATATTGGAGATGGTATCATTTACAAAAAAATCACCGGTACTCAAATCTTCTTGCCTTAAGATATAATCGGTGATTTCATTTTTGAAATTACCTCTAAAGCCCGCTTCAAAGCGCGTGTCTTCACCTATTGGTAAAACATAGTCAGCCTGAATTAAATACTCCTTTTCTTTATCATTTTGATTGATTTTTTCTTCCTGAAAAGGTGTGGGGTTGATTTGGTTTGTAGTGATATAATTTTCATCAATATCAGAAAATTGGTCTTCATCTTGATTTTCATATTGAAAATCGGCTGTCAATTCGTGGCCTTCATCATTGAACTTTGTAACGTAGTTTAAAGCAAATTGAAAACTGTTTCCAGCTTCTGAATCTTGTTCTCTTCTTAGTGTTTGTTCTTCTAAAATATTAGAATTGTATCGTTTACTAAGATTTAAAGATTTGTCGGCGTCTTCACCATACCTATAAAAAATACTTCCTGTTAGTGCTGTTTTTTTTGTTAAGAAGTATTCCATACCTAAACTAGCATTGAAGTTGCGGTTTAGACGTGTTATTTCTTGATTTTCGTTAATATTTTCAAACTCTGGGGGTACGGTTTGTCCGTCTTCAATTTTATCAAAATAAGTCGTGTAGCTGTTACCATTTCTAGGGGCATCATAATAGCGGTATCCTAAATTTGAAAAAAGGTTAAATTTTTCGGTTCTGTAATTTAAATTTGTTGAAGCACCTAAGTTATCAGGGTGTCCAGCAGTAAGATTTACTGAACCATTAAAACCGAGTGTTTCTTTCTGTCTTAAAATAATATTTAAGATACCTGCAGTTCCTTCGGCGTCGTATCTTGCTGAAGGGGAAGTGATAACTTCAACGCGTTCAATAGCTTCGGCAGGCAACTGACTTAAAACATTAGTATCGCCAAAACCAGCCATAGCCGATGGTTTTCCATTTATTAGAATACGCACATTTTCATTTCCCCTTAAGCTTATAGCACCTTCAACATCAACAGAAACAGAAGGAACGTTATTAAGTGCATCACTAATGGTTCCTCCGGCAGCAGTAAGGTCTTTTCCTATATTGTAAATTTTCTTATCGAGTTTGATGTCTACCGTCGTTGTTTCGGCAATAACTTCAACAGCATCTAAAGCTTCCATATTAATTTCTAATGCAATAGACCCTAAGTTTAAATCTGAAGAGATTTCTTTATCAGAAAGCTTAACGGTTTTATACGACATGTATTCCAGAGAAATGTCGTAAACTCCCTGTGAAATGGGAATACTGAATTCACCTTTTTCATTGGTAATACCACCTTCAACGATTTTATTTTCAGCTTTACTAAAAAAGGAAACCGTAGCATATTCTAAGGGTTGCTTGGTTTCTTTATCGAGAATAGTTCCAATAACGGTAAGTTCTTTGCCTTTTATTTTTCTTTGGGTGTGACCCAAATTTGATAGTAATAGAAAAGCAAAAAGTGGTAAAATAAATTTATGCATTAGTCATGGTTTGTTCAGTATGACTGCAAATTTATAGGATGGTTTAACCAGAAAGGGTTAATGTTTTGTTAATAAAAAAAGCCTAAATAATTTCTGAAATAGCTTCAGGAGGTCTTCCAACAACAGCTTTATCGCCATTTATAACAATAGGTCGCTCTATTAATTTGGGGTTTTCTACCATAGCTTTAATGATATCGGCATCAGATAAATCTTTATTTTTAAAATCACTTTTCCAAATAGCTTCATTTTTTCTAACTAAAGCTATAGGCTCAATACCTAAAAGCTTAATGATTTCTTTCAGGTCTTTTTCTGAAGGTGTATTTTCTAAATATTTAACAACTTCAAATTCCTTTCCTGAGTTTTCTAGAATTTGTAATCCGCTTCTAGATTTACTACATCTATTATTGTGATATATTTTAATCATGATAATTGAATATTATAGTTTTTTAATTGGTCTTTAAGGTTTTCTGCTGATGTGAAATGAATGCCATGTATACCAAGTTTATTGGCTGCTTCAATGTTTCTTAAATTGTCATCAATGAAAATGGCTTTATCAGCTTCAATATTAAAGCGGCTTAGCGTAAGCTTGTAAATGTCTTCAAATGGTTTTCTGGTGTTTTCTTCTCCTGAAACCAAAATGCCTTCAAACCATTGTAAAAAGTCAAATTTCTCTTGAGCAATCGGAAATGTTTCTGCACTCCAATTGGTTAAAGCAACCACTTTATATTGTTTAGAATCAATAAGTTTTTTTAGGATATCTACGGTGCCTTGTATGGCTCCACCTAGCATGCGCTCCCAATCGCCATAAAAAAGTCTAATTTCTTTTTCATATTGGGGATGTTGTTTAACCAAGTCTTCAGTGGCTTGAGCTATTGGGTAGCCAGTATCCTGATTTTCATTCCAGTCACTGGTACAAATATGCTCTAAAAACCAACGCATCTTTTCTCGGTCGCCATTAAAGACCTCTAAAAAAACGTATTCAGGATTCCAATCGATAAGTACACCGCCAAGATCGAATATTATGGTATTTATTTTGGTCATAATTGATTGTCGTCTTCTACTTTTTGTCCCATCATCATGAGGTATGATTTAAGAAATTCGTCAATATTTCCATCCATTACAGCGTCAACATTTCCCGTTTCATGAGCGGTACGCACATCTTTTACAAGTTTGTAGGGATGCATCACATAATTTCGAATTTGACTTCCCCATTCAATCTTCATTTTGCCTGCTTCAATATCGTCGCGTTGCGCTAATTGTTTTTGAAGTTCAATTTCATAAAGCTGCGATTTCAACATTTGCATAGCACGAGATCTGTTATCGTGTTGCGAACGGGTTTCAGAACATTGTATTTGGATGCCTGTTGGTTTATGATGTAGCTGAACTTTGGTTTCAACCTTATTAACGTTTTGTCCTCCTGCACCGCTAGATCTCGCAGTAGTAATCTCGATATCAGCAGGGTTAATCTCAATCTCAATAGTATCATCAACTAAAGGGTAAACATACACAGAGGCAAAACTAGTATGCCGCTTAGCGTTACTATCAAAAGGAGAAATACGCACCAATCGATGAACACCATTTTCACCTTTTAACCAACCAAAAGCAAAATCACCTTCAAGTTCTAGGGTCACGGTTTTTATACCGGCAACATCGCCTTCCTGAAAGTTAAGTTCTTTAACTTTAAAGCCACTTTTTTCGGCATACATTAAGTACATGCGCATAAGCATACTTGCCCAGTCACAGCTTTCTGTTCCGCCTGCACCTGCAGTGATTTGAAGTACAGCACTTAAGCTATCACCTTCTTCAGAAAGCATATTTTTAAATTCGATATCTTCTAAAAAAGTGGCAGTTTTATCGTAGTGCGTTTGAACTTCTTCAGCCGTATATTCACCTTCTTTATAAAATTCATAAAGCAAATCGAGCTCTTCGATAAGTGACTTTACATTTTTATAATCTTCCACCCATTTTTTCTTCACACGAAGCGATTTCATGAGTATTTCAGCAGATTTTGGATCATTCCAAAAGTTGGGATCGAAGGTCTGTTCTTCTTCGTTTTGGATTTCTATAAGCTTGGCATCTATGTCAAAGATAGTGCCTAAGTTTGTCAAGGCGGGTATTAAGATCTTTAATTTGATCGGATGTTATCATGTCAATTTACTTTTGAACAAAAATAGGATTTAATAGAGGAGGGAAAAACATTCTAAGCATAATTTTATAGTTTTACATTAAAATTTCATAATGAAAATAGACCTTAGAAGTGATACGGTAACAAAGCCTACAAACGATATGTTAACCGCTATGATGCAAGCTGAAGTTGGTGATGATGTATTTCGAGAAGACCCAACAGTAAATAGGTTAGAGCAAAAGGTGGCTGATATGTTTGGTAAAGAATCTGCTTTGTTTTTTCCTAGTGGAACTATGGCGAACCAAACTGCAATAAAATTGCATACCAATCCAGGAGAACAGGTTATTTGTGATAAATACGCGCATATTTATAATTATGAATCTGGTGGCGCTTCATTTAATAGCGGGGTTTCGTGTAAATTGATTGATGGTAACCGTGGCATGTTTACGGCGAAGCAGGTTATAGAAGCTATTAACCCTGACGATTATTACTATAGTAAAACCAGTTTGGTTGAAATAGAGAATACAACCAATAAAGGCGGAGGGGCTTGTTGGGATTTTGAAGAGATTCTAGCCATTAGACAAGTTTGTGCAGAAAATGGTCTTGGTTTTCATTTAGATGGTGCTCGTTTATGGAACGCTCTTGTAGAGACCAGCGATTCCATAGCTCAGTATGGTAAAGTTTTCGATACGATATCAGTATGTTTAAGTAAAGGTTTGGGCTGTCCTGTCGGTTCCGTGCTGGTTGGTGATGCTAAAATCATGAAAGACGCCTTACGGGTTCGAAAAATATTTGGAGGCAACATGAGGCAAGCGGGATATCTAGCTGCCGCTGGAATTTATGCCTTGGATAACCACCATGTTGAACGATTAAAGGAAGATCATAAAAAGGCCAAAGAAATAGGGGAGTTTCTAACACAATTATCAGTAGTTAAGTCTGTGGAACCTGTAGAAACTAATATTGTTATTTTTGAATTGAATGAGGATATGGATGATAAAAAATTTGTTCAAGACCTCGCTGATCAACAAATTTATATCATTGGTATGGGCAATAAAAAATTACGCATGGTAACACATTTAAATTATGATGATACCATGCATAATAGATTTTTAGAAATATTAAAAAAGCTAGCTGAAAAATAAATTAGCTTGAAATCGATTTTTCAGTAACTATTGAATTAAGCTTCTTTTTCTTTAACTTCAGCAGTGGGAGCATTGGTTTTTACAGACTCAATGCCGTTTTCCATTCCAGATTCTGAAGCATACATTTGGCTTGTACCTACAATTTGACCGTTAGCAGCTTTTAAATTAAAGTGAAATTTTCCGTTGGCAGCAGTTTTACGTTCAAATTTTGAGTCGTCTGCACAATTGGTTTTTACAGATTCAATTCCATTTTTTGCACCAGCTTTATCGGCATAACCTTGGCTAGCTAAGATAATCTGACTGTTTTTTGCTTTTAAATGAAAATAGTATTTGTCGTTGTTTTCACTTTGAAATAATTCGAACATAATTTTGATTTTTAAGATTAGAAATTAAAAATAAGAGAATTTCATTTATTTTACTATTCCTGTACTTAAAAAAAGTTCAAAATTCTCAATTTACTTAAATAAATCCATTCCTGGAATATTAGGCATGCCCTCTTTGGCAACGGCTGCTAATTCAGCTTCGTTTACCTGAGTAGCTTTTGCAATGGCTTTATTTAGTGTAAGAATTAAATAATCCTCCAACTCTTCTTTGTCATTTAATAAACTTTCGTCTATGTCAATAGACTTTATAGTACGGTTGGCTGTTAATGTTACTTTTAATTTGTTGTCGTGACTGTTTTCATCTACTAATACAGTATCTAAGCGCTTTTTGGTATCTTCTACTTTTTGTTGGGTTTCTTTAAGTTTTCCCATCATACCCATCATATCTCCAAACATAATTTTTCTTTTTTTTTATTGATTTATTTATACAAAATTAGTAAAGTATTTATTGAAATCAACTAAAAACCTCCAAATAGGTTAGGTTTAAAACCATATGATTTACTTCCAAACACTTATCAAATTCAGTTTAATTATTAGAAGTGGTTTCAAATTATATTTATAAAAAGAAACGAATAATACGAATTCATGCATTTACTGCCTATAAAACACTTAAATTTAAAAGGTAAATCGTATAAAATGAAAATTCAAGTTTATATTCTCATCTTAAGCCTTATTTTTGCCCACTCTTGTAAAAAAGATAATAAGATGATAGAAAATACAACTCAGGTTCAAGCTCCTGTAGCAAAACAAATTCCTCATAAATTAAGTATCCATAACGATAATAGAATTGATAACTATTATTGGTTAAATGATAGAGAAAATCCTGAGGTGATCGATTATCTTAATAAAGAAAATGATTATACCAAAGCATTGATGGCGCATACTGAAGACTTTCAGAAAACGCTTTTTGAAGAGATGAAGTCGAGAATAAAGGAAGATGATACTTCGGTGCCTTATAAATTGAATGGTTATTGGTATATCACAAAATATGAAGCTGGTAAGGATTACCCAATATACACTAGAAAAAAAGGCTCTTTAGATGCTGAAGAAGAAATTCTTTTCGATTGTAATGAGATGGCGAAAGACCAGGCTTACTTTAGTCTTGGTGGACTCTCAATTAGCCCAGATAACACCATGGCAGCTTTCGCAGTCGATTTGGTGAGTAGAAGGCAATACACCATCCAAATTAAAAATTTAGTGACCGGTGAAATTTATTCCGATGAAATAAAAAACACCACAGGAAGTGCGGTTTGGGCAAGCGATAATAAAACACTTTTTTATACACGAAAAGATGCCGTTACTTTACGATCAGAAAAAGTATTTAAGCATAAAATTCATTCTGATAGTAAAGATGATGTAGAGGTGTTTTATGAAGCTGATGAAACCTTCAACACCTTTGTTTATAAGTCGAAATCAAAGAAATATATTATAATAGGTTCGTCGAGTACGTTGTCTTCAGAATATCGCTTTTTAGACGCCGATACGCCAGATGAAGATTTTACTATTTTTCAGGAACGTACAGAAAATTTGGAGTACACCATTGCTCATTACGATGATAGTTTTTACATCATATCCAATATTGATAAGGCAACAAACTTTAAAATATCTAAAACGAATTTAAAGGATACTTCAAAGGAGTTTTGGAAAGATGTAATACCGCATCGAAACCATGTTTTAATTGAAGATTTAGAGATTTTTAATGACTATTTAGTGGTGAATGAGCGTGAAAACGGACTCAATAAATTGCGTATTATGAGTTGGGATGGTAAAGAGGATTATTATTTACCTTTTGAAAGCGAAACTTATACCACGTATATAGGCAATAATCCGGATTTTGAAAGTCCTATTTTACGTTATTCCTATAATTCTTTAACATCACCAAGTTCGGTTATTGATTATAATTTCAAGACAAAAGAAAGTGATATAAAAAAGGAGCAGGAGGTTCTTGGAGGAAAGTTTAATAAAGAAAATTACGAATCGAAACGTATTTGGGCAACAGCGCGTGATGGCGTAAAAGTTCCTATGTCGTTAGTGTATAAAAAAGGAGTAAAATTTGACGGATCAGCACCTTTATTACAATACGCTTACGGTTCGTATGGCTCGACCATAGATCCTTCGTTTTCTACGGTACGTTTAAGCTTGTTAGACCGTGGTTTTATTTATGCCATAGCACATATTAGAGGCGGGGAGTATTTAGGCCGTGAGTGGTATGAAAATGGTAAGTTACTTACCAAAATGAACACATTTACCGATTATATTGATTGTTCTAAGTATTTAATTGACCAAAAATATACGTCTAATAAGCACCTTTATGCTTATGGAGGTTCGGCTGGCGGATTGCTCATGGGAGCTGTTATTAATATGAATCCAGAATTATATAATGGTGTGTTAGCGGCAGTTCCTTTTGTTGACGTAGTTACAACCATGTTAGACGATACCATACCTTTAACAACGGGGGAATATGACGAGTGGGGGAATCCTAACGAGGAAGAGTATTATCATTATATGAAATCCTATTCACCTTATGATAATGTGAAAGCTCAAGAATATCCTAACATGTTAGTAACCACAGGTCTTCATGATTCTCAGGTGCAATATTGGGAACCTGCTAAGTGGGTGGCTAAATTGAGAACCGAGAAAACGGATTCAAATAAATTATTACTTCATACTGATATGGATTCAGGTCATGGAGGGGCTTCAGGGCGTTTTGAAAGCTTAAAAGAAGTTGCTTTAGAGTATGCGTTTTTATTAGATTTAGAGGGAATTCATGGTCAGTAGAAAAAAAAGTTTTACTTTTGTACGGTTTCAAGCTGTTTTGCTTCATAAAGTAAGCAGTTTCTAAAAAGCATTTATGGAACAAAGAAATCAAGTTTATAACAACGTATTAGATTTGGTAGGAAATACTCCTCTTGTCAAACTTAATCGAATAACTTCTGAGTTTAAAGGTGACTTTTACGCAAAAGTTGAAGCCTTTAATCCAGGACAATCTTCCAAAGACAGAATAGCACTTTACATTATTGAGCAAGCAGAAAAGAAAGGCATCCTTTCTCCTGGTGATACCATTATCGAAACAACTTCTGGTAACACAGGATTCAGTATTGCTATGGTAAGTATCATTAAAGGATACGATTGTGTACTTGCTGTGAGCTCTAAGTCATCGCCTGATAAGATTGACATGCTGAAAACGATGGGAGCTAAGGTTTATGTGTGTCCTGCGCATGTTAGTGCCGACGATCCACGTTCTTATTATGAAGTTGCAAAACGTCTACATAGCGAAATGAAAGGTTCTGTGTATATTAATCAGTATTTTAATCAACTGAATATCGATGCACACTATTATTCTACAGGTCCAGAAATTTGGAAGCAAACAGAAGGTAAAATCACCCATCTTGTTGCATGTAGCGGAACCGGAGGAACCATTTCAGGAACAGCTAAGTATTTAAAGGAACAAAATCCGAATATTAAAGTAATAGGTGTTGATGCTTTTGGTTCAGTGATTAAAAAATATCATGAAACTAGAGAGTTTGACGAAAAAGAAATTTATCCTTATCGTATTGAAGGTTTAGGAAAGAATTTAATTCCTGGAGCAACAGATTTTGATGTGATTGATAAATTTGTGAAAGTTACCGATGAGGAAAGTGCACACACTGCTAGAGAATTAGCTAGAACAGAAGGTATGCTTGTAGGATATACATCAGGTGCTGCGATGCAAGCTATTAAACAGCTTGAAGAAGATGGTGAATTTGGTGAAAATGATAAAGTAGTTATTATTTTTCCAGATCATGGTGCAAGATATATGAGTAAAGTTTATAGTGACAAATGGATGAGTGATCAAGGTTTCTTTGATAGTATCAATGAAGCGGCAGAGAACATTCAGTATATAAAATAACTTCCTATGGAAGTGTGTTAAAAGAGATTATCTTTTACTTTAAAAGTAAAAAATGATCTCTTTTTTCATTTAACAAATAATTGAGCATTAAAAATTATGTTCAATGCTAATAAATATTTAATTTTGCGCCAATTGACTTCAAACCAAACTTACTTTTTTTTATATCATTTTCAACATTAATTTGATGTTGATGAAAAGTGTTAGAGTTTAAAGTTTTACCATAATTTAATTGCAACAAGATTTATAATAAATGAGAGATTTATTTGATAAAATTTATAAGGATAAGGGACCATTAGGAAAATGGGCGTCTCAAGCTGAAGGCTATTTTGTTTTTCCAAAGCTGGAAGGAGAAATTTCAAATCGTATGAAATTTCAAGGAAAAGACGTTATCACTTGGAGTATTAATGATTATTTAGGTTTAGCTAATCATCCAGAAGTAAGAAAAGTGGATGCTGAGGCAGCAGCACAATACGGTTCGGCTTACCCTATGGGGGCTAGAATGATGTCTGGACACACCGATTTACATGAAAAACTTCAAAACGAATTGGCTTCATTCGTTCAGAAAGAAGCAGCTTATCTTTTAAATTTTGGTTATCAAGGTATGGTGTCTACCATTGACGCTTTGGTTGCAAAAGATGATATTATTGTTTATGATGTAGATGCACATGCTTGTATTATTGATGGTGTACGTTTGCACATGGGTAAACGTTTTACTTATAAGCACAATGATGTTGAAAGTTTAGAGAAAAACTTAGAACGTGCTACAAAAATGGCCGAACAAACCGGAGGTGGAATTTTGGTTATTTCTGAAGGTGTTTTTGGTATGCGAGGCGAGCAAGGACGTTTAAAAGAAATTGTTGCTCTTAAAAAGAAATTCAACTTTAGATTATTTGTTGATGATGCTCATGGTTTTGGAACTTTAGGAGCTACTGGTGCTGGAGCAGGCGAGGAGCAAGGTGTTCAAGCTGATATAGATGTGTATTTTGCAACTTTCGCAAAATCTTTAGCTAGTACAGGAGCATTTATTGCTGGAGATCAAGAAATTATTGATTATTTAAAATATAATTTACGCTCTCAAATGTTTGCAAAATCATTGCAAATGCAATTGGTAGTTGGTGCGCTTAAGCGTTTAGAAATGCTTAAAACCATGCCTGAATTGAAAAATAAATTATGGGAGAATGTTAACGCCTTACAGTCTGGTTTAAAAGAGCGTGGATTTGATATTGGTACGACACAAAGTTGTGTAACTCCTGTATATTTAAAAGGAAGTATTCCAGAGGCCATGGCTTTGGTTCGTGATTTACGTGAAAATTACGGTATATTTTGCTCTATTGTAGTATATCCTGTGATTCCTAAGGGTATGATTTTATTAAGATTAATTCCAACGGCTACGCATACATTAGAAGATGTTTCAGAAACATTAGATGCTTTTGATGCTATTCGTGAGCGTTTAGAAAACGGAACATATAAGCGTTTATCCGCAGCTGTTATGGCAGCCATGGGTGAGTAGTTTATTTATAAATAGATATTATAAAAAAATCCGATTCAATTTTGAATCGGATTTTTTATTTTAAGAAAGTTCTTTTCTAAATGTTTTTCTTCTTTTGATAACCACAGGATCAAAATGCTTCCATATTTTTTTGATAGCTTCGTTGTCCTCAAGTTCTGGCGTTCTATAACAGGTTTCTATACCTTTTTCCTTAAATGTATTGTAATATTCGTTAAAGATTATAGCATGAACGCCGCGATTTTGATAATCGGGATGAACACCTATTAAATAGAAATCGGCAGTTTTACTATTTTTTTTAGAATCTAAGATGTATTTAAATCCAAAGGGAAACAATCGGCCTTTTGCCTTTTGTAAGGCTTCAGAAAAAGAGGGCATTACAATAGCGAAAGCTACAAGTTCTTTTTTGTTATCCACAACAAACTTTATGTATTCCGGATTTATAAAACTGATAAATTTCTTCTTGAAATAAGCCTTTTGTATATCGTTAATAGCAACAAATGATGATAATGAAGCGTATGTTTGGTTAAATAAATCAAACATTTTATCCACATACGGCATCACATCGGATGTTTTAGTGAAATTTAAAGCGCTTAATTGATACCTCTTTTTTATTAAGGTTTGTGCTTTTAAGAAAAACTCTGGTTTTACATTTTCGAAAGGAAAAATACTTTCAGAATATGTTTTTTCAACTTTATAGTTGGCTGCTTCGTAATGTTTAATGTAGTATGGATGGTTATACCAAGTAACCATACAAGAAAGGGAGTCAAATCCTTCGGTTAAAACGCCTACCTTGTCTAGGTTTGAAAACCCTACAGGTCCTTCAGTATATTCTAAATTATGGGATTTACCTATCTCTTCAACTTTATCTAGAAGTGTTTGAGACACTTCAAGGTCATCAATAAAATCAAACCAGCCAAAACGCATTTTTTTTTGGTTTTGACCTTTAATTTCAAGCCAGTTAACTATAGCAGCAACGCGTCCTACGATTTCATCATTTTTATATGCTAAAAACAAACGCGCTTCTGCATCATTGAAAACAGGGTTTTCTTTTTTGTTAAATGATTTAATTTCTTGACTTATAATTGGAGGTGTCCAATATTTAGAGTCCTTATATAGTTTGAAAGGAAATTTTACAAATGCTTTAAGATCCTTTTTAGTTTTAACCTCTTTTAATTTTATCATACTTCTATAATCGATTTTCGAGTAACTCCCTTGAGTTAATCAAAATCAACGTCTTCTTTTTTTCTTTTTTCAATAGGTTCAGGTGTCGCATTCTTTTTGTCGGTATTCCCTACATTGTTAGGTATACCATTTTCCTCATCTTCTACAGTATTATCAACTTTAGGTTTTTTGTCTTTATGGAAATCTAAACGATATGATGCTCCAAAATTAACGCTAAAAACAGAAGGGGTATCTTTGGTGTTGAATGTAATGGCACTATCCAATTGTAGATCTTTATTCAATAAATAAGCACCGCCTAATCGAAATAAATTATCGGCATAGAAATCACTCTGTATTCCTTGAGTTTCGGCAAATATAACCCATTTCATAGTGACTGCGTGGGTTAATGTTAAAATATACTGGAAGTCAGACTGGTCGGTTCCAATTCTGTCCTTAATGAAGTTCATGACAAAAACCCAACCATTAGCAAAATTGTTTTGCGTAGCAATCATTACTTTAGGACTGAAGCCTTCAATGCCTGGTGCTGTAAACGGATTGTCAGCGGAGTCAATGTTACCACCTAAATAAACAGAAACAGCAGGGATTAATGATTTCCATTTAAAGGTTCTGTTGGCTTTCCAGCTATACAGGTTAGGTTTTTCTTCTGGTTTGTTTTTTAATGGATCGTAAACCAAATACTTGGCACCAATGGTGAAAAATTTGAAATTTGAACGATTGTATTCATAATCGTAAGTAGACGTATAGGTTTGTGTGTCGTTTTGGTATGTACCTTCAATGCTTATTTCTAGTGGTTCCCATAATAAACCATATCTAGCAGCAAAGTCAATACCGAATCCTGAAGCTTCATAAGCTGCTGCTGGAGTACGTTTTTCTTTTATAAAATAAGGTCCTGCTTCAAATTGCACCACATTAGTTCCTACTGAAAAAGCGCTTCTTGAAACACCAGGTCTATTGGAGTTGATAACTTCAGTGTATTGACAATAGCCTTGGGAAGTTGCTAAACAAAACAGAAAAAACAGTGCAGATTTAAGTAGGTTCATAAGCTTTGGTTAAAAAAATCCTTAAATATGAAGTTATTAAAGGATGTTCAAATATAGATATTTTATAGTTTTTTTATCATTATTCAGCTTTTTTTCAGGAGATAGAATTGTATTTTTGCTATAAATTACAATCAAAAGTTAAAAAATGGGGTTATTAAGAACCATACTTATAATTGCGTTAGTTTATTACGGATTAAAAATACTATCAAGAATTTTTGCTCCTTACTTGATAAAATATGCTTCAAAAAAGGCTGAAGAACGCTTTGGAGGACAATTTGGACAATTTCAAAAAGCACCAAGAAAAGAAACGGATAAAAGAGAAGGGGAGGTGACTATAGATAAAATGCCTCAAACAAAATCTTCAAATAAACAGGTGGGTGATTATGTTGATTTCGAAGAAATAGATTAATTTTCGCAATCATTAGAATTAAAGCCAGTTTATGCCATTTTCAATAAAAAGATTTTTACCACACATATTTGTAATTCTAGGGTTTGTTGTAATATCTCTAGCTTATTTTAATCCTGTCCTAAAGGGAGAAGTCATTTACCAAAATGATATCGTCCAGTTTATCGGGATGAGTAAACAACAAAAGGATTTTAAGGCAGAAACAGGACAAGAAACCTATTGGACCAACAGTGCTTTTGGAGGCATGCCAACCTATCAACTTGGGGCACGATATCCGCATAATTATATCAAGAAGTTGGACTTAGTCCTTCGCTTTTTACCAAGACCAGCAGATTATCTTTTTCTTTATCTGTTAAGCTTTTATGTACTGCTTTTGGTGTTAAAAGTCGATTTTAAATTAGCGGCTTTAGGAGCATTAGCCTTTGGTTTTTCTACATATCTTATTATAATTCTTGGAGTAGGTCATAATAGTAAGGCGCATGCCATTGCTTATATGCCATTGGTTTTAAGTGGTATTATTTTAACCTTTCGGAAGAAGTACATCTGGGGTTTTTTCTTAACTGTAATTGCTCTTGGTTTGGAATTGGTTGCTAATCATTTTCAAATGACTTATTACTTGATGTTTTTAATCGTTATACTCGGGATGGCCTATTTGATTGATGCTTATAGAAAACAAACACTTCCAGAGTATTTTAAGGCGATAGGGATTTTGGTAGGGGCTTTAGTATTAGCCATTGCGCTTAACGCTACCAATATTTTGGCGACTCAGGAATATGTAAAGGAAAGTAAACGAAGTAAAAGTGAATTAACTATTAATCCAGATGGTACACCTAAAGAGGTGACTAATGGATTGGACAGAGATTATATAACTCAATTTAGTTACGGTATTGTTGAAACTTTTAATTTGTTTATACCTCGATTCGTTGGGGGAGGCAATCATGAAGATGTAGGAAAGGAATCAGCAACCTACGACGCTTATCGAAAACTTGGTGCTACAACTACTCAGGCCCTGCAAGAATCGAAACGTGCACCATTATACTGGGGAGATCAACCAATTGTTGAAGCGCCAGCTTACGTAGGGGCTGTCGTGTTATTTTTGTTTGTGTTGGCTTTGTTTCTAGTTCAAGGGCGATTAAAATGGTGGCTTGTTGGTGGTACGGTTTTTTCTTTATTACTCTCTTATGGTAAAAACTTAGGGTTTTTAACCGACATATTTATTGATTATGTACCGCTTTACAATAAATTCAGAGCGGTTAGCTCTATTCAAGTTATCTTGGAACTGTGTATTCCTGCGCTAGGGATTTTTGGACTTTCAAAATTGTTAGATGTTCATGTTTCAAAAGAAGAAAAATTAAAAGCTTTAAAATATTCAGGGGCAATCACTGGAGGACTTTGTGTTGTCTTTTTATTGTTTAAATCAACTTTGTTTGATTTTGTAGGTGTAAATGATGGTTTGTATCGTGAAAGTTATGGGCAGGGTTTTATTGATGCCATTAAATCGGATCGAAAACGTGTATTTACAATGGACACCTTACGTTCATTGATATTGGTAGCGCTTTCTTTTGGTGTTATTTTGATGTTTTTGAAGGATAAATTGAAAGAAAAGTGGTTGATTACCGTATTTTGTGCACTTATTTTGTTTGATTTAGTTGGTGTAGATAGGCGTTATGTGAATAATGATGATTTTGTAGCTGGAATAAAAATGAGTAAGCCATTTCAAGCTTCAGAAGTTGATAAATATATTTTACAAGATACATCATATTATCGTGTTTATGATTTAGTTTCTGGGCCTTCTAAGCCATCATATTTTCATAATTCATTAAATGGCTATAATGCTGCGGAGTTAAGACGATATCGAGAAGTTTTCGATTTTTACATCGCTAAAAACAATATTAATGTATTAAGTATGTTGAATACGAAATACATTGTTGCTCAAGATGAGAAAGGGAAGTCATTTCCTTATGAAAACGAAGAAGTAAACGGTAATGCATGGTTTGTTGAAAGCCTAAATTTGGTAGATTCTGCTAATGAAGAAATCTTAAAATTAGATAAATTAAACACAAAATCACAGGCAGTTTATTCGCAGCATGAGGGTAGTGAATTTTTAGAATACAAAGATTTAAAATTCAAAACAGATTCAACATCAGTAATTGATTTGGTAGAAGTTAAACCTAATTATTTGAAGTATAAATCGAATAACATTAATAAAGGTTTTGCAGTATTTTCTGAGGTTTATTACGGTAATGGTTGGAAGGTTTTTGTTGATGGGGAGCCTGGAGAATTTATGCGTGTTAATTACATTTTAAGAGGGATGCAAATTCCGGCTGGAAGTCATACGATTGAGTTTAAGTTTGATCCAGATGTCGTGAAAACTGGAAGTAAAATCACGTTGGCAAGTTCTATATTATTGATGTTTTTGATTGTAAGCGGATTGTTTTATGAGTTTAGAAGAAAACCTCAAGAATAGTTTTCTTGAACTTTGTAACTAGAGTCTTTTTAATTAAAGCTTAATTTAAAATGCAGGTGAAAAAAGTGCTTATTGTTACCTATTATTGGCCTCCTGCAGGAGGGCCAGGGGTACAGCGCTGGCTTAAGTTTGTAAAGTATTTGCCTGAATTTAATGTAGAACCTGTTGTTTATATTCCAGAAAACGCAAATTACCCTATTTTAGATGAAAGCTTAAAAGCGGAAGTTTCTAATGATTTAAAGATTTACACTAGTTCTATTCGGGAACCTTATAAATTAGCTGGGTTTTTGTCTAAAAAATCGTCTAAAACGATTAGTAAGGGGATTATTTCCGAAAATGAAAATCAATCATTACTAGAGAAATTGATGCTTTTTGTGAGAGGAAACTTTTTTATTCCTGATGCTCGGGTTGGATGGGTAAAGCCTTCAGTAGATGAGCTTTCTGATATTATAAAAAAAGAGCAAATTTCAACTTTAATCACAACAGGACCGCCACATAGTGTGCATTTAATCGGATTACGTTTGAAGGAAAAACTAGGGGTAAGGTGGCTGGCAGACTTTAGAGATCCATGGACTACGATCGGCTATCATAAGCAGTTAAAGCTAACGAAGACTTCAAAAAACAAACATAAGGCTTTGGAAAAACAGGTTTTAAATGCGGCAGATCAAGTTGTAGTAACCAGTTTTGCTACGAAAAAAGAGTTTCAGGCTATTACAAACAGGCCTATAGAGGTGATCACAAATGGTTATGATAATGAAACGGATGTTGATTTTGTAAAGGATTTAAAGTTTTCATTAGCGCATATAGGATCTTTATTGTCTAAGAGAAATCCAGAAATTTTATGGAAAGCTCTGTCTGAATTAGTAAGTGAAAATGAAAGTTTTGCTAAGGATTTTCAGCTTAAATTAGTAGGTTCTGTAAGTGAAAATGTGTTGAATTCTCTTGAATATTTTAGGTTAAGTGATTATTTAAATAATGTAGGTTATGTTTCGCATAAAGAGTCTGTTGTGTTTCAAAAAAAGTCTCAAATTTTATTGTTAATAGAAATAGATTCTGAAGACACAAAAAGTATCATTCCAGGGAAATTATTTGAATATATGGTTTCAGATAGACCCATATTAGCCATTGGTCCGAAGCAGTGGGATGTTGAAAAAATTATTAAAGAAACCAATACAGGTTATTGTTTTAGTTATTCTGATTTTGGTGCTCTAAAGAAAACTATCCTAGAGTGTTATAAAGCATTTCAAAAAGGAGAATTACAAACGTATCCTATTGGTTTGAAAAAATTTCATCGGAAATCATTAACCCAATCTTTATCTAACTTACTTTAAGATGGGGGTAGTTGCTGTTCAATCATTCAAAAATATTATCTCTACCTATTTAGGGTTTTTTATAGGCGCTATAAATACGCTGTTTTTATATACGGAGTTTTTAAGCGACGAATATTACGGTATGGTAAGTTATATGCTGTCTCTAGCATATGTAATAATGCCTATTATGTCTTTAGGTATGCATAATACGCTTGTTAAATTTTATTCCTCGTTTAAAACCAGGGTTTCTCTGCATAGTTTCCTAACCTTAATGATTTTCTTGCCTATTTTAATCATTATTCCGCTGTTAATTTTAACCTATTTTGGTTATGATTTTATTGCTGGACTTCTTTCAAAAAAGAATGAAATTATTAAGGATTATTTATGGCATACCATTTTCATAGCGATAGCCTTAGCTTATTTTGAAGTGTTTTTTGCTTGGGCGAAAGTGCAAATGGAAACTGTGGTTGGCAATTTTATGAAAGAGGTGTTTCATAGAGTGGGAGCTATGGTATTGCTTTTTTTATTGCATTATAAATTAATAGATGTAGAACAGTTTATGTTAGGTTTGGTGCTTGTATATGTACTACGAATGTTGGTTATGAAACTCTATGCCTTCTCTGTGAAATTTCCTATAATTACTTTTAGCAAATTGAATAATTTAGGAGCTATTTTAAAGTATTCATTTCTGATTATTATCGCTGGTTCTATAGCTACGGTATTGTTGGATGTAGATAAAGTGATGTTAGGTTATTATGTAGATATACGAGAGGTCGCTTATTATAGTGTTGCTGTTTTCATAGCAACGGTTATTGCTGTTCCGCAACGTTCTATGCACCAATTATTAATGCCTTTATCTGCGAAATATTTAAATGACAGAGATTTTAGTTCATTAAGTGATTTATATAAACGCAGCTCTATTAGTCTTCTTGTGGTTGGAGGTTTAATCTTCTTGTTAATTGTTTTAAACATCAACGAACTATATTATATCATTCCTAAAGAGTTTAGTAACGGTTTGTTTGTGGTGTTTTTAATAAGTATTTCAAAATTGTATGACTCTGCTTTAGGAAGTAACAATGCTATCTTATTTAATAGCGATTATTATAGAGTTGTATTGGTGTTAGGTGTGTTTTTGGTTATTCTAATGGTGTTGTTGAATATGGTTTTTATACCGTTGCTTGGTATTAATGGGGCTGGTTTAGCAACGTTTTTAGCGATTTTTATGTACAACTCAATTAAGTTGTATTTTGTTTATAGGAAGTTTAAGTTGTTTCCATTCTCAAGAGCCTCTTTGAATGTCATTTTGTTAATTTTTATAAGTGTTTTGTTGTTCTATTTCTGGGAATTTCCTTTTCATCCATTTATAAATATAGGATTGAAGTCTTTAGTTGTTAGTATGATCTATTTATTTATTGTTTATAGATTTAATTTTTCTGAAGATATTACACTGGTTATAAATCGTTATATAAAAGGGAAGTAGATAAAAAAAGAAACCCCCACAATGCTTTACAAAAAGCATTCGCGGGGATTTCAATACTAACCAACCAAAAAAATCTTTAAGATCGCATTCTTCGTGCTGTCGATCTTGTATTGTTATTAGAACTCCTGCTGTAATTTTGCGCAGTTCTTTGTTTATTATCGTTTACTCTAGTTGTTTTAGGTCTTTTTGTGCTACGGTTATTATTTGATTTCGTAGCAACTTGCTGACTTTTTCTAGATTTGTTATTATATGTACGTGTGTTTTTGTTGTTTGGATTTTTTGCGACCGAATTATTTTTAGAAGCCGACTTTCTATAATTCTGTGTTGTGTTTTTTGAGCTTCTTTGTGTTTGTGTTCTTGCAACGTTTTTAGACGAGTTTCTTGTTGTTTTAGTGGTTCTTCTATTGCTATAATTTTTATTTGCAGCGGATTTTCTGTACGCACTTTTGTTAACCGATGTTTTGTTTTTGCTGCTTCTATAAGCTGTTGCGTAAGAGCGATTTCTAGAAATTGCAGCTCCTCTTCGAGTGGCAATAGCTGTTCTTGGTCTTGCATTGTTTATAAATGGTCTTACATAACGGTAGCGTACTGGACGGTAGTGCGTTCTGTAAGGTCTGTTGTAAACAACACAGTAATTAGGTCTTGGTACACGGTAGTATCTATGCCAAGGTCTGAATATATAGCCTCTATTGTAAATGTTAATATAACCAGTGGTGTATGCGAATTGATTGTAATTATTGTAAAAAACGTTTAGGCTTCCAACTCTTGCAATACGACCATAGTTGTTGTAAAATATGTTTACGTTTCCTGCTTGTATCACGCGTCCGTAATCGTCGTAATAGATTGGAATATTTTCAATTTGAATAATAGCACCGTATTCATCGTATTGAATATAACCATTGTAATTATAGCCTGAATTAAAACTCACGCTCACATTACCTGTGTTTATGGATACATTTAAATTATTGCTGTTACCAAGGATGTTGAAATCAAATTGACCATCAGGGAAAATTGAAAATTCAATGTTGCTTTCAACAAAAATAAATGAGTTGCCGTAGATTGAGGTGGTTGCTAAGGTGTTTGAATTCATTTCGTTTGAAGGCATTGCTTGAATCGAAAAGAACGAAAACATAAAACCAACAAACAACAAAATTATTTTATTGCTTAAGCTATTAATCATTGTTAAATCTTTCTGAGTGTGTTTTGAAGTTTTCATAATAATAAGTTTTAAACGTTCATGCTTGGTGAATTACAAACAGCGTGCCATAAAATTATTAATGTGTTTAATCTTCTGTTGTTTAATATTTATTTTAAAACTCTGTTTATGAGTGTTGTTATTGAAAAGGGGTAACACGAATTATCTTTTCTGTTAAACTAATGTAAGTAGACAAATATTATAAAGCGTATTTTAAGTCTGTTCTACTAGGGATAAATTATTTTGAAAAGCCGTACTTTTATACAAATGATTATTGATAAATGAAGTCAAAGAAGGAGACCTGTAAAAACTGCGATAAGACCTTTAAAGAAAAATTCAAATTTTGTCCTTATTGCGGACAGCAGACAAAAGATGAATTAACGGTAAAGGTTCTATTTTACAACACGATACATAATTATTTCTCTTTTGATGCTCGATTTTATAAAAGTTTTTATCCTCTGTTATTTAAGCCGGGTTACTTAGCTGTTAAATTTATAGAAGGCAAACGTTTAATGTATTTGCATCCTGCACAGATGTATTTATTTGTTTCTATTGTGTTTTTCTTTTTGTTTTCTTTTATCCAAAGGGAACAGGTTAAGAACTTAGATGTGGAGTTGCAAAAAACAAAGACACCAGAAAGCACTCTTAATTTTGATTTATCTGAACAAATCATAGATTCTTTAGATGCACAGTTTGTTAATGGTGATTTTAAAGCAGATTCAATATTAAGTCATAATGATGCGGATAAAGGTCATCATGTTATAGCTAATTTTTCTGAAAAAAAACTATCTACCATGCTAGATCCTGAAGCAGCCAAGCATAAAGGTATGTTTAGCATGGATTTTAATTATAAAATTCTTGATTCATTAATAAATAACAGGGCTTCGAGTGATATAATATTAACTCATATGGGTATGAATGATGATCCAGGTTTTTTTGAGAAAAGATTTTACACTCAAGCTTTAAGATTTTATGAAACCAGACGAGGTGGTAGGGTGCTTCAGGCGTTTTATGATGCAATTCCTTATGCTATGTTTATTTTGTTACCAATTTTTGCTTTGATTTTAAAATCACTTTATTTTAAGAAAGGTCTGTATGCGAGTTATTTGGTGTTTAGTTTTTACTATTTCTCGTTTATTTTTACACTTTTCAGTTTATTTCTTTTAGGTAGCTTTATAACACAGCTTCCCGACTGGTGCTATTCTCTTTTAAGTTTGGTGATGTTTGTGTATCTCATGGTTTCTATAAAAAACTTTTATAAGGAAGGGTGGGGTGTTACAATATTAAAGACTTTTGTAGTAACTCTCATTTTTTTAATTGCTGTAATACCTTTAACGGTTATTGTTTTAAGTGGGTTTGCTTTTCTTTTTTATTAACTTCTTGTTGTTTGCTTCTTTTTATGATTTTGCGAGTTAATATTTTTAGTATTTCTGGTGTGTTTCATTATAACGCTATTTATTAATTAATAAGTCTATAACAAAATCTATGTATTTTGTTTTGATAGTTGGTGTAATCTCATTAAAAATGCGTGTTTTTTTCTACTGCGTGGTTGTGCAATTTGCTGATTGTAAGAATTATTTGTGGTTTAAGTCCTGAAACTGAGTCTTTGGTAGTTCTAATAAGAAGGGGCACATTTGGTTTTTGTCTAGTTAAAATCTAGTTCTTTTTCATTATGATATTTAGTTTGATGAGTTTACATCGAGTTGTGAATTTAATAAAATATTGAGTTGAAATTTATATTTGTGATTATAAATTAACTAAATATTTAAGATTATGAAAAAAACTACATTATTGCTTTTGTTATTGGTAAGTACATTTACTTTTGCTCAGACGGTTACTTTATCTTCAATAGATGGAGAAACGCCGGGGGATTTTGGTTTATCAAGCGGTTTGACACTAAATGTCGGGACTACTTATGAGTTTATTATTGACTACACTGGTCAAGAAACTGTTGGAAATGATATTTTGGTGAAAATTTTGGAAGGTGGTTCCTATGCAGATACAGCTGATATATTTGTAGAACCAGTTACAGCGGCAAGTGGTCAGGCAATTATTCAAGTGACTCCAACTATTGTGCAATCTTCAGCAATTCTACAGGTGAGATCTACAAAAACTACAGATTTTGATGAATCTTCTCAAGAGAATATGTTTTTGTTTAATTATAAAGTAGATCCATCGTTATCTACAAACGACTTCAATAAAAACAAATTAGCAGCTTATTACAGTTCTAAAATTGATGCTGTAGTAGTTGGTAATTCGGTAAGTGGTGATTATGCTATTTATGATTTGTCAGGAAAAAAGATTGTAAATGGGGTTGTTTCAACTGAAATTAGCACAGCGTCTTTAAAAAGTGGTCTTTATATATTGTCAACTGCTCAAGGTGTGTTGAAATTTGTAAAATAAGTTTAAGAAAAAAACACTTTTGAAAAAGGAGTCTTTATGAGGCTCCTTTTTTTGTTTGATAAAAATTTTGTCTAAAGTTTTTCTTTTAAATATTTTCCAATTTCAGAAGATTCAATTTTTATAATATCTTCAGGAGTTCCTGTTGCTACAACATTACCGCCGTTTTCTCCACCACCCGGTCCTAAGTCAATTATAAAATCAGCACATTTAATAAGGTCAATATTATGTTCAACAACTATAATAGAATGTCCTTTGGAAATTAAAGCATTAAATGATTTTAAAAGCTTTTGAATATCATGAAAATGAAGCCCTGTAGTGGGTTCATCAAAAATGAATAAGGCTTTCTCTTTATTGTTGCCTTTTCCTAAAAATGAAGCAAGTTTAATACGTTGTGCTTCGCCACCAGAAAGGGTGGAAGAGCTTTGTCCTAATGTCACATAGCCTAAACCAACATCCTGTAGAGGTTGAAGTTTATTTTTGATTTTTGTTTGTTCGTTAGCTTCAAAAAAATGAATAGCATCATCGATAGTTAGGTTTAAAATATCATCAATATTTTTTCCGCCATATGTTACTTCGAGAATTTCTTTTTTGAATCGTTTCCCTTTACAAGTTTCACATTCTAAATGCACGTCGGCCATAAATTGCATTTCAATGGTTACTTCACCTTCGCCCTTACAACTTTCACAGCGTCCGCCATCTACGTTAAATGAAAAATGTTTCGGCTGATAGTTTCTTATATTGCTTAATTTTTGTTTAGAGAACAGTGCTCGGATGTCATCATAAGCCTTGATGTAGGTCACAGGATTTGATCTTGAAGATCTTCCAATCGGATTTTGATCAACAAATTCAATATGGTTTATGTTGCTGAAATTGCCTTCTAGGGCTGTAAATTGACCTGCTTTATCACTGAAATCTGTGAGTTTCTTTTGTACAACAGGATACAGTATTTTTTTTACTAATGTGCTTTTTCCGCTACCTGATACTCCTGTGATTACCGTAAGCATGCCTAAAGGGAAGCGAACATCAATATTTTTTAGGTTGTTTTCTCTAGCACCCAAAATGTCAATGTAATATTTAGAGGTTCGTCTGGTTTTAGGAACCTCGATATTTAAAGTGCCGTTTAGGTATTTTGCTGTTAGTGATTCAGATTTTAAAATGGTTTTAAAACCCCCTTGGGCAACTACTTCGCCTCCTAAGGTTCCTGCTTCGGGACCAATATCAATGATATTATTAGAAGCTTTCATAATATCTTCATCATGCTCTACGACAATAACGGTATTGCCTAAATCTCGTAAAGACTTTAAAACAGAAATGAGTTTTTCAGTGTCTTTAGGGTGTAATCCTATGCTAGGTTCGTCTAAAATATACATGGAACCAACTAAGCTACTACCTAGGGAGGTAGCTAAATTAATACGCTGACTTTCACCTCCCGAAAGGGTATTTGATTTTCGGTTTAAAGTCAGGTAATCTAGGCCAACGTTAGAAAGAAATTCTAATCTGTTGTTTATTTCAGTTAGAAGTCGTTTTGCGACTTTTAAATCGTATTCGTTTAATTGTAACTGTTTGAAAAACAAGGCTAGTTGATCCAAAGGCATTTCCACAAGATCAGAAATGGTTGCATCAGAAATTTTAACGTAATTAGCTTCAGTTCGTAATCGTCTGCCTTGACAAGCTTTACATTTTGTTTTTCCTCGGTAACGAGAAAGCATGACACGATTCTGAATTTTGTAAGCTTTAGCTTCAAGTTCGGAGAAAAATGTATTTAGGCCTTCAAAATATTGATTTCCAGTCCAAATTAATTGTTTCTGATCTTCAGTAAGTTCAAAATATGGCTTGTGAATAGGAAAATCGAATTTATGAGAATGGTTTACAAGCTGATCCTTGTACCAGCTCATACTTTCTCCTCGCCAAGGGAATATGGCGTTTTCATAAACAGATAGTCCTGTGTTAGGTATGACTAAATCCTCATCGATGCCTATAATGTCTCCATAACCTTCACATTTCGGGCAAGCGCCATAAGGGTTATTAAAGCTGAACAAATGAACATTAGGTTCAAAGAATGTGAGTCCATCCAATTCAAACTTATTGCTAAAATGATGTTGTGTATTGGCACTTAGGTTTTCTATAAAACAAGAGCCTTTGCCTTCGTAAAATGCTGTTTGAATTGCGTCAGCCAAACGATTATAGAAATCCTCACTTTCTTTTTTAACAATACGATCAACAACTAAGAAAAAGGTGTCTGATTTAGATATGTTTTCTACTTGATCAATTCTAAATACATCATTATTAACCTTTACTCTTGAGTATCCTTGTTGATTAAGTGTTTTTAGCTTGTCTTCCATGCTGCGACCTTTCTCTAGGATAATGGGTGCTAGTAAAAGCATTTTTTCGCCTTCAGGAAAGGTTTTTATGTAATTGACAACATCTGTAACGGTGTCTTTTTTGACTTCTAATCCAGAAATAGGCGAGTAGGTCTTGCCAATTCTAGCAAACAAAAGTTTTAGATAGTCAAAAATCTCGGTAGTAGTACCTACAGTTGAGCGAGGGTTCGTAGAATTGACTTTTTGTTCAATAGCAATGGCAGGAGCGATGCCTTTTATATATTCTACTTTGGGTTTGTTTAAACGACCAAGGAATTGCCTTGCGTAGCTAGATAAACTCTCTACGTAACGTCTTTGTCCTTCAGCATATAGCGTGTCAAAGGCTAAGCTAGACTTGCCTGAACCAGATAAACCTGTAATAACCACCAGTTTGTTTCGGGGAATGGTTACGTCAATATTTTTTAAATTGTGCAATTGAGCACCTTTAATTATAATATTTTCTTTAGGATTCTCGTTATTCGTGGTAGATTTCATAGACTTACAAAGGCAATAATACTGCAAAGATACTATAAGTAATTGTACCTAAAAAGTGTAATAGAGTTCGAAGAATACTAAAAAAACGCCAGATTATTTTTATATTAGGACGGAATGTTGTTATATTTGGATTAATTATTCATCATATAACTCATAATAAGCCTATAGCATAAAATTACTTTTCAAACATTTTAACCTCAAGCAACAGAAGTTTTTTCTTTTGCGGAACTAAAGTAATTAACTATGCAAAACGAACTTATTACAGACGCTACCCTGGTTAGCAGCTACATAAAAGGTGATGAAGGTGCCTTGGAAGTCCTTATTCTAAGGCATAAACAAAAAATATACAGTTTTATTTATTCCAAAGTTTTCGACAGAGATGTTGCTGAAGACATATTTCAAGATACATTTATTAAAGTGATAAGAACTTTAAAACGTGGGGCTTATAACGAAGAAGGGAAGTTTTTGCCTTGGGTTATGCGTATTTCTCATAATTTGGTGATTGATCACTTTAGAAAAAGTAATAGAATGCCAAAATTTGATAATTCTGGTGAATTTAGCATTTTTTCAGTATTAAGTGATACAAGTTTAAATGCTGAAAAAACGATTATAAAAGAGCAGGTTGAAAATGATGTGAGACGTTTAGTTGATAAGCTACCTGAAGACCAAAAGGAAGTGTTACTACTGCGTATTTATAACGATATGAGTTTTAAGGAGATATCGGATAAAACAGGGGTAAGTATCAACACGGCTTTAGGGCGTATGCGTTATGCTTTAATTAATTTGCGAAAAATCATAGATAAGCATAATATTGTTTTAACTAATTAAGCAATAAATTAATTTTTAGGCCGTTATCTTATAAATCAATTAAATGTAAGACATGGCAAAAATTTACTCTGAAAAATCTATTAACAAGATGGATGATCTTGAACCGAAAGAAGAAACGGTTAATTTTCTTCTAAGTTATTCTAAGGCTTTAAGTGTTATTAATTGTAAAAAAATGAAGTTTGAAGCGCTTCTTAATTAAGTATTGAAAAGTCCTGATTTTAAAATCAGGACTTTTTTTGTTTTAAATAATCCTTTATAACAGATTGTCTTCCAATAGTGCTTGTGATGATATCTTTATCTAAGTTCCAGCCTCGTGCTGGAGAATATTCTCTTCCATACCAAATGATTTGTAGGTGTAAGTCGTTCCATAATTCTCTAGGAAATAATCTTTTAGCATCTTTTTCAGTTTGAACTACATTCTTGCCATTGCTTAAATTCCATCGATACATTAATCTGTGTATGTGGGTATCCACAGGGAATGCAGGAACACCAAAAGCTTGAGAAATCACAACACTTGCTGTTTTATGGCCAACGGCAGGCAGGGCTTCAAGAGCTTCCATGTTATTTGGAACTTCACCATTGTGTTTATCAATAAGGATTTGAGATAAACCAAAAATACCTTTACTTTTCATAGGAGATAAACCTACAGGCTTGATGATCTCTCTAATTTCTTCAACCGAAAGTTTTACCATGTCATAAGGATTATCAGCTCTTTCGAATAGCAAAGGTGTGATTTGATTGACGCGAACATCCGTGCTTTGCGCCGACATTAATACAGCTATTAGTAGGGTATAAGGGTCTTTATGGTCTAGGGGAATTGGTATTTCAGGGTAAAGATCGCTTAAGGTTTTTATAACAAATTCAACCTTTTCTTGTTTCGTCATAAATCGTATTTTTGTTAAAAATCAAAGTTAAGACTATGAAAACATTAAAGCAAGGTGAAACTGTTCCAGATTTTACATCAAAAGATGAGCAAGGGCGTGAGATTTCGCTAAGTGACTATAAAGGAAAAAAATTAATCGTATTTTTTTATCCCAAAGCGAGTACACCAGGTTGTACTAATGAGGCTTGTAATTTAAGAGATAATTACGAAACTTTACAGGATCAAGGATATGAGTTGTTAGGGGTTAGTGCAGATTCTGAAAAAAGACAAACAAATTTTAAGAAGAAATATAATTTTCCATTTCCGTTGTTAGCCGATGAAGATAAAACCGTTATAAATGCTTTTGGCGTATGGGGACCTAAAAAGTTTATGGGTAGAGAATATGATGGTATTCATCGAAAAACTTTTTTAATAGATGAAAATGGAGTCGTAGAGCGTGTTATTGATAAAGTAAAAACAAAAGATCACGCAGCACAAATTTTAGAATAGAAAAAAAGCCTGTAAAATCAAGATTTTACAGGCTTTTTTTAAATATTTAAGTTTTCTATTTTCTTTTTCTATTCAAAGTTAATGGTTTTCTGGTGTATCCAAACAAACGATAGTCTTTGATTAATTCGGCGGTACCTTCAGGAACCATATCTTCCCAACCACGGTCTCCGCTTGAAATCATTTGAAGTATTTCGCGCGAGAAAATATTCATGATTTCTGGGTCGTAATCTGTAATGTCTATAACTTTTCCGTTGTATTTGAAGAATTTATACAGCTCCTTCATTCTAGGATAAACTTTTAGATTTTCGCTTGTGATTAACTCTCCTGTATCAGGATCAAGCATAGGGTATAAGTATACTTTTAGATCTTTAAAGAAAAGTTTTCCGAAAGCTTCTAAGATTCCTCCGCTAATGTGGCGGTAATATTTCTCATCAAAAATATCAACTAGATTATTAACCCCCATAGCTAATCCCATTCTGGCTTTTGTGTAGTTAGAGAAGTATTCAACTACTTTAAAGTATTCCTGGAAATTAGATATCATAACTGAGTGTCCTATAGAGCATAACAAGTCTGCACGATCAATAAAATCTTGTTCATCAATTTCACCTTCAGCACGTAAATTTGACAAGGTAATTTCAAAAACAACTACCGTTTTATTAACGTCTACTTTGTTTTCTTTTATGAACATGTCGTATGATTTCTCATACATAGCCATATTCACTTTAGTTACCGGTCTAAAGCTACCACGAAGCGCTAAAATGTTTTTCTTGTAAAATACTTTTGCAGGTAGAACATTAGTGCCATCTGGTCCAAACATAACCGCATCGGTCATGCCATTTTTAACCAGTTGTAAACTCATCAAACGATTATCAACATTACTAAAAACAGGACCTGAAAAGTTTATCGTATCAATTTCCAAACGATCTTTATCTAAGTGATCATAGAGATAACGCAGTAATTTTTTTGGTTCATTGTATTTATAAAATGCACCATAAATTAGGTTTGTTCCTAGAACTCCTAAAGTTTCTTGTTGTAACCTGGCGTCAGTTTCTTTGAAGCGGAGGTGTAAAATTATTTCATTGTATTCAGCTCCAGCTTCAACTTGATATTTAATTCCAACCCAACCATGACCTTTAAATTGCTTTGCGAAGTCAATTGTTGCTACCGTATTGGCATAGGTGAAAAATATTTTATTTGGGTTTTTCTCGCGAGTCAGCCTATTTTCCATCAAACTCATCTCATGAGCAAGCATTTTACGTAAACGGGCTTCGGTAACATATCTACCATCGTCTTCAGCACCATAAATGGCATCACTAAAGTCTTTGTCGTAAGCCGACATGGCTTTTGCGATGGTACCAGAAGCGCCTCCTGCTCTAAAAAAGTGACGACAAGTTTCTTGTCCAGCTCCAATTTCGGCAAAAGTACCGTAGATATTTTCGTTTAAGTTAATGCGAAGTGCTTTCGATTTTAATGAAGGAATGTCATCAAACTCTTTATCTCCTTTAATGGTAATTTCCATATAAAAACAAGTTGTATCGTGTCTCACAAAGGTATCAAATATGTGTAGCAAACAAAAAAATAACCTTATTTTTGGCTAAAATTTATCAAATTTTGAAAATAACGTTTCTTGGTACAGGTACTTCTCAAGGTATCCCTATTATTGGGAGTGATCATCCGGTTTGTAAAAGTGCAAACCCGAAAGATAAACGTTTGCGTGTTTCAGTTTTAATCGAATGGAACGGGTTTCATTACGTAATTGATTGTGGTCCAGATTTTAGATATCAAATGCTGCGATCTGGTTGTTCTAAAATTGATGCCATTCTTTTTACTCATGAACATTCAGATCATGTGATGGGCTTGGATGATATTCGACCTTTTTATTTCAAGCAAGGAGATATTTCTATTTATGCACATAAACGGGTGATAAAAGCATTGAAGAAGCGATTTGATTATATTTTTACTACTAAAAACAAGTATCCAGGAGCGCCATCACTTCATGTAAACCGCGTAAAGAACAAAGCATTTAAGCTAAATGATGAAGAGGTGATTCCTATAAAAGGACTCCATGCTTCTTTAGAAGTATTCGGTTATCGATTTAATGATTTCGCCTATTTAACCGATATGAAATCGGTTTCAGATAAAGAAATAGAAAAGCTTAAAGGTGTGAAGGTTTTAGTTGTTAATGCCTTGCGGATACAGCCACACCATTCACATTTCAATTTAGAAGAAGCCTTGGCTTTTATTGAAAAAGTGAATCCGGAAAAAGCATATTTAACTCATATTAGTCATTTGTTGGGATTCCATGATGAAGTTGAAAAATCATTGCCGGATAACGTATTCTTGGCTTATGACGAATTAGAAATTTTAATTTAAAACTATAAAATGAAGCAAAAAATTTTCATGTACCTGTTCATATTTACCAGCTTATTGGTATTGTTTCAGTATGTTAATGCTAAAAATATATTTAAGGATATTGACAAAAAGCTAGTCACGAGTAGAACCGAATTAAAAAAATATAAAGATTCTGTAGCTGTTTTACAAAATGACATTATGGAAGCTTCACATTTTAACCTTGATAAAAACGAAGACGCCATAACCTATTTTGAAAATGAGGGCTATAAAGTTGATGAACTTATTCCGTTTATTAAGGATGAGCTATATAAATTAAACGAGGTTCGTGGTGAACATCCGTTAATACCTTATGCTTCTAGTGAAGGAAGAAAACTAATGTTAAACACCATTAAGCTTCTCAATCACAAATGGATTATTGCAGATTTTTCAGATGGTGAATTTTGGGGAGAATTGTTCTTAACTTACGAGATTACAGAAGATAAAGAATTAAAATTCAATCTCGTAGAACATTTCCTGTATCCATTAAACTAAATCTATTTCACTTTATAAGCCGTTCCTTTTTGCTTTTTAGTTTCACCTACATAAGAATATTCATAGGTGTATGAGGAATCGGTTGTGGTTAATATTTTAAGATGAATGTCTTTGCGTTCGGCCATATTCTTAGGGTTTATGGTTTTAAAAACCACTTCACAGTCGTTAACCCAACGTAATTTTGAAGAATCTATCTTGCTGTTATAGGTTTCAACCTGAATATCTTCATCTCTATAAAAAGTAGATTTAAATACTTCTCCGTTAATAGTAACTTCACTATAAAATTCGCCTGTTTGAAAAGATTGGCAATCTCTAGCTTTCTCATAACAGCTACATAAAACAAACAATAGTAAAAGAGGTAAGTATCGCATAAAATAATTTTAAGCAAAATTAGTAAAGAAAAGCCTTAATTCATGTAATTTTTAAAAGTTCCGTCAGAATAAAATATAACAATACGATCTATAGTTTTTTCTTCCGCAGAATTACTGGTTGTTGTTTTAGTTTCTATGTCATCAAAATTAAAATTTGTTTGAGGATTTTGAACTTTATGGGACGGTTTTGTTTCGGGAGCCTTTTTTTCGGTTGAAGGAAATTCACCTTTGCCATTTAATAGCCAATACAAATTTACCTCAGGATAGGAGGATAAAATTTTTAGAACAAAATCTAAACTTGGTTTATTTCTTCCGGAAAGGATGTGCGAAATACTAGAGCGCTGTACATCTATTTTTTCAGCGAAAGCGGAAGCAGATTCTCCGTAAAAATCCATGACTTTTTGTAGTCGTTTAATGAAATCCTTGTTGTTTACCATTGTAAATTGTTTAGCAAAATAAACTTGTTACAAATGTAACTAATTCAGTTTAATCTTGCACTATATTTATCGAAAACATCACATTTTAATATAATTATAACTTTAACTAGGAGTATTTAATATACTGAAAAGCAATATTTTAAAATATCAAACACAAGTTTGTTTAATTTTCTAAATTACATTGTAAATTAAACACTAAAAACGGTTTATCGATGTAAACTAAATGACCATTTTTTGTGTTTACAAATGTAATATTGTTTTTGTTTACATTTGTAACCTAAATAATCAACATGAATATTCAAGCTATTAAATCACTTTTTTTAAATAATAAAGAAACTGCGCTTTATGGTCGTTATATTACTAATAAGGACATAGAGCCCCTACTAAATAATTTACCAGAAACAGCAAGCGTCAAAGTTATTGGGCGCTCTGTACAAGACAGACCTATTTATGGTATAAAAACTGGGCATGGTAAAAAACGCATCCTATTATGGTCACAGATGCACGGTAATGAATCGACAACTACAAAAGCATTGTTTGATCTATTAAACACTTTATTAAAAGATGAATCAGCCTTAAACCACCTTTTGGAGGCTTGCACACTTTATATAATTCCAATTTTAAATCCCGATGGTGCCAATGCTTATACACGAATTAATGCAAATGAAGTAGATTTAAATAGAGATGCTCAAAATTTGACTCAACCAGAGAGTCAGGTTTTAAGAGCTATATTCAATGACTTTAAGCCTCATTTTTGTTATAATTTGCATGGACAGCGTACTATTTTTAGTGCTGGGAAGGTGAATAAATCGGCAACAGTATCATTTTTATCTCCTGCACAGGATAAGGATTGTACAATAACCCCTAATAGAAAGGTGTCTATGGAGGTTATTGCTATTATGAATGCCATGTTACAACAAGAAATCCCTGAACAAGTAGGGGTTTATGATGATGCTTTTAATATTAATTGTGTTGGCGATACGTTTCAGAGTGAAAATGTACCAACGATATTGTTTGAAGCCGGCCATTTTCATGAGGATTATCAACGAGAGAAGACACGAGAGCTTATTTATATGTCCTATATAACATCTTTAGACTACATCGCTAAAGACCCAGTTGATGGATCGGTGTATGAGTCCTACTTAAGTATTCCTGAAAATGAAAAATTGTTTTTAGATATCATTATAAGGAATGCCTTAGTAAAAGGGGAGACTGTAGACGTTGGAATTCAGTATGAAGAAAGGTTAATCGATGAAAATTTAGAATTTATCGCTAAAATAGTTAAAATTGATAATCTTGAAGGAATTTTTGGTCATAAAGAAATTGAAGCTCATGGTAATGAGGTGCTTAATGAGCAGGGTAAATCTCTAGAAATTGACAGCGAAAACGTTTTAGTTAGAATAAATAATGAAAATGTCTTATTAAAAACGAAATAAATCACATCTTTTATACTTTATCTTTAAAGAAAATGTATTAATTTTGCTGTATATTTAAGAATAGTTAATTATGGGTAAAATAAAATTAGACGAAATAGATCACCAAATTCTTGACATGTTAATAGATAACACAAGAATTCCATTTACAGACATAGCTAAAAAACTATTAATTTCAGCAGGAACAGTACATGTTCGTGTTAAAAAGATGGAAGAATCAGGAATTATTAAAGGTTCGTCATTGATGCTGGACTACAAAAAATTAGGTTATTCTTTTATAGCTTATGTAGGGGTTTATTTAAACAATACTTCTCAAACCAAATTTGTTTTAGAGCGTATTAATGAAATAGCTTATGTGACAGTAGCTCACATTACAACAGGAAAATTTAATATTTTCTGTAAAATTAGAGCAAGAAGTACCGAACACGCCAAAGAAGTTATCTTTTTATTAGATGATATTGAAGGTGTTTATAGAACAGAAACAATGATTTCTCTTGAAGAAAGTATCAACGATAAAAAACGATTAATGCATTCTATTTTTAATGAAATGTAATTAATATTATTATTTCGATTATAATCTCTAAAAGCCCTTCCATAGGGCTTTTTTTAGATACATTCAGGAACTCCAAGGTAAATCTGTAGTTGTAATTGTCGGTATTAAATAAAAATATCTAGTTTAGTAATGTCTTTTAAGTTTAAAACAGGGAGTTTATGCATATTTTTTATTACAATTTAATTGTTGTGATTTTGGAGGGGTAGTGGAGTCGCAAGTTTTACTATTTTTTTAATAATACCCAGTACACTTTTGGTTAGTAGATATTCTGCAGACTGATACCGAATAAAAGTTTTGCTTTATGTTTTAATAAAAAATTAAAGATTTTACCTCCAGTGTGTTTTAATATAATTAAATACGCTTTAAGGATTTAAATAACAATTTTGTTCTCTTATCTATTTTAAGGCTGAATTCAGTGTAGTATATTAGTGTTTTATGAAACTTTTTCAGCTTCCCACTGTTTTTTTCGGTAAACATTGAAAATGTCCAAATATTCATCTTGATCTATTGCAACTTCAGATTTTGATAGCACTTTTAAAAAAGTCCAATATAGGATTTTTGAGTCGAGTGCTATGCTCAAGTTTTCAACATATTCGATATCTAATGAAAACCGTTCTTCCCAAACTAAGCTATTGCGACCTTTTACTTGTGCAAGTCCTGTAATTCCAGGTCTTACACTATGTCTTTTACGTTCAATTTCATTGTAATACGGGAGGTAAGAAACAACAAGTGGTCTTGGACCTATCAAGCTCATATCTCCTTTAATAACATTTATTAATTGAGGGATTTCATCTAAAGAGTAACGTCTGATGTACTTACCGAGTTTTGTGGTACGTTCCCTATTAGATAACAAATTGCCATTGGAGTCCGTTTTGTTGTTCATACTCTTGAACTTTATTATTTTAAAAATTTTCTCGTCTTTTCCTGGTCGCTCTTGTAAGAAATAAGGGGAGTCCTTATAATCAATCCAAAGAATTATTGTTAGAATTAAAAATACAGGAGAAAGCAGTATTACGCCTAATGAAGAAAAGCAGAAATCAAAAAGTCGTTTAAAGAAAGTAGTGTATAGATTTTTAGGCATGGTACGAAGGGTCTTACAATAGATTAGTCATTTATTTTTCTATAAAAAAAAACAAATAAATCAGTTGTTGCCAATTTAGACGTCAAGATATCCAATTTATTAGTTGTACAGCAACTATTTCTTATTTTGTCGCTTATATAACCTCGTCAATATTGTTAAAGTGGTAAGATTTAAGTTGCAGTCTTACGGCATGTAATTTATAAAACATAAGACCATTCAAAATTGTCAGGGTTCGGACCAAAACGATGGTTGCGATCCATGTCGTCTAAATAGGTTGTATCGGCTTCAGAAAGTTCAAAATCAAATATATCAGCATTAGAAATAATTCGTTTCCTTTTGGATGATTTAGGAATGCAAGCAATACCTTTTTGAAGGTTGTATCTCAACACGATTTGTGCAATACATTTATTATATTTATTAGCTAGTAGTTGTAGTTCTGGTAGGTCAAAAACCTTACCCTGCATTAAAGGAGACCAAGCCTCATATTGGATTTGATGTTGTTGGCAAAAATCAATCAACTCTTGTTGAACTAAGTAAGGGTGGAACTCCATTTGGTTAACCATTGGGATTATAGTAGCACTTTCCATTAGATCTTCCAATTGATGCTTTAAGAAGTTACTAACACCAATGGCACGTACTTTTTTCTGTCTGTATAATTCTTCTAGTGCACGCCAGGTATCTTTGTACTGTCCTGTAACTGGCCAATGTACCAAATAGAGATCAATGTAATCCAACTGAAGTTGTTTTAAACTCTTATCAAAAGCTTTTAAAGTTTTTTCATAACCTTGATCACTATTCCATACCTTATTAACTACAAAAATATCCTTTCTAGAAACATTACTGGTTTTAATACCTTCGCCAACACCTTTTTCGTTTCTATAAATTGCTGCTGTGTCTATATGTCGATAACCTGCTTCAAGAGCCCAATGTACGGCATTCGTTACTTCTTGTCCGTCCTTAGAAAGGTAAACTCCAAGACCTAAATAGGGCATTTTAACTCCATTTCTTAAAGTGAAAAATCCAGAAATGTCAGTAATTTGATTTGTTGTCATATCTTTTGTTAAAATTTTAATTCCACCTTTTTAGATTTGGCTGTTCATAGTTTAATTTGAATATAACTAATAAGTTAGGATCAAATAATACTCTTGATTTTTATCATTTTTATTGAAAAAAACAAAATTGTAGCGAATATACGAATTTTAAGGAAACTTATTAGGCACCTTGTTTTGAGGTGGACAACTATTTACTTAAGTTTAATCATCCCCTTACTTTAAATTTAGTTTATAAGCAAAGTATGGTTTTGAAAAAACATGAATAACTCAGTTTTCCATCAATATGCTTCTATAAAAGTTCAATGGGCGAGATTCAAACTTTATTTAGTTTAATCATGTTAACAGGTTTGAGTTTTTTAATGGGACTAAAGTTATGGAGATATACCCTAAGAATAATAACATTAACTTTAGATTCAAATAGTTGCTACGGTTATTATGAGTTATTATATTTGGTAGATTTAACTTAAGGTATAACCAGAATAATAAAATTAAATGAAAGAAGACTATTTAAAAAAAGTACAAACTATTGATGATTTAATTACGGCTTTTTATGCTTGCCTAGGAGGCGAGTCAGGAGAAAAAAGAGACTGGGATTTCTTTAAGTTTTTATTTCACCCACAGGCTTATAAAATTGGTTATGAAAAGGATATTAACAATAATTTTAGGCCACAGTGGATTCATCCAAATGATTATATTGAACGTATAGGGTATTGGTTTGATAATACTAGAAAAACTGCTTTTTATGAAAGAGAAATAGGCAGAGTAGTAGAGACCTATGCTAATATTGGTCATGCTTTTAGTCATTGTGAAGCTTTTCATAGCAAGGAAGATATGGAAAATAATAAACCATATAAACAAGATGTGAAAAGTATTCAATTAGCCTATTATCAAGATAGATGGTGGATAATTAATATGTTTTGGCATGGCGTTACACCAGAATTTCCAGTTCCGGAAAGATATAAGAAAATTCAATAGTTTGTTATTTGTTTAACTTTTTATGTTATTTCCCTTTGGTTATAATCATCCTATTAATTTCATTGTCCAGTAAAGTAGGTTACATGAATATGATCACACAATAGCAAAGAACCACATGGAGATTTCCCTAATTGCTAGATTCAGGAATATAGAAATATAATTATATGATTTTGTAGTGATATTAAATCTCATTTTTACGTTAAACGATATTATTTCAATTATGTAGAATAAATCTTTAATCCTAGTAATAAATAATTAGATTTGAGCACTAGGGTAATTTAATATTATGACTACAAAACATATGAAAACGGTAATGATTTTAGGAGGAACCAAAGGGGTTGCTTACGAGATTCTAAAATCCTGCTTAAAAAAAGGATATAATGTGTCTTTTTGTGGTAGAAGCAATGATGAGGGTAATAAAATCATTCAAAGTTTACAATCAAGTCAAAAGTTATATTTTCATGAAATTAATTTAAATACTATTAATGGAATTGAAGATTTTTTCATTCAAACCATAAATAGATTCGGTAGGATTGATGCATTGGTATTGTACGCAGGAATAACACCTATTGCTGATATAATTGAAACGGATGAAGATGTTTTTGATAATGTTTTCAATATTAATTTAAAAGCCCCATACTTCTTATTGAAACATGTTTTGAAATTTATGAAAAAATTTAAAGGTGGCTCAATAGTATTTTTTGGTTCCCCTCACATGGATCATGGTATGGAAAATAGGGCAGCTTATGCGCTCACCAAAAGTTCTCTTTATACTTTGTCGAATCACATTGCTCATCATTATGCTAAATATGGAATTCGATCAAATTATGTAGTAATGGGTTGGACAAATACAGAAGGAGAGATTGAATTAAGAAAGTCACAAGGTGTTAGTGAAGAAGAATTAACGGAGGAGGTTGCAAATACCATACCTATGGGGCGTATATTAAATTGTTTAGACTCTGTTCCGGCTGTTATGTATTTTATTTCTGATGAATCAGCAATGACCACAGGTTCCTTAATAAGAATTACTGGAGGGCATTACATTTAATAATAATGGTTTTATGAGTCTATCACTTATTGTTAACCTTAATTCCGAACTTTTAGAAGGACCTGTTTTCGATCATGAAGAAAAACTCCTTTATTTTGTATCTATTTTAGATTGTTTAGTTTTTTGTTATAATCCAGATTCTAAGGAGGTTTTGAGCGTGAAATTAGACACTCCTGTGAGTTGTGTTTTTCTGCTAAGTAGAAAAAAAATCATGGTCGCCTCTAAAAATGGTTTTTTTGAAGTTGATTTTAATACTATGCAGAAGCAATTTTCATTTCAATTAGATATAGCAAGTACCGTTAGGTATAACGATGGAATAATAGATCCTAAAGGGAGGTTTCTTATTGGAACCATGGGATTTCCCGAGGTAAAAGAGAATGTTGGAAAGGTTTACTCGTATTCTAATGGAAAATCTAAGGTTATCATTGAAAATACAACGATCTCCAACGGGTTGGCATTTTCAAAAGATGGTTGCTCACTTTACTTTATAGATACGCCTACAAAAAAAGTGGCAAAATATGCCTATGACGTTGAAGTTGGAGATGTTTCATTTGTTAGTTACGTGATAGCGTTTAATGGAGAAGGATATCCAGATGGTATGTGCATGGATAATGAAGGTATGTTATGGATTGCAGAATGGGGTGGAGGTTGTGTTTCTCGTTGGAATCCTGGAAATGGTCAAAAATTAGATGAAAGGAAATTACCGTTAACAAACGTGACTTCCTGCTGTTTTGATAATCATTTAAACTTATATGTAACCACAGCAAAATCTTCTTCCATGAACGATATCCATGGAAGTGGACTTTTTTATATTGAATTAAATTGAATGAAATTATGAATAAAGTTAACATAAGTGTTATAGTACCTATATACAAGATAGAGCCGTATCTTTCCCAATGTATTGATAGTATTCTAGATCAATCTTTCACTGCGTTTGAATTGATTTTGGTTGACAATGGAAGTCCTGATAATTGTCCTCAAATTTGTGATGAATATGCAGATAAAGACAACAGGATTAAAGTGATTCATAAAGAACATGGAAGTCTTTTAAGCGGTAGAAAAGAAGGGCTTAAGAACGCCAAAGGAAAATATATAGCTTATATTGATGGTGATGATTGGGTTGATAAGTTTTATCTCGACATTTTATATAATCTTGCAGAAGTAAATAACTCCGATCTTGTCGTTACGGGACATTTTAGAGAATTTGAAGGCAAAATTGAAACCGTAAAACCTTCATATGCAGGTGTGTTTGATGAAAATGAAATTAAAAATTCTATCCTGCCTAAAGCAATGTATAATGGGGGCTTTTGTGAACATGAAATATCGACCTATGTATGGAGTAAACTTTTCAAAAGAGAGATGCTTAATAAAGTATTATTTGAAGTTCCTGATGAAATTGTAATGGGAGAAGATGCTGCCATTACCTATACCTATTTAACTATTTCAAAAAAGCTTACAATAAGTAGAATACCACTCTATTACTATAGACAACGAAATGATTCCATCTTAAAAACAATTAAAAATTCGAGTATAGAATATTCTAGGTTGGGTATGTTGAAAGATTTCTTAGAAATTAAATTAAGTCCTTATCTTGATGCAGAAAATCTAAACACTCAAATATTGTATTATTTGTACTCCTCGATTTTGGTAAGATCGGGAGGATTAATTCATGATGCGTCGGGTAATGTGATTTTTAATCCTTTTTTAAATACAAAAAAGAATTCCAAAGTTATAGTTTACAGTTCTGGATCTTTTGGTCAGCACTTAATGTCGGCTAATAGTAAAAGTGATTATTTTCAAATTGTAAAATGGATAGATATTGATTATCACGAAATGAATATTGGTCATAATTTTGTTGAACCCATGAGTGCTATTGTCAATACTGAATTCGACTTTTTAATAATTGCCACAATCAATCCGGTTGTTTTTAAGTCTATTAAGGCTGAGTTGATGTTAATGGGAATTGATAGCAAAAAGATAGTGCAAATCAATACAGATGAAAAAGAAATATATCAACTTTTACAACAATTAGGCTTTACAAAGCACCTAATAGAGCATTAGGTGTTTTTTATTAAAACACCTAAAAGCAGTAATTACCAACCTAGTTTGTTTGATTTAAGGTTTGTAAAAGGCCTTGGCTCAGGGTGTGTTTTGGTTTCCAACCCCAAGAGGTAAGTAAATCAGGAATGGCTTTTGCCTCCATGATTTCATTTTCTCGATAGGGTAATTTTCCAAATCTTAATTCTGTTTTAGTATTTCTAGAAACATCTTTAAGTGTTTCTAAAAAATAACGCAACGTATAGGATGACCCAGTGCCTAAATCTGTTTGAGTATAAGTTGTTTCTAAATTATTAGATTGACTTATAGCCAATTCAATAGCAGATACAACATCGGCTACATAAATAAAATCTCTTTTTTGCTCACCAGGAGTTAAATCAATAAAAGGATTGTTTTCTTTTATTGATTTAACCATGTTAGTGACGAACTTAGAATCTGAATCTCCTGGGCCAAAAGGATGGAATAAAGTAAAGTCGATTACTTTACAGGTATTAGATTTATTGGCTATGAGTCTAAGCCATTGAGAACATTGTTTTTTTGATAGTGCATAGTCCTGTAAATAATTATACCCTTCACCTTTGGTAATAAAACTACCTATATTGATAAATACCTTGGAATTGTATTTTTGAGATAATTCTAGTAAATGAACTGGTAAATCAACATTTACATCTAATAGGCTAGGAACAGGTTCATTAGTTCTTCCATATTTGGTCGCCGTATGAACAATTCCAATAGGTTGATGTTTTTTAAAAACTTTATCTAAAGGTTCAGTAGTACTGTATAATGTTATCTGTCCATTTGTTAGTCGTTTAAGATTTTTAGGAGATCTCACTAAACCAATAACATGATACTTTTTTGCTAATTGTTGCACTAAGTGATGACCTAAAAAACCATCAGCTCCTGTAATAAAAAGGGATTGTTTCTCCATGAGATATACTAATTTTGAAGAAATTCCTTTATTTGGATTTGGCAAAGGGATAAAGCGTCTTCACCTTCTGAAAATGCTTTATACCAATCTACAATTTGAGTTACTGTTTTTTCCATACCCCACTTTGGTTGCCAATCCAAATCCTGTCTAGCTTTAGAAATATCCAAGCGAAGTAAACCTGCTTCATGAAAAGCATCATTGCCTTCAATTTTATAGGATGCTGATTCTCCCCATCTGTTACAAACTTTATTGATAAGAGATTCAACCGTTTTAATATTATCATCATCAGGGCCAAAATTATAACTTGTTGCTAGTTTTTTGTTAGCTGATAATTTCCAAATAAGTTGTAAATATCCTCCCAAACAATCAAGAACATGCTGCCAAGGTCTTACAGCTTTAGGGCTTCTTATTATAACCTCTTTACCAGACTGGATAGACCTAATAAAATCGGGTACTAATCTATTAGCCGCCCAATCACCACCTCCAATAACATTTCCCGCTCTTGCTGTTGCTATTACAGTTTGAGAATCGGTGAAAAAAGAATCGCGATAAGATTGAGTAACCAATTCAGAACAGGCTTTACTGTTGGAATATGGGTCATGCCCTCCTAGGGTATCTGTTTCACGATAGCCCCAAAACCATTCGTTGTTTTTGTAAACCTTATCTGTGGTAATATTAAGACAAACTTCTACATTTGGTAATTGACGAACAATTTCAAGTAAGTTTGCTGTTCCCATAACATTTGTTCCATATGTTTGAATAGGGTTTTTATATGATTCAATAACCAGTGGCTGAGCAGCCATATGAATTACTATTTCTGGATTTGCCTTTACCATGGCATCTTGTAAAGTAGAAAAGTCTTGAATGTCCCCTATATGAGAGTTCATCTTTTTTTCTAAACCAGTAAAATCGAATAAATTTTGTTCTTGATCAGGGGAAAGTGCATAACCAGTTACTTCTGCTCCAAGAGATTGTAGTAATAGAGTCATCCATGAACCTTTAAAACCAGTGTGTCCTGTTAAAAAAACCTTCTTTCCCTTAAAAAAATTATCATATACTACCATGTTTTCCATTTCGCAGTGTTGTTACCCCACATTTCCTCTAATTGATTTTTATCTCTTAGTGTGTCCATTGGTTTCCAGAATCCCGTATGTTTAAAAGAGTAAAGCTCTTTGTCTTCAGCCATTCTTTCTAGTGGTTTTCTTTCAAAAATAGTAGAATCATCCTCTAAATATTCTAATACCTTAGGTTCACAAACAAAGAAACCTCCGTTAATCCAACCGCCATCACCTTTAGGTTTTTCAAGAAACTCACTAATACGGTCTCCATCCATTTTTAATGAACCAAACCTTCCATCAGGTTGTACAGATGTCATGGTTATACATCCAGAATGGCTTCTATGATATTCTTCTAAAGCTTTAATATTTACATCAGATACGCCATCACCATAGGTAAGCATAAAGGGTTCATTACCAATATACTTTTTAGCTCTTAGTATTCGACCACCTGTCATACTATGCATTCCTGTATCTAGAAGCGTAATCTTCCAAGGTTCTGATTTATTATCATGTATTGATATTTTATTATCTGCCAAATCCACTGTGATATCGGAATTATGCATAAAGTAATTTGCAAAGAACTCTTTAACAACATACCCCTTATAACCCAGTAGGACCACAAATTCATTAAATCCATAATGGGAATACATTTTCATAATGTGCCATAAAATTGGCTTTCCTCCAATTTCAACCATGGGTTTTGGCTTCAAATGTGTTTCTTCAGAAATACGTGTTCCAAGCCCACCGGCTAATAATAAAACTTTCATTTTGTAGAAAAAATTAAACGTTAATTCAAAGGTTAATTATTGAGAAATCATATTAAATTATGACTGAAACAAATCTAATTACTTTTTAGAAATGTTTACTCGATCATCTCATGTTTTCGATTAAAGCAAGAAAAACTCTTTGAGGTACACATTATTTTTAAATGGACTGTAGATAATCCTATTTCTATGCCTTTATTCGATAATTATAATATTGCTTTATTAAATTATTTAGTTTTAGACCTTGAAAAATAAGGTTGGGTTTTAATTGTAATTTAATCAATATTTGAGTTAATGAAGTCGACCATCTTAATGCAAGGTTTTAGAGTGGATTTCGTGAGATTGAATATGTTGAGAATTCAAACCCTTATAAATAATTGATTTCATATAATTTTATAGGTATAGCGAAATGTGTTCATAGGAATTGTTTTTACTAACTAACTTCTTAATACAGGCTATTGTTCATATCTATTGAAATAAACTAACTAGTTAGAATTTATAGTGTATAGGTTAAGTAGGATTATTTTAAAGTACTATCGATTTACGACTTTGTATAAAAATTTTTCGATCACAACCCTACCACTTTTAAGTTAACAACATATTAATAAATATAGTCTATGCAAAAAAAACTAATAATACTTGGCGGAAACCCTGAAACAGGAGTTTTGGTAGATATTGCTGAGTCCATGGGGGTTTATACCATTGTTATTGATCCAAACCCTAATGCTCCTGCAAAAAAAAGAGCATCTGAAACCTATGATATAGATGGTTTTGATGTCGATAAAATTGTAAGTATTGCTAAAGAAAGAAATGTAGATGCCGTATTAGTTGGAGTTGCTGACATTCTAGTAAAGCCATATCGCGAAATTTGTGAGAAATTGAATTTTCCTTGTTATGCTACCGAGAAAGCGGTAGAGGCTTTTTGTAGTAAAGACGGGTTTAAACGCTATTGTGAAAAGTATGGTATACAAGATATCCCTGGGATTTATTTAAAAAGCGGTTCTGAAATAAGAAAGCCAGATAACATTAGTTATCCATTGATAGTTAAACCTGTGGATAGTGGAGGAGGAGTTGGAGTGAAGATTTGTCGAGATGAAGAAGATTATATTGCTACAGTAGAAACAGCCTTGAAGTATTCTAAAAAAGGAGTGGTATTGGTTGAAAAATATATGGATACTAATTGTGATGATTTAGCGGTGTATTATACTTTTAGAAATGGTACCCCTTATCTTTCTGCAACTTTTGATAGGCAACTTACAAGACTACAAGGAGATTCTAGTCCAATAGCCTTAGGTACCGCATATCCTTCTAAATATACTGATAAGTTTGTTAAAAATGTACATCCAAAATTATGCACCATGTTTGAAGGTTTGAATATACAGGCTGGGGTACTTTGTATTCAGTTTTTTGTTGAAAACGGCGAGTTTTATATTTATGATCCTGGATTTAGATTACAAGGAGAAGCGCCCCATATACATCTAGAGGCTATAAATGGTTTTGATCATAGAAAGATGCTTATTAACTATGCTTTTACGGGAATTTTTGGTGATGATGATTTTCCTATTAAAAATGACTATAAGTTTAAAGGTAAATTTGCCAGTTCAATTTGGGTACTATTAAAAGGAGGTAAAATTGATAAGGTTGAAGGTATAAATGAAATAAAATCTAATAAGAATGTAACTTTTGTTGTAGAACGGTTTAAAGTTGGAGATACTGTAAAAGAAGAATTTTTAGGCACGGAAAGACAGATTATTTATAGAATTTATGTTAATGCTGATTCTGTAAATGAAGTCAATCAAATAATCGAAAACTTCAAAAGCACTTTAAAGATTACCAATTCGAATGGAGAAAACATGGTTTTAGAATGGTTAAAGCCTTGGAGTGAAAAAGATTACGTTACTAATTGTAAAAGTTTAATTTAAATAAAGAATAAAATACACACATTAAAAGGAATGTTTTGAGATGCTATTGTTATGGTTTTTAATTTTATATGTTATTATAATTCAAGTAAACTCAAATAGGTCCTTTAATGTTGTTTATAAAACAAAAAAATGACAAAAAATATATTAGATTCATTTAATTTAGTTGGAAAAAAAGCTATTGTTGTAGGTGGAGCAGGAGATCTTGGAAAAGCAATGGTTGAAGCTTTATCGCAAGCAGGAGCTCAAACTGTAGTTATTGATTTTGATGACCGTGTATTTGAAATATGCGACAATTTCAAAAAAAACGGTCTAAATGTAAGTGCTATAAAAGCAGATGTTAGTAAAATTGAAGAAATAAGAGAATCATATAGTGCTTCATTAGATATACTTGGTGGAAAAGTAGATATTTTAATAAACTCAGCTGGAATACAAAGGCGATATCCAAGTGAAGATTTTCCAGAAGAAGAGTGGAGTAAAGTTATAGCTGTTAATTTAGATGCCACATTTTACTATTGTAAATATGCAGGTAACACTATGTTGAAAAATGGTGGCGGAAAAATAATAAATATTGCTTCCATTATGAGTGTTTTAGGTGGAATAACAATACCGGCATACGCAGCATCTAAAGGAGGAGTTGGGCAATTAACAAAAGCGCTTTCAAATGATTGGTCTGCTAAGGGGATTTGCGTTAATGCCATCGCACCCGGATATATGGACACTCAGTTAAATACAGCTTTGATTAATGACAAAAAAAGAACGGATGAGGTATTTATGAGGGTTCCAATGAAAAGATGGGGGAATGGTGATGACCTAAAAGGTTTAGCTGTGTTTTTATCATCTTCTGCAAGTGATTATATTACTGGTACTATAATCCCAGTGGACGGTGGGTATTTGGGAAGGTAATATGTCTTAAATATAGTTTTTTTTTATTAAAATGAAGTCATTTTAGAAAAAGTTATTATTATAAAAAAACATACCCCGAAAAAGCATTTGTTGCTAAGTTTCGGGGTTTATTTGTTTGTGTTTTTGTTAGTGTGGAGCTAGAGTATGTATTCTATTGTTATAAATTATTATATTCTTCTAATAAAGCATCCCAAACTTTTTGACGCTCGTATTTAGAAACAATATTAATTCTTGATTCCTTTCCCATCGTTTTACCTTCACTCTGGTTTTTAAAAATATAAATCATAGCTTTTTGTATCGCTTCTTCGTCTTTTACCGGGATGATAAGGCCGTGTTTTTTATGTTCAATGATTTCATTGCAACCATTAATATCTGAGACAATACTTGGTAATTCCATGGCTCCTGCTTGCATTACAACATTAGGAAAGCCTTCTCTATAGCTAGGAAATACTAAACAATTTGAAATAGCAAAATAACCTCTCACATCTTCAACAAAACCTGTAGATATAATGTTTTTGTTAGTATTTATTATATCAGTAGTTTCTGGATTAAGCGGGTCTAAGTGGTTTTCATATGGACCAATTAAAAGCAGTTTAGTATTTTGAGATTGTTTATTGAATTCATTAAAAGCTTTAATTAATTCATTTATACCTTTATCCGTCACTAATCTACCAACAAAGATGAATACGTAATCTGATTTAGAAATTGATAAGCTATTTTTAAGGTTATCAATATACTCATTCGAATAATTAACGGAATCAAAATAAGAAGTATCTATGCCATTAGAACTTCCGTTAGCAATAACTTTTAGTTTTTTTTTATTGGTAAATTTATGATTTAGAATAATTGTTTCTAAACCAAAAGAATTAGGGTATATTTTCGTTGCACACGAATATGTTATTTTCTCTACGGCATTTAATAATATTCTTTTTAGACCTGATGCCTCAACAAGTGGCAAGCCTGCTATGGTATGTAGTCTATTTGGTACACCAGATAATTTTGCAGCAAGCATGCCTAATGTTCCTGCTTTTGGTGTATGTGTATGTACTATAAACGGTTTCTCTGTTTTAAAAATTTTATAAAGTTTGTAAACAGCTTTTAAATCTTCAAAAGGTGTTATTTTTCGAGTCATTTCTACAGGGATTGTTTTAACACCTTCGGAAATCCCGTAATCTTCCAATGTTGTACCGCCAGTTGATGAAACGACTGTCATTTTATAATAAGATGACATAAATTTAATCTGCCCCTTAAGTAAGCCTTTAAGAGAGCTAGGTACAGTAGTGATTCGTATAATTTTTTTATTCATAAAAATAGCTGAATGGTCCTTTAGAATATACAAGCAAATATATAAAAGTAATTAGTTCTGTGAGTTATTTCTATCAACTCTACTTTTAATTTGATACATGAAATTTAGATTGAATGGTAGATGTTTCAATTTTCTATTTAATCAGACGTTGGATATAAGTTAATGTTACTCAATCAAATGTATTTTGTCGATGTTTTTGGTTTTGGTTGTTTTAGTTCTTAACTATCTTTTTGTCAGTTATTTACGACGTTTGATTCTATTTGGTGTGATCTAAATATAGTTTGTTTTTTAATTTATTCAATAACAATTTAATTTTAAAATTAATTCATAAAGTGCTGTTTACTAGTGTGTTAATGGTTTTTGAAGCTTTGATGTAAAATTATTTTCAAAAAATGTAATCCAATATTGTGGATTAACCGTAGTTATTATATTTGATTATTGTAACAGAATTTGTATTTCGGCAAATAAAATATACATTTAATCGATTTTTTTATTTTAAATATGTATTTTGCCGAATAAACAAGTCTTTTTATCGAAATCAAATAAATAATTAATGAATATCAATTTATGTTATCAAACTTTTTATTATTATGAAGAAAAATTTAAATCAAATGATGTTAGTTTTATTTTTAATGCTAGTCACGTCATCTTGCAACAATGAAGAACTTTTTGTTGAAGACATTTCAGAAGAAAATATTGAAAATGAATCTGATGAAGATTCAAACGAAGAAAATATTGCTGACGCCACATCTCCTTGTGATTTTTTGTTAGGTAATATAGAAGCTAATAGCAAGATAATTATTGATTGTTTAATTGATTTAGAAGGCAAAGAGATTTCTTTACCCCCAAATGTATCAATTGTTCATGAAGGAGGAGATATTACAAATGGTAAATTAAATTTTACCGGTGGTGGTAATATTTCTAGTGAATTACTTAATGAAAATTTGGGTGTTAGTGGTGAGTCTGTAGAATTAAATAAAAACGAGTTTAACTTTAAGCCAGAACGTTGGGGTATAGTTGAAGGAAAGGTTTCAGATGAAGTTGCAAATAAAAATAGTGACATTATTAGAGAAACTATATTATTAGCTAAGGAGTATGGGGTTGACACCTTTGTTATTGATAAAATGGATGCATACTTTGGGCCAAATGGCGATTCTTATAATGAAGCCATTAGACTTCCTTCTAACTTTCATCTTAAAATGACTGAAAATACAAATTTAAGAATGCAACCTAATGGATTGGAAAGGAATGCTTTATTATTTTGCTGGAAGGAAGATAAAGTAACAATTTCCGGAGGAAAACTATGGGGAGATCGTTATACACATGATTATACAGCTGTTAACGGTTCACATGAATGGGGTACTCTCATTAGATTTAAAGGTGTTCATAATGGTATTGTTGATAATGTTGAAATGCATGAAGCTACAGGAGATGGGTTTGTGGTATTAGGGGTATCAGATAGAAACCCAGATGGTTCATTAAAACCTGGTAAAATAGAATCCTTTAATGTTACTGTAAGGGGTTGTTTAATTAAGGATAATCGTAGAAATAATGTGACCATTGGGGATGGTACAAATATTTTTATAGAAAATAATACTATTATAGGAGCAGGAGGAGGAAATTCAGGTACTAAATCGGATGGTACATCACCTCAAGCAGGAATAGATGTTGAAGCCCGTGAAAAAAAGGCCCCAGACGGAAATTCTATATATGAATGGCAGAAAACAGATAATCTACATATAAGACATAATGTTTTTGAAGACAATTATGCTGGTGATATTGGATTATTAAGTGGTGAAAATACTTTTATATATGAAAATACTTTTAGAAGTCAAAGGGCTATAGGGACTGCAGGTTCTTTTAATTGTAAAATTTATAATAATATCTTTGAAAGGCCAGATGGCATAATATCTGACTCAAAAGCTATTAATCTTGAGCCTCGATATTGGGATAACGGTACTCAAAGAGTTACAGATTTTGAAGTTTATAACAACACGATCATTGGATATCAGTATGCAATTTTAGCTGGAGGAAAGAATCATACATTTACAAATAATACTATTACTAATTGTAAAGCTGGTATTACATTATTAAATTCAGAAGATTTAAAATTTGACAATAATGTTATTTCAAGTAATATAGAAACCTCAACAGGTTATGTTACGTTTTCAGTAGAAACAAATATTAAAAATGCTAGTATTAAAAATGGCTCGACTTCTGTGAAGGGCAGAGATTTATATTTTTCATATAAAAATAACAATCAAGCAGGAAGTATTACCATTGATAATGTAACATTCAATGGAGAGATTTCCTTTAGATCGGTACAAGGTGTAACACTTAAAAATAGCTCATTTGCTAATATTAGTATTACAGATTGTAGTCCTGTACTTATAAATAATAATTGACTATTTATATAGGTAACAATTTATAAATAGCGAAAGTATTAAAATCTCAGGTTATAAAAATTAATCTGAGATTTTTTATTGATTAATTTTTAGAAAAGAATTGTAGCCTATCCCATTTTAGGACACCTCTAAATTCGACAAAAAATTGTTTTCTTGCTCGGATTTGGGGATTAAATTTATTTCATCTTCAAATTTGGGCATAAATTCTACAGGGGACCTATAAATGTAAATTATAGATTAATTTAAAACATTAATCCATTTTTCATAAAAAGTTTTGTTGTTAAACCTTTGAGAATTTACTCTAGCATTATTAGATAGTTCTTTATACATTTCTTTTGAGGTAATAAGTTGGCTTAAAGCATATGCATATTTATTGACATTATCAAATTTAACTATTAAGCCAGAATTATTTAATAATTCTAAAGGTCCCTCACAATTGTCAAATACAATTGCAGGTAATCCAATATGTTGGCTTTCTATTAAGACTAATGGTGTAGCTTCCATTCGAGAACATAAACAATAAATGGATGATTCTAAATACTTTTCTTTGATATTAGAAATTCTATCATTTATAATAATTTCATTTTTAATGTTATAAGAATCAATAATTTCATGAAGTTTTATTTGCTCCTTTTCCGATAATCCAACTATTTCTAATTTCCAATCGTTCTTATCCAATAAACTCCAAGCTTTAATTAAATAATCAAATCCCTTAACATGAATATTATTCCCTATCGCAAGTACTTTTTTATTTGTGTATAACTCCTCTTCTAAATAATTTAATTCTTCATCAATGGTGATAGGGTTGTAAATTAAAGAGGTTTTACTTGAAGGAATATTATATAATGAGCACCAATCTTTCACCTCTTGCTGAGACAGTAATACAAATTTATTAGCTCTTTTGGATGCGTAATATCTAGATATTTTAAACAAAATTTTATTAAAGTTTTTCGAAAGAGAGAAATGCTCCCAAACAATTAGTTTAGTCTTTTTAGGCATAAAAAGGCTTTGCATCATTACAGAATTTGAATCTAAACTAATATAATAGTCACATAAATTATCTTTTAGTTCCTTAAATATCTGTTTATTAAAATCAATTAAACTTAATGGCATTATGGACCATTTTGATTTAATTTTTTTGATTTTAATTTCTGATTTCATTTTAAAAAAAGGCTTTTTGTCGTCAAGTACGATGATAGTTATATTATACTTTTCTACAAGACCATTAACTAATGTTATTAATACTCTCTGCGTACCGCCAGCTGCAGATAAAGTGTTTATAAAAAACGTTATATTTTTCATAGTGTAATTATCTATTTTTTAATTTTAATCACTTTGGAAAGTAGAGAATTAACTAATCCTTTTTCGTAGCTATTCATAGCTACAAAGTATATCCAAATTGTTGAAAGCAATATAAATAATGAAATTTTAATGGCTAGGTTATACCAACTACCAGAATTAAATGAAATTAAGTTTATTAAATAGGCCGAAATAATTACTAAAGGGATAGAGAAAATATTTCCTTTAAGCATAGAGGTTGCATAAGTTTTTATGTTCAGTCCAATATGTTTTTTAAAATAATAATTATTGTAAATATTTTGGCCTAAAATAACAGACGAAGCAATTGCAATTGCAATTCCAATGCTATCATAAATATCAACAAGGAAAACAGCAACAATAACACTAACAATGGCTAATGCAGTGTTGATTTTTATTTTATGCACATGTAAATTATAGGCTTCTAATATAGAATTTCCAACATTTTGTAATGAAGGGGTAGTTAATGTTATCATTATCATACTTGCAATAACCCAGGAATCTTCATACCCATCACCAATCCATAGTTTTATAAATTGGTTGCCAAAAAATAAAAACCCAAACAACATATTTGATATAACAAACCATTGGATTCGGCCAACTTTAACCATCAAATTATTTAGTTCAGTATGAGAGGCTTTATTTACATACATTTTAGTTGCAGTTGGTAAAAACAAGCCAGATATTGCAGAAGACATAGTCATATAATAACTAATAAATAACATAGCAATTGCAAAAACGGCTATTTCTTCAGTAGTTGATTTAATTCCCAATATAGTTTGGCCCGATCTCCAATAGAGTTGGTCCATTAAAAGACCTAAAAAAATCCAAATAGAATAGGAGAAAATTTTGGAGACATACTTTTTATTGAACTTCGAAAAATTAAATTTCACAGGAATTTTTATTCGAATAAAAATATAGTAGGTTAATAAAACTAATAAGTTAAAAACAGTATCAATGATAACTATTCCTAATGCTTTACCACCAGATTTCAGGACTATTATAATGGTTATAGCTCTTAATAAAATTCTAGCATAATTTAGAATCTTAGGAAAATTAAACTGCTCGTATGCCATAATAATGCCTACTAGAGCACCGCGTATCATGACCCAAATTAAATTTAAAAGCATTAACAAATACATTACTTTAAATAAAACCAAATCATCTGCAGATAGATTATCAAAAAAATAATCAAAAGTTACATAAAATACGAGGCCAATTAATGTAATAACGACTGCTAAACCAGCGTAAATTCCTAGATTAGTAGCAATAAAGGATTCCTCCTTATCTTTATCGTTTTCATGTCTATATTTTGAAACAAAACGTACTGTTGTTGGTGTTAAACCAAAGTCTAATAGAGCTAAATATCCAATTAATGATCCAACCAGCATATATAGTCCATATTCAGACTTCCCTAAACTTGATAGGATTAACGGTGTTAATCCAATACCTACAATAATATTGGTAAAAATTGTTAAATAGGAAACAATAGAAGCTGTCTTAATTTGGCTCATTTACTTATAATTATATTTTATTTTAATTTTTTACAACATTTATATAAAATATTTTATAAAATCCTAATTTATATAACAATGGAGTTAAATTTTCTATTTTTGATAAATGTCAAGGGAAAAGTATAATATTATTTAGAATAAAAAATCCTATCAAAACTAGTGTTGAAATATAGATTTTTTTAGTTGGAAATGTTTCATTAATAGTATTAAATAATAGTAACGGTATAACAATCCAACTGTAAATACCAAACCGATCGGAAAAAGGGATATAAAAATTAAAAAAGAAAACCGATGAACTCAAAATATAATATTTAATCAAAAATGAGTCTCTGTAATTCCAGTTCGTAAATTTTAGAAAGAGGACAAGAAAGAATGTATTATATAAGACAAAATCAAACCGAAATCCAATTTTATATGTTGTATCTCCAACATAACTTAAATTTTGTAAGTCTTCATTTCCTAAGGTTGATAAATATGGGATAGCGTGGAAACCAAATCCAACTAAAGATAACAATATTGCTAATGCATAAAAGGCTATATAATATTTAACTTCAATCCTATCAAAATAGTTGATTATTAAAAAGAGTACAATTGGAATAATGGCAGTTCTGTGGAGAAGGTATGCAACTACAAAATAAAATATGAATTTCATGGTCTCTCGTTCTAAAATAGAATAAAGTGCTAATAAAATAAAACACATAGAAAGTCCATTTCTTATAATATTTATTTCCATGGATAAAAAAGAAAAGCTACTTGCTAAAGTTAAAAACAAAATTAAACTACTTCCTTCTTTTCCGTAATCTGTAAATTTGCGAATAAAAATATATAATGAAATATTCATTACAGCGGCTACCAATAATAAAAATATAGTGAAATTGCGATGCCAAAAAGAAAAAGAAGCTATAACTTCAAATAAGAAATCTGATTTTAAAATAGTGAAGATTTCAAAGTAACTCCGGGCTTGTGTTGTTATTTTGATAAAATAAAAATTAAAATAATTACTGGTGTCAGTGCCAATATCGTATTTACGAGTGCCAATAAATATAATTAAAAAAACTACGAAAGTTATTAATATTCTTTTATCATTCTTGATAAACTTCTCTTTTTCAGATATTAATAGTTTTAAGACTAAAGTCCCAAATAAGATGTAAAACACTAGTACAATCCTATATATAAATATAAAATCATCTTCCGTATAATCTCCAAATACTTCCATAGGATTAATCAGAATATTGCTTATTGTTGAGTGTCAATTAATATTTTTTTATACCATATCTTATCTCTATTAGATAACTTGAAAGATCTTTTGGTTATTAAAACAGATGTAAATCCAAATAAAAAAAAACAAAAATACATGAACACTTTTATTAAACTAAAGGTAGTACGTTTTAATGTATAGATTAGGCCTGTTTTATTAAGATATTTCCAATAAGTTATAATAGAATAGCGACTTGATTTTAATCGTTTAATCATTGATGACGTACTAGCTTCTCTATAAAACAATAAAGGTTCCTTTATACTTGTAAAGTTACTCTCTTCTACGGTTCTAACCCATAATTCAAAATCCTGAGCTCTTTTTAAATTTTCATTGTACTTATTTTTCTTAAACCAATTTGATTTACCAGTAATTGTAGGGTGTGCAGCCCAAGGCCCCTGTAGAGCTACTTTAAAGGTGATTTTGTTTAAAGCAGTCCCTTTTCTCAATCCAATGATTTCATTATTGTTGTCAATAGCAATTAAGCCAGTACCTAGTAAGTCTACTTCAGGATTATTCAATAAATACTCAACCTGTGTTTTTATTCTATCTGGAAACATAATATCATCAGCATCCATTCTTGCATAAAACCTTCCTTTTGCAAGATCGGAAAGTTGATTTAATCGTTTAGGAAGTCCAAAATTTTCTCCATCACTAATTACGGTTACTCGTTTATCATTTTGTTCAAATTTTTTTACAATTTTTAATGATCCATCAGTACTGCCATCATCTATTAATAAAATTTCAAGATTAGTGTATGTTTGGTTTAAAGTTGATTTAACAGAATTAAATAAATATTTTTCCGCATTAAAAAAAGGAATACCAACTGTTACTAGGGGGGGCGTAAGATTATCCATAAATACGTTCAAGTTTCTTTACACTCTGGTTTATATTAAATCCTTTGTTAGTTAGTATTTCTAACCTTTTATCAGAATTTACTTTTTTCTGTTTTAATAATTCAACCAATTTTGTTTCCCAGGTAGAGAAGTCATCATCAAGTCCCGCAAAACTGACTAAATTTAACCCCATGTCAACTTCTGGTGAGATATTGGTTGAAATTAATGAAGGTACACCTGTAGCTTGAGTCTCTACTAATACTACAGGAAACCCTTCATGAAATGAAGGCATAATCATGGCATCTGTACCTGCTAAAATGTTTGGAATATCGGAACGAATCCCTAAAAATTTAACATAATTATTAAGTTTTTTTTCTTTTACCAATTCCATTAATTCATTTTCTAGAGGGCCTGCACCAACAATAGCAATTACAAAATCATACCCTTTTTTAGTTAGATATTCTATGAAATTTATGGTGAAACTATGATTTTTTACCGGTGAAATTCTTCCTATTTGGGTAAGTACAATAGTGTCATCATTAAGATGCAATTCTTCTTTTAAGAATTGTCGATTTATAATTCTATTATTAGAAAATTTTTCTATATCAATGGCATTTAGTAAATGTTCAATATTGTGGTTTTTTGGAAATAAAAAATTTCCTGCAGCCTCTCCACATGCTACAAAATGTGTTGAAAATTTTCTCATTAAATTTCTCGAAATATTCTGATAAAACTTACCGTATAATGTTTTACTATTCACATCACTTGTATTGTGTGAATGTGATATTCTCATGTTTATTTTAGAAAAATAAGCCGCTAAAACATGAAAACCATTGCTAAATAGCATATGACAGTGTACTGCGTGAAACGGTTTTTCTTTTGTTATCAGCTTTGAAAGTTTTATTGTTCGCGAAATCGGATTAGAAGTATTAATTCTAAATATTCGACCACCCAAGCTTATTATTTCATCATCATAATCACATTTAGAATCTTTAAAGTAAACAAAATCAAATTGATACTTTGATTTGTCTAATTTTCTATACAAATTCATCAACATGGTCTCGGCACCAGCTCGATCCATTCCTCCAACAATATGTAAAATCCTTTTCATGTACAGCTTTTTATTATTCTAACATTGTGCCCCCAATTTATATTGGAAAAAATATTGGTTACCATAGATTGCTATTAATGTTTAAAGAATTTTTTATCAATCTAAACTTACCACTTTTTTCTACTGATATGTCATCAACATATTTTAATATGAGTTTCATTTTATAGCCCATTCGATCTCTTAGGTTCTGTAAAAATAATTGTTCATTCGAATTCGAGTATTTTGATTGGTCTGCAACGATAAGTATTATAAGTTCTTCCAAAGAATTTTGCTGAATTTGAAATTTTACAATACCATTTACTCCTTTTAGACAATTAGAGATATTTCCTAAATTAATTTTTCCAGTTTCTTCTGAAAATATAAAATCTGAGCTACGACCAATAATTTGTTTTACTAGTGGGTTGTTGTTTCCACACGTACAAGTTTTATTACTTAGTTCTATTTCATCTCCAATCTCATATCTGATTAACGGTGTTCCATGAGTATTAAAAGAAGTTACTACTAATCTACCTTTAACTGTTGGTAAATTATCTTTATCTAAGACTTCAAATACACCGCTTTGCAATTCTAAATGTAGATTTTTATTTATACATTCTAGGATAAATGGAGCCCCTTCCGAGGAGGCGTATTGATTATAAAGTTTTGTTTTAAAATATCCTTCTAATACATTTCGAATTTCTGGTGTTATAGTTTCCGCAGTAGGAAATATTGCTTTTATGGTATCGGACGGAAACTCAATTTGATTAATTTTACCATACTTGGCAATTTCGTACATTGTTGATGGAAAGCCAACCATAAATTCAGGTTTAAATTTTATTAGGTTTTGTATATAGTGTTTTAAATATTTTTCGTGAATATGAAAAGTTGAATAGTAACGCACCTTATGAAAATAGTCAGTTTTCCAAAATCTGTTTTTTTTTATATCTCCTTTTGAAAGCAAATTTTTTCCACTAAACCATGCGGTTTTTTTACCTAATTTATATCCAAATTTACTTCTAAAGTTATCTAGTATAGCAAATCGTTCTTGAATATCAGTTGACGTGTATAATACTTCAAATGATTTTCCTGTTGTTCCTCCTGTTTTTGAAGAATGTCCATTATCTCTATTTATAGTGTTTACTTTTTCAATATTAATTCTCAATATTTCTTTATTTACAATGGGTAAATCTGCAATATTTTCAATTTTGGTGGGGTTTAAAATATTGCTGTATCTAGATTTGTAAAAATCTGAATTAGATAAAGTATGTTTGATAAATTGACTGTATTTTTCCTTTTGGATACCTAGTAAATCATTTAATGACAGATTATCATTCATTTTATAATGTTCTAAAAATTGATAATAATTTTTTGAATATCGTTTTTGATATGAAAGTATGTTATAAAATGTAACAATTAAGTTTTGGAGATTATTGGGGGCACACTTATATATTTTGTCTTTTAGATTATTCATAATATCATTTTAACAGTGAATAAAAAACATTGAATGGTAATATTTTAAATAAAAAAGCTGCGATTTTCAGATTCCGTTTTCGTTTGTCTTCTTGAAGCTTAAAGTTATTCCAAGGGGTTTTTTTGAGGTACATTAAATACTTCTCAGTTAAGGGGTGTTCAGAGCCTTTTACCCATGGGCGTTTAATAAATGAAGGGGTCAAATGAACAAGAATAGGATTATTTATAGCTTCTTGCAATTCATCATTACTATAAAAAATTTTCATGCCAAATAACTTTTCAATTTGTGGTTTTGTCATTAAATAAAATGGTGTAATGCAGTTGTATTTTGGAGGTAAAGTATAAAAATCATCATGAAACAATGCATTTATAACTGCTTGGTCATTACTATATTTTACCTTCCGATTGAGGTAAGTTTTCATATATTCCTCAACCCTAACAATACTTTTTTCTTCTCTAAATTTCTTTAGATTCATAATTAGCATTCCAGAATTATAATATTTTTTATCTAAAGGAATACCTATTGACGATTTATGGTTAGCCGTTATTACATCAGGTACTCCAGCAAAAGAGTAGTTGTCAATATTAATGTCCCATAATGCGTTAAAAGAACCTAAAACTAAAACATCACAATCTAAATAAATTACTTTTTCTATGGTTTCTGGTAATAATTTTGAAAGATAAAGCCTTGCATATTTGTTAATTTTATCAACTTCAAAAATAAAATCTCCAACTAATTCTCTTGATTTTTCAAAATCATAAAAATTGCAATTTGCAGCATTGGATTCAATCATGTTTTGTAGTTTATTCTGGCTATCAAGCGAAATTCCAACAGAAATAATATGAAATGTAAGCTTTGATTCTTCTCCATTATTTTCTATAATAGAAATAATTGCAGTAGCTAAAAAGGGTACATAATTTTCATCGCTTGACAATGCCACATGTATATCCATATCAATTTTTCTAAATTAAATTATTCTTTTAAAAGTGAATTTTATTTGAATTATCTATAGTCAAAATTTACATTTTATAACCTACCATTTACACCGTCTTTAAGGATGCCTTTTACATCATATAAAACTCCATTTGGATTCAATAAAGATTTCCAATCAACATTTAAATACTCTTTATGAGCAACGGTTAAAACAATAACATCGAATTTGTTGTCTGGTAATTGCTGTATTGTTTCTAATTTATATTCGTGCTTAACTTCATCTGGATTTGCCCATGGATCATAAATAGTTATATTGGTTCCATAACTTTTTAATTGATTAATAACATCTACGGCTTTCGTGTTTCTTACATCCGGACAGTTTTCCTTAAATGTAATTCCTAGGTTTAAAATTTTAGCGCCTTTAATACGAATATCATTTTGAACCATAAGTTTAATGATTTCAGAAGCAACATATTGGCCCATACTATCATTTAATCGGCGTCCAGCTAAAATGATTTCAGGATGGTATCCAACTTCTTGTGCTTTTTGTGCTAAATAATAAGGATCTACACCAATACAGTGTCCGCCTACTAACCCTGGTTTAAATGGTAAAAAATTCCATTTTGTTCCAGCAGCTTGTAGAACAGCATGTGTGTCAATATTCATTAAATTGAATATTTTAGCCAATTCGTTTACAAAGGCAATATTTATGTCTCGCTGAGAGTTTTCAATAACTTTTGCAGCTTCAGCAACTTTAATAGTAGGAGCAAGGTGGGTACCAGCAGTAATAACACTAGCGTATAATGCATCTACTTTTTTACCTATATCCGGTGTAGAACCTGCAGTAACCTTTAATATTTTATCTACGGTGTGTAATTTATCTCCTGGATTAATACGTTCTGGAGAATAACCTGCATAAAAATCTTGATTAAATTTTAAGCCGCTAATTTTTTCAAGCACGGGAACACATTCATCTTCAGTTACACCTGGATAAACCGTAGATTCATAAATAACAATATCTCCTTTTTTTAAAACTTTCGCAACCGTCTCGCTAGACTTGTACAAAGGGGTTAAATCTGGTCGGTTATTTTTATCAATAGGCGTGGGAACCGTAACGATATAGTAATTACAAGATTTTAGGTCTTCTAAATTCGCAGAAAAATAAAGTCCGTTATCATTGTTTATATCCGTTTTTAAAACGGCTTTTAAAGTATTCGAATCAACTTCCAAAGTAACGTCATTACCTTCCGATAATTCATTAATTCGCTTTTGGTTGATATCGAAACCAACAACATCATATTTTGTTGCAAATAATCTAGCTAGCGGTAAGCCAACATATCCTAATCCAATAACTGCAATTTTATCTTTATTCATTTTTATTTACCTATTGCGTAATATTCAAAACCAATTTTGTTCATGTCAGCTTTATTTAAGATGTTTCGTCCATCAAAAATGAATGCTGGTTTTTTCATGTCATTGTAAATTTTATTCCAATCAAGTGTTTTAAATTCATCCCACTCTGTCATGATAGCTACTGCATGTGAGTCTTTTAATGCTTGGTAAGGAGAATCGGATGATTTTAAAAGTTGTTCATTTTCTTCTTGAGTCCGCGTGTTTAAATAGTTTAAATCCAATTGAATTTTTTCTTTAGAAACTTTTGGATCGTAAACTACAACTTCAGCTTGTTCATTTAATAAATGATCTGCAACATAAATTGCGGCAGATTCTCTAGTATCATTTGTGTCTTTTTTAAATGCCCAACCTAGCATGGCTATTTTTTTTCCCGATACGGTATTATATAATGTTTTTATTAAACGATCTGAGAATCGCCTTTTTTGGTGATCGTTCAAAATAATTACTTGTTCCCAATAATCGGCTACTTCATTTAAACCATAAGTTCTTGCTATGTAAACTAGGTTTAATATGTCTTTTTGAAAACATGAACCTCCAAATCCAACAGAAGCTTGTAAAAATTTAGATCCAATTCTAGAATCCATCCCAATAGCTTTTGCCACTTCATTAACATCAGCTTCTGTGTGTTCACATAATTCAGAAATCGCATTAATTGAAGATACGCGTTGCGCTAAAAAAGCGTTGGCAGTAAGTTTTGATAATTCTGAAGACCAAACGTTGGTCCTCAATATCTTATCTTCTGAAACCCAACTACCGTATATGTTAGCTAAACAATCAATCGCTTCGTCTGATTCACCTCCAATAAGTACACGGTCTGGAGTTAACAAATCTTGAACCGCTGTTCCTTCAGCTAAGAACTCTGGGTTGGATAAAATATTAAAATTCACATCGCTACCAATATTTTTCAAAATGCTTTTAATGGCTTGGGCAGTTCTTACTGGTAGGGTTGATTTTTCAACAACTATTTTATCAGATTTAGCAACTTTAGCGATATTTCTCGCACAAAGTTCTACATACTTCAAATCTGCTGCCATACCTTTTCCTATACCATAGGTTTTGGTAGGCGTGTTTACTGATATAAAAATCATTTCAGATTCATCAATAGCTTTATCGATTTCGGTAGAGAAAAACAGATTTTTTCCTCGTGTTTCTTTAACTATTTCAGCTAAACCAGGTTCGTATATAGGGAGTTTAGAAACATCACTATTATTCCAAGCGGCAATACGCGCTTCATTAATATCTACAATAGTGACTTGAATGTTTGGGTTTTTTTTAGCGATAATAGCCATGGTCGGACCTCCAACATATCCGGCACCAATACAACATATTTTATTTATTTTCACGAAATTATAGGTTTTTTGAATACCAATTTACGGCTTCTTTTATACCGTCACTAATATTAAATTGAGGGTTATATTTTAATAGTTTTTTCGCTTTTCCAATGGACGCTAAAGAGTGGGGGATATCTCCTGCTCGATTTTCACGATGTTTTATTTCAATGTTTGCAATTGATTCATCTAAGCTTACTAAATGCTTTTTTAACAAAGTTGCTAATTCTAAAAGCGTAGTTCGGTCACCATATGCAACATTGTATACTGTATTTAATGCAGCTTCGTTAGTTGTTGTTATAGCTAGAATATTCATTTGAATTACATTGTCTATATATGTAAAATCTCTTGAATAACTACCATCACCATTGATTATAGGGGATTCATGATTAAGGAATTGTTTAACGAATAATGGGATTACTGCGGCATAAGCTCCGTCTGGATCTTGTCGTTTACCAAAGACATTAAAATAACGCAAGCCTATGGTATCTAATCCATAAGTTTTTTGAAATATATCTGCATACAATTCATTTACATATTTGGTAATAGCGTAGGGGGATAATGGTTTTCCAATAACATCTTCTACTTTAGGTAGTGCTTCATGGTCTCCATAGGTAGAAGAGCTTGCCGCATATACAAAACGTTTAACTTTAGCATCTCTAGCCGCTACAAGCATATTTAAAAACCCAGAAACATTAACATCGTTTGTTGTAATAGGGTCGTTAATTGACCTTGGAACCGAGCCTAAAGCAGCTTCATGAAGTACATAATCGACATTTTCACAGGCTTTGTGGCAATCTTCAAGGTTTCTTATATCACCTTCAATAAGGGTGAATTTAGAGTTGTTTAGAAATGGTTGTATATTTTTAAGCTTGCCTGTTGAGAAATTATCCAAACAAACAACAGATATATTATTGTTGAGAAGGTTCTCGCATAAGTTTGAACCGATAAAACCAGCCCCACCAGTTACTAAAACGGTACTTGATTTAATTTTAGTTAATTCTTGGTCAATCATATTGTTAATTAAACTTTTCTATAAGGTTTTGATTAATAAGGAATAATAATTTTATCATTTCTGATAGTAACTTATGTACCAATCTATAAACGATTTGACTCCTTCCTTAATAGAAGTGTTTGGTCTATAATCATAATCGTTGATTAGCTCATCTACATTGGCCCAAGTTCGCTCTACGTCTCCAGGCTGCATTGGTAGCATGTTTTTAGTTGCAGTAATACCTAAATTACATTCAATTTCTTTAATGAAGTCAAGGAGTTTCACAGAATTATTATTTCCTATATTATATAATTTATAAAATTCATTATTTTTAATTCGCTCTTCTGGTTTTTTTTCTATAATGCGTACAACTCCCTTTGCAATATCATCTATGTAAGTGAAATCTCGTTCTAAATTACCATGATTAAAAACCTTAATTGGTTTGTTTTTCATAATAGCATCTGTAAATAAAAACATAGCCATATCTGGGCGCCCCCATGGACCATAAACAGTAAAAAATCTAAGCCCTGTTGTTGGAAGTTTATATAAATGGCTATATGTATATGCCATTAATTCATTACTTTTCTTTGTTGCAGCGTAAATACTTATTGGTTGATCTACATTATCTTCAGTGGAGAAAGGAATTTTTTTATTTAATCCATAAACGCTCGAACTACTTGCATATACCAGGTGCTTTATTTCAAAATTTCTACAACATTCTAATAGATTCAGAAAACCTACTACATTTGAGTCAACATAAGACTCGGGGTTTTCAATGCTATATCTAACTCCTGCTTGAGCTGCAAGATTACAAACAATATCAATCTTATTCTTTTCAAATAAATTAGGAAGTTCTATTCGATTTTCTAAATTCATTTTCACAAAAGAAAAATTGTTTTCATTGCTACTATATAATTTATTTGATATAAATGAATTGCAAGTATTTATTCCTAACTCTTTTAATCTTGCCAATTTCAGGTTTACGTCGTAATAATCATTTAAGTTATCTAAACCAATAACCTCAAAACCTTTAGCTACTAATATTTTTGATACATGATAGCCTATAAATCCTGCAGCACCGGTTACTAGAACTTTTTTTCCAACTACTTTGGCGGGGTCTTGTGGAAGCATTTAAATTGGGGATTTTTGTTTAACGGAAACAAATATGAAAAAAAATATTACACCAAAAGAGATTATTATACTAAATAGATGTTTTTCACGATAAAGTGTTCATATTAATTTATAAATGATTTTAATCGGGAAAACCTCGCTTATCAGCTAGTTTATTTTTTCTTTAATTAATGAAGATTCCTAATGTTTAAAAATTACTTTCACTATTTAAGATAGGGATAATTATAATATGATTTTTAACTGTATTAAATCAATAGTTTAAGTGTATAATAAATTTTATTATTAAAAATATCAGATTGTTTTTTCGTTAAAAAACTTTTTTTTCAGTTGTAAAAAAAACAAAATTGTAGTTAACCGATTATAATAACGCTTTTGGCGAATTAACTGAATTGTAGGAGTTGTGCATTGAAACAATTAGTAAATTTACAAAGTATAATACAAATTTGAATTGATTAATAGCACATTAGTTTGATTGTATTAAAGTATAAAGATGATATTTTAAACTCTCTATAAATATCTAATAAAAAGTTACAAGAATAGATTATATAACTTTTTAATCACTTTAATATAGGTAGTGCTAATAATGATTTACGATTTGGTTTTATATGAACGAGGGAATTCATTCACGTTTTTTTATGGTATCAATATCGTAGTTTAAATTACTATGACAAGGTCGTATGTGTAAAAAAGTAAATGATAATTATTTTGAATAATAAAATTAATGTTGACTAAAACAAAAATATACTTATCATCACCTCATATGGGAGGTTCGGAACAAAAATTTGTTGCCGAAGCATTTGATACTAATTGGATTGCTCCATTAGGACCAAATGTTGATGGTTTCGAAAATGACATAAAACAATATTTAGGAGATAATAAAGAGGTGGCTGTTTTAAGTTCAGGGACAGCTTCAATTCATCTAGCTTTGGAGCTATTACAAGTTTCACAAGGGGATGAAGTTTTATGTCAAAGTTTTACTTTTTCCGCATCTGCAAATCCAATTATTTATCAAGGAGCAACTCCTGTTTTTATAGATAGTGAATGTGATAGTTGGAATATGTCGCCAGAGCTATTGGAAATTGCTATTCAGGATAGGATTGAAAAGTATAAAAAGCCTAAAGCGATTATTGCTGTTCATTTATATGGTATGCCTTATAAGGCAAATGAAATTAATCGTATCGCGCAAAAGTATGACATTCCAGTTATAGAAGATAGTGCTGAAGCTCTAGGGAGTACGTATAACAACCAAGCTTGTGGGACACTTTCTGATATTGGAATCTTATCATTCAATGGCAATAAAATTATAACAACTTCTGGTGGAGGCGCTATGATTGTTAAGAGTAAGGAAATGAAAGATAAAGTTGTTTTCCTGTCTACGCAAGCTAGAGATCAGGCGCCACATTACGAACATACTTCTATTGGATATAATTATAGAATGAGTAATGTTTTAGCAGGAATAGGTAGAGGGCAAATGGAGGTTTTGAATGATAGAGTTCGGGCAAGACGAAGAAATTTTGAATTTTATAAATCGGCTTTAGAAAATTTCAATACAATTAAATTTCAAGAAGAAGGAGATAATGTTTATTCAAATAGATGGATTACTTGTATTAAAACCGATTCTTTCGCTAAAAGAGAACAAATAAGGTTGGCTTTACTTGAAGACGATATTGAGTCCAGACCACTATGGAAGCCTATGCATTTACAACCTGTATTTAAAGATTATCTCCATTTTACTAATGGAGTTTCTGAAGATTTATTTGATAAAGGGCTATGCTTACCTAGCGGATCTAATTTAACGCAAGATGATTTAGATAGAATAATTAATAGAATTATAAAAAATCCAAACTTATGATTAAGAGTTACCTCTCATATCTTTCTCAGAAATACGCATCAAAATGGTTAGTTTTTGGAATTGATTTAAGCCTAGTGTTAATAACCTTTTTGTTAGCATATTTAATTCGATTTAATTTCACATTCAATTTTGACTTAAATCATTTATTCATGCAATTACCATTTATTCTGGTTGTAGCATCATGTAGTTTTCTGTTTGTTGGATCATTTAAAAGCGTCATAAGGCATACTGGGTTTACAGATGTGATAAATTTGTTTAAATCAATTGTTTTAATGTCAGGAATATGTGTGACTCTCGTTTTCCTGAATAGTATGTGGAATGTATTACCAAGTTTTACCATTCCTCTTTCAATTATAGTAATGCATGCTTTGCTTAGTTTTGTGTTATTAGCTTCAAGCCGTCTGGTTTTCAAAATTGGTTTTAGATATTTTAATTGTAAATTAAATACTTCAAAACGTGTTTTAATTTATGGCGCATCAGATTCAGGTATAATAACTTACAATGCTTTAGTGAGTAATGTAAATTCTACAGTTCAGGTTGTTTCATTTATAGATGATAACCCTAAAAAAAACGGAAAGAAAATAAATGGAATCCCTATTATTATTGGAGAGAAGGTTACCAATAGTTATATTGAATTAAATGGAATAGATGAAATTGTCGTAGCGTCTCAGTCGCTTACTTCGGTGAAACTAATTAAATTGGTTGACGAATTAATAGATTCAAATGTTAAAATAACTAAGATACCTCCAATAGAACAGTGGATAAATGGAGAACTTAGTTCTAAACAGATTAAACAAGTTCAAATTGAAGATTTATTAGGTCGAGCACCAATTGAAATTAACAATCCGAATCTTTTAAATGAATTTAAAGGAGAAACTGTAATTGTTACTGGTGCAGCAGGTTCTATCGGAAGTGAATTGGTTAAACAGCTCTCAAATTTTAATGTTAAGGAGCTTATTTTAGTGGATCAAGCTGAATCTCCACTTTATGATATTCAACAAGAATTAAAAAGAGATGGAAAGCATAATTTTGTTGCTATAGTAGCTGATATTAGAGATAGCCTTAGATTGGACTCTATATTTCAAAAGCATAGACCAACAATGGTTTTTCATGCAGCGGCGTATAAACATGTGCCACTTATGGAACAAACACCTTATGAGGCTATAAAAATTAATGTTAATGGTACTAAATTATTAGCAGATACAGCTTCTAAATATCAGGTTAAAAAGTTTGTTTTTGTATCTACAGATAAAGCTGTTAATCCTACTAGTGTTATGGGGGCTACAAAGCGAATGGCTGAAATGTATATCAGTTGCCTTCAAAAGGAAAGTAAAACAAAATTTATTACAACTAGATTTGGAAATGTTTTAGGTTCTAATGGTTCTGTAATTCCTTTATTTAAAAAACAAATAGAAAATGGAGGTCCTTTAACCTTAACTCATCAGGAAATCACAAGATATTTTATGACGATTCCTGAAGCCGCTCAACTTGTTCTTGAAGCTGGGACTATGGGAAAAGGTGGTGAAATTTTTATTTTTGATATGGGTGAATCTGTTAAAATATTTGATTTAGCCAAGAACATGATAAAGTTATCAGGATTAAGATATCCAGAAGATGTGGATATTAAAATTACAGGGCTAAGACCAGGAGAAAAACTTTATGAGGAGTTATTAGCTAATGGTGAAAATACCCTCTCAACTTATCATAAAAAAATAATGATAAGTAAAACAAGGGAGTTACCATACATCAAAATTAAATCTGAAATTGAAGAATTGTGCAAAATAAATCGTTTTCAAAATAACAACATTGTTATGAAGATGAAACGCATAATTCCTGAATATAAATCAAACAATTCTGATTATGAAAAATTTGATAAACAAGTTCAGCATTATAAAAAAGCTAAAAATATTAGTAGAGACGGCTCTGAAAAAACTTATAGAAACTTATAAAAATTCCTCCTCCCCAAATTATTATAATATGAAAATATCGATTCCGATAATAAAATTAATCATTCCTTTGATTACTGTTTTAGTTATAATTACATCTTGTACAACTAAAAAAGAGGTTGTGTATTTCCAAAATGCTAAATCTTCAGAAACTGTTGTAGATACAGACACGTTCACCGCGAAACTAAAAATAGGAGATATTTTAAATATTTACATTTCTACGTTAGATTTATCAGTTGCCATGCCATATAATCTTGTTGAAAACTCTACAGTTGGGAATCAAGGAAGTGCTATAGCTGTAGATTATTTAATAGGTCCAGATGGTACTATTGATTATCCTGTTTTAGGAAAAATTAAATTGGTTGGATTAAGTATTGAAGAAGCAAAGGAAGTTTTAAAGAAAAAATTTTCCGAAGGAAAATTACTTAAAAATCCAGTGGTGATTATGAGGATTAATAACTTTAAAGTTTCTGTAATGGGACAGGTAAATAAACCTGGGGTTTATGAGGTTTCAGGGGAACGTGTTTCTATCCTAGAAGCGCTTTCAAGTGCGGGAGATTTGACAATTACAGGGAGAAGAGATAACATTTTAGTTATTAGGGATTTTAATGGATCAAAAACATATACAAGAATTGACCTTACAAGTAAAGAAGTATTTAATTCACCAGTCTATTTTTTAACGCAAAACGATGTTGTTTATGTTGAGCCTAATACAAAAGGAATTAGTGCCGGTTCAGGTGATGCAAGAATAGGCTTGTTTGCTTCTTTGTTAGGTTTAGTAATAACTTTAGGACTTTTAATAAAGTAATAATTATGAGCTTAGGTCAGCATAATTCAGGTTTAAATAACGATAATAGTAAAGTCGATTTTAAAAAGGAAATTTCTATTTATATTAAACAATGGAAATGGTTTGTTTTAAGCTGTATATTCTTTTTGTTTTTGGCTTATTTCTATACTAAAAATACTACCCCTTTATATTCTGCTACAGCTAAAATAATGTTACTAGATAGTGATACCGGTGCAGGTAATCCTGTACTTCAAGATTTGTCTATTTTATCTTCTGATGATAATTCTATGGTTGAAGATGAAATACAGGTTTTAAAATCAAGACATTCTTTAAAAAATTTAGCAAAAAAGTTAAAATTATATGTTACTTATTATGCTGTAGGAAGAGTTAATGAATACGAATTATATAAAAGTAGTCCAATAGAAATTAAATTTTTAGCTTCAGATTCAATTATTCAAAATACATATAGTCAATTTTATTTGAGTATTGTTTCTAAATCTAAATTTGAATTCAAGTTTGAAAAAGACGATACACCACAAAATTACTCCTTTGGTGAAACTATTTCCACTCCTTTTGGTGAAATAATTGTTATACCTAAAGCAAATATTGGAGGATCAATTGGATCTAATTTAAAAGTTGCAATAACCCCTGTTGATTACGTGAGTGGAGCACTGAATAGAGAGTTATTTGTTTTTCAGTCGGGAAAGGGATCTAAAGTGTTAGACATTCATTTGGATGCTCCCAATGTCGATAAGGCTATTGATATTATTAATGGATTAGTAGAAGGTTATAATTTAGCCACTATTGAAAAAAACAAACTTCGAGCTCAAAATACTGCAAATTTTATAAATGATAGAGTTGAGTCATTAACTTCAGATTTGGTTAGTGTTGATGATAGTATTGTTAAATTTAAAGTAAATAACCAAATCACCAATATATCTTCCAAGGGCGGCATGTTGTCAACATCAAGTATGACTAGCGAACAGCAACTACAAGACCTTAAAACTCAAAGAAACATGTTAGATTACATGTTGGGGTTACTTAAAAACAATTCATATGAGATTATCCCTTCTAATTTAGGTGTGGGAGATGTTTCCATAAGTGCTTTAGCAACACGGTATAACGAACTTTTGGAGAAAAGAAAAAGTTTAATGAAAAGTGCAGGTGAAAATAATTCTGTTGTTATAGAGTTGGACCAAACTTTAAATTCAATAAAAAAGAATCTTTATGAAAGTGTTAATAATAATATTAAAACAATAAGCATTCAAATAAATAGTTTACAAAACCAACTAAGTAGTCTTAATTCTAAAATTGCTTATGTGCCGGCACAAGAAAGCAAATTAATATCTATTCAGCGTAGACAAAGTATCAAAGAATCGTTATATTTATATTTACTTCAAAAACGTGAGGAAGCAGAAATATCTCAAACTACATCATTACCCAGTGCAAAAGTAATTGATCCTGCCTATAGCTTAGGAAAAGTAAAAGACAACACAACCATATTAATTATAGGGGCTCTTTTTCTCGGATTATTAATTCCATTCTTAACTATTTATGTTATTAATTTATTAGATACTAAAATACATAATAAAGAAGATCTAGAAAATGTGATTAGAAATATTACAGTTTTAGGTGAGATTCCGAAAATTCAAAATGCGGGAGACAAACTAATTAGGTACAATGATAGATCTATTCTATCTGAATCATTTAGAATTATTAGGACAAATTTTGAGTTTTTGAAACGGGATAACAAACCTTCAAAATACCAAAATGTTATTTTCGTAACCTCGACAATAAATGGAGAAGGAAAATCATTTGTAAGTTTAAATACGGCATTAACTTTAACAAATACAGGAAAAAAGGTTCTTCTAGTTGGAACCGATTTAAGAAATCCTCAAATTTTTTCAGCAATTAAAAAAGATGCTTCAGACCAAAGAGAAGAAACAGGTTTATCTGAATACTTATCTGATTATAGTATACAAATAGAGGATGTCATTTCTTCTAGAGAAGTCAATGGAATTAAATTAGATTTATTATTATCCGGACAAATTCCTCCAAATCCAGCGGAATTACTAATGGATCAAAGGCTTGAAACTTTATTCGATACGGTTTCTGAAAACTACGATTATGTAGTCGTAGATACCGCTCCGTCAATGCTAGTGACAGATACGTTATTGATGCATAAATACTCAGGTCATACCATCTATGTTACAAGAGCGGGTTATACAGAAAAACGTATTTTAAACTTTGCTTCAGAATTACATCAATCAAATAAATTAAATCACATGATGCTTGTGGTTAACGATGTAAAAGAATCCAATTTTGGATATGGAGCAAAGTATGGCTACTATGGTGCTCCAGAAAAGAAAGGCTTTTTTAAACGAAAGAAGAAAAAGGTGTGAAATTTTAAATTTGGAAAAACTTAAAATAAAAAAGAGGTTTAAGTATGTTAACTTAAACCTCTTTTTTATTTAATAGTTATGAAGACAATTAATTTTAACTGGCGTAAAAATTGAATGCATCTATAATTGTCTCTTCTTCAACCAAACAATCTATTTTAGTTTTACCAATATCTTCTAGTAAAACAAAATTTATATTACCGTGAGTGTTCTTCTTATCGTACTTCAGTAATTCTATAATAGGAGCGTATTCTTGTTTGTCAATATCAACTTTACCATAATACCCCGTTAATAGGGATTTAATTGCTTCTGTTTTTTCTTTCGGAAAGCTAGTGAGTTCAGTAGAAATGTAACATGCTAATATCATGCCTATCACAACAGCTTCGCCATGTAATAAAGTAGTTTTGTTAGGGTTGCTTAAAAAATACGATTCAATAGCATGCCCAAGTGTATGTCCGTAATTTAAGGTTTTTCTTAATCCATTTTCAAATGGGTCGATTTCTACAACATTCTTTTTAATTTCAACCGATTCGTAAATTAATCGATCTAAATCATTTAAAGAAAGTTTCGATAAATCTTCAAAATTACTCCAATACGATTCCCCGGTAATAAGGCCATGCTTTAGCATTTCTGCTAATCCTGAACGCATTTCATTTTTAGGTAAGGTGTCGAGGTATTTAGTGTCTATTAATACCAAATCAGCATTACTTATAACACCAATTTGATTTTTTAAGGCACCTAAATCTACACCCGTTTTTCCTCCAACAGAGGCGTCAACCATAGATAGGAGCGTGGTAGGTATATTCACATAAGCAATTCCTCGTTTAAAAGTGCAGGCTACAAATCCGCCTAAATCGGTAATAACGCCACCACCAATATTTATCATTAAACTTTTTCTATCGGCATCTAAATCAGATAAAGTATTCCATACGCCAACACAGGTGTCTATGTTTTTATTAATCTCTCCAGATTCAATCTCAATGATTTCAATAGTAACCTCTGTTTGTAATTTTTCTAAAAAAATAGGTAAACAGTATTGATGTGTATTTTCATCAACTAGGATAAAAATTTTAGAAAAATTCTTTTTGGATAAATATTCGTTTAAGGATGAATAGCACGTTTCATTAAAATGAATAAGACTATCATTGGCTTCAATAGAGTTCATATTATGTGTTATAATTTAGAAGCCGTGAAATTAAGGAGTTTTTGTATAAAATTATAATCAAGAGCTAATTTCTTTTGTAGGCTTCCCTAAAAATAGGACAGTAAATAATTCGAATTTATTAACTTTAAATTCAAACTGTTACAATGAAACACAGCAAATTTAGCGAGAGCCAGATCATAAAAGCTCTCAAGGAAAATGAACAGGGAAGATCGGTAGGCGATCTATCGAGAGAATTAGGAATAGACAAAAGTACGTTCTATTACTGGCGAAAGAAGTATGGAGGTATGGAACAGCAGCAGCTTAAACGGCTTAAGGAGCTCGAAGACGAGAACAACAGGCTTAAACAGATGTACGCAGATGTGAGCCTAGATAACAAGATGCTAAAGGACGTATTGTCAAAAAAGTTCTAAAGCCTTCCGACAAAAGAGTTCGTGCAAAGTATCTTATCAAAGCATATGTTATCCCTATCATGCGCGCCTGCAAAGTTGTAGGCCTTAGCAGATCGATGTGGTATTACCATAGTAAAAAAGATGATAGCGAGGTTATAAATAAATTAACCGAGCTTGCTGAGTCATATCCGACCAGAGGTTTTGATGAATATTATTATAAGATCCGTCGCGAAGGCTTACAATGGAATAGAAAACAAGTGCTGCGTGTTTATCGAGAGATGAAACTCAGTTTAAGGCGTAAACACAAAAAGCGTTTGGTTAAACGTGTGAAACAGCCTTTAGAAACACCTTCTAGCCTCAATGAGTGTTGGAGCATGGATTTTATGAGCGATGCCCTTACCGATGGCAGAAAAGTGCGTGTGTTGAACGTTATAGATGATTGTAATCGAGAAGCACTAGCTATTGATGCAGGGCTTTCGTATCCAGCAAGAGCTGTTGTTGAAACACTAGAGCTCTTAAAGGAAGAGATAGGAACACCTAAATATATTAGATGTGACAATGGTCCAGAATTTATATCTAAGACCTTTATGAACTGGTGCAAAAGGAATTTTATAGAAATCAAATACACACAACCTGGTAAACCGATGCAGAACGGATATATAGAACGCTTCAATCGCTTCTTTAGAGAAGATATATTGGATGCTTATTACTTTAATGACACCTATCAGCTCCAAAGAATCAGTGATAACTGGAGAGAGGACTATAACTTTAATCATCCGCATAAATCTTTAGGTAATAAATCCCCTAAGGAATATATGCCCAGATTTGATGAAGAATTTAAATTCTTCATCAAATCTGACCTAAATAATAATTATTTGTCGAATTTTAAGGTGTCCTAAAAAGGGGAAGCCTACATTTTGATTTAATTTTTGTCTTTAAAATGAGGTGTTAGTTTGGTGCATATAAAGCGATTAAACTAAGCCAAGGTATGATTAAAGAAAGTTTAGTAATATTGATTTAACGTATTCAGGCGTATCATTTGGTTTTATAGATTCCAAAGGCAGTATCTCACAAAGTGTGTAAAGATTAAATATCGAGGGTTGCAACCCTCGATATTTTTTTGTTTAATTTTAAAATTTACACACTTATGAAGAAAGAAGATTTTCTAAACGACGATTTTTTAAAACAGTTTAAAACAGGAGACGAACTAACCTCCTTTCTAAAATCCATCCAAAAGCGAGGTATTGAAAAGATGCTAGAAGGGGAACTTGACGCTCATTTAGACTATGAGAAACATCAGCAATCTAATAATAGCAATACCCGTAACGGCTATGGGTCTAAAAAGATAAAAACAGCTTTAGGAGAGGCTAATATTAAAGTTCCCAGAGACCGAGAAGCTTCTTTTAACCCCATGCTGGTTCCTAAACGCACAAACATGGTTGACGGCATAGAAAACGTCATTGTCAGCCTTTATGCCAAGGGCATGAGTAATTCTGATATTGAAGAGCAAATCCGCGAAGTCTACGATTTTGATGTATCTACATCTACCATATCACGTATCACAGATAAAGTTACCAATGATATTGTTGCTTGGCAAAACAGACCCCTGGAGCCCGTATATTTAATTACTTGGATGGATGGTATTGTATTTAAGGTTCGGGAGAACTCCAAAGTCATTAACAAAACCATGTACATCGCCGTAGGGCTCCGTAGAGATGGTAAAAAAGAAGTCTTAGGACTTTGGCTGGGTAAGAATGAATCGGCAGCCTTTTGGATGAGTGTACTAACCGATATGAAAGCCAGAGGCGTTCAAGATTTGCTTATCACGGCCACAGATAATCTTAACGGTTTTACCGACACCATTAAAAACGTTTTTCCTGAATCTAAAACCCAAATTTGCGTGGTACATCAGATTCGTAACGCTTGTCGCTATGTTGTTTGGAAAGACAAGAAGGAATTTACAAAAGACATGAAAAATATCTATGATGCACCCACCAAAAATGCAGCAAAAGCCGCTCTAGAGGACTTTGCTCAGAAATGGGAACACAAGTACTCTTATGCTATTAAAAGCTGGAGAGACAATTGGGATGAGCTTACTGCTTTTTATGAATTTCCTGTTGAAATTAGAAAAATCATTTACACTACCAACCTGATTGAAAACCTTAATGGAAAAATCAGAAAGTACACTAAAAACAAGCTCTCATTCCCAACAGATGAAGCTGTTATGAAATCCACTTTTTTAGCCCTTAGAGAGGCTACCAAAAAATGGTCGATGCCTATTAGGAACTGGGGTATTATTTTAAACCAGTTTTTAACTATATTTGAAAAAAGGGTTCAACTTTAAAAAAGTTAAACCCTCGATTTATAACTTACACACTTTACGGGATAGTGTCATTCCAAATTTTTATAGTTGATTTTCAATGTGCTACTATTGTTATTATCAGTTTCAACTAAATAAACATCTTGTATATCTGTGGGGATTAATTGCTCATAATCTGTGACTAAATCTTCCGTAAGTTTTTCGCCTACACGTAACTTGGTTACTTTAATGTTAGAAGCTTCATGTACTTTGTTGTAATTAAATAATAAGCGCTCTACGATATCTTTTATTTTAATGGGATCTCCCATGTTAAAAGTAAACGTGTTACCTGAAGGTGATATTTGAGTACTAATTTTTAATATAAGCTGACAAGCTTTTTGTTTGCTTATAAAGTATCTTGAAACTTTAGTATTTGTTAATGTGATGTTTTTACCTGATTCAATTTGAGTTTTTAATAAGGGAATTACAGAACCATTGGATCCCATAATATTTCCAAATCGGGTAGTGATAAAAGTAGTTTCTGAAACTGTATTTAAATGATTGAGATAATCTTCGCAGATACGTTTCGACATCCCCATAATATTTATAGGTTTTACTGCTTTATCTGTTGATACAAAAACAAATTTTTTCACTTTATAAGCTATCGATAAATCAGCTAAAAGTTTTGTGCCTAAAATATTGTTTTTAACCGCTTTATACGGGTTTTCTTCCATTAGCGGTACATGTTTGTAGGCAGCAGCATGAAAAATAAGGGTAGGATTATACAAAGAAAATAAAGATTCTATAGCCGATTTATCAGTTATGTCTAAGAGTTTGAAAACGATATCTGTTGTATTTTCAAATTCAAGATCTTTAATCAAGTTGTATAAAGGTGATTCTGCAAAATCAACTAAAATAATTTTTTGGTATTTCCCTGCAACCAATTGTTTGGTGAGTTCACTACCTATGGTTCCAGCAGCTCCAGTGATTAAAATAATGTCCCTAGAAAAATCGAAATACTCATTCCTGTTAACAGCCGTTTTCATGAATGAAAATAGACCGGAATCAGATAATAAGTCATCAATAATTTTAGCAGTAGATGAATTCATTGGAGCTTTCTTTGATGAAATATAGGTGTTTTGAATTAAACTTCCACAGAGATCGGAGATTATTCCGCCTATAGAAACTTTATTTTGTAATAACCTGTATGATGGTTAATCCAATAAGTTTTAAATCGAAAAAAAAGTTACGCTTTTTAATGTATTCTTTATTATATTTTAATTTATCTGGAATTATAGTTTCAATGAAAAATTTTTCTGGGTCGTCTGCATTTTCCAATAATTCCACTTCATTTCTGTACTTTAACGAAGCAAGCCCAGTGATTCCAGGTCTAACTTGAAAAATTTTCATAATATCTTCATTGTAATAATTCACATAATGTCGTAACTCTGGTCTTGGTCCAACAAAACTCATATCACCTATAATGATATTAATTAGCTGTGGGAATTCATCAATTTTATAGCGTCTTAAAATATAGCCAGCTTTGGTAATTCTAGAATCATGGTTACCTATGGTTAATAAACCTTTATTGTCTGATTTGACACGCATGGTTCTAAATTTATAGATATTGAAGTCTATGTTGTTTTTTCCAACACGTTTTTGAATAAATAAAACTGGACCTGGAGAATCGAACTTTATAAGAATGATAATAATAACAAAGAAAGGTGAAAGTAAAACAAGCCCAATTAAAGCAAAAACAAAATCAAAACATCGTTTTATCATACTACGAGTTTAATTTAAAGCTTTTTATGGTGGCTATACTATCACAGTTTTCAACGGTTAGTTGGATGTTTCTGTCATTATGTTCTCCTTCAATACTATAAATTCCACAAGGTTTTTGTCTGGGATTACTGTCGGAGAAGTTGATATCGCCTTTTTTTAAGATTGTAGAAATTTCAGAGGAGTCGGTATATTTGTCATAAATGGATTGCTTAACCTCTGGACTATATATAATTTTCTTTGAATTTATATTTTTTAAAACCCTAGCATCAGGTCCATAGCTACAAGATGTTTTTTTGCCGCTTAAAAAAAAAGCTAAGATTATTAAGCCTAAAGAGAAGCCACCTAAGTAGTAGCCAATACGTTGAATAAGTTTCATTTAAAAGAGTTGAGAACAATAAATGGGTGAACTTTTAAAATATAAGCAAGTTTATATCGCTATATTTTAAATCGTACCATTCACCAACAGATTTGCTTGTTAAAATTCCGTGGTAAAAGTACAACCCATTTTTTAAACCTCGATCTAATCTTAAAGAATTTTCTATACCGCCATCTTCGGCAATTTTTAAAAGATATGGGGTGAAAATATTACTTATCGAAACGGAAGCAGTTCTCGGATAACGTGCAGGGATATTAGGCACACAATAATGAACAACATCATGTTTAAGGAAGGTAGGTTGCTTGTGGGATGTCACTTCACTAGTATCAATACAGCCACCCATATCGATGCTTACATCAATAATAATCGCGCCTTTTTTCATAGATTCAACCATGGTTTCTGTAACGACAATTGGCGCTCTGTTTGAACCACGAACGGCTCCAATAAGGACATCACATCGTTTTAAAGCTTTGGCTAAATTTTTAGGTTGAATGGTAGAGGTAAATATAGGTCGACCCAAATGGGTTTGAATACGGCGTAGTTTGGTGATAGAATTATCAAATACTTTCACACCCGCACCTAGTCCAAGGGCACTTCTAGCAGCAAATTCACCAACAGTTCCAGCGCCTAAAATGACAACTTCAAGGGGTGGCACACCACTGATGTTTCCAAACATAAGTCCGTTGCCATTTTTAGGTTCAGATAATAACTCTGCAGCTATTAATACGGAAGCCGTCCCAGCAATTTCACTTAATGATTTTACAGCAGGATAACTACCGTCGGTATCACGAATAAACTCAAAAGCTAAAGCTGTAATACGCTTAGTAGCCAGAGTTTCAAAATATTTTTTAGTTTGTGTTTTTAATTGTAGCGCAGAAATTAAAATGGTTTGCGGGTTTATCATTTTAATTTGTTCTAGAGTAGGGGGTTCTACTTTTAGAATCATCGGACACGAAAAAACTTTAGCCGTGTCTTTGGTGATTTCGGCGCCAGCCTCGCTATAATCTCTATCTGTAAAATTGGCTCCGTTTCCTGCTCCAGACTCTAATAAAACACGATGGCCATTACTCACTAAGGCGTATACGGCATCGGGAGTTAAGCAAATTCGTTTTTCTTGGAAAGCTGTCTCTTTTGGTATACCTATAAATAACTCTCCTTTTTTTCTGAAAATTTCTAGAGTTTCTTCCTGTGGAATAAGTTGTTGCTTGGTAAAAGGTGATAATTGCTTGGCCATTAGAAGGTGCGCTTAATAAAAATTCAAATTACAAATAAATTTTATAATGATGCTGATTCTTGAGAAATAAATCTTAAAAATGAAATGAGGTTTGGTGTGTTTTTGATTTAGAAATTAGAAATACTTTTTAATAGTTCCCCAAAAACTCTTGGGAGATACTCTGAGTTCATCTTCTAGCTCTTGAATGGACTTATCTGCTTCATTGATCTTATAAAATATCCTGGCTCTAACAATGTAAATAGATGGAATGATCACTGCAATTATAGGAACAATTACAAATAATTGTCTAGAACTATCTATATAAGTTAAATCATCATTTAGAAACCCAAGAATTTGGTAGCTATACATAGCTATCGGTATAATTAATGAATGATACCACCATTGTCGGCAAGTAAAAAACCAAATAAGCAATAAGTAAAGTGGTATAATTTTACCTGTTAAAATCCACATGGCTGTGTTAGCATCACCAAAATATCGACTGTTATATGTAAATAAAAAGGTGTTCCAAATTTTATCTTTTGGAACGCTTTCATGTAAATAAAATAAATAAGGTGTAACGGCAATCATGAGCGCCACTAAACTGCCTCCTGTTACTGTTTTTTTTACAATACTTCTAAAGTTTGAAGGTCTATCGTTTTCCTGACTATTTTTCATATACTATTTTTCACCTTGTGTATAAATTCAGGAAGATTGTTTGCTGACTTAAACAAGGGTTAAAGAGCGTGTATTATCATCATCCAAACTAATACGGACTTCGTCAAATTCGTCGAATAAACTAATATCAACCTTCTCAGGCCATTCAATCAGTGTCCAGTAACCGGAATCTAAATAATCTTCAATACCAAAATCGTAAGCCTCCTCCGTGCTTTTTAAACGGTAAAGGTCAAAGTGATATAATTTGCCTTCTTTTAAATTGTATTCATTCACAATTGAAAAAGTAGGACTACTCACTTCATCTTCGCTACCTAAAACTTCAACGATCTTTTTAATTAATGTTGTTTTACCAACACCCATATCTCCATAAAATAAAATGGTTTTGGTTTTGGCTTGCTTAATAATGTCTTTAGCGACTTGCTCAACTCCAGATAATTCGTAAGTTATTTCCAATTTTCAAAAAATTTAGGTGCCCAAAATTAATAATTTGTTTAATTAAAACCTAAGTAGAAAATGAGAGCTTATTTCGGATTAAAAACTACGAAAGGAATTATCATTTCTTGTAAAGAAACGCCACCGTGTTGATAGGTGTTCCTGAAATAACTTACATAATGATTGTAATTATTAGGGTAAGCGAAAAAAGAATCTCCTTTGGCGAAAATAAAAGAGCTGCTCATATTAATAGAAGGTAGGTGTAGGCTTTTCGGATTTTTAGCTTCAAGCACTTCCTTTTTATCGTAAGTTAAACTACGTCCAGTTTTGTAACGTAAGTTTAAGCTAGTATCACGATCTCCAACAACTTTTGAGGGGTTTTTAACATTTATTGTACCGTGATCGGTGGTCAAAATTAGCTTAAAACCTAGTTGATTGGCTTGCTGAATCATTTCTAATAAAGGCGAGTTTTTAAACCAACTTAAGGTAAGGGAGCGGTAAGCTTTATCATTTGAAGCTAATTCTTTTATAACTTCCATCTCTGTTTTAGAGTGTGATAGCATATCTACAAAATTGTAAACTATAACTGATAAATCGTTTTCTTTTAGTGATTTGAAATTTTCAGCAAGTTTTTTTCCAGATTTTAAACTGGTGATTTTATGGTATTCATAATTAAGATCGGTTAGCCCTAAACGCTTCATTTGCGCTTCTAGAAAGTCTGCTTCGTGTAAGTTTTTACCGCCTTCGTCGGTGTCATTTTTCCAAAAATCAGGAAATAGTTTTTCCATATCCGAAGGCATAAGTCCAGAAAATATGGCATTTCTAGCGTATTGAGTCGCAGTAGGGAGAATACTATAAAAAGCCTCTTCTTTTTCTTTCTTGTAATAGTTGTTAATTATAGGTTCGAAAACTTTCCATTGGTCGTATCTCAAATTATCAATCACAACTAAAACGGTAGGTTGCGCTTTGCTAAGTTCTGGAACAATTTTGTCCTTAAATAAAGTGTGAGACATGGTTGGCGCATCTGTATTAGGTGTAAACCAGTCTTCGTAATTTTTTTCTATAAATTTACCAAACAAGGAATTAGCTTCATTTTTTTGAGATTCAAGAATTTCAAACATGCCTATGTCTTCAATTTCTTCCAACTGAATTTCCCAATAAATTAATTTCTGATATAAGTTACACCATTCGTCATAACTATTTACCATAGCCAAATCCATCGATATTTTCCTGAATTCTTGCTGATAGTTAGAGGTTGTTCTTTCGGAAACTAACCTAGAATGATCTAAATTCTTTTTTAAACTAAGAAGAATTTGATTGGGGTTTACTGGTTTTATAAGATAATCGGCAATTTTATTACCAATAGCTTCCTCCATTATATATTCTTCTTCACTTTTAGTAATCATTACTACAGGCAAGGTGTCCTGCTTGGTTTTAATTTCGTTTAATGTTTCCAAGCCTGTAAGTCCAGGCATGTTTTCATCTAAAAAAACGATATCAAAATTTTCTTCATCTAAAATATCTATAGCTTCAGAGCCACTTTTACATTTAGTTACTTTGTAGTTTTTCTTTTCTAAAAATAAAATATGAGGTTTTAACAAATCAATTTCATCATCAACCCAAAGTATTTTTATTGTATTCATATAGCTATATTTGTATATATTTAATTGTAAAAGTTAAAGTTTGAATAAACTTAAGATATTAAACGACCCAATTTACGGATTTATTACGATTCCTAATTCGCTAATTTTCGATTTAATTCAACATAAATATTTCCAAAGATTGCGCAGGATTACCCAGATGGGTATGTCGTATTTGGTATATCCGGGAGCGCACCATACAAGATTTCATCACGCTATCGGATGCGTACATTTAATGCAACAGGCCGTTAATGTGCTGCGTTTTAAAGGGGTTACTATCTCTGAAGAGGAAGAAAATGGACTCTATGCAGCCATTTTATTACATGATATTGGTCATGGACCATTCTCTCATGCTATGGAACATTCCATTGTTAATAATGTTTCTCATGAGGAAATTTCGCTGCTTTTCATGGAGCGTTTAAATACCGAATTTAACGGAAGTTTAACGCTTGCTATTCAAATTTTTAAAGGTGAATACCCTCGAAAGTTTTTATATCAATTAATATCTAGTCAACTAGATATGGATCGTGCCGATTATCTAAAGCGAGATAGTTTTTACACCGGTGTAGCTGAAGGAAATATAAATAGCGAACGTTTAATTACGATGCTAAATGTTGTTGAAGATGAATTAGTTATTGAGGAAAAAGGCATTTATAGTGTTGAAAAATTTATAATTGCTAGGCGTTTAATGTACTGGCAAGTTTATCTGCATAAAACGGGATTGGTAGCCGAACAATTATTAATTCGTGTTTTAAAAAGAGCTAATGAGTTACATGATTTAGGTGTAGATTTAAAGGCTAGTAAGGCATTAATGTACTTTTTAAATAATAAAATATCTACCAATAATTTTGATGAGCAAACTCTTGACGTTTTTGCTCAATTAGATGATTTTGATATCATTTCAGCCATGAAAGAGTGGCAGTCTCATGATGATTTTGTGTTAAGTGAATTGTGTAAAATGATTATCAATAGAGATTTGCTTAAAATAAAAATTAGAAATAAAAACATTAAGGATAAAAGTCTGGAAAAACGCTTGAATAGTTTAATGGAAACCTATGATATTTCCAAAGAAGAGGCACATTACTTTGTGTTTACGGGGCAGATTTCAAACCAAGCTTATCAAATAAAAGATAAGCAGATTAATATTTTGCATAAATCGGGGAAAATTCAAGATATTGTTAAGGCTTCCGACCAATTAAACTTAAAAGCTTTATCAAAACCAGTAACTAAATATTATATCTGTTATCCAAAGGATAAAGTTTAACACATTTTTTTCTATTTTTGCAAGAATCAAAAAAAACATCAAAGTTTTATAGTGTGAAATTTACAGCACAGCAAATAGCGGGAATACTTGAAGGTGATGTTGATGGGAATCCTGACATTGAAGTTTCTAAACTTTCAAAGATAGAAGAGGGGTTTGAAGGCGCGTTAACGTTTTTAGCGAACCCCAAATATAAGCATCATATATATACAACTAAGGCCTCAATCACTATAGTGAATAAGTCTTTTGTTCCAGAACATGAGGTCGAAACCACAATGATAAAAGTAGAAGATGCCTATTTGGCCTTTTCTAAAATTTTAGAATTTTATAATTCTGCAAAACTGAATAAATCAGGGATTGAAAGCCCTTCGTTTATTTCGGAATCAGCCACATTTGGAGAAAACTTATATGTTGGTGCCTTTTCATATATAGCTGATAATGTTGTTATTGGGGAAAATGTAAAAATTTATCCCAATGCATTTGTGGGTGAAAATGTTGTTATAGGAGATAACACCATTGTTTTTGCCGGAGCTAAAATTTATTCTGATACCATTATAGGGAGTCATTGTGTTATTAACTCAGGAGCCATAATTGGAGCCGACGGTTTTGGTTTTGCACCAAATGAGGATGGTGGTTATAGTAAGATCCCTCAAATAGGGAATGTGATTATTGAAGATTTTGTTGATATAGGCGCTGCTACAACTATAGATAGAGCGACACTAGGATCTACAATAATTAGAAAAGGTGTGAAATTGGATAATCAAATTCAAATAGCACATAATGTTGAAATAGGAGAAAACACTGTTGTTGCTGCTCAAACTGGCGTGGCTGGTTCTACTAAAATAGGAAAGCATTGTCAAATTGGTGGTCAGGTCGGACTTGCAGGACATATCACTATTGGAGATAATGTTAGAATTCAAGCACAATCGGGAATAGCAAGAAATGTTAAAGATAACGAAGTGTTACAGGGCTCTCCGGCCATAAAATTAAGTGACTATAATAAGGCATACGTTCATTTTAAAAACTTGCCAACTATTGTAAAAAACATAAACGATTTAGAAAAAATAAATGGGAATAGTTAATACTGAATTCAAACAAAAAACAATTAAAGATAGTGTTTCTTTAAATGGTGTTGGGTTACATACTGGTAAAAACGTAACCTTAACTTTCAAACCAGCAGTAGAAAACACAGGATTTGTGTTTAAACGTATCGATTTAGAAGGTGAGCCTGTTATTGAGGCCGACGCAAATTATGTAACAAATACTCAACGTGGCACTTGTTTAGAAAAAAATGGCGTTGTTATTCAAACATCAGAGCATGTTCTTGCTGCATTAGTAGGCTTAGATGTCGATAATGTTATTATTGAATTGGATGCGTCGGAGCCGCCAATTATGGATGGTTCTTCTAAGTTTTTTGTTGAAGCTATTGAAAAAGCGGGCGTTGTAGAACTTGAAGCTTTTAGAGAAGAGTTTGAGATTACAGATATCGTTTCTTATGTGGATGAAGAAAGCGGAAGTGAAATTTTAATCATGCCTGCTTCAGAATATCAAGTAACTACAATGGTTGATTTTGGAACTAAAGTATTAGGAACCCAAAATGCGACGTTAAATACGATATCAGATTTTAAGGAAAATATTTCTAATTCACGTACATTCAGTTTTTTACATGAAATTGAAATGCTGTTAGAAAATGGTTTAATTAAAGGTGGTGATTTAAATAATGCTATCGTTTATGTAGATAAAGCGATATCTCCAGAAACCATGGAAAAACTTAAAGCTGCCTTTAAAAAAGACAGTATTTCTGTTAAACCAAATGGTATTTTAGATAACCTAACTTTGCATCATCCAAATGAAGCAGCAAGACATAAATTGCTAGATGTTTTAGGAGATTTAGCCTTAGTTAGAACTCGTATTAAAGGTAAGGTAATAGCTAATAAACCAGGGCATTTTATTAACACTCAGTTCGCTAAGAAATTAGCTAAAATCATTAAAAATGAGCGTAGAAATAATGTACCAAAAATAGATTTGAATGCACCTCCTTTAATGGATATCAATCAAATTATGGCCATGTTACCACACAGGCAACCTTTCTTATTAATAGATAAAGTATACGAACTCACAGATAATTATGTAACAGCAATGAAAAATGTTACAATGAATGAGGAGTTCTTTAAAGGTCATTTTCCAGGTGCGCCTGTAATGCCAGGGGTTTTAATTTGTGAAGCTATGGCTCAAACAGGAGGGATATTAGTATTAAATACGGTTCCAGATCCTGAGAATTATTTAACCTTTTTCATGAAGATGGATAATGTTAAATTTAAGCAAAAGGTAGTTCCAGGTGACACTTTAATTTTTAAATGTTCGTTAATTACACCAATTCGTCGCGGAATATGCCATATGCAAGGTTATGCTTATGCCAATGGTAAACTTTGTGCGGAAGCCGAATTAATGGCTCAAATCTCAAAAGTTAAATAGATATGAATCAACCGTTAGCATATGTGCACCCTGGTGCAAAAATTGCAAAAAACGTTGTAATAGAACCCTTCGCAACCATTCATAATAATGTTGTTATTGGTGAAGGCACTTGGATTGGAAGTAATGTTATCATTATGGAAGGTGCTCGAATCGGTAAAAATTGTAACATCTTTCCTGGAGCTGTAATTTCAGCAGTACCACAAGATCTTAAATATAATGATGAAGATACTACCGTTGAAATCGGTAATAATGTAACCATTAGAGAATGTGTTACCATCAATAGAGGAACAACAGATCGAATGAAAACTGTTGTAGGTGATAATTGTTTAATTATGGCTTACTGTCATATTGCTCACGACTGTATAGTTGGAAGTAATTGTATTTTTTCTAATAATAGTACCCTTGCAGGGCATATTACAGTTGGAGATTATGTTGTTTTAGCTGGTATGACGGCAGTTCATCAGTTTGTGTCTATAGGTAATCACGCTTTTGTAACAGGAGGGTCTTTAGTTAGAAAAGATGTTCCGCCTTTTGTAAAGGCTGCACGTGAACCTTTATCTTATGTAGGTATTAACTCGGTTGGATTAAGACGTAGAGGTTTTTCAACAGAAAAAATTAGAGAAGTTCAGGATATCTATAGAATTCTCTACCAGAAAAATTATAACAATACTCAAGCTGCTGAAATTATTGAAGCAGAAATGGAGGCGACTCCAGAACGCGATGAAATATTACAATTCATTAAAAACTCACATCGCGGAATTATGAAAGGATATTTTAAATCAAATTAAATTAAATACATGGCAACAACATCGGATATTAGAAATGGATTATGCATAAGATACAATCACGATATTTATAAAATTGTAGAATTCTTACACGTTAAACCAGGAAAAGGCCCTGCATTTGTGAGAACAAAATTGAAAAGCGTTACAAACGGAAAAGTTATTGATAATACATTTTCTGCTGGTCATAAATTAGATGATGTTCGTGTAGAAACTCATAAATTTCAGTTTTTATATAATGATGGCGAATTCTATCATTTTATGAATACCGAGGATTATAGTCAAATTCAACTTGTTGAAGCTGCCTTAGATAACCCAGGTTTAATGAAGGAAGGTGAAGTTGTAACCGTTATTATTAATTCTGAAGATAATGCACCGCTTTCTGTAGAAATGCCTGCTAGTGTGGTTTTAGAAGTTACTGCTACCGAGCCTGGTGTTAAAGGAAATACAGCAACAAATGCAACCAAACCTGCAACTGTTGAAACTGGTGCTACAGTTAATGTGCCTCTTTTTATTAATGAAGGAGATAAAATTAAAGTAGAAACAGAGAAAGGAACTTATAAAGAACGTGTTAAAGAATAAGACCCGTTGAAATTCCCTTCTAAATTTTCACTTAAAGACATCGCCAACCTCATTCAATGTGAATATGTTGGCGATCCTAATTTTGAGGTTCTTGGTATGAATGAAATTCATGTCGTAGAACCCGGCGACATTGTGTTTGTCGACCATCCAAAATATTACAACAAAGCTCTTGAGTCGGCAGCAACTATTGTTTTAATTAACAAAAAAGTAGACTGCCCAGAGGGTAAAGCTTTGCTTATTAGCGACGACCCTTTTAGAGATTTCAATAAACTAACAGACCATTTTAAGCCGTTTCAGGCTTCGGAAACTAGTATAGCGCGTTCAGCAAAAATTGCAGAAAGCAGTATTATTCAGCCGAATTGTTTTATAGGACATAATGTGGTGATTGGAGAACATTGTATTATTCACTCTAATGTGAGTATCTATGATGATGCTGTAATTGGCGACCATGTAACCATTCATTCAGGAACGGTTTTAGGGGCTAATGCGTTTTATTACAAGAAACGTCCAGAGGGTTTTGATAGGTTAAAATCTGGTGGTCGTGTGGTTATAAAAGATCATGTCGATATTGGTGCAGCTTGTACCATAGATCGTGGTGTGTCTGGAGATACTATTATTGGTGAAGGTTCTAAATTGGATAATCAAATTCAAATTGGGCACGATACTGTTTTAGGAAAAAAATGCTTGATAGCATCTCAGGTCGGTATTGCTGGTTGTGTTGTTATTGAAGACGAAGTTACCATTTGGGGACAAGTAGGTTGTACAAGCGGAATAACGATAGGTGAAAAGGCTGTAGTTCAAGCGCAATCTGGAATAAGTAAATCATTAGCAGGAGGGAAGATTTATTTCGGCTATCCTGCTGAAGAAGTAAGAGTTAAGCTTAAGGAATTGGCGGCCATTCGACAAATACCAAAAATATTAGATATTCTCAAACTAAAAAAACTGTAATTTCTTATAATAAGTTAATTCAAAAAATTACATTTGTTTTTTAAATATATTAACATTTAATTATCACTTATGAGTGTTTTAGTAAATAAAGATTCAAAAATTATTGTTCAAGGATTTACTGGGAGCGAGGGAACTTTCCACGCAAGCCAAATGATTGAATACGGAACCAACGTTGTTGGTGGTGTGACTCCAGGAAAAGGAGGGCAAAAACATTTAGATAGACCTGTTTTCAATACTGTATTAGAAGCAGTTGAACAAGTAGGAGCAGACACAACTATTATTTTCGTGCCGCCAGCATTTGCTGCCGATGCTATTATGGAAGCTGCTGATGCTGGAATTAAAGTGATAATTACTATTACAGAAGGAATTCCTGTTGCAGATATGATTACTGCTTCAAGTTACATAAAAGGAAAAGATTGTCGTTTAATTGGTCCTAACTGTCCAGGGGTTATTACTCCAGGTGAAGCTAAAGTTGGTATTATGCCAGGTTTCGTTTTCAAGCAAGGAAAAGTAGGTATTGTTTCTAAATCAGGAACGTTAACTTACGAAGCGGCAGACCAAGTTGGAAAACAAGGTTTAGGAATTACTACTGCCATTGGAATTGGTGGAGATCCAATTATTGGAACAACGACTAAAGAAGCTGTAGAGTTATTAATTAACGATCCTGAAACTGAAGCTGTTGTAATGATAGGTGAAATTGGAGGTCAGTTAGAAGCTGATGCTGCAAACTGGTACAAAGCTAGTGGAAGTAAAAAACCTGTTGTAGGATTTATTGCTGGTGAAACAGCTCCTGCAGGTCGTACTATGGGGCACGCTGGTGCTATTGTAGGTGGAAGTGATGACACGGCTCAAGCTAAAAAAGCTATTATGAGAGATTGTGGTATCCACGTCGTAGATTCTCCTGCTGAAATTGGTAAGAAAATTGCTGAAGTATTAGCATAATACATACTTAACAAACATTAAAACCTTACAAATCTTTGTGAGGTTTTTTTTGTTTGAAGCCATTTGTATTTGCTATATTTGAAGTTAATACTGAAATTATTAAATAAGCGCTTTGCTGTGTGTAATTCCAAATTAGTCAGTTAGATACAGCATTTTTAAAAAATTATATAATGAAATTATTAGAAGGAAAAACAGCAATAGTAACTGGTGCTAGTCGCGGAATAGGAAAAGGAATCGCACAAGTTTTTGCTCAACAAGGAGCCAATGTGGCATTTACATACAGCTCATCTGTTGATGCTGCTAATGCTTTGGAAAAAGAATTGATTGCTTTAGGTGTTAAAGCTAAAGGATATAAAAGTAATGCAGCTAGTTTTGAAGAAGCTCAAACTTTAGCTGCTGAAGTTGTTAAAGAATTTGGTGCTATTGATATTTTGGTAAACAATGCTGGAATTACAAAAGACAATTTATTAATGCGTATTTCGGAAGAAGATTTTGATACGGTTATTGAAGTAAATTTAAAGTCGGTTTTCAATATGACGAAAGCTGTACAACGTACCATGTTGAAGCAACGTAAAGGTTCAATTATCAACATGAGCTCTGTAGTTGGTGTTAAAGGTAATGCAGGTCAAACCAATTATGCAGCTTCTAAAGCTGGTATAATCGGATTTTCAAAATCAGTTGCTTTAGAATTAGGATCTAGAAACATTAGATCGAACGTTGTTGCTCCTGGATTTATTGAAACTGAAATGACTGCTAAATTAGATGACACCGTAGTAGAAGGTTGGAGAGCTGGAATTCCTTTAAAACGAGGAGGAACACCAGAGGATATCGCAAATGTTTGTGTGTTTTTAGGAAGTGATATGAGTGCTTATATCACTGGACAAACACTTAATGTTGATGGCGGTATGCTAACATAAAAAAGTCTTTTGTCATTCTCTCAGCAGGGAATCTCATCACGATAACTTTAAGTTTTTTAATGAGTTTAGAAACAATTATTTACATCATATTTGCTGGAATTATAGCGCTACTTTTAGCGCTATTTCAGTATTTTAAAAAAGGAAAAAACAGGTCTAAGCTAGACTTGTTTTTTTCGTTTTTAAGGTTTGTTACTTTATTTTCTGTATTGTTGTTGATTATTAATCCGAGTTTCGACCAAATAGAACTCAGCATTGAAAAACCTAGTTTGGTTATTGCTGTAGATAATTCTAGCTCGATTAAACATTTAAAACAAGACGACAAGACACTAGGATTTGTTAAGAGCCTTAAAAACAATACAGAGCTTCAAGAAAAATTTAATGTAAACATTTTCACTTTTGGTAATCAATTAAGAGAAGGCGATTCCATTGATTTTACCGATAAACAAACTAATGTGCATGATGCTTTTAAAGCCTTGTCTCAAATTTACAAAAACACTAATGCGCCTACTGTATTGCTTACCGATGGAAATCAAACGTTTGGAAACGATTATCAGTTTGTAACAAACAGTTATAAACAACCTGTTTACCCTATAATTTTAGGAGATACAGTAAGTTATACCGATTTAAAAATTCAACAATTAAACGTAAATCGTTATGCTTACTTAAAAAATGAATTTCCAATTGAAACTATTTTAGTTTATAATGGTTCTGAGCGTGTAGCCTCAACCTTTGTAGTTTATCAAGGGAATCAAAAGGTGTATTCAAAACCGCTTAATTTCTCAAAACAAGATAATTCTAAAATCATTCATTTCACTTTACCTGCCAATAAAGTTGGGGTAAGCGCGTATAGGGCTGAAATTAAACCTATAGAAAACGAAAAAAACACCATAAATAATATTCAAAATTTTGCTGTTGAAGTCATTAATGAAAAAACCAATGTGGCCATTGTTAGTGATTTTCCTCATCCTGATTTAGGCGCCTTAAAAAAAAGTATAGAAAATAACGAACAGCGTTCAGTTTCTATAGTAGGGGTTAAGGAGTTTGTTAGTAAGGTAAATGATTTTCAATTAATAATATTGTATCAGCCAAATAGCAAGTTCAAACCTGTTTTGGAGAACTTAAAAACGCTTAAAAAGAATTATTTTACCGTTATTGGAACAAAAACAGATCTTCATTTTATCAATAATAGCAACTTAGGGTATCGCGTTGATATCACCAACCAGAAGGAAGATTATCAAGGGGTTTTAAATACTAATTACAGTCCTTTTTATATTGATGATATGGGCTTTGAATCGTTTCCGCCCTTACTTTCAAATTATGGTGGGGTGCAAATTAGTCAGCCAATTGATGTGGTTTTAAACAAATCGGTTCAAAATGTTACTACTAACGATCCTTTGTTATTCACTTTTGAAGCAGAAGGTAGACGCCAAGGCGTTTTGTTAGGTGAAAATATATGGCAATGGCGAGCACATAGTTATTTAGAAAATCAGTCCTTTCATGAATTTGATAATTTCATTGGTAAATTTGTTCAATACTTGGCATCGAACAAGAAAAGGAGTCGTTTAAATATCGATTTTCAATCTTTTTATAATGGAAATAGCCATGTTATAATAAAAGCAGAAGTATTTGATAAAAATTATGTTTTTGATACTCGCGAAGTTTTGCACATTACAGTGAAAAATAAAGGTTCTAAAACCGAAAAGACATTCCCATTAATTTTAAAAAATAACCATTACGAAGTGGATTTGAGTGGATTGGAACCTGCTGAATATGAATTCTCGTTATCCACCAAGAACGATAAGATAACTAAAACTGGATCTTTTAAGATTTTAGAATATCATGTAGAACAACAATTCTTGAATGCTAATGCTGAAAAATTACAACAATTGGCTAGAAACAGCTCGGGAACAAGTTATTTTATTAATAATGCTAATGGCATAATTAAAGAATTATTAGAGGACAAACGCTATGTGTCTGTTCAAAAAAGTAGTAAAAATACCATACCTTTGATCGATTGGAAATACCTTCTAGGCATTATCGCTTTAAGTCTAAGTATGGAATGGTTTTTAAGAAAATATAACGGATTAATTTAATAAATATATAAAATGGAAAAATTACCTAAAATAGCATTACCCTTTATCATTGCAGTCGTTGTACTGGTTGTTATAATAACAAAATCGGCTGTGACCATAGGTTCTGGTGAAGCAGGTGTATTATATAAAACGTTTGGAGGTGGTGTTGTTACAGATGAAGCAGCGCTCGGTGAAGGTTTTCATATCGTGGCGCCATGGAATAAGGTGTTTGTTTACGAGGTACGTCAACAAGAATTAACAGAGCGTATGAAAGTGTTATCTTCAAATGGATTAGATATTCAGCTTGAAGCAACGGCTTGGTACATGCCAGATATTAAAGATTTGGGGAAATTACACCAAGAAAAGGGTGCTAATTATTTAGATCGTGTATTAAAGCCAGCGATGCGTTCGGCTACAAGATCTGTTGTAGGTCGCTATACTCCAGAGCAAATTTATTCTTCTAAAAGAGATGCTATACAACAAGAAATATTCGATGAAAGTAAAAAAATTGTAAGTGATCAATACATTAATTTAGTTGAAGTTCTTGTACGTGATGTAACGCTTCCGACTGCTATTAAAGATGCTATTGAGCGTAAACTAGGGCAGGAGCAGGAGTCTTTAGAATATGAGTTCAGATTGGTTACAGCTGCTAAAGAAGCAGAAAAAGTAATTATTGAGGCTCAAGGTAAAGCCGATGCGAATAGAATTTTAAGTGCTTCTTTAACTGATAAAATTTTACAAGACAAAGGCATTGAAGCTACTATAAAATTAGCAGAATCTCCAAATAGTAAGGTTGTGGTAATCGGTTCTGGCGACAGTGGCATGCCTATTATATTAGGAAATCAGTAAATAGAAATTAAATAATTCAGTATTTTAATTGTTCCTTTAGAAAATAATGATTTTTAAAGTTTAAAAAATACGGATTATTGAAATTATTAAGAAAGCCCATAGATATTTGGAATATATCATTTTTATTATAGATATTTGTAGGAGAAAAATATAAGACATGACTTTTATTCATATTCATCATCATTTTCAGATTTGCACTCAAGCGAAATGAATTTGTATTGAATAAAATCAACATATAAATTAAACCCGTTTGAGACAATCAAGCGGGTTTTTATTTTTCAAAAATCAACTAAATTGTTTCAAACTCATAAAACCATTAAAATGAGTAAATTAAGAATTGCAGTACAAAAATCGGGTCGATTAAATGAAGATTCGATGAGAATTTTAAAAGATATCGGGATCTCAATCGACAATGGTATTGACCAATTAAAAGCATCGGCTAGGAATTTTCCAGTTGAAGTTTTCTATCTGAGAAATGGCGATATTCCTCAGTATTTAAAAGATGGTGTTGTTGATGCGGCTATTATCGGTGAAAACGTTTTAATTGAAAAAGGTGCCGGAATTAATGTTGTAGAAAAGCTTGGTTTTTCAACCTGTCGTGTTTGTATTGCTGTACCAAAAACTACAAATTACAATTCAATTAAAGATTTAGAAGGTCAGCGTATTGCGACTTCTTATCCGAATACCGTAGAAATGTATTTAAAAGAAAACGGTGTTAGTGCAAACCTACACATCATTAATGGTTCGGTAGAAATTGCTCCAAATATTGGACTTGCTGATGCTATTTGTGATATTGTTTCAAGTGGAAGTACCTTGTTTAAAAACAATTTAAAAGAAGTAGAAACGATTTTAACTTCGGAAGCTGTTTTAGCGGTTTCTCCAAAATTAACAGCGGAAAAACAAGAAATTTTAGATACCATCCAATTTAGAATCAAATCGGTTTTAAAAGGAAGGGATTCTAAATATGTGTTACTAAACGCACCAAACGATAAAGTTCAAGACATTATTAATGTACTTCCAGGTATGAAAAGTCCAACCGTTTTACCTTTAGCGGAAGAAGGATGGAGTTCGATTCACTCTGTGATTAGCAAAAATGAATTTTGGAATGTTATCGACGACCTAAAAGCTAAAGGCGCTCAAGGTATTTTAGTTTGTCCTATTGAAAAAATGGTGTTATAAAGTTGATTATTTCATTTCCACGAAGGTGGAAATCTCATCAAGTTTATATGTGATTATTAAAAGATTTCCGCCTTCGCGGAAATAAAAGAAAAGAAGTTCAGAATGCAAATCATAAATAACCCAAATCGTGAAGATTGGTCGGAAATTCTAAAACGACCAACTCAAACGGTGAACGATATTGAAGACACTGTTAATGTGATTTTTAAAGAAGTTGCTGAAGACAAAGAAGCTGCCATTAAAAAATATACTTTAAAGTTTGATGGGGTAGATTTGGAAAGTAATGAGGTGACTTCAAATGAAATTGAAGAAGCCATTGCCCGTGTTCCAAAAAAGCTTCAAGAGGCTATTAAACTGGCAAAGTCTAATATTGAACGCTTTCATGGGATTCAAAAAACAGCGAAAGTTGAAATAGAAACTACAAATGGCGTACAATGTTGGCAGGAAAAACGTCCTATTCAAAAGGTAGGTTTGTATATTCCAGGAGGTACAGCTCCTTTATTTTCAACCGTTTTAATGCTTGCTGTTCCTGCTCAAATTGCAGGGTGTAAAGAAATCGTACTTTGCTCACCACCGAATAAAGAAGGGAAATTAGCACCAGAAATTTTATTCGCTGCTCAATTATGTGGTGTGACTAAAATTATTAAAGTTGGTGGTATCCAAGCTATTGCTGGGATGACTTTTGGAACAGAATCTATTCCTCAGGTTTATAAAATATTCGGACCAGGAAATCAGTTTGTTACCGTTGCGAAACAAATTGCAACCAAATACGGGGTAGCCATCGATATGCCTGCAGGACCAAGTGAATTATTAGTAGTTGCCGATGATTCTGCAGATGCTTCATACGTGGCTTCAGATTTGTTAAGTCAGGCCGAACACGGTACCGATAGTCAGGTGATTCTGGTGTCAACTTCTCAAAAATTAATTCAAAAAGTTTCGAAAGAAGTTGAAACACAGCTAGCCATACTTCCGCGTAAAGCGATTGCAGAAAAATCTATAGCCAATTCTAAATTAATTTTTGTTGAAAACGACAACTTAGCTTTAGAATTAATCGATGAATATGGTCCGGAACACTTCATTATCTGTTCTAAAAATGAAGATTTGTATGTGAATGGTATTAGTAATGCAGGTTCTGTTTTTATAGGAAACTATACACCAGAAAGTGCCGGTGATTACGCCTCTGGAACCAATCATACCTTACCAACTAACGGATTTTCAAAAGCGTATTCGGGCGTAAATTTAGATAGTTTTATGAAGAGTATGACCTTTCAGAAAATATCGAAACAAGGCCTTTTAAATATTGGAGAAACCATAGAACTTATGGCGGAAGCTGAAGGTTTACAAGCGCATAAAAACGCGGTTTCAATTAGATTAAAAGATTTAAAAAAATAAAACAATATAGACCTTTCAGGTTTTAAAAACCTGAAAGGTCTAAGACAGAAAATGAATATTCAAGATTTAATAAGACCAACCATTAAGGCGCTTAAACCGTATTCGTCTGCAAGGGATGAATTTCAAGGCAATAGTGATGCCATGGTGTTTTTAGATGCTAACGAAAATCCGTATGAAAACGGCGTAAATCGTTACCCCGATCCGCAACAACGTTCAGTGAAATCGTTATTGTCGGAGATCAAAAATGTGCCTACTAAAAACATGCTTTTAGGTAACGGTAGTGACGAAGTTTTAGATTTAATTTTTAGAGCTTTTTGTGAGCCTAATCAGGATAATATCATCACTTTACCACCAACTTATGGTATGTACAGTGTGTTGGCAAATATCAATGCAGTTGCTATAAAAGAAGTGCAATTAGATGCCCAATTTCAGCCTAAAGTAGATGCTATTTTAAATGCAGCAGATGCACATAGTAAATTACTATTTATCTGTTCGCCTAACAACCCTACGGGAAATAGTTTTGCTTCCGAAGCGATTTCAAAATTGCTTAAAAACTTTAAGGGCATTGTGGTTATTGATGAAGCTTACATCGATTTTTCAAACGAAGAAAGTTGGGCAAGCAAGTTATCAGAATTCCCAAATTTAATTGTCACTCAAACGCTTTCAAAAGCTTACGGTATGGCAGGGATTCGTTTAGGGCTTTGTTTTGCTTCCGAAGAAATTATTTCAGTTTTAAATCGTATTAAACCGCCTTACAATGTTAATGAGTTAACGCAGCTCAAGGCTATTGAGCATCTTCAAAATAAGGCTTTAACCGATAAGCAAGTTTCTGTGATTTTAGAAGAACGCGATTTATTGGTGGCTTCGTTGAAAACTGTAGATTATGTTTCTGAAATCTATCCTTCTGATGCGAATTTTGTTTTAGCGAAAGTTGATGATTCTACAAAACGCTACAACCAACTCATAGAAAAAGGGATCGTTATTAGAAACAGAACGACTCAGCCAGGTTGTGAAAACACATTGAGGTTTACCGTTGGGACCCCTGAAGAAAATAAGAAATTGATTGAAGAATTAAAAAGTTTAAGTAAACTCTAAACTTTTATATGAAGTTGTGATAATGGATTTAGAAAAATTTTTCTCATCAGAGTTGATTCTTGAAAACGAATCACTCTTATTACGCCCATTATCAATTGATGATATTGATGGTATTGAACAAATTAGTTACAGTAATGCTCTTGGCGAATTTGGTGCACGCGTAAAAAACAGGGAAGATTTAAATCATTATTTTGATTTTTGTCTTAACTCAAAAATGAATAAAGAACTATATCCATTTATAATTATAAAAAGGAAAACTAACAAGCCAATTGGTTTAACGATGTTTGGAAATATTAATTTTCAGAATAAAAGATTAGAGATTGGATGGACATGGCTTGGGGAAAAATATCAAGGTACTGGTTTAAATGCATCATGCAAAAAATTGCTTTTAGATTATTGTTTTAATGAATTAGACTTACGTCGCGTAGAGTTTAAAATTGATATTAAAAATGTGAAATCGCAAAAAGCTGTTGAAAAGCTTGGTGCTTTTAAGGAAGGCCTTTTAAGAGATTATAATTTTCAATCTTATGGGAACAGTGCTGGCACTTATGTGTATAGTATCTTAAGAGATGAATGGAATAGAGCATAATTTATATTCTGTATTTAATGCAGGGTTTTAGTAGAATTATTAATTAAAAATAGATTTCTGCCTTCGCAGAAATTAAAAAAATGAAGAAAGTATTATTTATAGACCGCGATGGTACGCTTGTTTTGGAGCCACCAGTAGATTACCAACTTGATAGTTTAGAAAAATTAGAATTTTACCCGAAAGTATTTCAATACATGGCTAAAATTGCTAGCGAATTAGATTACGAATTGGTGATGGTAACGAATCAGGATGGTTTAGGAACCGATTCTTTTCCAGAAGACACCTTTTGGCCGGCTCAAAATAAAGTGATTTCAGCTTTCGAAAAAGAAGGCGTTGTATTCACCGATATACATATAGATAAAACCTTTCCGCATGAAAATGCTGAAACACGCAAACCGAAAACAGGACTGCTGACTAAATATTTCTCTGAGGAATATGATTTAGAAAATTCTTTTGTTTTAGGAGATCGTATTACCGATATGGAATTGGCTAAAAACCTTGGAGCTAAAGGGATTTACCTTTCTGAAAACCCGGAATTGGGTGCCGATGAAATTGAGGCTTCTCAAAAGGAAATTAACGATTGTATTGCACTTACCAGTACCGATTGGAAAGCCATTTACGAATTTTTAAAGCTGCAAGATCGTGTTGCTGAGATTACAAGAAACACCAATGAAACACAGATTTACATCAAATTAAACCTTGATGGCTCTGGAAAAAATGATATCAGCACGGGGTTATCTTTTTTCGATCATATGTTAGATCAAATTGGGCGTCATGGCGCTATGGATTTAACCATAAAAGTGAATGGCGATTTAGAAGTAGATGAGCATCATACCATTGAAGACACTATGATTGCCTTTGGAGAATTATTCAACAAAGCTTTAGGTAATAAATTAGGCATTGAACGTTACGGATTTTGCTTACCAATGGATGATTGTTTAGCTCAAGTAGCAGTTGATTTTGGAGGTAGAAATTGGCTAGAATGGGATGCTGAATTTAAACGTGAAAAAATAGGGGATATGCCTACTGAAATGTTTTATCACCTATTTAAATCGTTTACGGACGGTGCGAAATGTAATTTAAACATTAAAGCTGAGGGAGTTAACGAGCATCATAAAATTGAAGGTATTTTTAAAGCTTTTGCTAAAGCCATGAAAATGGCGGTAAAACGTGATGCAAACAAAATGTTTTTGCCGAGTACAAAAGGCGTATTATAGACCCCTAACCCCCAAAAGGGGGAATTAAAAAGTTTCTAAAAAAAAGAAAATTCATAAGATAGCTAATTAACAATGAGTGAGTTTAAAGACATGAGTGAGAGTTCTTCCCCTTCGGGGAAGCTAGAAGGGGCTTCTAAGGCTTCGGTTGTCATCATAAATTACGGCGCTGGAAATATTAAAAGTATACAATTTGCTTTTAAACGTTTGGGTGTTGATGCTGTTTTATCTAACAATCCAGATGAGATTTTAGCAGCTGATAAAATTATTTTCCCAGGCGTTGGCGAGGCAAGTTCTGCTATGAAAATGCTTAAAGAAAGTGGTTTAGATACTTTAATTCCAACTTTAAAACAACCTGTTCTAGGGATTTGCTTAGGCATGCAACTCATGTGTTTATCTACAGAAGAAGGTAACGCGAAAGGTTTAGGCATTTTTCAAACGCATGTAAAACGTTTTTCTAACACCGTTAAAGTGCCACAAATGGGTTGGAATGTGATAAAAGATTTGAAATCCGATTTATTTAAGGGCATTAAAGAAAACGAATACATGTATCTTGTGCATAGTTATTACGCCGAGCATTGTAATGAAACCATTGCTAAAACAGATTACGGTATCAACTATGCTTCAGCTTTACAGCATAATAATTTTTATGGGGTGCAATTTCATCCAGAAAAAAGCAGTACAGCAGGTGCTAAAATTTTAGAGAATTTTCTAAAGTTAGATTTGAAAAGTTAGATATTAAAAGTTTTAAAATGAAAAACGAATTAATTCTACGTACAAAACAGTTTGCTTTAGATTGTTGGTCATTTTGTTTTAAGGTTCCAAAATCTAGAGAATATAATGCCTTTGTTAATCAATTAATCAGAAGTTCAAGTTCTGTAGGAGCCAATTATCGCGCAGCACAACGAGCAAAGTCTACGGCAGACTTTATAAATAAACTAAAAATTGTTGAAGAAGAAGTCGATGAAAGTGTGTATTGGTTAGAGATTTTTGAGGAGTTACTTTCTGGGCATATCTCAGAAATATCTAAACTTCAAAAAGAAGGAAAAGAATTATTAGCAATAACGGTTGCTTCAATTAATACAGCAAAGCGGAATCAACAACGTAAATAACTTTTAATATTTAATATTTTATATTTAAAATTCACTTATGAGAATCATACCAGCCATAGATATCATAGACGGAAAATGTGTGCGTCTTACAAAAGGTGATTACGACACCAAAAAAGTGTATAATGAAAACCCTTTGGAAGTTGCCAAAATGTTTGAAGCTTCGGGCATTGAAAATCTACACCTTGTAGATTTAGATGGCGCAAAAGCTAAGCATATTGTAAATTATAAGGTATTGGAACAGATAGCTGCTAAAACCAAATTGAAAATTGATTTTGGTGGTGGTTTAAAATCCGATGAAGATTTACATATTGCTTTTAATTCAGGAGCCAGACAAATAACCGGAGGTAGTATTGCTGTAAAAGATCCTGAAGTTTTTGAGGGGTGGATAGAAAAATACGGTAGTGAAAAAATTATTTTAGGAGCAGACAGTAACGCAGGAAAAGTCGCAATTAGTGGTTGGCAAGAAGATAGTGAAGAGGAGCTTATTCCGTTTATTAAAGGTTATCAAAACAAAGGTATTAAGTATGTGATTTGCACCGATATTTCTAAGGATGGCATGCTTGAAGGTCCGTCGTTTGAATTGTATAAACAAATCTTAGCTGAGTGTTCTAGTCAAAGTAGTGGGCAGTCGGTTAAATTAATCGCTTCTGGTGGAATTTCAGAAATTGGTGAATTACCAAAATTAAAAGACCTAGGTTGTGAAGGGGTTATTGTAGGAAAAGCCATTTATGAAAACCGCATTAGCTTACATCAATTAGAAAAATACGTTTAAAGTATTGTTTTTTCTATTTCGCGAAAGCGGAAATCTAATTCATAAGATAAAGATTTCCACCTCGATGGAAACTCAAAAAAAGATATTAAATGTTAACAAAAAGAATTGTTCCTTGTTTAGATATTAAAAACGGACGTACCGTAAAAGGTGTGAATTTTGTAGATTTGCGCGATGCTGGAGATCCAGTGGTTTTAGCTAAGCAATATGCCGAACAAGGGGCTGATGAGTTAGTTTTTTTAGATATAGCTGCGACTTTAGAAGGAAGAGGAACCACTTTAGATATGGTTTTACGTGTTGCCGAGCAAGTTAATATTCCGTTTACCGTAGGTGGAGGTATATCGTCAGTAGAACATGTCGATGCGCTTTTACAATGCGGCGCTGATAAGGTTTCTATAAATTCATCAGCGGTTAAAAGACCGGAATTAGTTAATGAATTGTCTAACAAATTTGGAAGTCAGTGTGTGGTAGTTGCTATTGATGCCAAGCAAGTAGAAGGGCAGTGGAAAGTGCATTTAGCAGGAGGAAGCATTCCAACGGAAATTGATTTGTTCGAATGGGCTAAGGAAGTGGAACAACGTGGTGCTGGTGAAATTTTATTCACGTCAATGAATCACGATGGTACCAAAAATGGATTTGCCAATGAAGCTTTGGCTAAATTATCGGAGACTTTAAATATTCCAATAATTGCATCAGGTGGAGCAGGAAATGTTCAGCATTTTATAGATACTTTTAAAGATGGAAAATCGGATGCAGCATTAGCAGCTAGTGTGTTTCATTTTGGCGAAATACCAATTCCGCAGTTAAAAGAAGAATTGAAAAAAAATAATATAGAAGTACGACTTTAGGTCGTCATACTGAACATGTTTCAGTATCACATAAAGAAATTATCATGACTATTAAATACGACTCAAACGGACTCGTTCCAGCGATTATTCAAGATGCAACCACAGCTAAAGTATTGATGCTAGGGTATATGAATGAAGAATCATACCAAAAAACCATTGAAACGAATAAGGTTACTTTTTTTAGTAGAAGTAAACAACGTTTATGGACTAAAGGTGAGGAAAGTGGAAACTTCTTAAACCTTGTGAGTATAAAAAATGATTGTGATAACGATTCGCTTTTAATCCAAGTAAATCCAGTTGGTCCAACTTGTCATAAAGGAACAGACACTTGTTGGGCTGAGGAAAATAAAGCGTCTTATGGTTTCTTTTCTACCTTAGAAAATGTGATTGCCGAGCGTGTTGCTAATAAGGATACTAAAAAATCTTATGTAGCCAGTTTGTTTGATAAAGGGATTAATAAAGTCGCTCAAAAAGTAGGAGAGGAGGCTGTTGAAACCGTTATTGAAGCCATGGATAACAATGATGAATTGTTTTTATATGAGTCTGCCGATTTACTATTTCACTACCTCATGTTACTTCAAGCAAAAGGATTTACCCTTAAAGATATTGAAGCTGAATTAAAAGGAAGACATAAGTAATTCCGAGGTTTGAAAAAGTTTTTCTACGTTTTTAATATACAATATTTAGGATATCGTTTTCACGGATGGCAAAAACAGCCAGATGTGAAAACCTTACACCTTATGGTGGATAGAACTCTAAATTATATCCTGGAAGGCAAACCTTTTAAGAGTTTAAGTTCTGGGCGTACTGATGCCATGGTTTCGGCAGAATGTGCAGCTTTCGAATTGTTTTTGCAGGAACCTATTGAAGATCAGGAGGCTTTTCTTGAATTATTCAATTATAACTTACCTCAAGATATTCGAGCCTTGAGTATTCGAGAAGTTGATGCTAAGTTCAATATCATTAACAACTCTAAAATTAAAGAGTATTTATATTTATTCACTTACGGAGAAAAGTGCCATCCTTTTTGTGCACCAATCATGACGACCATTTTAGATGATTTGGATATCGAATTGATGAAAGAAGGAGCGAAACTTTTTGAAGGTGAACATTATGTACGTTCGTACTGCTACAAACCAACCGATAATGGTATCTATACAAGAGAAATTTTAACTTGTGAATTGGTTGAAAACACAATCTATACCGCCAATTACTTTCCGGAACAATCTTATATTTTACGTGTTAGGGGTAAAGGATTCATGCGTAATCAAATTCGATTAATGATGGGAACACTTATCGATTTAGGAAAAGGTAAACTTACTCTTGAAGATATTCGTGTAAGTTTATTACCTGATAGTATCGTAAAAATGGAATACATTGCTCCGGCTTCAGGGTTAATTCTGAATAAAATTGATTTCATTTAAATTTTTCTTCGAAAAATCAATTACACAAACAGCCATTGAGCATTTTTAATAATTTTCAGCTTAAATTACCAGATTTTAGTGTTACGCTATTTGTTCTGGATAATTATTAGGCTCAACCTATGTTGTTGTTTATTAGGTTGTTATGAGTATTTCTTCTCTTTATTAAGCTAAATGAGTTAAAAATTGTTTTTATGAGCTAAAATTAGTTCTTCAGTGTAAGGATTATTTTACTAACTTTATTTTGTATAAAAAAAGGTGCTATACAAATTAATGTATAACGCTTTAAATTAGTCATTTACAAATCTCTAATAATTAGAGTAAGTTTACCTCAAGTGTAAGCTTTAACTATAATCAAAATCAAAAATTATGTTACGTTGGACCATCACTTTTATTATCATTGCGTTAATCGCTGGAGTTTTAGGCTTTGGAGGAATAGCAGGAGCTTCTGCAGGAATTGCTAAAATTCTCTTTTATATTTTTATCATTCTATTTATTTTCTCTTTGTTAAGAGGTGTGATGAAAAAATAAGAAGTCTTAAAAGTCGATTATACGTCTATCTGAACTTATTTCAAATTCTCATATTATGAGATTTTGTGATAAGCACAGAATGACAACTGTTTTAACTTTTAAAACATCTTGTTCAAATTAATTTTGTAACAAGCATTAAAGTTTATTCTGCCTTGAAATCATGTGTGGTTTCGAAGATCTGTTGTGAAATGGATTGACTAAAATCTAGTAGCAGAATAACTTTTAATAAAATCAATAATTAACTATAAACATTCAAAATTATGAAGAAAATAATATTAGTATTAGCTTTATTATTTACGGTATCAACTGTATTTACGAGCTGTAGAGAAAAGAAAGAAACACCCGGTGAAAAAATTGAAGAAGCTGTAGAGGATACAGGTGACGCGCTTGAAGATGCGGCAGATGATGTTGAAGATGCCGTGGATGATGCTGTCGATGAAATAGAACAGTAATAATAACATGCAAATAAATACCATGTAAAAATTCATGGTGATTTTATGTATAATAAACTAGAAAAGTCTCGAGCAACTCGAGACTTTTTGTATTTTTAAAAGATTTAAAAATAAAAATTCTATGAGTTTAGTAATACAACCTTCTGTTTTTGACTTCTTCAAAAAATTAGAAAAAAATAACAACCGTGATTGGTTTAATGACCATAAAAAGGAGTTTAAAGCCAAAGAAGGTGAAGTAAAAGAGTTTTATAATGCTGTTTTAAATCAACTGAATACTCATGATGAAATTGATAAACTAAAAATATTTAGAATTTATCGTGATGTACGATTTTCTAAAAACAAATTACCTTACAAAACACATTTTGGTGGTTCATTTCACAGAGCTAAACCTCGTTTAAGGGGAGGTTACTATTTGCATATTCAACCCAATAATGAAAGTTTTATTGCTACAGGATTTTGGGATCCTGCCAAGGAAGATCTATTAAGAATTAGAAAAGAATTTGAAATGGATGACTCTGAAATCCGAGACATCATTGAAGAAAAATCATTTAAAGCTGTTTGGAGTGAACTTGTTGGTGATGAAGTTAAAACAGCACCTAAAGGCTTTAGCAAAACGCATAAAGCCATCGATTTAATTAAGAAAAAGCAATTTTTATTCGTTAAAAAGTATAGCGATAAAGAGGTTTTGGATGCTCAGTTTTTAGAAAATATAAGCCATGCGTTTAAAATAATCCGCCCATATTTTGATTATATGAGTGATGTTTTAACCACAGACTTAAATGGTGTTTCTGTAATAGATTAAACGGCTTTAAGGTATTCAGGGTTGTCAAATAATTGAATTTGACTTAATAACCGTTCTTTTACAAAATTCATCATGCGTTTGTTTAAAGCCGAAGAATTCTCAATATAAACGAGGAATTCTTCAACAGTAAATTGGCCGATAATCATACCTTTCATTGAATTTCTAAGCTTCATGTCTCTTTGTATGGCGTTTTCTATATAAGCCATGCGCTTTTCTAAAGTAAATTCATGAAAAACGGATTTGTGCTTTCTGATGTAATTTTTGAAAACCTCTACGAGTAAGTCATTTTGTAGTTTTATAATGGGTCTCAGAACTAAATTTTGAAACCGCTCATCGGTACTCATGTTTTCGTTAATGGTCTCGCCTAAAATCTCAGGTCGAATGTTGGTCAGATTTGATTGTCTAGTGCTCATTTTTTGGAGATTTTACTTAAAAATAGATATTAAATAAGCGCTTGATATTAAATTAACTTTATAATTATTAACGGGTTTATTAACATTCGAGAATTTCTTACCTTTAAAAATTTTATGGAAAGCTTTGAATTCACTTGCTATGCGTGGTGATTTCAGACTTTGATTTTAAAAAAAATAAACCATTGATTTTTAGAATAAAACGAAGAATAAATTTTAATACTTAATTATATAATATGAATTTTCACACAAGAAAATGGATTAAACCAGAAGATTTAAATGCCAATGGAACCTTATTTGGAGGCCGTTTACTCGATTGGATTGATGAAGAAGCAGCGCTTTACACAATCATTCAATTAGAAAACCCTAAAGTAGTAACAAAATACATTAGTGAAATTGATTTTAGAGCTTCGGCAAAACAAGGAGATATTATTGAAATTGGTATTAGTCCTGTGAAGTTTGGAAAAGCCTCGTTAACCTTAAGTTGTGAAGTTAGAAATAAGATGACTAGGGAAACCATTATTACGATTTCAAATATAGTGATGGTTAATATTGGACCCGACGGTAAGCCTTTACCACACGGTAAAACAAAGGTGGAATACGTTAAAGATAGGTTACAATAAAATTGATTGAAAATTGCAATCAATTTTAATAATCTGTTGAAAAAAAAGCAGTTTATGTCTTATCCACTGTTAATTTTATAAAAATTTAATAACAAGGAGGTATTAAGTTTTTAATAATTGTAATAAAACATAAATTTGTATTCCTTAATAAGCTAGGTATGCCTTGATCAATTCGATTTGAAGGCGTTTTAATACATTATAATAAAAAAATTATGAGTAAATCATTGTTTGACAAAGTGTGGGATTCCCATGTTGTAAGAAAAATTGAAGATGGTCCAGATGTGTTGTATATCGATCGTCATTTAATTCATGAAGTAACTAGTCCTGTGGCCTTTGTTGGTTTAAAGAGTAGAGGTTTAACCGTATTATATCCAAAGCGTACTTTTGCAGTTGCGGATCATAATACACCTACAATTAACCAACATTTACCTGTTGAAGACCCGTTATCTGCTAATCAATTAAAAACATTAGAAAATAACGCTAATGAATATGGTATTAGTCACTGGGGACTTGGACACCAAAATAATGGTATTGTTCACGTTGTAGGACCAGAGAATGGTATTACACTTCCAGGAGCAACTATTGTTTGTGGAGATTCACATACGTCAACTCATGGTGCTTTTGGAGCCATTGCTTTTGGTATAGGTACTTCAGAGGTAGAAATGGTGCTTACTACACAATGTATTATGCAGCCTAAGCCTAAAAAAATGCGTATCAACATAAACGGGCCTTTAAGCAAAGGGGTAACACCTAAAGATGTTGGTCTTTATATCATTTCTCAATTAACAACTTCTGGTGCTACTGGATATTTTGTTGAGTATGCTGGTGATGTTTTCGAAAACATGAGTATGGAAGGCCGTATGACGGTTTGTAACTTATCTATTGAAATGGGTGCCCGTGGTGGTATGATTGCTCCAGATGAAAAAACTTTCGAATACATTAAAGGGCGTCCAATGACACCTAAAGGAGCTGATTGGGATAAAGCCATGGAATATTGGGAAACCTTGAAAACTGACGAAGGTGTTGTTTTTGATAAAGAATATACTTTTGATGCAAGCGATATTGAGCCTATGATTACCTACGGAACGAATCCAGGTATGGGTATGGGTATTTCTAAAAACATCCCATCTGCTGACTCTGTTGAAGGCGGTAAAGCAACTTACGATAAATCTTTAGCTTACATGGGGTATGCTGAAGATGAGCAAATGATTGGAAAGAAAATTGATTACGTATTTATTGGTTCTTGTACTAATGGACGTATCGAAGATTTCCGTGCTTTTGCATCGATTGTAAAAGGAAGAAAAAAGGCTGATAATGTAACAGCTTGGTTAGTACCAGGTTCACACATTGTTGAAGCCAAAATAAAAGAAGAAGGTTTGTTAGATATTTTTGAAGAAGCTGGATTTGTACTTAGAGAACCAGGTTGTTCGGCTTGTTTAGCGATGAATGATGATAAAGTACCTGCAGGGAAATATGCGGTAAGTACATCAAACAGAAACTTTGAAGGTCGTCAAGGTCCTGGATCAAGAACCTTATTAGCTAGTCCTTTAGTGGCTGCTGCAGCTGCTGTAACTGGCGTTGTTACCGATCCTAGAGAACTTTTATAATTAATAATTAACAATGAATAGTTAGAAATTTAAGTAAAGGATTTAAAACCTTTCTCTTTTAACTTTTCACTTTTAACTTGAAAAAATGGCTTACGATAAATTTACAAAATTAACTAGTACTGCAGTTCCATTGCCAATCGAGAACGTAGATACTGATCAAATTATACCAGCACGTTTTTTAAAAGCAACAACTCGTGATGGTTTTGGTGATAACTTATTCCGTGACTGGAGATACAATGGTGATGATACACCAAAAGAAGATTTCGTTTTAAACAACCCTATTTACAGTGGTAAAATCCTTTTAGGAGGAAAGAACTTTGGTTCTGGATCTTCAAGAGAGCACGCTGCATGGGCGGTTTATGATTACGGATTTCGTTGCGTAGTATCTAGTTTCTTCGCAGATATCTTTAAAAATAACTGTTTGAACATTGGTGTATTACCAGTTCAAATTTCTCCGGAATTTTTGAATGAAATTTTTGAAGCGGTTTACGAAGATCCTAAAACGGAACTGGTAATCGATTTAGAGGCTCAAACAATTACATTACCATCATCTGGTACACAAGAATCATTTGATATTAATGGTTACAAAAAAGGTAACATGTTAAATGGTTTTGATGATATTGATTACTTACAGAGCATGAAAAGTGAAATTGAAAGTTTTACTGAAACACGCCCGTTCTAAAGCATGAGTTTTAGAAAAATAGAAATAATGGATACGACATTACGCGATGGTGAACAAACCTCGAGTGTGTCGTTTTCTGCTTCTGAGAAGTTGACAATCGCAAAGCTTTTACTTGAAGAATTAAAAGTGGACCGAATTGAAATTGCCTCGGCACGTGTGTCTGAAGGCGAGCTTCAAGCGGTAAAAGATGTTACGAAATGGGCAGCAGAAAATAATCATTTGTCAGCCGTAGAAGTTTTAACGTTTGTTGATAAAGGTGTTTCTATAAACTGGATGCTTGAGGCAGGTGCTAAGGTGCAGAACCTACTCACTAAAGGTTCATTAAATCATTTAACTCATCAGCTTAAAAAGACTCCAAATCAACATTTTGAGGAAATAAAAGAAAATATTGAGCTTGCTCAGAATCACGGTATCATTACTAATGTATATTTAGAAGATTGGAGTAATGGTATGCGAAATTCAAAAGCTTATGTTTATGAGTTTTTAGACTTTTTATCCTCACAAGCTGTAACACGAATTATGCTTCCAGATACTTTGGGAATATTAACGCCCGAAGAATCGTTTAACTTCATTAAAGAAATAAAGGAAGCTTATCCTAAAATGCATTTTGATTTCCATGCTCATAATGATTATGATTTAGGAGTAGCGAATGTCATGGCTGGTTTAAATGCTGGTGCCGACGGATTGCATCTTACCGTTAATGGTATGGGCGAGCGTGCTGGAAATGCACCAATGTCTAGTACCATAGCTGTAATTAACGATTTTATGCCTCACCTTAAAATTGGGGTTAATGAGAAGATGTTATACACGGTTAGTAAATTGGTAGAAAACTTTTCAGGATTAGTTATTCCTTCTAATAAGCCTATAATTGGAGCGAATGTTTTTACGCAAACTGCTGGTATTCATGCCGATGGTGATAGTAAAAACAATCTCTATTTTAGCGATTTAATGCCAGAACGTTTCGGCAGAACTCGTAAGTATGCTTTAGGGAAATCATCTGGTAAAGCTAATATTCAAAAGAATTTACAGGAACTCGGACTTCAGCTTAACGACGAAGATTTAAAAAAGGTAACCCAACGTATTATTGAGTTGGGGGACAAAAAGCAAGTGGTTACCAAGGAGGATTTACCATATATTATTTCTGATGTTTTAGATAGAACATATGAGGAAAAAGTAAAGGTTAATACCTATGTGCTTACACATTCAAAAGGATTGAAACCTACAACATCGGTTTCCATTACTATAGAAGGTGAAACTTTTGAAGAGAATGCACAGGGCGACGGACAATTTGATGCTTTTATGAATGCTATTAAAAGTATATTTAAAAACGAGCGCTTAATGGTTTTGCCAGACTTAATCGATTATGCTGTTAGAATTCCACCAGGAAGTCGTTCGGATGCCTTATGTGAAACCATTATTACCTGGAAAAACACCGAAAAGGAGTTTAAAACCAGAGGTTTAGATTCCGATCAAACAGTTTCGGCGATTATAGCAACCGAAAAGATGTTGAATATCATTATTAATTAATTTAATAATTGAAATTCAAATTTGTTACCAAAAATAAATATAAAGACTAAAATAAATAAAAAATGAAATTTAATATAGCCCTTTTAGCTGGAGACGGCATAGGACCAGAAGTTATAGATCAAGCCGTAAAGGTAAGTGATGCTGTTGCTAAAAAATTCGGACATGAAATTACTTGGAAACCTGCTTTAACAGGTGCTGCTGCTATCGATGCAGTTGGAGAGCCTTATCCAGATGAAACTCATGAAATTTGCGCATCTTCTGATGCTGTTTTATTCGGAGCGATTGGACATCCAAAGTATGACAATGATCCTTCTGCACCAGTAAGACCAGAGCAAGGCTTACTTAAAATGCGTAAAAAATTAGGGTTGTTTGCTAATGTGCGCCCTACATTTACTTTTCCATCATTATTAGATAAATCTCCTTTAAAACAAGAGCGTATTGAAGGAACCGATTTAGTTTTCTTAAGAGAACTAACTGGTGGTATTTACTTTGGAGAAAAGGGTAGAAGAGATGAAGGCGAAACGGCTTACGATAACTGTGTTTATACCAGAGCTGAAGTACAACGTTTAGCTAAAAAAGGTTTTGAATTAGCGATGACACGTTCTAAAAAACTTTGTTGTGTTGATAAAGCCAACGTTTTAGAAACGTCTCGTTTATGGAGAGAAACCGTTCAGGCTATGGAAAAAGATTACCCTGAAGTAGAAGTAAGCTACGAGTTTGTTGATGCGGTTGCTATGCGTTTGGTGCAATGGCCAAATAGTTACGACGTATTAATTACTGAAAACCTTTTCGGAGATATTTTAACTGATGAAGCTTCTGTGATTTCTGGATCTATGGGATTAATGCCTTCTGCGTCTATGGGTGCTGATATTGCATTGTTCGAGCCAATTCACGGATCTTATCCACAAGCTACAGGATTAAATATTGCTAATCCAATGGCTACTATTTTATCAGCTGCAATGATGTTTGAAACGGCTTTTAACTTACCTGAAGAAGGAAAAGCAATTAGAGATGCTGTTAACAAAGCACTTGCTGAAGGTATTGTTACTGAAGATTTAGCCGATGGCGGAAAAGCTTATGGAACTAAAGAAGTTGGAGATTGGTTAGCTGCTAATATCTGAGCTTATTAATTAATATAAAAAAAGCCAGAACATTTAAAATGTTCTGGCTTTTTTTATGAATTTAATGACGTGAAATACTCCTGTTTAATTGTTTAAATGTTCAGCATAAAACCCCATCATAGCTTTATATAAGTCTAATCGGTTTTCTTCTTTATGAAATCCGTGACCTTCATCATATTTAACCATATAAGGAACATCAACACCTTTTTCTCTTAGAGCTTTTACAATTTGATCAGATTCATCGATATTCACTCGTGGATCGTTAGCACCTTGTACTACAAATAGAGGCTTTTTAATTTTATCGATGTGGTATGCAGGAGACACTTCTTCCATAATCACTTTTTCGGAAGCTTCATCTTCATCATACCAAACTTCTTTCATGATTTTAATATAAGGTTTCCAGTATGGTGGAATGGTTTTCATAAAGGTAAATAAGTTAGAAACCCCAACATAATCAACACCACAAGCGTATAAATCTGGTGTTTTAGTTAGTCCTCTTAGCACGGCGTATCCACCGTGGCTACCACCATAAATGGCTACATTGTTTTTATCAACCCAACCTTTTTTCACAACATAATGCAAGCCATCTTCAACATCGTCCATAGCTTTTCTTCCTATTTGTTTGAAGCCAGATTCTAAAAAGGATTTACCGTAACCCCCGGAAATTCTGAAATTAACTTGTAATGTAGCGTAACCACGACTAGCAAAAAGTTGTGCTTCTGGGTTAAAACCCCATGAATCACGAATACCCTGTGGTCCGCCGTGAGGATTAACAATTACCGGAACTTTTTTACCATCGATAGCAGCTTTAGGTAAAGTGATATAACCATGAATGTGCATACCGTCTCTACTTTTAAAAGAAATTGGGCGCATTTCAGCCATATCTTCTTCTTTAAGATTTGGCATTAAATTATAAAGTAACTTGAATTCATCTTTAATAGGATCGTAAGCATAATACATCCCATATAATTTATCACTCTGCAGGAAAATTAAATACTTGTCTTCTTCATCTGTAACACCAGCAATAGAGTAGTTGTATTTAGGAAACTTGGCAGTAATTTTTTTGTGTAGTTTTTTATAATAATCACTTACCGGAACGATTTCTTGTTTTTCTCCTTCATAAGCAAAGTAATCTAATTCGTAATTTCTTTTTCTTGATAACCTTAAACTAGACACATCAAATTCTTTATTAGAAAACAATTTTTTTATAACCTTATCTTCTTTTAAATCATATAAATAGATTTCGGTTTTATCGGTGTCTAAGTTTGAAACCACGTAAGCATCATCCGGGTTATCAGATGCATAGTTAAAAGAAATGATGCTAAAAGTTTGTTTCCAATTTAATTTCTTTTTGATTTCATAGTTCTTACCATCGGTGGTGTAATATAAATCCATATTAACCCCATCACGTAACCTTGAGAACCCACGAAGTTTGCCATCTTTATCAAATTCATATCCGTCAATAGGGTTAGCGGCATCATCATTTTTGTAAAGCTGAACTAATTCTCCCGTTGTAATATTTATTTTATAAGGTTCAAAAATTTGAGGATTATTTTGATTCATAGAAATAATCATATGTTCTTTATCCTCTTTCAAACTATTGAGAATATTCACTTTTACACCATCAAAAGGTGTTAGTTCGGCTTGATTGCTTCCATCTAGGTTTACAGCAAATAAATGGTAGTTTTCATTACCTCCTTTATCCATGATATAAACCAGTCTGTTGTTATTTGCCCAGCCAAAAGCACGAATTAATTCATCTTCTTCTTTAATAACCTGTGTTACCTTATCGGTTTCAAGACTTTTAACATAAACGTGATTTTTAGCATTTTCATCTTTTTCTTTATACGCTAAGTAAGCGCCATTTGGAGAAAAGGAAAAGGCACTTGCTTTAGGTTTTGCAAAATAATCTTCAACTGAATATTTAAAATCGCCCTTGCCTTTCTGCATGAGCTTATTTAATTCGGCTTCTGAGGATGGTAAATCCGTGTTACCAGGTAAGGTTTTAACAGTTTTAGTAAGAGTTAAAGGATGATCTTCGGTGCCTGTTTGAATTAATGTTCCTTCAAAAGTGTTGTTTTTATAGTTCCCTACATATTTTAAACCCACTTGTTTTAACTCAATGGTTAAAACATTATCTGTGAAATCAATTTTATCCATAGGAAAATCAGCTACGCCTTGGGTAGGGCTGTCCATGGTACATGTTAATCCGTCGCCTTCGTTTTTAATATTGAAAAGGATTGGAACTTCGGTTTTTTGGAGTTTTATGTTTCCAGCCCACGCTCCTGTGATATCTTGTGCGTTTGTTTGTGTAATCATACTTAAAAATAAGAATAAGGCACTACTGAGTTTTAAAATTGTTTTTTTCATTTGAATGTGTAAAGTTAAAAAATCTATATGGAGTTAATTAATTATGGTGATTAGAAGGGATAAGGTGTTTTTTGTTACATTTTTTCTATTAAAAAAGCATTATTTCAAGATTTTAAACTAAAGATATCACTTTTTATCTCATAATTTTTAATTTATAAGATGCAATTAATTCCTTAATACTCTTTTGCTTAGTAAATTCTGAAGAAACACAACATAATTTTAAGGCAATTCATGTATGATAAACCCTTTAAAGATGTTATTTTTGCACGTCATAAAATTTTTAGCATGTCGGCAACAAAAGCGGAATTAGAAGAAAGAAAAGAAGGAAAAGATCTATATAGCTATCAAAAAGGCGCTATAGATAAAATATTTAAAGCCTTCGAAGAGTCTCCAGATGATTACCATTTACTGTATCAACTACCTACTGGTGGAGGGAAAACAGTAATTTTTTCTGAAATTGTTAGACAGTATTTAAAGCACCATAAGAAAAAGGTTTTGGTTATGACGCACCGTATTGAGCTGTGTCGTCAAACTTCTAAAGTGTTAACTGAGTTTGGTGTGCATAACAAAGTAGTGGATAGTAAGGCTGATTTAAGTGATCAAGCCGACTACAGTTGCTTTGTTGCTATGGTTGAGACTTTAAACAACCGTTTAAATGACGACAAACTTGATATTTCGGATATCGGATTGGTAATTATTGATGAGGCACACTATAATTCGTTTACAAAATTATTTAAATTTTTTAGTCAGTCGTTTATTTTAGGGGTTACCGCAACACCTTTAAGTTCTAGCATTGAATTGCCAATGACCGATAATTATGACGAGCTTATTGTAGGTGAAAGTATAGAATCTTTAATTGAAAATGGCTTTTTAGCACGTGCTGAAATGTTTACTTATAACGTAGGTTTAACCTCGTTAGTGGTTGGAGCGAATGGTGATTATACAGTTAAATCATCGGAAGACTTGTATACCGATAATGATATGCTATCCAAGTTATTACAAGCTTACGAAGAGCGTTCTAAGGGTAAGAAAACCTTAATTTTTAATAATGGTATTAATACGTCTTTACACGTTTATGACACCTTTAGAAGAGCGGGGTATCCTATTGCACATTTAGACAATACCAATAGTAAAAAGGAGCGTGCCATGATATTAAAATGGTTTAAAAATACGCCAGACGCCATTTTAACTTCGGTGAGTATATTAACTACTGGTTTTGATGAGCCTACGGTTGATAGTATCATTTTAAACAGAGCAACCAAATCCTTAACCCTTTACTACCAGATGATTGGTCGTGGATCACGTATTTTGAAAAATAAGAGAACGTTTTCTGTGATCGATTTAGGTAATAACTTCCACAGATTTGGACCTTGGGGTGAAGACTTAGACTGGCAACGTATCTTTAAATCGCCAACCTATTACTTAGATTCTATTTTAAGTGATGAAGATCTAGAGAGTAATTTTAGGTATGAAATGCCAGAAGAACTTCGTGCAGAGTTTGGTAAATCAAAAGACGTTTACTTCGATATTCAAAAAACGTATGTAGATTCTATTAGAAATGGAGAGTCTTCAAAAGTGGTTTTAGAACGATCTATAGAACAACATGCCAAAATTTGTATTGAAAACAGTGAAGACGTTTACGATGCCATTGGTTTAGCTAAAATGTTGGGTGATGATATCGATTTTAGAATTCAGCGTTACACAAAATGTATAAGTAAAAGCACCTATAACTTTGTAGATTGGTTAAAAGGGGATTATCGAAAAAAGCTAAATTCTTATTTACGCTCTAATTTTGATGAAGTTTTTGAAGAAATTCACGGTTTTCCACCAGAAGATTAAGTCATTCCATAATAATAACATTAATAATTGTAGCTTACTTAAAATAAGGTTTATCTTTGCAGTATTATTAATTCATTAAATTCTGTCCGAATAGATAAACTATGGCAAAATCGCAAGTTACCTTTAACAAAATTGAAAAAGAGAAGAAACGTTTAAAAAAGCGTGAGGAAAAGCAAAAAAAGAAAGAAGCTCGAAGAGCGGAAGCTAAAGAAAACCCACAAGGGATTCAGTTTGCTTACGTTGATTTTAACGGGAACTTAACAGACACACCTCCAGATCCTGCGATGCGTGAAAAGATTGAGGCAGAATCCATTGAATTAGGAATTCCTAAAAAAGAAGATCGCATAGAAGAGGAGCCAGTAGCTAAAGAAGGTAAAGTGTCTTTCTTTGATCATTCTAAAGGATTCGGTTTTATTATTGATAGTGTAAATCAGGAAAAATATTTTGTTCATATAAGCGGAACTTTAGAGCCTATTGAAGAAAATGATAAAGTGACTTACGAACTAGAACGTGGTCAAAAAGGTATGAACGCCGTTCAAGTAAAAAAGATTTAAAAATTTTTATCCTGTAGTTTAAACTACAAACCCCTAAGCAGATATATGAGTATATCGCGTAAAACGATTCTTATCATTTTATCCTTTTTTGCCATTTATGTGATTTGGGGTTCCACTTATTTACTTAATAAAATAGCTGTAAGCAATTTACCACCTTTTTTTTTAGCCTCCGTACGTTTTTTAACGGCCAGCGGCTTAATTTTTCTTATAGCTAAAGTTTCTAAAATAAGTCTAAAAATCACTCTAAATCAGCTTAAAAACACAGCTATAGCTGGTTTTCTGTTTCTAACCTTTGGTAATGGTGTTGTTGTTTGGGCCTTAAAATATGTCGATAGTGGTTTTGCTGCTTTAGAAATATCTGCCCAGCCCTTAGTTGTGCTTTTACTTTTGCGTATGCTTCAAGGTAAGCGTATTTCACTCATGTCTTTCTTTGGTGTACTATTAGGTTTTATAGGCATCTTTTTATTAGTAGGGCAAAAAGAAATTTTGAATCAAGACGGACAAATTTTAGGCATGATAACCATTTTTGCCTGTATGGTTAGCTGGGCTTATGCCAGTATTTTTGTTGGAAAGGCCGATTTACCAAGTAATCATTTTGTAAATACAGGATACCAAATGTTATGTGGTGGTACGTTCCTAGGACTAATTAGTCTTATTTTAAACGAATCTTGGTCTTGGCCAAATACTTGGCAAAATGAAGTACAATGGTCGATGTTAGGCCTAATTTTATTTGGAAGCCTTATTGCTTTTACAGCATTCAACTATCTTTTAAAAACCGTCTCCCCTGAAAAAGTAGCAACTTCAACTTACGTTAATCCTATCATTGCTTTGATTCTAGGATGGTGGGTTTTAAATGAACAAATTTCACTGCAATCTATATGTGCAGCTATCGTATTACTTACGGGGGTATATTTCATAAATTCTAATCGAAAATTTAAATTAAGAGCACATGGACGTTAGAAACGCTATAAAATTCATGATAATAAGCACCTTAGCTTTTACATGTATGAATGCCATAGTAAAATATTTGACACATTATGATGCGTTTCAAATTGTGTTTTTTAGATCCCTGAGTTCCTTGTTTTTTACTTTTGGATTCCTATTGAAAAATAAAATTTCAATCCTTGGAAATAAAAGAAAACTGTTAGTTTTAAGAGGACTTGTTGGAGTAACCTCCATGGCGTTATTTTTTATGTCAACCAAATACCTGCCAATAGGTACAGCCGTTTCATTGCGTTATATGGCGCCTATTTTTGCTGCAGTGTTTGCTGTTTTATTACTTAAAGAAAAGGTTAAGCCTATTCAATGGTTCTTTTTTCTTGTGGCGTTTGTAGGTGTAGTCATTTTAAAAGGATTTGATGCCACATTAGATCCTTATGGCTTGTTACTTATTTTTGTCTCCGCTCTCTTTAGTGGTTTAGTTTATGTCGTGATTAGTAAAATTGGAAAAGCAGATCATCCGGTGGTTGTAGTAAACTATTTTATGGTTATTTCAACCATTATTGGTGGAACCATGGCCTTGTTTAATTGGACTAACCCTGTAGGTGTTGAATGGCTTATGCTATTTGCCTTAGGTGTTTTTGGTTATTTTGGACAAGTTTATATGACTAAAGCATTTCAAATAGCTGCTACGAATCAGGTTGCGCCATTAAAATATTTAGAAGTCATTTTTACAGTGATGTTTGGTGCTTTTATTTTCGGAGAGGTTTATACCTTATGGAGTCTTTTAGGTATTACAATGATTATTGCTGCCTTAGCTTTAAACGCTTTGTATAAAGGTAAAAAGTAGTTTACTTATTTTTGTTTCATTTAGTAGTTAAAAATTAAGATTAAACGTCATGTCTTTTAAAATAAAAATAAACAATTACAGAAGAAAGATAATGCATGCCCTCACAAAACGTGTAGGCGCTTCATATGTAGAGCCTCAAAAAGGAGATCTTCATATTAAAGACATCAAAAAAGTTTTAATTATACGTCCTAACCATAGATTAGGCAATCAATTACTTTTAACACCATTGGTTCAAGAAGTCATTCGTACGTTTCCTAGGTGTCAAGTAGATTTGTTTGTTAAAGGCGGTGTGGCACATCCTGTATTTGAAAATTATAAAGAAGTCTCAGAAATTATAAAGCTCCCTAAAAAACCGTGGAGCAATCTTTTTAAATATATTAAATGTTGGATTTCTATTAAAAGTAGGTCCTATGATTTAGTGATAAATGCCGATAAAAATTCATCTTCTGGAAGGTTACTGACTGAATTAGCCAATGCAAAATTTAAAATTTTTGGTGATGTGGATGAAAGCATCATTAGTAAGTATGAAGATTATAAGCACATTTCAAAATATCCGGTTTATAATCTGAGACATTACCTAGAGGTGTTAGGTATTGAAGATGAACATCAAAAAATGCCGTTATTGGATATTAAACTGAATGCCGCTGAAATTTCGAACGGAAAAAAAGTTTTGTATGGTATCACTAAAAATGACAAGAAAACCATTTGTATTTATACGAACGCCACTGGGAACAAATGCTATTCTGAAACTTGGTGGGAAACCTTTTATGCAAGATTACAAAAGGAATACCCAGAGTTTAATATCATTGAAATGCTCCCTATAGAAAATATTTCACGGATTAATTTTAAAGCTCCCAATTTTTATAGTGAAGACATTCGTGAAATGGCGAGTATTTTTCGAAATACGAGTATTTTTATCGCGGCAGATAACGGAGTCATGCACTTAGCTAGCGCTTCATTAACACCAACAGTTGGTTTCTTTTCGGTAACTACCGTAGATATCTATAAACCTTATGGAAATGGGAGTGTAGCACTTCATACAGATAAGACTAATATCGAAGATTGGATCACTGCTATCGACAATATTTTAAGAAAAGATGGTTAAATATTACCTATTAAAACATTTAAAAAGCACTCAAATTTTATAATTTGATAATCGGAAATATGATGTTTATACAGTAGATTTAGTTTTTGTTACTTATTAAGTATTTCATTTTTAAAAAGATAAGTCTTTATATTTCGATTTTTTGAAACTATTATTGGTTTTAAAAATTATCAAATCTTCAATATAATTAGGTGTATTTCAGTTTTCCTAATCATTCTTGGTGAGTTTGTTTTTAATTATTTAAAAAACAGAGCTTAATTTTATTAATAATGCATCCATAATTATTGCGTAAAAAAAGTCCTTATAGTATTTAGTAATTTGTCCTTAAATATTTATTAAATTTAATGGATAACTCAAGGCGTAATTACTAAATTAAAAGATTTGAAAGACCCAGTTAACCTTCCATTATTTTCATCATACGAGTATGATTCTAGGTTTTATGATGAATTATTTGCTAAAAGAGATGATGTTAGAGTCATTTACAAAACGTTATTTGAACTTTTTGGGGCTTACTCCGTTTCAGAATTTAATCGTTTAAATATTCAGGCGAAAGATTCTTTTTTTAATTCAGGTATTACATTTCAAGTATACGGTGAAAATGAGGTGAATGAAAAAATATTCCCTTTCGATTTGTTTCCTCGTATTATCGATCATGAAGAATGGGAAACTATTGAATCAGGAGTGTTGCAACGCAGCAAAGCTTTGAATCTTTTCCTTTGGGATGTTTATCACGAGCAAAAAATTATAAAACAAAATATTGTACCAAAGTCTTTAATAGATTCCTCTGTTAACTTTTTACCAGAGATGATTAATTTTGATCCGCCGGAAGGTATCTACAATCATATTTCTGGAACAGATTTAATCAAACACTCCGATGGACAATATTATGTGTTAGAAGATAATATTCGTTGTCCTTCGGGAGTGAGTTATGTAATAGGGAATCGTGGTGCGGTAAAACATGCGCTTTTTGGTGTATTTAACCAGTATAAAACGCATACGGTTGTCAATTATGGTTCTAAACTTTTAGAAACCATGCAGTCGGTAAAACCAACAGGAGTAGATAATCCTGTATGTGTTATCTTAACACCAGGTGTGTATAATTCTGCCTATTACGAACACTGTTTTTTAGCCAAGCAAATGGGAATCCTTTTAGTTGAAGGACGGGATTTGTTTGTTGAAAACGACTTTGTTTACATGAAAACCATTTATGGTATTGAGAAAGTCGATGTTATTTACAGAAGAGTAGACGATTTGTATATAGATCCTTTAGTTTTTAAAGCAGATTCTTTACTAGGAGTTCCTGGTTTATTTTCGGTGTATTTAAAAGGGAATGTAGCTCTAGTTAATGCACCAGGAACAGGTGTTGCAGACGATAAAGCCATTTATACTTATATGCCCGAGATCATTAAATACTACCTTGATGAAGATCCTATTTTAAATAATGTACATACATACCATTGCAGTAGAAAGAACGAATTGAGTTATGTGCTTGAAAATATTGATAAGTTGGTGGTAAAACCTGTAGATGAATCAGGAGGATACGGTATTTCAATAGGTAATAAGTTATCAAAAGAAGAGATTGAAAAGGTAAAAGAAAACATAAAAAAGGATCCAAGAAAATACATTGCACAACCTATCATGTCATTGTCTACACATCCTACTTATATTGATGATAGCCAGTCTTTTGAGTCTAGACACGTCGATTTAAGAACCTTTACCTTATTAGGAAAAGATGTTGATTTTGTATTGAAAGGCGGATTAACAAGAGTCGCATTAAAAAAAGGAAACTTGGTTGTAAACTCATCACAAGGAGGAGGATCAAAAGACACTTGGGTATTAAAAAAATAGAATATTTATGTTAGCAAGAGTAGCAAATAATTTGTTTTGGATGGGGAGATATATTGAACGATCTGAACATGTAGCACGGTTTTTAAGAGTCAACTATTTTTCATCACTAGATGCTCCCGACGAATTATCACAATCTAGACAATTTGTTTTACGCTCCATAATGTACATGGCGGCGAACGAAATTATTGATTCGGATATTATTCTGGAAGAAGAAGAAGTGTTATATAATGTTGGCTTGAATATAGATTCGTCTTATTCTATCGTTAACGGTTTTGTTAACGCACATGAAAATGCAAGAAGTGCAAGAGATTTAATTTCTAATGAATTATTTGAAACCGTCAACCGTGTTAAACATGTTATAAAAGGATATCCCGTTGAAAAATTGGTTAAAAGTCAATTATACGATTTCACTACCATTGTAAGTAATGCTACATCTGATATTAAAAGTAAAATACAAAGTACACTCTTGCATGATGAAGTTTATGCCATCATTATGTTAGGTATTAATATTGAACGAGGTTTACAGGTGGCGCGTATCATTAACTCTAAAGTAAGTGATGCTAGTACAGTGAAAAAGATTTACGGCGATTTGGTAGATGGTAATTACCAGTGGGCCACTTTATTAAAATGTGTTTTAGCTTACGATATGATGCGTAGGAGCTATAAAAAATCACCCGAAAGAACGAATACCTTAGAATTTCTAATCTTAAATTCTAAATGTCCGCGGTCCATCAAAAACTGCTTAAATCAAATGAATAAATACATTTGTATGATTTCTAAGCAGCATGAAAAACCTGTTAATTCAGCAGCTTTTTTAATTGGTAAAATGACCTCACAATTTGAATATAAATTAATTGAAGAAATTGATAATAATTTAGAAGAATTTATGGCTGAATTGATTGACAAACTGGCTACTATAGCTGTAAAGTTAGAAGAAGATTATTTCGATATTTCACATACTTTAGATGCTAAAGCCAAGGCTTAGGAAGTAATTTGTTTTTCTTTAGACCTTCTTTTCTATGGTATTTTCTTTTGCTGGACGTAAATCAACAGATACTTCCATATCATTTTTTCCTGTGGAATAAATCACTCCTTTAAGTGGTGGAACATCGTAATAATCGCGGCCATGGGCCACCACAATATGCTGATCTTTTGGTACTTGGTTGTTTGTAGGGTCGAAATCTACCCAACCAAATTGAGGAATAAAAACGGAAAACCAAGCATGCGAGGCGTCGGTTCCTATTAATTTTTCTTTGCCTTCCGGCGGAACAGTTTCAATATAACCACTCACATACCTTGCAGGTAATCCCATAGAACGTACACATGCAATAGCCACTTGAGCAAAATCTTGACAAACTCCTTTTTTGGCGTTCATAACCTCGTCTAGAGGTGTAGCAATATTTGTGAAACCTGAAACAAAATCAAAATCAATGAAAATACGCTGCATGAGTTCATGAGCTGCTTCATAAAGTGAGCGGCCAGGTTTAAAAGAAACTTCGGTGTACTTTTTTATTTTCGGCGACATTTTAGTGATCAAAGGAGAAAATAATACATACTGTCGCGCATTGATAATATCGGGCTCAATGCCTTTTAATAAAACGAAAGCTTCTTCTATGGTTACCTTGTTTCTAGCTTCAATGTTTTCATTTGAAATTTGAGATTTATAATCTCTAGCAATTTTACTTCGCGCAATAACGGTAAGTTCTTCGTGATTTTCCTGAATAGAAAAGGTTGCTATAGTATTTCCGAAAAAATCAACTCTTTCAAAAATTTCACTAGGCGTAGGACTAATTTCTAAACGATAATCTATTAATTCTTGACCTGGAAAATTTTTAGGTTTTAGAGTCACTAGATTATGACAAAAAGAAGCGCCTTGCTCGTACTTGTATTTGGTTTTATGCCAGAGATCGAAAACTACCATTTAATTTGTAATGTTACGTTTTACTAACTGTTTTTGTTGTAGCGAATGATTGAAATAGGTGTCTGAAATGGACATAGAAGTCACATGAAACAAATCACTCAATTTGGAAAATAACTGATCTAATTTCAAGCGTATTTTCGTTTCACTATCGACTTCAAGAATGCTATCAATATCTATATTTTGCACTAAACTAAGTGCTTTTTCAATATTCTTTAAGCATTCTGTAGGTTCACCATTAGGGTTGTTATTGGGTAATTTGCTAATGTCCTTTTGTAATCGAGTTATTTGATAGGTTAAAGAACGCGTGTATTCTTGATCTAAAAGTAGTAGTTTAACGACGTTTTCTAAACTCAAATAGGATTTATAGCTGTATCGATAAATGTTTAAACTCTCATGACTAGATAATAATGATTCTAGAATTTCGTATTCTAAGTCCTCGTCATGATTTACCACGATAAGTGCTCTAAATTTTTCTATGGTCATGGAAGCTTCTTCTAATTGCAAACCAATAAAATAGAGTAGAAGCCCCTGTTTTACCATAATACTTTCTTCGGTAAGCGCCATGAAAGCAATAATTCTGGTAATAATTTTATCAAAAAAACGCGTTAAGCCATAGATGCTATAATTTTCTTCAGATTTGAAATTTTTCCAAATTTTATCAATACTGTCAAAAACGCGCCACATGTCTTTAGACCATAAATTTCGAAGCGTGAAATACGACCCATTAAAACTTTGTAAACTTTGCGCAAAACTACCGATACGTTTTTCATCAATGATAACCGAAACAATTTCTTTTAAAGGATCTTTAAGAAGTGCTTCAGCGTTCTCTTCATCGTAAAATCCAGGAAATGTAGAAGTTATTGTTGTAATGGAATGATATAAAATGTTTAAACATTCGGGATCAGGTAGGTATTTATTATTGTACTGCACATTAGTCATTCGGTTTAATACCATACGAATGTATCGTGCTGTGAGTAAAGTTCTTGCCACGTAACGTCCAGACCAAAATAAATTTTCGGCAGTATTACTAGGGACATCATTGATGCTAGCAATGTTATTAGGTAAGCTCTTGTTCCAGGAGTAGAGGGCCAAGTGTGCTTGGTTTTGATCACCAATAACCCAAAAATCTTTACTAGTTCCTCCACGCTGATTTGAAACAAAAAGTTTCTCGCGTTCGGCAGCCACACGTACTAAACCACCAGGCATCACACTATATTGATCACCTTTAGCAATAGAAAACGTGCGACATAACACCTTGCGAGGTTCAAGTTTTTCATTAATAAAATTTGGTGCTGTCGAGAAATATATTTTCTCTTGGGCTACATATTGATTTGGATTAGCAAGTATGTTTTTCTTTAATTGTTTGAGTTCCTTTTTACTTAAAAACTCACAGAAAATGATGTTTTCACGCTGAGAGCGATCTATTTTTTTTACAACAAATGACGTGAGGTTTTCAAAAACATGGTTACGTTCCTTTTCTTGTCCGCACCACCAAGAAGCAATTTGAGGTAAAATAAGGTCTTCTTTTAAAAAATATTTACAGATATTTTCCAAAAAAGGAATAAGACCAGGGTTTTCGAGCACGCCACTTCCAATCGGGTTTACAATGGCTACATTTTGAAGTCGAACTACTTCCAAAAGTCCAGCAACCCCTAAGTACGAATCTTCACGAAGTTCTAAAGGGTCCATAAAGGCATCATCAACACGACGTAAAATAACATCAACTTGTTTTAGGCCTTTAAGCGACTTCATCCAAACCTTACCATTTCTAACTACTAAATCGTTTCCTTTTACTAAAGGATAACCTAAAAAGGTTGACAGGTAAGCATGTTCAAAATAAGTTTCATTATGAGGACCAGGGGTTAAAATGACCACGTTAGGATTTTCTTTATTTCCTGGTGCTGCCTTTAAAAGCAGTTGATTAAAATCTTTAAAAAACTCTGAAGGTTGTGTGACATGAATATTATCAAAAATCTCAGGAATCACTTTACTTTTAGAGAAGCGATTTTCTAAAGCATAGCCCATGCCTGATGGTGCTTGGGTACGGTCATTTACCACCCACATACGTCCGTCGGGACCGCGAGCTAAATCAACAGCATGAATTAATAAGGTTTTGGCTGTTTTGTAATCAATTTGGTCGCAAGCACGTAAAAATCCGCGATGCGCATAAATCACTTCAGGAGGAATGATTCCGTTTTTCAGTAATTTACGTTCGCCATAAATATCCTTAAGAATTAGATTGAGCAGTTCGGAACGCTGCTTAATACCTTTTTCAACCAATTCCCATTCTTTTTGCTGAATGATGAAGGGAATAATATTTAAATTCCAAGGTCTATTTAAACCATTCGGATCGTTATAAACATTATAAGTCACGCCGTTTTCGGCTAAAAGCCAATCGATTTCCGATTGCTTAGCAGCCAGTTCTTTGCTCCCAATTTTCAATAAATTATCCAACAGAATTTTCCAATCAGGTTTGATTGTTAGTTCTGAAGTTAGTAACTCGTCATATTTACTAAAATCCTTAAAGTAATTTTCAAATATGCTATTTTCTTTCGTCTCCATTAATTAGGAATCCTTATGCTTTAAGAGACTTTCTACTTCATAAGAAGCTGATAAATTTCTCTTTATTTTTTTCTTAAATCCAGGGTGTAAGGGAATTCAAAATTAACAGGCAATTCTTTGTATTTAAAACGTTTAGAGCTTCCTTTTTCTTCAACACTTCTATTAGGATTTTCCTTATCTGGATTGATGTTTTCAACTGGATCAATTTCCCCTTGCGTATGGCCAAACTCCCAAAAACGATTTATTCTTCGAGATTCTGCTTCAAAACTATTCACAGGGTACTTCTCATATGATCGTCCGCCTGGGTGCGACACAAAATAGGTGCAACCACCAATAGATCGTCTATTCCAAGTATCAACAACATCAAAAACTAAAGGTGTATCCACAGGAATTGTAGGGTGCAATGCAGAGTACGGATCCCAAGCTTTATACTTAACTCCGGCTACATATTCGCCTTTAACTCCAGTGCTTTTTAATTGAACTTTTACACCGTTGCAAGTTAATACAAATCTTTCATCTATGAAATTAGAAACTTTAACTTGAAGTCTTTCTAAAGAAGAGTCTACATAGCGGGCTGTACCGCCTCCGGTCATCTCTTCACCTAAAACATTCCAAGGCTCAATTCCTGCTCTTAATTCTAAGTGAATATTATTAATTTCTACCATACCATGAAGTGGAAATCTAAACTCAAAAAACGGATTAAACCATTCCTCTTTAAAAGCGTAACCAGCTCTGTTTAATTGTTCGACCACATCTTTAATATCTTCACGAACGTAGTGTTCAATTAAGAATTTGTCATGCAATTCGGTGCCCCAACGCACTAAATTGTGCTCATAAGGTTTTTTCCAGAACCAAGCTACTAGTGTTCGTACTAATAGCATTTGAGTTAAACTCATTTGTGGATGTGGTGGCATATCAAATCCACGTAGCTCTAGAATGCCTAATCGTCCAGAAGACGAGTCTGGCGAATACAATTTATCAATACAAAATTCGGCGCGATGTGTGTTTCCTGTAAGATCGGTTAGTAAATGACGGAATAAGCGATCGGTTAGCCAAAAAGGGACTTCCTCATCTTCGGGAATTTGAGCAAACGCAATTTCTAATTCGTATAAATTATCCATGCGGGCCTCATCAATTCGTGGTGCCTGACTGGTTGGTCCAACGAAGGCTCCAGAAAATAAATACGTTAATCCCGGGTGATGTTGCCAGAAGGTTAGTAAACTTCTTAACAAGCTAGGTTTACGAAGTAGGGGACTATCTTGCGGACTAGTACCCCCTAAAGTCACATGGTTTCCGCCACCAGTTCCCGTGTGTTTCCCGTCGAGCATGAATTTTTCGGTACCCAAACGCGATTCTTTTGCAAGCCTGTATAATGTAAATGTGTTGTTACATAATTCTTCCCAGTTTTTCACAGGATGCACATTTACCTCTATTACTGCAGGGTCTGGCGTGATTTTTAGAGATTCTAGTCTGTTATCTTTTGGAGGCTCGTATCCTTCTAAAATCACTGGAACATTAAGTTCTTTAGCAGTCATTTCTATGGATGCAATTAAATCTAGAAATACTTCGGCAGATTCTAAAGGTGGAAGGAATAAATAAAGTTTTCCATCTCTAATTTCGGAACACAGGGCGGTGCGCACGAAATAGTTTGGTTGATTGTAATCAATTCCAAAATCACAATAATCTTTATAACGTGCTTTTACAATATTTTTAAAACTTGGAAGTCTTCCCTTAATACCAAACAGTTCGGGTTCGTAAATTGGGAAAATTTCATGTTCTGGTTTAGCTTCTAAGGAGGCTAAAGGTAATCTCAAGCCAATAGGGGAGTCGCCTGGTGTTAAAAACAGGTGTTGACGCCTAAAGGTCCAAGCACTTGTAAACCATTTGTTTTCAGTTTTATTTAAGGGCAGTAAATAACCAACCGGGGTTGATGTCCCTTTTTCAAAAATGGCGTTTAGTTTTTTCTTTGCCAGCTCGTTATCTTCATCATCGGCTGGATTATAATCGGTAGGTAAATTACCTTGTTCCCATAAGTAATAGAATGGGTCTTCGTAAGTAGGTAAAATATGTTCGTTTGTAACCCTTAAATATTTAGTAAGGGTTTCTAAGAATTTTTTATCCGTATCAGGCGGAATTGTAACATCATCGGTGTAAGTGGCTAATAAATTCTTATTATACCAAATCGGTCGACCATCTTTACGCCAACAAATTTCAATTTGCCAACGTGGTAAAGGTTCACCAGGATACCATTTTCCTTGGGCATGGTGAAGCACACCACCTTTTCCAAAGGCTTCATGTAATTTTTTAGATAAATCTTTGGCTAATTTTCGTTTTAGCGGTCCGTCGGCCGTCGTATTCCACTCAGGAGCATCTAAATCATCAATAGAAATGAACGTAGGTTCGCCACCCATAGTTAAACGAACATCTCCCTTTTGAAGTTGTTTTTCAACCTTATTTCCAAGTTTATAAATGTCTTTCCATTGGGCTTCCGTATAAGGTTTTGTTACTCTAGGCGATTCGAAAATACGCGTTACCGAGTTTTCAAAAAAGAATTCGGTTTCACAAACATCGGTAGCTCCCGACACCGGGGCAGCACTTTCAAAGGAAGGTGTACATGCCAGCGGAATATGACCTTCGCTAGCAAGCAGTCCAGAAGTGGCATCAAAACCAATCCATCCTGCTCCAGGTAAATACACTTCAGCCCAGGCGTGTAAATCGGTAAAATCTTCCTCGGGACCTGAAGGACCATCTAGTGACTTTTCATCAGATTTTAACTGAACTAAGTACCCAGAAACAAATCGAGCACCAAAACCGAGGTGGCGTAATGTTTGGACAAAAAGCCAAGCGAAATCACGACAAGACCCATTTTTGCGTTCTAGAGTTTCCTCACAAGATTGCACTCCAGGCTCCATACGAATGTTATAGCTTAAATATTCGTATATCTTCCTATTAATATCAATTAAGAAATAGATTGTTTTTCGCGGCGTATAATCGATCGTTTTTATAAAATCCTTTAGTAAATCACCATTATCGGTAATTTCTAAATAGGGAAGAAGCTCTTTTTTAATAGTATCAGTATATTCAAAAGGATACTCTTCGGCAGATTCTTCAATAAAGAAATCGAAAGGATTAATGGTCTTTAAATCGGCAATAATCTCGACATCAATAGAAAGTTCGTCTGTTTTTTCAGGAAACACTAATCGCGCTACATAATTTCCAAAAGGGTCTTGCTGCCAATTAAAAAACTGTTCTTCTGGTTTAATTTTTATGGAGTAAGACTCAATTGGTGTTCGTGAGTGTGGCGCTGGCCGCAGTCGGAATATGTGTGGGGATAAAGAAACTTTTCTATCGTACTTATACTTTGTTTTGTGGGAGATTACGATTTTTAACGCCATAAATTACCGTGTAAATAACAGATTTTACTGCTAGAGTTTAACTTAACACCAACTAAAATTTAAAAAATAAACATTTTGGAAAATCTAATATACCCCCTTTAAAATGAAAGAAAGTACTTTTTACTATTTCAAAATGATAAAAATTTTAGTTAATTATAAAATTAGTAATAAAAGCTTAAAAACCTTCTGAAAATGTATATATAATAGCTCTGTTTTAATGTGAAAATGATAGTTTTTTGATGGGATTATTATGATATTCATACATGGCAATAAAATAAACACAAATGAGTGTCATCTAACCTAGCGTTCTAGTTTAGGTATTAGAACAACTTCCAGTAGGCTTGATGATGATTAAATTATTTAAACTTTAGATTATGGCCACCAGACCACAAAACATTTTTGAATGCGACCTTTTGGAAATTTAATCCAACAAAGTGGTGCTATTTTTTGTTGGATAACGGATTCTATGCTATCACAAAAGACTGAATAAGAACACCAATCGACTTGATTTTGGGTTTCTTGTAGCCAATCAATTTTATCGGGTATAAAAAACTTACAGTGTTGTAATTCAGCGATTCTTGTATAATGGATATAGAATCCACTAATACATGCTGAATTAAGGATATCAAATGGGGTATCAAAATCTTCAAAAGGGAGGAATAATTGTGCTTTAAAATACACCTGCTGTTTGATGCTTTCGGATTGTACTTGTAGTGGTTTTAATACTTTTTGTGTATGTTCATTATAAAGTAAAGGAAGTTGTTTTTCATTAAGTTTTGTTATTTTTTTAAGTAGAGTATCCTTTCTGTTGGGGCCAATCCAGTGTTCGATTTCAGTTTGGCCATGGTTAGGATCATACAAGTAAAATTTATAGACAATTTCAAGATGAATAAAGGTTTGGTCCAACTCTAAAATACAATCTATTTCACCTATAGTTTGCTTATTGTTTTGAATTTGCGTGTTTTTTAAAAGAATTTTGATGTCGTTATAGCTTGATAATTGAAAGAATACAAACTGCTCAACACGTTTTCCTAAACGTAGATTTGGTTGTTCATGCGTCGTAAATTGTGATACATCTTGTTCTGGAAGTAATAACTGCTGTAATCCCATGACATCTGACTTTTTCCATAGTAAAGGAGTGTTTACAAAGCCCTGATATTGTAGCTGTAATTGGTTTTTCTTGAAACTCATAAGTGCTAAAATTAGGATTTACATTTGAATTACCTTCATTTATATGTAAATTAACATCGTATAAGCGACGGTTATCATCTTTAATTTCCTCGTTATAACCTTTTAAATATTTCAAAATGAAAAATAATATCATTAAATACATATTGGCCACTTTTGTAGTATTGCTTATGGCTTGTGGTTCTGGAAAAACGAATGCGACTCAAGCAGAATTAGACCGATTAGCTACTATAGTTAACAATAAAGATTTTAAAATTATTTCAGATTGGGCTTATCCAACTACTACAATGGCCATGCAACAAGCGGCACGATTATTACCTCCAGGGAATCAGGGCGGGTCTGTGAATTTAATTGGAAACAGCAATTTTTTGACGATTTCAGGAGATAGTATCACCTCATATTTGCCTTATTTTGGAGAGCGACAAATGGGAGGAAGTTATGGTGGTGATGATAGCGCCATTGCTTTTAAAGGGCTTATGAAGAATTATAAAGTCTCGCAAAAGAAGGATTCTAGTTATGATATTTCATTTGAAGCAAAAAGTAACTCGGAAAACTTTCGAGTTAATATCACCCTATTTCCAAATTTAAAATCTGAAATGATTTTAACTGGTAACACAAGAACACCTATACGTTATTCAGGTTCTATTCAAAATAAAACGGAATCCGATTAGAATCAAAAATACGACTAACTATAAAATTTAAATAGTTACTTTTCCATTTCAAAAAGATACAAGGATATAAATGGATTCTCTTACCCAAATCGTTTTAGGTGCCGCCGTTGGTGAAGCTGTATTAGGTAAAAAAATAGGCAATAAAGCTATGTTATATGGTGCTATTGCAGGTACTATTCCAGACTTAGATGTATTAGCATCACATTTTACTGATACGGTTTCAGCGCTAGAAATTCATCGCGGATTTACGCATTCCATCTTTTTTTCGGTCATTTTCGGACCTATTTTTGGTTGGATCGTCTCCAAGTATGAAAAATATAAAGATTTTAAAGGCTGGTCTTGGCTCTTTTTCTGGTGTTTTATAACCCATCCGCTTCTAGATGCCTTTACCACATGGGGAACACAGCTGTTTTGGCCTATAGATTACCCTCTTGCTTTTAAGTCGATTTTTGTTATAGATCCCTTATATACATTGCCGTTTATTGTTTTTTTAATTCTAACGATGTTTCAGGAAAAAACATCACGAAAAAGGCGTGTCTATAATAATTACGGACTTATCGTGAGTAGTGCTTATTTAATTATCACCGTGGTATTAAAAGGATGGGCTTATACTAAATTTGAAAAAAATCTAACAACTCAAAACATATCATATTCTCAAATTGATACACGACCTACACCGTTAAATACCATTTTATGGACTGCAAATATTGATACCAAAGATGCTTATTTGGTAGGGTATTATTCCTTTTTTGATACAAAGCCTATTACGTTTTATAAGTACCCTAAACATCATGAATACTTGGGCGATTTGAAAAATAACGACAAAGTAAAACGTATGATTCATATCTCGAAAGGGTGGTATACCATAACAAAGAAGAATGACAAACTATATTTTAACGACCTACGTTTTGGAACTATGGGGATTAAACCCGACAACAATCAGTTTGTTTTTCAATATGAAATTCAAGTTTTGGAAAACGGTGAAGTCCGTTTTATAGAAACTCCAAAAGATGGTAGAGACGCTAAAAATCTAATGGCGGATTTATGGGTTCGTATCAAAGGAAATTAAAACCCTAAAAGTTGTTTTCATTTTCAGAACTTCTTATGACACTTCAAATTTACTTTCAAAGTAGCTTAGTGAACTTCTTATAGTTCGTGTTTCGCCTAAATATCATAACAATTTCATCTTATAAAGGAATTACGGAGTAAATAGTAATCCCCAGAGCAAAAGTGTCGCTATCTTTGCTCAAAAAAATAGCCATGTTAAAACAGTTTTCAGATTTAGGAATTAACGAACAGCTCCAGCAAAGTTTAATCGATTTACAAATTTCTGAACCGACAGACGTTCAGAAAAAAGCGATTCCGGTAGTTTTAAATCAGAAAGATGATCTCGTTGTTTTAGCAAAAACAGGTACAGGAAAAACAGCGGCTTTTGGCTTGCCGTTATTACAATTGGCCAATGTAGAGAATAAAGACATTCAATCTTTAATCCTTACACCTACAAGAGAATTAGGCCAGCAGATTTACAACAATTTACAATCTTTAGCTTCAAATAGCACAGAAATTAAAATCGTCTCTTTGTGCGGAGGAACACCCATAAAGCCACAGATTGAAGCTTTAACAAATCAGTCTCAAATTATAATTGCTACACCTGGTCGTTTGGTAGATTTAGTTAAACGTGAAGCCATTAATCTGAAAAGCATAAGCTATTTTGTATTAGATGAAGCTGATGAAATGATAAGTGCTTTAAAGGAAGAGGTGGATGCCATTATAAATGAACTTCCTAAAACCAGAAGAACCTTATTATTTACAGCAACCATGCCTGGTTACATAAAACAATTGGTTCAAAATTACATGTCTAAACGTGTGGTACACATCGAAGCCGATATGGAAACGGTTGGTCATCAAGGTATCGATCATCAATATGTTGTGGTAGAGCCTATAGAGAAATTAGAAGTTTTAATGCATTTTTTAAACTCTAGAGAAGGCGAACGTGGTATTATTTTTTGTAAAACCAAGGCTGCTGTTAATAAATTGGCTAAAAATTTAGCGATTAATAAATTTTCATCAGGAGCGTTACATGGTAGTTTGTCTCAAGGTATTCGTGATCGTATTATGGGACAATTTAGAGATGAACATATCGATATTTTGGTTGCTACCGATTTAGCTGCTCGTGGTATTGATGTTAAAAACCTGTCTTACGTTGTAAATTATCATTTACCAGATACTTATGATGCCTATGTACATAGAAGTGGAAGAACGGCTAGAGCAGGAGCGAAAGGGTTTTCTTTAACCATTTTACAGGAAGAAGAAGTGATTGATATTGCCGATTTTGAAGATGAATTAGGCATTACTTTTAAGACCTTTAAAAAAGCTGATGCTCAAAGTATTGAAGAGAATAATACATTGTTATGGGCTAAAAAAATATTTAAAACCAAACCTAATCGTGAGGTTTCAGAAGATTTAAAAGCCAAGATAAAAACCATATTTCATCATTTAACCAAAGAAGAACTTGTTGATAAAATATTAGCAAATTACTTAGCTCAAAACGCCACGGCAATTCCAAATCCTGAAGGCGCTAAAACGCATAAAAAGAAAAAGCAATAATGGCTAACGACATAAAAAATCAACAGGATATTTTAAATAAATTAAATATTCAAGCCTTAAATCCGATGCAGGAAGAGGCTTTTTCGGTTATCGAATCGAATACAAATACTGTTTTGTTATCACCCACAGGAACAGGGAAAACACTAGCGTTTTTACTACCCTTATTAGAAGTTTTGGATCCTGAATTGCAAGAAATTCAAGCCTTGGTTATCGTGCCTTCAAGAGAATTAGCGATTCAAATTGAACAAGTGATACGCTCGATGGGATCAGGTTTTAAAGTGAATGCTGTTTATGGAGGTAGACCTATTTCCAAAGATAAAATTGAAATAAAACATAATCCTGCCATTTTAATTGGTACACCCGGCAGATTATTAGATCATTTTGATGCCAATCGTTTTGATAAAACAAGCATTAGAACGCTTATTCTAGATGAATTTGATAAATCATTAGAAGACGGTTTTGAAGAAGAAATGAAGGCCATTATTAGGCAATTGCCAAGTATAAACAAACGTATTTTAACCTCAGCAACGCAAGGGGTTAAAATACCTGGTTTTGTACGGTTGGACAAGCCTATTACAGTGAATTACTTAAACACTAAAAAAACATCGCAATTAACAATAAAAACTGTTATTTCTCCTAAAGCCAATAAGTTGGGGACTTTGTTAGAATTGGTAGCGCATATTGGCGATAAACCAGGCATCATATTTTGCAATTTAAGAGATAGCATTAACGACGTAAGTGCTTTTTTAAAACGCAATAAAATTAGTCATGCTTGCTTTTCTGGTGGTATGGAGCAAAAAGACAGAGAAAGGGCGCTTATAAAGTTTAGAAACGGAAGTTGTCAGGTTTTAGTGGCTACAGATTTGGCTGCCCGAGGGATTGATATTCCAGAAATGAATCATATCATCCATTATGAATTACCACGACACGAAGAAGAATTTATTCATAGAAACGGTAGAACCGCCCGTGTTAATGCTAAAGGAACGGCCTATATTTTAAAGTGGGAGAACGAAATATTACCAGAATTTATCAAAGATGTTAAGGGTATCAATATTTCAAAGAAAGCCCCTAAAATTGAACAATATTGGGAAACCTTGTTTATTTCAGGTGGCCGAAAAGATAAAATTTCAAAAGGTGATATTGCAGGATTATTTTTTAAACAAGGCGGTATAAGTAAAGACCAGCTGGGTGTTATTGAACTTAAAGTAGACTGTGCTTTTGTAGCAGTTCCGTTAGCTCTTGCCAATACTTTAGTTCAAAAACTAAACAATACCAGATTAAAAAACAAGAAGGTCCGTGTAACGGTCTTATAATCAGTGATTTTTTAATTGTTGTTTTTTGTATTTCATGTGATTTTTACACCTACTTTTGCGGCTTCAAAATAAAGATGATATGAAGCGCATAAATGAATATAAAAAACTCTTTGGAGTTGAAAACGAAATCGAGTTAAAGGCTTTAAAGAAAAGTTACCGCGATTTGGTTAAAGCATGGCATCCTGATAAGTTTCAAGATGGTGATGCATTAAAAGAAGAAGCTGAAATTAATAGCCGTAAAATTATTGATGGCTACCATTTTCTAGTTAGTATTGCGCCAGAAACCTTAGCAGCGAATTTAGAAGCCTATACAGAAACCATTACAAATTCTGCTATTTCTGATTACCATCACAAAGGGATGTTACTAGAAATTACTTTTACGGATGGTACTACCTACGAGTATTTTGGAGTTACAAAACAGGTTTATATTAAAATGATTAATAGTAATAAACTAAATCGATTTGCTAAACGCTCTATTTATCCTAAGTATCAGTATAGAATGGCAAAACGTGAGCTTGAAACAGCTTAATATATTCAAATATAAAGAAGCTGTCTGTTAAGTCAAACCCATCGTCATGCCGTGCTCGGTACGGAATCTCATCAATTGACATTCATAGATTATGAGAATCTGAAATAAATTCAGATTGACGGAAAGGTTATTTCTTAGACAGCTTCTTTCTTTATTATATACTTACAATCAAAGGTTGTTAAGCGTTTGTTGAAATAACGTTTAATATGTCATTTTTCTGAAGTACGCCAGACTGTCTCCAAACCTGTTTTCCGTTTTTAAATAGTAACATGGTAGGTACACCTTTAACCTGGTATTTTGTTGCTAACTCTTGATTTTTGTCAACGTCTATCTTAATAATAGAAATGGAGTCTTTTAATGTGTCTTTCACATCTTTTAGAATCGGACCTAAAGTTTTGCAAGGACCACACCAAGTGGCATAAAAGTCAACAAGTACAGGTTTATCCTGATTTATGATTTCTGAAAAGTTACTCATTTTATTAGGTTTTATAATCAATATTTAAAAATAGTTGATGTCTTATCGACCATAGTCTAATAAGCCATTTTTACAATTTTTTCAACCTTCTCAGGAGATAAATCTTGATGCTCACCCAATCCTAACCAACCACGGTCGGTAAAACGTTTTGAAATTTCTTCAGCAGTACCTTCATAATCTTTAGTATAATCAGATAATTTGGTGTCAATCTCTAAACTTTGGAAAAAAGCTTCTGTTTTTTCAATAGCAGCATAAGCTTTATCATCGGTATTTCCTTCTGTCACATTCCATACACGCTCTGCGTATTGCGCTAACTTTTCTTTTTTCGCTTCAAAATTGAATTTATAATGACTAGGGAAAATGATCGCTAATGTTCTTGCGTGATCAATTCCATATAAAGCGGTAAGTTCGTGTCCCATAGCATGCACAGCCCAATCGGTAGGCACACCTTTTTGAATTAAACCGTTTAAGGCCATCGTGCAACTCCACATAAAGTTTGCTGCCGATGTATATTCTGTAGGATCTTTAATTACTTTAGGAGCGACTTCAATTAAAGTTTGTAAAATGCTTTCAGCAAATCTGTCTTGTAATAAGGCTCCAATAGGGTAGGTCATATATTGTTCTAAAACATGAGAAAAAGCATCGGTAATTCCGTTGGCTAACTGACGTTTTGGAATAGAAGCAATCACTTGAGGATCTAAAACTGAGAACTCAGGAAATAAACCAGGACCACCCATAGCAAGCTTTTCCTTGGTTTCCTCTCTGGTAATCACAGCACCAGAATTCATCTCGGAACCTGTTGCAGGAAGGGTTAAAACGGTTCCGAATGGCATGCCTTTTTCAGTTCTTATTTTTTCTGTTAGAATATCCCAAGGGGTATCGCCATCAAATAATGCAGCAGACGATAAAAATTTGGTGCCATCAATCACAGAACCACCACCGACAGCTAATAAATAAGTGATGTTTTCATCTTTAATCACTTTTAAAGCTTGCATTAAAACAGCATATTCCGGATTGGCAGGAATACCACCAAATTCAACCACATCAAATGATGATAAGGCAGCTTTTACTTGATCGTATATGCCGTTCTTTTTAATACTACCACCACCATAAAGCATTAAAACTTTGGCGTCATTAGGAATTTCATTTTCTATATTTTTTATAGTGTCTTTTCCAAAAATAATTTTGGTCGGGTTTTTAAATTCAAAAGTGTTCATTTGCTTAATTTTTATGGTTATGTGTGTTGTAAATAAGTTTTAAAAGTGAGCTTGTCAGGTTGAGCTTGTCGAAACCTTTATTGATTATCAAATAGTTAAAATATTTCAACAGGCTCAATTTGGCAACTTTTTTACATTATGTTTTTAGATTTTAACAATCATTTTTCCTTTATTTTTTCCTTCAAACAAATCGATGAAAGCCTTTGGAATATTATCAAAACCTTCAACAATCGTTTCGGTATAAGTTAATTTACCTGCTTTCAACCAAGTCGCTAACTGTTGTATAGCTTCTGGGAACTTTTCAGCATAATTAGATACAATAAATCCTTGCATTAAAGCACTGTTTTTAACCAAAAATGGCTGTACGCTTAAACCGGTAGGTAGTTCCGTTTTATTGTAAACCGAAATAGCTCCACAGATAATAATTCTAGCAAAGCGGTTGATGTTAAAAAGTACCGCATCCGATATTGGTCCACTCACATTGTCAAAATAAATATCAACACCATTTGGAGCTAGTTTTTTGAGCTCAACATTTATATCCTCACTGGTGTTATAATTGATACCAGCATCAAAGCCAAATTCATTTTTTAGCATGTCAATTTTTTCATCGGTACCAGCAATTCCTATAACATGAAGGCCTAGAATTTTAGCAATTTGCCCAACGACACTACCAACAGCTCCAGCAGCACCAGAAATGATAATAGTTTCTCCTGCTTTAGGTTTTCCTATCTCTTGTAAACCTAAAAAAGCGGTGAGTCCGGTCATTCCTAAAACACCTAAGTAGGCACTTAAAGGCGCTTTAGAAGCATCTACTTTATTTAAGCCTACACCTTTTGATATTTGTTGTGTTGACCAATCGAGCATTCCAGAAACATAATCGCCTTCAGCGAATTTCTTGTTTTTAGAAGCTATCACTTTGGCAATGACACCAGATTGTATGGGTTTATTTAATTGGAATGGTGGCACATACGATTTGGCATCACTCATGCGTCCTCTTAAATAAGGATCTACTGAAACGTAAGTGGTTTCTAAAAGCATTTCACCTTCAGAAATTTGGAGTTTGTTATCTTCAGTAACAAATTCAAAATTTGAAACCGTAGGTTCACCTTGGGGTCTGTTATTTAATAAAATGGTCTTTTTCATAGCTATTTTTTTATTCAATTACAGTTACTAATTCATTCATTGGTTTTCTCACCTTTACAAGGTTTACTAACCAGTCTTTATCTTCTTGTCTGTAGCCTAAAGGAAGCATGACTGCACTGCGTAAACCTTTTTCTTTTAAGCCTAAAATCTCATCAACGGCAGTAGGATCAAAACCTTCTAGAGGTGTGGCATCTACACCTTCAAAAGCAGCAGCAATTACGGCTTGAGAAAAAGCGATGTACGCTTGTTTTGCAGCATGATTAAAATTCTCTTCGGCCTCTTTTTGCGGATAAGAATTTAATAACATCTGACGGTAGTTTTCCCAACCTTCGTTTTTAAATCCGCGAATATCGTTGGTTAAATCAAACATGTGGTTAATGCGATCGGCAGTATAGGTATCCCAAGCAGCAAAAACGAGTAGGTGAGAGCAGTCGGTAATCACCGATTGATTCCAAGCTACAGGTTTAATCTGTTCTTTAACATCTTGATTTTTTATGACTATAATTTCAAAAGGTTGTAAACCGCTTGAGGTAGGAGCAAGTCGTGCAGCTTCTAAAATACGTTCTATTTTTTCTTCGGCAACCGTTTCACCATTCATGGCTTTAGCAGCATATCTCCAATTTAATTTATCTAATAATTCCATATTCAATTCTTATTTATGATTTTTTGCAATGCTTTTTATATCGTTTGAAGTGATAATCACTTCGTTGTAATTTGTAGTATTCGATAGGTCTATCATAGTTTGAGCGATATCTTCGGGTTCGGTAATTTTATATTGCTTCAGTTTACCTATAAATAAAGGCTGAATCACTTTAAAGATGGCCAAGCCTATATTTTCAAGTGTGCGTTGCTCATCACGATCACCGCCAATTAATGAAGGTCTAAAAATAAAGGTGTTCTTAATGTTTTGTTTTTGAACATCACGCTCCATCTCACCTTTGGTTTTATTGTAAAACACGTTACTATTTGGGTTAGCGCCTAATGCAGAAACCACAGAAAATGTTTGGATATTATTATCCTGAGCTAACTTTGCTGCAGCCACAGGAATACCATAATCTATTTTCTTGTATAGCGTTTTATCTGGCGTTTTTTTAGAGGTTGTTCCAATACAGCAATACACTTCGTTAGCCGTAAAATCACTTTTAAACTGATCTAACTCTAATAGATTACCTATAAACTGTGAGACCTTGTTTGGTAGATTTTCGATTTTTGATCGCGAAAATAATTTGATATGTTCATATCTAGAATCTGCAATCAATTTCTCAAGTAAAATAGAACCTGTTAAACCTGTGGCTCCTAAAATTATGGCTGTTTTTTTCATGTTATTTACAAACTTTTATACTGCTCCAAGCCGCTTGATACGCTTCTTCTAGAAGGGTTTCATCCAAAGTGAACGAACCTCGTTTTTGGTTAATCATTAAAAAGGATAGCGGATTTATAGTATATGCGTATAACAGATAATCGGAAATAGGTTTTATAACACCTTCCTTTTTACCACGTGCCCATAAATCTAAAAGCGGTTGTAGATGTTTTATGCCTTCTTGTCGGCAAGATTCATCAATAATTGGCGTATTATCACATTGTGCTAAAAACATGGCGTTTTCGCACTCTTTAAGTTTAAAATCAGCAATGCGTTTCCAAATGATTTCAAAACTTTTTTGAACACAAGTGTCTTCATTATAGTTAGCAAAGGCATACTTGGTGTATTCCGCTTTGACTTCGATATACGTTTTGTTAACCAAATCCTGTTTGTTTTCAAAATACAAATAAATGGTAGCAGGGGAGACATTAGCCATTTTGGCTATTTTACTCATCGGAGCTGCGTGAAATCCATCATTATTAACCAAGTCTATGGTTGCTTTTATTAAGGCATTACGCTTGTCTATACTTTTTTGAAGTTTCGCCATCTTACTTAATTTGAATACAAAGGTAATAAAAAATGAACGTTCATTCTTTTTTTAACAAAAGTTTGGGTTATAAGCAAGAAGCTATAAGCTATATGCAATTGCTTAAGTGCAATATATTAGGAAATAATAAATAAGCAATAATCAATTATTATATAGGAGTAATTATGTGATTTAGAACTTAACTTTACAAGTACACGCTAAACTTAAAATCTATTATGATTTTCAGATGGAAGCGAGAAAATGGAATGAATAATGGCCATTTTATAACGTATATTTTTCTGACAAACCTTGCTCGGAGTTATTAATCTACTGAATTGTAAATTAGGTTTTAAGAACTATAATATTTTTTTAAATTTTAATTCTTTGTTAGCATCTACAAGTAAAACTAACTCATTAACATTTCCTTTTTCATCCCTTACAAATTGTATGGTTTTTGGAATATTTCCTGCTATATATTGACCTTTTAGTATAAATTTATCCCCTTTTATCGGAATAAGTTCTTGGTTTCTGCCATTAGGTAATTCAACAAAAATGCCTTGGACTGTATTTTTGATGGTTACTGGTGGCCTCTTTGCTAATTGATATCGACCTAAATATTCCTTCTTTTGAATTTCGGTTAATGTAATAGCAGCATTATTGTTTGTAGTAACGTATTGTTTGTCCCATTCAGGATTAAATATATCAGCTGCTTTATATCTTATTTTCTGGCGTATATCTGAACTATTAATTCTTTCGTATAATTCACAGGTAACAAACGCTAAAACAGTATCGATATTTGGGTACACAACAATGCCATTTCCCCAAGATCCAGCAGCAAAAAAAGCATTTTTGAATCGATAATCTTCTGTATTTTGTACCAACCACCAAGAATATCCATAACCTATATCTAATTGGGCCCCCTTGAAATAGTCAACATGATCATTTACTTCCTTATAGTTGGTTCTTTCTTTTAACATTTCATCAACCCAATATTTTGAGATTAATTGTTTACCATTCCAGTTCCCTCGGTTTAACATAAGGTAACCAATTCGGGCAAAATCTCTAGTAGATAGCCACATATGATACATGGGAGAATTAGATGATGGGTTTGCTACCTTGTGTTGAGCACCTCGATTCCAGTCTTGAAAATTTAAAGGGATTGCTAATTGAGATTCAACTTCATCATAAATATTTTTTTTTGTTTTTAGTTCAAAAATAGTCCCGTAGGTGTCAAAATCCCAATTGTTGTATAACCAATACGACCCAGGTTCGTGACTTCCTCTTTGAGGTAAATTAGCATTTGGTACGGTTATATTTGTGTTCTTGAAAACTGCTGATCTTGCTGAAAGTAAATCTTGAACCGTGGCTTTTTTTTCAATAGGTAGAATTCCTCCTATATCATCAATTTTTAGGTCTCCAATAGTTTCATTTAATTTAATGGTACCATCTTCTACATATTTACCAAAAAGCATTGAAAGAATACTTTTTCTACAGGAAGCCACCCGACTTAACTGTTCAAGGTTGCCGTATTGATATACGATCTCTCCTTTTTGGATTATCATTAAGCCTGTAACTTTGGTACTGTCTACAATAAAATCATTAAAATGTTTCATTTTAATTGGATCCCAACCTATATCCGATGTGTTTGGATTTACTGTCCATTCTTTATTAGGAAAAGTTTGTGAATAACCATAAAAACTTAATAAAATGGAGAAGAGGGTAAAAATCGTTTTCATTTTTTGTTGTTATTTAATGCTAAATATCTGATTAACATCAAATTTACAATAATTTTAAATACAAAAATTTTAGTCCTTAACTCAAGAAATTAATAGGTTTTTATTGTGTGAGAATGTGCTATAATATTGGAATTAGTCAATTTATTTGTCACTAATAAATAACCAATAATCAATTATTAACTAGGAGTACAGTATAAAAAACACCCCAAGCATAATTCCAGCAAGCGGCACTAATTTTTTACGCTTATTTTGTTCTTTGAAGATGACTCCGCCAACTAATACGGCGATTAGAATCTGACTCCTTTTAATGGCTGAAAGCAACATAATTAACGCTTCTGGATCTTGCAGCGCTTTAAAATAAAAGTAATCTGCGGCTTGCAATAAGATACCTACTGCAGGAATAGACCATCTAAACTTAAAGGCTTTACGTTTTTCGGCATAAGGGAACCAAGTGATGCTTAAAATAACAAGCAGAATTAAAATCACATAAAAACAAAACCAAAAAATTAGGGTTAGTGGCGCAATGTTTAAATATTGAATTAAAAACTTGTCGTATAAACCACTAGATGCACCTAAAAACGTGGCGGCAATGATGGCTAGTATCCATTTGTCTTTTTTAAAGTTAATGCCTTCTTTTTTTCCTATTTTAGAATATAACATCACTGAAAAAATGATTAGAAAAAAACCTAACCACTGTAAGGTGTTAGGGCGTTCTTGATAAATTAGTATCGCCCCAATAAAAGTGAAAAATGGGCCTGCCGATCGAATAGGCGTCACAATGGTGATGGGTAAATGCTTTAAAGCCTGATATGCTAAAATCCAAGATGTTGCCATTATAGCTGATTTAATAAAAATAAATCCGTGTAATTCCCAGGCCATCGAATGAATATAAATGGCGTTGGATTTAGCATATTCAGGAAAATAAACCGAAGCTATATAAAAGGGTAGTAGAAAGGTGAAGCCGGAGCCTACGGTACCTAAAAGCACCGGAAACACTTCGTTTCCGCGTACAGCATGCTTTTTACATAAATTGTGTAATCCTAAAAATAATGCGGCCAAAAGCCCTAAATACATCCACATGGCCGCGAAGATATATTAAAGCTCATTTTTAGAAAATATTTTTTCAACTAAATTTAAATGATGTGACTGTAAAAGGTTTTTAATGTATTTTTAAATGCGCGATAAAGCCTGTTTTCAGGCAGAATTTTGCATAAACCAACTAAACCACCACATAATTATGTCGACTATTGAGGCAAATACCACGATTAATATGAAATTAATAATCGCAGGATTATTAATATTTTTTAGCATCATTTTCTTTGTAGACCTGCAACCTGGCATGCCTGAAGTCACTTATACAGCGGCTATTGCCTTTTTAATGGCTTTTTGGTGGGTTACCGAAGCTTTACCGATAGGCGTAACCTCGTTATTACCTGTAATTTTGTTTCCTGTTTTAGGTGTTCTGGATGGTAAGTCCATTTCTGGAGCGTATATCAATTATGTTATTTTTCTTTTTATAGGTGGTTTCGTCATGGCTTTGGCTATGGAAAAGTGGAATTTACACAAACGCATCGCCTTAAAAATATTAGCGCTAGTAGGCGGGAGCCCGTTTAGAATTCTGTTAGGGTTTATGTTAGCGTCATCATTTTTATCGATGTGGATGTCCAATACAGCAACGGCCATGATGATGCTTCCCATAGCATTTTCGGTGACTGCTGCTTTGGAAGAAGTTTACGGCGAAGGAAAAATAAGTTCATTCGCGGCTGGTTTATTATTAGCCATTGCTCATGCTTGTTCTATAGGGGGTATTGCAACTTTGGTAGGAACACCTCCAAATTTATCGTTTCTACGAATTTTTGAAATTATTTATCCGAATTCACCTGAAATATCCTTTGGTCAATGGGTTGTTTTTGCTTTTCCGATAAGCGTCATGATTTTTGCTGTGTCCCTAGGTTTAATTTATTTAACATACCGTCCGAAAGGACACATTGAAAAACTTGATAAATCATTTTTTAGAGATAAATACCGTGAATTAGGAGCTGTAAGTCTGGAAGAAAAGCGTGTTTTTATCCTATTTATAAGTTTAGCATTATTATGGGTGTTTCGATCGGATTTAAATTTTGGAATTATAAGTATTCCTGGGTGGAGTGGTTTTTTCAAAAATCCTAAATATTTAAATGATGGCACGGTAGCTATTTTCGTGGCCATGCTTTTATTTATTGTACCAGCGTCTAAAAAAAACACAGCCTTAGTCGATTGGAAAATTATGGGAAAACTCCCTTGGCACATTGTGTTTTTATTTGGTGGCGGTTTTGCTCTTGCTAAAGGTTTTATAGATTCAGGTTTGTCTAGTTATGTTGGAGGATTATTGGCAGGTACTAAAGATATGTCGCCACTAATGCTAGTGGGTACTTTAACCACCATGATGTCGTCGTTAACTGAGTTTACTTCCAATACAGCAACTACAGAAATGATGCTTCCTATAGTGTCTGGATTGGCATCAGAAATTCAAGTTAACCCGTTATTAATCATGATTCCGGTGACTTTAGCGGCGTCTATGGCCTTTATGCTGCCCATTGCCACACCACCAAATGCCATTGTTTTTGGTACGGGAAAATTAAAAATGGTTCAGATGATAAAAACGGGACTCATTATCGATATTGTGGCAACCATCATCATCGTGCTCATGACGCTTTTTTGGGGAACTATAATTTTTGAAATAGACCCGACTGTGTTTCCGGAATGGGCGGCTTCTTCCGCGAAAGCGATAAAACATTAAGTAGTATTTTTTTAATAAAAGTGAGTTGATTATATCTTTTTAATAAATAGTCGGTAGAAACATTTGTTGCATACTTTGTTACATATCTGGTATGAACTGAGCGTATAAGTGGGTAATTTTATGATGTTCACTGTCAGCTTTTTAGTGTTATTGGTTGAGTTGTGAATGAAAAAATTAATCCAACTTAAATACTTTCAACATGAAAAAAAAACTATGTACTTTGCTATTTATTTCGCTCTCCTTTTTTCTCTCAACTGCGCAAACAACAGCGATACCTGACCCTAATTTTGAAAAGGTATTAATTGACATTGGAGCCGATACCGGACAAGTAAACGGAACGGTCCCAACTGCCAATCTCGAATTTATTTATAATTTAAATGTAAGCAGTAAAAATATCACTGATTTAACTGGTATTGAAGATTGTGTTAATTTACTCCAATTATTTTGTCAGGACAACAGTCTTACAAAATTAGATTTATCGAAAAATCTAACCCTCCGAACTGTGAATTGTCATAGCAATAAAATTGACAATTTGAATATTAGTACCAATACTGCTATAGAAAGTATCACCGCTTACAATAATGCCATTACCAGCCTAGATTTAAGTTTATTGACTAAATTGAGTTATTTAAGGTGTGATAACAATAAACTTACGACACTAGATGTTAGTAAAAACACTTTATTAGAAATTTTATACTGCAATAACAATGAAATTTCGGTTTTAGATGCAAGTAAATTAACAGCTTTAGAAGTATTGTATTGTGGGGCAAATAAAATCTCTGCCTTAAATGTTACCAATTCATCTAAACTCACAGACTTAAGTTGTGTATTAAATGATTTAACCGCACTTGATGTTTCAAAGAACCCTTTGCTTGTTAATTTGAATTATGGTGAAAACAGTATGACAAGTGCTGTTGATGTAAAAAATAATCCAGTATTGGAGCAATATTATTGTAATGGAAACAATTTAAGTAGTATTGATGTGTCTCAAAATCCAGAACTATGGAATTTAGGCTGCTACGAAAATAATTTATCAAGTATTGATGTTTCGGCTAATCCCAAATTGTCACGCTTTATATCTTATATTAATCCGATTAAAACGCTCGATTTAAGTAATAATACGGCTTTAGAGGTTCTGTGGTGTAATTTTAATGAACTTACTAGTTTGGACCTAAGTTCCAATGTGTTGTTGGAAGATTTATCTTGTGTAGGCAATCAATTAATTAATTTAGATTTAAGTGCACAAAGTGCATTATTGCGTTTAGACTGTAAAGCAAATGATTTAACTATCATGGATATTCGGAATGGTAATAATTCTAATATGACCAAATTTGAAGCATCCAGTAATTCAAACCTAACCTGTGTTTTTGTAGATAATGTTAGCTACAGTACCTCGAATTGGACCAATATAGATTCTTCTAGTAGTTTTGTTGAAAATGAGGCTGGCTGTAGTTTGTTTTCTTACACCCTAATTCCAGATTCTAATTTTGAACAAGCTTTAATTGATATGGGGCGTGATTCTGGTCCTATTGATGGTAAAGTGCTTACCGCTAATATATCTAACAATGTATCTTTAAATGTTGGAGGTAGAAATATCACGGATTTAACTGGTATCGAAGATTTCACCAGTTTACTGCAATTGTTTTGTCATAATAATGATATTACCAGCTTAGACTTATCGAACAATCTAAATCTCAAATCCTTGAGTTGCCATAATAATGAACTCAAAAGTTTGGATATTAGTAGCAATACTGCGCTCGAAAGCCTGACGGCTCACAATAATGCCATTACTAGTCTAGATTTAAGTTTATTAACTAAATTGAATTATTTAAGGTGTGATAGCAATGAACTTACGGCGCTAGATTTAAGTAATAATACATTATTAGAAACCATATATTGCCATGTCAATCAAATTTCCACTTTAGATGTAAGCCAATTAACAGCTTTAGAGATTTTGTATTGTGGGGCTAATAAAATTTCAGCATTGGATGTTACCAATTCGCCTAAACTAATAGACTTAAGTTGTGCATCAAATAATTTAACAACACTTGATGTTTCTCAGAATCCTTTACTTATTAATTTAAATTATGGTGAAAACAAAATGGTAGCGGCAGTGGATGTTAAAAATAATCCAGTATTGGAACAGTATTACTGTTACGGAAATAATTTAAGTAGTATAGATGTGTCTCAAAATCCAGAACTTTGGAATTTAGGCTGCTACGAAAATAATTTAACAGCCATCGATGTTTCTGCAAATCCAAAATTATCACGACTAATAACGTACATTAACCCAATTACAAGTCTAGATTTGAGTAATAATTCGGCTTTAGAGCTGTTATGGTGCCATGTTAATGAACTTACTAGTTTAGATTTAAGTTCTAATGTATTATTGGAAGATTTATCTTGTGGTGTTAACAAATTAACCGATTTAGACCTTAGTGCACAAACCGCATTATTGCGTTTAGACTGTAAAGGGAATCAATTAACAAGATTAGATTTACGTAACGGAAACAATGCCATTATAACTAAGTTTGAAGCTACTAATAACCCAAGTTTAACTTGTATTTTTGTGGATGATGCTGGCTATAGCGCTACCAATTGGACCATTATTGATTCTGCTAGTAATTTTGTTGAAGATGAAGCAGGTTGTGGGGCGTTTACTTATACTTTAATTCCAGACCCTAATTTTGAACAAGCTTTAATTGATATGGGGCGTGATTCTGGTCCCATTGACGGTAAAGTGCTTACTTCAAATATATCTAACAATGTGTCATTAAGTGTTGGAAGTAGAAATATTAGTGATTTAACTGGTATTGAGGATTTTACGAGTTTATTGCAATTATATTGTCAGGATAATAATATTGCAACTTTAGATTTGTCGAACAATCTAAAACTTGAAGATTTGAATTGTCATACTAATAACCTCACTAGTTTAACTATTAGTGCCAATACTCAGCTTGAAAGTGTGACTTGTAGTAGTAATCAGATTACGACTCTAGATGTAACAAATGCACCTAAACTTAAAAACTTAAATTGTGCGTTAAATAATTTAACAACGTTAGATGTTTCCAAGAATCCGTTGCTTGTTAATTTGAACTATGGTGAAAATAATATGGCGGCGGCTGTAGATGTTACCAATAATCCAGTATTAGAACAGTATTACTGTAATGATAACAATTTAAGTAGTATAGATGTGTCTCAAAATCCAGAGCTTTGGAATTTAGGCTGCTACGAAAACAATTTAACTACTATCGATGTTTCTGCGAATCCAAAATTATCTCGACTAATAACGTACATAAACCCGATTACAAGTTTAGATTTGAGTAACAATCCGGCTTTAGTACAACTATGGTGCCATCTTAATGAACTTACTAGTTTGGACCTAAGTTCCAATGTATTATTAGAAGATTTGTCTTGTGCTGTTAACAAATTAACCGATTTAGACGTAAGTGCACAAACTGCACTATTGCGTTTAGATTGTAGAGTGAATGAACTAACAAGTTTAGATGTACGAAATGGCAATAATTCTAATATGACTAGGTTTGAATCGACTACGAATCCAAATCTAACCTGTATATTAGTAGATGATGCGACCTTTAGTACAAATAACTGGACTATTGTGGATGCTACAAGTACTTTTGTTGAAGATGAAGCAGGGTGTATGGCATTAAGCGATCAAGATTTTGCTTTATCCACATTCAGTATTTATCCGAATCCTGTAAAAGACTATATTAATATTAGTACAGATGTGAGCCTTAAGAAAGTTGAAATCTATTCGATTTTAGGAGCAAAGGTTTTTGAGTCTTTTGAAAATAACCAAAGATTGGACTTAAGTTCGCTACAATCTGGGGTTTACATTTTAAAAATGTTTTCAGATAAAGCTGAAAAAACAGTAAAATTTGTGATTCAATAACGTATGATATACACTTGAAAAATACGTTTTTAAATAAATTTAAGGCTGAAGGGCAATGCTTAAAACACATTGACATTCAGCCTTTTTTAATTTTTACGGATTAGTAGACCACAAAGCAGCACTTTTAAGCATGGCGCGCTTCGGTAATTTTAAACCTGCAACAATAAGTTGAGCAAAATCTTCGGGTTGTAAAACGCTATCTTCCGAGTCTTTAGTAGCAATACCTAGGTCGACAGACATGTCTGATGCAATGGTGCTTGGCGTTAGAGTACACACTCGAATGTTGTTTTTACGGACTTCCTTCATTAAGGATTCCGACATACCGATAACCGCAAACTTTGAAGCAGAATATGCCGAAGTACTTGCGTTTCCATTTAATCCAGCTGTTGATGACACATTTATGATCTCGCCATCGTTTTGATGGATTAAGTTTGGTAAAACTTCTTTGGTGACATAATACATACCCATAACATTAGTTTGAATGATTTGAGTCCATTGGTCGACAGGCATATCATTTAATGTCCCAAAAGCCGCAATTCCAGCGTTGTTTACTAAAATATCAACGCCTCCTAAATTTTCAATAAGTTCTTTAATGGCTACTTTTACGTCTTCATAATTACCAACGTCGAAGGCGGCATAGGTGGCTTTAACGCCTAGCGCTTCAATTTCTGCAACGGTTTCTTTTAGAAGTTTTTCATTTCTACCTGTAATAGCGACATCAATGCCTTCGTGTGCAAAAGCAAGTGCTGTGGCTTTTCCTAATCCTCGGCTGCCACCTGTAATTATGGCTTTTCTATTTTTTAATGTTGTCATTTTAAAATATTTATGTATTGATATTGAGTTGTTTATAATGATGAGATAAATCATTTATCAAAACCTGTAAGTTACAAAACTGCGGGTACAGCGGTGTAGACGAATATGTTGTTTTTAAGTTAAAACTGAATAACTGCATAGATTTAATGTAGTGATCTGTTTATGAATTTGATAAGACATTCTAAATTGATGAATTGACTAATCATGTAGTTAGTTTCCTGTTAATTTTTGATATATTCGCTCTTTTGAATTCTAAATTTTACAACCTAACTAACTAACCCCTTGCTGCATGACTAGAACTTATACCTGGGTTTTATTAATCATTTTACTTCTTACAGGTGGCTATTTGGTTAAAGCTTTTTTTGAGGAAGATGACGCGCTAAAACGTGTTGAATTTGAATTGCAGCAAACTAAACTAAGTTTAAATGAAGCCTTGAATTCAAATAAACAGGCTAAAAAGGAGATTGAGCATTTAAACCTACAACTTACCAACTATCAAGCAGAAATAGAGCGCATTCAGTACAAAATAGACATCACAAATTTGCTTCAAGAACGCGTCAAAGTAGCAACATTTAAAAGACGCCAAACTATCGATTCTTTATTAAAAATAAAACGTGAACACCTATCTGTGCTAATAGCCAACGATAGCGTGTTCGATTAATACCAGTAATTCTACTAAATACTCTTTGATGAAAAGCAGCTTCCTCATTTTATGCCTTTTGATTTTTATAAACATTAACTTGTTTGGTCAGAGCCCAAAGCAAACACCTTCTGAAACCATAACCATAGATTCCACTTATGTAATAAAACTTGAAAAACCTTTTCTCTTAAAGCCTCAAGAGATATTAAAAAACAACACCAATAGTAAATTATATGTGTTTAATGCTCCGAGTTTTAAATATTTTCAGGAATTACGTCAATTTTTAAAAATGGAAAACGAAACCGAGCTTGATACCGTCATAAACCGTTACCACCAACTTATTTTAGAAAGTCAGGATCTATATGATAAGCTTGCCAAAGACTGTCGTGCTCAACAAAATTTATATGAGCAAAGCATTTGCGAGTTTCAGGAAAGTGTAAACCATTTAGAATCTTCGGTAAATCGCACAGAACAGGCCCTATTGGAATCCAACACGTCGTTAGAAGCAGCCTCATCAGAATTAAAATCCTATCGAAAAAAACGATTCTGGAGTAACATGGGCGCTGTTGGAGCAGGAACCGTAATTGGTGTGCTTATTGGTGTTTTAGTGGCTAATTGAAAACGGATAAGTAAAAGTCTTAAACTGATTTTTCTTCTGAAAACACTTACAAACCTGTATATTTATAACCCTATTAAAATAGATGTTCCCACATTTTAAAAACCAAAAGACACCATGTCAGAAGATTTTAAAGCATTTGAAAACATCGGACTCTGTTTTAGCGGAGGCGGTTATCGAGCCACTTTTTATGCCTTGGGTATTTTATCTTATTTAAATCATCAGAATTATAAAAACATACCGCTTTTAAAACGAACCAAGGCCTTAAGTACAGTTAGTGGTGGTACTTTAACTGGAGTGGCTTATGCTAAAGCTGTACAGGATCCTGACTTCGATTTTAAGTTGTTTTTTAATAGTTTTTATAAGACGTTTACTCCCGAAAATGATACTTTACTAGAAAAAGCCATTTCAAAACTGGAAGATGATGCCGTTTGGAAGTCCAATCCTTCTAAAAAACGTTCATTAATCAATGCTTTTGCTTTAACCTATGCCGAATTGCCTTTATTTCAAGGGGAATTCAGCCTTTTTAAAAAGGAGCATATTAAACAACTGGAGCAGGTTTGTTTTAATGCTACCGATTTCTCATTCGGACTTACTTATCGCTTTCAAAACAGGGGATATTTTGGAAATAATCCCTTGTATAAAACCAATCAAAAGGAAATAAATGCGCTGCGTTACCAAATCGCTTTAGGCGATGTTATAGCGTCATCATCATGTTTTCCAGTGGGATTTGAACCTTTGGTTTTCCCCGATGATTACTTTAAAGATCATAACGATACAGATTATAAAAATTTAAAAGCCATAGGTGCTTTTGCTAAAGGTGTAGGCATTATGGATGGTGGTATTGCCGATAACCAGGGGATTGGCAGCATGATGCTTATTAACGAGCGCATGAAAAACGGTTTAGATTTAATTATTGTGAATGATGTGGGAAGCTTTAAAATGCAACCATGGGAACCCGATGCGTCTAAAATTGAAAAAACATCGACGCTCCAACAAGCGATAAACAAAATTTTAAAGTATTTCACCATCAAGCCTTTGTATGTTATTATGCTCATCATTGGCGTTTTGATTTTAACTTTGAATAATATGCAGGTTTTTGGTTCGCAATCTTATACCAGTCTGTATATTCTAGGCGGTGTTTTTCTAGGGGCTGGTAGTTTATTAACCGTTTTAGGATTATTGGCTTCCATGTTAAAATCGGCTGTGCTGTCTAAACTGAAAACCATTTTCAAAAAAAATGTTCCAGAACCGTTGTTAGATGATGTATTAACGTTTCAAAAATTGGATATTGGCTTAATTCAGAGAATGCTTTCAGAACGATTTAGCTCGGCTATGACCATGATAAACGATGTGTTTTTAAAGCAAATGCGACGTTTAAACTACGATTTATTTTATTCAAAAGACATTTTAAAAAATAAACGTATCACCACAACGGTGTATAAATTAAGTGGTAAAAAAACCGCTTACAATCAAGCTACTAGTCTGAGTAAAGACATTAAACCACCAAGTAAAGCTTTAAAAAAGGTGTGTTTAACGGCCTCAGAAACACCAACAACTTTATGGTGGGATAAAACCGATATTGCCAGTAACCGTATGGAAACGCTATTGGCTTGTGGACAATTTACCATCTGTTACGAACTCATGGATTATATTTTGGAACTGAAATCTAAAAATAAAAATTTATTTAATGATTTCCCTGAAATTGAACCACTTTACAACGCTTTGGAGTCCGATTGGAATCTATTTAACAACGACCCCTTGTGGTTAGTGCATGCCCTAAAGGTTTAAGAATATCACAGAAAATCTTATTTTTAAACTTTAAAACCAACCCAACCCGATGAACAAACCAATTGGCGATTTACATTGTCACCCGTCATTTAAACCAAGTAATAATCCAGATATAAGCGATATATGGACCTACAAAAAAAACATTCATCCCAAAGATTTATTTAAGGGAATACTAGGTGTTAGTCCGCGACGCTGGATGGTGAATCTTTTTGTTAAAGATTTAGCTACTTATACCCAATCAAATTTAGACAGTTGTTACGAAGGCGATAACCGACTTCTGTTTCTTTCCATTTATCCCATTGAAAGGCAGTTTTTAAGGCCTGACAGACCTTTTGCCACATCTACTTTAATACAGCGTTTTATTTTGGCCCAAGTATTTGGTATAGAATTAAAAAGACATATTGATAGTAGAATTATTCAAATTCTAACGGGGTTTTCTTCTACAAAAGTGGTCGATTATTTAAAAAGTGTTTATGATTCAGAGTACGTCGATTACTTCAAAACTGATTTTGCCTTAGAATATAAGTACATCAATCAAAGTCATTTAAGCTGTTCGCCGAATGCTGAAGATAATGTTGCTACATTTCAATTAGTATCTAATTATGAAGAGTATGTAGCACTTCGAAATCAGAATATTATAGCAGGAATCCTTACTGTTGAAGGGGCCCATGCTTTGGGAGAATATAACTCAAAGGATTTGGTAGGGGACAAAATGATTGATGACTTATCAGAAGAAAATAAAGAGAAGCTTAAGGCCAGTTTCATTAGAAATATTTCAGCATTAAAAGATAAAGAGCAGTTCGAATTCACACCGTTTTTCATCACGTTTGCGCATCACTTTAATAATTTACTTACGGGACATGCTAAAAGTTTTGGTGAAGCAAAAAACAAGAGTGTGCCTGGGTTTTCCAATGTTTTTAATCAGAAAAATGGCTTAGACCTGGGTATTAGTGAATTTGGAAAGGAACTCATCAAATCACATTTACTTAGCCGACATAACGGACAGCGTATTCTTATAGACACCAAGCACATGTCGTTGCAAGCGCGAAATGATTATGCAGCTATTGTGAAAGCGCTCAGAGATGAAGGCGATGCTGTGCCCATCGTTATTAGTCATACAGCCATAAACGGGATTTCAACACGAGCAAAAGCAGCAGAACGTCTGGATACCAATCAACTAGATAAATACTCCTATGTAAGCCGATGGGACATTAATATTACTGATGAAGACATTCGTGAAGTATTTGATTCCAAAGGTATTATTGGCGTTTGTATGCATGATGGTAGGATGCCTGGCGGAAAGTTTAAAGACCTACTTAAATCCTATAAAAAACGCTGGCCACAAAAAGAGTTTATAAGTAAACTGCATACGCAAATGTTTTTAACCAATGTGTTTCACATTGTAAAGATTAACTTAGATCACATTCGAACTTTAAATGACCAAACACAGATTGAGGAAAATAAAATTTCAGAAGTTCAGGCTTGGAAAACCATTTGTTTAGGCTCAGACAATGATGGCATCGTGGATCCATTCGATAATTTTAATACAGCCAGTACGCTTAAAGATTTTAAAACACGAGTAAAAAAGGCCATAGATATGAATTTTGATCCCTGTTGGAAGCGTTTTAAAATTTTAGCTATTGAAGAGGAAAATTACCGTTTTTTCGATGAAAATGAAATTACAGAGTTAAAATTAGGATTGACATCTGAAGAGATTGTAGATCGTATTTTCTCTGACAATGTTGAAACATTCTTAAGCACTTATTTTGTAAGATCCTACTTAGAAGGCACCGAAAATTAAGTTCATTTTGAAAAAGTAAGCTGTGTTTTGTAATGAATCGGTGTTTCTACGACTAGCTTTGTGGTTTTGATGCGATAATTGAAACAGTTAAAAATCTTTTGATTTCTTACCATGTTTACGCAAAAAAGCCCTTTAATTACTTTATAAAATTAGTGCTATGAAAAAGAAACTAAAAATTGATATGGTATCCGATGTGGTGTGCCCATGGTGTACCATTGGATTTAAACGATTGGAAAAAGCCATTGCCGAACTTGGTATTCAAGACCAAGTAGAGGTGGAGTGGCAGCCTTTCGAGCTTAATCCGCAAATGCCTAAAGAAGGCCAGAATGTTACCGAACACATTACCGAAAAATACGGATCGACTTTAGAACAACAAAAAGCCTCCCAAGAACAAATGACTGAAATAGGTGAGGAGCTTGGCTTTAAATTCGATTATTTTGAAGATATGCGTATGGTTAATACGTTCGAAGCGCATATTTTATTGGATTATGCTAAAAAATATAACAAGCAAACCGATTTAAAAATGCGTTTAACTACGGCGTTTTTTAGCGAACGAAAAGATGTTTCCGACCGTGAAGTTTTAAAGCAAGCTTTGATTGATGTAGGTTTAAACGCTGAAGAAGGCATGGCATTATTAGACAATGATGAAGTGCGTTATAATATTAAAAGTCAGGAAGCTTTTTGGCAGAATGCTGGCGTTCAATCGGTTCCAACGGTGGTTTTTAACAGAAAAAGTGCGGTTACTGGGGCTCAGCCAGTTGATGTGTTTAAGGAAGTTTTAAGCGAGATGCTTGAAAACGTATAGCAAGGTGTTCGAGCGAAGTCGAGAACAATTTAGCTTCAATAAATTAAAACTTCTCGACTTCGCTCGAAGACCTTATTATGTGAGCACTCGAATTAATTTGTAGGCTCTTTGAAACTCAGTGTATTCTCTGAGCAACTTCTGTGTAAAAACCGTCATGCAGAACAAAGTGAAGCGTATTACAATTACTAATTGTGCTCTGAGACTTTGTAGCTATGAAACTCTGCAACTTTCTATAAACAGATTAATTAATTCAGACTATCTTCCAATCCCCATTTATCCAAACTTCTTAATATATGTTCAAGAGATTTCCCTCGAATGGTTAATTCGTATTCCACTTTAGGAGGAACAACAGGGTAAACTTTTCTAAAAATAAGGCCATCTTTTTCTAAATCTCTTACTGTTTGGGTAAACATTTTATTAGAAATCCCCGGAATTTTCTTTTGTAATACTCCTGAACGTAAACCGCCTTCTAATAAATGAAATAGAATTAAAGGTTTCCATTTTGTTCCTATTAAATTCATAGTGTAATTCAACGGACAACTATTTTCTTTATTCAAAATTTAAACTTATATTATTGATATTCTATAATTTACTCGTTTTGGTAACTATATTACTTTTTGGTTTGTTATTGCCAATAAGACAAATATAGACTAATTTTGCTTTAAAAATAAAACATATGACAAGTAGTAACAATTATCCAAAATCATTTTCGCATATCGGAATAACCGTTCCAAATATAAAAGAAGCCGTTAAATTCTATTCGGAAGTTATGGGCTGGTACATCATTATGGAACCTTCAACAGTAAAAAAGGAAAAAGAAACCGCCATTGGTCAAATGTGCATTGACGTTTTCGGAGACGATTGGACAGCATTTGAAATTGCTCATTTAGCAACTTCCGATGGTATAGGAATAGAATTATTTTCTTTTCCAAATGGGGTAAAAGAAGCACCAGAATTTAATCCTTTCAATACAGGGTTATTTCATTTTTGCGTTCAAGACCCCAATATTGAAGAACTTATTGATAAAATTTTGTCATACGGAGGAAAACAAAGAATGCCCATTAGATCATACTATCCAAATGACAAGCCATTCAAAATGTGTTATGTTGAAGACCCATTTGGAATTGTTTTTGAAATCTACACGCATAGTTATGAACTAACATATTCTTCGGGTGCTTATTCAAAATAAGACGATTCTTCATTCGTGCCTCCTAATGAATGATATACTTCATATTGAAAGTTAACGTTTAATAGAGGTAGTTGTCATGCAAAACGCAGTGAAGCATCTATCAATAATAACAAAAAACTCAAAATCATGAAATCCCTCATAAACTTTATAGCATTACAGTTACCTATAGGAACACCAAATCCAGACGACAATCAACCTCTGGATTTGTCTGACCCATTTGAGGTCATTGTGTTTATCATTTTACCTATAGTTATTGCAATTCTTTATTTTCTTTGGAGAAAACAAAACCAGAAGGATAAAAAATAAGCGATTATTTTTCGTTGCCTGGATCGGTGTCCAATTCAATATTTTCTATGGGCTCTTTTTTAGGTTTCTTATCATCTTTCTTCTGATCCTGATGCCTGTCATTGGTTAAAGGCCTAGCCGTTCTTCCGCCAGGAATATCTAAATTCTCCTTGGCGCTTTCGGGTTCATTTTCACTTTTTTTAAGAATCTTATTGTTTTGTACATCTAAATCTACCTGTTCAGATTTATCTTTTTTGTCCTGTTCCTTTTTCATGAGTTTTTTATTTTAAACGTTATTATTACCGTCTTTTATCAAAAATAACTTGAATAAAACTAGGTGCTTAGCTTGATTAAAATAAATATTGATGCTTTTCAAAAGGAAATACGCTATAAAAACAAGTTATTAGTTTCTTCTTCGATGTTAATAGAATACTTTTTATTCGACGACGTAGGAGGGAAGCATAATATGTGAGGAATGCATTATAGAATTCTTAAAATTCACCATTTGGTTTTAATTTTAGAATCCATAAATCCCTAGAATTATCCTCGCTTTTATCTATAATATCTCCATCCATACTTTTGGTAAATCCAGATACTAAAAAACCACCTGACTCTAATTCGCTAAAACAAGTTAATATGTCGAAATTACTCCCTCCAAAAGATTTTTTCCATGATAAATCACCGTTTAGATTATAGTTTGCTAGCCAAGCTTCATTTTCATTATTATCAGAGTTGTATTCATAACCAGTTATGAAGTAAGAATTTTTATCCTTTGATAATGTTATTGACGAAATATTATCAAATCTATCACCATTAAATTCTTTAGACCAATTGATGTCTCCTTCCTGTGTAAGATTAAGTAACCAATAGTCTTGTTCTATTACGCCGCTATATATATATCCACCTATAAAGATACTATTGTCTGGTCCTAATATCATAGAACTTATCCGCATTGAACGATACTCAGTATTTATAATTTTTGTCCATAAAATAGCACCTGAAGCTTCTATACGGTAAAGTAATAAATCTTTTTCGGAATGGCCAGCAGCGAAAAATGTACCATCAGTTAGTTTTATTATAGAACTAACGCTTCGTTTATCCAAATGTGATTTCCATAGTACGTTACCATCGTTTTCTAACATTACAAACCAACTGCTAGAACCAATGCCTTCACGTTTAAAATCTTCATCTGACGACCAAGAGCCACCCGCTAAAAGATAATTTCCAGATTCTGTTACAATTATATCTTCTAAGTTATCTCTTTTTGAACCCCCAAATGTTTTAACCCATTGAATATTTCCAGAGGAATCAATCTTAACTACCCACCAATCACTGTTACCATAATTAATTTGCACATTTCCTTCTTCTGAAGTTGAGCCTCCACCCATAATATAACCTCCATCAGCTGTTTCTTTCATGACAGTAATTGAATCATCATTAGGACCTCCATAGCTTTTCTCCCATTCTAAATTGCCTTCAATATCAAATTTAACAACCCAAAAACTATATGAACCAATAAAATTATTTACCGTGGGAGAATATTGGCTCCCTGCGGTTAAAAAACCTCCATCAGGAGTATCAAATATGAAACTTCCAGTTTCATATTCATTTGTACCATAAGTTTTTGAAAAAGTTTGAATAGCAACTTCATTTATACCATCACAATTACTATCAATACCATCATAATCATCTTCATTTGCTCGCGGGTTTATACTACTATCACTATCATCACAGTCCTCATTATTTCTAACAAATCCATTTGGTTTCAATTCAGCCATCATACCCAGATTAATATCAGGATTTCCAAAACCGTCACTATCACCGTCAATATACCATTGTATAAGCGTTGGTTCTTCTTCTATAATATCTTGCATAGTGTCATCATCTTTTTTACATGATGTAATTATGATAGATATTGAAAATATAAAAAACAGTTTTTTTGTGGAATTGATCGAAAGCATAATAAAGTATAAAATGAAAATAAATTGTATAAAATTAAGGCGTGAAGATATAAAACTGAACTATGTAAAAATAATACAATCTATAAAATTTTCTGTTTTACATAATATTACAAACTGTAATTAAATTTTTTCAAAAAATATTGAGAATTGTATATAGCGTAGAAAAAAGTAAATAAATTTATATGGTAAAAATAAGAGGTGCATAGAATTTTGTTTTTACGCACATATTTAATTCTTAGCATAAAGTGATAATGAATTCCTTAAACCTCGATTTTCTAAATTTATGCTCTTATGGCAATCTACGAGAATCTTGTAAAATTTTTTATAACGTACATTTTGTCGAATACGTGATTTTTAATAAGAGCAAAAAGGTTAGCTTTTATTTTGGCGTTGGCAAGCGATGGTTAATTATTCGCTAATGTTTATTGTTATAATAAAGAGCTCATGAATGCATTGCATTTGTGTTACAAAACAATCTAGCGCATTGGCAGCGGCAATTTTACATAACGGCTAATTTTAGCTGCACATTAAGCTTAACGTATCCAAAGCCACAATTAGCTTGACATAATTACTATCGATATAAGTCTGCGACATTATATCTGCAATTATGTCAAATATCGCGAAAAGCGCTATTTCGCTAATTGTTATTAAATGTACTATAATTTATATTATGTAAAATAGAATATTTCATTCGCCAACTACTATCCTTCATATATTTGATTTAAGAATTATTAAAATGAAATATCCCATTGGATTCGAAAACGGAAACCATCTGCAGGATCAAGAAGCGAATTATCTTCAATTTGGAAATAAGTAATCTCTGAGGTTAATTTATTCCGGTGTCCATTAAAAAACCAATTAATAGCCAAGCCGAATTCTTGTTCTAAATCTTTTGAAATTTCTGTGTTCGGATTATAATTAGCAAATCTACCTGCAATTTCAAGTGGTTTCGGTACAAAATCAAAAGCATGTGATAAAAAATAACCCGCTTGTAAATACAAACCTCTTAAACGGGTTTCCGTATCATTTACTTGATCAAAAATAGCCTTTCGGTGTAGTTCACTTTGCCATGAAACCCCTTTGTATTTAAATGCTGTTTCAATCATCAACTGATTTACTTTGTATTGTCCGTCAACACCTTCAGCAAAATAAAATCCAACAAGTTAGATTGAGACAACTCATATTCAAAGTAATATTTTAAATAAGGTTGAAAGGCATGGCCGCCTATTTTTAAACGCGCACGATTAATTTTATAAACGGCGTTATTTGTTGGAAAAATATCATCGTAATCTAATGGATTTTGGTCTCCAGGTGTTGCAAAACGAAACTGTAATCTGGACTCAATATGAAGTAAATGTTTATTATCGGTGGTTTTAAATTGAAATCCTTTATTGGTGTAATCAATTTCAATCTTTTTTAATGAAATTGAATCCTTATTAACCTCTTGGCAATAAGCGGTATTAAAGATCAAAATAAAAAGTAGAATAAATTTTATTGGGGTGCCTAGATGAAAAACTGGAATTCTAATTTGCATTAACTTTTTGGTATAACGTAAATTCAAAATATTTTGTTAAAAAAACTCAGTGTTTATAGTCCAATTATAAATGTTTGGAAAACAGAAAGGTAATCCAATTTTATACGTCAAAGTTACATATATAGTCATTAACATTTAACATAAAACCCATATAAATGTACAGTTTAATTTATGTAAATATTAGAGTTAACTGTATATTTGCAGCTTAATTTAAAGCATGAAAAACAGCTCGAAATCTAAAAGTGAAAAGTCTCGTATTAAGCTATTACATCAGTATTACAGCTATACGGGGTTTTATAATTTTGTTTGGCAGGCCGTTAAAAAGGCATTGCCCATAATTATTGGTGTCGTTGTTTTAGTGTATGTGATCAATCATTTTTTTGATATCAATAAGGCTTTAACCGAACTCACCGAAATTCTTCCTGCTTGGGGGGTTTTAAGTTTCTTTTTCGTGTCTGAAACCCTTTTAGGACTCATCCCTCCCGAAATTTTCATTGCTTGGGCTGGAAAAATGTATAGTCCGTGGTTTTTTCTCGGACTTTTAGCCGTACTTTCTTATATCGGTGGATTACTGGCGTATTGGATGGGCCGTACCATTACAAAAATACCTTCGGTGCATAACTACTTGGAAGTTAAAATGGAAAAACAACTTAAAAACTCCCGAAAATGGGGTGGTTTTTTAATTGTTGTTGGAGCTTTACTGCCACTACCCTTTTCAATTTCATGTATCGCTGCCGGAATTATTAAATTTCCATTTAGAGCGGTAACCCTCTATGGTTCACTGCGCTTATTACGATTTGTAATATACGGACTGGTTATTTTCCACGCCTTGTAATAATTGATATTTTAGAGTGGTATTAGTCAAAAATTAATCAAATTATTTAAAAAAAATATCATGTTTTCATCAATCAATATTTTCAGACTTATAGCCTTATTAGAAGGTGTTTCTTATATTTTATTGTTGTTTATCGCAACACCAATAAAACATTTCTATCACGATCCGCAGTATGTTAAAATGCTAGGTATGCCTCATGGTTTACTATTTGTAGCCTATGTCGCTTTTGCTTTTATGTTTAAAAAAGAATTTGCTTGGAACACCAAAGAGTTCTTAACTGTTTTAGTCGCTTCAGTGATCCCTTTCGGAACTTTTTATATCGATAAAGTGTACCTGAAAAAATTAAGCGCGAAATGAATATTTTAAAACGTCGTTTTTTTGATTATTTAATTTCAATGGGTTTAGATGAAAACTTAGCGCAATACATCAATGCCTTCGTTTTTCTTCTAGGGTTATTAATAATAATTTTCATAATAGATTTCATTATTAAGAAGATTATTATTCAAGCTTTTGCACAGTTATCAAGTCGTACTAAAACCAATTTCGACGATTTATTAATCGCTAATAAAGTGCCGCGTAACGTCGCTCATATTATTCCCTTTATTATTGCCTTGGAATTTATTCCAGATATTTTTGAAGATTTTTCAGATTTTGAAATAATTATTGAAAAAGGGCTTCAGGTTTTTGCTATTATACTGACGCTTTGGGTGGTTAGAAGTGTTTTAAATACGGTTAAAGATTATTTTAAAACCTTACCTCGATTAAGAGATAAACCTATCGATAGTTACATTCAGGTTTTCATGATTTTTGCGTGGACAGTAGGTGTATTTTCGGCAATTGCCATTATGACTGGTATTCCGTTTATCAATTTTATTACAGGTATGGGAGCTATTTCTGCTGTAATTTTGTTGGTTTTCAAGGATACTATTTTAGGTTTTGTTGCTAGTATTCAAGTGGCTATTAATGATATGGTACGTATTGGCGATTGGATCACGGTTGAAAAATATGGTGCCGATGGCGATGTGATTGAAATCAATTTAGCTACGGTTAAAGTTCAAAATTTTGATAAAACCATTACCACCATTCCGCCTTATGCCCTAATTTCTGATTCGTTTAAAAACTGGCGTGGTATGTCAACTTCCGGTGGCCGACGCATTAAACGTTCTTTAATTATCAAGCAAAGTGGTGTTAAGTATTTGTCTGTTGAAGATGTTGAAGCTTTAAAGAAAATTCAGTTGTTAACCGATTATCTTGAAACACGTCAAGGTGATATTGATAATTATAACACGTCTAATCAAATCAATAAAGATGTTTTGATTAACGGTAGAAATCTTACTAATTTAGGCGTGTTTAGAAAATACATCGATTCTTATTTAAACAACCATTCTGCTGTAAATAAGGACATGATGATTATGGCGCGACAATTAGCACCATCTACACAAGGTATTCCTTTAGAAATTTATGCTTTTAGTAGTGATAAACGTTGGGCGAATTATGAATACATTATGGCTGATATTTTCGACCACTTAATAGCGGCCCTACCTTATTTTGGTTTGGAAGTGTTTGAACTACCTAGTGATTCTAGTTTTAAGCAAGCTTAGGTTTTCAAAAGATTTAAATAGATCGATTAATTCGTCTTCTTAGACCGCATAAGTTACACGATTACACAATTAAACGTTTTAACGATAATCAAAAATAACCATGCATATAAACGATAAATCAGGAGTTCAAAGTTATCAAGCAAATCCAAACCGCTATGATGCCATGACATATAATCGTTCAGGGAAAAGTGGTGTTTTACTACCTGCTTTATCTATTGGTTTGTGGCATAATTTCGGATTTGTAGATGATCTCCATAAAGGTAGAGAAATACTTCGAACGGCTTTCGATTTAGGGATTACACATTTTGATTTGGCTAATAACTACGGACCACCGTATGGTTCGGCTGAAGAAAATTTCGGAATCATTTTTAAAAAAGATTTTAAACCCTATCGTGATGAGTTATTCATTGCTACTAAAGCGGGTTACGACATGTGGCCAGGCCCTTACGGTAACAATGGGTCTCGAAAATATCTTATATCAAGTTTAGACCAGAGTTTAAAACGTATGGGCTTAGATTATGTTGATATTTTTTATCATCACCGTCCAGACCCAGAGACGCCTCTAGAAGAAACTATGGGAGCTTTGGCAGATATCGTGCGTCAAGGAAAAGCGCTTTATGTAGGTATTTCAAACTATCAGCCACAAGAAACACAAAAAGCAGCTGAAATTTTAAAGGGCTTAAATGTGCCATTTATATTGCATCAAGCCCGGTATTCTATGTTTGATCGTTGGGTTGAAGATGGTTTGCTAAATACTTTAAAAGATAATGGTGTGGGGTGCATTGCATTTTCTCCTTTAGCACAAGGCTTGTTAACAGACAAATATATTAATGGCATTCCGGAAGGATCTCGAGCTGCAAAAAATTTAACGTATTTGAATGAAGATGCCGTACTAAGTCACACTGAAAAAATTCAAAAGCTTCATGCCATCGCACAAAATAGAAATCAGAAACTTTCGGAAATGGCTATTGCGTGGATTTTAAGGCAACCACAAGTGGCTTCGGTATTGCTCGGAGCAAGTTCAGCTCATCAGCTTCAAGATAATGTAAAAGCATTAAATAACTTAGAGTTTAGTCCTGATGAATTGAATTTGATTGAACAGATATTATCGAATTAAATAATTGCTTCTTCAGTTAAACAATTCAATATTTAAACGAATAAACAAGTAAAATACTTATTCTTTAACCACAATCACCGTAGCTTTAACACCAGTAGCTAAATTCCATTGGTTGTGTGTTACTACATTACCCATATCGTCAATAACCCGAAATTCAGCGGTATTAGGACCAGATTCCCCTTGATTAAGGGCTACAAAATCAATTTTATTTATTCCTGGTTTTAAATCTAATTTGAATCCTTTAAATGAATTTGATAAAAACACTCTAGCATGTACAACATCGTCGTTTACACGAACCTGAATAATATCGCCGTCCATGTAACCATGATCACGGTATACTACATTAACAAATTTACCATTGCTATTAAAATCCCCTAAATATTGATCGACAGTACTGCCGTTTCGAAGTTCAATTTCTTCTTTACTAAGTTTTAAATGATCTAAGGTTTTATTGATTTTATCGACGTATAATTCACCTGGATCACCAAATTCCTCCTCTGCAAACATCGAAAATTCCTTTTTTGGAAATGGAGTGTTTGGTGTTGACTTAGGCATGTCGAAATTTTCCTCAGGTTTAATTTCTGGAGTTTCAGATTTAGTGTCTTTTGGGGCTTCAATAGCAGGGATATTAAAGGATTTTTTTCTACTATCAATTTGAGAATAAGTAGATAGTGAAAATAAAATCGCAAAGAGATATAAGATGTAAGATTTCATTAATCTTCTGTATTTTATATGAGAATTTTGCCTGTTATTGATAGCAAAGATATTTTTTTCTTTGAAAATCAAAAGGTTCTCATTCATATTTAGTAGATGTTTAACAATAAGTATTCCGAAATTAACAGGTTTAGACACCGGGTTCGTATGTCTTCAGGCTTTATATGAAGATGTTCGGGATATTCAAAGCATTAATACGCTAACAGTGCTAATAGAGCTATTTCAAAACGTTCTTTAGGTAAATATTGGTTTTCCAAGTTTTTGGTAAAAGGTATGGGGGTTTCTAAACTGCCAACGCGTTTTACTGGTGCATCTAAAAACTCAAAACAATGCTCCATAATTAAGGCGGAAATATCACTCGCTATTCCTCCAAATAGTGAGTCTTCCTGTAAAATAATGACTTTGCTTGTCTTTTTAACAGAATCGTAAATCGCTTCAGTGTCTAATGGTTGAAGGGTTCTTAAGTCAATTAAATCTGCCGAGATGTCTTGGTGTTTATCTAAAGTATTTAAGGCCCAATGTACACTTGCTCCATAAGAAATTATCGTAATATCCTCCCCTTTTCTTACGACTGATGCTTTGCCAAAAGGTAAGGTGTAATAATCCTCTGGAACATCTTGCTGTATCGTTCTATAAAGGGCTTTATGCTCGAAAAACAACACCGGATTCGGATCGTTAATGGCGGTAGCAAGAAGGCCTTTGGCATCGTAAGGAAACGCAGGATAAACCACTTTTAATCCTGGAGTTTTATTAAACCAGGCTTCGTTGGTTTGTGAGTGAAAAGGTCCAGCGCCCACATCGCCACCACAAGGCATTCTAATCACTACATCGGCATTTTGCCCCCAGCGGTAATGCGATTTTGCTAATAAATTTACAACGGGATTAAACCCTGACGAAATAAAATCTCCAAACTGCATTTCAACAACACTTTTCATTCCGGCTATAGATAAACCCATAGCGTTTTCAATAATTGCCGACTCACAAATGGGCGTGTTTCGTATTCTGTCTTTCCCAAATTGCTCAACAAAACCCTTGGTGATTTTAAAAGCACCACCATATTCAGCAATATCCTGCCCCATCATTATAAGATTGTCATGACGCTCCATGCTTTGCTTTAAACTTTCCGAAATAGCATCAATAAATCTTATGCTGTTAAAATTATTGTTAACAATAACTTCTTGATATTTAAATTGTTGATAAACATCATTTAATTCTAAGCTTTTACTAGGTATTATGTCGCTTTCTTCAAAACTAGTTGCTATAGCTTCATTAATAATATGACTGAATTCTGTTTTAATTTCATTTTTTAAATCTTCAGAAAGCACAGATTTACTTTGTAAAAATTGCTCAAAATTATCAATGGGATCTTTGGTTTTCCATGTTTCAAAAAGGCTGTTGGGTACATAATCGGTTCCGCTAGACTCCTCATGACCACGCATTCTAAAGGTTTTAAACTCGATTAAAACAGGTCTGTGGTTTTGACGTATACTTTCAGCAATGGCTTTCACTTCCGTAAAAACATCAACAATATTATTACCATCAATAATATATGATTCCATGCCATAACCTATAGCTCTATCAGCTAAATCCTTACAATAATATTGCTCATTGGTAGGTGTTGATAGTCCGTAGCCATTATTTTCAATACAAAATATAACAGGTAGTTGCCAGACCGAAGCGACATTCAAAGCTTCATGAAAATCGCCTTCACTGGTACCGCCTTCCCCGGTAAACACCGCAGTAACTCGATTTTTGTTTTGTAATTTATGGGCTAATGCTATGCCGTCAGCCACGCCTAATTGCGGGCCTAAATGTGAAATCATACCAATAATCTTATGGGCTTGCGAACCAAAATGAAAAGAGCGATCGCGACCTTTTGTAAAACCTGAAGCCTTACCATTCCATTGCGAAATTAATTGTTCAAGCGGTATTTTTCGAGTTGTAAAAACTCCCAAATTACGATGCATTGGCAATATATACTCATCAGACTTTAAGGCCATAGTCACACCTACTGAAATCGCTTCTTGCCCGATACCAGAAAACCACTTGCTAACTTTACCTTGTCTTAATAAAATCAGCATTTTTTCCTCTATCATTCTAGGATACAGCATGTTTTTGTACAATGCTATTAAATCGTTTTCATGGAGATGTTCTGCTTGATATGGCATGTCAAATCGACCGTTAAAAGTGTTTTTAATTATTGTATTTAAGCAATTCAAAGATACCATAAAAAGCACTGCTTTCTAAGGATTTTAAGTCTCAAAAGTGAGCCTAAATTTTTCAATGTTTTTCGTACATTTGTGTAATACACATCATAAAATAAACCTCATGAATAGGATTCCAAGTGTCGATTTAAAAGATTTTATTTCCAATGACGCTACCAAAAAACAAAATTTTGTAAACGCTATTGGTAAAGCTTATGAAGAGATTGGTTTTGTGGCTTTAAAAGGTCATTTTTTAAACCAAGAACTTGAAGAAAATCTTTATAAAGAAATTAAAAGCTTTTTTGACTTACCTATTGAAACCAAACAGAAATACGAAATTCCTGAAATTGGTGGACAACGTGGTTATGTATCTTTTGGAAAAGAGAGTGCCAAAGGTAAAAAAGAAGGGGATTTAAAAGAGTTTTGGCATTTTGGGCAATATGTTGAGGACGATGATGCATTGAAGGCTGAATATCCTGATAATGTTATGGTTGAAGAGCTTCCTGGTTTTAATTCAACAGGAAAAGAAGCTTATCAAATGCTTGAAAAAACCGCAAAATATGTATTGCGTGCATTAGCGATTCATCTCAATTTAGAAGAAACCTATTTCGACCAATACATTCATAATGGAAACTCTATTCTAAGGCCTATTCACTACCCTCCTATTACCGAAGAACCTAAAGAAGCTGTACGTGCTGCGGCTCATGGCGACATCAATTTAATCACTTTATTAATGGGAGCTCAAGGGCGTGGTTTACAAGTTCAAAACCATAAAGGCGAATGGATTGATGCCATTGCAGAGCCTGATGAACTCATGATTAATGTTGGCGATATGCTGTCTAGACATACTAATAACAAATTAAAATCCACCATACACCGTGTTATTAATCCGCCAAAAGAACTTTGGGGAACTTCACGTTATTCCATTCCTTTTTTCATGCACCCCATAAGCGCTATGAAATTAGATGTCCTAGAGGATTGCGTGGATGGCGAAAACCCAAAAGCTTTTGAAGATATTACTGCTGGCGAGTTTTTAAGAGAGCGTTTAATAGAATTGGGATTAATAAAATAACTTGTTTACTGACATAGCATTCGTAAAAAAACTATCTTATACCCTATTAAAAAATAGAAAATGGATTTACAAGATCAATTAAAAAATTTATTTCCAGATCATATAGAAGAAGTTCCAGAAGACACTACAAATAGTGATGATAATATCTGGATGCAGGACGATCCTATTTTATGTAAATACGAAAAGCGCAAAGGTAAACCTATTACCATTTTAGAAGGTTACACCGGGGCTACCGAGGATTTTAAAATATTAGCCAAGGAAATAAAAACCAAGCTTAGCGTTGGAGGTAGTTTTAAAGATGATAAAATTATCATTCAGGGAGATTACCGTGATAAAATCATGCAAATGCTTAAGGAAAAAGGATTTAACGTAAAACGCGTAGGCGGTTAATTTATGGAAAAGAAGATACTTCACATTACCAATGGTTCTGTTTTAACCAACTTTTTAAATGAGTTGAAAGTTGAAGGTGAATTTTTAACATGGCAGGCGATGTTATGTGAAGGTCCTACTACCGAAAAGGTCTTTTCAGAAGAATTTTTAGAGTTGCGGCGAGTGCATTTTAAAGACTTTTATGATGTTGAAGTAGATAATGAGCTTATTGAAAGTGAATTAGAAAAACTTAATCATCCCGATGACTATTCTGAAATTGTATTGTGGTTCGAATACGATTTATTTTGCCACCTTAACATGGTAGCCATTATAAGTCTGCTAAAACAAAAAAAGTTGAACCTGCCCGTTTATTTGGTCTGTAGCGGCCGTGTAAAAGGTAGTAAAACTTTAAAAGGCCTTTCAGAACTTAGTTCGGAACAACTTCTAGCACATTATAAAAATAAGGTACGCCTTACCGAAGAAGATTTAGAACTTGCACGAAATGTGTGGAGTATTTATTGTGGTATTGATCATAATTTATTAAAACCACTCATTGTAAAGAGCTCTTCGTTTAATTATTTAAGTAATTGCTTAAAAGCCCATTTAGAGCGTTTTCCAGATTCGATTTCAGGATTAAATGACTTGGAAAAGAATATTCTTGAAATTATTCATAAAAATAAAATTACTTCTAAGAATCATTTGTTAGGATACATCCTAAATTATCAAGGTTTTTTTGGTTATGGTGATTTTCAGCTCACTAGAATTATTGATGAGCTTAATGTTTTTTATGCCATAAAAGAAGATCATATTGAACTGAATAGAGTTGGCTATTTAGCCCTTGAAAATCAGCTTAATTGTGCAGACAAAATTGAAAACCATATGATGTATGGCGGCGTTAAAAAAGCAGCATTCTATTTTAGTCGATCGGAAAATAAGCTTATAAAATCTGTGCACTATGACGATTAAAGAGTCTGAACTTATTCTGAATCCAGATGGTAGTATATATCATTTGAATTTAAAACCTGAAAATATTGCGCATACCATTTTATTAGTGGGTGATCAAAATCGTGTAGAAAAAATATCAAAACATTTTGATCATATCGAATTTAAAACTCAGAAGCGTGAGTTTAAAACCCACACAGGCACCTATAAAGGAAAACGTATCACCGTGTTATCTACTGGAATAGGTCCCGATAATGTTGATATTGTCTTGAATGAATTGGATGCTCTGGTAAACATCGATTTTAAAACCAGACAGGTTAAAGAATCGCTTACTAAGCTTGACATTATTAGAATTGGCACTTCAGGATCGCTTCAAGAAAATATTCCGGTTGATGCCTTTGTTTTAAGCACCCATGGTTTAGATCTTAACGGACTGCTACGTTCTTATCAAATAGATCATATTGCAAATCCAGAAATCGAAAAGACCTTTATACAACACGCCAACTGGAGTTCTCATAAAGCGACACCCGTGGTTATTTGTGGTAGTGAAACTTTGGAAAAGAAACTAGAAAGTGACTTAACGCATAAAGGATTAACAGCTACAGCAGGTGGTTTTTATGGACCACAAGGACGTGTTTTGAGATTAGATATTCAAGATCCCAATTTAAATGCAAAAATGGATAATTTTAACTTTAATGGTGTTGTAATTTCTAATTTTGAAATGGAAACCTCAGCCATCTATGGCTTGTCAAAATTACTAGGCCATGATGCCTTATCTTTAAACGCCATAATAGCCAATCGTGCGAATGGTACTTTCAGTAAAAATCCTTTAGCGGCTATAGAAAAATTAATTAGTTACACTTTAAATAAACTTGTAGAATAGTTTTATCCTAATATGAAAAAAGTAAAGATTGGTGGCGTTCCGGAACATTTTAACTTAGCTTGGTATCTCACGATTAAAAATGGCGAATACAAAGCAGAGGATATCAATTTACGATGGCAAGATTACCCTGATGGTACTGGTGCCATGTGTAAAGGATTGAGAGATGGTGATATCGATATGGCTGTTATTTTAACGGAAGGCATTGTAAAGGATATTATTGCGGGCAACCCTAGTAAAATTGTACAAACTTTTGTGCAGTCGCCATTAATTTGGGGCGTTCATGTGGCTAATGATTCTACTTTTAAAGTTGTTGAAGACCTTAAAGGTACTAAAGCGGCCATTAGTCGATATGGTTCTGGTTCGCATCTTATGGCTTATATTAATGCTGAAAATCATCAGTGGAACTTAGACAAAGATTTAAACTTCGAAATCATAAATAACCTTGAAGGTGCTGTAGAAGGTCTTACTGAAGGTAAGGCAGAATATTTTTTATGGGAAAAATTTATGACCAAACCTATTGTAGATAAGGGTGTTTTTAGACGTATTTCCGATTGTCCAACCCCTTGGCCTTGCTTTGTTGTGGCAGCGAGAGAAGATTTTATTGAAAATAATTCAGAGGAACTCAAAACAATTCTAGATATTATCAATAATACGACAGCCGATTTCAAAGCCATTCCTAGTATCGACAAAACCATTGCAAACCGATATAATTTACAATTGGAAGATGTACAAGACTGGTTAAACCTTACGGAATGGTCTCAAGAATTAATTGATGAACAAACGCTCAACGAAATTCAAGAGCAATTACATAAATTAGGTGTTATTTCTAAAACAGTTGGTTATGAGACCTTAACACATAGTTTATAGTTTTATTTTCCGATTCAAATTTAATGCGTCTTATTACCGCTTCCCGTAAGAACTTAACCCGCTGTTAAAGTATTGCTGCATGGTGCTATCCTTAAGTAAATTCTTATAATTAGTTGGGTCTTCATATTTTTAGTTTGTCTATTTAGCTTCTTTTGCATAAATTCGCTACGTTTAAAAATTGGTAAACCAATTAGGTAAACCAGTTTTTGTAACAAACGAATAACCCTAAACTATAACAAATGAAACTAAATTTACTTAAGATCATGCGATTGTTTACAATCTGTATGATGTTTTTTGCTTTTAACCCAGTGTTAACAGCCCAAACAATTCCAGCTGATTTGATGAACAATTGTAGTCAGTGGAAAATCACAAAACCAGATGGTTCAGAACAAAAACCATTGTGTCAATACCCAAATCAAGACTATTATTATTTGAATTCTGCGAAAGATGCTATTGTTTTCCGCGTAGAAATTAACGGAAGCAACGGTTCTACAGCTAATTCTAACTACATCCGATCAGAACTTCGTGAAAGACTACCTGATGGAAGTTTAGATGTTTATTGGACAACAGCTGGACAACATGTTATTTATGTTGAGCAAGCTATTACCCACTTACCTACTTACAAAAATCATTTAGTAGCTACTCAAATTCATGGTAACAAAGATGATGGTATTGATGACGCTATGGTGTTAAGATTGGAAGGTCAACACTTATTTTTATCATTTAACGGTGGCAAATTAAGACCCGATTTTACTATTAAAACAAATTATCAAATAGGAACCAAACACGAAGTTATTTTTGAAGTTATTGATGGTAAACATTATTGTTATTATTCAGAAGACGGTAATCTAAAAGCAAGTTATGATGCTGGAACTGCATCGCAGTATTTAGTTAAGGATATAGCCAATGGGACTGATTACGTCATGGATTTAAACTATAACCAAACCTATTTTAAAGTTGGAAATTATACCCAATCTAATGTTTCTAGAGAAGAAGAATATGCTAAAAAAGCTGGACAAACTTACGATCCAAATGCCTTAAATTACGGTGAAGTTGAAGTTTATAACTTTAGTGTGATTCATGATGGTGTTGTTGATGGTGGTACTGAAGGTGGTGTAGATCCTCCTGCTCCAGGAACTACTCCTCCAGCAGAAGATGAAATAATTATTTTAGATGCTATAGGCGTAGGTACCGAAACAGGTAAAAATAATGTAGGTTCACCTTATGCCTTTGATGATGTTGTAACAGCAGATTTCTACTGGGCTGCCGATGCTTCAGTAGGTGAAGCTTCTATTACTTTCGATTTAGGTTGTAACCGTGATTTAACAGAAATAGGTATTCATTTCCTAAAGGCAGATGCTAGAACTACAAAATTTGATATTGCTGTTTCTGATGATGAAGGTGCTACATATACAAATGTAATTACTGCACAAGATAGTTATGCGACAGGTTACACCGTTGATGATGAACAAAAATTTGATTTAACTGGTAGTAATGGTCGTTATGTTAAAATTATCGGACATGGAAACAGTGCGAATTCTGGTTGGACCAGTATTGCCGAGGTACATATTTATGGAGAAAATGGAAGTTGTTCAACATTAAGCACTGGTGATGTACATGCTAATAACAATACATTATCTATATATCCAAACCCTGCTAGTCATGTTATAAACATTTCTAATGCAAAAGATTTTGAAACTGTTGAAATTTACAACTTAGTAGGTAAATTAGTTTCAAAACAAGCTATTCCAGGAAATTCAATGGATATATCAAACTTAAAATCTGGATTATATATCTTCAAATTTTCAGGAAAAAATAGTACAGTAAATAAACGCGTAATTAAAAAATAAGCGTTAATAATATACTTTTAAAAGCAGATGGAATTTTTCATCTGCTTTTTTTATGCTTTAAAATCACTTTAAGCAATGATATTAAATTATGGTTTATAATATAATAGCTTGTCATTCAGTACCAACCATAAAAACAAAATGTTAATATAAATCTAAAATAGTAACAAGCCTATTTCAAATTATTACATTTGGGCAAAACCAATAAAAACAATGAAAAAACTCCTACTTTTAGCTTTAGCAGTATCTGCTTTTAGCTGTAAAACAGAAACAAAGCCAGATTATATTGTGATTTCTGGGAAAATAACAAATAAATTACCTGCAGAGTTATCAATAAACACCCAAGACCGTTCATTTACTGAAGTTATAGAGGTTGCTGCCGATGGAACTTTTAATGATACATTAACGGTTGAAAAAGGTTCTTACGTTTTATATGATTCTAAAAACCCTGTTTTTTTATACCTGGACTCTGGTTATAACTTAAACATTAATTATAATGCAGCCGATTTTAAAAATTCCTTAGCCATTTCTGGTGAAGGTGCCGCTGAAAATAACTACCTGAAAGAAAAGAGAGAAAAAACACCATTGTTAATTGGAGATAATGCTAGTTTTTATTCTTTAAATGAAGATGATTTTAAAAGTAAACTGCTTAGTATAAAGGACTCATTATCGACACTTTTAACTAATACCCCTGGAATTTCTGAAAATTTCAAAACTTCAGAACAAAAGGAACTTCAATACAATTATTTAGCTGGTTTAAATGTTTATGAAAAAGCACACAGGTACTTCGCTAAAGACCAAGAATTTAAAGCCTCGGATGATTTCTTAAAAGAGTTTGATGGGTTTGACTATTCTAACGAAGCAGATTACAAAGGGTCTGCTAGCTACAAGAAAATTGTAACCGATCATTATATTACCGAAATTACTGATTTAATGGCTAAAGATTCATTATCTCAAGAGGAAGCTTTTTTCAAAACAGCAAAATCTATTCCTTCAGAACAAATTAAAAACACCTTCTTATTTGATTTTGCAAATCAGTCTTTGGGACGTTCAGAAGATATTGAGTCGTTCTATAAAGAGTTTATGAGTATCTCAACAAATGAAGATAATAAAGCTGTAATTACTGAAAAGTACAACAAACTTACAGCTGTAGCTGAAGGTAAGCCTTCACCTAAATTTGTAAATTATGAAAACTACAAAGGAGGTACTACTTCTTTAGACGATTTAAAAGGTAAGTATGTTTATATCGATGTTTGGGCGACTTGGTGCGGACCATGTAAACGTGAAATACCTTTCTTAAAGGAATTGGAAAAAACATATCATGATAAAAACATTGAATTTGTTAGCCTTTCTATAGATAAAGTTTCAGATCGTGATAAATGGAAAAAAATGATTGAAACTGAAAATTTACAAGGTGTACAGTTATTAGCTGATAATGACTGGAAATCTAAATTTGTACAAGACTATCAAATCCAAGGTATTCCACGATTTATTTTAATTGATACCGCTGGAAATATTGTTGATCCTAATGCACCTAGACCTTCAGATCCTAAATTGGTTGAAATGTTTACAGCATTGAATATATAATTAGAAATATTTCTAATCCACTAAAAAGCCATTTTAAAGTGATATCATCCTTTAAAATGGCTTTTCTTATTTATCCAATTCTAATTGAAAAGTATCTGATTTTATTTTATACTTAAAATCATTTTTTAACTTCCACTTGTTTTGGTGTACCTGCTTCTTCCTTTTCTTTAGGAGCTGGATTTACAGGTGGTTCAGGTTCTTTAAATAAATCTATAAAAGCATCTCCAATATAAGCTATAACATGGCTGGCTGTTAAACTCTCAAATCCGCATTGTAAAACTGCAAGATCTGCTGATTTTCCATGTAAGTAAGTTCCAAATATAGCTGCTGAAGTTGGGTGGTATCCTTGCGATAATAAGCCTAGAACAATTCCAGTTAAAACATCTCCACTACCTGCTGTAGCCAAACCAGGATTTCCTGTAGTATTTACATAAAGCTTATCATTAAAAACCGTGATGCTAAAGGCGCCTTTTATAATGACAATCAGTTTGTATTTTTTTGTAAATGCTTTTACCTTACTAAGCTTATCGAAATCATCCGTCCATGTACCAATTAAGCGTTCTAACTCTTTGGGGTGTGGAGTTAAAATACTATTTTCGGGAAGTAATTTTAATAATGTTTTTTTCTTCGCCAAAATATTAATTCCATCGGCATCAATCACTAATGGTTTTTTATTGGTTTTTAGAAAAGCTTCTACAGCGTTTATAGTATCATCGTGGGTTCCCAACCCTATACCTAAACCAATCACTGTGGGATTGATATCAAATTGAATATTACTAATTTTTTCTTCATCACCATCTGTAATCACCATGGCTTCAGGAAATGATGCTTGTAAAGGTGTATATCCGCATTTAGGCGTGTAGGCTGTCACCAACCCGGCTCCAGTCGTTAAAGTGGCTTTACTCGTTAAGGTGACTGCACCAATTTTACCGTAACTTCCACCAATTACTAAAGCATGTCCAAAATCACCTTTATGGGAAAATTTTTCCCTTGGGATGTAGTTTGGTATCACTTCAACCTTGCTTATTAATTCGGCTTCAGTTTCGGTAGTTAGCAAATAGTCTGGATCTAGTCCGATATCCAAGACTTCCCACTGCTCGGTATATTTAGCGGTTTCTGGTAAAAAGAAGATCAATTTAGGAGAAGCAAAGCTTAAAGTAAACCCAGCCCAAACCACATCATTTTCATCGGCTACAGGTTTATCTACAAAAAGTCCGGAAGGCACATCAATAGACAAGGTAAAAGCTTTTGTTTTTCTAAAATAAACGAACAATTCTTTAACCCAATCGGTAACTGGACGATTTAATCCAATTCCAAAAATAGCATCAACAATAATGTCTTTTTCATCAATTTCAGGAAAATCATCACTATTTACAATAGGTTCTGGCCAAGACTTTGTAACGCCTTTAAGCCTTTCGTAGTGCGCTAAAAAATCATCGGAACGCTTATTACTATAACCTACAATATAGGTTTTTACATGATAGCCGTGTAATACCAAATGACGTGCTAAAACCAATCCGTCGCCCCCATTATTACCTATACCGCAAAAAACATGTATCGGCACCGGAGCCCCTTGCATACGTAAATGCATCCAATTGAAAATTTGTACGCCCGCACGCTCCATGAGTTCAACCGAACTGATTTTTTGTCTTTCAACCGTTAATTTGTCGCCTTCGTAAATTTGTTCTTTAGAATATATTTTCATCTGTGATTTATTATTGTGGATTTTTCAGTTCTCACAAAGGTTTCTCAACTTTTTTCTACGAAAAACCAATCTATATAAGAATACTGTAAAAAAGTTCTTAAAGTTTTTTTATAAGGTTAAAAATAATACTTTTGAGGTGCACTATGTAATTATAATGAATCATTTCAACCAAAATATTAACAGCATTATTTTCCTTTCTAACAGAGGAAACATGACTATTTTTGGTACAACTACAAACATTACAACCCTTTGGGGTTGCTAATTACATATTCTTCGGGCATTATTTGTGATTTTAAGAATCACATCAATTCAATTATTATTTTTAATTATCATATCAATTCATTAAAAAATGAAGGTTTTAAAATTTGGGGGAACTTCTGTAGGTTCTTCAAAAAACATAAATAAAGTTATAAGTATATTAGAAAACTACGGTAAAAGTGACACGGTAATATGTGTAGTTTCGGCCGTTGGGGGTATAACCGACAAATTACTTTTAGCTGGAAAGCAAGCACAAAATAAAGAACAGGCATTTTTAAATACTTTTAATGATATCAAAGAAAAACATATTGATATTGTTAAAACACTAAACCCTGAAAACAGTGCATCAATATTAAACGAGGTTGAAGAAAAACTTAACGGTTTAAAAAGTTTGTTAGAAGGTATTTTCTTGATTAATGAACTGTCTCCAAAAACATCAGATAAGCTGGTAAGTTACGGGGAACTATTGTCATCTTACATTGTTGCTGAAACGATGAAAAATCGTGGTATTTCAGCCGAAAGAAAGAATTCACAAGAACTTATTGTAACCAATTCAAACTTCACAAAAGCTGAAGTTGACTATAAGGCTACAAATAAAAATATTCAAGATTACTTCAAATCTGATTCCAAAACAGTGACCATTTTACCTGGTTTTATTTCGAAATCTAAAACAGGTGAAATAACAACTTTAGGTCGTGGTGGATCTGATTTTACTGCTGCTATTGTTGCTGCGGCATTACAAGTGGAACAGTTAGAAATTTGGACAGACGTAAGCGGTATGTACACGACCAATCCTAAATTGGTGAAACAGGCGTACCCTATTGATAAAATTTCTTATCAAGAAGCCATGGAATTATCACATTTTGGAGCTAAGGTTTTATATCCGCCAACGGTGCAACCTGTATTGAGTTTAAGTATTCCAATTCATATTAAAAACACTTTAGAACCTGAAGCAGCAGGAACTATTATTTCTAACGATGAAGTTACTTCAACAAAACCGGTAAAAGGGATTAGTAATATTAGCAATATCGCCTTACTTACATTAGAAGGTAGCGGTATGGTTGGTATTCCTGGGTTTTCAAAACGTTTGTTTGAAACGTTGTCGCAGGAAAAAATTAATATCATCATGATTACTCAGGCTTCTTCAGAACATTCTATCTGTTTAGGAATTGAAGAAAAAGATGCTGAAAATGCCAAAGTAGCTATAGACGCTGTTTTTGAAAATGAAATTGCTCTAAATAAAATTGAACCTATCATTGTAGAAACTGGTTTATCTATTATCGCTCTTGTGGGTGATAATATGAAAAATCACCAAGGTATTAGTGGTAAAATGTTTAGTAGCTTAGGAAAAAATAACGTGAACGTTAGAGCTATTGCTCAAGGTGCTTCAGAAAAAAATATTACGGCTGTTATTGCTGAAAAAGATGTTAAAAAGGCGTTAAATACGTTACATGAGCAGTTTTTCGAATCGAAAACAAAACAACTTAATGTGTTTATTACAGGTGTTGGAAATGTTGGTGAGCGTTTGGTAGAGCAAATTCATCAGCAAAAGAAATTCCTTAAGGACAACTTAAAAATAAAAATGCGTGTTGTTGGTTTATCGAATTCTAGAAAAATGATTTTTGCTGAAGAAGGTATCGATTTAACCAACTGGAAAGCACAATTAGAAGAAGGTGAAGCTGCAACTTTACAAGGTTTCTTTGAAAAAACTAAAAGTTTGAATTTACGTAACAGTATTTTTGTTGATGTGACTGCAAATAAAAATGTAGCCGACCTTTACGCTCAGTATTTAAGAGAAAGTATTGGTGTGGTTGCTTGTAATAAAATCGCTTGTTCTAGTGATTTTGAAAACTATAAATTACTAAAACGTTTATCTCTAAAATATAATGCACCATTGTTGTTTGAAACCAATGTTGGTGCTGGATTACCAATTATAGATACCCTAAATAATTTGGTAGCTTCAGGTGATAAAATACATTCTATTCAAGCCGTTTTATCGGGAAGTTTAAATTTTGTATTTAATAATTTTAATGATCAAACAAAATTTTATGATGTGGTTAAGCAAGCTGGCGCTGAAGGCTATACCGAACCAGATCCTAGAATTGATTTAAGTGGTGTTGATGTAGCTCGTAAAATCTTAATCCTTGCTAGAGAAAGTGGTGTTGAGATGAATTTAGAAGACATCAAAAACAAATCATTTTTATCTGAAGCTGGATTAAAAAGTGATACGGTGGATGATTTCTATGAAACTTTAATTGCTGATGAAGCGCATTATCAATCCTTATATGCTTCCGCGAAAGCGAACAACTGTCAGTTAAAATACGTGGCAAAATTCGACCAAGGAAAAGCAAGCGTAAGTTTACAAGAAATCCCAGAGGGACATCCTTTTTACAACTTAGAAGGTAGTGATAATATTGTGATGTTCTACACACAACGTTACCCTAAAAATCCTATGATTATTAAAGGAGCGGGTGCTGGAGCCGATGTAACGGCCTCAGGATTATTTGCCGATATAATTAGAATTGCAAACGACTAAATCATGTTACATAAAAAAGATGCTTGTTTTTGTTCTAGTGCCCCAGAGGGTTATTTGCTAGACAGTATGAACGAAATAAAAATATTTTCGCCGGCAACGGTTGCTAATGTGGCTTGTGGGTTTGATGTATTAGGCTTTTGCTTAGACAGTATTGGCGACGAAATGGTGATAAGAAAGGTTGAGAAAAAAGGCATTCATATTACCCATATAGAAGGTTTTGATTTACCTAAAGATGCCGAATTAAACGTAGCAGGTGTATCCGCTTTAGCGATGTATAATACCTTATGTATTAATTATGGTTTTGAAATTGAAATATACAAAAACATAAAACCAGGAAGTGGTATTGGAAGTAGTGCTGCAAGTGCCGTGGGGAGTGTTTTTGGTATGAACGAGCTACTCGGAAGACCATTTAATAAAACAGAATTAACGGAGTTTGCTATTAAAGGAGAAGCTTTAGCTAGTAAATGTGAGCATGCCGATAACCTAGCCCCTGCCCTTTTTGGTGGTTTTACATTAGTAAAAAGTATGTCACCTTTACAAATTCTGGAAATTCCAACGCCGGATGATCTTTATGCGACGATTATTCATCCGCAGATAGAAATAAAAACTTCAGAATCTAGAGCTATTTTACCTAAAGAAGTGGCTTTATCTGATGCCATTACACAATGGGCAAATGTTGGTAGTTTGGTACATGCACTACACACAAGCGATTACGATTTGATTCAAGATGCACTTCACGATGTTATTGTCGAACCTCATAGAAGTCAGTTAATTCCGCATTTTAGCGAGGTAAAAGCAGAAGTTTTAAAAGCCGGCGCATTAGGTTGTGGCATTTCAGGTTCTGGACCATCAATTTTTTCATTGAATAAAGGTTTGGAAACGGCTAATAAAGTTAAAGAAGCCATGGAAAATGTGTACGCAAAAACAGATATTGCTTTTGAAGTTCACGTTTCTAAGATAAATACTAAGGGTGTGAAAGCCATATATTAAGATTGAAATAGCTATACTGTAATTTCCAAAAATACTGAGAAATTGCAGTATAAAGAATATTAATAATTAATAAACAGATTCCTGCCTTCGCAGGAATGATAAACAATGAACTATTACTCACTAAACCATAAAGCCCCGAATACAACTTTTGAAAATGCTGTTGTAAAAGGTTTGGCTCCAGATAAAGGCTTATATTTTCCTGAAAGTATTACGCCATTACCAAATTCGTTTTTTGAAAATATTGATAATTTATCAAATACAGAAATAGCTTTTGAAGCGATTAAACAATTTGTTTCACCAGAAATTCCTGAGGATGTCTTAAAAAAGATCGTAGAAGAGACCTTATCCTTCAATTTTCCTGTTGTTAAACTGAATGAAAATATTTCTACTTTAGAATTATTTCATGGACCAACCATGGCATTTAAAGATGTGGGAGCACGCTTTATGGCCCGTTGTTTAGGCTATTTTAACAAGGACAACAGCAATGAAGTTACTGTTTTGGTTGCGACTTCTGGTGATACTGGAGGTGCTGTTGCCAATGGGTTTTTAGGAGTAAAAGGTGTTAATGTTGTAATCTTATACCCTAGCGGAAAAGTGAGTGACATACAGGAAAAACAACTTACAACGCTTGGTCAGAATATCAAAGCTTTAGAAGTTGACGGTACTTTTGACGACTGTCAGGCCATGGTTAAAGAAGCTTTCTTAGATGAAAGTTTAACGAGTAAAATGCAGTTAACTTCTGCAAACTCTATAAACGTTGCACGTTGGTTGCCACAATTATTCTATTTTATGTTTGCTTATAAGCAATTGCATAATACTTATGATGACATTGTTTTTTCTGTGCCAAGCGGAAACTTCGGAAATGTTTGTGCCGGCATGATGGCGCAACAATTAGGCTTACCTATTAAACATTTTGTAGCTTCTAACAACGAAAATAATGTGGTTACACGTTATTTAGAATCTGAATTATACGAACCAAAACCTTCAGTGCAAACCATTAGTAATGCTATGGATGTTGGGGCGCCAAGTAACTTTATTCGTATTCAGGAAATATATAAGAATAACTTCAAAAGTTTAAAAGACAATGTGTCTTCTTATAGTTTTTCGGATGATGAAACGAGAGAAGCCATGTTAGAAATTTATAATAATTACAACTATGTGGCCGATCCGCATGGTGCTGTAGGCTACTTAGGTTGTAAATCACATTTAAAAAGCAATCCTGAAGCGCATTGTGTGTTTCTAGAAACGGCTCACCCAACAAAATTCTTGGATGTTGTAGAAGATGTTATTAAAGAAGAACAGCCTTTACCAGAACAGATCCAGGCAGTAATGGGGAAAGAGAAAGAAGCTACTTTAGTTTCTAGTTACGAAGACTTAAAAACGTTTCTTTTAAAGAGATAAAATAGCGTATAAAATAAAAAGGCTGTTTTAAAGGTTGAATTTTCGTCAATCTGAATTTATTTCAGATTCTCATAATCATTGTATTTCAATATCATGAGATTCTGTGTCAAGCACAGAATGACGGTTGCTTAAACTTTTAAGACAACCTTTTTTAAATTCTTAATTTTTCAATACTCAGTTACCGATCCCCAATTTTCTCCTGATTTTATACGGTAAAGCTGCATTTCAGAGATCCCAAATTGTTTGGCAATCATTTTTAATCGCGTTCTTCTATTGGGATCGTTTATTTTGCGTTTAATTAACCGCACTCTGGTTTCTGTCAGTTTTGAGTAAGTTCTTTTCCTAGGTTTATTTTTATATTCCGGATTACTGAATTGATGCGTTTCTTTTTCTCTTTTGGTTGCCCATTTTAGGTTATTTACGTGATTATCTGTTTTGTTATAATTTAAATGGATCACATAAATACCATCATTCTGTTCAAGGAAATGTTCTGCTACAAGTTTATGAACATATCTACTGGTCCATTTCCTTTTTTCCTTCAATTTTAAACGTATAGCTTCATAACCATTTACTAGTGATTTCTTTTGCTCAATGTCTTCATCTCCTTTACAGTTTAAAATTCGACCGTAATTGGAAATCTTGTATTTCTCTTGATCAGAGATTTTATCGTCAAACACAATCTCTTTCCATGCTTCTTTCCAGTAGTTTCTAATCATTTTTCTGCAATTTTATCAAAAATACTAAAACTATTGGGTTAAACCTCTAATTTTCACTAGTTTGACTATAAAAATTTGAAAAGAGGTAAGTGGAATTTCGTTTTTCAAAAAAATTGTAAAAATTTTCACCTTAAAAAATGAAATACTTTAGGAATCAATATGTTAAGACTCTAATTCAAAAAGTTATTTCCAAAGCCACCATTCTGCTTTAAATCCGAAATAATACCCCCATTGCTTTTCTCCTGCAAATTGTAAATAAGGCGAGTACAACGTCTCCTTTGCAAAATCATTATAGTAAGCTAGAGAAGCTACAAAACGTAAATGTGGTCTCGCCCAGAAGTCGCGTTGTCCTGTAGGTACTAAAACAGGTGCAAAACTTAACTTAGTCATACTTGCATAAGGATTAGTACCGTCTTTACGCTGTGAATAATGCAATTCGGCTAATAAAAGAAAATAATCTTTTAAATAGAATTGGTGTCGTGTTCCTACGGTAAAGTCGATCTTTTTATTATAAACCTCCTGCTCAAAATAGGTTGGCGCAAGATTATTGGATGCTGCACCACCTTTACTATTTGTATAAATAACATAAGCATTTAAAGTGTAATTATCAGAAAAATTAAATACTGAATGGTTTACTAAAGCCACCGAATAGGCGTTTTTGTACCGCAATGTATTTTCATCAGGAGCCCCAAAAGTAAGCCAAGTTTTAGATAAACCACCATCACCGCCATTAGCAATACCGCCGCCGTACCTTAATGTAAAATCATTAAATGAACCTGGCATCAATTTTTTTAAGTTACGGTGATATCGAACCCCTAAAACATATCCATAATCGGTTGGGAAGTTTTCGGCATCTGAAACATCAGGATTAGCATCCTCAGGAATGGTGTGGTCCTCACCTTCTTCCATGTGATGATATTCTGCTAGGGCTGTAATACTATTGTTTTCATCGATATCAAAATCGTGTTCACCAACAAACACGGTGCGTTGGCTTAATGCTGCACTTGGTGTACCCGTTTTAAAATTGAGATAAAAATATGGTGGTAAGGTTGAAGTAGTATCTACGGAAGCGACAAAAATAGTTGATAGTCGACTCTTCTTATATTCTACACCAACCCCCTGTCCGGAGTGATCATTAAAATAAAAGTGATCGGCAATATGGGCATCTGCACCACGATAAAACCGAGAACCAATCCAAATATTTAACCCAGAGCCTCTAATATTTCTAGCTTCCGCATAAATTTCTGGCATGGCAAAAGTTAGGCCTCCAACACTACTAGTAGTTGAATTTCCTATGGTAGTTAAGCTTGTAGAATAAACCGCTAAACGTATTTGAACATGGATTTCTGTAGAGTCTCCTTTTTGAGGATTGAAGGTTAAATTTGGGGCTAATTCTAAATAATCTTGTTCTTCCAAGCGCCCACCAATACTTCCCATATTATTAAGGTTTAATTTGCGTCCCACAGCGCCACCATTATCGAAGGACCAACCTACGCCTACCCGACCATAAGATCCAATATTTAGATTCTTACTTTTAGCATACTCATAATTAATTTGAGAAAAGCCATTAAAACTGGAGATAAAAAAAAGGAACATTAGAAATGAACTTCCAAAAAAACAACTGTTTTTTCTTCTTGCTGAGGGTAGTTTTTTGCTCATTTATCAGGTTGGTTTCTAACAAATATACAAGGAAACTTACTGATTAACAATGTGTTTTTTTAATAAATATCTTACAATTATAGTGGGATAAGATTAAAGTTTTCTTCGAATATCCTATTTTAGGCATATATTTAAACAAACTCCAACAATCTGAAATTCAAAAAGATATAGAAGTTTTTAAGAAACCGCTTCTTTCGAATAATTTTTTAAAATTTCAAATAGGTCTTGTTTGCTAAATGGCTTAGAAAGAATATCATCAAAACCTAGACTATCCAATTTGGAAATAAATTCTGTACTCGGAATATTAGCTGTAAAGGCAACAACATTAATATTAGGTTGCAGCTTTTTAATATGCTTAATGGCTTTAAAACCATTCATTTTAGGCATTTCAAGATCCAAAAGCACCAAATTTATTTTTTTATGCTCTTTTATGGCTTCTATCGCTTCAATACCGTTATTAGCTTCATAAATTTTTAAAACATGCTTTTCTAATAGCTTTTTAGCATACATCATACTTACCATGTTATCCTCAACCAATAAAACATTTAGTTTTAATAAAAAATCATCATTAAAAGCTTCCTCAAATTTTGATGTTTTAGAAGTTAAAATACCGCGCTCTAAATTTAATGGAAATTGAAAGCGGGTTCCTTTCTTTAAAACACTCTCTATTTGTATCTCAGAGCCCATGGCTTTAATTATGGATTGAGAAATTGACAATCCTAAACCAGTACCACCATAAACCGGATTCTTTTCATTTTTAATTTGATGAAAACTCTCAAATACCTTTTTTAAGTTTTTAGGCGCAATTCCCATGCCTGTATCTTGTACCATAAATTGTATACTTATCCTATCTTCCTCGGTATTATTTATTTGAGCCGAAAAAATAATACTACCTTGTTCTGTAAACTTTATAGCATTAGAAATCAGATTGTAAATAACCTGTGCTAACCTTTTTTCATCAATGTTAACGACTAAATCTTTCAATTTAGGATCGATATAGGAATGTAACTCTAAATTTTTCTCTTCGGCTTTATTAATAAAAGGAACGGTGATTTTAGATAAAAAATCAAATAAAACTTTGGGTTCGTAGGATAATTCAAATAGCCCTGATTCAATTTTATGCATGTCTAACATATCATTGACCAACAATAACATATTGTTATTACAATGATCTAAAATTTCAAAATAACGCTTGTTTTTAACCTCTTCCGATTCATTATCTAGAATAAGTTTTGTAACACCATTAATACTGTTTATTTGTGTTCGCAATTCGTGTCCTAAATTAGATAGCACTCGGGTTCGTCTGTCTTTTTCGCTTTCAGCATTGACTTTATCGAATGATATTTTATTTATAACCGATTTATTATAACTGAGGGCTTGCAGTGAAAACACCATCATCACACCAAAATTTACAGCGGAATTTAACATAAATCGATAATGAATTTGCTCTTCCGTTAAGTCTTTGTAATACTCCGAATACATTGGTGAAACAACAAAGGTAAGCAGCATAAAAACAAAAATAATGGCGTACAGCGTACTAGTGTGTTTTTTAAAATAAACCTCCCTACGAATAACATATGGCAATGAAAAAAGGAGTCCGAATTGAAACCAATAATAACCAGCCATAATTCCTTCCAAATAAGTTAAACCTAAAGTTGCCGAGCCTAAACAAACAAAAACGAAATAGGGTCCGAAAAGGTAATTACGCTTAACTACAAAAGCATAGACACTTAATGAAAAACCCAAAAGTGGTAATAGCATGAGTATAAAAGACTCGATATAGCCATTTTTATAACTTAAATAAGCATAATATAAATTAAATAGAATAGCAGCGATATAAACATTCATTGCTAATCTAAATGAAGTTTTCTGTAAAAGATCTTTAAAGTTAAGGGTTCTAAGTGGCTGTGTCATTGAGAGTTTAAGAGAAATCAAATGTAATAATTATTATATTTTATTGATTCATAATAGACTTTTCTTTTTGTTAAAAATTTTAAGAGATAATTTCATTAAAACAAATAAACCTCTTAAAATCTTATGAAAAAGCTAAACAAAGGGTATATTATAAATAGATAATGGACATGCTTTTGATTCAATTCATATTTGAAATTCAACTTTTACAATCCTTTTTCACGCCTTTATTTAACGCTATTTAACAATTCATTCAATCTTTAAACCAGATTAATTTCTATACTTTTGTGCTGCATATAAAACTAAAACAATGAAAAATACAGCCTTAACAGAAACTCATACATCCCTTGGAGCTAAAATGGTTCCTTTTGCAGGATACAACATGCCCGTACAATATGAAGGGGTTAATATTGAACACGAAACCGTTAGAAAAGGTGTTGGTGTTTTTGATGTCTCTCATATGGGTGAATTTCTTATTGAAGGCGAAAATGCTTTAGCTTTAATACAAAAAGTATCTAGTAATGATGCTTCAAAATTAATGATTGGTAAAGCTCAATATAGTTGCTTGCCTAACGATGACGGTGGTATTGTAGATGATTTAATCATATATAAAATTAAAGATGAAACTTACTTGTTAGTAGTAAATGCAAGTAATATTGATAAAGATTGGGATTGGATTCAATCTAAAAATGATGTTGGAGCCAATATGCGTAATTTAAGTGACGATTATTCTTTGTTAGCGATTCAAGGTCCAAAAGCTATTGAAGCCATGCAAAGTATTACAAGTCATGTTTTAGCAGCTATCAAATTTTACAATTTTGTTGTTGGAGATTTTGCCGGTATTGAAAATGTTATCATCTCGGCAACAGGATATACTGGTAGTGGCGGATTTGAGATCTACTGTAAAAACAGTGAAGTTAAGCAAGTTTGGGATAAAGTATTTGAGGCTGGAGCAGATTATGGTATAAAACCTATTGGTTTAGCAGCGCGTGATACGTTGCGTTTAGAAATGGGTTATTGTTTATATGGCAATGATATTGACGATACTACCTCTCCTATTGAAGCTGGATTAGGTTGGATTACAAAATTCACTAAAGATTTCACAAATTCTGAAGCCTTAAAAGCTGAAAAAGAACAAGGTCCTAAAAGAAAACTTATAGCTTTTGAATTGGATGAAAGAGGTATTCCACGTCAAGGTTATGATATTGTGGATTCAGAAGGCTCTGTAATTGGTAAGGTAACTTCGGGAACCATGTCACCAAGTTTAGGAAAAGGTATCGGCTTAGGGTATGTTTCTACGGAATTAGCAGGTGTGGATAGTAAAATTAGTATTCAAATTAGAAAAAATGCAGTGCCTGCAACAGTTGTTAAATTACCATTCTATAAATAATAATGGTTGATTTCCAAGCCATTTTAAATAGTATATATCAAGATGCTAAATCAGTTAAAGATAAAGGTGTTGTAGCATCTTACATCCCAGAATTAGCTCATGTAAATCCAGAAGCTTTTGGCATTCATTTACGCACTTCCGAAGGTGAAAATTATGGTGTTGGCGATTTCGACAAATTGTTTTCTATTCAGAGTATCTCTAAGGTTTTTGCTTTGTCTAAAGCTATGGCTCTAATAGGTGATGCTATTTGGAAACGTGTCGATGTTGAACCTAGCGGAAACCCATATAACTTTTTGGCTTTGTTAGAGATTGAAAACGGTATTCCTAGAAATCCGTTTATAAATTCTGGCGCTATTGTAATAGCCGATATTTTGCTTTCTAACTTAAAAAATCCGAAAGCAGATTTTTTAAATTATGTACGAGAGCTCGCTGGCGATTCTTCTATCAATTATAATGAAGAGGTTGCCTATTCCGAAAAGATAACTGGTTTTAAAAATTACGCCTCAGCAAACCTTTTAAAATCCTTTAATAATTTAGAAAACCCAGTAGATGCTGTTCTAGATTTCTATTTTCATCAATGTGCTATCGAAATGACTTGCAGTCAGCTGTCAAAAGCCTTTTATTTATTTGCAAATAAAGGCAGTTGTATGCAGCAAAAACAACATATTAGCAATCAGCAAGTAAAACGTATTAATGCATTAATGTTAACTTGTGGATTTTATGATGAAGCTGGAGAATTTGCTTTTGAGGTAGGATTACCAGGAAAAAGTGGTGTTGGCGGAGGCATAGTAGCCTTACTACCCGATCAATTTATTGTGAGTGTTTGGTCTCCCGGATTAAACAAAAAAGGCAACTCAAAATTAGGTATGCATGCTTTAGAACAGTTTACTACAAAAGCAAAATTGTCTATATTTTAGATTGCTCCAAAGTGCCCCAGTTATATGATAGAACGAGAAAACAAACATACTATTTTAATTTTAGGAGCTAGTGGTTTTCTTGGTGGTGCACTTTACAAAGAGCTCTGCTCCTATTTTAGAACCTTTGGCACTTATAATATTAGTAACCGTGCTCTAGAAAAAAACAAACATTTTTTTCAGTATAATTTTGAAGAGGATGACATCTATGAAATACTTGAAATTGTAAAGCCTACCATTATCATTTCTGCCCTTCGTGGGGATTTTTCAAAGCAAGTTTTACTTCATCAACATCTAGCCGAATATGTCTTTATAGAAAAAATAAAGCTTATATTTTTGTCTTCTGCCAATGTTTTCGATGCCTATAGCAAATACCCAAGTTACGAGTTAGATAAAACTTATAGCAATAGTATTTTCGGACATTTTAAAATTAAAATTGAAAATATGCTGCTGCGTTTGCCTAAAAAGCAAATCGTTATTATTAGACTCCCAATGGTTTTCGGAGCACAATCGCCAAGAATACAAGAAATTCTTCATTTCTTAAAAGCAAAAGAACCCATTGAAGTCTTTCCTAATTTGGTTATGAATGTTTCTAGCGATTCCAAAATGACACAGCAAATTCATTATATCATCAATCGTAATAAATCTGGTGTTTTTCATTTGGGAAGTGAAGATTTAGTGCATCATGACGATTTCATTAAGGAAATTATAGCCTCGTACGATTTAGAGCAAAAAGCCATATTTAAACAGGTTTACACAACAAATGATGAACGCTACCTAGCTGTTTTACCAAAATTCAATAAGCTTCCGAAGCATTTACAGTTAAAAAGCGAGGATATTTTAAGTGATTTGAAATTATAGTTGATAAGCCACTTACAATTCCTTAAATTGTCATTAAACTTTAAAAAGATAAAAGATCATGAGTAAACTTTCTGAACAAGACATCGAAAAAAAATTATTGCAATTTCCAGATTGGGATTATTATGATGATGCCATTCATAGTGAATTTGAATTTGAAAATTTCAAAGACTGCTTTAGTGCCATGAGCCGTATTGCTTTTGAATGTGAAGCACTAAACCATCACCCTAATTGGACAAATGTATACAATGTACTTACCATCTCATTATCAACGCATAGTGAAAATGGCGTTACCGAAAAAGATTTTAAGTTGGCCAAAGCCATTGAATTTATAGTAGAACCAGAAGAAGATTAATACTATTTATTTGTTTTTGATTTGAAGGTTTTTAAATTTGTCAAATTATTTAATTTAATACAATTGCTGCCACAAGTAGCATAACACATATAATTATGGGAAGAGCTTTTGAGTTTAGAAAAGCAAGAAAGATGAAACGTTGGTCTGCCATGAGTAAAGCATTTACTCGTATTGGTAAAGATATTGTGATGGCTGTTAAAGAAGGTGGTCCAGATCCAGATAGTAACTCGCGATTACGTGCTGTTATACAAAATGCAAAGGCTGTTAACATGCCTAAAGACAATGTGGAGCGTGCCATAAAACGTGCTAGCGACAAAAGTCAAGGCGATTACAAAGAGGTTATTTTTGAAGGCTATGCACCACATGGTGTGGCTGTTTTAGTAGAAACTGCTACCGATAATAATACCAGAACAGTAGCAAACGTTAGAAGTTATTTTAATAAATGTGATGGTAGTTTAGGGACTTCAGGATCTGTTGTTTTTATGTTTGATCACACTTGTAATTTTAGAATTAACGCAGAAGGTCTCGATCCAGAAGAATTAGAGTTAGAGTTTATAGACTTTGGTGCAGAAGAAGTTTTTGCTGATGAAGACGGTATTTTAATCTACGCCCCTTTTGAAAGTTTTGGTGCTATTCAATCGGAATTAGAAAGCAGAGGTATTGAGATTTTATCTTCTGGGTTTGAACGTATTCCGCAGGTAACAAAACCTTTAACTCCGGAACAAGCCGCCGATGTAGAGAAACTTTTGGAAAAACTCGACGATGACGATGACGTCCAAAATGTATATCATACCATGGAAGAAAGTGGAGAATAAAAAAACAAGAAAGAGAGCTTTTTAAGCTCTCTTTTTTATTTGAGCAATTTTCATGTTTAAAACTTCTATGTAGATGGAGTTTTATAAGAATTTCCTATAAAATCATTTCCTTATTTTAACTGAGTTTGTCTGTTTTTATTAGTATTTTAGTAGTTATAACTAACTAAACAACGATATGATTCTCCTTACCAACAGAATCATATTAACTATTTCTTGAAACTAACAAAAACTACTAAACAACAATGAAGTACGTATCTAAAGAAATTAAATGGGGCATTATAGGATGCGGTAATGTCACAGAAGTTAAAAGTGGTCCTGCTTATAAAATAACATGTGGGTTTACGATTTCCGCCGTAATGAGGCGTGATGCTAAAAAGGTCAAAGATTATGCAAAACGTCATCAAATTGACACCTACTACACAGATGCCGATCAGCTTATTAATGATCCCAATGTAGATGCCGTTTATATTGCCACACCTCCCGATAGTCATAAATATTATGCGTTAAAAGTAGCTGCTGCAGGAAAACCTTGCTGTATTGAAAAACCATTATCGCCAAGTTACGCTGATAGTCTTGAGGTTTATAACGCTTTTAAAGACAAAAACATTCCCTTATTCGTTGCCTATTATAGACGTTCTTTACCTAGATTTTTAAAAATTAAATCCTGGATAGATACCGGACTAATTGGTCAAGTTAGACATATCTCATCCCATTTGAGTAAACCACCAAGCGAAAAAGATTTATCAAAAACATACAATTGGAGAACCGATGATAAAATTGCTCCAGGTGGTTATTTTGATGATTTAGCAAGTCATGAATTGGATTTATTTACTTATTTCTTTGGTAATATTAAAGAAGCCCATGGGGTAAGTGTTAATCAACAAAATTTATATTCAGCTAAAGATGCCGTTACTGCAAGTTGGGTACATGAAAATGGTGTAACAGGTTCTGGGACATGGAATTTTGGATGTAGCGAACACTTAGATAAAGTAATCATATATGGTTCTAAAGGCACCATTAAATTTTCTGTATTTCACGATAACCCTATTGTGCTAAAATGTGAGGACAGAAGAAAAGAAGTGTATATCGAAAATCCAAATCATATTCAATTTCCTCATGTTGAAAACATGAGGTTTTATTTTGACGACCCATCTCAAACACATCCTTCAACTGGAGAAACAGCATTACATACCAGTTGGGTTATGGATAAAATATTAGGACAGATTTAATGTTTATTTTTTACATAAATTAATTTAAAACGACCATTGGTTTGATCGCGTTGTTCTAGCTCAAATTGATCTAAAGATTTAAAAAGCGGTGTTAATTTTTGAAAACCAAAATTACGGGAATCAAAATTAGGCTGCTTTTTAATGATTAAAGAACCTACATCACCAAGAAAAGCCCAACCATCATCATCGGCGCAATCATCTACAGCATGAGATAAAAATTGAATAACTTTAGGTGTAATATTGTAAAGGTTTTCTTTTGATTTAGTCGAACCATCAACCTGTTTCGGACTTGTCGTTTCTTTCTTTAAAATTTCAAGGTAAATAAATTTATCACAGGCTACGATAAAGGGATCTGGGGTTTTCTTTTCTCCCATACCATAAACCACCAATCCGGCTTCACGCAATCGTGTGGCTAGTTTTGTAAAATCACTATCTGATGAAACTAGGCAAAAACCATTTACTTTTTCCGAATAAAGAATATCCATGGCATCAATAATCATAGCCGAATCTGTAGCATTTTTTCCTGTGGTATACCCGTACTGTTGTATAGGGGTAATAGCGTTTTCTAATAAAACGTTTTTCCACTTGGCTAAATAAGGCTTTGTCCAGTCCCCATAAATTCTTTTTATGGTAGGTGTTCCATATTTAGTGATTTCTTCCATCATTTCTGAAATATACTTCGCAGGGATATTATCGCCGTCGATTAACACGGCTATTTTAGTGTCTTTTATCATATTTTTTAAAAATAAACAAAATCGTAACCATTATATCGATTTTGGCTTTGAATATTTTTTAACTTTTTTTTATTATTTAAAAATTTATAACTAATTACATTTATGGCGACTAATTCAAATTTATAATCAATTAACAACCATGAGTTTACCAAAAAAAACCTTTAGACTTATCTGTCTATTGTTTCTTTCTTTGATGATTTTTTCACCTCAAAACGCTGAAGCACAGAGAAAAAACAAGAAAAAAAACAAAGACAAAACCGAAACCAAAGCACCATCCTCAGAAAAAAAATCAAAAGAAAAATCTATTGCAGATTTAACCAAATCTAGTAAAAAATCGGAAGGTTTATTTACTATATACCAAGATTCCATCACGGGTTCTATCAAAATGTTGATTTCAGATGACCAGATTGGTAAAGAATTTATTTATTTCAGTCAGGTTGCCGATGGCGTTATGGATGCTGGAAGAATAAATAGAGGGTCCTACAAAGGTTCAAAAGTATTCAAAATTGAAAAATATTTTAATAAAATTGAGTTCGTAACTCAAAATACCTCTTTTTATTTCGATCCAGAAAGTCCGCTTTCAAAATCTGAACATGCAAATATAAGTAACGGTACTATGGCAAGCATTAAAGTAGAAAGCTACGATAAAGATAAAGGCTTGTATTTAATTGATGCCAACGAACTATTTTTAGACGAAACTTTAGCTCAAATTAAACCGGCAGCACGTCCTGGCCAATCCCCAACATCTTTTAAACTTGGTAAATTAAGTAAGGATAAGAGTAAAATTAATGCTATTAAGAATTATCCTGAAAATACCGATGTTGCTATTGAATACGTTTACTCCTCACCTTCCGTATTAAACAATGGTTCTGATGCTGTTGCCGATGGTAGAAATGTGAGCATAAAAATATACCATAGTTTTATTGCTATGCCTGAAAATAAATATCAACCTCGCTTTGACGACCCAAGAGTTGGTTATTTTTTAACTGAAGTGAACGATCAAACTGCGACAAATTCTACCCCATATAGAGACTTAATACACAGATGGGATTTACAAAAGAAAAATCCTGAATTAGCATTATCTGAACCTGTTGAACCAATCACTTGGTGGATTGAGAATTCTACGCCATTAGAGTGGCGTGAAACCATTAAAGAAGGTGTTTTACAGTGGAATGTTGCTTTCGAAAAAGCAGGATTTAAAAATGCTATGGTGGTTAAAGTACAACCTGATGATGCCGAATGGGACGCTGGAGATATTCGATATAATGTTTTACGTTGGACGTCTTCTCCTAAACCACCCTTTGGAGGGTATGGACCAAGTTTTGTTAACCCAAGAACAGGACAAATTTTAGGTGCCGATATCATGCTGGAATTTGTACATTTCACAAATCGTGTTTTCTATGATAAAGTTTATAACCTTGCTACTCCTGAAAAAGCTTATAATGCCGATGATCATGAGTTTGAAGATGAAAGTATGCGTTCTTGTGCTTTTGCCGACACTATGCATAATGAATTTATGATTGCTAATGCTGTGGCTGAAGCAAATGGTGCATCAGATTTAGAGCTTGAAGGCATCAAAAAAGAGGCTATGCTAGCGCTTATCATGCATGAGGTTGGTCATACCTTAGGTTTAAATCATAACATGAAGGCTAGTCAGTTATTTTCTCCAGAACAACTTGCAGATGCTGAATTTATAAAAGGAAAATGCTTAACGGGGTCAGTTATGGATTATGCGGCTTTAAACATAACTAGAGACCGTAGTAAACAAGGACAGTATAGTGATGTTGCCGTAGGACCATACGATGTGTGGGCTGTACAATTTGGTTACACACCTTTTAAAACCGCTAAAGAGCGTCACGATTTATTAAATGAATCCACTAAACCAGAACTTACTTTTGGAAATGACGCCGATGATATGCGTGCACCAGGAAAGGCCATCGATCCACGAGTTATGATTGGAGATCTTTCAAACGATGCTATTAGATATTCTATCGATCGTATTGAATTGTCTAATGATTTGATGAAAACAGTAAAACATAATTTCGCAAAGACTGATGAATCTTACCAAGAACTTCGTCGTGTATATTACCTATTAAGCGGACAGAAATCAACTGCTGCAGGTGTTATTTCTAGATATATTGGTGGGGTTTATGTAGATCGTGCTATGGCCGGACAAGAAGGCGGTACACAGCCTTATACCCCTGTTTCTTATGAAGATCAAAAAAGAGCTATGAAAGCATTAAGCGATTATGTTTTTGCTCCAGATGCTTTTACTGCACCAAACGATTTGTATAATTATTTAGCTATGCAACGACGTGGTTTCAATTTTAGAGAACCAGAAGACCCTAAAATTCACGAGCAAATATTAACTTATCAAAAGAATGTATTAACGCACCTTTTACATCCGCATACGTTACAGCGAATTTCAGACTCCGAACTTTATGGTAATACATATAAATTGTCTGCTGTTATGAGTGATTTAAATAATGCTATTTTTAAATCGGATATTAGCGGTAATGTAAATTCATTCAGACAAAATTTACAATTGGAATACACCCAAATGTTAATAGATATGTTAACAGGTAAACAAAGCGGTAGATATACTAACAATGCGAAATCTATGGCTCTATACAACTTAAAAAATATTAGAAATTGGTCTACACCTTCAGGTGATATTGCTTCAAAAGCACATAAACAACACCTAAAAACTTTAATAGACAATGCAACTAAAGAAGTGAAATAGTCGATAAAATATATAAATGAAAAAGCCACACATGTCATGTGGCTTTTTTGTATTTATTACTTAAAGTTATAATATTTGACGTGCTGTGCTTGACATAGAACCTCGTCACATTAAAACTTTAGTGTTATAAGAATCTGAAATAAATTCTGATTAACTTAAAGTAATATTAGACGTTTTAAAATATTGTAATTTAGTTATTTACAATATATTCATTAAAATTTTAGTTTAGTGTGTTATTTTGCTTTAAATTAAGTTTAAAAGAAATTTAATTAAGAATACTGCGAAACTTTCCCCTTCACTCCTTTAAAGAAACTATAAATATATTTGAAATCAGCTTCCATATCATGTGTGGGATAAAAAGGCTCGGAAACTAAGTTTTGTTTGTTTTCGTAATCCAAGGTAAACATGATAATAGGTACATTGGCCTTTTTAGCGATATAGTAAAATCCTGTGCGGTATTTTTCAACTTTTTTACGTGTCCCTTCTGGAGCTAAAGCAATTCTAAACTCATCAGTTTCATCAAAAAGTTTAGCAATAGCATCGACCTTGTTTTCATTTTCATGACGGTTAATAGGGCGTCCACCAAGCCATCTTAAAAACCAACCTAAAGGAAAAACAAACAATTCCTTTTTCCCTATAAAATGACTTTTAAGCAGTACTGAAGCTCGCATTAAAACACCAATGTAAAAGTCATGCCAACTAGTATGAGGTGCTGCTATAATAATGGCTTTCTTTACTGTATTTTTAGAGAAGTCTGTATTACCAACAATACGCCAGCCCAACCATTTAAAATAAATTAATTTAGCTAGCCGCTGCATAGTTTACATTTTTTGATAAAGTGCTTTTAACTTATCTCGGGTAATAATTTTTTTCCAGTTTTTACCAACGGCATTTTCCCAAAGCGGTTCAAGTCCTAATGCCACGTTAATCATGATTTCAAATTCTTCATCGGTTAATTGAGCACATATGCTTTGAGGGAGCTCAATACCATGCAATGCTTTCATCTCTTTAAATAGAGCAACACCTTCTGGATAAAATTCTTCCAAATGATCAAAAACAATACAATTCCCAATACCGTGCTTAGTCCCTAATAAATAAGACAAACCATAGCTCATGGCGTGTGCTACTCCAACTTGGGAATACGCGATGCTCATCCCTCCGTGCCATGAAGCCATCATAAGATTTTCTTGAGCTTCAATGTTGGAAGGACCTATATTATCATCTAAAAAGATTTCTTTACATAAATCTAAAGCCTTTTCACCATAACTTTTACTAAAAGCATTTAAATAAGAACCATTTAAGGATTCAATACAGTGAATATAACAGTCCATACCCGTATAAAACCATTGGTCCTTCGGTACATCTTTAGTAAGTTCGGAGTCTAACACCACTTGATCAAATGGTGTGAAATCTGAATTTATGCCCAGTTTTTTTTCTGGCCCTGTTAAAACGGTTGTTCTAGATACCTCTGCCCCTGTTCCAGAAATGGTTGGAATTCCAACATGATAGATAGCTGGATTTTTCACTAAATCCCAGCCTTGGTAATCTTTAGATTCACCTTCGTTGGTTATCATAATGGAAACAGCCTTTGCTAAATCCAATACAGAGCCTCCTCCAATACCAATAATTCCTGAAGGACGCGCTTTTGTTTTTAAAATGATGTCTTCAACAAGTTCATCCACTTGAGTTGTTTTTGGTTCTTCTTTAGTCGATACAAAAATTATTTTATCGTCGTAAGACAAAGAAATTCTTGATGTTAACCAAGTAGTGTTCTTAAAAACATCATCAACTAAATAGATAAATGGAGCGTTTATACTTTGGCGCTTTGGCGCTAAAATGTCGTTTAATTGATTAAAACTACCTCTACCAAAAATAACTCTTGGTACCATTGGAAAGTTCTTATAACTCATTTAATAGGTTTCTTTTTAGAATTGACAAAAATACTATAATTTTAAATTCTAAGGGTTCATATTTAGTTTAAAAAAAGACTTCATTTATGTGAAAACACGTATTCAAAATCAAGATTGTTAATTGTGTTTTGTATTAATTAAAACTCCTTATTTTAAAAGTTTTAAAACATCCCTAATATTTTCTATGGTATGATATGACTTACCGTTTTTTTCTTTTTCTTCTACTTCTTCGTGAGCCCAAGTAGTATGAAATGGTACATGAATCGCTTGGGCTCCAATATTTACTAAGGGTAAAACATCTGATTTTAAAGAATTTCCAATCATTAAAAATTCTGAAGGATCTACTTTTAGATGCTTTAATAATTTTGAATAATTGTTTTCTTTTTTATCACTTAACACCTCAATATGATGGAAATATGGGCTTAATTTCGACCTTTCTAATTTTCGTTCTTGATCAAGTAAATCACCTTTGGTTGCCAAAATAAGGCGGTATTTTGTTGATAAAACCTCCAAGACCTCCTCAACACCATCTAATACTTCAACCGGTTGATTTAGCATGGTTTTACCAATGTTTAGAATGGCTTCTATCGTTTTTGGAGAGACATTTTTATTAGATAAGTCTAAAGCGCATTCCACCATAGAAAGCGTGAATGCTTTTACCCCATAACCATACAGACCAAGGTTACCGATTTCCATTTTAAATAGCTCTTGGTCTATTTTATTAGGTGTCTCGTATTTGCTTAAAAGTTTAGAGAATTCTGCTTCCGCATCTCGGAAATACGTTTCGTTAACCCATAAGGTGTCGTCGGCATCAAAACCAATAACTTTTATGTTTTCGTAGTCTACCATATTTTTTTGGCACGTTCTAGATCTTCCGGAGTGTCAATTTCAACACCTTCAACATCTGTTTCTACCATTTTGATACGTTTACCATATTCCAAGTAGCGAATACATTCGATTTTTTCTGAAGCTTCTAAAGGTAGCATGGGAAGTCTATAAAAATCTAGAATAGCTTCTTTTCTAAAGGCGTAAACGCCTTTATGTTTAAAGTATTTCGCACCCGCTTCCTTATCACGTAAATAAGGAATAGGACTTCTGGAGAAGTACAAAGCAAAATTGAATTTATCGACAATAACTTTTACGGTATTCGGATTTTGAATTTCCTCTTCATTGGTGATATGAACCATTAAAGAAGCTAAATCGATATTTTTATCAGCGTCCGTTTTAAAAACTTCAATAAGTTTACTTAAGGATTCTTTATCGGTAAAAGGTTCATCACCTTGCACATTAATAACAATATCAACATCCATAAACTCAACAGCTTCAGCAATTCTATCGCTTCCACAATCGTGTTCTTTTTTGCTCATCATGGCTTTTCCGCCATTATTTACAATTTCTTGATAAATAATATCGCTATCGGTAACCACAAACACATCGTCAAACAAGCCAGTTGCTACTGTGGCCTCGTAAGTACGAAGGATAACCGTTTTACCACCAAGATCTTGCATAAGTTTTCCCGGAAAACGCGAAGCCGCATAACGGGCAGGAATCATTGAAATTATTTTCACAAGTTTAATTTTTAAAATATGTTAATAGCAATCTAAATTCAAATCAAAAGTACTTAATTTTAAAGCTATTCTTCAAAAAAATCATCTTTAAAACCTATGAGGTATAATTTTTCTTTAGCTCTGGTTACTGCTGTATAAAGCCATCTCAAATAATCTTTATCGATGCCATTTGGTAAATAAGGCTGCTCTACAAAAACAGTATCCCATTGCCCACCCTGAGATTTATGGCAGGTTATCGCATAGGAAAACTTTACCTGTAAAGCATTAAAATGCTTAGAGGCTTTTACTTTTAAAAACTTTTTATAGTTACTCCCCTCATTTTCAAAATCTTTAAGTACCTCTTGGTATAAACGGTTTGAATCTTCGTAGGTAAGCGACGGACTTTCAGCATCAATAGTATCAAGAAGTAAAACGGTTTCAATGGGAGTCATTTTAGGGTAATCGACCATTCGTACTTTAACTTCAGCAAAACGAAATCCGTAAAGTTCTTCAATTTTAAAAATTTCTAAAACTTCAATAATATCGCCATTCGCAATAAACCCAGCTTCTGTAGTGGGTTTAATCCAGAAATAATTGTTTTTAACAACCATTAAAAAATCTCCTGCAGACAATTCATTTTCGTTAAATAAAATTCGACTTCTAATTTGTTGGTTGTATAAATTAGCACGTTTATTACTTCTTACAATAATAGCTGTTTCTTCATTACCTAACTCGCTATAAGCGTCGTTAATGGCTTCCATAATTTCATAACCATCAATCAACCTTATAATATCTTTGAAAGGCGCAATATTAAATTTAAAACTATCAAAAAAGCTACTCGCTAAGGTTTCTCGTAAAACCGTAGCATTAACTAGGATACCAGAGTCTTGTTCCTGACGTACAACTTCATCCAGTTCCATTCTAGTGACTTCCTTATTGTAATTTAAAGCCAAGTTCTTTTCATCTAACGCCGGGCTAACATCAACTTTTACCGGAGGTAACTGTGCGGTATCACCTATTAAAAGTAATTTACACTGATGTCCAGAATACACATATTGGATCAAGTCGTCTAATAAAGAGCCGTTTTCCATAAATTTAGATTCTCCAGGTGTGTCTGGAATCATCGATGCCTCATCTACTATAAAAATGGTGTTTTTGTGCTTATTAGGCTGAAGAACGAACTTAACCCCTCCTCCCTTTTCTTTTTTAGGAAAATATATTTTTTTATGAATGGTAAAGGCTTCTTTACCTGAGTAATTTGAGATGACTTTTGCAGCTCGACCCGTTGGTGCTAGTAAGACGGCGCTCTTTTTTACTTTCCATAAATTGGATACAATGGCACCTACAATTGTTGTTTTTCCGGTTCCGGCATACCCTTTAAGCAAATAAAGCACATCTGTAGATTTATTTAAAATAAATTCAGAAAGTTGCTGTAGAACAATATTTTGTTTTAGCGTTGGATCGAACGGAAACTGCTGTTTTATAAGCAAATAAAATTGAGAAGCATTCATTAAGGAAAGGGGCGCGTTTTTTTTTATTCAAAGATAGAAATGATTTTTACTCTCTTTGTTTTTACGGTTAAAAAAAAATTGTAGATTTGCTAAATACCTTTAAAATAAATTTTTAATTAAATAGCATACTATGTTAACATTTATTCTTATTACAGTTGCTGTGATACTACTTACAATTGGCTTGGTTAAGTTAATTGACAAAATTATTCCATCTAAACTTAAACCTGTCTTAACTATCGCCCTTTGGATTTTAATTGGCTACCTAGGGTATTTAACATATATGTCTATTTACGAGCCAATTCAATTTAATAAAGTAAAAAACAAGCGTTACGTTCAAGTTATTGAGAGTTTAAAAGATATTAGAGATGCTGAATTAGCACACAGACAAGTAACTGGGAAATTTGAGGGAGATTTTAATAAACTAATTAAGTTTATTGATACTGCTAAATATACCATTACGCAACGTAGAGATTCAACCATTTTAGATGAAGAAAAAACAAAATTATATGGTGTTGATTCTTATAAAGAAATTGTAGTTATTGATACTTTAGGATTTGTATCTGTAAAAGATTCTTTATTTAAATCATCTAACAGATATAAAACAATGATGGATGTTCCTGTTGGAAAGCCTGGGACAAAATTCAATTTACAAGCTGGTTTTATCGAGCAAAACAAAATTAACATTCCTGTTTTTGAAGCTTCAGTTAAAAAACGTGACTTATTATTTGATCAAAGCAATGATCTTATCATTCAAGAGAATCAAGTAATTTCTGTTGATGGAGTTAACGGTGATGCGCTTAAAGTAGGTTCTATGAACGAAGTTAAAACGACTGGAAACTGGCCTAAAACATATGGCGATAACGAATAATAATTCTAACGAATTAACAAATATAGAATTGTCCATTCAAATTAGTTTGAGTGGACTTTCTTTTTGTATACTGAATCGTAAGCTAAATACGATCATTCATTTGAATGACATTCAGTTTGAAAAGAAACTCAACCCCTTAGAATTATTAGACCGATTAAAAGGTCTATTTGATTCTGAAAAAATGTTGTCTTACAACTTCTCTAATGTTTTCGTTGTATATGATAACGACTTATCTTCTTTAGTTCCTGAAACTTTATTTAGTGAAGATTGCCTGGCCGACTATTTAAAATTCAACTCTAAAATTCTTAAATCTGATTACATCACCTATGATCGTATTTCAGAAAACAACAGTGTAAATGTCTATGTCCCCTATATAAATATTAATAATTTTATATATGATAAATTTGGGGCCTTTACTTTTAAACACATTTCCACAGTACTTATTGAAAAGATCCTGCAACTTGAAAAAATTAAGATGAACACACGTATGTATGTTCATGTTAACAAAAATCATTTTGAAATTATAGTGGTGGAGAACTCTAAATTAAAGCTCTTTAATACCTTTGGATACAGTTCTAAGGAAGATTTTATTTACTTTATACTATTTACTGCAGAACAATTAAATTTAAGTCCCGAAACACTAAAGCTTGTCTTCTTAGGGCAAATTGAAAAAGAGGATTCCTTATATCAAATAGCCTATAAATACATTAGAAACATTAGCTTTGGTAGTCGTAATGACCGATTTAAATTTGAAAGCGCTCCCAAAACACCTTATGCTCACTTCACCTTAATAAACAATTTTTAATGCGAATTATTTCAGGATTATATAAAAGTAGAAAAATCATTGCTCCTAAAAACTTGCCTGTACGCCCTACAACAGACATGGCTAAGGAGTCCTTGTTCAATATCATTAATAACCTTTATTATTTTGATGATATTTCTGTTTTAGACCTTTTTGCAGGAACCGGAAACATAAGCTATGAATTTGCTTCACGAGGCACTGAGCAAATTACTTGTGTGGATCAAGATTTTGGCTGTATTAAATTCATTAATTCAACGGCAGAAACGTTTGATATGCCCATTCAAACAATTAAAAGTGATGTTTTTAAATTCCTAGAATCTTCTAAAATTCAAGCCGATATTATATTTGCCGACCCACCTTACGATTTTACTGTAGAGCAATTTTCTAAGATTCCAGATTTAGTATTTTCAAACGAATTATTACTCGATGGCGGTTTACTTATTGTAGAACATTCTAAACATACAGACCTATCTGGTGTAAGTAATTTCTCGTATTCTAAAAGCTATGGTGGTAATATGTTTAGTTTTTTCGAAATTGCCGAATAAAATTTTATTATAATTCACTTTTTTTCAGTACTTTAGGAGTATCCCTAAGCGCGTAGCAATACAAATAGCCTTAAAAACAATCTGCATAAAACACTTAAAAATGTAGAATTGTAAGTATTGTTTTTATAGTTAAAGCTAAACTGAAAAACCATTAAGCATATTAATGTGACTTTTTAAAGATTATAATTATTAGTTAGTCACTAGTTTTTAAATGATAAACCCTTCTTTAAAACAAAGAAGGGTTTATTTATTTGAAAGTAAATCTATAAGCCGAATCCTGTATGATTTTAATCTAAAATAAAACTAAAATCACCCTTATCATTTATCTGAATGTATAGTTACCCATACACTTTAGCTGCCTACCCTCTAGCATCAGACGTGCAGCCTTCAAGCGCTAGTTTACATGACATTGCACCACATAGAGTTTACCCGGTTTCACTACAGCATTACCTGTACATACTTTCTGTTGCACTTTTCCTAATCTCACGACTGGTGGCCATTAACCACTATGTTGCACTATGGTGTTCGGACTTTCCTCCCTTCATACTAAAACAAATTTAGCAAAAGAGCGATAAGGCGATTTACTTAGCGGCAAAAGTACGTAAATTGTTAATAACTCCTATTAAATTTAAGCTTCTGAATTCAGATTTAAGCGTTGAATTTTTAACTTTGTTGCTCTAATATTTTTCAATGGAACATTTTGTTGTATCGGCTCGAAAATATAGACCACAAACCTTCAAGGACGTTGTTGGTCAGCAAGCCATTACCAATACTTTACTAAATGCCATTGAAAACAATCATTTAGCCCAAGCCCTTTTATTTACAGGCCCTCGAGGTGTTGGTAAAACAACTTGCGCTCGTATTTTGGCTAAAATGATTAATAGTGATGGTGAAGTAACTGGCGACGAAGATTTTGCTTTTAATGTATTTGAATTAGATGCCGCATCGAACAACTCTGTTGATGATATTAGAAGTCTAACAGATCAGGTTCGTATTCCACCTCAAGTAGGAAAGTATAAAGTTTATATTATTGATGAGGTACACATGTTATCTCAAGCGGCTTTTAATGCCTTTCTTAAAACTTTAGAAGAACCACCAAAGCATTGTATTTTCATTCTCGCAACTACTGAAAAACATAAAATCATTCCAACTATTTTATCGCGTTGTCAGATTTTTGATTTCAAACGAATTACCGTTAAAGATGCTAAAGAATATCTAAAATATATTGCTGAAGAACAAGGTATAACTGCTGAAGATGATGCCTTACATATTATCGCTCAAAAAGCAGATGGCGCCATGCGTGATGCGCTTTCTATCTTTGACAGGGTTGTTAGTTTCTCTGGAAAAAATTTAACCAGACAAGCCGTTACCGAAAACTTAAATGTTTTAGATTACGAAACGTATTTTTTAAGCACCGATTTAATCCTGGAAAATAAAATTCCGGATTTACTCATTCAGTTTAATAATACCTTATCAAAGGGTTTTGATGGACACCATTATATTGCTGGGTTAGCTTCTCACTTTAGAGATTTACTGGTGAGTAAAAATCAAGAAACCATAGAACTTCTTGAAGTTGGCGATCAAACTAAAGCCAAGTATTTAGAACAGGCTAAAAAGGCCTCACAAGACTTTTTAATGCAAGGTATTAACCTCGCCAATGAATGTGACCTGAAGTATAAAACTAGTAAAAACCAGCGACTCCTCGTTGAATTATGCCTCATGCAGCTTGCCTCTATCACTTTTGATGGAGAAAAAAAAAATGGTAAACATTACATAATTCCTGCTTCATATTTTAAAAGTAAAGGCATTACTCCTATAGCAGTTCAAGTTCCTGAAAAGCAAGAACAAACATCGGAAAATAATGAAAAACCAGTTAGTGCACCTTCTGGCACTACCACTAAGGCGGCTGAACGTTTTCAAGAAAATAAGCCACCTACCATTGTTTTAAAAAAAGATACCAAACGTACATCCGGACTATCCCTTAGCAGTATACGGGCTAAAAAAGAACATCAAATCAAACTGATGGAAGTGGTGGTAGATGAGGAAAATTTACCCTCTGAACCCTTTACAGAAAGTGAGTTTTTAAAAGTTTGGAATGAATATATCAATTTATTAAGACAGGAAGGTAAGCATAACTTAGCTTCTATTTTGGCCATTGACACACCTAAACTAAAAGGTACCACAGCACATCTAGAGTTCCCTAATGCTACAAATAAGGTAGAAGTTGAACGTCAGCAATATGATTTATTACTTTATATAAGAAAGTCTTTAAGTAATTACGACATTGCTTTAGAAATTACCATAAATGAGGTTAAGGAAAAGCAATACGCTTATACCACGGTTGAAAAATTTGAAAAATTAAAGGAAAAAAACCCAAGTATTGATCTTTTGAGAAGAACTTTCGACTTAGGTCTTTAATCTTACTAAAAAATAAAATTATGCTCGGATTAAAACTACCAACAGACCCAAGATGGGTGAATATTGTAGAAAAGAACATTGAAGAAATTTTAACCGATCATGCTTTCTGCGAACAAAAAGCTACCAGTACAGCTATATCATTAATTGTTAGTTTTCCTGAATACACCGATTTGGTACAAGAAATGACTGCTTTAGTTAAAGAAGAAATCAGTCATTTTAAAATGGTACATGACAAAATCATTGAACGCGGTTGGGTATTGGGAAGAGATAGACGTGATGAATATGTGATTCATCTTTTAAAATTTTTCCCTAAAGGAGGTAGCAGAACCACGCAACTTGTGCATCGTTTATTATATGCAGCTCTAATCGAAGCTAGAAGCTGTGAACGTTTTAGATTGCTCTCGGAGGAATTAGAAGACAAAGAACTCGCAACTTTCTATAGAAATTTAATGGTAAGTGAAGCAAATCATTACACCATGTTTTTAGGGTTTGCTAGACAGTATGGTGATAAAAAAGAAGTAGATGCCAAATGGCAGAAACTTTTGGAGTATGAAGCTGAAATTATGAGAGATTTAGGAACCTCTGAAACCATTCATGGTTAAAACTTATAGCCAATACCTATTTGTAAAGTTCTATTTTTAGCGTTTAAACCAGAATCATCATCATATACATTATTTAGTCCGTTGGCATGTCGTATATCGGCAAAAAGAGCTTGATTTATACGGTATTCTATTCCTAAAATGGATGAAAAACCAAAATTTTTAGCCATATCATCGACTTTATGCACTTTTAAACCAACTTGCGGCCCTAGGTTTAAAAAGATTTTCTTAGTCAATTTAACACATACTAAAACAGGCATTTGAATGTAATCAAATTGTAAATCGTCTGCTTTAGAGCCTTCATAAGAAAATTGAAGTTCAGGGATAATGGAAACAGTTTTAGATAAACTTACATCGGCTAAAAAACCAATATAAAAACCATTTCGGTGTTTGTTTTCTTCAGGAATTTCAGATGAAAAGTCTAAGCTTGAAATATTCATACCAGCACGAACACCGTATTTTACGTTTTGTGATATCCCCCTTAAGGACAAAAACATGACCACGACAAAAAAGTAGAACTGTTTCATAAATAGGTATTTTGGGATTGATTATTTTTTAATTATTCAACTAATAATGCTCCGAACATTTTTTCCATTTAGGAAATATAACTTCAGGAAACAGTCTTAAAATATTTTTATGGGCAGTAGGTCCCAATTATTTTATAACTTTAAGATTTTCAATAAGCTTCTATAAGGGTTGAAAAAAGGAACTCGTGTCATTAACATTTACGAAATATCTTTGTTCTACGCATTAATGAAGTTCTTAATTTCAGAATCGAAAAACTTATAAAGACGAATATATATTATAATTATATTGCTTTACAACAATACAAGTTGAAGTGCAAAATTTTACTGTGTATTGCTAGAAACCGTATCGTAGTAAATACTTTTTATCACACCATCTGCCAATCCTATTTTAGGCACATAAATGTTTTTAGCACCACTCCATTTCATGGCCGATAAATAAATACGCATGGCAGGAATGATAACATCGGCACGGTCTTGATTTAAATCTAGTTCTGTGATACGCTCTTCGTAAGAGTAATTTTGAAGCGTATTATAATAGGAACTCATATAGAAATAGCTAAGGGGTTTTCCCATCGCTTTTCCTGAGATCTTGAAGATTTTATTAATATTTCCTCCAGAACCGATCACGGATATTTTATCGAATTCTAATGCGTTGGAAGCAATCCACTCACGAAGTTCTTGCCAGGCTTCATTTCTAACCATGTCATTTAGCAATCTTACAGTTCCTATTTTAAACGAACGTGAGGCTATGGATTTGCCTTGATCTATAACTGTAAATTCGGTGCTACCACCACCAACATCTACATACAAATAGGTTTTATTAGGATCGATGTATTTATTTAAATCGGTTGCAGCGATGATAGCTGCTTCTTCTTCACCTTCAATAACATCAATTTTAATACCCGATTGCTCTAAAACCAAATCGACTATTTGACTTCCATTTGAAGACTCACGCATGGCTGAAGTTGCACAGGCTTTGTATTTTACGACTTTATGCGACTTCATTAATAGTTTAAAAGCAAGCATGGTATCTAAAATACGCTGCGTATTTTCTTTAGAAATTTTACCTTTCACAAAAACATCTGCACCTAAACGAATAGGAACCCTAACTAAAGAGTTTTTCTTGAATTGCACAGGACGCCCTTTTTGTTCAATAATATTTGAAATAAGTAAGCGAACTGCGTTGGAACCAATGTCTATAGCAGCATATTTTTTTAATGAAAGCATATTAATCTTCTAATTTTTTAAGGTAATAATCGTAAATAGCGTATTGCGATCTAATTTTTTTATTGTCGTTAACACGGTAATTATTTTCTTGAGAATCACTTAATACTCTTGCCTTTACATTGTCATTCCAACAAATATTAAAGGTGTCAATAATTTCTTGTTTAATTTCTTCATCATAAATAGGACAACTCACTTCTACTCTATTTTCAATATTCCTTGTCATCCAATCGGCTGAAGAAATGTATAATTTAGGGTTGCCGTTATTTCCGAAGATATAAATTCTTGAATGCTCTAAAAACTTATCTACCACACTTATCACTTCAATGTTTTCACTCATTCCAGGAACGCCAGGAATTAAACAACACAATCCGCGCACAATCATTTGCACTTTTACACCAGCTCTACTCGCTTCATAAAGTTTATCGACCATATCATAACTAGAAATACTATTCATTTTTAGTCTAATCAGGCCTTCTTTTCCTAAACTAACGTTATTAATTTCATTATCAATAAGTTTAAATACTTCCCTTTTTGTGTAATGCGGCGAAACAATTAAATGTTTATACTTATTAATTTTATAATTGGTTTCGAAAAAGCCAAAGATTTTATCGACATCTTTTAAGATTTTTTGATTGGCGGTAAAGAGTGTATAATCGGTATAAATTTTAGCTGTAGATTCATTAAAATTACCTGTACTTATAAAGCCGTATCGATGGAATTTCTTCCCTTCTTCACGCTCAATAACACACATTTTACTGTGTACTTTAAGTCCGGCAACTCCAAAAATAAGGTTAACACCAACTTCTTCCATTTGTTTCGCATAGTTGATATTCGCTTGCTCATCAAATCTTGCGCGTAATTCAATTGACACCGTAACTGTTTTTCCATTAATCGCTGCATTAATTAATGAACTTGCGATATGAGAAATCTCAGCCAATCGGTAAATGGTGATTTTTATAGTTTTAACCTTCGGGTCTAAGGCGGCTTCCCTTAAAAATTTAACAACGTATGAAAACGTTTGGTAAGGTGCATGCAGTAAATAGTCCTTTTTAGCAATGGCTTCAAAAATACTAGTTTGTAAGCTCAAACCTTTTATAGGTAGCGCTTCAATTTTATCGTATAATAAATCGGTTCTCCCTAAACTTGGGAATCCCATGTAATCTCTTCTGTTATGATAACGTCCTCCAGGAATAATACTATCGGTTTCATCGATGCCCATTTTTGACATTAAAAATTCTAAGGTATCCTTATCGATGGTTTTATCGTAAACAAACCTAACAGGTTCCCCAACTTCGCGATGCTTAACACTATCTGAAATTTTATCAATAAAACTTTTACTTAAATCACTTTCAAAATCCAACTCACCATCTCTGGTTATCTTAATCATGTGAGCCGAAATACTCTTATAATCGAAAATATTAAAAATATCACCTAAACAATGACGTAATAAATCATCAACCGCAATAATAAAGAACTTTTCTCCTTGTTTTGGTAAAACCACAAAGCGATTAACAGATTTAGGAATTTCTATTAAAGCAAATTGTTTGGTATCATCAGGCATTAGCATTTTTACAGCCAAATAAGCACCGCTATCTTTTAAATTTGGAAGCACCACCTCATCATTAAGAATAATGGTTACTAAGGCTGGACTTACTTCTTTTAGAAAATATTCTTTTATAAAATCGTGCTGAGCGTCATCAATTTGAGTTTCATTGATGATATAAATATTTTCATTTTTAAGTTTCTTAACGATATCGTATAAAATATCTAAACTTTCACTTTGTTGATCAATTACAATCTGTGTAATGATTTCGAGTAACTCTTTAGCTCGAATACCCCCAAGTTCATTTTTGGCACCTTTTCCAGCCTCCACAATACGTTTTACAGTAGCATAGCGTACCTTAAAAAACTCATCTAAATTATTAGAAAATATACCTAAAAACCTTAACCTTTCAATTAAAGGAACAGTTTCGTCTTCTGCTTCTTGTAAAACTCTGGCGTTGAATTGTAACCAACTTATCTCTCTATTTATATAACTATTATGTACTGAGGATTCTAATTTAGTCATTAAAGGTATTTTTTAATAATCATAACAAATATATCGTATTTAGCTTGAATAATGTTAACAAATACGTTTGGTTATTGACAAAAAAAATGAAGAATTAATGATAATTTAAGATTAGGTATTATTTACTGGTAATCTGAATTATTTCAAATCTCTCGGAAATAAAATCTGAATAGTTTTACCTTTTTCGATGTCTTTCCAATGCTCAATATCAAATTCAATTTTTACGAATCCTGAAGTTGGTACATTATCAATAATTTGATTACCAAAAGTGTTTACAAAATCGGTAATAGCATGATTATGACCAAAAATCATAACATTATTGATTTGGTCATCACAAGATTTTATGAAGTCAATGAGATTGTAACCTGCGAAATCATACAAATCATAATGGTAACTTATAATCGATGCATCTATTTTAAGGTTTTTAATGAAGATTTCAGCCGTGGTTTTTGCCCGATAAGCATCGCTAGAGGCGAGTTTGTCTACAGCTAGGTCTTGTTTAGCTATTTGTTTTGAAACCAAATCGGCATCATCTAAGCCTCTCGTGTTCAAAGGGCGTTCATGGTCTATAACATCAAACTCCCAAGAAGATTTAGCATGTCTAACTAAAATTAAATATTTCACAATAATTTATATTTTTTTAGTATTTCAGGGTCAATTTAATTTGAAAAAATCACACTGTTTAGAGTTAATATCCAATAAAACGACACTAAACCTCATAAAAAAACAGAAGAATTTTATAAATAATTAATCACCACACGATAATTATCAAATTCTTCCGATTAAGTTCTCTTAACAAACTCTTAATCGAATAAATAAGTGATTTAACATTTTTTTTTGAACTTCAAGAGGCATATAACTTCATTTGTTATACCTACAATGATGATCCTATGCTCTCAAATCCAACTAAAAATAAATTATATCACATTGTTTTACAATGCCTTCCCTCATTTTTAATAAACATCATAAAATTACAGCTTTACTTTAAATGGCTAATTACTATTCAAATTTATATTGAACACTAGCCTGGATTTGTAACGCTTGATAAACTTATATAAACACTTTATCAAATGCAATATGAGAAATAATTACCATTGTATTTTAAATAAACAAATAAAAAGCAGTTTACTTCTTATTGTTGTAACCCTGTTTCCTTCATTCATTTTTGCTCAATTGGGTACACAATCTACATCCATAGATCAAGATGTTACTTTTGAATGGTCAGACACACAGACTACTTACAATGATGCTGCAACCATTCAAAAAATTATAGTTGACGGTACAGAGTACAATACCTTTGTTGTACCATCGGACTATAAACTTACGCGATTAGGACCAAATGGGGATGGTCAAAATAAAATTTTAAAAAACGGTAATGAAGAAGCCATTTCTTCCGATCCAAGAGATGATTGGGATATTGCAGCATTGAACGCGTTCCAGGATAAAAACTTAAACCATTATTTCACTTCCGCAAGTAACGGTGAAGATTTGTGTGGAGATTTTACTGTTGCTGCAAGTAGCACGGCTACAGCTCAAAAGCAATCATTAATTTATTCACCAGCCATACCATCTAATGATGATGGTATTTTAGCCATTACAGAAAGAGGTGGAAATAACTGTTTATATGTAGAAGTTTACGGCTATCCTGCTGGGTCTACAGGCGGAACTGAACAGCGTTTAGGAGACACATTTGTACGAACCAATGGTAACTTTGGCGGTTGTAGTTCAATAACAGCTCCTATATCTGGCTCAGATTATTGGGCTTCTGATCGTTGTAATGATAATGGTCAAGGAATTGGTATCGCACTTTTTTATCTAAATGATTTAGCACCAACAGGGTCGCTAATTACTAGAATTGATTTTGTTGGCGCTACCGAAGACCATGGTGATGGGAAATTCTTTTTACTTCAAAAATACGCTGTTGATCAACAATTAATAGAATGTTTAGATAATACGTATAATGGTGATTTAAATGTTTTAAACAATGCTCCTGCTAATTCAACATACACCATTATACCCCCTACTACAACAGGTGGCGGTACATTTACCTCTAATACAGATGGAACGTATACATTTACTCCAGCCCCTGGATATACGGGTACTATTACCTTTGATTATGAACTATGTTTACCTTCACCCAACACCTCTGTTTGTGAAACAGGCACTGTATCATTACAGTATGTTAATCTCCCTCCCGAACCCACTCACGAAATTACTTGCAACAGTACAAATAATTTCACTTTAGAAGTAACTTCTCCTCTAGGAGATTATGCTTATTCCATAGACAACGGCAGTACTTTTCAAACCTCAACTACATTTGATAATTTAAACGAAGGCTCGTACAGTTTAATAGTAAAAAGCACTGATACCGATTGTGAAAAACAAAATAGTTCAAACCCTATTATTTTAAAAGATTTGGCACTTACAGGTATTGTAACCGATGTAGCTTGCAAACAAGATACTACAGGAGAAATTGATATAACTGTTTCTGGAGGGCAAGTTACTTACACTTATGCATGGACTGGTCCTAATGGGTTTACAGCTACCACAGGAGACCTTACAAACTTAGCTATTGGTGATTATGAAGTTAAAGTTACCGATAATAACGGTTGTGAAATTATTGATGATTTTACTGTTTCAGCTTCAGCCGACACCGTAGCCCCCACGATTACTTGTCCGAATGACATCACCATAAGTACCGATACAGGTTTATGTACGGCTTCTTCAGTGAATTTAGGAACCCCTGTGACCTCCGATAATTGTTTGGTAGTAAGTGTTACCAATGATGCTGTTGAACCATTTGCTTTAGGAAGTACCACAGTAACCTGGACTGTTGAAGACAATTCGGGAAACAAAACGACTTGTACACAATTGGTTATTGTTGAAGACAATACACCAGCCTCTGGAACAGCGCCAAACGGAACTACTGGTATTAATGCTTGTGCAGAAGAAAGTACAATTGATAGCATTGTAACGGTAGCTAGTGATATTAATGCTATTGAAGGAGCTTATACCGATATCTGTGGCACCATAAGTGCTACTTTTAAAAGTCAGACATTGACTGGAGATTCTTGTGCTTGGTCGTTAGCGCGTGTTTATACAGTTTCAGATGGCAATACTTCAAATAATTTTGATATCACTATTACGCATATAGGAAGTGATCAAACTGCGCCAACCTTAACCGGAACTGCACCTTCTGGAGTTACAAATGCCGATGCATGTCTTGCAGATGCTCAAACCGATTATCCATTTAATGCCACTACTCTAGCAGCTAGTTATTCTGATAATTGCAATAACGTCACTGTTAACCTCACTAATACTAACCAAACTGGCAATGACTGTACTTGGACTTTAGTTTACACTTACGAAGTTGTAGATGACTGCGGAAATAAACTAGAAAATCAAACCATTACACATACTGGAAGTGATCAAACTGCGCCAACATTAACAGGAACAGCTCCTACTGGTGTAACTAATGTTAATATGTGTTCGGCAGATGCTCAAACCAATTATCCTTTTGACGGCACTGCAATCGCGACAAGTTATTCAGACAACTGTAATAACGTCACTGTTAACCTCACAAATACTACACAAACAGGTGATGATTGTGCATGGACATTAGTTTACACATACGAGGTTGTAGATGACTGCGGAAATAAACTAGAAAATCAAACTATTACACACACAGGAAGCGATCAAACTGCGCCAACATTAACAGGAACAGTGCCAACGGGAGTTACTAATGCCGACGTTTGTCTTGCTGATGCTCAAACCAATTATCCTTTTGATGGCATTGCAATCGCGACAAGTTATTCAGACAACTGTAATAACGTCACTGTTAACCTTACAAACACAACCCAGACAGGCGATGATTGTTCATGGACTTTAGTATACACGTACGAAGTCGTAGATGAATGCGGAAATAAATTAGAAAATCAAACCCTCACACACACAGGAAGCGATCAAACTGCACCAACCTTAACAGGAACAGCGCCAACGGGAGTTACTAATGCCGACGTTTGTCTTGCTGATGCTCAAACCAATTATCCTTTTGATGGCATTGCAATCGCGACAAGTTATTCAGACAACTGTAATAACGTCACTGTTAACCTTACAAACACAACCCAGACAGGCGATGATTGTTCATGGACTTTAGTATACACGTACGAAGTCGTAGATGACTGCGGAAATAAATTAGAAAATCAAACCATCACACAGACAGGAAGCGATCAAACTGCTCCTACATTAACAGGAACAGCGCCAACTGGTGTAATAAATGCAGATTCGTGTCTTGCAGATGCTCAAACCAATTATCCTTTTGATGCCACAACTGTAGCATCTAGTTATTCTGATAACTGTAATAACGTCACTGTTAACCTCACCAATACTAACCAAACTGGTGATGACTGTTCTTGGACTTTAGTCTACACTTTCGAAGTTGTAGATGACTGCGGAAATAAACTTGAAAACGAAAGCATCACTAATTCGGGAAGTGATCAAACCCCACCATCTTGGACTAACGAACCTATAGATTTAACCGTAGAATGCGATGGAACAACAGATGCTAGTGGTGCTTTTACCAATTGGTTAGCGTCTTTCAATGGTACTGATACTTGCGGAACGGCAACAATAACTAACAACAGCTCTGGTTTATCCGATTTATGTGGCGCTACCGGAACAGAAACGGTCACTTTCATTTTAACAGACAATTGTGGAAATTCCATTACAAAAGAAGCCACTTTCACTATTGAAGATACCACCAATCCTACTTGGACGGACGAACCTACAGATTTAACCGTAGAATGCGATGGAACAACAGATGCCAGTGGCGTTTTTGCTAATTGGTTAACATCTTTCAGTGGAACTGATACTTGCGGAACGGCAACAATAACTAACAACAGTTCTGGTTTATCCGATTTATGTGGGGCTACCGGAACAGAAACAGTGACTTTCACTTTAACAGACGATTGTGGTAATGCCATCACAAAAGAAGCCACTTTCACTATTGAAGATACCATCAACCCAATTTGGACAGACGAACCTTCAGATTTAACCGTAGAATGCGATGGTACAACAGATGCTAGTGGAGCTTTCGCTAATTGGTTAATATCATTCAGTGGAACTGATACTTGCGGAACGGCAACAGTAACTAACAATAGTTCGGGTTTATCCGATTTATGTGGGGCTACCGGAACAGAAACAGTGACTTTCACTTTAACAGACGACTGTGGAAATTCGATTACAAAAGATGCTACTTTCACTATTGAAGATACCACAAACCCAACTTGGACTAATGAACCTTCAGATTTATCCGTAGAATGCGACGGTACAACAGATGCCAGTGGCGCCTTCGCCAATTGGTTAGCCTCTTTCAGTGGGACAGATACCTGCGGAACAGCTACCGTGACTAACAACAGCGCCGGTTTATCCGATTTATGCGGTGCTACAGGTATAGAAACGGTGACTTTCACGCTTACTGACGATTGTGGGAATGCCATCACCAAAGATGCGACTTTCACAATTGAAGATAATACGAACCCAACATGGATTAACGAACCTGTAGATTTAACGGTAGAATGTGACGGTACTACAGATGCCAGTGGCGCCTTTGCCAACTGGTTAGCCTCTTTTAATGGTACTGATAGTTGCGGAACAGCTACTGTAACTAACAACAGCGCCGGTTTATCCGATTTGTGTGGTGCTACAGGAACAGAAATGGTAACTTTCACCTTAACAGACGAATGTGGAAATTCGATTACAAAAGATGCTACTTTCACTATTGAAGATACCACAAACCCAACTTGGACAAACGAACCTACAGATTTAACAGTAGAATGCGATGGTACAACCGATGCTAGTGGTGCTTTTGCTAATTGGTTAACGTCTTTTAGTGGTACTGATACCTGTGGAACAGCAACTGTGACTAACAATAGTATTGGTTTATCTGATTTATGTGGCGCTACAGGTACAGAAACGGTGACTTTCTCTTTAACAGACGATTGTGGTAATGCCATCACCAAAGATGCTACTTTCACTATTGAAGATAATACAGCGCCAACTATAGACACCACCAATCAAATGGATATTGATATTGTTTGTGGATCAGGGAACACACAACAGCAATTAAACGATTGGTTAAATAACAACGCTGGAGCTACAGCTACAGATAATTGTAGCAATATCACATGGTCCAACAATTACGGAAGTGATACGGCAATTAAGTGTATTGGAGAAAACGGTATTGAAGTGGTATTTACTGCAACAGACGATTGTGGAAACTCTAGTACCACTACTGCTTCTTACCTTATAAAAGATGATGTACCACCTACTCTTACTGTACAAGCACAAAGTATTACGGTTCAATGTGATGGCATTGGAAATACAGCACAACTAAATGATTGGTTAAACACGAATGGTGGTGCTACAGCAACCGAGAATTGTTCTACCATAGTGTGGTCCAATGATTTTACTGGACTTTCAGATGATTGTGGAGAAACCGGTTCAGCCTTAGTAACGTTTACCGCTACCGATGCTTGTGGAAATACGTCTTCCTCTTCAGCAACCTTTACGATTGAAGACACCACATTCCCAACTTGGAATAATGAACCTTCAGATTTAACAGTAGAATGCGACGGTACAACTGATGCCAGTGGTGCCTTTGCCAATTGGTTAGCCTCTTTCAGTGGGACAGATACCTGCGGAACAGCTACAGTAACTAACAACAGCGTCGGTTTATCTGATTTATGCGGTGCTACAGGTGTAGAAACGGTGACTTTCATGCTTACAGACGATTGTGGTAATGCCATCACCAAAGAAGCAACTTTCATTATTGAAGATAATTCGAACCCAACATGGATTAACGAACCTGTAGATTTAACGGTAGAATGTGACGGTACTCCAGATGCCAGTGGCGCTTTTGCCAATTGGTTAGCCTCTTTCAGTGGGACAGATACCTGCGGAACAGCAACCGTGACTAACAACAGCGCCGGTTTATCTGATTTATGCGGTACTACAGGAACAGAAAGAGTCACTTTCACACTTACAGATGATTGTGGTAATGCCATCACCAAAGAAGCGACTTTTACTATTGAAGATAACACGAACCCAACTTGGACTAACGAACCTGTAGATTTAACAGTAGAATGCGATGGTACAGCAGATGCTAGTGGTGCTTTCGCCAATTGGTTAGCATCATTCAGTGGGACAGATACCTGCGGAACAGCAACTGCGACTAATAACAGTGCTGGATTATCCGATTTATGTGGTGCTACAGGAACAGAAACGGTGACTTTCACGCTTACTGATGACTGTGGAAATTTCATCACGAAAGAAGCCACATTCACGATTGAAGACACAACAGCACCTATAATTGATTCTCAAAATCTGGCGGATATCGAAATTATTTGCGGCCAAGGAGATACCGAAAAAGAATTAACCGATTGGTTAAATAGTAATGCAGGAGCAACCGCTACCGACAGTTGCAGTTCTATAACTTGGAGCAATAATTATGGTGGTGATAATGCTGTAAAATGTAAACTAGGAAAAGGTATTGAAGTTATTTTTACTGCAGAAGATGAATGTGGAAACACAAGCAGTATCAGTGCCTACTATCATATTAGAGACATTACGCCTCCAACTTTAGTAACTCCTGCTTCCGATTTGACCGTTGAATGTGATGGTGCAGGCAACTTAACCGCATTAAACAATTGGTTAAATGCTAATGGAAGAGCTGTTGCTACCGAAGACTGTTCAACTATAATTTGGACTAATGATTTTACAGGGCTTTCAGATGATTGTGGAGAAACTGGGTCTGCAACGGTAATATTTACGGCTACCGATGGTTGTGGTAATGCTACAACAACTTCGGCAACTTTTACTATTGAAGATACAACAGCGCCCAGTATTACAGATACTGCTTCAGACATTACTTATGAGTGTTTAAGTGATGTTCCAGTAGTCGGTAGTTTAACGGCTACCGATCAATGTAGCGGTCTCATTACAACAACGGGTGTTGATGTTGTGGATGATACAAATCCTTGTCATGTCATTATTAAAAGAACTTGGACTTTTACAGACGACTGCTCTAATACATCTAGCACCACTCAAACTATAACCGTTACCGATACCACAGCGCCTGTGCTTGATTTACCGGTTAATGTAACTGCCGAATGTAGTGATAACCTATCACCTATTATATTCGGAACAGCCACGGCAACCGATAATTGTGATCCTGCCCCTGGAGTTACTTATAATGATGTAAAAACCAACGGACCTTGTTCTGGTACTTATACTATTACACGTACTTGGACGGCAACAGACAGCTGTGGAAATACCGTTTCAGCAAATCAAATTATTTCAACTTCAGATACCACTGCTCCAACATTCGACCAATCAGTTTTACCTATAGATGTGGTTGTAGAATGTGATAACGTTCCTGCAGCCGAGGTTCTAACAGCTTCAGATAACTGTGGAAATGCTTCGGTTAGTGTCTCTGATCGCAGAATTAATGGTAGCTGTCCTTCAAACTATATCATTGAAAGAACTTACACAGCTACCGATGAATGCGGACTAACAAACACACATATCCAAACCATAACAGTTCAAGACACTAAAGGACCTGTATTTGTTGAAGCATTACCAGCAACTACATTAAGAGTTGAATGTGATGCCGTACCGATTCCTGAAACTTTAACTGCAACCGATATTTGTGGATCGGCCACCGTTACGGTTAACGATGTAAGAACCAATGGCTATTGCAAATATAACTACAGCATCACCAGAACTTGGACTGCCAAAGATGAATGCGGATTAACAACAACACATACACAAATTATCACTGTTGAAGACACTAAAGCACCACTATTTGTTGAGAGCTTACCTACAGATATTACGGTGGAGTGTGATGCTATACCTTTTCCAGAAAATTTAACGGCTACAGATAATTGCGGAAATGCAACGGTTAGTGTTAGTGATGTTAAAATTATTGATAACTGTGCCAATAACTATGTTATCGAAAGAACGTATACAGCAAAAGATGAATGTGGTTTAACCACGACCTATACCCAGATAATAACAGTTCAGGATACCACTGCTCCAACACCTTCAACCTCATTTGAAGAAAATTTAGATGTGAGTTGTACCAATATTCCTGAAATTCCGAATGTGACTTTCACAGATAATTGTTCTTCAAACATTACTATCGATTTTGAAGAAACAAATTCATTCGATGAAAATGTGCTTCAAGATTATCAAATCATTAGAACATGGATCGTAAAAGATGAATGCTTAAATGAAGCTACTTACACGCAAACTTTACATGTTACTCTTGATGAAATATATACAGAATTTGTAGCTCCAGACACTTGCTTTAATGAAGGTATTGTGGATTTAAACAGTTTCATTCCAGATGATCTTAATAAAACTGGATTATGGGAAATTCTTGAAGGTGAATCTGCTGCAACTCTTGTAGGGCACATTTTCGATCCTACTAATATTCGAATGAGTGAAGACTTCCGCCCTGGCACTGATGGTATTCTTTACCGGTTTAGATACACAACAACAGATAATGGCTGTATGAGTGTTAATGAAGTGGTTATGAATTTACATGCCGATTGTGTGGTACTACCCTGTGGTGTTGATAACATAAAAATTTCAACAGCTATAACACCTAATGGAGATGGATATAACGATACTTTCGATATCAAAGGTATTGATTTATGTGGGTATACTGCTGAGGTTCAGGTATTCAATCGTTGGGGAGCTCTCGTTTACCAATCTAACGATTATACCTTAGGGAGTATTGAAACTTCTGGGGTACAAGGCAACTGGGATGGGTCATCACCTAGCTCATCATTAGGGTCTAGCGGACGATTACCTTCCGGAACATATTATTATATCATTAATTTAAAAAATAGTGGAATTAGTCCATTGACTGGCTCTGTTTATATAGGAACCAATTAACACTTAACCTATGAAATTATTAAAACATTACATTATAGCCGTTTTATTGCTTCATTGTACTCTAGGTGTTGCTCAGCAATTGCCGCAATTCACGCAGTACATGTACAATACCATTTCTATAAATCCGGCGTATGCTGGAAGTCGTGAAGCTCTTAGTATTGTCGGGTTACATAGAAGTCAGTGGGTTGGTTTTAAGGACGGTCCTGTTACTCAAACATTGTCTATAAATACTCCCCTACGAAATGATCGAATCGGTTTAGGGCTGTCGTTTATTGAAGATGATTTAGGCCCGACGAATTTCACTTATGTTTACGGTGATTTCTCTTATGCCATTCCAACTGGTAAAAATGGACGTTTAGCTTTTGGAGTTAAGGCAGGTTTTACACATTTTAGTTTCGATTCAGATTTTCGTTTGGATGAGGACAATAAATTTGATCCACAAATATATGGTACCGAAGACCGATGGTCTCCCAATATCGGTGCTGGAATTTATTGGAGTACAGACCGTTTGTATTTTGGCTTATCGGCTCCTAGGCTTTTAAACACCGATATCCACAAAAAAAATGGATTTGAAGCGCTTGAAAATATTAGTTATTATTTAACTGGAGGTGTCGTCGTAGATTTGAGCAATAAATTCAAATTTAAGCCAGCCTTTTTAGTTAAAGCTGTTAGTGGTGCTCCACTATCGTATGATATTACCGCGAACTTCTTGTACAACGAAAAGTTTTGGCTTGGAGCTTCTTATAGAATCAATGAAGTCACAGCTGCCATTGGTGGTATCGCTGATTTCCAAATATCAAAACAACTCCGTATAGGTTATGCCTATGAAAAGCCCATTTCTGATATCGCTAGATACACTACAGGAACACATGAACTTTTACTCATGTATGAATTTAAATTCATAAAAACAGAACTAAAATCTCCTCGTTATTTCTAATCCGATTATTTATGAAAAATAAAAGCTACATTTTCCTTTATATCACGCTACTCATCAGTTTTTCTGTATTCTCGCAGCAAGGAAAACAAAATAAAGCTGATACCTTGTTTAATAAATTTTCATTTGTAAAGGCTTCGAAACTTTATCAGGAACTTATTCAAAATAACTATAATAGAGATTATGCTACTCGTAAAATTGCCGATTGCTACGCGCTATTAAGAGATCCAAGAAATGCCAACAGGTATTATAAAAGCGTGGTTAAACAAGATGATGTTCCTGTAGAGTATTACTACAAATATGCGCAGTCTCTTCGAGGTATGAAAAAATATAAAGAATCTGAAATATGGCTACAACGCTACATAGATTCTGGTGGTGTTCCAGGTGATAACGACTTTACTAAAAACGTAAACTTTATAAGTAGTGTATTTGGAGCAAAACAACAGTATTTTCTTGATAAAGTGAGGTTTAATTCTAAATACAGTGACTTTGGAGCATTTGAACACCAAGGACAAGTTTACTTTGCCTCCTCTAGAGATCAAGGGGTACTAACAAAACGTGTTTACGGATGGAATGAGCAACCCTTTCTAGATGTTTATGTCGCTAAAGCAGGTACGCGTAGAAATGTGGATCATGGCGCTAAAGTTCCTGGAGATGTTAATTCGATATATCATGACGGTCCCGTAACCATTACTAAAGATGGGAAAACCATGTACTTTTCTAGAAATAATTTTGCAAAAGGTGTTGAACGAAAGGATGCTAAAGGAATCACAAATATGAAAATATATAGAGCGCACCTCGTGGATGGGCAATGGACAAACCTTGAAGACTTAGAAATTAATAGCGATGATTTTTCAACGCAACATGCGGCTTTAAATAGCGATGATACTAAGTTGTATTTTGCATCTGATAGACCAGGAACCTACGGTGGATCGGATATTTGGGTCGCTAATATCAATCCTGACGGTTCTATTACCGATGTACAAAACATGGGAAATATCGTAAATACAGAAAAATCAGAAGGTTTCCCATTTATTAACAACGAAGGCATTTTGTTCTTCTCCTCGGATGGCCATGTGGGACTAGGCTTAATGGATATTTTTGCAACTTTAAAAGATGATGACTATAGTATTATAGACATCATAAACTTAGGAATTCCTGTAAATTCCAGTACCGATGATTTTGCTTTTACTATGAATGCCAACGGTATTACCGGCTATTTTGCTTCAAACCGTCGCGGCGGAAGAGGCAGCGATGATATTTATGCTTATCACCGCGAGCCGGTACTACACATTGAAGGCGAAGTTATTGATGCCATAAATATGAATCCTATCGAAGGTGCTAAAATCACCTTATACGATGCCAATGATAAAGAAATCGCCTATATGTTAACGGATGAAAATGGCTATTACCAAATAAATATCGACCGCAATAAAGACTATAAAATTGTGGCTACTCAAGATAAATACATCGAAGATTATCGGAAGTTCACTTCAAAAAATATTCAAACAGAATTGATTACCGTTCACACTAACTTATTATTAAATCCGAAACACGATGTAATTAAGCTCGCTGAATTGCAAACCATTTATTTTGATTATGATAGATTTAATATTCGAGAGGATGCTGCCATGGAGTTGGATAAAATTGTAAATCTAATGTTGAATGATTATCCAGAAATGGTGATTAGAATTGAATCCTACACAGATTCTAGAGGCTCATTAAGTTATAATGAAAAATTATCTATTGATAGAGCCAATGCTACTTACAACTATTTAGTTTCCCATGGCATTGATGCTAGTAGAATTGTAGCACATGATGGTTTGGGTGAAGGCCAATTAACCAATGGTTGCGAAAATGATACCGAATGTGAAGAGAAAGAGCATCAACTAAACCGTAGAACCCAATTTATTGTGGTTAAAATGGAATAAACAGTAGTATTTTTAGTCCTAAAGATTAAGGATTTGGTCTTAAATAACCAATTGTCTGAATTTAGGCGGAAAGTTTTGTTTTCGTCATGCTGAACTTGATTCAGCATCTCACATGTCTTGCTTAATGAATATTTTATTCTGAGACCCTGAATCAAGTTCAGGGTGACGACCAATATTATGGTTTTTAATAGATGTTCAATAAAAAAATATCTAACTAACAATAATAAATAATTTTCTGATTGTTCTGATATTAGCTTGTTTTCGTCATGCTGAACTTGATTCAGCATCTCACATCTTGCTAAATGGGTATTTTATTCTGAGCCCCTGAATCAAGTTCAGGGTGACGACCAATATTATGGTTTTTAATAGATGTTCAATAAAAAAATATCTAACTAACAATAATAAATAATTTTCTGATTGTTCTGATATTAGCTTGTTTTCGTCATGCTGAACCTGATTCCGCATCTCACATCTTGCAATATGAACATGTCATAGGAAGTCACTGAGTCGAGTTCAGGGTTACGACCAATTTTATGGCTTTTAGTAAAAATTCAATGAATATTTATCAAACAGAAAAACAACTTTTAATTTTCCGAAGATCCTGATATAGTATTCATAGCGATAGTTTCATTATTTTTCAATCTATAATCTCTTTTGTTATTTGAGCTTAAGTCTACAAATAATTCTGAATGATTGGTTTTAGTACAATCATTGAAAAAAGAAGGGTTTTTATACCAATTTTCTAAAGTAGTATCGTCTTCCTTCAAATTTAATGAAACAGCCCCTTTACATTTGTTAAAACTTACGTTGCTTAACTGTATTTTAGACAAATCGGCATCATTAATTTCGATGCGTTCACTAAGTATGATAGCCTTATTAAAACCAGAAATAACACTACTTTCAAGGCTAAAGTTAGTACTTTTTCCAATAAATATAGATTCCTTTATTAAACCTGCTTTAATCCCGTAATCTAGGTCTTCCGAATCTGTTAAAAGCGTCAAGTTTTTTGCTGTTACCATTGTTTCTTTTTCAGTGTCAATAACTTTATTAAAATTAGTATGCGACAAAACGTTCATACATCGAGATCCACTTAATGATAAATAAGGTGAACGCACAGCCAGCGAATTGTTTATGTTACAAACGGCACCATATCTAAAATCATAATCATTCCCTTTAGGTTTGTTTGAAACCATTTGATTCATTTGAATTTCGCCTCCAATTACACCAAGCGAATGACCTCCCGAATAACTTACCATGACATGATTTACTGTTGTACTAGCTCCTACACCAGCAAATAACAATGCATTTGAAATAATATCTTTGCTAGATTCAGCTCCCGCATATTCTATTCTAACATAGGATATAAATCCGGAATTACTTTTTAAATTTTCTCCACCAAATTTGGTGTATTCATAATTAGTAGGTTCTATGCTTCCAAATAATGAAGCTACATGGCTTTTTCCTAATTTATTGGTATACCCATCACCAAGGATGATAATGCCTCCCCAGTCCCCCGCTTTTTTCCTTGTCGCATTTGAGGTAAAAACAATAGGATCTAATGAAGTTCCTTCCGCTATTATAGCTGCACCGGGAGTTATGGTCAGTGAAGCTTTAGTTTTGGAGTCTCCCATAATCACTGTTCCAGGTTCAATACCTAGAATAGCGTTATTGGTAACAAAAACATTTCCCTTCAGTAAATAAGTATGTTTTTTATGCAAAATGATATCTTCGGAGATGCTTCCAGATAGAACCTTAACGTTTACGTCGTAATTAACTTTATTTGGCATAAATTCTGTCCAAGAACTTAACCAATTATTAGCACCTATGATGCCTTTTTCTTATTGAGCATTAAGACTACCAGTAATGATTATGAGCAAGTAAAATATTGATGAGAGATTTTTCATAATAAAATGGTTTTTATTTAAAAGAAACGTATTAAACAGCTTTAAAGAACTAATTAACTTTTAACAGAAAAGTGGTCTAAAAAACTATGATCAACCAAATACATATCATTAGTTATTTTATTTTGAATTAACATTTTCGCTTTATTGGATAGCAATTTTTTTCGCGATATGCCTAATTTGTAAATCATACTTTTGGATACTAACTGATTTTTCGAAAACCCCTTAGTAGATATCTTCAAAACAAAAAAACTGTTTACTAACCTAAAATCTCCTGCAATATCTTCTGGAGGTATAATTCTAGTTTCTAACATGTAACCTTTTGTAGTATTTGATGAATTATCATTTTTTGTTTTCTTGATATTTGATAGTTGCCTTCTTAAATCTGCTGTAGAAACATATATAGGTGCTTCTGGTTGTATAATCTTATCATCCAATCTCGACAAAACGCGGTTTAAATGCGCTTCCAAATTATTCATATTCAACTTTAGAAGTATAAATCCAGCCTTCATTTCTGTATTAATTTCATTATCTGAATACAAAAGTTCTTTGATATGGTGTTTAGAGGCAAGAATTTGGGCTTCCTTTAAAAGTTTTACTTTTTGTCTAAAAGATTCTTCAGAACTGTTAAAAGTCACAACATTACTTTTAATGGTTGATAAATCATTAAACTTAATAAGCGCCTTGTTATATCCGGTATTAATAGAAATACTATCAGCTATAAGCGTATCTAATTCTCTTTTAAATTTGGAATACTCAGGGTTAATAGATTCTATATTTTTCGCATAAGAAACAGAATAAATATTAGAAACGGACTGCCCTCTTAATGTTTGTTTTCTTGTGTTAAGTCTACTAAACGAATAATCTTTTTCTTGAGGATGTAAACTGTAAATTGAGAGCAATGCCAGAATTGACAATAAATACGAAGTTTTCATAATTTATAATTTAAGTTCGAGAGAATGAGGGGATACTCAAATGTAAAGACGAACCTTTTATAATTTCAAAAAAATCGTTTAAGTGCCCATTTCGCTGGTCTTAACAACGGACAGTTAAATATCCTATAGAAATACTACAGGTAAAGTACGAATTAACCTATATGAAGAAATTTTGATATAAAATTTTTATAGAGAATCAAATGTATTAACCATAATGCACAAATCAATAGCATCTTAGATACACTATTTTAATGATTGCTCTAAGAAGAAATGATCAACAAAAATCCGCATACCAAGTGGTAAAATTTGGAATTTGTGTTTATTGCCTTGGAAAAGTTAGAATGAAGGTTAACAAACTACGGCCTAATCTAAATATAAAACCTGATTATCAAACCAATAATAGAAATTAAGGAGATAGCCTGTCAATCTGCCAATCGTAATTATCCTGTAATTTATAACGGATCCGATCGTGTAATCGGTTTGGACGTCCTTGCCAGAATTCTATTTCCACAGGTCTCACCAAATAGCCACCCCAATGTTTTGGTCTTATAACTTCCTTGCCTTCCAATTCATCTTCTAAAGCTTTGAGTTTATTTTCTAGAACTTCTCTATTTTCAACAACCTCACTTTGGTTAGATACCAAGGCACCTATTTGACTGCCCCGAGGGCGAGACTCAAAATAGCCATCGCTTAAATTTTCAGCAATTTTCTCAGCCTTACCTTTAATAATCACCTGGCGTTCTGCTCCATGCCAGAAAAAAGACAAGCATACATTAGGATTCATAGCTATGGCTTTCCCTTTTTCACTATTATAATTAGTGTAAAAAATGAACCCTTCATAGGTGTATTTTTTTAATAGCACCACCCTATTTTTTGGGTAGCCATCCAAGCCGATAGTTGACACGGTCATAGCATTGGTTTCATCTTCAATAAAAAAAGCATCGACCTCATGAAACCATTTTTGAAACAATTCCAATGGGTTCTCAGGCACTTCTGTCAATAGTAGTGCGCCTTTTTCGTATGACTTACGATATTTGCTCAAATCCTTTTCCATAAGTTACAAAATAACAAAAAATTATACTTTTTTAACACAAATATCTTAGTAAACAATTTAAATTTGTAGCTTCTAAGAAACTATAATGAAATTTGAAAATTCCCCTCTAAGTAAAATACATAGTTTTTATAAACTTGAATTACCCTTTGGTAATTTTTATCTGTGTGAAAAATTTATTATTTCAGAAATACATGAAGGTGTTCATTTTGACTGGAATAAAATCATGCTTGCTGCAAAGGATATTTTAGGATACTACGGTGAAGAGGCTAAAGTAGCTTATATTTCTAATCGTGTAAATTCTTATTCTATAGACCCTCAAGACTGGGCGAATGTAACCGAAAATGCAACTCAGATTACGGCTACCGCCATAGTTTCTTATAGCTCAATGTCAGAAATGAATGCTAATTTAGAAAAGCACTTCGCTAAATTGGATATGGAAACCTGTAACTCTTTGGAGGAAGCTATTACTTGGGTTATCAATTCTAAGGTTGTAGATTAAAACTCAAAAGTTTTTCCGTCCCTAGCTAACTGCACATTATTAAAGACTTCCTTGGCTTCTTTTTTAAAGACTTGAATATTGTCGTAGCGCGTCGAATAATGACCTAAAATTAAGGTTCCTACATGCGCTTGCTTTGCTATTTGAGCTGCTTGTTTGGCTGTGGAATGCTTTGTTTTTGTAGCTAAGTTTTCATGTTGATCTAAAAATGTAGATTCATGATACAACACATCGGCATCTTTTATAATGGGAACAATATCTTCCTTATACATGGTATCACTACAAAAAGCATAGCTTAAAGGTTTTGGGCCTGGTGTAGTCACTTTTTTATAGTCTATTAAAACACCATCTTCATTTTCTACATCAAAACCCTGAACCAGTTTTCTGTAGTAAGCCACATTGATGTTGGCTTCTTCGGCAGCATAAATATTCAATTTTCTATCGCCTTCTTTTTCCTTAAAGAGATAGCCATTAGTATAAATTCTATGATTTAAAGGAATGGTATGTACTTCAACTTTATCATCTTCAAAAATTAATTCAGATTCATTTGAAGTTAATTCATGAAAATACAAGTTGTAATTGGTCCATGAATCGGCTAGTTTTAATTGAAGGGTTACAATTTCTTTAATGCCTTTAGGTCCATAAATATGTAAATCGGTTTCCCGGGTTAACAATCTGAACGTAGAAATCAAACCCACTAAACCAAAAAAGTGATCGCCATGTAAATGAGAAATAAATATATGCTTGATGCGATTAAATTTCACCTTATGTTTTCGCAACTGAACTTGTGTGCCTTCGCCACAATCGATAAGAAACATGTGATTGTTTATTTCTAATACTTGCGACGTGGTGTTATTTAAAGTTCTTGGCGTTGCACTATAACAGCCTAATATTGATAATTTCATAATGGTATTTCTGGTAGCGTTGCATGTTGAGTTGTTTAAGTAAAGTTTACACAACAAACAACTTTACGATCTATGGACCTTGATTAAAAACCTAAATCGCGTTCCATATCTTCCATTTCAATAAAATCGTAGGCCTCTTCAATGGTAGGAACCACTGCAATTTCTTCTGGAACCAAGTCTAAATCAATTTTATTGGTAACAATCACAAACGATTGTTTTGCGGCCTTATGCGTTTTTGAAAGTTCCAAGAATTCAACGATATCTGCTTTGGTAAAACTTCCTAAAGTGTTTAAAGCTACAATAATATTATTGTTTTTAAATTTAGGATATAAAGCCTGTATTTTTTTAACGAGTTCTATAACAGTAACTTTTTCTTGTGTAATTATAGAAGTATTTCCGTTTTGGTCTAAAATCATAATTTACTGTTTTATTTTTGATGCTAATAAATATATCACGGCCATTCTAACAGCCACGCCATTTTCAACTTGATCTAAAATAATGGACTGCTGCGAATCGGCAACATCACTAGTTATTTCCACACCTCTATTTATAGGACCTGGATGCATAACTGTAATTTCTTTATCTAATGAATCTAATAAATCTTTAGAAACACCAAACTGTTGTGTATACTCTCTTGTTGATGGAAAATAACTAATATCCATGCGCTCATTTTGCACACGAAGCATGTTTGCTACATCACACCAATTCAATGCTTTACGTAAATTAGTTTCAACCTTTACTCCAAGCTTGTCTATGTACTTTGGAATGAGTGTTTTTGGTCCGCAAACCATCACTTCAGCGCCTTGTAATTGCAGGGCAAATATATTAGAGAGCGCTACTCTACTGTGTAGAATATCACCAACAATAACCACCTTTTTGCCCTTAACCTCTCCTAGCTTTTCTCTTATGGAATATGAATCAAGTAGGGCTTGTGTAGGATGCTCATGAGCACCATCGCCAGCATTAACAATACTTGCATTAACGTGTTTAGAAAGAAACACACCAGCACCCGGATTTGGGTGGCGCATCACCACCATATCCACTTTCATGGATAAAATATTATTTACCGTATCAATTAAGGTTTCACCCTTTTTTACAGACGATTGTCCAGAAGAAAAATTAATAACATCGGCAGATAACCGTTTTTCAGCAAGCTCAAAAGATAATTTTGTACGCGTTGAATTTTCAAAAAACAGATTGGCAATAGTAATATCTCTAAGCGAAGGGACCTTTTTAATAGGTCTATTAATCACTTCTTTAAAATGATCGGCTGTTTCAAAAATTAGTTGAATATCTTGTTGATTAAGATATTTAATTCCCAATAAGTGGTTTACACTTAATTCGCTCATTATACAAGGTAAAAGTTAAAAATTAGAGCTTAAAAATTAATTAGATATACTTTTTAAAACTCGAACTTTAGTTATTTATTTTATTTTTCAATCAAGTAAACCGTATCGGCGTCGGCATCATCATGCTCTTTCCAGTTCACTTTTACTTTTTCATTATTTATCACATCTACTTGTCTGCCACGGTAATCGGGCTGAATAGGTAAATGTCTGCTAAATCGCCTATCTATAAGCGTTAACAGTTCAATTTCGTTAGGTCTACCAAAAGATTGGATGGCTGTTAGAGCCGCTCTAATACTTCTTCCAGTATAAAGTACATCATCAATAAAAACGATATTTTTATCTTCAACCAAGAAATTAATTTTCGTGCTATTGGCCTCTAAAGGTTTCTCACCTCTTCTAAAATCATCTCTAAAAAACGTGATATCCAAATGCCCGAGTTGAATATTTTTAACCTTATAATCTTCTGATAAAATTTTGGCAAGTCGATCTGCTAAAAACACGCCGCGAGGTTGTAAACCTATAAGCACCGTATTCGAAAAATCGTTGTGTTTTTCAATAAGTTGACAAGCCAATCGGTGAAGAATGATGTTTACCTCTTTCTCGTTAAGTAAAACTTTCTGACTCATATATTATCCAAAACGTAAGTTGGAGAACAAAGGTAATGCAAAATATTAGAAGTTGAAACCAATAACACTAAACTTTATTTGGGTGTATCCTTCCCTATTTCCGTGGAAAGGTCTTGCTAGAGTTTATCTTAAGCGGAGCCGAAAGGCTATATCATTTTCTCGAACCTCAAAAAAGGATACCGCTTCTATCCCTTACACGATAAACCCACGTTGTCTTTTAGAAGGTGGCACGACTGAAGCATCTATTTTTTATAAAGTTGCGGAGTTGGGTAGCTGTGAAGTTACAGAGGTCTTGCAGATATTGATAGTGTGTGGAAGTTTATGTCTTTGATTTATGCTATAATGTTCTCGACTTCGCTCGAACACCTATACTTATAACCCTAATAAAAAAAAGCCTCTCGAATACACGAGAGGCTTTAAGTTTTAAATGAATAAGAATCCTGTTTTCACAGGAACTAATTAGTTTTTCCCGTCCATTTTATCTTTAAGCGCTTGTAAAGCGTCGTTAGCATCACCTAAAGTTGGTTTTGCTTCAGCAGCAGCACTAGCAGCTTTCTTAACAGCAGCTTTTACGTTAGCAACTTCTTCAGCTTTAAAAATAGCAGTATGAGAAGCTACAACACGTTTAAACTCTTTGTTAAATTCAATGATTTTAAATTCTGCAGACTCACCTTTTTTAAGTTTGCTTCCATCTTCTTTCTCTAAGTGACGAGAAGGTACAAATGCAACGATATCTTCGTTAAATTCGATAGTAGCTCCTTTATCAACGATTTCAGAGATTTCAGCAGTATGAGTAGTTCCTAAAGCGAACTCAGTTTCATACTTATCCCAAGGGTTAGCAGTAGTTTGTTTGTGACCTAAAGATAATTTACGTCCTTCAACATCTAATTCTAATACAACAACATCTAATTTATCTCCTACAGCGCAGAATTCAGATGGGTGCTTAATTTTCTTAGTCCAAGATAAATCAGAGATATAAATTAATCCGTCGATACCTTCTTCTAATTCAACAAAAACACCAAAGTTTGTAAAGTTACGTACAACACCAGTGTGTTTAGAACCTACAGGGTATTTTCCAGTAATATCAGTCCATGGATCAGCAGTTAATTGCTTGATACCAAGAGACATTTTACGATCTTCTCTATCTAAAGTTAAGATAACCGCTTCAACTTCATCTCCTACAGATACGAAATCTTGAGCAGAACGTAAGTGAGTAGACCAAGACATTTCAGAAACGTGGATTAATCCTTCAACACCATCAGCAACTTCGATAAATGCACCGTAATCAGCGATTACAACAACTTTACCTTTTACTTTGTCACCAACTTTTACCTCTTCAGCTAAAGCTTCCCAAGGGTGTTTAGATAATTGTTTAAGACCTAATTGGATTCTTGATTTGTTTTCATCAAAATCAAGGATAACAACGTTTAATTTTTGATCTAACTCAACAATCTCGTTAGGGTGGTTAATTCTAGACCAAGATAAATCAGTAATGTGGATTAAACCATCTACACCACCAAGATCGATGAATACACCGTAAGAAGTAATGTTTTTAACAACACCTTCTAATACTTGACCTTTTTCTAATTGACCAATAATTTCTTTCTTTTGTTCTTCAATATCAGCTTCGATAAGCGCTTTATGAGAAACAACAACGTTTTTAAATTCGTGGTTGATTTTAACAACTTTGAATTCCATTGTTTTATTTACGTACTGATCGTAATCTCTAATTGGCTTAACGTCAATTTGAGAACCTGGTAAGAATGCTTCAATTCCGAAAACATCTACAATCATACCACCTTTAGTTCTACACTTAACGAAACCATTTACGATTTCACCAGACTCATGAGCAGCGTTTACACGATCCCATGCTTTGATTACACGTGCTTTTCTGTGTGATAATACTAATTGACCTGTAGCGTCTTCACGTACATCAATTAATACTTCTACTTTATCTCCAACCGCTAAGTTAGGGTTGTAACGAAACTCGTTTAAAGAGATAACGCCTTCAGATTTAGCGTTAATATCGATAATAGCATCACGATCTGTAATATGTACTACAGTTCCTTCTACAACTTCGTCATCTAAAGTGTCAACGAAATTTTCTGCTACTAACTTTTCAAATTCTTTTAATTGTTGATCGTCAACTTCATCAATACCTTCTTGGTAGTTGTGCCAGTTAAACTCTTTTAAGAATTTTTCAGGGTTTGCTTTAGCTTCAGATACTACTGGAGCTTCTACAGTTTTTGCTTCAGTTGCCTCAACTTCAGCTTGTTTTGCGTTTTCCGCCATTTTGTTAATTGATAATGTATCTTAGTTTTTTTAACCTTAATACATTATGTTTTGTATTCTGTATGCTTTGGAAGATTTAAGCGATTAACACACAGAAGTGTTATATAAAATTGAGTTCATTCCTTTTATCTTTCCAATAATCCGCTAAAAGGAGTGCAAAAATACATAATAATGATGTAATTACCTAAAAATGAATACATAAAATTAAAACCCTGACATTGAAGCTATTTAGAGTGTAAATGTGTGAAATTTCATTTTAGTTTTCATAAGAATAAAAGTGACAATCAGCTTAGTAAAAACAAAATGAGATATTTTACAGCATAAAGTTTAGTATAATATAGAATGTCTGGTCCTTTTAAATTCAAATTATCCTTTAATTTCTTAAGTTTTGGTATTACTTTTAACTAATAATTTTCATACCTTGTTAAGGTTGAAATAATCAATAACAATTTATTTAATCCATTATGACTGCAAAAGAAAAATATCAACCAGTACTAGACTTAGGAGAATCATTAAACATTAAAAACGGCGAAGTAAGAGAAGATGAAGGCGTTTTAAAAGTTAAGGGAGAAGCTAAAACTCAATATGAAAAAAATATCCTTTGGGATAAAATTAAAGAAATTGGTGGCGAAAACCCTGCTGATATAAAAGCTAATATTACTGTTGCCGATACTAGTGTGTTCCACAGACATGTGGTTAAAAGTGGTGAAACCCTTGGTAAAATTGCTGTTCAGTATTACGGAAAAGCATCAAAGTATCAAGATATATTTAAAGCAAACTCTGATATTTTAAAGAACCCTGATTTAATTCACCCAGGTCAAGAGTTAATTATCCCTAATCTGTAACATCAGAAAATTACAAACTATATAAAACGAATCTTTAAATGTTTAAAGATTCGTTTTTTTTTGTCATACTTTGAAGGTTTGCAGAGAGCACACAGCATTACACAAGTATTGGTTTATTTCTAACAGGGTATCTTCTTTGTGAAAATTGATTACAATTTAGTCTCCACTAAGGCAAGTAACTTTTGGAACTGCTCTTCCTTGGTCAATATCGAATTATCAAATTCAATAGCATCTTCAGCCTTAACAAGTGGCGAATCTGCACGTGTTGTATCTAAAAAATCACGTTCTTCTACATTTTTTAGTACCGCTTCATAAGTTACCTTATCCCCTTTTTCGGTAAGTTCTTGATAACGTCGTTTGGCTCTAGTTTCCGCGGAAGCTACCATAAATAATTTAAGTTCAGCATCTGGAAATACTACGGTACCAATATCGCGACCATCCATTACAACACCTTTATTTGCTCCCATTTTTTGCTGCTGTTCTACTAGTTTTTTTCGAACTGCAGAAACCGAGGCCACCGTACTCACAAATTTAGACACTTCTAAGGTGCGTATGTCCTTTTCAATGTTCACATCGTTTAAGTAAACTTCAGCAAAACCTAAAGCCTCATTAAATTTAAAGGTAATATTGATCTTTGAAAGTTGACCCACTAAAGCCTCAACGTTGAAAGCCTCTTTAGTTATTAGTCCGTTTTGCATGGCATAATAAGCCACACTACGATACATAGCACCTGTATCGACGTATACATAACCTAAATGTTTTGCTAATTGTTTAGCGACTGTACTTTTTCCGGTAGATGAAAATCCATCAATGGCAATGGTAATCTTATTCATTAAAATTGTTTATAGAGGCTGCAAAGGTATAAAGTTATATTGTTTTATTGGTTATTAAGTGAAAATCAAAAAACCGACATACATTCAAAGTATTTAACATATAATTTATCAACAACTTATAACTTTAAGTACTCGTAACTTTAAATACTTATAACTTAAAAACCTATTGTAAATCAATTTGAAGTCCGAAGAAGTTAGCGTTAGCCGCACTTGTATAACTGGCATAGGTGTAACTAAAACGCATTTTATTCATTTTTATAGAAAGCCCTGCTGAGAGTCCTGAAAAATTTCGCTGATCGATAATTCTCAAATCCTCGCCTCTTCTAAAATTATATCCCAAGCGCACATTAAAACCTTTATCTGGAAAAAGTTCTGCACCTATAATCGTATGCCTCACAACCTGACCTAAAAAACTAATACTTTCTTCTGTTTCGTTACCCGCTAAATCACTACTTGTTCGCGCAGGATTTGGTCGAGCAATCGGCCATTGCTGTAAATTCTCTAAAGTGACATGCCAACGAATAGGCACGTTTTCTAATTTTTGAGAAATACCAAAACCGATTTCAAAAGGTAGTTTTTCATGAACATCGGCATAAGTTGTAATTTGTGTTCCAAAATTTCGAACCACCAAAGCTGCATTCAATCCTAAATCTTCATCTATGTAAATTAGTCCTAAGTCGACAGCAACCCCAAAAGAATTATACTGTTCTAGTTTTGAAGAAATAAATTTTAGATTCGTTCCAAAATAGAAATCGGAATACCCCAACTGAAACGCATAGCCTAAAGATAAAGAAGCTTCATTTCCCGAAAAAGTTCCGGTAGAATTTCCGTCTTCATCATAACCATCAAACGACCCATAATTTATATAGTTTACCCCAGCATGAAACGTTTGAACACGTCTGTCGTACGTATAAGCGTATGCAGCAGACCCGTAACTTATGCCTCCTAAATAACTGGTGTAATTCACGGCCAACTGATTATTCATATCCACATTTATAGTTGCTGGATTAAATAATGGTTGGGTAACATCGTAGTCTACATTTGTAAAGACCTTCCCTCCTAATGCAGCTTGGCGAGGTGAAGAAATTAAATTTAAAAATTGATATGTATGCTCTCCTCCAACTTGTGCTGAAGCGAAAGTACCCATGAGTAAGCAAAAAGAGAGAATAGTTTTTTTCACCATATTTACGACACAAAGTAAGTAAATCTATCTTAAAACGATAGCATGTATCTTTTATTTTAAATCAAAAAAAAACCTCGAAATTTATCGAGGCTTTTTAAATTATTAATTAAAGTGCAGTAGCACTATAGTTTTTTCGCGTTTTTCACCTTTTGGTTAGTCACCGCTATTTTAACAACATCACTCATATCGGTTACATAGTGAAAAGTTAAACCTTTTAAATATTCTGGTTTTATCTCCTCAATATCACGTCTATTATCTTCACACAATAAAATTTCTTTTATTCTTGCGCGTTTGGCTGCTAAAATCTTCTCCTTAATACCTCCAACTGGCAGCACTTTACCACGAAGAGTGATCTCGCCAGTCATGGCTAAATTGTTCTTCACTTTCTTTTGTGTAAATAAAGATACTAAAGACGTTAACATAGTAACACCAGCACTAGGTCCGTCTTTTGGCGTAGCCCCTTCCGGCACGTGAATGTGTACATTATATTTATCGAAAACAGAAGCGTCTATTCCGAAAGCATCGGCATTCGATTTGATGTATTCCATGGCAATGGTAGCCGACTCTTTCATGACCTTACCTAAATTCCCGGTAATGGTCAAACTACCTTTTCCTTTAGATAAAATAGACTCAATAAATAGTATATCACCACCAACACGTGTCCAAGCTAAACCTGTAACAACACCAGCAACGTTATTGTTTTCGTATTTATCGCGTTCTAATTTAGGTCCGCCAAGAACTTCAATAATATCTTCGTTAGTCACTTTAATATTATAATCTTCTTCCATGGCAATGTTTTTGGCTGCATAACGCACCATTTTTGCCACTTGTTTTTCTAAACCACGAACACCAGATTCACGTGTATAACCTTCAACAATTTTCTCTAATTGCGGTTTTCCGATTTTTAAATCCTTATCACTTAAACCATGTTCTTTTAATTGTTTTGGAAGTAAATGACGTTTGGCAATTTCTACCTTTTCTTCAATGGTATAACCTGTTACATTGATAATTTCCATACGGTCTAATAAAGCCGGCTGAATAGTAGACAAACTATTAGAAGTGGCTATAAACATCACTTTAGAAAGGTCGTAACCCATTTCTAAGAAATTATCGTGAAACTCACTGTTTTGTTCTGGATCTAAAACTTCTAATAATGCAGAAGATGGATCACCTTGGTGAGAATTTGATAGTTTATCAATTTCATCTAAAACAAACACAGGGTTTGAGGTTCCTGCCTTTTTCAAACTCTGAATAATACGGCCTGGCATAGCACCAATGTAGGTTTTCCTATGTCCGCGAATTTCTGCTTCATCACGTAAACCACCTAATGAAATACGAACATACTCACGCCCTAAAGCTTCTGCTACCGATTTTCCTAATGAGGTTTTCCCAACCCCTGGAGGCCCATAAAGACAAAGGATTGGTGATTTCATATCATTACGCAACTTCAAAACTGCAAGATATTCGATGATACGTCGTTTCACATCTTCTAATCCGAAGTGATCACGATCTAGAACTTTCATGGCACGTTTTAAGTCAAATTTATCTTCTGAAAACTCATTCCAAGGCAATTCTAAAAACAGCTCCAAGTAGTTACGTTGAATAGAATACTCGGCAACTTGCGGATTCATACGTTGCATTTTTGCAATCTCCTTCTCGAAATGCTTCGCTACTTTTTCATCCCACAGCTTATCTTTAGCTTTGGCTTTCATTTCTTCTATTTCCTGATCGTGACTCACACCGCCCAATTCTTCTTGGATGGTTTTCATTTGTTGATGCAAGAAATATTCACGTTGTTGCTGACTCATATCCATCTGAACCTTAGACTGAATATCATTCTTAAGTTCAAGTTTCTGGAATTCAACGTTCATATACTTTAAAGTCGCAAGCGCACGCTTTTTCAACTCGTTAATCTCTAAAAGCTCTTGTTTTTCAGCTACCGAAAGATTCATGTTAGAAGACACAAAATTCACTAAAAACGAATTGCTTTCGATGTTTTTGATTGCAAAAGACGCTTCACTAGGAATATTTGGGTTTTCCTTAATGATATCTAAGGCTAATTCTTTAATAGAATCAATAATAGCAGTAAACTCCTTGTTTTTTAAAGCTGGTTTGGCTTCAGGAATATCTCTAATCGTTGCCGTCATGTAAGGTTCTTCAGTAAGCACTTCGGCTACTTTAAAACGCTTTTTACCTTGAATAATTACGGTAACATTACCATCAGGCATTTTTAAAACACGTAAAATCTTGGCAACCGTCCCTGTTTCATGAATTTCTTGAGCTGAAGGATCTTCAACCGATTCGTCTTTCTGAGCTACTACTCCAATAACTTTTCCGCCTTTATTGGCATCATTTATCAGTTTAATAGACTTGTCACGTCCGGCTGTGATAGGAATAACCACCCCAGGAAACAACACGGTATTTCGTAAAGACAAAATTGGTAGTGTTTCTGGTAACTCTTCATTATTAATCGCTTCCTCATCTTCAGGGGTCATTAACGGGATTAATTCTGCATTTTCATCAAACTCCTGTAATGACAAACTGTCAAGAGTTATAAAATTAGATTTCTTCATATATTATTTTAGGTCAATCTGTCATTAAAGACCAAATCAACCATTTTTTTGATTCTTAAATAAAATATTTATTTTATTGAATATCAGCAATTTACTAAACGCTAATGATATTCTGTAGTAGTATAAATTCAATACTTATGCCATAATAGTAAGGCTAAAAAGATCTCAAATGATTCATGTGCCCAAAATCATTTAAAAGTAAAAAGTCTTACAACTTCCCTGTTCTTTTCAAAATGTATAACAAAACAATAGGTAAAGCCAACAAAGCTATCATTAATAGATTGGTTTGAAAAAGCCAAGGAGCTAAAAGTAATGTGATTAAATAGCCACCAACAGCACCTCCAAAGTGCGCATCATGGCCGATATTTCCAATGCTGTTTTTCATACCATAAATAGAATATAGTAAATAGCCTATTCCGAAAAGATACGCCGGAATAGCAATTGGAATAAAGAAAAACATGAGTTTCATACCTGGTTGCAACAAAATCGCTGAATATATAATTCCTGAAACCGCACCACTTGCCCCTACGGCGCTATATTGAAATTCATTTTTATGAAAGTAATAAGACAATAAATTCCCTAGAAGCAAGCTTCCTATATAAATGACAATAAATGGAAACGCTCCTAAATTATTAATAACCACATCAGCAAAAAAATACAAAGACAGCATATTGAAAATCAAATGCTGTGTGTCGGCATGTAAAAATCCAGCACTAAACATTCTAATTTTCTCCCCTTTTTGAATAGCTCCAATATGGAATTTATATTTTTCAAAAAAATTATAATCACCAAAACCTTTATAGGATATGATTGCATTGGCTACAATGATGATAATAGTGACTAAGCTTAAATTGTCCATAAAGGATTTAAAGTTTAAATAGGATTTAACATATATTTGCTACTGCAAATCTAAAATTAATTAATGCATTTACTAGCTTATATTATTGTTTATCCTTTATTGTGGATAATTTCTATTCAACCATTTAGGATACTGTATTTTATATCGGATATGGTATTTGTTTTAGTTTACCATATTATTGGGTACCGCAAAAAAGTGGTTACAGAGAACTTGAAGTTGGTATTTCCTGAAAAATCTGAAAAGGATATTCTGGCCATTCGAAAAAAATTCTACAAACATATGTGTGATATGTTTCTTGAAATGGCTAAAACCATGACTATTTCTAGAAAGGCCTTACAAAAACGTTTTATCCTTAAAAACCCTGAAGCTTTTAAAGAAATTGAAAAGGGCGATAAAAGCATCCTACTTATGTTTGGACATTATGCTAGCTGGGAATGGGTTTTAGAACTTCAAAATCAAACATCGCTTCCTGGTTTTGGGGTTTACAAAAAACTTAATAATAAGTATTTTGATCGCTTAGTGCGAAATATTAGAGCCAAATACAACACCACATTAATTACTACTAAAGAAACCGTAAGTACTATAAACCATAATGAAGCTAAAGGTCTTAAAAGCGTTATTGCCTTTTTAAGTGATCAATCGCCTAGACTTTCTAAAGATGTATATTGGGGAGAATTTATGGGAATAGAAGTACCTTGTTTTACTGGTGCCGAGCGTATTGCCAAAAAATTGGACCTAACCATTGCCTTTTTAAAAGTCAACAAAGTAAAACGTGGTTATTACGAATCGGAATTCATTCTATTATCGGAAAACCCTAAAGAGTTTCCAGACTATGAGCTAACAGACATGTTTTTACGTGAGGTAGAAAAACAAATTTACGAGGCGCCAGAGTATTATTTCTGGACACACAAACGTTTCAAACATAGGAACAAGAAACCTACAAAATAACTAAAATAAAAAAGCTGTTTAAAAAGAAAATTATACTTCACTTTTTAAACAGCTTTTTTTAAGGTTTTATAATTTACAGAGTCTTTGCTATCTCACCTAATTCAGCAATAAACTTATCACCTAAAGTATCGGCTTCATCTTGCGATTTAGCTTCCGTATATATTCTAATAATAGGTTCTGTATTACTTTTTCTTAAGTGTACCCAGCTTTCTGCGAAATCGATTTTAACACCATCAATAGTGGTTAGTTCTTCATTTTTATAGCGGATAGCAATTTCTTTTAAAATGCCATCAACATCTAAACCAGGCGTTAATTCAATCTTCTTTTTACCCATAAAGTAACTTGGATATGTTTTTCTAAGTTCACTCACTTTCATTTTTTTGTCAGCTAACAAACTTAAAAATAAAGCCACCCCAACTAAGGCATCACGACCATAATGTGAATCTGGATAAATAATACCACCATTTCCTTCACCACCAATAACAACTTTGTTCTTTTTCATGAGGTTTACCACATTCACTTCACCTACAGCACTCGCTTCATACATACCGCCATGCTTTTCGGTAACATCACGAAGGGCTCGAGTCGAACTCATATTACTCACCGTATTACCAGGTGTTCTACTCAAAACGTAGTCGGCGCAAGCTACTAAAGTGTATTCTTCGCCAAACATCTCACCATTTTCATCCATAAAAGCTAAACGATCAACATCAGGATCGACAACAATACCTAAATCGGCATTATGCTTTTTAACAGCTTCCGATAAATCGGTTAAATGTTCCTTTAAAGGCTCTGGATTATGTGGAAACTCGCCATTAGGCTCGCAGTATAATTTGATCACTTCAACACCTAAACGCTCTAATAATAACGGAATAGCAATCCCTCCTGTTGAATTCACACCGTCAACAACCACTTTAAAACGCTCCGATTCAATAGCGCCAACGTTTACTAAATCTAAGTCTAATACTTCTATAATATGTAAATCGATGTATGCTTTATTCTTCGTGATTTTACCAAGACTATCTACATCAGCAAAATTTATGGCATCACCTTCGGCAATTTCAAGAATTTTAGCGCCTTCAACAGCATTTAAAAACTCACCTTTATCATTTAAAAGTTTTAAAGCATTCCATTGTTTTGGGTTGTGACTTGCCGTTAGAATAATCCCTCCATCGGCAACTTCCATGGGTACAGCTACTTCCACAGTAGGTGTCGTTGAGAGTCCGACGTCAACTACGTCAATCCCCAACCCGATTAGGGTGTTCATGACTAAATTCTGAATCATCTTACCCGAAATTCGTGCATCACGACCTACAACCACTTTGTAGTGTTCTTTATTACGTTGTTGTTTTAACCAAACCCCGTAAGCCGAAGCAAATTTTACAGCGTCAATTGGTGTTAAATTTTCACCAACCGCACCACCTATAGTTCCTCTAATGCCTGAAATTGATTTTATAAGTGTCATATGTTTTTATATTGACTATTGATTAATTAATAGTGTTTATTGTTGATTTTTATGTTGTATTCAAATAAAAAAGCCTCAGTACCCTACTACAACAAAAACTTAAAGATTAGAGTACATAAACTATGTATTTCCGAAACAAATATAGTATTTCAAAATCGGAATTCTTAAAAGGGAATTCGTAAATTTCCCAAATGAATTATTTAGCGCACATCTATCTTTCGGGGGAAAATGAATTGGTTACTATAGGAAACTTTATTGCCGATGGCGTTAAGGGAAAAAAGTACATGCAGTTCCCTAAAGAAATTCAAACCGGAATCTTGCTACATCGACATATAGACACTTTTACCGATGCACATCCAACGGTAAGGTTAAGCACAAAAAGGCTTCATAAAAAATACGGGCACTATTCAGGTGTGATTGTAGATATATTATATGATCATTTTTTAGCCAAAAACTGGCAGCAATATTCCGACACGCCGCTAATTGAGTATACCGAGAATTTTTACAATGCCTTGGAAGCGCATTACGATATTTTACCACTTAATATTCAAAAGCTTCTACCCTACATGCTCACCGATAACTGGCTATTAAGCTACGCCTCTATTGAAGGCATTTCTAGAGTTTTAGATGGTATGAACAGACGCACTAAAAACCGATCTGGTATGAATGAAGCTGTCTTTGAACTACAAGAGTATTATAATGAGTTTGAAGCTGAGTTTTCTTCGTTTTTTGATGAATTAATTCGCTCTTCAAAACAAAAGCTTGACGCACTAAATAGCATATAAATGAAAAATATACATATTGTTTTAGTAGCACTTCTTACCCTAATATATTCATGTAAAAAAAACATTAAAAGAGGCTTAGTCACTAAAAACGCTATGGTAGTTTCAGCCCGTGTAGAAGCTTCTAAAATAGGTAGTGATATATTAGAAAAAGGCGGTAATGCTTTTGATGCCATGGTGGCCACACAACTAGCACTAGCTGTAGTGTACCCTTGTGCTGGTAATATTGGAGGTGGTGGTTTTATGGTCTACAGAAAGGCTAATGGTGACATTGGAAGTTTAGATTTCAGGGAAAAAGCACCAAAAGCAGCAACAAAAGATATGTATTTAGATTCCTTAGGTCATATTATTCCAGATAAAAGTATTAAAGGCGCTATGGCTGTTGGCGTTCCAGGCACCGTAGCCGGTATTATGGCCGTACATGAAAAACTTGGTTCTCTACCTCTTGAAACCATTATAAAACCAGTTATAGAGCTCGCCGAAAAAGGTTATATCATTTCTAAAAGTCAGGAAAAACGATTTAGAGACAAACAAACTGATTTTAAAGACGTTAATAAAGACTCCATATTATTCATTAACAACTTTAAGCCCGGAGATACTTTAAAACAACCTGCCTTAGCTAAAACTTTAAAAGCGATTATGAATCACGGTAAGGCGGAATTCTACAAAGGTGAAATGGCTAAAACTTTGGTTAGGTTTATTCAAAATAACGGTGGTATTGTTTCTGAAGAAGACATGGCTAATTATGAAGTGCAATGGCGCCGCCCTATCACTTTTAATTACGATGATTTGAGGATTATTTCCATGGCACCACCTTCAAGTGGCGGTATTTGCTTGGGACAAATTATGAAAATGATAGAACCTTACGATCTTCATGACATGGGGCACAATACTCTAAAAAGCATTCAAATAATTACCGAGGCTGAAAAACGTGCTTACGCCGATAGAAGTTATTACTTAGGAGACCCCGATTTTGTTAATATCCCCACTAAAAAACTGCTTGACACCTCGTATCTTAATCATAGAATGTCCGATTTTTCATTTAACAAGTCAACGCCTTCCGAAACTATTTCACATGGTAATGTACAAGTTATTGAAAGCAATGAAACCACACATTATTCCATTATAGATCAATTCGGCAACGCAGTTTCCACTACAACCACTTTAAACTCATATTATGGTTCCAAACTCTATTGCAGTGAACTAGGGTTCTTTTTAAATAATGAAATGGACGATTTTAGCAGTAAACCTGGTATTCCTAATCTATTTGGACTCATAGGAGCTGAAGCCAACAGTATTGCTCCCGAAAAACGCATGCTTAGTTCTATGACCCCTACCATAGTTGAAAAAAATGGTGAGTTATTCATGGCTGTTGGTACCCCAGGAGGTTCTACGATAATTACATCGGTGCTACAAACCATACTCAATGTTCATGAGTTTGGTATGGGCATGCAGGAAGCCGTAAATGCCCCACGGTTTCATCATCAATGGTTACCAGACGTTATCACTATGGAGCCGAATTCATTTGATAAAAGCGTTATAAACCAACTTGAAATTTTAGGTTATAAAATAAAAGAAGGAGAATCTATTATTATAGGTAAAGTAGACGGTATTCTAGTTACGGAAGATCATTCTTACGAGGGAGGTGCCGATCATCGAGGTGATGATACCGCCGTAGGATTTTAATTAATTTACTATCTTTAAAAGGATGTAATTAGTAAATTAGACCTAACCAAGCCCTAAAAAAACATTTTATGCCAAAAAAATCAACTAAAGTATTTAAAATTATAGCCGGTGTCATTATTTTTTTCACTCTTCCTAGTTTACTTTTTTTCGGTTTCCTTTATTTTAAATATAATGAAGATCTACCTACCGGGGTTCAGGGAGAAACTGCCGACCAATTAGCCCATAATATGCTAGAGGCTTTAAATTACGAAGCCTACAAAAACACAGATCACATTGAATGGACCTTTAAAAAACGTCACCATTATAAGTGGGATAAAAAAAATAACATCTGCGAAGTATATTGGAAATCCTATCGGGTGGTTTTAGATTTAAATAATAAAGAAAACACTAAAGTTTATATTCAAGGTTTTATAAATCAGAGTGAATTAGCACCAGAACTTATTGAAACAGCTACCAACTATTTTAACAACGATTCCTTTTGGCTCGTCGCTCCATATAAGGTTTTTGACAAAGGCGTGGAGCGCCGATTGGTTAAAACTACAAACAATGATGCCTTATTAGTTACTTACACTTCTGGAGGCTCTACCCCTGGCGATTCGTATTTATGGTTAATGGATGATGATTATAAACCGGTCGCATTTAAAATGTGGACTTCTATTTTACCTATCGATGGATTAGAAGCTTCATGGAACCGATGGAAAACGACTGAAACTGGAGCACAACTCCCCGAATTTCATAAAATGTTGTTTTTAGGTCTAGAAATCACTGATATTAAGGGATATAACTAAATCATTAAATTAAAATTCTTTGCTTTTTTTATTGAATAATAAGAAATACTCAGTAATGAAGTATGAGTAGCGACATAAAACTGTTAAAGTTTGTTAATTTTTTACAAATTTTTAAAAATCAACAACCCTACAAATTAGGATACCATCACATTACTTTTATGGTAATAATTCCACTTACCCATCCAAAAGACACCCCTAAAATTTATAAAAGATTTTTTATGGATACCTATACCCTAAAATTTATATCCCTCGCATAAAATTAGCCAATAATTAACAATTGTTAAGGACTTCAAAACGGATTTTAACAGCCTGTTTTTCTTGTGTACTTTAGTACAAGATTTAAGTAAAGCACTTAAACAGACCCATAAATTTTAATATTATAGTCCTATGAAAAAATTAACTTTTTTATTGTTTTTAGCCTTTGGTTTTTCTTTTGCGAACACTACAAATCCAATTAGTCAAGATGTTCAAGTTGGTGATGAGCTTGTGATTAACGTTCAAAAAGCAGACAAGTTCAATCATGTTGATTTCCCTAGACTTAATTTTATTGTAAAACGTGGGGGTATTGGAAACTATAGCAGTGTAGATGGAGAAGTTGTTGTGGTAAAAAATGTAACAACTAACAATCAAGGTAACACACAAGTCACTTTAGAACGTAAAAATGGAAAGAAATTCTTCGGTTATTTAAACGCTGTAGATGCCGATTTAACGAAAGCCTTAAATTCTGGCGAAATATCTAAAAAATAATTAAAAGTTTTAGATTATAAGAATTAGTCCTCATATACTACATAAACTTGAAAAAGGATTACTTTATTTCCAAATAAGGTAATCCTTTTTTTTTGAAGTCTACTGAAATAATTTTACTTACTGCGCTGCCCTACAAACTTATGGCTATCGGACTTAAAAAGCACATTAAAACTCGTTAAGCTACCGTAAATCCTGGTAATGTACTGTTGCAAGTCCACTTTACTTTGTTCATCTAAATCGCTCGAATTAATACGTTGCTCCATAACACGAAGGCGATCTCTAACCATAATAATCTTATTAAAAAACTTATCTATAGGCAATTCGTAAGCTTTCAAATTGGTGTCGCCAGGTTCAAGAATTATTTTTCCGCCCTTGTATTTATCAGCAATTGGCACCACCTCGCTCACATCACTATATTTTTTCAATATACGCACCAAACTACTTTCAACTTCAGCAAAACTAATGGTATCTACATCGCCATCGGCTGCTTCAATAACCTCAAAATCACTATCAATTTCAATGGTTTCTAAGCCGTTATCTATAAAAGTCACCCAATAATATTGAGCTGTTACGTTGGTTATCACACCCTTACCAAATTCAGAATGATTTATGCGTGATCCTATTCCTAATATTTTCATAAGTCTAAATTATCTTAATGGTTTTACTCAGCTAAATATAAGGTCTTCAAAAGAAATTTTAAAGAAAAATAAAGTTGAAAACCAAAGCAAAAATTTATATAGCCCTTTCGCGGAAGACTACAAAACTTCACAAGAATTTAACAACTAAAATTGTAACTTTGCGCTTTTGCAAATTTATGAGCCAATTCAACGATTTTATTGAGGTTAAAGGAGCTAGAGTTCACAATCTAAAAAACATTGATGTCTCCATTCCTAGAGAAAAGCTTGTAGTTATTACAGGTTTATCGGGGAGCGGAAAATCTTCTTTAGCTTTTGACACCATATATGCTGAAGGTCAGCGCCGATATATAGAAACGTTCTCGGCTTACGCCAGACAGTTTTTAGGTGGCTTGGAACGTCCGGATGTTGATAAAATTGATGGCTTATCTCCCGTTATTGCCATAGAGCAAAAAACGACTAGTAAATCGCCACGATCTACCGTAGGTACCATTACTGAGATTTACGATTTCATGCGTTTACTTTTTGCTCGTGCTTCAGATGCTTACAGCTTCAACACCGGCGAGAAAATGGTAAGCTATAGCGACGACCAAATAAAAGAACTCATCTACAGTGATTTTAAAGGAAAGCGCATCAATATTTTAGCACCAGTGGTACGTTCCAGAAAAGGGCATTATCGCGAATTATTCGAGCAAATAGGAAAACAAGGCTTTGTAAAAGTGCGCACCGATGGTGAGATTAAAGACATCACTAAAGGCATGAAATTAGATCGTTACAAGAATCATGACATCGAAATAGTTATAGATCGATTGGTTATTAACGATTCGGCCGATAACGACAAGCGACTTTCTGAAACCATAAATACAGCCATGTATCACGGTGATGATGTGTTATTAATTATAGATCAAGACACTCAGGAAACCCGCTATTTTAGTCGTAATTTAATGTGTCCGAGTTCAGGAATATCCTATCCGAATCCAGAACCTAACAATTTCTCTTTCAACTCGCCTAAAGGAGCTTGTCCAAATTGTAATGGTATCGGAAATCTTTATCAGGTTAACGAAGCCAAAATAATTCCCGACGATTCTATTTCCATAAATAACGGCGCATTAGCACCGCAGGGACCGAAAAAAAACAGTTGGATTTTTAAACAGCTGGAAACGATTGCTCAACGCTTTAATTTCAGTTTAACAGATCCTTATAAAGACATTCCTGCAGAAGCAAAACAAATGATTTTGTACGGAGGCAATGAAAAATTCTCTATAGAAAGTAAGACCTTAGGTGTTACGCGAGATTATAAAATAGATTTTGAAGGCATTGCCAATTTTATTGAAAATCAATACAATAATGCCGAATCGACCTCTATAAAACGCTGGGCAAAAGATTTTATGGATAAGGTTGACTGTCCTGTTTGCGAAGGTTCACGCTTAAGAAAAGAGTCACTTTACTTCAAACTAAACGGTAAAAACATTGCCGAATTAGCCCAAACCGATATTGTAGAGTTAGCCCAATGGTTTGATGTGCTAAACGAGAAACTCTCGGAAAAACAACTAAAAATTGCAGAAGAAATTCTCAAAGAAATAAAATCAAGATTACAGTTTTTATTAGACGTTGGTTTAGATTACTTGAGTTTAAACAGAAGCTCAAAATCACTTTCTGGTGGTGAAGCACAACGTATCCGATTAGCCACACAGATAGGTTCGCAATTGGTTGGTGTCCTCTATATTTTGGATGAACCTAGTATTGGACTGCATCAACGTGATAATGAAAAACTCATCAATTCTTTAGTCTCCTTACGTGATATTGGAAACTCTGTTATTGTTGTAGAGCACGATAAGGACATGATTGAACGTGCCGATTACGTTATTGATATCGGCCCTAAAGCCGGAAAATATGGTGGTGAAATCATCAGTATAGGTAATCCTGATGAACTAAAAACCCACAATACTTTAACTGCCGATTATTTAAACGGCAAAAAAGAAATTGAAATTCCTAAAAAGCGCCGCGAAGGCAATGGCCATTTTATAGAGTTAAAAGGGTGTACGGGTAATAATTTAAAAAACGTATCCGTAAAATTTCCTTTAGGAAAAATGATAGGTGTTACAGGGGTATCTGGTAGTGGAAAATCAACTTTAATTAACGAGACGCTCTACCCTATTTTAAATGCGCATTATTTCAATGGCGTTAAAAAGCCTATGCCTTATAAAAGCATTAAAGGCTTAGAGCACATCGATAAAGTTATTGATATTAACCAGTCGCCCATAGGTAGAACGCCACGAAGTAATCCTGCCACTTATACAGGTACTTTTAGTGAAATTAGAGCTTTATTTGCTAAAGTTCCTGAAGCTATGGTAAGGGGTTACAAAGCTGGTCGATTCAGTTTTAACGTTAAAGGTGGACGCTGTGAAACTTGTCAAGGTGGCGGTTTACGCGTTATTGAAATGAATTTCTTACCTGATGTGTATGTGGAATGTGAAACTTGTCAAGGCAAGCGTTTTAACCGCGAAACATTAGAAATTCGATATAAAGGCAAAAGTATTAGTGATGTGTTGGAGATGACCATGAATGAGGCGGTCGATTTCTTTGAGCACATTCCTAAAATACACCGAAAATTAAAAACAATAAAAGATGTTGGTTTAGGTTACATCACACTAGGACAACAAAGTACTACCCTTTCTGGAGGTGAAGCACAACGTATAAAACTAGCCACCGAATTATCTAAAAAAGATACAGGAAACACCTTTTATATTTTAGACGAGCCAACCACAGGATTACATTTTGAAGACATTCGTGTGCTTATGATAGTACTTAACAAGCTTGCCGACAAAGGCAATACGGTACTCATTATTGAACACAATTTAGATGTTATTAAAACCGTAGACCACATTATAGATATTGGTTACGAAGGCGGAAAAGGCGGCGGAAAAGTCATTGTTGAAGGCACGCCTGAAGAAGTTGTCAAACACAAGAAAAGCCATACGGCTAAATTTTTAAAAAAAGAGTTAAAAGCTGTAAGCTCTAGGCTATAAGCATAAAGCCTACAGCATACCGCATAAAGCATAAAAAAACATCAAATTATGAGAGCAGAAAAACACCCAAAAGGATGGAACGAAATTAAAACCAACGATTCATGGGCCATTTTTAAAATTATGGGAGAATTTGTAAGTGGTTTTGAAAAAATGAGCAAAATAGGTCCGTGTGTATCCATTTTTGGTTCCGCTAGAACAAAACCAGACCATAAATATTATAAACTGGCAGAAAGTGTTGCTAAAAAAATTGTTGAGGGTGGTTATGGTGTGATTACTGGTGGCGGACCAGGAATCATGGAAGCAGGAAATAAAGGCGCGCATTTAGCCGGAGGAACTTCTGTAGGATTGAATATTGAATTGCCTTTTGAACAACACGACAATCCTTACATTGATGCAGATAAAAATCTAGATTTCGATTACTTTTTCGTCCGTAAAGTGATGTTTGTAAAATACTCTCAAGGTTTTGTGGTTATGCCAGGAGGTTTTGGAACCTTAGACGAACTTTTTGAAGCGATTACACTTATACAAACACATAAAATTGGAAAATTCCCTATCATTTTGGTCGGAAGAGATTTCTGGGCTGGCTTATTCGAATGGATTAAAACCACGCTTTTAGATGGCTATGCAAATATTAGTCCGAAAGACTTAGACCTCATTCACATGGTAGATACCGAAGATGAAGTTATTGATATCCTTGACGAATTCTATAAAAGCTCAGATTTAAGTCCGAATTTTTAATGCCAAGCTCGCATTATAATGAAGATTCCATCGTTATTGAATTTAAAGTGATACATTGTAGTCGTACCCAAAAGTTACCTAATTTACATTAACCCAAATGCTATTATTGTTGAGAAAAGCTCTTTTTAATTGTATTTTCATCTTATCATGCCTTCTTAGTTTTAGTCAGAATAAAATTGAGGTTAAGGCTGAATTTGATGTGGAAAACAGAGCTATAAAAATATCTCAAACCATACAATATTATAATGATTCTGATAACACATTAGAAAGCATTTACCTTAACGATTGGAATAACAGTTATTCTTCCAAACACACACCATTGGCCAAGAGATTGGCTGAAGAGTACAAAGACGAATTTCAGTTGGTTAAAAACGAAGATCGCGGCTTTACAATCATTGAACATATTAGGCAAAATGGAAAGCGTTTAGATTATGATGTATTGAAAAACCAACAAGATATTCTAAAAGTCTATCTAAAGGAACCCATAGAACCTTACGGAAGCTATTCCCTAGATTTGGAATACAACGTAAGAATCCCTCATGCACAATTTACGCGATACGGTATTACTGATACTGGTGAAATAAGTTTAAGATATTGGTATATAACCCCTGCGGTTTACGATGGTACTTGGCATTATTACAGTAACAAGAATTTGGATGATTTATTTATACCCAAGGCTGATGTTTCTTTAGAAATCACCTATCCTATTAACTACAAACTTACTTCAGATTTAGATTTAATTAACCTGTCTGAAACAGGTGAAAATCAAATAATTACATTAATAGGAGAAAATCGAAATTCCAACAAACTTTTTCTTCAAAAGTATTCACATTTCGATACTGTTGAAACCGATAATTTATCGTTAGTTTCTGATATTTCAGGTAAAGGTGTTGAGCTTTTAGATCAGGTAGTTATCAAGGAAAAAGTAGTCAAATTTATAACAGAAAACTTTGGAGCATATCCCCATAAAAAACTTTTGCTTTCACAAATTGATTATGATAAAGACCCTATTTATGGTTTAAATTTTCTTCCAAAATTTATAAAAACACACCCTATAAGTTTCGAATATGAGCTTAAAATTTTAAAGGTTGCTTTATATAATTATTTAGAAAACACTTTACTTCTCAATCCGAGAACCGAACAATGGCTCATTGATGGGATTCAAGTTTACTACATGATGCAATATGTAGATCAGTTTTACCCAAACATGAAGTTCTTGGGTTCTATTGCCGATTTTTGGGCTGCCAGACCCTTTCATGCTTCAGATATGATGTACAACGACAAGTACATCCTTGCCTTTATGATTATGGCCCGAACCAATCGCGATCAAGCGTTAACAACAGCAAAAGATTCGCTTTTAAAGTTTAACGCCAACATTGCTAATAAATATAAAGCAGGTATCGGATTTAAATATCTCGACGATTTCACCGATAAAGAAATGGTTGAAGAAAGCATAGAAAATTATGTAAAAACATCAAAGCTAAAAAACACCTCTGTTTCTGCTTTTGAAGAACATTTAAAATCACACACTGATAAGAATATCGATTGGTTTTTCACAGATTACTTGGCTACTAGAAAAGTGATGGATTACAAGATTAAAAAAGTAAGTAAAACCGAAGACTCCATCACCTTAACCATTAAAAATAAAGGCAAGAACAACATGCCTGTTTCTTTATACACCCTTAAAAACGATAGTGTAGTCGCTAAACAATGGGTAGAAGACATTAAAGAATACAAAACGCTTACCATAGCTAGAAATGATGGTGATAAACTGGTATTAAATTATGATAATACGATACCAGAGTTCAATTTAAGGGACAATTGGAAATCTTTAAAAGGCCCCCTTTCAAATAACAAACCATTACAAATACGTTTGTTTAAAGATATTGAAGATCCGAACTACAGCCAGGTTTTTTTAATGCCCATTTTAGAATTCAATAACATTTACGACGGTATTAACTTAGGATTAAAGGCGTATAACAAAACCGTTTTACGTCGTATGTTTTATTATAAAGTTGCACCACAATATTCGTTTGGCTCCAATTCGGTAACGGGTTCGGTAACGGTTTCAAAAACGCATAATATCCAAAACCGTAATTTATATTACCTCAATTACGGATTTACAGGTTCATATATGTCTTATGCTGAAGATTTATTCGTGCGACGCGTTACCCCTTCAGTGTCTTTATTGTATCGTGATAATAACGATTTTCGATCGAACAAGCGCGGTGCTTTATACTTCCGATTTGTAGACATCCATAGAGATGAAGATGAGCAACACATTATAACAAGCGACGAACCCAATTACTCACTCTTTAATACGCGATTTATTTATTCAAACGACAACCTGATCAATTTTTACAAATGGTATGTCGATTTACAATTTAGTAATGAGTTTAGCAAACTGTCATTAAATTATGAATACAGGCATCTTTTTGAAAACAACCGCCAAATCAACGTTAGAGCTTTTGCGGGTACATTTTTAAAGAATAATAACGATCCTAATTCAGATTATTTCAGTTTTGCCTTAGACCGTCCAACCGATTACTTATTTGATTATAACTATTTAGGTCGTTCTGAAACTACAGGGATTTTCAGTCAGCAATACATTCCTGCTGAAGGCGGATTCAAATCCAAATTAGATCCTGCTTTTGCTAACCAATGGATTACAACCTTAAATGCAAGCACAACCTTGTGGCGCTATATCTTACTTTATGGAGATATAGGATTCGTGAAAAACAAATATGAAGACCCTAAGTTTGTTTATGGTACTGGATTACGTGTAAACTTGGTTACCGACTATTTCGAACTCTACTTCCCTATTTATTCAAATTTAGGTTGGGAAATAACTCAACCAAATTACAGTCAGCACATTAGATTCATTTTTACTGTGGATCCACAATCCCTTCTAGGATTATTCAGAAGACGTTGGTTTTAAGTGTTAAGATTTAAAAATAATCAATAAAACAGTGATTTTGATTAATTTATTCTAACAAAACACTCCATATAGGCTTCTCTGTTTAATTATCCTCAACAACTTAAGATCTTTTATAATTGCAAAAAAGCTAAATATTAACTACTTTTGCAACAACTTAAAAGCACGGCTTCTATGCAAACCTTATCAGATTTGAGCAACAACCTATCATTTGAAGATTTTAAAACAGAAGTATTAAATGATTATAGAATAGCCATAATAAGTCGAGAATGTAGTCTATTGGGTAGACGTGAAGTACTAACCGGAAAGGCTAAATTTGGCATTTTTGGTGATGGTAAAGAAGTACCTCAATTAGCTATGGCTAAAGCTTTTAAGAAAGGTGATTGGCGCTCTGGATATTACAGAGACCAAACCTTTATGATGGCCATTGGAGCACTTACTCCAGAACAATTCTTTTCAGGACTATATGCCAACACGAATCTAGAATTAGAACCTATGTCTGCTGGTCGCCAAATGGGAGGCCACTTTGTAACGCATAGTTTAAATGAAAACGGAAGCTGGAAAAACCTTACCGAACAATACAATTCTAGTGCCGACATTTCACCTACAGCTGGGCAAATGCCGCGCTTATTAGGACTAGCTCAAGCTTCAAAAATATTTAGAAATGTAAAAGGTATTAATGCTAGTAATTTTTCAATTAACGGTAATGAAGTTGCTTGGGGAACTATTGGTAATGCTAGTACTAGCGAAGGTTTGTTTTTTGAAACCATAAATGCCGCAGGCGTGCTTCAAGTGCCTATGGTGATAAGTGTTTGGGATGATGAATACGGTATTTCAGTACACGCCAAACATCAAACTACTAAAGAAAACATCTCTGAAATCCTTAAAGGTTTTCAGCGTGATAGTGAAAATAAAGGCTACGAAATTTTACGCGTTAAAGGTTGGGATTATGCAAATTTAGTTGAAACCTACCAAGAAGCTGGTAAAATAGCTAGAGAAGAGCACGTGCCTGTTTTAATACATGTTACAGAATTAACTCAGCCTCAAGGTCACTCTACTTCGGGGTCACACGAACGTTATAAGGATGCCGCACGATTAGAATGGGAATCTGACAATGACTGCAATCTTAAATTCCGTAATTGGATTATAGAAAGCGGCATTGCAACTAATGAAGCCCTTATTGAAATTGATCGCGCTGCCAAACGTGATGTTCGAGAAGCTAAGAAAAATGCATGGAACACTTTTTTAAGACCAATTAGCAGAGAACAGCAAGAATTAATTGCGCTCTTAAAACCTATAGCAAAAATAAGTGCTAACGGTGTTTTTATCGCTAAAATAATTGAGTCGCTTACAAACATAGATGAACCAACACGCAAAGACTTGCTCTCTAATGCTAGAAAAGTATTAAGATATTTAGTATTTGAAAATTTCGAAGAAAAACGAAAGCTTCAAGTTTGGATTGACACTATTTTTGAAAATGTTCAACCTGCATTTAGTTCACATTTATATTCACAAACACAAGGAGGCAATACACGTATTAAAGAAGTTAAACCAAGCTATGATGACCATGCTGAAATGGTTGACGCTCGAATTATTTTACGTGATAATTTTGATGCCATTTTTAAAAACTACCCCGAATCTTTAATTTTCGGAGAAGATACTGGTAATATTGGTGATGTAAATCAAGGTCTTGAAGGCTTACAAGCCAAGTATGGCGCACTTCGTGTTGCCGATGCGGGTATACGTGAAGCTACTATATTAGGACAAGGAATTGGTATGGCACTAAGAGGCTTACGACCTATTGCTGAAATTCAATATTTAGACTATATCATGTACGCTTTACAAATTATAAGCGATGATTTAGCAACGACACATTACAGAACAAAAGGAAAACAAAAATCGCCTTTAATTATAAGAACCCGTGGCCATCGTTTAGAAGGTATCTGGCACTCAGGTTCACAGATGGGAGGTATTTTAAATCTTGTAAAAGGGGTAAATCTACTTGTACCTAGAAATATGACCAAGGCTGCCGGATTTTATAACACTTTATTATTAGGTGACGATCCTGCCATTGTGGTGGAATGTTTAAACGGTTACCGTTTAAAAGAAAAAATGCCGAATAATTTAGGAGTTATGAAAACACCTATTGGTGTTGTGGAAACACTAAAAGAAGGTCAAGATATCACCTTAGTTTCTTACGGATCTACGCTTCGTATTGTAGAACAAGTTAGTAAAGAATTATTAGCTGCAGGCATTGATGCTGAAGTTATTGATGTACAATCGTTGATGCCTTTCGATTTGAATCATGATATTGTAAAGAGTATAGCCAAAACGAATCGTGTAGTCATTATTGACGAAGATGTTCCTGGCGGTGCTTCGGCATATATTCTAGACCATATTTTGAACGAACAAAAAGCCTTTCAGTATTTAGACAGTGCGCCTAAAACCATAACTGCCAATGCACACCGACCTGCTTATGGTAATGATGGCGATTACTTTTCTAAACCTTCAGCCGAAGATATTTTTGAAGGTATTTACCAGGTTATGCACGAAAGCAACCCTACGAAATTTCCTAAAATAAGGTAAGTAGGCTACTTTCAGTGAATTAAATATTTTAGATTGGTTAAAATTCAGGATTAATCACTTATTTTGTAATTAAATTTCAGAAAAATGCCACTCTACAAAAGTCGAAGAGGCCATGATTCTTTCATCCAATAACTTGTTTTCAGTTAACCAAAAACCACTAACTGATCAAATAGTGAGGTGATTAAACCATTAAACAATTCCGCCTAAAATAACATGAAAGCTGTTTCCGTAAGAGAAATAAAAAAAGAGTTAGATACCCTATCGACTGAAGAACTACAAGCTCTTTGTTTACGCTTGTCACGTTTTAAAAAAGAAAACAAGGAACTCCTCACCTATTTACTTTTTGAATCTCATCATGAAGATGACTATATTAAAAGTGTTAAGGGTTACATGGATGACGAGTTTAAAACTATAAATCGTACCAGCTACTTTTACATAAGAAAAAGTACGCGAAAAATACTCCGCAACGTTAAAAAGTTTATTCGATACTCCCCGAAAAAAGAAACGGAAGTAGAACTACTGCTCTATTTTTGTAAACAACTTAAAGCCTTTAGACCATCCATTTCTAAGAGTGTACAACTTCAGAATCTTTATAACCGACAGTTAGCACTGGCAAAGAAAATTATAAGTACCCTTCACGAGGATTTACAGTATGATTTTAATTTGATGATTGAGGAATTGTGAGTTTATTCCATTTCGAAAGAATTAAATGAGACACCAATTCACACTAATTTTAACAAAAATGAATGCCCTCTATTTTCCGATGACTATATTGGTTTTCCTTGGTAAAAACCATATCAAAAGAAAAAACTTAAGAATCATAAATTAAAAAAACATCACAATTAAATAACTGAGCCTATCAAATAAATACTTTTCAAAGTTTATATTTGTGCTATGTTAAAGGAATTAATACCCTCAGAAATAAAAATATCATTTAATTAACTACAAAATATAAATATGAAGCCTTCAATTTTCAAATTATTAACACTTGCTACTATCTTTATTCTGTCCGGATGCTCTAGTGTACAAGAAGTAAACCACTGGACTTCGGGCAATGTTGCATCCATAAAATCTAAAAATGTTTTAGTAATTGTTAAAGTAAAAAAGCCAAAACTTAGGGCCGCTTATGAAGATCAAATCACAAAACAGTTAAAAGCTGAAAATATACAAGCTACTTCTAGTTACAAACAATATCCAGATATAAACCCAAATGATTCTATTTCAAAAGAAGCTGTTTCTAAATTTAAGGAGAAACTAGAAAAAGATGGGTTTAACGGTGTTGTGTATAGTCGCGTTATTGGTGTTGAAGAGATTTCTAAAACAACCACTTCTGGAGGTTACGAAGCTGGAACGATTTTAAGTGATTATTCTAATTTATTTGACATGGGCTTTTATGGTTTTTATAGTTACCCGCTACCTAGTCCGAGTTTTGAAGGGGTTTACGAACCTGTTGAAGTGGACACTCAAACAGCAAAAGTTTATGTATTAGAAACCGTTGTTTATAATTTAGATTTACCACAAAAAGATCAGCTAGTAGCCTCGGTTACGTCTAAAATAGACAATTTAGAAACGGGACATAATTTGGCTAAAAATTACGCCAAAACAATTATTAACGGGGTTAAAAAGAAATAATTGTTTTTCCCTAAATTCAATTTAACATCCCGTTATTATTACTTTTTATATATTAGTATCCAAATTATCAAAATTAATTTACCCTTAAAACATTGAACATTATGAAAAAAATTACCCTTTTATGCGCTGTATTATTTCTTATTCCCTTAAGCGCTGTATTTGCTCAGAACTTTGAAATTACGCCTTCTTACGGAGCTCAATTTGGAGCTAAACTAAATTTTCCCGATGGATTTTTAAAAATAGAAAATAGCGATCAATTTGGAGTTACTTTAGGTATGGAAGTAAGACCTAATTTGATGGGGGAAATTAGCTACTACCACCAAGGAACGGAGCTAAGAGACGAATATTACAACAGACCTGCTTTCAACTCTACATCAAGTCTTAACATGGACTGGTTACTTGTAGGAGCTAATCACTACTTAGGAAGAAGCCAAAATATCAAGCCTTTTTTAGGAGGTGGTATGGGTGTTGTTTTTGTATCTCCTGAATATTATGAAAATTCAACACGTTTTACTTTCTTTTTTAAAGGAGGTGCTAACTTTATGCTAACTGATAGAATTGGCTTAAACGTTCAAGGAAATCTATTTTTACCAATTCAATACGAAGGATTTTATATCGGCACTGGAGGTGGCGGTGTTAGCACACAAAGCACCATTGCTTTAGCTGGAATTAGTGCTGGAATTGTATTTAAACTTGGTGCATAAGCACATTTCATTTATAAAGAAGAGTTAAATTATAACATGATTCGTGTTACAGTTTAACTCTTTTTTTGTGCTTATATTTGGGGTGATTTTCTTCAAGGATCTTCAAAAATGACACCTCTATGCCCCCTTTTTATGGGATATTTACGTAGTGGTTTGATTTGTAATTGTGTTTTCGATAATACTTGATTGTCATGTCGAACGCAGTGAGATATCTTTTAAATATGTTTCAACTTTAAGAGATACCTCCTATCGTCGGTATGACAAGTATATTCATGGTATAAAACTATGACTACACAATTAAACAATTCCACGGTTGAACGAAAAAAAACACCCCTATCAGCTACGCTGGGTATCTTCGACAAAAACGGTGTTTTCATCTCGATAGTCCTCAAGGGGATATTTGAGTAGTGGTTTGATTTATAATTGTGTTTTCGATAATACATGATTGTCATGTCGAAGGCAGTGAGATATCTTTTTAATATGTTTCAACCTAAAGAGATACCTCCTACCGTCGGTATGACAAGTATATTCATGGTATAAAACTATGATTACACAATTAAACAATTCCACGGTTGAACAAAAAAAAACACAATTATACTCTCCTTTTTCAACACTAATTACTTAGTTCAACAATTGAAATAATTTCAATTTGCTTTGTATATTGCTATAAAATAATAAAGACATGAAAATTGTAGTATTAGATGGATATACTTTAAATCCAGGAGACTTGAGCTGGGAAGGTTTAGAGAAAATTGGAGATTTAACCGTTTATGATCGAACTGAATTTGAATCGGAAGTTATTTTAAAAAACATTGGAGATGCAGAAATTGTGTTTACAAATAAAACACCACTTACAAAAGAAGTTATACAAAAGGCTCCAAATTTAAAATACATAGGTGTTTTAGCCACTGGATATAATGTTGTTGATGTTGAAGCTGCTAAAAGTCGTGATGTTATTGTGACGAATGTTCCCGAATATAGTACTAAATCCGTGGCACAATTTACGATGGCTTTATTACTCGAAATGTGTCATCATGTGGGTAATCACAACCAGGCGGTTCAAAATGGTGCATGGAGTTCTAGTCCTGATTTTTCATTTTGGAATCATCCGCTCATCGAATTAGATGGTAAAACTTTAGGTATTATCGGCTTCGGAAATATTGGTCAAGCTACAGCTAAAATAGCCCAAGCATTCGGATTAAATATCCTGACTTACAGCCGAACAAAATATCCTGAATTAGAATCGGAAACCTGTAAATTTGTATCTCTAGACGAATTATTAAACAACTCTGATATCATCAGTCTTCATTGTCCGCTGTTTCCTGAAACGAAGCATATCATCAATAAAACAAATATTGATAAAATGAAAGATGGAGTAATGATTATTAATACCTCCCGTGGTCCCTTAATCCATGAAGAAGATTTAAGAACAGCGCTTAACAACGATAAAGTTTACGCCGCGGCTATTGATGTAGCTTCGGTTGAACCTATTGAAGCCAATAATCCGTTACTATCGGATAAAAACTGCATCATTACACCACATATAGCCTGGGCACCAATAGAAGCTCGAACGCGTTTGATGAAAACTGCTATTGAAAATTTAGAGGCCTTTATAGCGGAGAATCCTGTGAATGTGGTTGGGTAAGGATTCTCTAAACTATCTTAAAAGTTGATTTTACGTCAATCTGAATTTATTTCAGATTCTCAAAAACTAAGATTTTCAATGTAATGAAGTGCTGTTTCGAATACTCAGGTAAACAATTTGACAGTTAAATAACACTCCTATCAGCTTCGCTGGGTATCTTTGATTAAAACTGTGTTTTCATCTCGATAGTCCTCTAGGGGATACTGTTTCAATTGTGAGTTGTTGCTCGATTACACGATTTAACAATTAAGGTTCAAATTTAAGAATGAGATACCTCCTATTGTCGGTATGACAGTAGTATTTATGGTAATTACCTTGATTACACGGTGAAATATTTCTACAACTCAACATCAAAAACACCCCTATAATCCCCTTATTAGGGGATACTAGCTCATCGATTTAATTTGTAGTTATGTCTTTGATTACAAATTGTTGTCATGTGGAACGTAGTGAGGCAACTCTTGAAAACACGTTTTGATTGTGAGCTACCTCCTAGTGTCGGTATGACATGTATGTTTATGGAACTCACTTAGGTTACAGGGTTTAACTATTCGAAGGTTCAACCTTAAAAAACACCCCTATGATCCCCTTTTTAGGGGATACTGCATCAATTATAAGTTGTTGCTCGATTACACGATTTAACAATTAAGATTCAAATTTAAGAATGAGATACCTCCTATCGTCGGTATGACAGGTACATCTATGAAACTAGCTTAGGTTATACGGTTTAACTATTCGACCGTTCAATATCAAAAAACACTCTATGTTTTCCTTTTTAGGGCATACTGCTTCCATTGTGAGTTGTTGCTCGATTACACGATTTAACTATTCCACAATTAAACATTCAAAGAAAAAGATATTTTTTAAAGCTCTAAATTTTAGCATTTCTTAAACGTAAGGCATTCGCTATCACCGAAACTGAACTAAAACTCATTGCTAGTGCCGCAATCATTGGTGAGAGGAGAATTCCGAAAAACGGAAATAATACCCCTGCAGCAATAGGCACGCCCACAGTGTTATAGATTAATGCGAAAAACAAATTCTGTTTAATATTTTGCATCACTTTATCACTAAGGTTTCTGGCTTTTACAATACCGTGCAAATCACCTTTAACTAAGGTTATCATGGCACTTTCTATAGCTACATCGGTTCCTGTTCCCATGGCTAATCCCACATCACTTTTAGCGAGTGCAGGAGCATCATTAATACCATCGCCAGCCATGGCAACCACTCTACCCTGTTCTTGGAATTGTTTAACAACATTGAGTTTATCTTCAGGGAGCATCCCCGCTTTAAAATCGTCAAGTTTTAGTGTTTGCGCTACACCCTGCGCCGTATCATAATTATCACCAGTAAGCATAACCACTTCAATACCTTTATCTTGCAGTTCTTTGATAGCTTGAGCACTCGTTTCCTTTATTTTATCGGCAATCACCACAAAACCAACTACTTTTTTATCTACCGCTAAAAACGAGACGGTCTTGCCTTGTTGCTGATAGGTTTTAGCTTTTTCAGTCATTGCGGAAGTGATTTCAGCATGGGCATGGACCATCATTTTAGGATTTCCAAGACTTATCTTTTTGCCTTCAACAGTTGCTTCAACACCTTTTCCTGTCACTGCATTAAAGTTTTCAGATTTCAAAACCTGAACGTTTTTTGTCTTGCCATAGGCAACGGTCGCCTCAGCCAATGGGTGTTCGCTATTGGTATTTAACGCTACCATGAATTGAAGCAGGGTCTCTTCCGAGTCATCGCTATTGAAAACCTCAATCTTTTCAACACTGGGTTTGCCTTCTGTAATGGTTCCTGTTTTATCGATAATTAGGGTATTGACTTTATCCATTTTTTCGAGTGCTTCTGCATTTTTAATCAGCACCCCATTTTGAGCACCTTTACCCACCCCCACCATAACCGACATCGGCGTAGCCAAACCAAGTGCGCACGGACAAGCGATAATTAACACAGCAATGGCATTAACCAAGGCATAAACATAAGCAGGTTCGGGTCCGAAAACAGCCCAAACCACAAAAGTTATTAAGGCAATAGCCACGACTACGGGAACGAAATACCCAGAGACTTTATCGGCCAATTTTTGAATGGGCGCACGACTACGACTGGCATCGTTAACCATATGAATGATTTGTGATAACAAAGTATCGCTGCCCACTTTTTCGGCTTTCATTAGAAACATTTGATTACCATTTATGGTACCGCTACTTACTTTATCGCCCACTACTTTAGTTACAGGCATGGGCTCGCCGGTAATCATGGATTCATCTATACGAGATTCACCTTGGGTAATAACGCCATCAACAGGCACTTTATCTCCAGGTTTTACCTTTAAAATGTCTTGCGTGGCGATGTTATCTATACGCACTTCAACATCTACACCATCAACCACTTTAATAGCTTTATTGGGTGCTAGTTTAAGCAACTCTTTAACGGCTGCATTGGTTTTACTATGAGCTCGAGCTTCTAAAAGCTGTCCCAGAAGCACCAAGGTTAAAATTACTGTGGCCGCTTCAAAATACACATGTACTGTGCCTAATTCGGTTTTAAATTGATCGGGAAAAACATTAGGAAAAATCAATCCGAATACACTAAACAACCAGGATATTCCGGCGCCAATGCCAATTAGGGTGAACATGTTTAGATTCCATGTTACGATACTTTTATAAGCCCTCTGAAAAAACATCCACGTTGCATAAAAAACCACGGGAATAGACAGAAAGAACTGTACCCAATTCCAATATTTTTGATCGAGAAACGTGTACAATGGATTGTTTGGAAGCATTTCGCTCATGGCAATTAAAAAGATGGGCAATGTAAACGCCACAGCTATTTTAAATTTACCAAGTAGTTTTTTATAGGTTTTCTCTTCGGAAGATAAATCTCCTTCCAAAGGCACCAAATCCATCCCACAAATCGGACAATCACCAGCTTCATCCTTGATAACTTCAGGATGCATGGGGCAAGTCCACTGATTAGCCTGCCCTACCGAAAGGTTTTTCTCTTCCACGAGATCCATGCCACAAACGGGACAATCACCAGGTTTATCGAAGGTTTTATCTCCTTCGCAATGCATGGGGCAGTAAAAAACACCTGTACCCTGGCCTGACTTCACCGTTTCTTTTTTGTGCTGACTATTACAACAAGGTTTTTCATTTAAATTATAAATGGCATACTGTCCACCGTCATTTTTTAAAGCTTCTTGAAACGTTTCAATGGGTATATGATTAGCCATGTTTATAGTCGCTTGGGCCTTTTCTAAATTTACCGAAACTTCAGAAACACCTTCAACATCTGATAGTGCTTTTTCCACATGCGAACGACACCCATTACAGCTCATTCCTTGTATTTTATATGTATGTTTCATTAGTATTACCTTAAATAATTAATAATCACCGATTAATTGTAATAGCTTTTTGATATCAAAAGTATCACTAAAATTGGTGTCATATGAAATTCACCGTGACTGGTTATGAATAGTTATTTATAAACTATTCGTGTGATTTATGTTCCATATAATTTTGCCATAAAATTAGGAGGTATTTGGTTTTATTGTTCTCTTTAATTTTAAGAAATCCGTATTCATAAACAAACAGATATACTTCGCCTTTATGATTTTTCCAATAGTGAGTAAAGAAATTAGGATTAAAACCTTGATCCATAAGTAGCTCCGCTCGAAGCGTTACTTTTCCGCCTTTATTGAATTCTTTTAAAATTTTCCGATTAAGCTTCAGCTGATTATCTACTTTATTATAGAACCGTTCGGGCTGTAATTTTGATTGTTGATATTGATAGGCACTTTTACACTGCACATCACAAAATTTCTTATCAGTTCTTCCGCTTAAAGCGTCATCACAATACAAACAATTTTTATAAAACCTCATAAATTTCACATTAAAAGCATAATATACGAATATTGTGTAAATAATATACTACTAATATTTTTTCGTCATCTATATTGGTCAAAAAAAACATGTATAAAGGTCGAAGCATCACGTTAAAGCATTTATTAATTAGGGAAGAGCGTTTTATAGGATTGCAATTTAACACCGATAAGGTTATTCATGCACTTGTAAAACAACTGCCAGAAGTAAAATGGAGTAAGGAGTTTAATATGGCTTATGTTAAAAACACAAAAGAAAATCTTGATATTATTTACAAAATTTTTACGGGTGTTGCCTGGGTAAATGCCAATTATTTTTTTGATAAGAAACCACGAAATGAAAACACAGAACCTTTAGATATTACTTGGTTTAGAAATCGTGCGATACCACAAAACTACCGCTTGTGCCCTACTTCGTATTTAGATAAATTGGAAATTAAAAAATACGCTAACAATACGGCCAGATCGTACATATCGGCTTTTGAAGCGTTTATTAATTATTACTACAGTAAAGAGATCGACGCGATTAATGAAAATGATGTGCGGTTATATATTTTAAAATTAGTTCAGGAAGGTAAATCGGATTCCTCTGTTAACATAGCCATAAACAGTATTAAGTTTTACTATGAAATGGTATTAGGCATGCCAAATAGGTTTTATCAAATTGAGCGACCAAGAAAGGAAAAGAAGTTGCCCACGGTACTTTCTAAAGCCGAGGTAAAACGCATTATTGCCAATACGAATAACATAAAACATAAATGTATCGTTTCTATTTTATATTCATCGGGTATGAGACGTAGTGAACTGATCAATTTGAAACTCCAGGATATTGATAGCTCCAGAATGGTTATTCGAGTTAATGCAGGTAAGGGGAAAAAAGATCGATTTACGATACTTTCTGAAAACTTATTGGTCGACTTACGTCAATATTACATAGAGTGGCGGCCGAAAACTTACCTAATAGAAGGCACATATGGTCAACAATATTCAGCTCAAAGTGTTGCACAAATTGTTTCTAGAGCCGCAAAGAAAGCGGGTATCCGACTAAAAGTCTCTCCACATATTCTAAGACATAGTTTTGCAACTCATTTGTTAGAAGATGGTGTTGATATCAGACAGATTCAGGTTTTACTTGGTCATAGTTCGACTAAAACCACCGAAATTTACACGCATGTAGCCACCACAACATTTAAGGCTATTAAAAACCCTTTGGATGATTGATATAGGAACATTCAGATCATTTTTTCACATTTTGATATAAAAGGTTTATAAAACATTACATTCATATCCTTATATTTGATCATATATAGAACATAATGTTCGATATACTATTGTTAGGGTGCATTAGAACAACCCTAAAAACCAAGCGTACAAGTCTATTTTCAAATGGTAGCTGTTTACTATCACAAAAAGCCCAAAGGCAAAACCAAGCAAAGAGTTAAACCAATGCAAGCCAGTGTACGCCCAACTGTATTGTGTTAGTTTAGAAATTGGTGCTATAATTATAAAGTTAAAGGCTATTTTAACAAGAAAAGCCAACCAGTTAAAAGTTAATAAACCACCAAACATCCATAAAGTAAACGTAAGGCTTGCTAAACCTTTAGTTTTTAATAGGCTTTTGTATTCTTCAGTATAATCATCCCATTTTTTGCCTTTGTTCTTTTTTCCTTCCTCTTTCATTTCTTTGGCTTTTTCTACTTGGTCTTTAGGGTTTAGTAACCAAATCATTTCATAGATAATAAAAGCAATTCCAATAAAGTAAAATATGTGTTTCATAAAATAACGCACCCTAACAAAGTATAAAAACAAAAGCCTGTTAAGGTGCTTAATTTTAAAGCTTTTGTCTGTTTATTAATACCATTTTGTTAACGTCAACAATATGGTCTATTTACGGCTTCAATTTTTATACAAGTCCGTTGGCAACAATATGAACAAAACGAACAGCATAGAAAAAATTAGGACTGAATTGATTAATTCGTGTGTGAATTACGATACAAAATCATTCATTCCTTTTCTAATGTCAAAAAACGTTCTGACTGGAATGCCAAACAAAACAAGATTTTATAGTTTTTTCAAACATATGGTTAGTTGTACAAAACAATGTTCGGAAGGACAACTTACATTCAAAATAGAACACGAAAAAAGAATAAATAATCAGAGAAATTATTACTTAAATTTTTACGACAAAATTCATAAATATTCCCGTTTATCAATCGAAGTCAGAGAAACGAAAGAAAATATATATCTCGACACATTACCATTTTAAAAGCTTATGGATGATTTTATGAAAGAATGCTTTATAGAAGCATTTTCAAAAACAAACATTGATGATATTTGGAAAAATAGAACATCAAAAACCGACATTCTACCGATTGAAACCGACTTACCTATTCGCAACAAACTAAATGATGTTGGTACTCGAAATATTGAGATTATGCTTCAATCACCTTTTGGTTTAATGTACAAAACTCTTGGACTTGTCGAAAATGACCAAATAATTATTCCTAACGAATTTAACAGTCTAAAATCTCAAGTTGATTTTGGAAACTTCAAAACTTTCAACTTTAAAAGAGAAATTGATATTATGATTGGAGCTTTTTCAATGGATAGTCTTTTACAAGCTGTTGGTAATGAAGACGTGGACTTGTACAAAGCCAACGGAATTGATTTTGAAATGGTAAAAGCATTTGACGGAACAATGCAAACATTTACAAAAGAAAAAGAAGGTTTAGACTTTTTCAATCCTTTGACAAGGCTTCAACAAACTGAATTGGATGGCAATCCTATTTCTGCGTTTAAACTTCGTTCTCAACCATCTGGAGTTTTTCCAACAAACAATTCTCATCAATGGTTAGACCGTTTAGCACCTCAAAGATTAATGGCAATTTTTACAATGGAACAATAAATTATGGAAAGTATCAAAGAACAAATGAAAATGCCTATATCATTGGACTTGCATATGACAATTTCAAAACTGGCAGAAAAAAATGAAATAGATAAAAATTCGGCATTAGAAGCAGGAGCATTCGTTGCCGCACAGTTTATGGAAAGTGTAAAGAAAACTAAATTTGAAAATAACCAAGGTCCATTATCAAAAGAGGAATTAAAAGCTATATTTGAGGTTATCGGAGAATTTTATTCGGAGAGTTTTAAAGGACAATTTACTCAATCAGATTTTGACACAATCACTCAAAAAACAATGAGTTTAATAATGTCACCTAATAAAGACACAACGATTTCAAATTATTTCAAAAAACTAATGGAATAAAGTTAAAACCGAATTGAATAATAAAAAAATACTGTTGCCAACAATGGCTATAAGTAATTGCTTGTTCTCGCCTACTTCTGAAAATCCTCGCGGATTTTCAGTTCGGTGTGTACTTGCAAAGTTAAGTGCTAACCCACGCAACTACTCATAGCCGAGACCGTTGTGCTTCATTATGACAAACTGCTAACCAATGATAAAATTCTTTAGAAAAATTAGACAAAAAATGCTGACTGAAAACAAGTTCGCAAAATATCTGACTTATGCCATCGGAGAAATTGTTCTTGTTGTTATTGGGATTTTAATTGCGCTGTGGATTAACAATTGGAATGAAAATAGAAAATTGGATGAAATTAGACAAAGTTATTATAGTAAACTTATGGAGGACCTTGAAGCTGATAAGACTTACGCTAAGAATCAAATCCTAAAAATGGAATCATCCATATCAAATTTTGAGAATTATGCATTAATTTACAAAAAGCCAAATCTCAATCTTACCGAAGCTTTTGAGGCCATGAAAAAAAATGATTGGCAGGTTATCATTTTAGAATTTAAGTCAAGCACTATTAAATCTTTATTAAACGTTGGAGGATTAAATTTAATAGACCAAACCCTACGTAACAATTTGGAATCGTACAACTCGAGCAAAAATCTAACATTAAATAACTTTGATAGACTAGGTAATAGTGCTAGAAATATTTTAGAGAATGTAACAATGCAAGGAGGTATTGCTGAATTAATGATACGACTAGAAAATCAGCAAGAATTGAAAAAAACCTTGGAGATGGAAAATAAGATTCCAGACATATTCATTAAGACTGAAGCTTATTTTGCTTTTAAGATTGGCGGATACAAGGGTACAATAGAGAGATTAAATAATTTGATAATTGATGCGGAATACAATATTGAACTAATCAAAAAACGACTGAATAAATAACGAAAGCACAACAACGTGTATAATTAATTGCTTTGGCAAGTGCTTATTTGGAAAATTCCTTCGGAATTTTCTTTGGTTCGTATTTGTTTACTAAATTAGTTGCTTAACCACGCAACTAACCATACACAAAACCGTTGTGTATAATGCCGGAAAAAACGTCTCGAATGAAAAAAATAATACTTCTTTTATTGTTAGCGACTTCGGTTTATGGACAGAATTCGGAGAAAATTTCTGACGGACAACTGTGCAGACAAATTAAATCAGCGATTAAATACCTTAAAGCTGATAAGGAATTAAAAACTCGGAATTTTAGATTTGATTCCAAAATTGGAAACGGATGGAATTATGATATGTTTTCATCAGAATATGTTGCTCATCAATTAGGTGTTGAAAAAGAAAAGATATTTGATTTAGATAAAACCAAAACTTATCCGATTTATAAAAAACTGGAAAACACCAAACGCAAAATTTCCGAATTGGAATTAGATTGTGTAAAAAAGAAAAGAAAACCTAATGCGGAATTATCTAAAATGGACAATGATAATTTGCTGATTAACGTAACAACAAACCGAGTCGGAAAAGAAGGCGCAAATGGAATAGCTTATTTATTCTTTTTTGAGAATGGAGAAATATCAAAAGTATATAAAACGAGTTGGATAGAATAAAAAAAGCACTATACACAACACAGTGTATAATTAATGGCTAGGTCGAGCTTGCTTACGAATATTCCTGCGGAATATTCTATTCGGTTTTTATTTGTTAACTTCCGTGCTAAATCACGCCACTAATCATACACGAGACCGTTGGCAACAAGCTGAAAAAAAACCGAACTACAAATGAAATTAAAGTTTCAGGAGAATATAGATAAGATAAAAGACTGTCCTGCGAATAATGAGCAAGGAGAGAAAAAACTCTTTCGCTGTGTTGAAAAGGAAATCACAGAAAAGTCATTTACACCACAAGCAGTTTTATTAAAACCAAAATATCAAGACAAATGTATTGCTTGGGGTTTGTCAGTTTTTAATAGTTTTGATTCCGCAAATCAAATGTTGAAAAACCTATCAAAAAATAAAAGGGTAAATTACTCAAAAATTGCGCAAGGAGTTATAAATGATAGTCACGGAATTAAATATGGTGGTTCAAATAAAAAACATTACACATTTTTTCCAACAGAGGAATTTAATGTCGTTGAAAATTTCGAAATTGTAGAACGAAATGACTAACCAAAACAAAAATATCAGTTTCGATTTAAATCAATTTCAAAAGATTGAGGATATCATTTTTTTAGATGAGCCAATTTTAACTCACCTAATAAAAAACAACAAACATTTTCTGCAATATTTGGTAGATACTTCAGAGAATAAGGATACATATTTACTACTTGAACTTGAAGAACAAGCAATTTTTGATTACCTGACAAAATTGGTAACATTGAGGCAAATTATTTCAACAAATCAAAACTTCATCTACAGAATTGAGCAAGATTTTAATGGCAATATTTTAAATGCAGAAATTACTCAAAGCTCTGCCCTACCAGAAAACTATTTGCCGACCGAAGATTCATATTTAAATTACGAACCTTCATCTCAATCTTATTATTATAATTTCATAAAAGAATTTGAATCGCAATCATACTTGCGTTCACTTCGTGAACAAGCATTTTACATAAAATTAGCACCAACAAATAGTAAATATTCTGACACAATAGGATTTAATGAACTTGTAAGCGAGTTACTTAAAAATATTTCAACTTCTTTCAAGAGTTTCTTAAAAGCTGACTTTTTTGAATCTTTCAAAGAAAGACAAACTGATGAAAAAAAACTAAATGCATCATTCAATCGCTTGTCTAATGATTTAGATTATAGAATGGTGGACTTGGATTTTGGAAGTTTTGAAATAGGTCTTGCTGTAGATAAAGTAATGAAGCAATCAATAGAGAATAAAGAAATAAGAGATTGGGCAATTGACGTAGGTTATAAATATAGAAATATAGTTCTCGATGATGATTATGATGAGGAAACTGTATCAACTATTATCTCTAATTACAGTCAAGAAGATAGAAAAAAGATTTTTGAACCTATATTTAAAATAACGGAAAATTCAAATTTCGACTTCAAAGTCAAAAATTCAAAGAGTAAAGAATATTCCAAAATTAATATAAAAGACAAGTCTAAAATTGATAGAATAGTTCCACCTAAAATTGATGTGCCAGAAGAGGTAAAATCAAAAGAATATGAAATTATTCAAGTAACTACAATCAAAGAGAAAGATAAAGTAAGAAAATCAATAAGACTTGATGAAAACACCCTTTTTGAATCTTCTAATGCTAAACAAGTTATTTTAAAGAAAAAAGACTTTGAGAAATTTGATTACTCATTGGACTTCGATGTTGAAATTCCGTTAGATATTTCGACCGAAAAAGGTCAGATTGTTTTACGAACTGAATTCGATGGAATAGAATTTGAAAAAACTCTTGACTCTGGAAAATTCGACGATGGAATTAAACAAATTGTTTCTTCTATTTATGAATACATAGTAAACAAATCGGAATAAAGCCAGTTGCCAACAACGCGTATAGCTCATTGCTAATCAGTTGCTTAACCAAAGTTTAGGCATATTTGGAAAGTCGCCAAATTTTTAAATTTGACGATTTCCAACAAAAAAAGATAAATAGTAAAATTTAAAAATCTGGCTTGTGCCCAACCGAAAAATAATCGCTAATTTGCACGCAACGAGCCATACACAAACACGTTGGCAACAATATGAACAAAACGAACAGCATAGAAAAAATTAGGACTGAATTGATTAATTCGTGTGTGAATTACGATACAAAATCATTCATTCCTTTTCTAATGTCAAAAAACGTTCTGACTGGAATGCCAAACAAAACAAGATTTTATAGTTTTTTCAAACATATGGTTAGTTGTACAAAACAATGTTCGGAAGGACAACTTACATTCAAAATAGAACACGAAAAAAGAATAAATAATCAGAGAAATTATTACTTAAATTTTTACGACAAAATTCATAAATATTCCCGTTTATCAATCGAAGTCAGAGAAACGAAAGAAAATATATATCTCGACACATTACCATTTTAAAAGCTTATGGATGATTTTATGAAAGAATGCTTTATAGAAGCATTTTCAAAAACAAACATTGATGATATTTGGAAAAATAGAACATCAAAAACCGACATTCTACCGATTGAAACCGACTTACCTATTCGCAACAAACTAAATGATGTTGGTACTCGAAATATTGAGATTATGCTTCAATCACCTTTTGGTTTAATGTACAAAACTCTTGGACTTGTCGAAAATGACCAAATAATTATTCCTAACGAATTTAACAGTCTAAAATCTCAAGTTGATTTTGGAAACTTCAAAACTTTCAACTTTAAAAGAGAAATTGATATTATGATTGGAGCTTTTTCAATGGATAGTCTTTTACAAGCTGTTGGTAATGAAGACGTGGACTTGTACAAAGCCAACGGAATTGATTTTGAAATGGTAAAAGCATTTGACGGAACAATGCAAACATTTACAAAAGAAAAAGAAGGTTTAGACTTTTTCAATCCTTTGACAAGGCTTCAACAAACTGAATTGGATGGCAATCCTATTTCTGCGTTTAAACTTCGTTCTCAACCATCTGGAGTTTTTCCAACAAACAATTCTCATCAATGGTTAGACCGTTTAGCACCTCAAAGATTAATGGCAATTTTTACAATGGAACAATAAATTATGGAAAGTATCAAAGAACAAATGAAAATGCCTATATCATTGGACTTGCATATGACAATTTCAAAACTGGCAGAAAAAAATGAAATAGATAAAAATTCGGCATTAGAAGCAGGAGCATTCGTTGCCGCACAGTTTATGGAAAGTGTAAAGAAAACTAAATTTGAAAATAACCAAGGTCCATTATCAAAAGAGGAATTAAAAGCTATATTTGAGGTTATCGGAGAATTTTATTCGGAGAGTTTTAAAGGACAATTTACTCAATCAGATTTTGACACAATCACTCAAAAAACAATGAGTTTAATAATGTCACCTAATAAAGACACAACGATTTCAAATTATTTCAAAAAACTAATGGAATAAAGTTAAAACCGAATTGAATAATAAAAAAATACTGTTGCCAACAATGGCTATAAGTAATTGCTTGTTCTCGCCTACTTCTGAAAATCCTCGCGGATTTTCAGTTCGGTGTGTACTTGCAAAGTTAAGTGCTAACCCACGCAACTACTCATAGCCGAGACCGTTGTAAAACATTTGGTAAAACTACTCGACATATTATTTAGAACGCTATTAGGAAGTGGTACAACTTGGAATCAAGCAGAGAGGAAAGTATTCAAAGATTTAGGAATTAATAAAACTGACTGGATAAACTGGAAACCTCATATTATCATTGAAATTGATTCTGAAAAAAATATTGTGATTCTAAAGTCAGAAAGCGGAAATATATTCCAAATAGAATCGGATAAAAAAACAATTCGGAATTTGATTAAAGGCATTTCCGAAAATCAATTTTTGCCGAAATATGGATCTGACTTTATAAATGAAATAAGAGGTTGGACTTACTCTTACTCTCGAACTAAACCAGCTGAATATAAAATTGATTTAAGAGCAAAACTCAAGCCAGAAGACCAAACTACCGAGAAAAGAAAGAAAATGTATCACAAGCGCAATATAAATGTGACAAAATTTTTTATTAAAAAACTAGTTGAAAAGACAAAATAAAAACGTTTTACAACACCGTTTAATACATTTTGACCCACCAAAATCTAACTGAACTTTAAATGTTCCATTATTTATTCTATTTCTTTTACAGTTACTACGACGATAATAAATGGGAAGGTAAAATACCATATTTATCGACGGTAGCAGTGATTTCAGTATTATTGATGTTTAATTACTTGTTTATTCGTGATTTTCTTACTTACCATTTAAACGGATTTAAATATCAGACTTTCGAAAATGAAAATTTTATTGTTCCGACAATTTTTCTAGGATTTAATTATTGGTACTTCAAAAAAGATAACCGATTCAAAAAAATATTGACCGACAATAAAACAACTACTAACAAAAAAAATATTAGATTTTACTGGGCTTGGGTTTATATGATTATATCTGTAATTCTAGTTATTTTAATGGGATATTCTGTTCGAAATGGTATACGATGGATATAAAAAAACGTTTTACAACAAGGTATATAATTAATGGCTAGGTCGAGCTTGCTTACGAATATTCCTGCGGAATATTCTATTCGGTTTTTATTTGTTAACTTCCGTGCTAAATCACGCCACTAATCATACACGAGACCGTTGTGGTGCATATAAAAAATGAGAACTAACTTCAAAATATCGTTACTAATTTTACTAGTTTTTACTATTATTGGATGTCACAGTAATAACAAGAAAGAAAAACAGTTGGTAAAAATAGAGTTCGGAAACATAAATTCTGAAAACGATAGTCTTGGTGTTGAATTAGAGTTAAACAGATTTAAGAATTGGAAAGACATACTCAAACGAACTGAAAGAATTGCTTGTAATGACAGCTTACCGAAAATCACTATAAAATCAGACAACAGAATAAAGACAATTTATTTCCTAAATCCTTGTTGGGACGACTTTGGTTGCATTTTAATTCGAAAAAAAAATGTGATTGAAATTCACAATGATACTATTAATAAATCAGATATGAATTTCTATCAAATAGATAGTTTACAAAAAGTAATAAAGAGAGATATAGAAAACAATGGGAAGAATCCAGATTTATGTGATAATCAAGATAAATTACTTTTTTACATTTCGTATAATGATAACTTAATCGGAAATTTACCTAAAACATTAGATGAACTAACAGAAAGCTATTATCGAATTACAGGAAAAACGGATATTAAAATATGGTTAAATGAAAAAATATACTTTGTTCCACCACCACCGCCAACAATAGAACTAGATCAAACTGAATAAAAAATACGCACCACAACAAAGTGTATAATTAATGGCTAGGTCGAGCTTGTTTACGAATATTCCTGCGGAATATTCTATTCGTTTTTTATTTGTTAACTTCCGTACTAAATCACGCCACTAATCATACACGAAGCCGTTCTACGCAATTTGAAAAAAATTAGTAATGATAAAAAAACATATTATACTTCTGATTTTATTATCTGTTTCATTTCTGAAAATATATTCTCAAAACAATGAACATTGTACTGTTTTTTTAGAACCAATACTTGACATAGATTTTTCATTAAACGATAGTAAATCCTCTGTTTTGAGTAAATTAAAAACCGCAAGAAAATTGACGGGAGAACTTGTAAAATACAATCCAGAAGGTGTAGAAACTTATAACGATGAAGTCGAAATAATTCTGACTAATAATAAGAAAACTAAAACCAAATATATTCTACATTTCTACGATAATAAACTAATAGGATTTAAGATATTCATAAATATAGGAAATGATTATAGATACTTTTTTGAACTAATGAGGTTAGTAAAAGAAAAAGACAAAAACAATATAAATGATTTTGTAGAATTATCTTTGGATAAATTAAGTTATGATGACCTTTTCGACAATATGCAATGTAGAAGAAGGATTGGAGTTTATCGAGCTTATGACGCAAATAATGCCTTTGAAATACAGATTGATGTAAGTAGAAAAAAAACTGCGTAGAACACCGTGTATAATTAATTGCTTTGGCAAGTGCTTATCTGGAAAATTCCTTCGGAATTTTCTCTGGCAAGTATTTGTTTACTAAATTAGTTGCTTAACCACGCAACTAACCATACACAAAACCGTTGGCAGTAATTAAAAACCAAAATTATGAAAAAGAAAAACCTATTGATTTTATTAATATCAATTACATTATTTAATTGTAATTCTCATCTTAATAAATCAGTTATTGAACCATTGACAGTAAAAGAACTAAAAAAAACAATTGATAGTGACTCTTTGTTTAAAAACACTTATGAATATATTGTTTACTTAAGAGATACAGTGATTAAAAATGACTTAGATAAAGTTAAATTTACTGAATTAACATATAATCAAGTTATAGATTTTGTTGAGTTTTCATCTGATACTACTTATTTCAAACCTATAAATGAACGTATTGAAAAGGAATGGAACAATAAATATGGAATTTATAAAAAACAAGTAGATTCAGTTTCTAATTATTGGAAAAAATTCAAACAAGAAAATTCATTAGAACAATATGTAAAAATTGAATTAGTAAAAATTGATAAGGAATATTATACTTACAGTAGAGACATTAGAAATGTTAATTTAGGTTTTAAATTAACACCTCTAAAAGGAAAAATAGAACAAATTCGTTTTGGGTTCAATATAGTAGCAAAAATAAATGAAAAAGAAAAAAATGATGAATATTCATCTATTTATTCAGCATTAGATAAATCTTGGTGTAGATCTACAAGTCCATTTTCAAGACCAGTTGTGCGATATTGGGAAGCAAGTTATTCAGATGAAAAAATTTTAAAACACAAATCTTTAAAAACTTTATTAAGAGATTATAATATTCATATAGAAGTTGACAAAATCCGTAAAAACGGAAAAAATATCAGTAGAGACGATTTAAATATTCCTGAATCTATAGAAAATCATTGGAAATACGAAAATCACGAAAAAGAATATTTACAAGATTTATACTTTGATGATGTTGTTAAGGAAGTACTGAATAAAGAATACGTTGAAAAATATACTTACAGAAATAAAGAGATAGATATAATTTTAAAAAAAGAATTCCCCTTGGTTTTTGATTTTTTAAGATTTCAACACAACAAAAAATAATTATTTTAAACCAAAATTATAAACACAAATAAATTTATTATGAAAAAGTCATTAACAGTTATTACGTTATTAATTACAACTCTAGTATTTTCTCAAGACATTAAAAAAGATGCCGAAAAAACTAAAACCAAAATGGAACAATTTGCTTCTCAAACAGGTGTGATTACAAAATTTACTGATACAAATTTGACTAATTTGAAGTCATCATATACAGTTGCAGAAACAAGAATTAGAAAGCTGAATAGTGGTAATAGCGAAAGATATTTTTATCAAATTGAAAAACCAGGAAAATATGGAAGTTCAACTGCTTCAATTGAATATTCAGATTTATTAGAAGTTATTAAAGCGTTGAATAGTTTAAAGTTGGAAGTTGATAACGATATTTTGAAAAACCCTGATTATTTAGAAAATAAATTTATCACAGAGGACGGATTTCAATTAGGTTATTATGTAAGTAAAGGTAAAGCAACTTGGTATATAAAACTTGAAAAATATGGCTCAGACAAAACACTCTATATTAAAGATTTGGAAAAAATTGAAGCAAATTTCACAGAAGCAAAAAACAAGATTGAGGAATTAAAAAACAAATAACTACTGCCAACAACGTGTAAAAAAAATTGCTGGTAAAAGCCTACTTACGAAAATCCTCGCGGATTTTCTTGGTTAGTGTTTTATTTACTAACTTTAGTGCTTAAACCACGCAACTTTCCTTACACAAACACGTTAGCGCCAAGCTTAAAGATGCGAAGTGCAACTTTTGAAAAAAAAATAACAAAGACTGACAACTATTTGTCATAGCGAGATTCTAATTTTGCTACCGAAGTTTAGAATATTAATTAAAACTTAAAAACAATGAAAACATTAAAATTGGCAGAAAACATTTATCAATTTCACAATTATTTTGCTCCAATTAATTTATCTTTTAACAATTACCTCATTATTGGTAAAGAAACATTATTGGTTCAAACAGGAGACACGATGCACGCACAAATGTTAATCCCTAAAATCAAAGAAATTCTAGGAGATAAACCATTGGATTATGTATTTATTTCTCATTTTGAAAGTGATGAATGTGGTGGGTTTAAAATAATTGAGCAGCAATATCCTAACATAAAAGCTATTTGTTCAGAAGTTACAGCACGTCAACTAATGGGGTTTAACATCACAAAAAGCACAATTACACAAAGCCCCAATAGCGAATTTTCGTCTAATAATATTAATCTAAAATTTATTGGTTACCCTGCTGAAATGCACAATTGGGTGGGATTATTATTATTTGATAAAACAAGTTCCATTTTGTTTAGTAGCGATGTTTATCTACAATTTGGGGAAGTTACAGAAAATTTAATTTGTTCTGATATTGATACTCAAATTAAAGTTTTAGAAAACGACCCTTTTTTATCTAATCAAATGAAAAATGACCTAAAAAATGAGTTTTTAAAACTTCCAATTTCAATTATAGCTCCAGGACACGGTGCTTGTATAAAGCTATAAATTTGATATTAACAATTGCACTTAGGAGCTCATCTCCTAGTGCTTTTAGAATACTATATAAAATGTATAATAATTTTATTTTTGACGATAAATTACAAGAGGGACTGATTGTTAAGCGAAAAAGCCAGTTTACAATGTTGGTTATCATTAATAATAATGAGGTTAATTGTCACTGTCCGACAACTGGACGTATATGAAATATTGCATTAGAAAACATCCCGTGTCTTTTATCTTCAAGCAACAATCCATCAAGAAAAACCCCATATACAGTTGAAGCCATCTCATTAGACCCTATAGAACATCCACAAAAAAGATGGGTTGGCATTAATCAAAATGCAGCAAATCGTTACGTCGAACATTTTATATTTACAAATCAGTTGCCCTTGATGATTAGTAATGGAACTACATTAAAAAGAGAGCAATCCCTTGGTAATTCTAAATTAGATTTTTGGGTCGATAATACATATATTGAAGTTAAAACACCCTTGTTAAATTTACAATTGCCTATCGGAAATCATATTAAAACAAAAAAAGTAAGCGAGTTTAATTCTTTTGAAAGATTTGTAAAACACATTAATGCTTTAGCCGACAGTTTGCAAGAAAATGAAAAAGCAATCCTGTTAAATTGTTTTATTTATGATAATAAACATTTTATACCTAGTAGAAATAATAAATGCAGTAATTTTGTGGGAGAACAGGTTACGAATTGCATAAAAAAAGGAGTTGAAATGTGGCAAATTAATTTTCAAATAACACCAACAGAGGTAAGTCTATTAGACTATTTTTCAATTACTGAGGATTTTATATAATTTCAGATAAAGTTTTAATATGAATGGATCAATTTCAAAATTGTCACGAATTATAGCAATACTTACGTATCTACAAGCTAAAAGAATAGTATCAGCTCCATTTTTAGCAAAACGATTCAATGTTAGTGTTCGAACAATATATAGAGACATCAATACTTTAATAAATGCAGGGATTCCAATAATTTCAGATATTTCGAAAGGTTACTCATTAATGGACACGTATCATCTTCCTCCAGTTATGTTTACTCAAGATGAAGCGAATGCATTAATTACAGCAGAACACTTTATCAAAAATAATACGGACACGTCACTGGTAAAAAATTACTCTGATGCTTTGAACAAAGTTAGAGCAGTTTTTAGAGATTCAATGAAAAAGAAATCTGAATTTTTAAATAATAGAATTGGTGTTAAGCCACAGTTGCCTCATAATTTCAAAAGTGACACCTTGGCACTTTTACAAAATGCGATTATTGATTGTCGGCTTTTAGAGATTTTATATAACTCTGAATCAAAACAAGAAAAAACAAGCCGTTTAATTGAGCCTTTTGCTTTATATAATAATAAAGATGACTGCTGGACTCTTATTGCTTTTTGCAGATTGAGAAAAGATTTCAGATTATTCAGACTAGAACGAATTGAATATCTTAAACCATTAGAGGAAAAATTTAAACCACATAAAATGACATTAGACCAATTTATTAACAAACAAAGGGAAAAAGCCAGGCGCTAACATTTTGTATAAGTAATGGCAGGTGAAGTAACTAATATCAAGGTTTGTAGCCCGCTCAAACAGCGTAGCCGTTTGACAGGAAATTACCACGCAATCTGCCACTACTCATACAATTTACCGTTAGCCACAAGCTCTGAAAAGCCAACGCGCAGTCAAGCACATTTTATTTTTTCGTGCCTCAAAAATAAAAAGAGCTTGCCTTATCCCACCACACAAGAATGATTTGAATAATAAAGTTGACAACTTTTAATATCATAATATGATATAATTTATTAACTTTCCTATCTTAGCAAACGAATTAATAAAATCTAAAATGAACCGAATAAAAGAGGTTTTAGACGAAAAAGGAATTAAGCAAATATGGCTTGCCGAAAAAATAGGCAAAAGCTATAATATGGTTAATGGCTACGTTCAAAATAGAAGGCAACCAAGTTTAGAATTACTAAATGAAATAGCCAAAATTTTAGATGTAGATGTAAAAGATTTAATACAAAGCTCAACCAATAAGGATGCTAAATAATATTATAAGAAACAAAACAAATCAATGGTTACAATCAAAAGATTGTAGCATTAACGGTTTGTTATCATACATAAAAGAAAAGGGAGAGCTTAGAGATACTCAAATTGAAGCAATTGAAACTTACCTATTTCTTAAAATAGAAGGAAAAAACAAACCGCTTTGGAAATTATTTTCAGAAGGTTTTTTCACTAATGGAACTGACCTTTCAACATTAAACATAAATAATAAAGCTCGAACCTATTTAGAAAACAATATAAATGCATTTGCTTTATATGACTTTTCAAGACAAAAAACAGGAAAGACAACAATACTTCCTAATCTTGAAAAAATGATTGTAGATAATTGTGATAAAGTCGAATACGACAAAATCATAAAAAACATTTTTTACAATGTAAGCTACGCAGATTATTTATTGAGTTTACCAATGGGTTCAGGTAAAACTTATTTGATGGCTGCATTTATATATATTGATTTATACTTTGCAAGTAACGAGCCTGAAAACAAAAACTTTGCTCATAACTTTTTAGTTTTAATTCCGTCAGGTCTTAAAACTTCTATTGGACCAAGTTTAAGAACAATAGAAAACTTTGACCCTTCTTGGGTTATTCCAGAACCTTCAGCTACTAACTTAAAAAAACAACTTGTTTTTGACGTTTTAGACGAACAAAAATCAGCTAAAAAAAGTAACAAAGCTCGTAATCCAAATGCTCAAAAAGTAAACCAATGTTTACCAAATCCATTTGGACAAGTTTTTGTTGTAAACGCAGAAAAAGTAATTTTAAATAGAGTTGATACAACTGGACAAAAATCGCTTTTTGAGGATGATGAAGATAAAAAAGCAAATGAATTAAGAAACTTAATTGGTAATATTCCTAATCTATCATTACTAATAGATGAAGTTCACCACGCAGCAAGTTCTGACATAAAATTAAGACAAGTTGTAAATGGCTGGAATGAAAAAGGAAATATTACTACAGTTCTTGGATTTTCTGGAACACCTTACCTTTCTTCTGCTGAAAAAATTCAATTATCAGAAGATGAAGTTTTAAAAATTTCGGAAATAACAAATACAGTTTATTATTACCCACTAACTACAGCAATTGAGAAATTCTTAAAAACACCAACAGTTAAAATTGGCGAAAATTTAGACCATTTTCAAATTGTAAAAAAGGGAATAGAAGATTTTAATACTACTTATGGCAATACCATTTATGAGAATGGAACAATTGCAAAAGTTGCTATTTATTGTAGCTCTATTGAAATGCTTGAAAATGAAATATATCCTTATTTGCAAAGCGAACTAAATATTAACACAGATGAAATTTTGCGTTTTCACGGAGGTAACAAAACATATTCTTTGCCAAAAGAAAATGAATTACAATTTAAATCTTTAGACACTTCTTTGTCTAAAAAGAAATACATTTTATTAGTTGCCATTGGTAAAGAAGGTTGGGATTGTAAAAGTTTAACGTCTGTTATTCTTCCTCAAAAAAGTAAAAGCACTTCTAAAAACACAATTATTCAAACTACTTGTAGATGTTTAAGACAAGTTACTAAAGGAAATGATGAATCCGCTTTAGTTTGGTTAAACAAAGAGAATGCTGAAATCTTAAACAAACAATTACAAAAAGAACAGCATACCTCTATTGAAGAATTAAATAATCTTAAAAGAAACACAAAAGTTGAAATGGTGGAACGTGTTTCTCGAATGGATTTCTTAAAAGTTCCTAAAGTTGATTACTACCAACTTAAAGTTTCTTACCAATCTATTGAAGAAGGAGAAAAATCGAATAGAAAAGAGAAACTAATACAATTACACAAAACCATTGAGGAATATAAAACCACAGCATTAATAACAACTACGAGTTTAGATTTTTTAGAAGAAGGTCAAACGGAATATTTAGTTAATTCTGGTTTTGAACTTGCAAATTATAACGCTTGGGTATTTAATATCTCAAAAGACAGCTTTGAAACTATTACAAGTGTAGAACTTCATTCTTTTGACAAAGAACTAAAAGCAATTTTTGAAAAAATCACTTTTGTAAAAAATAAACAACAGTTTTTTAATGAACAATTTGATTTATTTAAAATCAACTCAAAAATACGTGTTGCTTTTAGCGTTAAAAAGAGTTTAAAAACAAAACAGGAAATTATACCAAAAGAAGCTAATCTTTTAATTGTAGACAACCTAAAAGCAGTTGAGCAAAACAAAAATATATTTCCAGATAAAGATATTAGCAGTCAGATACTTTCTTTTGATAAAAAACCATTAACTAAAGAAGAATTCGACAAGCAAAAGCAAGATAGAATACTACAATTAACACAAGAAGGGAAATTTGAAGAAATAGCTAAAGTTGCTTCTGAAACTATTCACCCAATTATTGAGCAAAAAGACAAATCATTTCATTTATTGCCTTATAATTTTGATAGTTCTTTTGAATCTGACGTTTTAAATAAAACATTACAGCTAAAAGATTTTAAAGAAAAGAATTTAGAAATCTACTTTAATGGAGAAAGAGGTTTGACAGAATTTGTAATTAATTGCTTTGCTAAAAAAGGAAAGAATTGGCAAAATGTCGGTAAATACACAACCGATTTTTTAATTCTAAACAGAACCAAAGAAAATAAGATACACAAAGCATTAATCATAGAAACAAAAGGAGAAGGTTTTTCAAATGACCAAAGTTTTATAAAAAAGAAAAACTTTGTAGAAACCGACTTTTTAGCCCAAAACAATGAAAAATTTGGTTATCAAAAATTTGATTTTATTTACTTAGAAGATAGTGATAGCTTAAATACTAATGTAGGAAAGCTAAATAGTAAAATCAATTCATTTTTTAACGAATAAAAACAGAATATGCCAGTAAAATATATACCATACACACCAAACACAGTTGAAGGACAAGCTGTTTTAGATAACATAACACGTACTCAAAGAGTATTGCGTTACAGAGAAAATAATGAGGTTTACAACCGCATAAAAAGAGGAATGCCTTATTATGAAGTGGAAACTGTTGAGCAAGTTGGTGCAGCATCTGAAAACATAGTTTTAAGAGGCGAATGTATTTCTGCTTGTGCTTACTTAAAAGAACAGAACATAAAGGTAGATTTGGTATATATTGACCCACCTTTTGCAAGTGGAGCAGATTATGCGAAAAAAGTACACATTCGCAAAAATCCAAAACTTGCTGAAAAAATTGCCAAAGCAGAAGCTGAATTAGAAATGGAAGAACTAAAAGCTTTTGAAGAAACTATGTATGGTGATATTTGGAAAAAAGAAGACTATCTAAATTGGATGTATGAAAACTTACAAGCCATTAAAAGCATTATGAGTGATACTGCCTCAATTTATGTTCATTTAGATTGGAATATTGGTCATTATGTAAAAATTCTAATGGATGAAGTTTTTGGTCAAGATCATTTTCTTAATGAAATTATATGGAGTTACGATAAGTGGTCTGCCAAAAGTAATACTCTTCAAAAAAATCACGATGTTATTTATTTTTATTCTAAAAATGACGAATATTTATTTAATGAAGTAAAAGAAGTAACTAAAAATTTAGAAAAAAAATATAAAAACGGTTATTCTTTAGGAGGTGGTTTTGGTAGTGATGGATTAGTTGTCTATGATGAAACCAAACCTAAAGTAAAAGAATTGATTAATTCTGGTAAGTACCGTGTTGTTTACGCAAAAATGGAGGGTAAACCAATAAGTGACGTTTGGAGAATCCCTTTTATTAATCCTGTGTCAAATGAAAGAGTTGATTATGCGACTCAAAAACCTGAAAAATTACTTACACGAGTATTAAATACAAGTTCAAACAAAAATATGGTTATCGCTGATTTCTTTGGTGGTAGTGGAGTAACTGCAAAAGTAGCCAATGAATTAGGTAGAAAATTTATTCATTGTGATGTTGGTATAAACAGTATACAAACTGTAAGAGATAGATTAATTGCAGAAAAAGCAGACTTTAAAATATTAGAAGTAAAAGATGGTGTGAGTTTATTTAGAAACCCACAACAAACAATGGATAAATTAGGCTCTCTAATCACAGGCTTACAAAAAAAGGTAGAAGGAGTTTCAAAATTTTGGTTTGGAGCAATAAACGACAGTAAATTAGGTGTAATTCCAGTTTATGCACCAGATTTAATTAATAGTAAACAAAAAGTATTAGATATTCCAACCATTAATAGAATTATCAATCAAGAAATACAAAATCTAACTATTACAGTTAAAAAAGTAATTGTCTATTACATTGACATTGATGATGAAAAGGAATTACGAAAATTTATAAAAGACAACAATGCAACCACAGTAGATATTGAATTGAAAGATTTAAAAAATCTATTGCACGAAACAGTTGTAAATGATGAAGTGGAATTTTCTTTAAACAATGCAGATTCAGAATACACGATAGAAATTGAAAAATTTGTAAGCGACAGATTATTACAGAAAATTGGAGCATTTAACGAAAAAGGAAATTTACAATCTCTTAAAAATGGAAAAGAGTTTAATCCTATAGAAATTAGTGAAGAAGGTTTAGAATTGATAGAACTGATTTCTTTAGATTGTAAAAACAAAGAAGGAGAATGGTTTAGCTCAACTGAAATTAAAATTGACAAATTGGGTTATGTTATCACAAACGGAGAAAAGTCGAAAGAATTCTGGAACGGAAAAATTACGACAACAGAAAAACCATTGAGAATAAAAGTGAGAAATATTAGTGGAGACGAATTAATAAAAGATGTGGAATAAAGCCAGTGGCTAACAATGTATATAAAAAATAGGGCGGAAAGTGCTAAATCAAAGGCTTGTGCTTTTTTGCAAATTCCGCCACATTTTTAATTTGTATTTTAGAAAAAAGATAAAAATAAAATGAAAAATATGGCTAAGTGTAAATCCGAAAGTAAGTGCTTATCTACTGCCCTACTTTTCATATACTAACCGTTGTATGCCATTTAAAAACAAGAAAATGAGAAAAATTATAATTGGATTTTTATTAATTTTTACAACAAGCTATTCATATAGCCAAGAATGGAATGAAGATTTTGGAGCACCTGTAGTTGTTTTAGTGGAAACCAATCCTTGGCTAATGGTTATAGGTTCGGACGTTCCAACAATAGCCATTTACGAAAGTGGTAATATTGTTTATAAAAGAATAGAAAAAAAGAAAATGCATTATTATTCAGTAAAATTAGATTCAGCTCAAACTCAAGATTTAATCTATAGTTTGGGAATAACTGATAGTCTTGTAAATATGAAAGAATATATCGAAGCTGCATATTCTACTGACCAACCAACAAATGAATTAATTTTAAATTTTAATGAACCCATAGTAAAACAAGTTTATGGAAATTTAAGAGACGACAAAGTGGTAAGAGAAAAAACGCCAAAAGAATTTTTAACTGTCTACGATAATCTCATAATATATAAAAACAAAAAAGAGAAAGAATGGATTCCAGATAATATTGAAATTATGTTAACCGATTATAGTCATTCGCCAGAAAAACCAAAAGAATGGCCAGAAAATTGGCCTAATTTGGAAAGTGAATTGACGGTTAAAAGAAGTGAATCCTTATATAGTCTATACTTACCAAAAGAACACTTTGAGGAATTCAAAGCACTTATATCGGACTTGAAGGAAAAACAAGCTATTGAAATAAATGGAAAGAAATTTTCGGTTTCATATCGTCTACCTTTTCCGAATTTAAGATAAAAAACGGCATACAACAATGGCTATAAGTAATTGCTTGTTCTCGGCTACTTCTGAAAATCCTCTCGGATTTTCAGTTTGGTGTGTGCTTGCAAGGTTAAGAACTAACCCACGCAACTACTCATAGCCTAGACCGTTGGCGTGCATTGAAAAACAATACAACAAAATGACATTTTCACAATCAGAAATACGAGACTTATTAATAAAATTCTATCCCTATTTACAAGAAAAGGAAGTTAAAATATTATTATCGATATCCACCTATAAAGTTTTTAAAAGCAAGGAAACTATCCTAAAAAGTGGAAGAAAGGATAAAAGATTCTTTATCACTCTAAAAGGTTCAGCACGATCCTTCACTATAATTAATGGAGTAGAACTAAATTGTCATTTACGTTCGGAAGGTTTCCTTATGGGAGATGCAAGATCATTTGGAGACGATCAGGTTTCACTATTAGATACTGAGGCGATCACTGACTGTCATGTACTTATTTTTGATATGGGAGAATTGGAAGAAATAGCATTTGAAACCCCAAAAATGATGACATTCTACTTAAATCTCATGAAGGAAATTATTCTTGTTTTTTCTCATCGCATACATACATTCGTAACCATGAACGCAGCAGAGCGCTATGACGATTTAATGAAGTGGAATCCTCTTTATCTGAAATCGACTTACGACAAACATCTTGCAAGTTTCTTAGGCGTTACTCCATTAACATTTCATCGTGTTAAGAATAAAAACAGCTAAGCACACATATCAAATGATATTTCTATCTCGAAGGAATAAACATATCTTTGAACAAATTTTTAACAAAATTCATTATGAAGAAAATAATCTTATTTACCTTAATATTAAGTTCACAATTTTTATTCCAATCATGTGATAAAGAAGAGGCAGAACCTCCTCTTCCAACTTTGGCTATTGGTGATTTTCACGAAGGTGGAGTAATTTTCCATCTTGATGAATCTGGAGAACATGGATTAGTTTGTGCAGTATTAGATCAGGGTTTTGATATAGAATGGGGATGTCCTTCATTGCTTAATTTTGGAGCCAAGGGTCTGGAAATCGGAACAGGTGCTCAAAATACTTTAGACATTATTACTGCTTGTAACACTACTGGCATAGCTGCTGATCTATGCGATAAACTTAATCATAATGGATATAAAGATTGGTTTCTACCAAGTAGGGATGAGTTGGACTCACTATATCAGCATAGAGATATAGTGGAAGAAACATGCCTTGAAAATAATGGAGGATACCTTCATGCAGATGAATACTGGTCATCTTCACATTATTTAGATAACACTGTTTGGATTCAAAGTTTTGGTGCCGGAAATCAGTCAAGCGAATTAAAAGACAAAAAGAATTACGTTCGGGCTATTAGAACGTTCTAAAACAAAAAATCAATATTTTATAATCATAGAAATAAAAATCAAATGAAAAAACAAAAACTACTTTTAAGAACACTATTCAAATTAATAACTTTTACGTTGTTAATTGTAGGAATTACCAGCTGCAACAGTAGCACAGAGAAAGATAAAGCAAATAGCTCGACTCCAAAATTCAAGGGCAAAATCGCTCTTGATGTTCGAGACTCAGAATCGGACTGGTCAGCTTACACCCCAAAATCGGCTCCCAAAGGGGCTCCAAATATTTTGTTTATACTTTACGATGACACAGGTTTAGGTGCATGGTCTCCTTATGGTGGAGCTATTAATATGCCTACAATGGATAAATTGGCAGCAAACGGATTAACATATACTCAATGGCATACTACAGCCCTGTGTTCGCCTACTCGTTCCACAATTCAGACAGGTAGAAATCATCACCTAAATGGTATGGCAGCCATTACAGAAACTGCAGACGGATTCCCAGGTGCAAATGGTAGAATGGGCGCTGAAGTAACACCACTTTCAAAAATCTTACAAGACAATGGGTATAGCACATTTTGGATTGGGAAAAACCATAATGTGCCTGAGCAAGATGTAGCATCAGGTGGTAGTAAAAAACAATGGCCATTACAAATGGGTTGGGATAGGTTTTACGGATTCATTGGAGGGGAAACAAACCAATGGTATCCAGATTTAATTGAAGACAACCACTTTGTTGATAAAGAATTTGAAGAAGGCTACCATCTTTCTAAAGATTTAGCAGATCACGCTTTGGGAATGATTCGCGACCAACAGGCTACAAACCCTTCAAAACCTTGGTACATGTGGTACAATCCTGGAGCAAATCATGCGCCTCACCATGCACCAAAAGACTATATAGCAAAATATAAAGGCAAGTTTGATGCCGGTTATGATGCTTACAGAGAATGGGTTACTGAACGTATGATTGAAAAAGAAATCTTGCCAGAAGGAACCGTAAATACTCCAATGAACCCAATGCGTGAAGATATGGCAGAAGCCATTGATAATGTACGCCCTTGGGATTCTTTAAACGATGATGAAAAGAAATTATTCGCAAAAATGGCCGAAGTTTATGCTGCTTTTTCAGAATACACTGATGCTCAAGTTGGTAGAGTAATTGACTACCTAGAAGCAAGTGGACAATTAGCAAACACTATCGTTCTTTATGCTGCCGATAATGGCGCATCTGGAGAAGGTAGTCCAAATGGTTCCGTTAACGAAAATAAATTCTTCAATAATTTTCCAGACGAATTAGAAGAGAACATGAAGTATCTTGATGTGTTAGGTGGACCAGAAACCTATGAGCATTATCCAACAGGTTGGGCATCTGCATTTTCTGCACCCTTTAAAATGTTTAAGCGTTATTCGCAATATGCAGGGGGAACTAATGACCCATTAGTTATCTCATGGCCAAAAGGAATTAAAGCAAGAGGCGAAATTAGAAATCAATACCACCACTCGGTAGATATTGTGCCTACATTGCTTGAAGCAATTGGTTTGGAAATGCCAGAGGAATATAATGGTGTTAAACAAGTTCCTTTATCAGGAGTTTCAATGGCTTATACTTTCGATGCTAAACCAAACGACCCAACTCAGAAAAAAGTACAGTATTTTGCAATGTTAGGTTCTCGCGGTATATGGAAAGAGGGATGGAAAGCAGCAGCAATACATGCTCCACTTTCAGGAAGAAGTAATTTTGATAAAGATGATTGGGAATTATACCATGTAGATGTGGATAGGTCAGAATCGAAGGATTTAGCAAAAGAAAATCCAGAAAAATTGCAGGAATTAATTGATGCTTGGTTTGTTGAGGCAGAAAAAAACAATGTTTTACCTCTTGATGACAGAAGTGCGGCTGAAATTATTGGAATTGAAAGACCATCGCAAGAACCTGCAAGAGACCGATATGTTTATTATCCTTTTGCAGCACCCGTACCAGAGGGTAATGCTGTAAATGTTAGAGGTCGTTCTTATAAAATATTGGCTAATGTAGAAATTACAGATAAAACATCAGGGGTAGTTTTTGCACATGGTTCACGTTTTGGAGGACACTCTTTATTTATCAAGAATAATAAACTGTATTATGTATATAATTTCTTAGGAATTAAACCAGAGCAAGTTTTTGAATCTTCAATAAAACTTAAGCCCGGTAAGCATACTATTGGTATGGAATTCAAGAAAGATAAAGCAGGAGATAAAGGTGAATCAATTGGTAACACTACACTTTATATTGATGGGAAAGCAGTTGCCGAAGGCGCTATGAGAACACAACCTGCTAAGTTTACTCTATCTGGAGATGGCTTATGTATTGGTTACGATAGCGGTGATGCCGTGAGCGAGTTGTATCCGTCAGATAGTAAGTTTGCTAATGGAACAATTGATTTTGTAGGTGTAACTGTTGAAGGTACGCCATATGTAAACTTAGAGGCTGAAGCAAAACGTGCTTTGATGAGTCATTAATAATAATTAATATTAAGTAAATACCTAACAGACGTTAAAAAACTGTTAGGTATTTATTTGAAAAAAAATCACAATATGTTATATATAAAAAAAACATTAATTACATTTCTCTTGTTTATAATTGAAGTGATTACAGTGAATGCTCAAGAAAAAAACTTTGGAGTTACTGTAGGTTTTACAAGTATTAATTTTAAAAATAAGCTAGAGATTTTAGGTGAAAAAATAACTGATTCTGAATCTTTTGAAGGTTTTTATATTGGTATATTTAAAGAATTTAATTTAGCCGATGAATTATTATTACACCCAGAACTACAAGTTGCCTTTTATAATGGATCAGGAACCGATTGGGAAGACACCAATTTAACCGATATTATTTTACCTGTATTGTTACAATATAATTTTGCAGGTGATTTTAGTGTTTTAGTAGGTCCTAGGTTTGATTATCTAATCACTTCGGATGATGTTATACAGTTTAATGAATTTGGGTTGGGGTTTGAATTAGGTGCTCAATACGAAATTAGTCCGAGTTTCTTTGTGAATTTACGTGCTTCACTTGGTTTGACGGATAGAGTAGAAAGTACAGGTACTATGATTGATGAGTATGTTAGTAGTAAATCTCAAACAGCTAATTTAAGTTTAGGCTATAGGTTTTAATTAAGAGTATTAACATATTGTTTTCACTTATAACACTAAAAGCAATAGGGATAGCAGTTCTATTTTTACTTTTAACTCCAGAAAATGGAACTTTACAAGAAATTAATGGAGTCATAAAATCAAAAAATTCAACTATTTATTTTGAAGTTTTCGGGTTCGAAAACACACTCTTTAATGGACAGATACATTCAAATTAAATGATTGTATCATTGATAGTATCAGGAATGAAGTGTTGAATAAACTCCTTATATAAATTTAGAAGCGGAAACAAAACATTCGTTGATGAGTCATTAATTAAGTTTAAATATGTTGGTCAATAAAAAACAACGACACGCCAACAATGTATATAAAAAATAGCGGTTTTGGTGCTAGCTTAAATCGCTATTGCTTTTAAATAAGTATATTGCTTTCCGAAAGTTGGTGAGTTTTAACTCACTACTTTTCATATACTAGACCGTTGGCGCTCATGATTGCGGAGCGTAATAAAAATGGCGGTTTAATATTCCTAAAAACCAATATTACGGCAAATCTAATCCTGTAAATCTGACTTTCTTACTCAGACGATTTCGGACCAAAGCATTACGCAAATATTACGGCGGACTGATAACCAGTGCGTATATCAAAATCTAATAAATCGGACTTCACTCACTCATGCGATTTCGGACCATAGCAATACGCAAGTATTACGGCGGACAGACAAACTTTGCGGCATAACAAAGCGCAATAATCGGATTTAATTACTCTTGAGATTTCGGATCCATAACAATGCGCAAGCTAGACGGCAAAGCTAAACGCAAAAACTAGTGTTTTAAGATTGGATAAACAGATTCTTAAAAATGTCACGTGCGCCAACAATATGTATAAAAAATTGCTACTTTAGGCAAGAATTTATGGCAAGTGCATTTTAGGACGGCTGATTTTCCTACGGAAAATCATTCTCCTTTTGTCCGCAACTTCCCATACATGAGACCGTTAGCCCACATGCTCACTCGGTTCTAAAAAAGTGGTTTAATCACAAAATATCTGCTAACTCCTACTCCAAATTAATTCGCTAAAAGCTGACTTTCTTACTCTTGCGGTTTCGGACACATAACTTTACGCAATCTGGACGGCGGAGTGATAAACTGTTCGGCAAAGCAAAACGCAATAAATCGGATTTTATCACTGTTGCGATTTCGGACACATAATTTTGCGCAATCTGGACGGCGGATTGAAAAACTGTTCGGCAAACCAAAACGTAATAAATCGGATTTTCTCACTCTTACGATTTCGGACACATAACAATTCGCAAGCAGGACAACGGATTAATAAATACGGCAAATCAGTTCGTGAAAAATTTGTTGTTTAAATTGGTTAATACAGATTCTACAAAAACATACGTGGGCTAACACAGTGTATAATTAATGGCTAGGTCGAGCTTGCTTACGAAAATCCTGCGGATTTTCTATTCGGTTTTTATTTGTTATCTTCCGTGCTAAATTACGCCACTAATTATACACGAAACCGTTAGCACACATAAAACAAAAAATCGTGCTAAAATTAAACAAATACGGAAAACCGGAAGTTTCTTTTTAGCAGAAAAATTAGATTTGAAATTTTAAACAAAACCAAACAGAAAAAGAAAAATTATGGCAGGTATTTTAGGATTATTAAGTTTTGCATTATTTATTGCATTAATTGTTGGACTTGTAAAACCATCATTAGTATTACGTTGGACAAATAAACCAACTCGATTGAAAGTTATTGGATACTGGTTTTTAAGTATCATTGTTACAGGAATTTTAGGAGTTATGTTTATTGGTGACACAATAAATGCAAAAGCAAATATTGAAAGTGCGAATAAATATATAGAAGATGGAAATTACTCAAACGCAATTTCAGAGTTAGAAAAAATCCAAAAAACCGATACTTTATATAATAATGCCCAATTATTAATAAAAAAGGCTGATAGTTTAAGCAACTTAACAGACGAAGAAAAAAGAATTGCAAACGAACTGAAAGTAGAAAATGCTAAAAAAGAAGAACTTTTAAAACAAAAAGAACAACTTGAAAGAGAAATAAAGTCAATAGACAAAGGTATAAAATTTGCTGATGGCAATACTATAGATGCACTTCAAATGGATATAGTTGTTTTTGCAAGTTGGGCGAAAATAATTAAAGAAGCTGAAGAATCAAAAGAAGTAGAAATTCAAAATTTAGGAAAAAAATTAAAATCAAAAGTTTCAAGAATACAAATTCGAGAGTTTCCAAATTTAAGAAAACAATATGCGAAAATTGTTTCGAAAAAAATGTGGGAAAACGACATTGAAGTTTCAGCTAATGGAACTGGAAAAAGATATATAAACTTTAGTGGTGGAGTTTTTGCTGCGAATAAAAACAAAAAAGATTTTCAAATTCAAGTTCAGGAAGTTCTGAATATGTTTAGATTTAAACAATCAAGATATCGTTGGTACAAAGGAGAAAGTGAATACACTTATTATACAATGTATGAAGGAAAAGACTCTGAACCAGTAACATTTGAAAAATAATAACGTGTGCTAACACCGTATATAATTTATTGCTGGCTTCTCGCTTACTTACGAAAGTCCTCGCGGACTTTCTTGGTCGGTAATTATTTACTAAATTAGTTGCTTGAAACACGCAACAAACCATATACAAACTCGTTGGCATTCATTTAAACGTTACGTAGTAATAAATGTTAATTAATAAAAATTGAATATTATGAAAAAAAACAAAGCTTACTGTATTGGCGGAGGAATTGGTTCTTTAACTGCCGCAGCATTCATGATTCGTGATGGTGGAATGGATGGTAGCCAAATTACCATTTTTGAAAAATTGCCAACCCAAGGAGGTAGTTTAGATGGAAAACGTTTAGAAGATGGAAGTTACTCCTTAAGGGGGGGAAGAATGCTTACAACCGATCACTACGAATGCTTGTGGGGATTGTATGAAGGCATCCCATCACTAGAAAACGAAGGAATGTCTGTTAAAGAAGAGATCATTGCTTTTAACAAAAAACACATTCCGCATTCTCAAGCCAGACTTGTTGATGAAAACCGTCATATAGTAGATGTATCCAGCATGAAGTTTACCATGCACGATAGAATTGAACTGTTGCGTTTAACGGAAGCCACAGAAGAAAAATTGGGAACTTCTAAAATAACAGACTGGTTATCAAAAGAATTCTTTGACTCCAATTTTTGGTATATGTGGCAAACTACTTTTGCTTTTCAACCCTGGCATAGTGCAGTAGAATTTAAAAGGTATTTGCACCGGTTTATGAATGAGTTTCCGAGAATTGAAACGCTTGCAGGGGTAAAAAGAACAATTTACAATCAATATGATTCTCTTGTGCTGCCTTTGCTTAAATGGCTAAAAGATAGAAATGTAAATTTTCATTCGAATACCATTGTAACGGATGTGCATACGCAGGAAATTGATGGTAAAGTCACAGTAACTTCTCTCGAAATAGACGCTGATGGCAACAGGCAAACCATTTCTGTCGATGCAGATGATATTGTGATTTTGCAAAACGGTTCCATGACAGATGCTTCTAGTCTTGGAAGTATGACAAGTCCTCCACTTCTTAAAACCAAAGAGGACAGCCATGGCTGGAAATTGTGGGAAAAATTGGCCAACGGGCGGCCAGATTTTGGGAACCCTAAACCGTTTAATTCCAGCATACCAGAATCATTTTGGGAATCATTTACAGTTACCTGTAGAACACCGAAATTTTTTGATAAGATGACTGAATTATCAGGTAATCAACCGGGAACGGGGGGATTGGTAACTTTCAAAGATTCTAATTGGCTCATGTCCGTAGTCTTGTATAATCAACCTCACTTCATTAATCAACCAGATGACGTACAGGTATTTTGGGGGTATGCATTGCATGGCGATAGAGTAGGAGATTTTGTTCCAAAAACAATGGTCGAATGCAACGGAGATGAAATTTTAACTGAATTATGTGGCCACCTAAACTTTGACAAAAGTGTCTTTGACAAAGCAACATGTATACCTTGTAGAATGCCTTACATTACTTCTATGTTTATGCCCAGAGCATATACTGACAGGCCAAAGCCAGTGCCAGAAACTTCAAAAAACTTGGCTTTTGTGAGTCAATTTGTGGAATTAAAGGACGATGTTGTCTTTACTGTTGAATTTTCTATTCGTGCCGCCCAAACTGCCGTTTATCAGCTATTAGATATCGATAAAGAAATACCACCTATAACCAAGCATGATAAGTCTGCCAAAGTTTTGATTGACTCTGTGGTAAAGGCATTCAAATAAAAATATGAAGAAGAAAATTATATTAGAAGTATAAATTTTTATTAAACAATAATATTAAACTATGGATGATTCTATAATATACCTAAATGGTTTAGGCTTAGGCTCGCTATCAGCCGCAGTATACCTGGTTCAGAAAGCTGGTTTCAAGCCTGAAAATATTCACATTTTAGAAAAAAACCCTGAAACTGATTTGGTTGGTGGTTCAATGGATGCATCATTTCAAATGATTGACGGCAAACCAGTCTATTTCATGCGTGGTAGCCGCATGTATGAAGACAAAGTATATTGCTGCACCAAAGAGCTATGGTCTTTGATTCCTTATGACGAACATGGTTCCTGCCTGGATGATCATGAGCGCAATCATAAAGAATGTAATATCGATACTGTGGTAAGACTGTTGCACGCAAACGGTGAAAAAGATAGTGGGCATGATCTTGGGCTAGGGCCTACCGAAGCACTGCAAATGGCTCGCTTGATTGAAATACCTGAATCTAAGATTCCAGCAGACGCTAAAATTACCGACTATTTCAGCGAAAAGTTTTTTAAAAGTAACTACTGGTACATGTGGCGTGCCCTTTTTGCTTTTCAGCCATGGCACTCTGCAGTAGAAATGAAGCGCTATATGCGACTATTCTTCCATCGATTGTCTGATATGGAGAAAATGACCTCCTTAGAGCGTACGCGTTACACAAATTACCATTCATTTATCTTACCCGCTATTCAGCTCTTGACGAAAAAAGGAGTTAAAATACGTTATAACACGTCTATTACAGATGTTGACTTCAAAGTAAGTGGTAATCAGCGTTGGGTGGAACGCTTACATCTTGAAACCTCTACAGGCACTAAAATGGATGCAATCGAGGTACGACCTCATGACAAAGCTTTCTTAACCATTGGTTCCATTGTTTCCAATCATTCTTACGGCTCTCATGACAAGCCCGTATCCACAACAGTAGCAGACAAACCAGGAGGAGCTTATCAATTATGGCAGAAAATAGCCTCAAAGCAACCTGACCTTGGTCGACCTGATCGCTTCTTACGTGATGTTTCACTTTCCAGAATGATGCACTGTACAGTGACTTTTAGAGGTAACCTTTTTGAGCGAAAATTTCAATGGCTAGTTGAACGACAAATGGGGAGACAAAGTCCGTTACCACTTACCCAATCTCCATGGATTCTGCATGTGCACACCTATCGACAGCCCTTCTTTCCTGGTCAAGACCCAGACACCTGTGTGATATGGGTTTCGGCACTAGGTGAGGACAACATTGGTCAATTTGTAAAAAAACCAATGTATGAATGTACCGGAAGAGAAATTTTAGAGGAAATCCTGGGGCATTTATGGGGAGACTTGGACGAGAAGGAAAAAACAGAACTCCTCGATACATCCTACTGCGTACCTTGTCGCCTGCCTTATGGAATCTCTCAGTTTCTTCCGAGAACAGAAGGAGACAGGCCTCGAGTAGTGCCAGAGGGTTCAGAAAATTTTGCTCTACTAGGGCAGTTTGTCGAAATTCCAGATGGCATTGTATTTACGACTGAATATAGCGTTCGCGGAGCTATTTTGGCGATTAACAAACTAATCGACCCCTCAATAGAACCGCCCAAAATGTATTTTGGGCAGCATGATCCTTGGACCAACTTCAAATCGGCTAAAGCAATTTTGGGTTGAAATACTACGGGACTCTTTGTTCAAACAGAATGCATTTGTAAATGCCCCTTATGTTTCGCAGCCATTCTGTCAATAATTTGCGAATTTGAACAGGTAAATAACGAATGCCAACAGTGTGTATAGTGCATAGCACCCTTCGGGGTGCTACGACACCATACACGGAACGTTGGCAACAAGTTAAAGTACCGTCATCAAATATTAACCAACCATATGAAAACCAAACCACACAAAACTGAAAGAATTCACTCATTGGATTCTTTACGAGCAATTATGATGCTTTTAGGGTTAGTTATTCATTCTGCAATTACCTATGGAGTTATAGAATATGGAAGTTGGTCTATAAAAGATGCTTTGGCAACACATCTATCAAACGATTTTATTGTTAGCTTTATTCACGCTTTTAGAATGCAAATATTCTTTATAGTCGCTGGTTTTTTTGGAGCTATGTTGTTTTACGAAAGACAACCTCTTAAAATGGTTAAAAATAGAATATCTAGAATTGTTATTCCTTTTATAGTTTTTGTGCTATTACTTTGGCCTTTTATTGTTTTTTCTTTTGGATTTACAAAATTATTATTTGAAGGAAGCAATAATCCATTATCGGAAGCATTAGCACCTTTTTCTAATATCGAAATACTAATTCCAGGTAGGACTTTTCATTTATGGTTTCTTTATTATTTGGCTATTATTACTTTTGTTTCAGTAGGACTTGGATTGCTATTTAAAAAACTTCCGAGTATATCCAATCATATATCAAATTCATTTAGTTGGATAATTCAAAAGCCATTGCTACGTATCCTAATTTTCGCAGGTTTAACCGCCATCGTTTATTTTATTATGGGTACTTCTTCAGTAGCTACATCTACATCATTTATACTCGATTTTAATACCTTTATTTATTATTTTATATTTTATATGGTAGGATGGGTATTATTTAAATCGAAACACTTATTAGGTACTATGATGCACTTTGATTGGATTAGTACTGTTCTTGGAATCACACTTTTTACAGTTCACTTTTTTAATTATGATGCATTTAATTATGAAACTCATATTATTCTAAAATCAATTATGATATGGTTATTTGCTTTTGGCATCATGGGTTTGTTTATTCGTTTTGGTAGTAATCATTCAGCTACAATGCGCTATGTATCCGATTCGTCTTATTGGGTATATTTAATCCATTTACCGTTAACCGCCATCATTCCAAGTTTTATTTATGATTGGCCACTACCTGCAACAGTAAAATTTTTGTTAGTTCTAATCAGTACTGGAATCATCTGTTTTGTAAGTTATCATTTTCTAGTTAGAGGAACATTTATAGGAAATTTTTTAAATGGAAGAAAATACTCGAGAAAACTATCTGATATCAAAAAAGCAGAAGAGTTATCAAAATTAAAACGAGCTTTAGACAAATAAAACCTGTTGCCAACACCGTGTATAATTAATTGCTTTGGTCGTTGCTTATTTGGAAAATTCCTTCGGAATTTTCTCGGGTTCGTATTTGTTTACTAATTTAGTTGCTTAAACACGCAACTAACCATACACAAACACGTTGGCAATAATTCTGACCCGTCCTGAATAAAGGCTACATAATTTTAAACATTATGTATAAAAACGACAAAGTAATCAGACGGTATTCAGAACCTTTTAAACTGAAAATTTTAGACGAACTTACTACTGGAAAACTAAACAAGTATCAATTAGGTAAGGCATACGGTATTGCCCCTACAACTATTAATGAGTGGGTTAAAAAATACAACCGTAAAGACCTTATGAACACAAGAGTAACTGTGAAAACTAAAGATGAAATAACACGTATTAAAGAGCTACAAAAGGAAATTGAACAGCTTAAAAAACTACTTTTAAAAAAGGATATGGACGCTCTTGTAGATGAATCCTACCTTGAGGTAGCTGCGGAACAGCTGGGCTACAAATCCATTCTTGAGTTAAAAAAAAAGCTAAATATCAAGCCTTAATTAAAGCTAGAGGTAAGTCTGAGGGATTTGCATCTTTAGACACCATTACAGAGTCTTTCGGGGTTAAACGTGATGCCTACTACAAATTCAAACGTAGAGAGGAAAAGCGTTTACAGATTGAACAAAAGGTTGTCGAAATTGTAAAGCAAAGACGCAAATCCCTTCCTAGAGAAGGCGTTAGGAAACTTTTAAAATCATTAGACCAACAGTTTACTAACGCTAACTTAAAAATAGGTAGAGACACTTTATTTAACATCCTTAGAAAACACAATATGCTCACACTTAGAAAAAAATACAGTACTAGAACCACCAATTCATTGCACAGATTCTACAAGTACAAAAACATCATTAAAGACCTAGAAGTTACAGAACCTAATCAAGTCTGGGTAAGTGATATCACATACATCAGAACCATAAAAGGCTTCTGTTATTTAGCCCTTATAACCGATATGTATTCTCGTAAAATCGTTGGTTATGACCTCAGTGACAGCCTGGAGTTAAATGGCTGCGTAAGAGCACTTAATAAAGCGCTATACCAAGCTAAAAACGTTAAAGGGCTCATACATCACTCAGACAGAGGAATTCAGTATTGCAGTAATGTGTACACACAAATACTTAAAAGAAAAAAAATAAGCATTAGCATGACTGAAGAAAATCATTGTTACGAAAACGCTATGGCTGAACGCGTTAACGGGATACTCAAAAATGAGTTTTATCTTGATCAAACCTTTGACAGTATGGCGCATGCTAAGAGAGCAACAAAAAATGCAATTAATTTATATAACGAAATAAGATTACACTTATCTTTAGACTTCAAAACACCTAATATGGTTTATAATTTAGCTGCTTAAATTCATTTTTTAACTGTAGCCATATTTTAGGACGAGACATTCTCTCCTTCATGCTCTCAAAAAATAAACTAATTAGATTTTAAACCTTTGTACAATATTTAAGTCATAGTATCAAAATACTTAAAATAAAAAATTATGAAAATAGATTTCTTAAACTTGTTATTATTAGCTTCCATATTTTTTGGTTGTAGTAACGATGATGTCTATATTAATAACGAGTCTAATGAGGATGAAGTCATTGAATTACCTACTCCAGATTTGCCATACTCAATAGTTGATACAGATGTTTTTGAGTTCTATAGTGATAATGCCATAATTACAGCACCAAATGTAAGTGATGCTTTTTATGGTCAAGATGCTACTTATATTGGAAATCAACCATCATACACCGACAATGGTGACGGAACTATAACAGATAATGTTACAGGTTTAATGTGGCAACAAAATATGGGGGATAAAATGTCTTATGACGATGCTGTAACATTAGTAGAAACTATAAATTTAGGTGGACATACAGATTGGAGAATACCTACCATAAAAGAGCTTTATTCATTAGCTTATTTTACAGGGCAATGTTTTGGTGAAGATGCTGTAACGATGTTCATTGACATAGATTATTTTGAGCAACCTATAGGTGATGAATCTTTAGGAGAAAGAGAGATAGATGCACAAACATGGTCTAAAACACATTATGTAGGACAAGTAATGAATGGAGATGAAGCAATTTTTGGTTATAATTTTGTTGATGGTAGATTAAAGGCATATCCAAAATATAGCCCTTCAAATGGTTCTCCTAACACTATGTATTTTAGAATGGTAAGAGGTAACGAATCTTATGGTAAAAACAACTTTACCGATAATGGAGATGGAACAATTACAGATAATGCAACAGGTTTAATGTGGCAACAGGCGGATGACGGCAATACTTATGATTGGGAAAATGCATTGGACTACGCAGAATCACTTACACTTGGTGGGCACAGTGATTGGAGAATGCCAAATGCAAAGGAATTACAAAGTATAGTTAATTATACGCGAAGTCCTTCAACCTCTTCTTCTCCTGCCATTGATCCATTGTTTTCTTGTACAGAGATTACAGATACAGATGGTAATTCTGGGCAGTATGGTTATTATTGGTCAAGCTCCCCATTAAAAGATGGCCCAACTCCATATACCGATGCAGTATACTTCTGTTTTGGAGAGGCACAAGGAGTAATGAATAATGTACTAATGGATGTACATGGTGCAGGAGCACAACGTAATGACCCAAAATCTGGTAATTCAGCAGATTTTCCTGATAATTTTGGTCCACAAGGTGATGTTCGTTATGTATATAATTTTATAAGAGCCGTAAGAAATATTAAATAACTACTGCCAACAATAGCTATAATTAATACGGGTTTCGGTGCTTAACCCAAAGTTTAGTGTATTTTTATAATGTCCGCCAAATCTTTTGATTTGGCTTTAGAACAAAAAAGATAAAACAAAATAAAAAGTTTTGGCTAAGTGTTTAATCGGAAATTAATTTCTTTTTTATTCCCGTACTAATCATAGCCTAGACCGTTGGCAACAAGCTGTCAAATTCGTCAAAAAAGAAAAATTGATGTTTAAATTGATAATTTTGTACCTTTGATAAAAAGCTGGATAAAATGAATTTAGAAGCTCGAAAAATAGAATTTGTACAAGAATTTTTAAAACTTCAAAGCGAAGAAGCGGTTTCACGCCTCGAAAAAATTTTGAGAAAAGAAAAAAACGCTTCAAACGAGCGAATATTTGCACCTATGACCCAAGAGGAACTGAATAAAAGAATTGACAAATCGGAATCTGATTTCCGAAACAATCGATTTAAAAGCAGCTCTGAACTTTTAGCAAAATATGAATAATGACATTGAAAATTATTTGGTCTGAATTCGCTGAAACTCAACTTGACGAAATCTACGAATATTATAAAAAAGAAGCCGGTATAAGAATTGCAAAAAAACTTGTGAAAGGAATTATCAATGAGCCAAAAAAGTTAATAAAAACACCCTTCATTGGACAAGAAGAAGAATTGCTAAAACAAAGAGAAATTCATTATCGATATTTAGTATTCAAAAATTATAAATTGATTTATTCTGTGGACAAAGAAAACGGATTTATAAAAATAGCTGACGTTTTTGATACACGACAAAATCCACCAAAAATAAAACGGACAAAATAAAAGCCAGTTGCCAACACCGTATATAATTTATTGCTTGATTCTCGCCTACTTACGAAAATCCTTATGGATTTTATATTCCGTCATTATTTGCTAAATTAGGTGCTTAAACCACGCAACAAACCATATACAAGCACGTTGTAAATAATAACAACAAAAAATCTCATTACAGAAAACTGAATGTAGAACTCTTTTTGTATTTTTGTATAAAACAGAATATTATGCACACTATACAATTAAAAATAAACGATAAAGTTTATGACAAATTCATATGGTTATTGAGTAAATTCAATAAAGAGGAAATTGAGATTGTAAGTGAGACTTCTGACTTTGCTTCTACTCAAAAATATTTACAACAAGAATTAAATGAAATTGAGAGTGGAAAAGCTAACTTTATATCTCAGCAAGATTTTGAAAATAGATTAAACGGAATAGTTTAAATGTTTATATGAAAATTATTTACAAGGACACTTTTGTTCAAAGACTTGAAAAACAATTAAAATATATTGCCAAAAACAATCCTAAATCAGCAAGAAAACTAAAATCAGAATTGATAAAGAGGATTAAAACAATACCTGAGAACCCTTATCTATACCGAAAATCAATATACTTTGAAAATGAATCTGTTAGGGATTTAATATATAAGGGATATACAATCGTTTTTAGAATTAATGAAAATCAAATTGAGATATTTGGATTTACTCGATATCAGGAAGAACCAACTGACTAAAAAACTACTATTTACAACATTGGCTATAATTAATACGGGTTTAGGTGCTTAATCTAAAGTTTAGTATATTTTTATAATGTCCGCCAAATCTTTTGATTTCGCTTTAGAACAAAAAGATAAAACAAAATAAAAAGTTTTGGCTAAGTGTTTATTCGGTAATTTATTTCTTTTTTATTCCCGTACTAATCATAGCCGAGACCGTTGGCAAACATTAGAGAGCAACCTTTCGGGAAAAATCACATCTAATTAAAAAAAATATTAAATATGAAAAAAATAAATTTAATTCTAATACTATTTACTTTAATTTTTCAAAGTTGTAATAATGATGATTGTGGAGAATGCTTTACACCTCCTCAAAGTTTTCAATTTGAAATTGTTGATAAAACTAGTGGAGAAAACTTATTTACTAACGGAACTTATGATTCTGGAAATATAGAAATAACTGACAACTTGAATGATAATGAACCGATAGAATTTACATTTATTTCAGAAAATAATATTAATCTGATTCAAATTGGTTCAATTGGTTGGGAAACCGAAATTGTGAATCTGAAAATTGATATTTCTGATAATCACATCTTTGATTTTTATGTTGATGCTGAAAGAAAAATGGGAGAATGTTGTAGTTATACAGAATATAACGAAATAACAATTGGAGAATCTGAATTTGAATTGGACTCTGAAAATGGAATTTATAAAATACTTGTGGAATAAAAAACGATTTGCCAACACCGTATAAAAAAAATTGCTAGTTTTAGCTAAACCAAAGTTAGTTGCTCGTTTGCTTGCTTCTGATTTTCCTTCGGAAAATCCTCGCACACAAACACGCAACTTTCCTTATACAAAACCGTTGGCAACAATCTAAAAATCAACATCAAATTGAACTAATCTAGAAATATTTAATATGAAAACAATCAAAAAAATTCTACTTTTTCTGATAACTATCTTTCTTTTTTCGTCTGCAACTTTTGCACAAGAAAAAGATAATGACAAGCCTATTTTTATTTTAGTACATGGTACGTTTCAATGGGGAGGACAATGGAATTTACTGAAATCTGACCTTGTTTCGAAAGGTTATGTCGTGTATAATCCAACTCTAACTGGACTTGGCGAAAAGAATCACTTATTATCAAAAGAGACTGGTATATCTACTCATATAAATGATATTGTAAATTTCATTGAATGGAATAATTTAGAAAATATTATTTTGGTAGGTCATTCCTATGGTGGACCTGTAATTTCGGGAGTTGTTGATAAGGTAGGAAATAAAATAAAACATCAAGTATATGTTGATTGTGCTCCTGCAGACAATGGAGAAAATACAATGGATGTTTTTGGGCCTGATGTTGCTCGTATCTCATTGGAATCAGCAAAAGAAAATGGAGATGGTTGGCTTATAACAGCTGATGCATTGAGAGAACCCATTCCTACAATGTCTAAACATCCCTTAAAATCATATTTGGAGCGCGTAGAAATTGTTAATGACATTAAAACGGACGGAACTATAGTACTTGCCACTGAAGCTATGTCAATATTTGGATATATGAGAACAACAAGTGCTCCAATAAAAGCAAAGGCAAGAAATTGGAAAGTATATACAATTGAGGGTCCACATACTTTACAAGAACAAGATCCTTCAATGTCTGAAATTTCAAAAATTCTTGTTGACATTTATAATTCTATATCAAATTAAATTTCAGAATTTTGGTTAGTACCTGAAAATAAAAAAAACTATTGCCAACAACGTGTATAGTCAATTGCTAGCTCTGTGTTTACTTGGAAATTCCTTCGGAATTTCCTCTGGCTCGTTCTATTTTATTAATTTAGTTCTAGCCAACGCAACTAACCATACACAACAACGTTGGCAAACATGCTCACTCAGTTCTAAAAAAAGTGGTTTAATAAGCAAAATCTAAAGCTCACTCCTACTCGATTCTAACTCAAAAATCATCTAATAACAATTACAGTTTATAAATTTTGCGGCAAAGCAAAACGTAGCCAATCGGAATTTCTTACTCTTGCGATTTCGGACCATAGCAAGACGCAATCTGGACGGCGGACTGATAAACTGGATGGAAAAGCAGAGCGGAAAAACTCGGATTAATTTACTCAGCCGATTTCGGACAAAATCAATACGCTAGCATTACGACGGATTTAAAAATATTACGGCAAAGCGAAACGCAAAAATTAGTTGATAAGTAATGGATATAGTAAAATCTTTAAAAACATACGTGTGCCAACAATATGTATAATTAATTGCTTTGGTCTGTGATTACTTGGAAAATTCCTTCGGAATTTTCTTGCTCTCGGTTTTGTTTGTTAAATTAGTCCCGAAATACGCAGCTAAATTATACATGTAGCCGTTGTAAAACATTGACCAAAAATTGAAAGTATACAGTAAATGTCCTAAATGTAATCACGAAAACGTGTTTCGAACTAATACAGCAACACGTGTGGAATTTGCTATGAAACACGGGAAATTCAATAAAATCAAATGTTCAAACTGCAATCAGGAGAACTCACTTCACGCAAATAGGTTTTATGCAAAAGAATCCAAAATGATTGCGATAATTTCGGGTATTATTTTTTTAATTGGTACAGTTGTCGGAATTTATTTTGTATTTAAAATGATTTCCGAGATGAAAACAGTTATGGGAATTTTTACTGTTGCTTGTGGATTATTATTTCCAGTCTGGATTTTTAGTAATTTAAATAAAGAAGATAGTATACGTATAAGAACCTTTAACCAAACTTATGTTTCTGAATAAAAATAAATTATTATTTACCTTAAATTATCAGAATTCTAACTGTTAGTTTGAGTGCCAATACAGAAGATGTATTAACTGTTATTTTTTCAAGAATTAGAGAATTGAGCAATGAACAATTAAATAATTCTGGTGCTTCTAAATTGAATTTTATAACAGAAAAAAAAGAAGCTAAAAAAATATCAAAAATGGACATAAAAATGGAAAAGTAAATATAAACTGAGATAAAAAACGTTTTACAACAAGGTGTATAATTAATGGCTAGGTCGAGCTTGCTTACGAAAATCCTGCGGATTTTCTATTCGGTTTTTATTTGCTAACTTTCGTGCTTAATAACGCCACTAATTATACACGAGACCGTTGTAAAACATACGAATGAACAAACTGCTAACATTAAACATTCTGATTTTATTACTTGTTTCTTGCGTTAATAAAGAAAAAAGTGAATCGGAATTTTATGCAGAAAATAAAACTTCATTTTTCGATTTACGAAACTCTGATTGGACAAAAAACACGTGGATTAGAAAACCCGAAAATTTAAAAACAATTCACGAATCATTTAAAAAGTTCGGTTACGATAAACTAGAAAATCTGATTTTTAAAAGTAACAATGAATTCTTAATACAAGATATTTGCATTAAGCGAAATTTTGAGAATTTAATGGACAGTTTGCAACTGACTTACAACAAACCTGAAAAACAAACCAAATATTACGCTGAATTTTGGAATCGCAGAAAAGCGGAGAATAATGACTCAATAGTTTATGAAATAATCCGAGAATTTAACTCTGTGAAATCGGACAAAAAACGACTGAATTATGATAATGAGTTTGTAAATGACACATTAGTTGACCTTTTAAAAATTGAGTTTAACAACAAAAATCTGACTTCGGAAAAAGCAAAATCGGATTTTGATATTTTAAAAAAATACGGACTTCATCAATCAGCTTATAACCTACTCTATGAGAGACCAGAATATTTTGATACAGATTTAGACCGAAAAAAAATGGAGAAAGAATTGACTAAAACAAAAGAATTTAAAGAAGCGTGGTTAATTGACAATGCGAAATAAGCACGTTTTACAACACCGTATATAGCTCATAGCTAGTCAGTTGCTTAATCGAAGTTAAGGTATATTTGCAAGTCCGCCAAATTTTTTAATTTGGCTTATTGAAAAAAAAGGTAATAAGAAAATTAAAAAATTCGGCTCGTGCTTAACCGAAAAATTATCGCTAATTTGCACGCTACGAGCCATATACAAAACCGTTAGCCCACATGCTCACTCGGTTCTAAAAAAGTGGTTTAATCACAAAATATCTGCTACTGCTACTCCTACTCCTACTCCAATTCAATTCGCTAAAAACGGAATTTCTTACTCTTGCGGTTTCGGACACATAACTTTACGCAAGCAGTACGGCGGACTGATAAACTGTGTGGAAAAGCAAAACGCAACAAATCGGATTTTATCACTGCTGCGATTTCGGACACATAACTTTGCGCAATCTGGACGGCGGATTGATAAACTGTGCGGCAAACCAAAACGGAATAAATTGGATTTTCTAACTGTTGCGGTTTCGGATTCTTAACAGTTCGCAAGCAGCACAACGGATTAATAAATACGGCAAATCAGTTCGTGAAAAATTTGTTGTTTAAATTGGCTAATACAGATTCTACAAAAACAAACGTGGGCTAACACAGTGTATAATTAATGGCTAGGTCGAGCTTGCTTACGAAAATCCTGCGGATTTTCTGTTCGGTTTTTATTTGTTAACTTCCGTGCTTAATCACGCCACTAATTATACACGAGACCGTTACCACACATTGAAAAATGAGCAAATACATAATAATCATATTATCAATTTTCATAATTAGTTGTTCAAATAAGCAGTCTAATAACAAAGAATTAATCACTGAAAAAATAGATACGTTGAAATATTCCTATAATGGATTTAATAACGGTTTTGATCTTTTACTATTCAGTAACAAGAAGTTTGAATTTATAGACTATGTATATGGTTGTACTGGTGGAGGACAAAATAAAAAAGTGTTTGGAGAGTATAAAATTGACAGTACTAAATTAACATTAATTCCCAAAAATATTAAATTATTAATTACCCCTTTTGACTCTTTTGAATTTGAAGGTAACACAAAAAAAATTGAAACTAAATATGGTCCAGATTCATTAAAAATTAAAACTAAATACAATTTAATAAATTGGGGTAGACACAAATATTTATTATCAGAAGAATTAGCTTTAGTCGGTGAAGAGCATATTAATGATTTTCATAGATTTTCAGAAAACTATAATTCAGGATATGAACCGAGAAATAGTGGTAAATATTTAAAAATGGTATCTGAAAAAGTAGATACAACTGGAAGTGAATTAAATTTAAACAATTTACCTCAAAAATGGAAAAAACTATTTCTTTCTAAGCCTATTATTAGTCTGATAAACAAAATAACTACGACAACTTCCAAAAGAGACAATGAATTAAAAATCTGGAAAGTAGAAATTAATAGAGGAATTAAAGACAATGTTCGAAAAGGAATGGAATTTACTGATGAATCTGGTAATTTTTCATTAAAAATTGATTCCGTTGGACAAAAAAATAGTTTTGGATTAGCTTACGTCTATGATTTTGAAAAAAATATTAGCATAAAAAAAGGAAGTGAGTTAAGAACAAAATGGAAATAAAAAACGTGTGGTAACAATGTATAAAAAACATAGGGCATTTGTGCTAAACCGAAAGTTCTGTGCATATTAACAAAGTCCGCTAAATATAAAATTTGGCGTTTATAGTAGAAAAGATAAAAGCAAAATATTTATATTTAGCTAAGTAATAAACCGAAACGAAAGTGCTTATCTCCTGCCCTACGTTTCTTATACTAGACCGTTGGCAAACATTTGGAATAAAATTTGTTGGATATTATTTAACATACAGGTTTAAAATAAAATATTATATTTGTATTCATAACAATATGGAAAAAGAAACTCTTAATATCGACTTCAGAAAAAAGATATTTAAAGCCCAATTAAATGGAATTGGATTTAAAGAAGGAGATTCTCATATAATTTATCTTCCAAGTCTTCAAATATCTTCTTACGGAGACACAGTAAAAGAAGCTAATGAAATGATGAAAATTTCTCTGAAAGAGTTTTCTGAAAATTTACTTGAATTGAATGAACTTAAAGTTAATTCAATATTAAAACAGTTAGGTTGGTCTAGAACTAAATTCTTTAATAAAAGATTAGTTCATTTGAGTGAGACAACATTTGAAGATATCAAAAAAGAATTTAATCTTCCAGATGATACTCAAGTTCAAAAAATTCCAATAGCTGTTTAAGAATGGGAGAATACAATAATCCTGTGCCAACTAAATGTTGGGAAGCTTATCTTACATTTTGCGGATGTGTTTTTGACAGACAACAAGGAACTCATCATCATTGGAAATGTCCCAATTGTTGGAGAACAGTAACTTTTTGGGGACACAAAAAAGATGTTCCGCGATTTCATATTGGTACTTGTTTGAAAACAATGGGTAAAACTAAGACTGAATTCAATAAATGGGCGAAACAGAATTGTTAGTAAAAAACGATTTGCCAACAATGTGTATAATTCATTGCTAGTTAGAGCCTACTTACGAAAGTCCTTGCGGACTTTCTATCTGTGTATTATTTGCTAACTTTAGTGCTTAAACACGCAACGAAATCATACACTCGACCGTTGGCAACAATCTAAAAATCAACATCAAATTGAACTAATCTAGAAATATTTAATATGAAAACAATCAAAAAAATTCTACTTTTTCTGATAACTATCTTTCTTTTTTCGTCTGCAACTTTTGCACAAGAAAAAGATAATGACAAGCCTATTTTTATTTTAGTACATGGTACGTTTCAATGGGGAGGACAATGGAATTTACTGAAATCTGACCTTGTTTCGAAAGGTTATGTCGTGTATAATCCAACTCTAACTGGACTTGGCGAAAAGAATCACTTATTATCAAAAGAGACTGGTATATCTACTCATATAAATGATATTGTAAATTTCATTGAATGGAATAATTTAGAAAATATTATTTTGGTAGGTCATTCCTATGGTGGACCTGTAATTTCGGGAGTTGTTGATAAGGTAGGAAATAAAATAAAACATCAAGTATATGTTGATTGTGCTCCTGCAGACAATGGAGAAAATACAATGGATGTTTTTGGGCCTGATGTTGCTCGTATCTCATTGGAATCAGCAAAAGAAAATGGAGATGGTTGGCTTATAACAGCTGATGCATTGAGAGAACCCATTCCTACAATGTCTAAACATCCCTTAAAATCATATTTGGAGCGCGTAGAAATTGTTAATGACATTAAAACGGACGGAACTATAGTACTTGCCACTGAAGCTATGTCAATATTTGGATATATGAGAACAACAAGTGCTCCAATAAAAGCAAAGGCAAGAAATTGGAAAGTATATACAATTGAGGGTCCACATACTTTACAAGAACAAGATCCTTCAATGTCTGAAATTTCAAAAATTCTTGTTGACATTTATAATTCTATATCAAATTAAATTTCAGAATTTTGGTTAGTACCTGAAAATAAAAAAAACTATTGCCAACAACGTGTATAGTCAATTGCTAGCTCTGTGTTTACTTGGAAATTCCTTCGGAATTTCCTCTGGCTCGTTCTATTTTATTAATTTAGTTCTAGCCAACGCAACTAACCATACACAACAACGTTACCACACATTGAAAAATGAGCAAATACATAATAATCATATTATCAATTTTCATAATTAGTTGTTCAAATAAGCAGTCTAATAACAAAGAATTAATCACTGAAAAAATAGATACGTTGAAATATTCCTATAATGGATTTAATAACGGTTTTGATCTTTTACTATTCAGTAACAAGAAGTTTGAATTTATAGACTATGTATATGGTTGTACTGGTGGAGGACAAAATAAAAAAGTGTTTGGAGAGTATAAAATTGACAGTACTAAATTAACATTAATTCCCAAAAATATTAAATTATTAATTACCCCTTTTGACTCTTTTGAATTTGAAGGTAACACAAAAAAAATTGAAACTAAATATGGTCCAGATTCATTAAAAATTAAAACTAAATACAATTTAATAAATTGGGGTAGACACAAATATTTATTATCAGAAGAATTAGCTTTAGTCGGTGAAGAGCATATTAATGATTTTCATAGATTTTCAGAAAACTATAATTCAGGATATGAACCGAGAAATAGTGGTAAATATTTAAAAATGGTATCTGAAAAAGTAGATACAACTGGAAGTGAATTAAATTTAAACAATTTACCTCAAAAATGGAAAAAACTATTTCTTTCTAAGCCTATTATTAGTCTGATAAACAAAATAACTACGACAACTTCCAAAAGAGACAATGAATTAAAAATCTGGAAAGTAGAAATTAATAGAGGAATTAAAGACAATGTTCGAAAAGGAATGGAATTTACTGATGAATCTGGTAATTTTTCATTAAAAATTGATTCCGTTGGACAAAAAAATAGTTTTGGATTAGCTTACGTCTATGATTTTGAAAAAAATATTAGCATAAAAAAAGGAAGTGAGTTAAGAACAAAATGGAAATAAAAAACGTGTGGTAACAATGTATAAAAAACATAGGGCATTTGTGCTAAACCGAAAGTTCTGTGCATATTAACAAAGTCCGCTAAATATAAAATTTGGCGTTTATAGTAGAAAAGATAAAAGCAAAATATTTATATTTAGCTAAGTAATAAACCGAAACGAAAGTGCTTATCTCCTGCCCTACGTTTCTTATACTAGACCGTTGTAAAACATTGACCAAAAATTGAAAGTATACAGTAAATGTCCTAAATGTAATCACGAAAACGTGTTTCGAACTAATACAGCAACACGTGTGGAATTTGCTATGAAACACGGGAAATTCAATAAAATCAAATGTTCAAACTGCAATCAGGAGAACTCACTTCACGCAAATAGGTTTTATGCAAAAGAATCCAAAATGATTGCGATAATTTCGGGTATTATTTTTTTAATTGGTACAGTTGTCGGAATTTATTTTGTATTTAAAATGATTTCCGAGATGAAAACAGTTATGGGAATTTTTACTGTTGCTTGTGGATTATTATTTCCAGTCTGGATTTTTAGTAATTTAAATAAAGAAGATAGTATACGTATAAGAACCTTTAACCAAACTTATGTTTCTGAATAAAAATAAATTATTATTTACCTTAAATTATCAGAATTCTAACTGTTAGTTTGAGTGCCAATACAGAAGATGTATTAACTGTTATTTTTTCAAGAATTAGAGAATTGAGCAATGAACAATTAAATAATTCTGGTGCTTCTAAATTGAATTTTATAACAGAAAAAAAAGAAGCTAAAAAAATATCAAAAATGGACATAAAAATGGAAAAGTAAATATAAACTGAGATAAAAAACGTTTTACAACAAGGTGTATAATTAATGGCTAGGTCGAGCTTGCTTACGAAAATCCTGCGGATTTTCTATTCGGTTTTTATTTGCTAACTTTCGTGCTTAATAACGCCACTAATTATACACGAGACCGTTGTATGCCATGCAAAAATGAGCCACCACACAAATAGCACATTTGGTATTTGCCGACACACAGGCAAACCCTGAAAACCAAAAGAGCTATTTTTTTGCCAACGCTCGAATGAATGATAACTACCATTAATAAAAGGAATAATATGAAATCAATTAAATACTTAATAGCCATTTTTAGTTTAGGGTTTCTGATGTCAGGATGTAATCAACCTAAAAAATCAGATAACTTGCAAAAACAAGAGGGCAGTATTTTGCCATTTCCAAAACCTGTTTCAAAAAGCCAGACTGGAAAAACATTAGCGGAAAGCAAATTAGCTCCTTGGCCAAAAAACAATCATTTAGCTGATGATGCACCTAATATCCTAATTGTTTTGATTGACGATGTTGGATTCGGAATTTCAGAAACTTTTGGTGGCGAAGTAGCCACGCCAAATCTTACCAAGTTGGCAGAAGAAGGTATCAAGTACAACCAATTTCATACCACTTCTATTTGTTCACCTACGAGAGCCTCTCTACTCACTGGACGCAACCATACCCGAGTGAGTTCTGGAACTATAGCCGAACGTGCCGTAAATTTTGATGGCTATACCGGAATTATCCCAAAAACATCAGCTACTATAGCCGAAGTTTTAAAGAATTACGGATATAACACCTCTGCCTTTGGTAAATGGCATAATTCGCCCGCCAATCAAACCACCGCTATGGGACCAAAAGATTACTGGCCTAATGGTTATGGCTTTGAATATTTTTATGGTTTTCTAGCTGGAGAAACCTCTCAATATGAACCCAGATTATTTGAAAATTACAATTACGTTGAACCGCCACACGATCCAAAATATCATTTAACAGAAGATATGGCAGAGAAAGGATTGAAATGGTTAGGAGAGCATAAAGCATACTCACCAGATAAGCCTTTCTTTATGTATTGGGCTCCAGGGGCAGTTCATGGACCTCACCATGTTTTTAAAGAATGGTCAGAGAAATATAAAGACAAATTTGATGGCGGTTGGGATGAATATAGAGCACGAGTATTTGAACGCCAGTTGGCTATGGGAATAATTCCTGAAGGAACTAAATTAACAGAAAGAGATTCTACCATGGCAGCATGGGACGATATTCCTGAAGATGAGAAAGAATTCCAATTACGTTTAATGGAAATCTTTGCGGGGTTTGTAGAACATACTGATGCACAAGTAGGAAAGTTGATTAATGGAATGGATGAAATGGGGTATAAAGACAATACAATTGTCATTTATATTTTTGGAGATAATGGGTCAAGTGCTGAAGGTCAAAATGGTAGTATTAGTGAATTATTGGCTCAAAATCAAATACCAAACACCATTGAAGAACAAATTTCTGCTCTTGATAAAATTGGAGGGCTTGATGCTTTAGGAACAAACAAAGTTGAAAGTATGTACCATGCTGGTTGGGCATGGGCCGGAAGTACACCTTTTAAGAGTACAAAACTTGTCGCAGCACATTTTGGAGGAACACGTAACCCTATGGTTATTTCTTGGCCTAAGGGAATTACCCCAGATAAAACAATGCGAAGTCAATTTTTACATGTGAATGATATAGTTCCTACATTGTATGACATATTAAATATTCCGCATCCAAAGGTAGTTAATGGCTATCCTCAAGACCCTATTGATGGAAAAAGTTTTGCCGCTACATTTAAAGATGCTAATGCTAAAAATTTAAAACACACACAATTTTTTGATAATAATGGAAGTCGTGGTGTATATCATGATGGTTGGTTTGCAAGTACTTTTGGCCCATTATATCCTTGGGTTTCTGCTCAAAAAGGGTTGGCTGATTGGGATTCTAATAAAGATGTTTGGCAATTATATGACTTGAGCAAAGATTTTTCTCAAGCTAATGATGTATCAGCTCAATATCCTGAAAAGCTCGCTGAAATGAAGGCCCTATTTTTGGCCGAAGCCAAGAAAAACAAAGACTTTCCGATAGGTGCTGGAATTTGGTTAAGACTTCATCCGGAAGATGTTATTACTTCGCCATATACGGAGTGGACTTTTGACCAAAACACCACGAGAATGCCCGAGTTTGCAGCTCCAGGGTTAGGAAAAAAGAGCAATAAAGTAATCATAGACTTGGAAACAAAATCAAATCAAAACGGTGTACTGTATGCGCTTGGTGGTATTGGAGGCGGATTAACCTGCTATATGGAAGATGGTTACTTAAAGTATGAATACAACATGATGATTATACATCAATTCAAAATGGCAAGCAATGTGAAAATTTCTGAAGGAAAACATCAAATTGAAATAACAACAGTAATAAAAGACAATAAGCCCGGTGCACCAGCAACCGTAACCTTAGCTGTAGATGGGAAACAAGTGGCTGAGATGAAAACCTTGGGAACAGTTCCTGCAGCATTTTCAGCAAGTGAAACACTGGATGTAGGTATTGACTTAGGTTCTCCTGTTTCCTATGACTATTTTGAAAAGGCTCCTTTTAAATATGAAGGGAAAATAAATTCTGTAAATATTAAATTGCTGTAATCAATGAAGCACTTTCTTTTTATTCTATTAATAGCAATAACTAGCAATACACTAGCTCAGGATCATTCAAATATTACTAAAGCCGCTGAACATGCTACAAACCCACTTGCATTTGTGACAAAGTTGCAATTCCAGCCTAACTATACAATGAAAGATAATGGTGGTGACCAATTGGTAATGATTAGTAGAATTATGCAGCCTTCAAAAACAATAGGCTTACCATTTATTAAAAGTAAAGACCCCTCAAAAATTTATACCATTTATCGATTGGAAGCCCCCGTTGCAAGTCAAACATTCCCAAACAATGCCGGAAATGCTACTGGGTTATCTGATTTAATTTTAATAGATGTTATTGCCTTTAAACAAAAGAAAGGCTTGTTTGGAGTTGGTCCTGTTTTGATAATGCCAACAGCAAGTTCAGAATATTTGGGTAGCGGAAAATGGAGTACAGGATTAGCAGGAGTTTATATGACAAAAGCTTTTGGATTAACTCTTGGAATTTTAGGTCAACAATTTGTAACTTTTGCTGGAGATTCTGAAAGGCAAGATCAAAATTACATGCTATTTCAACCCATTATTACTAAAATATTTAAAAAAGGATACTTTATGAATTTCTCACCTATTATGAAGTTTGATTGGGATAACGATGATTATAATATACCACTAGGTGTTAATTTTGGTAAAGCATTTGCTAAAAACCTTTCTATGTTTATTGGTGCAGAATATGTTGTTAGCGGTCCTGGTCAAGGAGATTTTACAATTAGATTGAACATTAACGCCATGTTTGCATCAACAAAATAAATTATGAAAAGAATCTTATTATTATTAATTACATTCTCAACTTTGCAAATAGCAAATGCGCAAGGCGATGGTGCTCGTATGATTTTATGGGGACCTAATGGAGTAACAGGTGTAATTCCAAAATGGATGAGTTTAAATCAAAATATTACGCCTGCCAATATTTTAGTTAAGGACGCAGATTTACATATCAATGCTTTCCCAATTACTGCCATTCACAATTTCGGAATTGCGGGTCGATTTGCTCAAGTCATGGTAAACGCTGTACCTGGTAATGTAAATGGTTCTGCAGCTATACCTGAAACAGGCACACCTATACCTACAAATATTACTGTTAATTCTAGTGGTTTCTCTGATGGATTTGTCGGTTTTAAATTGGGCTTGATAAACCAACCAGCATTAAATGTGAAAGAATATGCATCCTACGAACACAAAACTTTTTCCATGACAAGTTATACCCGTATTTGGTATTCTGGATCTTATGAACAAAATGAAGAATTAAATTTGGGAAGTAATCGCTGGACGTTTGAATTGGGATTGCCGATGAACATTTATTTAAGTAAAAAAAATCCTAAGAGAGCTACATGGTTAGAAGTGTATCCTGCAATCCATTTATATACGGCAAATAATAACCCTACGACTATTACAAAAGCAAATAAAACAGAACAGTTACCCTTGTTTAGTTTGGAAAATCACTTTAGCCATAATTTTACAGATAAACTGTGGGCAAGTTTAGATTTACGATATCAATTTGGTGGCGAATTAAAAGCTGACGGGGTAAAACAAGACAATAAAATAAATGCTTTAGGTGGCGGTGCAACGGTTGGTTATCAAATCATTCCTCCTTTAGCTTTGCATTTGTCTTATGGTGCTGTATTTAACAACGCTTCAAATGTGGAAGCAAATATGTTTAAAGTTACCCTACAATTCAGTTATGTGAATATGAAAAAATTAAATACAACAGCAAAATAAATTATTTAACTATGAAAAAATCAATCATTGTATCCCTTTTAATTTCAGTATTCTTGATGGTAAACTCTCAAGAAATAAGCGCTCAAAAATTTGATCGATCTGTACGAACATCCGAAAATTTTGAACCTACAATTCCACATCCAAATCAAGAGGATGCCGTAGCAAAAAAGCTAAAGGCGTTGAAAAAGAAAACTGGGAAAAAACCAAATATAGTTTGGTTGATTGTTGATGATATGGGTTATGGCGATCCTGGTTGTTATGGTGGTGGTGCTGCCATTGGCGCAGCAACTCCTAATATGGATAAATTTGCTGCCGAAGGTCTAAAATTAACCTCTGCATATTCACAACAAACCTGTACCTCCACCCGATCTGCCATTCGTACAGGACGTTTACCAGTTCGTACTGGCTTAATTCGTCCAATTTTGGCAGGAGATGTATTAACACAAAACCCTTGGGATACCGAAATTAGTATTGCAAAACTTTTAAGCGATGCTGGTTATTACACCTTGTTAACCGGCAAATGGCATATTGGTGAGGCAATTGGTATGCGGCCTCACGATGTTGGGTACGATGAGTTTTTAGGCTATTACCCTGCACAAAAAGAAGTTTCGCAAGGTGTTGATGCAAGACGTTACCCCGATTTAGTATTAAACCCTGAAAGGATGGCAGATTTTGAAGGAATAAAACCAGACGATCATTTACAACATGGTTGGAAAGGTGGAAAGACCGTAAAAGAAAGCCAAGTAAAATCTATTGAAGATATGGGGCGTGCTGATCAGGTATTGACTGATTTTACGATTTCTAAGATAAAAGAATTAGCAAAAGGTGATCAACCCTTTTTTATAGATCATAACTTTATGAAAGTTCATGCCGATAATCATGATAATCCGGATTATCCAGGTTTGAGTGCTGCAAAATATCAATATAAAAATGCTGTTGCAGAAGTAGATATGCATATAGGAAATATTATTAAAGCACTTGATGAAGCTGGCGTTTTAGAAAACACTTTTATTTTTATTACCTCAGATAACGGCCCGCAAATGGATAGTTGGCCCGATGGTGGCTACACACCTTTTAGAGGAGCCAAAGGAACTACTTTTGAAGGAGGAGTGCGTATTCCGGGTATTGCTTATTGGAAAGGTATGATAACCCCTGGTCGCCAAAGTGATGAGGTATTTGATTTGATGGATTTATTTGGAATTAATTTAAGATTAGCAGGCGTTTCTACGGATAAATTACCGAACAATAACTATTACGATTTTATAGATCAATCTAGTTTCTTGTTTCTAGATGATGGAAAAACAAATAGAGAGGCTGTTTATTTTTGGTTTGGAAAAGAACTTATGGCAATAAGAATGAAAGAATACAAACAACATATAAAAGTAATTATTCCGCAATCTACACATATGTGGATAGACTATTCAACCATACAAGATGTAGGATTAGCCCCTTGGATGTTTAATTTATACATCGACCCAAAAGAAGAAATGCCCGTAGGTCATAGACGCAGTGCTTGGTTAGCAACATTAGGTGCAAAACTAAAAAAGCATGCCGCTACATTTAAAAAATATCCACCTAAAAATATTGGTTTGTAAAATACGAACCCTTCGCATCCATACACATTACCAAGTCGCTCAAAAAGCCAACCGCACGAGCCAAAACTTGTCAAAGAGTATGGCTGCCCCAACGCTGACCTAAAAGGAAGCACGGACATACAACAAAGTGTATAAATCATTGGTCGATAAGTGGTTAGCGAGGAGTTTAGAACTATAAATAATATTTACAGTAAACTGAAAATGAAGCGCTTCGAAATGCCCAACGCTTCATACACAAACCGTTATAGGCAATCCCTCATAGAAACCCAAAAATTCCTCAGTACATTGGCTAACGAAAAATTGAGTAAATTCGATCTGAAAATTCTAATAAATATGATAATATCTTAAATGTATAAATTATTGATTTTCAGAAACATAATTTTACGTTAGTCAGAATTTCACGACAGAGAACCAAAATATTCAAAACATGAATAACACTTCTAAAATTGAAATAATAAAAAAATTAGGAATATCAGATGAAGAAATTAATCAATATGGAGATGTTTTCTTAATTAATTATTTAAAGTTTCATCACAAAAAGTACTTTGGTGAATCTTCAATTGTATTTCTTGGTTTTACTAAAGAAGAAATTGAACAATTTAAAAAAAAATCAAATTTATTTAAAATAAATGTCAAATTAAGAATTTCTCCTAATCTCAATTTTGTTTGCGTTAAAAAAGATTTTAAAGATGAAAAGCGAATTAATAAGTCAAAAGAAAATGGAGCTATAATCTTAACTGAAAGTGAATATTTAGAACTATTTAATGAAAATGAATATAACATTTATGATAATGAATTAATATTTCCAACATCAGTTGAAGAAGATTTAAGAATTGTAAAACCTTTGAGTAACTTCAATGAAAATATAGAAGTAGAAAGTTTTTCATTTTCAAACGAGAAAACATACTCAACTAATTTATTTGAGCAAACTTGTGATTGTAACGAATTTATTCAAAGTAATAAAAGTAAATATGAAAAAGGCGATTTAAGAAGATTTTGTAAACATCTACTTTTAGAATATAAGCAAACTTTTGCTCCAAGAAAATTATCAAAAATAAAAGATTTCTTAATTGAGAATGGATATTCTTTAAAAAGCAACTTCAAAAAAATAAATATCGAAAAAATAATTTTACCTATTTACTTTTCATATGATAATGACAATGAATGGTGTGATATTTATTTTCCAGTAAAAAATACATATAAAAAATACGGTTACAATCATATAGAAAAAAGATTCTCGTATGACGATAAACCATATGGTTATGTTCCTGCATTGAGAACCGAACTCAATAAAGTTTTTGGAACTAAAAACCAACAAAGCAAAATCAATAAAAAAGCAGTACCAAATCAAAACAAAGGCTGTGTCTCAGTTTTATTAATGCTTAGTTTTATGATTTTCGGTATTATATTTTTTATCATTAATTAAAGATAAGTTTCTAAATGGATAAACTTTTAAATATCACTTTAACACATGAATTTTATAGATGCTCAAAAGCATTTGAAAATTTTTGCAATCAAGCTGTTTATCTCAAATCAAATCCATCAAAAAGCGACCGAATTGATTGTTATAATTCTTATGTAGATTTTCTTTCTCATCTATATGAATTTTATTTATCCTTTATAAAAAATCAATTAAAAAGCAATAAATTGAGTACTTATGAAATTCATGAATTAAATAATGATATGAAAGACCATGAAAAACATGACACAATTCTCAATAATGAATTAAAAAAACTATTAAGGAATAGAAAAAATAGAATTGTCAATGGTTATAAAGATAATTTAATAATGTCAATTGATTTTTATAATAAAAAGTTTCCTGAAAAATTTGCTGAACATTTTAGATACATTAGAAACAGAAGAAATCATTCTGATTTTAGAAGAGCGTCTGATAATCATCATATTTCACTTAAAGAATTTTTCAAGCTATATCATGGTTACATGTTAATTATGTATCATGAAACCAAATGGCTTTGGGATGTTGATATAGAAAAATTTGAATGGAATGGAATTGAAGAATTTGCAACCGAAATTTTAAAATAAAAACTGCCTATAACACAGTGTATAATTAATGGCTAGGTCGAGCTTGCTTACGAAAATCCTGCGGATTTCCTATTCGGTTTTTATTTGTTATCTTCCGTGCTAAATCACGCCACTAATTATACACGAGACCGTTGGCGCTCATGATTGCGCAGCGTAATAAAAATAACGGTTAAATATTCCTAAAAACCAATATTACGGCAAATCTAATCGTGTAAATCTGACTTTCTCACTCAGCCGATTTCGGACCAAAGCAATACGCAAATATTACGGCTGACTGAAAAACATTCCGTATATCAAAACCTAATAAATCGGACTTCACTCACTCATGTGGTTTCGGACCATAGCAATACGCAAGCATTACGGCTGACAGACAAACTTTGCGGCATAACAAAGCGCTATAATCGGATTTAATTACTCTTACGATTTCGGATCCATAACAATGCGCAATCTGGACGGCGGACTGATAAACTATGCGGCAATGCAAAATGCGAAAATTGGTTGCTTAAAAATGGATAACCAGATTCTTAAAAATGTCACGTGCGCCAACATTATGTATAAAAAATTGCTACTTTAGGCAAAATTTAATGGCAAGTGCATTTTAGGACGGCTGATTTTCCTGCGGAAAATCATTCTCCTTTTGTCCGCAACTTCCCATACATGAGACCGTTGGCGCTCATGATTGCGGAGCGTAATAAAAATGGCGGTTTAATATTCCTAAAAACCAATATTACGGCAAATCTAATCCTGTAAATCTGACTTTCTTACTCAGACGATTTCGGACCAAAGCATTACGCAAATATTACGGCGGACTGATAACCAGTGCGTATATCAAAATCTAATAAATCGGACTTCACTCACTCATGCGATTTCGGACCATAGCAATACGCAAGTATTACGGCGGACAGACAAACTTTGCGGCATAACAAAGCGCAATAATCGGATTTAATTACTCTTGAGATTTCGGATCCATAACAATGCGCAAGCTAGACGGCAAAGCTAAACGCAAAAACTAGTGTTTTAAGATTGGATAAACAGATTCTTAAAAATGTCACGTGCGCCAACAATATGTATAAAAAATTGCTACTTTAGGCAAGAATTTATGGCAAGTGCATTTTAGGACGGCTGATTTTCCTACGGAAAATCATTCTCCTTTTGTCCGCAACTTCCCATACATGAGACCGTTAGCCCACATGCTCACTCGGTTCTAAAAAAGTGGTTTAATCACAAAATATCTGCTACTGCTACTCCTACTCCTACTCCAATTCAATTCGCTAAAAACGGAATTTCTTACTCTTGCGGTTTCGGACACATAACTTTACGCAAGCAGTACGGCGGACTGATAAACTGTGTGGAAAAGCAAAACGCAACAAATCGGATTTTATCACTGCTGCGATTTCGGACACATAACTTTGCGCAATCTGGACGGCGGATTGATAAACTGTGCGGCAAACCAAAACGGAATAAATTGGATTTTCTAACTGTTGCGGTTTCGGATTCTTAACAGTTCGCAAGCAGCACAACGGATTAATAAATACGGCAAATCAGTTCGTGAAAAATTTGTTGTTTAAATTGGCTAATACAGATTCTACAAAAACAAACGTGGGCTAACACAGTGTATAATTAATGGCTAGGTCGAGCTTGCTTACGAAAATCCTGCGGATTTTCTGTTCGGTTTTTATTTGTTAACTTCCGTGCTTAATCACGCCACTAATTATACACGAGACCGTTAGCCAACATGCTCACTCGGTTCTAAAAAAGTGGTTTAATAACAAAATATCCGCTAACTCCTACTCCAAATTAATTCGCTAAAAACTGACTTTCTTACTCTTGCGATTTCGGACACATAACTTTACGCAATCTGGACTGCGGACTGATAAACTGTTCGGCAAACCAAAACGCAACAAATCGAATTTTCTTACTCTTACGGTTTCGGACACATAACTTTGCGCAATCTGGACGGCGGACTGATAAACTGTGTGGTAAACCAAAACGGAATAAATTGGATTTTCTAACTGTTGGGATTTCAGATCTTTACATTTCGCAAGCAGCACATCGGATAAATAAAATTTACGACAAATCAGTTCGTGAAAAATTTATTGTTTAAATTGGGTAATAAAGATTCTACAAAAACAAACGTGGGCTAACAATATGTATAATTAATTGCTTTGGTCAGTGATTACTTGGAAAATTCCTTCGGAATTTTCTCGCTCTCGGTTTTGTTTGTTAAATTAGTCCCATAATACGCAACTAAATTATACATGTAGCCGTTAGCCAACATGCTCACTCAGTTCTAAAAAAGTGGTTTAATAACAAAATATCCGCTAACTCATACTCCAAATTAATTTGCTAAAAACGGAATTTCTTACTCTTGCGATTTCGGACACATAACTTTACGCAATCTGGACGGCGGACTGATAATCTGTGCGGTAAAGCAAAACGGAATAAATCGGATTTTCTCACTGTTGCGATTTCGGACACATAACTTTGCGCAATCTGGACGGCGGACTGATAATCTGTGCGGCAAACCAAAACGCAATAAATTGGATTTTCTCACTGTTAAGAATTCGGATTTTTAGCAATTCGCAAGCAGCAAAACGAATTAATAAATTTTACAGCAAATCAGCTCGTGAAAAATTTGTTGTTTAAATTGGTTAATACAGATTCTACAAAAACATACGTGGGCTAACACAGTGTATAATTAATGGCTAGGTCGAGCTTGCTTACGAAAATCCTGCGGATTTTCTATTCGGTTTTTATTTGTTATCTTCCGTGCTTAATAACGCCACTAATTATACACGAAACCGTTAGCGTTCATGGTTCACTCAAATCGAAAAACAGTGGTTTAAAAGCTAAAAAACCAAGCACTCTCCTACTCTTTCCAAACACAAAAAGTGCTTAAAGTATAAATTGTTTTATAAGATTTGTGGCAAAGTAAAACGTAACAAATCGGACTTTCTTACTCATGCGATATCGGACACATAACTTTGCGCAATCTAGACGGCGGACTGACAAACTTTGCGGCAAAACAAACTGCAATAATTCGGATTTAACTCACTCTTGAGATTTCGGACTATAGCAATACGCAATCTGTGCGGCGCACTGAAAAACTGAATGAAAAAGCAAAGCGCCTAAATTCGGATTTCATCACTCAAACGGTTTCAGGCAAAATCAAGACGCAAGCTGGACGGTAAAGGAAAGCGCAATAAATTAGTTGTTTAAAAATGGACTTCTCTTTATTCTATAAATTGCACGTACGCTAACAATATGTATAAAAAATTGCTACTTTAGGCAAAATTTAATGGTAAGTGCATTTTAGGACGGCTGATTTTCCTGCGGAAAATCATTCTCCTTTTGTCCGCAACTTCCCATACACGACACCGTTGTAAAACATTAACAAAATGAACGAAAACAAAGGATTAGACATCTTTGGAATTAAACCAGTTGCATCTGCAATTGACTCTACTGTTAAAAAGAGTTTAGAAGGAATTGAGGGATTTTTGACTTTAGTTTGCAAACCAGCATTAGGAGAAATTGGATTAATGGCTCAAGACCAAGTTAGATATTGGAGACTTGGAAATGCTATTAAAATGTTGGAAAAAGCGAAAGGAAAAATAGAATTCAATAATGACAAACTTGAATTAAAATCACATCCAAGAATTGGATTATCAATAATTGAGAATAGTTCCTTAATTGACAATGATTTCGTACTAGACTTATGGGCTGGATTATTTGCGTCTTCTTGCACATTAGATGGACAAGACGATGAGAATTTAATATTTGTTGACCTTCTAAAAAGTTTAACAACAGCGCAAGCAAAGATTTTAAAGTATTCAGTCGAAAATTGCAGAAAAATACTTTATCCCAATGGATTAGTTACAGCAGATGGAGACTTAACCGTTCACGCAGATGAATTAAAGAAAATCACTGGAGTAAATAATATTCATAGAATTGACAGAGAATTAGATAGTCTAAATTATATGGGATTAATTCCTTCATTATCGGGAGGGTTTAGTGCTTCTGGACCAGATTTAGTTGCAAATATTTGTCCAACTTATTTATCATTGAGTTTGTATATTAGATGTCAAGGTTCATCACTTGACCCAGACGTATTCTGGAAAGATAAACTAATAACCGAAGAGCAGTTAAATAAGGAAAAAGAAGAAATAGCAAAGAAAGAAGCGGAAGAAAGAAGGAAAGTTGCGGAAGAAAAAAGAAAGAACAAGGAATAAAACGTTTTACAACACCGTGTATAATTAATGGCTAGTTCTCGCCTACTTACGAAAATCCTCTGGATTTTCTATTCGGTTTTTATTTACTAAATTAGGTGCTTAAACACGCCACTAATCATACACAAAACCGTTGTAAAACATTAACAAAATGAACGAAAACAAAGGATTAGACATCTTTGGAATTAAACCAGTTGCATCTGCAATTGACTCTACTGTTAAAAAGAGTTTAGAAGGAATTGAGGGATTTTTGACTTTAGTTTGCAAACCAGCATTAGGAGAAATTGGATTAATGGCTCAAGACCAAGTTAGATATTGGAGACTTGGAAATGCTATTAAAATGTTGGAAAAAGCGAAAGGAAAAATAGAATTCAATAATGACAAACTTGAATTAAAATCACATCCAAGAATTGGATTATCAATAATTGAGAATAGTTCCTTAATTGACAATGATTTCGTACTAGACTTATGGGCTGGATTATTTGCGTCTTCTTGCACATTAGATGGACAAGACGATGAGAATTTAATATTTGTTGACCTTCTAAAAAGTTTAACAACAGCGCAAGCAAAGATTTTAAAGTATTCAGTCGAAAATTGCAGAAAAATACTTTATCCCAATGGATTAGTTACAGCAGATGGAGACTTAACCGTTCACGCAGATGAATTAAAGAAAATCACTGGAGTAAATAATATTCATAGAATTGACAGAGAATTAGATAGTCTAAATTATATGGGATTAATTCCTTCATTATCGGGAGGGTTTAGTGCTTCTGGACCAGATTTAGTTGCAAATATTTGTCCAACTTATTTATCATTGAGTTTGTATATTAGATGTCAAGGTTCATCACTTGACCCAGACGTATTCTGGAAAGATAAACTAATAACCGAAGAGCAGTTAAATAAGGAAAAAGAAGAAATAGCAAAGAAAGAAGCGGAAGAAAGAAGGAAAGTTGCGGAAGAAAAAAGAAAGAACAAGGAATAAAACGTTTTACAACACCGTGTATAATTAATGGCTAGTTCTCGCCTACTTACGAAAATCCTCTGGATTTTCTATTCGGTTTTTATTTACTAAATTAGGTGCTTAAACACGCCACTAATCATACACAAAACCGTTGGCAATAATTCTCTCCTTCATGCTCTCAAAAAATAAACTAATTAGATTTTAAACCTTTGTACAATATTTAAGTCATAGTATCAAAATACTTAAAATAAAAAATTATGAAAATAGATTTCTTAAACTTGTTATTATTAGCTTCCATATTTTTTGGTTGTAGTAACGATGATGTCTATATTAATAACGAGTCTAATGAGGATGAAGTCATTGAATTACCTACTCCAGATTTGCCATACTCAATAGTTGATACAGATGTTTTTGAGTTCTATAGTGATAATGCCATAATTACAGCACCAAATGTAAGTGATGCTTTTTATGGTCAAGATGCTACTTATATTGGAAATCAACCATCATACACCGACAATGGTGACGGAACTATAACAGATAATGTTACAGGTTTAATGTGGCAACAAAATATGGGGGATAAAATGTCTTATGACGATGCTGTAACATTAGTAGAAACTATAAATTTAGGTGGACATACAGATTGGAGAATACCTACCATAAAAGAGCTTTATTCATTAGCTTATTTTACAGGGCAATGTTTTGGTGAAGATGCTGTAACGATGTTCATTGACATAGATTATTTTGAGCAACCTATAGGTGATGAATCTTTAGGAGAAAGAGAGATAGATGCACAAACATGGTCTAAAACACATTATGTAGGACAAGTAATGAATGGAGATGAAGCAATTTTTGGTTATAATTTTGTTGATGGTAGATTAAAGGCATATCCAAAATATAGCCCTTCAAATGGTTCTCCTAACACTATGTATTTTAGAATGGTAAGAGGTAACGAATCTTATGGTAAAAACAACTTTACCGATAATGGAGATGGAACAATTACAGATAATGCAACAGGTTTAATGTGGCAACAGGCGGATGACGGCAATACTTATGATTGGGAAAATGCATTGGACTACGCAGAATCACTTACACTTGGTGGGCACAGTGATTGGAGAATGCCAAATGCAAAGGAATTACAAAGTATAGTTAATTATACGCGAAGTCCTTCAACCTCTTCTTCTCCTGCCATTGATCCATTGTTTTCTTGTACAGAGATTACAGATACAGATGGTAATTCTGGGCAGTATGGTTATTATTGGTCAAGCTCCCCATTAAAAGATGGCCCAACTCCATATACCGATGCAGTATACTTCTGTTTTGGAGAGGCACAAGGAGTAATGAATAATGTACTAATGGATGTACATGGTGCAGGAGCACAACGTAATGACCCAAAATCTGGTAATTCAGCAGATTTTCCTGATAATTTTGGTCCACAAGGTGATGTTCGTTATGTATATAATTTTATAAGAGCCGTAAGAAATATTAAATAACTACTGCCAACAATAGCTATAATTAATACGGGTTTCGGTGCTTAACCCAAAGTTTAGTGTATTTTTATAATGTCCGCCAAATCTTTTGATTTGGCTTTAGAACAAAAAAGATAAAACAAAATAAAAAGTTTTGGCTAAGTGTTTAATCGGAAATTAATTTCTTTTTTATTCCCGTACTAATCATAGCCTAGACCGTTGTGCCTAATTTAAGAAAATGATTGCGGAAATAAATAAAGCTTGGAATTGGAAAGGATTTAACGCAACCGAAATCATTCGCACGAATGAATTTGGAAACGTGATTTTCAAAACGGACAAAAACGAATATTGGAGGATTTGTCCCGAAGAAATTAGTTGTGGAAAAATAGCGGAATCTGACTCTGAATTTATAGAAGATTGGGAAATGACAAACCTTGTGAATATTGCGAAATCGGAACTTGGAGAATTAAAAGAAAACGAAAAATATTGTCTGAAAATGTCGGCTGTTATTGGCGGAGAATATGAAAAATCTAATCTTGGAAAAATTAGTTTTGCGGAATTAATTGCTTTTAGTGGAGATTTAGGATTTCAGATAAAGGATTTGAAAGACGGACAAAAAATAAAGCTGAATATAAAAAACTAGGCACAACACCGTATATAATTTATTGCTAGTTCTAGCCTACTTACGAAAATCCTCGCGGATTTTCTATTCGGTTTTTATTTGCTAAATTAAGTGCTTAAACCACGCAACAAACCATATACAAACACGTTGTGGGTAATGTAACCAAACCAAATAGAAAAAATGAATGTAGAAAGTTTACTTAATAAGATTAAAATATTTACGGAATTAGTAATTGAATCTGGATTTAAAAGAGACGTAGTGGACTACAAGCAATCTATAGCCCAAGCTCAAAACCAGAATTTAGTCTTTATGAAAGGGCTTTCTGAAAATATAAAAGAGAATCTCATTTACTTTGAAAACAATTCTCTTGATAGTGAATTAAATAGCGTATTAAGAGAAAATGAACCTTTCACTTCTTTGAACACATTGGAGGAATTAGAAGAATTAGATTCCGACAAAGAAATAGATGGACAGCAATATTTTCAAAAGTTCAATGCAATCCTAAATCGACTTCAAAAAGCAATACAAACAAACGAACCTGAACTGAATACTGTTAAAACTACATTTGACAAATATGTTTCAGAAGACGATGATTACGAAAGTGACGGAGAACAAGCCGTTATGTCTTTGATATTTAAAGACCTCGAGTCAACAGGAAGTTTAAAGGAGTTTTCAAGAGTGCTACATCGATGGAATAGAACTTTACTTATTTATCATACTTTACTTAAGTCTGAATCACCAAAAGAGATTTCACTCGTTGAAATTCAGAATGGTTCAATTGATGTGATTTTCAATATAGATTTTGATGTTGCTATTGACTTAACAGAACTAATCAAAACAGGATTAAGAGTCTATGGAGCATATCTATTATATAAATCCAAAACGGCTAAAGAAATTATTGCTTCTTATATGGGCAATAAAAAATTAATCGCAACCGAGAAAGAAAGAGAGAAATTAATGTTAGATAACATTAAAGATTCGATAAAATTAAAAGCACTTGAACAACATAAGGAAAATTTAAAAACAGATTCACCACCTGCAAAAGCAGGAGCAACCAAAAAAGCAGATGAAGTTGCAAAAGTTATTACTGACCATATAGTAAAAGGCAATGAAGTTAAACTTTTGACACCACCTGAACCAGAAGAAGAAGATAAACCTGATATGTCAACTGAATTAAGAACAGAGACTGCAACTGTAAGAGAAAGATGGAAAAAGCTGGACGAAAAAGAAAAACAATTATTCCTGGACAAATACACAATTAAGGAAGAGGAAGAAAAACCAAATGAATAAAACACTACCCACAACAACGTGTATAATTAATGGCTAGTTCTCGCCTACTTACGAAAATCCTCGCGGATTTTCTATTCGGTTTGTATTTGCTAAATTAGGTGCGTGAAACACGCCACTAATCATACACAAACACGTTGTGGTGCATATAAAAAATGAGAACTAACTTCAAAATATCGTTACTAATTTTACTAGTTTTTACTATTATTGGATGTCACAGTAATAACAAGAAAGAAAAACAGTTGGTAAAAATAGAGTTCGGAAACATAAATTCTGAAAACGATAGTCTTGGTGTTGAATTAGAGTTAAACAGATTTAAGAATTGGAAAGACATACTCAAACGAACTGAAAGAATTGCTTGTAATGACAGCTTACCGAAAATCACTATAAAATCAGACAACAGAATAAAGACAATTTATTTCCTAAATCCTTGTTGGGACGACTTTGGTTGCATTTTAATTCGAAAAAAAAATGTGATTGAAATTCACAATGATACTATTAATAAATCAGATATGAATTTCTATCAAATAGATAGTTTACAAAAAGTAATAAAGAGAGATATAGAAAACAATGGGAAGAATCCAGATTTATGTGATAATCAAGATAAATTACTTTTTTACATTTCGTATAATGATAACTTAATCGGAAATTTACCTAAAACATTAGATGAACTAACAGAAAGCTATTATCGAATTACAGGAAAAACGGATATTAAAATATGGTTAAATGAAAAAATATACTTTGTTCCACCACCACCGCCAACAATAGAACTAGATCAAACTGAATAAAAAATACGCACCACAACAAAGTGTATAATTAATGGCTAGGTCGAGCTTGTTTACGAATATTCCTGCGGAATATTCTATTCGTTTTTTATTTGTTAACTTCCGTACTAAATCACGCCACTAATCATACACGAAGCCGTTGCCAACAATATGAAAAAACTGTTTCAAATATTAATTCTACTATTAATCACGGCTTGCGGTTCAACAAAAAATACGTCTGACCGAATTGCGGACGAAAAATTTAAATTGTGTTCTGAATTAAAATACGAAAAACTGATAACCCAGTATTATAGTCGGACTGATGAAAAACTTATTCTTAAACAGAATATTCATAGTTTACTTGAAAATTATCTAATTCAAGAAAACTATCTGACAGAAATAAGTAAAAATGGATATTCGGAATTACTGAACAAAGCTGTACGAAAAGAAATCGATACTAAATTCTTTGAGAAATTTAAAGCTGATTTAGAATTTGACCCTTTACTTTTATTTCCTCGTAATTATCAATCAGGTTGTTATGACTATTTAATTATTCAATTAAAAATATTGGACGAAAATAGTTGGCAATATAAATTCAGAGACGATTATTGGAAATCAGAGGTTGAAGGTTTTTTAATGTCTGACAACGGACATATAAATAATGCTTTAAATAAAATTCCAGAAGAAAAATTTGAAATGTTAATTTATAGAAAATTGTTTTTGGATTTAATATACGTACATCTGAATTAAAAATACTGTTGGCAACAACGTGTATAATTAATGGCTAGTTCGAGCTTGCTTACGAATATTCCTGCGGAATATTCTATTCGGTTTTTATTTGTTAAATTTCGTGCTAAATCACGCCACTAATCATACACCAGACCGTTGTACGTAATTTGAGAAAATCGGAACTGAAATAGAAAATAAAAAATTAATTAAATGAGCGGAGGAGCTGGACATGTTGCGGATATGAATAATAGAATGAAACAAAATCGTTCTATGAAAACATCTAACAAACCGAAATTTAAATCTAATAATAGAGATTTGAATTTTTCAAGTGGCGAATCTGAAAAACTGAATTTTAAAAAAGTTTCAGAAGAGGAACTTACTCGAATTAAAACTGAAATTAGAAAGAAAGCGGAATCGGAACGAAAAAAGGAAAGAATAATATTCGCCTTGACTGTCTTAATTCTAATCATTATTTTGACTATATTTTTGAACTAGTATTTTGAAAATAATAATCTGAAAAATAAAAACTACGTACAACACCGTATATAAAAAATTGCTGGTGTTGTGCTAAAAAAAAGGTCGTTGCACGTTTGCTATGTCTGAATTTCCTTCGGAAATTCCTCGCACGCAAACCCGCAACTTTCCATATACAAACACGTTGTGGCTAATTTAAGATGACCGAAAACAAAATGAAAAAAATTGACCTTTTCTGCATAGGAATTTATATTCTGTTTGGCGGACTAATATTCTTTTTTTACCGACAATCTGTTTTCCCTCAAAAGACTATAAACACATTACTCTTGGCTCTGACTTTTGGAGGCCCTTTATCTCTTTTCTGGATGTATTATCAAAGATTTAGAGAAAAATTAATTACTCTAATTTGGTTCGGACTAGGATTAATTCAATGGTATATATTAAACGGACTAAAAAGCAACTCTGATTTTAAGTCAGCGGTTGGTTCTTATGCAAATTATGACAAAACCTTAATCGGACTTGTAATACTTTTGACAATTTTCAGAATAATAAGTTTAGTTTTTACAAAACAAGAATTTATGATTGCAGCTTGGTTTTCACCAAAAGATAACCGAAAATTAAATACTTTGGATACTATATTTACATTCGTTGGATTTTTAAGCCTAATTGGATTAAGTGAAATATAAAAAAACTAGCCACAACACAGTGTATAATTAATGGCTAGTTCGAGCTTGCTTACGAATATTCCTGCGGAATATTCTATTCGTTTTTTATTTGTTAACTTTCAAGCTTAATAACGCCACTAATTATACACGAAACCGTTAGCTACAATTAAACAAAACGAAAATGGGATTAGGAAGACCGATAAGGACAATATTCATAACAGAGGATTTTCATTACTCTGAAATTGATTTTGAATTAGATTCATTTATTGAGTTTTTAGATTTGACCAATCAACAAATAGATGAAAAAGTAAAAAAATACTTAAAAGAGTATAACGACACACCTGATTTGGCTAAAGACTTGAATTATGACCCAATTGACATTTATATAAAACAAAAGAATTTACAGCTTTATTATAGCTCAATTATAGTATCTATCTATTCATTTTTAGAGCAATCCTTATTGCGCTTATGTGAAATTGCAGAAAAAAACAAACGAATTAAAATTGACGATATATCTGGTAAAGGAATTTTCAGGTTCAAAAGATACCTCGAAAAAGTAATTGAAATTGACTTTGAAGAAATTAATAGTGAATGGAATGAAATTACTAAACTCAACCACTTAAGAAATGTCTTTGTACATTCATCAAATTATAGACTGAATAAATCGGAAACTAAGACAAGAATAAACTCTATAAAAGAGATAAAACAATTGAATGTTATTGAGCAAGGAGAATATTATAAAATTGAATTTACAGATGATGAATCAATAAGATTTTTTGTAGAAACTATTCGGACATTTTTAAATAAAATACACACAGGCAAACAGTAGCTAACACGGTGTATAAAACATAGCTAATAAGTGTTTAACCGAAAAGTTCTTGCTTATTTACTAAAACCGCCAAATTTTTAATTTGGCTTTTAAATGAGAAAAAAATAAAAACAAAATATAAAAATTCGGCTCAGTGTTAATCCGAAAAGTTAGTGTCTTTTTGCACGCTACGTTCCATACACAATCACGTTACCACACATTAAAAAGAACAATGAAAATAAATTTAACATTATCAATTCTTCTAACATTTCTCTTTGGAATCATAAATGCTCAAACGGTTGAGGAATTATACAACAAAAGAGATTTTAAGGAACTGATAAAGTTTGCAGACAAATCGGAAGATTTAACAAAAGAGCAATTATATTGTGTTGGTTATGCCTTTTTTCAACTTGAGAATGATAAAAAGGCTATTGAAATGTATGACAAAGCGATTACTAGAGGTTTAGATGATGATAATATCTATTTATACAAAGGGCTTTCTTTAAGGTATGACCAACAATATGACAAAGCGGTAGAAACATTCAAAATCGCCATTGACAGAAATCCAAAAGGGCAAAAAAACTATACAGAATTAGGTAACACATTTTACTATCAAAAAAAACACGATTCTGCCTTAGTATATTTTTACAAAGCAAGAGAATTAGATTTTGAACTTGGCGACCCATATTTTAAAGTTCCAGATATTTATCATATTCAGCAAAACTTCACAAAAGCACTCGAAGAATATTATACAAGTGCTTCATTAATTAATAAAGAAGACCCGACTTATATTGAAATTTTAAAATCAATTGGATTACTAGAATATACCGTCACTAAAAATTACAATAATTCAATCAAAGCATATTCAGAAGTAGTTTCCCTTTTACCAAAGGATTACAATATTTATCCCAAATTAATTAAAGCATATTATGCTAATGAAAACTATATGAAAGGAGATAGTTTAATCAGTATAATGAAAGCCGAATATGAAAAAGGGACTTTACCTGAAGAATACCAAAAATATGGAAGTGTTGCAATAGACGAATTTGAGTGGAATGGTCAAAAAGTAATAACTTATAAATATTTTAAAGAAACTAAAGAAACTCTCGATATAATGTATAAGATTTATCTTTTGAGTAAAGATGATAAATCTGTAGAACGGACTTTAATGACCGAAAAGACAATCCAGATTGGAGAAGATGGAGCTAAACATCTTTTGTGTGAAAGAGAAAAAAATGGTGTTCATCATACTTATCCTTATGGTTGGTCAACAGATGAAATTGACTATCCAAGTTTAAAAAAGTCAGTGATTTTAGTACTGAATAAAGAAATGAACCCATCTGCTTCCTCAAGTTTTGGAACGAAGCCAAAAGACAAGAAAAAGAATAAATAACGTGTGGTAACAACGTGTATAATTAATGGCTAGTTCGAGCTTGCTTACGAAAATCCTCGCGGATTTTCTATTCGGTATGCATTTTCTAAATTAGTGGCTTAAACACGCCACTAATCATACACAAAACCGTTGGCGCTCATGATTGCGCAGCGTAATAAAAATAACGGTTAAATATTCCTAAAAACCAATATTACGGCAAATCTAATCGTGTAAATCTGACTTTCTCACTCAGCCGATTTCGGACCAAAGCAATACGCAAATATTACGGCGGACTGAAAAACATTCCGTATATCAAAACCTAATAATTCGGACTTCACTCACTCATGCGACTTCGGATTCCAAGCAAAACGCAAGCATTACGGCGGACAGACAAACTGTGCGGCTTAACAAAGCGCAATAATCGGATTTAATTACTCTTACGATTTCGGATCCATAACATTGCGCAATCTGGACGGCGGACTGATAAACTATGCGGCAATCCAAAATGCGAAAATTAGTTGCTTAAAAATGGATAATCAAATTCTTAAAAATGTCACGTGCGCCAACAATATGTATAAAAAATTGCTACTTTAGGCAAAATTTAATGGCAAGTGCTTTTTAGGACGGCTGATTTTCCTGCGGAAAATCATTCTCCTTTTGTCCGCAACTTCCCATACACGACACCGTTACCCAAAATTAAAACCATCATTTTATACAATTGAGTTCAATATTAAAAACCATAGACTTCTTTCAATTTTTAAAAGTTAGATACGCAGGAAATATTCCATATCAAAATATTTTAATTGTTGGACTTATATTGGGATGGTTTACTTATCTCGGATTAGAAAGAAATTGGATACCAATTAAATTAATTATTTCTATTACTATAACCGTAAGTGCCATAATAACTTTTTGGTTTAAAAAATTTTATAAAAATAATTTGGGTTTTTATTGGTCATTCTTTCATAATATTGGTATTGGATTAATTTTTGCTTTCTTGTTTTTAAAAAGTAATGATTTATTATCTTCAAAACCAATAGTATATAACAATTACCGAATAACTGATGTAAGATTTGTTCATGGTATTACCTCTAGAGGTAGTAGAACAAGTCCAATGAAACCTATTATTTCAATTGATTTTAAGGGAACAAATAAAAATTTTACTTTAAGTCCAGTAGACTCAAAAAATATAACAATTAGAAATGCATATATCGGAGTAAAAGAAGGATTTTGGAATTATGATGTTATTAAATCAATCGATATTGCAAGAAAACAAAAATAACTTTGGGTAACACCAGCTATAGTTCATTGCTTCTGACCTTCCTCGCGGAAAGTCCTCGCAAATTTGCTATCTTCGGTGCACGGCGGAAAATCCTCGCGGATTTTCACGCAACGAAACCATAGCCATAACCGTTAGCATACATTAAAACCGAATCGTAATCGAGAACCAAAATTGAAATAGTAAAAAGTGGAAAAAGAAGAAATTAGAATTGCTTTTAATGAAATTAAAGGATTTCTCGATAAATATTTTCCTGACAATTATAACGAATCAGAACAATATGAGGAATGTTACCATATTAATGTTTATTCCCAAAACGAAGAAGATTCATCAGTTTGGTTTGAATTTGATATTGGAAATTCGGAATTAATTGTTGGTTTTGGAATTAGTCATATTCATTATGGAAAACAATACGGAATAGAAATATCAGAAGGACTAAATCGACTTTTAGATTTTTTTACCACAAAAATGAAAAGAACTGATTACTATAAAGGCAAGGTGAATTTTAAGAATGTGTATGAAATAAAAAGAGAAAATGGAACTTATGAAAATTTAGGAACAAGTTCTATACTATTTCTCTATCCTTTTTGGAAAGAAACGACTAAAAAAGTGACTGAACATTCTGAATTAATAAAAGACGAAAATATTAAAACGGAACTTGAAAAAATAAGAGAACGAATAAATAACGTATGCTAACACCGTATATAATTTATTGCTTGGTACTAGCCTATTTACGAAAATCCTCGCGGATTTTCTATTCGGTTTTTATTTGCTAAATTAGGTGCTTAACCACGCAACAAACCATATACATCAACGTTGTGCAGCATTTGACCAAAAACATGAAATTAATCAAAATATTACTTCATATTTTAGTAATTATAGTATTCTTCACCAATTGCAATAATGACACCCATTTAGAAAAAAATAGCATAAGAAAATCTGATTCTGAATTAAAAATTATCAAGAAACGACAAGATTCACTAATTGATGTTTATTTAAAAAATGGTGCTTGGAAATACTCTTATTACTCTTCAGAATGGCAATCTGAAATTGACAAAGGATTAGCTAAAGACTCTACAATTGCTTATATGTGGCAGCAAAAAGCAATGCCGCTTTTTAAACAAGGTAAGTATGAAATAGGAATGGAATATATAGATAAAGCTGTAAAATATGACAGACAGCGTTGGCAAGACTATAGAGCATTCATAAAATGCATCTTTGCGAAAACGTATAGAGAAGCCATAAAAGATTTTGAAGATTATAAAAAACGTTTTGGATATGGCTATGTAATGGATCACACCTATGATTTTCATATTGGACTTTCATATTTACAACTAAATGAATTTAAGAAGTCAGAACAAATTTTTAAAATTGATTACGAAAAGCAACTTTCAGAACACGGAGAGCATTGGTTACACCCAGTTGATTTATTTTATTATGGTATTAGTAAATATGAACAAAAGAAATATAAAGAAGCTATAGACTTATTCGATTTAGCTCTTAAAATACATACTCAATTTTCAGATGTACAATATTACAAAGCGTTATGTTTAGGTAAAATTGGGAAAATTGAAGAAGCAAAAGAATTAATGAGAATAGCTGAAAATAATGGAAAATTAGGATTTTCTTTTAATGAGGACAATGCTATTTATGAAAGATACCCCTACCAAGTTAGATGGAAATAAAAACGCTGCACAACAAGGTGTATAATTAATGGCTAGGTCGAGCTTGCTTATGAATATTCCTGCGGAATATTCTATTAGGTTTTTATTTGTTAACTTTCGTGCTAAATCACGCCACTAATCATACACGAGACCGTTGGCGCTCATGATTGCGTAACGTAATAAAAATAGCGGTTTAATATTCCTATAAACTAATTTTACGGCAAATCTAAACGCTCTAATCAGAATTTCACACTCTTACGATTTCGGACCAAAGCAATACGCAAATATTACGGCGGACTGAAAAACATTGTGTATATCAAAACCTAACAAATTTGAACTCACTCACTCATGCGACTTCGGATCCCAAGCAATACGCAAGCATTACGACGGACAGACAAACTTTGCGGCAATGCAAAATGCAAAAATTAGTTGCTTAATAATGGATAATCAGATTCTTAAAAATGTCACGTGCGCCAACAATATGTATAAAAAATTGCTACTTTAGGCTAGAAATTATGGCAAGTGCATTTTAGGACGGCTGATTTTCCTGCGGAAAATCATTCTCCTTTTTGTCCGCAACTTCCCATACATGAGACCGTTAGCCAACATGCTCACTCGGTTCTAAAAAAGTGGTTTAATCACAAAATATCTGCTTACTCCTACTCCAAAATAATTCGCTAAAAAACTGAATTTATTACTCTTACGATTTCGGACACATAACTTTACGCAATCTGGACGGCGGACTGATAATCTATGCGGTAAAGCAATTCGCAATAAATCGTATTTTCTCACTGTTGCGATTTCGGACACATAACTTTGCGCAATCTGGACGGCGGACTGATAAACTGTGCGGCAAACCAAAACGCAATAAATTGGATTTTCTCATTGTTGCGGTTTGGGATTCTTAACAGTACGCAAGCAGCACATCGGATTAATAAAGTTTACGGCAAATCAGTTCGTGAAAAATTTGTTGTTTAAACTGGCCAATACAGATTCTACAAAAACAAACGTGGGCTAACACAGTGTATAATTAATGGCTAGGTCGAGCTTGCTTACGAAAATCCTGCGGATTTCCTATTCGGTTTTTATTTGTTATCTTCCGTGCTTAATAACGCCACTAATTATACACGAGACCGTTAGCCCACATGCTCACTCGGTTCTAAAAAAGTGGTTTAATCACAAAATATCTGCTAACTCCTACTCCAAATTAATTCGCTAAAAGCTGACTTTCTTACTCTTGCGGTTTCGGACACATAACTTTACGCAATCTGGACGGCGGAGTGATAAACTGTTCGGCAAAGCAAAACGCAATAAATCGGATTTTATCACTGTTGCGATTTCGGACACATAATTTTGCGCAATCTGGACGGCGGATTGAAAAACTGTTCGGCAAACCAAAACGCAATAAATCGGATTTTCTCACTCTTACAATTTCGGACACATAACAATTCGCAAGCAGGACAACGGATTAATAAATACGGCAAATCAGTTCGTGAAAAATTTGTGTTTAAATTGGTTAATACAGATTCTATAAAAACATACGTGGGCTAACAATATGTATAATTAATTGCTTTGGTTAGTCATTACTTGGAAAATTCCTTCGGAATTTTCTCGCTCTCGGTTTTGTTTGTTAAATTAGTCCCGAAATACGCAACTAAATTATACATGTAGCCGTTAGCCCACATGCTCACTCGGTTCTAAAAAAGCGGTTTAATCACAAAATATCTGCTAACTCCTACTCCAAATTAATTCGCTTAAAACTGACTTTCTTACTCTTGCGATTTCGGACACATAATTTTGCGCAATCTGGACGGCGGAGTGATAAACTGTTCGGCAAACCAAAACGCAACAAATCGGATTTTCTCACTCTTACGATTTCGGACACATAACAATTCGTAAGTAAGACAACGGATTAATAAATACGGCAAATCAGTTCGTGAAAAATTTGTTGTTTAAATTGGTTAATACCGATTCTACAAAAACAAACGTGGGCTAACACAGTGTATAATTAATGGCTAGGTCGAGCTTGCTTACGAAAATCCTGCGGATTTTCTATTCGGTTTTTATTTGTTATCTTCCGTGCTAAATTACGCCACTAATTATACACGAAACCGTTAGCCTCAATTTACAAAACCCTAACTGCAAATAATGAACATGAGTAATTTTGAATTTATAGGAGATTGGAGTATTAATACACAACTGGATACATTATCAAAGATAGATTCAGATTATTGGCATTCTTATGAAAAGAGAAAGGCACACACGGAGCTTCTTGAAAAAGGACTTGTTCCATTGACAATTGTAGATAAACGAGATTATAACCCTGAACCACTTCCAGAACAAATTCAGGCTCTCGACTTTCTTTTATCAAATGAATCAAAATTGTTAGATGCAATCACTGAATGTTTTATTGAGAAAATAAATCCTTTTTATGTCGAAGCATGCGGAGAAGATGACTGGATTCCCTCAAGTTTAAGTAAAAATAATTTAGGAGAATTGCTAAGAATAACATCAATTAAGGTTACTGAAGAATCAAAAAATGGAGTAGCCTACACGGTATTTGAATTTGAATATAGAGGGGATGAAGAACATGGTATTGCAGTTGTATTAAATGAAACACGGCTTGTTGGATTTGGTGGTTTAGGTGATTTAGGATTTGATGTTATTAACAAAGATTTAGGAAATGTCGAACCTGTTGATTATGACAAACTAGTTGAAGAATCAAAATTCGGTTCTGATATGGTACATAAACCTTTAGGACAATACGGAAAATTTAAACCATGGCAACTTGATTCAACTGAAGACTACTTTAGTAAACTTCTTAGGAATAAAGAAAACGACAGATTGATAGAGGAAATAAAAACCAATAATTGGGACATTAATCTAAGGTTTCCTTCTTTGAATAAGAATTTAGTTGATTTAGCTGCATACGCAAACAATATTGAAGCCATTGAATATTTAATTAGTAATGGTGCGGATTATTCCAAATCTATTTTAGAGTGCACAGATTATTATATAAAAAAGGAAGCTATTAAGTGTTTAGTTGCACATGGCGCAAATGTCGATGAATTAAACTATTGGGATGTAACTCCTTTGCATAATGAGATATTAAATTATGTTGGGGCATTTCGTAATAAGAAGGAAGAAGAAATCGAAGCATACAAAGATAAACTACAATTCTATGTTTCTGTTGGTTCTAATCCAATGTCATGTGATAAGGAAAATAATGATTACAAATCAGTTCTTCGAAAGAGGTGGAATGAAAAGTATTTGACTGAAAACGATATATTTAGGAAAGTGGAAGAATTGATATTTCCAAATCAGAACAAAGGAACTAAATGGAGATTTTGGGAGAAAAACTGAGGCTAACAATAAATATACGTAATGCGGGGCGATTTGGTAAATTTGAAGTCTAAATTATTTAACAAACAAAGTAGCGGTTTGATAGTGAAGTGCCTTGAAATCCCGCACTACGCATATTCGTGCCGTTAGCCACAATTGAGCACATTTGAACCCGAATAACACCTCAAGCTAACGTGAGTAATTTTGAAAATATTTTAATGAAAAAATTACATTTGGTCCAGATTTTCACTCAAAAAACTTATTGAAGAATATGATTGACTACAAATTAAAACCATTAATCCCCCTAATGTTTCGGATACCTGGAGTAGCCATTCTTCTTTGCGGGCTTTTTTTTATTGGTACTTTTAGTCATGTATCTATTTTAGGAATATTTCTTACATTAACTTCAATACCAATAGTATTTACTAAAAACGGAATACTGATGGATTCAAATAAAAAACGGATAAAAAATTATATAGGCCTTTTTAAATTAAAAGCTGGGAGGTGGAAAGCTATCGATAATTATCCATTTGTTACATTATTGCATTTGAATTTAGTAAGTCGAGGAGAAAGTAATTCTGGCTTAAATTTTTATGATAAGCAAAAAGTTTACAGAATCTGTTTACTTAATGAAAATCACAGAGAAAAAGTTAAAATTGTTGATTTTACTGATTTAGATAAAGCAATTATAGAAGTAAATAAAATAGCTAAGTCTTTTGACATAAGATTCACAAAGTACTCACCTTTATAAAAAAACTGTGGCTAACAAGGTGTATAATTAATGGCTAGTTTGAGCTTGCTTACGAATATTCCTGCGGAATATTCTATTCGGTTTTTATTTGCTAACTTTCGTGCTAAATAACGCCACTAATTATACACAAACACGTTAGCACCAATTAACAAACTGAATGAAAAAAATACTATCATCAATTTTAATTTTTACCTGCATAAATTGTGTTTTAGGACAAGAAAAAGAAAACTTATATGTTGGAAAATGGATAACGGAACCAAACGCAAATGGAATGATTAATTTGATTAATCTAAACCATGATGGTTCTGGAATTGCAGGACCTGGAGTTTATAAAAATGGAAAAATTGAATTATCTCGATTTATGAAATCTGACTTAAAAGATTGGAAAATAGAAAAAGATACTTTGACTTTAATTACAAAACCTATACCAAGAGGTAATAATAGAGAGCCAAAATCAATAACACTTATCTATATAATTTTAGAAAAGGAAAATAATAAATTTACAGCGTATTACTCTGACCCCGAGATGGACAAAATGATGGAAGCAGCTGGTGAAAAAGCTGAACCGATTAAATTGGAATTTAAAAAAATGGAATAAAAACAGGTGCTTACAAGGTGTATAATTAATGGCTTGTTCGAGCTTACTTACGAAAAATGACAAAAATAGAAACCTATATAGTTGATTCTTTTACAGACAAACCTTTTAAAGGAAACCCTGCTGGAGTTTGTTTTTTAAATCAAAAAATGACAGATGGACAAATGCTATCTATTGCAAAAGAATTAGGACTTTCTGAAACTGCATTTATTACCCTAATTGATAAACCTAACAAATATTCCATAAGATTCTTTTCCCCAGTAATTGAAATACCACTTTGTGGGCACGCAACACTTGCTTCTTCAAAAGTTCTTTTTGAAATTAATCCCGAAATGAATCATATTCACTTTAAGAATATTCAGGAATTGGATTTAATGATTAAAAAAAATCAAGAAAAAATTGAAATGGAATTCCCTGTTTATAATACAATTCCACAAAATACTCCTAAAGAATTATTAAATGCACTCGGAATAGAAAAATTATCGAATAGTGTCTTTAATAAAGAAACAAGCATTTTACTAATTGAGATAGAAAGTTGTAAACTTTTAAATAATCTCACTCCTAATTTCGAAAAATTAAAAGCTTCTCATAATTCTATTAATGGAGTATTAGTTACTGCAATATCTGATAAAAATGACTTTGACTTTGAATCAAGATATTTTTGGCCTTGGAGTGGAACGAATGAAGACCCTGTAACAGGAGGAACTCATACTTTTTTAGCAAAATATTGGGCTGAAAGACTTAATAAAAAGAAAATGAATTCTTTTCAATGTTCTGAAAGAACTGGTTTTATGGAAGTTGAATTAATTAGTGACAGCAAATTGACAATAAAGAGTGAAGCTCAAATAATTCTAAAGGGGGAACTGAGAATATAAAAACTGGTGCTAACAAGGTGTATAATTAATGGCTAGGTAGAGCTTGCTTACGAATATTCCTGCGGAATATTCTATTCGGTTTTTATTTGTTAACTTCCGTGCTAAATCACGCCACTAATCATACACGAAGCCGTTGCCATTAATACTGAAAAAACTTTGCGGATTGAATGTTTTGTACTAACTTTGTAATTACAAATAAAATGTTATGGAAACAGCAATTATAAAAATCGGAAATTCTAAAGGTCTACGTTTAAGTAAGACTATTTTAGAAAAGTATAACATAAAAGACAAAGTTGAGATGATTTTGGAAAAAGGACAAATAATCCTAAAGCCAATTAGTAGTCCAAGAAAAAACTGGGAAAAAGCTTTTCAAGAAATGCATGAGAATAATGACGATCGATTATTATTCAATGATGTTTTTGAGGACGAAAATTTTGAGGAATGGAATTAGAACAGTATTCTATCGTACTCGTAAATCTTGACCCAACAATTGGTAGTGAAATTAAAAAAACAAGACCTTGTGTAATTATTTCGCCAAATGAAATTAATAAGTTTTTAAGAACAATCGTTGTTGCACCAATGACAACGAACTTGAAAAATTATCCGACCAGAATAAAAGTAAAACACAGCGGAAAAAAAGGAATGATTGCAATAGACCAAATTAGGACAATTGACAAATCCCGTATATTAAAAACCTTTGACCAATTATCGAAATCTGAAATACAGAATTGTAAAGATATTATTAGAGAAACTTTTGTAGATTAAAACTAAATTTTGAACAATAAAAAGTACTAATGGCAACAAGGTGTATAATTAATGGCTAGGTCGAGCTTACTTACGAATATTCCTGCGGAATATTCTATTCGGTTTTTATTTGTTAATTTCCGTGCTAAATCACGCCACTAATTATACACGAAACCGTTGTGCGTAATCCCTCATAGAAACCCAAAAATTCCTCAGTACATTGGCTAACGAAAAATTGAGTAAATTCGATCTCTAAATTCTAATAAATATGATAATATCTGAAATATATAAATTATTGATTTTCAGAAACATAATTTTAGGTTAGTCAGAATTTGAGAAACAGTACCCAGAAAACAAAATTTTACGATTTATGAACGAAGATTTACTAAATGAATTAACCGAAATGGACGAAATTCATTGTGTTTTAAGTTTACAGAAAGAAGCGGAAAACTATTTAAAAAGTTTTGACTGGTGTTTAAAAATAAAAAAATCTTGGTACGACAGCGGTTTTAGTTCTTACGACATAATTGGAGTTTTTCTTTTTGAAATTGAGCCTATAAATGAAAATGTGGATGATTTTATTTGGGTTATTGTTGGCGACTTACCAACTGTATATCTGGACAAAACTGTGACTTCTGGAATGGAAGCAATAGAAGTTTACTGTGACTTAATGGAGGATTGGATTGATAATGTCAAAAAAGGACAATCTTTGGAGGAATGTTTTCCTGTACCAAGTGAACCGACCATTGAAAATGCTGATTTATTAAAAACCCGAATAGAATTAATAAAAGAAATATTTTTAACGGAATAATAAAAACTACGCACAACAACGTATATAATTTATTGCTAGTTCTAGCCTACTTACGAAAATCCTTGCGGATTTTCTATTCGGTTTTTATTTGCTAAATTAGGTGCTTAAACCACGCAACAAACCATATACAATCACGTTGTGCATAATGCGAAAATCGTGCTGAAATTGAACATTTGAGCTAAAAAAGCCAGCCGCATAAACAGCACATTTGGTTTTTATCAACACATAAGCCAACGCTGAAAAAACTAAAAGAGCTGTTTTCAGCCTACGCTCAATACTGAAATATTAAATGGAAATTAAAAATACTGAAACGACTATAAACAGAGCACTATCAAGAGAAAGAGCGGAAAATGAATCTAAAAGAGCTGATGTCAAACAACACGCAGATAAATTAATTCAAGGATTTGAAAAACTGGAAGAAAGTCACGCAAAACGAGCAATTTGGGAACTTTTCCAAAATGCTATTGACCTTTCAGATAATTGCGAAGTTATAATTAGATTAACAGAAAATCACATAATTTTTGAACACAATGGAAAACCGTTTACATCTAATACGTTAAGCTGTTTAATAAAACAAGTCAGTTCAAAAAATTCACAAAATAACGAAGATGAAGTTGGTCAATATGGAACTGGATTTATCACAACTCATTCTTTTGGAAAAAAAATATTAATTACAGGTTCATTAAGGGAAGGAAACTACTACATACCTATCGAAGATTTTGAAATTGATAGAGTTGTTGATAATTCCGACCAACTCATAGACAAAATAATAGACCAACAACAGCAAGTATTTGATTTAGTAGGTCAAGGAGAATTAACATCAGAATGCTCACCATTTACAAAATTTGCTTATGAAACTTCAAGTACAATTGAAAAACAAAATGCAGTTAAAGCTGTTGAAAGTTTAAAAATCATCCTTCCTTATGTAATGATGATAAACAATAAATTGAAACAAGTACAATTTTATGATAAGCAAAATAACCTAACCACTTATACAAAAGGTAGTTCTCAACGAATTGACGAATTATTTGTAACAGACATCCATATAAATCATAATACAACTAAAATCTTCTCGCTTTATTCAAACGAAGAAGATTTGACAGTAATTCTTCCATTATCAGAATCTGATAAGAGCATCATTTTAGACGAAAATCTTTCTAAACTATTTCTTTACTATCCACTTATTGGTTCGGAAAACTTTGGTTTCAATTTTGTTGTTCATTCTAAAAGATTTGCACCAACAGAACCAAGAGATGGAATACATTTAAAAAGCAAAAACGAACAAGTCCAAGAAAAAGAATCGAGTAATCGAGAACTTCTCGACAAAGCTTCATCAATAATATTTGAGTTCGTTGAAAAAAATGCTACGAAAATTGAGCAACCTATAAATTTGGGCTATATCAATTTCAATACCGCAATACCAAATATTCATTTATCAGAATATTTTAAGGAGTTAAAAGAGAGATGGGTTGAGAATTTTAAGAACTTTCAAATTGTAGAAACCCAAGAAGGCAGGCTTAAACCTAAAGAAGTTCTTTTCTTATCTAATGAACTTTTATTGGATGACGAGTATTATGCTTCGATTTATTCTATCATAAATCTATTCTGGAAAAATATTCCAAAAAAAGAATTAGCAAAAGATTGGACAGAAAATATTAATAATTGGGAGGACGTCAATACTGATTTTATCAAGATTGAAGATATTGTTAGGAAAATAGAAGAAGTAAAAACTTTAGATTTTTTTCCAAACGAAAAAGAACTAATCAGCTTTTACGAGTATCTGCAAAAACATCAATTTGGCGATTTATTTAACAAACATTCACTACTTCCAAATATTAAAAATGAATTTAGATTGTTTTCTCAACTAAATTCAACACATAACATTGCTGAAGTATTAATAAAAGTTGCAGATGTTATTATTCCAGAAGTTCCAAAACGGTACATCAAAAAAGGATTTGAATTGAATCTTGGTTTTGAACTTTACGACAGAAAGCAATTCTCAAAGGACATAAATTCTCAAATTGCTGAAGTAAATAAGACTTTGGGAGAATCGTCTTTATTGGAAAATGAGGATTTGTTGGCCTTAATTGATTATTGCAAAATTTTCCCAACCAATGATTCTACATCCACACGAGCAAAACTCGTCAAATCTCTATGTAATTTCTATAATGTTGATTCAACCTTTATAGTCTTGCCTACAATTGTAAATCAAGAAATAGATTGGCTACAATCAACAAGATGTTTACTTAAAAATCTCATTTGGGACCTGAACACAAAAGATGCAGAATGGATTGAATCAAATATCACTTTCTTAACAAACTTACTCGATATTATTCATAATTACTATGAATTCGATGATATTGTACAGACACTTCCAATATTCCCGAATCAACTTTTCGATTTATGCAAACAAAGCGAATTAAAGACAGATGGAAGCATAAGTGAAGAGTTAAAAGATTTATTTGATGAAATCGTTAATCCCGAAAAAAAGATAAGAAGCACTTTGGTTTTGTCAAAATTTTCAAAGTATATCAAGGATAACGAAACAAAATATTCTCATAGCCTTGGAATGAGCATTGAAAAAGTATTTGAAGATGCTATGCCACTCACAAACATCAATAACCATCCTTACAAAAAAGAAATACTTTGGATTATTAAGAAAATATCAGATGACAATAAATGGTCCAAATATTTCTTAAATATTGAAGATGATAAAGCTACAATAATGATGGCAAGAATCTCTAATGCAGAAACCAAAAATGATTTGTTTTCGATTATCGGATTAGAGCCAAAACAGATTTCATTATTAGGAGAGTTAGCTAAACAAAGTGATTTAGAACGAATTATTAATTTGGGTAAAATCGCATTAGAAGAAGAAAAAAGAGAAAAACAAGATTTTCAATTCAAACATACAATTGGTACACATATTGAAAAATTAGTAAGAGATAAAATAGGTGCGGATTTGATTAACTTCAAAATTACTGTTCGTGACGAACAAGGAGGACAAGACATAATTGTAGAGTATAACGATTCTATTGTCTATTACATTGAAGTCAAATCACGTTGGGATGCTAGAAACTCTATATCTATGAGTGCATTACAAATGAAAAATTCAGTCATCAATAAAGACAAATATTCTCTTTGTTGCGTGGAAATGTCTGACTATAAGATTGGCGATGAAAGTAGATATGAGGGATCAGATATAAACGAAATTAAAAGTCGTATAAATGTAATAAATGATATCGGGAATAGAATAAAACCTCTTTTAGATGGCGTACTTTCTGTTAAAGACATTGAAAACGAGATTTCACTTGTTGGAGACTATCGTGGAACAATCCCTCAAACAATTGTCAAGAAAGGACAGTCTTTAGATGATTTTATTAATTTTCTGATTACTAAAATTAAAACAAATTGATAATATAGTGCCAACGCTTCAAGCCATACACATTTGCAATTCGCTTCAGCCATAACACAAGTCAAAAATTGCAAAAGAGTATGTCTCGCCAACGCTCACTTCCGAACTAAATAACAAACATCGGAAAACCAAGTTGAACGTGAAAAGCACTATGCACAACAACGTGTATAAAACATAGCTATTATAGGCTTTCCGAGAGGTTTTTGTATATTTACAAAGTACGCCAAATTTTTAATTTTGTTATATTTATAAAAGAAAAGTAAACATAAAAATTAAAAAATCGGCTCGTGCTAAATCCGAAAAGTTAGCGTTTATTTATACGCTACGTTTCATACACAAGACCGTTGGCGCTCATGATTGCGTAACGTAATAAAAATAGCCGTTTAATATTCCTATAAACTAATTTTACGGCAAATCTAAACGCTCTAATCGGAATTTTACACTCTTACAATTTCGGACCAAAGCAATACGCAAATATTACGGCGGACTGATAACCAGTGCGTATATCAAAACCTAATAAATCGGACTTCACTCACTCATGCGATTTCGGACCATAGCAATGCGCAAGCATTATGGCGGACAGACAAACTGTGCTGCATAACAAAGCACAATAATCGATTATATTAATCTTACCGTTTCGGATCCATAACAATACGCAAACTAGACGGCAAAGCAAAACGCAAAAACTAGTGTTTTAAGATTGGATAAGCAGATTCTTAAAAATGTCACGTGCGCCAACAATATGTATAAAAAATTGCTATTTTAGGCAAAACTTAATGGCAAGTGCATTTTAGGACGGCTGATTTTCCTGCGGAAAATCATTCTCCTTTTGTCCGCAACTTCCCATACATGAGACCGTTGGCAAACATGCTCACTCAGTTCTAAAAAAAGTGGTTTAATAAACAAAATCTAAAGCTCACTCCTACTCAATTCTAACTCAAAAATCATCTAATAACAATTACAGTTTATAAATTTTACGGCAAAGCAAAACGTAGCCAATCGGAATTTCTTACTCTTGCGATTTCGGACCATAGCATGACGCAACCTGGACGGCGGACTGATAAACTGGATGGAAAAGCAAAGCGGAAAAACTCGGATTAATTTACTCAGCCGATTTCGGACAAAAGCAATACGTAAGCAATACGACGGATTTATAAAAATTACGGCAAAGCGAAACGCAGATATTAGTTGTTTAGTCGTGGATATAGCAAAATCTTTAAAAACATACGTGTGCCAACAATATGTATAATTAATTGCTTTGGTTAGTCATTACTTGGAAAATTCCTTCGGAATTTTCTCGCTCTCGGTTTTGTTTGTTAAATTAGTCCCATAATACGCAACTAAATTATACATGTAGCCGTTAGCGTTCATGGCTCACTCAAATCGAAAAACAGTGGTTTAAAAGCTAAAAACCCCAGCACTCTCCTACTCTTTCCAAACTCAAAAAGTGCTTAAAATATAAATGGTTTTATAAGTTTTATGGCAAAGCATAACTTAACTAATCGGAATTTCTTACTCAGCCGATTTCGGACCAAAGCAATACGCAAAGATTACGGCGGACTGCAAAACATTACGTATATCAAAACCTAATAAATCGGACTTCTCTCACTCATGCGACTTCGGATCCTAAGCAATTCGCAAAGATTACTGCGGACTGATAAACTGGATGGAAAAGCGAAGCGCTTTAATTCGGATTTAATTACTCAAACGGTTTCGGATCAAAGCAACACGCAATCTATACGGAGGATAGACAAACTTGATGGAAAAGCAAATCGTCTTAACTCGGATTTAATCACTCAAACGGTTTTGGTCAAAAGCAAAACGCAATAAAATAGTTGTTTAAAAATGGACTTCCCATAATTCTATAAATAGCACGTACGCTAACAATATGTATAAAAAATTGCTACTTTAGGCAAAAAATTATGGCAAGTGCATTTTAGGACGGCTGATTTTCCTGCGGAAAATCATTCTCCTTTTGTCCGCAACTTCCCATACATGAGACCGTTGTAAACAAGCAAAAACTCTACTAAATACAATTTTAATTCACTAAAAAACATAACTATTAGTGAATATGTTTTATTATTCATATATTTGAACAAAGCTTAAATTATGTATGAAAGAATATTATCAGATAAAATTGAGAAAAAAATAGGTAATGGAAAAGCTATTATTTTAATTGGCCCTAGACAAGTAGGAAAGACAACTTTAATTAGAAAATTAATAGACGATAAAAAACACCTTTTCCTAGATGCTGATGACCCAACAGTTAGAAGCATCTTAAGTAATCCTAACACGGAACAGATTAAAAGCATCATAGGTTCTAATAAAATTATATTTATAGATGAAGCTCAGAGAATACCTGGAATTGGATTAACACTAAAAATAATAACAGATCAATTTAAAGATGTTCAACTATTAGTAAGCGGATCATCCTCATTTGATTTATCTAGAGAACTTAATGAGCCACTTACCGGGCGAAAATGGGAATACGAATTATTTCCTATATGCTGGGAGGAACTAGAAAACAAACACGGATATCTTGTTTCAGAACAGCAAGTTGAGAATCGAATGTTATATGGCTTCTATCCTGATGTTTTAAATAATCCTGGCGAGGAACAAGAAATTCTAAAACAATTAGTGAATAGTTATTTATACAGAGATATACTAGCTTATTCTAATATTAGAAAACCTGAAGTTTTAGAAAGACTTGTGCAAGCTCTAGCTTTACAACTGGGAAGTGAAGTAAACTACAATGAACTCGCTCAAATTGTTGGTGTCGATAAAAACACTGTTTCAAATTATATTGACATATTGCAAAAAGGATATGTAGTATTTAAATTAGACAGTTTTAGTAGAAATTTAAGGAATGAAATAAAAAAGAATAAGAAAATTTATTTCTATGATAATGGGGTTAGAAATATGGTTTTAGGAAACTTCAATTCATTAAATCTTAGACAAGATACAGGTGCATTGTGGGAGAATTTTTTGATATCAGAAAGACATAAACAAAACACTTACAAAAACACCTATACCAAAATGTATTTTTGGAGAACAAAGCAGCAACAAGAAGTCGATTTAGTTGAAGAAAATAATGGAATTATTACCGGATTTGAATTTAAGTGGAATGCGAAGAAAAAAATAAGATTACCAAAAACGTTCGTAAGTGAATATAATGCAAATGAAGAAATAGTTGATAGAACTAACTTTAGAGAATTTATAACAATCTAAAATGCCGGTTTACAACACGGTGTATAATTAATGGCTAGGTCGAGCTTGCTTACGAAAATCCTGCGGATTTTCAATTTAGTTTTTATTTGCTAACTTCCGTGCTTAATAACGCCACTAATTATACACGAGACCGTTGCCATTCATTGCGGAACGCACTCAAAAGGAAAAAATTGAATGAATAAAAAGAATAAATTTATTGCTTTAATACCTGCTTTATGGACCTGTCTATTTGATATTTCTATAACAATAACTCACCAACCAAAAGAATATTGGAATGGAAATCTTAATACGGGAAATGAGGCAAACCCAATTGGAGACTTTATAATGAAAACTCATGTTTCTGGAATATTTATTATTTCAATCCTTTGGTTAATCTTTATTGGAATTTGTGGTTATTATTTACCACGAAAAATATCTCGAATTTTTCTTCTTTTTGTTTTCCTGACTCATAGTGCTACAGCAATATCCTGGATTACACCGAATTATGGATTTTGGTTTACAATCATATTTATGTTATTTAACTCAATTTTATTTTATCAAATTGATGATAAGATTAATAAGAAAAATATTTCAATAAGAATTTAGCAAGTTACCGAATTTCTTACTCAATCGGAGTTGAAAAATATTGCGGAATAAAACGCTAACTGAATTCACTCAAACTCTGAAAAGGGGAGCACTAAATTTAGTGTAATAATTAAAAAATCTGAATAAAAACAACGAAATGGCAACAAGGTGTATAATTAATGGCTAGGTCGAGCTTGCTTACGAATATTCCTGCGGAATATTCTATTCGGTTTTTATTTGTTAACTTCCATGCTAATTCACGCCACAAATCATACACGAGACCGTTGGCGCTCATGATTGCGCAGCATAATAAAAATGGCGGTTTAATATTCCTAAAAACCAATATTACGGCAAATCTAATCCTGTAAATCTGACTTTCTTACTCAGACGATTTCGGACCATAGCATTACGCAAATATTACGGCGGACTGATAACCAGTGCGTATATCAAAACCTAATAAATCGGACTTCACTCACTCATGCGATTTCGGACCATAACAATACGCAAGCATTACGGGGGACAGACAAACTTTGCGGCATAACAAAGCGCAACAACCGAATTTAATTACTCTTGCGATTTCGGATCCATAACAATGCGCACGCCTAGCGGCAAAGCAAAACGCAAGAAATTGTGATTTAAGATTGGATAAGCAGATTCTTAAAAATTTCACGTGCGCCAACAATATGTATAAAAAATTGCTACTTTAGGCAAAATTTAATGGCAAGTGCATTTTAGGACGGCTGATTTTCCTGCGGAAAATCATTCTCCTTTTTGTCCGCAACTTCCCATACATGAGACCGTTGCCAGTAATGGGAAAAATATACTAAAATCAAAAAACAAATTTAATGCTTGGAACAATCCTCTTATTATTAATTTCATTCCTAATTGGACTTCCTTTTTATTGGCTTTACAAATTCATTTTCAAAAAGAAAAAAATCGATATAATTAATGAAGCAAAAATTGCCGAAATTAATTCAGAAACTAAAATTCAGGATTCAATTTCTGAAAGAAAATATCTTTTTATGGAAGATTATAAAATGTGGAAAGGCCTATCTATATCTGAAAAAAAAGACCGCTTAACTGATATTCAAGTTATTTTCGATTATGGAAAAGAACTTATCACAAAGGAAATGATAAAGAAAGGTTTTCAATCTGGATCAAAAATCATAGATATTAAATATTTTTCAGGATTAAGCGAATTTGGTTCTGGTATTATATCATTTTTAATTCAACATGAAGAAGGTGGTGAAATCAGAGAATTATCAATACGTCTTAATTTAAAAGATATGGAATTTATAGCAACCAGGAATAGTTTTTATAGTAATGGAAAAGAGAAATATTGGTATTTAAAAGACAAGAATAAAGATTTAATGAAAATATAAGTACTACTGGCAACAAGGTGTATAATTCATGGCTTGTTCGGGCTTGCTTACGAATATTCCTGCGGAATATTCTATTAGGATTTTATTTGTTAACTTTCCTGCTAAATCACGCCACAAATCATACACGATACCGTTAGCGTTCATGGCTCACTCAAATCGAAAAACAGTGGTTTAAAAGCTAAAAACCCCAGCACTCTCCTACTCTTTCCAAACTCAAAAAGTGCTTAAAATATAAATGGTTTTATAAGTTTTATGGCAAAGCATAACTTAACTAATCGGAATTTCTTACTCAGCCGATTTCGGACCAAAGCAATACGCAAAGATTACGGCGGACTGCAAAACATTACGTATATCAAAACCTAATAAATCGGACTTCTCTCACTCATGCGACTTCGGATCCTAAGCAATTCGCAAAGATTACTGCGGACTGATAAACTGGATGGAAAAGCGAAGCGCTTTAATTCGGATTTAATTACTCAAACGGTTTCGGATCAAAGCAACACGCAATCTATACGGAGGATAGACAAACTTGATGGAAAAGCAAATCGTCTTAACTCGGATTTAATCACTCAAACGGTTTTGGTCAAAAGCAAAACGCAATAAAATAGTTGTTTAAAAATGGACTTCCCATAATTCTATAAATAGCACGTACGCTAACAATATGTATAAAAAATTGCTACTTTAGGCAAAAAATTATGGCAAGTGCATTTTAGGACGGCTGATTTTCCTGCGGAAAATCATTCTCCTTTTGTCCGCAACTTCCTATACATGAGACCGTTAGGCAACATTAAAAACGAATGAGGTACCTTCAAATATTTACGATTTCAATTTTACTAATTAGCTGTTCATTTAGCAAGAATGTTACGACCGATTTAGAAAAAATTGGACTCACAGGAAAAGTTAAAAGCCTAAAGTTTGAACACGAAAGAAATAGTACGGAAAAAGAAAACACTTACTTTATTGATAACGAATTTTACTTCAATCAAAACGGTATGATTTACGAACAAAGGCAATATTCTTCGGAGGGTTTAATACATATTAATTCTTATAATTATGATAAAAAGAACCTTTTGATTTCGAAAACATATTTCAATGGTTCTAGGGAATTTGTAAATAAATCCAAAATTGAAAACGCAATAAATAAAAAAGGAAAATTAATTAAGCAATCTGAATACAGAGCTCTAGGAAACTCTTTAACAGATTCAATAAATTTAAAATACAGTGTATTTCCTGACCAAATAACAGAGTTTTTATATGATTCAAATTGGAATTTGATTAAGTATAATGTTTACGATAGAATGTCTTCATTTATCAAAGAAGTTACTGAATTGAATAACGGAGAAATAATGAAAAGCTCAACCGTTGTTATTGAAGATGGAGAAATTTTCAGCGAAAGTATTTATGATTGTGTCGAATATGATTCTAAAAAAAACTGCATCAGATATAAGGTTACGGAAAATGATTCAACGGAATCTTTTATAAATGCAAAAATTGAATATAATAAATAACGTTGCCTAACACCGTGTATAATTAATTGCTTAGTCACTGCCGACTTACGAACATTCCTGCGGAATATTCTATCTGTGATTTATTTGCTAAATTAGTTGCTTAACCACGCAACTAACCATACACAAACCCGTTGTGAGCAATCCCTCATAGAAACCCAAAAATTCCTTGGTATGTTGGCTAACGAAAAATTGAGTAAATTGCCTCTAAGAATTTTAATAAATATGAGAAAATCGAACATTTATAAACTACTGATTTTCAGGATCATATTTTTACATTAGTCAGAAGTTGAAAAAAGAACCGAAATAAATGAAAAATACTGCAATCGATATAAATGAATCTACAATAAAAAAATATATAGAATCATTACGGCCTGAAGATAATGAAATCCGCAAAAAGTTGGATTTTGGGTATTCTTATGATGGAAAAGTTGTAATTCTTTATGAAATTAGACCTTTTTGGAACAATCCAGAAGAAATAGAAAATATTGAATTTGCTAAAATCAGATTTTATAAGTCCAGAAAGGAATGGAATTTATATTGGATGCGAGCAAGTGGGAAATGGGAAATTTATGACCCTTTTCCAAAATCAACACACTTAGAAAAAATAGTTAACGTAATTAAAGAAGATAAACACGGTTGTTTTTTTGGATAATCTGAAACAAAATATCATCAAAAATATTGCGCAGGAATTGGATTGTGGATTCGACTGCTATTTTAATGTGAAAACAAGTGAAATTATATCTATTCCAGGGATTTCTTATGTATCAGACCAAGATGACTTTAAAAAATCTTTTGAACAGGATTTTAAAAGCATAGAAAATAACACAACAGATTTTATAAAATTCGCTGTTTTGGAAAGCTTTGAGTCATTTAAAATTATGGAATTATTTGTACAACAATTAACTGACCAAAATCTTAAGGCAGAATTGGGAAAAGTATTGGAAAACAAAAAGCCATTTCAGAATTTTAAAAGTAAAGTAGACCAATCAAATTTTAGACAAAATTGGTTTGATTTCAAGCAAAAAAAAATTGAGAAAAAAGTAGAAACTGAATTAAAAACAAATAAAGCCAGCTCACAACAATGGCTATAATTAATACGGGGTTAGGTGCTTAACCTAAATTTTAGTATGTTTTTGTAATGTCCGCCAAATCTTTTGATTTGGCTTTAGAACAAAAAATATAAAACAAAATAAAAAGTTTTGGCTAAGTGTTTAATTGGAAGTTAATTTCTTTTTTATTCCCGTACTAATCATAGCCGAGACCGTTGTGCTTAATGTCGGAAACCCAAAATGGAAGAACTGAAAAGGAAAATAAAGGAATTAGTAATCGGATTTGAAAACGGAAAGGAAACCGCTGAAAAGACGGTAGAAAACATTAATGAATTATCATCCTTAAAAATAGATGTGGATTTTCTGAGAAACCATTGGAGAAGCTCTGACTTAGAAAGTTTTATTGAATTAATATCAACACCTCAAATCGAAAACTGGACTGAAATTGATGATGACTATGCCAACAAATTAATTGCGGAAATTTTAGATAATTTGAGTAACGATGCGTTGATTAACAGAAACTCAACAGCATTGGAAAGGCGATATAAAAAAACAACTGGAACAATATCGGATTGGATTTTTTATAAGGATATTTCTGATAGAATAAAAATTTTGGAATTATTAAAAACGAACACAACAATTCAACTTTAAAACTGACTGAATTGATTGTGAAAAAATAAATAAAAAACACTAAGCACAACAAGGTGTATAATTAATGGCTAGTTCGAGCTTGCTTACGAATATTCCTGCGGAATATTCTATTCGGTTTTTATTTGTTAACTTCCGTGCTAAATCACGCCACAAATCATACACGAGACCGTTGTTTACAATGCTGCGCGACGTTTCCAAAACAGAACATCACTCAATTTTACCAAAAAAAATATTGTGGTTTAAGTCTAAAAACTCATAATATTTCGGATAAATCACTCAGCAGATTTCGGACACATAACAATTCGCAATCAGGACGGCGGACTGATAAACTTTGCGGCAAATCAGAACGTAAATAATCGGATTTCACTCACTCTTGCGGTTTCGGACACATAACAATTCGCAAGCAGGACGGCGGACTGATAAACTTTATGGCAAAGCAAAACGCATTAAATTGGATTTTTATCACTCTTGCGATTTCGGACATATAACAATTCGCAAGCAATACGGCGGACTGATAAGCTGCATGGCAAAACAAAACGTAAAGCAGATACTTAAAATACCCAATTCTACTATTCTCAGCAGCGAACTAAAAACTGTACGGTAAAGGTAGACGTTTAAAAAAGATTTAATTCTAAAGTTGTTTAAATATATAATGTTAAATAAATTGCACTGTAAACAACAAGGTGTATAATTAATGGCTAGGTCGAGCTTGCTTACGAAAATCCTGCGGATTTTCTATTCGGTTTTTATTTGTTAACTTCCGTGCTAAATTACGCCACTAATCATACACGAAGCCGTTGGCAAACATGCTCACTCAGTTCTAAAAAAAGTGGTTTAATAAGCAAAATCTAAAGCTCACTCCTACTCGATTCTAACTCAAAAATCATCTAATAACAATTACAGTTTATAAATTTTACGGCAAAGCAAAACGTAGCCAATCGGAATTTCTTACTCTTGCGATTTCGGACCATAGCAAGACGCAATCTGGACGGCGGACTGATAAACTGGATGGAAAAGCAGAACGGAAAAACTCGGATTAATTTACTCAGCCGATTTCGGACAAAAGCAATACGCTAGCATTACGACGGATTTAAAAATATTACGGCAAAGCGAAACGCAAAAATTAGTTGTTTAGTTATGGATATAGCAAAATCTTTAAAAACATACGTGTGCCAACAATATGTATAATTAATTGCTTTGATTAGTCATTACTTGGAAAATTCCTTCGGAATTTTCTCGCTCTCGGTTTTGTTTGCTAAATTAGTCCCATAATACGCAACTAAATTATACATGTAGCCGTTGCCACCAATTATGAAACAAACTTTCTGCTTTACATTTTTCATAGTGTTTTTCGCTAATTCAGTTTTCTCTCAAACAGAAAAAATAAAAGATTTGGTTGAAAAAACGAGTGAATTGAATCTTGAAATGTCGGATTTGATAACTTATGCAGAAGAAAATATCAAAGACGAAGAACAACTTGCAAGATTTTTTTACTATTGGATTGGTTCAAATTTAGAGTATGACAAAGGAACATATCAGAAAATCGTAGATGGAACAATAGATAATGAAATATTTTGGCAAAGTCAAGAAGAGTCTGTTGTATATAATACAAGAAAAGGTATTTGTGCTGGATATGCCAAATTATATCAATGGTTTTTAGATTCAGTAGATATTGAAACAGTAGTAATATCTGGACACATTCGTGACGAAAGAAATCATTATGTTGAATTGGCGGCTGATGATATCTATAGACACGCTTGGAACGCCATTAAACTAAATATTAAGTGGATGTTAGTTGATACAACTTGGGGAACTTCAAATGAGGAATCACAATCTGAATTTTATTTTAACATTAAACCTGAATATTCTATTATAACTCATTATCCTGAAAATAGCAAATGGCAATTACTTAAAAAACCTTTGTCATTAGAAGAATTTAATAATTCAAAATTTATTAAACCTATTTGGTTTTTTTCAGGATTTTCAGATATACCTAAACTGAAATCTGATAAAGATTATTACTACTTTGTATTTAAAAATAATCCAAATAAAGATTGGACAGTTGGGTTGCAATTTAGTATTGATAATTTAAATTTTAAACCTATACCTTTTATTAAAACTATAGTGCAAGATGGTTATACTTATTTTCGATTTGAAAAAAGTCTAATATCAAAGACCGCTTTTTTTAAAGTTAAAATTGCTGAATTTAAAAATACAGAAAACTCATATACATTAAAAGAATGCAACGATGTAATTAATTTCAAAATATAAATAACTGGTGGCAACACAGTGTATAATTAATTGCTAGGTCACTGCCGACATACGAACATTCCTGCGGAATATTCTATCTGTGAGTTATTTGCTAAATTCGGTGCTTAACCACGCAACTAACCATACACAAAACCGTTGCCAGTAATACGCCAAAATCCATTTTCACATTAAAAAACAGTTTTAAACTTTGAAATTGTTACCTTTTTAGGTAACTTTGTTCTGAATTTAACGACTAATAATATTGAGCGAATTTAAAAGAGAAATAGGATTATATGAAAATCACTTTAAAGATTTCTATTTAAAACAGTCGCTTACTGTTCGTAAGAAAATAGATTGGACTCTTTTACTTTTGAGAAATACTCGAATTGTACCAGAGAAATTTTTAAAAAACCTTACGAATACTGACGGACTTTGGGAAGTGCGAATTTCAGCAGGAAATGGAATATTCCGAATTTTCTGCTTTTTCGACAAAGGGAATTTAATAATACTATTGAGCGGATTTCAAAAGAAAACGCAAAAAACACCCAAGAAAGAAATTAAAAAAGCGGAACGATTAAAAAAGGAATATTATGAAAACAGATAAAAGAATTACATCCTTTGATGACCATTTAGACGAGCAATACGGAAAAATCGGAACTGAATCTCGTAATGAATTCCAAGAAGAATTTGAAACATTTAAAATTGGAATTTTAATTCAAGAAGCGAGAAAAAAACAACAATTAACGCAACAACAGCTTGCTGAAAAAGTTGGAACGACTAAAAACTATATTTCTCGAATTGAGAATAATGCAAGTGATATTCGACTTTCGACTTTGATGCGAATAATCCGAGAAGGATTAGGCGGAAGTTTGAAATTATCTATGGAAATTTAATAACAGAAAAATAAGTACTACTGGCAACAACGTGTATAATTCATGGCTAGTTCAAGCTTACTTATGAATATTCCTGCGGAATATTCTATTCGTTTTTATTTAGTAAATTTGGTGCTGAATCACGCCACAAATCATACACGAAACCGTTAGCATTAATTTGATGAAAATCCTAAACTACTATAGAAAAGCATTATCTTATTTTTCTATTATAGCTTTATCAACATTGTTATCTACCATAATAACAGGAAGCTTTAATATGGGAATAGATGGTTTTTTTCATCTATTGTTGCTTATTATATGTTTATCAATTTTTATTGGAACTATATTCTTTACCTACGATAAATATGTTGGACCGAAATTAAGGGTGAAAAAAATTAAAACTACAAAATTTACAGATTTCCTTAAAGTTGGGTTCAAAACAGAAAAAGACTATTTAATCGGAAAAATTAATGGGTATACTGTAATTATAGGTTATAATTGGAGAAATAGTAATGGATCAGAAAGTTTGATAACAATGATTCTTTTTGACCCTAGAATAAATGGTGAACATTTGAATAGTTATTTTTTAAACAAATGGCAAGAATCAATCAAGGATGATTATAATTATTGGGAATATGGTAGATTGTTTACCGATTGGCCATATGGAAATGGTACTCCAAAACTTAAAAGTGTTTTAAAAAAGTTAGATAAAAACACTAAATTAATTTCAAGAAAAGGTTTAAAAAAAATCGAATATCCGGAATGGAAAAAAGAAATTGAAAATTATATTTCTAAAGTAAAAAACTAATGCTAACAAGGTGTATAATTAATGGCTAGGTCGAGCTTGCTTACGAATATTCCTGCGGAATATTCTATTCGGTTTTTATTTGTTAACTTCCACGCTAAATCACGCCACTAATCATACACGAGACCGTTAGCCAACATTCTCACTCGGTTCTAAAAAGTGGTTTAATCACAAAATATCTGCTTACTCCTACTCCAAAATAATTTGCTAAAAACTGAATTTATTACTCTTACGATTTCGGACAAATAACTTTACGCAATCTGGACGGCGGACTGATAATCTATACGGTAAAGCAATTCGCAATAAATCGGATTTTCTCACTGTTGCGATTTCGGACACATAACTTTGCGCAATCTGGATGGCGGACTGAAAAACTGTGCGGCAAAGCAAAACGATATAAATTGGATTTTCTCACTGCTGGGATTTCAGATCTTAACAGTTCGCAAGCAGTAAATTGGATAAATAAAGTTTACAGCAAATCAGTTCGTGAAAAATTTGTTGTTTAAATTGGGTAATACAGATTCTACAAAAACAAACGTGGGCTAACAATATGTATAATTAATTGCTTTGGTCAGTGATTACTTGGAAAATTCCTTCGGAATTTTCTTGCTCTCGGTTTTGTTTGTTAAATTAGTCCCATAATACGCAACTAAATTATACATGTAGCCGTTGCCATTAATACTGAAAAAACTTTGCGGATTGAATGTTTTGTACTAACTTTGTAATTACAAATAAAATGTTATGGAAACAGCAATTATAAAAATCGGAAATTCTAAAGGTCTACGTTTAAGTAAGACTATTTTAGAAAAGTATAACATAAAAGACAAAGTTGAGATGATTTTGGAAAAAGGACAAATAATCCTAAAGCCAATTAGTAGTCCAAGAAAAAACTGGGAAAAAGCTTTTCAAGAAATGCATGAGAATAATGACGATCGATTATTATTCAATGATGTTTTTGAGGACGAAAATTTTGAGGAATGGAATTAGAACAGTATTCTATCGTACTCGTAAATCTTGACCCAACAATTGGTAGTGAAATTAAAAAAACAAGACCTTGTGTAATTATTTCGCCAAATGAAATTAATAAGTTTTTAAGAACAATCGTTGTTGCACCAATGACAACGAACTTGAAAAATTATCCGACCAGAATAAAAGTAAAACACAGCGGAAAAAAAGGAATGATTGCAATAGACCAAATTAGGACAATTGACAAATCCCGTATATTAAAAACCTTTGACCAATTATCGAAATCTGAAATACAGAATTGTAAAGATATTATTAGAGAAACTTTTGTAGATTAAAACTAAATTTTGAACAATAAAAAGTACTAATGGCAACAAGGTGTATAATTAATGGCTAGGTCGAGCTTACTTACGAATATTCCTGCGGAATATTCTATTCGGTTTTTATTTGTTAAATTCCGTCCTAAATCACGCCACTAATTATACACGAGACCGTTGTGTGTAATTTAAACCAGATAACCTACTAAATTGAAAAATAAACTTTTCATCCTTTTCTTAATACTTCTTTGCTCTTGTGAAGACAACCCAAATAATTCTAGATACAAAAATTCAGACTATGTTTTTTACGAGGAAGATGGCAAAAAAGGTTATTGGCAAAGAATAAGTAAGGATTCAGATTTTAAATACAAAAAAGGTACACTTAAATATTACTACGATAATGGTAACAGATTTGGAGAAATAGAAATATTGGATAGTCTACCAAACAGAATTGAAAAATTATTCGATAAAGAAACAGATAGCTTAATAAAAACAGTTTGGAAAAAAAATAATGAGGAATATAAACGGATTTATGAAAATGGATATTACAAGCATTTTTATTCAAACAAGGGAGAAATAATAATCGAAGAAGGTTTGGTTGAAAATAATTTAGAGCAAGGTCTTTGGAAAAGATATTGGAATACAGATGGTAGTCTTAAACAAACAATTAATTTCCGAGATGGACAAAAGCATGGAAAAAGAATAAATTATTGGAAAAACGGAAACACAAAAGATATCTCTTATTGGGAAATGGACAAACAAATTGGTCAAGGAATTATTTATTATGAAAATGGAAATATTGAGGAGTCTAACTATGTGAAAGATGACAAACTTCATGGTTTGAGCAAAAACTATTATAATGACGGAACACCTAAATTAATATGCAGCTATTGGTACTCAAAAAGCATAGACACTTGCAAGAAATATTTTCCTAATGGAAAATTGAAACAACTTGATATAATTAAATTAGACACATTAAGTTTAACTTCAATAGGACAGACCTTCACTTACTATGAAAATGGGAACTTACACAAAATGGTTGAATCTAAAAATTATAAAATAAACGGGAAAGCAAATATTTATTTTGAAAATGGGAACCTGAGTCAAGAATTAAATGTTGTTAATGGAATTAAGAATGGACAAGTAAAAGGTTATTATGAAACTGGCGAACTATGGTTTGATGGATTTCTTAAAAATGATGAGCATCATGGAAAAACAAAATATTTCGACAAAAAAGGTAAATTAACTAAAACAATTATCGCAGAAAATGGAATTGCTATAGATTCAATAATTCATTAAAAAACTACACACAACAATGTATAAAAATAATTGCTTGGTCATTGTTTACTCGGAAAATCCTGCAGATTTTCCTCTGGCTAGTTTTTGTTTGCTAATTTAGTGACTTAACCAAGCAACTATTCTTGTAAGCTCCCCTTAAAACCGAACTGTTTAAAAGTGTAAAAATAATATTAACTTTAAACAGTAATTATGAGAAAAAGTAAATTCAGTCCACAGCAAATAGCTAAGATTTTAAAAGAGTTCGATAACGGTAAGAGTGTTGAACAGATAACGCGTGAACATGGTGTAAGTACATCTGCCTTTTATAAATGGCGAGAACGTTATGCTGGTATGAATGGAAAAGAACTAAAGCGTATTAAAGAATTAGAAGAGGAAAATCGCAAACTTAAACAGATGTACGCAACTTTAGCTTTAGACCATCAAATGGCTAAAGAAATAATTGAAAAAAAGCTATAAAGCCCTGCCGTAAACGGAGTATTGCAAAGGAACTTATACATTACGGCATCAACAGGGCGTGTCGCGTATTGAATATGAGTAAGAGCGTCTATTATTACACACCATCACCCAAGGACGATCTCGAGATAGAACAAGCTTTACAGCAGAAAGCTGAAGCGCATTCTGAAGAAGGATTTTGGAAAGCCTATGACCGATTACGAGAAGAAGGCAAACCCTGGAATCACAAACGTGTGCATAGGGTTTATGTTTCTTTAGGGCTGCCTTTGAGAAGAAAGGTAAAGAAACGTTTGCCTGCTAGAGTAAAAGAGCCTTTAGAGGTCCCTAATGAGCTCAATCATACTTGGAGTATGGATTTTGTAACCGACGTTTTAGAGAACAAAAGACGTTTTAGAGCATTTAATATCATTGATGATTTTAACCGAGAAGTTCTTCATATAGAAATAGATTTTTCATTGACTAGTAATCGCATAGTCTGGGTGCTTAACCACCTAATAAATAAAAAAGGAAAACCCCAGAAGATACGAATGGATAACGGTCCTGAGTTTATCGCTAATATCACTAATGAATGGAGTCAAATGCATGGAATAGATTTTAAATATATTCAGCCAGGAAAACCAACTCAAAATGCTTTTATAGAACGCTTTAATGGAAGTTATAGACGTGGAGTCCTAAACAAATACATATTCGAAGATCTTGATCAGGTTAGAGAACAAACCCAGATATGGATAGATGACTATAACAACCACAGACCACACGATGCTCTAGGAAAAACTTCTCCTATTAAGTATGCAAAAATTAATTCTCTTGGGGCTAGCCCCAAGAGAATTAAAAACAGTAATTTTAAACCAGTTTTAGAAAATTAGGCAGTTCTAATATGGGGAAGCCTACATTCTTATACGAGACCGTTGTAACACATTTGACCAAATTAACAAAATGAAGAAATACAAATTAAACATTCTGACTTTTTTACTTTTAGTTCCAATTTTTGCGATTGGACAAATACCGAAAGGACATTTTTTAGATGCCGACAAAACTGCTGAAAGAGGATATAAGGCAAAACCGTTTAAACAAGAGAAAGAAGGAATTTATCATTATGCTGTTTTGACAGAACTACCATTTGAAAATGATTGCGATTCTGGACTTTCAGAAAAAGAACAAATCGCTTGTTCTGAAAAGAATTTGAGAAATTTTATTTACCCTAAACTTTCTTCAGAAATTAAATTTAAAGGAAATGTTTATGTTTATTTGACAGTCACAGAAGATTCAAAAGTTACAGATGTAACTGTAAGTTCATACCCAAATTCGGAATCGACAAAAAATCTCATAAAAGAAGCTCTTAATTCAATCGAATTTAGACCAGGAAAGTTTGAAAACGAAATTGTTAAATCAAGACTTTGGACTTCATTCACATTTCCTTCTTCTTCAAACGAGCTTTTTTCTGTGTCTTTAGCAAAAATGCAAGAAGATAAAAATCCTGAATATGAGAACTATGAAAATCTGATTTTTGATGCAAGTCAATATATTTTTTCGAACCCTGTTTATCCTAATGGAACTGAATTTAGAGCTGCTGCGCAAATCGTTGGATTTTGGATGAATAAAGATATTGGAATGGGAATCCCAACTTTTGGTGATTTTTTCACTTCTCTTACCAACAAAGACAAACAACAGTTTCTTTATTCTGTTGCAATGATAAATTACGGATTAGACCAAAAGATAAATCATAACCGAATTTTAGAATGTAAACCAAAAGACGGTGAAAAGTATAGCGAACAAGAAGATGTTAAAGAAGTACAACTTGGCGGAGCAAAAATTTTATTAGAATTTATAGGAGATGAGAAGAATAACGTTCCGATGACTTCAAAGACAAAAAAGTTTTACAAAGCCTACGAAAAGGGAAAACTTGAAGAAAAATTATTTAAATAAAAACGTGTTACAACAACGTGTATAATTAATTGCTTTGGCAAGTGCTTATTTGGAAAATTCCTTCGGAATTTTCTCTGGTTCGTTTTTGTTTAGTAAATTAGTTACTTAACCACGCAACTAACCATACACAACAACGTTGGCGCTCATGATTGCGGAGCGTAATAAAAATGGCGGTTTAATATTCCTAAAAACCAATATTACGGCAAATCTAATCGTGTAAATCTGACTTTCTTACTCAGCCGATTTCGGACCAAAGCAATACCCAAATATTACGGCGGACTGAAATACAATACGTATATCAAAACCTTATAAATCGGACTTCACTCACTCATGTGACTTCGGATCCCAAGCAATACGCAAGCATTACGGCGGACAGACAAACTGTGCGGCATAACAAAGCGCAATAATCGGAATTATTTACTCTTACGATTTCGGATCCATAACAATGCGCAATCTGGACGACGGACTGATAAACTATGCGGCAATGCAAAATGCAAAAATTAGTGGCTTAAAAATGGATAAGCAGATTCTTAAAAATGTCACGTGCGCCAACAATATGTATAAAAAATTGCTACTTTAGGCAAAATTTAATGGAAAGTGCATTTTAGGACGGCTGATTTTCCTGCGGAAAATCATTCTCCTTTTGTCCGCAACTTCCCATACATGAGACCGTTGGCGCTCATGATTGCGCAGCGTAATAAAAATGGCGGTTTAATATTCCTAAAAACCAATATTACGGCAAATCTAATCCTGTAAATCTGACTTTCTTACTCAGACGATTTCGGACCATAACATTACGCAAATATTACGGCGGACTGATAACCAGTGCGTATATCAAAACCTAATAAATCGGACTTCACTCACTCATGCGATTTCGGACCATAGCAATACGCAAGCAGTATGGCGGACAGACAAACTTTGCGGCATAACAAAGCGCAATAATCGGATTTAATTACTCTTGAGATTTCGGATCCATAACAATGCGCAAGCCTAGCGGCAAAGCAAAACGCAAGAAATTGTGATTTAAGATTGGATAAGCAGATTCTTAAAAATTTCACGTGCGCCAACAATATGTATAAAAAATTGCTACTTTAGGCAAAATTTAATGGCAAGTGCATTTTAGGACGGCTGATTTTCCTGCGGAAAATCATTCTCCTTTTGTCCGCAACTTCCCATACATGAGACCGTTGGCAAACATGCTCACTCAGTTCTAAAAAAAGTGGTTTAATAAACAAAATCTAAAGCTCACTCCTACTCAATTCTAACTCAAAAATCATCTAATAACAATTACAGTTTATAAATTTTACGGCAAAGCAAAACGTAGCCAATCGGAATTTCTTACTCTTGCGATTTCGGACCATAGCATGACGCAACCTGGACGGCGGACTGATAAACTGGATGGAAAAGCAAAGCGGAAAAACTCGGATTAATTTACTCAGCCGATTTCGGACAAAAGCAATACGTAAGCAATACGACGGATTTATAAAAATTACGGCAAAGCGAAACGCAGATATTAGTTGTTTAGTCGTGGATATAGCAAAATCTTTAAAAACATACGTGTGCCAACAATATGTATAATTAATTGCTTTGGTTAGTCATTACTTGGAAAATTCCTTCGGAATTTTCTCGCTCTCGGTTTTGTTTGTTAAATTAGTCCCATAATACGCAACTAAATTATACATGTAGCCGTTGTGCATAATACCTAGCAATGACAAAAAAAATAGAAAAAGAAATTCAAAAGTTAGAATTTAAAGAAACCCAACTCTTGGATGTAGCTAAAAAGCTAAATTCTGGAAAATTTTACCCCTTGGACTTCTTGTCAAACGCAGTAATTAATAGGTCCTTAAAATTGGTTTTTGGTTTCACAACATTATTAAAAGATGATAACTTCATAGCTGCATCACATTTAGTTAGATGCCACCTTGATAATATAATTAGATTCTCTGCTTGTTGGATTGTAAATGACCCTCACAATTTCGCAACAAAAGTAATTGACGGAATAAAAATAGATACCTTAAAAGACAAAAATGGAAAATTAATGAAAGATTGGTATTTGAGAAATCTTTTAAATGAAGAATACCCTTGGATTACTAATGTTTATAAGCAATCATCTGGGTATATTCATTTTAGCGAAAAACATATCTATAATACAATTCAATCAGCTGACTCAAATAAACGAACTATGCAATTTAGCTTTTCAAAAAAAGATAATAATATCGACGAAGACTTAAAAATAGAAGCAATTCATTGTATGGCAGAAATAACTGAAATTTTACTTGAGTATTTGAATGGCTGGAATTACACCAAAGTGAACTCTGATATTATTAAAACATAAAATACTATGCACAACATGGTGTATAATTAATGGCTAGTTAGAGCTTGCTTACGAATATTCCTGCGGAATATTCTATTCGGTTTTTATTTGCTAAATTAGTTTCTGAAACACGCCACTAATCATACACAAGACCGTTGTTTACAATGCTTCGCGACGTTTCCAAAACACAACTTCAACTAAATTTTGCGCTAAAAATATTGTGGTTTAAATCTAATAACTCATAATATTTCGGATAACTCACTCAGCCGATTTCGGACACATAACTTTACGCAATCTGGACGGCGGATTGATAAACTTTATGGCAAAGCAAAACTCATTAAATTAGATTTTTATCACTCTTGCGATTTCGGACATATAACAATTCGTAAGCAAGACAACGGACTGATAAGCTGCATGGCAAAACAAAACGTAAAGCAGACACTTAAAATACTCAATTCTACTATTCTGAGCAGCGAACTAAAAAAATGTAAGGTAAAGCAAGACGTTCTAAAAAGATTTAATTCTAAAGTTGCTTAAATATATAATGTTAAATAAATTGCACTGTAAACAACAAGGTGTATAATTAATGGCTAGGTCGAGCTTGCTTGCGAAAATCCTGCGGATTTTCTATTCGGTTTTTATTTGTTAACTTCCGTGCTAAATTACGCCACTAAATATACACGACACCGTTGCCAGTAATACGCCAAAATCCATTTTCACATTAAAAAACAGTTTTAAACTTTGAAATTGTTACCTTTTTAGGTAACTTTGTTCTGAATTTAACGACTAATAATATTGAGCGAATTTAAAAGAGAAATAGGATTATATGAAAATCACTTTAAAGATTTCTATTTAAAACAGTCGCTTACTGTTCGTAAGAAAATAGATTGGACTCTTTTACTTTTGAGAAATACTCGAATTGTACCAGAGAAATTTTTAAAAAACCTTACGAATACTGACGGACTTTGGGAAGTGCGAATTTCAGCAGGAAATGGAATATTCCGAATTTTCTGCTTTTTCGACAAAGGGAATTTAATAATACTATTGAGCGGATTTCAAAAGAAAACGCAAAAAACACCCAAGAAAGAAATTAAAAAAGCGGAACGATTAAAAAAGGAATATTATGAAAACAGATAAAAGAATTACATCCTTTGATGACCATTTAGACGAGCAATACGGAAAAATCGGAACTGAATCTCGTAATGAATTCCAAGAAGAATTTGAAACATTTAAAATTGGAATTTTAATTCAAGAAGCGAGAAAAAAACAACAATTAACGCAACAACAGCTTGCTGAAAAAGTTGGAACGACTAAAAACTATATTTCTCGAATTGAGAATAATGCAAGTGATATTCGACTTTCGACTTTGATGCGAATAATCCGAGAAGGATTAGGCGGAAGTTTGAAATTATCTATGGAAATTTAATAACAGAAAAATAAGTACTACTGGCAACAACGTGTATAATTCATGGCTAGTTCAAGCTTACTTATGAATATTCCTGCGGAATATTCTATTCGTTTTTATTTAGTAAATTTGGTGCTGAATCACGCCACAAATCATACACGAAACCGTTAGCCAACATGCTCACTCGGTTCTAAAAAAGTGGTTTAATCACAAAATATCCGCTAACTCCTACTCCAAATTAATTCGCTAAAAACGGAATTTCTTACTCTTGCGATTTCGGACACATAACTTTACGCAAGCAGTACGGCGGACTGATAAACTGTGCGGCAATGCAAAACGCAACAAATCGGATTTTCTCACTGTTGCGGTTTCGGACACATAACTTTGCGCAATCTGGACCGCGGACTGATAAACTGTGCGGCAAACCAAAACGGAATAAATTGGATTTTCTAACTGTTGGGATTTCAGATCTTAACTGTTCGCAAGCAGCACATCGGATAAATAAAGTTTACGGCAAATCAGTTCGTAAAAAATTTGTTGTTTAAATTGGGTAATACAGATTCTACAAAAACATACGTGGGCTAACAATATGTATAATTAATTGCTTTGGTCAGTGATTACTTGGAAAATTCCTTCGGAATTTCCTCGTTCTCGGTTTTGTTTGTTAAATTAGTCCCATAATACGCAACTAAATTATACACGAGACCGTTAGCCAACATTCTCACTCGGTTCTAAAAAGTGGTTTAATCACAAAATATCTGCTTACTCCTACTCCAAAATAATTTGCTAAAAACTGAATTTATTACTCTTACGATTTCGGACAAATAACTTTACGCAATCTGGACGGCGGACTGATAATCTATACGGTAAAGCAATTCGCAATAAATCGGATTTTCTCACTGTTGCGATTTCGGACACATAACTTTGCGCAATCTGGATGGCGGACTGAAAAACTGTGCGGCAAAGCAAAACGATATAAATTGGATTTTCTCACTGCTGGGATTTCAGATCTTAACAGTTCGCAAGCAGTAAATTGGATAAATAAAGTTTACAGCAAATAAGTTCGTGAAAAATTTGTTGTTTAAATTGGGTAATACAGATTCTACAAAAACAAACGTGGGCTAACAATATGTATAATTAATTGCTTTGGTCAGTGATTACTTGGAAAATTCCTTCGGAATTTTCTTGCTCTCGGTTTTGTTTGTTAAATTAGTCCCATAATACGCAACTAAATTATACATGTAGCCGTTAGCACACATACGAAAAAACCTATGGGAACATTTATTACTTTAGTTATTATTGGAGCAATTATAGTTTTAATTGCAAAGTCTTCAAAGAAAAATAAGCAACCGAAAAATATCATAAAGGAACAAAGTCCAATAACAGTTGAAATAAAAACTTCATATAGTTCAGGTTCAAGTTCGTACCGAGAAGAAAAATTTCCGCCAATTAAACAAGATGCTAATCAAGATTGGATTTTGAATCCTAAATCGCCTTTCATTATTACATTACAAAACGCTGAAAAACAAATAGCGGAAAAGCTACGAGCTATTTTAGATGACGATGAAAGTCGTGGATATAAAAAAGAGCAAGAAATTGTTGGATTATTTGCACTACATAATTTGCGGATTAAGGAAATAGAATCTTATAAATCAAAATATGCAAAACAGTATTTTGAGAAAATTGAAGAATTAAAAAAAGCATCAAAAGATTGGGAAATTTCAGGAATTAAAGACAAAGAAGATATTCTTGTGGATTTTAGAAAAGAGGCTATCAACGAACTTTACGAAAAAGCCAACTGCGATTTAGAAGTATTGTTTGAATACGAACCGAAAGACATCACGATTGACGATGAATTAATAAAGGAATACGGATTTGAAAACATTCAGACATATTTAAGCTATGCAGACAAATTGGACAAAGTTCGTGTTATGTCCGCAGATGCTTATGCTCGACCAATGTTTGAAAAACTTTCAGAATCAGGTTTAGCAAAACGTGGAAATGAAATTCCAAATGACGAGATATTATTGACTTTAACGCTTAAAGAATTAAATGAAATTGCAGATAACCCAGAAAAGCAATATTATAGGAAAAAACAAGCTGTGGAATTTATATTGGAGAAAGGTAATGCAGAAGAACTAATTGGAAAGAAAATTTCACTTCGAGAACTGTTTAAGCTAAACCCATTACCAGAAAAATATAATTCTATTAATCTTAACGAGTTGTCCCAAACTTGGAGATACCACGAAGAGGAAGTAAAGTTATTAACTCAAACTTTCAGAAATTCATATTATTCGTGGCGTGATTTGAAAGAAGATAAAGAGTATATTAAAGGCTATACAGTAGAACCATTACATAACGAAAATGCTTGTCCAAAAGCTGTCGAATGTTCCAAGAAAAAGTACTCGAAGAACTCACCACCGAAAGTTCCTTTTCATATTGGTTGTGATTGTTATTTGAATAAAGATTTGGACTTTTGAATTAGAAAACGGAATAAGTACGTGTGCTAACAACGTATATAAAACATAGCTATTATAGGCTTTACGAGAGGTTTGTGTGTATTTGCAAAGTCCGCCAAATTTTTTAATTTGGCTTTTTGAGAAAATTAAGATAAAAAGAAAATTAAAAAATTCGGCTCGTTTATAATCCGAAAAGTTAGCGTCTATTTATACGCCACGTTTCATATACAAGACCGTTGCCAGTAATTTAAGAGACATTGAGAAAACTATTAATATTTGCAATAATTCTAAGCTTTTTGTCTTGTAATTCATCGGACAAAAAAACTGAACCACAAAAAGAAAAGGAAATGTTTGGACTGTTTAAGAAAAAAACTGAAAAGAAAACCGAAGTGCTTTCTCACGCAGATTATAACCTGATTTTTGACAATAAAGAAATAGAAGAAACACCAATTGAATTACTTGAAATTGGAATGCTTAATGTTCCAAGCGGACAAATAGTAGTTTGTGACCCATTGGTTTATTCTGAAACAAAACCTTTGACTAGCAGAGTTAAACCAGGCAAATATCCAATCAAAATTTATATTGCAAAAACTAAAGATTCTGGAGATAGATATGCTATTGCAAAACTTGAATTTAGCGAGAAAAAGGCAGAGAAATGGGTAATGGCATTACGAGAAGAAGATAATATAGCAGAATTGACAGACGAAGCTGACTATTTCGGATTTCCTGTTGACGCAGGATTAGGTGGGTTTTATGACTTTCAATCTGGAAAAGAATATGTGAAATTTGAATCTGAGTTTATGAAAGCTAATCCAGACGGAAATATTTATGATGACCTTTTCGCTTCTGAATTTAAGAAAAATGCTAAAGACCAAAATGACGAAACTGATTATGGAGATTGGATAAACTTTCAATTACCAAACTCGGAATTAAATATAACTATGTTTCATTCAGGTTACGGTGACGGAACGTATCCATCATATTGGGGAATTGACAAAGACGGAGAAATTGTTTCTCTTGTGATTGATTTTTTAGTGTTGTTAGTGCCAGAATATGAATAAAAAACTACTGGCAACAACGTGTATAAAACATAGCTAGTAAGCGTTAAACCGAAAGGTTTGTGTGTATTTAGAAAGACCGCCAAATTTTTAAATTTGGCTTTTAAGATTGATAAGTTAAAAACAAAATATAAAAATTCGGCTCTGTGTTTATCCGAAAAGTTAGCGTCTTTTTATACGCTACGTTTCATACACAAGACCGTTGTACGCAATCCCCCATAGAAACTCAAAAATTCCTCAGTACGTAAGCTAACGTAAAATTTGTAAATTACTATTCTAATATTTAGCTCTTTGCAAGGCCGTTTTTCAAAGTGTTGCTGCTTTATGTAAGCACGTGCGCAATCCTGGTTAGAATGTTTGCCATCAGTACATTGGCGACCACGCTTTGTGTGTGGATCCCGTTCAGAATAATCTCTTAGCCTAAAGCACATTCTCTTAGAGCTTTTTAAATTTAAGTTTTATGGATGATAAAATCACACTTGATGTAATCAACAAAAATGCTGCTGGAATTGACATAGGTAGCCGGAGTCATTGTGTAGGCTTCCCTAAAAATAGGACAGTAAATAATTCGAATTTATTAACTTTAAATTCAAACTGTTACAATGAAACACAGCAAATTTAGCGAGAGCCAGATCATAAAAGCTCTCAAGGAAAATGAACAGGGAAGATCGGTAGGCGATCTATCGAGAGAATTAGGAATAGACAAAAGTACGTTCTATTACTGGCGAAAGAAGTATGGAGGTATGGAACAGCAGCAGCTTAAACGGCTTAAGGAGCTCGAAGACGAGAACAACAGGCTTAAACAGATGTACGCAGATGTGAGCCTAGATAACAAGATGCTAAAGGACGTATTGTCAAAAAAGTTCTAAAGCCTTCCGACAAAAGAGTTCGTGCAAAGTATCTTATCAAAGCATATGTTATCCCTATCATGCGCGCCTGCAAAGTTGTAGGCCTTAGCAGATCGATGTGGTATTACCATAGTAAAAAAGATGATAGCGAGGTTATAAATAAATTAACCGAGCTTGCTGAGTCATATCCGACCAGAGGTTTTGATGAATATTATTATAAGATCCGTCGCGAAGGCTTACAATGGAATAGAAAACAAGTGCTGCGTGTTTATCGAGAGATGAAACTCAGTTTAAGGCGTAAACACAAAAAGCGTTTGGTTAAACGTGTGAAACAGCCTTTAGAAACACCTTCTAGCCTCAATGAGTGTTGGAGCATGGATTTTATGAGCGATGCCCTTACCGATGGCAGAAAAGTGCGTGTGTTGAACGTTATAGATGATTGTAATCGAGAAGCACTAGCTATTGATGCAGGGCTTTCGTATCCAGCAAGAGCTGTTGTTGAAACACTAGAGCTCTTAAAGGAAGAGATAGGAACACCTAAATATATTAGATGTGACAATGGTCCAGAATTTATATCTAAGACCTTTATGAACTGGTGCAAAAGGAATTTTATAGAAATCAAATACACACAACCTGGTAAACCGATGCAGAACGGATATATAGAACGCTTCAATCGCTTCTTTAGAGAAGATATATTGGATGCTTATTACTTTAATGACACCTATCAGCTCCAAAGAATCAGTGATAACTGGAGAGAGGACTATAACTTTAATCATCCGCATAAATCTTTAGGTAATAAATCCCCTAAGGAATATATGCCCAGATTTGATGAAGAATTTAAATTCTTCATCAAATCTGACCTAAATAATAATTATTTGTCGAATTTAGAGGTGTCCTAAAATGGGATAGGCTACACCGACTAACCATTTAATAAACCAACAATATAGACACTTCTAAATGTTATTCGGTAATCTATCTATAACTTCCGATACTGTTTCCTAAAACTCAGGGGAGAACAGCCCTTATATTTCTGAAACTGCTTATAGAAAAACGGTAGACTTTCAAAACCACAGTTATAAGCAATTTGTTTGACTTGCTTATTGGTTTCAATTAACTGTTTGCATACCATGGTAACTCGGTACTCATTAATAAAAGCGAATAAAGATTTGTTTAGTGATTTTTTAAAAAACCGACAAAAGGCTTCTTCTCCCATAGACACTAAATTGGCCACATCGTGCAGTACAATTTTATTACTGTAATGGTTGTGAATGTAATTATAAACCTTATCGATCCTAGCGTTGGTTTTTGTGTTTAAATCACTTGCAAAATGCTCATTACCTAAAAAATGATAATCTGTTGTTAAAGCCAATTTCTGAAGCACTTCTACAAAAGCCATGAGTTTTTTAAAAGGCGGTAAATTTATAATACGATTTAAATCACTGTGAAATTTAGAGCTAAACATCGGACTAAATTTTATGCCACGAGCCGATCTTATCAGCAATTCTTTAATATTGTAAAACTCCTTTTTCTCGATCCAATTTTCACCTAACAAATCGTCATCCCATTGAAACACCAGAGATTTAACCCCGTTTTCATCAACCAAATCCTCCTTCCAACAATGCGGTAAATTACTACCTAAAAGCACCATATCCCCAGTCGTAAATGGCTCGACACTATTGGCAACATAACGGATTCCCTCCCCTTTTTCTATGAATGTAAGTTCAAATTCTGGATGAAAATGCCAAGGTGCCGTGAAAGTAGCGCCTTCATAAACAAAAGCGTGTACCGCCGTATTCTGAATCTTAGGTATTTTTTCAAACTGCGCTTTCAAATGACTGACTTTTAAAACTTCAAAATTAATCAACTTAAAGCATAAAAACATGTTTTACATACCTTAATTGAAGTGTTTTTAATCTATTTACAAATTTATAAGTCAAAATAAGTACTTAAATAGCTAATTCTGATTAATCACCGTTTCGCCTTTTTATTCAATTTTGCCACAACCACAACGTTTGAATGAAAGTATTAAACCATGAAAAAAAGCAATATAGACGATCCGTTTAAAGAAGCCCGGGAAACTAAAGGCTTTGGAACTATGAACGATCAGAATGATCCTGTAACCATGATTCTAGGTCATAAAGACGTTAGAAAATGTGCCCACAACTGGAAAACTTTTCAATCGGGAGGTGACGAAATAGGCAGAATTGTAGTACCCTCGGAGGTACACATTCGTGATACACGACAAATTCCGTTTGAAGTCGATCCTCCACAACATAAAAGCTATCGAGATCTTGTAGAACCTTGGTTTAAGCGTCCGTTAGAAGAAGAATACCAAGAAAAATTAACTGATATTATCAATATCATTGTAGATGAAGCCCTTACAAAAGGCAGTATGGAAGTTGTTTCAGAATTTGCTCTAAAATTACAATCACGCGCTCTAACCCTGTTACTCAATATTCCATTTGAAGAATCGGAACTTTGGATTTCCTGGGGAACGCACGTATTTAGAAGTGAAGACACGGCTTTAGATGGCGACAAAGCGAATATTTTATATGACTATATTGATGCACAAATCGACAAAGCCATTGCTAATCCGGGAGCCGATTTATATTCAAAATTATTAGCTTCCGAAATAGATGGCAAAACATTAACTAAAGAGGAAGTTAAAGGCGTACTCATTTTAACCTTCGCAGGTGGAAGAGACACCGTAATTAATGCCATCACTAATACCATAGCTTATTTTGCCGATAACCCTCAGGCATTGCAACAATTACGTGACCAACCAGAGCATCTTAACTCGGCAATTGAAGAACTACTGCGTTACTATTCTCCGTTAACACAAATGGGACGTGTGGTTACAGAAGACACGCAAGTCTGCGAGCATGCCATAAAAGCACAAAGCCGTATTTCCATGTGTTGGGCTTCTGCCAACCGAGACGAACGCGTATTCGAGAATCCTAACGAAGTTGTATTAGATCGTAAAGTGAATCCGCATGTCGCTTTTGGCTTCGGCACTCACAACTGTTTAGGTGCTACACATGCTCGTCAAATTTTACGTATTTTATTAAATACACTCACTCAAAAAGTGGGTTGCATGCAGATTACCGATGCAAAAGAGAATATTGAAGATTTAGACGAGTTTAATCGTAAAGTAGGTTTCGATAGCCTACAAGTTGCCTTTCATAAACTATAAACGAACCCATATATAATGAAAACCATAACATTTATTACCAGCGAAAACGATATTATTGAAACCCAAGCCAACTCTGGAAGTCTCATGGAATTGGCTGTAAAAAACAAAGTAAAAGGCATTGATGGCGACTGTGGAGGTGTTTGCTCTTGTGCCACTTGCCACGTTCATGTAAACCAAGAATTCTGGAATGCCGTTGGAGGTCCAAGCGAGTTGGAAAGCGACATGTTAGAATTTGATGACAATGTGAGCGATTACAGCCGATTATCATGCCAGATGCAAGTAAGTGAAGTTCCTGACGGATTGGTTCTTAAAGTCGCAAAATAACAAGCCATGCAAGCTACAACAGACCAAACCTGTGTTATTATAGGTGCCAGTCATGCTGGTATAAACTGTGCTTTTGCGCTACGGAAGGAAGGTTGGGAAGGCACTATTATCATCTACGATAAAGACCCCGAATTCCCATACCACAGACCACCGCTTTCTAAAGCCTATTTAACTAGCGAAGCAGGAACCGAACACAGTTTACTTTTTCCGAAGGAAAACTACGCCGAGGATAACATTCAACTAAAACTGGGGGTTTCCGTACTATCTATTCATGCTGAAAAACAAATAATTACCCTGAGTGACGGGAGCGAACAACCCTACCATAAACTAGTATTGGCCACTGGTGCCCGTCCGTTTATACCGCCAATAGAAGGCATGGCCACGGCAAAAAATGTTTTCCCGATGCGCACCGCCGCAGATGCGAATAACATCAGGCAAGCTTTTAGTACCGCTCCTAAAAAACGTGTGCTAATCATTGGAGGCGGCTATATTGGCTTAGAAACAGCAGCCTCATTAAAAAAACTAGGGGCTGAAGTTAGCGTTCTAGAACGTGAATCGCGGGTTTTGGCTCGTGTTACAACTCCCGAGATGTCGGCATTTTTCACAAAACTTCACGAACAAAACGGTGTAAATATCCTAACAGACAAAACGGTTACTAAAATAACACCATTACCAGAAGGAAATTTAGTGCATTGCAGTGATAACTCACAGTACGAAGCCGATGTTATTGTCGTTGGCGTAGGTATTTCAGTCAATACCGAATTGGCTCAAAGTGCCAATTTAATACTTGAAAACGGCATTAAAGTGTCGGCCTCTTGTCAAACTAGTAATCCAAATATTTATGCCATTGGCGATTGCACTTTTCATTACAATATACATTACCAAACCAACATACGCTTAGAATCGGTGCAAAATGCCGTAGATCAAGCTAAAGTAGCTGCCAAGGCCATTTGCGGTCAACCGGAAGTAATTTATGATAGCATCCCATGGTTCTGGTCCGATCAATTCGATGTCAAATTACAAATCGTCGGACTATCAGCAGGCTACAACAATTTGGTCATTCGAAATGAAGAAACCGAAAACAGTTTTTCTATGTGGTATTTTAAAGATGAGGAACTCCTTGCTGTTGATGCCGTAAATTTCGCAAAAGCATACATGCTGGGAACGCGATTTATAAAAGCCAAACAAAGAATAGACAAGATTAAACTTGCTGATACCAGCATTCCATTTAAACCAAACAGTTTTATTTAAAAACCATAACTCATGCCATTACAAGCTAAATCGGCCATTGCTACCGCCGATGGAAAATTTATTATAGATCACATTACCATTGCCGAACCACAAGCCGACGAAATTATTGTCAAAATCCAGGCTGCTGGATTGTGTCATACCGACCACGACTCCCTAAACTGGGGTAAGCCCATTATTCTAGGTCACGAAGGTGCCGGTATCGTTCACCAAATAGGAAGCGGAATAACCGATTTTAAAGTGGGCGATAAAGTCATTTTAAACTGGGCCACGCCTTGTATGACTTGTTTCCAATGCCAAGAAGGCAATCAGCATATTTGCGAAAACAATTCACCCGTAACAGCTGGCGGAAACGGCTACACACCAGGACATGCCCATTTAGAAGGATCCACATGGCATAACAAACCCATCGAGCGCTCTTTCAACATAGGAACTTTAGCAGAATACACATTAGTAAAAGCTTCAGCATGTGTAAAACTTAATAGCGATATGCCTATGCCTTCAGCAAGTATTATTAGTTGTGGGGTTATGACGGGTTATGGCTCGGTAGTCAATTCAGCTAAATTAAGTGCTGGTAGTTCTGCTGTTGTTTTAGGCACAGGCGGCGTTGGACTTAATGTTATTCAAGGTGCTAAAGTGTCGGGAGCTGCTAAAATTATTGCTATCGATATCAACCAAGAGCGTTTAGAAATGGCGAAACAATTTGGTGCGACACACACGATTTTAGCCGATAAAGCGGATATTGGCTTACAAAAAGCTGCCCAAACCGTTAAAAGTTTAACCGATGGACGCGGTGCCGATTACGCCTTTGAATGTACTGCCGTTCCAGCCCTAGGTGCTGCGCCACTTGCCATGATTAGAAATGCGGGAACAGCGGTTCAAGTTAGTGGGATTGAAGAAGAGATCACCATCGATATGAATTTATTCGAATGGGATAAAATTTATATCAATCCGCTTTACGGAAAATGCCGTCCAGACATTGATTTCCCTAAACTCGTATCGCTTTATGACAAAGGAGATTTGCTTTTAGATGAAATGATTACTAGAACGTATCCGCTAGAAAACTTGCAACGAGCTTTTGACGATATGCTTGCAGGAAGAAACGCTAAAGGCGTTATCGTTTTTGAATAAAAGAAACCGCATTAAAATCAACTAAAAGGCATGGCATCAATTTTTAAAACCACCGAAATTTCAAATCCTGAATTTGAAAGGAATAACTTAAGATTCATTACGGTTAAAACCAAGAATTTAAATGGTCGCGGCGATATTTGCGTATTTGTTCCGCCATTTAAAAACCTTGAAAACCTACCTATTGTAACACTTTTACATGGTGTTTATGGTAGTGCCTGGATTTGGGCGCACAAAGCCGGAGTTCATTTTACGGCTTTAAAATTGATGGAAGCAGGAGTCATTAAACCTATGGTCATTGCCATGCCTTCCGATGGTTTATGGGGCGATGGTTCGGCCTATTTACCACATAACGAAGCGAATTACGAAGCTTGGATTGTAGATGATGTTATTGCGGCTGTTAACGAAAACATTGCTTGCACCAGTGAAGCCTCACCCCTATTTATCTCGGGTTTATCCATGGGTGGGTTTGGTGCCTTACGATTAGGCGCTAAATACTGTAAAAAGTATCAAGGAATTTCAGCACATTCTTCAATCACCAATACCAATCAGATGCATTTGTTTGTGGAAGAAGACGAAGCAAACTACAAGCAAAAAAATCGCCATAATGAAGATGTGTTTCAAACCATGCTTACAAACAAAAACCAGTTACCACCAGTTCGATTTGACTGCGGAAAAAATGATTTACTAATTGAATACAACCGTGATCTTCATCAGAAATTAATTTCAGAAAACATCCCTCATAATTACCAAGAATTTGAAGGTGCTCATGAATGGTCCTACTGGCAAGAGCATGTGAAAAAATCCCTATTGTTTTTCAGTAACTTGACATAAACCTCTAAAATAGTAGGTTTTAACCAGGTTGTTTAGTTCGTGTCTAGTCTAGTTTTAAGGCTAAAAGCCTATTAATCTGTAATATTATCCAAACTAATTTAAAACCTACTTATGACTAATACACAACGCATTTTATGTGCATTATTATTTTCTATTATCCAGACGCAAGCCCAGGATTGGTCGGGAATACCGATACCAGCAAACGCAGGATCTGGAAAGATTTGGGAACTTCAAGACAATGTTTCTGATGATTTTAATTACAATTTCAACGCCTCCTCTTGGTCTAATTTCGGAAATAATAAGTGGTACAATTTCTATCACAACGCATGGGATGGCCCTGGGTATACCTATTGGAAAAATGGAAACGTTACCGTCGATGGTAGCGATTTGGTAATTAACGTTGGTTATACCTCCGAAAACAGTAAAGGTGGTAGCTACGGCGTTGCTTCTGGCTGTGTTACTTCCAACAATAAAGTTAAGTTCCCAGTATATGTGGAATCGGCTATAAGTGTTGCCAATATTTCCTTGGCTTCCTGTTTTTGGCTATTAAGCCCCGACGATACCGAAGAAATCGACATTATTGAAAACTACGGAGGGGTTAACGGCTTTAAACATTTAACCCACATTAGCCACCACTCTTTTGTTCGTAGCCCCTTTACCGATTACCAACCAAGAGATTGGAATTCCTGGTATCCAGACAGTAGAGTTTCTTCTAATTACGGTTGGGGAGACTGGTGTTATAACAATGGGGGTGCACGCCGTTACATGCGAATGGGGGTAAATTGGATTGGTCCAAAACACTTCGAATATTATATAGACGGCGAGCTAGTTCGTGTTATGTACTACAACGCCATCGCTACAAAATTCAACGGCACTTGGGAGTATACCTATTTTAATTCTATGAATTGGAATGTAAACGGTTATAACTTACCTACAAACAACAGTTCCGGATATACCGATGTTACCGTACATGCCACATCAAGCACGTATAATTTTAACACCCTAAAAGAAACATCCAACGCTTCTAACGGGTATAATGTTATAGATCCAGCTTGGTTTCAAGGTGGAGACGATAGCGATATCGATGGAAATGGTATTACTGTGGAAGCTAAAGGTTTCACCAAAGAAATGGACATCATAATTAATATGGAATCTCAAAGTTGGTTAACGGGCTCAACGCCTTCTAATGCCGATTTAAACGACCCTGCAAAAAACCAAATGAAAGTAGACTGGATACGTGTGTATAAGCCTGTAAACGACCCTTCATCTGGAGGCGGATCGGGATCGAGCTCCTCCTTAATTATCGAAGCCGAAGATTTCATCAACACACACGGTACTTACGATGACGGTTATGTACCGTACGGTGTAAATAAAAGTTCTGTTGGCATCAATTATGTTAACGAAGGCGATGAAGCAGAATACACCTTAAATGTAGCTAATGATTTGGCTGGCGAATACAACATTGCGTACCAAATTTCAACGCCTTTAGACGATACTAAAATAGCAATTTACTTAGATGGCGTTTTGGTTAGTGATGATGCCGTTACAAACAACGGAAGTTGGGATAGCTACCAGGCGCTTACTGCTGGAATTACTATTACCTTGCCTGCAGGAACACACAATGTTAAAATTGTAGCTTCCGGTACCAACGCATGGCAATGGAATTTAGATAAAATTGTGTTTTCCCTAGAAAACAGCTTATCAACACCAGAAATCACTCACGAAGATGTTGCTATCTACCCAAATCCGGCAAGTCAAATCATTAATATAAAAAGTAAAGTACTTATAAACCATATTGAAGTTTACAATGTACTGGGGGCAAAAGTGCTAGAAAAGCATTCAGAATTCAGTACGATTTCTGTAGCGGATTTAAAACCAGGAAACTATTTTTTACGATTAGCCACAGCAAATGGAAGCATAACTAAACATATTGTAGTAAAACATAATTAAAAATTAATCTAAACCCGATTCATTTTGAATAGCCTGGGAGGCTTCTAGCAATTTATCAATAAGAAGCTCCCCAATGCTATTTTTTTCATCAATAGAAGATAAGGACGAAATGGCCAAGGCACAATACATATTAGAATTCGGATTACCGATAGCTACGGCTATATCTGTAACCCCCATGGTTAGATCGCTTTGCGAAATTTCGTGCTTATCTTTATTTATACGTTGAAGACGTTCTTTAAAATCTTTTTGCTCTTTTTTAGAAAGGCTGATAAACTCTTGATTATTATTTAATAACTCATTCAGCTTATCGCCTTCTAAATGAGCCAATAATACACGACCCGAAGCGGTTTTTGTTAAAGGAAACAAACTCCCTTCTTCAATGGACAACGATACCGGCCCAGGACTTTTCATTTGAGAAACCACCATAAGCTGTCCATGATATATAATACTTAAATGGCAAGATTGCTTGGTACTATTAGAAAGCTCTTCCATAACAGGTTTTGAAGCTTTTAGCAAACCATCAATAGGACTGTGCCTATGAGATAACTGATAGAGTTTTAAGGACAACGAGTATTTACCAGATTGAGCACTTTTAAGTAAGTAGCCGCGCTGCTCTAAACACACGAGCATACGATATAACTCATTTGGCGATTTATTTAAGCCTTGGGCGATTTCCATTTGAGATTGCGGAATTTTTATCTGAGATAGATATTCTAAAATATCCAAACCCTTATCTAATGCAGGTGCTACGTATTTACTCATAATGCTGTTTTATTAGAAACCAAAAATAATGGTATTTGAAACAATAACCACAATTTTAATTATTCAAATATAAATATTATATTTACATCTGAATAAATATAACAACTATGATAACTAAATTTTCACAACTTTTACTGTACTTTTCTTTTCTGTTAAGCACAGTATTAACGTATGCACAACCCAACACCACACTTGCACTTGAAGACTCAAACCAACAAGTTATTGATTTAAGCGGCATGCGCTGGCGATTTAAAATGATGGCGCCAGGAGAAGGCGTTAAAAAAGGCCTGCATAAGTTACCTGCCGAAGACATTGAAACCTTAGTATGGAACAACGCTAAAGTTCCGGGCGATGTCTACACCGATCTTTGGAAAGCAGGCATTATTGAAGATCCTCATTTCGGACGAAACAGCGTAAAAGCACAATGGGTACAACAATACGAATGGTGGTACGCTTTACAATTTAGTGTTACCGAAGATGTAGAAAACCAATTAGTAGACCTAGTTTTTGAAGGCGTAGATTATGCCTGTGAGGTGTGGCTAAACGGTCATTATTTAGGAAAACATGAAGGGGTATTTTCTAAATTTTCTTTTGATGTTGCCGATTTTCTTCGTATCCATAAATACGATTTCCTAAAAGGCCGAAACATGCTCGTGGTTAAATTAGACACACCGCCGCAAGTAAACGCTTTTGTTGCCGGAAAAAAAACACCTTGGTTTGGCGATTATTGGAGAGACATCACTCCTATTGGTATAGTACGCCCTGTTAAATTAGTACGTACAGGAAAAATCCGTTTCAAAGATGTGTATGCCAACAATACCATCAATAAAGATGGATCGGCCGATGTAAATCTTGAAATCACCTTAGAAAACACCAATAAAGTTGCTAAAGAATTTTTATTTGAAGCGGCCCTTAACGGGAAAAACTTTAAGATGAAAGAGCAAAAAGTAAGCTTTAAGAAAACCATTCAACCGGGAACTCATAAAGTCATTCAGAAAATACATTTAAAAGAAGCCAAACTATGGTGGCCATGGGATTTAGGTGACCAAAACTTATACACTGCAAAAATTGCAGTTAAAGATGGTAAACTAAATCAAGATATTAACGAAACCACTTTTGGTATTCGTGAAGTCACTTCTAAATGGAATCCTGGTTTCGTTAAAGATGTCGATGTTACCTTCCCAAGATCTACTTATATAAACGGTAAGTTTCACTTCATCCGTTCGGCATGTTGGGGTGGCCCACCAAATATTTTTGTAGGGCGTACCGAAACAAGCGATTATAAAGAATTAATTCGTTTGGCTAAAGAAATGAATATGAACAATATTCGAATCTTCGGATGGCACCCACCAGAAGTTCCTGAATTTTACCAATACTGTGATGAAATGGGTATGACCGTTTGGCAAGACATGATTCCTTTAGGAACTGGAAATATTCCTTCAGACGAAAAGAATCTAGCTGAAATATTTAACGAAGGTGTTAAAGTGGTTGTAGAACGCAGAAACCATCCATCGTTAATTATGATGGAAGGTGGTGAAGAAATGATGTTCCGTACCCGTGACCCTAAATTTGGTCGTGAATTCTTAGAGCGTTTAGGCGATTCACTGCAAGCTTATGTCGATTTACCGTATGTGCCAGATTCTCCAATGACCGATCATGTTGGGCAACAAGCAGGTTTCAAACCTAAAGAAGCCGTTCATGCCTTACGTTACTTTTACGATATGGGGAAATGGCTGCACGAAGATTGGTACCAAACCAAAGCAGACGGCTACCCTATTGTTCCAGAATTTGCAATTACCTCGGTGCCTTCCGTAGAAAGTTTAAAGAAATTTATTCCTGAAGAAGAATTATGGACTCCTGGTTTAAGTTGGGGACACCATTGGGCTGACTTAACCCGTTTACGCATGCAAAACTGGGATGTTTTTGGTAGTGAAATGAAAGGTTCTTTAGAAGAATTTGTAAATGCTACTCAAGATGCACAAGGGATTATTTTCCAAAACGGGATTGAGCATTTCCGTCGTGATAAACCAAGTTTAAGTGGTATTGCGCTTTGTCATTATATTACTTACGGACCAGACATGAAATGGGCTATTGTTGATAATTACAGAAAACCTAAAAACTCATACTACTTTGTTCAAAAGGCTTACCAACCGCTTTTAGTGAATTTTGAATTTAAAAAACGTCGTTGGGATACTAAGGAGTCTTTTGTTGGAAATATTTGGGTGATTAATGATTACTATAAATCATACAAAGATTGTACGGTAAAGTTTGAAATGAAAGACGATTCTGGAAAAGTGATTGCTAACAAAACTTTCTCCATTGATAAGATTGAAGAAAACAGTGCAAAATCATTCTTCCCGATTAAAGAAAAGGTTTTAAAATCGGTAAAATCTAAGTTTTTTGTGAACCTAGAATTAACCGATAAAAGCGGAAAAGTCATCTCTAAAAACGATTATTTCTTCCTAATTGGCGATCAAAAAGAAGCCACAAAACATTTTAACGCTTGGAAAGATGAACGTTTGAAAAACGAAAACGAAAATGGCGGATATGGTTCATACTACCACTTCTTCAAAGATTTTACAGGAGAAGATGGACAACGTTACGAGAGTCAAACACAAATTCCAAGAGCATCAGGATTTTAATAACAACTAACATTATTACTAATTGCAGAGACTGTCTAAAAACAACACCCAAATCGAAACAACTACTTAGAAACTACCAATAAATTGGGTTTTTAGATGGTCTCTTTTTTACTAGACTACGAATTATGTCAGAAAAACATATAAAATTAAAAGGAATAACCTGGGACCACAGTCGTGGTTTCACATCGGCCGTTGCTACAGCCCAACGTTTCCATGAGTTAAATCCGAATATAGAAATCACCTGGGAAAAACGTTCGTTACAAGCTTTTGCAGACGAACCAATCGATGCCCTAGCAAAACGTTATGATTTACTAATTATAGATCATCCATGGGCAGGTTTTGCAGCGCGAACAGGCGTTATCATTCCGTTAAACGAACATTTACCGAAATCTTTTTTAGACGATCAAGCCGCGAATTCGGTTGGGAAATCACACGAAAGCTATTGTTTTGATGGCTACCAAAGTGCCTTAGCCATCGATGCCGCAACGCCCGTAGCAGCAAGCAGACCAGATTTATTAAACAAACTCGGAAAAACGCTACCAAAAACTTGGGCCGATTTAATCGACTTAGCAAAGGACGGCTTGGTAGCCATTCCTGGGATTCCGCAGGATACTCTAATGAGTTTTTATATGATTTGTTGCACGCTTGGTGAAGATGTGGCCCTAACAAAAGAGTATTTTGTTTCGGAAGACATCGGACTAAAAGCCTTAGATATTTTAAGAGATTTAGGTCAGTATATTGATGCTTCTTGCTACGACATGAACCCCATTAAGGTTTACGAAGCCATGACACGCAGCGATAAATTTGCCTACTCCCCTTTTGCTTACGGCTACACCAACTACTCGAAACGCGGCTATGCCAATCATATTTTAAAATTTCATGATACCGTTACTTTGGAAGGTCAGCATTTAATTACCACTTTAGGTGGAACGGGTTTAGCCATTTCATCAAATTCAAAACATAAAGAAACCGCTTTGGCTTACGCCGAATATGTAGCGTCGCCTAAAACTCAAAAAACCGTATTCTTTGATTATGGCGGGCAACCCGGACACCGAGAAGCTTGGTTAGATACCACGAATAATTTCAATGCTTTAGATTATTTTAAAGACACGCTACCCACTTTGGATAGAGCCTTTTTAAGACCACGTTACCACGGACACATGTATTTTCAGGATAATGCAGGGGCTCCTATTCGTGAGTTTATGAAAAACGGTGGCCATGCCAAATCGCTTTTAGATAGCTTGAATAAATTGTATCTTGAATCTTTAAAGAAAACAACCTAATCATTTATAAATGTTACCATTAGAAGGCATTACCGTATTAGAGTTTGCGCAATTCATGGCAGGGCCATCGGCTGGATTAAAAATGGCCGATTTAGGTGCTCGTGTGATAAAAATTGAACGTCCAGGTTCTGGTGAAGCGGGCCGACAAATTGCGCTTAAAAATATTTTTATTGATGAAAGCTCTATGGTGTTTCATACGGCCAATCGAAATAAACAATCGTATGCAGCCAATTTAAAAGACCCAGACGATTTAGAAAAGGTTAAAAAACTCATTGCGCAGGCCGATGTGATGACCCATAATTTCCGACCAGGCGTTATGGAAAAAATTGGTTTAGATTATGAAACTGTAGCTGCTATAAATCCTAAAATGGTGTACGGTGTGGTTTCTGGATATGGTCCCGTTGGTCCTTGGGCTACCAAACCCGGACAAGATCTACTTATTCAGTCCTTGTCGGGCTTTGTTAATTTATCGGGAAACGAAGCCGATGAACCCACAGCCACAGGACTAGCCACTTCTGATATTTTTACAGGAGTCCATTTAGTTCAAGGTATTTTAGCTGCACTTATTGCCAGAAACCGCACCGGAAAAGGCTCTAAAGTTGAAGTAAGTTTATTGGAGTCGACTTTAGACATTCAGTTTGAACTGTTAACTACTTTCTTAAATGATGACGAAACACTACCAAAAAGAGCAAAAAAAGGCAATGCCCACGTGTATCTAGAGGCTCCTTATGGTATTTATGAAACCAAAGATGGGCACATCAGTATTGCGTTAACACCTTTAGATACTTTGGCAAAAGCGATGAACTTGCAACTTCCTGATGCTTTTCAAAATCCGAAAGTATGGTATGAAAAACGCGATGACATCATGGCCTTTTTACAAGAACAACTCATTAAAGAAACCTCAGAACATTGGTTATCTATTTTTGAAGCTTTAGACTTTAGAGTTTCAGAAGTATTTGATTATAAAACTTTATTGAATCATGAAGGCTACAAAATCCTTCAAATGGATCAAGAGGTTGAAACTTCCGATGGTATTTCAATGAAAACCACGCGCTGCCCCATCCGAATTGATGGCAATCGTATTTTCAATAAAAAATCGGCACCAAAAGTGGGTGAAGATAATGCTTTAATAGAAAAAGAATTTAATCTAAGTTAATCATGAAAAAACCATTAGAAGGCATTTTAGTTGTAGACTTTAGTCAGTATTTATCTGGCCCTTCAGCGAGTTTAAGATTGGCTGATTTAGGTGCTAGAGTCATTAAAATAGAAAAACCAGAAACTGGAGATTTGTGTCGTGAATTGCATTTTTCGAATCTGGTCATGAATGGAGAATCTTCCATGTTTCATGCCATCAACAGAAATAAGCAGAGTTACGCAGCGAACATGAAAGCTGCCAATGAACGCGAAAAAGTCTATCAATTAATCCAAAAGGCCGATGTTTTAATTCATAATTTCAGACCTGGTGTTGTAGACAAACTAGGCATTGATTTTGAAACCATAAAATCTATAAATTCTAAAATCGTTTATGCTGAACTATCAGGTTATGGCAAAGAAGGCGTTTGGAAAGACAAACCAGGACTAGATTTATTATTGCAATCACTTTCAGGATTAACACAATTAAACGGAAACGATGGCGCAGGCCCTATCCCTATTGGATTGGCCGTAGTAGATATTTTATCTGGCGCCCATTTAGCACAAGGTATTTTAGCCTGTTTGTACAGAAAAGAAACCACGGGTGAAGGCGGTCGCGTGGAAGTTAGCATGCTGGAATCGGCCTTAGAATACCAGTTTGAATCCATTACCTGTTACTTTAGAGACGGCGGGCAACCAACCATCCGACCTAAAAGCAATTCGGCACATGCCTATTTAGGTGCACCTTACGGGGTTTACGCGACTAAAAATGGCGCTATGGCTTTGGCCATGGGATCTATTCCTTTTATTGGCGGTTTAATAGGTTGTGAAGCTTTATCAAAATATGAAACACCTGAAAGTTGGTTTAATCAAAGAGATGAGATTAAAGACATCCTTGCCAAACACCTAGCTACAAAAGACACGAAAGCGTGGTTAGCCGTTTTAGAACCTGCCGATATTTGGTGTGCCGAAATCATGGATTGGAAAACACTCATGGATCAAGACGCCTTTAAAATTTTAGAGATGATTCAGGAAGTTAACATGGCCGACGGCTACCGTTATAAAACGACACGTTGCCCGATTCAAATTAATGGTGCTTGGTTAACCTCGGAAATTGGCAGTCCCGTTTTAGGCGAACACAATGAGAAAATCAATAAAGAACTAGCATCGTAATAACTGAATTTTATGAGTGATTTATCAACCAACATACTAGTCAAAAAAGAAGCAGGCCTTGCTACCATTAGCTTAAACAGGCCTAAAGCGAATAGTTATTACAAAGACTTTTTAGAATTAATTAGCCAAGCTGTAAAAGAAGCTAGCGCAGACGATGCTATCAAAGTTATTTTAATCAATAGCACTTCCGAAAAGTTTTTCTGCGCTGGAGCTGATATTAAAATCTTCAGTAGCAATACTACCGAACAAAATGCCGAGATGGTAAAAGCCGCTCGCGAAGTTTCCGAAGCGATTACCTCAAGCAGTAAAATTGTTATTGCAGCCGTTAGCGGTCATGTTTTAGGTGGCGGATTAGAAATGATTATGGCTTGCGACATCCGTCTTGCTTCAGAAGGCAACTATTTAATTGGCTTACCCGAAGTTAAACTAGGCTTAATGCCTGGAAACGGCGGTACACCAAGACTCATCGATTTAATTGGAGCAAGTAGAGCCATGGAATTGTTGGTAACCGGAAACAACATATCACCACAAAAAGCTTATGATTATGGCCTATTTAATCAATTATACCCTGCGGATGCCTTTGAATTAAGCGTAACACATTATGTAAATGAATTAGCGCAAGGCGCCGGACAAGCCATGGCGACCATTAAACATTATGTGCAAAAACATAAAGGCATGAACTTACAAGAATCGTTAGATTACGAAACCACATCGGTTAACGCCTTGTACGATACGCATGATGCTAAAGAAGGTTTTTTAGCCTTTGTAGAAAAGCGTACACCAAAATTTTATTAACCAATAAAACATACTAATAATGGCAAAAGAAATTAAACATTACCCCTGTTTCATCAATGGTGAGTGGTTAGATTCCTCAAAAAGAGCACTTATTGAAGTAGAAAACCCAGCTAACAATGACGTTTTTGCAACGGTTACCGCATGTACAGAAGCAGACGTGCAATATGCTTTAGAAACTTCAGAAAAAGCGCAATTTGGATGGCAATTAACACCTGCTCAAACGAGAGCCAATTACATTTATGCCATTTGTGATCGTTTGAAAGCGGAACGGGAATATTTCGCCAAATTATTAGTTATGGAGCAAGGAAAAACCTACGCTGAAGCCCTTGGTGAAGTTGATGACACGATTCGCTATATGACCTATTCCGCGGAAGCAGGACGTCGTATTCAAGGTGCCATTTTTCCAACTGAAAATGCAAACGAGCGTTTAGAGATCCATAAAGTTCCTTATGGCGTTACCGTGGCATTGTGTGCCTTTAATTATCCTTTAGCTTTAATCGGACGAAAATTAGGTCCGGCTTTGGTTACCGGAAATACCATTATTTTAAAACCACATGAATTAACCCCTGTAACTGCTTCAGAATTTTGCCGATTGGTAGAAGACGCAGGCCTTCCTAAAGGCGTTGTTAATATGGTAGCGACACAAAATGCACAAACCGCTTCTTTATTAGTTGAAAGTCCAATTACCAAATTAATCAGTTTAACCGGAAGTACCAATGCGGGACGCGCCATGTATCGCGCTGCTGCGAATAACATTACAGGCCTAATTTTAGAACTGGGTGGTAAAGCACCATTTATTGTTTTAGATGATGCGGATATCGATAAGGCTGTTGAAGCTGCCGCCATTTCTAGATATGCCAACTGCGGACAAGTATGTATTTGCAACGAAATGGTGATGGTTGACGAAAAAATAGCTGATGAATTTACCGAAAAACTCATTAAACGTGTGGCACAGATTAAAACGGGTAACCCATTTGATACTTCGATAAATATGGGTCCCAATGTAAGTTCGCAAGGTTTAGCACGCGTGCAAGATTTAGTAAATCAAGATATTGCCAATGGCGCCGAACTGGTTATGGGAGGCGGCCGACCAGAAGGTGCTGAATTTGAAAAAGGCAACTGGTTTGCTCCAACCATTCTTACCAACGTTAAAAACGGCGATGCCACAACAAAACACGAATTATTCGCGCCTGTTTTACCCATCATTAAAGTAAATGGTTTTGATGAAGCTATGGCCTATTCGAATGCCAGAGAAGAAGGTTTATCGGCATACTTATTTACCAATAATTATAAGATTCATCAAAAAGCCATTGATCAATTACAGGTGGGAACAATTTTCATCAACAAACAAATTGTTGGCTATATTCAAGGCTATCATTCGGGGCATAAAACCTCGGGAATTGGTGGTGAAGATGGTATTTATGGTATAGAACATCATTTACAAAAACGCACGGTTTATTTGGAGTATTAATACTAAAATTAAAATCTAGACCTTTCAGGTTTTTTAAACCTGAAAGGTCTAATATATCAAAATTTGTGAGTCCGTCACAAATAATAAATAACTATAAAAAAGAAAAACATGACTTATAAACAATCTATTTTAACTCTACTCCTTCTGCCCGCATTTCTTACCAATTGCGGCTGTTCATCAGATTCAGAAAAAGACACATCTAACGGGTCTAAACCCGTAGCTGTAAATGATGTTTTAGAAGTTGAAGAAAACAGTACTTCAGGAACCACCAACCAAATTGATGTATCTAAAAATGATACTGTTGAAGATGTAGATTCAGCAACTTTCAGTCTCACTTCACAAGCCAACAACGGTACCGTAAGCGAAATTGATGAAGGTGTGTTTGAATACATTCCTAATGAAAATTACACAGGAACCGACAGCTTCGATTATAAACTTACAGACGATCAAGGCAACAGTGATGAAGCGACCGTTAATGTAACAGTAACCCCTTGGGTACCTAGCGCTGAGGATTTCGAAAATATAGACCCGAACTTCCCATCCTTTGTCTCGGTTAGAAACACAACGCCGGATAATAAAAAATGGGTAAAATTAGAAGCCATGTCTGATGAGTTTGACGCTTGGAACAGTTCAAAATGGTTTAAGTCCAATTGGCACTATGGGGTACCTGTTTTTATGTCGACTTCTAATAATAACTCGGGGGTTAGCAACGGTAATTTATGGATTAAAGCCACTTTAAATGAAAACAATCCTGACGATCGTTGGTTCCAGACTGCTAGAATTCATTCCAGAGCGAAAACCTCTTATCCGATGTATACCGAAGCACGCATTAAGGCTGCTCATATTTCGGCATACAACACGTATTGGTTAAACAATGGCGATATTAATAATAGAGATGAAATCGACATCATTGAAAACAACTCAAAACCGTCTTGTAATTGTCAGCCAGATTTCCCAAATCAGATGAATTCGCAATACTTTCAAGCTGATGACAGCAAAACACCGCAAACCATAAGAAATTATGGAAACTTTTTAAGATCAGATTTAGCTGCTACGAATCCGCTGCGCAATGTTGGCTGGAATGAAGACTACCACACTTTTGGCGTATGGTGGCAAGATTCGAAGCACATTCAGTTTTATTTAAATGGACAACCAGCAGGAAGCGTTGTAGTTGGTGAAGACCGAAATGGAAACACTTACTCCGAGCGTGAATTTACACGAGAATTAGAAATTATATTCGATTTATGGACCAACGCTGCCGATTATTTAGGAGGACTTCCTCCAAAAAGTGATTTAAATGATAATAGCATCAATACCATGTACATTGATTGGGTACGTACTTGGACCTTAGAAGACGAATAGCATTTGCTACTTTAATTTAACACTTGATTATACTTTAGCCCTTTAAGAACTAAACCTCTGAAAGGGCTTTTTAATGGCCAAAAGGAAAGTAGTCCATCATCATTATATTTAGAAATCCCACCACAATTTAAAGGTTTGTAAACTGTCGGTTAAATTAACCTGCTGCCCTATTAATGGCGTTATCACTCTTATGTTTTTGTTTTTAGCGGCTTCAACCATTTTTTCTAAAGGTTCATTCCAAGCATGATTTGCTAAAGTAAATTTAGCCGTATGCACAGGTAGAATGGATTTAGCTTGCAAATCGGTAGCGGCTACTAACTGTTCCCCTGGTAGCATATGAATGTATTTCCAATTTTTATCATACTGTCCGTTTTCTAAAATCACCAAATCGAATGGTCCGTACTGTTCTCCTATGGTTTTAAAATGCGTATAATAACCACTATCCCCTCCTATATAAATATTAGAACTAGGCGTTTTAAGTACGAAGGAAGCCCATAGCGTTTGGGCTCGTTTAAGGCCTCTTCCCGAAAAATGCCGTGCTGGAGTCATGTAAATTTCAAAACCGTTTTCGTTTACAACCAAGTCATTCCAACCACCTTCTACAATAATTTCTGGTTTATACCCCCAATGTTCTAAATGAGCACCATTACCAAGACCAGTAATCACCGTCTTTATTTTCGGCTGCAATTGTTTTAGGGTTCTATAATCCATATGATCCCAATGATCGTGTGACAGGAATAAGTAATCTATATCAGGGATATCTTCAGCAGTATACACATCGGTTCCTTTATAAGCTTTTGTTGTGAACGACAAAGGCGAAGCATTGCCACTAAACACAGGATCTACCAGGATTTTTTTACCATCAATTTGAATAAAATAAGACGAATGTCCCATCCAAATTAAAACAGCTTCATCCGCATTTAGCGATTTTAAATCCGTTTTCACTGAAGGGATTTCAGTAGGCTCTTTAGGTTTTGATGAAAACAAAAACTCCGATAACACCGTGCTGTAACGTACGCCTTCAGAAAGCATTGGGGTGTCATTTAAATTTTGAAAACTACCATTTTTATAATTTGGTGACTGTTTTATTCTAGCTAGACGTTCGCCGGAAGGGTGTTTACCGAAACGTTCGGTATTAAGAAACCATAGGGTTCCTATGCCTATGATGATGGCTACAAGTAATACTCCAATCATGATGTTTTTTATTAAACGCATGTTATTAAATATAACGACAAAGATAAGTTTAAAAGCACATCTAGTTTGATACAGATTTTCATAAGATGTATACTTTTTGGCTGCACCCAAAAATTTTATGTAATAGAAGTCAACGGTGACATCTAAATAACACAAGCCTAAATTATTATTCGTATATTTCTATAAAGTTAATCACATTGAGCAAAATTACCTCCCCCATAATTTGGCAATTAAACCTTATAGAAATGCCAACCAAAATCACGTTGGTTCAAGGCATTTTATTAAAAAATAACACCTTAAACATCAATAAAAGCACCAGCGTATTAAAACATTTAATGTATGTATTAAAAGCATATACATTAAAGCCCATTAAACACACAAACCTTAATATTTTTAGCAACAATAAGCTTTATTCATGTAGTACCGATAATACAGGAGCCTTTACAGCTAGCATCAACACGCCTTTAAAAGATTTTGACATTTATATTTCCGGAAATAAAACGCCATTAAAAACAGTTCAATCTTACCCTACTCATTTCCAACATAAAGACTATAAAATAAATGTTATTTCCGATATTGATGACACCATACTTGTTTCATATACTGCCAAAATTGCGAAAAGGATAAAAACGCTTTTATTGACACATCCTTCAAAAAGAAAAACAATCGCTTATACCAAATCCTTGCTTGATTTCTTTAGTAAAAATGATATCGGTATTTACTATTTATCAAAAAGTGAAAGCAATTTTTTTCAGCTACTAACACATTTTATAACACATCACAATTTACCAAAAGGACCGCTTTTATTGACACCATTTTTAAACTTCAAACAGTTATTAATGAGTTCAAAAAATAAAGCCTATAAAATAACGCATTTACGATTAATTTTTAAGAATAGTCCAAACCAAAGATTTGCTCTGATCGGAGATGATAGTCAAAAAGATTTAGAAGTGTATTACCAAATAGCGAAGGAATATCCAGAACAAGTTTTAAAAATATACATCCGAATTACCAATGATCACATTAATAAAAAACAACATGATATTAGAAATAAATATCAGAACTTACAGGTTCCTGTAACTTACTTTAAAACTCAAGACGAGATTGATTTAGACAACGAATTACAACAACTAATACAAAAATTGCCATGAAACTATTAATCGTTTTAAATCCTATTTCTGGAAATATTGACAAGAAAAGCTTTGTAAGAAAAGTAAAGGATACTTGTAAATATTATGGTATTTCCTATAAAATTTATAAAACGACAGGGCATGATGACTTAAAACAGTTAATTGAAACGCTTAAAACATTTAATCCTGATAGAGTTGCCTCTATAGGCGGAGATGGCACCACACTATTAACTGCTCTTAGCATACTGAACACCAAAATTCCGATGGGTATCGTCCCGCTTGGTTCAGCTAATGGCATGGCCGAAGAGTTAGCGATAAACAACACACCCATTGAAGCCTTTAAAGATCTTTTAACGACTCAAATAACTGGCAAACTTGATATTATTGAAGTAAACAACAAGCACTACTCCATTCACATAGGGGATGTCGGACTCAATGCACAAATTGTAGCCAACTATGAAGCCGATGAACAAAGAGGCATGATCACCTATGCTAAATACTTTTTTGACTCTTTAAAAAACACCCAACCTTTTTCTATAGAAGTACATGCCAACGGAAAAACAATTAAACGAGAAATCGTCATGGTTGCCATTTGCAATGCTAGAAAGTATGGCACTGGAGTTCCCTTAAATCTGCATGGCAGTCCTATGGATGGTAAATTTGAACTTGTTTTAATTAGTAACATTAATGTAAACAGCATTATAAGAGCTGGTCTTTCTAAATTTGATGAGAATTTTTACGCAAATAACAACGTAGAAATTATTTCCACACAACAAGCTCAATTACAATTTGAAAAAGCCCTAAAGTTACAATTAGACGGTGAAGTGATAGGTAGCTTTAAACATTTAGACATCAACATCCTTGAAGGAGCAGTCAATTTATTGACCACCGCAAACAACCCGTATCTAAAGTAATTCTAAGACTCTTCCTTTTTTTCTTTAATAAATAATCGAATTCGTATTTAGATTATTTAATCTCTAAGGGATACAACTCATCGCTATACATTTTACCATCACTCGCCGTAAAAGTAGCTCTAATCATATAAAATTGACCTTCAGGTAAATTTTTAGTAGGAACCATGTCTTTTAAAGAAAACGTTTTAACCGTAGTTCCTGATGTTTTATACAGGGCTGTTTCATCAACTAAAACTGTGTCTTTAATAGGTATCCATTGGTTTTTAAAGTGCCTAAACCATACACGAACACCACCCTCATCGGCATTAATAACTTGATGTTTTGAACCTGCATGATAGTTTACCTTCACTTGTATATGACTACCTGATTTTAGCTTCTGCAAAGCCTTTTTATTTACTATTTGAATACTAGGTTTTACCAACGGTTTCACGGTAATTTGAACTTGTTTTGAAAGCTTGGGGTTATCTTTTAAAGCCACTTTAATAGTTGTGGTTCCTGCATTCTCCAAAAAGAGCATGCCTGTATTTGATACATGAGCAACTTTAGGATGCGTACTTGTCCAAACCAATTCTTTGTTGTCGGCTAACTGCGGAGCTACTTGAGCTATAATTTGTAAACTATCTTTTTCATACAGGTCATCCTTTATAGGGTTCAGAATAATATTTTCCGCTGAAATGGGTTCATATTTCACAATCTCAAAGGTGGATTCAGTTTGCTTGTTGTTGGCAACGCTAGTAGCTGTAATTGTAGCATTCTCACCTACTTGGCCTACAGCTTTAAGCATGCCGTTTTTATCCACTTTTAAAATATTTTCATCACTAGAATGCCATAGCACTTCTTGCTCGGCATTTTTAGGCGTAAGTTCTACATCTAAAGGCATTGAAGTACCTTTTCTAATCTGTTTAGAAGTAGCTAAAAGGCTTATGTTTTCAGGATCCAAGGCATCGGTATCTAGAATCGTATTCGCTTTTTTATCATTAAAAACAACTGTTTCGCCATTTCGCCATTTTACTGTTACTTTTTTAATATGATCTTCTGCACCTAAGCCAAAATGAACGTTATTCAATAAACTTTGTGAAAATACTTCTCCCGAGGAACCAACGCGTTTGTGGTAAGTATGTTTTTCGGTTTCCAGAGTGACTTGTGCAGACGTCGCATCGATATGCGAATTTGGTGCATAGCCCACACGAACTATAGCGTAATGACCTTGCTTTTGGGTATTCTGTTTATAAAGATACCATTGCCCACCTTCACTTCCACTTAAAATATCTAAGTGCCCGTCTAAATCAAAATCAAAGGCTTGCCCCATATCTCCGTTACCAACATCACCAACGGCATTAGCACCGTGCATGGTTGTAGTTTGAAAACTATGATTTCCAGTATTTAACAGCATGTAATCTGAAGTTCTTTTTCCAATGAATCCCCAACGGTAAACGAATAAATCTTGATGACCATCGTTATTGAAATCGCCAGTAGTTACTCCCAATGAATTGCTTCCTTCGGGTAAATTCCATGCCTTTGAAACATCAACAAATTGGCCATTTTCATTTTTAAGGAGCACATCTTGTACGTTTCGGTTTTGTGGTTCAAATTCTGGTGTTACGCTCGTTATACCGCTTAAACTAAAACGGTACGCCCAAAATAAGTCGCCATTACGTACCAAAGCCGCTTTCCATCTATTTTCTCCTACAGCGCCAAAATACAAGCCATCTTCAGAGGTATCTTCTGGCCAACCTGCAGCGGTATTTTTATCGAAGCTAAAATCGTCACCAGAAACAATTTCGTGTCTTTCTTTGTTTTCTCCTAGAAAAATAGGATAGGTTGTTCCGCGGTAATTTCCTTGAGCTAAATAGTAGTAATTAGTAAGGTTAATGGTATGGTCGCCTTCAAATTCAAAGGCATCAACACCTTTATACCCTCGGGTTTTAATAGCCATTTCTTTATGAACAGGATCGCTATCTAAAAATGGAGGTTCGCCTTTTCCGCCTTCAACCGACATACCTCTAGCTAGATACAAATCTAAATCGCCATCATTGTCAATATCGATATCGCTAATCGCCATAACTTGTTCGTATTCGGGTAAATCTTTAAGCATGGTGTTAGTGACATCGGTAAAAGTAAAATCGCCGTTACCTTTCCAAATCGACATAGGTCCGTATAAAATAATATCATCGATGCCATCGACGTTAATATCAGTCACTAAGGCACGAGAAGGATGTGCATCTTGAATCCCTTCAACCGATTTAAACTTAAAGGTACCATCACCTAAATTTTCATAAAAGAAATGCTGTGGTTTTTCCTTCTTTAAACCTTCTTCATTGACTAACATAAAATCTAAATCACCATCCATATCAAAATCTCCCCAACGAGCACCACGACCACGAGCACCACGCGAAATGCCTACATCGCCAGTGTAACGAATAAATTTACCGTTATCATTTTTATAAAAATTAGCACGAGAAGGCGCTGTACCATTACCACCACCTTGGGTAAGAATTAAATCGAGATCACCATCATTGTCATAATCGCCTAATGCCGTACCATGCAAATCGTGCATAAACCATCGGGCTAAATCCTGATGATGTTTGGTAACTGAACCGTCACCATTATTCCAATACAGTTTACTGGTTTCTTCATTATGATTATTAACTATAAAATCGTAGTAGCCATCCTGATTGATATCAGCAACCGTTGGTCCACCATACTTAATAGAGTTGACTTTGTCGAGACCAGCAGACACACTAATATCCTCAAATTGGGGTATGGATAGTGTATTTTGATCTTCAACTTCCACTTTGTTTAAAGTGATATGGGCATCTCGTACTTCGATTTTTAACTGTGTTTGCCCTAAATCGGGGAAACTAACCAATGCATTTACCGTTTGCTTTCCTCTTTTAGGAATGTTAAGATTCTCAATTAACAAATGATCATTGGCATATAAACTTAAACTGGCATAATGGGCAGGATTATCTAAATAAAAATAGACCTTCTTCACCACAGTCCCAGAAATTTCTGTTTGAAATTCTAATGGATTTAGACTCGTAATGTCTGTTGCATTTGAAAAAATAACTACCTGATTCTTTTTGGAATCGTCGTGACAGGATTCTGCCATTAATAAAGTTATTAGTACAACAAAACAGACTACTAATATGGATTGAATGGATTTAAAGGTCATAAAAATGAAGATGTTAAAATTTATTCTGGCTTATACACGCGAATCCAATCTACTTTCATAATGGTTAATATTACGGTAGTTACGATAGGATCGGTTAAGAAATGATGTAAACATCACTCTGAATGTTCATCAAAATACAATTGAAAAAAAACTCCAAAACGTTTTAAGGCTCTGGAGTTTTAACAAACTAAACTAAACAAATGTATTAAGGTCTTAAATTCGCTTCAATTAAAGTTAAATTGTCCATGTAAAACTTAAGAGGTTCTGGATTGTTTTGATTATCAGCTCTAATGCTAATTGTTTTCTCGCCTGTTTCGAAAAAAGATACAATTTGCGAGCTATACACCCACTGCCCCACTTGATAGTCGACAGTGAACGTTGGATTCCCTGCTACACCCCAATTGGTGTCTGGGAACCAATAGAAACGTACATCTGGAGGGTTAACACCTGCATTAATTGTTCCTAAAGATTCTACATAAATCCAAACTCCCAGTTCGTATGATTTCCCTGCTTCCGCATGGAAGGTTACTGCGTTTTTATCACCATCTTCTTGCCCAACAATCATTCCACCATTAGCATGAACTTCCGCATAACCACTAAAATCACCTTCATACGCATGCGCACTACTAACACTAAAATCGTATTCTTTCCATGGTACTAGATCCCAATTTTGGAATACCCAACTGATATCGCTTGTTCTTTCAAAACTATAATCAAAAATACCATTATCGAAAATATTTTCTCCAACGAATACCATCGGAGAATCTGTAATGGCATCAACGGCAACTTCATCTAATGTTTTTAAGGTTCCAGGCGTGTAAGAAACAGTTACCTGATCATCATTATACACCACGTCGCCCAAGGTTAATACCACGATATTCCCTTCATTAACATCTACACTTGCATTAGCTATCATAGGATTTACAACTGTACCACCATTGCTCGCTGTCACAGTGAAATCTGCCAAATCTACAGTAGAAGGCTCAATTTCTCTACTAAATTCTAGATTTAGAATGCCTCCTGAACTATCTGCATTATAAACAGCGTCAAGAGTTACCGGGTCTGTAGAAGGGATTACAGTTATTAGATTGTCATACACTAAACTAAACTCACCAAATGGGCGATCGCGTCCCGCGACCAATTCTATTCCAAATTCTCCCATTCTACTATATTTAACATCTACAATCTCTGTATTCTCCATAGTTCCAGGTTTACCACCTTCAAATGACCACGTTGTTGAAGTTGGGGCTCCAACCGCAGTATACGTATATCGAATTGAACGCCCTGCTTGTAATTCATTATTAGCATTCTCTGCTAAGCTCAATGCCCCGCCAATAGTGCCATCTGGGTTAATGTAGTTTGCTGTAACAGAAACATCAATAGGTTCCAAAACGGTTACAACGATAGTTGTGTCTAATTCTTTACCCATTAAGGTTTGATCGACATAAGCGTCTTTCTTAAATACCTGATGCAAAGTTACGTCGAATACACCTGCCGTGTTAAAGTAAGCCTTAACAATATCTTCACTAGACGTTGCGCCTTCAACATTGGTAACATTTTCTGGGAAAGTCCAAGTACGTGAGCTTACCCCTGGAGAAACATCTCCAAAAGTGAGGAAACTACCCACCTCAATCTGATTATCAAAATCCATTTGACTGGTGTAGATTACTCGTTCACTAGGCTCTTGCAATTGCAAATCGTCCTCCTCATTACATGCCGTAAAACCTAGAGCAGCAATAAATAAGTATTTCGCTATATTTTTATTTAATTTCATAAGTTTGGTTTTAGTTGTTCAACAAGTCGTTCGTTTCTATTTCTTGAGCAGGTATAGGTAAATAATCATGCGCAGATGGATGATAATTTTCACTAGCTAAGATAAAATCTGGTCTTACACGCTCTTTAATAAAAAGTGGTGCTACACCCTCACTATCAATCTCTAAAACTACTTTATTTTGCTCTCTCCATACTTCGTCTGCACGTAATTCGTCAAACACTTCTTGCACAATTCCCCAACGTACAAGATCTTTCCAACGGTGTCCTTCGAAGGCCAACTCAACAGGACGCTCAACACGTTGAATATGTGTCAACACAGTTTCCTTTGACGGCGCCACAAAAGGTTGAGTAGAATGTACTTGTTTACTAATATGCAACTGAGGAAATTCTCCTGCATTTTCAGCCATATATTTACTCAAAGTTATAACACCTGCACGCTCTCTAACTAAATCGATATAATTGATAGCTTCAGTAAAATTACCAGTGCTTTGAAGTACTGCTTCTGCATACATAAGATATACATCAGCTAAACGAATATGTCTAAAATTAATACCCGAGCGACTGTTTGCATCTTCTTGAGGTAAATGGTACCAGTTAGTGTACTTTTTTATGTAAGCACTCTGACCAAAAGACCATCCTCCACGATCACCAATTGGCAATAGGTAATAGTCTGTTTCACCATTAATAGGACATATACTAGACGAAAATCGTGTAGAATGCATTTTTCCATCATTAATAGGGTTATCTACATCGATTTCATCATTAACATACAATTCATGTAAGTAATAAGAAGGCAGTAAGGTATTAAACGCTCCAAAATTTAATTGCCCAAATGCTGTTGCAATAGCCGTAGCCTCTGCTCCTGTTTCGTTTATATTATCATCAACAATATTCCCATTCGCTCCTGGATTTACATCAGCATTATAAGCCACTTCTAAAATAGACTCTTCATTAAACTCATTCAAATGAGTGAAGTTATCCATAACATTAGGCGTAAGCTCATAAATACCAGAATCGATAACTTCTTTAAATTCTGAAGCTGCCTCGCCATACATTTCACCATACAGATATACCTTACCTAATAAACTTGTTGCTGCACCCCAAGTCATTCTTCCTAAGTCTGAAGCAGGCCACTCTTGTGGCAGGTTATTTTTTGCAAAATTTAAATCTGGAATAATAATCGCGGTGGTCACATCATCTATACTACTAAATGGTTTTTGAAAATCAGCTTGAGTTTCTGCAATATTCGTATGGATTACAGCCCCACCATAAGTATGTACTAACTGAAAATAAAAGAAAGCTCTTAAACAACGTGCTTGCGCCTCTATACTTTCTTTTTCTCCTTCTCCAAACTGTACATCACCTGTTTGCAGTTTTTCAATTACTTGATTGGCTCTAAAAATACCAACATAAAGTTCGTTCCATTTCTCTCTTACGTAGGTACTACCATCATTGTACGTTAAATTTCTAAAGGAAAACGGGGCATACCAGGATTCTGTACCACCAATATCTCCTTTAATCATTTCAGAAACTAAACCCGTTCCACTTACACTTTGAAATTGTAAAGCACCATAAACTGTATTTAAACCTGTTTGAAATTGATTTGGAGTATTCCAAAAGGTATCCGATGTAATGGTATTCGGGTTCGTTTGCTCTAAAAATGTATCTTCGTTACATCCCAGTAGCAAAGAAAAGCCAACCATAGGAAGTAGCATGTATTTTTTTATTGTATTTTTCATGTTTGTCATTCTTTTTGCATTAAAAATTAAATTGCGCACCAATAATAAATCGGCGTGTTACAGGGTAATTTCCACGATCTACACCACGTGTAAATATTCCATCCCCTCCAACTTCTGGATCATACCCTGTATAATTTGTAAATGTAAACGGGTTCATTGCTGTAAAATATATTCTTGTACGTTTTAGAATGTTAGTATTAGGTAAGGGTATTGTATACCCTAATGTTAAGTTTCTAATTCTAAAGTAAGACCCGTCTTCGATAAAATAATCAGAACGTGCTCTTACGTTACTATGGTATGCATCTTGTCTATATGTAGGCACATTAGAATCTGCATTTTGAGGTGTCCACATATAGAACTGCTCTTCATGTCTTCCTTGAGTGTATGCATATAAACGCGCTCCATTATAAATTTCAGCCCCTTGAGAATAATAAGTTTGTGCGTAAAAATCAAAGCCTTTGTATTCCAGATTTAAATTGAAGCCCATTTCAAATTCTGCTTGTCCTGACCCCGAATAAACACGGTCATTATCATCAATTTTACCATCATTATTTTCATCAATATACATCATATCCCCAATTTGAGCACTTGGTTCAATAGCTCTATATTCAGCTAACTGTTCATCGGTTTTAATAACACCATCATGTTGCACTAAGAAGAAAGCACCAGCCTCATAACCTTTAGCTAAATAGGTTGTATAATCAATATTATCTCCTAATGAAATTACTGGACGTCCATTACCATATCCACGTTCCACACCGTTAAGGTCTGTCACTTCATTAACATTTTTAGTAAAGGTCGCTGCTAAATTATATTTCAATCCTCCAGTAGTTTCATTCCTATAAGAGGCCGCCAATTCAATACCTCTATTCACCATGTTACCAGCATTAGTTGTACGGACATCATACACCCCTAAAGCTCTTGTGTGATATGTTCCTGATGAAGGAGGTAAACGTTCTTCAATAAGCATATCCTCTTTCTTCGTTTCATATAGATCCGCTGTAAAGCTAAAACGGTTTTTGAACATGTTCAAATCGATACCAATGTTTGAAGACACACTTGTTTCCCACTTAATATTAGGATCGGCATAACGTCTTTGAATAGCTCCTACCGCTAAGTCTTCATTCGGTCCAAGCGGATAATTAATACCACTTTCTATCTGAGGAGAATACGAATATGGCGGTATACTTTGATTACCAACTTCAGCCCAACTTGCTCTCAGTTTTAAATTATTAATAGCATCAACGTTAAAGAATTTTTCTTCACTAATGTTCCAACCCCCTGAGAACCCCATAAAATCACCATAGCGATTTGAAGGTGCGAAATTTGATGACCCATCACGTCTGTAACTCGCTGAAAACAAATAACGCTCATCGTAATTGTATTGTACTCTAAACAGTTTACCAGTTAAGGTATTTACAAAATCATAACTACTTGGTTTTATCGCTTCAGTCCCTGCCCCTAATGCTGGTGTATCGTTACTTAATAAACCTATTACACCTGTACTTAGTGATTTAGATGTAAACTCCTCGTAACTTAACACACCTAGTAAGTTTAAGTTGTGCTTACCAAAGCTTTTTTGATACTTAAATAAATTTTCAAGTACACGACGCTCGGTAAAGATATAATCTTCATCTAGTATAGCATCAGGCCTAGAAGCCGTTGGATTATAATCTCCTTGAAAATCATAAACTAAATACTGTGGTCTGAAAAATTTACGTTGGTAGTTATAAGTATTCATACCACCATTAAGTTGATAACTAAAGCCATCAAAAAACTCATATTCCAAGTTAACAGCAATATTAGTACTGTTGGTTTTTCTAGTATCTTCATTTTCTAATTCTCTAGATAAATAACTGTAAAGAATAGCATTACGTACAGGAATTTCAACTGTATTTTCACCTGCACTCTGAATTTGATTTATTGCTGGTTGCCAAGGTTTTTGAGACATAGAATACTCATACAATCCCCATGGCTCTTGCTCTCTATTTTCTTGAGAAATAGCTAAACTTGCAAAAGCTCTAAATTTCCCTTTTGTAAACTGACCATTTAAACGTGTACTTAAACGATCGAACCCAGAATTAATTAAGACACCATCTTGTTTGAAATAATCGGTACTTAAGTTCATGGTCAAATTATCAGATCCGCCAGAAACACCTAAACTATAATTTTGAATACCTGCGTTGTTATTTTGAACATCGCCAACAAAATCTGTGTCATAATCCAAAGCATTTGGATTAAAGAAAAAGATTAAAGGCTCTCTTCCTAAAGCTTCCAGCATTACTTTCTCTGAATACATTTGCTGCTTGGTATTCTGTAAAGGTGTTCCTGAAGTAATGTTTTGAACCCCACCATAAGTGCTAAAGTTAACCTTTATATCTCCCTTAGTACCTTTTTTGGTAGTTATAATAATTACACCATTAGAAGCTCTTGTACCATAAACCGCAGCAGCGGCACCATCTTTTAAGATATCTATTTTCTCAATTTGCTCTGTTGGAATGTTTGGGTTTCCTTGAAAAGGAACACCATCTACTACATATAAAGGACCTAACGCTGTATTACTTACAGACCCTAAACCTCTAATTTGAATATTAGCAGCCTCTCCCGGTCTACCGCTACTAGATTGCACATTTACACCGGCAACTTGACCTTGAATAGATTCACCTAAATCGGCTACTGGTGCTTTAGCAATGACATCTGAAGTTACTAAACCAACAGCTCCTGTTACTTCTTTCTTCTTTTGTGTACCGTAACCAACTACGACAACTTCTTCAAGACTTTGAAGATCTTCTTGTAAGGAAATTTTGTATCTCCTTTGATCGGTGATTACCACTTCCTGAGCTTGGTAACCTAAAAAAGTAAAGACTAAGGTATTTCCCGAACTTGCTTCTATCGAAAATTCACCATCAAAATCTGTTACTGTTCCAACCGTTGTTCCTTTTATTACAATTGCAACTCCCGGCAACGGAATACCGTTTTCATCCACAACTGCACCTCCAACGGTGTTTTGTGCATAAGCATTTGTAATCGTTAGCAATAGAAAAGAACAAACCAATAAAAATTTGTTCCTCCATAATTTCAATTTTTGTTTCATACTTAAATAATTAGAAATAGTTAGTTTTAGTTATTCCTTAATTTAGAGTCAACTATTAACAATAGCATAACACCTAAAGGTTAACAATTGCTAATTTATAAATACCTTTAAGCGACACACAAAATTGAGACTCGATTAAAACTAGACAAACTCAAAATACTCTGATTTTCAACAAGTTAAAACTAACATTTATTCCCTTTGTACAGATTTTGTAAGTGAAAATCTATAAAAATATAGGGGGTAATTAGGCTTATTTTCACATTTCTTTAACTATTTACACCTATTAAACGTTAAATTATTCTAAAAAAGAAGACCATGCAAGCTAAAAAACAAGCAATTTTATCAATGTCGCAAAAATGATCTCTTTTAATTTCATATTACAAAATTTAAATACTCTTTTATTAACAAATAGAAACTTGACATGGCATAACACATTATTTAATATTTTGTAATTTTAAAGCATTTTTATCTAGCCATTTGAAGCTGAATTAAACCTAAATTTTTGGAAAAAAAAAGCCTTCTAAAAAATTAGAAGGCCCTCACAAAGTAAAAAATAACAAATATAAAATTATTCCCGCTAGTTACTTTCACCTTTGGCAACATGAGTTGTTTTTCTATGCGACTCAAAACGCATAATACTTTGATAATCGTAAGAATTATAAATATGAGATAAGCCCCAACGTAATATTTCTGTTGGTTCTTTTTCTACCTCTGCCGTTCTATTTAAACCAATAGCGTGGGCATTAACTCCTGGAATAACCGACATAATTTCGAAGTTTATACCATCTTCAGCCCATTGAATGGTATTTTTCTCAGGACCATCAGTAGTTATTAATGAAGCAATACCTCCATTATACGGCCATACACAAATTTCATGACCACTATTACTAATTGGGTTATACGGTGATTTTACATAAGGCCCTTTAGGATTATCGGCAATAGCCACACCATGACGAATTTGACGTCCGCCAAAAGTAATCGCTTCACCCATTTGCTCACCTTTATAATACAAGTAGAATTTTCCTTTGTAAGGAATAATACAAGGATCGTGTACTTTATGGCTATCGAAATCTCCTTTTTTCTCTACTAAAAATCTATTTTGCTCAGTTCCTTTCCAAACCCCATTATCTGCTGGACTTAAAATTGGTTCTTCACTTTTTGTCCAAGGACCATCAGGCGAATTCGACCAAGCTAAACCTACTTGATTTTTAACACGTACATTATAAGGTGATTTCACGGTTTGGTAACATAAGTAGTACATACCGTCGTTTTCCATAATTTCCACAGTAAAAACCGAACGATCGTCGTAGCTACCTTTTTCTCCTCTTGGCACTGCCATACCTTCTTCTTTCCATGTCCAACCATCTTCTGAAGTAGCATACCAAATATCACAACGGTCCCATGGGAATACTTTATCATTTTCAATATCTCCTGCAAAACCATCCGTTTTTCCAACAGATTTACTGTACCACACATAGTATTTTCCGTCGTGCTTAATCATCGCACTTGGGTCACGACGCACCACACCTTCTTCATATGCTAAATCTCCCTTTAAAGGTTGAAGTTGTGAAAACTCTATAAACCATTCGTTACCTAAATCGGTTGGCCATTGTAATGCTCTTTTTGAAGCAGCACTAAGGTGATTGGCATCGGTGATTCCTAAAAAGTCAATTTGCGCCTCAGTTGGCGCTGTGTCTGTTGTTTTGGTTTCTTCAGCTTTTTGAGGGTTCTCAGGTTTCTGATTACAAGCACTCATCATAAGTATTAAAGCTAATACGGTTAAATTTATTTTATGTCTCATGTTAATATATAGTTTTTAAATTTATAAAAAAGCAATGATTAATACACCAATGATCATAGCGGCTAATCCCAAATATAAAGCTGATTTTGCTTTTACAGGTGCCCCTTTCCATTCGTTGGCAAATACCCCTGCGGTTACTGCTGTTACTACCGACAAGGTATTGAAAATAGCATAACCAATAGAGCCTCCTTCACTACCTAAAACAAAGGATGAATAGGCAAATACGATTGAGGCCGCAAAATTCAAGGCTGCCATAAGCCCGGTTAAACTGATGTTTTTTCCAGCTTCTGGCACTTTAAAACTGCCCCATAACTTCTTTTTGCTTAACATAATAACGAAGTACGGCACCACAAAAACACCACCAGATACATACACGATAAACATAGAAGCCACAGACGTTAACCAGGCCGCATTGCCTTGAGCTACAACCATATCACTAATAATATTTTTAGCAACCTCACCTTCGTGTGTAATTTCTAAAGCCACATTAAAACCAGTACATAAAACACCACCAATTATGGCTATTATGATACCTGTAAGCATGGAACCATCATAAGTTTTATCGCCATCGGTATTCTCTTTAGCCGAACGCAATATTCCAGCTCTACCATTTAACATGATACCCGAAAAAATGATAAGGATGCCTACTAAAATGGTTATGATTTTCGCTCTATTAATACCTCCGGTTTCTAACTCTGGAAGACCAGATAGTCCCCATGGTAATAAGGAACCTACAACGATAATAGTGCCTATAAAAATGGAAAAACCCAATGACATTCCTATATAGTTGATGGCCTTTCCCCAAAGCATCATACCTACACCCCATAAGAATCCTGGAATTAACATTTTTAGGAGTACTGGAGCTCCTACATCGGTTAGCACTTGACTAAAATTATTAATCATAGAAAAGGCTACCACAAATGGTATCACCCATAACATAAATAAGTAACATAAACCCCATGCATTTTCGAAGGCATAGTTTTTTATGTATTTTTCAGGCATGGCCCAAAAGCCGAGCATAATGCCCGCGGTAATCGCTAATAAAATTCCCATAGTTTAATTTATTAAGTTAATGGTTTAATTGGTTCATGTTTCTACCAACCAAATTTAAAAATGGTGGTACTTTTAAAGATGTCGCCAGCCTTGGTTACAGACTTTGGAGACCCCTCAATATTTGGTCCGTTTGGATAGCGGTGTGTTTCGCAACAAAATCCGCGGTATTTTCCAAATTTCTGACCGTTTTCACGTTGTAAATCGTCTGAGGTGTATTTGCCTGTATACAGTAGCATACAAGGCTCTGTGGTGTACACATCTAAGCGTCTTTTTGTATTTGGATCTGTTATAGATGCCGTGTGTTTTAACTTAGAATCATCAGCATCAAAAATGTAGAAATGCTCGAAACCATCGTTCATTTGTTTATGCACATCGCCAATCATTTTTCCGTCTCTTAAATCGTCGGCTTCACCTTCAACATTTAAAATCTCGCCTGTAGCAGCTCCAGTTTCATCGGTTTCTAAGCGTTTGTCGGAAAACACTTTAGCGATATGATTTTCTATGTTTTCTGAAAAACCAGATAAGTTAAAGTAGGTATGATTGGTTAACGACAATGGTGTATCTTGATCTGGCGTTCCTTCGTACTGAATGGTTAATTCGTTATTGTTATTGAGTGTAAAGCTTACTGAAACCTTTACATTCCCCGGAAATCCTTCTTCTAAATCCTGACTTAACAAAGTCATTTTAATGGCTGAAGCATCTTTAGTATCGACTAAGGAAGCTTCCCATATTTTTTTATCGAAACCTTCAATTCCGCCGTGTAAATTATTATCGCCTGCGTTTTTTGCCAACTGAAATGTTTTTCCGTTTAAAGAAAACTCAGCATTTTTAATTTGTGAGCAATAACGTCCAACAGTCCCTCCAAAATAAGGCGAATTGTTTTTGTATGCTTCAGAAAAATAACTCTCTAAAGTATCAAAACCACAGGTGATGGTCTCAATGGTTCCGTTAGCTTTAGGCACTTTTATTGAAGTGATTGTCGCGCCGTAATTGGTTATTTTAACTTCAACACCATTGGCGTTTGATAAAGTAAACAACGCAATATCTTGATCTTTTAATTGTCCGAAATTCGTTTTTAATATCTTCATAAGTAGGGTTTAGTTTAGTTTTGTTCGTACGGACTTAATTTTTCCCAGTTGAAAACAACACCAACACCTGGATAATCTGGTGCTACGGCACGGTGATTCTCTACCACTAATGGTCTGGTTGTATATTGGTCTATAGGGAAACTATGCACTTCTAACCATCCTGAATTTGGTTGTGCAGAAACTAAACTCACGTGTAATTCTTGCATCCCATGCGAACAGGCTGGAATACCATGTTTATCGGCTAATCTAGCAGCTGCTAACCAACCTGTAACCCCACCACAATTGGAAGCATCGGGTTGTACAAAAGATAGTTTTGATTGCTCCATAGCATACTCAAACTCGTGAATGGTATGTAAATTTTCACCCATAGCTAAAGGAAATCCTGTAGCATCAACAATCTCGGCGTAGCCTTTATAGTTATCTGGAATAATAGGCTCTTCAAACCACGTAATATTTTGGTCTTTAAACCCTTCAATGGCTTTAATAGCTTGCTCTACGGTCATCGAATAATTCGCATCTACCATAAAGGTTACATCTGGCCCAATATATTCGCGAACCGCTTTGATACGCTCTAGATCTTCCTCTAAATTTTCACGTCCGATTTTAATTTTTACGGCATTAAATCCGCTTTCCAAATAGCCTTTCATATTACTTAAAAGCTTCTCTATTGGAAACATTAAATCGATTCCACCGCAATAGGCTTTACAAGTATTTCCTGCGCCACCAGCCATTTTCCAAAGTGGTTGTCCTGCTTTTTTACAACGAATATCCCATAAAGCAATATCGACTGCTGAAATTGCAAACGAAGCGATCCCACCACGACCTACGTAATGAATGTGCCATTCTAAGAAATCGTAAATACCTTCTACATCGGTACCATCTTTACCAATTAAAGCTTCAGTAAAATCGTGTTCTACCATGGCCTTAATGGCAAATCCGCCTTTTCCGCCGGTGTAAGTATATCCTGTGCCCTCGGTACCATCTTCTAAAGTGATGGTAACTGTTACCAATTCAAAATGATAGTGATCGCCATGTTTAGCGTCGGACATTACCTCTGGTAAAGGCACAGTGAATAATCTTGTTTTTATGTTTGCTATTTTTGTACTCATAATTTTATGCTTTTTTAATGTAATTTAATCCCAAATTCAACCGGTTTTGAAGCGCCGAGATTAACACTTCGCTCACTTGGCAAGGCATTTGAAATCGCAATTTTATAACGTCCTTTTAGCCATGCTTTTTTGCCTTCTAAATCGGTTTGATAAAAATCTTTATCGGTTAAAGTAAATGTCAATTCTTGTGATACATTAGGTTTCAATGCAACTCTTTTGAAGGCTTTTAAGGCATATTTTGGAAGAAAGCCTTTGTCGTCTTCAGGAATTAAATAAACCTGTACTACATCTTCTAAATGGATATCACTTTGATTTTTTACGTTAACTAAAAATGAAACCCCTTCCCCTTTTTTAATCGTTTTAGACTTTGGTGAAACGGCTTCAAATAAAATTTTGCCATAACTCAATCCAAAACCAAAAGGATACATTGGTTCTTTTTCCATGTATTTGTACGTGCGTCCTTTCATGCTATAATCATCGAAAGGTGGTAATTGCTCCACGTTTTTAGGAAATGTAATAGGTAAATGCCCTGAAGGTGATACATCGCCAAAAATAACATCGGCCACCGCGTTTCCGCCTTGTTCGCCAGGATACCACATTAAAACTATGGCATCTACATAAGGCTCTACTTCTTCTAAAGACACCGGACTTCCTGTACCTAGAACTAGAATTAGCGGCCCTTTTTTGTTTTTACTGACATCTTTAATGTAGTCGATTTGGCTTTGTGGTAATTTTAAATCTTGTCGATCGCCTTTGTGTTGCGAGGCAATAGCATCGACTTCTTCGCCTTCAATTTCGTTTGAAATTCCAGCGACTAAAATGGTAGCATCAACGGTTTTTGGCACTTGAACTGCCCAATTTAATGGGTTTAAATTATTTTGAAAAGGTAAAACGCCAAGACGGTATTCTACGGAAGTGCCTAGTGACACCTTATCGGCAACACCTTCTAAAACGGTTACCATATTTGGCGACATCCCGTAATAATTCGCGATTAAAATTTCGGTTGAAGCTGCGAATGATCCTGTAACATACAGGGATTTTATATTTTTATCTAATGGTAAAACGTTGTTCTCATTTTTCAATAAAACGATTGATTGTTGAGACGCTTTACGCGCTATGTTTTTATGCTTTTCGGAATTGATAACTTCTGTTCCCAATTTGGTGTATGGGTTACTAGCATCAGAATCAAAAAAGCCTAGTTTAAATCGGATTAAGAATAATTTTCTCAAACGCTCATTAATCAAGTCTTCAGAGATAAGTCCTTTTTTTACGGCAGATGCTAACTTTTGGTAAACCCATCCGCAGTTTAAATTCACACCTGCTAACATGGCAAGTGCAGCTGCTTCTTCTTGAGTTTTTGCTTTTTTATGACCTTTCATAATATCTCCCAAAGCCCCACAATCGGAAACAATATAACCGTTGAAACCCCAAGCTCTCTTCAAGGTTTCATCTAATAAAAACGTACTACTTGTTGATGGCTCGCCGTAAACAGCGTTGTAAGCGCCCATAACCCCTTGCACATGGCCTTCTTTTACCAAAGCTTCAAAAGCTGGCAAGTAAGTTTCATATAAATCTAATTTAGAAGGATTTGCATTAAAACTATGACGTAAAGCTTCTGGTCCCGAATGCACTGCAAAATGTTTGGCACAAGCGGTTGATTTAAAATACTTCTCGTCAGCGCCTTGTAAACCTTCAACAAAGGCTACGCCTATTTTAGAAGTTAAAAACGGATCTTCACCATAGGTTTCTTGTCCGCGACCCCAACGCGGATCTCTAAAAATGTTCACATTTGGCGACCAATAGGTTAATCCGGCATACATACCACGATTACCAATCGATTTTGATACTTGAAATTTCGCCCGTCCTTCATCTGAAATCGCATTAGCAACTTCCTTAATTAATTCCGGGTTAAACGTGGCGCCCATGGCAATCCCTTGAGGGAAAATTGTAGCTTTTCCGTTTCGGGCAACCCCATGTAAAGCTTCATTCCACCAGTTATATTCAGGAATTCCTAAACGTGTTATGGCTGGAGAATCTGACATAAATTGACTGCATTTCTCCTCTAAAGTCATAGCATCAAGTAAGGCGTCTACCCTTTTTTCAAAAGGAAGAGCTTCATCAAACCAAACAAAAGATTGCTGGCTATTTGCTTGAAACAGACTTATAAAAAGACTTAAAATGAAGACAGATTTACGCATAAATTTTATTTTAATTCTAAATCTTCAATGTTTGAATAGGCATTGCCACGCTTTGCATTGAAATGCTCAACCATCAGTTTTAATTGTTCTGGATTAGATTCTGAAAGGTTTTGTTGCTGACCAGGATCTGTTTTCAGATTATACAATTGATACTCTGGAGCTATCCCGATTTCTATTTGAACATCTTCATAATAACTTTTGCCCTCGTATGGCGGAATCATAATCCAATCGCCTTCACGATACGCAGTTCTAGTATTCGCTTCTAATATTAAAGACTCACGTCCCTTTTGACTTTCGCCTAAAAATGCTTTTAAAATGTCTTTGCTATCTGAAGGTTTTATGTCACCATCAATAAGTGTTGCAAAAGAGGCCATTAAATCCACCTGACATACTAAAGCATCAGACACTTGTGGTTTTATTTTTCCTTTCCAATAGGTAATAAATGGTACATGCGTACCCGCTTCAAACAAACTGTATTTTCCACCACGAAGTCCACCTTTTGGATCGTGATCTCCTAGTTTTTCAACCGCATCATCTTCATAGCCATCATTTAAAACAGGGCCATTATCACTTGAAAAAACAATTAAAGTGTTCTCTAAAAGTCCTTCAGATTTAAGGGTATTTATAAATTCACCAATTACCCAATCGGCTTCTAAAATCACATCGCCACGAGGCCCTAAACCAGATTTTCCTTCAAAACGCGGATGAGGTGTTCTAGGCACATGCGGTTGCTGTAGTGCGTAATACAAGAAAAAAGGTTGATCTTTATGACTTTTAACGTAGGACTGTGCCTTCTCTAAAAAGTGATCGGCCATATCGATATCTTTCCACTTGGCTGCTTCACCACCTTTCATATAACCAATTCTAGGAATACCGTTTACGATGCTGTTATTATGCCCATGGTGCCATTTCATTTTAAGCATTTCAGGGTTTGAAATTGCAGTAGGCTCCCCTTCAAAGTTTTTATTATAATTCACTTCTATAGGATCGTTTGGATCTAATCCAACCACATCGCCATTTTCAATATACACCGTTGGCACGCGGTCTTGAGTTGCTGCCATGATGTATGAATAATCAAATCCTACTTCGTTAGGACTCGGTGAAATGTGTTTATTCCAATCGACATGCCCAGAACCTAAACCTAAATGCCATTTCCCTACAACGGCTGTTTCATAACCTTTAGATTTAAAAAGTTTTGGAAGTGTTTCCTGAGTAGTAGAAATTAATAAAGGAGCTGTTCCTGGAAGAATTTTAGCATCCTTATTACGCCAAGGATACACCCCTGTTAATATGCCATAACGGCTTGGTGTACACGTTGCAGAGGTTGCATAACCGTTAGTAAAGCGTACACCACCGTTAGCCAATTTATCAATATTTGGTGTTTGTAAAGCCGTTGCACCATAGCTACTTAAATCGCCATACCCTAAATCGTCTAAATAAATAACCACCACATTAGGTTGTGTTATGGTTTTTTCAGCTTTAATTTCAGCTTGTTTTTTATCGCTTTTACAATGCATAAAAGTGATGCTTAACACAGCTAAAAGGAGGTATTTGAATTTAATCGGATTAGGGAAAATCATAATATTGACGTTTTAATTAAGCTTTATGTTTAATGTAGAATGTTTTCTTTTCTAAATACTGTTCGAAACCGTATTTACCATCTTCACCACCAGAACCTGATAATTTATATCCGTTATGGAAACCTTGGTGTTGTTCACCATGTCCTCTATTTACATAGATTTCACCGTATTCTAACTCATCATTACACTTCATAATGGTGTTCATATCGTTAGTGAAAACCATAGCCGCTAAACCGTATTCACAGTCGTTTGCATAACCAATAACTTCTTCAAAAGAAGAGAATTTAAGTACTGGTAAAATAGGTCCGAAAGACTCTTCATGAACAATCGTCATATCCTGTGTTACATTGGTTAAAACCGTTGGTTCGAACCAGAAACCTTTTTCAAATTGAGCGCCTTCAGGACGTTTTCCTCCTGTGGCTACTGTAGCGCCTTCTTCAATAGAAACGGCCACTAAATGCTCCATGTGTTTTAATTCTGAACCGTTTACTTTTGGTCCCATATCGGTTTCTTCTAACATCGGATCACCCACTTTTAAAGTTTTCACTTTAGCAATGAATTTTTCCATAAACACATCGTAAATACCTTCATGCACATACATACGTTCGTTACAGGTACATACTTGTCCGCAGTTATCAAAACGCGAATGTAAAGCCGCTTCAACTGCTGCATCAATATCGGCATCTTCAAACACGATAAATGGTGCTTTTCCACCCAATTCTAATTGAACATGTGTTAAGTTATTCGCTGCTAATCTTGCAATTTGCTGTCCTACAGGCGTAGACCCTGTCATGGTTACCATTTTGGTAATTGGGTTTTCCACTAAAGCATTCCCCATAACACGACCTGGGCCGGTTAAGATATTGATAACACCTGCTGGAATACCTACTTTGTTAGCTAAAGTTCCTAATTCTAAAGTAGCTAAAGGCGTTTCGGAAGTTGGTTTAATAACAATCGTATTTCCTGCCACTAAAGCAGGACCTAATTTACGACCAGCTAAAGCTAATGGGAAATTCCAAGCGGTAATAGCAACAACCACACCACGAGGTACTTTTTGAATCCAAATTTGCTCGTTAGGGTTGTCTGAAGGAATGATATCCCCTTCAATACGACGCGCACCTTCACAAGCATATCTAATAAATGAAGCCGTAACAGACACCTCAAAACGGGCTACCTTTAGAAGTTTCCCTTGCTCTTTAGTTAATAAATTGGCTAAATATTCGTTATTAGCGTCTATTTCATCCGCCAATTTATATAATAATTCAGCACGTTGACGCGCTGGTAATTTTTTCCACTCTTTTTGAGCTTTATCGGCAGCTTCTAAAGCTTCATTAGCTTCTTCGGCAGTTCCGTTTTGTACGCGCGCAACAACTTCTTCAGTTGATGGGCTTACAATATCAATCGTTTCTCCTGATGTTGATGTTCTCCATTCTCCGTTAATGAATAACTGATAGTCTTTTATTTTTGTCATAATTAACCGTTTTAATTATTAGTTTCTGTATTTATCTAATCGCTCTATGGCGTCTTTTTCATATTGATGTTTTAGCATCCAACGTGGGCGTTCCAAAGTCACTTCCCACTCAAAAAATTGCTTATATAAGTCGTTTACAATGTCTGGATGCGTTGTCGCTAAATTGTTAACTTCCGATTCATCTTCAGCTAAATTGTACAATTCTGCAGGGCGATCTGGATAGCGAATTAATTTCCAATCCTGGTGTCTAATGGCACCTCTAACCTCTTTCTTCCAATACAATGTTTCGTGCGGTCTCGATGTGTTTTCTCCTGTTACGAATGACAATAGGTTAACACCATCTAAACCTGCAATTTGCTTTTCATTTCCTCCTGCTAGATTATAAAACGTAGGAAATAAATCTAAGGTGCTTATGGGGTATTGGTAAGTTGTATGCTTTTGTTGCTGATTTGGTAAGGCCATTAAAAAGGGTACACGAATACCGCCTTCCAAATGATTGGCTTTAGTACCGCCTAAAGGTTTATTTAAAGACGCATTGGTATCTGAGGGGCCGCCATTATCATTGGTAAAAACAATGATGGTGTTGTCTCGTAAACCTAGCTCGTCTAATTTATCGAATACTTTTCCGCAGGCACGATCTAAAGCCAAGGTCATGGCTGCTAAAGTTTTTCGTTTGCCTTTTAACTTTGGAAACTTTTTTAAATCGTCTGGATGCGCTTCCATAGGTGTATGCACCGCATTAAATGACAAATAGACAAAAAATGGTTGTGCTTTGTTTTCTTCTATAAACTGAACCGTTTCATTAGCCAAGGCATCGGTTAGATACTGTTTAGTCTCTTCAAAAGTGCCAAAACCACGTTCCATGCGATCTTCTTTTCTAGAGCTTTTATTATTCTCATCAAACTCGTAATAACTTCTCGCACCGCCTCTAAATCCGTAAAAGGTATCGAAACCGCGTTTTGTTGGATGAAAGCGGTCGGCGTTGCCCATATGCCATTTTCCGAATAAAGCCGTTTTATAACCTTGTTCCTTAAGGTATTCTGAAATTAATTTTTGATCAAGTGGTAAGCCCATATCATCGCCTGTAGTTCCAGAAGCACTCATGTAACCAGGTACATTGTTTTCTTCGTAACCAAAACGTTGTTGGTATTTCCCGGTTAAAATCCCGGCTCTTGAAGGACCGCAAACCGCAGCAGATACGTAAGCTTGGGTAAAGCGAATGCTTTGTTCAGCCAGCTTATCTAAGTTTGGAGTTTTGAATTCCTTACTGCCTTGAAAACCAAAATCGGCATAACCCGCATCATCCGATAAGATGAATATGATGTTAGGCTGATTTTGACCATATACAAATGAAAACACTCCAAAAATAAACGCTGTTAAAATTGGAAATTTATAAGGTATTATGTTTAGAGTGTTTTTCATATTTATTTAATTGTGGAATAGATTAGCGTCCCATCCAACCGCCGTCTACTAACACGATAGAACCGTTCATGTAGCTAGCAGCTTCTGAAGCTAGGAACACTGTTGGACCAGCAAAATCTTCTGCTTTACCCCAACGTCCTGCTGGAATACGTGATAAAATTGATTCCGAACGTGCTGGATCGTTTCTTAAAGCTTCAGTATTATCTGTAGCGATGTATCCTGGAGCAATGGCGTTTACATTCACACCTTTTCCTGCCCATTCGTTAGCAAAAGCCATAGTTAACTGACCTATAGCGCCTTTACTAGCCGCATAACCTGGTACAGTAATCCCTCCTTGGAAGGTTAATAATGAAGCTGTGAAAATGATTTTTCCAGCGCCTCTTGCTACCATTTCTTTACCGATTTCACGAGTTAAAATGAATTGTGCATTTTGATTTACCTCAATCACTTTATCCCACATCTCATCTGGATGTTCTGCAGCAGGCGTTCTTAAAATAGTTCCTGCATTGTTTACTAAAATGTCAATTTGTGGATGATCGGCTTTAGCAGCTTCAATAAATTTATAAAGCGATTTTCTATCTGAAAAGTCACATTGGTATGCCGAGAATTTTTTTCCTCTAGCTTCCACTTCTTTAGCCACATCGCTTCCCGATAATTCTAAAGATGCCGAAACACCAATAATATTTGCACCAGCTTCGGCCAAACCAATAGCCATAGCTTTACCAATTCCTCTTTTACAACCTGTAACTAAAGCTGTTTTTCCTTCTAAACTGAATGTATTTAAAATGCTCATTTTTATTTATTTTTTAGAATTTATAACTGACAATCCATTAATACTTTTAAGCCATCAGGATTGCTGTCTATGTTTTCGAAAACTTGTTGAATGTTACTTAAAGGCTGTACATCGGTAATCATCTCTTCAAACGGTAACTCGTTTGCTGTGATCAGTTCGATAGATTTTTCGTAATCTTCCTTCTCATAAACTCGAGCCCCTATTAAGCTTAGTTCCTTCCAGAAAAATTTAAATAAATCCACTGGTTTTTTCTCTCCGTGAATAGCCACCATCACGATACGACCGCGAATTCCAGCAACTTCACACATAATATCTAATGCAGGTTGTACGCCAGCTACTTCAAAAACCACATCGGCTCTACGGTTTTCTGTTTTACTTTTTACGTATTCCACTAAATCCACATCAATCGGACTTACAGCATCAAAACCAAGAGCTTTTGCTTTTTCAATACGCTTCGGGTTCACTTCAGAAATGATCACTTGTGCGCCAACTTCTTTAGCCACCATAGCCACTAATAAACCAATTGGACCACCACCTAAAACTACAGCAGTTTCACCTTTTACTAAACCACTTCTGCGTACATCGTGTGTAGCAACCGATAAAGGTTCAATTAAAGCAGCCAGTTTTAAATCGGTTGTTTCTTTTAATTTGTGTAAGGTAAATGTTGGTACATTCCAATATTGTTGCATTGCCCCTTCACTATCGATACCGATAAATTTTAATTCTTCACAAATGTGATTGAAACCTTTATCGGAAGCTTTTACCTTTCTATCATCCAACGGACGAACTACAACTTTATCGCCAACGGCATAATCGGAAACACCATCGCCAACGGCATCAATAACCCCTGACATTTCATGCCCGATGGTTACAGGAATGTTTACACGTTTGTCCATCATACCGTGGTAAATATGAACATCGGTTCCGCAAACACCAACATAAGCGACTTTAATTCTAACTTCGCCAGCAGCTGGATCTGCCATTTCTTTTTCAATTACTTTGAAGGTTTTATCCCCTTCGTAACGTGTTGCTTTCATATCTTTTTTAATTTTTTATTTACTTTTTATTGAAATCGTTTCCGTTTTTAATCCGCGACCTTTAGCCTTCACATGAATGGTTCCTGGCGTTCCTGTAGCCTGAACAACTAATAAGGTTTTACCGTTATGTGTGGTGTTTATGTTAGACTGAAAAGGTTGTACACTCTTTTTCCAACCGTTATCGACACCTAATAATTTGGCAGGTCCAGAAATTTCAAAATGAATTTCACGATCGTCTGTAGCTACAGGATTTCCGTGTTTATCTTCCAATTGCAACACAATATTTGATACATCGTAATGATCTGCATCAAGTGTTAAGTCATCAGCTATTAACTCGATTTGAGACGATTTGGTGGCCGTAATAAGCTTCGATTCGGTTACAACACCATCTTTAGAGCCTTTAGCCAGTAAAGTTCCTTCTGCAAAAGGTACACCCCACTTATAGATATGATCTTCGAAATCTTTTAAATATTTTTTCCCTAGAGATTTACCATTTAAAAACAATTCAATTTCATCGCAATTTGAGTAGATTTCAACCGAAATCATTTTCCCTTTTTCATAGTTCCAATAGTCATTAACATCTTGCCATTCCCAAAGGGCGTGCTTCCATTTGTTAGGGTTTTTAGCCACAATGTTACCGTTGTCATCAATTTTATTTAATGACTTTTCAATGGTTTGTGTCGCAATATGAATCATTGGTTTTTCGGTCCATAAGGACTGCATCATATAATAAGACCCTTTTGGAAAACCAGCGGTTGTTAACAAGCCTGAAGGTTGTACCCGTACTGGCCAAGGCGATCTAATTTCACCCATATAATCAATACCTGTCCAAAGAAAAGTTCCAGAAATAAACGGACGCTCCATAATGGATTTCCATTCGTGGTACTGCGCTAAATTTTCGGTTCCCATAATTGGTTTATCCGGGTAGTTTTCGTGTCCGTAATCATATAAAATTCGTCGGTAGCTATACCCAACTACATCTAAAGCATCGGTGTAACCAGACAAATGACTTACCGATGGTAAAATTAAATTTGCTGTAACAGGACGAGTCGTATCTAAAGCTTTTGTCCAGCGTGACAACTTTTGAGCCGTTTCACCAATATCGTATTTACCTCTTGGTAACGTTTCTAGCTGTTCCTTAATTTTTTCTGGAGAATATGGCGGCTGGTCCCAAAAGTAATTTCCGTTCCAGTTCATATTTCCAAAAAAACCGGTTGCATCGGCATTTCTTGGGTAGGTCCACTCGATTTCATTACCAATACTCCACTGAAAGATTGAAGGGTGGTTACGATGACTTAACATGATAGCCGTTAAATCTTTCTTTGCCCATTCTTGAAAATGTTCTTGATAACCACGAGTAACGTAATCGACACTTTTTTCATTAGTATTTAAACGTTTATCTTTAGGGTTATCCCATTCATCAAAAAACTCATCTTGCACCAAAAAGCCCATTTCATCACATAATTCTAAAAATTCCTTTGAAGCTGGATTGTGAGAAATTCTTATGGCATTAACACCACCATCTTTAAGAATTTTAAGGCGTCTTTCCCAAACATCTTTTGGCACTGCTGCTCCAACAAGACCGCCATCGTGATGTAAACACACACCTTTAATTTTCATGTTTATACCATTTAAAAAGAAACCTTTATTGGTGTCAAACTTAATCGTGCGAATTCCGAATGGGGTTTCAACCACATCAATAACCCTATTGTTTTTACTAATAGTTGTTACTGCTTTGTATATATATGGTGAGTTAACATCCCAAAGTTGAGGATGGTTCACATTTAAATCCTGAGTGATTTCAGCTTTTGATTGCGCTTTAATAGCTAATTCAGAACTTGTTTTTGCGATTTCATTTTGTTTAGCATCAAAAATCTTAGTGGTAACAAAGACTTTTTCATCCGAATTGTATTCATTATTAAAAGTTAAATCCATTTTAACCTTTGCCAGATCTTCCGTAACAGAAGGTGTTGTAACAAAAGTCCCCCAAATAGGAATATGAAGTTTATTAGTAGTAACTAATTTAACGTTTCTGTAAATTCCTGCTCCAGTGTACCAACGGCTATCGGCAAAGCGGCTATGATCTACCTTTACTATAATAGTATTAGGTTTACCATTTGTATTTAAATGCGGTGTTAAATTGTAATAGAAAGGTGAATACCCATAAGGATGAAATCCTAATTTGTGACCATTTATATATACCTCTGAATTATTATATACCCCATCAAAAAGAATATAGGTTAATTCATTTGATTCTGTTTTTAAACTAAATTCCTTTTTATAATAGCCATAACCTACACTTGGAATAAAACCGGTAGCTTTAGCATCATCGCCTAAAGTCTCATCAAAACCATTTTCAACAACCCAATCATGAGGCAGATTAACTTTTTTGAATTTAGATTTGTTTATAGTCTTATAATCTTCATCGGATTCACTTAAATAAAAGTCCCAATTTAAATTAAAGTCCAATTCCCTATCAAATTCACTATTATTTTGAGAATAAGATAAAAATTGAATACAAATAATAAAAACAACACAAAATAGATTCTTCATTTTTAATAAATTATTAGAATACAAAAATGGTTTATAATATTAGATCAACAGGGAATTAGCACTAGACTAGAACTGTACAATAGTTACCATACCTCGATTTTTAACTACAAAAACACTCAACAAGCTGTTAATAACGTATGTATTTACATCATAAATAGATTAGTCTAAACCTAAACACGAAACCTTAAGATCACTTCAAAACTTATACTTTACATATAATAAATAGCTCCAAGGGGCATGCAAAATGAATCTATTGTTTTTTGTAGATTAAAACTAGTTGAACCACGCTCTACCCCATAAACCACCAGCTTTTTGTGTAATTTACAAACAAAACTGATAAACTTTTAAATCCTTTTGATTACGATCAGAAAATAATTTTTAAAACTACAGAACAACATAAATTCTCAAAAACGAGAAAAACACAGGCCATTTCTATTAAGAACCAAGCTCACTATAATATAAGATGTACATATTAGAAATACCTTTTAAAAATGTTTCACACGACTAGACAGGACATTCTGATAACTCACAATCAAGACTAAATAATTCCATATTTATAACATATGAACTGAATTTATTTCAGGTAGAAGCATTTTAAAGAAGTCATTTACAATAACAATCACATTACATAAAGCACTAACATACATGAGCTTGTGTTGATAACATTTGAAAAATGATGAAGTAAAATACACCTATATACTATTCACTCATTATCATATTTAACTCAACATTTTAGAAAAAGCATTTCTAATAACATCAAAATCTACTCGAGTAAACTACATTTTACACACGATAAGCAATATGGATTTGATGACAAAAACAAGTAAAAATTACCAATTATATATTTTAACGGAGATATTTAAAGAATTTAACACTAGACAACAACTGAACATTACAAAACAACAAAGCAGATGTGTACACGACAAATAAAAAACACACACACAACTTAACCAACTCATTTACAGGTATTTACTTCAATAATTTTATTTAAAATAAACAAAAAATCTAAAAACACACTAGACACAAACAAGTAGAACACAGCGAAGCCAACCCTTTTTGCACTGATTTTTTTATTTACATTTGAAAAAACAGAAATACCAACTCCACCACAATTATAGCGACTAAAACAAACTAACAATTAAATATTATGAAGTCCTTAAAATTCTTCCTACTAACTATTTTAACGCTTTTACAAGTTCAGACTATATTCAGTCAAAATCCAGCTGAACGAGATTCATTTTACCAAAAAGCAGATAAACTAAAATACGATAAGCCAGATAGTGCTGCCGTTTATTTTCAAAAAAGTGTTGATTTTCAACTTAAAGAGAAAGACACCTTAGCTGCTATAAACAGTTTAAAAGATTTATCTTTTTTATATGCCCACAACGTGAATTACGGAAAATCTTATGACGGCTACTGGAATGCCCTTCTTTTGGCCGATAAATCTAAAGATTCCGTTTCTATAGCAAGTATCTACAACCAACTAGGATGGCTTTATAGCTATTATAAAAGAGATGACGAGGCTTTAAAGTACTTCAACAAATCTATTGCTATTGATAAAACATTACGACTCGATCCTGTAGATTACAATACAAATTTAAGAAGCGATTATTTTTCTATTGCCGTTTTCTATAGAAATAATGAGGAATTTGATCTGGCACGAAAATATCTAGATAGTAGTAACGTATACCATAGCAAATTAACCGATAACCCACCGTATTTTGCGACTTCCGAGCTTGGATACATTATGTGTAAACAAGGTAGTTGTAAGGAAGGTATTGACATGTTGAAAGAATCTGAAGCCTATTTCAAAAGAGTTGATCCCTCCTACCTTACCATAATTTACTATTTATTTGGTGAAGTGTATCGCGACTTAAATGATTTTGAATTGAGTGAGAGTTATTTCAAAAAATCACTAGAGCTCGGTGAAAAATACCATACTCATAGTAATTATGCCCCAAGAAACTATGAATCTTTATCGGAATTATATCAAGCAAACCATAAATACAAAGAAGCTTACCAAGCGCTTTTACAAGCCAATGAGTTAAACAATAATATTTTTGGTGGCCGTAGTAAAAACAACCAGCATTTATTAGAGATTAAAGATGATTTTAGGGTTGAAAAACAAAAACAAGACGCCTTATTAAAAGAGAAACGACTAGCTGAACTAGAGCATGAAGACAAAATCTGGTTGCTAAAAACCATCCTTTTAGTTGTCGTTGTTTTATTTATTTCCTTGTTTGCCGCAGTCTTTATTAGAAACTTAAGAATCAAGCATAAATCGGAAAAACAATACATTAAAAAGCAACAAGAAATTGAGCGTAAAAGGCAAAATGATATTCTAGAGTTAAAAAACAAGCAATTGGCGTCTTCAGCTTTACAACTTATTGAAAAGGATGAGTTTTTAGAGTCTATAAACTCTAAATTATCCAAGCAGAATAACCAAATAGACACAACGGTTATAAAACGTATGGTAAAGAGCATTCAAGGCAATACGGCGAGTAATTGGAAGGAATTTGAAGCTAGGTTTACCAACATTAACCAAAGCTTTTATGCTAACATCACTGAAAAATTCCCTAAACTAAGCCAAACCGACCAAAAGTTATGCGCTTTAATTAAGCTAAATTTCTCAAGTAAGGAAATGGCATCCATTTTAGGAATAAGTGTAGAAAGTGTACACACATCACGCTACAGACTAAGAAAAAAATTAGGTTTAGAACGCAATGATAATTTATCCGATTTTATAAATGATTTTTAAAATTTAAATGAATAACATGTATCGGATTCGAATTGAATCTGTGTAACGCAAATATCTTAAACAAAACCTCATAAGTCTATTGATTTATGAGGTTTATTTAGTTTACAATTGAATTTCTTCGAAGTGATAGGATTTATTACGAATTCAAGTTTAGATTATATACTTATACTAACTAAAGTAGTCTCTTCATCAATTATTTAGGTTTTTAATAGCTTCTGCGGCTAAAATATCTGCTTGGTTTTAGAAACCTTTGGAGTCGAAATTTTTAATCCTAAAAGGCTTCAGTTCCGCCGCACCAGACACCCCATCTCCTTAATCCATGAAAAATTTCAAGTATTTGTACCATTATATCATCTTCTAGAGAAAAATTTCTAGCCGTTAAAACTGTTGCTGATGATGTATGCGAGCTATTTCTTTCTATTAACGTTAAAGGTCTATCATAAAAAAAAACGTCTAAAAATGTAAATTTTTAGACGTTTTATATACAGATTAAAAAGTGGTTTACTCAGGCTTAAATACCCTGATATAATCAAAATAATTTCTAGTTCTTTCTGGAGTTGTTACTCCCGGATCGGTAAGGTAGTCTATTCCACTATTCTCTCTCCAACCCTGTGCAGCTTGACTTATAATTAAATACATAGGTTTTACTAAACCAGTACCATTTGTGTAATTTTCTGGATCTATTTCATCTTCAGGAGTTCTTCTAACTTCTTCACCATCTACATAATATCTTAAATCTCTAGGGCCCCACCATAAAACGCCGTACGTATGGTAATCTTGCGACCAAACGGTGTTTTTACCATCAGCATACCAAGTTTCTGGGCCTGTTGGCTGATAATCTTGAAACGGATCTCTAATAAACACATGATGACTTAAATGTAATCGCTTAGAAAAATAGTCGTTTGTCACATCGCCATAGGCCTCTAGATTGTCTATTTCTTGCGTAGAATCTTCACTTAGCATCCACACAGCAGAAGACAATGGCGAATTGCTAATTTTAACTCGAGCTTCCATATACATAGGATACTCAACCATTTCTTTAGAGCTAATACAACCTGTTTCAACAGTTCCATTAACCACAGCAGCTTCAAATATCATTTCGCCATCTACAATTGAAGAACGCGACGCGGTATATCTCGTTTTATCAGGCCCTTTCCAACCATTGAAAAATTTATCCTGCCAATTAGCTGTAAATTCTTCAGATGATTTATCGGCTGAAAATTCGTTTGAAAATTTATCTTGGTACGTCCAAGTTTTACCTGCTTCTAAAACAGGCAGTGCTTCGGGAAGCATATACATATCTTCTTCTTCATTTTCACCACCTTCATTCTCATTACCTTCATTTTCATCACCTCCGTTTCCTGGATCTTCAATTTCTTGGTCATCATTAATAGGAGTGTCTGCTTTATCACAACTAAAAGCGAACATGACGCATAATAATATTACATATTTCATTTCATTCATTTTTTTAAATTTTATTTAGGTTAAATTGGTATATAGCTCGAATCCAATTTCTGGAGTCGTATTATTTTCTAAATTACTTAGTTCTTCATCGGTTGGAGTATAACAAGACAAAACACTAAACTCTGTTAGTAGTAATAAGAATTTATTTACTGGTATTTAATTTCATTTTATACTTTCCGCAATATTAGAAATTATAAATTATAAAATGCTTTTAGAAAACTAGACTAAAACTGAACACTTTTATAATCGACTGACTTAAAACTAATTAAACCCATTTTAGTTGAACCTTCTATGTAATTTTAAAACAATCTGAGGTGCCAAACGGTGTATTCAAAAAAAAATTTAAGTTTGTTTTAACAATGAGGGAATTACCATTTAAAAGTGTAGATTTTAAAGTCACAGGTTAAATTTAATCTGATTTTTTTTATTAATTAGATTTACAACTTCTATAACAATTGTATTCAATAAAAATAAATTAAGTACATTTATTTGCTAATAAACTACGCCTTGACATTAAAACTAAACATAAAACTGTTTATTTTCTTTCTTTTTATTCAATTCACTTTTTCTCAAAATAACATTGAATTTCAGAAATTAAAAGGAGAGAATGTATCTACACAAAGTATTACCTACGCTTTGGCACAGGATACTATTGGGAATTTATGGATTGCAACCGAAGAAGGTGTTTTAAAACATAATTCTAAATTCTATAAAATATACAATACGTATAGTGGTTTACCCGATTTTTTTAGCAACCGAACCAAAGAAGTTTTTATAGATTCCAAACAACGGGTTTGGATTGGACTAGAAAACGGCGTGTGCCTCTACGATTCTAAATTAGATGTTTTTAAACCGGTTAAGAATAATTCGGACATAAACCCCTCGTTAGTCACTACAATAAAAGAAGATAGTCGTGGTAATATATGGGTTGGCGGATTTAATGGTTTATGGAAATACGACACCACATCGAATACTAACGAATTGATTAGGATGGTTAGTAATCATAACATTCAATCATTAAACACTTATCAAGACCATATTATTTTCGGCACTCAAAAAGGACTTTATGTATATGATACTTCTCATGACACTTTAGAAAAAAAGAATTTAGACAACGAACTTAATAAGATTAGCCTTGTAACACGGTTAGACAACAATTTTATAATTGGTACAAAAACAGGGAAACTGTTTAAAATAAATACGAAATCTCTTGCGGTTACTAAAATAGATTTAAAAACAAACCTGACACACTCTATAACCGATGTGATTAAAAACAGGGACAATAGCTATTATATTTCTACCGATGGTGATGGGATTTATCACGTAACACCTACTTTTTCTATCCTCGATCATTTTATTGAAGACCCTAATAACCCAAACACCTTATCTAGTAATGGTGTTTATGATATTCTCTTCGATAAAGAAAATATTTTATGGGTTGCTACCTATGGTGGTGGTATTAATTACTTCGATTCCAATAGATTACCTTATATTAAAATACGTCACCGTTTTAATGACAAAAACAGTATTGTTTCTGATTTTACTAGGGCTATTGCCAAAGATAAAAATGGTAACCTATGGTTTGGCACCAAAAAAGGAATTAGTATTTGGAACAGACCCAAAAACACATGGCAGCACATCCCTAGCCTCTCTGGTCAACAAAATAACCAACAAGACATTGTAATGGCCTTAGAGCCCGACAATGATTATATGTGGGTTGGCACATACAACGACGGCCTTTTTAAACTGGATGTTAACTCACTTAAAATCACGCATTACAACAAAATACACCCGGAACTTTTAACCAAAATATATTCGGTCTACAAAGATTCTAAAAGCAACATTTGGGTTGGTGGTATAGAAGGTGATTTAGCTGTAATTAAACCAACTGGAGGTATTGAAACTTACCCCATACAGCAATTAAAATCTATTACAGAAACACATAAAGGAAACATACTTACTACTGGAAGATATGGTGTATATACCATAAACCCAATTACGAAAGATTTCAATTTAATTGAAGCTTTAAAACCTAATATTAATACATTAGGATACTCTACAATTAATAGTAGCTACGAAACCCAAAACGGCAATCTTATTTTAGCAACCAACGGTCAAGGTCTTGTATTTTATAATTCCGAAACAAATGCTGTAAAAAAACTCACCATAGACTCCGGAATGCCTTCTGACATTGTTCAAGGCATTGTAACGACGTCAGACTCTACTATTTGGGCAAGTACTACCAAAGGATTAGCTAATATAAACATTAACCAAAAAGACACCATTATAAATGTTTTTGATAGCCGTGATGGTTTAGCGAGCACCGAATTTAATTACGGAAGTTACAATAAACTAAGCGACAGTTTATTTGCATTTGGAGGCGTTACAGGGGTTACCCTTTTTAATCCGTATAGCATTAAAAACGACAGTTACACACCCAAATTAGTATTCGATTCCTTCAAGCTATTTAATAAAACCGTTCAACCTGGAGGAGGCATCCTAACAAAACCTATTAACGATACAGAGTCTATCACTTTAAACCATGATGAAAACTCTATCGAAATCCATTTTACAGGGGTTTTACACAGTTCGGCATCGAAAATCAAATATGCCTATATTCTAGAAGGTTTTGACAAAGCCTGGACGCCCCCTAGCCCTGCACATTATGCATCTTATACCAATTTAAGTCCTGGCCAGTATGTTTTTAAAATTAAAGCCTTCAGCAAATACGCTAATTCTAGTGATACACGCCAAATCAAAATCACCATTCTATCGCCTTGGTGGGCTACCAACAAAGCTTATTTCTTGTATTTTGTGCTTTTAATTGGCATTATTTTAACCATTATACATTTTACTAGTGTTATCGTAAAAAAGAAAAATGCCGATGAACAAATCGATTTTTTCAACAATGTTACGCACGAAATTAAAACGCCTTTAACCATTTTAATTTCATCACTTGATAGTGTTACCGAAAACGCAGGAACTAACGAAGATTCTAAAAAAAGAATAAAAACAACGGTTAAGCGCATCAATTCCCTTTTTGAACAAATGCTGAATTTTCAAAAAGCGACATCAGATTCTGCGGAACATATTGATATTACTAAAATCTACGTTGAACGCCACATCAAAAAACGCATTCATAATTTTGAACCTTTAACCAAAGAAAAAAACTTAAAAATTGAACTTAACAACCATTGGAATGAAGGCGAATTTTATTTTGATAAAGACGATTTCGATAAAATTATATTAAACCTCATCACCAATGCTATAAAATATTCCTTCGAAAACAGCACCATAACCATAAACCTCTACCAAGACAACATGCGGGAGTTGAAAATCGAGGTTAGTGATGAAGGTTTAGGCATCCCAAAAGACCAACAAAAGTTTATTCTTAAGCGTTATTACCGTGCTAGAAACGTAATTAACAGTCAGCGCCCCGGAACAGGTCTAGGTTTAATGATGGTTAAGAAACTATTAGAAAAAACAGGAGGTAGTATCGATTTTACCAGTGAAGAAAATAAAGGCACGACATTTACTGTAGTACTTAAGAATTTGAAATTTGAATACGATAAAAAAATATTTTCAAAAGAAAAACCAGTCGACAATATTATTGAATTAGAAAGTGAAGACCCTTCTGAAATTGAAACCTTTAGTGATAGCAAAATTTTAATTGTTGAAGATAATGATGAACTGCGAGACGTTTTGGTAAAAACCCTTGGGGTCTATTTTCAAATATTTGAAGCCTCTAACGGAAAAGAAGGCTTGGAAATGGCCTCGCAAATATTTCCGGACATTATTCTTACCGACCTTATTATGCCAGAGATGGATGGCATGCAAATGGCTAAACAGTTGAAAGACGATATAAATTTAAATCACATTCCTGTTTTTATGCTAACAGTGCTACAAAATTCGGCACAAAAACTAGAAAGTATAGAGAATGGTATTTCAGAATACATCGAAAAACCTATAGAAATTAAGTTTTTACTAGCCAAAATGGTAAATACTTTAAAGTGGCAGAAAAAATTACGCGATAAATTTATTCAGAATAACGATGCCGATAATGCGTCATTATTCAGAAATAAAAACGACCAGGATTTTCTAGAAAACTTAGAGGATACTATTATTAAGAATATTGAAAATGAATCGTTCTCTGTACACGATTTATCGGCAAGTTTTAACATGAGTAGAACATCCTTATATATGAAGCTTAAAAATCTGGTTGATTTATCACCTCAAGATTTTATTATACATACCAAATTAAAGCATGCTAAAAAATTGCTTATAGAAAATACTAGCAGCATTAAAGAAGTGGCTTACCGCTCCGGATTTTCAAATCCTAAATATTTTAGCACCTCATTTAAGAAGTTTTATGGCCTTACGCCTAGTAAGTTTTTAGATTCTTTGAAGGAAAAATAATCTAAAATCGTGTTTTACTTCTAGTATCACATTCATAAAAAACACATCTTTTTTTTATATTAATCAATTAACAAACCCTTAAAAACCCAGTATTTTTAAGGGTTTGACAATAATTGAACCTTTTATGATGTATTTCAAACTGCATTTTTAAACCAATAAAGTAGTTTAGCTAAACTAAATTCAAACTAAACCATTATGAAAAAACGTTTCTGTTTATTACTACTAATTCTACCCTTCGGATTGTTTGCTCAAAAAACAATTAAAGGAACCGTGGTAGACGACTCTAAGTTTCCCTTACCAGGAGCTTCTATAATCTTAAAATCTACTACTACAGGTACGGTAACAGATTTTGATGGATATTTTGAAATCACCGTACCAAACCTACCTGCTGTTTTATCTGTTAGCTATTTAGGATTTGTTTCTAAAGAAATTACTGTTAAAAACCAATTAGATTTAACTATAATACTTGAAACCGACCAAAAAGTTTTAGACGAGGTCGTTGTTATTGGTTACGGCCAGGTTATGCGTAAAGACTTAACAGGATCGGTAGGTACTGTAAAACCAACCCAAAATAGTGTCGATCAAACACAAGGTGTTGAAGGACTTTTACAAGGTAATGTAGCCGGTGTTACTGTAAGACAATTGGGTTCTGAGCCTGGTGCACCTTCTAGCATTAAAATTAGAGGTCTTAATAGTTTAACAGGAAACACAGAACCATTATATGTTATAGATGGTATTATTGTAGATTCTGCTACCGAAGATACTTTAGACCCTTTATCTGGAGGAAATAGTTATTTATCACCACAAGGCGGTATTACAGGAATAAACCCTAGAGATATTGAAAATATTGAAGTGTTAAAAGATGCTTCTGCTACCTCTATTTATGGTTCAAGAGGAGCTAATGGGGTTATTTTAATTACAACCAAAAAAGGAAAAAGTGGCGAAGCTAAATTTAATTTTAGCGCGGTTTCTTCTATTGGTACTATTTCAAACAATATTGATGTACTTGACACTAAGGGCTATGTTGATTATCAAAATGACATAAAAGCAAATGATGGTTTTTTACCTAGTTATTACACTTATCCTGATGGTAGTATTGCGCAATTTGTTAACAGTGAAGATTACATGATTAATAACGCCGATTCTATTGAAAGATTAGAAGGCGTAAATTGGAGCGATGACACTTACCAAACGGCAATCTCTACCAACTACAGACTTACTGTTTCTGGTGGTGGCGAAAATGGCAACTACTATATAGGTGGAGGGCATTCTAATACAGAAGGTATTGTTCCAAGATCATTTGCTAAAAGCACCGATTTTGTTGTTAACTTAAATAACGATTTAACTAGTAAATTAGAATTAGGTACAAAATTGTCTGCTTCATACACCGAAAATTCAGCATCTAAAGGCACCGATAATTTAGGAGGAACAAATAACAACTTGATTAGACAAATTGTTTCAGGAGCGCCTTTTCTAGGTTTTGAAGACAATAATAATGCTGGTGATGATTTTGAAGAAAATTTAGATGGACCAAGAGCGTGGATTTCAGATTATGATGATTTATCAAACGAACTGAGATTACTAGGTGCCGTTAAATTAGATTACAAACTGACTAACGATTTAACTTACCGTTTACGTTTTGGTGCAGATTACAGAAATAAAGAACGTCAAGTTTGGTATGGAACAGGGCTAGACAGAGGTAACAGAGCTAATGGTGAAGCTGGAATGAGTACATTAAATCGCTTTAGATATAATGTTGATAATACGTTAATGTATAAAAAACGTTTCAACAAAAACCATAGAATAAACGGAACTGTAGGTACAGTATTTGATCAAAGCATCATAAAACGTACTACCAACCAGGCATCCGATTTCCCTAATGAAGATTTAAGAGCAGATGGTATTTCTTACGGGCAAGTTTTTCAGCCTATGTTTTTAGACAAACAAAGAGAAACTATTATTTCATTCTTAGGGCGTTTTAATTATACCTTATTAGACCGTTACTTATTTACCGCTACGTATAGAGCTGATGGAAGTAGCAAGTTTGCTAACGGAAACCGTTGGGGGCACTTCCCTTCTTTTGCGCTTGCTTGGAAAATAAACGAAGAAGCCTTTTTAAGAAATTCTGAAAGTGTTACCGAAACCAAATTACGTGTAGGTTGGGGATTAACAGGAAACCAAGGCATTCCTAATTACAGAACTATAGCACCTTATGGCCCAACCCAAAGCCCTTATTCTAGTGCAAATGGTGGTGCTTTAACAGCAATTACCCCTATTAATTTGGCAAATCCAGATTTAACTTGGGAAACTACTAGCCAATATAATGCAGGTTTAGACTTAGGGTTATGGGATAGCAGAGTATTAATTACAACAGATGTTTATTACAAAGACATTTCAGATTTATTACTTAATGTTGAAATAGGCCCTTCTACTGGATTCTCAAATTACTATGCCAACCAAGGAAATATTACTAACAAAGGTGTCGAATTCTCTATATCAGCAGATATTATCTCTAAAGAAGATTTCACATGGAATGTATATGGGAACTTTGCTGTAAACAGAAATGAAATTACAGAGTTAGACTTACCTCCCGCACAATTTGGAACCGAAACCTACTCTGCCTTTTTAGGTCGTCAAATTTCTGGTGGTAATTACTTTAAAACACCTGCAAACATTTTTATTGAAGGAGAAGCACCAGGTTTATTTTACGGTTATGCTACCGATGGTATTATTTCTAACGATACAGAACTTACCAATGCTGCCGTTTTTAATGGTATGGCCCCTCAATTAGGTGATGTTAATCTTGTAGACCAAAATAATGATGGTGTTATTGATGATAGCGATTTAACAATTATTGGAGACCCTAACCCAGATTTCAACTACGGTTTTGGTACTAAGTTCGATTATAAAGGTGTTTCATTAAGCTTATTCTTCTACGGAACAGAGGGTAATGAAATTGCTAATGGAAATTTACTTCGTGAAGCTTATGCTGATAACAACTCAAACAATGTTAGAACAGAAGCTTACACCAAAGCATGGACTCCAACAAACACTAGTGGAACTTACCCAAGAGTTGGTTACGATTTAGCCGACGATACAGGATTTACAGATCGTTTAGTTGAAGATGGCAGCTTCATGCGTTTAAGCTATATAACCCTTGGTTACAATCTTCCTGTTGATGACATTGGTTTTATTGATAATGCTTACCTGTCGGTATCCGGAAGAAACCTGTTGTTATTTACTAAATACAGCGGATTTGATCCTGAAGTTAACAGCTTCTCTTATGACCCAGGTCGTGTAGGCCTTGATTGGAATTCATTTCCAAATCAAAGATCTTTTGCAATCTCATTAAACCTCACATTTTAGAAAATTAATTATGAAAAAATATATAACACCCTTCGTTTTAGTACTCGTGATATTTGTTCTAAGCAGCTGTGAAAAAATGTTAGACGAGGAACCTCAAACTTTTTTCAGTGAAGATCAAATATTTTCAACTGAAGACGGCTTAGAATCAGCCATTAATGGTTTATACCAAAGTTATGCAGACCCAGGATACCACGGGTCGTCAATCCACGGCTTGGTAGCCCCTATGTCTGGTAAATTTTGGTCTAACCAAGGCGCCAGTCAAGATGCTACAAGTTTAAACTGCTTACCAAACAATACTTGGTTAACCCGTTTATGGCCTGCTATGTATACTACTGTAAATGTAGCTAATGGCATCATTAAAAATCTTGAAGACTCAAATCTTACTAATAGAGATATTGCTTTAGGTCAAGCCCATTTTATTCGTGCAGCCACTTATTTTGATTTAGTACGTTATTTTGGAGGTGTACCTTTAAAATTAGAGCCAACAACTGCAGAAACGCTTCATACGCCAAGAAGTAAAAAAGAAGATGTTTACGATCAAATTATAGCCGATTTTGAAATGGCAAAATTATTATTGCCAAACCCAGGTGAATATCTTGTAGATCGTCCTGTAAAAACAGCAGCAAATATGTTTTTAGCTAAAGTTTATATGACATTAGCTGGCGAACTTAACGAAGACTTTTTATGGCAAAAAGCGTACGACGAGGCTATTCAAGTTTATGGTGCTTATAGCTTAACGCCTACTTACGCCGAACTTTTTGTACCTGGAAATGAGAATACCACCGAAGCTATATTTGAAATTCAGTATGGTGAAAATGGTGCGGTACGAAATTCTGATATAATCAGATCTTATACTTTAAAAGGTTACTACGAGTATGATACTTTTGGTAGAATTCGCCCTAACAAAGAAGTATATGACCAACATATCACTCAATACCCAGGTGATCCAAGGATAGAATCTACTTTTTTATATGATAGTTTCGAACAACACAACCCGAATAACGGTTCATATAAAACTAAAAAGATATACCCGAAACAACTTAATGGTAACGATGGCTATGCTGCCATTAAAAAATATTTAGAGCCTGATTTTAACGGGACAACCACCAGTAGAAATTTATTAAAATTAAGATATGCCGATTTATTACTGATGTTAGCTGAAATAACAAATGAAATAAATGGCCCTACTGCTGAAGCTTTAGGTTATGTTAATGAAGTTTTAGCACGTGCTAGAAATACAGAATCTGGAACAGCAACAGAGCCGGCAGATTTTCCAAGTACACTTTCTCAAGACGATTTTAGAACCCGTATTATGAGAGAACGTCAATATGAGTTATTAGCTGAAAACCATGAGTTTTTCGATACGAGAAGACGTGGGTTTGACTATTTCTTAGAAGAAGTGATTCACACACATAACAATTCGGTTATGGGGAATAAAGATTTTGTTTACCCAGAAGATGAAAAAAACATGTTGTTACCAATCCCTTCTACTGAATTATCTGGAAATCAAGCGATAACTCAAGACGACCAAAACCCAGGATATTAATAGCAAATAACATATGAACATTTTTAAAAACATAAGCATTACCGCATTCTCACTACTAACAGTACTAGTGTCGTGCAAAAACCAAGATAATACTAAAGCAAGTTCAACAGATGGTAATCCACTGTATTTGGACGCGACTGCCTCTGTGAACGATCGTGTTTCAGATTTAATGTCTCGTATGACGTTGGAAGACAAAGTCTATCAAATGTGTCAGTACGTAGGTTTAGAGCATATGAAACATGCCGAAAACGAACTGACACCTGAAGAACTTGAAAAAAATGATGCTTTAGGATTTTATCCAGGGGTGCATAGCGATAGTATTGGGCGTTTAGCTGAAGCTGGTCACGTGGGGTCTTTTCTTCATGTGGTAACACCTGAAGAAGCCAATCACCTGCAACGTTTAGCGCAAAAATCACCATTAAAAATTCCTTTATTAATCGGTATCGATGCCATTCATGGAAACGGGTTGGTAAGTGGTTCGACCATTTACCCCTCGCCTATTTCGCAAGCTGCAACTTTTGATGATGCTTTAATTAAAGAAGGTAGCCGCCAAACAGCATTAGAAATGCGAGCAAACGGAATGCACTGGTCGTTTACTCCAAACATAGATGTTTTACGCGACCCGCGTTGGGGACGTACTGGCGAAACCTATGGTGAAGACCCTTTTTTAGTGGGAAATATGGGAGTTGCCACAATAAACGGTTTACAGTCTGATGATTTTTCGGGAACAGAAAGCGTTATTGCTTGTGCCAAACATTTAATTGCAGGAAGTTCTTCAATTAACGGTTTAAATGCCTCTCCAACCGATGTGTCTAAACGTACTTTATTCGAAATATTTTTACCACCATACCGTCGTGCTGTACAAGAGGCAAATGTGTATTCAATCATGGCTGCACATAACGAAGTTGCTGGATTACCAGGACATATGGATAAGTTCATGATGAACGATTTAATGCGCGACCGTTGGGGGTTTGAAGGCTTCTACGTAAGCGATTGGAACGATATTTCTAGAATTGATATTTGGCATCACGTAGCTAAAGATTTTAAACAATCCATCGAGTTTTCTATAAATGCGGGTATGGATATGAACATGCACGGCCCTATTTTCGACAAACTTCTTATCGAATTAGTTAACGAAGGTAAAGTTGATGAAGCGCGTGTAGATTATGCATGTCGTAAAATTTTAGAAGCTAAATTTAAATTGGGACTTTTTGAAAACCCTTTTATAGATGTTGAAAAAGCCAAAAGCACAAACTTTGCAAAATCACATCAAGAAAATGCCTTAGAGCAAGCTAGAAAAGCCATTGTTTTACAGAAAAATGATAAAAACATTTTACCATTATCAACCAATGGTAAGAGTAAAACCATTTTTATTACAGGACCAAATGCCAATAATCAAACCACTTTAGGTGACTGGGTATCTCCACAGCCTGAAGAAAATGTTGTTACTATGCTAGAGGGCATCACTACAATTGGTGAAGCTAACGGTTATAGCATCGATTATTTTGATGCTGGCGATCGTTCTAAAGAAATTACCGATGCCAACATTTCTAAAGCGGCTCAAAAAGCAAAACAAGCCGATTTATCGGTATTAGTTTTAGGTGAAAATTCTTTCCGTCACGATTGGGGTCGCAAAACGACAGGCGAAAATGTAGATCGAGCTACTTTACAGCTTTCTGGAAACCAATTAAAACTGGCTAAAGAAATTATAGCTTTAGGGAAACCTGTAATTGTAGTTTACGTTAGTGGAAGCCCTATTGCAGAACCTTGGTTAGAAAATAACGTTGCTGCGGTTTTAAACACTTGGGAAAGTGGTGCATTTGCAGGACAAGCTACTGCCGAAATTTTATTCGGACAAGTAAATCCTTCAGGGAAGTTACCATTAACCATTCCGCGTAGTGTTGGTCAATTACAAATGGTGTACAACCACAAACCAACCGCTTATATTCATAAATACAACACCGAGAAAAAAGTGCCTTTACACCCTTTTGGATTCGGATTAAGCTATACAACTTTCAAGTTTTCAGAACCTAAATTATCAAAAACTTCCTTTTCCGGAATTGACGATGAAATTACGGCTACTGTCGAAGTTACCAATACAGGAAAAGTTGCTGGAGACGAAGTGGTTCAACTCTACATTCACGACGAAGTGAGCTCGTACACACGTCCTGTAAAAGAACTAAAAGCATACAAACGTGTATCGCTTAACCCTGGAGAAACAAAAACGGTATCATTAACTATTAATGCGGAAAGTTTAGCCATGTACGACAGTGCATACAATTTTGTTGTTGAGCCTGGAGATTTCACGATTATGACTGGAAACTCGTCATCAGATAAAAGCTTGAAAACAACCATGCTTAATGTTCCACAACTAATTAAATTAAAAAATTAAGATGAAAAGACACACACATAAACTTAAGTACTTCATGCTAACCACAGCATCACTGGCTATGGTAGTTATGACAATTGCTTGTGGTCAAACAAAAAAGTCTACAAAAATTGCTAAAGCAGATCACCAAGAGGACACCCAAAAGCCTAATATTATTTATATCATGGCTGATGATTTAACAACCCAAGCGATTAGTGCTTACGGTGGCATTTATAAAGATCTTGCACCAACGCCAAACATCGATAAAATTGCTGACGAAGGCATGTTATTTCAAGATGTGTTGTGTACAAACGCCATTTGTGGACCAAGTCGTGCCGCTATTCTTACGGGCGATTACAGTAATAAAAATGGCTTTTTCAAAAATGAAAGCGGAGGGAAATTTGATGAAACAAAATGGACATTCCCTCAAGAGTTTCAAAAAAACGGTTACCAAACGTCACTTTTTGGTAAATGGCATTTAGGCTCAGAACCAAAAGGATTCGATGAATTTAAATATCATAATTCCGCAGGACAACAAGGTCATTATTGGGATCCTGTGTATAACGAAAACGGTAAGGATGTTAAAGAAAAAGGATATTCTACTAATTTAAGCACCGAATTTGCTTTAGAGTGGTTAGAAACAGGAAGAAAGCAAAACGATCCGTTTTTAATGGTGTTACAATACAAAGCACCACACCGTCCTTGGCAACCAGATACCAAATATGAAAAATTATGGGATGATGTCGAATTTCCTTATCCTGCAACTTTTAACGACGATTATAAAGGTCGTGAGTTAACGGCTGGAGATACCGAAATGACCATGGATTACTTTTCGCGTCGTGATATGAAATTTGAAGAACCTGCGAATTTAAAAGGTAAAGAAAAAATTCAATGGGCGTTTTATGGAGCCAAACCAGGAGAAATTGTTCAACCAGATGGCATGAGCGCCGAAGAAGGTAAAAAATGGCGTTACCAAACCTATATTAAAGATTATTTAGCTTGTGTAAAATCTGTAGATGATAACATTGGTCGTATTTTAGAGTATTTAGATAAAAACGGATTAACAGATAACACGATTATTGTTTTAACTTCCGATCAAGGCTTTTACCTTGGCGATCATGGTTTTTTCGACAAACGTTTTATTTACGAAGAATCCTTACGTATGCCATTTATGGTACGCTACCCAAAAGCTGTTAAAGCGGGAACTGTAAACGAAGATATTATTACTAATATCGACTTTGTGCCTACCCTTTTAGATATGGCTAATATTAAAACCGACCATAAAATGCAGGGTGAAAGTTTTAAATCTATTTTACACGGAAAAACGCCTAAGGATTGGCAAAAAGGAATGTATTACCATTATTATGAGTTTCCTTACTGGCACCATGTGCAACCACACTATGGCATAAGAACTAAAAAATACACTTTAGCGCATTTTTACTATAATATCGATGTTTGGGAACTTTACGATTTAGAAAAAGATCCTGAACAAATGCACAACATCATCAACGATCCGCAGTACAACAATGTGATTAAAGATTTAAAGGCACAGTTGAAAGATTTAATGATTAAATACGAAAACAATAAATCGCTTGCAGATTTTAGAGTGATTACTGATGCCGATTTTGGTTCGATTGTAGATCATGAAGATGATGAAACTTCGGTTCAAGATATCTTAACGAATAGAACTGGTAAAAAAAATGAAAAATAATAAGCTTATTTACATTATGTTACTGTGTTTTGCTACAATTTCGTGCAAAACTCAGCAGCCTTCAAAAGTAGTTTCAAAAACGTCTACCGCTAAAAAGAACATTCTTTTTATTGCGGTGGATGATTTAAAACCATTATTATCCAATTATGGTGAATCGCAAATGATTACGCCTAATTTTGATCGCTTGGCTCAAATGGGTATGACCTTTACCAATGCGCATGTACAATATGCTGTTTGTGGGCCTTCACGTGCTAGTGTGATGACGGGCGCAAATCCTGATAAAACGAAAGTTTGGGATTTACATACCAACTTTAGAGAATCTGCTCCAGAATTAATTTCAATGCCAGAGTATTTAATTTCTCAAGGTTATGAAACCACAGCGGTAGGAAAAATTTACCATAAAGGTTCTACCTCTGGAGGACACGATGCTAAAAGCTGGACTATGCCACACCAGTTACCAGATAATTTTGATCCTGCTGCTGGTAAAGCTGCCTTTTCTTATTATCAAAACCCTGAAACCAAACGGGAGTTTGAACGTTTAGAAAAAGAAGCTAGAGCGAAAGGCATCACAAAAAACGGAAAAATTAGAAGCTATGTGTTTAAGAAATTAAAACCTTCAACCGAATGCATCGATGTGAGCGACACCGCGTATCAAGATGGGCTATACACACAAACTGCTTTAAAACAATTAGGTGACCTAGAAAAATCGGGTAAACCTTGGTTTTTAGGTGTTGGTTATCAAAAACCACATTTACCTTTTGTAGCCCCTAAAAAGTATTGGGATTTATACGATAGAGATAAAATTGAGTTGGCTAAATTTCAACAATTGGCTGAAGGCACACCAAAGTTCGCCTACCATAATTATGGTGAGTTAAGAGCTTTTAGTGATGTTGATGACAACTACAATATTGGCGATATTATTGACGAAAACAAGCAACGTGAATTAATTCATGGTTATATGGCTTGTACCTCTTATATCGATGCACAATTAGGCTTGCTTTTAGACGAATTGGAACGTCGCAATATATTAGACAATACCATTATTGTACTTTGGGGCGACCATGGTTGGCATTTAGGCGATCATACCGAATGGTGTAAACATTCAAATTTTGAGCAAGCCACACGCATTCCGTTTATGTTTGCAGGACCAGGCATTGCTAAAAACAAGAAGGAGCATCACCCTGTTAATTTAGTTGATTTATTTCCAACTGTTTTCGAATTATCAAACGTACCACAAAGCACTCAAACCGACGGAAAATCTTTAGTGCCTTTGTTAGATGATGATGCTTCAACAACCATAGAAATGGATTATGCTTACCACCAATATGCGCGTCAGAAACGTATGGGCTACTCCGTAAGAACAGAACGTTACCGTTATACCGAATGGCATGATAATAACTATAGAAGTTATAAACCTTATAAAGACAATGAAATAGTAGGACGCGAACTTTACGATTATGAAAAAGATCCGTTAGAAACTAAAAATTTAGTAAACGAACCGAGTTATAAGAGCACCGTAGCCGCTTTAAAAGCGAAGCTTAAAACACATTTAACTCAATAATTCATAATTTTAAAACGCATCATAGTCCTAGTTAATACAAATACCATATGAAAAAGTACAGCTTCATTTTTATGTTTTGTGTGTCGTTAATCAGCTTAGCACAAAACAAACCAAATATCTTAATCATCCATACCGACGATTTAGGATATCATGATTTAAGCTTCACAGGTTCTCAATTGTATAACACCCCTAGTATTGATAAACTAGCAAGCGAATCTGTTGCCTTTACAAATGCATACAGCAGTTATCCGCGTTGTACACCATCGCGATATGGTATGATGACAGGCACGTATCCGGTTAATGAAAACAAAGGATGGTTAGGGAATATTCCTGAAGATAAAAATTTAATAAAACAATTTGGTAATGCTGGATATCATTCAATTTACATTGGAAAATGGCATTTAGGTGAAGGCGATAGCACACCGAAAAAATTTGGTTTCGATGAAAGTTATGCCGCTGGACGATCGGGAGGTATTGGTTCAAGGTTCTACCCTTTTAACACCCAATTAAACGGTAAACCAGCTAAAGAACCTGTTGAAAACCTTGAAGAAGATGGAAAAGAAGGTGATTATGCTTCAGATTTGTTAACCAATAGACTGTTAGAGTTTATTACTAACAGACCAAAAGGCCAACCATTTTTAGCCGTATTGGCTTTTTATGCGGTACACACGCCTATTGAAGCTAAACCTGAAGATGAAGCTAGAAACAAAGAACAATTAAAGTCCATCGATTTTGGTGATACTCCAGAATATATTAAAGAAGGCGAAGGCCGAAGAAAAATGCGTCAAGACGATGCTGCTTATGCCGGTATGGTTGAAAATGTTGATGAAAATGTAGCCCGTATTTTAAAAACCTTAAAAGCTGCAGGCATCGATAAGAATACCATTATTGTGTTTTCATCAGATCACGGCGGATTATCAAACGACGGAAATAAAAACGAGCGTCATTTAGCAACCACCAACAATCCGTTAAAAGCAGGAAAAGGCCATTTATACGAAGGTGGTATTCGTGTACCACTTTTCATTAAATGGGACGGCAAACTAAAACCAAGAGTAGAAAACGAATCTATCGTGCTTGGTATGGACGTGTTCCCTACCCTACTCGATTTAGTTACAAACAACACCGTTTCTAGTATTGACGGTAAGAGTTATAAAAAGGTTTTAGAAGGTAAAGACAATTGGAAAGACCGAACTGTATATTGGATTTCACAAAAAGCAAGACCACATAGTACAGGCGATAGTAAAGCGGCTGTTGTTCGTTCTGGCGATTTTAAATTGATTCAGTTTTTAGACACTAATAAAGTTGAGCTTTTTAATCTTAAAAAAGATATTAGCGAGGCGCACGACCTTTCAGCTTCAAATCCTGAAAAAACAAAAGAACTCTTAGGGCTTTTAGAGTCCTGGAAAAAAGCTTATTTAATTCCTGAAAAAACTAAAATTTTAAAACCCAAGGGAAAAGGAAAAAAGAACAAAAATAAAAACAAGAAGAATAAGAACTAAAACACGATAAAAACCTATTGGCGTATCATCTAAACAAGATTTATACGCCAATTTACTTTAACGCCATTCGGAACCAACTAATCAAAACCTCTCAATTGATGAAAAACAACTCACGCTACTACTTTCTTTTATTTGTATTGATGTTCACTTTTGGTTGTAAATCAAAAGTAGCTAACACCACAAAAAAAAGTGCTTCAACCGAAAAGCCAAACATACTCATTATTCATGTCGACGATTTAGGTTATCATGATTTAAGTGTAAACGGATCAAAAATATATCAAACACCAAATATTGATGCCTTATCAAAACAATCTGTTGTATTTGATAATGCCTATGCCAATTATCCGCGTTGCGTACCCTCTCGTTTTGCGATGATGACTGGCAACTACCCCGTTCAAAATGGCGATGTTCCAGATGATGGGTTTGAAATGAACAACGTAAAAGACAATAAAAACTTCGTAAAAAACATTAAAGCGGCTGGCTACCAAACTGCTTATTTTGGAAAATGGCATTTGGGTAGCGAAGAAAGCTTAAAAGACTTTGGTTACGACTTTAGTTTTGCTGCTGGTCACGCTGGATCGCCAATTAGTTTTCTATATCCTTTTAATGAGAAAAAAGGAAAGGGAGCTAATAAAAAATCACCTATTCCAGATGTTGATGCCGTAAGTAAAGCAGGTGATTATTTAATGGATGTAATGACCGATAATGTTGCGAAATACATTAGCAATGCCGATAAAAGCAAACCATTTATGGCCATTTTTTCATTCTACGCGGTGCACCAACCTTTAGAGGCTAAGGAGAAAGATATTAAACGTAACCGAGAAGAAATTAAAAATTTCGACTACGGAAATCTACCTGAATACATTAATGAAGGCACAGGACGAACAAAAATGCGTCAAGACAACCCCACTTATGCTGCAATGGTTGAAACCATGGATGAAAACGTTGGGAAATTATTACAACTTTTAAAAGATTTAAAAATAGACGATAACACCATTGTTATTCTGTCTTCAGATCATGGCGGATTATCCAACGATGGCACCAATAAAAGACATTTAGCCACCAGTAATTATCCGCTTCGTGCCGGAAAAGGTTGGTTATACGATGGCGGTATTAAAGTGCCCTTAATGGTGAAATGGAACGGGAAATTTCAACCAAAAACAGACAAAAAATCCATTGTGATGCTTATGGATGTATTCCCTACGGTATTAGACATTGCAGCAAATAAAAACTTAGACACAAACGGTAAAAGCTTATTACCATTACTTCAAAACAAAGAATCCTGGGATGACAGAATGGTATTTTGGCACTCATCAAAAGCACGTCCTGTAAATACAGGCGACACCAAATCTTCAGCCATTAGAAAAGGGGAGTATAAGTTAATTAATTGGTATGAAGAAGGTCGCACCGAATTATACAATATTGCTTTAGATCCTTCTGAAACACAAGACCTTTCAGAAAAAATGCCTGAAACCACAACACGTTTGTTAACGAAACTTAACGATTGGAAGTCTAAATTCTAAAACATTATGAAACAACTATTTTATATCATTCCATTTTTATTTTTCAATAGTATTTTAGCTCAAAATAATCCTAAAGGACAAGATTTAATTATAGCCGAACGCTTAAAATTTATTTCAGCAAATCCAGACTATGGTAAAGTTGAAAAAATGAACGTTGGAACCGATAGCTTAGAGCTTCTTTTTAAAACCGAAAAAGAACCCAAGTTTATACACAATTTATCATCCAACTTTCACATAACAAAAAGTGATTATAAAAAAGGGCGTGTTTTTCTTTTATCTTTTCAAGCGAAAACGGTGACCTCAAGTTTAGAAACTGGTGAAGCCAAAGCCCTATTTATCTTCAAACAACTCGATAATTATCAAGGTAATATTGCTTCTACACAAACGTTTTCTAGCAATTGGCAAACCTACTACATCCCTTTTGAAACGAACCGATACGTTAAGAAAGAAGATTTAGGCATTGTGATGCAATTCGGATTTAGAGAACAATCTTTTCTTCTTAAGAATTTGAAATTTGAAAGTTTCCCAGAAGGTACCGCTTTTGATGATTTACCAAAAACAGAAATCACTTATGCAGGCATGGAAGCCGATGCCCAATGGCGTACAGAAGCCAACAAACGTATTGAAGCCATTAGAACAGGTCAATTTCAATTACACTTAACAAAAAACGGAACGGTAGTACCGAATAAAAAGGTACACATCAAATTAATAAAACACAGTTTTCCTTTTGGTGCAGCACTTAATGCCAAAGATGTTGTTGAAGACAATTCAAAATATAAAAGCTTTAAAAAAGCCTTCAATCTTGCGGTTTTTGAAAACGATTTAAAAATTAAAAGTTGGGAAAAACCAAAATCTAGACAAGCAACTTTAGATGCGATTACGCATTTAAGAAGCGACGCTATTCATGTTAAAGGTCATGTTTTAATTTGGCCAGGCTTTCGTTATTTAACGCCTAAAATTAAGGAAAACAAAGACGACCCTGAAAAAGTAAAAAGCTTAATGCACGAACATGTAACCAATGTATTAACCCTTACAAAAGGGCAAATTTCTAACTGGGATGTGGTTAACGAAGCTTACACCAACAAAGATTTACAAACCATAACCGGCTCGGAAGATATTTTATACGAAGGTTTTAAAAGCGCAAAAGCTTTACAACCTCAAGCCCGACGTTTTACTAACGAATACGGCATTATTAGTAAAGGTGGTTTAGATACCCAAAAGCAACAATGGTATTACGATTTTATAAAACGTATAGACGAAAATACCAACGGTTTAGTACAGGGCATTGGTATACAAAGTCATATTGGTAGCGACCTCACACCACCAGAACGCGTTTTAGAAATTTTAGCCTTTTATGCGACGCTAGGAAAACAAATTAGTATTTCAGAGTTTACTATGGACATTCAAGAGCCTAAAATTAGAGAACAATACACCCGTGATTTTATGATTGCTGCCTTTTCGCACCCGAACGTCTCTGAATTTTTGTTTTGGGGCTATACCGAAAACGCCAAGAAAAAAGTAGATATCTTTAAAGAAAACGGCGACATTGGTGCTATGGGTAAAGCCTATTTCTCTTTAGTTGATGGCGCCTGGAAAACCGACTTAAATGCGGTAACCGATACCACTGGAAACTTAAAAGCAAAAGGTTTTTATGGCGAATATGAATATGCTTTTGTTGAAAATGGTAAAGTGGTAACCGGAACATTTTTAGTGCAACCAAGACATCAAAACTTTATAAAAATTGAACTGTAATGAAACCTATTTTATTTTCACTTTTAGTTATTTTAAATCTATCCTGTAAAGTAGAACAGGACAAAAAAGCCCCTGAAATTGCTAAACAACAACCTAATATCCTTTGGATTGTTTGTGAAGACATTAGCCCTACCCTTTCTTTCTATGGCGATAACACGGCTAAAACACATCATTTAGACGCTTTATCTAAAGAAAGTTTAATTTACGATAACGCTTATGCTGTTGTTGGTGTTTGTGCACCAAGCCGATCTGCCATTGTAACAGGTATGTATCCTACAACTTTAGGTACCATGCACATGCGCACAGGAAAAGATATTCAATCTTGGGGAAATAGAAATTATAAAAAGGAAACTAATGTTGTCGATTTAGAAGGCAACCCCGTTATTGAATATGCCGCAGTGATCCCAGAATACGTTAAATGTTTCCCAGAATATTTACGCGAAGTGGGATATTTTACGAGCAATCATCAAAAAACAGATTATCAATTTGCAGCGCCTGTAACGGTTTGGAATCAAAATAACGCACAAGCACATTGGAGAAATCGTGCCAAAGGCCAACCCTTTTTCTCAGTGTTTAATTTTGATATAACCCACGAAAGTAAAATCTGGAAGAACAGCAAATTACCCATGACGGTTAATCCAGACAGCGTACCTCTACCCCCTTATTACCAAGATACCAAAACTTCTAGAACCGATGTGGCTCGTAATTATAGCAATATTGAACTGCTAGACCAACAAGTGGGGAAATTAATTGCTCAGCTTAAAAAAGACGGACTTTACGATAACACCATCATATTTTTCTACAGCGATCATGGAGGACCATTACCAAGACAAAAACGCGATATTCACAAAAGTGGATTACACGTACCTTTTATGGTGAAGGATTTAAAAGGCACTAAAGGCCGTACCGATCGTTTGGTTTCCTTTGTAGATTTAGCGCCTACTATTTTAAGTTTGGCTGGTGCCGAAATTCCAGATTACCTCCAAGGCAAAGCTTTTATGGGTGAAAAGGATAGCCAACCGCGTGATTATGTTTTTGGAACCTCCGATCGTTTTGATGAAATAACCGATCGTTCGCGTGCGGTTTACGACAAACAATACCTTTATGTGATTAATGATTTTCCTGAAAAATTGTGGTATAAAGATATTTCATACCGCTTGCAAGTCCCTATGATGAAAGAAATGATTCAGCTTCGTGATGAAAACAAATTAAACGCTGTACAAAGCACTTGGTTTCAACCGAAACAAGATGAAGAATTATTCGATATAAAAAACGACCCAAACAGGTTACATAATTTAGCCAATAACCCAAAATTTGCTGATGTTAAAAAACGCATGCGAACGGCTTTACTAAAGTTTCGTGACTCCCATACCGATTTAGGCATGTTGCCTGAAAGCCAATTAATAAAAAACATGTGGCCTAATTTTGAGCAGCCTGTAACAGCTTCAGTAGAAGTAAAAAATAATAAGGGTGTAGTTTCCTTGAATTCTAAAACCAAAGGCGCTTCAATAGCCTATATTATTTCAGATACATCTGAAGAAAAACTCGATTTTAATAGTCCATGGCAAGTGTATTCAAAACCAATCAATGTAAAACAAGGGCAATACATTTACACCATGGCACAACGTATTGGTTATAAAGAAACTGAAATTTCAAAAACCAAAATAGAGTAACCTTTTAATAAAGTCGGAGTTTACCGTTACCTAAAACGGTCTCGGCTATGAGTAGTTTCGTGGGTTTAGCGGTTGATTTAACAAATACACATCAGACTAAAAATCCGCGAAGATTTTCAGAAGTAGGCTAGAACAAGCAATTACTTAAAGCCAATATTAGCTCTCATTTTTTTCTTTCATTTTTAGAAAATTCAGCGGTGTCATAACGGCAATCGAAGAATTTCTGTAATCTTTTACATTTCGCGTAATAATTGCGTCCAAATCTTTAATTGTTAAAGCAGAAGAATATTGAACGGAATCCTCATAATCAGTAAAATTATTTTTCAATGCTTGAATAATTTCCTTTTTTGTTGTTCCAATAATTTCCGTCATTTCGGTTAGCAACTCAACGACTTCAAGTGTTTTTTTATGTCCTAAAAATCTTCTTGTTATATAATAAATGTTATTAATGCTTAAAGCTGACAAGTACAATTTTATATTTCCTTGTTCGTTAAGTTCAAAGAGTTCACTTGCAGGGTTTACGTGAGGCGCTCTATCGGTAAAAAAGTCAATGACTACATCCGAGTCAACAAAAAGCTTATACTCCATACTTTTTTGAAAGTTCTTCAGTTAATATTTTTTTGTAGTCAAGGTCATTTTCAGATTTTATAATTCCTCTAAGTTTTCTAACTTTAGGTGAAAGTTGTTTTTCTTTAAGGTTAATCCTTTTTACCGTAACAAATTTGAAATAGTTTTCTACCATTTCAGAAAGACTTAATCCTTTCTCTTTTGCATATTCTTTGGCGATTTTGATGACTTCTTTTTCTATTGTCAAAGTTAATTTCGTATTCATACTATTTGCTTTTTAACAAAAATACGTGTTTGTTTTTACTTTTGCAACACGTGTTTGTTTAAAATGAGAGCTAACAACCATGTAAACTGCGACTAATATTTGTTATAAGTTTTACTCTTTAACGATTTTAAGTAAAGCGTTTAAATTGTTATCGCCAGTAATCTTCACAAAATACAAGCCCACTGGCCCATTGAATTGCAGTTGGGTATGGGTTAAATTATCAAAGTGATTTAACAACACGGTTTGTCCCAATAAATTATAAATACTAATATTTACATTATTGTAATTCTTATTTAGCTTTATATTTAAAAACCCTTCCGTAGGGTTTGGATATACTTTAATTAAGTTTTCGGCAATAGGATCATTACTTAAAGTTCCTGTATAGGTACGTCCAACCACTTCAATTTCTGCGAATTTAAGTTTGATATTGCTTGGGTGCGACGACTGAATTCGCATATACCGTCCAATAGCATTCAAATTATTTTGAGAAAACTTACGGGTTGGTGTCGCATTTTTATCGTACTGATAATCGGCTTCCGACTTAGAGCCTGCATAAGTTGTGTTTGTAAATGGTGTATCTGAAATAAATACAGAGAAGTTTTTAAAATGATTAGAAACGGTTTCAATATCGGAACCATTAAGTTCTACGGTGTTCCAAATATCGAAATAACTAATCTGCTTAATTTCTCCGAAATCTAAATCGTAGTAAGGTTCACTTTCTTCTTTAGTTTGAGAAAAACTCCCCACTGGCACTAAACCTCTTTGGTAATATTGCGCATTTATGCGTCCGTTATTATTTCCATCTACAGCCTTTTCTGCTTCTAATGTAATGGTAGCTGTTGGGTGTGTGCCATCGGTATAACTTAAATTACTTTGTGTAGAACTTTGGGAAACAGTTGCCAAACGACTAATCATTTGATCTTTTGGTTCTAGAGCTGCCGCAGTTTCTACTTTAGCGTTTGCAAAGACGCCAGATGTTGGCGCGTTTTTAATTTTCACGCGAACTGGAAATTCTGTATACTTAAAAGTGCGTCGGTTGGGTAAACTTTCTTTAAGTATAAAATACAGTTGGTTATTATCGTTTTCATCTTTATAAACACCGTTTGCAGCCAGATATTCTTCAAATTTAGCATGAGAAGCAAATTGATAGATACGTTTAGGGTACCCATAGCGTAAAGTCCCTTGAGCCCAAGCTTGTTGAATCCCCATATCATAACTTCCAAAATCATCGGTAATAACACCATCAACTTCAAAACGCAAGGCATTCTCTCCTGTTTCAGCATAATCAACTTCTAAGGTAGAATCGTCAATAACGGTGAATGTTGTTGGTCTAGAAACAATATCAGTAGCACTTAAATGAATGGCATTATCGGTATGCTCTGTATAATTAAATGTACCATTGACACTCGGATTATCAACTTCCAAATCGTAAAGTTCATCAACACTAATCGTTTCTAAATTCACAAAAACCCAGGGTGTAAATCCGTTATTTCTTGTTTTAGGTCCCTGAGAATTGCTCAATACCGTTTTAGATACTTTAATACCATGTTTTAAATCCACCATTTTTATGTTTTCAAAAGTTTGGTTGTGTGAGTGTTTCCACATATCGACACCTAAAGTTTTACTAGAATTATCGCCAGAAATAAAAACATTTTTAAAGCTATAATCGGCTTGATAGGTAATAGATAGACCCGTTTTTATTCCCCAGGCTACAAAACCATCAAAAACAGAGCGCGACTCATGGTTAACCCCCATATCGCGTTCAATAGAACGTAACCCCATATTAGAATCTATCACCAAGGTATTTTCCATAATTAATGCGGCTTCAACAGGCATAACCCCATCGCCTTCCTTACTATAACCGTTTATGCTTAGCGGAAAATTATCAACCTCATGCCCCACTCGAGTAGTAGCCAATGCTTGTGCATCTAGGCGGTCTAGGTTATTAATGGAGTTATTCATATTAATAACCCCTACGCCCTGTTTTACATTGGCAATCACGTTATTTCTGCATAGTACAGCACGACCTTTCATGGCTAAACCTTGCCCTGAAAACAAATAATCATCATGATATAATGACGCTGTATAAGGGTCTGTTTTATGGCCTTCGGCAACATTTACTACCAAATTATTATCCCAAGTTCCGGTTTCGCTTCCAGTTTCTGAAACAATACCTGCGCCTATAATTTTATAAACGACGTTTTTAGAAACGTCGGCATGAGAATCGTGATGCGTAATACCCCAACCCGGATTATCCCAAACCACATTTCCTATAACCTCTGCCATGCTTGCGTTATACGCAGCGCCTAATTTATGTAAATGAATAGAATAGCGTCCTCTAGGATTTGTAACTTCATTGATTGGTACGGGGCGCATTTCAGCACATTCTTGACCTAATGCCGATATTTTTGAAACAAAAACTTTAGGATCAAGCCAATTGTTCCAGATAAAATCATCTAATAATTTTGATTTATCTGTACGTCCTAATCTTAAAAATTGGGCGTTTTTAATTTGTACATTATCAGCGTTATGCATGGCCATAATATGACCACGTTGCGATACCACTTGAGTTGAAGGCGATTTAAATACAATATTACGTGTTAGGTTCCCCACATAACAATGCAATTGATCGGCCGATCGACCTTGATGGTTTTTAGAGAGATTTGAAGTTAATGAAATGGTTGTCCCTGAAATATTCTGAATTTTCACTTGATCCTCACCATTGTTTGAAGCTATAGCATTCCCTCCACTGGTAATAATAATATCATCGTTAATTTTCCAACCTGTAGGTATTTCAGAAAGCTCAATACTGCTTTGTCCAGAAGTAGCATCGGTTGCTAGTTTAGCCATATTCAGTTTTTCTTGTCCGATAATTTCTAATTGCCCCATAGTTACCAATCCCAAACTTAATTGCGTAGGGTCCCAACTGTAACGGCCTAAAACGCCCGCGCCATCGTTAATAACAGTACCTGCAGATTCAATAATTTGAAAATCTCCATTATTAGCTTGTTCTATAGTATTGTATCTGTCATCACCTTGTCCCGATCTGTTTTTAAAAGTAACGACATCATTATCTTTAAAATGATTTTTTGCCGATGCAGACCAATTATTCGTTCCCGATTTATAAGCTTCGATATCGAAAGGGGCAATTTCAACTATAATTTTTCCGTCTGAAGCCTTATTTGCCAAGAATGTAACATAAGACGAATGCATAGAAAAGAAAGTATCAAATTTCAACCTTGTAGTTTGATTGGCATTGGTTTGTTTGCAATTAAAAACCCCATCAACACGAATTGCAAAAATGTGGTCACCGGAAGAACCTTCATAATTAACCGTGATATTTTTAGGAATGTAAACGATCGCTCCTGTTGAAGGAATTGTTCCTGTATTCCAAGTATTGGTATCAAACCAAGAGCCAGTTTGTTTCGCGGTATGCGTAGCGAGATTAGATGGAATTACATTCATCATATCCATTTGCGCATTAACCTGTGTAACAAATAGAATACACAATGTAAAAAACAAAAAATGTTTGTAGTAAAAATGTTTCATAAGTATAGTTTAGTTATGCTGGTAAAATTATCTTTAAAACAAACAAAGGAGGTTTGCTTTTTAACCTAAAAGGTTTCATTTAAGTCTATTTCGCTATTTTTTTGACAATTATTGGTGCATTATTGTTTAATCTCAAACCTTTGTTTTAGTCTATAGTTCTAATTTTATAATTCCAAATAAGAGCCTATGGTCTTTAGATTCATTTTAAAATTAATTTGTGTTCTGAGCTTCACATGTCTAATAACATGTAAAAATCAAAACTCAATAAACACCGTTCAAAAACCCAACATACTTTTGCTTTACATGGACGATCTGCGTCCGGAATTAGGTAGTTATGGTCTTGTACAAATAAAATCACCAAATATCGATGCCTTAGCTTCAAAAGGCGTTCAATTTAATAACGCTTATTGCAATGTTCCTGTTTGTGGTGCTTCAAGAGCAAGTATGCTTACGGGCATGTTGCCAACTAAAAACAGATTTTTAAACTACAATACTTTTGTAGAGCAGGAAACGCCAAATGCAGTGACACTTCCGCAGTTATTTAAAATTAATGGTTACAAAACCATTTCTAACGGAAAAATCTATCACCATTTAGATGATAGAGAATCCGATTGGGACGAACTTTGGCGCCCTTATGCTTTTGATGAAAATGATAAAAACTTAGCGCCAATCGATTATTGGCAATCCCTTTGGAAAGATTACCAAAATCCAGAAAATATGATGGAATACAAAGCCACAAATACAGGTCCTGCTTTTGAAAGTGCCAACGTAGCAGACTCGATTTATATTGATGGTTTGGTCACTCAAAAAGTGATTCGTGATTTAAAAAAGCTAAAAAACACGAACCAACCTTTCTTTTTAACCGCTGGATTTATTAGTCCGCATTTACCATTTAACGCGCCAAAAAAATACTGGGATTTATACGATAGAAACAGCATCAAACAACCCGAAAACTTCAATTATATTCCTAAAGATGCTCCAAAAATGAGCATTAGTACTTGGCCAGAAATGCGCGCCTATTCAAATATTCCTAAAAAAGGACAGGTTTCAGATTCGCTAGCCGTAACTTTAATTCACGGTTATTATGCCACGGTAAGTTATGTTGATGCGCTTATTGGAAGCATTTTAGATGAATTAAAAGCTCAAGATTTAGACAAAAATACCATTGTGGTTTTGGTTTCCGATCACGGTTATAATTTGCAAGAACACACGCAATGGGCAAAATTCACGAATTACAACACCTCCACGCAAGTGCCTTTAATTATTTATAATCCGTTACAACATAAAAAAGGACACACTAATGCGTTAGTGGAGTTGGTAGACATCTATCCTACTTTAGCTGAATTATGTGAATTAGAGCACCCTAAAAACCAATTGGACGGGACAAGCTTGGTTTCTGTTTTTAATGATTTGTCTTCGGAAGGTAAACCCCATGTTTTCATCAAAAAAGGAAATGGGTTTACTTTAAAAACGAAAGATTTTAGTTATACCGAATTTATAAAAGCAGAAGACAACGCAACCATAACATCGATGCTATACGACCATAGAACCGATAAATCTGAAAACGAAAATGTAGTCAATCATCCAGACTATAAAAACGTGGTTTCACAACTAAAAAATACCCTTCATACGGCATATAAACAGCAAATTGAAGGCGAATAATACGAACTAAATAATGTATAAAATTGCTATTAAACCTAATACAATCTCAAAAATGAAAAAAATTGCCATCTTATTAACACTAGTATTGCTGGTTTTTAAAACCACAAACGCTCAAAACACAGACCCTAATAAACCTAATGTTTTATTAATTTGTGTAGACGATTTACGAAATAACTTAGGCGTATATGGCGATATCCAAGCCATTACACCAAATATTGATGCCTTGGCAGAACACGGCGTAACGTTTAGAAATCATCAAGTACAATATGCCGTTTGCGGTCCTTCTCGTGCAGCTTTAACAACCAGTTTAATGCCAGAAGAAACGGGTGTTATTGGTTTTAAACCCATCAGACAAAAACTGCCTAACGTGACTTTCTTACCTCAATATTTTAAAAATAACGGGTATATAACAGCTGCAGCAGGAAAAATTCACGATCCAAGAACTGTTGGTAATGGTAAAAATGGCGATGGCGACGACCCTGCTTCATGGAGCATTCCGTATTTAGCTCCAAGAGGCGGCCACAACCCTAAAGGTGTTGCTATAGATTTTCAAGATTTACCCGATGAAGATTATGTAGATGGTATTATTCGTGTAAAGGGCAACGCATTATTGGAAGAAGTTGCTAAAAAAGACCAACCTTTTTTTATGGCTATCGGGTTTAAAAAACCACACGAACCTTTTATCGCTCCAAAGAAATATTGGGATTTATACGCGAATACAAAATTTGAGGTTGCAGCCAATCAGAAAGCACCAATTGGTCGCGACGATTTAAAAACTTATGTGCCGCATGGTGAAGATGTGAAGCAAAATATAGATCCAGAAACAGGACGTATTAATGATGCCTTTCAATTGGAACTTAAAAGAGGGTATTATGCCTGTACATCGTATGTAGATGCACAAATTGGATTGGTTGTAGAAAAACTGAAAGCATTAGGAGTAGCTAACAATACCATTATTGTAATTTGGGGCGATCATGGTTTATTTTTAGGTGAACATGGCCGCTGGAACAAACACTCGAATTTAGAAGTGGCTTCGTCTTCCCCGTTAATTATTATCGATCCTAGAAACCCAAAAGCAAAAGGTGAAACTTTTTCGGCAGTATCTACCACCGATATATACCCAACACTTTGCGAATTGGCAGGGTTAGCAATTCCAGAACAACCAAAAAATGCCAATAGTACAACAGGTAGACCTCTTAAAGGACGCAGCTTAGTACCTATTTTAAACGATACCAATGCCGAAGTTAAAATTGGAGCTGTTACCGTTTATAAAGGGCAGCGTGGTTTAGGTTACGGCTATCGTGTAAACGGAAAATACCGTTACATCGAATGGGTAAAAAAGGGAAAAGAAAATTTTTATGAGCTGTATGATTATGAAAGAGACCCCAACGAAACTAGAAATTTAGCGGTGGTTGAACATGAAATTTACGAGCCTTTACTACATAAATTCTCAAGAAATATTAGAAATGAAGGCGAAGGTGATGGATGTATGGCTTTGCTAAAAACGAAACCTTATGAAATGTCTTCAAAAAACAAAGGAAAAATTTTAGTTCGTGATGCCGATAACGATGGCATTCCAGACGACATGGAAGGCGCTAGTGACTCAGATAACGATGGTATTCCTAACTATTTAGATAAAAATTAAAAATGAAACGCATTGCGCTAATTCTTGTTATTTTACTTAGTTTCTCAGCATGTAAATCTGCAAAAGAATCTCAACCGGAACTTGTAGACCTTAAGGCGGAACCTGTTTTAATTCGTCAGCCCTATTTACAAATGGTTAGACCAAACACGGTAACTATTACTTGGAAAACCAATGCCGTTACAGGACACTGTAAAGTTGTTTATAACGACCTTAACAGCTTAGAAGAAAATGAAGTCGCAGGAAAACTGGTACTGCATGAAGGTGATAAATTCAACGAGGTGGTTATTAAAAACCTAAAACCACAAACGGCGTACAACTATGCCATTTATTCCAATGGTTATTTATTAGCCAGTGGTAAAGATTATTTTTTTACTACGGCTCCAGATAACAAAAACACGGCTTTTAGTTTTTATGCCTTGGGAGATATTGGTGCCAAAGAAAAACAAAGTTTTGCCATAGAACCTGCAACACGCATTACAGAACTAGGCATTAAACCCGATTTTGGCTTAGGTTTAGGCGATATTGTTTACCCAAAAGGCGAAAGTAAAAATTACGACAACCACTTATTTAAACCCTTTGAAAAGGTTTTTAAAAACACCCCGTTTTACCCAGTTGCAGGAAACCACGATTGGCTATCGGATCCTGAAAAAAACTTTGAAAAAGAATGGGCCTTGCCTGATAACGAGCATTACTACGGATTTTCGTATGCTAATGCCTATTTTATTGGTTTAGATTCCAGAAATGGAGGTTTTTTCGAACTCGAAAAGCAAACCAAATGGTTAAATAAAGAATTAAAAAAAGTACAAGGTAAATACGATTGGATTATAGTGTTTTTACATCACAATGGAAAAACCTGTACCTATAAAGAGAATTACCATCATGTTGAAAACCTCTACCCTATTTTTGCCAATTCTAATGTCGATTTGGTTTTAAACGGACACGCACATACTTACGAACGCTTAAAACCTTATGATGCCTCTGGAAACGTTGATAGATCTGTTACAAACCAGTCTGAATATAAAAATTTAGAAAACCGTTTTATATCCATAACCTTAGGTGCTGGTGGAAAACTAAACAAAAAATGGTTTCCAGACCCGTTTAATTTAGAGCACTATAAAGATGGCACTATAGTAGCTCATGCTGAACACGTTGGGAGTTTTGGATTATTCGAAATTAATGGAAAGTCTTTAGTTTTTAAAGCTTATAATTCCTTTACAGGTACCGTGTTGGACAGTTTTATCATTAAAAAAAACTAATTACTACTCATGACTAAGACATTTTTTCTCATGGTATGCTTGCTTAGCTTTTCGCTTTTTAACGCGCAAACCCCGCAGCCAAATATCGTCTTTATTTTAGCAGACGACATGGGTATAGGCGATGTTTCTGGTTTAAATCCCGAAGCAAAAGTAAACACGCCTAATATCGATTTATTGATAGATAACGGCATGAGTTTTACTGATGCTCATACCACATCATCGGTATGTACGCCTTCTCGATATAGCATTATGACTGGAGAATACGCTTGGAGAACTCGATTAAAATCTAGAGTATTGGATGGCTATTCTAAAGCAATGATTGAGGACACAAAAGATACAGCGCCTAAACTATTACAACGAAATGGTTATGAAACGGCTATGATTGGAAAGTGGCACTTGGGCTGGAATTGGGTTATTGAAGATGAGGCTAGCCTTGAAATGAATCCGAAAAACCCATATCAGTTTAATGAAGATATCAGTAAAAAAGTAGATTACAGTAAACCCTTTACAGGAGGCCCAACAGATTGCGGTTTTGATTATTTCTTCGGGTTAAATGCCTCGTTAGATTTTCCGCCTTATGTCTATTCAGAAAATAATAAACTCATAGCTCTCCCTACAGAAACCATGAAAGCCGATGGGAAGGATAAAGATTTTCCTGGTGGTAGAAAAAATGATTTAGTTGGTGGACAAAAATTAAAACGTAAAGGGGATAAAGCTCCAGGTTTTAAAGCCGAACAGGTCATGTTAGATTTAACCAATAAATCGGTAGCATACATAAATAATCACAAAAAAGACAAACCATTCTTTTTATACATTCCTTTAACTGCTCCCCATACCCCTGTTTACCCAAGAGATGAATTTTTGGGCACCAGCAAAGCTGGAATTTATGGCGATTTTATTCAGGAATTAGATTGGACGGTAGGTCAAATTGTTTCGGCTATAAAAGCTAATGGTATAGAAAACAATACCATCATTATTTTTACAGCAGATAATGGCGCATCAAAATCTTCTTTCCCTGTGGAATTTGAATCTAAATACCAACATAAACCAAGTAAAAATTTACGAGGCAGAAAAGCCACGTTACATCAAGGCGGACATACAGTTCCCTTTATTGTGCAGTGGAAAAACGTAGTGCAACCCAATTCAAAAAATAATACAACAATCTCCTTAAGCGATTTATATGCCACCTGTGCCGATATTTTGAATGTAAAAACAGATCCTAATCAAGGTGTAGACAGTTACAGCATTTTATCATTGTTGAAAGGCAAGAATGACTATAGCCGAGAAGCCTCGGTGTATAGCAATTTTGCTGGTCGTTTTTCCATTAGAAAAGGTGATTGGAAAATGGATTTAAATCCTAAAAAAGGAGGTAGTTATTTGTTCAATATTGCAAAAGATCCTTCAGAAAAAAATAATTTATTTTATGATAACGCTTACGCGGATAAAACACAAGAACTCACATCAACTTTAAACAACATCATTTTTAACGGTAGAAGCACCGAAGGAGAAAATCTAGAAAATGAAGGTCCGAAAACATGGAAAGCCCTGTTTTGGTTGAAAAACAAACACAACTAAGCATGATAATAAAAAGAAACTGCTTACTAGCCATTGCTATAGTATTTGCAATTTACACCAATCTATTTGCTCAAAAAGATGAAATTCAGTCTTATAAAGTAGACAAAAACGTAAAAGTTGAAAAAGCCAGTCCGGAAGCTGTAGAACGCTTTAAGGACAAACGTTTTGGGATGTTTATTCATTGGGGACCTATAAGTCAGCTAGGCAAACAACTCAGTCATTCTCGAAACAGTAAAAGTCATAAACCAGGAGGAAAACCATATAAAATAGCAGATATTGAACCCGAAGTTTACGATGTGCAATACAAAACCTTTAATCCTACTAAATACGATCCTGACTATATTGTAGATTTAGCCAAACGTGCGGGGATGAAATATCTGGTATTTACTGCAAAACATCACGCTGGGTTTTCCATGTTCGATTCTAAAGTAACAGATTACGATATCATGAATACCCCTTATGGAAAAGATATTTTAAAGGAATTAGAACAAGCCTGTAGAAAACAAAATTTCGATTTCGGATTTTATTATTCACCTCGAGATTGGTATAATCCTGATTGCGATTCCAAAGATCATCATGATAGATATATTACTTTCTACAAGGCTCAAATGGAAGAGTTATTAAACAATTATGGTAAAATAAATGAAATTTGGTTTGATGGTTTAGGTCCTGGCGATTGGAAAAATACTTCTGCAGAAGTCATGACAAGAATTCATAAATTACAGCCCGATGCAATGGTAAATGACCGCGGTGGTGTTGGTGCCGATTTTTACACGCCCGAACATACGGTTAGTCAGTTTAACAACCAACAACTTTGGGAAGCTTGCCATACCACAACAAGCCAGTGGGGATACAACCCAGACACAAACGCAAAAAGCCTTAAACCATTAATGCAGATTCTGCTTTACACATGGGGAGCCGATGGCAATATGTTATTAAATATTGGTCCAATGGGAGATGGTGCTTTAAACCCTGAAGAAGTAAAACGCTTGGAACAAATTGCCGATTGGTGGGCAGTAAATGGCGAAAAAAGTATTGCAGGAAGCCGTGGTGGCCCCTACTTTCCAAGTAATTGGGGTGTTTCAACGCGAAAAGGCAACAAAGTATTTTTACATGTTTTCAATTGGCAAAAAAACGGCACATTAACCTTGCCTAATTTCCCTAATAAAACAATTAAATCGGTTTCATTATTAAATGGGAAGAAGATTGAATTATCTCAAAATACTGAAAATTATACCTTAACTATTCCAAAGCAATCTTTAGAAAGTATAGTAACGACTGTAGCCATTGAATTGAATGCTAGTGCCATGGATATGACACCAATGTACTCTATAAAAACCTTAACACAACAAGCGACTTTAACGGCTTCACAAAACCAAGAAGCCACAAAAAATGTTATAGATGGTAACCCAACAACGGTTTGGCATGCGTCTACTAAAAAAAATAAAGACATTTGGATTCAAGCCAATTTTGAAAAACCCGTAACTATTGAAAGTTTTGTTGCTGGTCGTGGTGAAGAATGGGTAACGAAAAACAACCCTGAATTACAGATTCCCGATGGTAATGGTGGATGGAAAACGATTTATAAATGGAAACCTAAATTCGAGCCATTAAAGTACTTAAAAACCCCTGTTACAACCGATAAAATTCGTTTGAAAGTTAAAAACACGAAAGATTATTATTTGGCCGAATTTGAATTATACGCACCATTGAAGTAAAATGTACTCAAAATCATAAACCATTTTTAAGATGAATAGAATAGTTTTTTTAGTGTCTCTTTTAGCTTTCAGTTTTTGTAATGCCCAGAAACCGAATGCCAAATCCGATAAGAAACAACCCAATATCGTTTTTATTTTGGCCGATGATTTAGGAGTAAATGCTCTAAACTGTTACGGGAATACATTAGTTGAGTCGCCCAATATTGATAAACTATATGCCGAAGGTTTACATTTTACAAATGGCTATTCCAACGACCCGACTTGTGCGCCATCGAGAGCATCCATCATGTCTGGACACTATGTACCAAGACATAAAGTATACCGTGTGGCAGATCGCTATAAAACAGATAAAAAAACATTGCAAGCCATGCGCTTTCTCCCACCCGAAATTAACAGAGTAAAAGGTTCGGGTGCCGGATTATCTTTAGATGAAATTACTATTGCCGAAGCATTAAAAAATAACCATTACGCCACAGCAGCTTATGGCAAATGGCATTTAGGAAAAGGCGCGTTACAAATTCAAAATCAAGGCTTTGATGAAGGTTACGAAATTACAGGACATTATAATTTTAAGACATTTCCTGAGCAAAACCAGTTAGATAACACGCCATATTCAGCCGATGTAATAACTGAAAAAACCATAAGTTTTATTAAAAAAGCGCAATCTGAAAACAAAGCATTTTTTGCTTATGTACCGTATTATTTAGTGCATAAACCTTTAGAGCCAAAAGCTGAATATCTCAAACATTTCAAACAAAAACTAAAAGGATACAAAGACGTTGGCCCAGATGAAATCAAGGTTTTAGCCATGATTAAAAGTCTAGATGATAGCGTTGGTCAGTTATTAAAAACCTTAGAAGATTTAGGTTTAGAAGACGACACCATCATTGTTTTTACCAGCGATAATGGGCATTACAAAACGGAAAGTAATATTTTTAATCAGCCATATCGAGGCGTTAAAGGTCAGACTTTAGAAGGCGGCATTCGTGTGCCATATATTTTCAAATGGAAAAATAAAATAAAAGCAGGTTCTACTTCCGAAGCACCAATAATTCATGTGGATCTTTATCCAACACTTTTGGGTTTAACTCAATCTCCAAACCCAGAAAACTACGTTTTAGATGGTGAAGACTTATCGCCAATTTTATTAGGTAAAGCTTCAAAAACTAAACGTGATGCACTTATTTGGGAATACACCAATTACGCACGGTATAACGAAAAAACAAAAACTTTTGCCAGCGCATGGGTGAATGTGATTCAAATGGATGAGTATAAAATGACTGAAGCTGTAGAAACGTCGACCTATACCCTATTCAATTTAAATTCGGATCCTTATGAAACCAGAGAGGTTTCTAAAGAAAATCCGCAAGTCATTTCAAAATTAAAAAAACGTTTAGAGCTTTGGAAAAAGGAAACTGGTTATGAATCTCCAAAACCAAACCCTGATTTCAAACACTAACCAAACCTGTCATTTTGTGATGTTTGACGATAATTGCTACTAATCAAACAATTATCAAACCTTATTGCCAGTACTTAGTTTTAGATTTGAAATAACTGAAACAAACTAAGCATACATGAAAAAAACGCTGTATTTAATCGTTTTAATTATTAGTTTTTGGAGTTGCAAAACTTCTAAACAGGAAAGTACAAATCGTTATCCTTTTGAAAAAAGCAACCTTGTCCCTTGGTCTATTGTAGGTTTCGATGTAAAAGAAAGAAGTCCAAAAGCCCGTATCGACATGCTGAAACATTTAGGATTCGAGCGTTATGGCTACGGAAATAGGCCAAAACACATTCCAACCATGCAGGAAGAATGGGAACTTGCTCAAGCCGAAAACATAAAAATTGATGCGGTTTGGCTGTATTTAAACTTGGACAAAGACCAACCAAATGACTTAAGAGACCAAAATGAAGCCGTTTTTAAAAACTTAAAAGTTGTTGGATTAAAAACGCAAATCTGGATAGGATTCGACCCCAAGCATTTTGAAAATTTATCGGATGCTGAAGCTTTAGATGATGCTGTAAGCATGGTATCCTATTTATCAAATCGTGCATCAAAATTAGGCTGTAAAATTGCCCTTTACAATCATGGTGGTTGGGCTGGACAAACCGAAAATCAATTAAAAATTATAAAGGCACTTCCTAACACAAATTTGGGTGTGGTTTTTAATTTTCATCATACCCATCACGATTTAGAAAACTACCATAAACATATAAAAATGTTAATGCCCTATTTATGGTGTGTTAATTTAAATGGCATGAAAAAAGACGGTCCGAAAATTATAACTATCGGTGACGGCGATCTTGAAAAAGACATGATTCAGCAATTATTGGATTTAAATTACAAAGGCCCTTTTGGAATTTTAGGCCATGTAAAAGGAGGCGATCCAGAAGTGATTTTACAAGAAAATGTAGATGGATTATGGAAATTGTTTCCTCAAAACATCTAATTTTTTTAGTTCATTATTTAACAAAGTAGCCATTAAACCCTCCGTAAAAATCCTCATATTCGTCAATAAACATAGGGTTTTCACGATTTTCAAACCTTTTCAGACTCTAATCAAACCTCATTAAAGGTCTAGTTATATAATTTTACAGAACAAACAAATCACGTCATTATGAAAAAAATAATATTTGCAGCCCTTCTATTCATAGGACTTGCTCTTTCAGGCTTCGCACAATCCGAAAAGCTTATTGAAAAAGCAAATCAAAAAGTTGAGGAACTAAATACTGAAATAATTGCCGGTGATAAAACTCAAGCATTATCGGAAGCTCAAAAATCAGAAATTCAAAAATTATATATCGAAAGAACTCAAGCTATAAGAAAAGCAAAAAAAGCTGGTGCCGATGATACGGAGACCAAAGCAATCATAAAAAATTATAATCAGAAAGTATTTAAAGAAGTACTTACTAAAGAGCAAATAAAAGCACGAAAAAAAGGCAAAGAACAGGAGGAGAATTAATAGCAATTTGTACATGAAACACTATTCAATGTTTATTATCGCATTTGTAATTTATGGCTTAGGCTATGCTCAAATTACGCCTCATACTATGGTTGGGAATATGGGGAGAGGTATAAATATTGGTAATGTTTTAAGTGCTCCTAAGGAAGGAAATTGGGCGCTAGCTTTAACTGATACGTATTTAAAAGACGTTGCTAGTGCCGGATTTACTTCAGTTAGAATCCCGATAGATTTCTTTGGAGATAGAACTTCTGGTAATACATCGGTTTATTCAAAAGCTGAAAACACTTCTGCTTCATATACGGGCACACCTTCAGATTATGTTGTAAATCCAGCTTATTTAGACCGTATTGAAGAGGTAATTACCTGGGCTTTAAATGAAAACTTAATTGTTGTTTTAGATTTTCATGGCAATACCTTAAAAGATGAGTTTCTGCATACGTTTAGTACAAAAAGTAAAGATGCCCCGTACTATACACATCCTACTTCAGCAAAAAGAGCAGCAGATAATGAGAAATTCAGAACTATTTGGTTGGCCATTGCAACGCGCTTTAAAGAATATTCAGATCAATTGGTTTTTGAAATTGTAAACGAACCTTACTTTTCACTATCAGCCACCGAAATGGATATTTTAAACACGGACATTATCAATATAATTAGATCTACGGGCGGCAAGAACACTTACCGAAATATTATTATTACCGGAGGAGGCAAAAATTCATTTGAAGCACCACTCCAGATTAGTGATCAGGTTTTGAATATGGACAACTATTTAATAGCAACCTTTCATTATTATTGGCCACGAGATTTCACAGCTTCCGCTAGTGAAAATCATAATGATTATGATTGGGGTACCCCTACTGATAAAACTGAAATAGACAAAAATTTCGGAGCCGTTCAAACTTGGTCTGCAGACAAAAACATCCCCATTTATTTAGGTGAATTTGGCGCAGATAATGAAGGTGGATTCAATTACAATAAAAACACGTATGGTGCTTTTGGAGGACCTGAAGAAGCTTCTCGTATTTTGTATCATGAATATTTAGCTGAAAAAGCCATCGATTTAGGGTTTTCGTTTTCAGCCTGGGATGCCGGACACAAATCGGGAAAGACCATTTATATAGCTCCATCACGAACTTGGGCCAAAGGTATAAAAGAAGCCTTACTTGGAAATACTTTAAGTAATAATGAAAGTAATAAATCGGAATTTATAAAAGTGTATCCGAATCCTTCAAGGGACCATATCAACATTAAAAGTAATCAAACTATAGATAACGTAGAGCTTTATAACCTTCATGGCAGCATGATTTATAAAAATAACACTAAAAATATAACCCAACTACATTGGCCACCAATAGCCAATGGCACCTATATTTTAAAAGCCAAATTAACCAATGGCGCACATTATAATACTAAAATATTAATATTAAACTAAATTCGAAAATCATGAAAAAAATTACATTTTTATTATTAGCAATTATCCCAGTATTCGGGTTTTCTCAAACCTTTGATTTTACAAATTCAGATGATGGATGGGATGTACTTAGTGGTTTTAGTGCCACAAACAACGCAAGCTCCATGACGCTTACAACAGTTGATGGCGATGGTACCAAGAAAAACCCGACTATAGGGACATTAGCTGCAGGTGTAGTTACTGGAACTAATTCATTTGTAGGGATAACCCTTAAAAATAGTAGTGCCATGGGACCTGACTATTTAAGAGTTTCTTACCCTAAACCTGGATCAGGAAGATTTTATGTTAATTTAGATATTACAACTGGTGATACTGATTTTGTAACCTATTGGTTTGATTTATCTAGTGCAGTAAATTGGGTAGGCACTATGGACGATATTAAGCTTCACTTTAAAACAGCTGGTAATAGCGATTATGTTTTACCTGATAGTCCTAATAACATCACTATTGAAATCGACAAAATTGAATTTGCTGCTAGCATTCCTACAACTCCTAAGAATTCGTACCAATTTAACATCAATAATGATACAGAAGGTTTTAGTGCTACAAATGGATCCATTACTGGACCAACAGGTGGGGTGTTAACTTTTGAGCCTGTTGCTACAAAATTTGCCAAATTAGACCAATTGGTTTATCATGTTGATGCTTCTGTGTTCAAGCAAATTCATATAACCTTAAAAAACAATTCTGCATTAAATGATCAATTACGTTTTATATCAGAAAACGTTCCAAATCAGACGCAAACTATGACCACAAGTGATTCTGCAGAAAAAACATATTCATTTGATATGTCTAGTGTTGCTGAATGGACAGGAAATAAAACGTTTACTATTGGTATAGGCTCTCTAGCCGACGGGAAAGCAACTGATAATGGAACTGTAGAAATTAGTTCTATTGTAATAGATAATACCTTAAGCAGCTCTGATGGTCTTGAAACAGCTTCATTCGCTATCTATCCAAACCCTGCAACTTCTCAAATTACAATTAATGGTATTCAAAAAATTTCAGAAGTTAGCATTTTTGATGTCATGGGTAAACAAGTATTAAGATCGAATACCCTTATCAACAATCAGCTTAATATAAACCAATTAAATTCGGGTGTTTACCTTGTTCGCATTCAAGATGTAAATAATTTTATTACTGTAAAAAGAATTATAAAAAAGTAGGAACTTAAAAAAAACCTTTAAGTCTACTTAAATCATATTGATTAAAAAAAGGTAGGTTTTTGACTAACTCTAATTTGCGGTTAAATGAAGATATTCTTTATTTAGCCGCTCTTTTTTTTATAAAATTGTGTGACCCTGAACTACTTGTTAAAGAAAACCTGAGTGCATTGAGCACATACTAAGCTCTGGATATGGGAAACATTGTAGAGGGATTATTCTATATTCTAAAACGCCAACTTATAGAAGAGAAATAAAAAAAACCTTGATAATAAAATTACCAAGGTTTTTAATCAAATTGATCTTTTAAAAAGTCGGGGTGGCAGGATTCGAACCTGCGACCTCCGCGTCCCAAACGCGGCGCGATAACCGGGCTACGCTACACCCCGAATAATGGTTATCATAAAAAATTTGCGGAGAGACCGGGACTCGAACCCGGGCAACACTTACGCGTTGACAGATTAGCAATCTGCTCCATTACCACTCTGGCACCTCTCCTAAATTTTAATAAGAACTTGCAATAAATTTGCGGTTGCAAAAATATACTAAAGAAGCGTATAACACAACTTTTTTTTGCCTTTTTTTCTTTTTTTATTCTGGGTATTCTATTCGTAAATGGTAAATGTTTGCTAGCTTGTGTTTTAGCACTTTTTTTATAGATTCTATTTCTTTAAAAGTAATGTTCGCATTTAGGAACTGACCCTCCTCGATTTGCTTATTTATGATATTTTCAACGAACGCTTCAATTTTAGTAGACGTAGGTTCTTTTAAACTTTTAGAAGCAGCCTCAATACTATCGCACATCATTAAAATAGCCGTTTCTTTACTAAATGGTTTCGGGCCTGGGTAACTAAATTCGGCTTTATCAATTTCTATATCAGGAAAGGCTTTTTTCTCCTGCATATAAAAATAATACACCACACTAGTACCGTGGTGCGTGCGAATAAAGTCGATGACACGATCGGGTAGATTATTCTTTTTGGCGATTTCTATGCCGTTTATAACATGATTGGTGATGATCCTAGCACTTTCCCTAGAAGATAACTCGTCATGAGGATTAATGCCCGTAGCTTGATTTTCGGTATAATACGTTGGGTGTTTCATTTTACCAATATCATGATAAAGAGCTCCTACCCTTACTAACATAGCGTTTGCACCAATTTCATTAGCTGAAGATTCGGCTAGATTGGCCACATTTAAAGAATGGTGAAAAGTTCCAGGTGCTTGATTGGCTAATTCTTTAAGAAGTTTTGAATTGGTATCAGATAATTCTAAAAGTGACACATCAGATACGAGTCCGAATAACTTTTCATAAGCATAAATTAGTGGCTGAACAAACAAGGTTGCCAATCCGCATAAAATAAACCAAATGAATGTTTCCCATTTCAAATCATCTACACTGCCTTCATGAATCACGAAAAATGCAAAATAGGCTATGATATAAATCAATGTGATCTGTCCTACCGAAATAAATAAATTCGCGCGCTTATAAAGCTCAGAAACCGTTAAAATGGTTACAATTCCAGCTATGATTTGAAGAAACATATATTCGTAGCTATTCGGAACTATAAAACCGATAAGCAGTACAGTAAGCACATGAGAAAACAAACCTAAACGCGCATCGAAAAAAGCCTTAAATATTAAAGGTAGAATACAAATAGGAACAATATATATGTATTTTGAATTATAATTAACTACTAAAGTGGTGATGAATATAATTAATGAAATATTAAAAAATATAAATGTGACTTTCGTGTTATTTTCAAAAACTTCATAACGGTATTTCATTAAAAATAAGAGCAACATGAGTAATGCTAAAGCCACTAATAAAGTATAAGCGAACAATACCCAATTATAATCGGCCTCATTCCAGACTTGAGATTCGTATTCTAATTGAAGTGATTTTAAAATTTGATATTTTCCAACATCAACAACTTCACCTTTTGAAACTATAAGCGTCCCTTTAACAACGCTTCCTCTAATATACACGATACCATCCAAATCGTCTTGAAGCGCCTTTTCCGTAAAACCTTTATTGAAGGTTAAATTAGGATGAATTAAATCAAAAAATAAAGAAACAAAGGCCGTTTTAAACTCTGATAAGTTGTTTTTATTAAGTACTTTGTTAATAATAGGCGTTACTTCATTTTGACTTATAAGATTCGAATAAAAGCCATCTTGAACCTTTTCTCTTCCATCGATAATGGCTATACTTTGATCATATGAAAAATCGTAGTTTTCATTTAATACACCGTATTCATAAAGCTCTGAAATAATAGCCTCACCCACTTTTTTGAGTTCCTGAGCATTATAACGGTTTAATGAATCGCCTAACTGCGTTTGAAAAGCCTTCGAATACGAAGCTAAAACACTTTTCTCTATAGAATCATTTAAATCAAAATATAAAACAGAGTTTTCCTTGGCAATACGTTTTTCTTCAGTGATTTCGGCTTCTGTCTTTCGAATAGCAAAATCAAAAGGCGCATATAAATTCTCTGACTGCCAAGGCTTTCCCTTTTCAAAATTGTATTTAAACTTTCCACTTTTAGGAAATAAATACACAATTAAAAAAGTGGTAAAAATGAATAATAACCCTTTGTAAATTAAAGAATGATTTCGATATAATCTATTGATGAAGTCTTTCATATGGCGGTATGGAATCCACTTTTATAAATAAATTGTAGCATCCATATAATCATTGTGTTAAACATGATGTTTAACTTTTTAATGTCCTTTCTAATTTCCAAATGTAATAAAATTATGAACTTTAACCATTTTTTATAATAATTGAATCGTTCCAAATTCTACCAAAAATTCGTTATTTTCGCAAGTACTAATTAAAACTTCCATTCATGAGTCAAGAAGTCGTTATAGTTTCTGCTGCCAGAACCCCAATTGGGAGTTTTATGGGGGCTTTATCTACCGTTCCTGCTCCTAAATTAGGGGCTATTGCTATTTCTGCTGCTTTAAAGAAAGTTAATTTAAAACCAGAATTGGTTGATGAAGTTTTTATGGGACAAGTCATTCAAGCCGGTGCTGGTCAAGCTCCTGCAAGACAAGCGGCCATATATGCAGGTATTCCAAACACAGTACCATGTACAACCGTAAATAAGGTTTGTGCTTCTGGAATGAAAGCGGTGATGCAAGGCGTACAATCTATAGCGCTTGGTGATACCGAAATTGTAGTCGCTGGAGGTATGGAAAATATGAGTCTTATTCCTCATTATTTATATACAAGAACAGGGACAAAATTCGGACCTTCAACCCTTGTTGATGGCATGCAAAAAGATGGTTTAGTTGATGCTTACGATCAAAATGCCATGGGTGTTTGTGCTGATGCTTGTGCCAATAAATATGAATTTAGTAGAGCAGATCAGGATGCATATGCCCTACAATCCTATAAACGTTCAACCGAAGCCTGGGAAACAGGGAAATTTGACAATGAAGTCGTTCCTGTTGAAGTCCCTCAGCGTCGCGGTGAACCTATCATCGTTTTTAAAGACGAGGAATTTTCTAATGTGAATTTTGAAAAAATACCTCAACTCCGTCCAGCGTTTACTAAAGATGGAACGGTTACAGCTGCCAATGCCTCTACTATAAATGATGGTGCAGGTGCCGTTATATTAATGAGTAAAACTAAAGCGGATAGCTTAGGCTTACAACCATTAGCAACCATAAAAGGGTATGCCGATGCTGCTCAAGAGCCAGAATGGTTTACTACTGCTCCAGCAAAAGCCCTTCCTAAAGCTTTAGGTAAAGCAGGAATTAGCCTTAGCGATGTCGATTTCTTCGAATTTAATGAAGCCTTTTCGGTTGTTGGATTGGCCAATATAAAATTGCTAGGTCTTTCAGATAAAAATGTAAATGTGAACGGTGGTGCCGTATCATTAGGTCATCCGCTTGGGTGTTCTGGGGTTAGAATCATCATTACACTACTTAACATATTAGAACAGAATAATGCAAAAATTGGTGCAGCAGCTATTTGTAATGGTGGCGGTGGCGCATCGGCAATTGTTATAGAACGAAATTAAAAGTATTTAATGCAATACGGAATTTGTAATTTAAGCATTGTTCCTCTACGAAATGAGCCTGCAGACCCTAGCGAATTAGTTTCGCAAGTGCTTTATGGTGAAATTTTTAAAATTATTGAACAACGCAAAAAATGGAGTAAAATAAGACTGGCTTTTGATAAATATGAGGGTTGGATAGACAACAAACAATACCTTGAAATTTCGGAAGATCACTATAAGACATTAAATCAACAACCTATTAAGCTTTCCACCGATTTAGTAGAGTTTATTGAAGATGAAAACCAGCAAATATTCCCCATTTCAATTGGCTCAAGTCTAAACGGTCTTACCTTATTAAACCATGTGTATGATGGCAATTTTGTTGAGCATCAAATTGAAAAATCTAACATCATTAAAACCGCGTTTCTTTACCTGAATACACCGTATTTATGGGGAGGAAAAACACCTTTTGGTATTGATTGTTCTGGATTTACACAGATGATTTACAAACTTAATGGTTACAAATTACTACGTGATGCCTCACAACAAGCCACACAAGGTGAAGCGCTGAGTTTTATTGAAGAAAGCGAACCAGGAGATTTAGCTTTTTTCGATAATAGCGAAGGCGCTATTATACATGTCGGCATCATCATGGAAAACAACTACATTATTCATGCTCATGGCAAAGTGCGCATTGATCGCTTAGATCATTCTGGTATTTATAACGTCGACAAGAATACGCATACACACAAACTACGAGTTATCAAGAAGATTATTTGATAAAGTTGTCATTTTTTAAAATTAATTTTTATTAAAATTCCTTATATTTAATACAAGTTAATTAATTAAATATGAGACACTCATGAAAAAAAAACTTAGCTACTTGTTCGCAACCCTATTAGCTGTTTTTCTATGCTTTCAAAATGCAAATGCACAGTACCGAAAAGGAGTTCATACGGTAAACAACCACAACAATCAGGTTGGAAAGTGGGTGAACCTTGGAACCACTCATGCCAATCATACGGCGGATCATGATAGAATAAACGTCCCAGGACCTTATGATTATTACCGTAAACTAAAATTTAAAGTAAGAGATTCCCCATTAAACATACAACGCATGATCGTTACTTACGATGGTGGCGGTGCTCCCGAAAAAATTGAAACGCGTTTTTCTATACCTAAAAATGGTGAAAGTCGTGTTATCGATTTAAGAGGTGGAAAGCGCAAATTACGAAGCATCGAATTTTGGTACGATACCAAAGGTATCTTAAATGGAAAGGCAGACGTAACAGTTTATGGACTAAGGTAATTATAAATACTTCTTTTATTGATCCTTTTAAATATAAACATAAAAAAAGCCGCTTTCAAGAAAGCGGCTTTTTTTATGTTTATATATTAGGTTTTCATTACATACCTGCTTCTTCAAGCGCATCAACTTTTTCTTTCAGTCCCTTAGCCTTTTCTGTTTCGCCAAGGATACTGTAGATATTCATTAAAGTTTTAGCAGCATTAAGGTTATTATGATCAATTTCTAATGCTTTAGATAAATAAGGCACAGCATCTTTATATAAGTTTTGACGCTTTTCTCTTAATTCATCGTAACGTAAGTCATCCTTTTTAGAACTTCCTAAACCATTCATTTCTTCAATAATTGGTTTCTCTTCTGCTAAAATTAAGGCTGATAAGTTAATGTAAGCATTTACGTAATTTGGATCCAATTCTACAGCTTTTTCATAGTATTTTCTAGCTTCATCTGGATGCTTTGTTTCCGCTGCAATTACTCCTAAGTTATACTGTAATTCAGGGTTTTTAGGATCCATAGCTACAGCTTGCTCTAGTAATTTCTTAAACTCTTCGGTATTGCCCATTTTGTAATGCACATTAGCCTCAGATAAAATTAAGTTTACATCATTAGGGCTTTCTGCTCTTGCTTCTTTCATAGCTGCGATCGCTTTTTCATTATCACCATTACTTACATAAATAAGGGCAATATTTTTTACGATTTCAGGCTTTTTAGATTCAGTTGTACGCTCACCTGGCTTTATATGTGTTTTTGATTTCACATATAAATCTCTTGTTGCTTTGTCTAAAATCTCCTCTTTACCAGTCTCTACATTAGTTGCATAATATTCTTTAGCAATACCAGTATATCCTAAATCTTTCAATTCTTCATATAAAGTTAAAGCTCTATCGTATTCTGGAACACTAACAGACATAGTTGCAGCATAATAAAGATATACCGTATCCTTAGTGCTCAATCTGTATGTTTTCTCGAAGTAATTAGAAGCTTTTGAAAAATCTTTAGCTTCATAGGCAGTATTACCAGTTTTAAGTAAACTATTTACCATTTTCTGCTTCAACTCTTCAGACTCCTTAACATAGTCTCCTTCTACTTTAGACAAACTTGCAATGGCAGAATCAATATCTTTCATTGAGCCCTTACCGTTTGCATATAATGCCTCTGCATTTAAATAATAATATTTAGCTTTAAGCTTATCATCCATAGCAGACATTAATGATTCTGCTTGACCTAAAGCCGATTTCGCTTCAGAATAATTACTTGATTTGATAGCTTTTTCAGCTGTTTTCAATTCCTTTTTTTGTGCAAAAGAAAAAGCACTAATTGAAATCGCCAAAGCTATTATACCTTGTTTCTTCATTTTTGTAATATATTTAATTTAATTCTATTTATTTATAATCTAATTATTGTCAAGATTCCCTTCATCTCCATTAGGATTAATGTTTTCAGGAGCTTCTACCCCATCCTCTTCAACGACTTCTTCTTCATGGACAACTTTAGCAACGGCTGCAATAGAGTCGTTACCTTTAAGGTTAATTAATTTTACACCTTGAGTGGCTCTTCCCATGACTCTTAAGTTTGCAATAACCATTCTAATGGCTATTCCCGACTTATTGATAATCATTAAATCATCATTATCCGTCACACTTTTAATAGCTACTAAATCACCTGTTTTTTCGGTAATAGAAATGGTTTTAACCCCTTTTCCACCACGGTTGGTAATTCTGTATACTGGTTCTCCATCTTCCGGATCATCAATGTAAGTACGCTTACCGTATCCGTTTTCAGAAACTACCAATACCGATTCTTCTTGAGAGTTCTCAATAGTTACCATGCCGATTACCTCATCTTTATCATGAGCCAAAGTAATACCACGAACACCAGAAGCACCACGACCCATAGGACGTGTTTTAGCCTCTTCAAAACGAATAGCTTTCCCTGATTTTAGAGCTAACATAACCTGACTGTTTCCAGTGGTTAATTTTGCTTCTAACAACTCATCGTTATCCTTAATAGTGATGGCGTTAATACCGTTTGTTCTCGGACGTGAATACTGCTCTAAAGAGGTCTTTTTAACCTGACCATTTTTAGTAGCCATAATCACATAATGACTATTGATATAGGCTTCATCCTTTAAATCTTGAGTACAGATAAAGGCCATAACCTTATCATCTTGCTCAATATTAATTAGGTTTTGAATCGCTCTACCTTTAGATGTTTTACTACCTTCTGGAATTTCGTAAACACGCATCCAGAAACATTTTCCTTTTTGTGTAAAGAATAACATGTATTGGTGGTTAGTCCCCACAAACAAATGCTCTAAGAAATCCTCATTACGTGTGGTTGAAGCTTTTTGTCCCACACCTCCACGGTTTTGAGTTTTATATTCCGAAAGTGACGTTCTTTTAACATAACCCGCGTGAGAAATGGTAATCACAACCTGCTCATCTGGAATCATGTCTTCAATACTTAAATCACCTCCAGCATATTCGATTGTAGAACGACGCTCATCACCATATTTATCTTTAATCACTTCTAACTCCTCCTTAATGATACTCATTCTTCGCTCTTTATTAGCTAAAATATCTTTAAGGTCTTCAATTGTTATCATGATCTCCTCGTATTCGGCACGTAATTTATCTTGCTCCAGTCCTGTTAATTGTCGCAGACGCATTTCTACAATGGCCTTGGCTTGAATTTCAGAAAGCTTAAAACGTTCAATTAAATTGGTACGGGCTTCATCAGCATTAGATGACGCTCTAATGATTTTAATTACTTCATCAATATTATCAGAAGCAATAATTAATCCTTCTAAAATATGAGCTCTTTCTTCCGCTTTACGTAATTCATAAGTTGTTCTTCTTACAACAACTTCATGCCTGTGCTCTACGAAATAGTGAATAAGCTCTTTTAAGTTTAACAGCTGCGGTCTTCCATTTACAAGCGCAATGTTATTCACACTAAATGAGGACTGTAGCGCCGTGTACTTAAATAATTTATTTAATACGATATTTGGAATAGCATCACGCTTTAACACGTAAACAATACGCATTCCATTTCTATCAGACTCATCTCTAATCGTAGCAATCCCTTCAAGTTTTTTCTCATTTACCAAGTCAGCAGTTTTCTTAATCATATCTGCTTTATTCACTTGGTAAGGAATCTCCTCAACAATGATACACTCGCGACCGTTAACCTCTTCAATATTGGCTTTAGCACGTATAACAATACGTCCTCTTCCTGTCAAGAAAGCCTCTTTAACACCGTCATATCCATAAATTGTTCCTCCGGTAGGAAAATCTGGGGCTTTAACGTGCTGAATCAGTTCTTCTATTTCAATATCGTTATTTTCAATGTAGGCGATCGTTCCGTTAACGACTTCTGTTAAATTGTGTGGTGGCATATTCGTTGCCATACCAACAGCAATTCCTGATGCACCATTTACTAAAAGACCTGGGATTCTTGTAGGTAAAACTGTTGGCTCTTGAAGTGTATCATCAAAATTCAACATATGATCTACGGTTTCCTTTTCGATGTCTGCAAGCATTTCTTCTGAAATTTTACGCATACGAGCCTCCGTATAACGCATTGCTGCAGGACTATCGCCATCAATAGAACCAAAATTCCCTTGTCCGTCTACTAGCATATAACGCAAGCTCCATTCCTGAGCCATACGCACCATAGCATCGTAAACTGATGAATCACCGTGTGGGTGATACTTACCTAGAACTTCTCCAACTATTCTTGCGGATTTTTTATGTGCCGAATTTGCTCTAACTCCCAGTTCGTGCATACCGTAAAGTACACGTCTATGAACTGGTTTTAAACCATCTCTTACATCTGGTAAAGCACGAGACACAATGACTGACATCGAATAATCGATGTAGGCCGATTTCATCTCATCCTCAATATTAATAGGGATCAATTTCTCTCCTTCTGCCATAAATATTCTTATTTAATTTTATGTCTTTTTCAAAACACGCTAATATAAGACTTTCATCAGTCATAGCAGGACAAAGAGGCGTGTTTTTTAATGTTATTTATTAACAATTAATACGACTATATTATTAATAAGTTATAGGCGCTAAAATTTTGATTTTATAAAGTTTTTTTCGTCAATTAGCACTTTACCCACAAAAACAGGTACAGTTTTTGTCTTTGGTAAAATGTTTTATTATTTTTAATGCAGAAAGGATAAGATATATGGATGATAATTTTTCCCCAAGAGTAAAGGATGTGATTGCTTACAGCAAAGAGGAAGCCCTGCGTTTAGGTCATGATTTCATTGGCACTGAACACTTAATGCTTGGCCTATTGCGAGATGGAAACGGAAAAGCGATAAGCATCTTAAATGCTTTAGATATTGATTTAAATCATTTAAGAAGAAAGGTTGAAATACTGAGTCCTGCAAACCCCAATATAAATGTAGCTTCAAATCAAAAAAAGAACTTACACCTTACTAGGCAAGCAGAACGTGCTTTAAAAACAACATTTTTAGAAGCCAAGTTATTTCAGAGTACCTCAATTAATACAGCGCATTTATTGCTCTGTATCCTGAGGAATGAGAATGACCCAACGACCAAGCTTTTAAATAAGCTGAAAGTTGACTATGACAATGTTAAAGAACAATTTAAACTTATGATTACAAACGATAACGACGATTATATAGACCCAAAGGCCGAGTTTCAAGATGATGATGCACATACGGAAGACGATTCGGCTAAAGACAATATTTTTAACACCCCCACTGGAAACAAAGCCAATAAGAAATCTAAAACCCCTGTTTTAGACAATTTTGGACGTGATTTAACCGCACTTGCCGAAGAAGGTAAACTTGACCCTGTAGTGGGTAGAGAAAAAGAAATAGAACGCGTTTCACAAGTTTTAAGTAGAAGAAAGAAAAACAACCCTTTACTTATTGGTGAACCTGGTGTTGGTAAATCTGCCATTGCTGAAGGTTTAGCGTTAAGAATAATTAAGCGAAAAGTTTCTCGAATTCTATTCAATAAACGTGTGGTAACCCTTGATTTGGCCAGCTTAGTAGCAGGTACAAAATACCGCGGACAGTTTGAAGAGCGCATGAAAGCCGTGATGAACGAGCTTGAAAAAAACGATGATGTTATTTTGTTTATTGACGAGATACATACCATTGTTGGTGCCGGTGGTGCCACAGGAAGCTTAGACGCTTCAAACATGTTTAAACCTGCCCTTGCAAGAGGTGAAATTCAATGTATTGGTGCTACAACTTTAGATGAATACAGACAGTATATTGAAAAAGATGGCGCTTTAGAGCGTCGTTTCCAAAAGGTTATTGTGGAACCAACTACGGTTGATGAAACTATAGAAATCCTTAATAACATTAAAGGGAAGTACGAAGAGCACCATAATGTTAACTATACACCAGAAGCTATTGAAGCTTGTGTGAAGTTAACCAACAGGTATATGTCGGAAAGATTCCTACCGGACAAAGCTATTGATGCTCTTGATGAAGCAGGATCTCGTGTTCATATTACAAACATCGATGTTCCAAAGCAAATTATCGAGCTTGAAAAGCAACTTGAAGACATTAAAGAGTCTAAAAATGCCGTTGTAAGAAAGCAGAAATACGAAGAGGCTGCTAAACTTAGAGATGACGAAAAACGCATCGAAAAAGATTTAGCCATGGCCCAAGAAAAATGGGAAGAAGAAACGAAACAACATCGTGAAATTGTAACAGAAGACAATGTGGCAGATGTGGTATCTATGATGACTGGTGTTCCTGTGAATCGTATTGCACAAAAAGAAATTAACAAATTGGCCGAACTTCCTAACCATATTAAAGGAAAGGTTATTGGTCAAGATGAAGCCGTAGCGAAAGTCGTTAAAGCCATTCAGCGTAACCGAGCAGGCTTAAAAGACCCTAATAAACCCATTGGATCATTTATATTTTTAGGTCAGACTGGTGTTGGTAAAACCCAACTTGCTAAAATTTTATCTCGTGAGTTATTTGATAGTGAAGATTCTTTAGTTAGAATTGACATGAGTGAATACATGGAAAAATTCGCTATTTCTCGTTTAATTGGAGCACCTCCAGGATACGTTGGTTACGAAGAAGGTGGTCAATTAACAGAAAAAGTAAGACGTAAGCCTTATGCTGTTATTCTGTTAGATGAAATTGAAAAAGCACATCCAGATGTTTTCAATATGCTTTTACAAGTACTTGACGATGGTTATTTGACTGATAGTTTAGGAAGAAAAATTGATTTTAGAAATACTATTATCATTATGACTTCTAATATTGGAGCTAGAAAATTAAAAGATTTTGGTACAGGTATTGGTTTTGGTACTGCTTCACAAAAAGCTCAAGAAGACGCAAATGCAAGAAGCGTTATCGAAAATGCACTTAAAAAGTCATTTGCTCCAGAGTTTTTAAATAGAATTGATGATGTTATTGTATTCAATCCTCTTGAAAAAGAAGACATCAACAAGATTATAGATATCGAATTAGAAAAGCTTTTAATCAGAATTGAAGGCCTTGGTTATCATTTAACTCTTTCGGAATCGGCAAAAGATTTTATTGCTGAAAAAGGATTTGATAAGCAATATGGTGCAAGACCTCTAAAAAGAGCTATTCAAAAATATGTTGAAGATGCTTTAGCCGAAGAAATTGTTACTTCTCACTTAGAGGAAGGTGACAAAATTAAAATCGATTTAGATTCCGCTACCGATGAATTAAAAATCTCTATAGAAAAGGCTGAAAAACCAGCTGAATCTTAGTGATCATTATTTATAACTACATAAAAAGCCCGATATATTTATCGGGTTTTTTTATTTCATCAATTTACTACCTTGAACAGTACTATATAGGAACAGCGTAGGTGTTTTTAATTTCTCCCATAACAAACGTACTATGTGCACTACCTATATTTTTAATTCCCCCTAAATGATCAAGAACAAAATTTTGGTATTCTTTCATATCACTTACCACTATTTTTAGGAGAAAATCATAATCTCCTGAAATATTATAACACTCCACCACTTCTTTCAGTAATAAAATATCTTTCACAAACTGATTACCAATCTCACGTGTGTGTTCTTTTAAAGTTACATTGCAAAACACCATAAGACCTTTATTCAACTTTTCGGCATCTAAAACAGCGATATAGTTTTTTATATAACCGTTTTTTTCTAACCGTTTTACCCTTTCAAAAACTGGAGTCGTCGACAAGTTCACTTTGGCTGCTAAATCTTTTGTAGTCAGGCTAGAGTTTGTCTGTAGTAATTTTAAAATCCGAATATCAATATCATCAAGCATCATTGTAGAATTATTTTCTGTTTAGCATAGCATCGCAACTTCTTAAAAGATAATTTAACTTACAAATCATCATATTTCAGAATATAGAACCAATTTTTAAGCTAAATTACTTAAAAACATTCTTTAAACATAATTTTGAACAGTAATAAAAACTACAACAAATTATGAAAACAACAATTTTAGGACACCCTAGAATAGGTCGTAAACGAGAACTAAAAAAAGCATGTGAAGCTTTTTGGGCACATAACATAGATGAGCATACCCTCCAAGAAACAGCATCTTCCATTAAAAAACAAAATTGGTTACAACAGCAATCTTTAGGCGTAGACTATATTCCTTCAAATGACTTTTCGTTTTACGACCAAATACTAGATGCTTGTTTAACATTTGGCTGTATCCCTAAGCGTTATCAAAACATCAATAAAGACAACTTTTTAGAGTTATATTTTGCTATGGCACGTGGCCTTCAAAATGAGCATATTGATGTCACTGCTATGGAAATGACTAAATGGTTTGATACGAACTACCATTATATCGTTCCAGAATTTGAAGAAAATCAACAATTCGAATTCTTTTCAAAAAAAATAATTGATGAGTATCAAGAAGCTTTAAAACTAGGCATTAAAACAAAACCTGTATTAATAGGTCCTGTCTCCTTTTTACTTTTAGGAAAGGAAAAAGAATCAGGCTTTCATAGACTGGAACTCCTAGAGCGTTTATTACCTGTATATTTCGAAATTCTTACCGAATTAACCGCATTAGATGTAGAATACATTCAAATAGACGAACCTTGTCTTGCTTTAAACCTATCCAACCAAGCCCGTAAAGCCATTGCTTCAACCTATAAAGCGATTGCTGAACGTTATCCAAAGTTAAAAATATTTCTAGCAAATTACTTCGATTGCTATGGTGAAAACCTAGAAACAGCCCTTCAGCTTCCGGTAGACACCCTTCACCTCGATTTAGTGCGATGCCCGCTTCAATTAGATGATATTTTAGCGTCTAAATACTTCAATCCGCATGTCAATTTATCATTAGGACTCATTGACGGGAGAAACATTTGGAAGAATGATTTTGAAGCTTCATTAAAACTTATTGAAAAAGCTTCAAAAAAGCTACCAATAGAAAATTTATGGATTTCAACATCCTGCTCCCTACTTCATACGCCTTATGATTTAGATCTTGAAACAAATATCGATTCTGAAATCAAACAATGGCTTGCGTTTTCAAAACAAAAAATTGAAGAAGTCATCGCATTAAAACATCTTTCTTCCGAAGAAAACAACAGTTATTTATACCTTTTTGAAGAAAACAAACTAGCAAACCTTAATAGAAAGAAATCTAAACTGATAAATAACGAGACTGTAAAATCTCGCATTGAAAACCTTAAAGTATCAGATGCGCATCGCGAAAATAGATTCCCGATTAGGCAAGCCAAGCAAAAAGAAGCTTTAAAACTACCTCTATTTCCAACCACCACTATTGGTTCCTTTCCTCAGACCAAAGAGGTAAGAAGCTGGCGTTTAAAACATAAAAGAGGATTAATTTCTGATGAAGCATACGATAAGTTAATTGCCAAAGAAATTGAAAGCTCCATTCGTTTTCAAGAAAATATTGGTCTTGACGTTTTAGTTCATGGTGAGTTTGAACGTAATGATATGGTTGAATATTTCGGTGAAAAACTTAATGGTTTTGTGTTTAGTAATTTTGGTTGGGTTCAAAGTTATGGTAGCCGTTGTGTAAAACCTCCTATTTTATTTGGTGATGTTTCGCGCCCAGAAGCCATGACCGTAAAATGGTCAAAATATGCTCAATCCTTAACCGATATTCCTGTAAAAGGCATGTTAACAGGCCCTGTTACCATATTACAATGGTCTTTTGTTAGAAATGATCAACCCAGATCAACCACGTGCAACCAGATCGCTTTAGCTATTAGAGATGAAGTCATCGACCTTGAAAACAATGGTTTAAAAATTATTCAAATTGACGAGCCAGCCATCCGAGAAGGACTTCCTATTAGAAAAGAAGACTGGAAAGCCTATTTAGACTGGGCAGTAAAAGCTTTCCGTATTTCAGCCTCTGGTGTTAAGGATGAAACCCAAATTCACACACACATGTGTTATTCTGAATTTAATGATATCATTTCAAATATTGCTGATATGGATGCCGATGTTATTACCATTGAAACCTCCCGTTCGGAAATGGAATTACTTGACGCTTTTGTTAATTTCAAATATCCTAATGAAATTGGGCCTGGTGTTTATGATATTCACTCGCCAAGAGTCCCTTCTTTAGAAGAAATTGAACATCTTATTAATAAAGCGAAAAATGTACTTCCTAAAGAACATATTTGGGTAAATCCCGATTGCGGATTAAAAACTAGAGATTGGCCAGAAACCAAAACAGCGCTTAAAAACTTAGTAAAGGCCGCCAAAAAACTACGCGAAAACGCACTGGAATTGGTGTAATTATTTGAGATTTTGTCAGGACTATTTAGACATTAGCTAAGTAGTCTTGACAGTTTCTTTTGGGACACGTAACAACAATAAAATACCTCCTAAAAAGAACACAAACAAAAATAAAATGGAATTACGCATACTCCCTGTTATTTGATCGATGGTTCCATAAATAACCATACCAATTACAATTCCAATTTTTTCAGCAACATCGAAAAAACTAAAATACGAAGTCGTATCTTCTGTTTTTGGCAAAAACTTAGAGTAAGTTGATCGCGCTAAAGACTGTATCCCTCCCATGACTAAGCCTACAAATGCAGCTGCAATATAAAATTCCATGGGTGAATGCATAAAATAAGCATAAAAACAAATGGCAACCCAAATGACATTAACATAGATTAGTGTTTTAATATTACCAAACTTTGCAGAGGCCTTTGAAGTTAAAAAAGCTCCTAAAATAGCAACCAACTGAATCACTAAAATACTCACAATTAGTCCTGTTGTTTTTTCATCGTCACTACCCCAACTTATTTCTTCCTCACCAAAATATACGGCTACTAGCATAATGGTTTGCACAGCCATACTAAATACAAAAAAAGCATATAAATAACGTTTCAACCTCAAGTTGTTTTGTAAATCACGCCATACTTCGCGCAGTTCTCTAAATCCGTTAAACACAATAGCACGCGTTACTTTCGCTCCTTTATTAGTCCCTTTAGGTAAATAATAAAAGGAATACTGACTAAACAAAACCCACCATATCCCCACTGAAACAAAAGCATAGCGCATCATTAACCTTTTAGCTTCACCTGTTTCCTGGCTCATAACCATAGCTAAATTAATGACTAACAAAATAACACTTCCTATATATCCTAAAGAAAATCCTTTCGCACTAATATGATCTTGCTGCTCCTTAAAGGCAATGTCTGGCAAATAAGAATTATAAAACACCAAACTCCCCCAATACCCAAGTAAGCCCATAAAATAAAATACCAAACTCAAATGGATATGCTCTAAGCTAAACCAATATAAACCGATACAGCCTGCACTTCCTAGGTAACAGAAAAACTTCATGAAGTTTTTCTTATTTCCAACGTAATCGGCAATTCCTGATAATAAAGGTGATAACACAGAAACCACTAAAAAAGTAAAAGCAGTAACAAAAGTGATAAGGGCTGTATTTTTCAATTCAAAACCAAAAGCCACTACAGTTTTTACTTCGGAAAGAAATAATGACGAATAAAAAATCGGAAAAAGCGATGATGCAATGGTTAAGGTATATACAGAATTCGCCCAGTCGTAAAATGCCCAGGCATTTAGAAGTTTTTTACTTCCTTTTTTAATATTTTCCATAAAAAAAGCTGCTCATTTTTTAGCAGCTTCTAAAGTAAACAAATATTTTAATTTGAGTTTATTTTTCCAAGATCAACTAAATCTATTCTCTAAATTTAGTTACTCCAAACTTTTTAGCTTCCGCAATAGCACTAGGAGCAAGAGCTCGTAAGTTCGCTATACGCGAATCGTTTGAAGGGTGCGTACTAAGTATTTCAGGTGGAGCCCCTCCTGCACTATTAGCTTTCATACGCTGCCAAAGTGCTGCTGCTTCTGTTGGATCGTAACCTGCTACAGCCATAATATACAATCCTATTTTATCAGCTTCCGTTTCATGACTTCTACTAAAAGGCAACATAACACCTACCTGTGAACCTACACCATAATATTGATTAAACAAATTTCTATCACTTTCATTTTGTAACACCACATTTCCTGCAACAGCTCCAAACTGTTGTAACATACCGGCGCTCATACGTTGTTGTCCATGATTTGCTAAAGCATGTGCAACCTCATGCCCCATAATTACAGCCACACCTGTTTCATTTTTTGCCACAGGCAAAATACCTGTGTAAAAAACGATTTTTCCACCAGGCATGCACCAAGCATTTTCTGTTTTATCATCTACTAAGTGATACTCCCATTTATAATCATTTAAATACCCATGGTAACCATTGGCATTTAACCAACGTTCAGAAGCTGCCGCTATACGTTCGCCAACACGTGTAATCATTTGGGCGTCTTTAGTACCTGTTACAACTTTATGTTCAGACAAAAACTGATTATATTGTGCGAATGACGTTGGAAACAAATCGGAATTAGGTACCAAAGCCATGGTTTTTTTCCCTGTAAACGGATTTGTTGCACATGAATAAATAAGGGTTATTACTAGTAATGAAACTATAGTTTTAAACTTTAGCATTGTTAAAATTTATTTAGATAGAGTTATTTTCGATTAGCTAAAATATATCATATTAATCAAAAAATTTAACGCTATTGATTTAAATTGTTTAAAAATCAATTTTGTTAAGAACCATAAATATATACGACAGATTATAATAATATATTAAATGTAATCTTATGTACAAAATTCTTGTTGCACTTTGCTTTCTATTATTTAATTGTAACTCTTCGGCTCAAAAACCCAAAAATAGAACTTCTGAAACATACGAAATTACCAAAACGGATGCACAATGGAAAGCACAATTAACAGACATGGAATACCATGTATTACGTCAGGCAGGTACAGAGCCTAGATATAGTAGTCTGCTAAATAAAAACAAACAAGCAGGAACCTATGTATGCAAAGCCTGTAATACACCATTGTTTAAAAGTGAACATAAATACGACTCTGGATCAGGATGGCCAAGTTTCGATAGAGAAATTGAAGGCAACGTCGCTTTTTCAACCGATAACGATTTAGGCTATACCCGCACAGAGGAACATTGTGCTACATGTGGCGGACATCTCGGTCATGTTTTTAACGATGGTCCTAGAAACACCACAGGTAAAAGACATTGTATCAATGGTGTCGCTTTAACTTTTATTCCGAAACACTAAATTGCTACTTAGGTGGGTTCTATATTTTTTCCTTCAATTTTTTTCGATAAGGTCTAATAATTAAACGTGCTTCTCGATCAAAACGCACATAATTATAAACCCAATTTATAAAAACGACCATTCGGTTTCTAAACCCAATAAGAAAGAACAGATGTACAAACATCCACACATACCAAGCAAAAACACCTTGAAATTTAAACTTTTTTAAATCCACAACAGCTTTATTTCGACCTATAGTTGCCATAGCGCCTTTATCTGAATATTTAAAAGGCTTCATTGGTTTTTCCTCAAGTAAACGAAGTAGATTATCACCCAATTGTTCGCCTTGCTGAATAGCCGGTTGTGCCATCATAGGGAAGCCATTAGGGAATCCGTCGGTAACCATACAAGCAATATCGCCAACGGCAAAAATATTTTCAAAACCTTTTATTTGATTAAACTCATTTACCAAAATACGGTTTCCTCTCGTTACAAAAGATGCACTATCCAAACCTTTAATTAAAGCTCCTTTTACACCCGCTGCCCAAACTAAAGTTTCGGTTCTAAAAGTTAAATCGGTATTCGTGGTAGCCACCCTACCGTCATAGCTTGTAACTCGCAAATTTTTCCAGACATTTACACCTAATTTCTCAAGAAACTCTTCGGCTTTTTCCGAAGCTTCTGCACTCATTCCTTTAAGTAAACAATCGCTGGATTGCACTAAATTAATTTGTGCCATTCGGGTATCTAAATCGGGATAATCTTTAGGAAGAATGCCTTTTTTAATTTCAGCCAAAGCACCTGCTAATTCCACCCCTGTAGGTCCTCCACCAACAATAACAAAATTCATTAAGGCGTTGCGTTCATTTAAATCAGAAGTCAATAAAGCATCTTCAAAATTTTCCAGAATCAAACTCCTCAAATCTAAAGATTGGGGTATGGTTTTCATGGCCATACTGTGTTTTTCAATTTCAGAATTCCCAAAATAATTGGTCTCTGAACCCGAAGCCACGATTAAATAATCAAATTTAAGATGTCCAATGTTCGTTTTTAATTCGTTGTTCTCCGTATCTATAAACTCAACATCGGCTAATCGGAAATAAAAATTAGGAAAGTTTTTTAAAATTTTACGAATCGGGTAAGCTATAGAATCTGGCTCTAAACCGCCAGTAGACACTTGATATAGAAGTGGTTGAAAATTATGATAATTATTTCTGTCTAGTAGTACGACTTGTACTTCTTGCTTAGATAATTTTTTAGCTAAGGCGACCCCAGCAAAACCTCCGCCTATAATAACCATGCGGGGATAACTTGTTCTTGGTATATTCATAAAATAAAACTTGCTTAACAAAGGTAAGATAAAGATGTAAAAATTAAACGGACATTATTCCATATTCGGTTTCGATTTCGTAAATTCGTAGCCTAAAAAATAACAAATGAGTAAATACGACATCATCATTATTGGAAGTGGTCCTGGCGGATATGTAACAGGAATTAGAGCCTCGCAACTTGGATTTAAAGTAGCGATTGTTGAAAAAGAAAACCTTGGAGGAATCTGTTTAAACTGGGGATGTATTCCTACAAAAGCTTTATTAAAAAGTGCTCAAGTTTATGACTATTTAAAACACGTTGATGAATACGGATTGAAAGCTGAAGCTATCGATAAAGATTTTGAAGCGGTTATTAAACGTAGCCGTGGCGTAGCTGAAGGTATGAGTAAAGGTGTTCAGTTTTTAATGAAGAAAAACAAAATCGATATTATTAAAGGTTTTGGTAAAATTAAAACAGGAAAAAAAGTAGATGTTACTGCTGAAGATGGTACTGTGACAGAATACAGCGCTGATAACATTATTATTGCTACTGGAGCAAGATCTCGTGAATTACCTAATTTACCTCAAGATGGTAAAAAAGTGATTGGTTACCGTCAAGCCATGTCTTTACCAAAACAACCTAAGAAAATGATTGTTGTTGGTTCTGGAGCTATTGGTGTTGAGTTTGCACACTTTTACAACTCTATGGGAACAGAAGTTACTATTGTAGAGTTTATGCCAACCGTAGTACCTGTTGAAGATAAAGACATTTCTAAAGCTTTTGAAAGCTCATTAAAGAAATCTGGAATTAAGGTGATGACAAATTCTTCTGTAGAATCTGTTGATACTTCTGGAGAAGGTGTTGTAGCTACTGTAAAAACTAAAAAAGGCGAAGAAACTCTTGAAGCCGATATTTTATTATCTGCTGTGGGAATCAAATCTAACATTGAAAACATTGGTTTAGAAGATGTTGGTATTGTTGTAGATAGAGATAAAATATTAGTTAACGATTTCTACCAAACTAATATTCCTAGTTATTACGCTATTGGTGATGTAGTTCCAGGACAAGCTTTAGCACACGTTGCTTCTGCTGAAGGAATTACTTGTGTTGAAAAATTAGCTGGATTACATACTGAGCCTATCGACTACGGAAATATTCCAGGTTGTACTTACGCATCTCCTGAGATTGCATCAGTAGGTTTAACTGAAGCTAAAGCCATTGAAGAAGGATACGATATTAAAGTTGGAAAATTCCCATTCTCTGCTTCTGGAAAAGCAAGTGCTTCTGGAAACAAAGAAGGTTTTGTTAAAGTAATTTTCGATGCTAAATACGGCGAATGGTTAGGATGCCACATGATTGGTGCTGGTGTTACCGATATGATTGCTGAAGCTGTTTTAGGTAGAAAATTAGAAACTACTGGTCATGAAGTATTAAAAACAGTTCACCCTCACCCAACTATGAGTGAAGCGGTAATGGAAGCTGTTGCTGATGCTTACGATGAAGTTATACATTTATAAGAAGAGCCCCTCCTAGCCTCCTCAAAAGGGAGGAACTTTTACCCGGACGGGATTAAAAATATAAAATGCGATTCAAAATTTGAATCGCATTTTTTTATTCGTCTGATTTCTACAAAATAAACAATCCTACGTTCTGAGAAGTAAAGAAAACGCCATTTAAAACCTTAATTTCGAACCCAATGTAAAAGATTGTTTTGAACCAAAAGTATAATCCTTTTCCATAGGTATTTCACCAGTAAAACGCTGATTAAATTTAGCCTCAAATAATAAGTTTTCGGAGGCATCGTATTGAACACCAAGTACACCTGATGCCGTTGGTATCCCAACCCCATTAATATCATTATAGAGATTAATTTTTGACCCTATTAGTAAACTTAGTTTTTCAGTAACTTTATATTTAAGTAGTAATGGAAATTCGTAAACACTATAATCTGTTTCTACCCTAGATTCTCGTTCTCCTATAATGGCCCAATCATCGTTTAATTTGTATTGATTAAAAAATGATGATTTCTCAACTTTAGAATCTTTGGTTTGCTTTTCATTTATATTAGTTTGCGCTACTAAGTTCATGGTAGACAATATAAATATTGTAATGATTTGAGTTTTCATAACCTAAATTCTAATCCTACTGTAATCATATCCATAGTTTTATCAACTATATAGAATTGGCTTCCTTCACTAATTAATACATTAAAATTGGCTAACCTATAACCTAAAACAATATCAGCATAATCAAAAATTTGATATTGAATTTTTGGTGCAAAATAAAGTCCGTCATTAACCGCTATATCTGTATTTACTGCAAATGCATAACCTAAATCGAGCCCTATATCTAATCTTTTTACCAGATTAAAGCGTGTGGTTAACGCTACAGGAATCATAGAAGCCTGATCTTCTTTAGCTACCTGTAATCCTCCTCCTAACTGATACGTTGGCATTTTAAACCAAGTAGCAAAACCCGAAGTCAATCCGACTTCAAAGGCATCTGTAATTGGTAAGACATAACTAACATCTAATGCAGCAGCATGTCTTGTCGTGTCAAAAACAGGTAAAGTTGAACTAATAGCAATTTTAAAATCTTGAGCTTGTAGTTGTCCCAAACTCACCATTGTAAACGCAAATAAGAATAATTTTTGTTTCATAATAGAAATGTTTTATTGATTAATAAAAACAAATCTAATACGTCAACATCTTAAAATTCTCACAAGACAATCACAATAAAAGTAAAAACGAAAGTTAATTATATGTGAAAAATCTTAATAAAACTTTAATGTTTTTCTTATAATCAAAAACTTTGTATCGCTAGCTCATAACTTTGCATACCAAAGCCAAGAATTACCCCTTTAGCATTAGGAGAAATATACGATTGATGCCTAAATTCCTCTCGACTAAAAGTGTTAGAAATATGAACTTCTACCACTGGTGTTTCAATACCCTTTATAGCATCACCAATACCTATTGATGTATGGGTGTACGCACCTGCATTCAACACAACACCATCAAAACTAAAACCAACGTCATGTAATTTGTTAATCAGTTCACCTTCAACGTTCGACTGGTAGTAGCTTAATTCTACATTAGGATATTTGCTCTTAAGTGTTTCAAAATAGTCTTGAAAACTTAAGCTTCCATATATCTCAGGCTCTCTTTTTCCCAAAAGGTTGAGATTTGGTCCATTGATAATAATTATTTTCTTCATTAATTTACTTTATATAGAAGGTAAAAATACAAAAGTTATACTTGACATTCATTTACCATTTAAAAAACGAAAAAAATAAAATGCTTTTCTGTAATTAAAAAAATTCAAAGTTTAAAGCGTATATATAATTAAGATTTTTGATAAACACTTAAATAACATCTTTTTAAATTTTACAACAATGGAACTCCTTTCTAAATCTTAGATAAATATTTAGCTTCAGGAATTATTTAATTTTGCTCTAGGACTATTTAACTGTATATTTAACGCATAATCTTAGCAGATTTTCTAAACACGATTTTGAATTCATAAGGTTAGCAAACACATAATAGTGAAAAGTATTATAGAGAAAGTGCAATACAACTTCGTGAAACCCTCATTTTTTATTCTTATTCTATCGTTTAGCCATGTTATTTATGGTCAAATATTTAATATGGAAAATTTTATTATAGAAAAGGATACGGTTGGGTTTTCTGGCGGCATTGAATTGAATGGTAGCTTGATAAAAAACACGAAAAATATTTTCACATTGCACAGTTACTCCTATGTTGAATATAAAAAGGAGAAAAATACCTTAGCCTTAATTACCTCTATAAATAGGAAAATAACCGACAATGAGGATGATGTAAACAACACAACCATACAGCTTCGATATGACTACCGTTATAAGGAAAATTTATTTTGGGAATCCTTTGTTCAATCATTTGTAGATAGGGTTGCTAATATCGACCATAGAATGGTTCTTGGTAGTGGCACGCGATTTCAGCATACCAAAAACAAAAAGTTCATGTATTCCTTCGGCACCTATCTGATGTTTGTATATGAACATGAAGATGATAATATCGAGGATGATGAAGTTGATAACCTTCCTACGATCTATCGCTATGAAGTTCGATTTAATGGTTATGCCTCCTTTGTTTATGACATCAATGAAAATATTTCAGTAAAATTAGCAGGATATTATCAACCTCGAGTAGATTTTATTAAGGACCATCGTATTGATGGCATGGGAAGATTATCTATTAAAGTGTTAGAGAATTTAGACTTCAACCTCACTTACGTTATTAATTTAGACCCCTATCCTGCGAAAAATATCCCCACAACACAGTATCAATTAGTGAACGGATTGTCCTATACCTTTAAGTAAGTCACTTATTTACTGCAATCAATTTTACATAAAAAAGAGGTTTAAAAGGTATTATAACTTTTTAAACCTCCTTTTAGTTTATAATATAACTTTAGAATTGAAATAGCACACCACAGTTTAAATTTCCATAATTAACATAATCAGAAATATTTTCATACGAAACAAAAACTTCAATGATATCTGCGACATCAACAGAAACTACTGGCTTCACATAAAATCCACCATCTAAAAAATCTGATAGACCAAAGGCATATCCTAAATCAACGCCACCAGAAAACAAACCAAATAATTTAACACGTGCAGCACCAGCTACTGGTAAAAATAAAGAATCTTCACTTTCAAGGTTTAAAACGCCGTCATATTCCTTTCCAAAAAAGTTTCTAAAACCCACGTTTCCTCCTATTGAAATAAACTGATCTATATTCGTAAAATAATAATATACATCAGCACCAACTACAACAGAGCTAAAATCGGAAGCATCAGATAAAGGCACACCTACTGAGCCTCCCACTTTAAACGTTTGAGCATTCATACTTATTAATGCGAATAGACCGAAAATTGAGGTAAATAGTAATTTTTTCATAATTAATTAATATTTAAATAGTTTATACTTCAACAAGTTAAAACAATTCTGTGCTAATTAAAAACATACATGTTTAACTTTTCAACATATTGATTAACAAATTATTAAATAGCACATTGATTTTCTATAAAATAACTAAAACACACTTTCTTTAATAACAAGAAGATTTACATACCACAACTTTTAACTATTTTTACCAACTATGACGTGGCAACAAGCACTTAAAGATTATCAATTATATCTCACCATCGAGCGCGGGTTATCGAAAAACTCTATAGACAACTATGTGTTAGATGTAAAGAAACTCATTACTTATTTAGAGACGAACAAGCATGCTGTTTCTCCACTATCAATTAGTTCCGATACCATACAACAATTTATATACGAAACGGCAAAACACATTAATGCGCGTTCACAATCACGATTAATTTCAGGCTTACGCAGCTTTTTCAGTTATTTGATTTTTGAAGATTATATCAGAATCAATCCCTTAGAACTTATTGAAAGTCCGAAAATAGGTAGAAAACTTCCTGATACTTTATCCGAAGATGAAATAGACGCTATTATAAAAGCCATTGATTTAAGTAAACCTGAAGGCGAACGCAATAGAGCTATGCTTGAAACTTTATACGGTTGTGGTTTAAGGGTAAGTGAACTTATCAACCTTAAGCTTTCCGATTTGTTTTTTGAAGAAGGTTTCATCAAGGTGACAGGTAAAGGCGATAAGCAACGTTTCGTGCCTATTGTTGAAATCACCCAAAAGTATATTAACATATATAGAAAGGAAATTAGAACCCATTTAAACATACAGGTAGGCTTTGAGGACACCCTCTTTTTAAACCGCCGTGGAAAGCAATTAACCCGTGCCATGGTATTTACCATCATTAAGCAATTGGTTGAAAAAATTGGACTAAAAAAAACAGTTTCACCACACACCTTTAGGCATTCTTTTGCTACGCACCTATTACAAAACAACGCCGATTTAAGATCCATTCAACTTATGTTAGGCCATGAAAGCATCACTACAACCGAAATTTACGTGCATTTGGATAGAAGTCATTTAACCGAAGTTGTTGAAAAGTATCATCCTAGGAAATAGTTAATGGTTAATGGATAATGGATAATGGATAATGGATAATGGATAATGGATAATGGATAATGGATAATGGATAATGGATAATGGATAATGGATAATGGATAATGGATAAACAAAAAATCCAGCAATTGCTGGATTTTTTGTTTTTATAATATGAGACGTATTCCTATTTAGCAATATTAACGGCTCTAGTTTCTCTAATAACAGTAACTTTTACTTGTCCTGGGTAAGTCATATCGGTTTGAACTTTTTGCGAAATACTGAAAGATAATTCAGCAGCTTTTTGATCGTCTACCTTCTCACTTTCTACAATAACACGAAGTTCCCTACCAGCCTGAATAGCGTATGCTTTTTTAACCCCTGAGAATCCAAATGCAATATCCTCTAGATCTTTTAAACGTTGGATATAACTGTCTAAAACTTGACGTCTTGCTCCTGGTCTAGCTCCAGATATAGCATCACAAACTTGAATGATTGGTGCTAATAGCGACTTCATTTCAATTTCATCGTGGTGCGCTCCAATAGCATTACATACATCAGCTTTTTCATTAAACTTCTCAGCCCACTGCATACCTAAAATAGCGTGCGGTGTTTCCATATCAGCTTCTGCATCTGGCACTTTTCCGATATCGTGTAGTAATCCAGCACGCTTCGCTAATTTCGGATTTAAACCAAGTTCTGCAGCCATCACACCACAAAGTTTAGCAACTTCACGCGAGTGTTGTAGTAAATTTTGTCCGTAAGAAGAACGATACTTCATTCTACCTACCATTTTAATAAGTTCTGGGTGTAAATTATGAATACCTAAATCGATAACGGTGCGTTTACCAACTTCAATAATCTCTTGTTCGATTTGTTTTTGGGTTTTCTTAACCACCTCTTCAATTCTCGCTGGGTGGATTCTACCATCGGTTACTAACTTGTGTAAAGATAAACGCGCTACCTCTCTTCTTACCGAATCAAAACAAGATAAAATAATAGCTTCTGGGGTATCATCAACAATAATTTCAACTCCTGTTGCAGCCTCTATCGCTCTAATATTACGACCTTCACGACCAATAATACGTCCTTTAACATCATCAGATTCGATATTAAATACAGAAACGCAGTTATCAACCGCTTCCTCGGTACCAATACGCTGAATCGTATTAATAATCACTTTCTTAGCTTCTTGCTCTGCTGTTAGTTTAGCTTCTTCTAAGGCACTTTGAACAAAAGCCATGGCATCATTTTTAGCTTCTCCTTTTAAAGACTCCACTAATTGCTCTTTGGCCTCTTCTGCAGAAAGACTAGAAATCACTTCTAATTGCTGCACTTGACTTTTATGCAAACGATCGACTTCTTCTTGCTTTTTTTCAACCACATCAAGCCTGTGATTATAGTCTTTTATTTTACTTTCAAGACTTTCATTAAGTTTTTTAGATTTTGAAAGCTCGCTAGACACTTGAGATTCTTTATCTCTGGTACGTTTCTCGGCATCAGCCATTTTCTTATCACGTGATAAGATCACCTTTTCGTGCTCTGATTTGAGCTCTATAAATTTTTCCTTTGCCTGAAGTATTTTATCTTTTTTAAGGTTTTCACCTTCACTTTTTGCTTCCTTAAGTATTAAAGCGGCATTTTTTTTAGCTTCTTTTACTAATTTAGAAGCATTTTTTTTCTCTAGTGTCTTTGCTATTATAAAGCCTATTACAAGCCCTAAAACGACACCTCCTACTACAAATATAATTGAGTTATCCATCGTTGATTGGTTAATTTTCGTATATAAAAAAAGCCTACACCAGCATAAAATTTTGTATAAACTCCTTAAAAACAAGTTTAGGGCTAACAAGCTGATCAAGGGTCTGCTAAAAATGCAGCATGCTTTTACAACTTAAACTCACCCTTTTTAAAGAATTAACGTTGAGTTTATCAAAAAAAATAACCAATGTAGGCAGTAACTTTAGTTTATTTTAAAGAACGTTTAGAGTCTATACATAAGATTCTAACAGGCTGTCTAAAGCTTTAAGCTTCTCTTCAACATGTTCAGACATATTTTCTTTATCTATAGATTTCTGTTCAACTTGAGTTGCAAATTGCAAAGCACACATGGCTAACACATCTTGCTTATCTCGAACAGAATAACTTTGCTCAAATTGTTTTATCATATTTTCAATGTTTTTAGCAGCTTTTCGTAAACCTTCTTCTTGACTTGCATCAATGGTTAAAGGGTATACACGATTTGCTATAGATAGCTTTATTTTAAGCTTTTCAGACATTGAATTTAACTAGCTTTAATCTGATAATTGAGCAATACAATGATCAATATCTCGAATTAAGGCATTTATTTTAAGCTTTGTTTCTCTTTTATTATCGTCACTACCGAGTATTGAATTTGCCATTTTTAAAGCTTCATATTTTTCTTCCCAATCTGAATTTCTTTCTTTTTGGATCAAAATTTCTTGCTTCGAAACCTCTAATTCTTCCAATAATTTCAAATTATCAAGCTTTAAAAGCTCCATCTTGCGTAGTAATTTTTCAATTTTGCCTTCTAACGAATTTACAATATCTTCAATATTACTCATTTACAATTTTCAATACTTACCTCACAAAGTTAACATACCTTAGCTTAAATAACAATTGTTTTCTCATAAAATTTTAAAATGTCATTTTGCGATAGCATAGATAAACAGTGACTTGATTTTTGTTTTATTCTTTGCTTTTTAATGCCATGATTGATATTTTAGCCCGAATACTTTTTATATGCGAATCATACTATTTTCTGTTTTTTTTATTTCATTTTTTTCTAATGGTCAATCGAATTATCCTCAAGATTATTTTACCAACCCTTTAGAAGTCCCCATTGTTCTTTCTGGAACTTTTGCAGAGCTACGCTCCAACCATTTCCATTCTGGTATGGACATCAAGACGCAACATCGCACGGGTTTGAATGTGGTAGCATCTGCCGATGGTTATATCAGTCGTATAAAAGTATCACATTGGGGCTACGGAAAAGCATTATACATCACACACCCTAACGGTTATACAACAGTTTATGGCCACCTTTCAAAATTTGCTCCTGAAATAGAAGCTCATGTTAAAAAATTGCAATATGAGCAGGAATCTTATGAAATAGAAGATTTTCCTAAAGCTGGGGTTTTAAATGTTACCAAAGGCAGTCTTGTTGCTTACAGCGGAAACACAGGGGGTTCTGGTGGTCCGCATTTGCATTTTGAAATTCGTGATAAAGAGGAGCGTCCTATGAACCCGATGCTTTTTGGAATTAATACCGCAGACACCACAAACCCAATAGTCAAATCCATTTATGCTTTTCCTTTAGACGATAAATCTTTTATTAATGGAAAAAACAGCAAGCAAAAACTAACCTTAGCACCTCTAAAAGGAGGCGATTATACTACCGAAATTATTGACGCTATAGGAAACATTGGATTCGGAATTGAAACCATAGACCGGTTGGATTTGGCACCTAATTCAAATGGTGTATACAACATTCAATCCTTTGTAAATGGCACACAAAACTATGAGCTTGATTTTAAACGTTTTTCTTTCAGTGAAACTAAGCATATCAATCAACTCATCGATTACGAGACCTATACAACATCCAAAAAACGCATTCAAAAATTATTCAAAATCAATAATCCGCTTAGCATTATTAAACCATTAGTTAACGATGGTATTGTGGAAGTTCAAGATCAAACGAGTATGGTTTATAAAATTCGAGTTTCCGATTTTGAAAGCAATTCATCATGGGTAACTATTCATATCAATGGTAAAACAGATAGTCTTGCTCAGGCAGAAACTCCTAAAGTGACGCCTTATTTTATAAATGCCAACCAAACTACAAATTTAAAAGAAGGACGGGTTTCGGTTGATTTCTATAAAGACACGTTTTATGAAAACTTCTACATGGATTTTGAAGTTAAAAATGATACGGTTAAACTTCATGAAGACGTTAAAGCCACTAAAAAGAATTTTAAAATAACTTTTGATGTCAGCCATTATAATGAAGCTGATAGAAGTAAATTATACATTGCTCAACTTATTGGAAACATCCAAAAACCTAGTTATATATCTACAAAAAAAGAAGATAATTTACTGATTGGCAGCACGAAAAAACTAGGAACCTACACGATTGCTTCAGATACTATTGCTCCTACTATTAGGCCTGCTAATTTTAGCAATGAGCAATGGATAAGCAACCATAGTGAATTAAAGATTAAGATTTCTGATGATGCTTCAGGCATTTCAAAATACAGAGCAACCATTAATGGTAAATGGATTTTGATGGAATATGAATATAAAAACAACACACTAACTTACGATTTTAGTGATCATATTATTAACGAAACTAAAAACAATTTTAAGCTTATTGTAACCGATAATGTGGGAAATAATTCTACTTTTGAAGCGTTATTTTACAGAAAATAAACCAACACATACCTTTGAAAGCTAAATCTTTACTAACCTCCATCTTATTTTTCGTCTTAATTTATACTAGTGCTGCCCAAACAGCTACTATAAAAGGAGTTATCCTAGATGATCAGAATTTACCTGTTGACAAGGTGAATATCAAGTACCTGAATCAAGGAACTGTAAGCAATGAAAACGGGTTTTATTCACTATCGATTCCTGCAAATCAGGATATCAAAGTTGTATTCACTCATGTTTCCTATAAAAATATTGAAAGCGTTTTCAATTTAAAAAATGGTGAAACTTACGAGTTTAATCCTATTTTGAATACTTCTGTAGAGCAAATTGCAACGGTCATCATTAATAGCGGACAAAGAAAAGAAGTTGAAGGCATTACTACCCTAGATCCTGAAGCCATTAGAAAAATACCTGGAGCCAATGCTGGTGTGGAAAACCTATTGCTAACCCTACCTGGCGTTAGTAATAATAATGAGTTAAGTACGCAATACTCGGTTCGTGGTGGAAATTATGATGAAAATTTAGTGTATGTAAATGATATTGAGGTTTATCGTCCTTTTTTAATCCGTTCGGGACAACAAGAAGGCTTAAGTTTTGTAAACACCAATATGGTAAAGAATGTTGATTTTTCTGCTGGTGGTTTTCAAGCAAAGTATGGTGACAAACTATCTTCTGTATTAGACATCACTTACAAAACACCATATCAATTTGAAGCGAATGCCGACGTGAGTTTGTTAGGCGCCAGTGTTTCTGTTGAAAATATGAGTAAAGACTCTAAATTTTCTGCTATTGTAGGAGCGAGATACCGAGATAACAGTTTATTGGTAAATGCTAAAGAAACCGAAACTAATTACAGACCAGCTTTTGGTGATATTCAAGGTTTTTTTACCTATAAATTTTCAGATAAATTTCATTTGAGTTTTCTTGGAAACGCTTCCTTAAACAAATACAGTTACGAACCTGAAACACGACAAACCAATTTTGGAACATTAGCCGATCCTATGGCACTATTAGTGTTTTATGAAGGTCAAGAAAAAGACCAATACCAAACCTTATTTGGCGCTTTTAAAGGTAGTTATTTTGCGAACGACAAGTTAACTTTACATCTTATCGCCTCTATGTATAATACCCAAGAACAAGAGCACTTTGATATTTTAGCACAATACCGATTGGGTGTTGTTAACGCCAATATTGGAGACGAAGACTTGGGTGAAGTTGAATATAGTGAAGGCATTGGCGGACAGTTAACCCATGGGAGAAATGACCTGGATGCGCTTATAACCAACATTGAACATAAAGGAAACTTTAAGGTTGAAGACCACCGTATCGATTGGTCTTTAAAATATACTAATGAAGATATTCGAGACCGCTTGGTTGAGTGGGAAGTTATTGATTCTGCCGGATTTTCAATTCGCCCACCTAAAATTCCTGCAAACGAACAGCCTTACGAACCATACACGGGGCCACTAGAACCCTTTCAAAACGTGAGAGCGTTTAATCACACTCAAATTAACAGAATTCAAGCTTATGCGCAATGGAGTAAGCGTGATAATATAGGATCTAGCCAAGTTTGGTACAATGCGGGTGTTCGTATGCACAATTGGACGGTTAGCGGCGATGGTATCTCCTCATCAAATCAAACCGTATTTAGTCCAAGAGGTCAATTTTCCATAAAACCAGATTGGAAAAAGGACATGCTTTTTAGAGTAGCCACAGGTTTGTATTATCAGCCTCCCTTCTACCGAGAGCTTCGCGATATGTATGGTGAGGTTCAGCCCGATGTTAAAGCTCAAAAATCATTTCATTTGGTTATAGGAAACGATTACAGTTTTAAAATTTGGAAACGCCCTTTTAAATTAACTTCGGAAGCATATTACAAAAAACTTACCGACGTTAATCCATATACCCTTGAAAATGTCCGCATCAGATACCTCGCTAATAACAATGCTGAAGCCTATGCTTATGGCCTAGATTTGCGTATAAACGGCGAGTTTGTTCCTGGAACTGAGTCGTGGTTTAGTTTTGGATTTTTAAAAACTGAAGAAAATATTAATGACCGTGGATACATTGCTAGACCTACCGATCAACGCTTAAAATTTGCTGCATTATTTCAAGATTATGTACCCAATGTACCAAGCTTGAAAATGTATCTGAACATGGTTTATAACACAGGTCTTCCTGGAGGTTCACCAAGTTACGCCGATCCTTATGAATACCAACAACGCTTACCCGATTACAAACGAGCGGATTTAGGTGTGCAATATGTTGTAGTGGATCGTAATAAACAATTTAATAAAGGGTGGCGAAAAGCTTTCAAGGAATTGTCATTCGGTATTGAGATCTTTAACATTTTCGATGTTCAAAACTCCATAACCAATACTTGGGTTAGAGATGTAAACAGTAAACGACAAATTGCCATCCCTAATTATTTAACACCACTCGTGTTTAATGTTAGAACAACCATGAAATTTTAAGCATTTACAAAGTCCTTTAAAACATCTACGACGTAATCAACCTCTTCTTTTGTATTAAAAACACTTAAAGAAAAGCGAAGCGATGGTTTTTGTAAGTCTTCATCACATAGTATCGCTTCTAAGACATGTGATTTTTTAGTGCTTCCACTTTGGCAAGCACTACCTCGAGAACAGGCTACACCCTTTAAATCCATTTGAAACAAAATCATAGCTGCCTTATCTTCGGGTAACGGCAAACGCACATTTAATAAGGTATGGCTACTTTTTTCTAAATCATTAGACTGTCCGTTAAAGGCGATATTAGGAATCTCGGTGGTTAATTTTTCAATAAAATAGTGCTTTAAGGATTTTAAAAACTCGAACTCCGTTTCAAAATTGTTATGAGCTAGAATTAATGCGGTTTCCATACCCACAATGCTAGGCACATTTTCTGTTCCAGCTCGAAGGCCACGCTCCTGCTCTCCACCTACAATTAAGGGTTGTATTCCAGAGTTTTTTCTAATAAAAGCAAATCCTAAGCCTTTAGGACCATGAAACTTATGAGCAGAAGCCGTTAGAAAATCCACGGCAATAGCCTCTAAATTCAATTTATAATGTCCTATAGATTGAACGGCATCGGTATGAAATAAAGCTTGGTGCGCTTTACACAGGTCTGAAACACGTTTTAAATCTAAGATATTACCAATTTCATTATTAATATGCATCAAACTCACTAAGGTTTTATCCTCAGTTTGGAGTAATGCTCCCAAATGATTAAAATCGACATCACCATAGGCATCCAAATTCACATAACTTACTTTAATCGAATTATCTAATTCCAATTGTTGTACGGTATTTAAAACTGCATGATGTTCTATACGCGACGTGATAATGTGTGTTATGCCTAAATCTTTTATAGCACTTTTTAAAATGAAGTTGTTGGCTTCTGTGCCTCCAGATGTAAAAATAATTTCACCAGCAGATACATTTAAGTATTTCGCTATGGTTTTTCTCGATTTTTCTACTAAAGTTTTTGATAAGCGGCCAAAGCTGTGTGATGAAGATGGGTTACCAAATTGACTTTTCATAACTTCAGCCATACCTGTAATTACCCCATCTCTAAGAGGCGTTGTCGCTGCATTATCAAAATAAACCTGTACCATCTTACTTGTGAAATTATGTTTTAAGCTCAAAAGTAATTCAAATAAAATTATTATCAATATGATGCGTTATAATTTACAATTCCATTATTTTTGCCTAAAATAACATGCTATGCGTAAACTGTATTTTGTCTTAACTTTATTGAGTTTAGTGTTTAATTTATCTTGTGATGACGGTGATATCATTACAATAGAATTAGATTTTGATGACACTTTTTATAGTTGTGGCATAGATAACTTAGTATTTTATAAAACAAAAGATGACCCCTCAGAATCGCTTTCTCTAAAACTCACAGGCGTTACTTTAGATGATATTCTCACTGTAGATGCTGGTGGTATTTTTGAGGAGGATTATATTATTAGTTCCACAAACCCTTTCAATTATAGAACGTATAGTAACACGACGTTACCAAATGATTTATTTTGTAGCGATGTACCTAATTCTGAAGTAGATATTACAAAAGACATTCAAAGTACCAGTGGGATAGCCGATGTTAAAACCGTTTTAACGGAAGCTGATGATGATGGTATCCTTTCTGCATTGGAAGACCCAGATAATATCGGAGATATAACCAAAGTCGACACAGATAATGATGGTATTCCAAATTATCTTGATGCCGACGATGATGGTGATAATATTTTAACCAAGGATGAAAACCCAGACCCTAATGGTGATGGCGATCCGAGTGATGCTCAGGACACCGATGGCGATGGTATTCCAGATTACTTAGACGATGATGATGATGGTGACGGTGTAAAGACACGTGACGAAGAAAACGACTCCACAGATAATAACCCTGCTAACGATATCACTAATAGCGCTATAGGACCAGATTATCTTAACCCACAAGTAGCAACAGTAGTTCCTGCAACGGGTTATAGAGGTCATGTTTACACGCAATATTACAAGGTAACTGTCATTCTTAGAAATATTGATATTGATATTTTATCGGCTGATGAACTTGATTTCGGTGAATTAGAAGACAGTGCTTTAACCAAAACCGTTACAGCAAATCCTGTGTTCAACTAATCGGCTGAAACATTCTGGTAAATATAAACTTCGGTGGCTCCTAGACCATATTTCTGGTAATTGGCATCGTAAAATTTGACGTTGTTATAGCGCCCGAATAAATACTCCAGTTCTGTTTTAAGCACCCCCTCACCCACGCCGTGAATGAACACTATTTTTTGAATACGTTTCGAAATAGCGAAATCTAGTTTATGCCTAGCGGTATCTAATTGCAAGGTCAACATATCGTGATTAGTCATCCCTCGGGTAGACTTTATCAGTTGATGAATGTGTAGATCAACTTCCATAGTGGGCTCGTACCTGTCTTTAGTACGTCTTTTAACCTGCTGTTTACGCTTTGGTTGCTCTTTTTCTGAAATAACTGAATGAATACTCGATTTAGAAAATAAACCTGTTAAATCAGCTTCTTTTTGACTTTTAACCAACTCATTGCTTTGGAATTCTAACAAAAATCCATCTTCGGTTTCAATGGTGATGGTTTGTGTTTTAATTTGACTTACGGTTCCAGAAATATCTTCATCCAAAACCAAAACATAATCACCTATTTTAAAATTCATAAGGCATCATGGTCTTGGTTATCTAAATCTTCATGATCACTTTTACTTGGTACCGTTCTAGCCACTCTATAAATCCCAAGCATAAGCACTACAATACCTCCAATTAATACATATTGATTTTGATTAGCATTGGTTTTAGCATACATCGCTACAAAAGCGCCTATAACAATGAGAATATAATTTAGGTATTTCATGATCTTTATGATAATTGAATCATGTACAAATTACGGTAAAATTTAGGACTCATTTTAAATTCTTAAAAATAAAATCCAGTAAGAAGAATTTCTTATGGATAAAAATCAGGCTATATTTCGTACGTTTTAGTATTTTCGTTTCATCAAAATCAGATTATTTTACCTTCTATGGAAGAATACATGCTACCATGTTTCAATAAAAAGTATTTAGGTTTTGAATGCTTAGGTTGTGGTATTCAAAGGTCTCTAGCATTTATTTTACAAGGTGATTTTATAGCAGCTTTTAAAATGTACCCAGCTATTTATACGCTGATTCTCCTTTTTGGACTTATTGCCATTCATGCTGTAAAAAACATAAAATATGGAAATAAAATTATTACAGTTTTAGCCATCCTTAATGGTTTTATAATTATTACCAGTTTTATAATAAAAACATTTATAACCAATTAATCAATTACATATGGAACAACAAAAACTCCCCAATTCAACCCTTATTTTAGTATTTGGAATACTATCTATTCCTTTGTGCTGCTGTTATGGTATTGTTAGCATAACACTTGGTATTGTAGCCATCGTATTGGCTAACAAAGCCGCTAAATTATATGCCGAAAACCCAGAACTTTATACAGGATACCAAAATGTAAAAGTTGGAAAGATATTAGCTATTATTGGTATTGTTTTAGGAGTATTATATATCGTATTTATTGTTATGTTAATCTCCATGTTTGGATGGGAAACATTACAAGACCAAGAATTATTACAAGAAAGAATTCAAGAACTTGTACAACCATAAGTCTAGAATTATGCTCAATAAAAAAGTTGGCTACTCAATTCCATATTTAATGAATTTTGAGTAACCAACTTTTATTTATAATCTATTCAAGAAGGCCCATATTTTTTAAAGCAAGTTTTTTACACGAATAAACTTCTTGTTATATATCATGGTACTTACACACTAACAATTAATAATGAATAGGGCTTTGTGTACACGGACAGTTACTAATACCTTGTAAGAAGTTTAAACCTAAGGTTATTAGGTGTGTTCCAGAGTTGTATGCACCGATATCATTTGTGGTTACTTGATACGCATATCCGAAATAAAACATACCCTTTTGAAAGCCTGCCATTGGTCCGATACTAAGCGGTTTTAGAAATTGATCATTTAAGAATCGGTAAGATACGCCTCCCCAAATGTAATCTTCTTTTCTGTTATAAGCTCTAACTTTAAAATTCACATCGGTACTAGAACGTTTATCCGAGCTAAACATTTGGTAAAACACAGAAGGTTCATATTCTACTCTACCATATTTTCTTCCTAAAGTAATACCTGAATAGATTTGATAATTAAGTAACAAATCAGGCTCTAAAGTACGGATGGCTTCATCGATATCTTTAGGTAAAATGTTGTTTGCATTAAAACTTAGAAAATAGCCTTTATTTCTATACAATAATCCCACATCGAAGTTATTATTAGAAGTTCGGCGATCGTCTGTTACGGCCCCATCTATAACCTGATTTTCATAACCTCCGTCAAAGTTGTGAATATTTAGCTTAAAACTATTCAAATTATAAGATAAACCAAAGGACAAATATTGCTTTGAATAATAATCCAAAATAATATGGTGTGCAAAAGAAATTTTTAAACCCGACTGGAGGGTATTTCCATTTCTATCATTATACAAAGACAACCCCACTCCTGTTCTATCGGCAATTCTTACATCCCCATAAAACGCTTGGTTATCAGGTGCATTCTCTATACCAACCCACTGTGTTAAGCCATTAAACCTAAGTTTAACATTATCCCCAATACCAGCGTAAGTTGGAGATATCACAAAATTATTATCTGCTAAATACTGTGTGAATACAGGTAAGTTTAACTCTTGGCCATAGCTTTTTACTACGACCATGAGTACTAGATATATAATGAATTTTCTTATTTGCATAATTTTAATTTCAGCGGTTAGTGCTACTAAATATTCTACCTATAAAGCGTAAAGTGTCCTACATAATCTCTATCGTAATTAGGATCATTAAGGTTGATAACATACCAGTAATCTCCAGAAGGCAACTGTTTACCTTCATAAGTACCATCCCATTTCTCATTCACTTTTAATTCGGCAAGTTTACGGCCGTAGCGATCGAAAACTTGAACTATTAAGTCTTTGTATTGCGTTGCACATCCAGGACCCCAGCCATCAAAATTATTATCACCGTTAGGTGTAAAGTAATTTGGTATACATACATCAATAAATTCGAAATAACCAGTTCCTGAAGCCTCACAACCATAGAAATCACGAACAGTAACCGTATAGTCACCAGACTCATAGATTAAGAATTTATCGGTGCTACTAAAAGGACCTCCGTTTAATGAGTACTCATAAGGTGCAACACCTCCAGTTGCAGTAACAACAATTTGATTTAAATCACCTTCGTCTAGAAGCACTTCTAACTGCGTTACGTGATCAACATCGAACAATCTAGTTTGCTTAATACAGCCATTCGCATGTCTAACATCCACATATTGATCGAAACCACCAGGAACATCAATAAAAATATTACTAGCTTGATAAGGACCTCCATTAAGTGAGTATTCAACTAAACTTAAATCTTGCACACTATCATCTACCGAAACGATCACGCGGTTTGTAGACGTATTATTTAAACAATCGTATTCAACTACTACTGTAGGATTTAAGTTCACAGACTCAGGGAAATCAATCTCCCATTCCGAATCACAGCCTTGAGCATCCACCACATAAACCGTATGGTTACCTCCTGCAAGTCCTGTAAAATCAAATTGTGTTTGCGTTAAAGTTCCAGTCACATAGTTTCCATTAATATCATCTAAGGTTACGCTATATGGAGCTGTACCTCCTGTAATATTAACACTAAAAGCTCCATTTAAATCTCCTGCACAAACTTCAGGAATTATAGACGTTGGAATTTCAGTAAGAATAACTGGAGTAGGTTCGCCAATGGTAAAGTCAATAACTTCAAAACAACCCGCTTCATCTTGAACTACTACTTGATAAACTCCTTCTGCTAAATCCTCAAACAGACCTGAATCAAAGAATTGATTTAACTGCGGTGAAATCGCATATTTAATAATTCCTGTTCCACCTGTACCCATAACTTCAATGCTACCATCGTTACCTCCAGCACAAGCGACATCAGATATTACAAATGGCGCAGTTAATGGTGCACTAGGCTCACTAATAGTAACTGGTACTGAAGTTACCTCACAGTCTACACCACTAGTAACATATACTTGGTAATCGCCTGCAACAAGCTCGGTAAATACACCAGGACTATTTTGAACTACAGGTGTGATATCGTTTCCTGAAGCATCTTGTAAAGTATAAGTATAGTTACCTAAACCACCTTGCGCTTTAGCAACAATAACTCCTGTGTTATCTCCATAACAGTTAATGTCGGCATTAGTCGCATCAATATCTACAGTTAATGGCACTAACGGATCAATTTTCACTTCATTAGAAAGTCCAGTAGCACAACCATTAGCATCTCTAATATAGTACTGATATGTCCCTGGGCCCACGTTGATATCTACAGTTGAGATAAAAGGAACTACTGTTGTAAACGTATCATCGACACTGTAAACATAAGGTCCAGTACCACCAGTTGCAGATAATGTAAGCGTTGTTGAATTAGGCGCACAGGTTTGTGTTTTCGTAATCACCAAGTTACTTTGAATCGTTGTTGGTTCTGTAATGGTAATATCAGCTGAAGTCGCTGTACAGTTCCAACCATCTGTAACCGTTACATTATATGTTCCTGCAGTTAAACCAGTAAAACTTGTTCCAGTTTGCGGACCAGTTTGACTCGCTGTAGGCCCCACTCTATTTAGTACATAAGTATAATTTGAACCTTGTCCGCCAGTACTTGTCACATTTATGATTCCTGTAGCATCACCGTAACATAGTAGTGCTGAAGCTGGATCAAATACGGCTGTAATAGCTATTGGCGTAGGATCAACAAGCGTTACTAGAGTTGTAGCAACACAACCACTAGAATCTCTAACGTTTACATTATAATCACCTGCATCTAAGCCAGTAAAATTAAATGTTGAACCAAAGGCCGTTGCTGTACCTCCTACTTTTTCTAATTGATATTCATAACCACCTGGCCAACCACCAGTCGCACTAGCAGAAATGATACCATTTGCTAAATCACATGTAATTTCTGTATGTGTTTCTAATGCTGTCAATGCAGCTGTAGGACCTGTAATCGTGAAGGCTTTACTTACTTCACATTCTGGTCGGTTAGTTAAAGTAGCTGTAATAGTATATGTTCCAGCTTCCAATCCTGAAAGTGTTTCTGGACCAGCATTCGCAACTGTACCCGAAGACACAGGGTTACCTAAAGCATCAACAATACTATATGTGAATGCTCCCGCTTCATCCGTTGGCGTAGGTACACGATCGATAAAAGTAACATTAACAGCTCCATCGTTTCCACCGAAGCATGTCAAATCAACAACATTATCAATAGTTAAGTCGAATGTATTTGGATCACTCACATAATGGAACTTTCTTAAGAAACAATTAGTGTCTATATTTTCAACAGTCACTAAGTAGTTTGCAATATCTAATCCTGTAAACAGCCCGGTAGAGTTAGTAGCTGAATAACCACCTGAAGTTGGTGTGCCATCAGCTTCAACCTGCACTACCGTATATTCTAAATTAGGTGTTCCTCCCGTAGCTGTAACAGCCACTTGAATCTCTTCTAGTGAGGTACAAGTAATCGCATCATTAACAGTTATGGTTAAATCTTCAATAGAAATAAAAGGATTAATTGTTGTTGAAATCGTACCTGAACATCCTTTGTCATCATAAACATTAATATCATACGAGCCACCTAATAAATCAGTTTCAGTATAAACGTTTCTAGCTGAACGTTGCACCACAGTACTATTTCTAACAAACTCATAAATCGCATAGTTACCAGAACCGCCTGTTATAAGTAACTCATCAATAGTTATGGTTGCAAAATTTGAAGTATTGGTATTAGCTAAACATGCATATTCAACAACTGTTGGATTTGGTACTACAATTTCGGCTGGTTCATTTACATGAATAACCTCTGTCTCAACACAACCTCTTTCAGAAGTGACTTGAACTGTATAGGATCCAAATAACAAATCTGAAAACACATTAGAGGTTTGCTCTGCCTTTAATACTGGCCCTGCAATGATTTCATATTTATAAATAGGATTATCCTGATTAGCATCTAAAGTTACTGTAATGGTTCCATCATCACCACCATTACAGCTTACATCGGTTGATGTTGAAGTAAAGGACACTGGAGTCGCAGCCTCTAAGTTTGTAGAAACTGCTTGTGTACAACTTGTGATATTATCGGTTACAACCACATCGTAATCTATAGACGCCGATAAACCGTTAAAGACACTTGTTGCTCCTGAAACCGTTCCTGCACCAAGAGAAGTTCCTGTTCCATCAAACAATTCAAAACCATAGCTTCCTGATCCTCCTGATGCAGTAACCGAAATTTCTCCATCACTAGTACCACAAGTAGGAAGTGCTACTATAGTTAGACCTGCCTGAATATCTGGGTAAACCGTAATAATACCACTATTAGCAGTACAACCGTTACCATCTTTAATTGTAACTGTATAATCTCCAGGAGTTAATCCGGTAAATGTCGCACTAGATTGGAATCCGTTACCAATTGAAAACTCAAATGGAGGTACACCAGATACAGTTGTATTGGTTGCTGTAAATTCGAATCCATTAGATGTTCCAGAACAAACAGCGTTAGGATCTACCGTTACTGAAGGTGCTTCATCTTCTAGAATAGTATGCGTTGTCATTTCAGTACACCCATTCGCATCTTGAACATAAACATCCCAAACAAGGTTTGCACCATTATTTGTATCGACAGTAATCACATTTCCGTTAACTACATAGTCTGAAGCAGCAGGTGTTCCTCCTGAAACTACAGCCTGATAGCTGTAACTTGTCGTACCTCCTGAAACGGTTACTGTAATTTGAGAATCGTATCTTGAACAGTAAACGTTAGTTGACATTACATCCTCTATAATTAAATCGGTTCGTTCAGTAATTACAAAATCTGCTGTATCTGTACATCCTGTCGTATCATCAGTAATCTGAATCGTATAGTTTCCAGCTATTAAACCAGTTAAAGTAACTGTATTTCCTGACTGTGCAATAGTTCCTGTTCCGTTAACAAAGCTAGCTGTATAGGTTGTTGGCACATTAGCTACCGTAAACGTAGCGGCACCATCGTTACCTCCAAAACAAGACACATCGTTATCTACTATTCCTGTTACTTGAACATCGACTGCAGGAAGTACTTGATATGATTCATCATAAAAACAACCATTAGCGTCAACTACTCTAAAGGTATACGTGTCTGGTGCAAGACCTGTAAACACATTTCCTGTAGGCGTGTTTCCTATAGCACTTGCAGGAGCAATAATCTGGTATGAATAAGGAGCTACTCCATCGGTAACATTTGTTATTGTAACATCACTTGTAGTTTGCCCTGGATTACAAGTCACCGTAGATTGAGCGAAATCCAAATCACTTGGTGGTACTAAATCTGGTATACCGATTGAAATCGTATCCAAACAACCATTAGCGTCTTTAACAGTAACCGTAACCGTTCCAGGAAGATTTGTTGTAAAGGTATTGGTAGAAGTATATCCTCCTCCATTAAAGCTAAACAAGTACGGTGCTGTTCCATCCATTGCAGAAGCTGTTAATACGGCACCTTGAGTATTATTTCCAGGGCCACATTCAAGTCCGTGTGAAATCACCAAACCTGCTTGGAGTAAATCTGGCTGTGTAATAGCAACTGTTGTTGGCATAGATTCACAACTTTTACTATCTCTTACAGCAATATCATAATTTCCTTCTACTAAGCCATCAAACACATTAGAAGCTTGGAAAGTTGTACCACCATCAATACTATATTCGAATGGTGCTATTCCATCAACTCCTGTTATGGTAATACTTCCGTTATTACCTCCATTACAACTTACATTGGTATGTATTTCACTATGTGTAGGTGTAATAGGAGTGTCGACCGTTATAATCTGAGAATAAGCCTCACAAGCTTCTCCATCGGTTACTCTAAATTGGTAATCGGCTGCATTTGCATTATCATACGGTAAAGTAATCGTATTATAAACACCGCCATTTATACTAACAGCATAAGTGTAAGTACCATCACCACCATTAGCATTAAAAGTAAATTCTGCTGGATTAACTACACAATCTAATTCGGTTGCCGTAACATCTAATGTCAATTGAGGTTTTACCTCGTATGTCGTTGTTGCGACACAACCATTCCCATCTTTTACAAAGAAATCATAAGTTCCTGCTGCGGAAATAGAAAAACTAGAAGTTGTTGTATAAGCACCTGCTACCCCACCGGTTCCCATACTGAATGTTAATGGTGTGATGGCTCCTGTTGTATAAGTTGATAAATCTACAATTATAGGTGTTGATCCGTCAAAACATTGTAATGGAATATTTACTATTGTTGGTAAAGGATCTACCGAAATAGATTCATTAACAAGGACCTCACATCCATTAGCATCTCTTACTATAATATCCCAATTTGTATTTATACTAGGATCTAATTCTAAAACATTACTAGTTCCAAAATCTGATGGAGACGGTGTAAATCCTACTGCTCCAGCAGCATATTCGTAAGGACCCGTACCACCTGTTGTTGTAAGAGTTACTAAGGCACTTGAATTACAATTCGCATTAACGTTGTTAGTTACAATGGCCTCTAAAGCTTGAATTGGTTGTACTATTACAAAAGGAATTGTATTTGAACATTCTGTTCCACCTACTTCAGTTACTTGTAAAACATAATTACCAGCTGCCAAATTAGAGATACTTCCACTCGCTGGATTCGATAAAGGCCCTGCTATTGAACCACTAGTTCCTGCTATCGGGTTTAAACTTAACGCATTTAAAACTTGATAATTAAGAGCAGTTGCCGTTAAATCAAAATTTTCTACTTCAAAACTAATATTTCCATCTGTAGTTCCAAAACAATTAACGTTACTAGTAGTTACATTTATTATGTCAATATTAGAAGGTGGATCTGGCATGGTTTCCTCTAAAATTGAAACACAACCATTAACATCCTCTACTTGGAAATAATATGTTACTCCGTGTATCAATCCTGTAAAAGTATGTGTTGTATTTGTAGTAGACGGAGTTGCTGTACCAGCTTGTCCAAATATAGAGTATACAAATGGAGGCACACCACCAGTAGTTACTTCTACCTCATAATCTACACCTGTCGAACAATTATTGCTATCCACTATACCTTCAAACTCAAGATAAGGCGGAGTTTCAATTCTTAGTTTTCCACTTCTATATTCACAACCATTCGCATCTACAATACTAACATAATAATCACCAAAACCTAAACCTCCAAAAGTATGAACAGGAGTTGCTGATCCACTTGTTTCTGTATGCGTACCAACAACGGCAAATGCATTATCCAATAAGGTATATTCAAACGGCGCAACGCCACCAGAGGCAACACTTACATCGAAACTACCAGGCACCGTAGAATTACATATGATAGGGTTTGTACCAATAACAGGAACAATTGGGTCAGGCTCTGTTAAAGTAATTATATCACTAAATTCACAACCTTTGCTATCTCTAACCACATAAGTATAACTACCATCTGCTAAGCCTCCAAACACATTCGTTCCTACAAAAGTAGCTCCTCCATCAATACTATATTCAAAAGGTGCTTCTCCAGCCGTTCCTGTTAATTGTATTGATCCATCAGCAGCTCCATTACAAGTTGGGTCAACTTCCACTGTAGAAACAGTTACTGGTACGGTTGGATTAACGGTAATTACACCAGTTTCAACTTCACAGCCATTAGCATCTATAAACTTAAATTGGTAGGTTCCATCCACACTTATTAAATATGGTGACGTCGCAGTAATAGTATTATACGTTCCACCGTTAAATGCCACTTGATATGCATAAGCCGTACTAGTATTTCCTCCAGATACTGATAATTCAATTGTAGCTTCTTGTGGGGTACTACACGTTAAATCTTTGGTTAAAATGGCAGAACCAGTAAGTGGTTCGTAAATATTTATATCGCCACTATCTGCTGTACATCCGTTAGCATCTTTTACTCTAACGCTATAAGTGCCAGGTGTATTTACTGTAAACGTTGGGCTTGATTGGTAACTAACGCCACCATCTATACTATACGTTAGTGGGGCTACCCCTGTTCCTGTTGCGTCAAAGGTAAATCCGCTACTTGCAGTACATTGATTTGGTGCTAAAGCAGGAATAATAACTGTAGGAGTTGGATCGGCAGTTAAGGTAACTGTCGTCATGACTGTACAACCATTATTATCTTCTACATAAACATCCCAAACTAAATTGGTTCCTGAATTAGTATCTACAGTAACTACATCACTTGTACCAAAGGTTGTTGGAGCCGTAGATCCACTAATTACCGCTGCATAGCCATAATTTGGTGTTCCACCAGAGGCCACTACTGTTATTTGTGACGAATCATCATCACAAAATACATTCGTTCCTGTAGCCGAATCTAAACTTAAGGCTGTAGGTTCTGTAATCGTTACGGCATCATTACTGATACAACCGGTGATCTCATCTACAACTTCAATATTATAAGTTCCAGCGGTCAAATTATTTAAAGGAATCGTTGCTGCCGACTGCCCAGTAACAGCAGCGGCACCATTAACCGAATAACTATATGTTCCTGAAAAACCAGAAATCTCTAATTCAATGGCTCCAGTGGCATCTCCTTGACATAATACATCACTTTGTTTTCTTGCAATAACGGCAATAGGAGTTACCGCTCCAATGGTATAAGATTCTATATATGAACAACCATTAGCGTCAGTTACTTTAAAAACATAAGTTCCTGCGACTAATCCCGTAAAGTTTCCATCGTTATTAGAAGTAACTGCTGAAGCTGGATCGGTAATTTCATAAGTTAATGTTCCTACACCTCCTGTAGAAGTAACGGTAACCCCAGTCGCTGGAGCATTACATGTTACGGCGCTTGAAGCAAAATCTAAATCGGTAGGAGAATCTAATGGGTCTATAGTTAATGAGCCTGTAGCTGTACAACCGTTAGCATCTTGAACAAAATAGCTTACAGTTTGCATAGAACCGTTATCATTAACATCTAATGTGCGCGTGCTACTAAAATTCGTACCATCAAAACTATATTGATATGGTGAAGTACCAGTAGTTGGTTCATCTATGGTAACAACTGCCGCTTGCTCTACATTAGAAGCATCACAAGTTAAATTGGTTGCCGAAGCAGAAGCCATTAATGTTGAAGGTGCCGTTAAAGTCACTGTTCCAGAAACTTCACATTGCAAAGCATCAACTACGGTGTAGTTATAAGTACCTTCAGCTAAATTTGCATACGTTGTAGCCCCAGCCACAAAAGGACTTCCGTTAAAACTGTATTCAAATGGTGCTTGACCGTCTGATACCACAATTTCCACAGAACCATCGGTGCTTCCATTACAACTAGGGTTTACCTCAATAGTTGAAGCCGTTGGACTCGTTGGAGCATTGACATTGATGATGTTTGATAAGGCCACACAACCTTCTGAATCAGTTATTCTAAATACATATGCACCTGGTTGATCTGTTAAATGTGCGAAAGAGCTCCCTGTTGATACAGGAGAATCATAGGTTGCACCATTATCTTCCGAAACCTCATATTCATATGGAGGATAACCCTCTGTTATATTTACAGTAATACGAGCGTCTGGAGCAGGCGAACAATCAATAACTTTATCTAAAGTAATATTAACTTCTATTTTCTTGGCAATGGTTTGGGTAGGTAGTACAACTTCACAACCATTAGCATCCTGCAACGTTATTGTATAAGTACCAGGTGGTAAATTTGTAAATTCCTGACTAGCTACAAAAGGACCATTGTTTATACTGTAACGGAAAGGTCGCTTCCCTCCGGTCCCATCGACTCTAATAGTTGCTCCATTTGCTAAATCTAAACAAGGCTTAGTTATTTCGATATCTGCAGTCGGTGCATCCGTTGACGTGATGCTAACCAATGCTGAATCTGTTGTACAATTATTTGCATCCGTAAGGCGCACAATATAATCGCCTGCAGCAACATCAGTTAACAAACCGCTTGTAGGGAAGGCATCTATTAAAGTACTTCCTGTGCTATCATATAATTCATAACTATATGGCGCTGTTCCTCCTGTGGCAGAAGCCGAAATGGTAGAATTACTTATACATGTAATATCTGTAGCATCTACGGTTAATACAATTTCTGAAGGCGCTCCAATGGTCTCTGGAATACTTACTTCACAACCTGTAGATGTGGCATCGTAGCGAATTTGAACATCATAATTTCCTCCACTTAAACCTGTAATAGTATAAGGTGATGTAGTTAGAGTTACCCAGGTACTTCCGCCATCAATCGAATATTGATAGCCATTTGTTGCATCGAAGTTAGATGCTGCTATTTGAATTTCTCCATCATCAACACCAAAACAATTCACATCGGAAGTACTAACTACTTCAGCAGTAAAAGCTTTTTCTGCTTCAATTATAATAGGGAAGTCTACTTGATCAATACAGCTTTCCGGTAATTGATACACTCTAATATCATCTATCGCTACATCGTTACCATTTGTTTGTCTTACTGTAGAGCGTACTAAGAATTCTAATGTCGTATTATTTCCTGGATTTAAGGTTATAGGAGTCTTTGGGTAATTTTCCCATTGTTCGGTTTTAGGAACATTGCCAGTAGCAAAAGATGAAATTTCATTACCAGAAGCATCAACTAAAGCTATAGTTAAGTTAGGATCATACTTAGTTGTATGACTTTGCATCAAATTATATACAAAGAGCTCAAAATTAATTGGTTGATTTGGTATAATATCATTAATGGTTTTCTTATAAAGTACATCATTCTCTGGCAATTGATCTCCAATATTAACAACCAAAGCACGTCCTTTTGGATCTGTATTATTTGAAGTGTGGTCACCTGGTTGACTCCAGTCCCCGTAAGGTGATTCGATATGAGCCGTTACGGTGTAATCTCCATCCTGAATATTTTGTTGCCCTTTACAATACGGATATACTTGATTCTCCCAACAATAATATGCCGTATTAATTCCTGGTGACTCAGTGTCTTCACCAGATCCAAAGGTTTCTAAAAGTAAATTACTATACGTTGGTGCATCAACTAATTTGTAGGTTACACTAATCGTATGTGAACCCTGCGGCACATTAAGGAAGGTTGTTGGATCGGCGGTGTTTGTATTTTCAACACCATTTAATAAGTAGGTGTATTCAAAATTAGCCCCTCCGGTATTTGTTACATTAACCGTTGCGTTTGCTGTACCATCACAATTATAAACTGGATCTATATTGTCATCAATGGTTGGCGGAGTTGGTTCTGGATCTAAAATGATACCCGGCATGGCAAAAATACAACCTTGACTATCTCTTATATACAATGTATAGGTACCAGGGAGCACTTCTGCTTCATTAGAAGTTACCCAAGTCGACTGATTATCAAAACTATACTCATAAGGAGGCACACCACCTTGAGGATTCGTAATACGAACTGTTCCTTCTCCATTTGCTCCACATCCAGCTAATTTTGATACTCCTGCTGAAGCAGTTAAGGCATCATCTGGGCCGTCAATTACTACATTTTCAGGCGTACTAAAACACTCAACACCATTTAAAGTATACCTAATCATGGTAGCGTAAGTACCTGTATTTAAATTAGAGAAGGTTGGATTAGTATTATATGTTGTACCATTATCTATACTATATTCAATAGTATAACCATTTGCATTAGTAACATTAAAATCTATTTGAGCAGAAACATCACCATAACAGTTCACATCGGCTCCAGATACAGTGAAAACTGGAGGATCTAAACGGTCTACCGTTACACTTAAATCAACACTACAATTATTGCTATCTAAAACAGTAATATCATACACCCCTGGCGTATCTACTATAACAGTTCCTGTTGTTTGAAAATCGGTAGTACTATTTATATAATAATAATACGGTGCTGTTCCTCCAGCAGGAATAACTTCAATTTCTCCATCTACACATGTTATATTAGTAACATTTGCTGTCGCTGTAAGTGGCGATGGATTAATTAATTCTACAGTTTCTGAAAGTACACAACCATCATCTGTAGTGGCCTGAACATCATAAATACCTGCATTTAGGTTTTCAAATAAATACGTTCTCTCTGTAATTGGCCCTACCGTGCTTACAACAGTTCCTCCTTGTGAAATTGTATATGTATATTGAGCTTCTGCATCGTTTACAGAGAGTCTAATACTACCCTGTTCATTATGACACAACGGTTGATTATCTGTAATAACCAATTGCGGATTTAGCTCACTTATTTGAATGTTAGGAATAGTGAAAATACATGGGTTAGGAGAAACATCCTTCTGACGGATGTATACAGTATAAAGTCCGGCAGTAGGAATAGTAAAGTCATTTTCGTCTTGCCAAGAACTATTATCTAAACTATACTCATACCCTGAAGGCACATCATTTACTGTTATTTGTCCTTGTGTGTTACAAATAATATTTTGTATAGTATGAGAAGGGTTTAAAAGATTGGTATAAACATTAAAATAGAAACGGTTAAAACAACCTCCTGGATAGTTAATTGTTAATCGGTATTCCCCTGCAAGATCAGCCATAAAATTAGGCCCTGTTCCTACTTCACTCCAAGAACATCCAGGGTCTTCATTAGCACAGGCTTCATTAATTACAGCGGAGCAACTAGTTGTGTCCAATGTTTCCCAAACAATTGAAGTTGTATCCGAAAGGTTGGTTTCTATGAATTTCCCTCCATTTCCTCCACAAAGAAAAATATATGGTAATTGTTTTCCATCATTAGGACACTGAACAATTTGATCGGCATATGGAAATACCGGATTTGGTACATCAGCACCAAAAGTAACAACATTAAATTCTTTTTGAGTAGACTGACAAGGCGCTAAGGCAGTGTTATATACATAATAGGTGCCAACTTCATCTATAGTGATCGTTTGTTCGGTACCAATTACAGGACTTCCTGAAGCACTTGTAGACCAAGAATAGGTATCGTAACCGTCTGGAGCCGTTAAGGTGGTTGTTTCGCCACATAATATAACTTCTTCTGAAAAGGTACAACCAGAAATATCTGCTAAAAAGTTGGTTGATTGAGGCGTTAATAAACATCCATTTATAGCATCGTAACTTGGATCATCAGAAATAGTAAGCCCACTGATTTCGCCTGTATAAGTCGCATATGCTTGATTTCGTACTATATTAGAGCAAGCATCACTCAGTTCATCACAGGAGTTTACAACCTGTACACTAAACTCAATTTCACTTATTAGACCGCTATCTTTTTCAACCAAGCGGTCTTCTACTGCAAAAATAATTTCACGAGTCGCAGGATCATAACTTACGACTGTAATACCATCAGATAAAGAAATAATATCTGAAGCACTATCAAAATTAACATTTATAGGTAAGATATCTCGGATGGTTAAATCTATCGCATCATCGTTACCAATATTTTCAATACCTAAAACATAATTTAATTGTTCTCCAAGGTTAACTACCTGTCCTCCAATATCATTTCCTTGATCGTCTTGAACCACTTTTGTTAAACGAATGTTAGGCTCTATAATATCAACAGCAAAACTTGCTAAAAAGGCTGCATAACCATCACCTTCACTTGTCAACCTAAAGGTTCCTGAAGTTTCGTCATTAGGTATAATATCATTATTAGGATTTGGTATATTAACAGATTTAACTTCAAACCCCATAGTATTTTCACTATTAGGATTTCGGCTAGTCATATAAGCGCCACCCTCGGTAATTCTAGAATTGAAAAAATTACTAGCATCATTTAACCCATCACTAATATCGGTGTAGTTAGCATTAGATCCCGCTTTAAATTCAAAAGAATCTCCAAAAATACTATAATCCCCTTCAAGTGCAGCAACCCCAACTTTTGCGTATACAGGTAAATTATCAGGTAAGGTTTGAAAACCACTAACATTAAATTCTGCTACAGAAGTCCCCTCGTTTCTAACACCAGCAAAACCATCAAAAACCGAGATAAACTTACTTGGCTCTGACGGACTTTCATAAATAACGACAAGGGTCCAACCTGCTGAACACCCACCTCGTTTATGACCTCTAGTGGCATGCTGATTAGCGATGGTATAAGTACCATCTGCATCAGTTAAGCCCTGTATTAGACTAGTTACATCTTTAAAACAAGCATAAGGTGCATCAGGAAAAGAACCATCTACTGGATCAGAAGGATCAAAACCATCAAAAATAGTTTCATCCGCCGTTATATCCATAAAGGAGGCTGAATTTGGCAATTTAAATTTCACTTGCGTAAAATCATAGGCCCTTAAATTATCGTCGTCTACATATTCACTTCTATCGTTTGCATATTCATTACCATAAGCTGCCGACCAATATAAACCGGCCCAAACTATTTGCTTACAATCGTTATTAATAGCTAAATCGGCAGAACTTGAACTAAAAATTGAAGAATCACCTCCACTTGCTTCATTAATATATACCCCTTCATAATCATTATTAACTGCAGTGCCATTATAAGGTAATGGTAAGACATTGCTAGAATTATTATGGCGTTCTCCACCAGTAATAATATTATTCCCTATAAGTTTTATATCTCCTTTAACCTTAATGCTCCCCCCAGAAAGTCTCGGGGTAAAAGGTACCACTACTTGAGAAAATGCACTATTCCCAAATAATGTTAAGAAAAATAGTAAAAGAAAAGTGATTTTTTTTCCCTTTATGCTACGGGTTATAAGACTAGCCTTAGTAAAAATTTCACATAGGAAAGACCTAAATGTCAAGCAAGTAGTTTTTTTCATGTTGGTTATAGTTTGGGGTTGTTTATATTTTGATTTCATAAGAAAACAGAACATAAACTGAGCTTAACTACAGTTTATTAGTAATTACAATACTTCAAAACATGCAATTAAACTATTTTTTTGGTTTTTTAACGTTATAAATATCGGAAAATAATTTGAAAACAAACATAGTGTTCATTAAAATTATGCATTTTATCGATGAAACAACACCTTTTATATGATTTGAAAGATTAACAAGTAGTAAAAGGATTACAATTTAGATACTGACTGAAATTTCATCAATTAATATAATAAATTTTGACTGGTAGAATACTACTTATAAACAAAAACATCAGCCTAATTAATAGTCTGATGTTTTTTCTTATTACAAAATATTAAATTTTACTTTTCAATTTTAACAAGCGACATTTTTCCATTAAATGGCTTATTCCCTTTTTGCTCCAGAGCTCTTTGAGCACTAGATAGTCCGTCATAATTTTCATAGTAAATATAATATTTACTTGTATTTACATCGAAGAAGAAATTAATATCCTTTTGTCCTGCTGCGACAGCTTTTCTAAGGAATTCATCTCGTTTACTAACATCAGAATGTACCGCTACAACAAGGTAATACCCCTCTTCTACATTATTAATGCCTTTTAATATTTGGATATTACTTAACTCTTCACCATAATCAAAATCTTCAGCGGTTAAAGGCGTAGAACTCACTGGCGTATTTTGCCTGATAACATTAAGAGCAGCCCTATCTTTTTCATAACGCTCTTGATCATTATCGTAAAGGGCACGTTTAATACGACGTTTACGCTCTTCTTTTATTTCTTCTTTTAATTCTTCTATTTTAAAGATAGACCCTTCTCTAATCTGGAAAACTTCAACTTGTTCAGCCTTTAACTCTTCAATTCGCCTTTTATAGTATTTATTAGTTGCATCATTAACATCTGGAACATTTTCAAGACGCTCTTTATAAATTCTATCTAGTCTTCTAATTTTATTATTTTGAGCGGCAACAACATTATCTATTTCCATTTTCAAGGCTTCTAACTCTCTGTTTTCAGCAGAAATACTTCTAAATGCTTTTGGAGCCATTACAATACCTTGTTCACTTAAGTTATTTTCTTCAATTAAATCGTCAAGATCTTTTTGTTTAAGGGCTACTTTTTCTTGTAATTTTTCAATAAGTTCTTTTTGTTCCTTACTAGACTCCATAGCCGACCTTGTTACGTCGTTCATTAATTTAGTAGCCTCATCGGTAGGTACAATAGCTTTCAGTTCTTCCTCTTTCTCAGCTTTTAATCTCGCAGCTTCTGCTATAGCGGCAGCCTCTTGCTCTGCTTTAAGTCTGGCTTCTTCTGCTAGTCGAGCGTCTTCTGCTTGTTTCAATTGTTCTGCTTCAGTTAAGGCTAAAGCCTCTTGCTCTTTCCTCAAACGTTCTGCCTCGGCTAAAGCTGCAGCCTCTTGTTCCGCTTTAAGTCTCGCTTCTTCAGCTAAACGTGCTTCTTCTGCTTGTCTTAATCGCTCTGCTTCTGCTAAGGCTAAGGCTGCTTGTTCTTCTTGTAATCTCTTCTCTTCTGCAAGTCTCGCTTCTTCCTCTTTTCTTAATCGTTCAGCTTCAGCCAACGCGGCAGCTTCTTGTTCTGCTTTAATTCTTGCTTCCTCAGCTAAACGCGCTTCTTCTGCCTTTCTTAATTGCTCCGCTTCTGCTAAGGCTAAGGCTGCTTGTTCTTCTTGTAATCGCTTCTCTTCTGCAAGTCTCGCTTCTTCTTCTTTTCTTAATCTGTCTGCTTCTGCTAAAGCTGCAGCTTCTTGCACTTCTTTAATTCTTGCCTCCTCAGCAAGGCGTGCTTCTTCTGCTTTTCTTACTCGCTCTGCTTCTGCTAAGGCTAGGGCTGCTTGTTCTTCTTTAAGTCGTTTTTCTTCCGCAATTCTCGCTGCTTCCTCTTTTCTTAAACGTTCTGCCTCAGCTAAAGCTGCGGACTCCTGCTCTGCTTTAGCTCTAGCTGCTTCAGCTAAGCGCGCTTCTTCTTCTTTTCTTAATCGTTCCTCCTCAGCTAATAAGGCCTCTGCTTTTAAGCGTTTTTCTTCCGCTATACGATCGGCCTCTTCTTTTTCTGCCAAACGATCTGCTTCTACTTTTCCGTTCAATGCCGCTGCTGCTGCTACCCTCTTTTCTTCAGCAATTGCTGCTGCTGCCGCTGCTTCAGCCGCACGCTGCTTTTCTAAGGCATCAGATTTTCTTGGTAAATTCTTAGGCGTCTGACTCTGAGTTACCTTTTTGCTACTTCTATTTTTACTTTCAGAAATAAATAATCCGTCTTCTTCTTCATCACCAAAATAGTCATAACGATCTTTTGATTTAAATCTATAAGCTACAGTAATATCATGGGAATTTCCTAAAGCAGAAATATCACCCATAGATTTTTCATAATTATATTCTATAGCTATTTGTGATGTAATGTTTAAACCAACACCTGCTGAAAATCCATAAAAAGAATTGTAACCCGCTTGTCCCCAAAAACCTTTAGGAACCATAAGCATGACGATTCCTGAAAACACCGTTTGATCCGTTTTAAATTCAGAACGAACCAAGGCTGAAAATCTACTATCCTCAAAAAATCCACGCGTATTCATATAGCCTGTATACATACCATGAACTTGAATACCTTGCTCTGGATTTTCCTCTATCATAGATGACGATGTTAAATTATAAGCCACTATATTGTTTAGAGAAACTCCAAAATCAAAAAACTCTGTTCCATAATTTATTCCAGGGTTTATGGTTACAATGGAATTTGAAGGAATATTATCAAGTGAAGGGTCTGGCGTATTTGTAATAATTGCTCCATCATTAATACTACTTCTATAAAACCCGAGATTCATTCCAAAAGTTAAATTCCCAGACCGATTTACAACAACATTATAGGCAAAATTGGCCATTCCTCCAAAAGTGGTTAATGCACCATAATTTTGTTGGAATAAACTTAATCCAGCTCCTATACTTTCTCTAAATCTTCCGGAATACCCAAAAACATATGTTTCTGGTGCATTATCGAATTGAGCCCACTCTCTTTTATTACTTATAGAAATATAACGATGACTTTCTCTTACAAAACTAAAAGTAGGATTAATAAAGGTTCTATTAAATTTTAAAGAATTTCTAACCGGAATATTTAAGCCTACAACGCCATCATCTTGTGCAGAAAATTGCTGAATGAAACAGAAAAATAACAGAATATGGAGCAGATACTTTTTCATGTTATTTTATTACTGTTAAAGTTCCTTTTCTTGTGCTTCCATTTGAAGTCGTAATGATATAATAATACACAGGATTAACACTTTTAAAATCGATATTATTTTCTGGCCAATTATTTAAATAGTCATTAGTTTGAAGTACTGTTTTGCCTTGTGGGCTTATAATAATTACCTCTGTATTAGTACCTGAAACATATGCTTGAGGAATTATCCAAGTATCGTTAATACCATCACCGTTAGGACTCACAATATTTGGTATTTCTTCAACATTAGGAAAATAATTATCACCCCCGGATACCGTAAACAGGTACTCCATAGAGGCTACACAACTACCTGTAGAAGAAGGTTGTGAGACCGTTACTTTATAACTTCCAAACTGATCAATATCAAAACTATTACTTGTTGCTCCAGAAATTTGAGCATCATTACGATACCAAGTATAAGTAGGATTTAAAGCATCTGTTGTTATCGTAACTGTTATAGTTTCTCCCTCTTCTAAAACATTATCTTCATCAGGAATAACACCATCAATACTACTAGAAAAACCAGAATTATCTAAAAGAATAGAGGCTGAAGCGGTACAACTTCCTAAATCAACATTTACAGAATAATCACCTGATTCATTGGTAATATAATTTTGTTCGGTAGCACCGTCTATAGGCACACCGTCCTTACTCCATTGATAACTATCTCCAGCAGTAGCGGTTAACGTTGTTGGTCCGTCGCTCATACAGAAAGGGTTACCCAAACTGGAGTTGATAGCAACTGTAACACCTGTGGATATTTCATTAACTGTAACACGATTTGAATAGGAATTTGAGGTACAAGTGCCATAATTTGTTTCAACAAAGTATTTACCTGAAGTGGTAACCGATAAACTACTACCATTTGCAACAAATTCTTTGGTAGTGGCGCTAGTTTCTCTATACCAATTATACGTTAATGACGGATATTGTAGTGGGGAATCATTGTTTTCATCACCTGGATTGTCAATGGTCAAAAGATAGCTTCCGCCAGAACAAAAATTAGCCGTTGCTACTAAATTATTAATCGTAAACGGACTATCTTGAAGTTTATAATACGCAGGAAACGCATTAGAGCCCGAGCTTGTTGCTGCTGGCTCAGTACTTTTAACTCGAACTTTATAGGATTCACCCGATACCGTTTTAGGTACAGCAAAGGTTATTGTTGCTGGTGATGAAACGATAGCTCCAGCTGTCGATGTATAAACCACTTCACTATTTGCAAAACTACCATCGGCATCGGAAAGTTCTAAAATAAATTGATTAGATGCATCAAGTGCTGTTTCTGGTGAAAAAGAAAAAGAAACATTATATTCATTAAACCCATCACTAGCACAAGCTTGATTAAAACCAAGCAAATTAGGCTTAGTAATAACGACTTGTCCTTGCACTAAATTCGAAAAAATAAAAAGGAAAAAAGCAACAATATGTACTAGCGTGAAATTTTTCATTTGAGGTTTTCACACAAAAAAGACATAAAACTCACGAGTCATTTTTACGAAAAAACGTAATTAAGACTTATACATCATATAGTTTGAACACACAAACTATATGATGTAAGCAATAAGTTTTAGATAAAATGTGTAGAACGATTTGGGTTAGTTAGTTTGTTTTTATCTACTATTATTATCTTAGGTAATTCTATTTAATCTAGAAATAATTAGATGTTTTTAATTAGAATCAGAATCGTTTGAAGCAATAATTTTATTGATACGTAATCTATAATCTGGTCTTCTAAGATTGTTTATTTCTATAAAAGTTTCAGCGTCATGCCCTTTAGAATAAACATTAAAAAACGCATGATTACCATACCAGTTTTCTAAATCTTCATTATTTGCATTATTTTCAACAAAAATGTTTCCATTACAATTATTGAAATACATGTTAGTGAATTTTATTTTATCTAAACTTTCTTGGTTAATTTGAATCTTATTTTCAAAAATAACAGCTGGATTAAATCCTGAAATCACACTTTTATTCATATCAAGAGATGCGTGTTCTCCAACATAAACTCCTTCTTGAACTAAGCCCATTCTAATATCCTCTCTTAAATCTTTAGAAGTATTTAAAACAGTGATATTTTGAACACTAACAGATGTTGATGGTTTTGAAAAATCTACTTCTTGTCTTTCACTATAAGCAACAACTTCTAAGCTTCTAGCTCCACTACTACTTGAAACATATGGAGACCTTACAGCTAATGAATTAATTAACTCACCTTGAACACCATAGTTGAATTTATAATCTGTTTGACTAGCCTTATAGGACACAAATTTATTTAAGGCAACATTTCCTCCCCATACTTCTACTGAGTTACCTCCAGAATTACTAACCATAACGTTTTCTAAAACAGTTTCCCTTCCTACTCCTGCTAATAATAAACCATTATAATTCAACCCAGTTTTAACACGACTCCCAGCATATTCAATTCTCACATATTTTAACAACCCAGAGTTAGAATTTGGATTTTCACCACCAAAATTTGTAAAGGCATAATTTGCAGGGTTAAGTCTCGTATAGTACGATGAAACCGAACCATTTCCAAATTTATTAGATGCTGCATCACCAAGAATAATTAAACCTCCCCAATCTCCTGACTTTTTAACACGACGGTTTGAAGTAAAGATAATTGGGTCTGTTTCTAATCCGTTTGCAACAATGCTTGCTCCCTTTGCAATTGTTAAAGAAGCTTTACTTGCATAGTCACCAATAATTACAGTTCCAGGCTCAATCGTTAAGACAGCATTATTAGTTACGAAGATACTTCCAACCAACAAGTACACATGCCTTTTAACCAAACGTTTATCTTCTGTAATATTTCCTGTTAAAATCTGAGTAGGCTCTACATGGTTATCTTGACCACTAGACTGAAAGTCTGTCCAATTGTTAAGCCAGTTGTCTTTTCCTATAATTCCTTTCTCTTGTTGAGCCACAAGATTTGCAGCCACAAATAGGAACATGAAAACGGTAAGGGTAATTTTTCTCATAATTAAACGATTTGGGGTTAGAACCAAAGTATGATTTTTAGATCAATAATTAATCAAATTTAAAAAAAAATCCACGAAATACCAATTATTTCGATTAAATACATAAAATAAGTTCATTTGCAAGGAAATTCTATCGACGAAATGCACTATTATGTTGTTAAAATTGTCCTTGTTTTACTATCAAAGACAATTCTATAAAAAATCCAAGACAATAACTAATGCCAGCTTTTTATTTTATCAATAAATAATTAACAAAGTAAAACCTGTACCTCTATAAAATAAAAAATGCTATTGCAGTATTTTAAACTTTAGTTTAATACTTCAATAGCATAATTATATTAAATGATGTTATAAAATTTAACGAAATTCTATTTAACGATATTCATTAAAGGTATGTAGTGATTTCATGATCTCTTCATAAAACAAAATGCCTGAAATCAAATTTCTAGTATCTGCATATGGTAAATACTCATTCAAGAAAAACGTTGTACTATTAACGTAATCATCTGCCGCTTCTAATTGATTATCTAAAGCCTTTACGTTATCACTATTTGTAGGAATCCCTAAAGTAACCATAGTAACCCCTGGTTTTGTAGCAAATGCAATATAAGGCAATATTCTAGTTAGAACTGTATTTCTCTCTCTATAAAGCGCTAACACTTCACCCTTAGCCATTCGTTCTAACTCTTCAATATTATGGTATTTTTTTATCTTAACTTTATCACTAATGATACTTTTTGGACCATCAGACTTTTGAGCAAAAGAAATGCTCGATACTAGGAAAAGGCAAAAACCTAGTAAGATTAATTTAATTCTCATGTTAAAGATTTTAGGGTTAGTGGAACAAATTTATGTAATTAACCGAAATTACCAAGCGTTTTATCGGCTTTTTTTCAATTTTTTCACGTATAATACCCGAAAAAATCAAAAAAATCGATTAAATCACAATAATAAGGGTTGAACAGCGTTAAAATCTTTTAGATTTGTTTTTTTGAAATTTTTGTTTCCTTAAGAATGCCACAAAAGCGACTAGTATAACTAAGGATATTAAAACATAAATAAATTTTGGAATAGGCAATGGATCACCTGCTGCATAACTATGTAATCCAGACAAATAATAATTAACCCCAAATGATGTCATAATAATAGATCCGAAAGCAAAAACACTAGCCGTATTAAGCACATACATGCTTTTTACACCGGGAATTAACCTTAAGTGCAACACTACGGCGTATACAATTATACTAATTAGTGCCCAGGTTTCTTTGGGATCCCATGCCCAGTAACGACCCCAAGATTCATTAGCCCAAATGCCACCGAGAAAAGTACCAACCGACAGTACAAACAACCCTATGGTCATAGAAATTTCATTTATATAGGTCAATTCTTTTATTCGTATATCAATTTCCTTTTGTGTTTTTTCTGTTTTAAAGATCATTAATAAAAGTGCCATAAAACCTAAAACAGCAGAAAGCGCTAGAGGTGCATAACTGCTTACAATCGTTGCTACATGAATTTTTAACCAATACGATTTTAATACCGGCATTAGATTAGTGATCTCAGGACTTAACCAATCTAAATAACTCACAAACAACAAGGCTCCTGAAAAAAGTGTTGCCAAAGGCAATGCAAAATCTGACTTTCTAAACGTAAGCAAACCACATAATAACAATACCCAAGACACAAACACCAGCATTTCATAGCCATTACTCCATGGTGCATGTTGTGCGACATACCACCTTAATATGATATTTCCTGTAAAAGCAATAAAACTAACAAGGGTTAATACTATAATTAGATTCCATGTATAATCAATTACTTTACCTTTAGTAAACACCTTTAGGATAGCTAGAAATAATAGAAGCGCTCCTAACGTAAAGAAAACTTGAAACAGCCAAAAATTTAGGTTAAGCTCATTATACCACAGCTCTGCCTCTATTCTTTTTCGTGAAGGAATAATATCTTTACCCAAAACATCTTGAAACGTTTTGATGTATTCCAACTTTTCACTGGCAGCAATCCAATCCTTTTTATTGACATCATTAAAATAACTTGGAATAATTTTTTGAGCAAATTGCGCATCTTCTTCAGGGAAATCTAAAAAGTCATGAGTTTGACTATGCCACTTGTTGTTTTCGTCCTTACTATTTGGAAAGACCTTTAAATAATTTCCAGCAAATACATTATATAGTATATTAAATCGCTCATCAACTTTTATAATCTCCTCATCGAACTCACTTCGTTCTGCAGGTTTCTTTTTATTTGCAACCTCCACAACTTCACCCAATCTATATTTTCCTTTATCATCTAAGAGTCCAACAAAAGATACCAAGCCATCTTCACTAACTTCTAATGCTTTAAAGACCTCACCTCCTTTTTCAACGTCAACCTTAATTAAAGGAATATATTGCCAAATATTAGAAGCCGCTTGCATAGCAAGAAAAGCTTGATTCGCACTTAATCTAATACTTTGACCGTTTTGAGTAAATTTAAAATATGGTTTTCTAGTTAGCTTTCTTAAGAACTCGGAAGCTAGGGTGTTCATTGGCTTAATCCGTCCATCTAAATCCTGAACCATTAATCGTCCAAACAATTCAGCATGCTGTTCATCAACCTCTAGCTGTTTTATGGTTTGGATGTTAATTTCTGGAGCTTTATTTTGCGCATAACTCCCTAGTGTAAAACACAAACCAATTAAAACTAAGGCAGCACTTTTCGTTTTAAGTTTTTTCAACTTGTTATTTACCACCCAAAAACGGGAGTTTTTATTAAACAGTGTAAAAAACATCCCCAACATCATTAAAAAATATCCTAAATACGTCACGTTGGTACCTAGAGCATCATGGTTTACGGCTAGAACTGTTCCGAGTTCATCGGTATCATAACTCGCTTGAAAAAAACGATACCCTTCATAGTCTAACACATGATTCATATATATACGATACGGCATCACTTCGTCACCATCAATGACACTAACTTCACTAGCATATGCTGAGGGACTTGTAGAACCGGGATAACGCTCCAATTGAAAGTCGTTTAACTTAATTGAAAATGGTGTTATAATAGATTCTGCTCCATAGGACAAGGTGACCTGTATGTCATCAAAATCTATATCATGTTTAGTTGGTAAAAAACCTTCTCTATATAACAAGGTAGCAACTTTTGAATTATCCCCTATTTTAACATCGACAAGTAAAGCATCATCTTTTTGCTCATCATTGTCCTTTGGTTTTTCAGAAACGGATATTAATCCAATTTTAGCCTTAGGATGATAAGATAGTGGAACAAAAGAGGCATCACCGTCTCGATATAAGGTTCTAAGTGATATGGTATGCAGACTATCTTTAACTATGGTTCCAGCCGTTTCGGTGGCCATTACAAAAGTGCTTAAACTCCTTGGCGACCTAATTTTAAACAGACCGTCTTTTTCGGTAATATTAATCACATCAGCTTGATCTACTTCAAAACCTATTTTGTGTTGATGTTCGCCAATACTTTCAATTTCTCCTTTTTCCAAATACACGGTTTCCCTTCCGTTTCCTGCAGACACTACCATTTGAATTAGCGGTTTGCCATCTTCAGCATCATCTATAATTTCGGGTACCGCATCTGCGATAAATTCATTATACGATATCGTAATGGGAAGGTCTTGAAAATCGGTTTTTATCTCAAAATCATTATTACTTAATGGTGAAAAGTTGATTTTTTTACGAAGTGTTTTTGTTTTTGCTCCATTAGAAAGGTGAACGTGTAAATAATTATTCGTTGAAATAATCATGTTTGAAGTAGCGCCTTCACGAATACGCATTACGCCTCCATAAGAAGCGTATCGTGTGATGCCTGCTCCTAATAAAATAATAATAAAAGCCAAATGAAAAGTGAGTATTGACCATTTTTCGAGTCGCCATAATCTGTACTTATATATGTTCATCATAAAACAAAGCCCCAGGCCTAGCATAACAAGTTCAAACCACCATGAATCATAAATCATTTTCCAAGCTGTTGCAGTTCCAAAATCGTTTTCAACAAAAGTGGCGGTTGCCATAGAGACTGCAAAAATTAATAAAAGGAAGACAGCAAGTATTGGTGAGGCAAATAGGCGGTAGATTTTATTCATATATAAGTATGTGGCCTTATTTTAAATTGAAAGATACCTTATTAATTTAAACAAGGTATCTTTCATATAAATAATATTCAGAAATTATAACTTTTAGTTCGTTGCAGAAACCGCATTGATGGGCATTTTATCCTCACGCTTTTTGGCTGCTTCAAGCCATTTTGGAACAACGTTCTTTTTGAATTCTTCTTTTTCAGCTCTCAATTTTTCCATATCTAAACCGATATACTCTTGAGCCTTTTCTTTAGTAGAAATATCAGGCATTTCTACAGGTGAATTATGACCTAATTCAGCCAATAGTCGTGCTAACTTTACACGTGCTTCTTGGGCAATCACTAAACCTCCACCAATAACTCGAGCCGTTTCAACTGGCGAATGGAAAGAAGCTCCATGTGCCGCTGCAGAATAATCCCAGCGCCATTGTCCGTGACGAATATCGGTTAATATCGGTTTCATTTGTTCTTCGGTAGCACCAAGATCCCAACATTTTTTAGCTTCAACATGGGCTTTCACTAATAACTCTTCTAGCTTTAATCGATTTTCGGTTGCTTTTCTTTGGCGATCATAAACATTAGCAATTAACTTACTAGATTCTTCTCTATGACAAACCTGACAGGCATTTGAAGTGTTATTTAAAGGCGATTGAATGTGATGATCTGTAAATTTTTGTCCGCCCTCACTCTTATACGGCATATGGCAATCGGCACAAGACACACCACGATCGGCATGTACCCCAGTAGTAAACGTTTCGTAACCTGGGTGTTGTGCTTTAAGCATAGGTGTTTTACTAAGCTGATGCGTCCAATCTGAAAACTCTAAATTATCATAATATTTCTCCATATCTTCTACGGTCATACCGTCTTTCCAAGGAAATACGAGATATGGCACACCTTCTTTTCCTGGTAAATTTTTATTAAAATAATATTCAACATGACATTGCGCACAAACTAAAGAGCGCATTTCATTATGAGTCGCCTGATTGATATCTTTCCCCATAGCATCAAATGCTTCAACCAAGGCAGGCCTAGTAATACGCAACTTCATGGTTTTAGGGTTATGACAATCGGCACAACCAATAGGGTTTACTATTTCTTCTCCTTTATCGGCCCATTTTCCACTATAAAATTCGGCAACACCAATTTCATTCATTAAACGAGGAACATCAGGGCTTTTACAAGTCCAGCACGTAGAAGGCATTGGTCCGTCACCCTTACCTTCAGGCGCTCCAGTTCTTAAAATATTACGCACATCCTCAACAGCATAAGCATGTCCGCGGCCTTGATTATATTCTTTAGAGAACGCATATCCAGCAAATAACACCACTAAATTCGGGTCTTCTTCAAGCACATCGCGCATCGCAGAACCACCTTGCATAGAAGCAAACGTCGTATCTAAAGTTTGCATATACGATTGATATTCTAGAGGGAAGTTTTCACCCCAAACCTCATTTCTTGGTTCATTTTCGGCTATATTAACCTGAGGAACATATTTATATTTGGCTTCAGATTTTCTATTGACGATGCTTGAAGCCAAAAGCCCCAATAGAAATACGACAATAATGGTTACGATAAATAAGACTTTGTTTTTCATCTGCTGTACTTTTATTATTCTTTAATCTGCTCTTGCATCCACTCAGGGATAACAAGTTCATCCTCGCGATCTGTAGGTATAGGTGCTATATTAAATTTTATGGTTGATAATCCGTGTACATTTCCATGAGGCACTTGTTTGTGGCAACTCCAACATTGACGCCCTAACCTATTCTCTTTATGCCCTTCAATCCAGCCATTATATTTCACCTGAGTGACTTGCTGAACATGACAACGAATACAATTGCTTTGAACCACTTCTTGTGAAGCTTCCTTCATTTCAATGACATCTGGTTCGGCACGCATGGTAAAAACAGAAGCATGATAAAGACCATCTTTAGCTTTAAAATAATATTTATTGAAAACGTTATCATGGGGTACATGACAGTCATTACATTTGGCCCATTCGCGATGAGAACTGTGCATCCAACTGTTATAAACAGGAGTCATCACATGGCAATTCACACAAGCTTGGGGATCGTCAGACATATAAGAAATAATCTTAGACTCTCTTGCCATAAACAAGGCTAGACCAATAATCACAGCAATAAAGAATACTGCTGTTGTTCGCCATTTGGAATCCTTTGGTGGTAATATTTTCTTGTTTCGCATCAAATTGATTTGATCTTAGAAATAATTAATAACACATCGCTCTGTCCAATCCTACCAACATTCTTTTGAAGAATGGATCATCTTGACAAACCAGTCCGTTTTGATATGTTAAATTTAGTTAATTTCTAATTCCACTCAAACAATTCTAAACTAAAATTTACCTATATTTTACTATAAAGAATAAATTTAAATAACTTCAGCAGAAACCATTATAATATTTCAGAATAATACTACAACCTTTAAAAAACAATTTTGAAAGTTTACAACATCACATGATGCTATATAATTTCAATTTTACCACTAGCGCCTTCTAGAGCCGTAATTTGACCTTGGATTTTAGTTTGCTGACCCTTTATTTCTGCTGAAACTTGCCCTTCAGCACGAATACTTTGCGCTTGAACTTCCATATTAGCGTCAGAGTCAACCTTAATATTCGCAGCACTTTTCAAGGTTAAATCATTGTCTGATTGCAAATTTAATAGCCCCTGACTAGCGATTTGGGTGTCGCCTTCAGAAGCCAGTGACAAATTATTTTTAGCTTCCAATTGTATATTTTCTTCAGCGGTCATTTTAATATTTTTCGCCTGAAATTCTAAATTTTCTGCTGTAGTGATGTATAAGGATTTTGCCTGAGTATCGAAGGTGATAATACTCCCAGCGTTATCATAAATATTAATCTTTTCTTCGCCATCTTCATCGTTGAGCTCTATGGTATGTCCGCTACGGGTTCGTATCGCTTTAATCGCATTCGTATCTGATTGCCAATCTTCAACTTTCTGTTTACCGTTATACAAGTTTCCCAATACATAAGGATGTTCTGCTTTCGAATTTTCAAAACCAACCAAAACTTCTTCCTCAATTTCTGGAATAAAATGAAACCCTTTTTCATTCCCAGCATGCGGAGTTAACACGCGTATCCATGGTGTACTTTCATTATTCCTGATTTGCCATGGAAATTGCACTTTTACTCGTGACAAACCTTCTGGATCGGCATTTTCGATTACCACAGCGGTTTGTGAATGACTTTTAGGTGTAGCTTCAGGATTATTAAGTGGACACTTATCAATATCGGCACTTATGCCTTCAAAAATATTGTTGTATTGTCCATTTTCAAAATTACTATGCGATACTTTAATGATGCGGTAACGTCCTCGACTTCCTGCATCATCGGTAATTTCAATAATTTTCCCAAGAGACACTCCGGGGTTATCGCTGTTTCCCTTCAAAAAAACTTGCCTAGCTTCAACAACTCGTTTTTGCTGTTCCTCTTGGTCATTTAAACGCTGTTGATGCTCATCTCCAGAAAAACCATTTACCCAAACCTCAGCTTCTTCAGTATATAAATTTCGACTACAATCATTTACAAAACCATGATAGCCGGAAGCTTCTGTAATATTTTCAGAACTTTGTGAAGCATAAGCTTCATTATTTATATAGTCTTTACTTGCATAATGAAAACTATTAGGTAATGGCATTAAATCAATAGAATACCCCTGTAAATCAAATCCATATTTTAAGACCACGTCGTCCCCGTCTTCTGGGGTTCCGAAAATTAGTTTTTTACCATCGTAAAATAACCATTCACCATATTGCATAGCCAAACGCTTCACATAATGCCAAGCACTTTCCTTTTGCTGAACGGAATACGTTATTACATCGGTAAAATCAGGATTAAAACTTGTGCTTAATTTAGATGTATCAACATTTTGAAACACCTCCGATAAAATAGCATTCAAACTTTTATCTTGAAAAGAATTAAAATGCAAACCAGCATCACAAATCACTGTTGGGCTCTCTGCCTTTATCAACATGATGTGCTCGCCATTTTTCCCTCTTTTATTCGACACAGCCGTTACCACGCCCTTAAAATCAAGACGTTTATAATTTTCGAATTGAGCTAGCGAAGTTACTTGAAGCGTTAAAATCTCGCCCAAATACTTTTTTGCGGTGTTTAAGAAATCTTCATTTTGATCTTCTAAAACATCAATTCGGCACTCCAAGTTTAAAACGTGGTGTGCGCTAATATTTTGATTTAAAGTAAACGTTTTAAAAGCGTTTATTGGGTTGCTACCAATATAAATTGTTGTTGCAGACTGTAATGCCATATCATTTTATAATCATTTAATTGAACTGAACCTCAATTAGTTTCTAGAAATTCTTAAAATATCAAGGTCTCTTTTTGTTTGTTCCAATTCAGTTCTAGTCTCATCCAAAACCTCTTTATACTCATCAATACGTTTTCTGGCATTTTCTAAACTAAGGAGATCATTTTTTGTGCTTTGTAAGCCTACAAGCGCTTCAACAATATCAGTATACATATTATAAAGATAGGTTGAGTCCTTTTGCGGAATAGAACTTTGTAAATCGGCTAGCTTACCATGAATTAAAGTGTTTGTAAACGCTATGTTTTGTCCAGGAGCACCTAACGAATCAATCATGGCTTGTACATTATGCACTCTTAAAGCAAAACTTTTTTGAAAATCGATTTCTTGCTGTATATTTCTTGTGCGTTCCTTTAATAGGGTATTTTCCTTTAAGGGCACACTATAATTAAAAAACACAGCCCCCACAATGGTTGTTACCGTTAGCATGAACAGTAGTAAAAATTTAATAAAACTGGACCTTCGTGCTTTAATATTCTTTGGTTTCATATCTCTTTTTTGATTTTAATTTTTGAATGACGTCACTTATTACTCCATAAAAAAACGACGTCGCTTTTTCTCTGGTTCCTTTATAATAACATCTTCTTTTACGAAAATGCTGGAGTCTGATTTCTTTCCGATATATTCTAATTCATTTAGTTTTTTAAATAAACTATGGGTAAGTAAAGTGAATTCAGATAACTTATCGATGGCTTGAGTAGTATCGTGATGACAATACTCCAAATTCACCATATTATCAATCACATTTTCGAAAGTCACCTGGCTCACATCACACCAATCTGAAATATAATTTAGCAAGTTTTCCTTTCCAGACCCTATACTCAAATCTATGCCGCCTTTAATGATTCTTGCCAAACTCATCACCTTGGTAATCATGTCAATCGGGGGAGCGTATTTATCCATATTTCTAAAACTAGACATCGTGCTTCTTAAATAATATAGTACCTCCTTGGCTATACTAAGGACGATTTTGGACAACTCGTTAGTTTGATTTTTTTGCTGAATTTTCAATATGATTTGAAGACCATACAATTCCATTTTATTCAGATATACATCAACATCTATGTACGTTTGCTTTAATTCGGAATGACTTTGTATGGATGTGCATGGCGGGATATAATCATCGACCAAGTTTACGGAATCGCCGTCTTGTAAAACCTTAGCCACTACGATATTATTTAGTCCTGTGTCGTTAGTATTCAAATCCTTTTCTGAAACCAAAGACAACTCATACGCTTGTGACACATATGGTCTTCGATAAGGCTCTTCGCTTGGATTAACCTCCCCAATAGCTACTCTTTGAAAAGGTTTAGCCGCTAACAGGATATATCCTATCTGGTTTGTGTCATTCTTAATAAATTCACGTATGTTGATACGTTCTGAAATTTCCTGAGCATCTTGGATCGTATCATCTATTTCAATATGAAAACCACCTAAAGTCACCGCTAAGCACTTATGGATAATGACACTTAAAGTATCCATACCGTCAATAGATAGAGACAGTTTTACAGCATCTTCGTTAGATCTCGTATGCGGTAGCAATCCATAATTATTTTGATGCACAAACTGGCGGTTAATTTGGATCATTTGCTGCATCATAGCATCTTCAAAACCAATAAAATGATCTTTATTAATTTTCATGCCATCCACCCAATTAATTCTATGTTTATAGGCCATCTAAAGGATTTTTCTATTGTATTCTAGGTTAATATTTTCAATACAGTTGGTTGATTCATTTCTAAAAAGTGTTAACCTCTTAATTTTTATCTTCTTACCTCTTATCTTTTGGCAGAAGACTAAAAACGTCATGTTTTTACCATCTACGACAATGTTTTTATTAATATTTCCGCAGAAATACGGTTCAAATTCTTTCTCTGTAATCTCTTCTTGAGACACTTTAATCAACGCTTTAGCAAAATCTTCTTCACTTATAAAAGGCACTTTTTCATCCTTTTTTTCAACCTCTTTAACCACAGGTTCATAAGGTATGTCCCAACCAATTTCTCGTTTCTTAGGTTTAATAGTTTTTATTGGAGCTTCGTCAAGTACTGTGTTTTCATACACTTGAATACGTTTTTTAGCCATATGCTTAATATCTCCATTAACAATAAGGGTAATGGTTTTTAAACCAAAACTTTCGTAGCTATAGGATGCTGTTTGTGTTGTGGCATTGGCATGAGCCGTTTCTCCAAAACGCCATTCCCAGCTATGTGCTTCTGGGGTGCTATCGGTTAAAACCAACGTTTGACCAACCGTGATACTGTCTGGAACCTTCAGATTGGGTATTTTATTCGGATCAATCAATACTTTTTTATCTTTAATAACAAGGGTAGTCTCCTTTATACAATTGCCATTAACTCGCAATCGCACGACGTATTTACCAGGCTTGGTATACACATGCAGTACTTCTCTTTTATCGCTAACTGCTGTACTATCTCCAAAATACCATTGTCTGTTTTTACTGTGTTCTGTGAGGTCTGTAAACTTGATAAGTTCGCCTATACGATAGCTTCTGGCATTGATATCCATGACCAACTGCTCACATGGAAAACTGTTATAAAACCGGTAACCCAAAGCTGATCCTGATACCAGAAAAACACATATAAAAAAATAAATAACAGACTTATCTAGGTACTTTGCTGCCGTTTCGTGACCATTTGTACGCATCATACTTTTATTTAGGATTTATTAATTATTTGGAAGGGAAAAACATTAGTCGACTGTTTTTCTAAAATGGTCTTTAAACGATGATTTAGATAATCCCATTCATAGGGTTTCAGATTCGAATTTTCACTTGCTGATAAAGTAATTTCAATACACGGCGTCATACCTTTGTTTACAGACAAATTGGTAGTTATTCCTTTTTTTATTTCAACCGATGCAATTTGATTTGTGTATAATTCATAGCAAACCGCCTTGATATCTTCTTCGGTAACAATTTTATTTTGAGTTAAAGCTGCCCGTCTGTATGCCTGCAAGCGTTGTTCTGAATTCAATTGGTGTCGACCGCCAAAAACAGGAGTTATCAAATAGCAACTTTTCGTATCTAAATGTTTGCCTTTATAAACCTCTAAGGCCTTTCTAGCCTTGATATGATTCGCTTCTGCCCCATTTGTAGTCCAATAAGTAACCTGAATAGTTTCATTGCTTTCATACGGATTTAAATAAATATAATGGGCATGAGTACCTTCTTTAATAACCTCCTCTAACTTTTTTTCGATGACAGCAACCGTTTGGTTTAAAACATTTAAATCGTTCTGTAAAAACTCATGATTATAAAACTGAAAAGCAGCGCTTTCATCTTTAATCAGCCCTATTAAATGACTTAGATATTCCTTAGCATTGCGGGAGTCGAGTTTACCAACATGGGCATTTTTTAAAATATAACCTCCTTTATCTGCTTCGGAAACCTGAGTTCCTTGGTTTTTATATGTTTGACCAGAAGTATTTTCAATGGATTTAATATCAAAAAAGGGTGCTTCAGAAATAACAGGTATGATATCAATGATGTTTTTCATTTGATAACTGAACTGATGCATTTTTCTATTCACTACAGGAAATGCATTTATCCCACAAAACAATTGCTCTAATGTTTTTGAATTCACAATGCTTGAAAATTCAACCTCAATCCACAAAGTATTAGGAAAATCGAAGTATTCGGCATCATGGCTATTTAAACTTTTAAACGCTTCATACCTTGGAAATTCTTCTATATTATTTACTCCCTTTAAGGTGACAAAGTGCTTTTTATAATACTGATTAATCTCTTCACAAACTGCTGTTGCTCTATTGTCTTGTCCGTTAATGATAGCGTCCAAATCCATAGCATCTAAACCTTCAGAGTTAGCATAACCTGATACTGTATCGATTTTTTGTTGTCCTAATCGCCAGGTTGCATGTTTCAAATGATGATAAAACTGATCGGATTCATCTACACCTAAATATTCAATATAAAAAGACACATTTTCCAAATCCAACCCAGCATTACTACTTTCTATACCCAAATACAGGGTTGTTCGGTCTGCATCACTTCGGTGGTCTATGATGTGTGTGAGTTCTTTTGATTTACGTCCTGAAAACGTAAACAATTTATTTCCTGTAAACATATATTTCACTCGAGCATCCAATAACGTGGTCTCTTGTGTTGGCGTAAAAAACACATCATTTTGATGATGATTAGAATTAGAATCTGCCTGCTTATCCTTATAAAAAAATTGATCGCTTGGTGTTATAATCGTCTTCGGAAGCGTCGATTCGCAATAAGCAATCGCATGTGCTGGCCTTACTTCACAAGAAGACAAAGGTGCCATAAGCTGAATAAGTCGTTCTGTCGTGTTTATTTGTGTGTCATTAATAGCTACAGAAATCTTTTCCAACTCGGATGCACACGCCGAAAACAATAAAGAGACCAAAGGATCTATGGTTTCATTGATTTCGTTTACAGGAATATTCCATAAACGGGCCGCTTTTTTCATCATGCGATTTGTAATCGCTTCTTTAGCATTCATTCTCATAACTTAATACGATAAGGGCGCGATATAAAAATGAGCCTTGTAAGTAAAATTTTCATTGGTTTTATTGATTACGCCTATCACATGCACTAGCACCATTTTTTTCACGCGGCTCACTGTAGCTCTGCCATCCATTTCATCTTGTTCGATATTGACATTTATTTCGATTTGAGATAGCCTTTTTTCGTAGTGTTTTAAAGACTTGGTTAATGAATCTGCGATCACAGCACGAAGTTTATGATTAGAACCCATGTTGTTAAAATCAACGTCCCATAACGCACATCCAAAAGATGCATCTGACTGACATTCGCCAAAACGGGTTGTCATAATCAAATGCAAATAGTTTACAATAGATTCCTCTAAACTCACCATTTCAGAGCTCGCATTGGTCATTAAACCCCTTGCCTGAATAGGAAGTTTATAATATGTAACAGTCATTAAAAAAAGGACGTAGGTTAAGCATCATTTAAAAGATATGAGGTTGTTTTTTATTGCTCGGCGTAATCGGTGTCCCATTCTGTGCCTTCATCACCTTTTTGTCCATCCATAGAAATCAAAAAGTTCTTGGCTGGGAAATAAGGTTTTAAACGAATATCGACATGAATTTTATCTTTTTGATTTTGATCTTGCTCGAAACGTTTGATATCAAAATTCTCTATCAGTTTATCTGGTCCGGTCACACTATCTAAAAACTTAACGATTTGTTTTAAAATCTCGTTTCTCGTTTTAGTATTGAAATTTTCAAATGCCCGACGATTTAAAAAATCCATTAAAACTTTCGAGATATAATCAAACACACGCACCACAGAGTAGGTTTGCAATCCAATATTATCACCATTAAATAAGGTTTTTGCTGAAAAAGCCATGACTTTACCGTATTCGTTCACCATAGGAACCAAGCCTAGGTTTTCTAAAACAGCGATTTCACTCTTTTTTAAATCGAAACTTACCGCCTCAACTTCACTTAAACCACCGTGTTTTTTACCGGCTGTAACTTGCGACATTAAGGTTTTATAAATGGTTCCTGCTAATGCTGTAGACGGCGGAATGAACAGATGGTCTTCCTCACCCAATTCAGCTATCTTGTCACGTCCCACGAGCCAATTGCAAGTCATAATCACATTCGACAAATAGGCATCACCACTAGCTAAATTTGCGCTTTCAAAAAGCTCAATAACATCATCAGGCTCATCCAGATGCACAAAATCGGTTATTAAAGTGACTTTATTTTCATGAGCCATTTTAGCCCATTTGTCTACAACAGACTTACTTCCCAAATATCCTGGAAGCACCAATAACGCATAATTATCCCTTAAATCTAAACGGTCATAGTTCGATACAATTTCCTCTCGGATATAGTCAAAAAATCTTGGGTTATCAAGATCTGCCAATTGCTCTAATTCGGCGTTTACAATACTTAAGTTTTTTATAGCCGATTCATCGGTGTTTTTATAGAACAATGCCACCGAACGGTATGACGATTCCAATACTCGGGTTTCATCAAGAGCCAACTTTAAATTTCTTTGCAACACATTTTTGGTACGTGCAGCATTTTCAGTGGTTTTTTCAATGATATCAATTATATCACCTTCAGAATTTAAAGTTTCCACCCATATATTCAACACTTTAAGCAGATCCTCTCGCTCTTGTTTTTTACCGTTCTCAGATAGAAAAATTTTCTTTCTAGCCTTACGTTCTGGATTCAGGTTTTGAACATTATCGATAGCCGACTCAATTAAATCAAATCCGCCAAACTGTGCCAAGGCATTAGAATTTTCTAATACTTGTTCTGCATAAGATTTTTCTAATACTTGTTCTGCACTATTTTCTATTTGCGCCATAATTATCTATTTATTTAGCAGCATTTAACTCTTCAATAAGCAGTTCTAAAGTCGCAATCAGTCCTTTTTTAGAGGATTCATTTTGCAAAGCCTGTTTCAGAACTTTATTGGTTTTTAGCTGTTTTATTATTTTATTGTATTGCTCACTTTCAACCTCCAAACCTTTCAAAAAACGGCTGTTTTTCGTTAATCCTTGAGCTCCAAAGTCTCCCAAATTATTGAACTGAACGGTTTCATTTACAGTACCACCGTCTTTATCTTCGTAAGCCAAATTTAACTCTGGAGAAAAATGTTGGAAGACAGCCTCTACTGTTTTTAGCCCTTCAACGGCTTCTGGTTTTATGGGTGTATTCGGACTCAATTTCCCTGCGATAAGGGTTCGATTTTGAGGAATTTCATTTAATGCTTCTCCTGCATCGGTTTGGACCACCTGCCCTCCTAATCCTACGCTATTTGATGCCATAACTTATATATTTAAAAATTTGATTTTCAACTTGATTACATGCTTATTTTTAATTAAAAGAACAAAAAGAGCATGCTTAAAAATGATAAGCACCCCTTTTTGTTTTGTCCTTCATCAGAGTGTTTAAAACATCTATTTAGAACAACTACACTGGCCATTCATTTTCATGAATACCACCTCCGCTAGAAAGTACTTTAGCAGAAATTGTAAAGGTTTGAGTTAACGGGTTTGTTCCCGTAGCATCGAAATCTTCTCGGTAATAGGTTAAGTAACCTTCTTCGAATTTAATTTCTTTAAGTTTCGCATCAGTGTCTCTTTTGGTAAATTCAATAGAGCCGTCTTTGCGTTCAAAACTGCTACATTGCCATTCGAATAACTCGGTTCCTCCAGTAGATTCGATAACAACTTTTACTTCACCTCCTCTGGTTACAGAAGAAGGTCTTCCAGTTGCATCTGTTTCTTGCTTAAGAGCGTAGCTACAACTTAATACGTTGTACTCGTTTCCGCCTACTTTCAACTTTGTTTTAAAAGCCATAATAACTTGTTTTTTTGGTAAATACTACCTGATTAAATATATGTAACGGCATAAAAGCCAACGACAAAGCTATAAAATCACATTACATTTGCAAGAATTTTATTTCAAAATTTGTAAATATTTTCCTAACTATCACGTTTTCAGAATGAAAGAAAAAATTTACAAATTTCCAGATACAATTATGATAATTCCTACAAAAATATATTACATTTGGCTCATTTTAGGCTTAGATTTTACTATCTAATCCGCATATTTCATTTTCTAATCACAACATTTTATATGTCAGATTTAAATAAAATAACCCATATCGCCATACAAATTGCGAAAGACCATCAGCATGAAAGCTATGGTTCAGCACATCTTATCAAAGCTGTTTTAAATAAAGATTTTAGTCTCCTTAGAACCCTTTTTAATAAGGATGTTGATGTCTATTTTATAGATGAATGGGCTACCGTACATTTAGAAAATTTTCCAAAAAGAAATCGAAGTAATTGGCTTCCTTCTGAAAATGAACAGGTTTCAAAAGTTTTAGAAGAAGCCGAACGATTAAAGTCTATTGACGATAATAAGATTTCGGAATTACTATCCATTTTTATCGCCTGCCTCACACCAGATATCGGATTTAGTTACGACCAACTTAAAGCCTTACCAGTAACACATTTACAACTTATAAGTTTATTCGAGCAGAGCTCTTCTCTACCTCATCAAGAACATGCTAATTTAGAGACGGTACTTTCGAATCCCGCCATTAAAAAGTATACCACCGACCTAGTTTTAGAGGCTTCCAAAGGGACCTTTGATGATTTTACTGGTCGTGATCGTGAAATAAAACAGATTGCTGAAATTTTAAATAGAAAATCAAAACCACACGTCACCATTATAGGTGAATCTGGTGTTGGTAAAACCACATTAATACAAGGTTTTGCGGCTTCCATAAGTGATAAATCTACAATAACTAGCCTACAAAAAGCTACCATTTTAGAAATTAACACCGCTAAATTATTAACCACGTCCTCATACAAGGGAGAGGTTGAAGATCGCTTATTCGATATATTTAAGGCAGCAAAAAATTATGAGAAACCTATCATTTTTATCGATGATTTTCATATGCTTTTGGAAGATAAAACCACAGGAAAAAGTCTTGGACATGTTATTAAATCGGAATTAAATTCTGGAGCAATGACACTGATCACTTCCACAACTCCAGAAAACTATCGAAAATTAATTGCCACTGATGAAGCTCTAGAACGTCGAATGGTTACGCTTAATATCGAAGCCCCAGACGATGCTTCAGCATTTGATATGCTAAAAAACCATGCTGAAACTTATGGTAAACATCATGAACTCACTATTTCTGAGAATGGTATAAAGACAGTCATTCAGTTAGCAAAACGGTATTTGAAGGAAAAAAGTCTTCCGGATACGGCCATCGATTTAATCGACCGTACTATGTCGGCTGTAAAAGTGAGCAACCAGTCGCTTGGTAAAGATATCGAAGCGTTAAAATCAAATTTCATCAGCTTACAAAAGAACACTATAAACAAATCTAATCGAGAAGTTTTAGAGACACTGGATGCGTTTTATCATACCATTTGCTATAAAGTTCATGACATGGTATTGAACCTATATCTCGATCAGAATTATAATAAAACTAAAACTGTCACAGACAAGCTAACGTACATCAAAGCTTTACTAGAAAAGCTAGAACATCATACTCAAAAGGATGTAAATAGCATTTCCGAAAAGGACATAGCCACCATGACATCTATACTTACAGGGATTCCTATAGGTAAAGTGCAAACGCAAGAAAAAGCACGACTTATGAATATGGAAGCTATTTTAAAACAACGGGTAATTGGGCAAGATAACGCTATAAAAACCATATCGGATGCTATTATAGAGTCACGGTCTGGTTTATCGAAACCTGGGCAACCCATAGGATCCTTTTTCTTTTCAGGTCCTACAGGTACTGGGAAAACCGAACTCGCTAAAACATTAGCCGAATTTTTATTTCAAGATGAAAACGCCATCATTCGTTTTGATATGTCGGAATTTAAAGAAGAACATGCGGCAGCTTTACTCTACGGGGCACCTCCAGGTTACGTAGGTTATGAAGAAGGCGGTGTGTTAGTCAATAAAATTAGAGAAAAGCCCTATGCTATTGTATTGTTTGATGAAATTGAAAAAGCACACCCATCGGTATTTGATGTTTTTTTACAGATTCTAGACGAAGGTAAACTTCATGACCGCTTGGGTAAAACTGGAGAATTTTCAAATGCCGTGATTTTATTCACCTCGAACATTGGATCTGATTATATTGTTAAATCCATGGAAAAAGGGCAACTACCAAGCCCTACGCAACTCACTGAAATCATGAGTCCATATTTCCGACCAGAATTTCTAGGGCGCATTACCGAAATAGTTCCTTTTGCTCCCATTTCTGAGAAAATTGCTGTTTCCATATTTAAATTACACTTAAAAAAGGAATTGTTCAATTTGGCTGAAGACCAAGGTTTTTCACTACATGTTTCCGATGACACTTGCAAATACTTAGCCCTAAATGGCTTTTCTTCTGTTTATGGCGTGCGACAATTAAAAGCAGTGATCAGAAATCGATTAAAACGCCCACTATCTAGACTCATTATTTCGGAAACTTTTAAAGCCCCACAAGAAATTGAAGTCGTTTTAAACCAAGGCAACATTGAATTCAACCCTAAAGTGCCTAGCGAAATATTAACTGAACCAACACTTTAACATAACCCTTTAATTAATAAAAAACTGACGTTGCTTACACAAAGTAGCGTGATAAACCTATTTATGAGAAGAATTAATATGGTCCTTTTATCCCTTTTACTAAGCCATTTTGGCTGGTCTCAGGAAGCATCAATAAAAGGTAACATTATAGATCACAACACCAAAAAACCTATCAGCGAAGCCTTAGTCACCATAGTAAACGCCAAGGTAAACCTAGAAACTAATGCTCTAGGTGAATTTGAATTTAAAAGTGATATGCCTCAGGGAACTATCACACTATCTATCGAAAAGCCAGGATATCGCTCTAGAAAATTCGATATAGAAATTAAAGAAGGCCAGCATGCGCATATTGAAAACATCAACCTATATACGAAACAAAAATCCGATAAATTAAAGCCTGTTACTGGCACTGCCATTACAGGTATAGTCACCCATAAAGAAACCCAACACCCCATTCCAGGAGCCAGAGTCAGTATTGTTGATTCTTATGTAACCACTACAACCGATGATGAAGGCCGGTTTATTTTAAGCCACCATGTCCCAGAGGGTCCCGTAATGCTCAAAATAACCAAAGCTGATTTTACTACTAAAACCTATCCTTTTTTTGTGAGCCTTGGGAAAATAGCCCATGTTGACGGCATCACTTTAGGCGGTGAGCTTTTCCAGCTTCAAAATCAAATTATAAACACCTTTGCGGAAGATCAACTTCACACGGATTATAACACTTTAACCAACAATTCAAGCTTCTATCAAGCCTCAAATGCAACTTTTTTAAGAACAGCAGCTTACCAGTTTGGATCCGCGTTTTTTAAAGCACGTGCTCAAGACTACTCAGAAAGTAACGTGATGATTAATGGGGTGCCCTACAATGCGCCGTTGAGCGGTGCGACCGATTGGAATGCCCTTAGTGGAATTAGCGAAACCCTTGAAAACAACAAACTAGACTACGGTTTATCATTTTCAAAATACCAGGTAAACGGTAATTTAGGAACCTTAAACACCAATACTAGGGCCTCTGCACAACGTGAGGGCGGACAAATAGCTTACCTATCTTCAAGTCAGCGTTATCGTCATGGCATCCTAGCTTCTTATGCGACAGGAATATCATCAAAAGGGTTTTCCTTAGCCATATCGGCAAGCAAACGAACGGCCTTTGACTCGGGATATTTCGATGGTACAGATTATGACTCCAACGCCTTTTTAATTAGTGCTGAGACGCGTTTAAACAGTAACAACATCATCAATTTTAGCGGTTTTTTCAACAGTACGAATCGTGGTGGTAGATCAGCAAACACTAATGAAGTCTTTGAGCTTAAAAACCATAAATACAATAGTTATTGGGGAACACTAAATGGAGAGGATGTCAATGCCAGAACGCAAACGGTATCGAATCCCTTTTTAATGTTGAACTATTATTTGAATTGGGGTGCTTATGTAAAAATTCAGACCAATATCGCTTACAATTTTGGTTCTAGCACCCGAAGTATGATAGATTTTCAAGGGGTTGAATTAGATAATTCTGGTCAGATGACCGATCCTATTGGCGAGAATCCAGACCCCAGCTATTACACCAAACTTCCAAGTTATTTCCTGGCAGACGCTCAAAACCCAGATTACGAGGATGCCTATCTGGCACAAGAAGCTTTTAAAAACAACGGACAAATTGATTGGACGAATTTGTTTGACACCAATATAAACAGTGGTTTAACCAGTGCCGCTTATGCACTATACAACCATGTTGTCGATCATGCCAAATTCGACATCAACAACATCGCCGAAATAAAATTAAATAGCAAATTCGATTTAAACACAGCTATTGGGTATTCGCATTTTGAGTCCAGTCATTATGCTCAAATGGATAATTTGCTAGGTGCCCAAAATTACCTCGATGTGAATACTTTGGATGGCGATGGTGATAGCGCTCAGTCAAACTTACTGACACCAAACATAATGGTTTCTAATAATGACATTTTCAGGTATCAATATGACCTAAACCGTAGTGCCATAAACGGATCTGTTCAATTGCGTTATACCAACGAACCACTCCAAATGTTTTTAGGCATACAACTGAATCATTCGAACCAATACAGAGTTGGGAAATACCAAAATGGACGTTCTCCAAATCTATCCTACGGAGCTGGGCGACATTATAGCTTTCTAGATTTTAGTTTTAAAGGCGGATTTGATTATCAAATAAATCCGAAGCACCAATTAGGAATACGCGCTTTGTTTGGCAGACAGGCTCCTACCCTTAATAACATCTTTTTAAATCCGTTTGAAAGCGATAACCCAAGAGATTTTCAAAATGTAAGCACAGCATCCGAATTAGATCAAGCGCCAGAATTGATCCCTATTCAAGCCGCCCATAACTTTTCAACAGAATTAAATTACAGCTATCAATCCACTTCTTTTGAAGCGACCATCACGGGATATTTCACCTCACAAACAAAGGGTATTTCTAATAAACGATTTGTAGGTGACAGCATAGATGGTCAAGCTTCCTCAACCATACAGGAAGTCATGAGTGACATCGATAAAAGATACATGGGACTCGAAATAGGGGCTTCTTATGAATTTTTTGATGGCTTAAAGCTTAAAACGGCAGTAGCCTTAGGTGATTTTGTTTACACCAACAACCCAGAATTACATTACGTCATTTCAGAAAGCGAGGTCATAAATCTCGGTCAGGTAGCGCTTCAAAACTACCACCTTTCCAACACGCCTTCACAAGTATATTCCATCGGATTTGAATATCGAGATAAACACCAATACTGGTTTGAAGTCACAGGAAATTACTTTGCTAATCACTATATCGACATCAATCCCTATTACAGAACAGAGGATTTTTTCCGAGACACTAACGGTACCGTTTTTCCAAATTACCAACCAGAATATGCTCGCTATCTATTGCAGCAAGACCGTCTTAACAACTACCTCAACATCAATCTATTTGGCGGTAAATATTGGAAGATAAAGGCGGATATCATAGGTTTTAAAGCAGGTATTAATAATGTTTTAGGACAGAACTATGATGTAGCTGGATTTGAAACACCCGGACAATTAAAATACGATGCGCTTCTCGAAGATGCTACGCGCAAAAAACCTTTATATGGCAACCGTTTCTGGAAAGGCTACGGTGCCACTTACTTTCTAAACCTTTACTATAGATTTTAAATACACATAAACATGAAAAACAACCTAATTAAACCACTTCTTGTACTAAGTTTTTTTATCGCTCTGGTGTCTTGCGGCGATGACGACCTTATGGTTCCCAAATTAAACCTTGATGATCAAGAAAATGAAGAGATTACTGAAAACACTGTAGATGAAGATATAGACATCAGACATTTTACTACAACCTCCCTTTCCGACATTGAAAAACTGTATGACGGTGAGATTCTAGAATTTTCAACGTCATCTTTAGAAGCTCATGAACTTCTTACTAGCGGATACGTGATTTCTAGTGATGCAAGTCAAAACATCACACAACAAATTTTTATTCAAGATCAGGCCGAAAACCCTACGATGGGTGTTGTAATCCATGTGGCTTCCGAGCATATTTACAACCAATTCCAAATTGGTGTTGGTCATGAAATTCAACTTAAACTTCAAGGTTTAGGACTTCAAAAAATCAACAATATTTATCACATAGGAAAATTTACCAACGGTGCCCTTTCGGCCATTCCAGAAGAAGAAATTGAAACCTACATTTTAAAAACCATCCAAACCCAAAACATCGTTCCTAAACCGGTAACCATAGCCGAAATTTTACAAAGTTTAGATCCTGAAAGCACTAACGAACCGTTTCCAGCAATACTGGTAAGCCTTGATGATGTTCAACTCATTGATGAAGAATTAGGGAGCGCCTACGGTAAAAATGCCCAAAACAGAGAAACACAACTTCAGGCCATAAAAACCTTAATAGACTGTAACGACCATCTGGAACTAAGCCTACAAAACAGCGGGAGTTCAAGCTTTAGCGAGCACATGTTTCCTGAACTTAACGGTAGCATTACTGGTATTCTTTACGGAAATAGATTAATTATAAGAGATACCAATGATGTCGATTTTACCCAAGAACGCTGCCAAACAGCATCTCAAAGTATAGAGGAAGGCATTTTATTCTCCGAAAATTTTGAATCGATTAGCACCCAAGAAGAACTCATAGCTTTAGAAGGCTGGAAAAACATCAATACCGCTCAAGACATCCCTGTTTATTGGTTAGCAAACGCCTATAACGACAACGTATATGCTGAAATTAGAAAAGGTGGCGAAAATGAAGCCTATGAATCATGGTTAATTACAAAACCCATAGAAATTAATAATAGCAGACAATTAAAGCTATCTTTAGATATCAATATTACCAACAGAAATAGCGATAATTTAGATATCTTTATTGTTGATGATGTTACTGACACTGAAATTATATACAGTTTTGAAAACAACATCAATATGGTACCGCAAACGGAAAACGCTGCGTATGAATTTAGTACCATTGAATCTGTCATTAACATCCCCGAGAATCTAACTTCTTTTAGAATAGGCTTTCGCTATAAAAAAATACTCTATCCAACATTAACTGCAACTACAGCATATAAAATCGATAATATTTTAATTACGGAAGAATAGAATAACGTAGACAGAACAAGATAATCAAAAACCTTTTATAGATGAGCTTAAAGCTTAGCTGTAAAAGGTTTTTTCTTATTAAAAACAGACCTCAACAGCTTATTTCTTCAAGGCTGTAGGCACTATTTGATTAATAATAGATTTAAATCAAATCAACCTTTCTGCTCGTAATGCGCTTCCCAAGAAGTAGCCTTGCCAGAATCGCCAATTTTACCATTTAAATGAATTAAAAAGTTTTTTGCTGGAAAATAGGGTTCCATGTAAAGTTCCAAATGCACACGATCTTTATATTCCATATCTTGTTCTAATCTTTTGATGCTAAAACTTTCAATGAGTTTTTGGGCTCCTGTATTTTTATCTAAAAAGCTCACGATATCTCGCATAAACTCCCTTCGGGTGCGCACGCTAAAATTCTCGAAGGTTTTTCGGTTAAAATAATCTATAAGCACTTTACTCACATAGTCAAAAACGCGCACTACAGGATAAGTTTGTAAGCCCAAATTATTACCGTTAAAAAGTGTTTTTGCCGAGTAAGCTATAATTTGACCATTTTCAAAATACATGGGAATCAAGCCCAAACCTTCTAAAATGGCTAAATCATGCTTTATAAGCTTAAAACATACACCTCCTACCCCATTTAATGCGCCATATTTTCTTCCCGCACTTGCTTGAGACAAGCTGTTACTATAAAGTTTCCCTGCTAAAGCCAACGATGGAGGTAAATACAGATCGTCTTCCTCAGCTATAAAATCATATTTTCCTCGTCCTACCAACCAATTACAGGTCATAACCACATTAGATAAATAGGTTTCATTACGCACATGATTGGTGGTTTCAAAATAGGCCACAACATCATCAGGGCCATCCAAATGTGCATAATCTGTTATCATGAATACTTTATGATCGAAAGCCATTTTCGCCCAACGGTCCAAAACCTTATTCCCTCCCAAATAGCCAGGAATCACAAGTAGTGAATAGTGTGAACTTAAATCCAAGCGATCGAAGGCCGAATTAATTTCATCCCTAACAGCATCAATAAACACTGGGTTATCTAAATCTTTGAGTTGATGTAAATCGGCATTCATAAGGCTCATTTTACCTATCTTTCGCTTTTGCGCATTTTCAAAAAACAAAGCCAACCCTTTGTATGTAGCCTCTAAAGTTTTAGCCTTGTTAACAAATTGCATTAAGCTACGCTTATATATATTTTGGGCCTTATTCATTTTTCTAGTTATAGCAGCAACCATTTCCGAAAGGTCCTTAGTTCTTTCCTTTAAATCATCACACAGTTCAACCGTTTTAAAAAAGGGTTCTTGACCACCTTTATCATAAGTAACAGCCTTAAAAGTTTCTTGAGATTGTAATGTTTTTAGCACATCAAAATAGCTATTAATTTTATGGCTTATGGCTCTTAGATAAGGACTTCTAAAGGCCATACGCGATACATCAAAATCAGATATATTTCTAAAAACCATGGTTTCATTTACCTGCTCACCAGATAATCCCTCTAAAACCACAGATATTTGCGGTTTAAAATGACTAAAAACATCTTGAAGCGTTTTTAAATCCTCTATAATTTCAGGAAGCAAAGGTGTCTTTTCAGTAAACCGATGTATCAAAAATGTTCTGTTTGTTGGTAGTTCTTGAACACCTTCTTGATATTGATCACGTTCTCCAAATTGATACCCTGTAGCCATATATTATAAATTTTAAAACTTTAAATATATCGTTTTACAATCTAAAAAACGGGATATTTTCCTACTTTTTACAATCCGAGTTTTGCGTATTAAATTTACGTTGTCATCTACTTTAAATTAATGTTAATTACTAAACACAGTGTTAATATTCAGGCCTTCGGGGTAACAGTATTGTAATCTTTAGTTTTCATGTTCATAAACTTAACAAAGTACATTGCGCCCTTAACCAAATTATGTACACATGAAGAAAATTACGCTATTTAGCGCACTTTTACTGACTTGCTTTATCGGGACATCCCAAGCATCATTAAAAGTAACCGAAATCTGGCCTGGTAATGAACCTGGCAATAATTTAACATCCGATTGGTTCGAAATTACCAACGAGGGATCATCTGCTTGGATATCTGGTGTTGATGCTGATTTATACTATGATGACGACTCTCAAGACCCTACTAAAGCAGTAATCATTGAAGGGATTACAGAAATTAAACCTGGAGCACATGTTATTGTAATTATTGGAGAAATCACAGATATTGATGAATTTAACCATGTATGGTCTCAAGATTATAACATGACAGGTATTCAACTCGGCTATACCGATGGCCCTGGTCTTGGCGGCGGCGGTGATGGTGTGACTTTATTCTTAGGAGATCCTACAGTAACAAGTAACATTATTGACTTTCAAGCTTACCCTGATGCTGATGCTAATGGGGGGCAATCATACGACGTAGCCTTAGCTGCATTTAGTACGGCTGCGAACGCTAACCTTGCTGCTGCTACGGCACAAACGGTAAACGATGAAGGCCAAGCCGCTATCGGATCGCCTGGTAACCAAGGACCTTTAGCTGCTGGTTTCGATTTAATGGTAACCGAAATCTGGCCTGGAAACGATCCTGGCGATAATTTAACTGCAGACTGGTTTGAAATTAAAAACAACGGTTTAACGGCATGGGCTGCCAGTACTGATGGTGCCCTGTACTATGACGACGATTCACAAGATCCTGCAAGTGCCGATATCATTGAAGGTATTACTGCAATCCAACCTGGCGAACGTGTTATTGTGATTTTAGGAGACGCTACCGAAGCCAACGATTTTAAAACACTTTGGACTTTAGATTATGATATGACGGGTATCCAAGTAGGCTATTGTGCTGGTTCTGGTCTTGGTAAAGGAGGTGATGGTGTTACCCTTTTCTTAGGTGATCCATTAGTAACTGCAAACATGATTGATTATGCAACGTATCCAGATACTAATGGTTTTGGCGGACAATCATACGACGTTGAATTTGCTACCTACAGCACAGTTGGTAATGCTTCTCAAGCTGGTGCAACCAACACAAAGCTAAACGACGAAGGCCAAGCCGCTATCGCTTCTCCTGGAAACCAAGGGCCTTTAGCATATACAACACCAACATTAACTATTACTGTTGATACTGCTAACCTATCTAACTTTTTAGATTTACCAGAACAAAATATAGGTTCTGCTAGTGGTGTGGTTCACGATCCTACCGATCCAGCAAGCATCTACGGGATTCCATTCCTTGTTTCAGATGTTGAAACTCCTGTTGCCGATTTACAAGTATCGGTTGCTAGTAGCGACGAATCTGTTGTACCTAACGCCAACTTAGTGTTAACTGGTACCGATGCTAACCGATTATTAAAAATCACCCCTATCGCGCTAGGTTTTACAACCATCACGGTAACTGTTCAAGACACCGATTTAAACACAGCCACTTACACCATTAATTATGCGGCTTCTGAAGCTTCTGTGTCACCAACAACAAGTCATTTTTATACGGGTGCTTCCGATGGATCAACAGGAATTACTGTTGAAGATGATTACATCTGGATTGGCGATGATGAAGATCAAACCATCCGATTATATAACGGAAACCAATCAGGTTTACCTGTGAAATCTATCGATTTTAACGCCGATTTAGGGTCTACCGAAGAAGTGGATATTGAAGGTTCATTCCGTTTAAACAATACGATTTACTGGACAGGTTCTACTGCCGAGGCTGATAGATCGGTAATCTTTACTACCGAAGTTTCTGGTTCAGGAGCTAATTCAACCCTAACTTACGGCGATAAATACAATAGCCTACACGACGATTTAGTGGCTTGGGATACCAATAATGATCATGGTTTAGGTGCTAATTACTTCGGATTAAGTCAAGTTATAGAAATTGAAGCGTTAGCTTTAGCACCAAACAGCACCACTACAGCTTACTTAGGCTTAAGAAGTTCGACTTCTGAAAACAACGCCACTGTAATCCCGGTAACAAACTTTACAAGTTTACCAGGTATGGCTGCTGGTTCTGCTACTTTTGGAACGCCTATATTTTTAGACCTTAACGGAAGATCTTTAAGAAGTATGGAGTGTAACGATGGTGGTTGTGTTTTAATTGGCGGGCCTTTTAATATTCAAAATGATTTTAAATTATACACTTGGACAGGTCTTGCTACCGATACTCCTGAAATGCGTAGTGCCGATTTAACAGCGCTTCATACCAACGGGTCTTTTGAAGGTATTGCAGATTTACCAAACAGCACTTTTTTAGGCACCGATGGTGATACAGATACGATTAAATTATTAGTTGATCTTGGAGCCACTGTAATTTACAACGATGGTAACGAAAATAAAGACCAACGTGTGCAATGGAAAAAATTCAGAACCGATATCGTGACTTTAGGTCCTGTAGCACAACCAATCATTCAAACACCAGTAATTAATGAATTTGTGGCTAATCATGCTGGAAATAACACCAATGAATTCATTGAAATATTTGGCGCACCATTTACCGATTACTCAGCATATACCGTTGTCGTTGTTCAAGCTGATGAAGGTAGTACGGGTAACATCACATCGTCTCATAACTTAGGAACAACAGACGAAAATGGTTTCTGGAGCACAGGTTTCCTTACCGATGTGATTGGAAATGGAAGCATCTCGCTTTTACTTGTTGAAAACTACACCGGATCTGTTGGAAATGATATTGATACCGCTGATGATGGTGCTATCGATACCGTTTACTGGAGTACGATTGTTGATGGTATTGGTGTTATTGATGGAGGATTAAATGACTTCGCTTATGTGGTGTCTTTAGTTCCTAATTTTGATGGCGGTTCAACGACCTATGGTGGAGCCTCTCGTATGCCTAATGGTACAGATACAGATAGCCCTAACGACTGGATTAGAAATGATTTTAATGGTGAAGGATTTTCAGGGTTTACAGGAACACCAACCGAAGGTGAAGCATTAAATACGCCTGTTAGCAATAATAAACTTGTTGGCCCTATTTTAAATATTACCGAAATCTGGGCTGGTAACGACCAAGGAAGCAATTTAACGGCAGACTGGTTTGAAATCACAAACAACGGCCCTATAGCATGGATACCTGCTTCTGGTGGTTTATATTTTGACGATGATTCACAAGACCCTAATGCAGCAGTTTTAATTAGTGGAATCACTTCTATCCAACCAGGCGAATCGGTAATCGCTATTGATGATGCCAATGCCGATGAATTTATAGCCGTTTGGGGTACTTACTATAACCTTACCGATGTGCAGATAGGAACTTACGCTGGCGCTGGTTTAGGTGGTGGTGGTGATACCGTAACCTTATGGATTGGTAACCCAACTACCGTAGGAAATATTGTTGATGCACAAGCTTTCCCAGATACTGCTACAGCACCAGGACAATCTTATGATGTTGAAAAAGGTGCCTTTAGTGTCATTGGAGATGGGATGTACAAACCTGTAGCAACAGCGGTTAACGATGCTAATGAAGCTGCTGTTGGTTCCCCTGGAAATCAAGGTCCAACCTTAAGCGATCTTGAAACCAATGCTAGTGCAAATACTGTAAAAGTATTCCCTGTACCGTTTAACGACTACCTGAACTTACAATTAAATTTACAAGCACCTGTAAGCTCTAATGTACAAATTATAGACATTTTAGGAACTTCGGTTTACAATGAAACCATGGTATTGTCAAGTGGAAAAACAACACTTGGTTTTGTATCTAATTTACCTTCAGGAATCTATATTTTACGTATTGCAGCATTAAACACTGCTATTAAAATCGTTAAGCAATAATTAAGCTTAAACACTATTAAAAAGGTCGGTTTACTAGATGTGTAAACCGATCTTTTTTTTTTACAATTATTTTAAAATACCTCAAGTGGTTGGCGGCATAAATCACTTTTAAAAACAATATATTTGCAGAAAAATGCTGCCCTATGGAATGTATCTCTGTTTTCGACATGCTTAAAATTGGTGTAGGACCTTCTAGCTCCCATACTTTGGGACCTTGGCGTGCCGCCGAACAATGGATAGCCGAACTAAAAAAAGCCAATACCTTTGGCCAAGTCGATAACATACAAATCGATTTATATGGGTCGTTGTCATTAACTGGTAAAGGACATGCTACCGATTTAGCCATCATGTTAGGCCTTACAGGTGCCGATCCCGAAACCATGCCTACAGAAGATATAAACCGTATTATTTCAGAAATAAAGGAAAGCAAAACCCTCAATTTCAATAACGAAAACCGTATCCCATTCGATCCGAGTACCGCTATTGTTTTCAATAAAAAATTTCTGCCTTTTCATTCCAACGGACTTCGATTTTCAACGGTTATAAAGGGCAAAAAACAAAGTTCTACCTTCTACTCTATTGGAGGTGGTTTTGTGGTTAAAGAAACCAAAAACAACGCAAAAAAGAATTTCGAGATAAAATGCAGCTTCCCCTATCCTATCGATAAAGGCACCGAGCTGCTTCAATTTTGTAAAACCTGGGACAAATCGGTTTCAGAAATTGTTTTAGAAAACGAAAAGTCCATTCGTAGTGAGGAAGAAATAGACGCCGAATTAAAACGCATCTGGGACACCATGCTAGACAGCATGTACTTGGGCTGCCATACCGAAGGGACACTTCCTGGCGGATTAAAAGTACGTCGCCGCGCCTTCGATATCCATCAAAATATAAAAGGCACAGCGCCTTATACGAATCCTGTCGAGTGGATTTATTCCATCAGGCAAACCGAAGTTAAATTCCGTCAAATCCTAAAATGGGTAAGCTGTTTTGCACTTGCTGTTAACGAAGTTAATGCCTCTTTAGGCCGTGTGGTTACGGCACCTACCAACGGAAGCGCAGGCGTAATTCCTGCCGTGCTCATGTACTATTTGGTTATTGAAAATCACGATGGAAATTTCGAAGACATCAAACGTTTTTTACTGGTTGCTGGCGAAATAGGAAGCATCTTTAAAAAAGGCGCAACCATTAGTGCCGCTATGGGCGGTTGTCAGGCCGAAATTGGCGTATCTTCAGCCATGGCTGCTGGAGCTTTATGCGAACGCCTTGGTGGCACACCAGAACAGGTTTTGGTTGCTTCCGAAATTGCTATGGAGCATCACCTCGGGCTTACCTGCGACCCCATTGGCGGACTCGTGCAAATTCCGTGTATCGAGCGCAATGCCATGGGCGCCATCAAAGCCATTAATGCAGCAGAATTAGCGCTAGACACCAACCCCGAAAACGTCAAAGTACCTCTAGATAAAGTCGTTTCAACCATGTGGGAAACCGCCAAAGACATGAGTAGAAAATACAAAGAAACCAGCGAAGGCGGACTTGCCGTGGGCGTTCACCTCACCGATTGTTAGTTGTTTTTGGGCGCAACCCTAAGGGGTCGGGCTATCCGTTGCAAGTCCGCGGTCGTACCTCCCTGTGGGCTTTTCACTCCTATCCCTTGCGCAACCCGCGTTAAATGACAACCCCATCGTAAAACAAGAAGCTAAAGCCATAAAAATTTAGCCATATCTGCTTTATTTAGTATTTTTGCTGCTCATAAATTTTATACATAAAAAATGTCTACAGCAAAAAAAGAATACAAACGAGTAACCGTAAAAACATTAGTCGATATGAAAGCTCGTGGCGAAAAAATATCGATGCTTACCGCATACGATTATACCATGGCTAAAATCGTAGATGGCGCTGGTGTCGATGTCATTCTTGTTGGCGATTCGGCTAGTAATGTGATGGCAGGTTACGAAACTACGCTGCCTATTACCTTAGACCACATGATATATCATGCCTCATCGGTAGTACGTGCTGCAAATCGCGCTTTAATTGTTGTCGACTTACCTTTTGGAAATTAGCGCTAGACACCAACCCCGAAAACGTCAAAGTACCTCTAGATAAAGTCGTTTCAACCATGTGGGAAACCGCCAAAGACATGAGTAGAAAATACAAAGAAACCAGCGAAGGCGGACTTGCCGTGGGCGTTCACCTCACCGATTGTTAGTTGTTTTTGGGCGCAACCCTAAGGGGTCGGGCTATCCGTTGCAAGTCCGCGGTCGTACCTCCCTGTGGGCTTTTCACTCCTATCCCTTGCGCAACCCGCGTTAAATGACAACCCCATCGTAAAACAAGAAGCTAAAGCCATAAAAATTTAGCCATATCTGCTTTATTTAGTATTTTTGCTGCTCATAAATTTTATACATAAAAAATGTCTACAGCAAAAAAAGAATACAAACGAGTAACCGTAAAAACATTAGTCGATATGAAAGCTCGTGGCGAAAAAATATCGATGCTTACCGCATACGATTATACCATGGCTAAAATCGTAGATGGCGCTGGTGTCGATGTCATTCTTGTTGGCGATTCGGCTAGTAATGTGATGGCAGGTTACGAAACTACGCTGCCTATTACCTTAGACCACATGATATATCATGCCTCATCGGTAGTACGTGCTGCAAATCGCGCTTTAATTGTTGTCGACTTACCTTTTGGAAGCTACCAAAGTGATCCTAAAGAAGCCCTGCGTTCGGCCATTAGAATCATGAAAGAAAGTCGAGCACATTCTGTAAAATTAGAAGGTGGTAAAGAAATTAAAGAATCTATAAAGCGTATTTTAAATGCTGGAATTCCTGTTATGGGCCATTTAGGTTTAACGCCGCAATCTATTTATAAATTCGGTACTTATACCGTTCGTGCTAAAGAGGAAGAAGAAGCAAAACGCCTTATCGCCGATGCTAAAATGTTAGAACGTATTGGTTGTTATGCCATCGTTTTAGAAAAAATCCCTGCTCAATTAGCCAAAGAAGTTGCCCAAAGTGTTAGTATTCCTATTATTGGTATTGGTGCTGGTCCAGATGTAGACGGACAAGTTTTAGTACTACACGATATGTTAGGAATGACCCACGAATTTCATCCTAGATTTTTACGCCGCTATTTAAATCTTTACGAAGACATGACCACAGCCATCGGCCAATATGTAGACGATGTAAAATCAACCGATTTCCCCAATGAAGAGGAGAAGTATTAATTTTTTGGTTGTTGGCAAGCATACAGCCTAAATCAAACTTTTAACTTTCAACTTTTAACTTTTAACTTTTAACTTTTAACTTTTAATATTTAATATCTAACTTCTAATATCTAATATCCAAAATTGACCGCCTCCAAGATCCTTTCTAACAAATCCAACCTTCAAGTACTTTACGAAGACAATCATATTATTGTTGTAAATAAACGTGCTGGCGATATTGTGCAAGGAGACAAAACAGGCGATAAACCTTTAAGTGATGTGGTTAAGGAGTATATTAAAGACAAATACAATAAGCCTGGCAATGTGTATTTGGGCACGGTTCATCGTTTAGATCGCCCCACAACAGGCTTAGTAATTTTTGCAAAAACCAGTAAAGTTCTACCGCGATTAAACAAACTGTTTATATCCAAAGACATTCAAAAAACCTATTGGGCTGTGGTAAAAAATCAACCACCAAAAACAGCCGAGACCCTAACACATTGGCTGGTTAAAAACCCGAAAAACAATAAATCTAAAGCCCACAATAAGGAGGTTACCGGGAGTAAAAAAGCCGTACTGCATTATAAAGTTATAAAAAAGCTAGACCATTATTTTTTACTTGAAATCAATTTAGAAACAGGTAGACATCATCAAATAAGGTCTCAACTCGCCACTATAGGTTGTGCCATAAAAGGCGATTTAAAATATGGTTTCGACCGCAGTAATAAAGATGCTAGTATTCATTTACACGCCAAACACATTGAATTTATTCATCCGGTTAAAAAAGAACCTATAACCATTGATGCGCCGCTTCCTGAAGATGTTATTTGGAAGGCCTGTGCTTTATAGTTTCTTAGAGTACAACGTAACTTTAAACATCAACCTCTTCCTGCGTAGCATTGTCTAGCGGATAACGAATAATCAACTCCACCCCTTCTCCAGGTGCACTATTCATAGTTAATTCGGCATTAATCAATTTTGCACGGCCATTCATATTAATTAGTCCGGAGCCTTTTTCTATGGTATTGATGTCAAATCCTTTCCCATCATCTTTAGCGGTAACAACCAAATAATCTGCTTGGTAATCTAAAGTAATATGAATGTTTTTGGCTTGTGAGTATTTTACAGAATTCGATAAAAACTCTTGAAGGATTCTAAAAAGCATGACTTCGTCTTTACTACGAGGAAAAAGCTTGTTGTCCCCAACAACCTCAAGTACTGCTTTATCAAAGCGCATGCGCTCGAGTCGAATCAGTTCGTTTGAAATCGATTTTTGAAAACCTAAATCCAAAACCACTTCGCCGTTAAGCGTTTTAGATAAGGCTCTTACTTCGGTCAAGCTCGAATTAAAGGTTTCATTAACTTCAGCAACTTTAAATTCTAAGGATTCCGGACTCAAACGCAGTAATGAGCGAGACTGCATATTTCCAAATATTAATAATTGTCCGACGCTATCATGTAACTCCCAGGCAATATCTTTTAAAATCTGTTCTTGAGTTTCGGCTTTAGCAGTGGCAATTTGGGTTTCAAACTCCTGTTCGCGTTTAATTCTTTCTTGCAGAAGTTTATTTTTACGAATATTAAACATCACGAAAAACGCAATAAACAGCACTACTATAATAGCCAAAACATTAATCATGTATATCAGCATATAACGCTCTGCCGAAGATGTACTGGCCAAGCGTTCACCTGCTTCCATAATGCTTAAAACAATCATAAAATAGTGGGTTAGTTGTTTCTCTCTCTAGAAAACTTGAAACGACTACTGTATAGATTAAAAGTGTCAAGTTTTCTTAATGAGTCTAAAGATATTGAATATATCACGAATAATCGAGCAGGAACAGCAGTGAATGTGTTACAAACGCTTCTTAGGGTAGAGATTCTTAAGTCGAACCTCCTTCTGAATCACAGCATAACGCCTAAACCCAGCCCATGTCACCCTGAGCTTGTGGAAGCGCTATTAAGGGTAAAAGTTAAATTTTAGATATTAGAATTGGAATTGGTTATTGGTTGTTAGTTACTGGTTATTGGCGGATAGCGTACGACCAAAAGCAATAAACCTCTATGTTACAACAACTTCTTAGGGTAGAGATTCTTCAGTCGTACCTCCTTCTGAATGACAGCATAAAGCCTATTGCGTAAAGCGTACGACCTAAAGCAATAAACCTCTACGTTACAACAACTTCTTAGGGTAGAGATTCTCCAGTCTTGCCTCCTTCTGAATGACAGCATAAAGCCTATTGCGTAAAGCATACAGCTTAAAGCATAAAAATACAAAATAAAAAAACAGCAGTTAAAGCATAGCTCTTCAAAAGAGAATATGGCTAAAACTGCTGCTAAGATTATTACTTGTATTTGACTTAAATGTAAATGCTTACATGCAAATGAGTTAAAAAATTATGGATTATACCCTCCTGCTCCTCCTGCTCCTCTATTCAACGGCCCTACAGGGATATCTTCATCATCACCAAAAAAGCTCAAATTTAGAACACTGGCTTTAACTGTATTTTCATATCCTGTAGGCGCGATAAATAAGGTGTTTTGACCTTCTTTTTCTGGATAAGCGGCTAGATAAACACGAATACCGTTCATGTTGTAACCTTTGTCTTTGGCTTCTTGTTCGGCGTAATCTAAATAATTACGTATATCTTCTAACGACCACCAAAACGATTGGTGTTGCTCACTAAACTTACTAGAACCCGCTTTATTAAATAAGGCGGCATTTTTATCTTGCCAAGCCTGATGTAAATCTTGTGCCTCGTTGATAGTAATAACTCCCTCTGGCTTGTAAAAAGAAGTGTTACCAGAGTTTTCGCTGTCATCTTTAGAACAGTTAAATGCCAAAAAGCCAATCACCGTAATAAATACGATGCGCTTTAAATAAATTAGTTGTTTCATAATAAAATGTTGATATTTTTTACAAACATAATCAATTTTACTTACAGTCAGCTATTTCCTTTTTTCGCGGTCTACAATATATTAAAGCAAAGGTGAACATGCCGTACATGAATAGGTTGGCTATAATGTAGATGCTTTGTCTTAGAATGAAAAATTCTTTATCTCTATTATGGCTTCCTACTTCATAAACAAAATACACATCATAAAAGGTTAACGGGGTAACAACAATCCACCATAAAAAAATGGTGATACTGATGTAAAAATTCAAATCTTTATAAAAAAATAATATTTTATCACTTTTTAAAATTTCAATAAAATATAGTGAGGTACAAAGGACAATAATAAGTGCCCCAAAAACAACAATACTGTCGTAAAACTCAGTGAAAAACATATCATTATTGACTATAATATAACTTATGGAAAAAACTAAAAAGCAAATTCCTGCAATTGAAATTATGGATTTAAAGATCTGAGTAACTAAAATTTTTTTAAAATAATAAACATAAAACAATACAGCTCCTATATCCCAAGTAATTGTGTAAAACCAATGATTCTTTTCAAAATTAGTCCCAATAATAAAACTAAGTATGTTATTTGGGACTACTAATATGGTATAAAACCCTATCACCTCTAGGATAACAATATAAAAAAGAAAAAAAACAAAAAATTTAGCAGCTGTAGGTTTGTAAAAATTATACACTATTCCCCCGATAACAGCTGCTATAATCTCAACGGCTACTATAAATAACCTATTGTTATTTATAAGAAAATCAATCACAAATTCAATTAAGGGTTATATCCGCCTTGACCACCTCCGCCTCTATTCAACGGATCCACAGGAATATCATCATCATTACCACGTAAACTCAAATTCAAAGCGCTAGCGGTTGCTTTTGATTTTTTCCCTGTTGGTACGATAAACATGGTTGATAAGTTCTTTTTAGCTTGGCCTTGGTTTTCACCATACACGCCTAAATACACACGAACGCCTGTCATATCATAACCTAAACTATCGGCTTGGTTTTTAGCATAAGTGATGTAGTTTTCAATTTCATCTAAATCCCAAGAAGTAGAACGGGTATCTTTTTTTCTACCTTGTTTCGCCGCTGCAGAGTCTACGGCTTTTTCTCTGTGCTTGGTCCAATTGTTATTTAATGTTTTGGCTTCATCAATAGTAATTAAACCTTTTGGTTTTACAATCTTTTGCTCAGCCACCTCTTCTTGAAGCGGTCTTGGACAAAAATAATAAGTAATAACGGCTCCTAAAATAAAGCCTAATACAAGTAGTACTAATTTTTTCATGTGTAATGGTTGTTGGTTTGATTAATAATGCCTAAATGTACTAAAAAGATTCTATTATGTAAGATTTTGATTGTTATGGATGGATGGGGTTTGTTTATATGTTTAATCGTGGATTTGTTTAATTGTTTAATTGTTTAATTGAAAAGTGAAAAGTGAAATGTCAATAGTGAAACGTTAATCGTAAACCGTCAATGGTTTTTGTAATTTGTTGAATCGTTGATTTGTTAAATCGTTTAACTGAGACGTCAAAACTGAAACGTCAATGGTCAATAGTCAACCGTCAATGGTTTTTTATTTTGTTTAATTGTTGATTTGTTTAATTGTTTAAATGAGACGTCAAAACTGAAACGTCAATGGTCAATAGTCAACCGTCAATGGTTTTTTATTTTGTTTAATCGTGGATTTGTTTAATTGTTTAACTGAGACGTCAACCGTGAAACGTCAATAGACAACCGTCAATGGTTTTTGTAATTTGTTGAATCGTGGATTTGTTTAACTGAAAACTGAGACTGAAAACTGAGACTGCGACTGAAAACTGAGACTGAGACTGAAAACTGAGACTGAGACTGAAAACTGAGACTGAGACTGAAAACTAAAACTGAGACTGAAAACCGAGACTGAGACTGAGACTGAAACCGAAACTTGTATAACTTCTACGAAAATCGTAACATTACCGTTACAAAATCACCTTCATGCAAGACGACAAAAATATTTCTGAATTTGAAGCCCAAGGGCAGCATATTATAGAAAACAAAGCCCTAAATTTTACTGCAGCCCTAATTCCTGTTCTGGTTTTAATGAGTTTTTTAGCCTACAACATTTTTTTTGCTAACGGCGAAATGTTTGGGGAATATTCTAATCAAATTATTTTATTAATTGGTGCGGCTACAGCTGCTGTAGTAGGTTTTTTAAACAAAGTATCCTACCAACTCATGCTGCAAGAAATATGGGAGAATTTAAAAAGTGTTTTTGTTCCTATTATGATTTTGTTTTTAGTAGGAGCCTTAGCCGGAACATGGCTAATTAGCGGCGTTATTCCTGCTATGGTTTACTATGGTTTACAGGTTTTAAGTCCGCAAATATTCCTACCCGCCTCTGTGGTTATCGCAGCGGTTATTTCTATAGCTACGGGCAGTTCCTGGACCACCTCGGCGACTGTAGGTATTGCACTTGTGGGGATTGGTACGGCTTTGGGGCTTCATCCAGGAATGATTGCTGGGGCTGTTATTTCTGGGGCTTACTTTGGTGATAAAATGTCACCATTAAGTGATACCACCAACCTAGCACCTGCTATGGCGGGTACCGATTTGTTTACACACATTAGGTATATGGCCATTACAACGGTACCTACCATTGTAATCACCTTAATCGTTTTTGGGATTTTAAGTGCAACCACAGAAACTTCGGGAAATGCCGATGTTAGCGATTTACTGCAAACCATAAAAACAACCTTTAACATTACCCCTTGGTTATTCGCGGTTCCTGTGGTGGTGGTTGGTCTCATATTATTAAAAACCAAACCTTTGGCCGCTTTACTGGCCGGGGTACTTTTGGCTGCTATTTTTGCTTTTGTGTTTCAACCGGATATTTTAAACGGTTTAGGAGATTCAAAATTCTCAGCGGTAATCACTTCCATTTTAACAGACACCCAAATAAGCACCGATAACGAGAAACTCAATGAACTTTTTGCTTCTGGCGGCATGAAAGGCATGTTATGGACCATCTTTTTAATTATTTGTGCCATGATTTTTGGTGGGGTGATGGATGGTATTGGAGCATTAGCTCGTATTACACAGGCTTTATTAGCCGTAGCGAGTTCTGTATTCGGCTTGTTTGCTAGTACGGTAATTAGCTGTTTGGGATTAAACATTATTGCTTCCGATCAATACTTAGCCATTGTGATTCCTGGGAAAATGTTTAAACAAGCTTACGCCGATAAACAATTAGCTCCAGAAAATTTAAGTAGAACCCTTGAAGATTCGGGTACCGTAACCTCGGTACTTATTCCTTGGAACACCTGTGGGGCTTATCAATCGGGCGTTTTAGGCGTTGGTGTTGGCGAGTACTTTATCTATGCCATTTTTAATTGGTTGAGTCCGTTTACCACCTTATTATTCGCTGCGCTAAACATCAAAATAAAGCAACTGACAGCCAAATAACTGAAAACTATTCAGTTTAAATTTTACTATAACAAAAATCTATAGTTTGATAAATTTTTAGGATTTAATTATTCTAAAAAATCTATATTCTATACTACATTTGCAGTAGAAAATAATTAATAACTTAAAAACAGAAATATGTCATTAGTAGGAAAAAAATTCCCAGATTTAAACGTAGACGCCATGAACGAAATGGGTGATACTTTTAAACTAAACGTTTTAGAAGCAGCAAGAGATAACAAGAAAAAAGTTGTTTTATTTTGGTATCCAAAAGACTTTACATTTGTTTGCCCTACAGAATTACACGCTTTCCAAGCGGCTTTACCAGAATTTGAAAGACGTAACACCGTAGTTATTGGAGCTTCTTGTGATACGCCAGAAGTTCACTTCGCATGGTTAAGCACGCCAAAAGATAACGGAGGTATTGAAGGTGTTACTTACCCAATCCTAGCTGATAGCAACCGTAACTTATCTAGCATTTTAGGTATTTTAGATATTACTAACGAAACTTTTGATGAAGCTACTGGAACCGTACAAGTTGAAGGCGATAACGTAACATACAGAGCGACTTACATTATTGACGAAGAAGGAACAGTACAACACGAAAGTATTAACAACATGCCATTAGGAAGAAATGTTGGTGAGTACATTCGTTTAGTTGATGCCTTAACACACGTACAAGAAAAAGGAGAAGTTTGTCCTGCAAACTGGGAAGAAGGAAAAGATGCTATGCAAGCTAACGCTAAAGGTACTGCTGAATATTTAGCTTCACACTAAAAACACAAAACTCATGGTTCAAGAATTAGATAAAGACAATTTAGGCGAATTAGTTTCAAACAACGACATAGTTGTAGTACAATACTCTGCAACATGGTGCGGTAACTGCCGAATTATGAAACCTAAATTTAAAAAGTTAGCCACCGAAAACGAAAACATTACTTTCGTTATCGCTGATGCTGAAAAATTCCCAGAATCAAGAAAATTAGCTAATGTTGATAATTTACCAACCTTTGCTACTTTTAAAAATGGGAACTTTTTAAACCAAGTGCAAACCAATAAATTTGATCCTTTAAAAGATTTAGTCGATGAAGTTACCAGTAATTAAACATCTTACTCAATTTATTGAGGAGAATGACGAGGATTTCGTAATTGAAACCATCGAAACGCTAGAAGCTTTAACCGAATTATCGTCTTTAAAAGATGAAGAATTGGATGTTATTGGCGAGCTTATTTCTAACATGTATGGAGCCGTTGAAGTTAACAAAATGATCAAAGATGGCACGCCTAAAAAAGAAGCATTAAATGCCTTTATGAAGCGTGTTATGGGATCTATAGATAATTAATTTGAAGTGAAACGGTAGAAGTTAAAAGGGATTCGTAGAACGTGATTGTTATCTCATGAAGCGTATCAACCTATAGCCTTCAAACTTTACTTTAAATTAGTTTTCCAAAACAAATCAAACATTTATAAAACAGTCTGGAATTTTCTAGGCTGTTTTTTTTGTGGTAGATATTGGTTGTTGGGTAAGAAAATTGACTATTTATTATTGATTATTAACCCACTTCTGAAACTCTCCACTACGGTGTCACACTGAGCTTGTCGAAGAACCATCAAAGGTAAAAGTTAAATAGTAGATATTAGAAGTGAAAATTAGTTGTTGGTTACTGGCATAAAACATACAACCTAAGGTAAAAAACCTTCATAAATCTATGTTTTACGACAAGTTATTGAGTTAAAGATTCTTCAGTCATACCTCCTTCTGGAAGAAACCACCTTTTTAATGCTGTAACCTTGTAACTTAACTTCTCGACTCCGCTCGAAGACCGTAGATAAAACCATGTCATAAGTATTCAGCATAAAGCCAAAAAAAATTGATTATTTATTATTGACTATGGATTATTAAGCTACCTCTGAAACGTGGTCCCAACTTGTCACTCTGAGCTTGTCGAAGAGTCTTCAAAAGTTAAATAGTAGATATTAGAAGTGAAAATTAGCTGTTGGTTACTGGCATAAAACATACAACCTAAGGCAAAAAACCTTCATGAATCTATGTTTTACGACAAGTTTTTGAGCTAAAGATTCTTCAGTCCTTCCTCCTTCTGAATGTCACCACCTTTTTAACGCTGTAACCTTATAACCTTGTAACTTAACTTCTCGACTCCGCTCGAAGACCGTAGATAAAACCTTTAAAAAACTCTGAAACTATGCACTACGATGTCACACTGAGCTTGTCGAAGGGCAGCAAAATCAGTATACACAGCTTCAATGAAACGAAGTTACAAGCCTTCAGCATAAAACATACAGCATATTGCCTAAAGCCTAAACCCTACGCCCCATACATTTGATTACGTAATTCTTTAATTTTAGGATCCTGCATATAATCATCCCAAGTGGTGTAGCGGTCTATCACACCGTTTGGTGTTAATTCAACCACTCTATTTGCTACTGTTTGTGCAAACTCGTGATCATGTGTGGTAAATAATATGGTGCCTTTAAAGTTTTTTAAGGAGTTATTAAAAGCTGTGATACTTTCAAGGTCTAAGTGGTTTGTAGGCTCATCAAGTTGTAACACGTTCGCACGTACCATCATCATTCTAGATAGCATACATCTAACTTTTTCACCACCCGAAAGTACCGTCGATTTTTTAAAGGCTTCTTCACCACTAAAAATCATTTTTCCTAAGAAACCACGAATATTAACTTCTTCGCGCTCTTCTTCAGTTTTTGCCCACTGACGTAACCAATCAATTAAGGTTAAGTCGTTATCAAAAAACTCACTATTATCTAAAGGTAAATACGATTGTGTTGTCGTGACACCCCACATGAATTTACCGGCATCGGCTTTTTCTTTATCATTTAAAATCTGATAGAACGCTGTAGTTGCTCTCGAATCACGTGAAAACACCACCACTTTATCGCCTTTGGCTAAGTTTAAGTCGATGTCTTTAAACAACACTTCACCATCCATAGAAGCTGCAAGGCCTTCAACATTTAAAATTTGATCACCTGCTTCTCTTTCGCGTTCAAAAATAATAGCAGGATATCTTCTACTGGTACGTCTAATATCAGCTACATTCAATTTATCAATCATTTTCTTTCGACTAGTAGCTTGTTTACTTTTAGCTACGTTGGCAGAAAAACGACGAATAAACTCTTCTAATTCTTTCTTTTTCTCTTCAGCTTTTTTGTTTTGCTGTGCATGTTGTCTTGCGGCTAATTGCGAAGACTCATACCAGAAGGTATAGTTTCCTGAGTAGTGATTAATTTTTCCGAAGTCAATATCCGAAATATGTGTACACACCGCATCTAAAAAGTGTCTATCGTGCGAAACTACAATCACACAATTGTCATAATTAGCCAAGAAGTTTTCTAACCAAGAAATGGTTTCGTAATCCAAGTCGTTGGTAGGCTCATCCATAATAAGCACATCTGGATTTCCAAATAAAGCCTGTGCTAATAACACACGTACTTTTTGTTTACCGTCTAAATCGGCCATCATGGTATAATGCAAGTCTTCTTTAATATCTAAGTTAGATAACATAGAGGCTGCATTACTATCGGCGTTCCAGCCATCCATTTCTTCAAACTGCACCTGTAACTCCCCTATTTTCTCGGCGTTTTCATCGGTGTAATCGGCGTAAAGGGCATCAATTTCAGATTTAATTTTGAAAAGTGGTTTATTCCCCATTAAAACGGTTTCTAACACTGTATGCTCATCATATAAACTATGGTCTTGCTCAAATACCGACATACGCTTTCCTGCTTCTAGCGACACATGACCAGAGGTTGGATCTAACTTCCCAGAAAGAATCTTTAAAAAGGTAGATTTACCAGCCCCATTGGCGCCAATAATACCGTAGCAATTACCATTGTTAAAAGAGGTATTTACTTCATCGAAAAGCACACGTTTTCCAAATTGGACAGAAAGATTTGATACTGATAGCATAATTTATATTAAAATTTTTGCAAAAGTAGAAAAATGAATTGGTAAGACGAAACTTAAGCGTAGCAATTTTAAGCGATAAAATCAATTAGAAACGACTCTAAATTTGTAAGAAAAACAACTTTTAACAGCCTCTTAACAGCCGAATCCCGTAACAACCTATACTTTTGCTTCTCCAAAGACACCTTATCATATTTATGAGAATTTACTTTTCAGTTGTAGTTTTACTATTAACCTTTTTTGGCTGTAAACAAGACAGTGATAATGAGAGAGATAGTTATGCATATATTGGTGGTGAAATTATAAATCCCAATACCAACTACGTTGTTCTTTCTAGAGATCAAAAAGTTATAGACACTGTAAAACTAAATGGTGTTAACCGATTTCTTTACAAGTTAGACTCGCTTACTCCAGGAATTTATACCTTTAAACACGGTGTTGAAACACAAATGGTGCTATTAGAACCTAGAGATAGTGTCTTGTTTCGATTAAACACCTTAGACTTTGATGAATCTTTGGTTTTTACCGGTCATGGTGATAAGAAAAACAACTACTTGATTAATGATTTTCTTGAGCACGAAAAGGAAGAAAAATACATTATTAAACTTTGCCAACTCTCTCCTGATGCCTATGAGCAAAAGATAGACTCTATTAGAGATCAAAAGGATAAACTTTTAGCTAGTTTTATAAACCGATATGATCCTTCTCCTTTATTCATTAAAATAGCTGAAGCCAACAACAAATACAGTTATTACTCCAATAAAGAGGTGTACCCCTTTGCGCACCACGGGAAGAACAAAATGAAAAACCTTAAAAGTTTACCTGATGGTTTTTATGATTATCGAAAAACCATCAATTATAACGATACCTTTTTTAGTGATTACCACAATTACCGTACTTTTTTAAAGCACAACATAAGTAATTTAGCGCTTAAAAAGCACGCTAAACACGACGATGAAAAATCGCGTAAGCAACATGCTTTTTGCTACAATTTCGAACGTTTAAAACTGGTTGACAGCCTAGTTTCAGACCCTAATATTAAAGATGATTTACTTTATCATTTCACTTTAAAATACTTATCGAAACATGATGATGAATCCTACAACCGAAAGGTTTTAAATTTTTACCTGGATAAGAGTAGTAATGTGTCTGAAAAAGAGCGTATGACTAAATATGCTAATTCCATCCATAAATTAAAAAATGGATCGCAATTACCGCTTGTTGACCTTGTTGATTACAACCATGAAGCGATTGAACTTAACACGCTTATTAACGAACTGACCGTTATTACGTTTTGGTCTAACGTTTATTATCAGCATTTCAAGGACAGTCACTACAAGATTAGAGAATTAGAACTTAAGTACCCTGAAGTGCATTTCATTACTATAAATGTGGATGATTATGGTTTAGAAAAAGCCGAGAAGCTTTTAGATAACTTTAATTTTAATCATGAGCATGAATACCAGTTTCAAAACTCTAAATTGGCTTCAGAAAAATTAATCATCTACCCGATTACTAAAACTATTATTGTTGATAAGGACAAAAAAATTATAGAGAGTAATGCGAATATTTTCTCTTATAAATTTGAAGATGATATTCTAGGTCTCATCAACAGATAATTTCTCAATAAAATATAGTTCGTATTAGAGTCCTTCTGAAAAGTTAATAAAATTTGATTTGTCTGGTAGATTTGTCGAAACCCTACTTTTTATAAAGCGTTTCTTCAGATAATTAGTCTGGTTCTATACAGCAACTTAAGCCTTTAAAAGACTTCCCGTTTTTATCAAAACCTGAACTACAGCTTAAAGCTTATAATGATTCATTAAAAGTTTTTCATAAACCGTACCTGGTAAAATACGTTTTAAAACAATGGAAAACTTCTGCATAAACGCCCCTACTTTATAGTGTACCTTAGGGTTATTGGTTTCAATGATTTTACAAACCGCTTCGGCCATCATATTAGGATTACTCCCGTGATCAACATGTGCATTCATCAACTCTAAAGTACCCTTATACGTTTTATAATAAGGCGAATCGTCTAACAGCGGTGCATGATAACGTCCTGCTGCAATATTAGTAGCAAAATCGCCAGGGGCCACATTGGTCATTTTTATATTAAAGTTTTTCAACTCCATACGATAAGCCTCTGTGATAAGCTCCAGAGCGCCTTTACTCGCACTATAAACACCTCGGTAAGGCAAACCCATATAACCAGCTATTGAGGTGATATTAATAATTAATCCGGCGTTTTGCTTTCTCATTTGTGGCAACACCGCTTTAATCACTTTTAGGGGTCCGAAAAAATTCGTCTCAAAATTGTTTTTAATTTCAGTGTCTGGAATTTCTTCTATAGGTCCTGTTATACCAGCACCTGCATTGTTTATAACCACATCCAATCTCCCCTCCTTCTTAATCACATCTTGAACGGTATTGGTTATAGTTTCACCATCTTTAACATCGAGAGCAAGTATAGGAAATGGGCTATCTTTATAATGCTGCGGATTTCTACTCGTACCATATACAACATAACCTTTAGAATTTAAAAACGTTCCTATAGATTTCCCTATTCCTGAAGATCCTCCAGTGATTAAAACAACTTTCGACATGAAATTTTAAAATTTAAGGTCGTAAAAGTACAATAATTATTTAAGGCTTTTCTTGATCTGTCGTTGGTTGCACCTATGCATCTTAAAATATTTTTTATCGGACACAAAAAAACAGCTACAAAAAAAAGTATTTATTACTTATATTTGTAGCATCATGAAAATAATAGCTAAAAACATAAAACATTTACGGACCCTAAAAAAGTTGTCTCAAGAAGTTCTTGCAGATGAACTGAAGGTGACACGATCTCGTATTGGGTCTTATGAGGAAGGCCGTTCGGCACCAAGCATTGACATGCTTATACTGCTGTCTGATTATTTTAAATTACCTATAGATATTTTATTGCGTAATGATTTAACTAAGGCGACAGACGCTTCTTTTATTGAAGTAGGTAATCAGCGTGTGTTATTCCCCATTACCATAGATAGCGATAACGAAAATTTAATTGAAGTCGTTCCTATTAAAGCTTCGGCGGGGTATTTAGCCGGTTATGATGATCCGGAATACATTGAGCAATTACAAAAAATAAAATTGCCTTTCCTACCCACTGGAAAACACAGAGCCTTTCCTATAAAAGGAGATTCCATGTTACCAATGAAAGACGGCTCCTTTGTTATTGGGCGTTTTATAGAAGATAGAAATGACATAAAAACAGGGCGTACTTACGTTTTAGTTACATTAAATGATGGCATGGTGTATAAGCGTGTTATGAATAACATCGACTTTAACGGCTCCCTTTTATTAATGTCTGACAACAAGAAATACAATGATTACAGCATTCCTATGAATGAAGTTTTAGAAATTTGGGAATACACCTGTAGCATTAATACCCAAGAATATAGCGAGGAAGAGCTCAAGCTAAGCAGTATTATAAATATGTTTACCGAACTAGGTATTGAGCTCAAAGCTTTAGAACGATTGGTGACATGATTTATACCGTAATTGACGTAGAAACTACGGGGCCAAGTAATAAGATTACTGAAATCTCCATTTTTAGATATGACGATGCTGTTTTAGTTGATGAATTTACAAGCCTTGTTAATCCAGAAACATTAATTCCGGATTATATAACAGATTTAACTGGAATCGATGATTACATGGTGTCTAAAGCGCCTAAATTCCATGAAATTGCTGAAAACATCTTAGCCATCACACAACAAGCGGTGTTTATAGCTCATAATGTGAGTTTCGACTATAATGTTATAAGAAACGAGTTTAAAGCCCTTGGTGTCGCTTTCAACCGAAAAAAACTATGTACCGTAAGGCTGTCTCGAAAACTCATACCCGGACATAAATCGTATAGTTTAGGTAAAATATGTCAGGATTTAGGTATCCCTATACACGGCAGACACCGCGCGAAAGGCGATGTAGAAGCTACGGTTATTCTTTTTCAAAAATTATTAGAGCAACCAGATGCTCAAGATGTCATTCAGGTATTTCTGAAAAAAGACGCTAAAGAAACTAAGTTGCCTAAAAACCTGAAAGCAGAAACTTATAATCAATTACCGAAAGCCATTGGGGTTTACTATTTTAAAGATAAAAAAGATACTGTTATTTATGTAGGTCATGCTACCGACATTCAAAAACAAGTTTTAAAGCATTTTAATAGCAAAGCAGAAAAAGAGTTGCTTTTAACACAAGAAACGGTCGATATAGATTTTGAACTTTCTGGAAGTGAAACCATTGCATTACTTATGGAAGATGCTGCCATAAAAGAATACAACCCTAAATACAATCAAGTATTAAAAAGGGCTCCCAAAGCCTACGGTATCTTTAGTTATCAAGACCGCAATGGCATCATACATTTAGCTTTTAACACCCTAAAAGCAGCCCCCTCACCTTTTCATATCCTGTATAGCATAAAAACATGTCAGCAATATTTAGAAAAACTGTGCAAACAGTTCAATTTATGTCCTAAATACTGTCATTTACAGGAAGGTCTTCAAGAATGTTCTGGTTACGAAGTTCAATCCTGTAAAGGTGTTTGTAGAAAAACAGAATCGGTAGCACTTTATAATATTCGTGTTAAACAAGCTATTGAATACTCCAAAACCAACTCAAAAAATATGATCTTAAAACAACAAGGCAGACATGAAAATGAAAACGCTTTTATCATGATAAAAGATAGCTTGTATTGTGGTTATGGGTTTATAGATAAAGAAGAACAAATGATGACTTCGGAAGATTTAGAACCTTTTTTAATACAGCAGAATGATAATGTTGATGTTCAAAGAATACTACGACCTACGTTGTTGAGTGTATAGTTAAAAGCATTGATAATATAGCGTTGATTTGCGGAGTTTATCTATTTAAAATTCATCTTCAATAACCTACTTTTCAATGTAATTAATGCCGGATTACAATATGAAAACCCAAATTTATAATGCAACTTCAATTTAATATTAAAAAGACAAACAAGCTCCTGGTTTTTGTTGATTTCACACTTGTTCTAGGTTAAATACGCGGTAAAAAAGGATTACTTATTATAGTTTTGAGCCGATTAAACGACTTAATCGGCTCAAAATTTGACTGAATTTGAGTCGATTAGGACAAACAAACAACTCATATCACTATTACCCCTTGAAAACCAGACGTTTGTTTTTTAACAGAAACGTCTTGTACATTTCAGAAAAATAAAGCTCACAGCGAAATCTTTTCTTAATTTTTAAAAGCATATAAAAATACAAGGTGCCCTAAGACTTACTTCCCGATACAATATGTAATTACTCTGGTTTCATAAGGGTTAAGGATATATGTGGAGTACATATGTAGTACAAATAGTGCTATTTATTTCCAAAAAAGCTAAATAAAAGAGACTCTTTATTTCCAAATTTTAAATAACACCCAATATTACACCCAATTCTTCTAGAATTGGGTGTTTTTTTGTTCATTATTGAAATTTGATTTCATACATTCAACCTATTATAAATGATTTTTATATTAATATTTTGATAATGTCTATTTAAAGTCCTAAAAAACCTTCTTCATCCGTTATTTCTTCAATTTTTATATTTTTTTTGTAAGCCTCTATCTCACTAATTGCCCATTCTCTGACATCTTTTATTTTATGATCTTTAAGTTGTTCAACTAATTTTAATCTTGATTTTAAAAATGGAACCCTAGAGCCCCATGTAGTCATTGAATGAAGATTACATGATAATTCATTTATAAAATGTTTGTCTTTACCAAAAACATTTATTAATTCTTCTGTAAACAAAAACCAATCTTGGCCATTTTCATCAAACAGCGGAGCCACTCTAACTACCCAAGGCGCTATTTCTCTATTATTTAAAAGCCAGCTGAATAATTTTTTATTTCTAGTTTCGTTACAAAAAAATGGATGTTTTGAAGTCACACCACTGATCCAACTCATATCAAAAATGTTCCAAAACTCAATTGTATGTTTTTCTAAGATTAATTTTGAGTAAATATTCCAGCAGTTTTCAAAGTCAATATCCAACGTTAGATTAGCAATGTTTGCTATATGAGGTTCTCCACTTGATAAAAACGATAATGCTTTTTGATACCCAACAATATGATTTGCTATATTCTTACAAATTTCACTTTGAAATTTTTTTATCAAAAAAGCCATTATTTCTTCCCAAGTGTATAAATCTATTGTTCTCGTAGAATTGATCTTAATTAATATATTTTCTTCTTCAATTATTGATTTAATATACTTTAAGATGCCTTCATCTATTTCCAATTGGTTGTTTCTAGAATTCCATATTAGAATACTGAAAGTATCCATAATTAAAATATGACCATTTTCGAAATTTTTAATCAAACGGAAATATTGAATTAATTCAGACGGATTTAATTTGACAATATCGTATTTAATAATTTCTAATTTATTCGATTGAATATTATGATTTTTAACTAAATCAAGAAGCTTTAAAACACTCTCAAAATTATTCTCATCAAAGCGAAAAATATTAAATGCAAAAGATGATTGTTTGGAAATCAAAATATTGAAGATATCATTAGTTTTTTTTGGTTCCAAAACAGAGATGTAGCCAAACAAAAAAGATAAATTATGTGGCTTATTTTCAAGTGTTAAGAGTACAGATACAAGATCATCAACAAAATCTTGATTATAAACACTTAATTCTGAAAGTTTTTTTCCAAAATCATAAGTATAAAATTGATTACCTGTTAAAAGATTTTTGAAGTATGGACGAATATCAATTTTTTCAGATATAACATCTTCTGCAAATTTTTCAGCAAGTCTTTTACCTTTATCATCGTAACTGTCCCCTTCTTTTATCGTTCGTATAATTATTTTTGGTTCTGAGACATTATATAATATTCTTTCTTCTATTGAATTAGTCTTTAAATCTTCGATATAACCATTAATAAATTGCCCTTGAGATTCACTTATTTTTTGATAGCTAAGTTGAGAGTGTAAACTTTTTAATAAATCATCTCTGTCAACAATATTTTTACATATTAAATCAATAATAATTTTCAGTTTATCTATTTCGTAATTGAATTCAAACAAATTAGATATGTTATTATAAATAGCTCTTTGAGCAGATAATTGAAATTCATTTTTATGAGAAATAAATCTTGACAATAATTTCAATATTTTTTCTCGATATTCATTTATTTCTATAGCTGAATTAGGTCTATAATCTTCTAATGGCAGGAGACCACCTTGATTTTCTGCACCTCTGGTTTTGTGTAAATTTGCCAAAGGGGTGAATGCTCTTTCACTAGCTTTTATTACTAAAGTATCAAAGTCTGAATCTTCTTTATCTAAAGCCCATTTTAAAACTTCAATACGTGGATCATAACCAATCTCTGTGCCTGCTAAAAATATTCTAAAAAGTTGTGTAAAATAACTAGTTGCATTATTGGAATAATACGTTTCATTCTCAGCAACCGCAAAACACATTAAAACCTTTGTAGATTCAATAAAAGTTTCTTTTCTAAAACATAATTTTTCTAAAGCCCAAACAAGGTTTTGTCTCCCTTCTACTATTGCTTCAAGATATTCTTTAGGTTGATTTAAGAATCTCTTAGACAATACTTTAACAGTTTCCTTTGGATTCACGGTTACAATTGAGCGAAAAAGGCGTGAACCCATACTAGAATTTAAAATTTCCGCTGTCGAAAAATTTCCATCAACACCCCATATAGTCTTAACAAGTTCTTTAGCTTTACCTACACTACCTAGTTGGCTAAGTTGATCAACTAGAGGAGTAATTAAATTTTTTGGAATGCTTCGAATGAATGATTCATATTTTACAATATTTAATTCATCCCAAAATAAAATTGATAGTTTTAACGAAAGAGGATTGGGTCTAATTACTATTTTATTTCCTCTTCTCTCAAGGACAACTTTTTCTAAATATTTTTTTATTGTACTCTCAACACTATCCGGATCTATATTTAAATAGCTTGAAAAAAAGTTAACATGTTCTAAAAGTAACATATAGCCATCTTTATCTATAGAATAAAAATCTTCAGATGGATATTCAAAGTATTTGAAAACGGAGCATAACTTTAAAATATTAAAATCTATTTCATTAAGAGATTCTCTTCCAAAGATTAATTTTTCAAGCAGTTCCTTGTCAAAACCTTGATTTAAATCAGTTTTGTTGATTGCTGCTTTAACAAAGTTAATTGCCATTTTAGGATTTCCCTCTGAAAATTCAATAAGATATTCAATATCTTGAGTAGATAATTGGCTGTTTAAATACTCATTTTTAAGAATTTCCTCAACAACTGAATTAAACATTTCACCCTTGAGTTGAAAGGTTTTACAAAACTCGTTGTTAGTACTATTTATTTTCTCGTAATCAATAGATACTAAAGTTTGCAGACTACCTGTTCTCAAAGTTTCTTAAAGAAACTTATCATGATTGATTGGGTCACAATTGTCTAAAATTAATATTGAGGGGTATGTTGTAACAATACTTCTTATAAAATCAAAAATATTTTGGGGATTTCCTTTTCCAATATCGAAATAAATTACACTATCCGAAAGTGATTTTTGAATCATATTGAAATTACAATCTGTATTACAGCTACCTGGCGAAAAAGCCTCACAGACTAATCTAGTTTTTCCAATCCCCGAAACTCCTTCTATTCTAATATGTTTTTTATTAAAAGTATCTAATCTAATTTTTTCGATTAAAGCATCAATTTCTGGGTTTGTTTTAAAATTTGATGAATTACTGGGATGCGATTTTAATTCACCCCAAATTTGAAGTCCATGGGGTCTTTGAATTCCACACAGTAACTGAACATAAGAAACAGCGGAAATATATTCATTAGTCCAATCTTTTATTAAATTAGCATCATAAATTTTAATTTTTGCTTTGTTGCCATATTCTTCACTTTCAACTAACTTTACAGCTTCTCTAAAACCATCAATTCTGTCTTGTAAATTCTGTTCAACATAATCATCCGTTGTAATTAATATATAAGTACCATTTTTATCAATAACTTCTTTAACTTGAGCCTTTAAAGCGTCATTTTTTGTGTTTAAAATTTCACTTTTACACTGTGCCCTTGACATTGAAGTCGCTTTAGCTTGAAATAGACAAAAAACATCAACAATCCATCTTGAATTTTTGCGGTCTGATATTGTTATTCTTCCATCTTCTCCACCATCTGAAGTTGTTATATTCTGAGGTACGCTTATATAACAGTTAGGAAAATTATACTTCTTGTGTTCTAAATGTAAAAGCATCAATAGAAGTTGAGTTAATTGTTCTGCTTTTAATTTTTTTATATTTTCTAAAGTAATTGAATTCATTTTTTGCAAGTATTAACTATTCTCCACAATTGCAATTTCATCATCCGTCAACCCATACAACTCATACACCATAGCATCAATTTCTTTATCTGTTTGGTTTATTTGGTTTTGCAAGTCTTGGGCTTTTTTCTTGTTTTCTTCAAAGAGATCTAGCCATTCAAACTCATCTTTTTTGGTTAGGGTTGACACATCTGTTAAACCCTCTTTAACACGTAATTTATTATTCGCTTTTATAGCTTTGTTTAGTTCTTTTATGAAATCACCAAATTCTAACTCGTACCAGTTTTCGAGTTTTTTTGATAGTTTTTGTAATTCAAACTTTTGTTTAAGGTAATTTTGAAATTTGACACATAGATTGAATAAGTTGCTATTTGAATGTAACATAATATTAACTGATTCAATAAATGGTGTTTGAAGAATTTTTCTATTTACCTTTATTGGAAGGTCTTTATATTCACCAATTTTAATTTTTGGAAAAAGTGCATCAAATTCATTTGCTTTATATCTAAAATAAAAACTTAATAATTTTGAAGATAACTGAGCTAAAACAAACTTTGGATTTAACTTATCCGTTTGGTCTTTATCAAATTTGGCTATAAAAACACTTTGGTCAATAATAAAATCCGAATCTAAAAATGTACAGTTTAAATTCTTACCTAAAACTTGCCTACAAATAATTCTATTACCTTCAAAATATTTTGGTTCTCTAGGGGCTGCTAACCAATCCCCATAACTAACAAAGGTTTCATTATCCCACTCTAAAGAGTATCTATTCACATGCCTTCCTCTTATTTCAGGAATAAAAGTGTTATCTTTTTTGTGATTTGAATGATATAATTTATTCTTTATAACATCAGCAGATTGTCCTCTGTACTTATCATATGGATTTATTCCTCTTGTAACATCTGAAATATCACTTAATCTAATACAATGTTTGTCTATTTTAGTAAAGATTGATTGTGATTCTTGAGATATTTCAACATCAAATATTAATTTATTATTCTTTCTAAATCTTTCTTGATTAACTGAATGTTTTTTTGCGTATTCAAGTTTTTTAAATTGACCGATTTCTATCTCCTTTTTCCTCTTTCTCGATTTTGATGCTATAAATATCATAGTATCAACCGAAGCGTCAGTAAATATGTTTTCTAAATTTGGAATTATTATATCAAAAATTAAATTATCAAGTACATACAACCTACATTTATCAAACATTAAATTTTTCAACCATGAATTTGGAATAATGTAACTTATTTGACCACTATCATGAAGTAATTTAGTTCCTTTTTCCAAAAAAGAAATATAAAGATCTAATTGATACTGAGCTGTTGAATATTTGTCATGATAATATTTTTTCTCAACATCTGAAAAAGATTTAGAAACATAAGGTGGATTCCCAATAACCACATCAAAACCACCTTTTTCAAATACTTTAGGAAATTGCTCTTCCCAATTAAAGGCTTTATCTCCTGCAACAGCTTTACTGTCTATTAAGGAGTTTCCGCATTTTATATTAGAGCTTAAATCGTTTAATTTACGTCTTGGTTGTGCGGTACGTAACCATAAGGATAGTTTTGCAATTTCTACAGATTCTTCGTTAAGGTCTACACCATAAATATTGTTTTCTAGAATGGTGTTTTCTATATCTGGAAACTGTAAACCACCACCTAAAACTTTGGTCTTTAATTCATCTATATAAGTGTGTTCTGCTATTAAAAAATTTAAGGCTTGGTTTAAAAATGCACCAGAACCACAGGCTGGGTCGCAAATAGTGAGTTGTAGTAACCAATCTCTATAGACATCTAGTGTATGTACCAGTTTTTCTATGGTGCGCTTATTCCTGTTTTTACGTCCTTTAAAGTATTCTTCTTCCTTAAAGCCTAATTCGTTTTTCTTTTCATCGCAAAGTTTGCCAATCGTATTTTCAACAATGTACTTGGTAATATATTTTGGGGTGTAAAATACACCGTCTTTTTTTCGTTTAGATTTTTGTTTATCGAAGTCGCCACCTTCAATTTCAGCATTTACACTTTCTATTTCATTTAAGGAGTTTTCAAAAATATGCCCTAGGATGTTAACATCAACTTGACTTTCAAAATCGTACGCGGCTAATAAATTGGTGTATTTATATAGTAGTTGGCTATCTATTTCAAGATTATCCAAAAGGGTATCTTCTTTAAACAGTCCGCCATTGTAAGCATAAATTTCAGCTCTACTAGCTGTGCCTTTTCTGCCCTGATCTAAGAAATTAAAATACTGTTTAAATAAGTCGTAAAGTGGTCTTTCGTCTCCAAAGTCTAAATCGGCTTTCCATTTGTCAAGAATTTGCTGAGTACTGTTTGGTGGTAGTAAACCTCTGTCTTCAGCAAAGAAAATAAACAGGTAACGGTCTATTAATTTTTGAGATTTTTTAAAGAGTGTTAACTTAACATTCTTTTCTAATTGCAGTTGTTCTGCTTTCTGTGATTCTGTTAAAATTACATCAGATTCACTTATTGCATTTCTATTTTGCTTTAATCGCTTAGCATTTCCCTTTACTAGATCTCTGTATAACTCCCTTTTAAATAACGAATAGTCTTTATAGAATTGTTTGGTAATCTGTTCTTCAATAACTAAAGATGATTCCTTAATTTTTAAAGGCACATGGTTTATAATATTGCTTTTCTCAAGGCATAAGTACAAAAGAGAAAAACGCTCTAAAGTCATTTCGAATAAATTGAATTCTTCAAATTCTGTTGCATCATTTATGTAGAATCGCAACTTTTCGAAGTTAGATGTAATAACATAAACACATCCTTTTTGATTCACTTTATAGTCGAATGCCTGTTTACGAATGCTTTCAAGGTCTTTAGTGTTTGTTCCCTTAAGTTCTATAACACCAATAGCAATATCGTTGAAGGATGGCGCCATCGGCTTTCCGTGAATTGGTTTGGTTTTTATACTCAGCAACCAGATTAAAATTCGCATTAGGTTTTAAGGTATAACCTAAAATATTTACAAACAATTCGGTAAGAAAGATACCTTGGTATTCTTCTTCTTTAGAACTTCGAATGTTATCTTGTATGGTTGGGTTTAAAAAGTATTTTACGTACTTCTTGTAAGCTGTGTTTAATTTAGATTGGTCTTGTAGGCTAAGATGACTTTTAAGAACAGATTGTTGGTATAGAGACATTGAAAATTCCTTGCTATTATTGAATAATTCAATAAAAATAAGGTTTTAATTTATAAAGCTATTATAGTAAGTTGTAAAAGTATTTTAGATTACGATGGAATTGAATCACTTTGTGTTTTCCTTCTTGTAAAATCGGTTTAAGTCATCGTTTTATAACATCATTCCTTTTTAAAAATCTTCCAAAGTATATAACCTACAACAATTACCAAAAGCCACTAAAAAAGAAAAGGGAAATTCCTCTGCTTCAAAAGGCTTTAATGCCAATTCCGATACTACTTCTTCTATTTCTACTGCGTTCATTTAAACTAATTATATCTTGATTATAAATTTGCTCCTAAGGCATTTAAAGCTTTTTACTCATCATAAAATTAAGCCTGCTCTAAAACAGCCATTAATCTATGATTAAGATATAGTTTTTCCTTACCAACTTTTTCGGACGTTAAAAAGCCAGCACCCTCCAAATCCATTAAATAATTCCCTACTGTTTTAGGGGTTCCTAGTTTTTCGTCAATTAAAAATTGTCGTTTGGTGTATGGTAATCTGAATAGTATCTCTACTAGTTCTTTAGTATATGCGTTAGGCAATTTTTCTTTAATTTCAATTGTCATTTGCTCCATTAACTCGGTCACATCTTTTAACCGTTTTAAGCCTTTTTTAGCGGTATATTCAACCATTTCTAACATATATAATATCCACGCCTCCCAATCATTATTTTCGGTAACTTCACGTAGTTTATTATAATAATCCGCTTTATTTTTTATTATATATTCGCTTAAATAAATAGCAGGTGTATCTAATAGTTTCTCTAGTTTTAAATAGAGTAATAGCAAGATGCGTCCTGTTCTACCATTACCATCACTAAAAGGGTGTATGGCTTCAAATTGATAATGCATTAACGCCATTTTTATTAATGGGTCTATGGTATCATTTTCATTAATAAACGTTTCCAAATTGGCTAATTTCTCTCTTATAACCGTTTCTCCTGTTGGTGGTGTGTATATCGTTTCCCCTTTTGCATTTTTTAGAGCAGTACCAGGAGTTGTTCTTATTCCTGCGGTGTTTTTTTTAATGCTTTGTACAATATCTATACATAAATTTGTGCTTATAAAAGGACGCTTTTCTATATCATGTAATCCATTCCAAAGCGCTTCTTTATAACTTAGCACTTCTTTTGTAGCCGGGTTATCAAACTTTTTATCGGCAACTAAAGATTTGTATAAATCATCGTTAGTGGTAATAATGTTTTCTATTTCGGAACTTGCTTTTGCCTCTTGTAAATGAATAGTGTCTAAAAATAATGTTGGGTTTGGCAAATTAGTGAGCATACCATTAAGCTGTGCTAATGCTCTACTGGCATCAATAGTTTTCCGTAAAACTTTTGTTGTTTCTAATGTTTGTTTTGGAGGCAATAGCGGTAAGCTATTATAAGGCGTATCTCTATTAAAATCTGTCATTTTGAACAAGGGTAATAATTACTCACGTTTTTTCAACGAGGGTAAATATAGTCAAAAATTACCTTTGTATAATGTGCAAGTGTAAAAATTACTTCTATTTTATTTAATTCCAGAGTTCCTCATTTTAAACCCTTTATTAAAGCCTTTAATTTCTAATTATATAAACAAAATAATCAACCCAATAAGAAACTTATAGTAACATCATCTACTTCCCGATACAAAAGTTAGCAAATATATTCCCAAGTAACTCATCGTTAGTCACTTGACCAGTAATCTCCCCAAAGTGATAGAGCGCCTGACGGATATCGATAGCCATTAAATCGCTAGATAAATTGGTGTCGATGCCTTCCTGGACTTTTTGGATTTCTTCAAAAGCTTTTATTAGAGAATCGTAATGGCGGGTATTGGTAACAATGGTTTCATTGTTTCGTAAAGCACCTGTGTTTACAAAACCAATCAGTTGATTTTTTAAATCCTCCACACCCCTATTCTCCTTAGCAGCTAATAAAATGTATTTAGAATTTTCAATACCGCTTAAAAACGCTTCCAATTGCGCCACCTCGTCCGAAGAAAGTTTATCAATTTTATTAGGAACTATTAAAAGTGGCTTTAAAGGGTATTTGTTTTTTATTTTTTCAATTTCCACTTGAAACTGTGCTGCATTTTCAACAAACTGCGTCGCATCAAACAAATACAAAACCACTTGTGATTGCTCTATTTTCTCGAAGGTCTTTTTAATTCCAATGCCTTCAACCACATCTTTAGTTTCTCGAATTCCAGCCGTATCAATAAAACGGAATCCGATACCTTCAATAACCAATTCATCTTCAATGGTATCTCTAGTGGTTCCTGCAATATCACTTACAATGGCACGATCTTCATTTAAAAGCGCATTCAGTAAGGTGGATTTCCCTACATTTGGCTCGCCAACAATGGCTACTGGAATACCGTTTTTTATCACGTTACCAACAGCAAACGAGTCTATTAAACGTTTTAAAACAAAAGTAATTCTTGAAATGAGTTCTTTAAACTGTGTTCTATCGGCAAACTCGACGTCCTCTTCAGCAAAATCTAATTCTAACTCAATTAAAGATGCAAAATTTAGAAGTTCTTCACGGAGTTTAGCAATTTCCGAAGAAAACCCTCCTCGCATTTGCTGCATGGCTATTTGATGACTAGCCTCATTATCGGAAGAAATTAAATCGGCTACAGCCTCTGCCTGACTTAAATCTAATTTACCATTTAAAAAAGCACGCAAAGTAAATTCGCCTGCAGTAGCCATTCGGCAACCATGTCGCAAAAATAATTGAATAATTTCCTGTTGGATATAGCTTGAGCCATGGCATGATATTTCAACCACATTTTCGCCGGTATAGGAATTCGGGTTTTTAAAAACCGATACTAAAACCTCATCAATGGTTCTTGAACCTTCAATAATATGTCCTAAATGAATGGTATGCGTGGGCTGTTTTGCCAACTGCTTACCTGAAACCGATTTAAATTGAGCCTCTGCTAAAGTGATGGCATCTTTTCCCGATAAGCGAATTACAGCTATAGCACCTGCTCCAGAAGGTGTTGCTAAAGCGACTATGGTATCTTGATTAATCATGGCACAAAAATAAATATAATTAACGAAGCATCGTAGTAAGACTATCCATTCTTTATCTCACCATTAAAAGATTTCAAACCAATCCCCTTCTAAATAAATAATACTCCTATTCATTTTTTCCATTGATGAAAAAACGAACCAAAAAAATCTAGGCTTACGAATATTTATCTAAATTTTTCATTCAACACCTAAATTTCAGGAACTCGCTAAGATGCTCAGAGTTAAATTAAAAATTAGTTTAGCTCAAACAGCCTGAAATTTTACGGTGTTTTCATTTCAAATTTCAAGATAAATTTTCGATAGGCCATAAAAACACGTTTCAAAATTAAACGACTAAACAATCCATCAATCTCTTGAACTCCTTTTAAATTATAGTCTTTAAGAAACATTTTTACAAACATTTAATATGCTTTTTATTTTAAAACACATTCAATCTTCTTATTGATTCAGTAATTTTTTAGTACAAATATTATTTATTATCTTAATACTCCCCTAAAAACTACTTGTAAATTAATAATTTAATAATATTTTAAATTAAAGATTGGCAAGCGTATATTTGCATCGCCCTAAAAAATAGCAACATGTTAGTAGCAAAATCTCCCTTAATTACACATCACACTAAAATTGAAAAAACCAATATAGCTGATCTGTATTTTTTTAAAAACTACGTAATCGCCGAATTTTATGAAGGTGTAGAAATCGATTATTTGAGTTTTGAACAATGCCAAACCCATATCAAAAAGTATTTTGGAGAAAATGATTTCGGATTTATAAGCAATCGTATTAACTCTTACTCTGTAGTCATTACCGAAGCCTATCTTTTTAACAAAGCTTTTCCTAATGTTAAAGCCTATGCTACGGTAAGTTATAACGTTTTTACTCAAAAATCATTTGAAGTAGAAAGTCATTTCTTCAAATTTAATAAACGAAACTTTTTATCATTAACAGAAGCCGTGTCCTGGGTTGAAAGCACTTTAAAGAACTAATTTAAACCAAATAAATACCGTCTGATTTAATTTCAATCTGACGTTCTTTATAAAGCGCACCAATGGCTTTCTTAAAGTTCTTTTTACTCATTTGAAGTTGCTCCTTGATGGCTTCTGGACTCGATTTATCGGTAAGATTCATATACCCCGAATTATCTTGCAATTCATGTAAAATGCGTTCGGCATTAGGCTCGATATTACGGTATCCTATTTGTCCTAAAGAAATATCTAATTTATTACCCGGGCGTATTTTCTTAACAATGCCTTTTAACTTGTCACCTACACTAATATCTTTAAAGATTTGATCTTTATAAATTAAACCCGAATGAATTTTATTGACAATAACATTCATGCCAATATCTGATGGGTGAGACACGATAATATCGACCTCATCAAACTGCTGAACGGTTAAATTTGTATTATCTAAAAAACGATTGGTTTTACTAGAAGCGACCAATCTATCTGTTTTTTCATCTAAATAACAGTGAACCAAATACCAACCTCCAGGTTTCATTTTGAAAGCCTGTTCTTTAAATGGACAAAATAACTCCTTAACCAAGCCCCAATCTAAAAAAGCCCCATAATCGGTAACTTGATTACAACGTAATAAAGCAAATTCATCACGTTTAACATATGGCATATCGGTTGTAGCTACGGGACGTTCTTCATTGTCTAAATAGACAAAAACATCTATTTTATCCCAAATTTTGAAGCTTGTTGGTACGTAGCGATTAGGGAGTAAGACTTCGTTGTCTTCGTTATCCATTAAATAAATACCGTGATCTGTTTCACGTATTATTTCTAAAGTATTTACTTGTCCGAGTGTTATCATGCTGCAAAGGTAATGATATTAGCGAAAGTTCGGTTTATGAAAAAACAAAAACGCATAGTAAATATCCTATGCGTTTTATTTTTAATCTTTATTATATAAAAAGTGAATTAACACCCTGTTTTATAGATTTAACAGACTAGTTTTCAGCCTCATCACTATCTACTTTTTTCTTAGGCGTTTCTTTTAAGTGCTCAAAGTATTTTAGAAGCACATCGTCGTTTACTTTTTTAGGCGTAAAAATCTCTAACAATTTAGGCTGATTGGCGTCAGCATAAAAAGAGGTTAAGGATGAAGCTAAAGCTTCTTCATTGTCAACCGATTGATAATCTAAGCCATACATTTTACACAAATGCTCTGCGGTTAGGTTATGATTGGTTTCAAAATAGGTATCGAAGTTCTCGGTGTCTTTATGTCCTGGCAGAATTCTAAATATACCTCCACCTTGGTTATTCACCACAATAATTCTAAAATTACTAGGAATATGATTGTTCCAAAGGGCATTACTGTCGTATAAGAAACTTAAATCACCAGTTAATAACACTGTAGGTTTATCTTCTCGAGCTACAGCACATCCAATAGCTGTTGATGTACAACCATCAATACCACTGGTACCACGGTTGCAGTACACTTCTAAAGTTTTGTTTACTTTGAATAATTGTGTATATCTGATAGCGGAGCTATTCCCAACTTGTAATATGCTATCGTCTGGAATCGATTTTAAAACCCTATTAAAAACTTTTAAATCGGAAAACGGAATGTTTTTAATATAATCTTTATGCTTTTTAAGGCGCTTCGCTTTTACATCTAGCCAATGGGTTTTATAATGACTTTTTACATAGTGTAGTATTTTAGGTAAAAAGGATTCAAAAAACGTATTAGGTGTCGCTTCAATATGGTTGTCTAAACAGAAAAAGGTATCGTAGGCTCTTTTTCTATCGATATGCCAGTGGTGCTTTGGTTGATAATTTCTTAAAAACTGTTTTACTTTTTTAGAAACAATTAACCCTCCAAAGGTTACTAAAATATCTGGTTGTAGCGCTTCTTTTTCTTCTGTAGATAATCCGTCAATTAATTGATCGATGCTAGGAAAAAATCCACTATGGTGAATGTTTGAAGTAGACTCGGTTAGAACAATAATACTATCATCTTCAGCTAATTCATCAAGCCATTTCATTTCAATCTGATTAGGCATATTAGCACCAACTAAAATCATTTTTTTAGGCGACACATCCCATTGTTCCAAACAAGTTTGTAAAACATAGTCTTCAATGTCGTGAGGCTTGGCTACCGCTTCAATAATTTTTGGTTTTACACTTTCCTTTTCAACCACATCATAAAGAGGCTCATCGAATGGAATATTAATATGAACAGGCCCTTTTTTCATCAAAGCCATGTTTAAAGCCATATTAATTTCTTCTTCATTATAGCTTTGAATGTTTTTCTGTAAACCTAATAAACGTTCAAATCGATCTTCAACTTTAACTAAAACTGGTACATCCTCATTAGAATGAATGTGTTTTTCATCCTTTAAATCCAATTTCAAATCTGTTGAAAACAAAGTATGAGAATCAAAAACATTCTTTTGGTTAATAGTTTGGCCATCACCTACATCAATTAAGTTTTTTGGGCGGTCTGCCGATAACACCACTAAAGGAATATTGCTGTAATACGCCTCTGCCACCGCTGGATAATAGTTTAACAAAGCACTACCAGAAGTACAAACAACAGCCGTTGGCTCCTGCAATTGTTGTGCAATACCTAAAGCAAAAAATGCCGCGCAACGCTCGTCAATTATGCTATAACATTTAAAAAATGAATCGTTGGTAAAACCTATAGTTAATGGTGCGTTTCTACTACCTGGAGAGATAACAATGTGCTTAATACCTTTAGACTTACACAGGGAAACTAAAGTTTGGGCGAGTGGTATTTTAGGATAAATCATTTAATATAATAATCTTGGTTACTTACCAAAAATAAGAAATCGATTAATTATATAACACTTTTAATCACTAAAGATTTTAAAACGGTTTCTTGCCACTCTTTTTCGGCATCAGAACTTTGGGTAATTCCACCACCAACATAAATCATGGCAGCTCCTTTTTTTAACTGCATACAACGCAAATTCACATACAATTGTGTGCTATTTCGGGTTAGCGCATAGGCTCTGTTTTCTATATTACGTCGTCCAGAACGTGGTGCAATTTTGGTCTCGAAATTCAATTCGCCTAAGAAACCGGTGTAAAACTCGCGGTTATAATTTTCTTGATCTAAAATAAATTCCTTAGCCTCTTGCTTAGGCAATCCACAAACTGCTGGTGTGGGATGTATGGTATTTATAATACTTGAAAGGGCTACATCATCTTTAAGTTGGGCGGAAATCATTGTTTTTAAATGCACCAAATTTCCTGCTTTCACAGTTTCCACAGCCGAAGTATTAAAACTTTCGGATAAGGGTTTGATATGATCTAAAATAAAATCGGTAACAAATTGTTGTTCTTGAATTTCTTTGTCTTCCCAAGTTACGTTTAAATCACCCGTATAATTTTGAGTACCCGCCAAGGCCATTATAGAAAAACGTTTTCCTTCAATTTTAATTAATGTTTCTGGCGTAGCCCCCAACCAAAGTCCAACTTTAGGATGAAACCAGCAGTAAACAAAAGCCGATTTATAGCGGTTTAAGAGATTTTTAAAGATTTTAATTGGATTTGTATCTGATAGCTTGACTTCTTCCTTTCGAGATAGTACGACCTTTTTAAAAGCTGACTTCTTAATGGCATCCACCCCCTGATTTACAAGGTTAATATGAAACACCTTATCTGTAGATTCTTTTGTTTCTATAAACTTTGAGGTTTGTAAATCTTCTGAATACTCATAAAATGACGTATGTACTTCTGAAGCATCAAAAGGCATAATCACGGTTTTTTGAGCATTATCAAAAGGTGCGAATACAAATCCTTTTTCAGAATAATCTTCTGTATAAAACAAATCGGCATTTTTTTGAAATACCCCTTGTACTTTCGATACATGAGGCTTCCTATAAGCCACAAAAGGCAAATGGTTTTCGTATTGCGTTTTAATACGTTCAAAAAAAGCTTCCGTAGTCATGCGATTTATTTCGATTTTGGGAGTGCAATAGTAGTTAATTTACACAACGAAATCAAATTATCATGGTCGTCGGTAACACGAATTTCTAGGAGTTGGGTCGTCCTGCCTTTATGCAAGTAAACAGCACGGGCATAAACATAACCCTCTTTAACACTCTTTAAATGGTTTGCAGAGATTTCAATACCTCTTACAAACACATCTTTATTATGCATTAAAATTTGTACAGCAAAGCTCCCCATGGTTTCAGCAAGGGCTGCTGTAGCACCGCCATGTAACACCCCATCGGGCTGATACACTTTTGAGGTTACCGGCATTTTTCCTAAAATAAAATCGTCGCCAACATCGATAATTTCGATGTCTAAGGTTTCCATTAAGGTGTTTTTGCAAACGGCATTGGCTTTTGCTAACACGGCTTCTTTAGATAATTCCATTGAATACAAATATTTAAAGTTCTAAAATAAAAAATACCGTTTCCAAAATATAGGGTTTTGAAAACGGTATTTTAATCTTTTAAAAGCAGATTTTTACTTAGTAAACTGAGCTAATACTTTTTCTGCGTAAGGTTTAGCGATTCCTGAAGCTGAATCTGGATCTGTAATTTCTGATGCAACAACAGCAACCAACTGTTTACTAGTATCTTTAGTTAAATCGTAAACTACAGTTTCTAACTTATAGATATCCGATTCGTAAGTACGTTGAGAACTTGGCACATACATACCGCCCATTCCATAAGGAGAATAGAAAGAACCATAATAACCACCAAATCCACCATAGAACCCAGGGTAATAACCTCCGGTAGCGTACCCTCCAGATTGTTCGGTATTAAGTTCTGTTTTTACATCTTTTACCACAGTTAAAGCAACCGCTTGATAGCCATCACTTTTAAATTGCTCGATTTGTTTATTAACTTGGGCTTCTGTTAGTTTTTTATTTACAGCAACATTAGGATAAGCGATATAGCTAGCCATAGGGTTCATACCTGCCTCTTTTAGAGCACTCGCAATTTCTTGTTCAAATAATTGTCTAGAGGCCAAATCGTCCATTCTAGCAATTACTAGGATTTTATCTTGTTTTATTTGGTTAACATCTGGAGATTTCCAAGTGCTAGTTACTTTAATGGAAGGTCCGCAGCTATAAAATACAATAGCAACTAAAACTGCGCTTAAAAATGTAAATTTTCTTTTCATTGTTTGTTCTTTTATAAAATTATTCTTGTGTTCATTTAGATTTTAAATCAAATATAAGCATTAAGTTCAAGTGCATAATTAATCTTTTTAAAGATTTAAGCCCTGAATAACCATTTTAACATACCAACCGTCTAACAATTTCCTTTACAGGCAAAATTTTATTACTGTGTTCTATACTAGGTCCAGCAACCCAGACGGTTTTATAAGTAGCCTTAGTCGCTGCGTTTTTGGTCGCATTCATACCTATGGCAAAACGAATCATTTTCACCCATTTTTTAAGTGCTTTATTTTTATTTAAAACGGACTCCAACCAAGTTTGATCGGTTCCAATACGTTGCACATAAGGCGTGTTAATCACTGTACAGGGTGTTCCTGAAATGCGCTTGGTCATGACAATATCATTTTTACCGTAGTCTACGCAGGCCTGTTTATACTCCTGAGTGACACCAGCTTCTTCTGAAGCTATAAATATACTTCCAACCGAAACTCCACTAGCACCATAGCTTAGGATTTTTTCAATATCGGTTTTAGTGCCCACCCCACCGGCAGAAATAATGGGAATATTACAATGTTGGTCGAGTTCCTGAATTAATGCTTGCGGTGATAATTGGCCACGATGACCACCAGCTTCGTTGTTAACTGCGATAATCGCATCGGCACCCAAAGATTCTACTTTTTTAGCATAATTTAAATCGACCACATCACAAAACACTTTTATGCCTGCTTTATGAGCTTCCTTAATTGTCACTTCTGGACTCCCAAGTGATGTGATAATAAAATCGCAACCCAATTCACAAATAACATCTAACTGACTTTTAAACTTTACATTAGATTTATTTACAATAAGGTTAAAACCAAAAGCGCCATACTTAGGTTTTGCCGCATTAAGTTCCCTAATAGCCACTTTTAATTCGTCTAAAGTTCTATAATTTAATGCTGGAATACAGCCTGCTATCCCACAGTCCATAGCTGCTTTTACCATATCTACATTTGATACGAGAAACATAGGTGCCTGAATAACAGGATATTTGATCTCTAGGAGTTGTGTGAGTTTAGTAGGCATCATACATTTTTTTCAAATATAACAAAATATTATGCACGCATAACGCCTATGTAAAAACCAAAAACTAAAACCTATAATAACCACACTTTAAATAGGCACCTTCAGGAAATCCTATGGGGTGATCGGTATCGTGTTCGGTTTTTAAAATCATTTTATAAGGACGGTTTGTCTTATCTAAAACGCCTCTATTGATTTCAAAAAAATCTTGAGCCAGTACTCTTGATGAGCAAGAAGCTAATACGAGTAATCCTTTTTTTGCCGTTAACCGTTCCCCTAACTGTGCTAATTGTGCATATTTCTTTTTAGCAAGGTTAATTTCTGAAGCTTGCTTGGCGAAACTTGGTGGGTCGATTACCACAACATCGAAGGTGATGTTTTCATTAATAAGATTGGTCAATGCCTCAAAAGCATCACCAACAATCACTTTATGCTTTCCAATGTAATCATTAAGTTTACCATTTTGTACAGCAATTTCTAAGGCTTGTGCACTAATATCCAAACTAGTAACTTCCTTAGCACCGTTAAATAAGGCATGCACCGAAAATCCGCCAGCATAAGAAAACACATCTAAAACTGTTTTTCCTTTACTCCACTGTCCAACTTGTTTTCGGTTAGCGCGATGATCTAAAAAATAGCCTGTTTTATGTCCTTTAATTACATTAGCTGAAAAATTAACGTTGTGTTCCACAAACTTTACCACTTCATTTTCTAATGAACCATAAATCACTTCGCCATTTTCAAATTGATGTAACTTTGATTGTTCTAAACTGCGACTTAATCGCAATACGACGGTTTCTGCCTTTGCTGTTTTTTGCAGGCTTGGAATAATACTTTCTAAATAAGGTAACCAAATTTCGGAATAAATTTTCACCACTAAAACTTTAGCATAAACATCGGCTATAAGCCCTGGAAAACCATCATTTTCACCAAATAACAAGCGGTAACTGTTGGTATTAGATTTTAAAAGTCCTTTTCTTTTTGAAAAAGCTTCTTCAATTTTCTTATGAAAAAACGCGGCATTAATTTCGGCCTTTTCATAACCACTATGTAGCATTTTAATTCGAATAGGTGAGTTTGCATCATACAAACCAAGTCCGATAACACGATTTTTACTTTTTCCAAAAATAATAGCCAAATCACCCGACTTGGCGCCGTCATTAATTTTAGTAATATTATTCGAAAACACCCATGGATGCCCTTGTAAAACAAATTGTTCACCTTTGGTATTTAGTTTTACAGCTAGCCTTTTGGGTTTATATTTGTTTTCAATTTTTGGAGAAAAAAGCATAATCTATTTTTATAACAAAAGTAGGCGTTTTTATAATTTAATTAGCTTAAACGCTTTTATAATACCTTCTTATCTGCTATATATCTCTTATCATTAAAAAAACACAAATACCCACCCAACTTTAGTTTATTGATTACTAAATGATTACCTTTAACTTTCTCTCAGATTATTAATAACAGCCATCCCCCATTCTTTATTAGCCTATTTCTTAAGTGCTGTATTATTATGATGTTAAGTCAGTCCAATAATGTTTTAAATGAACTAAAATCAAATCCGCTATTTCAAGATGTTTCCGAAAACGGTTTAAACCAATTGTTGGAACATGTAGTTATAGAAAATTGGCCAAAACGATTTTGTTTTTTAGGAAGTTCAAAAACCCAGCGACAATTTTATATTATATGTACTGGACGGCTTAAAATATATTTTTATAACGCTGAAAAAGACCGAAAAATAACCTTATTTATTATTACAAAACAGGATGTTTTCGACCTATATCAACTTTTTAAATGGAACCATCATGACGTTTATTATGAAGCTTTGGATGATCTTCAAATCTTTTCCATACCATTACCCTTTATAGATCAATGGATGCGTGAACATGATTCATTTTACAAAAATGCGTTACCATATATTATCATTAAAATGAAGTCTTTAGAAAGTGCTTTTACAAGTTCTAATATAGACACTACAGCTACACGACTTGCAAAATTATTATTAAGACATACCAATGAAACGACACAAAAAATTGAGACCATTAATGGGTTACCACACAAAGAATTAGCACAATTAATTGGCACAACACGAGCTGTACTAAATAGAAATATCCAACAATTTAAACAAGATGGTATTATTGACATTAAAAACAAACATATAGAAATCATCAATATGAACTTGTTAAGCAAAAGATCGAAAGGATGAATGGATTTTTTTAACATAAAAAACTACTAATGTGATACTTAGGTAGCGTTTTACTTGAGATATTAATTCTAAATTGCACTAACTATTAAATAGTTTCTCTCTCAAGTATGAATTTCTACAAACAAACTGTTTAATTTAATTCTAATTGCTATGAAAAATTTTTTAATTGCTTTACTCTCTTTAGGGGTTAGTACCCTTATGTTCTCTCAATCAAGTTTCGAATCTGACGATTTAATCTTATTAAAATACAGAACGATAACCGCCGTAAACAGTAACTATTTAAGTGCTGTTATAGAATCACGGAGTGCCAAACGCATTGATGCCTTAGAAAACAAGGTAGCTCATTACGACATTACTAAACAAGCTGTTTTTGATAATAAATCGAGCGAATACCGTGTAACTTTTGAAGAACTAAATGGTTACAACGGCTACATTACTGCAAATTTTGATGCCAAAGGAAATCTAACAAGCTCCTTTGAACGTTTTAAAGATGTTAGTTTACCTTACATTGTCCGATACTCAATTAGTATTGCCTACCCTAATTGTGTTTTTAAAAATAACACCTATTTCGTAAATCATTGTGTAAAAAAAGGAACAGAAAAAATTTATAAAATTAAAGTGATTACAGCTAATGGGGCAAAGAAAACATTAAGAGTTGATCCTCAAGGTAATTTTTTATAAGAACCTATTGTGTAAATACTAAAAACAAAAAACGCTCTGAAAATTAAAATAATTTTCAGAGCGTTTTTTTGTTAAGTTTAGTAACAACGCGGTTATAAACGTTCGAATGTTACGATACTTTTTATAGTTGTAACAACGGTTAAACCATCAACTATTGACTCTTCAACTTTATTAATTTCAAAAACCAGGGTATCATCTGAAACAAAAGAGAAATCGGCAGGAGTTTCTTCACCATTATTTGTAATAATTAATTTATTGCCTTCAATTTCCCAAGTTCCATTTTCAAGAAACTGAACATCTTCAACATACTCTGTTTGTGTAACACCATTAAAATCATAAGTGAGTTTAAGGCTATAACTACCTTCAGAGACTAATGTATTTGGCGACTCATTAAAGGTCAAGGTATTGGTCATATCATACGCTTCACCTTCAAAATTTGAAGTAATGGGAAAGCCTTGAAATGAAGTTTCAACGGTACCGTCATAAGTTAATCCGGTTCCTATCCAAGTACCTACGATATCTCCAGAAATATTTGAACCTTGATCATCATCTGTAGAACAAGAGGACAAGATACAGATGAAGGCTAAACAAAGTGTTGTGATTTTTTTCATAATATTATTAATTTACACTGCGATACTTGGCTACAACCTCAAAATCTACCGTAGTTGTTTGTCCGTCAATCACCACAGTTTCCTTTTGTGAAGTTGTGAGCGTCATGGTTGATGGAAGTAATTCATCGATATGATAAACTTCCTCTTCACCGTTATTATAAATTGTTAGTTTTGAACTATTTTGAACCCAACTATCACCAACTAAAAGTTGTTGTGAAGGTGCTGGGTGCACTTCATCCACACCGTTAATGGTAACAACGAGCTCTAAATTAAATCTACCCTGAGTAAATAACGTTTTTGGGGCATCGTTAAATCTCGTCGTCATATTATTTACATTTAAACCATTACCTACAATATTAGCTTTTGATGACTGCCCGTTTACAGTTACTGTTACTGAGCCTGTGTAAGTCACCTCAGTACATTGCCAATTACCGATAAGATCTTCGGAAGTAAAATTATCATCGTCATTAGAACACGAAGTCAAAGCGACACTTAATACGGTAAATAAAACAAGTATTTTTTTCATTTGAAGGAATTTAAAATTTAAGCAATATTACAAGAATTAGGCGTATTATACCAATTCCATTATAAAATAAATGTTCTTATTAATACGGTTTATACGCTATGCTATCATAAAAAAAAGAGCGCAACCGTTATGGTTACGCTCTTAGGAGTTTTGACTTTAAAATTTAAAGTCTATATGTGAGTGTTTCTAATATAAATTATTTCACTTCTTCGAAGTCTACGTCTTCAACGTCGCTTCCTTCGTTTTGTGGTTGCTCACCTGCACCAGCATCTGGTCCTGGTTGTCCACCTTGAGCTTCAGCTTGCGCTTTGTACATTTCTTCAGAAGCTACTTTCCATGCCTCGTTAATTTTATCTAAAGCTGGTGTGATTACCGCGATATCTTTAGACTCGTAAGCTTTTTTCAATTCTTCTAAAGCTTCAACGATTGGTTGTTTTTTATCTTCAGATAATTTATCACCAAACTCTTCTAATTGCTTTTCAGTTTGGAAAATCATAGAATCAGCTTCATTTAATTTCTGAGCGTTTTCAGCTGCAGCTTTATCTGCTTCAGCATTTGCTTCAGCATCAGCTTTCATCTTTTGAATTTCTTCCTCACTTAATCCTGAAGAAGCTTCAATACGGATATCTTGTTTTTTACCAGTCGCTTTATCTTCCGCAGACACTTTAATAATACCGTTCGCATCGATATCGAAAGTTACCTCAATTTGTGGTGTACCACGTCTTGCTGGTGGAATATCACTTAAGTGGAAACGTCCAATAGTTTTGTTATCCGCTGCCATAGCACGCTCACCTTGTAATACGTGAATTTCTACTGATGGCTGGTTATCTGCTGCTGTAGAGAAAACCTGAGATTTTTTTGTTGGGATGGTTGTATTGGCTTCAATAAGTTTTGTAAATACATTACCCATTGTTTCAATACCAAGAGATAAAGGTGTTACATCTAAAAGTAATACATCTTTAACATCTCCAGTTAATACACCACCTTGGATACCTGCTCCTAAAGAAACAACCTCATCTGGATTCACACCTTTACTTGGCGTTTTTCCGAAGAATTTCTCAACAGCTGCTTGTACTGCAGGGATACGTGTAGAACCACCTACTAAAATAACCTCATCAATATCAGATTTTGATAAACCTGCTGCCTTTAAAGCCGACTCACATGGCGCGATAGTACGTTTTACTAAATCGTCGATTAATTGCTCGAATTTAGATTTTGTTAAAGTACGCACTAAGTGTTTTGGTCCACTAGCAGTAGCTGTGATATATGGTAAGTTGATTTCTGTTTGCGCTGAAGATGATAATTCAATCTTCGCTTTTTCAGCAGCTTCTTTTAAACGTTGAAGTGACATTGGATCTTTTCTTAAATCCATGTTTTCTTCCGCATTAAACTCATCAGCTAACCAGTTAATGATTTTCTCATCAACATCATCACCACCTAAGTGTGTATCACCATCTGTTGAAAGTACTTCAAATACACCATCTCCTAATTCTAAGATAGATACATCATGTGTTCCTCCACCAAAATCGAATACTACTATTTTTTGGTCTGTTCCTTTTTTATCTAATCCGTAAGCTAAAGCTGCAGCAGTAGGCTCGTTAATAATACGCTCTACTTTTAAACCTGCAATTTCTCCAGCTTCTTTAGTAGCTTGACGTTGAGAATCGTTAAAGTAAGCTGGTACTGTAATTACAGCACGAGATACATCTTGACCTAAATAATCTTCAGCCGTTTTCTTCATTTTTTGAAGAATCATAGCCGATAATTCTTGAGGTGTGTATAAACGACCGTCAATATCAACTCTAGGTGTGTCATTATCACCCTTTACCACTTTATATGGTACACGTTCTGCTTCTTTTTGAGATTCAGAATATTTATTTCCCATAAAACGTTTAATTGAATAAACTGTTTTAGTTGGGTTTGTTACTGCTTGTCTTTTAGCTGGATCACCAACTTTAATTTCGCCGCCTTCAACAAAGGCAATTACAGATGGTGTTGTTCTTTTTCCTTCTGCATTAGGAATAACTACAGGCTCATTACCTTCCATTACAGAAACGCAAGAGTTGGTTGTTCCTAAATCAATTCCAATAATTTTACTCATAACTTTTTATTTATATTGTTGAATATTAATTTTTATTTTCGAGTTGTATAAGTCAATCTTTGTGCCATTACAAAAAAACTGACAAGCTGTCACTTTAAAATTTCTAAGACTAACAAATAAAGCGCTCAATGTTTCATTAATAGTTAAATTCATAGTAAATTCACTTACCAAACCACTATTTACCAAATTCCATGAAAAAGTGCTTCTTAATTATATTTTGCTTCACTTTATTCTTTACAAACGCTTTTGCACAACAAGAAAAAGAGAAAGCGGCTAAACAGCATGACACTCTAAAACAAAAAAAAGTGGATTTCAGTGTTATGCCATATTTAAGTTACAATAGGAATTTAGAATTTATGTTTGGTGCGATTCCTATGATGATGTATAAATTAGACGGTCAGGACACAACCTCTCCCAAATCACTATCAGGCCTTTCTGCCGTGTACACAACAAATAGTTCGTATTTTATAGCTTTTTTTAATAAATGGTATTTTAAGGAAGATTCTTGGCGTGGTAAATTATTTGTTATGACTGGTGACAAAAATTCTCAGTTTTACATGACAGATATTGAGGCTCCTGGCTTTTATGATTATGGTACAAACATTACGGTGGCTAGTGTTGGCGTACAGCGGAAAATAGTTAAAAATTTATATGCAGGTCTAACATATACCTACGCCCATTATGATACCTTATATGAAGATGATGTTCAACCTGAAGACATCACAGAAACAAATGCCATAGAATTAAACGGTTTATACGATTCTAGAGATGCCGTATACTACCCAACAACAGGCTCTAAGGCCTTATTAAGATATTTATCCTTTCCTACTTGGTTTGGCAACGACGTGAAGGCCCAAAAAATATTATCAGAATATAACACTTATTTTCCAACTAGGAAGGGCAAAGACGTTATTGCCGCTCGTTTTGCTGGTCAATTTGGTTTAGGTGATATCGCGTTTCAACAGCAAGTAACCATTGGCGGAAAAGATATTCGTGGTTATTCTGAAGGTAAATATCGTGGTGATGGTTTAATGGCATTACAAGGCGAATATCGTTTTAATTTTAATGACAAAATGGGACTGGTTGGTTTTGCTGGTATTGCCACCATGTATGGTTCTGACACCGAAGAATTTGACTGGAAAGCCTACCCAGGTTTAGGTATTGGCTACCGCTATGCCGCTTTTAAGAAAGTAAAATTTAATATCGGTTTAGATGCTGCTGTGGGTAAAGACGACTGGGGTATCTATTTTAGAATTGGTGAAGCATTTTAAAATAAATACTCCAAAAAATCTATTCATAATTAAGAATTCCTTGGAATAAGCAACTGGGATAGCGCTTCGGGGTAACCGCGTTGCATCGTAAATTGACGTGCCAAAGCATCGATTTCTTCCTTTGAAACGCTTTCTAGCAAGGTGTTTTCCTCCCCTTTTTCATCTAAATTCGAAATAATCCCAACGTCTAGAATTTGATGTATTATTTGATTGGCAACCGTTAATGCCGAAGACGCTTTAACAATTTCACTACGGGCGTAAGTTTTACAAGGAAAACTCACCTCGCCTACTCTTAAACTCGGATCATCCCCAGGGATTTGTTGAGCACCAAATAACGGTGGTCCGCCTACGGTTGCCGATTCAAAGGCAGGTAAAAAATTGGTAACCGAAGCTATCGCTTTTTCAGTGCGATCATTAACTTCATTAGCTTCCCAGCCATGTTTTAATTTTTGTGTAATGGCTTCATCAAATTCAGGTTTTATTTCGGCATACGATTTCACCAAGCCTTTTTCAAATAAAGTAATCGCATTGGTCATGGCATGTATTTGATAGTAGTGATCGCGATATGGTGTAAGCTGTACCATACCTCGAGGTGTTCCTCTTTCGCCATGAAATATGAGCTCTGGTATTAATCCAGAAATAGGTTGCCACTTCGATACATAAGCTGCCTTAAACTCAATTAAACGATCGGCTTTAATACGTAACGAGGCATCAAAATCTCCTGTCTTAAAACCCGACGAATTCACTAAATAGCGCACCTTAAAAACATCATCTTTTGTATGGATTTCCCAATTATAGTCAAGATTTTCATGCCTCACATCCTTAATGCTCCTTACATTAGTCTGCATTTTTAAATCACAATACGTGCTTTTCTCTAAAGCTATCTGAGCCTGTGCTCCTAGCCTAAATAAATTCCAACCATATTCTTGAACTAGAATAACGGGAGTTTTTAATTTACTATAATCAACAAGTTGAAGCGTATTGATCATCCATTGATCAGGTGATTTTGGCACCGAAACAGTTGGCTGATTCGCTAAAGCAGCCAAATCAGATTGCCTATACACTTTATAATAGGCTTCCGGTTTACCAAGAATGGCATTGGCTTCATCTTCCTTAATAAGGGATTTATAATATGAAACGAGTGCATCCAAACGTTCTGTAAGCTGTGCTATTTCGTATTTTTCAGTTTTAGGTACACTTATAAATGTTGGTCGCTCATCAATAGATTCTGGGAATAAACGTGCCATTTCTATAGATTGCTTCATAAGCAACTTACATTGTTCTATAGAAATGTCGGGATAAAGATTACCGCCAGCATGTAAATGACAAAAAGGTGGTCCGTTAACCACACTTTTTTCCTGTTCAAACAATACAGAATCTATGTTATGTTTTGCCAATTGCAATGCCGTGACGACTCCCGAAACACCCGCACCAATAATACCAACATTATAAATTTTACTCATAGCTATAACAGGTTTTGCAACTCGGAAAACGCATCAACTACCACGTTAGGATGATAATCTGCAATATTTTCGTTGTAGTTATAACCATAACTGACGCCTATACTATCCATTTTTGCATTTTGTGCTGCTAGAATATCATTTTTAGAATCGCCAACCATGATACTATTTTCAACCGTAGTTTGCATGGCCACTACCAAATGATGAAGTGGTAAAGCATGAGGTTTTTTCTCTGGCAAGGAATCTTCACCAACCCAAAGATCAAAAAATGCTTTAATCTCTAACTTATCTAAAATAGGCTCTATAAATCCGTAAGGCTTATTGGTACAAATTGCCAATTTATATCCCTTGTTTTTTAAGTCATTTAAGGTTTCTAGCACCCCAGGATACATAAAGGTATCTTTACAAGTTTCTGCTTCATATGCCGCTAAATAAACCTGATAGGCTTCATCAAGAAAATCCTCTGTAAGTTCTTTTTGTGGCAACCCTTTAGCCAAGGCTCTTTTCACCAATGGCATAGCGCCATTACCAATAAAAGGCGTTACCTCCTCAATGGTTAAGGGCGAAGCTTGGTAATGCTTCAACATTTTATTTACTGCTAAAGTAAGGTCTGGAATACTATTGATGAGGGTGCCATCAAAATCAAATATGATAAGGTTCTTGTTTTTAAAATCCACAGCGCTAATTTTAAGGCAAAGATGCGGAAGTTTTCCTTAAATATTAAGGGATTCAGCCATTTTATAGGGTTAAGTTCTTGTTAAAACAGTAGGGATGCACGCTTTTAAATGACCGTTACATGATAAAACCTTACAAGAATATTATTTTGGTTTATAATATTACACATTGATAATTTTAATTGATAAATGTATCTTTATGCCCTGATACCACGTTTTACTAAAACACCTAACTTAAACCGACTTGAAATACACACCGTTAAGAATTTCTGTATACCTAATCATCGTTTTGTTGATTTTATTAGGTTTAACCTTCCTTACAGACTCCAAGCCGTTGCCTAATGGCACATTTCAGGAAGGCTTTTTTATTGGAGATGTTACCGTAAAGTATCCCAAATCGGACACCTTTCTTCAGAAGGAAGACATATCAGAACCTCAGGTGACAACTATTGACAGTATTGTAACCAATGTAGAAACATTCATTGAAACCAATGAGGTTGAAATAGCAGAAGTTGAAGATCTTCCACCACCTCCAAATTTCAGGAAAATAGACACTTCAAAAGTACAGCGTATTGTCTATCCTGAAAATAAACTTGAATACTTAGAGAAACTAAAAAATAGCTTAAGCTCAAGTGAGTGCCGCATTATCCATTACGGTGATTCCCAATTGGAAGGCGATAGAATTTCAGCTTATTTACGAAACAGGCTTCAAGGTATTTATGGCGGAACAGGACCAGGCTTTGTGCCTATTGTTCAAGTTTATGAGCAAATTAGTAATGAGGTGGCAGCTTCAGAAAATTGGACCCGCCATGCTTATTTCGATAGAAGAGAAAAGCCTTTTGAGCACAAAAAATATGGGGCTTATTCGTCATTTTCAAGGTTTACTCAAAGTCATGACAGCATCAATGAAGCTCTATTAGACTCCTTACCTATTGCTATAGGGAATATTTATATCAGTCAGCCTTCAAAATCCTATAGTCGATTAAAAACGTTTACCAAAATTGGTTTACACTACGGCAATTCGGTAACACCTACCACCGTAAACGTATATAACAATGGGGAACTTATTAAAACGGATGAACTTATTAATGATGGTGATTATCATGAATATAAAATTAACCTAGCTACAACGCCTACTAATTTAAAAATAGAACTGGCTAGTAAAATTAGTCCGGATTTTTACGGACTTACCTTAGATGGTGATGGCGGAATAAATTTAGACAATGTTGCCATGCGTGGATCGGCGGGTACGATCTTCGCTGGAACAAACGCTGCGAATTTTAATCGGATGTACAAGAAATTGGATCCTAAATTGGTGATTTTTCAATACGGCGGAAACTCGGTGCCTTACTTTCAAGATTCCCTGCATGTAAGACGCTATGCCGGTTATATTAAAAATCATGTGAATTGGGTGAAACGTAAAACTAATGATGCCAGTATTTTGTTTATTGGACCTAGTGACATGTCTACTTCTGAAAACGGCAAAATGGTTACCTATCCGCTTTTACCTTACTTAAATACCTGTTTAAAGGATATTATGACTGAAAACGGTGCTGCATATTGGAGTATTTATGATGCTATGGGTGGAAAAAATTCCATGCCCTACTGGGTGGACCAAAAACTTGCAGGAAATGATTACACCCACTTTTCGCCCTCGGGAACTAAAATTATTTCCGAAATATTGTTTCTGTCCCTTTACTTAGACCTAACAGATATTAAATGAAAATAGTTCTTTTAATTTTCTCCCTATTATTAAGCACGTCGATTTTTGCTCAGCATTATGTGTTGGACAGCATCACACCAAGCTTAGGTCATCTTATAAATTTTGAAGCAAATAGCCTAAAATTTGCTGATAAATCACCTGCTTTTGATCGTTTTTTCGCCAAATTAGACAGTATTTACTCTGGGAAAAAAGACAAACTTCACATCTTTCATATTGGAGGTTCACATATTCAAGGTGATTTTTACTCGAATAAAATGAGAACCTATTTACAAAACATGAACGCCAATAGCACAGGGCAACGAGGTTTTGTTTTTCCGTATCACTTAGCACATACCAACAACCCTTTAAGTTATAGAATATCAACAAATACCGAAAGTAAGTGGCAGGGCTACCGCTGTTCCATTACCTCCGATAGTATTGCTTGGGGTTTGGCAGGCATTACAGGTGCCTTTCGTGATGTTAGTGATACCATAACTGTAAAGGCTAACCACAGAAACTATAATAGAGATCGCTATAACTTTAATAAATTACGTGTGTTTTACAGCACTTGGAAAGACGATTATTATTTAAATGTTTTAGACAGTACTTTGGTGAGTTCTGATACGATTAATTACGACAAAATGTACCGTGAGTTTCGTTTTAAGACTGCGGTAGACTCTGTCGCTCTTGCTCTTCAACTTAAAGACACCACGAATATTCAACCAGAATTTGTCATGATGGGCATGGAGTTTATGAACAACAATCCTGGTATAGAATACACTTCCATAGGCGTTAATGGGGCGAGCTTTAAACTCTTCGATCGCAGTGCTTATTTTGAAAAGCAATTTGACTTATATCATCCCGATTTGTTTATCATTTCAATAGGAACAAACGATGCCTATATGCCAGAAGACAAGTTTGATGCAGAAAATTTCAGGTATTATTACAAGTCTTTTATAGACATGATACAACGTAAAAATCCCGATTGTGCCATACTGCTTACCGTTCCGAACGATAGCTATTATAAGCGTAGAAAACCCAACCCTAATACCATTACACAAGAACAAATTATTTTAGAAATAGCTCAAGAATACAAAATGGCAGTTTGGGATTGCTTTGAAATTATGGGCGGTTTGGGTTCTTCCCAAAAATGGTATAAAAACAATTTAATGCCCAAAGACCGTGTACATTTTACACTTTTCGGATATAGTGTTAAAGCCGATTTAATGTTGGTAGCACTGGTCAAGGCTTGGGCTGCTTCAACCGGAAGAAACGCAGAAGAATTACTTAATTATTTTAAACATTTAGATGAATAGGCTTTACGACATTTTCACCTTTTCGGAAGAATTTCCGTTAATTTTTACACAGGTTAATTTCTGGATATTCTTTGCAGTAGCCTATACTCTATTCGCTGTATTTTATAAAAAAATAAAACAACGAAATGCCTATCTATTTCTAATTTCCTTGTTTTTCTATTATAAAACTAGCGGACTGTTTATTGGTATTTTGATTTTTAGTACCATAGTCGATTTCTTTATTGGAAGAAGTATTTATAACAGTGAAAATAGTAAAAAGCGTTATGCCTTAGTGACCATAAGTGTAATTACAAACCTTAGTGTGTTGTGTTATTTTAAGTATGCTTACTTTTTTACCGATTCGTTTAATATGCTGTTTCATACCGATTACCAAGTAGTGAATTGGTTAGCCCAGTTTGGAAACAGCTTTAATGATCAAAATTATTTCACGGTTGATAAAATTATCCTTCCTGTGGGGATTTCATTTTACACCTTTCAAACCATAAGTTATAGTGTTGATATTTTCCGTAGAAAATTAGTGCCTTTAAAGTCTATATTAGACTTCGGATTTTACGTAAGTTTCTTTCCGCAGCTTGTAGCCGGTCCTATTGTACGAGCTGAAAATTTTGTGCCTCAAATCTCGGCACCTACGATTTTAACGAAATCAGACTTCGACAAAGGCACATTCATGATTCTAAAAGGACTCATAAAAAAAATGATATTTGCCGATTTTATAGCCATGCAGTTCCTGGATCGTGTTTTCGATACTCCCGATATGTTTTCCGGTTTTGCCAATGTGATGGCTATGTTTGGATACTCTTTACAAATTTATGGCGATTTCTCAGGCTACACCGATATTGCTTTTGGGCTAGCCTTACTCATGGGATTTAAGCTCCCTGTTAACTTTAATTCACCTTATAAAGCTATTAATACTGGTGATTTCTGGAGACGCTGGCATATTTCGTTATCTACATGGCTACGAGATTACTTATACATTCCATTGGGCGGAAATAGAAAGGGTTCTGTGGGATCCTACATTATCCTATCGATCATTATTTTAGGAACTTTATATGCGTATCAAAATTTATTGGTAGTATTTATCACCTTAGGGATTTGTTTAACCATTTTTATTCTGGCACAGTATAACAAAACTGTAGAAAATAATATTAATACCAACATTAACCTGATGCTTACCATGCTTATTGGCGGTTTATGGCACGGGGCTTCTTGGAAGTTTGTTATCTGGGGTGGATTAAACGGACTAGGGATTGTGGTTTACAAATACTGGCGTAAAATTAGTCCGTATGAAAACTACAACCAATGGTATGTGCGTTGGTGGAAAATTTCAATAACTCTAATATTTATAACGTTTACACGGATTTACTTTAGAGGAGAAAGCATGGATCATATTGGAAAGTGGTACAACCAAGTGGCGTATCATATGGACTGGCATTATGCTTGGGATGTCTTAGTAAGTTACAAATCTGTTTTCATTGTGATGCTTATTGGGTACATTACACATTGGTTACCATCTTCGACTAAAAATCACATTGAAAATCTATACGCGAACAGCCCTATTTATGTAAAAGCTGTAGCGTCTGTTATCGTAGGTGTTATTTGTTATCAAGCCTTTTCAACCGATTTCCAACCATTTATATATTTTCAGTTTTAATAGAATCAAAAAGGTAACTTATATTTTGAAGCATAAACAAAGAAGAACACCTATTAAAATAGTATTAGAATTCTAGATTCTTTTTCCTTGAATACACATCTTTTGGCATGGATAAGTTTGGACAAAATATTCCTGTAGCGATCATTTATAAGGCCGTTGAGTTATCTAACGATTATTATTCTATCAAATACCCTTCCATAAACTTTGCTCCAAGACATAAAAATACCCCAAACCCAATCCAAAAAAACAGAAAAGCAAGGGTGTTTTTATTCCAACGTTCATTTTTTGAAAGTGACTTATATTCCTTCTCTATTTGCCATTGATGAATGGCTTTTTTTATTTTTTTTTCTAAAAAAAACTGAAATGGCAACATTATTATTCCTAACCCAATGAAGGTCGGCAAGAAAGATGTAAACTTAAAATCTAAAGAACCTAATATCCAACAATATATGCCAGCCATTATAAAACTAAAAGGTGTTGTAAAAATATGAAGCGTTGCTGGAATAATTCTTTCAGGATTTTTTTTGTTAACCCAACGTTTAGCAAAACTATAGTTCGCTAACAATAAGTTTTTAAATAAAATTTCAAACATTTAATCTTTATAGATATTTGATGTTGTTTTAAATTTTGGAGCTACGTAAGTATGATCTTTTTTTCTTTTTTTTTGCATTCTAACGTTATGCCTATTCAATTAAATATCCCCCAACATATGTGACGCCTAAAAAGAAAAACAAGAAAAAAGCTACCCCAAAAAATAAGAAAGCAAAAATGTTTTTATTCAAACGGTCATTTTTAGAGAGGGTATTAAATTCCTTTTCAATTCCCCATTTAAAAATTACTTTTTTAGCCCTTTTCTCTATATAAAATTGTAATGGTAACATGACTCCCCCTAACCCTATTAAAATAGGTAAATATGTCTCAAACCTATAACTAATTGTACCTATAATTACAAAATATAATCCCGCTCCAATAAAAGCGAACGGTGTTGCAAAAAAGTGTAACGTAGAAGGAATAATTCGTTCAGGCATTTTTTTATTTACGAGCCATTTTGCTACACAATAATCTGCAAGCAACAAACGTCTAAAAAAAAAATTTATACATTAATATTTAAATTTATAACAACGTAAATATTAAATAGCTTAACTATTTAATTTTCTCTAGTAGGAATATTAAGTTTAACCGATTACCCACAAATAAATCTACTTCGAACTTAAAGCAATATTTGCTAGCCAAAATTGAAAAATAAACGCACCCCAAAAAAAGATAAAAGCAGTTACTATTTTATTTATGCGTTCATTTTTAGTCAAAAATTTATAATCCTTTTCAATTCCCCATTCATGAATACCGTTTTTAGCAATTTTTCCAGAAAAATAATAAACAGGACTAATAAATAATAATACACCTACAACACACACTATAGGACTTTTAATAGTATTCAATATACGCTCTAATATATACATACAAAATATTCCTGTAGCTATAAAGGTAAAAGGAAAAGAGAAAGTCAATATAGTTGATGGCACCAAATTTTGAGGCGTCTTTTTATTCACAAGCCATTTTGAGATACAGTAAAACGCCAGCAATAATGGTTTAAATATAGTTTTGGTCATAATTAAAACCTCAATTATAAAGTCATTGAGTTATCTAACGATTATTATTCTATCAAATACCCTCCCATAAACTTTGCTCCAAGACATATAAACACACCAAATCCAATCCAAAAAAACAGAAAAGCAAGTGTGTTTTTATTCCAACGTTCATTTTTTGAAAGTGTTTTATATTCCTTCTCTATTTGCCATTGATGAATTGCTTTTTTTACTGGTTTTTGTAATCCAAACCCAAAAACCAAGGCTATTAGAACTAAAACAAGCTCAGGATATTTAATTTTATATACAATACTACCTAATATAACACATGCTAAACCTGAGGTAATAAAAGTAAAAGGTGATATAAAAATATGTATAGTTGCTGGAATAATTCTTTCAGGCATTTTCTTGTTTACCCAACGTTTAGCAAAACTGTAGTTCGCTAATAATAAGTTTTTAAATAAAATTTTAAACATTTAATCTTTATAGTTATTTGATGGTACTGTAAATTTAGGAGCAACGTAAGTATGGTCTTTTTTAACTTCATTAAACAAAGGAGTTCTTCGTGTTCCAAAATTATGTATCGGCTTTTTATCCCAAAAAGCAGAATTTCTACCAAATTGCTCGTCTATGCCCTCACTTATATCAAAAGTATAATCTAAAAGTCCGTAAATAGCGATGCCAATAACTACAGCCGGTGCTCCAAAAGAGGCTGCAGCTACTCCTACAACTAAAAAAGCTCCATCTACAACAGTATGTGCGTCCCAAGTATCAGTTTTATATTCATAACCTATAGTTCCTATGGTCAAGGCATTCCCTAAAGGTCCTAAAAACTTACCTTTTTTAGCAATCCTCTCTGCTCCATGAAATATTTTACCTGCTTTTGCCGGTTTTCCCACTTTTTTGGTAACCTTTGATATTTTATAAGCGTAACTACGTTTAAATTCTTTTGGAATTCTGTTATAAAGTTCGGTAAGATTGTGTAACCCGCCTGTATGCTTTTTTGTAGCACCATAAGCTTGAGAAGCTAAAAGCATCCAATCGTGTTCTTCCTTACTAATATAATCATCTTCCAGCTGTATAGAGATATCATGCCCATATAATACTTTATTCTGTTCTTGATACGATTTTAAACGCTCTGTAGAAGTAAATGTTGCATAGTTACTTCCGTGACTAATAGTAACCGAAAATGCGCGTTGTCTACTCAAAGAAGTCGTTTTAAAATCGACACAAGCATCATTAGGAACTAGCACCCATTTATCACCAACAAAAACCTCCTTGTGTGATAATAGAGTACTTGAATATCTAATATATTTCGTAAAATCAGGTGGTTCTGGAGTTTTCTTTTGATCCTTTAATTGCTCTTTTGCTATTTCACTTAAAAGAAAATTAATTTCATGATTTCTAGAATTCAAAAGAAACTCAAGGTGCTTACCCATGCCTGTACAACTAAAACCGCTCTGATTATCACTTAAACTAAGTTCTAAAGCATAATCAGCTTGACTTTGTACTAAGTCTTTTAGTTTTTGTAGGTTTCCGTTTTCCATAAAGCAAAATATAAATCAATCAAGCTACAATATCATAATACATTATTGTCTTATTTTATAGGCCAATTATTGGAAAAAGTAGTTCCTTTTATAGTAATTTCATGAGCCGAAATCATCAATAGGGTTTGCATAGGCTCAGTATCATGCGCATTGAAATGTTCATGATAACGCAAACAATAAGCGTTTTTAAACTCTATTTTTTTTAGGCTTGCCATATTTTCTCGTTTGTAAAAAGTAATGGTACCGTTTTTTACCATTCCTGGCGAAATGGCCCAATCCATAAAATCGGTTTTAGAGGTCGATTCTACAAGTAATTGTATTTGTCCGCCACGCGGATTTTCAGCTGGACGACCATTATAATCGGCTTGCTGAGAAAATTCGAATGCACAATCTAGCACATTCATTTCATCGCCTTCAATGCTCAATTTAGATAAAAATGACATAATTATTGGTATTAAATTATTGTTTGAGTTTAAGCTTCAACACGTTGAACTACGATGCTATTTTCCTCCCGAATCCCATTCCATTCAATGGTCTTATTAGCATCAATATGTCGCAAAGCACGCCACCATCGTGGCTTAAAATAAAAGATCCAAGCCGAAGCCTCACCTTCACCATCTTCAATTTCAATTTTACGTTCGGGGTGCAAAGCGTTATAATCGTCTACAAAAAAATAAAACAACTTACCAAACTCCATCTGCTCTGGTGCTTTTACTTTAAAACGACTTAATTCTTTATCTCCGCTTTTCTTTTTAAATTCTAAGGATATCACCAGAGGGTTACTCAGCTCTGACGAAGTAGGCTCTTTAATTTCTTGACGTATTGGGAAAAACCATTTTTTATAAACCTGAACCGGAATAGCCATCGCATATTCGAACGTTTTTAGAACCAAAAACGGCGTGATAAAAACAAGTCCGGCTGTCATGTAAATGCTAACAAATTCTGGTCTAAATCGACTAACAACCTGAATAAAAACAAATAGAGCTACACCTAGGAAAACGAGAGTCAACATAAACTCATTTAAAAACTCTAGCTTTTGTCCAATCACGGATTTAAAGGTATTACGCATTGTAAACACATGAATGATTCCCAAAATAAAAAAGATAAGCTCAATAGCCACAAAAGCCTGGGTAGGCGAATTATTTAAAACTTTATCGTATGCTAAAAATCCTGTAAGTGCAAAAAGAAGTGCCAAAACTACCACATAAATTAATGCTTTGAGTTTGTTCTTAGAAAAAATAGTTCTCACTTCTTTAACCAAGACAATAAGTACAGAACTTATTAAAAGCAATATTAAACTAATCTTAAAAACATCACTGTGAGCGAAACTTGTCATCATAATTATCATTTTTAAACTCTGGTAGCCATTCCCAAATAAGCATCATATGCGCTTCCTAGAATAAATTCATCGGCTTCTTTAACCTGAATTTCAGTTTTGATATGGTACTCAAAAGGGATAAAAAACTTGTAAAACACCTGCAGAAAACGCGTAAAACCTTGACTTCCTACAATTGGAGCTAGATCACTATTAGATTGAGGCTGTACCTTAATGTGTAAAGTTGGTTGTTGGATGGTTAAAGAATCTTGTTGTAAGACAAAATTAACGCCCAATTTGTTTTCTGAAGGTTGATCAATACGCAACTCAAGGGATTCAAAGCCTTTTTTATAATTAATATCAACACCTAAAATTTTCTTTAAGCTAAGAAAAGTGAGCTCTAAATTTCCTGAAATCTGATGGGCGTACGGCAATAATCGTAGTAATTTAACCGCTAAATCTTTGGGTATTGATGGATCAATTTTCCAAAAATTCAACAAAAATGGATCCTTTAAATTACTAAAATCACGAATGGTTTTGTCTTGTTTTTGTTCTGCTTCAATACGACACCTAAAAAAAGCATCTTCCAATGGCGCAAACAAAGAACGAGCTTGACGCTCTTCTTCTTTTTGACGCTTATTTAGCTCCTTATAGGACGCTGTTTTGTGCTTTGATTCCACACTGTGAAACACGCCTTCAGGCAGTAAATCATAAATCCCATGTCGAGACAAATCCAGCTTCAATAATTCTTGATCTCCTCCATGACTGTCGATTGATACGTTTATGATGTCATTTCGGTAAGACCGATTAAAATCACTCTGGTTTGAAACCGAAATGTGGTCTGATGTGACGGCAGTTTTAGCTTCAATTTCAGCAACCAACACTTCCGCTTTTACATTGTAGTGAATATCTTTGAGTTCGTTATGTATGGCTTGTAGGTCCTTTTTCATGACATGACATTTCGTTAACGCGCTCAGCTATTGTAAATCATTTCGTTTACCCCCGGCTACATAACGTTTCTCCCAAAACGGCTCCGTAATGTCACAAATTTTAACACCTGCAATACCACTTTTACCCTTATAGGATGTCGCGTTAACAAACTTATTATTCATCAAATAGACACCCACGTGACTTATCGTTTGTTCGCCTTCCCTATTGAAAAACAACAAATCGCCTTCTTCTAAAAACTCTTTACCTCTAAATTTACTAATGTATTCAGATTCAAATTGCTTATGTGCCGTGCGCTCGATATACTTTTCAAAAACAACCATATACAAAAGCTGTGAGAATGACGAGCAATCAATGCCATCTTTGGTTTCGCCTCCAAGAAGATATTTGGTACCCTTCCACTCATCAATAAATTGGTATAATTTTACATTTTGCAATGAATCAGGAACTGTATTGAGAATTTTGGCATATTCAATTTGAACAGGCAAGAAGGTCTTTTCTGGAATAATAGGTTTGTAAGTCACCACAATATCATCATTATTCTTAGTGGTTTTGGAACTCTTACAGCTTAACGGAAGGTATAAAAACAAAATACCAACAATTAATTTAGCAAATACTCTTATCATCTATATTATTGTAAACATCATGTAATTAAACTTATCAAAATCAAGAAGCACTAAATTTTATAATTTATTTCTTATTATTTCATTAAGTTTTTTCTTACTAATTTTGCCAAATCTACAATATTTTAATAAATCAACCTTAATTTTTTGTAGTAATTTTTCTATGAAAATTTAGAACTAATAAGAGAACAGATTTGCTATAAGGACTTTAGAATATATATTAAGATGTTTTTGTATACCGCAGTATGTAAACCCAAAAAGATGCCCTGTAGAAATAAAAAAATCTTGAAACTATAGCCGTTCAAGATTTGAGTATTGGGTACAAAAAAAGGCAAGCTACCTACATCACACCGCTACGACCATTTACCTTTGCTTCGTTCCCGACCTGGAGGATTCAACAGGAGCTGGTTGTGTAGGACTTGCCGGGTGCAAATATACAACCTTTTAAAAATATCACAATGATTTTTTAAACTGATTTTAAATAAATATCTTGCCTTAAATTACATAATTAAGATGACAAGACTTAAGCAATTCACAATCACAATTTTAACAGCCACTTTAATCGCTTGTGGATCTAATGGAAATCATAAAAAAAGTGATTTTTCAATCATAACTAATGCTTTGAAAGGGAATATCTCGAATCAAAAAACGCTAAAATTAGATTTAGAAAACAAAAAAGGTCACACTATAGACTCGGTTTCTTATAAACTAGATGGAATTTCTGTTCCTGAAAGCTTTAGCTTAGAAAATAAAAAACTAGGTAAACACACTATTGAAGCCACTGTATATTTCAATGGGGAAAAACAAACAACAACTTCGGTAGTTACTATTTTAAATCATGAGTTACCTAAGGTTTACACCTATAAAATAATTAATGAGTATCCTCATGATATCACCTCTTACACCCAAGGTTTAGAGTTCTATAATGATACGCTATACGAAAGCACCGGTCAATATGAAGAATCGAAACTTAGAAAAGTGGATTATAAAACTGGTGAAGTTATAAAAAACACCGATTTAGATCCCGCCTATTTTGGTGAAGGTCTTACCATTTTAAATGACAAAATTTATCAACTTACTTGGCAAAAAGGTACTGGTTTCGTTTATGATGTGAATAGTTTTGAAAAATTAAGCACTTTTAAATACGGAAACAGTAAAGAAGGATGGGGTTTATGCCATGTTGACCAAACCATTTATAAAAGTGATGGTACTGAAAATATTTGGATTTTAGATCCTGAAACTCTAGTGGAAGAAGATCACATACAAGTATACACCAACAAAGGGAAAATAATAGGTATCAATGAAATGGAATGGATTGAAGGGAACATTTACGCAAATAGATACCAAAAAGATGGCGTGGCTATTATAAACCCTAAAAATGGTGCTGTTATTGCGGTGGTAGATTTCACACCTCTTAAAAACTTAGTGACTCAACATGAAGGTTTAGATGTGTTAAACGGTATAGCTTATAACCCAAAAAGCAAAACCATTTTTGTTACAGGAAAACGTTGGGACAAACTCTTTGAAATTGAAATTGTGAATGAATAATATTCCGCTTAGGGTGTTTTTTCGTCATTTTACTACAAAATAATTAGGGTTTACAGAACGATATCTTTTATATTTGTTTCAATACATTAAACCCTCTTTTTTATGGATAATTTAGATGCCGCAAGACTGCAAATGGCATTTACCCTTATTTTTCACATTGTATTTGCTTGTGTTGGTATGGTTATGCCTTTTTTTATGATTGTAGCCCATAAAAAATGGTTAAACACTAAAGATGTTATCTACTTAAAACTTACCAAGTCTTGGCAAAAAGGTGTTGCTATTTTCTTTGTGGTTGGTGCTGTTTCTGGCACTGCCCTATCCTTTGAACTGGGTTTACTCTGGCCGGAATTCATGAAACATGCCGGCCCTATAATCGGGATGCCTTTTTCATTAGAAGGTGCTGCTTTTTTTGTTGAAGCGATCGCCTTAGGGTTTTATTTATATGGATGGGATAAAATTCCTGAAAAATTTCATTGGTTTACAGGAGTTATCGTTGGTGTATCGGGTGTTGCTTCAGGGATTCTCGTTGTTTCGGCTAATGGGTGGATGAATGCCCCTTCAGGCTTTGATTATATTAACGGCGAATTTGTCAATATCGATCCTATTAAAGCCTTACTCAACCCTGCTTGGTTTACTCAAGCTTTACACATGACTTTAGCCGCATTCACCGCTACAGGTTTTGCTGTTGCAGGCATTCATGCTTACCAAATCTACAAACATCGTCATGTGGAGTTACATAAAAAAGCATTCAAAATTGCCATTACCTTTGGTGCCGTAGCCGCAATTTTACAACCTATTAGTGGCGATTTATCTGCCAAAGACATTGCGAAACGCCAACCAGTAAAATTGGCTGCCATGGAAGCGCATTATGAAACTCAAAAGGGAGCCCCCCTTTATATTGGTGGTATTGTAAATGAAGAAACTAGAGAAGTTACACATAAAATAGAAATCCCGAAAGCCTTATCTTTTTTAGCTTTTGGCGATTTTGATGCCGAAGTTAAAGGTTTAAACGATTTTCCTAAAGATGTGCAACCCAACGTACCTATTGTGCATTATGCATTTCAAACCATGGTCGGTTTAGGAACTATACTTTTAATTTTCGGACTCGTTTTTTTTGTGAGTCTTGCGAAAAAATCATGGTGGACAAAACGAAAATTCTGGTTAATCTTTGCGCTTCTAGCCCCTTTAGGCTTCATAGCTTTAGAGGCCGGTTGGATTGTAACTGAAGTCGGTAGACAACCTTGGATTATTCATAACATCATGAAAACTAAAGATGCCGTAACACATATGCCTGGTATGATATATAGCTTTTACATGTATATGGGACTTTATGCCATATTAACTCTTGCGGTAACTTGGCTTATGATGCGTCAAATAAAATCACTTAACCACCCAAACTTGAATTAAAATGTTAAACGTTGTTCTGTTTTTCTTAATGGTGTCGTTATTGCTCTATGTGATATTAGCTGGAGCTGATTTTGGTGCTGGTATTGTTGAATTATTTTCCACCAAAAAAAATCAGCAACTCACTAAAAAAACCATATATCGCGTGATGGGTCCTGTTTGGGAAGCCAATCATATTTGGATTATTATTTTAGTGGTTATCCTTTGGGTAGGATTCCCTGAATTTTACAATGTTTTGGTGGTGTATTTACATATTCCTCTCACTTTAGTATTACTGGGCATTACCATGAGAGGCGTCGCTTTTGTCTTTAGACATTATGATGCTTTTAAAGACAAATCTCAAATTTTATACGATTGGATGTTTCGCTTTTCTAGTTTGGTAACCCCGATTTTCCTGGGAATGACCGCTGGTTCTATGTTATCAGGGCAACTTGTAATCACCGATGATTATGCCAACTACAGCTTTATAGATCTTTTTGTACAACCTTGGTTTAACGGCTTCTCCATTCTAGTTGGTGTGTTTTTCGCATCGCTTTGTGCCTTTTTAGCCTCCATTTTACTCATTGGAGAATCGCATGCAAACGACCGAAAGATCTACGTTTCTAAATCTGAAAAAGCCACCGCTGCCGTTGTTGGTATCGGTTTTATTATCATCTGTTATGGCTTTTATCACAACATCACTTTTGTAACCGATTTTATTAAAAACCCAGTAACCGTAGGATTAGTTATTCTGTCCTTTATCTTAATTTTTCCGTTGATAATAAGCATTAAAAAAGCTAAAAAAGTTACCACAAGAATGTTAGCAGGCATACAAGTTACTTTAATTTTAGTCGCTGCGTTTGTAACACATTTCCCTGTACTCATTATAGCCTATAACAAAAACATTAACCTATTAGAAACAGCTTCTCCTGATAAAGTAATTAACGTTCTTGGTATCTCCTTAATAATTGGTGGTCTCGTTATTCTTCCTGGATTATTTCACTTAATGAAGTCTTTTAAAATGATTAAGGTTTTAGACGATTAATAGAAGGCTTAATTGATTATTAACTTACCAATAATTGTTGAATGTCTCAATAGAATTCTACTTCACTTAAAGCCTCGAAATGTCACTCTGAATCTGTTGAAGGATTAGAAATGGTAGAAGTTAAATATTAGATATGGGAAGTGAAAAGTATAAAGTTTAAGGTTTAAGGTTTAAGGTTTAAGGTTTAAAAGTTACGTCTAACGATTAACATTATCCAGACACGAGTTACACACATTTAGCATAAAGCTTACAGCCTATTGCAAATAGCTAACTACCTCCTCAAACCCTTTCGACTCTGCATGCTGAAGCGCGGTTTTTCCTTCGTTATCTTGAAGTGCTTTATCGGCACCTTTACCTAAAAGAAACTTCACCATATTTGATTTATCATACATCGAAGCAAAAATTAAAGCTGTAACACCATGATTATTTTTTGCATTAATATCTGCGCCATGAGTAAGCAAATATTCGGCTACCTCTTGGTTGTCTTTAAAAGCTACGCCTATTAAAGCGGTATTTCCCATGGCATCGCGCGCATCAATTGGCGCATTTTTATCAATTAAAACTTTAGCCAAATCATTCTTATCAAAATAGGACGCTAAAATTAAAGGTGTAAACCCGCGAGCGTCGGTAGCATGAATTAATTCAGGTTGATCGTTTATTAAAGATTTCACCGCTTCAAGGTCCCCTGATTGTATTTTACTAAAAAAAGTTTCTACGTTTTCCATTACTTTATATTTTAAAATAGAATTGGGATAAGCATAACGTACGCCTATCCCAATATTAATAAACTATTTATTTCAATTATTTTAAATCAAAACGATCTAAATCCATCACCTTAGCCCAAGCCGCAACAAAATCGTTTACAAACTTTTCATGCGCATCATCGGCTCCATAAACTTCAGCAATAGCTCTTAACTCAGAGTTTGAACCAAAAATTAAATCGGCACGAGTTCCTGAAAAAGTTTCAGTTCCAGATTTTCTTTCAGAACCAACAAAAAAGGCATCATCATCAGAAGACGCTTTCCAGGTATATCTAAAATCTAAAATATTGGCAAAGAAATCATTCGTTAAATGCCCCACTTTATCAGTAAAAACACCATGCTTTGAACCATCATAATTGGCACCTAAAACACGTAAACCACCTACTAAAACGGTCATTTCTGGAACGGTAAGTGTTAGTAAATTCGCTTTGTCAACTAATAAATCTTCCGAAGAAACTGATAATCCTGGTTTTAAATAATTTCTAAACCCATCAGCTTGAGGCTCTAAATAATTAAATGACTCGACATCGGTTTGTTCTTGCGAAGCATCACCTCGACCGCCAGAAAACGGCACATTAACAATGTATCCTGCATTTTTAGCAGCCTCTTCAACGCCAAGTGCACCTCCTAAAACGATTAAATCGGCAATAGAAATTTCACCACTATAATTATTCTGAATATCCTCATAAACCGCTAAAACTTTAGCCAATGCTGGTGGGTTATTTACTTCCCAATCTTTTTGAGGCGCCAGTCTAATACGTCCGCCATTAGCACCACCACGCATATCCGAACCTCTATAGGTTGATGCTGAAGCCCAAGCAGTCGTTACCAATTGAGAAATACTTAATCCTGAATTCGAAATTAAATTTTTCAACGTAGCCACATCATCATCACTTAAGGTATAATCTACTGTAGGAATTGGATCTTGCCATAACAATTCCTCTTGAGGTACCTCTGGTCCTAAATAACGAGAAACAGGTCCCATATCACGGTGTGTTAACTTATACCAAGCTCTGGCAAAAGCATCTTCAAAAGCTTTGTGATCTTTATGAAAACGTTTAGAAATTTCTAAATAAGTAGGATCTAGTTTAAGTGCCATATCTGCAGTACTCATCATCAAACCTTGAGTTTTTGACGAATCTCCCGCACGAGGTGCCATTCTAGCTTTTGAAGCCTCTGTTGGTTTCCATTGGTGCGCGCCAGCAGGACTTTTTGTTAACTCCCATTCATAATTTAATAAAACATCAAAATAATCATGATCCCATTGTGTTGGATTCGGCGTCCATGCCCCTTCAAGTCCACTAGTAATAGTATCATCTAAAACCCCTGTTCCGAAGCTATTTTTCCAACCCGTACTCATTTCTTCAATGGTTGCTCCAGCTGGTTCTGCACTTAAATACTCATCAGGATTAGCGGCACCATGGGCTTTACCAAAAGTATGACCTCCTGCTATTAAAGCTACAGTTTCTTCATCATTCATAGCCATCCTTCCAAAGGTTTCTTTAATATCTATGGCTGAGCCATGCGGATCTGGCTTACCATTAGGTCCTTCTGGGTTTACATAAATTAATCCCATATGCGAAGCCCCTAATTGTCCTTCTAATTCATCATCTTTATAACGTTCTTGGTTGCCTAACCATTCGCGTTCTGATCCCCAATAAATATCTTGTTCTGGTTCCCATATATCTTCACGTCCGCCGGCAAAACCATAGGTTTTAAAGCCCATAGATTCTAAAGCACAGTTTCCTGCTAAAATTAATAAATCGGCCCAAGAGATGTGTTTTCCATATTTCTTTTTAACTGGCCATAATAATAAGCGAGCTTTATCTAGGTTTCCATTATCTGGCCAACTGTTTAAAGGTGCAAAACGCTGATTCCCGGTTGAAGCACCTCCTCGTCCATCCCCTACACGGTATGTTCCTGCACTGTGCCATGCCATCCTAATCATAAACGGCCCATAATGACCGTAATCGGCTGGCCACCAATCTTGAGAATCGGTCATCAATTGCATCACTTCATGCTTCAAATTTTTAAAGTCTATACTATTAAAAGCTTCAGCGTAGTTAAAATCTTCACCCATAGGGTTTGATTTTACAGTGTTTTGACGTAGAATATTTAACTTCAACTCATTAGGCCACCAATCACGATTTCGTGTACCGCTACCCGATGATACTTTCTGTTCGCCTCCAAAAAAAGGACACTTACTTTCACTACTCTTTGATGAATTTGAATTTTGATAACTTTCCATTGGTAATATGATTTAAATAGTTCCGAATAATTACAAATTTACTAAATATAGCTCCTAAAATGATGTCAAGCAAATGTTAATAATCTATAAAAGAATAAGTAAAATCGATAGAAAAGAAATTCTTAATAGAAAAATCAAATTCTTATATTCAATCACATTTATTTATCCTAATTTTATAAAAATTTAAAAACCAAAACAATGGCTAAAGTAACATTAAAAGGAAACGACATACATACCTCAGGAAGCCTACCAGAAGTAGGATCTAAAGCTCCTGATTTCACATTAACAGGAACCGATTTATCATCAAAAAGTTTAAGCGATTTTGCTGGAAGTAAAGTAGTTTTAAACATTTTCCCTAGCGTTGATACAGGAACTTGCGCACAATCGGTAAGAACTTTTAACAAAGAAGCTAGTAATTTAGAAAACACTAAAGTACTTTGTATTTCACGTGATTTACCTTTTGCTCAAGGACGCTTCTGTGGTGCTGAAGGTTTAGACAATGTAGTTAGCTTATCTGACTTTAAAGATGGAAGTTTCGGAAAATCATATGGATTAAACTTTGTTGATGGACCATTAGAGACTTTACATTCACGTTGCGTTATTGTATTAGATGAAAATGGTACCGTAAAACACACCGAGCAAGTAAGTGAAACCGTTGATGAGCCAAATTATAAAGCTGCTTTAGAAGCGCTTTAAAATGCCGAAAAAAGAATCACTTTTAAAAAACCGATTAAAAAGTGTTGGTTACGCCTTTAAGGGCGCAGTTTTATTATTAAAAACAGAAGCGAGTATAAAAATTCAATTCGTTATCGCCTTAATCGTAACCCTATTCGGATTTATTTTTAATATTTCGGGATACGAATGGATGGCTCAAACCTTTTCTATTGGACTCGTTATGAGTATGGAAGGTATGAACACCTCGATTGAAGAAATAGCAAATTTTATTCACCCCGAACAACACTCTAAAATTGGTTTGATTAAAGATATAGCTGCAGGGGCTGTTTTTATAGCCTCTGTTTTTGCTTGTATCGTAGGGTTAATCATCTATCTTCCTAAGATTTTTTAAATACTTTTACCTCTAGGATAAACGTTAGTAATTTGTATTTTTGTTGCTTTGTGAAAACATGAAAGAGCAGCATGTATTTTAGTATGACATTTTGAACCAACAACGCATTAATGGCTAAAAGCAAACCCAAAACTAAAAAAGCACCTAGAAAGAAATTTAAAATGCCTAATTTTAAGTTATCTAGCCAGCAAAAACTGGTATTAGGTAGCTTTCTTGTTATTAGTGGCCTACTCATCTGTATCGCTTTTGTTTCACATTTATTTACTGGTAAAATTGACCAAAGTGCCTTATCGGAATTTACTTCTCGGGAAGTTAAAACTGAAAACTGGCTTAGTAAATTTGGCGCCTGGTTAAGTGATTTATTCATTCAACGTGGTTTTGGTATTTCTTCATTTATATTCTCTGGCTTAGTTTTTCTTTCTGGCGTATTTGTTTTAATGAATTTAAGCCTAAGCAAACTTCGAAAACACTGGTTTTGGGGCATGTTTATTATCATTTGGATATCCATTTTATTTGGGTTTTTCGGTGATAGAAATGATGTTTTAGGAGGCACTATAGGATTTGAAGTCAACAGCTATTTACAAGATTACATTGGTAAAACAGGTACCGTTCTTTTACTTGTTTTCGGGCTCATCACCTACTTAGCCATCCGATTTAAAGTCACGTTTGAAAGCATTATTAATGTGTTCAAATCGGCTAAAAAAGACATCAAAGACGAGCTTTCTAATAACGCAGAAGACCAAATTGTTCCTTTAGATAATAATTTAACTGAAGAAGCCGAAGCTATTAAAGAGGCTTATAAAATATCGTTAGACCAAACTGAAAGCAAAGAAGAAGTTGAGGAAGAAGAAAAAGTAGCTGTTACCACATTAACACCTGAAGTACCTTCAACATCATTTGAAGTTAAAGTCACTGAGGAAGAGTCTGAAGAGGACGATCCTTCCCTAGAAATTAAAGTGGAAGAAGTTAAAGAAGAGCTTTCTGAAACTGATAATTTAGCCAATAAACTGGTTGAAGATTTTGGACAATTTGATCCTACTTTAGAGCTTGGAAAGTTCCAATTCCCAACCCTCGATTTATTAAAAAAATACGATACCGAAGGGATTAAAATTAATCAAGAAGAACTCGAAGAAAATAAAAATAGAATTGTAGATACCTTAAGCAATTATAAAATTGGAATTGCAAGCATCAAAGCGACGATTGGTCCTACGGTAACCCTCTATGAAATTGTTCCAGAAGCCGGCATTCGTATTTCTAAAATTAAAAATTTAGAGGACGATATTGCACTCTCTCTTTCGGCCTTAGGGATTCGTATTATTGCGCCAATTCCAGGAAAAGGAACTATTGGTATTGAAGTACCTAACAAAGATTCTACTATTGTATCGATGCGTTCGGTAATCGCTTCTAAAAAGTTTCAAACCACCGATATGCAACTGCCTATCGCCTTAGGTAAAACCATTAGTAACGAAACTTTTGTAGTTGATTTAGCTAAAATGCCTCACATGCTTATGGCCGGTGCAACAGGTCAGGGTAAATCAGTAGGATTAAACGCTGTTTTAACTTCTTTACTTTACAAAAAACACCCTGCTGAAGTTAAGTTTGTATTGGTCGATCCTAAAAAGGTTGAGCTTACTTTGTTCAATAAAATTGAACGTCATTATTTAGCAAAGCTACCAGACAGTGAAGAAGCCATTATCACCGATAACAACAAGGTTATCAATACCCTAAATTCACTTTGTATTGAAATGGATAACCGTTATGAACTGCTTAAAAACGCCATGTGTCGTAATATTGCAGAGTATAACGAAAAGTTCAAATCTCGAAAATTAAATCCGAATGACGGACACCAATTCTTACCATACATTGTCTTGGTGGTTGATGAGTTTGCCGATTTAATTATGACCGCAGGGAAAGAAGTTGAAACTCCTATTGCACGATTAGCCCAATTAGCACGTGCCATTGGTATTCACTTAATTATCGCCACACAGCGTCCTTCTGTAAATGTTATTACCGGTATTATTAAAGCAAACTTCCCTGCGCGTATTGCGTTTAGAGTAACTTCTAAAATTGATTCGCGAACCATTTTAGACGGTTCTGGAGCCGATCAACTTATTGGTCGTGGAGATATGCTTTATACCCAAGGAAACGATTTAATTCGTGTACAATGTGCCTTTGTAGATACACCTGAAGTAGAACGCATCACCGAATTCATAGGTTCACAAAAAGCTTATCCCGATGCTTACCTCCTACCCGAATATGTGGGTGAAGAAGGTGGCACAAGTCTTGATATAGATATCTCCGACCGAGATAAACTGTTTAAAGATGCCGCTGTCGTTATTGTAACGGCACAACAAGGTTCGGCATCATTATTACAACGAAAATTAAAATTAGGATATAACCGAGCAGGAAGAATCATCGATCAACTTGAAGCCGCTGGTATTGTTGGACCTTTTGAAGGCAGTAAAGCCAGACAAGTTTTAATCACCGATTTAATCGCTCTTGATGCACACTTAGAAAACGAAATTTAATTTCTTAAATCATGAAAAAATTTATTGCAATACTTATAATCGCCGTCTCTTTTAACGCTTTCGGACAGAACGATGCTAAAACCTTATTAAATCAGGTTTCCAAAAAAATAAAAAGCTACGATAATATTTCTTTAGACTTCAAATACAGTCTTGAAAACCCATCAGAAAATATAAAACAAGAAACTAAAGGTGATGTTATTTTACAAGGCGAGAAATACCGTTTAAACATTTTAGGGGTAACGCAGCTTTTCGATGGTGAAAAACTTTATAGCATCAGTACTGAAGACGAAGAAGTAACCATATCTTCTCACATCGATCAGGATAAAGATGTTATCACACCAAGTAAAATGCTTTCATTCTACGAAAGTGGTTACACCTACAAAATGGACATCAAACAAGATATAAAAGGTCGAAAAATTCAGTATGTGAAATTAACACCTATTGATTCTAATTCTGAAATTAAAAACATCCTTTTAGGTATTGATGCACAAACAAAACACATTTACAACCTTATTCAAATTGGTAATAATGGTACACAAACAAAACTTACTGTAAATTCTTTCCAAACGAATGAGCAATTACCAAACCATGTGTTTACTTTTGATGCCACGAAATACAAAGATTATTACATCAATAATCTAGACTAAATGAACTTGTGAAAATACTAGATCGCTACATACTTACGTCTTATTTAAAAACTTTCATCAGTGTATTTCTAATACTCATGATGATTTTTGTTTTACAAACCATCTGGCTATATATTAAAGAGTTAGCTGGAAAGGATTTAGACATCATCGTCATTGTAAAATTTCTGTTTTACTTTATGCCGAAACTAATTCCTTTGGTGCTGCCTTTAACCATCCTACTAGCTTCCATTATGGTTTTTGGTAGTTTTGCTGAAAATTATGAGTTTGCAGCCATGAAATCCACAGGGATTTCACTCCAACGTGCCATGTCTGGTTTAAGTATTTTTATTGTAGGTTTAGGTATCGTAACCTTCTTCTTCTCAAACAATGTGATTCCTTGGGCTGAGTACAATTCTTATAATTTAAGACGAAATATAGCCAAGTTAAAGCCTGCCATGTTATTGGCTGAAGGTCAATTTAATGAGATGGGTGATTACACCATAAAATTTGATAAAAAACACGGTGATCGCGATCAGTTTCTAGACAATGTCACCATTCATATTAAAGGAAGCAACGGAAGAACCAATGCCACCGTTATTAAAGCCAAATTAGGAGAATTGACTAGTAAAGAAGACTCCAATGTGCTAACGCTTATTTTAACAGATGGCCATTATTATAATGATGTGGCTACAAAAACTCATAAGTCTCGTGAGAAAAAACCTTTTGTAAAAAGTAATTTCGATAAAAAACTGATGAATATCGATTTGTCGGAATTAAATAAGGTTGATTTTGACGATAAATCCCAAACCGATAAATACAACATGCTTGATGTTCCTGGTTTGAATAAAGCCATCGACTCATTAGTACAAAAAAGTGAATCGGACTATGAAGGATTTACCAAAAACCTCTATCAGCGTACAGGTTTTATACGATACCTCGCTCCTTCTAAAACCATTGATAAGGATTCACTTTATACTGGTGAAATTCTAGACATTTTTGATACGAAAACCCAATTGCAATTGGTAGATATCGCTAATAAATCACTTATTAGCTCCCAACAAATATTAACTACAAAAGAAAAAAGTCTGAGAAACTCACAGACATGGCTTAACAAACATATTATTTCGTTACATGAAAAATTCGCCTTGGGTTTTGCGTGTATCATTCTGTTTTTCGTAGGTGCGCCATTAGGAGCTTTAATTAGAAAAGGAGGTATAGGCTTACCCATGGTCATTGCTATTTTACTATTTTTAACGTATCACTTCATTGGGATTTTCTCAACAAACAGTGCTAAGAGTGGTGGTTTTAATCCTATTTTGGCCAGTTGGTTTTCAACGCTTATTATGCTCCCATTAGGTATCTTTTTAACCAGACGTGCCACTGCCGATCGTGGTCTTTTTGAAAGTCAGGGTATTCTAGAACCGCTTAAAAAATTATTCAGACTTAAAATTAAGCCTCAGGAAAAGGACTTGTCAACTTTCAGTACTGAAACCGATGAGTACACAACTTTAACCACTTATGATAATGCTAAACTTATTGATATCATAAAAAATTACAAACACTACAATTATGATATTAAATATAAAAACTCGGCATTAGAGATATTAAATGAAAGAGGCGTTACCAAACAACAATTAAAGTTTACTGGTGAATATTCTGATGAGCGTTTTGATGAAACCATCCGACTTAAAAACGCATGTGATGAAGATGCTAATCTTGCGCTTATCCTCTATCTGTTTTTTGCCCCATTAGTATTGGTAGGTAAAATTTTAGAAAACAATCATTATGAATCCATTGGAAAAGGCTTATTTATTGCAGGTGTGGTCATTGGAGTGGTTTACCTCATTGCGCTTTCACGTTCGTTTATTAGTTTTTCAAACTTCAAAAAGCATGTAAAAAAGGAAGTTTTCGCCAATTCGATTCTATACATTTTAGTTGGATTACCACTGTTCTTTATTGTGTATATCGTGCAAAAGCGTATGCTTAACAAAGATGTGAAAGAAGATGAAATCCATGATCCGTTAATCCAAGTTTCCAAAAATCAGAATTAAAATAGAGCTGTAATCAAATTGTTTGATTTCTATAAAATAGCAATATCTTTGCAGCATGATATTAGAAGAACCTATGACACAAGATACCACACAAAAAATCAAGCTTGATACCATCCATTCTGCTATTGAAGATATTAGACATGGTAAAGTTATCATTGTTGTGGATGATGAGAACCGAGAAAATGAAGGTGATTTTCTAGCTGCCGCAGAAAAAATAACGCCTGAGATTATAAATTTTATGGCCACTCAAGGTCGCGGACTCATTTGTGCACCGCTAACCGAAAATAGATGTAAGGATTTAGACTTACACATGATGGTTAGAAACAACACCGACCACATGGAAACGGCTTTTACCGTGTCGGTTGATTTAAAAGGTAAAGGTGTAACTACAGGGATTTCTGCAGCCGATAGAGCTTTAACTGTTAAAGCCCTTGTTGACGAAGACACAAAACCGCACGATTTAGCAAGACCAGGTCATATTTTCCCATTAGTAGCCAAAGAAGGTGGCGTTTTAAGACGTACAGGACATACCGAAGCTGCTATTGATTTTGCACGATTAGCAGGCCTAAAACCCGCTGGTGTGATTGTTGAAATCATGAATGAAGATGGCACCATGGCAAGACTTCCTCAACTTATGGAAGTAGCTAAAAAACATGATATCAAAATCGTATCTATTGAAGATTTGGTTGCTTACCGTATGCAACACGATTCTTTAATTGAGAAAAAAGAAGATTTCCAAATAGAAACTCGTTTTGGTAGTTTTAGGTTAAGAGCCTACGAACAAACCACAAACAAGCAAATTCATCTAGCTTTAACTAAAGGCGTTTGGAAAGCCGATGAAGCTGTTTTAACTAGAATCAATTCTACATTAGTTAATAACGATATTTTAGGTACGCTAACCAATAAAGCCGACGATGATTTAAACGCCATGTTTAAAGTGGTTAATGATGAAGGTAAAGGCGCTATCATTTTTATTAATCAAGAAGCACAATCTATGAATATTCTTAAGCGATTGGCTTACTTGAAAAACCACCAAGTGGAAAATGAAGTAAGTAAAGCTCCAAAAATTAATATGGATAATAGAGATTTTGGAATTGGTGCTCAAATATTACACGACTTAAACATTCATAAACTGCGTATTATTTCTAACACACAACAACAAAGTAAGCGTGTAGGTTTAATAGGCTATGGTTTAGAAATTACCGATTATGTAGGCTACTAACCTTATAAAGTATACTACAAAGAGGTTGTTTGAAAAGTCAATAACATTTGATTTGTCAGGTTGCATCTGTCGAAATCCCTAGTGATTTTAATGCATTGAAGCATTTAGACAAGATCAGTTTGATGGTGAATTTACTTTTCAAACAGCCTCTTTTTTATTTTTCAACCGTTTATTTACAAGATATCATTAAATTTAACTCAAATTAAATGATTATAATCTCCTTTTAAATTTAACTCATGAAAAAAATTACCCTCTTAGCTGTTTTTTTAATTACAATCATTGCTTGTAAAAAAAACACCTCCAACACCACGAATAACGACATTAAACCGAAGGTTGAAACGGCAACCGTACAAATTTCCGATTCCATAAAAACACGTTTTGATTCCATCGTTTATAAAGTAGCAAAAACCAATGGCTGCAAAATGAAAGCCGTTATTAAAGGTCCTAATACATTACCTTATTACAGTGGCCTTGATGCTAGAACCAATACAAAACCAAGCGAATTTGATGAATTGTTTGAGATTGGTAGTTGTACTAAAATATTTACTGCCACATCGATTCTTCAGCTTATAGAACAAAATAAATTAAACCTTGACGATCGTCTCACCACTATTTTACCAAATGACGAATTATATAAAAACTTACTTGTTATAGATGGGAAGAATTATATCGACTCGGTAAAGGTTATCAACCTATTAAACCACACTTCAGGGCTGCCGGATTACGTAGAAAGCGACGAGGATAAATTAATCGCACACTACAGTGATCCAAGCGAAAAATTCACTTATGAAGCCCTTATTGAAATGGCGAAAGGCAACCCTGAAAAAAAACTTTTTATTCCTGGGTCGAAATTTGAATACTGTAATACCAATTATATTCTTTTAGCATTACTTATTGAAAAATTCTCGAAGCAAACGTACCAAGACTACGTTAAAGCGCATATTATAAATCCTTTAGAACTTAAAAATACTTATTTCGGATCATTATACCCAGAAAATAAAAGACCACAAGGTTATTACAAAGGTAAAGTTGCACTAATGCCTTTTACTTTAGCAGGACCAGCAGGAGAAATTTTATCCAATTTAGATGATATGCAAACATTTATAGATGCATGGAATAAAGGTTTGTTGTTTGAAGATCCGAATACCATAAAAAATGTTAAATCTCAAGATTTCCAAACTATGGTAGCAGGAGCCATAACTTACGGAAAAGGGATTATTAATATCATGGACCTTTCTTATGGGCATGGCGGACAATCGTTCGGGTACCAATCTTATGTTGGTAGCATGAAATCTAACAACTATTCTTTTGTATTTTATGTTGATGATGCTAACGTTTCATCATGGTATCCAGCCATCGAAATATCAAGTTTACTTCAAGAAATAGAGTAATAGTAGTTTAAAACCACGCCTCAACTTCATCATTTTTTGAGATTAGGATTATGGGGCGTGGAAATTTTAGTGCCTTTTTAGAGGCTTAGTCAAAATAGAATCTAAGGCTGGCGTTGGTCTATATTTTACGAAATCGTCATCATCTGTAATAAAATCGGCTTTGTAAAATTTAAGCTTTTGGTCTATTAATTTGGCATAGCTTTTAAGGGTTATTGAAGGACAACAATGAGCATCGTTATAATGACAAACGGCACGCCCTGTAAACAAGCCATTTTCAATTTTCTGATTTCTAAATATATTAGGCCACCCCTGCTCTTCACATCCCGCTAGATCGGATTCGCAAGCCACATCTACCAGTTTAAAGGAATCACCTTGGTTTAAAAACACGTAAAAAAAGTGAATTTCGTTATAACCATTAGAGCGAACACCGGTAACCACAGCATCATTTAAACCATCCATGTTTAAATCACCAAACACAAAATCATTGCTACTATAGGTCTTTGTATTTGCTTCTGTTGGTAAATTAGAATAGTTTAATTCATCATAAGGCGTTTCACTAAACCAACCTGGTAGCTTGTTTTTCTTATCGTAAGCTTCAATAACTTCTATATAGTTGCTTTTTGTTTTAAATTCTTCAAATGCTTTTTTAGAAATACTATTTGGTTCTTGGGCTTCTATAAGATTTTCAATAAGCACTTCGCTACTTAAGACAGATTTCGGTGGATCTGTTTTAGGCATTTCACTTATGTTTGATTTACAAGCTAGAGCACAATATAGGATGAGAATGACTAAAAAGGAAATAGAGGTGGTTTTCACGGTTGGTGGATTAGATTGTTAAGTAAGACTTCTTCAGATAGATATGTGATATAGCACTAAAACATATACCATTCACCATTTGTATAGGAGCTAAATTTCTAACGCCACCATTTATAAAAAAGTATAGCTGGTAGATAATATACTGTTCTAAAAATTCAGTTATTGGTAGTATTTGAAAAAAATGATAAAACCGATCTTTCAGTAATTTCCACAATTTTTGCATAAACACAACAATTAGGATTGATCCCTTTTTTTTTGACTGTACTTCAGAAATATAGAAAAGAGTTAAAACAAAAAAAGCAAGCTTTTTACAGCTTGCTTTTTGTTTTGTGGGGAGAGCAGGATTCGAACCTGCGAAGACGTAGTCAGCAGATTTACAGTCTGCCCTCGTTGGCCGCTTGAGTATCTCCCCAAAACCGAGCGCAAATATATAACGCATTATTGGTTCTGCAAAATAAAATACTAAAGTTTTTTTATAATTCGTAACGCAATCTAAAGGTTACAAATCGCGGTTGAATGTAATACTCTGTGGCACTTACAGATAAATTACTTGAACTACTTGTATTTTGAGATTTGGTATCTAAAATATTTGTCGCTTTTAACTCATACTCCCACTTACTATCTTTATTATTTCGATAAGATAGCGAAGCATCCCAGAATTCGAAGGTGTTTAAAGTACCAGACTCGTCGCTAAATCGGTTATGAGCATAATTGGTTTTAAATGTGAATTTCTTAAGAATTAGGGCATCAAAATCTATTGAAGGTGCATTAGTATAAAATTTTGTACGACTAGCCCCTTGATCGTTATCCTGAATGGTAAAACGATATCCTAGTTCAAAATTTGGAGCTTCTCGAAAATTAGTACGTACCCTAGCGCGGTAGGTCTGGGCATAATTTTCGTTGGTTGAGGCCTGATTATTTACAAACTGATTAAACTTATTATAACTCAGGTTAGCATTTAAAGTTGACCTGAATTTACCAATGGTTTTATCAATGTTTCCACTAACACTAGCAGTTTCGTCGGCTAAGCCCGAATTAAAAGGCGAGCTTACACGTACCACACCTCCCGGAACGAACTGCGAACTGGTTCTTATTCTATCTACCGTTTTACTATAATTAATACGTGCTCGCACATTGGTATAGTTGAACATATTAAAACTAAAATAAGACAGGTTCAAATTATGAGACAAGGCACTTTCTAACTCCGGATTTCCAGAAAATATCGAACTGTAACTGTTTAGTACCAACCCTCGTGCTAACTGATTAACATCGGTAAAATCGGTTTGCATGGCATAATTGAATGTGATTTGTTCGCTTTTTTTAAGTTGTAAAATCACATTAAAATCTGGTAATAAACGGAAGAAATTATCAATATATTCTTCATTAAACTGTTCGTTTTTAGAACTGTAAGCATGGGCAGAAAGCCCTGGAGTAAAGGTAAACAACCCAGATTTCAAACGGTAATGCGCCCCTAAATACACATCGCTAAATCGATAGCCAATATCATTAGTGGATAAACCATCATTTATGGTAGGCATAGCCTCGACTTGCGTACCATCGTCTAAGGTTTGAAAAATGTTAGAATCAAAATCCTGCTTACTATAGATGGTTCCCAAAGTTATGTTCAAATCACTTTTCTGATTTAAAATATGCCAATAATCCAATCTAGCATCCAATTGATTGGATTTCACACGTTTCTCTTGGGACACGTTGTACGCCGATTGTAGATTGTTAAGCCCCAAAGCATCGGCTACATCATCATAATTAGCTTTATCTTCAATAAAGGCGTTGTAAAACGGATCTTCATCTTGAATTAAACTTTGCGCTTCAACAGCAAAAATATTTTTGTCGTTTAAGGTATAATAGTAGTTAAAATTCTGATTGACACTATAAGGATCGGCACTTTCTAATTCATTCACATCACCGTTCACAGAAGAGTAAAACAGCTGTTCTTGCGATTCTTTGGATACACGTCCTAAAATATCATAATCCAACTGATTATTGGTATTTGGCTTATAGGTAGCACTTAGCTTTAGCATCCCCAAATCACTTCTTTGTACCGTATTGCTTTCAGTATATTCGTCTGGTATACCTAATTCGGGATCGGTATATTGGGTTGCCCGATGCTCTTCCATTAAGGTTTTATTATTTGAAAAAATAGCAAAACCACTTAAGTCTAAGGTCTCTTTTGGTGAATAACTGAAATTAGCCGCACCAAACTTGGTGTTTATCTCTTTCGCTCGATTGTTTTGAGCGGTTAAAAAACCTAGGCTGTTGCTTCCTAAATTGATATTGGTACCACTGTTCCGACTTGGACTCCTAAACCCGCCAGTGAAATTAAAGTAATCCCGACGTGTAAAAGCCACTTCGCCTATATTGTTTATATCGCCAATCACATTAATGCTATACTCTGGACTGTAATAAAACAATTTAGGCTGAGCGAGATATAAACCAGCATCATCGGCAACTCCAGTACCTCCAGTAACATTTCCAAACCAAAAATTCTTCTTGCCTTCTTTTAATTTGATATTGATGGCAATATTATCTTGATTGTTGGTCACCCCACTTAATTGTCCGATTTCAGCATAATTTTTTAAAACCTCCACTTTATCAATCGCATTAGCCGGAATGTTTTTAGTTGCTATTTTCGAATCGCCATCAAAAAAATCTTTACCTTCTACCATCACTTTTCCAACCGTCTTCCCTTCTACTTCTATCTCGCCGTCATCATTTACCTCGACACCAGGGAGTTTATTTAAAACGTCTTCCAATTTACGTTCGGTTCCCGAAGTAAAAGAATCGGCGTTATAAACTATGGTGTCGCCCTTCACAGTCACAGGCATTTCGTAGACCAACTCTACAGCATCTAAAGCATTGTCATACTCCAGTGTGAAATTTTTAACCACATCATCAGTGGTTGTGATTAATTCTGTTTGAAGGGTTTTCATACCTATATAACTTACTTGAATATTATAGGCTGTATTTTTTTCAACAGATAAGCGGTAACGGCCTTCGGGTGTTGTAATCCCATAAGACTCTAATTTTTGTGTTTGTTTGTTAATAGCAATAACATTGGCTAGCTCTAAAGGCGCACCAACACTATCTTTTACCACGCCTTCCAATTTTATTTGTCCGTTTACGGCAAATGCCATCAAAAAGAGGGTTAAAAAGATGAGTTTTTTCATGAATAATGTTTTAGTTGAAGTTTAAATTATCGACGTCCGCCACGGCCACGACCTCTATACATGTCGCGCATTTCTTCCATTTTCTCTTTTGAAATTTTATCAAATTCGGCTTGAGTCACTTCTTTACCTTTGGTTGGCGCTTTAATATCTTCTTTATCGGAAGGGTTAATCACAATTTTAGAACACAATATGGTTGTGTTATCTGCACTAATTTCTAAAATTAAGCCAGGTAGCCCCCAGTATACATCAGGTCCAAGATTTACTGGAATTTGCGGCGTATACCAAGCGACAACTTTAATATCATTTTGCTGCTCCGCTTCAGGTTGATCTTCTTTTTTTGATGACTCTTCTGCTTTATCGCGTGGTGGTCGTCTAAAGTCTCTGAAATCAAAACCAGTTTTTGGTTTTACTGCTTCAGCTCTAAAACAAGTGTATTGCCCTATAATTTTAGATTCTCCTGTTAATTTCCAATCCAAACTCTGTAGACTATCCTTAATTAGAAATTGCTTTCCGAAAAGGTCTTTTTTCTGAATAAATGCCTTCGACTTGACATTTTTATATTGATCGCCACCAGACGTATTCATCATACCAAATCGCATCCCTCTACCTCCAGTTGGAGCATCTAGACTTTCTTCCTCTTCATATAAAGCTTCAGATTGGTTAAAGGTTAGAATGAATGTTTTTTCTAAAGCGCTTTTCATACGCTCTGCAATCTGTTTTTTACGTTCCTCGGTCATGTCTCTACCACCGAAACTGCTCATATCTATGGAGGTTTTAGTTTCATAATAGGCTTTCCCTTGAAAATCTTTTTGAGCAAATAAGGTACTTGAAACGGTTAAAAAAAGTAAGATGACTTGGATTCTTAAATGTTTGAAAATCATATAAAATGTATTTATGCGTGCTATAATTATCTTGTTCAAAAAATTCTGATTGTTAATCTATATTTTTTAATTTTTAGTAAGAGATTCTTCAGTCGTACCTCCTTCTGAAAGACAACATCCAACGTTTCACAAAACACTGATTGTCATGCAGAACGTAGTGATGCATCTCTTTTCTATTAAGCAAAAGATTCTTCAGAAGTAAGTCCTTATGAATGACATCTCCTATCCACTAAAACCCATTGGACTAAATAAACACCCTAAGGTTTAATGCCGATATGTTAAAAAGTGAAAATAATTGAATATGTTAAAAATCAACATCGATTTATTTGTTGGCTATAAAGTTGTTTTAGATGAATCGAGTTTTATGGCATATCGAAAATTTATCGTAAAATTTGAAGTGAAAACAACGTAAAATTTCAGGCTGTTTGAGCTAAACGAATTTTAAATTAAGCACTGTACATCCCAGCGAGTTTCTGAAATTTAGTTGTCGAACGAAAAATTTAGATAAAGATTCGTAAGCCTAGATTTTTTTGGTTCGTTTTTTCATCAATGAAATCGACAAAGGAGATTCATGAACTCATTAATTTAAATTAATAATCACTGAACTAAAAAAATGAACAACAATATTGTTTATTTAGGTCGGAAAAGATTTTATACACTAAAACCAGCTGGAATTTTGTAATTTTCCAAAGTCTATGAAATACACCTGCTTTATATTATTTTTTTTTACAGCCCTTCTATTTGGTCAAACTACTATAGAAACCGAGTTTATTAAAAAAATTGAACTTAAAGTCGATGCATTTATTTCGATTGATAATTTCGGAACGACCTACTACATCACTAACAATGTGTTTCATAAAAAAGACAAAGGTCAAACCACCAACTTTAGCGCTTTACAATTGGGTAGTTTATATGAAGCTAACGTTTTTAATCCTTTAAAAATCAATCTCTTTTATAAAGATTTCAATACGGTAATTATTCTTGATAATCGATTGGCTGAAATTTTTAAAATTGATTTCAATCAAATCACACCATACAAAAATGTTTCAAAAATTTCTACGGGATATGATAATATGATATGGATTTTCAATCAGGATCAGCAAAAACTTGAACTTTTCGACTACAAATCGAAGACCACTAGAGCGCAAACCGTTCCTGTACAAAGTGCGGTTTTAGATTTAAAAAGCAACTATAATTACTGCTGGTTACTCACCGAAAAATTCCTTTACGTCTACAATTATTTTGGAAGTTTGATTAAAAAAACTGAAAATAAGGGCTTTACTGCGATGGTAGAAAGCAATGAAAATATCATCCTTAAAAAAGAAAATTCTTTATTTTATTTGAAAAAAAACAGTGACACTATAAATGCTCTCGATACCGGAAATTTATTAATAAATGATTTTTTTGTAACCAATGAAACCTTGTATATTTACAGCAACGAAAGCGTACATCAATTCAAATTAAAAATAAATTAAGACCATGCACATTGCTATTGCAGGAAATATTGGAGCAGGAAAAACGACACTTACCCAATTACTCGCTAAACATTATAAGTGGGAACCGCAATTAGAAGATGTGGTGGACAACCCTTATCTGGATGATTTTTACAATCAGATGGAACGTTGGAGTTTTAATCTACAAGTTTACTTTTTAAATAGTCGTTTCCGACAGGTTTTACAAATTCGTCAGAGTGGAAAAGATATCATTCAGGATCGAACCATTTACGAAGATGCTCATATTTTTGCCCCTAACTTACATGCTATGGGTTTAATGACCAATCGTGATTTTGAAAACTACCGATCGCTTTTTGAATTGATGGAGTCCTTAGTTCAAGGTCCTGATGTTTTAATTTATCTGCGAAGTTCTATTCCTAATTTGGTGGCACAAATACAAAAACGTGGTCGCGATTACGAGAACACGATTAGCATCGATTATCTAAGCCGCCTGAATGAGCGCTACGAAGCATGGATTCACGGATACAATAAAGGAAAGTTACTTATTATAGATGTAGATAAGCTGGATTTTGTTGACAACCCTGAAGATTTAGGTTACGTTATCAATACCATTGACGCCGAGATAAACGGCTTATTTTAAATACCCTACCAAATACATAAAACAAGATCACCATGAAAATTCAGTTCAAATTGTTTTTTCATGGTGATCTTATTGATTTATCATGTTGAGCTTGTCGAAACTGACTTTGACCATCAGTTCACTAAATTTATTTCGACAAGCTCAATATGACAACACATATAGTTTTTAGGAAATTTATTCCAATTTTATTGCGTCAACTTTAGCCTTAACTTCAGCTTCTGTGCCTTGAAAGGTATCATAACTGGTAACCACCTCTTCATTTGTTGTAGTAATCGTTGTCACTACAGCCTTTACAGTACCATCACCGTTATCTGTCATTTCCACTTTAACCTCTTTAGACATAGAATTAGGAGCCACCTGTTCTGTTATATTGTCTTCGGAATTGTATGCATTTAAAGCTCCAGATGAAACGGCAATACTTGGCGCAATCACCAAAGCAACAACCGACATTAATTTTAATAAAATATTCAATGAAGGTCCCGACGTATCTTTAAAAGGATCACCAACAGTATCCCCTACCACAGACGCTTTATGAGCCTCTGAACCTTTTCTTCCTTCTTCCTCAATAGTTTTTTTCGCATTATCCCAAGCACCACCTGCATTCGATTGAAAAATAGCCATCAACACCCCGCAGGTTGTAACTCCAGCTAATAAACCACCTAGCATTTCAGCGCCACCAATAAAACCAATAGCAACCGGTACGGCAATGGCTAATAAACCTGGAAGAATCATTTCTCTAATTGAGGCTTTCGTTGAAATATCAACACATTTATCATACTCGGCATACCCGTGAGCAGCATCGAATATCGCACGATCTTCAACAGTAGCTTTAGACATATCAGAATCATATTTACGCATCACATTTAAGGCTGCCTTTAATTGAGGAATATCTCTAAACTGACGGCGTACTTCTTCAATCATAGCCATAGCTGCACGACCAACGGCATTCATAGACAGCGCTGAAAACACAAAAGGTAACATCCCACCTACTAACAAACCGGCCATAATATCTGGTTTAGACACATCTATCGCAACCACATTAGCCGTTTTCATAAAAGCAGCAAATAAAGCAAGTGCTGTTAGCGCTGCTGAAGCAATAGCAAACCCTTTCCCGATTGCAGCAGTTGTATTTCCTACGGCATCAAGTTTATCGGTACGCTCGCGAACCTCATTTGGCAATTCGGCCATTTCTGCAATACCGCCCGCATTATCAGAAATTGGTCCATAAGCATCTACAGCTAATTGAATTCCTGTGTTAGCTAACATACCAACCGCAGCAATAGCGATTCCGTAAAGTCCTGCAAAATGATGAGAAACTAGTATAGCCGCAGCAATAAGAATGATTGGAATGGCTGTTGACATCATGCCAATACCTAAACCAGCTATAATATTGGTAGCTGCGCCAGTTTCCGATTGTTTTACTATGGATAAAACAGGCTTCTTTCCTGTTCCTGTGTAATATTCTGTGACTTTACCAACGGCTAAACCTGCTACCAAACCAGCGATTGTAGCCCAAAACACCCCCATCGCACCAAAGCTTAAACCTTCCACAGACTCTGGAATTAAGGCGTTAATTATAAAATATGACGCTATAACCATAAGTCCAGCCGAACCAAACTCACCTATATTTAAGGCAGATTGCGGATTTCCACCATCTTTAACACGCACGAAAAAAGTCCCTATAATAGACATAACAATACCGACTGCCGCTAATACCAAAGGCAGATAAACCGCGCCTAAGCCATTAAATTCTGGTGTAATAATAAAAGCTCCTAAGACCATGGTTCCTATGATGGACCCCACATAGGACTCGAATAAATCGGCTCCCATTCCAGCAACATCACCTACATTATCCCCTACATTATCGGCAATAGTAGCCGGATTTAAAGGGTGATCTTCCGGAATACCTGCTTCTACTTTTCCTACTAAATCGGCACCCACATCGGCAGCTTTGGTATAAATACCACCACCAACACGTGCAAAAAGTGCAATAGAAGATGCACCAAGTGAAAACCCTGAAAGCACATTAAGCACTTCGCTAATACCCCAGCCCATTTCGCTATAAATCATAAATAAGCCACTAAGACCAAGAACCCCTAGTCCAACAACACCTAAGCCCATAACAGCACCCCCAGCAAAAGCCACTTCTAAAGCTTTTCCTAATGACGTTCTCGCGGCATTGGTGGTACGCACGTTAGCCTTGGTAGCGACTTTCATACCTATAAAACCAGCCAATCCAGAACAAATAGCTCCTACAATAAACGAAACAGCCACCATACCATTGGATCCTATTTCAGCATTGCCTTTAAAATAAAGTAGGATAGCTACAGCAATAACAAAAACCGACAATATTTTATATTCCGCTTTAAGAAAAGACATGGCGCCATCGGCAATATTCTTGGCAATGCTTCTCATTTCATCATTGCCTTGGTCCTGTTTAGTGACCCAAGCACTTTTAATAAATACAAACGCTAAGGCCAATACACCAAAAAGCGGTAAAAATTTTACAATTAGTTCCATAATAGTTAGTCATTTAATAATTAGTTATTTTTTTATCCTGCTAAAAATAGAAAAATATAAGTGATAAAAAAAGCAAGGATTAATTAAAGATTTCTCAACAAAACCTCTGTTTAAATATCTTTTTTATAAAACAATGACATTTATCAGCTTCACAAACTTCAAATTGGAATAGATAAATCCAGAGTTCAATTAATATATATCTAAATGAAACTCCAATTAAAAATGAGGAGATTTATAAAGTTAGAATTTGCGTCATTCTGTGTTCGACATAGAATTTCATCACAATACATTTATATGACTATGAGAATCTGAAATAAATTCAGATTGATGAAATAATAATTTAGTTAAAAGTAGGTTGGGTTTTGACAAAAAAAGACCACCTTCAAAAATTTGAGGTGGTCTTTAAAATATAGTATTAAGAAATCGTTCTAAATAGTGAACGTTCTTTTTTTCTTGTGTTCACTTTCATCGTAGCGTTTAACACACTCGTGATAAATTTTTACTGCAGCTTCGGCATTACCCCATCCACCAGTATCTACTTTTTTCTTTTCTAAATCTTTATACACTTTAAAAAAGTGCTCGATTTCTTTTAATCTATGTGGATTTAAATCAGAAATATCAGTTTTATTACTCCAAATAGGATCTGAAACTGGTACACAAATTACTTTTTCATCTGGCCCTTTTTCATCGGTCATGTAAAACACGCCAATAGGTCTTACTTCCATAACCACCATAGGATAAGTTGGCTCATGTCCTAAAACCAATACATCTAAAGGATCTTGATCCAATGCTAATGTTTCTGGAATAAACCCGTAATCACCAGGGTACATCATTGATGAAAATAATAAGCGATCGAAACGAATTTTATGTAATGTAAAATCGTATTCATACTTATTTCTACTACCTTTTGGAATTTCAATTAACACATCGAAAGTTACTGATGCTTTTTTTTTGTCACTCATTGTTATTTGTTTAGTTATATATTTAAGTAGTTTTCTTTTTATTTAAGGTAACAAATGTACTGAAACCGACCGCTTTTAACAACAAAAAACAGGTTGATTTACCCTCCTTTACAAAAGCATAATTGGTACTTGTTACTTAGAAAATTTTCAATTTATAGCATAAAAAAGACCTAGAACGAATTTTTGCGTATTTTTTAACGTTTTTAATGCATTCGTTTTAATATTTAGGGCAATAGATTGAGTTTCATTTTCTGCTGATTCTTTAAAAAAAGACATAAAAATTTAAGTTATGAAACTCTCAAACAATTAAATTATCTTTGTCCCTCTTAAATAAAATCATGCGCATAGATATTATTACGGTGTTACCGGAGTTACTTAAAAGTCCGTTTGAAGCTTCCATTCTAAAACGAGCTATAGAAGCGAATTTAGTGGAAGTCCATTTTCATAACTTACGGGATTATACCAGCGACAATTACAAATCCATTGATGACACCCAATTTGGAGGTGGCGCTGGCATGGTGATGATGATTGAACCTATAGACAAATGTATTTCGGCTTTAAAGGCGGAACGTGACTATGACGAAGTGATTTACATGACTCCCGATGGAGAAACCTTAAAACAAGGCATCGCCAATCATTTATCTTTAAAAGAGAACATTATTATTTTATGCGGACATTACAAAGGTGTAGACCAACGTGTACGTGATCAATTTATAACCCGTGAAATTTCGATTGGTGATTATGTCCTATCGGGAGGTGAATTAGGAGCTGCGGTACTTTGTGATGCTATTATAAGGTTAATACCAGGGGTTTTAGGTAATGAGACTTCTGCCCTAACCGATTCTTTTCAGGATAACTTACTAGCGCCACCTATTTACACAAAGCCACGTGAATACAAAGGATGGAAAGTTCCTGAATTACTATTTAGTGGCAACTTGCCTGAGATTGAAAAATGGCGTGAAGAACAAGCCTATTTGAGAACCAAGGAACGACGCCCAGATTTGTTGGAAGATTAGGGAGGCTATTCAAAAAAATTTAACCCGTTTAAACATAAGGTTTACTTGTGTTAAGGATAGAAGCGGCATCCTTTTTTGTGTTTCACGCATTTTAAAGCTACTATAGTGTTAAAATGGCACCTGAAATTTGACTAAAAAACACAGGTTTTCAACAAAAAAGATATAGCGGATAGCCTGACCTGCAAGGGAACACCAAAATAAATAGAATAAAAAATTGCAAATAATTAATTAATGATTATTTTTGCAGCCAATTTCGGGTTAACCTCTGGCGAGAATCGTGAATGTTGTTCTGAATTAAACATAATAAAATTTAAAGATATGGAATCTTTAGTAAAATTTGTACAAGACGAATTTGTAGCAAAAAAAGAATTACCTGAATTTTCAGCTGGTGATACAATTACTGTATACTACGAAATTAGAGAGGGTGAAAAAGTGAGAACTCAGTTTTTTAGAGGTGTAGTAATCCAAAGAAGAGGAACTGGTGCTTCTGAAACTTTCACAATTAGAAAAATGTCTGGAACTGTTGGTGTAGAGCGTATCTTCCCAGTGAACTTACCAGCATTACAAAAAATTGAAGTTAACAAACGTGGTAAAGTACGTAGAGCAAGAATCTTCTACTTTAGAGGTCTTACTGGTAAAAAAGCCAGAATTACTGAGCGTAGACGTTAAGCATAATACAACTACAATTGTAGTGTTTAAAAGCCTTGATTTTTATCAAGGCTTTTTTTTATGAACAAATGTTAACAACTCCTGTTTATAAACCGTTGATAATTAAAATGTTAAAACTCTTGGCAATAGCGGTTATTTTTCGTAATTTAGTAACAGAATAAACGTTCTTATATATTTAAAGGTTGCTTTTTTAGATCGCTATTTCATATTCGTTATGAAGTAATTAAAAAGATCAAGTTGCGTTTCAAGAGTTGCAGATTTATAATGTAATGTTTATTATTGAAACAAGACGCTTTAGTCAGGATAATCAAAATGAATATACTGCTAGAAAGTATTACTAGATAAATCATCGTTTAAACGAGTAAGGATTTATTAGTATAAAAAAGCAATTAACAGAAGCATTTAGTTAATAAGTCAATACATTTTGAAAATTAAATGAATGTTTCATTGAAATAACAATACTTAAGCTGAAAGTTTAATTGAAAATTTTAAAATTTTTAGTGAAATGCTAAAAATAGGTTTAGTAAGGTTATTTCGAGAAAGCCATGTCACAGTAGATTTAGTTCTGCAGGGATATGGCTTTTGTTTTTTAACAAAATCTTCACAATTATTTTGTCATATCCATACTTTATCAATACTATTTTTTCATTATTACAAAAATTTTAAGCAAAAAAACCATTCGTATAATGATTGATTTAAATTACGTATCTAATTTCGTATATTCGCGTGGCTAAAAATGTTACAATTACTAACTACAACGTTTTAGCTCTAAATAATTCATTAAATAAATCCGACACTAATGTCTAAAATAATTTACACAAAAACGGACGAAGCTCCGGCGTTAGCAACGCGCTCATTTTTACCTATTGTTAAAGCGTTTGTTAAATCTTCTGGTATTGACATTGAAACCAAAGATATATCATTAGCAGCCCGAATTCTAGCTGTTTTCCCAGACTTTTTAACAGATGATCAAAAAGTATCTGACGACTTAGCTATTCTTGGCGAGTTGGCAAAAAAGCCTGAAGCTAATATTGTAAAATTACCAAACATTAGTGCTTCTGTACCTCAATTAAAAGGGGCTATTAAAGAATTACAAAGTTTAGGATTTAACATTCCTAACTACCCGGATGAGACTGCAACCGATGCTGAAAAAGACATCAAAGCCCGTTACGATAAAGTTAAAGGTAGTGCCGTAAACCCTGTTTTACGTGAAGGAAACAGTGACAGACGTGCGCCAAAAGCTGTTAAAAATTACGCTCAAAAGAATCCGCATTCAATGGGTGCTTGGACAAGCGATTCAAAATCTCACGTAGCTACTATGAGCGAAGGTGATTTTGCACATAATGAAAAATCTACAACCATTGCTAATGCGACTACAGTAAGTATTCAACATACCTCATCTACTGGAGAGACTACTGTTTTAAAAGAAAACTTAGCTTTATTGGATGGTGAAATTATCGATGCAACGGTAATGAACAAAAAAGCCTTATTAAGCTTTTTAGAAGCTCAAGTTGCTGATGCTAAAGAAACTGGCGTATTGTTTTCATTACACATGAAAGCTACGATGATGAAAGTGAGCGATCCTATTATTTTTGGACACGCAGTTAAAACTTTTTTCAAAGATGTTTTCGCTAAACACGCTGAAACTTTTGAAAAAATAGGTGTAAATGTTCACTCTGGGTTTGGTAATGTTATAGAGTCTATTCAAAAATTACCAACTGAAGAGCGTCAAGCTATAGAAGCTGATATTCAAGCGGCTTATACCAACGGTCCTGCCATCGCGATGGTAAATTCTGATAAAGGTATTACTAACCTACACGTTCCTAGTGATGTGATTATTGATGCGTCTATGCCTGCAATGATTCGTACGTCTGGACAAATGTGGAATGCTGCTGGTGAATTACAAGATACTAAAGCTGTTATTCCAGATAGTAGTTATGCTGGAATTTATTCGGCTACCATCGATTTTTGTAAAAAACACGGTGCTTTTGATCCTACAACAATGGGAACAGTTCCTAATGTTGGACTTATGGCTCAAAAAGCCGAAGAATATGGATCACACGATAAAACATTCGAAATGGCATCTAACGGTACTGTAAAAGTGATTGATGCTTCTGGAAATACTTTATTAGAGCACAATGTTGAAGAAGGTGATATCTGGAGAATGTGTCAGACTAAAGATGCTCCAATCCAAGACTGGGTTAAGTTAGCCGTAACACGTGCTAGAGCTTCTGAAACTCCTGCTGTTTTCTGGTTAGATGAAAATAGAGCGCATGATGCTGAAATCATTAAAAAAGTAAATACGTATTTAAAAGATCACGATACGGATGGTTTAGACTTAAGAATCTTATCACCTGTTGATGCTACTTTATTTACTTGTGAGCGTCTTATAAAAGGAGAAGATACTATTTCTGTTTCTGGAAATGTATTACGTGATTACTTAACCGATTTATTTCCAATTTTAGAAGTTGGTACTAGTGCAAAAATGTTATCTATCGTACCTTTAATGAACGGTGGTGGTTTATTTGAAACTGGTGCTGGTGGATCGGCTCCAAAACACGTACAACAACTTGTTGAAGAAAACCACTTACGTTGGGATTCTTTAGGTGAATTTTTAGCCTTAGCCGTTTCTTTAGAACACTTTAGTAACGTAAACAACAACCCGAAAGCTAATATTTTAGGAGCTACTTTAGATGATGCTACAAGCACGCTTCTTGAAAATAGAAAAGGACCATCTCGTAAAGCTGGTGAATTAGATAACAGAGGAAGTCATTTTTACCTGGCTTTATACTGGGCTCAAGAATTGGCTAAGCAAAATGATGATGCCGATTTAAAAGCAGAGTTCACTCCTATTGCTGAGCAATTAGCAGCTAACGAAGCTAAAATCATTGCTGAATTAAACGATATTCAAGGTAAGCCAACTGATATTGGTGGTTATTACGAACCAAACGAAGCATTGGTTAGCAAAGTAATGCGTCCTAGCAGCACGTTTAATGCGATTATAGATTAATCTCAATTAACATATATATTTTAAAAGCTCCTGAAAACAGGAGCTTTTTTTATACCTAGGTTTCCACTTCAAATTAAGAATACAACTGAAGTTAAACTAAAAAAAACGTATTTTTGGCGCATGAGTTTCACAAAAACAACCGAACAAGATTCTAACTACAACCATCTGGAAAAGATGTCGGTTTCAGAATTATTACAAAACATCAATAACGAAGATAAAAGTGTACCCTTAGCGGTTGAAAAAGCTTTACCACAAATTGAAGCCTTAATTTCACAAACTGTAGAGAAACTAAAACGTGGCGGACGCCTTTTTTACATGGGAGCAGGCACCAGTGGTCGTCTTGGTATTGTCGATGCCTCGGAATGCCCTCCTACTTTTGGTGTGCCATACGATTTAGTTATCGGCCTCATTGCCGGTGGTGATACAGCCATTCGAAAAGCGGTAGAATTTGCTGAAGACTCAACCACCCAAGGCTGGGAAGATTTACAAGCCTATCAAATCTCACAAAATGATGTCGTGATTGGTATTGCAGCATCTGGAACGACACCTTATGTGATTTCTGCTTTAGAAACCTGTAATAATAACAACATCGTTACAGGGTGTATTACTTGCAATCAAAATAGTCCGTTATCACAAACCGCACAATTCCCCATAGAAGTTGTTGTTGGTCCCGAATTTGTTACGGGAAGCTCTAGAATGAAAGCAGGAACGGCTCAAAAGTTAGTTTTAAACATGATTACGACAACGACTATGATTCAACTCGGACATGTAAAAGGCAACAAAATGGTAGACATGCAGTTAAGCAACAACAAGCTTGTTGACCGTGGCATTCGTATGATCATGGATGAAATTAAAGTCTCAGAAAAAACAGCTTCAGAGTTACTTGAGCAATATAAAAATGTAAGAGAAGCTATAAAAAACTATTCAAATGGAAGAAACTAAAACCAAAAGAACGGATAAAACGGTATTATTTAAAGGCGTTAAAATATTAGTATTTGCTGCATTAAGTCTTTTTATGGGCCCTATCTTATTAAGTTTTGCTTACAGTAAGCCAGAATCTCCTTATTACTTACCGCTTTTAATTGTAGGTTGCGCAGTATGTGCTATGGCTGTTTTTATGGTTTTTAAAGGTCTTAAAACCATTATGGATAGTATGTTTAAGAAATAAACGCTGTAGCTATTTATTAATCAAACTCTCTTTTGGCGTACTCGGGTTAAATCCGAAGTCAGAATCGTTTATTTTTATATGCAATCGATCAAAAATATAATTGATAATAGCATAATGGTGAATGGTATGACTATTTGCCTGGGATAACAAAGCTCCATAGGTGTATGGAATTTCAATTTTTCCGGTTCCCAAATCATCCACGACCCTTATTAATTGAGTTTCATTAAATTGAAAAGCTTTAAGATGATCTATTATTTTATTTAGATAATTTAAAGCTTCATGGCAATCTTCTTCAACCCTTTTATTTCTGCTTCTAGCGGTAAGGTCAACCTTATTATTTGGTGTCCCCTTTAAAATACAGTCGTAAAAATCTAAAATATGTCTAAAATGCGTTCCAATACTAGAATAATATGGTGAAACTGTGGCATCAGACAATTGGGTATTGCACAATTGTTTTAAAATAACTTCAGATTTATTTAATGTTTGTAAAGAAGCTTGAAGAATGATATTCATGAGTCTAAATATAGATAATTTTTAATTTAACTAGCTTGTTTTACATCAACAAAAAGTGCACTTAAAAGGTAAACATGAAATTTTAGCGTTATGACGATGGTATCATGATATTAAATCTCGGTGGTGTGGTTATTAGTTAATGACTATTCAAAATTAAGATGATCACTCCTTAACATGCTCCAACTCATTTAATACCAAGCGAATCTCCCCATAAGTATATTTATCATCCAACTGATGTTTTAAATCTGAAATGGTCTCGTAGGTTTTCTGTGGAATAAGCGTTTTTAGATCATTATAATTAGCAACAGACATTAAATCCAAGACTTCAACTTCCCCGGAAGGGATAAAGCTCGCCAGGTGTCCGAAAATGGTATTTTCATTTAACTCACGTATATCTGAAATTTCCTTAATGGTTTTTCCCTTTTTAAATAACTCTAAAGAATCTAATTTGGTTTCGCCAACTTTCCTCTTTGGCTTATCACTAAATATTTCGATGTCTTTCTCTATTTCAATGTCATTTTCCTCGCAATAATCAATAATTTCCTTTAAGATGGCATCACCATATTTTTGCACACGGGTTTTTCCCATACCATTAACCTTAAGTAAAGCACTTTTAGTTGATGGAAGGTTTTCACACATTTCGTAAAGCGCTTTTTGAGTAAATACTTGAAAATGCACCAAGCCTTTAGCTTCCGCGATTTCATTTCTGAGTACTCGTAAGCGCTCAAAAAGTTCCACATGACTTGTACCGTCGACCACCGATTTTCTAGTACGTTTCGGTTTATTTTTCTCTTGAAATATGGCTTTGGTACGTAATTCTAAAAAGGACTTGGTTTGAAACCCTTCATTTAGCTCATTAAAGTACAATACTTTAAAATCCAGAAGTTCCTCTAAAGCATCTAAGTTTTTGGTGATATCTGAACCTACAACTTGGTTATCTGTCGTAAAAGCAAAAGATTTTAATGGTGTTGTAAAATGTGTAGCAGTCTCGGTTTTAAAATAGGTAATCGCCTTTTTAAACCGCTCTTGAATTAAGGGACTGGTCTCTGGCAAACCTTCTTCTTCAGAAATTTGTTTGAGTTGCACCATAAAACCATTGGCCACTTTTAAGAAATCGGCCAACTTATCTTTAAGAGGAATCATGATCGCTTCTATATTACCTTCTACAACCGATTTGTTTTTGTAATAAATATCCAAAATGCGACTTACGGGGTATAAAAAGGCATAAAAATCGAAAATCTCATGAATGAGATCCAGTTGAAACCGTTTTTTTGAAGCTTCTAAAACAGCATCATCCGGTGAATTTTGTTCGGCCTTTTCATTAAAAGCAATCACATTAATGTCGCTTATAATTTGATTAGACTGAATTTTACTTTTTAAGACCAAGCCTTCTAAGGATTTACAACGACTTAATGCTACGTATGTTTGCCCGTGTGCAAAAGCACCTTCAGCATCAATAATGGCTTTATCGAAGGTTAACCCCTGACTTTTATGAATGGTTATCGACCAAGCCAAACGTAATGGCATTTGGGTGTAGGAACCTATTTTTTCTTCAGAAATAGCCTTGGTTTCTTTATCTACCGTGTAATTAATATTCTCCCAAACTTCTGGTTTCACTTCAATATTGAAGTCATCGTCTGGACAATGCACAACAACTTCATCCTTATCGAGATATAGGATTTTACCAATTTTACCATTAAAATAACGTTTGGAAGGATCGCTATCGTTCTTTACAAACATAACCTGTGCGCCAACCTTTAAATCTAAAGATTCATTATTTGGATAAGCATACTCTGGAAACTTCCCTTCTACTTCAGCTTTATAGGTAAATATTTTAGAATCCAATTTATCAAGTTCTGCTTGATTTGTGGCTTCAGCCTTTCTATTGTGAGTCGTTAATGAGATGTATCCTGCATCTGGTTTGGGCTCAAAATCGGCGATATAGCGTTTATTTAATTCTTCCGCGGAAGCGATACTTAACTTATTGTTTCTAATTTCATTTAAGATATCAATAAACTTAGGGTTCTCTTGGCGGTAAATATGTTTTAATTCTACCGAAATAGCTTCACATTGCATATAGGCATGACTACTAAAAAAGAAGCCGTTTCGGTAATGGGGTTTTAAAAGTTCCCATTCTTGTTCCTTTATTACAGGCGATAATTGCTGTAAATCCCCTATCATGAGCACTTGCACACCACCAAAAACTTTGTTTCTATCTCTATAACGGCGTAGGGTTTTATCAATACCATCTAGTAAATCGGCGCGTACCATACTAATTTCATCTATAACCAGGAGATCCATAGACTTAATAATATTGATTTTGGTTTTGCTAAATTTTCTATTAAATCCTTGTGAAGCATTTAAATCGGCGTCTGGCAAAATAGGTCCAAAAGGCATTTGAAAAAAGGAATGTATAGTAACCCCTTTCGCATTGATAGCAGCTACTCCTGTAGGAGCCACAACAACCATACGCTTTAAACTATCTCTTTTTAAACGGTGTAAAAAGGTCGTTTTTCCTGTGCCTGCCTTTCCTGTTAAAAATATAGATCGGTTTGTATTATTTACAAACGCCCATGCCAATTCGAGTTCCTTGTTTACAGCCATTAAAAGTTGAAAAAATAATTTAATTTTTGAAGGTAATAAATTCTTACGTTTCTAATCTGCCCTTTAAGTCATAAAAATTGCTTAAATTCATTAAACTATTGATAATAAAGTTCTTTCGCCCCAAAGACGAAAAAATAATTATTATTGAAACCGCACTTTATAAATACCATTGTTTTCTATGCCATCTTTACAATCGGGGTGTTATCTGTTCAATGGGGTTTTTCGCAAAATATAAAAACCCAAAAAACGCTTGATAAGCAGTTTGCATTTAAAGCGCTTACTATAGAGCACGGCTTATCACAAAACTGCGTAATTAGCATCGCTCAAGACAGTATTGGGTATTTGTGGCTCGCAACGCAAGATGGGCTAAACAAATACGACGGTAGGGAATTCAAGTATTACGATAAACAGTTTGAAGACAAAACGCGATCGCGATTTAGTAAATTAGGCAAGGTCTATATAGACAACCAAAACAAACTTTGGCTAATTACATATAGCGGAAAATTGGAATACTACCATCCAAAAACCGACACCTTTATTTCAGTTAAAACACCATACGGTATTAACTCCATTTATCAGGATAGCAAAAATGACTTGTATTTAGGAACCTATAATCACGGGGTGATAAAAATAAATCCCTCAACCAAAGAAACGACAGAGCTTTCTTTTAAAGACTTGAATAATCAGACCGTTTACGAATTTTTAGAGACCAATAACAGCTTATTCATGGCCACCTCTCATGGTGTTTTTAATTATTCTGAAGCTTCTGGTCTAAAAAGAATAGATGTTGACCATACAAACCAGTGCAACTACAGTACTTTGGCAGCTACTAAAGACGGTACGTTATGGTTGGGTTCCTATGGTGATGGTATATTTTATAAACCTCCCCATACTCAAGAATTTAAAAAGTTTTATCACGATAACGTACCTAATAATATAAATGTCGAAGATTTACTAGTAGACAGTAAAAATCGCTTATGGATTGCTACTTATGGCGATGGCATTTTTCTAATAAACCATGAAACCCAAGAAGCAAAAAACTTTAAAGCTAACAAAAGCAATCCTTTTGCCATTCATTATAACGACATGCTTTGTTTATTCGAGGATAAAACAGGGGTTGTCTGGTATGGATCGGATGGTACCGGCGCTAATTATTACGATGAACATCTCATTAAATTTAATATTTTAACGAATAACCAAGTACCTCATGATATAAACGTGGATATGGTGAGGTGCATAAATACCGATGCTTTAAACAACGTTTGGATTGGCACATCAGGAAAAGGACTGACTTGTTTCAATTTAAAAAATCTATCGTATAAAACCTTTACGGAAAACAATTCAACATTATCAAGTAATAGAATTATAAGTTTGAATGATTTTGATCATGAACTTTGGATTGGACATCAAGTCAACGGCCTAAACATTCTGAATAATTCAGGAGTTTTTATCAACTATCCAGAACTATCCAAACATACCATTTGGCGAATTTTAGCGGAAACTAAAGATAGACGTTGGTTATGCACCGAAAGTGGCATTGTACTTTTTGATAAAAACTTAGGGATTCTTAAAACCTATAATCAAAGTAATTCTAGTCTTCCTATTAACAACGTTAGAGCCATAGTTAAAGAAAACGATAGCATCATTTGGGCTGGAACCGATAACGCAGGTGTTTATAGAATAAATACCAAAACCGATGAAATAAAAGAGGTTAAACAACTCCACTATAAAATTAAAACCTTATTTATAAAAAACGGAGTCCTTTGGATTGGTTCGAACGGTTCTGGATTAATTAAATACAACATTAAGGAAAACACACTTATTACATATAAGAAAGAAGACGGTCTCCCCAATAATGTGGTTTATGGCATTTTAGAAGGGACTTCAGACGATTTATGGTTAAGTACCAATAATGGACTTAGCAGATTTAGCACTTCCAAGTCTAATGGGGCCTTCGAAAACTTTAGCGCTGACGATGGCTTACAAGGTTCTGAATTTAACACGGGGGCTTATTTTAAAAGTGAGGATGGCACCCTATTTTTTGGCGGTTTAGAAGGCATAAATTGGTTTAAACCTAATGAACTTACTTACAATAAAGTAAAACCTAAAACCATTATTTCCTCTTTTGAAGTGTTTTCTAAAAATCGAGAAATGACCAATAACCTAGAATTAAAGCATAATGAAAATACCATAAGCTTTACTTTTTCTAGTCTTCATTTTTCTTCGCCAGAACGTAGTACCTTTAAATACAAATTAGAAAATCATGATGAGAATTGGGTTATTTCAAAAAATTTCAATCTTGCACACTATACCAATTTACCCCCAAACACTTATACTTTCAAAGTTATTTCTAGTAACTATGATGGCGTATGGAATGAGAGCCCGGCCAAATACACATTTAAAATAAATAAGCCTTGGTATTTAAGTGTTTATGCCATAATATTCTATAACATTATTTTTATTCTTCTAAGCTATTTAGTGTACTATTTGGCCAAAGTACGGTGGCATATGAAAATGCAATTGCAGTTTGAAAATACAGAAACCAATCGTTTAAAGAAATTGGATGAATATAAAACGAAGCTATACACCAATATCTCTCATGAAATTAGAACACCATTAACGCTTATTTTAGGACCAATAACAAATCAACTAAACAAAGCTGAATTAGCTCCTAAGGATAAAAAGGAACTTAATTTAGTGAAGCAAAACGCTAATCGCCTTTTAAATTTAGTAGACCAAATGCTGAACCTGTCTATGATAGATTCCGGTCAGATAAAACTTAAGGTGGCTCAAGGAAACTTGGGGTTATTACTTAAACAGATTGCAAATGCATTTCAGTATCATGCGAATAAAAATGATTTAAAAATAGTGTCAAAGATTCATAATTTAAATGATGTATGGTATGATAGTGACATGATAGAAAAAATTTGTTCTAATTTACTCTCTAATGCTATAAAATATGCGACTAAAAAAACAGACATCATTTTTGAAGCCAATAGGCAAGACTCATTTCTCGTACTGTCGGTAATTAACAGCAGCGAACAAATCGGAGAGAAAGATTTGAGCCTTCTATTTCAACGCTTTTATCAGAACAATGAAATGTCGGATGGTGTAGGTGTAGGTTTAGCTTTAGTTCGTGATTTAGTAAATCTTTCTAAAGGAACCATTGTCGCCAATAGCTTGGGCAATAACAGAATTCAGTTCACCGTTTCTCTGCCGATAAATAAGGAAGCTTTTAATGAAAGTGACTTCGTTTGCTCAGAAACAACTCCAAAAAATTCAATTATACCTAATATAAAACATAAGGAAACTTCAGAAGACACAGCTCTTATTTTGGTTGTGGAAGATGACATCGATATTCTAGAGTTTACCACATCAATATTTAAAAATGAATATCAAATCTCCAAAGCTTCTAATGGCCAAGAAGCCTTTCAAAAGGCGATAAAAACAAATCCAGATATCATAATTAGTGATATCATGATGCCTATTAAAAATGGTATCGACTTGTGTGAATCCATAAAAAATAACCCAGCCACCAGTCATATTCCCGTTGTTTTATTAACTGCCAAGGTTGGTGAACAGCATGAAATTGAAGGTTTAAAAACAGGAGCAGATGCATATATTACAAAACCATTTAATTCAGATAAGCTTAAAATCATTATTAGGAATTTACTTGAAAACAGAAAACAAGTCCATAAGCACTTTAGTGAAACACTAAGTATTAGTCCGAAATTAGCTGTTTCTTCTACAGAATCTGAATTCTTAAAACATTTGCAAGAGGTCATAGACACAAACGTTACCAACCCTGAATTTAATAGTGAAATGTTTGCCTCAAAAATGGCTTTAAGTCGAACACAATTACACCGCAAGTTAAAAGCGATAACCAATACGAGTACTAGCGAGTTTATTCGTCTACAACGCTTAAAAATAGCAAAAGAGTTGCTTAAACAATCCGATGTCACCGTTGCTGAAGTTGGCTACCAAGCAGGTTTCAATACCCCCTCCTATTTTATTAAATGTTTTAAAGAGGTTTATGCTTGTACCCCGCACGAGTATATTGATAATCCGTTTTAAACTCAGAAAACACTTCTTTGGAACATATATTCTATACTTTGAAACATATGGAGTATCCTATCACGCTTTATCCTCTTAATTTTACCCTAGGCAATATTTAAGGGTCATGAACAACAACACTGATAATACTGATAAAGAGGCTACGGTATTTATGAGTATCGACCATCTTAAAAAAGGAAAATATGAACTTAAAATCCTATTAGACAATAAAGTAATTAAAACAATAAAATTTATTAAAACCTAAACCATGCAACATTATGAAAATTCTAAAAACAATTTGCTTTGCGTGCTTAATAATATTTGCACCAAGCTGTAGCAACGACGATAATGGTGACTCTTCAGAAAAAACAACCAGGGAGTTATTAACCACAGGAAAATGGTATCAAGAATCTAAAAGCCCAGGTAATTTTACCGATTGCGAGAAAAACGGCTACGTGGAATTTATGGATAATGGGGATGCTATTCTTGATATTTATGATGATAACTCTGGGACCTGCGAATCGCTCGGGGCCATTATTGCTGAATATACCTTATCAAACAATATAAAAATCACCATTACTTTTGGAGCTGATGTTACTGAAGTAAATATCGAGGAAATCTCTGATGATGAACTGGTCCTTAAAAATGTTAATGACGGTGAAATAATTAGGTTTGACAGAACTCCAGGCTAGTAAACAACATACTTCTTGAAAAGATAAAACATGCTATTATCTAGAACGCCCTTAATCACCTACCAGTCCTCTTAAATTTCTGGTCTCTCTTGGTCAAATACAGAAAATAAAACCTACCTATGTTATGGAATTCTACAAAAAAAAAATCCAGCGTATTGCTGGATTTTTATTTATTATCATGGTTAGATTTTAATTATTTACAACCAACCTAAAACCTTCTCCGTGGATGTTTAGTATTTCTACTTTTTCATCAAGCTTTAAGTATTTACGTAACTTTGCAATATAAACGTCCATACTACGCGAAGTAAAATAATTATCGTCACGCCAAATTTTTGTAAGCGCTAATTCACGAGGCATTAAATCATTTTCGTGAAGGGCTAATAAGCGTAATAACTCATTTTCTTTAGGAGATAATTTAACAGGCTCTCCACCTTTAAACTTTAAGAAGCGTAATTTTGAATTTAAATCGAATTCACCAATTTTAAACTCAAATTGCTTGCTATCGGAAATAGTTTCTGTAGCCTTACGTTGAATAATGGCCTTAATTTTCATTAAAAGCACTTCACTATCAAACGGCTTATTTAAGTAATCGTCTGCCCCAACCTTATAACCTTTTAAAACATCTTCTTTCATTGTTTTAGCGGTTAAGAAAATAATGGGAACATCTGTGTTTTTCTCTCTTATCTCTTTAGCTAAGGTGAAGCCATCTTTATAAGGCATCATAACATCTAGAATACACAAGTCAAAATCATCTTTTTTGAATTTTTCAAAACCTTCCATACCATTTTTGGCATGTGTGACTTCATATTCATTCATCATTAAATAATCCTTAAGAACCGTTCCAAAATTAGGATCGTCTTCTACTAATAATATTCTCTTTTTTTGCTCTTCCATGATATTATGATATTAGCGGTAGCTTTATTGTAAATGTGCTTCCTTTGTCTTTTTCACTTTCTACTGATACATGACCTTGATGGTCTTCTACTATTCTTTTAACATAGGCCAAACCTAACCCGTGACCTTTAACGTTATGAATATTACCGGTGTGTTCTCTATAAAATTTCTCAAACACTTTTTTAGCGGCTGTTTTACTCATTCCGCTCCCGTGATCTTTTACTTTTAATAAAACATTAGTGCCTACATTTTCTGTATACACTTCTATTCTTGGGGCTTCAGGAGAATACTTTATAGCATTATCCAGCATATTAACTATCACGTTTGTAAAATGCGTTTCATTGGCTAAAACCGATGTCTTCTCCGCATTTAAAAACGTTTTTATATAGCCTTGTCTATCCTCCACAATTAACTCAACATGAGTAATAGCATCTTCGATTAACTCATGTAGGTTTACCCTATCTTTATTAATGTTAAGCTCGTTCTTTTCTAATTTAGATATCCTTAAAACATTTTCTACCTGAGCATGCATTCTTTTATTCTCCTCCTTGATCATCGATAAATAACGAACCACTTTTTCTTGATCGGCAATCACTTTCGGGTTTCTAATCGCATCCAATGCCAAGTTAATAGTAGCTATTGGTGTTTTAAACTCATGGGTCATGTTATTAATAAAATCGGTTTTAATTTCCGAAATTTTACGTTGTTTCACCAGTTGATACAATGCCAAACCAGAAGCCAAAATAATAATTAGTGTAAACATTATGGAGAGTGTTATCATCCCAATAACGCCAGATAAGATAAACTTTCTTTTATCTGGAAAATTAACTAACAACCTATAAAGACTACGGTTATTTTCATCATAAAAAATAGGCACTCCGAAAGTAGAATCTTTATGATAATCGAAATTATCACTATGTACTTTGGTTGCTAAATCATTACCGTAAATGGCAAATTCAAAATCAATACCAATACCATATTTAGCCAATTTTTCGGCTAATAAAGTTTTGATTTCCTCTTCAGAAACCCTTTTATGAACCGGTTTTCTTTTTAAAACCTCTTTGAAGTTTTTCTCAAAACTCAGTTTTTGGGCTTCATCGATGGTACCACTTCTAATAATTTTAGAAATCGGACTTTTAAGATCTTTATCTGCCGACTCTAAATTACTATAAATTTCGGTAGTTGAATTTCCTATGATGTTTGTTATATCTAGGCTATCTAAACCAATATCAAAGAGCGATGAGGACAATTTATAATCCTCTTGTAAAACGTTACTTTTATAAATAAGTGTTTCTTTCGTGCTGTTGTTTTTCCTGTAAATTAACAGTTGAGAGACAGCATCCTCGTCAGCTTTTTTTTCTTTATCTAAACTTAAATACTCTGTAAAATATTTTTCGAATTCATTTTCTTCAATCGTATTGGAAACGTTGTTTAAAACGGTAACGACATTGGACTTGAACCGATTTCTTTCATTATTTACAGAATCATTAATATAATAAGCCTGAATAGCAATAATACCGATTAGCGACAAGCTCATCAGTATAATTAATAAGATAAATATCCTTTTACTCATCGATCAAAATTAACATTTTAACATTAAAAATCTTATCATTTAACCTTACATTAACAAAAATGTTAAAATTTAAGATTTCTTAAAATTTCCTCATGTATTTTTAAGACTTGAGTATAAGTTTCCTCTAAAACAGTGTTAAAAACCACAAAATCTGAAAGCTTTATTTTTTCTTCATCAGACCATTGATTTTTCATGATATTTTCAATCTTTTCAACCGTTGTATCATCTCTCTCTAACAAGCGTTCGATTTTAATATTTTTAGGTGCTGTGACACTTATTACGAGATCGCAAGCCTTATGGCCTCCGTTTTCAAATAAAATGGCCACTTCTTTTATAACATAAGGTGATTTTTGTTCTAAAACCCACTTCTTGAAATGCTCGGCAACCCTAGGGTGCACAATCGAATTCATTTTTTGGAGATAGGTTTTATCATTAAAAATAATATTAGCTATATAAGGCCTATTTAAACCATCATTAAGATACGCATTTTCTCCAAATAATTGCGTTAGTTCTTGTCTCAATACACTTGATTCATTCATGAGCTTTTTAGCTTCATCATCAGCAATGTAAATGGGTACACCGAGTTCTTGAAACATTTTTGCAACAGTGGTTTTCCCACTGCCTATACCGCCTGTAAGTCCGACTTTTTTCATTTTGTAATAATAAATTCGATACGTTGCTGACTAATTTTTGAATGTTTCGCTAGTTCTGGGGCCTTAACCAATTCGGGCATTAAGAAATTTTGATCATCATGCATTTTCTCAAAATCACATACCACTTCAAAGTCTTTCTTTGTAATTCGTTCAAAATTATTTAAGCTTACAAAATAGGAGACACTAACCGCCTTTGGAAAGTAATTCACAACACTATTTTTTGGTGTATTAATGACCTTTACTGGAATTTTCAAGGTGCCTTCTGTAAATTTCTCAACGTTAGCTTTTAAGTTCACTTGAGAAACAGAATACTGCACTTCTGATTTGTTTTCTGGGAATTTAAGCTTCAATGGTTGGTTTAAATGAGTTCGAACCTCATTAATTTGCTTCGCTTCTGTTTCTAGGTATTTGATTTTAGAAACCAAAACGTCCGGACCCACTACTACTACCGAGTCGGGCTCAACTCGAATCTCATCAGAAGTATTAAAACCAAGGGCATAATGCACTTCAGCTTTGATTTTAACAGGAACTTTTTTGACCAAATTTACGCCATAGCGAAAGGCTATTTTATCTGGTGAAATATTTAATATCTCCACTTCCTTATCAAACTGCGTATTATTTAAATAGGCTTTTGTTTTATTGTATACAAAGGCTTGGTCATTTTTCTGAACGTCTTTACTAAAATCTACTGTCACTTTAGGCTGTGTAAAATAATACTTCAACCATCTAAAACCGTGTGTTTTTAAAGTGATGTTCATAGTTACAGAATCATCTAAAATCACATACTCTTGAGGAATTTTTACTTTTTCAACCTTAAAAGGAATGGTGTCTGTATAGGATTTAGATAATTTAGAAATAATTAAGATGACAAAAGCAAACAATAGAAATAAAAGAAACACATTGATTCTTTTATTTTTTATTGAACTTAATAATTTAGACTTTAAGGTATTAAGCATACGATTAAAAAAATAGTTTTGGGAATTGAATTTCTGGTTTTTTACCTAATACAGAAACCGCCCATGTTGATCTTAAAAAACCATATCCATATCCGAAAAACTGAATCATAATGGCTGGAATAACTAATAAAGCAACACTTAGGCTTTTAGAACTCACTAAAGCTAATATAAAAGCTACTACAAAATACAATAAATAGGCTATTAAGAAGATTTTTATTTTGAAAAAACTAAGCCCTATGGCACATAGTAAACCTGCACTAAACAGTGTAGGAAACCAATAGGTTATCTTTTTAGACTCGGGGTGCCATAAATTTAAAATAGGACGTACCAATCCGAATTTATGAACTTGCGTATAGAATTTCTCCCAGGAAATTCGGCGTTTATGATACACGAAAGCCTCAGGAATCAATTTGGTTTTAAATCCCAGTTTCCATAATCTAATAGACAAATCAGGATCTTCTCCAGGATGAATTTTACCAAAGCCATGAGAGGATTCAAAAGCTTGCTTGGACAATCCCATGTTAAAACTTCTTGGCTGAAACTTATCTACACTCCCCTTTTTACCCCGTATACCTCCTGTGGTGATAAAAGAGGTCATTGAAAAATTAATCGCCTTTTGAAGGTTTGAAAACGATTCATGAGCCGTATCTGGACCACCAAAACAATCAACAAAATCGTGAGTTAAACTATTATCAACGGCTTTTAAATAGCTTGTTGGTAATATACAATCGGAATCTAAAATGATAAAATAATTGCCTTTAGCCTTACGCATACCAAAATTCCTAGAATCTCCAGGTCCAGAATTGGGTTTGTAATAATAAGCGATATTTAGATGCGACTGAAAGGCCTTCACGATAGCTTCCGAAGATATATCAGAACCATCTTCCACAATAACAATTTCATATGAAAAATTACCTTCTAGAGATTTGAAACTCTCTAAAAGTTCTTGAATTTCATCGGGCCGGTTGTAAACAGGAATTATAAATGAAAACGCTATAGACATATTACAAAAATAAAGAAAGCAACATCAAAACAAATGATAATAACCGATTAACTTTAAACCAAAAAAGCCACCTAACAACAGGTGGCTCTTTCATATTTTATAGTGTTTTTACTTTGTTTCGTTTTCAACAAAGGCTTCCATAACTGCGGTACTTACACCCATGTTACTAAACCCACCATCGTTATAAAGATTTTGTAAAGTCACACGTTTTGTTAAGTCACTAAACAGAGAAACCGTATAATTAGCACAATCTAAAGCGGTTGCATTACCTAGTGGAGACATTTTATCGGCATAAGCAATAAAACCATCAAATCCTTTTACACCACTACCAGCAGTTGTAGGTGTTGGAGATTGTGAAATAGTATTTACTCTTACATTTTTATCTTTTCCGAAGAAATAACCAAAACTACGCGCAATACTTTCTAGATATGCTTTATTATCGGCCATATCATTATAATCAGGAAATACACGTTGTGCTGCCATATAACTTAACGCTACAATACTACCCCATTCGTTCATAGCATCTGCTTTGTACAAGGTTTGCATCACTTTATGAAAAGACATAGCAGAAACATCAGTTCCTTTTTGCGTGAAATCATAATTCTGATTGGTATAATGATTTCCTTTTCTAACGTTAATAGACATCCCAATAGAATGTAGTACGAAATCAATTTTTCCTCCTAAAATCTCCATAGATTGCTCTACAAGTTTTTGTAAATCTTCAAGAGAAGTGGCATCGGCAGGAATAATTTGAGATCCTGTTTTTTCAGCTAACTCATTAATTTGTCCCATTCGCATAGCAACAGGTGCATTAGTTAATACAAACTCACCGCCTTCTTCATGAACGCGTTCGGCAGTTTTCCAAGCAATTGAATTTGAGTCTAATGCTCCAAAAATGATCCCTTTCTTTCCTTTTAATAAGTTGTACATATATCTAGTTTCTTGTTTTTTAATAAATTAATTCGGCGACAAAGATAGTAATTAATTGAGTAATTCTTTAGCATGAGCAATAGCCGATGATGACATTTCTTTACCACCAAGCATTTGGGCTATTTCTACAATACGTTCATCAGGATTTAACCTGATTAAGTTTGTTTGGGTTTTATTGTCCACATCTTCTTTAAACACTTTAAAATGCGCGTGACCTTTAGCAGCAATTTGTGGTAAATGCGTTATTGAAAACACTTGCATGGTTTTACTCATTTCCAGCATAATATCACCCATTTTATTTGAAATTTCTCCAGAAACTCCTGTATCAATTTCATCAAACATCATGGTTGGTAACTGAATATATTTGGCTAGTATAGATTTTATAGACAGCATAATACGAGACAATTCACCTCCCGAAGCTGCTTTTTTCAACTCATTAAAACTACCACCTTTATTTGCGGAAAATAAAAATGTTAAACGGTCTTTTCCATTGATAAAAAATTCCTTGTCAAGGTGGGCTTCAATTTTAAATTGAGCATTAGGCATACCTAAACTGCTTAGTAGTGCCTCCAATTGAACTTTTAAATCTGGGATGACTTTAACACGATTATCGTGAATCTGTTTAGCAATCTTATTTAATACTTCCTGTTGAGAAGCTATTTCTTCATCTTTCTGTTTTAGAGTCTCATCGAGGTTTTCGGTGACAGAAACTTTGTCTTCTAGGCGATCTCTAATCTCTATAAGTTCTAGAACCGTTGTTGCCACGTGTTTTTGCATCAAACTATGTAGTAACTTCAATTTAGCATCAACAACCTCTAAACGATTTGGATCGGCTTCTAAATCTTCTTGAAAACCGTTTACTTCCCCAAACAAATCATCCAATTCAATCAAACTGCTATTGGCTCTTTCAAAAAGTGTCTTGTATTTTGAAGAATAGCCTTCTAACTTTTGTAATACATTCTTTAAAGTTGTTAAAGAAGCAATCACACCAATTTGCTCATCATCTAACAACTGATAGGCTTCAGATAGTTTTTCCTTTACGCCTTCAATATTGTTTAAGGTTTCATATTCTTCTTCAAGACTCTCAAGCTCACCGTCAACAAGGTTTGCTTCAATCAATTCATTCAACAAAAAAGTATTATAATCGTGTTCTTTAATAGCCTCTGCTTTAAATACTAACAATTCATCACGTTCTTTTTGTAATCTTTTATAAACTTTAAGTTCTACTTTGTAGTTGTGTAGTAAGTCTTCATTTCCTGCCAAGGCATCGATAACCTGAAATTGAAAATCGTTACTAGTAAGTTGCATGGTTTGATGCTGCGAATGAATATCGATAAGACGCTCACCAAGCACCTGTAGGCTTGATAAATTTACAGGTGTATCATTCACAAAGGCTCTAGATTTCCCTGAAGGTAAAATTTCTCTACGGATGATGGTATTAGCATCATAATCAAGATCTTCGGCCTCAAACAGCGCTTTTAAATGATATTTTGACACATCAAAAACAGCTTCAATAATACATTTTTCTGAAGCATCTTTCAAACTACTTAAATCGGCACGTTTACCAAGAATAAGGGACAATCCTCCTAAAAGAATGGATTTACCAGCTCCAGTTTCACCAGTAATGATAGAAAAACCCGAATTAAAATCGACCTGCATAGCATCGATAAGGGCATAATTTTTTATAGAAAGTGAGGTTAGCAAAGCTTTGAAAAGTATTAGAAATAAAAATTAAATATAGTGAAAGTGGCTTAAAAAATATACTAAGTTTTAGTACTTAATATTTTGCCATTTACTACTGTACATAGGGGCTACTTTTTGAAGTAATTCCTTCACTTTAGCAACATTTACATTGGGTCCTTCGGTGAAAATGTCTTCAATTTCGTCGGATTTAGCATCAAAAAACACACGCAATAAAAAAGAATTTGGACGGCGTTTGTTCATGGCGTCAAATTCCATCAAACTTGCTGCTATGGCTTCCTTTCCTTCCTTTACATCTTGATGCATAACATCCAAGCCTTTTCTATGGTAATCGTATAGTACACTTCTATACTCTTTAAAGGTTGGTGACAAAATATTGTCTATAAGCGCGAAACGACTTTGTAAACCGTCTTCAACTTTCCACCCTTTGTAATTACCTTGATGTGAATAATTTGTAATTACCTGAGCTTGTTCATAGTATGCTTCTCCCCCATGATGAGAAAACGTATCGGCATCCAAAGCTAAAATCATATATACATGAAAAGATAACACTGAAATTAAGTTCGATTCGTATTGAGATTCGTTATAGATGAGATTTTGAAATTCTAAATAATTAAAATTAAAGTCTTTATCATTAAAATTATATACCGGTGTACTATAAGAAGAACCATAAATAGGGCGTGAAGATTGCACTTGAATCGTACCTTGAAAAGATTCGCCACTATAGTTCGTTACATTAATAACCATACTGCAATTTATACGTTCTTGAGACTTAAACGTTTTATTCGACCATTTTCTATTATTAACAAATTCGGTAAGTTCCTTTTCTAAAGTATTAAAAATGGGAAAATTTTCATTTCCTGTTAACTGCGCATTAACGACAACTTTACAGTTTAGTTCTTGCGAAACACCTTTAAATCCGATAAAAATTAGTAATAAAACGACTATGCTACGCATTAAATATGAGATATAATTTTGTTTAGTAAGTCAATGGCGACTTCAGATTTGGTTTTTAATTCAAATGCTGTGATGTTATCTTGATCGTCAATAAAAGTAACTTTATTAGTGTCACCTTTAAAACCAGCTCCTTTATCTTTTAACGAATTTAAAACAATTAAATTTAAATTCTTTCTTTCTAGTTTTCCTTTGGCATTTTCAAGTTCATCATGAGTTTCAAGAGCAAAACCAACGAGGTATTGTTGTTTTTTAATGGCACCTAAGGAAGCTAAAATATCTTTTGTCTTTTCCAGCTCTAGTGTTAACGTCGAAGACTTCTTTTTTATTTTTTGATGAGCTACTTCTTTTGGTCGATAATCGGCTACTGCTGCAGAAAGTATAGCAATATCACACGAATTAAAATACGTATGCACAGCATTAAACATATCTTCAGCACTCACTACTGGAACCTGTTGAATTAAACTGTGAGATACTTTTTGAGCAGTAGGACCGCTAATTAAGATCACTTCGGCACCAAGATTAGCAGCTGTTTTGGCTATTTCAAAGCCCATTTTACCACTAGAATGGTTGCCTATAAAACGAACAGGGTCGATAGCCTCATAAGTTGGCCCTGCTGTAATTAATACTTTTTTACCTCTTAAAGGTAATTTCCCTAAAACATCGGCTTCAATAAAACTAAGGATTTCTTCAGGCTCTGCCATACGGCCCTCTCCTACCAATCCACTAGCTAGCTCTCCACTCGTGGCTGGAATCATAATGTTTCCAAAGGTATTAAGCTTTTCAAAGGATTGTTTTGTTGTCGCATGCTTATACATGTCTAAATCCATGGCAGGCGCAAAATATACGGGACACTTTGCAGAAAGGTAAGTCGCCATCAATAAATTATCGCATACCCCATTAGCCATTTTAGCTAAAGTATTGGCGGTTGCTGGAGCAACAATTAAAAGGTCTGCCCAGAGTCCTAAATCGACGTGATTATTCCACGCCTCAGTACCTTCGTCTTCGTTTGTAAAAGTCGAATAAACCGGATTTTTAGAAAGTGTAGATAGTGTTAAAGGTGTTACAAATTCTTTTGAAGCTGGTGTCATCACAACTTTTACGTTGGCACCAGATTTCACGAACAACCTTACAAGTGAAGCTGTTTTATAAGCGGCAATACCACCCGTAATGCCTAACAGTATGTTTTTGCCGCTTAAAATACTCATATAAAGAAATTATTCCTGAGCGTCATCCTCAGTATTTCTGAAATAAATTTTATCAGTTAACCATTCTTGAACGGCTAAAGCATGAGGTTTTGGTAATTTTTCGTAAAATTTAGAAACCTCAATTTGCTCTTTGTTTTCAAAGATTTCTTCAAGACTATCGTTATAAGTAGCAAATTCTTCTAACTTATCGATAAGTTCTTTTTTAATCTCTGTATTAATTTGCTCAGCACGCCTTGCGATAATAGAAATTGACTCATAGATGTTCTCTGTAGGCTCATCTATTTGATTTCTGTCGTACGTAATCGTATTAACTGGAGCATTGGTTTTTTTTAAATCCATTGTTATAAATGTTTAACTTTGTGAGCTGTAATTTTGTAATTCTTCTTCTATTTCAACTGCCATTTCTTCAACATCTTCCTGATATTTTGAATCGGCATAATCATTTTTAAAATCTAAATAATATTCTTTAGCGGCCTCTAAACGACCTTTCTTCTTACTTTCAATACTATTAACAGCCAACTTAAAAGCCGAATCTAGCTTATAAAAGTAAGCATCTTCCAAATACGAAGACCCTGGGTTTTCGAAAATAAAATTATCAAATGACTTAATGGCCGCTTCGAAATCTGAAATCGTATTGTACTGCTTAGCTATTTCAAAGGCTTTCTTTTCTAGTTTATCAGACAACTCCTTGGTTAAGGCGTTAGCTTCAGGAACGTATTTAGATTCTCTAAAGGCATTGATAAAATCTTGAAGTTTTTCTATAGCATTCTTCGTTTCTGTTTGATCCTTACTATACACCGGTGATAGCATATAATAACTTTTAGCGGCTAAAAAAGAAGCTTCTTCTAATTTTTCACTTTTAGGATAACTGGAAGCAAATCGCTCGAACTGATAACCTGCAACGTAATAATCTTTAATCTCATAAAAAGATTTCGAATACAAGTACATGAGTTTTTCAGCCTGAGGCTTACCTCTATAGTTGGGAACAATTTGAGCAAAAAGCGCATTGGCTTTAGTAAATTCTCCCTCATTGTATAACGACTCACCTAATTTAAATTTCGCGGAAACATCTTCCGCCTTTAAAGTCTTGTGATATTCGCTACAACTTGTTAAAACTGTGAATACTACTAGTAAATATAAAAGCTTGTTCATAAATTTTTAAACAGGATGCAAAATTAAGTGATTAATATGGATTTTAAAAATATAATTTCAAAGCTAAATTAAATGCTTAACCTCTATAAAAATAAGGTTTAAGTAATATTTAACACGACTAATAATTATCAACAAAGGCTTTGATCTTAGCTTTTAAAGCATCCGACGCAGGAACTAGAGGTAATCTCACTGTATCTCTACATAAGTTTAAAGCTTCAAACACCCCTTTTATACCCGCTGGATTATTTTCCTCAAAGATATATCCAATCACATCAATCAATTTAAAATGCAATTTAAAGGCTGCACTTGCATCACCTTTTAATCCTAAACGAATCATTTCTGAAAAGTCCTTTGGGAAACCTTGTCCGATTACAGAAATCACTCCTGCTCCACCAGCTAAAACAACCCCAAGCGCTAAATCGTCGTCTCCAGAAATAATTAAGAAATCCTCCGGCTTATTTTTAATTAAATCGTAGTACTGAGACATGTTATTACCAGCCTCTTTAACCCCGATTATATTTTCAAAGTTCTGAGCTAATTTAATGGTGGTTCCTGCCTCCATATTTTTTGCAGTTCGACCAGGAACATTATAAAGAATAATGTCTATTGGGCAAACTTCTGAGATAGCCTTAAAATGCTGATAAAACCCTTCTTGAGTTGGCTTACTATAATATGGAACAACCGATAAAATAGCATCAATACCTCTTAAATCGGTACTTTCAATTTCATCGATAACTGCAGCAGTATTATTTCCTCCAATACCTAAAACTAAAGGCACACGACCATTATTAGTCTTAGAGATCGTTTCAATTACCTCCTTTTTTTCTAACTTCGTTAAAGTTGCGCTTTCAGCCGTAGTACCACAAATCACTAAGTAATCTGTACCATTTTCAATATTATAATTTACAATATTTGTTAACGCGCTATGGTCGATACTTAAATCGCTATTAAAAGGTGTTACCAACGCCACTCCAGTTCCTAGAAACTTACTATTCATGCTTTAATTAATTTTATTTAATATCGTTAGGTATTTAAAAAGCTCTGTTTTAAATACTTTAAAATCTTTTAATTCAGTTTTAATTATCAAATCGTTTATACGTTCATCCTGTTGCAGAATACCAATTTTTAGTTTTGCTTTAGAAAGCACGCTTAACAATTTCAATTCCAATATATCTTCAGCGTAATAATTAATCAAAATATCAAAATCATAATCCAAAAAGGATTGCAACTCAACATTTTTCACTTGACCATTTCTGTTAAAATCTTCTAGATAATAACAAGTCCCTATAGCATTAAGCTCGTTTTTCTTATTTACAGAAAACCCTATAATTTTAAAATTATTAGGCTGAATTTTAATCTCCTTAGCCATTTTTTCAAATACAGCTACATCATTAAATTCATCTATATTTATAAGGACTCCTAATGTTTTTGCAGCCGAGTTATCAGGTTTCACTACGCGTTCAGCTAACAATATATTAATACGCTTTTTTATAGATTTTTCTTTAAAAACCTTTAAAATCATTTATCTTTATAATTTGCGCAAAGGTAGCAAAAGTACGTTCAATATTTAAGATTAAAGAATGAGGTTTACACATTTAATTTATTTGTTATTTTTTTTCCTTTTACTCCATTGTAAAAATAGTGATGTACAACTTTCTAAAATAGAAGGAAAACAAATACAAGTCACTGATAAGCTAGAACTTGATTCCGAAATAGATCAATACATAGCGCCGTATCGCGAACATATTCAAAAAGATTTAGATAGTGTTATTGCAATTTCTCCTAAAACCTACGATAAAACAGACGGTGAATTAAATACAGCTCTTGGCAATTTAATGGCCGATATAGCCTACGAACAAGCCAATCCCATATTCTTAAAAAGAACCGGCCATAATATTGATATGGTCTTATTGAATTACGGAGGCATTCGCTCAAATTTACCTAAGGGAGCGATTACAAAAGGAACCGCTTTCAAGTTAATGCCTTTTGAGAACAGCCTTGTGGTCGCCGCTATTAAAGGAAACCAAGTCAATGACTTGGTGAACTACCTTGTAAAAGCACGAAAAGCGCACCCAATTTCAAAATTACAAATTACGATAGACAAAAATAACACCTTAGTTGCATCTAAAATTAATGGGACACCTATCGATCCAAACAAAACTTATTACGTTGCCACCAATGATTATCTATATCAAGGTGGAGATAGCATGACTTTCTTTCAGCCAAACGAAAACTTATACACATTAGATTATAAAATAAGAAATACATTAATTGATTATTTTATGAAAGTAGATAGCATCTCCCCTGTTCGTGACAACAGATTTATTAAGATAAATTAAGATTATGAAACGTAGAAATTTTATACAACAAGCATCAGCAGGCACAGCATTAATATCACTTGGAGGGCTGGGGTTACAATCATTTTCAACTATAAATAATTTTAAGAAAATTACTATTTTACACACCAATGATGTTCATAGTCACATCGATACTTTTCCAGCTGACGACCCTCGGAACCCAAACCAGGGCGGTGTTGCAAGACGAGCAACATTAATTGAAAGTATCCGAAAAGAAAACCCCAACACGCTGTTATTAGATGCTGGCGATATTTTTCAAGGCACACCATATTTTAATTACTACGGTGGGGAATTGGAATTCAAACTCATGAGTAAATTAAAATATGACGTTGCAACTATCGGAAATCATGATTTCGATAATGGTATAGAGGGACTTTATGCTCAGTTACCACACGCAGAATTTGAGTTTATTTCGGCGAATTATGATTTTACAAATACAGTAATGGACACCCATTGTAAACCTTATAAAATCTTTAAAAAGGACGGTATTAGCATCGGTGTTTTTGGATTAGGAGTTGAGTTAAAAGGCTTAGTTACGGATACGAATTACAAAGAAACCAAATACCTAGACCCCGTTGAAATTTCCCAAGATATGACACGAATTTTAAAGGAAGAGAAAGGTTGCGATTTGGTTATTTGTTTATCACATCTAGGATACGAATACAATTCTGATAAGATTTCAGACATCAAACTTGCAAAAGCGACCAAAAACATCGACTTAATTATAGGAGGACATACACACACTTTTTTATCAAAACCTACAGTCGTAAAAAATATTGAAGGCAAAAATACGCTTGTTAACCAGGTAGGATGTTACGGCATTAATGTTGGGCGTATCGATTTTTATTTTGATTCCAATAAAAACATTTCTGCAGAAGGGGTTTCCATTAGCGTTTAACCCTCTGATATTAGACCGGTTTAGAAGGCTAACTGAAAAGTCCATAAAATTTAATTTATGAAGTTAAGCTTTCCTAAATCGATTTTGATTCACACTTAGGTCAAAATTTTTAGAGAAGCTTTACATGACATAAAGCTTCAACTATCAATATTGTCTACTTTTCTCTAGTAACATTATCTGAGATTCATTCCTTAAAATTCATTATCGAGTGCCACCCGCGACTCTTCACCTTCTTCTACAGAATATTGCACCTGCTTATAAAAGCAAAAGAAAGCACCTAAAGCTAAGGTTGAAGAAATAATGGTGAGTAGATTTTTCTTAACAATGTAATTATCGGCCACCCAAATAAATTCGGAAAACACAATTAAAATAACACCCAGAAATAAAAACAAAGCTTTTTTATTTTCCTTATGAATATAATTCAGCAAGGCTAAAGATAATAACGCAACTAGTAGCGCATTATATACGATTTCTATATAATACTTATTTGTAAACTCTACAAAGGGACTTACTATATCCTGAAGCACATAAATGAGATACACACTTAAACCAAACAGTACGACCAAATGAATTTTAAAACGCTTTTTCAGATAATTAAAATCCGTAGATTTTAAAATTTCCAACATTAAAAATGAGTACCCGAACATATATAATATATTACCCACATAGTAATAAACATCGTAATTAATGTAATCAACAATAAAATCTAACAGATCTGAAACCGCATAAAGTAGAATAAAAAGGGAAAAATAAACCGTTTTCTTCTTTTCAAAAATCAGGTACCCTAAAGCCACTAGAGGCACCAAGAGAGCCTCTAAATAGTTAGCCACAACGTCATTATCTTTTATCTGTAAATAAATAAACAACGAATAAACAAGCGCTATAAAAACACCAAGAACTCTGGGTTTTACCATATAAACAATGATTCATTTCTAATTAAGAACAAATATAAACGAAAATAGGACGAAACATTTAAGATAAGCCTTATTTCACATACCAAATAAACTAGACTCCAACTTTATGTAAGAATTCGTCCTCAGAAATTAATAAAACGCCCAATTTTTCAGCTTTTTCCTTTTTACTAGGCCCCATATTTGCTCCTGCTACAATATAACTGGTTTTAGATGAAATCGAACTACTCACTTTTCCACCGTTATCTTCAATAAGTTTTTTAAGCTCTGTTCTAGACACTTTTTCAAAAACACCTGTAATGACAACGATGTCTCCTTTAAGCAATTCTGTTTGACCTTTTAACTGCTCCTCACTCATTTCTAATTGTACACCAAAGTCTTTTAATCGGTTTACAATGTGCACGTTCTCTTCGGCATCAAAAAACAAACGAACACTTTCAGCGATTTTAACACCTATTTCGTCCACGGCAACTAAATCTTCTTGAGAAGCAACCATAATAGCATCAATACTCTTGTAATGTTTCGCTAATTTTTTAGCCACCGTTTCACCTACATAACGAATACCTAAAGCAAATAAAACACGTTCGAAAGGAATATTTTTAGACTGTTCAATACCTTTAATTAAATTGTCAGCACTTTTTTCAGCCATACGCTCCAAAGGCACTATTTGCTCTTTTGTTAACGTATATAAATCGGCATAATTTGAAATTAAATGCTCATTAACTAACAAGGCTACTGTTTCACCACCCAAGCCATCAATATCCATCGCTTTTCTAGATATATAATGCTGAATCCTGCCAATTACCTGTGGTTTACATCCATTATAATTAGGACAGTAATGCTGTGCTTCTCCATCTTGACGTACCAAAGGCGTGCTACATTCCGGACAATGCGTTATATATTGTGTAGGGGTCGATTCTGGAACACGTTTAAGTAAATCAACTCCCAAAATTTTTGGAATGATCTCACCGCCCTTTTCAACATAAACTTCATCGCCTACTCTTATATCTAATTTTTCAATTTGATCGGCATTATGCAAGGAAGCACGTTTTACTGTTGTTCCGGCCAGTTCGACAGGTTGTAAATTGGCAACCGGAGTTATAGCTCCCGTCCTTCCAACTTGATAACTAATACTGTTTAATTTTGTTGAAACTTGCTCGGCTTTAAACTTATAAGCCATAGCCCAGCGCGGGGCCTTCGCGGTATAACCAAGCTCTTCCTGGTGCTGTAAACTATTAACTTTGATCACCACGCCATCGGTTTCATAAGCTAAATGATGTCGGTTTTTATCCCAATAGTTTACAAATTCTAAAACATCATCAATGGAATGGGCTAATTTAGACGCATCTGGTACTTTAAATCCCCACTGTCTTGCTTTTTCTAAACTTTCAATTTGAGAAGAAATGCCTAAATTATTTCCAGTGATATTATACAACAAACACTCTAATGGACGTTTAGCTACCTCGGCACTATCCTGAAGCTTTAAACTCCCTGAGGCCGTGTTCCTCGGGTTTCTATAAGGCTCCTCACCTATTTCAATGCGCTCTTCATTCATTTTATTAAAGCCATCAAAAGGTAAAATTATTTCTCCTCGGATATCAAATTTATCAGGAAAATCACCTTTCAATCGTAAAGGCACCGATTTTATGGTTTTTACATTGGCCGTCACGTTATCACCTTGAAATCCGTCACCACGCGTCACAGCTTTAACTAACACCCCGTTTTCATAAGTTAAACTAATAGAAGCGCCATCATATTTTAATTCACAAGCATACTCAATCTCGCCATCAACCATTTTTTTTATCCGGTTTTCCCAATCTTGTAAATCTTCTTTAGAATACGAATTATCTAAAGAATACATGCGATGTTCATGAATTATGGTTTCAAAATTTTTGGTGACTTCTCCGCCTACCCGTTGTGTTGGCGAGTTCGAATCAAAAAACTCTGGATGTTTTAATTCTAAATCTTGAAGCGTTTTCAGTTTTAAATCAAAATCGTAATCCGATATCTCCTTCTGATCCAAAACGTAATAACTGTAATTATAAGCGTTTAACTCGTCGCGCAGACGCTTTATTTCTTGTTCAACTGTATTCATGAATGCTTTACTCCTTTTATCATTCTATCTTTTCTAAAGATATCTTGTTTTAATTCTATGTTAGAAAATTGATGTTTTTGTAATAGACGAATCATTTCATTTCCTAAAAACTCATTAATTTCAAATAATAATTCGCCATTTTCAACCAGATTATGTACTGAAAACTCTGTAATGGCCTTATAAAACTGCAAGGCATTATCGTCTTTAACGAACAAGGCCAAATGCGGTTCGTTCTCCAAAACATTAGGCTTCATTAGGCGTTGTTCCTTTTCTCTTATGTAAGGCGGATTCGAAACGATAATATCAAACTTTAAATCTTTTATGGAATCGATTGTAAGAATATCAGCATTAATAAACTCAACATGAACATCATTAAGCAATGCATTTCCTTTAGCGACTTCTAAGGCTTTTTCGCTAATATCGAGTGCATACACCGACGCATTTTTTAAATGTTTAGCGATAGAAATGGCTATACAGCCGCTACCGGTACCAATATCTAAAATATTAAGCGTTTCATCTTCTTTTTTATGTTTTAAAATCCACTCGACAAGCTCTTCTGTTTCTGGCCTAGGGATTAACACATTTTTATTCACTTTAAACGGTAAGCCGTAGAACTCAGTTTCCCCAATAATGTATTGAATAGGCTTGTGTTTTATAAGTTGATTTAAAGCCTTTTCAATGGGTTCATCGTCATCAATACTAAGCTCGGTATCCATCGCTAAATCTATACGCGAAACTTTATAAAACACATCGATAAGCGTATAGAAAAAACTATTGACTTCCTCTGTTGCATAGAGACTATCTAATTCGGCGTGAAACTTCTTTTGTATATCTTTTAGTCTCATAATTCTTTTATCATCCATATACCACAAGCATGATGTCCTGTGTTTCCTAATGCGGCATCTAAATGAACGAAGCCATTTTCTTCATAAAGGTGAATAGCCGCTTTTAATTGTGGTGCTGATTCCAAATAACACTTTTTATAACCTAATTCTTTTGCTGCACTAATACATTTTTGCAACAAAAGATGACCAAATCCCTTACCTCTTACTTGGGGCGAAAAGTACATTTTCTGAATTTCGCAAATTTCAGACTCATGATTTATCAACGGTTTTAGTCCGCATCCACCAAGAATTTCACCTTTAAAATCGAGTACAAAGTACACGTCATTTTCATTTTGGTAAGCCTCAAACATAAGTGATGTTTCGGGGTCGGTGTAAGCTGTACCTTCCAAAGGAATATTAAATTCGTAAAAACACGCTCTGATAACACCCTCAATTTGAGCATTATCCTTAGCTTCAATTTCTCGAATAACTGTAGTATCTTTACCCACTTTAATTAGACTTTAAGAATACGTGAAGATACGCCAAATCAAAACTAAATAGAAATGAAAAAGCTATTAATCTTATCAACATTATGCTTAGCACTTTTTAGTTGTTCAGTTCAAGAAAAACCTGAATTTCTAGGTGTTCATCATGTCAAAGTTTCAGAATACAATGCCCAATACATCATTTTAAATGCTGAAGCCCATTTTAAAAACCCGAATTCTGTTGGAGGCGAACTTTCAACCAACGGACTAAAAGTTTTTGTTAATGATAATGATATAGCAACCGTAACTTCTGAGACCTTTGAGGTTCCGGCTAATAAGGAGTTTTCAATTCCTTTAACTTCAAAAATCCCAACAGATAGTTTGTTTAGTAGTAAAAACCTAAGCAGCATCTTGGGCAGTTTTTTGAATAAAAACATTAAAGTACAATATAAAGGAGACATAAAATATAAAGTTTTTGGATTTTCAAGAACCTATAATATCGACAAAACCGAGAACATAGAAATAAAACTATAATTAGTGAACAGTAACGAAGTCTATATAAAACGCTGCATTGAAATTGCTAAAAACGGATTAGGCTCCACCAGACCTAACCCAATGGTGGGCTGTGTAATTGTTCATAACCATAAAATTATTGGCGAAGGATTCACCAGCCCATTTGGAGGAAACCATGCGGAAGTTAATGCCATCCAATCGGTTGAAAATAAAGACCTACTTAAAGAAGCGACCATTTACGTCACCTTAGAACCGTGCTCACACCATGGTAAAACCCCACCTTGCAGTGATTTGATTATCAAACATCAAATCCCTAAGGTTGTTATTGGTTGTATCGACGATAATGAAAAAGTAGCGGGTAAAGGCATCACCAAATTAAAAGAAGCAGGTTGCCATGTTACTGTGGGTGTATTAGAAAGCCTCTGTAAATCGCATCACAAGCGCTTTTTTACCTTTCACAACAAACAACGTCCTTATATTATTTTAAAATGGGCCGAAAGTCAAGACGGTTTTTTATCTCCAGAAAAAAAAGAAGTTCAAGCTCCCGTGTGGATTACCAACCCTTATTCCAGAATTTTGGTACATAAATGGCGCATGGAAGAACAAGCTATTCTAGTTGGTACAAACACCGTTATAGAAGACAACCCTAGCCTAACTGTTAGAGATTGGACGGGTGAAAACCCGATTAGAATTGCCATTGATAAAAACCAGAAGCTTTCCAGAGACCTATCTGTTTTTAATAATGAAGCAAAAACTTTAAGCATCACTAAAGACCTTATTGATTTCTCAAAACCTATCGCTTCACAAATTTGCGCCCTTTTATTTGATATGGAAATCAATTCTGTCATTATTGAAGGTGGCGCGCAAACTTTACAAACCTTTATTGATGAAAATCTTTGGGACGAGGCCCGAGTTTTTACAGGACCTGTTCACTTCCAAAAAGGCACCAAAGCACCACGATTCTCTGGTCAACTAATACACGAAGAAAACATCATTTCTGATACTCTTAAAATTTACAACAATGATTAATACTATAATATTCGATTTTGGTAATGTTTTTATCAATTTAGATATTCCCGGCTCTCAACAAAACGCCTTTGAAACCATGGAAATAGACAGCTTTCCAGATGAAATTTTAGGCTTCAACAGTTTTTACGAACAAGGCTTAATTAGCACAGAAGAATTTTTAGATTTTTATTCTGAAAACTTCCCAAAACTTTCGAGAGAAGCATTAATAGATCTTTGGAATTACATGCTGAAAGATTTCCCTAAGGCTCGATTAGAGTTTATTAAGACCTTAAAAAAATCAGGTGATTACAAACTCATTTTATTGAGTAATACTAATGCGCTTCATATTGAGTACATCAAACAAAACGTTGATTTTTTTGATGAATTTAAAGCCTGTTTTGACAAATTTTACTTATCGCACGAGATCAATCTTATAAAACCTAATGCAGATATCTTTGAATTTGTTTTAGCAGACAACAATATTAAGGCCAATGAATGTCTTTTTATAGATGACAACAAAGACAATATAGCAACCGCCAATAACCTAAACTTTAAAACTTGGCACATCACCCCTGGCACTGAAGATGTGTGCACACTTTTTGAAACCAAAAGCAACCTTTTTAAATAAATATTTTTTTGACTAAAAAAGACACCTATAAAACCATTACTAAATCCATTGAACCTACCTTATTCAAAGAAAAAAACAGCAAGTTCTTTGGGTATGCATTTCCAGTTACTAATGAAGATGAGATCAAAAATCATTTAGCAGATGTTAAAAAGGAACACCATTCGGCCAGACATTGGTGCTACGCCTACCAATTAGGCACAGAAACAATCACCTATCGAGCGAATGATGATGGCGAACCTAGTAATTCTGCGGGCATGCCTATTTATGGTCAAATTCAGTCTTTTGATGTTACAAACGTCCTCATTGTTGTAGTGCGCTATTTTGGAGGTGTAAAATTGGGGGTTGGCGGACTTATTAGCGCCTACAGAACTTCAGCACAAATTTCACTAGAGACTGCAAAAATCATTAAAAAAACCATTAATAAGGATTTCCTCATAACATTCGACTATAAAAATATGAATACGGTTATGAGGATCATAAAAGAGAAAAATTTAAACATCACGCACCAAAAATTAGAATTGGATTGTCAGATCACCATAACGGTAAGAAAGAAAGATGCTTCATCAATTTTCGAGATTTTTAATAATCTTTATGAAATAAAAATAAAAACACTTTAAGTTAATCACCAATAGCGTCTAAAATATATTTTGGCGGTCTGGTGGGCTTATTCGTTTTTTTGTCTATAAAAACTAAAACGGTACTCGCTGTGGTTAAAATTTCACCCTTTGAGTTGGTAATTTCATAGTCAAATTCAATCTTTACAGAAGGGATCTTTTTGAGTTGTGTTTTCACATTAATTACATCATCATAACCCGCTGATTTTTTATAGTTTAAGGTCATAGAAACAACTGGTAACATGATACCATCCTCTTCCATTTTTTTATATGACACGCCTATCTTACGAAGCCACTCAATACGCCCCATTTCAAGGTATAACGCGTAGTTTCCGTGATAAACGACACCCATTTGGTCGGTTTCACCATAACGAACTCTTATTTGTATTTCATCGAATTTCATCTTCATAAGTGGATATTTTTTTGTAGCTTCGGCTACGGGTTAAACATGCGTAAAAAAATCTAAATATTCAATAGCTATTGATTTTTTTTTTAAGATTTTTGTTCACATATTTGCCCCACTATTAAAGAGGGTGCGAAAGTTCGATTTTCGCTGATTTCTAAACTAACAATTAAAATCTATATTAACAAAAATGAGTGTAACTGCGCAATCGGTATGGAATAACTGTCTTGAATTTATAAAGGATAATATCCAACCGCAAGCCTACAAAACTTGGTTTGAACCTATTGTAGCAGTTAAACTAACGGGCACTGCATTAAGTATTCAAGTACCGAGTAAATTTTTCTACGAATGGCTTGAAGAACACTATGTGAAAATCCTAAAAGTTTCACTCACCAAGGAGTTAGGAGAAACCGCCAAGTTGGTTTACATAATTAAAATGGAAAACACTTATGGCAACAAACAACCCTTCACTGAAAAAATTCCAAGTGCGAACCGTTCGGCTGTAAAATCGCAAAATGTTGATATTCCTTTAAATAATAAGAGTCCAGAATTACGCAATCCGTTTGTCATTCCAGGTATTAGAAATGTAAAGATTGAATCGCAACTAAATCCGAATTACAGTTTTGAAAATTTCTTAGAAGGTGATTCTAACAGATTGGCACGAAGTGCTGGTTTAGCTGTAGCAGCCAAACCTGGTGGAACTTCTTTCAACCCCTTATTAATTTTTGGAGGAGTTGGTTTAGGAAAAACACACTTAGCTCATGCTATCGGTGTTGATATCAAAGATAAATACCCAGAAAAAACCGTTTTATATATTTCAGCTGAAAAATTTACGCAACAATATATAGATGCCGTTAAAAAGAACAACAGAAATGATTTCATCCATTTTTATCAAATTATTGATGTATTAATTATTGATGATGTTCAATTCCTTTCTGGAAAAACAGGAACTCAAGACGTTTTCTTTCACATCTTTAACCATTTGCACCAAAACGGCAAACAAGTTATTTTAACAAGTGATAAGGCTCCTGTTGATATGCAAGATATTGAACAACGCTTACTGTCTCGTTTTAAATGGGGATTATCTGCAGAGTTACAAAATCCTGATTTCGAAACCCGAGTTTCCATTCTGAAGAACAAACTATACCGAGATGGTGTTGAAATGCCAGAGGAAATTATCGATTATGTGGCTAAAAACATAAAATCGAATGTTCGTGAGCTTGAAGGCGCTATCATTTCTTTAATTGCTCAGTCTTCTTTCAACAAAAAAGAAATTACCATTGACTTAGCGCGTGTTATTGTTGAGAAATTTGTAAAAAACACAAAACGCGAAGTTTCTATAGACTATATCCAAAAAGTGGTATCTGATTATTTCCAAATGGATATCGATACTTTACAGTCTAAAACTAGAAAACGTCATATCGTTCAAGCCAGACAATTGGCTATGTTTTTTGCTAAAAAATACACTAAAGCTTCTTTAGCTAGTATTGGATCTCAAATAGGAAAAAGAGATCATGCCACCGTATTACATGCTTGTAAAACAGTGGATAACTTATCTTCAACAGACAAGCAATTCAAAAAGTACGTTGAAGACATTACTAAAAAACTTTCGGTTTAAAACTTTTAAATCATGATTAATATACTGATGGTTTGCCTGGGAAACATTTGCCGTTCTCCCCTAGCTGAAGGCATCCTAAAATCTAAACTCCCATCTGAAGGATTTTACGTAGATTCTGCTGGCACTGCCAGTTATCATATTGGTGCTTCACCAGATAAGCGCTCGGTTGAGGTCGCTAAGAAGCATGGTTTAAATATTTCGAATCTTCGCGGTAGACAACTTGTAGTTTCAGATTTTGATAAGTTTGATTACATTTATGTGATGGATGCTTCTAATTATCAAAACGCAATTAAGCTGGCTAGAAATGAAGACGACCGTAAAAAAGTAAAATACATCTTAAACGAAGTGTATCCAAATCAAAATTTTGATGTTCCAGATCCCTATTATGGTGGTGATGAAGGTTTTCAAAATGTATATAACATGCTTGAAGAAGCCTGTGAAAAAATTGCAAACGACTTAAGGTCTTAATAAAATGACAAACCACGGCAAACTTTATTTAATTCCAACGACTTTAGGTGATAACAACCCTTTGGAAGTGTTACCCATTACGGTAAAAAACATCATAGAACAAACCGACATCTTTATTGTTGAGAATGAAAAAACAGCAAGACGCTTTATTAAAAAGATTTGCCCGGATAAACCTCAACCATCGTTAAAACTTTTTCTTTTAAACAAATTTACGAATGAAGCTGATTTGCCAAGCTTTTTAGACCCGTGTTTATCAGGGACTTCAGTAGGGCTTTTATCAGAAGCGGGATGCCCTGGCGTTGCTGACCCTGGAGCCGATGTTGTTAAGATCGCTCATGATAAAAACATAAAAGTAGTGCCTTTAGTTGGGCCATCATCCATACTTATGGCGATGATGAGTTCTGGTATGAACGGACAGAGTTTTGCTTTCAATGGTTATTTACCTATTGATAAAGGCGAACGTAAAGCTGAGATTAAACGTTTAGAGCGCTTATCTTACGAACAAGATCAATCACAATTATTTATTGAAACACCCTATCGAAACAATAAAATGATTGAAGACTTGGCGAATTTTTTAGAAAACAACACTCAAGTTTGCGTGGCTTGTGACATCACTTTACCTACAGAATTCATAAAAACACAAACAGCAAATGACTGGAAAAAAAATAAGGTAGACCTTCATAAAAGACCTACCCTATTTATTATTCATAAAAGTTAAAGACGTATTAAATCGCTTTAGCTTTTTTATCTGGTTTGATAAACGACGTATCGTAACCAGAAAAACGTTTCATATAATGACCAACAGTTGTTCCATAACCATCGGCAAAATTATCGATACCGTAACTTCTTAAGAATTTTTTCACACTACCAGGACCAGCTAAATGCGCTGCTGCAAGGATTCCAGATTCGGTAACCAAAATACCATTCACTTTTTTACCAACAAAGTTTTTAATATCACGCCTTAAAATCCATTTATTACGTGCTGTATTGGCGATAAAGGCATTTTCCTGTAAACTAGGACTGTTTAAAAAGTGATCTGGATTCGTAACCCCTAACAGTTTTAAAGTCCCTTTTCCAAATTGATACTTACCTAAGTACCCATAAGTATTCACTACTGTATATTTCCCTCTAGACTCCTTAAAAGCTAAAGCTTCTTTAAAACCAACAAATGATTTTCCTAAGTAAGGGGTGAAAATTTCCTCGTTATATTTTTGAGGCGCTGTACTTTCATCTATAACATCCAAACTTACGGTATAATCTAAATCTAAACCTTCAGTTGAATATTTACCAGAATCAAAAGTTTCATTTGATTGAAATGAGAAATACGCTAGTGTTGATATTGTAAGTGCGATAATTCCAATACTTCCAATATTTTTAACCATAATTTTAAATTTTTTCGGTGTGTTTTTCAATTAAAACCACCTTTGAAATTTGAGCCGGCAAAATTAAGCCTTTTATCAGTAACTTCAAAATTAATCGTTTAACTGTTTCTTTTTATTGAACAATAGACGAAATACACTGGTTTCTATTAAACATTTTCTACAAAATGAGTTCAATCATTAAGATTAAATCCATCATAAATTCGTCTGTAAACGTCCAAAACTAGGACTTTATTTCATTCAACTTTAAAACATTAACAAATTATAACATTTTAAAAAACAGAACCTTATACTTTACAAATCACTATTTATTCGGTATTTTACTTAGCCTCAAGCTAGAAAAACATCCTATAAATAGGACTCAAACTTTAACATAAATTACGAATTCTAATAACTTTTATTCGTCCCTTATATTAACAATCAGTTGACAGAACAGATGTCTTTTCCATAATATTTTTAACTAAAAATAGTTGTAAAAACACGTTAGAAAGTCATTTCACTGCATCTCAACTTAAAAACTTAATTAAAGTTACACCTATTTTCAATCAAAATTTACGACATAGCATGTCCTAGATCGCATTTGAATATTCAATTTGACATTATACGTAAAGTTGGTTTACATGGATGTTTGAAAAGTCACTAAACAAAAAACTATTTTCTAATACCTTGTGAAGAAAGGTAACGCCAATATTCTGCAGCGTTCCTATTATGTTGTGCCAATGTTTTTGCAAACTTGTGAAAACCTAAACGTTTTGCATCGGCTACAAAATAATAATAACCATGTTTTTCGTAATTTAAAACAGCATCAATCGCTGTAATATCTGGCATGGCTATAAGCCCAGGAGGTAACCCTGTGTGAAGATATGTATTATAAGGAGATTGGATTTCCTTGTGTACATTTAATACACGTTTAATTACGGTATCTTTATATTCTGGTAATTGGTAGGCGGCGTATTTAAGCGTTGGATCGGCCTGTAAAGGCATACCCACTTTAATTCTATTCATGTACACCCCTGCAATTCTGGGTAATTCGGCTGCTTGCTTTGATTCTTCATGAACGATAGACGCTAAAGCAATCACTTGATCTTGAGATAACCCTATTGCTTTCGCTTTTTTAAGTCTGGAATCGTTCCAAAAGGCTTTGTATTCTTTTAACATGCGATCTCTAAAACCTTCCGCAGACGTATTCCAGAAAAACTCATAACTATTAGGTACATACATCCCTAATGCTGTAGCAGAACTAAATGCATTGTTTTTTAAAAAAGTCGCATCAGTCATCGCTGTTAATAAAGATAGACTATCAGCTTCGATTTGCTCGGAAACACGTCCTGCAAGCTTTTCAAGAGATTCTTGATTATTAAATGACACTCGAATAGGCAAATTTCTACTTCTTATAGAATTAATAATATCATTATTATTCATGCCCTTTTTTATCTCAAAACGACCAGCTTTAATGTTAGATATGTATTTTTTCTGTTTCGCTAGATCATCAAAAGTCTCGATGTCGATTAATAAAGGCTCTAATTGAGCTCTTACATCTTGATAAGTTGCTTGAGTAGGTACAAAAATGTAAGCAGATTCATTGTTAAAAGCAGTATTAGGCTTTAACATCGTCTTATAAACAAAATTTGCAAAAAACACGGCGGCAACAAGCCCTAAACCAACAATAGCAAGAAGTATCTTTTTTATATACATTTAATTATTAATAAGTTGAAATAAATATTCGTTTTTATATGTGCCTCGAACACAGGTCCAATCTTTTTTAAGTCCAATTTCTTTAAAACCATGATTAGAAAAAAGCTTTATACTAGCCATATTACCTTCGGTGATATTACAATATAGCTGATGCAAATCTAAGTGTGTAAAACAGTAATCTATAAGCAAGCCTAGAGCTTCCTTTCCATAGCCTTTTAATCGATCGCTTGGCGTTTTAACCAAAATTCCCACTCCTGCCCTTTTATTTTTAACATCGAAATCGAACAAATCGATCATTCCAACAGCAACATCTTCATAAGTGGAAATCACCAAGCGTAATTGCTTTGCTTCATATATATCCTTATGAGCATTCTCTAAATATTGTTTTATTAAAAATCTAGAATAAGGCGTTTGGGTGCAGCTCATTTCCCATATGGATTCATCATTTTCTACCTCGTAAACAAAGTCTAAATCCTCAGGTTCTAAGGCACGTAAATAAATGATATCACCTTTTAAAGTTATCATATGTTTCCTTCAAACACGTAAGTTGCTGGACCGATTAGCCAAACATTGTGGTAATGGCCATTTTCTACATCGAAACGTACTTGAAGCTTACCGCCTTCAACATTTAAATTTACAGTACTCTGATTGGTTTCACCTGTAGCATGCATGGCGATGGCTACGGCAGTTACTCCTGTTCCACATGACAAAGTTTCATCCTCAACACCACGCTCATATGTGCGTACTCTAAAAGTGGTATCTGAAATTTTCTGAACGAAATTCACATTAGTACCTTCTTGATTATAAGGTGCACCATAGCGAATACCAGAGCCTTTACTTTTAATATCAAAATCTTCAATAGCAGTTTCGAACTGTACGTGATGTGGTGAGCCTGTATTTAAAAACACATGATTATCATGTTTTTCAACAACATCAACATCTAACATTTGTAAATGAACTATGCCATTTTCTATAGTAGCATGATGTAAGCCATCAATAGCTTCAAAAACAGCTTTATTGGTAATAACACCTAATTGCTGAGCAAAAGCCACCAAACAACGCCCCCCATTACCACACATGGTACTTTCGTTTCCATCGGCATTATAATAGACCATTTTAAAATCATATTCAGGGTGATTTTCTAATAAAATTAAACCATCTGCCCCTACGCCAAAACGTCTGTCACATAAAAAAGCAACTTGTTTGGTATTATTTTTGTCGAAAGTTTGCTGACGATTATCAATCATCACAAAATCGTTTCCTGTTCCTTGGTATTTGTAAAAAGTCTGTTGCATAATAGGCGGCAAATATAAGATTTTATACGGTTTTTTGGGTTGTTAAATCGCAGTTAAAGTTGAAATCAAAACTCAATAAATATTTAATTTTAATCATTATTATCGTTAATTACTTAGAGAAACAGAGGTTTGAACTCAATAAAATAAATTTAAAATAATACTTAAAACGAAATTATGAAGAAGATTTTTTCCATGCTATTAGTTTCAGCTTTAGGTGGTATTTTCACCTTAAGCGCATACAAAATTTTTATAGAAAACAACCATGCGGAATTGGTTACAACTACCGATACTGAAGCCGTAAGCATACCAACAACCCCTGTTAATAACATGGGTAACTACAAAGCTTATGAAGCCCCTGATTTTTCTGTAGCTGCAGAAAATACCGTTAATGCCGTGGTGCACGTAAAAAATGTGACACTAAGCTCTGGCCAAATGACCTTTCAAGATTTCTTTTACGGAAGAAGTCCGCAACGCGCACAAGTTGGCACTGGTTCTGGGGTGATTATTAATACCGATGGTTACATTATCACCAACAATCACGTGATTAAAAATGCACAAGAACTATCGGTAACCTTAAACAATAACAAAACCTACACCGCCCAACTTATAGGTGCCGATTCAAAAAATGACATTGCATTACTTAAAATAGATGCTGATGAAGCATTGCCTTTTGTGACTTTTGCTGATTCTGACAATGTTAAAATTGGTGAATGGGTATTAGCTGTTGGTAATCCTTTTAATTTAACATCTACAGTGACCGCTGGAATTATTAGTGCCAAGTCGAGAGATTTGTCTGGAACCAGTTCACAATCCTTTCTTCAAACCGATGCAGCGGTTAATCCTGGAAATTCAGGAGGCGCTCTGGTAAACACAAAAGGGGAACTTGTTGGTATTAATACAGCCATCTCGTCTCAAACAGGATCATATATAGGATATTCCTTTGCCGTACCTAGTAATATTGCCAGAAAAGTTATTGAAGATATTTTAGAATACGGCAATGTGCAAACTGGTATTTTAGGTATTCAAGGTGGTGCATTAAACAGTTCTGTCGCTGAAAAAATTGGCATCAACGACACCGAAGGTGTTTATATCGATAGTGTTGTTGAAGGTTCTGGAGCAGACAAAGCGGGACTTAAAAATGGTGATATCATCAAAGAAATAGATCAGATTAAAGTTTCAAAATTTTCAGACTTAACGGGACACTTAAGTGCAAAACGTCCTGGTGATGTTGTAAACCTAACTTTACTAAGAGACGGATCGATAAAAAATGTGAATGTGACGCTCGCAAAAAACAATACGTATAACATGCCTTTAGTCGGCCGCATTAAAAATACCACCAGTAGCGATCTAAAAAAACTGAAAGCTAATAATGGCGTAAAAATTATTGAGTTGAATGGTGAATATGAACAATACTGGAAAAACAACGGCATTTTAGAAGGTAGTATCATCACCTCCATAAATGATGTTAAAGTAAACACGGTTGATGATGTTCAAAACATCTTAAAAGAAAGGTCGACTTATGAGCCTATAAGACTTGAACTTATTAATACAAACGGACAAAGAGAACGTTTCAATTTTAGATAAAACACACTTAAAAATTTTAAATAGCCCTTCAGTTTTGAAGGGTTATTTTTTTTGTTAAAACAAATTACGAAAACGTTTGAAATATGGTATTTTTGAAAAAACAACACCATTAAAAAACTAAACTAAATGACTTCTAACAAAAATTACGAGAAGGAATTAGCCTTTCAGGCAGACCGCAGAAAAGCTACCGTGGCCTTTATTAAGATTGTAAGCGACCTTTGGTATGACAAATCAATCGAATTGGTTCTTTTTAGAAACCAGCTTATCGACAGAAATGTAAGTCAGATTTTAAACTTACATGAATATGCTGGCAAATTTGTGCAAAAACCTATTTCTATTTTTGATACCGTTGAAATTGCTGAAGCTATTAAAACCTTAGACATCCCTCCTGCCAAACTAGATATTGGAAAACTCACTTACGAGTACCATATCGAGGAGAACAAATCTATTAATGCGACTGCTTTCGTTGCTGATAAATTAAAAGATGCTCATAAAAGTGGTAATATAGAACCTAAAGATGTGGTTTTATATGGCTTTGGACGTATTGGAAGACTGGTTGCACGCGAACTTATGGTGCGAACAGGAAAAGGCAGTCAATTACGATTACGCGCCATTGTTACACGTGGTCAAATAGACGCCAAAATATTAGAAAAGCGTGCTGCCCTACTACGCAACGATTCTGTTCATGGCGATTTTCCTGGAACTGTTTCCATTGATGAAAAAAAAGAAGCCCTAATCATTAATGGTACCACTGTAAATATTATTTCTGCCAATACCCCTGAAGACATCGATTATACCAAATATGATATTAATAATGCGCTTGTCATTGATAATACGGGTGCTTTTAGAGATAAAGCAGCACTGTCTAAACATTTAAAATCGAAAGGGGTTGACAAAGTTTTACTCACTGCACCAGGTAAAGAAGTTCCAAACATTGTTTACGGTGTTAATCATAAAACCTATAACCCAGACGAAATCGATATTTTTTCAGCAGCATCATGTACTACTAATGCCATTTCACCAATTTTAAAAGCTGTTGAAGATTCTTGTAAAGTTAAAAGTGGACATTTAGAAACCATTCACGCTTATACCAACGATCAAAATTTAGTGGATAATTTTCATAGTAAATACCGTAGAGGTCGTGCAGCAGCACTTAATATGGTAATCACCGAAACTGGAGCAGGCAGCGCTGTTGCTAAAGCCTTACCTAGTTTGGAAGGTAAATTAACCTCTAACGCCATACGCGTACCAGTCCCGAATGGGTCATTAGCTATTTTAAATTTAGAGATCGAAAAAGAAACCACCGTTAACGGTATTAATAGTGTTTTAAAAAAATATGCTTTAGAAGGCGATTTGGTAGAACAAATAAAATTTGAACTTAGCGACGAACTTGTTTCCAGTGATATTGTAGGCTGTTCGGCCCCTTCAATTTTTGATAGTAAAGCCACTATAGTTAGAAAAGATGGTAAAAATATCATTCTTTACATTTGGTACGATAACGAATATGGTTATAGCCAACAAGTGATTAGACTGGCAAAATATATCGCCAAAGTGAGACGATATACATATTATTAAAATAAAATAATCTAAATCACGTTTAAAATCGTATCTATACCAGCCTCCCTAGTTGAGGCTTTTTGTATATCTTGAATTATATACTAAACATTATTTTATAAATTGCGAAAATTAGAAAAATCACGAAACACCATGCCAAAAATGACATTCATCAAATCATCACTATGCATTGCCTTTACTTGCCTTTTCACACTACACTCAACTGCCCAAACGGATATCGATGAAGATAAATTATCCTTAAACAGCGGTACTATTGATAGTCAGTTTGAATATGTTATTCAAAAATCAAATAAATTTCAGGATTACAAGGTTGTAAAAAAAGATTGGTTATACACTTTAAAATCGCATACTATTGATTCTTTAAATGCCGTAAGAAAAGATTTAGCAGCAACACAAGGTGTCGTTAAAACTCAAGAGCAAGAGATTTCAGATCTCAAATTAAAACTCACGAACACCCAAACAGACTTAGATCAAACGAACATTGAAAAAGACAACATGTCTTTATTTGGGATCCAATTAGGAAAAGCGAATTATAACGTATTAATGTGGTCTATTATTGGAGTTCTTCTGGCCTGCTTGATATTCTTTATCTACAAATTTAATAACAGTAATATCATTACCAAAGAAGCTAACCGTAACTTAGCTGAAGTTGAAGAAGAATTTGAAGAACACCGAAGAACAGCTTTAGAGCGTGAACAAAAAGTACGTCGTCAACTTCAAGACGAACTGAATAAGAATAAGTAGTTATCCTTATAACTCATTTAAATTATAAAAGAAGGCTAAACCTAAGGCTAAACACCAAAGGTTTAGCCTTCTTTCATTTGAAGTACTGGGATATAAACTGTAATTCTTCAAAAAACATAAGAACAAGTTGAGGAAACTTTTAAAACTTCTGTATATTTGCGCCTCAAATTAAGCGCACGTGGCGGAATTGGTAGACGCGCTGGCTTGAGGGGCCAGTATCCGTTTAGGATGTGGAAGTTCGAATCTTCTCGTGCGCACGATTATAATCCTTATTTTCCTTTATTTATAAGGGTTTAAAGGGTTTTTAGTTTTAATATTCCCCCAAAATCACCCCTAAAATATTTTTTGATTCACTTTTTAATGAAGATTTGCAGATTTCCAGTAAAAAGTTAGAATACTTAATACTTTTCAAAAATCTAACAACAATGCTAATATAAGCATTTTTGAATTAACTAATCTGAAAACGAAAATCGGAATTTATGAAATTTGTGAAAAATGGGGCGGTATGGAGAAAACGGAAAATCGATGTGGGGGTGTTGACAAAGGTACCTTAAGCCTCCCACGAATAAGATACCTTGAAAAAAATTATAATTATTTTTAAAAATCCAGCAGTTCTTTCAATGGAACTCCTAGAGCTTCTGAAATTGCTTTAATGGTAGATATTGAAGTATTTAATATCCCTCTTTCAATTCTACTTATTTGTGAAATATCCACATAAATCTCATTCGCTAATTTCTCCTGTGTATAACCCTTTTGCTTTCTGACTTTTCGGATATGATTTCCTAAATCAATAAGAAACTGCTCATTTATTAAATATTCCTTTTTTCTCACATTTAAAAGTGAGTAATTAGGCAAATAAACCTATAAGCAAATTTGCCTACTTTTTAAAGTTTAAGTATTATTGTATACGTGACTTATCTATGATAATCATGGGTTCCATAATAAATATATATTATGAATACTTAGCATTACAAGTTAGTTTGTGGAATAATTGACTGAATATATAATTACCGTAAAAAAAAATCAATGAGATATTTAATTCTATTTCTATTCTTAGTTATCACCAATTTAAGTAACGCTCAATCTGTAACTCAAAAATACAATTCACTATACAACAGATATGAATATTTTAATGAGACTGGTAACATGATTGGGTACAAAACTTATAATTCACTTCTAAAACAATGGGAGTTTTATAGTAGTGATGATAGCAAGAGAAAGACAGATTTTGGTTCTTATGTATCTCCAATAAACCTAAATTTAGTTTACTCGTCTTTGCAAAGTCGGCAATCAAGATATGACGAGAATAGAAAAATAGCGGAGAACTATGTTATCGACTTGGCTTTAAATATATACAATTCTTCTGAATCGGTTAGTAAAGGGGATTATTATTCAAGCTTATTCATTGAGGAAATCAATGAAACAGCTACATTTAGAAATATTGATTTTAGTAAGACAAACCAAGCCAATGTTGCAATAAAAGTAATCAAAGAAGTTTTTATCGAATTCAAAGAGAAGTATTTTAATTAGTACATGTCAAAATATTTTACCAGGAGAGTTTTTGATAAGCGATAAATTACCCAGGCTCTCAAAGGAATGCGTAAAATCATTAAGTAAATTATAGAATTAATTTTAGTTCATTAATGGTTAAAATCGAAAACCAAAATCAATTATCATAATGGAAAACAGAAAAATTCATTTTTCCCTCTTAACAATGATTTCATCATTACATACATTTTCGCAACAAGGAGCATACCATGATGCCATGATAGAAGAAAAAAAATCTGGAGGTCAGTTTCCCTTTATTATTGGGCTAATTGTGGTTATCACTATCATTTATTTTTCTGCCCAATCTGATAATTAGAGCAAGGACAATTGCAATGAACTATGATATAGAATATCAAAAAAAGCTTCGGGAAGTCTTTAACGCTTTAAAAGAAAAGAACGAAGTACTTGAAGCTAAACAGGTAAAGCTTGGCTATCAGCAACGAAATGAATTGATTTCTCATGTGTATTCTGGATACAATAATGATGAAAAACTCTTATCCAAAAAATGCGAATGGGAATCTGTAGGATTAGAGCAAAGAACTGTCAACTGGATTTATAACCTAATGAGGTCTAAAAGGGATTTGTATGGGGATTTTGAGAAACCCGAAGAAATTCTAGCTGAACTCAAAAACCTCATAAAACTATCAGAAGAAAAGGAGCTGTTTGAGATTGCTAGTATTTTAAACTATTGGAGGCTGCAACTTGTTGAAAGGTAAACTATTATTTTATGTATTAACTAATATTTAATGAAGGTTTGAAAAGAGCATTATTTTATCTCTTAGTGTTTTTAGCCCCAATTTCATTAGTTGTAATAGTTAATGAAGCGGTTAGGTACACTACTGGGAATAAAGAGTTTCATTTGAAAGGAGTTAAAACAATAAATTCTAACAAAAATTTATTGGATAGATGCTCCTGGCACTGTTATTATGAAACCACTAACCATTGCAAAAAATATCATGTAGCTTTCATAAGACCCTATTTTAAGTGCATTGACCCTCTTTATTTCGGTTTAATTAAAGCTATGCATTCAGGTAGTAATTATCAATTGATGAATATTATCTTTTTAGTGTGTATAATACCTCTAATAATATTCTTTTTACTAGTACGAACAATCGAAATGGGGTATAAAATTAAAGCCTTAAAATAACCTTGATATGGAAATAGTAAATGAAATATTTGTATACTGTACAGATTTTGTAATAAACTGTGCTAACCTACTGGGAATATCCTACTATGAAGTAAATGCAATCATATTCTGTATCTTATATCCTGTTACTTTCTCAATTTGTCTTGTGTTTTTTCTAAGAAACAAATATGTTTTAAGAAAACTGAATTAGATGGATTATGTAATACATGTTTGCAGAACCGCAATATAGGCTTTTATATAGGTCTGGATTTACCAAAAATGGTGGGTTTAAGGTAAGGTTGAGTTGATAAAGAACACAGTGATTATTTGACCATTAAAAAAATAAGAAATATAAAAATAGGTGGTCAATTTTTAAAATGATGGTTTTATGTTTAGGAATAAGATTGTCATTATTTCAAGATTTAAAATATGAAATACATAAGAAAACCAATTATAATAATCCCTACAATAATTCTGGTCTGTATGTGCAAGAATTGTAATTTCATCTTAAACAATTACTGCCTATTCAACATTGATTATTATTGAGTTTAAATAGAACATTGAATTTGACCTAAATTAAAAATTAGTTCATAGATAAATCAGCATATATAATTTCTGGTTTAATGTATAATAGCAAAATATTTTCCGAAAATTAACTAGTAAAACATGAGAATTACTTTAAGCTTTATTGTAATCATATTTTTATATGGTTGCAAAAAAAACACTACAAATAATAATATAATTATTCCTGATAAAGTAAATATCAAAAATGAGTTTGAATACAAACTAAAAAATGAGTCAAAAATTTTCTTAAAATTTTGGGAAGGGATGACCCATAAAGAATTTTTAATGGTAAAGAATTTACTGGTTAAGGAAAATATTTTAAAAGACCAAGTAATATCTGGTGCGTATATAACTGGAATTTGTGCTCCATCTGATATAAAACCTATATTTGAAAATGATAATTTAGTAAGTATTGAACTTATAGGAAATGAATGTCTTTATTCAATATTTAAGGAAAAATATGATTTACCAGATTTGATTGAAAGAAAATATTTCAATATTGATTTAAACAAGCCTAATGCTAAAACAGATACAATGATGTATACGGAAATGGTTCTCCCCCAAGAAAAACCTTTAACATATGAGGAAGGTGAAATTGTAATAAAACAAAATATAGTTATTCGAATTGAACACCTTTGGCATAAGCGAGATAGACTGAGAATATTGAGAGACACCAAAAATTACTATGTAAATCGTTTTGGTTCTTATGGCGGAAGTATTGCAACTATCGTTTTTACTTATATGAGCAAAAAACAATTCCAAAAAGAGGATAATGAATTAAAAAGAACTTTAGAGCGTTATAAGACTAAAAAGGATAATTATAAGAAAAGAGAATCTTCTGCCAAATCAGAAATATAAATACTAAAAAAAACTGAGTAACTTTAAAGTAATTGACTCATTTCAATTAAATAAGAAACTTTAGATTAATAAAATATTTGTGTATTGCACCGATTTCATAATCAATCTAGCAAACTTATTAGATATATCTTACTACGAAGAAAACGCTATCTATTCTGTCTCCTGTATCCCCTAACCTTATTAATTTGTCTAGTGCTTTTTTTAAAAAACTGGTATATTCTTCGAAAACTAAATTAGATTGATTATGTAATACGCGCACGTAGGGCTGTATTTTGAATTTAAAAAAAATTATTAAAAAAGGGTTAAAATTGAGGTTTGAAGGGTAGGTTGAAAATTGCGTAAATATATATTAATCTATGCTAGATATTAAAATGTAAGATGTCTTATAGTTAACAATTTAGTATAAAACTACAAAATGTAAGAGTTTATTAATATTAAGCGGAAAGTAGTTGATGGTATTTACTAGATATAAGTTCTTGTATTTGGGTTTTAGTTGAATCATATCCTATCTTCTTTATAAATGACATTATTTTCTTTTTATCTTTTCTAATTTCCTGTGAAGATTTAGTATCCCTCAACTTTACCCAGTAACATGGATTTGTATAATTCTCATAGAACACTCTTTCGTGAGTTTCAAGAGCATTCCATGGAGAAACAGAATCAATTATTAGCAATTTATTATAACGCTCCACAAAGGCTTTAAACAGCCTAGAAACCGCTATCTCATCTACTTGGTCAAGTGAATTTACACCAATATTATTTAAAAATCTTTTTTGAATAATTTTTAGTTCAATTCTTAACAAATTCTTTTGCTCTAATTTAGATTCCTTTCCTTTATCGTAAATCTTGATTGAAAAATCAGATTTTTTGAAAATTTTAAACGATGTTCCTGCACGAGTTGTAATTCGATTATCGTATGGTTGAAAATCAAACATCTGAACACTCTGCTCTATGAAATAACTACTAGGCTTGTTAATTAAGACATTAAATCCAAACTCCAAATTTGTGATTGTAGTTTTTGTTTTATCAATTAAAAAAGTATCACATAAATAATCAATAGCGCTGTAAAAGTCCATAAGTGTAAAATCGTTATAATTTATATTCCCCAAACCGCTTATGTTATTATAAAACTTATGAATACTACCCGAAATTACCGCTTCCGTTTTTGTGATTCTAAATTCCATATTGTAAACCTTCCCAACAATGGGATAAAATAATCCGTCCTCATTGGAATAAGCTTTATATGTTTTTTTAAAAGCGGTATTGCTCTGAACAAATGATTCAAAATCCTCTTTATCATTTATTCTAATTTTAAGAAAATCTATCATAATTAAGCAGCTGTTAAAATAGACCCTCGGTTGTTTCCTTTTAAGAAGTTTTCAACATCCTGCCTTAAGTAAAGCGGTTTTTTTCCCGCTTTTCTTTTCGGCACAAGTTTCCCCTTTTGCTCCCAATTCCATAAAGTTGTTAGTGAAGTTACTTTACAGATTTCAGCGACCTCTTTTCTAGTTAAATATTCGCTCTTTTGTTCCGTATTGACAACTTGATTAATTACCACTTCTTTTTTATTTAAGATAATATCCTCAATATTTTTAGTCAGAAGTTGCACCAATTCATTTAAGTCAATCGAAGTTAAAACTACTTGTTCCATATTCATAATATTTACAGTTAAACACATGACAAAGAGACAAATAAACAACCCTAAAACAAATACTCCGATTTAATAGTAAGAGTATTTTACTGATTTAAAATCATGAATTCATACCGTTCAAAGAATTACAACAGTTGAATTAGCTAATACAAGAATATTTATTTTTAATTAAGAGTTTTCAGATAATGCCTGGGCGAAGGATTCAAGGCATTTCCTTTTACTTTTGTTTTGGGTTTCTTTTTGATTCAGAAAATCTTTAGGTAAAAGAGCCTCTCCATTTAGCAAAAAGAATTCAGAAGTAATTTCCCAATGCTTGTTTTTTGGGTTTCTAACTACCTTATACTCTAAAAGAAGCTTAATGAAATAATACAATGAAGACTTTTTGTCTGTCCAATTTATTTTGTTTTCCAATTGCTTTGCCTCAAATAGGCATTTAAAAGTGCTGAAATTTGTCAACTCAGAAACAAACCCCTTGGTTAAATATTTACGGTATAGAATTTCTAGTCTTTTATCTTCGGGGTGTTTATTAAAGGAGAAAGAAACAATAGCTTTTTTTAAGTAAAACCATTTAGACAATACTTCCCTATTAGTGTTATTAAGTTCAAGATGATAAGATATAAATATTGATTTAAGAACGTCCTTAATTGAGCCCAGAAGTAACAGTATTAAGTTGTTAATAGCCCTATGCTTCTCTATACCTTTTTTTCTTTTTATTTGTCTCAAATCTTTTTGAACTTCTAATAACTTTGAGACGATTTGATTTAAGTATTTTATTCTGTTTTCTTGAAGTAAAGTCAATTCCAACTCAAAACAGTTATAAGCTGCCTCCTTGTATTCTTTTATATCATTAAAAATTGCTTGTGCCTTTTCAAAAGTGCTCACTGATGGATAAACATTAAAATCATGAATATAACTCTCAATGAAAACAAAAGGATGCTCCACCCTATCTTTTAAATCTTCATCCTTAGCCCATGGGTTATAATTGATTATATAGAACTGACTAAAATCCTTTTGCTTTAACATATTTAACTATTAACAAATTCATTTACATTAATATTTTCCCAATACTTTTTAAGCTTAACAGCATATTCTCTAGGAGTAATTTTTATGTACTTTAAAAATTGAGATTCAGTCTTATGTCCAGTAATCTTCATAATAGTAAGAGTATCTAGTTTACCATAATGATTTGTCGCAAAACTACGTCTACAAACATGGCTTGAAATTAACTCATATTTTTTATACACACCACTTACTTTGCGGTGTATAGTTTTCTTTTTACCATTCCTCTCTATTTCTATTGGAGACATTTTAGCCCCTTTAATTTCATAAGTCAATCCTACATCCTTACAAACCTCTTTTATATAGTCATTAAACTTCGGGTCTGAAATTCTCCTGGGAAACTTACCATTTCTTTTTTCCAATATCTTCTTAACGTTATTGTGCATAGGTACATAAACTGGAAAATCTGTTTTCAGGGTGTCTTTTTGGATAAAGCCTCCATCTAAATTAGACTTTGTTAATGTTAAAAGGTCTGATACCCTAAAACCAGTCCAACAACCTATAATTAACCAGTCTCTCGCATTATCCAAATAATCCTTATCAAATTTATGATTATTGATTTTATGAATCTCCTCCAAAGTCAAATAAGTATCTACTGTTTTGTTAGAAGGCAATGAGAAGTCTGAACTTTTATAATTTATATTTACTTCGTACCCCTTCAATTCAGCTTTTCGACAAACTCGCTTTATAACAGATAAATATCCTCCAATCGTATTAGGGTTTAATTTCTGCTCCGTATCCAAGTATTCTATAAATGCTTCATGGAAAATTAAATCAATATCAGTTAACTTAACCAACTTTCCCGAATGATTCTCATAATCATTAAGCTTATTTTTTGTTGTCTCATAATGCTGAATAGTTCTGTAACTAATTGGGTTGTTAGGTTTATCAAGTCTTTTCTTTGCAGTATCTATAAAAGAATCCATGAATGTTGACAAAAACTGCCTTTCATCAATAGCTTCCTCATTAGATTTTCTATTCAAAAAACCATCAATATTATTTCTAAGCCATTTATTATTTATGATAACTCCATCAACGGAATCTGAACTGTATTGCTTTTCAATATGAACTTTTAAATCCCTGAGGGTAGCATTAATTTTTTTATAATTAACTTCATCAGTAGGATTTATTCTTTGTAAAGATGAACTAAATTTACCTTTGGGTGCTTTTATTCCAGTTGAAGCTTCTGTATCAAACTGGCTACCTTGCTTAAATCTTAAAAAAATTGAATTTGATTTATTATTCGTTTTAATCCTGTATTGAGTTGATGCCATAACTAAAATATTTCAGCAAAGATACAAAAAACAAAATCTCAAACACCCCTAAAAACACCCCTAAATAGAGTGAATTTTAATGAATATTTAAAAATCATTTAGATTCACAAAATTTTAAAAATCTAAAAACCTCTTTTAAAAAAAGGGATTTGTAGTGATTATGAATTAAAATGGAATCATTAAAAACCAAGGGGTATAGTCTTCTCGTGCGCACCACTTATTATAAGGTTTTATTAATCATTTTAATAAAACCTTTTTTTATACTTCAAAACCTCATAAATCAATCAAACTTTACGATCTAACAAGGCATCAATGGTAGTCCTTACTGTTTCACTATTCCAATTGGCAGCTCCTGTTTTATCGATTATTATATGTCCAGATTGATCGATTAAAAAAGTCCGTGGAATATTAGTCACATCTAACAGATCTGGCAACTGACTTTTAATCGTATAGGTTTCAAACGTATAGCCCTCTTTCTTTATAAAGGCTTTAATTTTTTCAGGAGGGTCACTTGAAACAAAAACAAAATCTACTTGATCTTTATAATCCTCATAAAGCAATTGTAGACTAGGCATTTCAGCAATGCAAGGCGCACACCAGGTTGCCCAAAAGTTTAGAAGCACTACTTTGCCCTTACTTTGTTCAAAACTTATAATTTTCCCTGATTTTGTTTGTAAAGCCCATTTATAATCGGTTAGAGCAGCTTGCTTATTTTCATCAACTACGGCTGGACTAAATAGAGCTAAACCCTTATTTAGCCACACTTGAATTGGGTGTCTTGTTTGAGGGATTAACAGTAAAACTATTACAACAATAAACAGAATATTTTTTGTGCTAAAATTAGATTTCATACGAGTTCAGTTGGATTGGATTTGGGTTGGCAACTTTACAAGTTAATAAATTCCCATAAAAAAACCTCCCAAAAAAGGAGGTTTTAAATATTAGACAATGCTAAATCGTTTAGGCTTCTTCTTCTGAAGACTCAGTCGCTTCAGCTTCAACTAAATTATCAAGCAACTTATGTTCTTGTAATAAGTTATACCATTGGATAACTTTTTTAATATCGCTAGCATACACACGATCCTCATCGTATTCTGGCAATATTGAAAAGAAATATTCTTCAAGTTTATCTTTGCTATCTTTAGGTTTTACCGACGCTTTTTCGCCATTTTCTTTCACCTTGATGTTTTCAAAAACCTGAGCTAAAGGCACTTCTTCCGTTAAGGTATAAATAGCTATTTCACTTAATACACTTACATTGTTTTGTACGCTTACAGAAATGCGCTTTTTATCTATTAAAGACTCTGCAACAAAACCACCACGGGTTTGTGTTACCAATTTATATAATCCTGGTTTACCTGAAATTGATATAACTTTTTCTAAACTCATATTTTATTTTTTAAGGGTCACAAATATCAACTGATTATTGATGTATTGCAAACATTATCGTTTCTTTTTTTGATCTGGAAAACGCATTCTATAATCTACATTTATCTTTCCTTTAGAGATATTAGTAAGTCTTCCTTTTATTAATTTTTTCTTTAAACTTGATAGCTTATCGGTAAATAAAACACCATCTATGTGATCATATTCATGTTGAATAACACGAGCTACTAATCCATCAAAAGATTCCTTTTGAGGCTGAAAATTTTCATCCAAATATTCAATAACAATATTAGGCTTTCTAAAAACATCTTCTCTAACGTCTGGGATACTTAAACACCCTTCATTAAAAGCCCATTCATCACCCGATTCCTCAACAATTTTAGCATTTATGAAAACACGTTTAAAACCGATTAATGTCTTTTGCTCTGCCTCAGTTAAATCTTCATCTTCTGAAAAAGGCGTCGCATCTACTACAAATAATCGAATAGGCAATCCTATTTGAGGTGCTGCCAAACCAACCCCATAGGCGTTGTACATGGTTTCAAACATGTTTGCTAATAAATCCTGGAGGTTAGGATAATCATTTGTAATATCGGTGGCTTTCTTCTTTAAAACGGGATCGCCATAGGCTACAATAGGTAAAATCATAAGGTGCTTTATTAAGGCTTGCAAAAATACAACTCTTATTAATTATGTAACGAACTTATTTAAACTTTTTCCATTTGCTAAAAAATTGCCCTTTTTCATCCCTTTATCACCTTTTCATTCTTTCGTAGCCCAGCTATGGAACTCAAAAAAACTTTCAAATGGCCGAAAAATGTCTAATTTTCGCTTAAACGCAAAAAGACTAAATCAGTTCAATATGTTTAACATCAATTATTCTGAAAAAATTAAGAAATATTGTCACTTAAAAAATATGATATCGAAAAAAGATTACTTCGAATGTAAATAATCTTGTAGAATAATCGTGGCACTAATTTCATCAATTAGAGCTTTATTTCGACGCTGTTTCTTTTTTAACCCACTATCAATCATCGTTTTAAAAGCCATTTTAGAAGTAAAACGCTCGTCGACGCGTTTAATAGGCATATTAGGAAATGTTTTTTCTAGTTTTTTTAAAAAAGGTGCTATATAAGCTTCACTTTCTGATGCCGTATTATCCATTTGTTTGGGTTCGCCAACTAAAATTAATTCTACATCTTCCTGTTTTATATAATCTTTTAAAAAAGGTAAAAGCTCTGTAGTAGGTACAGTAGTTAAACCTGAAGCTATAATTTGTAAAACATCGGTTATTGCTATACCTGTTCTTTTTGTTCCGTAATCTAATGCTAAAATGCGAGCCATCTTTTTTTTTACAAAAATAGTGTATAAAAAAAGGTTACCGTAATATGGCAACCTTTTTCTAATCATATATAGGTAATGGTTAGTTTTTAAGCTAAGGCTTCTAAATTCATTTTAGGAAAAACTAAGCTGATATTTCCAATTTTTTTCTGCCTTTTGTAATATAATTTGATATCACTTTCTAATCGTACGAATTTTAAATTAACTTTTAATTCGTCTAATAATATAACATTTTTTGGAGTTAGTTCATTAACAGAAAAGTTTCTAGTTTCTGAAATATGCTGCTTCTTTCCAGTCTCCAAAGTTGAATCAGGATTTTGAGCACTAACAATAGAACCAAAAAATAAAAATATTAAAATGAAGTAAAAATTGATTTTCATCTGCGTTTTAATTAAATGATTACTTATGATTAAAATGATTAAGGTAATATTGGCCCGAACCTAATTATAGATGGAGCAAACCATAAAGCTTTAAATGTAGTGAGACAAAAATTACCCTCTTGTAAACACCGTTAAAAGTCATATTTTAACGATGAACGAAGTAAATCTAATAATTTTTTTTCAATTACAAAAAATACGTGTTAATAAACTCACAAAATTTTATAAAAAACCATCAGTTTTAAAAATACATCCGTATATGGGCCCTTTTTATATTAATTTGATAAATCCTTTATTGTATTTAAATCATAGCTAGTATATTTGCTCAAAATAATTTTACAATGACAGAATTACAACAAATCATAGAAAACGCTTGGAATGACAGAGCGTTATTAAGTGAAGAAAACACTATTGCTTCAATAAGAAAAGTAGTAGATTTAATAGACAAAGGTGAGTTACGTGTTGCTGAACCAGTTGAAAACGGTTGGCAAGTAAACGAATGGGTTAAAAAAGCTGTTGTCTTATATTTCCCGATTCAGAAAATGGAAACTATTGAATGTGGTCCATTAGAATTTCATGATAAAATTCCTTTAAAAACAGGTTACAAAGAAAAAGGTATCCGTGTCGTACCTCACGCTGTAGCACGTCATGGTGCTTATATTTCTTCAGGAACTATTTTAATGCCTAGTTATGTAAACATTGGTGCTTATGTAGATGAAGGTACTATGGTTGATACTTGGGCTACTGTTGGTAGTTGTGCTCAAATTGGTAAAAACGTTCACCTTTCTGGTGGTGTTGGTATTGGTGGTGTTTTAGAACCATTACAAGCTGCTCCAGTTATTATTGAAGATAACGTTTTTGTAGGGTCACGTTGTATCGTTGTTGAAGGTGTTCGTGTTGAAAAAGAAGCCGTATTAGGTGCTAATGTTGTACTTACCATGAGTACAAAAATTATTGATGTAACTGGCGACGAACCTATTGAAATGAAAGGTCGTGTTCCTGCCCGTTCTGTAGTCATCCCAGGAAGTTATACTAAAAAATTCGCTGCAGGTGAATATCAAGTACCTTGTGCTTTAATTATTGGAAAGCGTAAAGAAAGTACTGACAAGAAAACCTCTCTAAACGATGCACTTCGTGAAAACGACGTAGCTGTTTAAATGAAAATTCTTGTTATACAACAAAAAATGATTGGCGACGTGCTTACAAGCAGTATTCTGTTTGAAGCACTTCGCCATAAATATCCTCAAGCTCAATTACATTACATCATTAACGAGCACACCTATCCTGTTGTAGAAAACAATCCTTTTATAGATCACTGTATTTTATTCACCAAAACTGAAGAAAAAAGTAAAAAGGCTCTAATAAAGTTTGCTAAAAACATTCAATCGCAACATTATGACATTGTGATTGATGTGTACTCCAAATTATCTAGCAATATCATCACCGCTTTTTCAAAGGCTAAAACTAAAATTTCCTACCATAAATCATACACCACATTTGTATATGATTATAATATAAAAAGGCAACAAAATCTTGAAGCAAATAGTCTGGCTATAACTCATAGACTTCAATTGCTAAAACCTTTGGGAATTGAAGTTGAAGACCTTCAGCCAAAAATTTATTTAACTGAAAAAGAAATTCACGATAGCAAACAGTTTTTAGAAGATTCGGGTATTGATTTAAATCATCCCCTTTACATGATAAGTGTATTAGGTAGCGGAGAAAACAAAACCTATCCTTTTGATTATATGGCTAGGCTTATTGATGAGATCATTAATGAAAAACCTAAAGCTCAAATTCTGTTCAACTACATTCCTAATCAAGAAAGTGAGGCACGAGCTATTTACAATTTGTGTACACCAATAACTCAAAAACAGATTTATTTTGAGATTTTCGGAAAGAGTTTACGTGAATTTCTAGCGATAACAAAGCACTGTGATGCTTTAATTGGTAACGAAGGTGGTGCTATTAATATGGCTAAAGCGCTTAACATTAAAACCTTTGCTATATTTTCACCATGGATTAACAAAAACACTTGGAATCTTTTTGAAAACAAAAACCATGTTAGTGTGCATCTAAAAGACTTTAATCCTGAAATTTACAACCAGGAAGAAAAGAAATTCAAAAGTCAAACAGAAATCCTATACAAACAGCTTAAACCTGAATTGTTTCTAGATACACTTAGAACTTTTTTGAAATAATTACTTTTGCCAAAATTTAGAATTTATAATGATAAAACTTTCGGGCGTTATTATAACCTACAATGAAGAGGAGCATTTAGAGAAATGCCTACAATCCCTTGTAAATATTGTTGATGAAATTGTTGTAGTGGATTCGTTTTCGACGGATAATACCCCTGAAATTTGTGCAAAATACCACGTTAACTTCATTCAACATCAATTCGAAGGCTATATAGAACAGAAAAATTTTGCGATCTCCCAAGCAAAACATGACTACATTTTGTCGCTAGATGGCGATGAAGCCCTTTCTGAAGCGTTAAAAAACAGCATCCAAAAAGTCAAACAAAATTGGACTCATGATGGTTACTATAGTAATCGCTTAAACAATTATTGCGGACAATGGATTAAGCATTCCGATTGGTACCCCGACAGAAAACTACGTTTATTTAAAAAAGGCAGTGGCGAATGGCAAGGCATTAATCCGCACGACAGCTATACCTTAAAAAAAGGGTATAAAGCAGGTTTTTTAAAAGGAGACTTATTGCATTGGATTTATAGAGACTACCAAGAACACAATCAAAAAGTAGAGCGTTTTTCAACGATTGCAGCTCATGCTTATTACAAATTAGGTATTAAATCGTCTGTATTTAAAATCGTATTCAGACCCACTTGGGCATTTTTCAAAGCTTACTTTTTACGTTTAGGTTTTCTAGACGGCTTAAATGGTTTTGTAATTTGTGTACAAACCTTTAATGTTACCTTTTTAAAATATTTGAAACTTTACGAGTTACACAAAGGAAAAGATTAATCTTTTTTCCAAAACTTCAACTTCTTCTTTAATCGTTGTTTATTATGGTATTTTTCTTGAAACGCTTCCGTTTCTCCCCACATTAAATCAAAAATAGTTTGATAATCTTCGCCTGAGCATTTAGCATATTCATCGCTCATCACTTCAACCATGGATTTATGAATGGTAAGTCGTGAAAAATTCTTAATACGTGTTTCAAAATCTAAAGTCCCAAATTCCATGCGATTTAAATCCACTAAATAAAATTTATAATTACCTTTATTATATTGAATTAAAGTGTTTCCTGGAGAATGATCTAGAAAATGCACACCGTTTTCATGTAACTTAAACGTAAACCTCGTAAAAGCACGAAGAATGTTTTCGTAATTGGGGATATTGAAATCTGTGGTTAATTCTCGGTACGTAATATCATAATCAACATACTTACTTATATAATAACTTTTTTTAAACAAATAAGGGGTTGTTTTTTCAAAATAAGCAATAGGTTCTGGGGTACCAATTCCTAATTCTAGTAATCTCGTAGCAAACTCAAAAGAGCGTTGGGCTTTACTTTTTCTAAAATAATTATAGGCAATTTGATTTACGAGATTCGGGATTTTAAAGGCTTTTATACTAATTTTTTCACCATTAAAATCAAATAATTTTATGGTGTTTCTATCGCCGTCAACAAAACGTTCACCGAGTTTATTAAATTTTTTTACAAAACGCTTTAATTGTTTTTTATCGCCTTTATACGCTGGTGTAAAAACTTTCTTTTTCATCCTGCGAAATTACGAATTTTATGTTTATAGTTTAACAGACTAAACCCCCACATATTTCTTTTGTCTTTTTTACCTTTGGTGTTTAAAACAAAATTATGCGCTTATTACAAATCACTGCCTCTGGAGTTTGGAGAGGTCACGAACAAAAAATCGTTTACCTCTATGAAGCTTTTAAAGACAAGGGGTATGTTGAAGATCAGTACATCGTTTGTGCCAACAACACGCCTATTTTTGATGTTGCGACTTCTAAAAACATGCAGGTTATTGGGTTTGATTATAAAAGTGAATACGATTTAGGTTTTGCCAAGCGTTTATCGAAAATTGTAAAAGAAAAAAATATTGATGTTGTGTTTATTCACAATAGCAAAGCCCATACATTGGCGGTATTATCGCATTTATTATTCAAACTTCCTGCTCCACTTGTACTTTGCCGCACTCTTATTAAACGGGTTGATTCTAACGCGTTACGCAAGTGGAAATACGATTACTCTGGAATCAGAAAGATAATTTGTGTGTCCCATCCTGTTGTTGAGATTTTAAAACCAGCCGTTAAAGACCATAGTAAAATGTGCGTTGTGGGTAGTGTAACGGATGTGAATAAATTCACTAAAAATACAAAAACCGGATTACTTCATAAAGAGTATAACATACCTAGCGACTACAAGATTATTGGTAACATAGCTGCTTTTTCTGAGTTTAAAGACCATTATACTTGGGTGGATACCGTAGATATTTTAGTAAAAAGAAACAGCTTTAAAGCTAAATACCTTTTGATCGGTGAAGGCGAATTAGAAAATGATATTAAACAATACGTCACCGAAAAAAACTTAAACAATCATATTATTTTTTCTGGCTTTAGGAAAGACATTCCTGAGGTCTTACCAGAATTTGATTTATTCCTATTTACATCTAACAACGAACCTACAGGTGGTGTTTTATTAGAGTCTTATGCTTGTAAAGTACCCATCGTGGCAGCCAATGCAGGTGGCATTCCAGAAGTGATTGTTAATAATAAAACGGGACTACTTGCCGAGGTTGGTAATCCAGAAGATTTTGCAGATAAAGTTGAATTTTTAATCGAAAACGAAACTTTAAAACAAGAACTCACTGAAAACGGCTATAAATATCTCTTAGACAATTTTACCAAAGATGTCATTTCAAAAAAGATGTTTGAAGAGTTACAGGATGTTGTAAACAAATACAAACGTTAATTTTTAATTATTTTTTTTAGAAAACATTATATATCAATACCTTAGACATAAAAATATTTTATGGCTACTACAAACACATATTTAAATTTTAATGGCAATTGTGAAGAAGCTTTCACTTTTTACAAGTCCGTTTTTGGAGGTGAGTTCAGTTACTTAGGTCGATTTAGTGACATACCTTCTAGCGAAAATTTATCGATTACTGAAGCAGATAAAAGCAAAATTATGCATATTTCGCTTCCTATAGGAAATTCTATTTTAATGGGCAGTGATTCTGGTGGTGAATGGGCACCTGATTTTAAACAAGGTAACAATTTTTCAATCTCCATTTCGGCTGATAGTAAAACAGAAGCTGATAAACTATTTAAAGAGCTTTCTAATAACGGAAAAATATCCATGCCTTTAGAAGATACTTTTTGGGGTGATTATTTTGGCATGCTCACCGATCAATTTGGCATCAGCTGGATGGTAAGTTTTAATGAACAACAAAATCAATAGAACTTTCTTCTAGACCTTAAATCATTTTAATTTCAAAAAAACCCAGCCAATAGGTATAAAAAAAAGGCGATCGACTAAAACATTTTAGCCGACCGCCTTTTTAAAAATTTCTATAATTATTAGTCTCTTTCAACTTTCACACTTGAAATGTGATCATTCCAACCATGTTCTAAGCAACCGTTATCTTCATATAAAGTTTTGCTGCTTCCTCTCCATCCACCATCTTGGTAAATAATAATTTTATAGCCTCTTGGTACACGAATAGAAGATATTCTATCATTTCCAACACCAAGTTGATCATGATCGTAACGACCAACACCTAGAGTTTTGTGACTTCCCTTAAAACTACAGTCTCCGTATAAAGTTACACCATGATCAGCCCCACTACTGTGATGACTGCTGTTACTGTGTCCATTATAGTTATTGTGTGAGCTGCTGCTAGAACCTCCTTTACACATACTTGAATTTGGCATTTTTGTTACTGAAGTAACACGGTCATTTTTAACCTTCATAAGTAAACATTTGTCATTTCTCTCCTTATACCAATACAAAGAAATTACAGAAGTTCCTGCTGATTTAGTAACTCTAAACCCTTTATCCTGCAATCTTGTAGAAGCATCTGGTTCAGACATACCACTTAAACTTGATAAATTAAGATTATCATTATTTGAGGAATTGTGTGAACTACCAGAACCCGACTTACCACAATCAAAGGCCTCTGTATTGACAGCTGATTTTACTCTACCATCTTCAATACGTACCGTTACACATTTACCTTTTCTGCTGTTCCACCAGTTTTGATAAATAGTACTAGAAGACTTATCAACTTTTTCTAGATGATATCCTTTATCTTGTAATACAGTTTCGGATGACATACCTTTCAATCCGATAATTTCATTTAGATCCGTTGCATTACTTTGCCCGAAAACTAAGGTGTTAACTACTAAAAATGCTATAATAGCACATATTTTTTTTGTATTCATAATTAGAAAATTTAAATTATTAAGTTCAATGAATCGTAAAATAAAGGTAGTATAAAATATTCATTAAAATTTAAATAAATTAAAATTTCCCGTCTAAGTCTTAACAAACCATATGAATAAGATTACCAAATTAGAATGTAATCTATTCATAATTAATCGTTTTACTATAACGAATAAACTCACAAGACAATCAAGAAAATAACCGTTAAATCTAAGTCGGAATTAAGGATTCTTTCCTCAATTCTGCCTATTGAGACGCTTGTTTCATAAAGCTTTTACTCAATTCTCAGAAACCGTTTCAGTTTCAGTTTAAAAATTTTAAAAGCATAACTATCTCTGTGTCTTATCGTATAAAACCAAGGATTTCCTTCACGAACATCACCATCAATTAAACTAAAGCTTGTGAAATTATGCTTCCAAGCCACATAATTAAAACTTAATTGATCCCGTTTACTTTCATTTAATACAACTTGCCACCAGGACTCCATTACCGTTATAAGCTCTTTATCAAAATGTTTTCTTATTAATACTGGAGCTGTTATGAGTCCGTTATGTTCAGGATAGCCTTCTGCCCTAAATCGGTCCATTTGCTTTTTCATAACCTCAGGATCGTCCTTTTGAGAATCATTTCTTTTAGCGAAGTCTAAGATAGCTTGATACTCTTCATAAATACAATCACGCTTTCCAAAAGCATTTTGATTGTGATCGAAACAAGCCATTTTTGCTATTTTCATCTTCTCTTCAACCAATTTATTGATATCCTTCATCACCCAAATATTAGCATCTATATAAACACTAACCTTATATTTTTCGCTTAAATGTTTATGGGGCAATATTTTAAAATAGCGATTACTTCTCGTATTATCGTTTTCAACAGGTTGCTTAACCTTAATAATCTTCCAGTTTTTTGCTTTTATATCTTGATCCGTATAACAAATAAAATCAACATTTTTAATTTTTGGCTGGTCTATTAAACCACTATAATCACCAAAAAGCGCTGTATATACCACTATTCTATCATTCATATCTATACTCATTATTATCCTTTAATACATCACAAAAATACGTTAAACATTATTTCTAACCTTGAATAGCGAAAACATTACAATTGAAAATAAAGTCATAATTTTGCAGTCTATGAAGGATAAAAATATACTTTTTATCACTTATGATTTAAGTGGATATTACAAAGCGATAAAAAACGAGTTAAAAACACATTACTACAATGTTGAATATTACAATATCGCTTCATTAAAAAAATATAAATACAAACATATTTTTGAGAAGGGTTTCGCTGCAATTTATAAAGTGGCCTCTAAAAAAAAGATTAAAAACTATTATCAATTACAGCCTATAATCGATAAAACAAGTTCTAAAACCTATGATAAAATAATTATAATTAGACCTGATTTGTTTTTTGATTCTCAACTTAAAGCTTTAAAAAGTCGAACAGATCATTTTATTGCTTATTATCACGACTCCATAAGTAATATTGAACGTAAAAAAGAGGTGGTTCATTTTTTTGACAAGGCTTATTCCTATGAAAAAAAAGATGTTAAGGATTATCAATTAGAGTTTCTTCCTAACTTTATATACCTTGATGATGAGCCTGTAATCGAAACGCCCATATACGACGCTTTTACCATCATGTCTGATGACTACAGATTAAGCACTTTAGAAAAACTAGGTCGTTATTTACAGAAGTCTAATATTAATTATAAGTTTCTAGTACAATCGGATAAAAAAACAGTTTCCGCTCAAGTTACTTTTGTAAAAGAGCGAAAAAGCAATAAACAGGTTTTAAACTACCTAAAAAAAACAAAGGTTATAGTCGATATTCACAAGTACGGTATTCAAGATGGCTTAACTTTTCGTGTATTTGAAAGTCTGTATTTTGAAAAGAAACTTATCACAACGAATGCCGATATAAAAACCTACGATTTTTATAACCCTAACAACATCTTAGTCATTGATCCAAATAATGCCATAAATATCCCTGAAGACTTCTTTAGTACACCTTACGAAAAAGTACCTTCAGAAATTTATCAGAAATACCATTATACCAACTGGTTAAAAACCATTTTAAGTTAATTATGCAAACAGAAATAAAAAACGCTTTAGACACTTTAAAACAAGGCGGGCTCATACTCTACCCTACCGATACCGTTTGGGGTATTGGCTGTGATGCTACAAACCCAGAAGCCGTAAAAAAGGTTTACGATTTAAAGGAACGTATTGATAGTAAAGCGCTAATTTGTTTAGTTGCCGACGACCGAATGCTTGCTAAATATGTTAAACAGGTACCCACTGCAGCTTTAAATATTATTGAAGTAACCGACAAACCCACGACGATAATATATGATGATGCTCAAAATTTAGCAAAAAATTTAATTGCCGATGATGGGTCCATTGCGATTAGAATACCAGATGACGAATTTTGTTATCAGCTCTCCAGAAAACTAAATGGTGCCATCGTATCTACTTCGGCAAATATTAGCGGGCAGCCAACACCAAGCTCATACAAAGAAATAGCACCGGCTATTTTAAAAGGTGTAGACTATGTTGTAAATTTGCATCACGAAAAAATTTGCGCAAAACCGTCGTCCATTATTAAATTAAGTAATAATGGCGTTGTGAAGATTATACGTAAGTAAAAACAGCCACGAATACACGAATAATTTTGCTTTTAGCCATTTAAAAAAGAAACAAACTAGAATAAATGTTAAGTTCTGGTTTTAGAATGGCGTAAAGCATTTTAAAATGTTGGTGAATTGGGGCAAAAAAACAATAATATAATGTCTAAAATTGTATATAAAGACGAAAGCTATGAAATTGTTGGTGTTTTATTCGAAGTTTACAACAACTTAGGAAGTGGCTTTTCTGAAATTGTATACAAAGATGCTATTGAACATGAATTTAAGTTAAGAAATATTCCGTTTCAAAGAGAAAAAGAATACTCCGTAAACTATAAAAACATTGTTTTAAAACACAAGTTTTATGCAGATTTTGTAGTGTTCGATAAAATAATATTGGAAATAAAATCTGTAGAAAGTTTACACGACAAACATATTTCACAATGCATTAACTATTTAAAAGTCTCACAAAACAAACTCGCACTTTTGGTGAATTTTCATAAAGATTTTCTAGACCATAAACGCATCGTATTATAAAAACATTCGTGTATTAGTGGCAAATAAAATGAATTACAAAGAAGCATTACATCATCCAATATTTAAAATCATTTCGCAATCGGCAAAAGAACTACAATTAGATTCTTATGTTATTGGCGGTTTTGTACGCGATTTTATACTTAAAAGAGGTACGGCCAAAGATATCGATGTTGTCGCCATTGGTGATGGCATAAAATTAGCGAAGCAAGTCGCGAAAAACTTACCAAATAAACCTAAGGTTCAAGTATTTAAAACTTATGGTACAGCCATGCTTCGTTATGATGATATTGAAGTTGAATTTGTTGGTGCCAGAAAAGAATCGTACACCGAAGACAGCAGAAATCCTGCAGTTGAAAACGGCACTCTTGCCGACGACCAAAACCGAAGAGATTTCACTATAAATGCCTTGGCCTTAAATTTGAGCACAGAAAATTTCGGTGATTTATTAGATCCTTTTAATGGTGCTCAAGATTTAGATGATAAAATTATCAGGACGCCTTTAAATCCAGATATTACTTATAGTGACGACCCTTTGCGCATGCTTCGAGCCATTCGGTTCGCAACGCAATTAAATTTTACCATTGAAACCAAGTCTTTAAAAGCCATAACCAAAAATAGTGATCGCATAAAAATTATCACTAATGAACGTATTGTTACCGAAATCAATAAGATTTTAGAAAGCAAAGTACCTTCCATTGGCTTCTTATTGCTAGAACAAACAGGTCTTTTAAAACATATTCTTCCTGAACTCACGGCTTTAAAAGGCATCGACGAAATTGAAGGGCAACGACACAAAGACAATTTTTATCACACTCTTGAAGTCGTAGATAACATTGCTGAAAACACAGATAATGTTTGGCTACGTTGGGCAGCATTGCTTCACGATATTGGTAAAGCACCTACCAAAAGGTTTAGTAAAAAAGTAGGCTGGACGTTTCATGCCCATGAATTTGAAGGCTCGAAAATGGTGTATCACCTATTTAAACGTTTAAAAATGCCTTTGAATGACAAAATGAAGTTTGTTCAGAAAATGGTATTTATGAGTTCACGTCCTATTGTTTTAGCTCAAGATATCGTAACCGATTCGGCTGTTCGCCGTTTAGTTTTTGATGCTGGTGAATATGTAGAAGATTTAATGACCCTCTGTGAAGCAGACATCACTACTAAAAACCCGAAGAAGTTCAATAAATACCACAACAACTTTAAAATTGTTCGTGAAAAAATTATTGAAGTTGAAGCCCGTGATCATGTTCGTAATTTCCAACCTCCTATTTCGGGAGAAGAGATTATCGCCGCTTTCAACTTAAAACCATCAAGGGAAATTGGCATTATTAAAGAAGCCATTAAAGAAGCTATTTTAGAAGGCGTAATTCCGAATGAATATGAAGCAGCACATGCTTTTATGTTGGAGAAGGGACGAAAATTGGGGCTTACTGTTGGAGGTTAAATTTATAGTAATAGAGGCTTACAGCAGCAAAGTTCCAAAGTCGCAAAGCTACAAAGTAACTTTGAAACTCTAAGTTACGAAGAATAAGTGATTCAATATGCAAAACAGTTACACCTATAGAAAGTTATTAGTTTGGCAAAAATCTATGTCTTTAGTCACGGAAGTGTATCGTAGTGTTAAAAACTTTCCTCAAGACGAACTGTATGCACTCACTTCTCAAATAAAAAGATCTGCAACATCTATTCCCAGTAATATTGCTGAAGGTTATGGAAGAGACGGCACAAAAGATTATTTACGATTTTTAAATATAGCTTTAAGTTCTTTATTCGAATTACAAACACAACTAGAAATAGCTTATAATTTATCATTTTTAAAAGAAGAAAATTTCAATAAATTATTTTTAGACACAAGAGAAGTTGAACGTATGCTCACCAGTTTCATCCGAAAAATTAAGGGTTAAGCGTTAGAGTGGAAAGTAACAGAATCGCAGAGGGAAATGTGCCTCTGATTGGAAAAACAATTAAAATAAAACAAAAATTAACAAACTATAGAACACTTTGAAGCTATGAGTCTTTGAAACTTTGAAGCTTTGAAACTCAGCAACTCCAAAACCATGAAAAAAGACAACAAAAACGTAATATACTGGCTACTAACAGGCTGTTTCCTGATTTTCATAATGGTTGTTGTTGGTGGTATTACCAGATTGACCGACTCAGGTTTATCCATTTCAAACTACCGATTAATTACTGGAACCATTCCGCCTATTGGGGATCAAGAATGGCAAGAAGCTTTTGACCTCTACAAACAACATCCAGAGTATCATGCCTATAATAACCATTTCAATATTGAAGATTTTAAAAATATTTACTTCTGGGAGTGGTTACACCGTGTTATAGGGCGTTCCATAGGATTGGTCTTTATTATTCCGTTTGTATATTTTTTAATTAGAAAACAACTTAGTAAAAGCACCATAAAAAAATGCATCGTATTATTAGCTCTTGGAGCCTTTCAAGGCTTTTTAGGCTGGTACATGGTTAAAAGTGGCTTGGTAGATATGCCAGATGTGAGTCACTATAGATTAGCAGCACATCTCGTAACCGCCTTTTTAACTTTTGCCGCTACACTTTGGGTGGCCTTAGATCTCATGTTTCCCATACGCAAACCCGCCAATATCCCCATGAAAAGACTGCTTATTTGGGGCTACATCGTTTTAATTATTCAAATTATTTATGGCGCTTTTATTGCTGGTTTAAAGGCTGGTTTAATGCACAACCATTGGCCCTTAATGAGTGAAGGCAAGTTTATACATCACACCGCTTACGTATTAGATCCTTTTTATAAAAACCTAATTGAAAATCCAAGTGGGATTCAGTTTGTGCATCGTATTTTAGCTTTTGTCGTGGTGTTATTCATCTTCTTAATTTGGAGAAAATCTAACAAGTTCACGCTAACAGCACATCAAAAACAAGGTGTTAATTCTTTAATACTTCTCGTATTATTACAGTTTTCATTAGGGGTTTTTACCCTTATTTATCAAGTTCCCTTAGGTTTAGGAATTGCCCATCAAGTCGGAGCCTTTTTCTTGTTAACGAGTATGACTTTTACATTACATCGTTTTACTAAATAGTTTAAATAACATACCTTTGTGCTTTAATTTTTTCACCGATGATATACAGATTTAGAGTCATATTAGACAACGATACCACCGACGAAGACGTTTTTCGCGATTTAGAAATTCGTGATAGCGATACGCTTGAAGATTTACACAATATCATCACGCAGTCGTTTGGCTTTGATGGTACCGAAATGGCCTCTTTCTACGTAAGTAATGATATCTGGGAACAAGGTGAAGAAATCTCTTTATTCGATTTAAGTGAAGAAGCTACAGCGCGTTTAATGCACGAAACATCTTTAGATGGACTTCTAGATGAAAACCAGACAAAACTTATCTACGTTTACGACTTTTTAAGTATGTGGACATTCTTTGTGGAATTAGCAGAAATCGTTGAAGAAACCGAAGGTCATGACTATCCTAACCTGATGTACGTACAAGGTCAAGTGCCTGAATCTGCTCCAGAAAAAACTTTTGAAGCCGATGCCCTTGATGATTTTAACGAATTTGAAGATGATTTCGATCCTGAAGATTACGACCAGTTAGATTTTGACGAAAACTGGAACTAGTATTTCTTCCTTTTTAACGCTTCTAAATTGACATTCTCGTAGTTTCTTGTTAGAAACGCTAAAGAAAACCTCAAAATTTCACCCATGTTTTTGCTCTTTTTGAAGTTAACATCATGGGTATAATTAAAGATGGTTGTTTTTAGTAATTGGATATTTTCTTCAGTGGAAATCACATCATTTTCTAAGCTATCCAACAACATTTCTACACGAACATGTGAACTTTTGAGACGTTTAACCAAAATAGAACGTTCTTCAGTTTTATATTGATCTATAGATAATTTCTGAATAATATTAGAGACCAATTGTACCATTTCATAGTTTTCTTTAAAAAACTGAGGTCGGTAAATATTAAATTTCCCTTCATAGCACTGTTGATCAAAATCGATGGCTCTAATTTTATAAACCACTTTATCAAAATCATGCGTAGGTACAATTACATAATTATAGGAGCGCATATCGCCCAATAAACGAATCATACAGCGCTCATTAAATTTCACAAACTCTTTAGCTATTTGCGCTTTTTCCGATTTACTACAGTTTGGCAGCATATTCTTTATAAACTCATCACCAGGAATACCCGCAATATGTTCTTCAATTAAAGTATTTTCATAAACCAAGTAATTCAAATTATATGGCGATAGCATATGCTCTAACTCTAAGCCATATACACGAGATGCATCAGCGGTTTTAATATAAAAATACGTCGAGTTGTCATTTAAAACATTTCTAATTTTAATCCTAAAAGGCTTCGAATTACCAAAGGTGCAGTAATCAATAGCATCAACACTTAAAAACGGCAAGATGTTTTCATTTCCATCAGAATGAAATATCGTATACACTTTTTTTAGCGAGGACTCTATCTCCTCACGTTCAAATTCATTAAAGTAAACGCGAATCCAAAGCGTATCGTTATCATCTTTATCGTATACTACAACAGAGCCTTGAAATCGAAGTAAATCATCATAAAAAATAGGGATTTCTATATTTCTATTATATCGTGATAAATACTTTTGTAACTTCGGGGTTATAGGATAAGATGGTTTTCTCTTTGATATTTTTAAATCTTGCATAACGACTAATCTTCCTCAAATTTAAGCTTTTTAAAAAGATATTGTGTAACAATATGGCATAGGATTCGTCATATTTATGATTACCAAAAAGCCTAAAAAGTTAACTTTTAAAATTTACACTTTTGGAAACCATTCTAAAAATTGAAAATCTCACTAAAAAATTCGGGTCATTAACTGCCGTTAATAATTTATCCTTTACCATTAAAAAAGGTAATGTTTATGGTATTCTAGGTCCCAATGGTAGCGGAAAATCGACCACCCTAGGTATTGTTTTAAATGTTGTAAATAAAACGGAAGGCCAATTTCAATGGTTTGATGGAACGATGACCACACATGAAGCATTAAAGCATGTTGGTGCTATTATCGAACGCCCCAACTTTTACCCTTACATGACGGCTGTTCAAAACCTGAAACTCGTTTGTAAAATTAAAGGTGTTGATATTAGTAAAATTGAAGAAAAACTAGAGATCGTAGGCCTTTTAGAAAGAAAACACAGTAAGTTTAGCACTTTTTCTTTAGGTATGAAACAACGGTTAGCCATTGCCTCTGCCCTTTTAAACGATCCAGAAATATTAATCCTCGATGAGCCTACAAACGGTTTAGATCCTCAAGGCATACATCAAATACGAGAAATCATAAAACAAATTGCCACTAAAGGCACTACCATTTTGTTAGCCTCCCACTTGTTAGATGAAGTTGAAAAAGTATGCTCGCATGTGGTGGTTTTACTAAAAGGTGTTAAACTGTATTCGGGGCGTGTAGATGCCATGATTTCTACTCATGGTTTTTTTGAAGTGACATCCAATAACAACTCTAAATTAATTGAACTTTTAGAAAATCATAATGCGTTTGGAACCATTAAAGTTAACGACAACCAAATGATTACCGCCCACTTAAATGAACCAATGCAATCTGAGGACTTCAACAAATTCATGTTCGACAACCAAATTATACTGACTCATTTGGTACAGCGTAAAGAAAGTTTAGAAGAACAATTTTTACAACTTACAGACCATAATTAACTGTCAAAAAAATCCATTTTAAATGTTCCGACTTTTAAACTTAGAATTGCAAAAGCTCCTGCTCAACCGCGCCAGTAGAGTCTTAATTTTTATATCGTTTATATTACCTTTTTTCGTTATACTTCTTTCTTCATTAAAAATTAACGTCTTTGGTTTTTTTACTTTAGAACTGGGTGAACTTGGCGTTTTTAATTTTCCGCTAATCTGGCACCTAACCACCTTTTTTGCTTCACAATTCAAATTCTTTTTTGCCATTGTAGTGGTGAGCATGATTGGTAACGAATACAGTAATAAAACGATTAAACAAAACCTCATCGATGGCCTTAGTAAAAAGGAATTTATTTTATCAAAATTCTATACTATTGTCTTCTTTTCGTTAATTTCTACCATTCTTATTTTCTTTATTACCTTAAGTATTGGTTTATATTATTCGAGTTATAATGAGGTATCAATAATCTTTACTAACATTGAATTTTTATTGGCTTATTTCGTAAAACTTGTTGGCTTTTTTAGCCTCTGTTTGTTTTTTGGTATGTTGGTAAAACGCTCGGCCTTTGCTTTAGGATTTTTATTCATTTTGTTCATTGCTGAATGGATTTCATTTGGTATTCTAGCTTGGAAATTTAACAGCAAAACAGCCGAAAGCATTCAAAATTTCTTTCCTCTAAAATCAATGTACAAACTCATAGATGAACCCTTTCAACGTATAACTATGTCCAAGTTTCCAGACAAGGTCAACTTGGTATACGACTATAGCGTACATGCCTATGAAATCATTATCGTTCTCGGATGGACCTTCTTATTTGTGTTTTTATCTTATAAACTATTAAAACGTCGCGATTTATAATATCTTTACCTCTTTATCCCTAAAGATGTTAAGAAACTTTATCGCTTTATTTTGCATTATTTCCATACATACTTTCGCACAAAATCAAGCTGCAAATTGGTATTTCGGAAAAAATAGTGGTATTCATTTTGATTCTAGTACCAATACCGTAACCCCTGTTTTTAATGGTAAAATTAACACCCTGGAGGGATGTACTTCGATTTCTGATAATTCAGGTCATTTATTATTTTACACCGACGGTATAACGGTTTGGAATAAAAACCATGAGATTATGGTTAACGGTTTTTGGCTCTATGGTAATCCTTCTAGTTCGCAATCGGCCATAATCGTTCCTAAACCTAACCACCCCAATATTTACTATATTTTTACAGTTGATCATTATGGTGGCCCTTCTGAACCTAGTAAAGGTTTAAATTACTCTGAAGTCGATTTATCTTTAGATGGTGGCTTAGGTGCTGTAACCTCTAAAAACATCAACCTCCTTAGCAATTCGACCGAGAAAGTAACAGCGGTACTTAAAGATTGTCGAGACAAATCTATTTGGGTGCTTAGTTATGCATCTAAAGATGGGACATCTGACGTGTTCGACACCTTTCATGCTTTTGAAATTACCGATGCAGGTGTTAACACCAATTCTGTAAAATCGACTTTGTCAAAACAAGTATTAGATCGTCGAGGTTATTTAAAATTATCGCCAGATGGTTTAAAATTGGCTTGTGCTAATTCGTACGACGGACTCGATTTATACGATTTTGATATTTCTACAGGTCTTATTTCGAACCATACACCGCTCATTCTTCCGGGCATAAGGTCTGCCTATGGTGTGGAATTTTCACCAAATAGTGAATTATTATATACACAGACTTCAAATATTCTACCAGATTTTGCTGATATAAATGACCCTAATATTCATAATTCGCAGTTAGTCCAATTTGATATCTATGCCGCTAACGTCGCTGGTTCGGTAACCATTATTGACAACAGAAAACTGTACAGAGGTGCACTACAAATGGGACCTAATGGTAAAATCTATCGGGCTTTAAGCGCGTCATACAATACCGGACTCCCTTACTTAGGAGTTATTAACGAGCCCAATAAAAGAGGCCTGGCCTGTGATTATGTTCATGATGCTATAGACCTTTCTCCTTCGTTTTCAACACAAGGCTTACCACCTTTTATCAGTTCTTTTTTTAATAAACAGATTGATATTATTAAAAATGGTAAACAAAACACAAGTTTAAGTCTATGTGAGGGCGAAACCTATACTTTACAAGCCGACCCGATTTCTGGAGCAACCTATTCTTGGTTTAAAAACAATACGCCCCTACCTGAAACCGGCCATAAACTTCCAGTTTACGATTCTGGATATTATGAAGTTATTGTTAGTCCGAATAATGGCGAATGTGACATAGAAGGTGCCGCGAGCGTTATTTTTAATCCGAATCCAACTGCTCTAGACATGACCCTTTTGCAATGTGAAGATGATCTTGTTTTCGATGGAAAATCTATTTTTAACCTCAACGAAGCAATTAATGATCTCACTGGTAACGCCACCGATGTTTCAGTTAAATTTTATTTAGATGCCGCTAGAACTAACCAAATTCTAGATCAGGATAAATTTGTAAATACTTCAAACCCACAAACCATTTATACTTCTGTAGTTAATGATAATACAACTTGCATTTCTTTTTCTGAACTGACGCTTGAAGTGAGCAATACAAATATTAAATCTGGACAACTCTTTTCTTGTGATGATGATGGCATTGAGGACGGCTATTATATATTTAACTTAAAAGATGCCGATGCCTTTATTCTTGATGGTAGCTCTATTGGTTTAGATATTACATATTATGAAACCTATGAAGATGCTCTTTTAGAGCAAAACCCTTTGACTGACCAGTATCAAAACTTAACCCCTTATTCGCAAATCATTTTTGCACGAGCAGAAAACGCGAATAATTGCTATGGCATAAATGAAATAGAACTTAAAGTACAAGAGCCATTCACTTTTTTAGACGACAGCACTACCTATTATTGCTTAAACAGGTATCCAGAAAAAATTGCTATTGATGCTGGACTAACAAGTAATAATTCGAGCGATTACTCATATCTTTGGAGTACAGGAGAGTCAACTTATAGTATTGATATTAACGCCGCTGGCATATACTCGGTGACTCTAACCAACCTGTTAGGATGTGAAAGAACCAGATCCATAACTGTAGAAGCTTCAAATATTGCCACAATTAATCATGTAGAGGTTAAGGATGCCAGAGAAAACAATGTAGTTTCTATAATGGTTACAGGAGAAAGTACTTACCAATACCAACTAACCAACACAAATAATAATTTTAGTACAGATTACCAAGACAGCAACGTATTTGAAAACGTCCACCCTGGACTCTACACAGTGTCGGTTAAAGATGTGAAAAATGATTGCGGTACGACAAACGAGCTTATTTCGGTGATAGGCTTTCCTAAATTTTTCACCCCAAACAATGATGGAATTAATGATACTTGGCAAGTTTATGGTGTTTCTGAAGCCTTTCAAGCCAATACTAAAATTTTAATCTTCAACCGCTATGGTAAACTACTCAAAGAACTTCATCCGCTTGGCGAAGGTTGGAATGGTACGTTTAAAGGAGAAAAATTACCACATGATGATTACTGGTTTTCAGTTAAACTAGCAGATGGCCGCCTGTTTAAAAACCACTTCACTTTAAAGCCCTAGAGCTTAAAAACCAATTAAATTGTATTTCAACTAAAGTTTTTTAAAACAAAAAAATTATACACTACTTTTCTCGCAAACTTAAGCCCCAGCACCTTAAGTTTTATAACTGTTTTGATTAAAACTCAACGAGGCAGTATGAAAGTTAATAAATTTTGATTTGTCAAGTTGATCTTGTCGAGACCAATACTAATTAGTTAGTTAAAAGTATTTCGACAAGATCAATATGACATAAACGAGACTATGACACCGCTTCATATAATGGTTTGTGAGACTTTTACGTTTATAAATAGTTATTAACGAAAAAATCAAACTGAAATACCTACTCGAAATGAGATTAAATTACTTCTTGGTCATATTTACACTTTTAAGCTGTAAGTTTATGTTCTCACAGCGCATAATCGTTAACGACGCAGTAGACTTAACCACATTAATTCAGGACAATCTTGTTGATGGTTGTGTTAACATCAGTAATATTAACTCTCCTGTTAATGGTACATCAAGCGGATTTTCAAGTTACGCCTATTTTGAAAGAGGGAACTCAAATTTCCCGTTTGCCAATGGTATTATGCTGAGTACAGGAGGGGCTTCATCAGGGGGGAATTCTGTAATCACCCCTACCCTTAGTGAGGGCTCTACCACTTGGGGTACCGACCCCGATTTAGAAGCAGCTTTAGGAACATCTAACGTCCACCTCAATGCCACGGCTATAGAATTCGATTTCGTTTCAATTTCCAACCAGTTTCAATTCAATTATATTTTAGCTTCAGAAGAATATTTCGACGTTTACCCCTGTCATTTTTCAGATGGTTTTGTTTTTTTAATCAAAGAAGAAGGCACCGCAGACCCTTTCCGAAACATCGCTCTCATTCCTAACACTAATATTCCTGTAAATACCAATACTGTTCACGATGAAATTTTTGGAGTTTGCCCTGCCGAAAACAAAGCCTATTTTGATGGTTACAATGTTGGCGACACGAATTATAACGGACGTACCACCGTATTAACGGCTTCGGGTACCATTAAACCTAATGTTAAATACCGTATCAAATTAATCATTGCCGACCAAACCAACGGAGGGTATGATTCTGCTGTTTTTATTGAAGGTGATAGTTTTAGAGTTTTAGACTTAGGAGAGGATATTACAACATGCGAACCTACAGTAGCTATAGATGCCAACATACAAAACCCAGCTGCTTCTTATGCTTGGTATCTAAATAACACTTTAATTCCAGGTGCGGGAAACGCCACCTATAATGCCACACAAGATGGTACCTATCGTGTTGAAGTTTCTGTGCCCGTTAACGGATCCATTTGTGTAGAACAGGATGACATTGCTATCGTTCTCAATACTGAAGAACCTATGCAAACACTGTCCGATTACACACTATGCGACGATGGTAGTGTTAGTAACACGCGAGAATTCGACTTATCTACTAAAGATTCTCAAGTTGCTTCACTAAGTCCTTTTACTAACTTTGACTTTAGCTATCACTTATCAGATTCCGATGCTCGGAACAACCAAAACCCAATTACGGCACCAATAACGAATAATAGCCCTACTCAAACCATTTATGTTAGAGTTCAAGATTTAGATGGCAATTGTTATGCCTACTCAACCTTTAACATTGCTGTTAACCCATTACCTAACATTATCACCCCTACACCATTGGAAGTATGTGATAGCGATGAAACCCCAGACGGCTTTGCGGTTATAGATTTAAGCGTAAAAACCGATGAAATCACTGGAGGCAATCCCGATTTATATGTGTCTTACCATTATAATGCTCTTGATGTTACCACTGGGGCCAACCCAATTCCTTACCCGTACATCAACACCAACACGCCAAATGAAATGGTTTATGTTCGTGCGGTTGACATCAATACACGTTGTTCTACAACCACAACTCTCGATGTTAATATTCAAATTAGTCCGATTGTTAATACCGACCCGCAATACATTGATGCCTGTGATACCGATTTGGACGGGCATGCTTTTTTCGATTTAACTGAAGTTTTAGATGATATACTAAACGGCTTAACAGGCGTAACAACAACTTTTCATGTTAGTTATTCTGATGCCGATAATGGCACCAATCCTGTGGCAGATGAAACCAATTACGAGTTTATAAATGGTATCGATGAGCCCGGATACACGACTATGTTTTTAAGGGTTGAAGATAATACAACAGGCTGTGCCTCGGTGGTTCCTTTTGAAATTCACACCAACTTGTTACTAACAGCGACTGATACTGGCGATTTTGCCTTGTGTGATGAAAATGACGATAGCTCCGATACGGCCTTATTTAATCTTTTTTCTGTTGAAACTTTTATTATTAATGACTTGCCCTACCCGATTACGGTTGATTTTTACGAATCTGAAGCCGATAGAGCTAGCGGAAATAGCTTAGATAAAAACCAGTTTTTTGAAGCAACGAGTCCGCACACCTTATACATTTCCATGGGATATGGCTCCTGTACCAATGAAGCCGAAATAAACCTAAGAGTGAATCCTATTTTACTTTTTAATAGTCCGCCATTAGCGTATTGTGATGATGATGACGACGGATTTACGAGTATTGATTTGGAATCCTTAGACGACACTATTACCAATAGCAACCCTAATTTTACGGTGAGTTATTTTGAAACTGAAACTGCTGCTGAAAACAACGACACCTCACAACGATTACCTCGTTTTTTTAACAATACGACTGCCACAACCACATTATATGCTCGTATTGAAAGCATTGGAGCTACAGGCTGTTCTACTGTTAATGAATTTCAAATTGAAGTACTTACTGCTCCCGCAACCAATCAGCCAAGTGATATTGTTATTTGTGATAGCGATCAGGATGGCTATGCGGTTATCAACTTGAATAATAAAATCTCTGAAATTACTTCAAGTACTTCTAGCTTTGACGTTTCTTTTTATACCAGTCTAAACGACGCCAATAATAATACCAACGAAATCCCTGTCTCCGAGCATACCAGCTACAATACCAATACACAAACTATTTTCGCGCGTATCAAAGATCCTACAGATCCAACGGGTTGTTATGCCATTGAAACTTTTGAAGCGATTATTAATACCTTACCTGTATTCCCTGCTATAAGCAATTATCAAATCTGTGAATCATCAGGAGCCAGTGTAGCCGATTTTTATCTTTACGAAAAAGATGCTGAAATTTTAGATGGCCAAACCGGTAAAGAGGTGTTTTACTTTGAAGATGCTGCCCTAACCATACCTATTCCTAAAAATACGGCCTACCAGAATACATCTAGAATGCAAACCATTTACGTTCGTGTAGAAAATATTTCGGATCCTAGTTGTTTTGGCACGTCTTCATTTACCTTACAGGTTTCTCCCGATCCGATTTACAATCCAATAAGACCATATTTAGTGTGCGACGATATTACGAACGATGGAAAACATGAATTTCATTTTCAAGATAAAGTAGACGAAATCACTCAAGGTATATCAGATGTTTTAAATGTTTCGTTTCACGAATCACGACATGATGCTGATAATAACCTCAACCCCTTGCCTGAGGTCTATACAAACATAACCAACCCACAAACCGTTTACATTAGAATTGAAAGTGACGATTCGCTTTGCCATGTGGTTGAGGAGTTAGGTATCAACATTATTGTTGCCCCTGAAATTACAGAAGCTTCGCCGCTAATTAATTGTGACACCGATTATGATGGCATCACTACTTTCGACTTAACGACAGCGGATTTCGACATATTAGATCGTGTGCAAACCGATCTTATAATCAATTATTTTAATGCTTTTGAAGATATCAATCACGATGATGGCTTAGACAATGCTAAGGAAATTACCGATCCTGCAAATTTCATGTCAGAAGCAAAAACGGTTTACATTAAAGTTGCTAATACCCTAACGGGATGTTTTAGTGTTATCCCTTTAGAACTTTTAGTTAATCGTCCTCCAAACATCAATACGATTGGCAGTTACGCCATTTGCCACAATGCTTCTAAAACGGTAGATCTAACTACAATAAGTCCGTTGATAGTTGATGATCCTTCTGCTGTTAATATTAACTACTACAACAATTTAACCGATGCAGAAACCAGCACGGCACCGTTAGCTCCAACGTATAATTACACAGCCAATAGGCACACGCTATTCGTTCGAGTGTCTAACCCTACTACCGGCTGTTATATCATTGATGCATTCGATTTGATTATTAATGAAAACCCTTTAGCTCATACCCCTCCAGATTTAGAACATTGCGATGACGATTTTGACGGACAATATGTTTTTGATTTAACGTCAAACACGGCCGCTATTCTGGGCACACAATCACCATCACTTTTTACGGTGAACTACTTTATGACACTAAATGATGCTGAAGAAAATACCAATCCGTTACCTTCCTCATATACAGCCTTCGACGGCGAAACCATTTTTGCTCGTGTAGAAAACACGAACACTGGCTGTGTTAGTACTACCGAATTCAATATCATTTTGCATCCCTTACCTATAATTCCTATTGAAGATGTAGTGACACTTTGCCGGGAATCGTCACCTTTGTACATTGACGCCAATACGGGTGAAGCCGGAGATACCTACTTTTGGACAACCAGTGTAAACGCGTCGGTGAATAATTCAACAGCCTCTAGTATTTTAATAGATGCCAGTCAGTTAGGCGAATATTCGGTTGAAGTGACTACGCCAAATATGTGTAGTTATACTAAAACTTTCACGGTTATAGAATCAGAGCAAGCCGAAATCAACTTCACCTCCAGCATTGATTTTTCAGATCCCAATCAAATTTCCGTAGATATAAACATGGGAAGAATTGGCGACTATGTTTATATTTTAGATGGAGGCTCCCCTCAAACCTCTTCTGTTTTTGAAAATGTGAGTTTTGGAAATCACACCGTTACAGTTCGTGATTTAAATGGCTGTATGGATATTTCTAAAGATGTTTTTGTTTTTGACATTCCTAAATTTTTCACACCAAACAATGATGGTTTTTATGACACTTGGCACATCATTGGCGCCGATCAGCTCCCTGGAAGCTATGTGTATATTTACAACCGCTTTGGAAAACTCCTAAAAACACTAAGACATTCATCACCAGGATGGAATGGTACATTTAATGGCGAAAACATGCCTACTGATGATTATTGGTATGTGGCAAAAATTATCCAAAATGGAAATGAAATGGAAATAAAAGGCCACTTTACTTTAAAACGATAGCTTGTAAATTTTGCTTAATTTTGCAACATGCAATTTAAAGTCGAATCAGAGTTTAGTCCCACTGGAGATCAGCCGCAAGCCATAAAACAGCTAGTGAATGGCATCAATGAAAACGAAAAATATCAAACCCTTCTAGGTGTTACCGGTTCGGGAAAAACCTTCACCGTGGCCAATGTTATACAAGAAGTACAACGCCCTACCCTAGTTTTAGCACATAATAAAACTTTAGCAGCACAGTTGTACTCGGAGTTTAAACAGTTTTTCCCAAACAATGCGGTAGAGTATTTTGTGTCCTATTACGACTATTACCAGCCCGAAGCTTACATTCCCGTTTCAGGTGTTTATATAGAAAAAGACCTCTCTATTAATGAAGAAATAGAAAAAATGCGATTAAGCACGACCTCGTCACTCCTTTCTGGAAGACGTGATGTATTGGTTGTCGCTTCTGTGTCTTGTTTATATGGTATCGGGAATCCGGTAGAATTTCAAAAAAACGTGATTACTTTAGAATGTGACCAGGTCATTTCCAGAACCCAGCTTTTACATCAACTTGTGCAAAGTTTGTATTCTCGTACGGAAGCCGATTTTAAACATGGTAACTTCAGAATTAAAGGCGATACAGTAGATATTTTTCCGAGCTATGCCGATGATGCTTTCAGAATTCATTTTTTTGGTGATGAAATTGAAGAGATCGAATCTTTCGACATTCAAACCAACCAAGTTGTTGAAAAATACGAGCGCCTAACCATTTACCCTGCCAACATGTTTGTGACATCACAAGATGTTTTACAAGGAGCCATAAAAAGTATTCAGGATGATTTAGTAATTCAACATGATTATTTCAAAGAAATAGGCAAACATTTAGAAGCCAAACGCCTTAAAGAACGTACCGAATTTGATCTTGAAATGATTCGAGAATTAGGCTATTGTTCTGGTATTGAAAACTATTCGCGTTATTTGGACGGACGATTACCAGGCACAAGACCTTTCTGCTTACTGGACTATTTTCCTGATGATTACTTGATGGTTATCGATGAAAGTCATGTTACCGTTTCGCAGGTTCACGCCATGTACGGTGGTGATAAAAGCCGAAAAGAAAACTTGGTTGAATATGGTTTCAGATTGCCTGCTGCCATGGACAACCGTCCTTTAAAATTTGAAGAATTCGAGTCTTTACAAAACCAAGTGATTTATGTAAGCGCGACGCCCGCCGATTATGAATTGGAAAAAACCGATGGTGTTTATGTCGAACAAGTCATTCGCCCTACAGGTTTACTAGACCCCATCATTGAAGTACGCCCTAGTTTGAATCAAATAGATGATTTAATTGAAGAAATCCAGCAACGGGTTGAAAAAGATGAACGTACTCTTGTAACGACTTTAACCAAGCGTATGGCGGAAGAACTCACTAAATACTTAGATCGTATTCAAATTCGTTGTCGTTATATCCATAGTGATGTGGACACTTTAGAACGGGTTGAAATCATGCAAGATTTACGTAAAGGCCTATTTGATGTTTTAGTTGGTGTTAACTTACTTCGTGAAGGTTTAGATTTGCCAGAAGTGTCATTAGTTGCAATTATAGATGCCGACAAAGAAGGTTTTTTACGTTCGGCTAGGTCTTTAACGCAAACGGTTGGACGTGCCGCAAGAAACTTAAACGGAAAAGCTATTATGTATGCTGATAAGATTACAAAAAGCATGCAAAAAACCATTGATGAAACCAATTACCGTCGTGAGAAACAAATAGCATACAACACTAAGCATCATTTAAAACCAAAAGCACTAAATAAAAGCTTAGATAATGTGCTATCGAAAAACTCGGTAAGCACTTACAGCTACGAATTGGAAGCTGCTAGAGCTGCAGAGCCAGAAAGCGCATACCTTAGCAAACCAGAACTTGAAAAGAAAATACGTGAAAAGCGAAAGCTTATGGAAGAGGCTGCTAAAGCATTAGATTTTTTAGTAGCAGCAAAATTACGTGATGAAATAAAAAGCTACCAAGATAAATTAGAAAAGCTAAAAGTGTAAACTTTTAGCTTTTAATGGGCTATCAATGGCCTATAAAATGAAAAGAGAGAACGGTTTAATTATAATGCGTTTTAAAAATATCGATTAATACATCGGGCGGTACAATTTTATTCGGAAAGCTCTCCATGAGATAGAGTACTTTCGTTATTGACTCGTGACTTAAACCCATACGCAATCCGAAATTATATAGCTTTATAGCGCCTTTAGAATTATTGTTATCACCAAACTTCTGTTCAATATTTAATAACAATACTAATCTATGAAACTGAACGATGCGTTCGCTATGCGATTTTAAATGCGTATAGTCAATAGGGTTATCTAGTAAATAATCAAAATCATGTCTAGATATTTCCAACTGTTTAGCAACACCTAATAAAAAATTGTATTCTATACGATTAATGTCATTATCATATTTTGCAAAAGCAATCATTTCAGACAATAGACTTAATTTCTCGAGCTTATTAATCATGTTTTGAGGGAGTTAATGCGTTACACTATAAATTTAAACAGAAAAAACCATTATATATCGTTGAATCTTAACGTCTTATCGAAAAAATGCAGGTATTTTATCGTAAATTTTATTGCGTTTATCAGTTTCACTTTAAAATACATCTTAAATAATTGCATTTTATCTAAACTACTTTTAAATAACAATTACAAACACACAACACAAATAATTGATTATTAGATTTTTAGACCAATAAAAATAAGACTTCATAGTCTTCAATAAAAAAAGTACCTTTACCGATGCATCAAAACGCTAAATCTTCGTCTTTTGTGGTTACAAATAGATGAAATGAGTAAATACAGAAACTATGACGAATAATGATATCTTTAAAAAATTACGTGTAGCCCTAAAACTTCGGGATGATGACATAGTAAAAATTTTAGAGCTCGTTGATTTTAGGATTACTAAAAGTGAACTTGGCGCTTTTTTCAGAAAAGAAGATCACCCAAAATATATGGAGTGTGGTGACCAAATTCTTCGTAATTTTTTAAATGGACTGGTCATTCATATGCGTGGACCGATGCCTAAAAAAGGAGAAACTCCCAAACCTAAAAAATAAGTATTTGGTTTTCTTAACTACATACACCTCGACATCGTTACTTTTTTATTATAAGTTGAATTAATAACCCTATGTTAATATTGGGTAAATTAATCAATCATTAGATTGCCAATAACTTAACATTTTATCGAGTACATATCGCGCTATTACTCTTAATATACCAATAACCTAAGCGTAAACTAGAATTTTAACATTTCCCTTTTTCATATTATAAATTTGTGTTTCATTTTTTCTTGATGCTATGCCTTGAGAAAATTAATGTAAACCCCAAATAAATTATTATGAAAAAGAACTACACATTACTGTGTTTATACTTTTTTAGTATAAGCATAACGTGTCTCCACGCACAAACAGATACCTCCAGATGGATGCATGGTTGGACAAATTTTCAACCCAATTTAGAACGTTACTTTGAAGCCGATACCAAAATTCCTGCAATGATTACTGAGGATTTTACGCTTACAAAAAACAAAGTATATCTCATGTCTGGTAATGTTTACGTTGTAAACGGTGCCACATTAATCATTGAACCTGGTACAACAATTCGATGCGATCATACTAACCCTGCTAGTTTACTGGTAGCCAAAGGTGCAAAACTTATTGCTGAAGGATCGAAGTTTGAGCCTATCATATTCACGTCTAATAAACCCGCCAAATCAAGACAAACAGGCGATTGGGGCGGAATTGTCATCTTAGGAAATGGCAAATTAAACACAGGCTCTGGCATTGCAAAAGTAGAAGGGAATTTTGCTCCACAATACGCTTTGTATGGTGGCGATAACCCAGAAGAAGAAACAGCCATAATAAAATATGTACGTATTGAATATCCTGGTCGTAAAATAAATGAAGCTAAAGAGTTAAACGGATTAACACTTTGCGGTATTGGCTCCAAAACCATTTTAGAAAACATTATGATTAGTTATTCTGCCGACGATGCTTTTGAGTGGTTTGGAGGCCAAGGTGATTTCAGTAATTTAATTTCATACAAATCTAAAGATGATGATTTCGATATTACCAACGGATTTCAAGGTAGTCTAACACATATTCTCGCGGTAAGACATCCTTATATTTCAGATGTAAGTGGCTCTTATGCGATTGAAATTGATGGTTATACTTCTGAAAATTTCCAACCAATGGACGAGCATTTATCCTCATTAAAAGTGTCGTATGCCACTATAATAAACTTGGCTAATCTAGAAAGTACTCCTTTTATAAAAGCGGCAATTTCTGCAAAGTCACATGCCTATGTTTCAGTGGAGTATTCATCTATTTCTGGATTTGCTCATGTGATAAAACTAGACCAATCTTATGTGGATTCCAGTGACATTGTGAATAAAATAAGCCTAGAAAACAACCTATTTAATATTAGCGATCAGGGATTAAACTACCGAAAAAATACCATTTACCACCCTAATGGATTCTTTGCTAGTAATGTTTTCACTAAAGGATTTAGCAATCCGGAAGATCTATACATTGCGCCCCTAGATGATGCACGCCCATCTTTCGTTTTAAAATCTACCGAAATGAAAAATAACCTCGGACAACCTATTTCATTAAGTCATTAACAATTAACTAACCATCCAAAAATGAATAAAATTTTACTTAGTATCTCCATTATAATAATGGGAAGCTCAATTATAAACGCACAATCGGTTAATACATTTTTTACCAAATCAGATCGTATAAATAAATTTCATACCATCGATGACTTAGAAGGATTGGGAAAAGGAGATTTGGTAAGTCTATACGCCGATCGCTTTGCTGAAATAACTAAAATAATGCCTTTCATGGCCATTACTACCAAATCGGATCAAAAATTACAAGATGTTGGAATCCGTGAAAACTCCGAAAACTTAAAATTATTAAGCAAGTATAAGGAAGATGAACGTGAGCGCATCAAAGCTAGCAACAACTTAATAGCTGACTTTGTAGCTTATGCCGATAGCGAAAATATAATATGGTCTATTCTTTATATGGAGGATATTATTAAGAAGCTGAGACTTGGCTTTCACGGGAATTTTTAGACTCTATCGAGAGTTATAGGTTTTATGCAATGGGTAAGTATATTATTATTTTATAAGGAAAAGACATAACGCTTGAAGGTATTGATTATTTATTATTGATAATTGATTATTAATTCTTTAATTAAACCTCGTTCAAAATTGTCAAACCTATTCTATTGTCGAGGTATCTCTTTATGACTTTACAGTTCAGCAATTTTCTGTGATTCATATGACCAATAATGACACGAATTGTAATATCGAGTTTATCAAGGTACATCTGTAACCTTATAACTTTATAACTTCAATTCTATAAAACAAAAATCTCCGAAAGTTAAAACTCTCGGAGATTTTTTATGTAAAGTGTTTATTTAAAACGCTTATAACTATTCAGCAAGTACTTGTTGTACTTTATCTGCAGCTTCTTGGAATTCAGTAGCACTTAATACAGCTAAACCAGAATTGTCAATTAATTCTTTAGCGATATCAGCATTTGTTCCTTGTAAACGTACAATAATTGGCACATTGATGTTACCCATGTTTTTGTAAGCATCAATAACACCTTGAGCTACACGGTCACAACGTACAATACCACCAAAAATATTAATTAAGATTGCTTTTACAGCAGGGTCTTTTAAGATGATTTTAAAAGCTGCTTCAACACGAGCTGCATCGGCAGTACCACCAACATCTAAGAAGTTAGCTGGCTCTCCACCTGCTTGCTTAATTAAATCCATAGTTGCCATCGCTAAACCAGCACCGTTAACCATACACCCAACGTTTCCGTCAAGGTCAACATAGTTTAAGCCAAGTTCTCCAGCTTCAACTTCAATAGCGCTTTCTTCACGAACATCACGTAAATCTACGTAATTTTTATGTCTGTATAAGGCATTGTCATCGATAGTTACTTTAGCATCAACAGCCATGATTTTATCATCACTTGTTTTTAACACAGGGTTGATTTCAAATAAAGAAGAATCAGATTTTACGTAAGCAGTATATAAAGCAGTTACGAATTTTGTCATCTCTTTAAAAGCAACACCCGATAAACCTAAGTTAAACGCGATACGTCTTGCTTGGAAAGGCACTAATCCTACGATAGGATCAATTTCTTCAGTAAAAATTAAATGAGGTGTTTCTTCAGCAACAGTTTCGATATCCATTCCGCCTTCTGTAGAATACATAATCATGTTACGACCTGTTGCTCTGTTTAATAAAACAGAAACATAAAACTCACTAGTTTCACTTTCACCTGGATAGTATACATCTTCGGCAACTAAAACTTGGTGTACTCTTTTACCTTCTGCAGAAGTTTGAGGCGTTATCAAATCCATACCAATGATTTGTCCTGCAATTTCTTCAACTTCTTGAAGGTTTTTTGCAAGTTTAACTCCGCCACCTTTACCACGACCACCAGCGTGAATCTGTGCTTTAATAACATGCCAGCTCGTTCCGGTTTCACTAGTTAATTGCTTTGCAGCAGCTACTGCTTCTTGAGCATTCTGTGCAACAATACCTCTTTGGATACGAACTCCAAAACTACTCAATATCTCTTTACCTTGATATTCGTGTAAATTCATAATTTGCTAATTGTTTAAGAAAAAAGCAAATATATATGATAGGCTTTACTTACCCTAATATTTAATAGTGAAAACAAGAATAAGTTTTCATATAAAAGTTAAATAATTAACACTTTGTTTATTTTGTATAATTTTTTATTTATTCCTTTTTTTTATTCAACAAAGAAATATCTTTGCCAAAAATTTTAAAATTATGTTAGATAGTCAATTGCTTAAAATTGCAGAAGATTTTGGAAGTCCTGTTTATGTTTATGATGCTGAAAAAATTGAATTTCAATATCACCGATTAACAAACGCCTTTAAGAATGTTAAGAAATTAAAACTTAATTATGCGGTTAAGGCACTATCTAACATCTCTATTTTAAAGCTTTTTAAATCTTTAGGTTCTGGCATTGATACCGTTTCTATCCAAGAAGTACAACTTGGATTAGCCGCTGGTTTTTTACCTGAGCAAATTATTTTCACGCCTAATGGGGTTTCGTTATCAGAAATTGAAGAAGCGGCTAAATTAGGTGTAAAAATTAATATCGATAACCTTTCTATTTTAGAGCAGTTTGGTACCAAACACCCTAACGTGCCTGTTTGTATTCGTATTAATCCACATGTAATGGCTGGAGGAAATGCTAATATTTCTGTGGGACATATAGATTCTAAATTTGGAATTTCAATCCATCAAATACCTCACATTTTACGTATTGTTGAAAATACTAAAATGCACATTAACGGTATTCACATGCATACAGGAAGTGATATTTTAGATATTGAAGTATTTCTTTACGCTAGTGAAATTTTATTTGAAACAGCGAAACAATTTAAAGATTTAGACTTTATTGATTTTGGGTCTGGATTTAAAGTACCGTACAAAGCAGGAGACATTGAAACCAATATTGAAGAATTGGGTGAGAAATTATCGGCTAGATTTAATGATTTCTGTAAAGAATATGGAAAAGATTTAACCTTAGCTTTCGAACCTGGAAAATTTTTAGTGAGTGAATCTGGTAGTTTTTTAACGCATGTTAACGCCGTTAAACAAACGACATCAACGGTTTTTGCTCAAGTTGATTCAGGCTTTAATCACTTAATTCGCCCCATGCTTTACGGTTCGCATCATGATATTGTAAACATTTCAAATCCTAACGGGCGTGAGCGTTTCTATACGGTTGTGGGATACATTTGTGAAACAGATACCTTTGGTAACAACAGAAGAATTAACGAGATTACAGAAGGTGATGTTTTATGCTTTAGAAATGCGGGTGCTTATTGCTTCTCTATGGCTAGTAACTACAATTCAAGGTTTAAACCTGCTGAAGTTTTATGGTATAATAATGAAGCGAAGCTTATTAGAAAACGTGAAACTTTTGAAGACATTCTTAAAAATCAAGTTGAAGTAGATTTTTCACCTAAAAAGAAAGTGGCTGTTTCTAAATAAATAGAACTTTCAATAAAAATTAAAAATCCTCTTTAAACGATCTGTTTTAAAGAGGATTTTTTATATCTATTAACGGTCTCATGTATGATTAGTGGCGTGATTTAGCACCGAATTTAACAAATAGAAACCGAATAGAATATTCCTGCGAAATATTCGTAAACAAGCTCGAACTAGCCTTTAATTATACACCTTGTTGCTAGTAGTACTTTTTTCAATCGTAATGAAATCTGCATTTTGCAATCAATATTTCATCTTCTCTATATTGATAAATCAGTCTATGTTCGCTATCAATTCGTCGTGACCAAAATCCTGCGTATTTATGCTTTAGCGGTTCGGGTTTTCCAACTCCGTCAAAAGGGTTTCTAGCGATGTCTTTGAGAAGTTCATTTATTTTCTTCAGCTTTTTTTTGTCCGTTTTTTGCCAATACAGATAATCTTCCCAAGACTCGTCAACGAATATATACTTCATTTTAACCTTCGATTAGGTCTTTACTAAAAGCAGTTCCGTTTTTTAGCTTGTTAATTGCAGAGTCTAATCTTAACTCATTCTTTCGTGAGGAAAGTTCGTGATTTGTAGCCATTAAAGAATTGTATTCTTGCAATGACATAACCACAATCCCAGAATCTTTTCCACGATTTATTATCAAAGTCTCAAAGTTCTTCACAACTCTGTCCAAGTAGCTTTTAATATCTTTTCTGAAATCAGAAACAGTTGTTATTAGCATAATGTCGTATTTTATTAAGTACAAATATATGTACAAAACATGGTTTACGCAATTTTTTTGTATTGCTGGCAACTATAAAAGTATTTATGCTTTCAACTTTCCTGCAAAAACACTCACCTTAGAATTAAACGGATTTCCAGAAGCACGCCTTAGCATTACTATTTGTCCGCAATGCCAAGTAGCATCAGCAATTGGACCATTAATGATATTCCAAAAAGGAACTTCAGTTTCGTCTAAGTTAATAGGGTTTTCAGTGTCTCGCAACATATCAGATACTAATTTCAAATTTAATAGGGTCTGCCTTCGCTGCGCTTCAAAACCTATTACTTCGTTATTTAAATCTTTATCATGGCTAAGCATCGCGTTTCTAATAAATTTAGACAAGCCATAGATATGTTCAATAGTTTCCGCACTTGTTCTTCCTGACTCGCTGCATTTGTGATTCAAATCTTTTTCAGTTAAGCCATCTGTAGCCCAAAAATATCTAAATCCTAAGCCATCAATCATACGAGCTGCAACAGTTCCTGCTGTATAGGTTTCTGGTGCCTCGGGAATTTCATAAAATGGCAATTTTTCTGAAGTCATATTATCTTGTGCATTTCCTGTAAATACTATCAGACTTAATATTATAAGGAGTTTGAATTTGTTCACGAACATCATAAATTATTTTTAACGCCAAATATAATACTTCTAAAAACCTTTAAGTAATCTCCTAATTCAACTTCCAAAACACGTCAAACTGTCCTGGTTTATCAAGAATATTACTTAAAGATTATTCGGTTTCTAATTGCTTTTTATACTCCTTAAGATGTACTTTAATGGCATCATCTAATTCTGGTTCCTTAATGTCATCAAATTGTTTTAGGGTTTCGTATATAATTTTTGCAACTAATAAACGTGCAGAAGGTTTGTCGTCGGCAGGGATATTATACCAAGGCGCATGAGGTTTAGAAGTTCTATTAATAGCATCTTCATAACAATCTTGATAAAGGTCCCAAAGTTTACGTTCCTTTAAATCACCAGGCGAGAATTTCCAATTCTTTTCTTGTTTATTCAAACGACGTAGCAACCTGTGTTTCTGTTCCGATTTAGAAAGATTTAAAAAGAATTTAAAAATAAGTGTTCCGTTTTGAGCCACATGTTTTTCAAAATTATTTATTTGCTCAAAACGTTTATCCCAAAAAGCATCATCGACATCATCAACGCTATGGATATTTGGTAAATTTTCACCTAAAACATATTCAGGGTGTACACGGGTTACCAAAACATTTTCATAATGTGTTCTATTAAAAACACCAAATTTTCCTCGAGCAGGTAAAGCGATGTAGTGGCGCCAAATAAAATCATGTTTTAACTCTAATTCTGTAGGCACTTTAAAGCTGTGAACTACAACACCACGGGCATTAAAATCTTTAAAAACCTCACGAATTAAACTATCTTTCCCCGCTGTGTCCATACCTTGTAAACAAATTAAAACGGCATATTTACCATGCGCATATAAGGTATCTTGAAGCTTTCCTAGTTTTTTTCTAACCTTTTTTAGTTCCTTTTCAGCATCGTCAAAAACGACTTTGGTTTGGGAGTTTTTTAAAGATATTTCTGATGTGATTTTATAGTGATTAATATCCATACAAGTTCATTTTAGTTAACAATTCGATTAATTATAGGTTAAATATAGTAAATCTAAAATTTGAAATAGAAGACACCGCTTGGTTTCATATATTTTCTATATCTTGGACCTACCTATTTATGTTAACCCTAAGTTTATGAAAAATTATTACCTACTATTTTTTCTAACGGCCTCTATGGTTGTTAGTGCCCAAACCAGATGTGACAATGCAAATTCCTACCTCGGAAATGCCTATTCTCATGTTAAAGATTCCTATGAATCCAATAATATTAGTCACTTAAAACACTATGCCAACAGATCGGTAGAGTCTTTTAAACTTGCTAAGGAAGCTCTTAGTTTTTGTAACTGTGATAAAGCTGTAGAACTTGCTGAAAAAAGCATCGAAGTGTTAGCTAAAGTTGAAGCTGCTGAAACTTACGAAGACGGACGCTTTTTTGTAAAACGCGGTCGTGAATTTAGCAAAGAAAGTCTGATTGAAATTGACAAATGTGCTTATAATCAATATCAAAAAGTAGCACCATTAACGACAAGTGTCGCTGTTTCTAATACTTCTAATAGTCCTGATTTATCAGATTTACAACAAGAGCAGTTAAAATTAAAGCAACAGCAAGAGGCTTTAAAGTTAAAGGCTGAACAAATTAAAATGCAATTGGCTCAGCAAGAAGCTCAAGAATTAGCGCTTAGAAAGCAGCAAATTATCAAATCTTATAAAGCAAGGATTTTAGAAAATGTGAAATCTTACAATGAAACTTTAAAGGTTTATGGCAGTAACACTCCAATAAATTTTGAAGAAACTGTTATTGATATGGAAACAAAGTCTGTCACTGAGATTAAAAGTCATTACATCAATGAAATGAAAGCTATCACCAAAAACTATTTGGATGCTTTAAACCAATGTGAAGCAAGTTAAAACGAACTTGTTAATATCATAAAAAAAGCTGTTAGACGAATCTAACAGCTTTTTTTATACCCTAAAGATATTAATATGTCTAAATTATTTAGAAGCAAATAACTTAACATCTTGTTCACTAACTTCTTGTCCGCCTAAAATAATTAAACGCTCAACAACGTTGCGTAGTTCTCTAATATTACCAGTCCAATCGTACTCCTGAAGCTGTTTAATGGCCTTATCGGAAAAACCCTTTTGAGAAGACCCGTTATCTGAAGCTATTTTTTCTGAAAAATGACGAACCAACAAAGGAATATCTTCTCTCCTATTATTTAAAGAAGGAACTTCAATTAAAATAACTGCTAATCGGTGATATAAATCTTCTCGGAAACGCCCTTCTTCAATCTCCTTTTTTAAATTTTTATTGGTAGCAGCAATGACGCGCACATCAACTTTAATATCTCTATCGCTTCCAACACGTTGGATTTTATTTTCTTGTAAAGCACGTAACACTTTAGCCTGTGCCGACAAACTCATGTCTCCAATTTCATCTAAAAAAATGGTGCCTCCATTGGCAGCTTCAAACTTTCCGGCACGATCTTTATTTGCACTGGTAAAAGCACCCTTTACATGACCAAACAACTCACTTTCAATTAATTCCGACGGAATAGCGGCACAGTTAACTTCTATCAAACTGCCTTTAGAACGGGCGCTTTTTTCATGCAACCAATGCGCTACCAACTCCTTCCCTGTTCCGTTTGGCCCAGTAATTAATACCCTAGCATCAGTTGGAGCTACTTTATCTATCATGTCTTTAATTCGAGAAATCGCTTTGCTTTCTCCAATCATGTCATACTTCTTGCTAACTTTTTTCTTCAATATTTTGTTAGCCACTACCAATTCTTTTCTATCTAAAGCATTTCTAACCGTATTCAATAACCGGTTTAAATCTGGCGGTTTAGAAATATAATCGAAAGCCCGTAAACGCATGGTGTTTACCGCTGTGTCTAAATCTCCATGACCAGAAATCATAACCACAGGAACTTCAGCTTTTATTTTTTTTGTAGCTTCAAGAACCTCTACGCCATCCATTTTAGGCATTTTGATATCACAAAGAACCAAGTCGTAATCTTCATTTTTTATTTTTTCAATGCCTTCTAAGCCATCAACAGCTTCATCAACTTGGTAGGTATCGTTTTCTTCAGAAAGAATTTTAACCAAAACACGTCTAATGGCTGCTTCATCTTCAATAACTAATATTCTTGGCATAATGCTATTTTTAGTTCAATTATTAAATTCAATATTTATTGTGGTTTTTGAATGATATGAATATCGCGCTGCGGAAAAGGAATACTCACATTGTGCTCCCTAAAGAGTCTATCAATTTCAAAACGGATATCACTTTTAGGAAATTGAGCTCTAAAGCTATTATTTATTGTAAACACGAGTTTAAAGTCTAAGGAACTAGCTCCAAAATCCATAAAAACAACCGAAGGTTCGGGCTCACTCAATACCAATTCATGGGTTCTTGCTGCCTGAAGCAGTAATTTTTTAACCAACTGCACATCGCTTCCATAGGCCACACCAACATTAACAGACTCTCTTGTTAATGTCCCGTTTTGGGTCCAGTTATAAAGCATATTTTCTAAATACAAATGATTAGGTATCACAAGCACCTTATTATCAATAGTTACCGCTCGGGTGGTTCGTAATTTAATTTCTTCAACACGACCAATTTTTCCTTCAATTTCAATAATATCCCCCACATGGACCGTTTGATCTACTAGTATAAAAATACCAGAAATAATATCTTGAAATAAAGTTTGAAGCGCTAAACCAATACCAATTAAAAGGGCTGCGGAAGCTGCAAAAATAGCGGTTACATTAACCCCTATAGAATCGAAAACTACAAGAATAACAATAATATAAATCAGCCATCGCGCAAATGAAAATACCGTCGTGAATTTCACCTTATCGTCTGGCGGCATTTTTCTGGTAACAATACCTTTAACCCATCGTAAAACATAAGTCGTTACCAATAAAACAATAGCCACTAGTAACACGTATTTCACCTTAAGAACGATCTCATGAGTATCTCCTTCACTCGCGTATGAAAAATCGATGATTTTAAATTCTAAAAACTGAACAATTTTAGCCCAAACACCACTTTCGGTAATGGTTTCGCTAACAGCTTCTACACTTTTCTCTATTTGTTCTGCGGTATCTTGCTGCATCGGTTACTAATACTTAATCCATTTTATTAACTCTTTGTAAGTTGGCTTTTTTCCATACATTAAAATACCTACACGATAAATTTTTGAAGCAAACCATACTGTTGCTATAAACGTAGCAATTAATATGACTAATGACAAAATTTGTTGCCAAATAGGCACTCCAAATGGGATGCGCATGAGCATCACCACAGGCGATGTTAAGGGGATAAATGAAAACACTGTAGAAACCGTACCGTGCGGATCTTCTATCACCGTAAAGAAACCAATATATACCGCTAAAATTAATGGCATAATTATAGGCATCATAAACTGTTGCGTATCGGTTTCGTTATCAACAGCGGCACCGATAGCAGCATAAAGTGAGCTATAAAATAAATACCCTCCAACAAAAAATAAAATAAAAGCTATAATTAAATTCGTTAAAGGTAGGTGATAAAAAGCATTGGCTATATTTTGAACTTGAGAGTTTACTTCCGGATTTTCCATGGCTTGTTGCATAGCTTGTTGCTGTGGACTTTGCATTTCAGCCAGATCTACGCCAAAAACTAATGAGGCAACCATAGTTAAAATACCTCCAAATATAATCCAGATAACTACTTGAGTGATTCCTGCTAAGGACGTACCTAAAATTTTACCCAGCATAAGTTGCATAGGTTTTACTGAAGATATAATGACTTCGATAATACGACTGGTTTTCTCCTCTATAACGCTACGCATAATCATATTGCCATAAATAATAATAAACATGAACAACAAGTAACCTGCAGCGCCACCAAAAATGAGTTTGATAACACTATCTACTTTTGAAGTTTTTTCACCTTCAAAACTTTCTTGAGCGATGGTTATTTTTACTTTTGAATTGTTAATCATCTCAACATCAACCCCATTTTCCTGAAGTTTGATGTTCGTTAGGCGCTTTTCAACTTTATTTTCAATTTCTGAAATTAAACTCAATGAAGGCGCTTCTTCGGAATAGAACGTAATATGTTGTGAGTCTATCGTTTTATTTTCTAACTGATGGATATGTAACAGCCCTGTACCTTCGGTTTCTAAAACCAAAGCTTTTGCATCTTCAAGCGACACCCCTTGAAAAATATTATAGGTTGTATGCTCGGTATTTTTAAATACATTTTGAACAGTTTCTGATTCGTCTAAAACAGAAATGACACGAACCTTATCATTGTTCAATTGGGTGAGATAAGCCACAAAGGCAATGAGTGCGATAAATATTATCGGACTCAAAAAAGTCATAATAATAAATGATTTATTTCTAACTTTTGTTAAGTATTCGCGTTTTAAAATTAGCGGTAAGTGGTTCATAAAAAATTAGTTATTCTTTACGGTTTGAATAAAAATATCGTTAACACTAGGAATTAATTCTACAAAATGAGAAACTTCCCCTCTTGAAGTTAAATAGTTAAGTAAGTCGTTTGGTTTATCTTCCTTATCTAATTTAATATTCAATTTTAATTCGTCATCAAGGGTTTTAAATTGAGCTCTAGACACATTGAATTTATCATTCAATTCCAATCTAAGCTTTTCCTTATCTTCCGCTCGAATACCGACTTCGAAGGTATTGCTTTTATAAGCTCTCTTGATATCTACTAATTTACCGTCCAGAATTTTATTGGACTTATTTATTAAGGCGATATCATCGCAAAGCTCTTCCACAGATTCCATGCGGTGTGTTGAAAAAATGACCGTTGCACCTTCTTCGCGCAAGCGTAAAATTTCATCCTTAATTAAATTGGCATTTATAGGATCAAAACCTGAAAAAGGTTCATCAAAAATTAATAATTTAGGTTGGTGTAAAACGGTAACTACAAATTGAATTTTTTGAGCCATCCCTTTAGAAAGTTCTTGGATTTTTTTGTTCCACCAATCTCCAATTTCTAAGCGCTCAAACCAGTAGTTCAGTCGTTTTTTAGCTTCAGATTTACTTAAACCTTTAAGTTGTGCTAGGTATAAAGCCTGCTCTCCTACTTTCATCGATTTGTACAAACCACGCTCTTCTGGCAAATACCCAATGTCTTTAATATGATGTTGATTAAGTAATTCACCTCCCAAATGCACCGTTCCTTTATCTGGCATGGTTATTTGATTTACGATACGTATTAAGGTGGTTTTACCCGCACCATTTGGCCCTAATAAACCAAAAATACTGCCTTCGGGAACCGAAACAGAAACATCATTTAAGGCTCTAAAGTCTCCAAAATGCTTTGAGACCTTATTAACCTCTAATAAATTACTCATAGATATACTTTTGATGGTAAAGATATTAAATGTATAAAAGTTACCCCGTGCTTTTATAGGATTTATACGCTATTTATCCGACAAACTAAGATTTACCCATCATGATGACCTTGACAACCCTAGCCTTGATTTATTAATTTGCAAACACCTCTTAAATAAACCGAAAACACTAAGAAAACTCAAAGGGTATTAAAAACAAAACCCACCCTTAAAAAAAATTAAGGATGGGAAAAAAATTGCTATGAAAAAGAAAAATTACCACCAAATAAAATTTAGTGGTTGCCAAATATAGTTTTTTTTTCCAAACTTTTAACAAAATTATAAGATATCTTACTTTTATTGACAAAAAAAATCCGCCTTTTAAGCGGATTTCTCAATATTTTATATGTTTTATTACGAAAACATATCTTTAACTTTTTCAAAGAAAGACTTATCTGAACTCTCTGGTTTAGGGTCAAAGTGCTCATCATCTTGCATGGCTTCAAAAAATTCTTTTTGCTGTTTGTTTAACGTTTTCGGTGTCCATACATTAACATGTACTAACAAGTCGCCTTTACCGTAACCGTTTATACTTGGAATCCCTTTTCCGCGTAAGCGTAAAATTTTTCCAGATTGCGTACCAGCTTCAATTTTAATACGCACTTTTCCTGTAACGGTATCTATTTCTTTGGAAGTACCTAACACAGCATCTGGGAAACTCACATACAAATCGTAGTGTAAATTATCGCCTTCACGCTTTAAACGATCATGTTGTTCTTCTTCAATAACAACAATTAAATCGCCTGAAATACCATTACCTGGTGCTTCGTTTCCTTTTCCTGAAACTTTAAGTTGCATGCCATCTACAACACCTGCAGGAATTTTAATAGAAACCGTTTCTTCCGAAACTTTTAAACCTTGTGCATCGGCATCGCTAGGTTTTTTATCGATCGTTTGTCCTGCGCCACCACAATCATTACATGGTGCCGAAGTTTGCATACGCCCTAAAATGGTGTTTGCAATTCTTGTTACTTGTCCGCTACCTTGACAAGTAAGACAGGTTTTATAGGTTGTGCCTGGTGCTTGAACTTTACGTTTTACTTTAACTTTTTTCTCAACACCATTAGCAACTTCTTCTAAAGTTAGCTTCACACGTATACGTAGGTTGCTTCCTTTGGCACGACGTTGACCGCCACCAAATCCACCTCCGAAGCCGCCACCAAAACCGCCGCCTCCGAAAATATCGCCAAACTGACTGAATATGTCATCCATATTCATACCGCCACCGCCGTATCCGCCACCGCCATTCTCGAAGGCTTGGTGACCATACTGGTCGTAACGTGCTTTTTTATTTTCGTCGCTTAAAATTTCGTATGCTTCGGCTGCTTCTTTAAATTTTGCTTCAGCTTCCTTATCATCAGGGTTTTTATCTGGGTGAAATTCAATCGCTTTTTTTCTATAAGCTTTCTTAATTTCAGCGGCAGACGCCCCTTTACTAATTCCTAATATTTCGTAAAAATCTCTTTTAGCCATATTTTATTTTATTGCCCAATAACTACTTTTGGAAAACGGATAATTTTCTCACCTAATAGGTATCCTTTTTCAACTATATCAATAATTTTTCCTTTTAAATCGTCGTTTGGTGCAGGTATTTGTGTAATCGCTTCGTGTGAATCGGCATTAAACACATCGCCTTTTTCAACTTCCATAACTTTTAAGCCTTTTTGACCTAAAGTGTTCACTAATTTCTGATAAATTAACAATACACCTTTTCGCAATTCTTCAGCCTCTTTATCGTCTTCAATATGACTTAAAGCACGCTCAAAATCATCTAAAACAGGTAGTAATGTTTTCATCACACCCTCACTTGCTGTAGAAAACAACTCCATGCGTTCCTTAGAAGTTCTTCGTTTATAATTTTCAAACTCAGCAAATAAACGCAAAAACTTTTCCTTCTCTTGTTTTAATTCAGCCTCAAGCTTTTCTTCTACGGTTTCTTCTACCGCTTGCTCTTCAGCAACTTGTTCTTCTACTTCAACGGTTTCGTTTTGTACACCGTCTACTTGTTCACTTTCTATATCGTTGTTTTTATCTTCTTTACTCATCGTAAATTCACGTTTTGAAATACTAAATTTAAAGTTCGCAAAAGTACTGCCAATATTGTAAAAATGTCATAATGTCATTAAATTATTTTAATTTTTTTTGAAGGTAGGTTTCATTACTTTTGAGACTTAAAACCCAAAAAACATTATATAATGAAGAAGAATTTATCAGCATTTGTTCTATTAATCGCTTTATCGGCGGCATTTACATCATGTAAAGACAAAGCTAAGGAAGCTGAAACAGCTCCTGAAGCCGCTATTGAAGAAACCCATAACAATACCGAAGGTGTAACATTCAATGTTGATCCCGTAGCCTCTACTATGGAATGGAAAGGTACGAAACCAACAGGTGAGCACTTTGGAACCATTTCTTTTGCTGAAGGTACTTTAGTGAGCCAACAAGGTCAAATTTCTGGAGGTAACATTGTTATCGACATGAACTCAATCGTTGTGGTTGATATTCCTGCGGAAGACGAAGGTAATGCAAAACTTTTAGGCCACTTAAAAAACGAAGATTTCTTCGACGTAGAAAATCATCCTACATCAACTTTTGAAGTAATTGATTTCGTAGAATCTGAAGGTAAAAAAGAACTTATCGGTAACTTAACCATTAAAGGAATTACTCATAAAGTTACTGTTCCTGTAACTGTAAATCAAACTGAAAACGATTTGACTATTACTAGTGAAACTTTTACTATTGATAGAACGAAGTGGGATATTAAATACGCTTCAAAATCTATTTTTGGTGATTTAGGAGATAAATTCATCAGTGATGATATGGAATTTAAGATTGTAGTTAAAGCGACTAAAGCTTAAACAAAAACGCTATAAATATAAAAAGCTACTCCTTGAAAAAAGAGTAGCTTTTTTATTTTATAACAAATCGGATAAGGCGGGTTCTAAATGGTGAAATTTAAAGTAAAAGCCTTTATCTTCAATCTTTTTTGAACTTACACGCTGACTCTCATACAAGATGGTGTGCATTTTCCCTAAAACTAATTTCATGACTGCTTTGGGAATATTAGGAAGAAATAATGGTTTTTCCTGAATGGATGCAATGGTTTTAACCAGCTCATTATTTGTAACTGGATTAGGTGAAACAGCATTATAAACACCTTCCAACCTATATTTTAAAACATATAAAAACAATTGAGCCAGGTCGTGAACGTGAACCCAAGACTGCCATTGTTTCCCCGAACCAAAGGCTGCTCCTAATCCGTAATTTACTGGTTTCACCAATTCTTGTAGAGCACCACCTTTATCAGAAAGCACTAAACCAATTCTTATTTTAGAAACCGTTATACCTAAAGTTTTAAAAGCATCGACTTCATGCTCCCAGTCACAAACTACTTTACTTAAAAATGATATTTTTTTTGTTTTATAATTTTCATCATAATAATTGGTAATCGAATCTGGGTAAACCCCTATCGCACTTGCAGATATGACCTGTTTAATGTGATGAGATTCTCCTTTTAAATTATTAACTAATAATTTAGTGCTTTCGGTTCTACTTTTTAAGATTTCCTTTTTGTAACAAGGTGTCCAACGTTTTGAAATGGGAGCTGCCGCTAAATGAATAATAGTATCGACATCGGTAAAACAATTGGTGTCTATATCCAATGTTTTGGGATTCCAATAAAAGCCTTTGTAGTTTTCTTCCTTAGAAATTTGAGATTTGCGCGTTGTGAGATAACTCACCTTGATATCCTGCTGGTGACAAAGCTTGACTATCTCCTGACCGATTAAACCTGTAGCTCCTGTAATTAAGACGCGCATCTTCTTTTTTTTACAAAACTACAAAATGGCGATACCTAATGGGCTGTATTTATATTAGGTTTAACAATATTGGTTAATGGTTAAGGGTTAATTAAAAAATTCCATTTTACATTTTCGGTGTTCTAAGGAGCTTCTTTTCACTTTTCACTTTTCACTTTTCACTTTTCACTTTTCACTTTCTCCCCGCGAAGCATTTCTCGTTTACCCGGAGGGCCAGGCAATTTTGTCACTGTAAAACCAACGGCCTGCATAGCGCGACGCACACTGCCTTTGGCAGCATAGGTTACTAAAACACCGCCCTCTTTTAAAGCCTTAAACATGATTGAGAAAATGGCTTCCGTCCAAAGTTCTGGTTGAACACGAGCTCCGAAGGCATCAAAATATATGAGGTCATACAAATTGGAGTCCGTAATATCTTTAAAGAACTTTTTTTGTTTCGTTAAAGAAAAACCTTCGTTAATCTCATGTTTTACTTCCCAACTAGAATTATGAATGGCTTCAAAAACTCCTGATTTCTCTTCAATATGTAATTCAGAAACGTAATTGAGATGATTAACTTCTTCATCTGAAATAGGATAAGCCTCTACACCACAATATTCAATTTGAACTTGTTTTTTTTCAGCTTCAATTAAAGTGATTAGCGTATTCAAACCCGTACCGAAACCAATCTCTAGAATGGAAATCTTTTCACCTTTTGTAGACGTTAACGATTTGTCTAAAACATACTCAAGTCCATGTTTTATAAATACATGATAAGCCTCCTGAATAGCACCATGTTTTGAATGATACTGCTCATTCCATTCTGGAATATGAATGGTTGAGGAGCCATCGGAAGTAATAATAATTTCTCGTTTCAAATTAAGATTTTCTAGTAAAAAGTCGGTTTTTAGTCATTTGGCCTCAAAAAAATTAATTGAAACCACGATTTGTTGTAAATATAGCATTTTTTAAGAACGAATTTGTTTAAATTTGTGTCATAAAAATACGAGACTATGAGTGCTATAATCAACGATATTGAGATTATAAAATCCGAAACTACAAAAATAAATGATGTAGATTTTAACAATTTAAAATTCGGACATGTTTTTTCTGATCACATGCTTGAATGTGACTATAAAGATGGAAAATGGCAAGCACCTAAAGTAGTTCCTTATCAAGGTATTACTTTAGATCCTTCTGCTAAAATTTTCCATTACGGACAATCAGTTTTTGAAGGTATGAAAGCCTACAAAGATGCCGATAAAAAAGTCTGGTTATTTAGACCTCTAGATAACTTTAAGCGTATCAATATCTCTTCAAAACGTTTGGCGATTCCTGAGCTTCCTGAAAACTATTTTATGGATGGTTTAAAAGCTTTATTGGAAGTTGATAAAGATTGGATTCCTTCCAACGAAGGAAGTTCCTTATATATTAGACCGTTTGTTTTCGCTTCTGGTAATGGCTTCCACGCGTCACCTGCCGATGAGTATAAATTTATTATTTGTACAGCGCCTTCAGGATCTTATTTTTCTGGTGATGTTAAGGTTTTAATTGAAGAAAAATATTCGCGTTCTGCTAATGGTGGTGTTGGTTTTGCTAAAGCTGGTGGTAATTATGCCGGACAGTTCTATCCTACTCAATTGGCTATAGAAAAAGGTTATCAACAAGTTATTTGGACAGACGATAATACACACGAATATATTGAAGAAGCTGGAGCGATGAACATTTTTGTTCGTATTAACGACACTTTAATTACAGGTCCGACTAGCGATAGAATTCTAGATGGTATTACACGTAAAAGTATTATTGAGTTAGCAGAATCTGAAAACATTCCTGTTGAAGTTAGAAAACTTACCGTTGCTGAAGTGGTTGAAGCTGCTAAAAATGGTTCGCTTAAGGAAATGTTTGGAGCAGGAACTGCTGCAGTAATTTCACCTATTTCTGGATTTGGCTATAAAGGTGATGATTATGAGATAGCAAAAATTGACGACACATACGCTAGCTTTTTGAAAAAGCGTATTACAGACATACAAACCAATAAAGCTGAAGATCCTTTTGGATGGCGTTATGAGGTTAAGTAATAACAAAAAAAATGGTCTATTTCTAGACCATTTTTTTTTATCTTAAAATTAAATACATTACTGTTCTAAAATAGACTTGATATTAGGCTTAAAATAATTAGGGCCTTTTAGAACTTTACCATCTTCTCGATAAATAGGCTCTCCTCCTTCTCCTAATTTACTCATATTACTTCGTTGAATTTCATCAAAAACCTCTTCTATTTTATGCTGCATACCATGTTCAATAATGGTTCCGCATAAAATATAAAGCATATCTCCTAAAGCATCGGCAACCTCAACAAGATCGTTGTTTTGTGCAGCTTCTAAATACTCTTCATTTTCTTCCTTCATTAAATTAAATCTTAGCATGTTTTTAGCCTGACCTAAATCTGCTTTTGGTGACTCCAGATGTCCGATTTTAAAGGCCGTATGAAATGCCTTTACCGCTTCTATTTTATTTTTCATAATGTGATTATATATTGGGGTTTTAAATGCTTGTTATTCCTTAAATTTGCATAAAAATATTATATGTTCAGTAAAGGCCAAATCATTTTCGGTGTTTTATTTTTTATCGTTTTCGCAATAATTATTGCATATACCTACAGAAAAGACTTGAAATTACACAAGCGATTTTACGCAGGCAGCTATTGGATGCTTATAGCGTTTATTGCCTTTATCGCTTTAATTTCGGCTATTAAATTCTTTTTTAAATAGCAGTAGATCCCAAGAAAAACCGAGATATTCATAAAAAAAAGACGTATTTACAAAAAAATTAATACTTTAGACGCAACCTTTTTACAGATTAACCATCTATCATCTAGAATACCAACCTAAACATAAAAAGATGACCATTATTTTAATTTTAAGTGCGCTTATTGTTGTTAATATCATTTTACTCATATTTAGTGTAAATAAAAAAACAGAACCTTAATTAGGGTTCTGTTTTTTTATTTTACTTATGTATTAACTCCTTAGTTTACTTCTGGAAGGAAACTGTAATTTTTACTATAGTTCAACATCTGACCATCAAAAGTTTCTGGTTGAGTCACTTTTATTGCTGTGATATCTCCATTAGCATCTGTTTCTGGTACTAATACTGGGTTTACAAATCCGCTATAAGGTGCCGATGTAAACTGTTTGTTACGCTCTAGAACTTCAGCATGAATGTCTTGATCTACTTTCACACCATAACCTTCAACTAAAGCTTCGCAAGCAGCAAAATCACCTTCAGATTTAATTCTTTGTGTTTCTCTTAATAATTGTCCGAATAAGTCATGTAATTTCTCGTAATCATTAATATTGAAATACGTTTTTCCGTCTCTTGTAATTTTTTCAATAACGTTATCAGCTTTACCTTTTTCAAAAACCCAAGCCGATACCCACTGTCTGTTTCTCATGTGTGCTTCTTCAACATCGTCACCTAAATTTAAACGAATAAGTTGCGTCATTAAACCATTTCTAATATAACCATCGTAAGCTGCTTTTCCAACAGATTTCCAATCGTCAACCAAACCTAATTCTTGAAGTTTCGGGTCGTATAAATAATAAAGTCCTACTAAATCGGCACGCCCTTCTTCTAAGGTTGAGGCATAATTTTTTAGCGTTTCTTTCGTTTCACCAACCCCAGGATTTAACTGTCCTGAAGCGTGACCAATAACCTCGTGTAAAGCCGTATGTAACTTATCAGCTAATTGTCCGTATTTCTCTTCTAATTCCAGTTCTTCTTGATCGTTTACAAACTCTTTTAAACGCTCTGAACCACCTGCATTATTATAGGCATTAATAATATTCCCTAAAGATACCGACTTGCTACCTACAGCAGCACGAATCCAGTTTGCATTAGGTAAATTTACTCCAATTGGCGTACTAGGAGAAGCATCTCCAGCCTCGCCAGCTACACTCACCACCTTATATGAAACACCAACTACATTTTTCTTTTTATGAGCATCCATTAATGTAGAATGATCTTCAAACCATTGTGCGTTATCCGATAAGACTTTCATTTTTTTAGACATATCGAAATCATTAATTTGAATGATACTTTCGTATGAGCCTCGATATCCTAAAGGATCATTATACACTTCAATGAAGCTATTTATATAATCGATATTTCCTTCGGTAGCTCCTGTCCATGCCACGTTATAATCGTCCCATGTTTGTAAATCTCCTGTTTTGTAATATTCAATTAACAATCCAAGGGCATCACCTTGAGCCTTATTTTCGGCTACACCTTGCGCAAATTCTAACCATTTAATGATTTCATCGATAGCTTCGCCATACAATCCACCAGACTTATACACACGCTCTTTTAACACCCCATCCTCTTTAACCAGTTGCGAGTTTAATCCAAAAGACAACGGCTTCTCAGGATTTGGAGACACTTTAGTTTTATAAAAACTTTCAACATCTGCATTAGTTACATTAGGACCGTAAAAGTTAACTGCAGAAAGCGCCACATTGTCAACTCCTTTAGCTTGGTTTACTTTCTTGGCATCCTTATCGTTAAACAAAACAGCAAAGGCTTCACCTTCTAAAGTTGTTTGCGTAGCCTCAAGTAAAGTTTTTAAATATTCAGGAGAGAAACCTGGCTTCAACTTATCGTTAGAATAATGATGATGAATACCATTACTAAACCAAACACGCTTTAAATAGGCTTCGAAAGCATTCCAGTTCTCATTAGTTTTATCGCCTTCAAAAGTCGTATATATTTTTTCTAAAGCTTTTCTAATGGTTAAATTATGACGGTAGTTTTGATCCCACATAATATCACGTCCAGATAAACCAGCCTGCGTTAGATAATACACAAGTTTTTGCTCCTTAAGGGATAAATTTTCCCAACCTGGAATTTGATAACGCAGAATTTTTATATCTGCAAATTGCTCGACATTGTAATCAAATTTAACAACCTCTTTTTCGGCCATTTTATGATTAACGGTTTCAGACTTCTCATTGCCACAAGCCCATAAAAGCGAACTTACTAAAGCTATGCTCAAAATTGTTTTTAGTTGCATATTATTAAATATAGTTAGAGATTAAAATCATTTTAAAAGAAACAACAGTATATTAAAATCCTTTTAGAGTTTTCACCCCTAAAAGACTAATCAATTTCACGCGAAAATAAGAATTTATAAAGTAAAAAATTAAAATGAGTATCTTTGATTTATAAATTTTACTTAAAACCACCAGTATAATGAAAGCGCTTAAATACATTCTTCTACTCTTATTAATTATTTTTATTGGGACCGCAATGTATATTGCTGTGCAGCCTAATGAGTTTAGTTTTAGTAGAAGTAGAACGATTAAAGCCCCTGCTTCTCTACTGTATAATAAAGTAAACGACTATAAACATTGGCCAGAGTTTTCGCCTTGGATAGAACACGAGCCTGATGCCACGCTTACTTACGAAGATAAAACAGCTGGTGTTGATGGTGGATATTCTTGGTCTGGAGAGGTTTTAGGTGAAGGCAAAATGAAAACACTGTCGGTTGATAAAAATAAAGCCATTTCACAAAAAATAACTTTCGTTAAACCTTTTAAATCTCAATCTGATATTAATTGGACATTTGAAAATACAGAAGAAGGCACAAAAGTAACTTGGGCTATGCAAGGGGAACAAGATTTTATGACGAAAATGTATACCATTTTTGCGGGTTCTATTGAAGAAAATACCTCTCCGGATTTCGAACGTGGACTTTTCAAATTAGATAGTATTGTTACAGCCGATATGCAAAAATATAGCGTTACCGTAAATGGTATTACAGAACATGGTGGCGGTTTTTACATCTACAATACAACGTCATGTAAGATTTCTGAAATATCAAGAAAAATGCAAGACATGATGCCTAAAGTTAGTGCCTTTGCTAAGCAACACCACATCAAAATGGCTGGTGCGCCTTTTGTACATTATCTTAAATGGGATGTTGCAAATAACGCCGCTATCTTTTCTTGTTGTATTCCAACTACAGAAAGAGTTATAACCACAGAAGACAATATTCTAACTGGTCAAATGGAGCCGTTCAAAGCTGTTAAAACGACATTAAAAGGCAACTACGATAACTTAAAAGAAGCTTGGGACACAGCTATGAAATACATTCATAACAACGGTTTAGAATTTGCTGAAAGCGGCCCGATGCTTGAAACATACATCACCGATCCTAGCTCTACAGAAAACCCTGCTGAGTGGATTACAGAAATCTACATCGCTGTTAAGTAAATTATGAAAAACCTCTTACTTGTTTTTATTGGTGGTGGTTTAGGAAGTGTACTCAGGTTTCTAATTGGTAAATACCTAAATAATTTAGATACAAGTATTCCGTACGGCACATTCGCAGCCAATGTTATGGGAAGCTTATTAATCGGATTCTTTTTAGGCTTAGCAACAAAAAATAACGCTTTCAGTCAGCAACACTCGCTACTATTAGCGACTGGTTTTTGTGGCGGATTTACAACTTTTTCAACTTTTGCTCATGAAAATCATGTCTTCTTAAAATCAGGAGATTTTCTAACTTTCGCTATTTACACGACTATGAGTTTTATAGTAGGTTTATGCGCCGTTTTTCTTGGAATCTTTTTAGCAAAAAATTTTTAATCCTTTTTAAAAGCTTTAACTCCCGCTTCGACTCTAGTTTTTAGATAATTTTCTCTTGGAACAATCGGACAAGAATAAGCCTCATTATAGGCGCAATATGGATTATAGGCTTTATTGAAATCTATTATTAAGGAATCACTTTTAGGAATCCTAACATCGATATAACGCCCACCTCCATAAGACTCAAAACCATTAGTTTCATCTAAAAAAGGTAAAAACAAATAATCCTCAAATCCTTCTTGAGTCATGAGTTCCTTCCCTTGATATACCTTTAACTTAAATGATTCTCCTTTTAATTGAAAAGATAAAACCCCATAAACACGCTCTTCTGAAAGGCGATCTGTAGTCGTTTTCATTTTAAACCATTTAGTATCTGGGGTGCGCTCTAATTTAGCGTGAACCATATATGTAGAATCGTGCTTAAAAAAATCAAGTCCTTTAAAAACTTTAAGATCACTTGGTTTTAACGGTGATTTGGATGCATCCTTGAAATCGGCATTTTGTTGCCTTTGATAAGGCGTGTCTCCTTTAATGGGGCGCATCTTCTGAGTGCAACTTGCAAATAAGACGAAAACCAGGACAAAAATCATTTTTATTTTCTTCATGGGGCTATAATATTTCTAAATTTTATCCTTTCAAAAATACAATTTACAAATGTTTTAAATAGTTTTGATACTTTAAAAGCATTGAAAAAACGGTTATTTTGAAAGAAAATCAATTTGATATTATTATTGTTGGTGGTGGTCCCATAGGGATTGCTTGTGCATTGGAATGCAAAAAAAGAGGTTGGAATTATGTTATTATTGAAAAAGGTACTTTAACCAATTCGTTGTTTAATTACCCTAAAAACATGACATTTTTTTCAACTTCTGAAAAACTTGAAATTGATGAGATTCCGTTTATCAGTAATAATCCAAAACCGAATCGAGATGAAGCTTTAGAGTACTACAGAAGAGTTACTACCTCAAATCAATTAAACATACATTTGTTTGAAACGGTCCTTGCCATTGAAAAAACAACGGCTGGAGGTTTCATCATAAAAACAGATAAATCTACGTATTCCTCTAAATACACCATAGTTAGTACGGGGTTTTATGACATTCCAAAAATGCTTGATGTTCCTGGGGAAAATCTTAATAAAGTCACCCATTATTATAATGAAGCACATCAATATGCGCTTCAAGATGTCCTTGTTGTTGGTGCGAGCAATTCGGCTGTCGATGCTGCATTAGAAATTTGGCGTAAAGGCGGACGAGTAACCATGGTTGTTCGAGGAGAAAGCATTGGGGAACGCGTGAAATATTGGGTGCGTCCAGATATAATTAACAGAATTGAAGAAGGCAGCATTAAAGCATATTTCAATGCTAATATCAAAGAAATAAAAGACCGAGAAGTGGTTATCTCTACTAAAAACGGAGAAGAAACCATTCCTAATGATTTTGTAATCGCATTGACAGGATACCTCCCTAATTTTAAACTATTAGAAAGTAGTGGTGTAAAGCTTTCAAAAGACGAAAAAAACATTCCTTATTATGATCCTGAAACCATGGTTTCAAACGTTGAAGGACTCTATTTAGCTGGCGTAGTTTGTGGAGGAAATGAAACCCATAAATGGTTTATAGAAAATTCTAGAATACACGCCAAACGCATCGCAGAACATCTTGAGACCCAATCTTTATAAAACTTATGAACCTAAATCAAGTTACTGTACCCTCTTTAAATGTCGAAAAATCGGTAGAATTTTATAAAGCTTTAGGCTTAAAACTGATTGTTTTCACGCATTCGAAATACGCTAGATTTGAATGTCCTGATGGCGATGCTACATTCTCAATACACGAAGTTGAAAACCTATCTGATGGCTTTGGAATTACGGTTTATTTTGAAGAAAAAAACCTCGATGAGGCTGTAAAACAATTAAGGGATAAAGGCATCGTGTTTGAGCAACTACCAACAGATAAGTCTTGGCTATGGAGAGAAGCTCAACTTAAGGACCCAGACGGTAACCGGATTATTTTATATTATGCTGGGAAAAATAGGAAAAACCCACCTTGGCGTTTAGCATCGGAGTAATTTAAAAGAACTTTTATAAGTTTATTTAAATTACTTCTACCACTACTATTACTTTATAGGCGTCACTTCTTTTTGCTTTACCACATTTGACAATACAATTTGAGTTTTAGATTCACCATAAGTAATTAATTGATCGATAAAAGTCTCTAAGTGCTTTTGATTTTTTAAAACCACTTCCATCACTATATTTTCATCTCCCGTAATTCGGTAACAATTGATTACCTCATCATAGGTTTTTACTTTATCTAAAAACGGTCTTAATTTCCCCATAAATGCTCTCAAGGTGATAATGGCCTTTAGCTGGTAACCGATTTCAAAAGGTGAAACTATAGTTTTATAGCCTTCAATTATTCCCAGATCTTCCATTTTTTTGATGCGCTCGGAAACAGCAGGCGAACTTATACCAACTTGCCTACCAATTTCAGCATTAGAAAGCCTTGCGTTTTCCTGTAAACATTTCAAAATTTTTCGGTTCAGACTATCAACTACCATTCAAAGGAATTTTAACACTAATTAATTAATAATTAAAGCAAATATACAATTTTACCTTAACTATTAAAGTTGATTCTCCTGCGTTGTGAGTAATTTTGAATAAATGCTAAGAAACAAATAATTATGTCGTCTAATACCCCACTAAATCTATCGGAATTACCGATTTATCAGAAAGCTTTGGAGATTTTCACCCTGTCTCAAAGCATTTCTTCCTACTTAAACAGCGACTTATCTTCTCTAAATCAAGACGGTAGCGAAAGCCATCATATTTATTTTTCTGGAGATATTATTCAACAATCTGTTTCATTAGCTCCAGAAATTCTAAACGCAGAATTACAAAGACATTCAGAACGCAGATATAAGCATATTGAATCTTTAAGAAAATTAACCAATAAGCTTTATAAAAATTCATATCGATTAGAGCGTTCTAACAGTAACGGAAAAGATTTTTTACCAATTTTAAGAAGTGAATTAAAAAAATTTAAAAAACTACAAAGTACTTGGATGCTTACATTATAGAACTTAACCCCTCTAGGTTATATAAAAAACGCTCAAAAAATTTAAATTTCTTGAGCGTTTTTTCATGTTCATCGTAATGCTATCACGCGATAAACTTTGTTTTCGTATTTAAGACATGGCCTTCAGTTAAGTGATATTTTTCTGATTTGACCGTATAAAATAACCAATCTAAATAGTTTTTTGAACGCCTTTTAAACTTGTATTTGAGGGTACATTCCATAGTATAAAATTGTTTTTAGGGTTAAACAATACTAAATAAATAGCTCTAGAAGATTAATTTACACTTAGATAGTTAAAGCAAAAAAATAACGCCTAATTTTTAGATTAAGCGTTATTAAATTCCTATAACTTGTATTATAATGTCAAAAATAAGGTTGAAATGACTTTTGTATTTAACTGATTATAAGGCATTAAAAAACATATAAAATAAAAAACTACATGTTTCGTCTGTACTGCCCACCGACTTCAAATAAGGCTTCAGTAATTTCTCCTAAAGAACAAACTTTACATACTTCCATAAGCGCATCAAAAATATTCTCGTTTTGAACGGCCTTTAGCTGTAAATCCTTTAACAAATCGGTGGTGTTATGAGTTTCATGCAAGTTCTTCAACGTTTTAATTTGAAGTTGTTTTTCTTCTTCGGTAGCACGAATAACTTCTGCCGGTAAAACTGTTGGTGACCCTTTACTGCTTAAAAAAGTATTCACACCAATAATGGGGAAATCACCATTATGTTTTAACGTTTCGTAATACAAACTTTCTTCTTGAATTTTACTACGTTGGTACATGGTTTCCATAGCTCCTAAAACGCCACCTCGTTCATTTATTCTATCAAACTCAACAAGTACCGCTTCTTCTACTAAATCGGTTAATTCTTCAATAATAAAAGATCCTTGAATTGGATTTTCATTTTTAGCCAAACCAAGCTCTTTATTAATTATAAGTTGGATGGCCATGGCACGACGCACAGACTCTTCAGTTGGTGTTGTAATAGCTTCATCGTAAGCATTGGTATGTAACGAATTACAGTTATCATAAATCGCATAAAGGGCTTGAAGTGTGGTTCGGATGTCGTTAAAATCAATTTCCTGAGCATGTAAACTACGTCCTGAAGTTTGAATATGATATTTAAGCATTTGAGCTCTTTCATTAGCGCCATACTTATGCTTCATGGCTTTAGCCCATATTTTACGAGCTACACGACCAATAACAGCATATTCTGGATCGATACCATTGGAGAAAAAGAAGGATAAATTGGGACCAAATTTATTGATATCCATACCGCGGCTTAAATAATACTCTACATAAGTAAAGCCGTTGGATAAGGTCAATGCCAGTTGCGTAATAGGATTGGCTCCAGCTTCTGCGATATGATAGCCTGAAATAGACACCGAATAAAAATTTCGAACGTTATTCTCTATAAAATACTCTTGAACATCGCCCATTAAACGCAAAGCGAATTCGGTTGAGAAAATGCACGTATTTTGCGCTTGATCTTCCTTTAAAATATCAGCTTGTACAGTGCCTCGAACTTGAGCAATGGTATTGGCTTTAATAGAATTATACACATCTTTAGGTAAAACCTGATCACCTGTTACCCCTAAAAGCATCAAACCTAAACCATCATTCCCTTCGGGGAGGGTACCGTTGTATTTAGGACGAGCTCCATTTTTATATAATTCCGCTAATTTCGCTTCAACAGCATCTTCTAAACCATTTTCTTTGATGTAAATTTCACATTGCTGATCTATGGCTGCATTCATAAAATACCCTAACAACATGGGCGCCGGACCATTTATAGTCATACTCACAGAGGTCATAGCATCGGCCAAATTGAAACCAGAATACAACTTTTTAGCATCATCTAAACAGCAAATTGAAACGCCTGCATTACCAATTTTACCATAAATATCAGGTCTAATATCGGGGTCGTTTCCATAAAGTGTTACACTATCAAAAGCCGTAGACAAGCGCTTTGCTGGCATACCCTGACTTACATAATGAAAACGTTTATTGGTACGCTCTGGACTTCCTTCGCCTGCAAACATACGGGCTGGGTCTTCCCCTTTTCTTTTAAAAGGATACAATCCAGAAGTAAAAGGAAACTCTCCTGGAACGTTTTCTTGCAAACACCAACGAAGTATGTCACCCCAAGCTTGATACTTTGGAAATGCCACTTTTGGTATTTGAGTATGTGAAAGGGATTTGGTGTGTGTTTCAATTTTAATTTCTTTATCACGAACCTTGAAACTATAAATCGGGTTTTTGTACTTATTCACTTTAGCATCCCACCCCGTTAGGATCTCCCAATTGAACGGATCTAAATTCATTTTCACACGATCAAATTCGGCTATTAGTAATTTTACAAAATCACCGTTATCTTCAGAGGAGCTTTTTAAAATAGTGTCTTCTTCGAGGCCTAACTTTCCTATAAAAGTTAATTCATCTACTTTCTCATTAACATCAACTACTGTACAAATCGTTTTAAAGATCCCGTAGAGTTTTTGAGCTATGTCAACTTGCTCATTAGCCTTTTTATCATAGGCTCTATTATTTTCAGATATTTCAGATAAATAACGGGTTCTAGCAGGCGGAATTACAAAAATTTTCTCACTTTCACCTAGAGATTCCACCAGGTTAGATTTTAAATCAGCTTCTGTTTTTTCAACCAATTTATTAATAACAGCCTGATATAACGTATTCATACCAGGGTCATTAAACTGTGAAGCAATCGTTCCAAAAACAGGTAAATCTTCTTGAGGTGTCTCCCACAGCAAATTATTACGCATGTATTGCTTTTTCACATCACGTAAAGCATCTAAAGCGCCTCTTTTATCGAATTTATTTATGGCTACTAAATTGGCAAAATCTAGCATATCAATTTTTTCTAACTGTGTGGCCGCACCAAATTCGGGTGTCATCACATAAAGTGACACATCGGAATGTTCAATTATTTCGGTATCTGATTGTCCGATTCCCGAAGTTTCTAAAATAATTAGATCATAATTGGCTGCTTTTAAGACCTCAATGGCTTCATTTACGTGCTTAGAAAGTGCCAGATTTGACTGTCTTGTAGCTAAACTACGCATGTAAACACGCTCATTATTTATGGCATTCATTCTAATACGATCTCCTAGAAGCGCACCACCAGTTTTACGTTTAGAAGGATCGACCGATATGATACCTACGGTTTTATTAGGGAAATCCATTAAATAGCGACGAACCAATTCATCAACCAAACTAGACTTTCCGGCACCTCCAGTACCGGTAATTCCGAGAACTGGTGTTTTTGAAGTTTTATTTTTAGAATGTATCTTATCTAAAGTAGCTTTGGCTGTTTCTGGAAAATTTTCAGCGGAAGAAATTACACGAGCGATATCTTTAACCGATTTACTCTGAATAACCTCTAAATCTATATCAAGGGTATCCCCAATCGCAAAATCAGATTGCTGCACCAAATCGTTTATCATTCCTTGAAGTCCCATTTCACGGCCATCATCAGGTGAATAAATACGGGTGATGCCATAATCCATTAAGTCTTTAATTTCTGAAGGTAAGATAACGCCGCCACCGCCGCCAAAAATCTTGATATGTCCAGCACCTTTTTCCTTTAAAAGGTCGAACATATATTTAAAATATTCGTTATGACCACCTTGATATGAGGTTAAACAAATAGCATTCACATCTTCTTGAATGGCTGTATTAACCACCTCTTCAACACTTCTATCATGACCTAGGTGAATCACCTCAACACCAGTGGCTTGAATGATTCGACGCATCACGTTTATTGAGGCATCATGACCGTCGAAAAGGGAGGCTGCGGTTACGATTCTAATTTTATTATTTGGCTTATATATTGCTTGCTGATTCATTCGTAAATATTCTCTTAATTAAGTCCGGCAATTTACGAAATATTCAAAAATTTAAACCATTTACTTGATATTATCTAAAACTATATTCTAAGTTTAGTCTTTTATAATTTTAACCTAATTTTGAGCATTAAAGCTTGAATTCTAATGAATAAGATAACCATATTAATACATTGTAAAGACAAACCAAATATCATTGCCTCAATCACCAACTTTATTGCAAATAAAGGCGGAAACATCGTTTACATAGACCAATATGTCGATCGAGAACAAGATATTTTCTTTATGCGTTTGGAAAGTGAATTTGTTTCGGATAGTTTTTCTACAATAGACTTTAAAACTGATTTCAAAAGTGAGCTAGCAGAAACTTTTAAAATGAAATGGCGCATTTATTCTTCTGAGAAAAAGCCTAAAATGGCCTTATTTATATCAAAATACGACCATTGTTTATATGATTTATTAGGAAGATATAACTCTGGCGAGCTCAATCTAGAAATACCTTTTATTATAAGTAATCACACCGATTTAGAGCATATCGCTAAAAACTTTAACATTCCTTTCTACCATATCCCAGTAACCAAAGACACCAAAAAGGAGGCTGAAGACAAACAATTGGAGTTACTTTTAGAACATAAAATAGACTTTATCGTATTGGCCAGATATATGCAAATTGTATCTGACAAACTGATCAATCAATACCAAAATAAAATTATAAACATTCACCATTCGTTTTTACCTGCGTTTATTGGTGCTAAACCTTACCATTCTGCATACAAACGAGGTGTTAAAATTATAGGTGCTACCAGCCATTATGTCACAGAAGAATTAGATGCCGGACCTATTATTGAACAGGATGTCACCCGTGTATCTCATACACATGCCATTTCCGACCTTATAGCTAAGGGCCGTGATTTAGAAAAAGTGGTTCTTGCTAACGCCGTAAAACTACATGCTAACAGAAAAGTAATGGTTTATAATAATAAGACTGTAATTTTCACCTAATCGCATTTAAAAACAACAATTCAATATTATTAAAACAATAAACCCCATATGATACGCAAATTTTTAGCCATTACCTTACTACTTAACCTAACTGCTTGTGCCGAGTTACACGAAGTAGCCAAGCAATTACCTCAAACACAAACCAATATTCCAAACAGCACTATTGGAAATGCTGATATCGCTGCCGGTTTAAGACAAGCTTTAGATTTAGGTATCGATAAGCAAGTATCAAAACTTACGCAAACTAATGGTTTCTACGGAAATGACATGGTTAAAATTTTATTACCAAAAGAATTACAGAAGGTTGATGATGGTTTAAGAAAAATAGGATTAGGAAGCCTCGCTGATGAAGGCTTAAAAGTGCTTAACCGTGCTGCTGAAGATGCCGTTAAGGAAGCAACCCCCATTTTTGTCGATGCCGTAAAAGGTATTACATTTAATGATGCTAAAAGTATATTAGTTGGAAGCGATAATGCCGCAACACAATACTTAAGTTCAAAAACAGAAACCTCGTTGTATAATAAATTTAATCCGGTGATTAAAAACTCCTTTAGCAAAGTAGGCGCTGATAAAATTTGGTCTAATTTAATTAGCAAATACAACAGTATTCCTTTTACAGATGATGTTAACCCCGATTTAACTGACTACGTGACAGAAGAAGCTTTAAAAGGTGTTTTCACGATGATTGAGGTTGAGGAAAAAGAAATTAGAACGCAATACTCGTCTAGAACTACAGACTTATTAAAGAAGGTATTTGCTTTACAAGACTAAAGGGTTTTTATCACCTATATTACCCTTAAAAAATTTAAAACCGGATGAAACTTCATTCGGTTTTTTTGTGCGCTTAATCTTTTAGTTAAAATTGATTTAATTTTTTAGTCCGTTTTTTAAAATTTAAACAAAAAATATGTATATTTAAATTCCTGTTAATCAAGGAACAAGAATGAAACGATTAGACGCCATAAAACTTCATCAAGATAAACTCCACAGAGACTACAAAGCTCTTGTAGAGCAGGCGTATAATTTCCGACAAACCGATTCAGAACTTAGTGATATTTCAGAATATCGCGCTATAAAACTGCTAAACAAACTCAACCGATTAAAATATCTATACCGAGACCGAGAACAGCAGCAATCAGTAATCTAATATTTAATTACCATTTATTTAACTTTTTAAAAATGTATGAGGCATTAAAATTGCTCATGCATTGATCTATAATTAAAAATTTAACAATTATGAATACGTCATATATAAAAACACAACAAGCGAAACTATTAAGCACTTACAAACAGCTTATGGAACAAGCGTATAATTTTAGACAAATCGACTCTGCTCTGAGTGACATTCTAGAATTCAAAGCCATTAAATTGCTTAACGAATTAAACGGTTTAAGGTTTTTAAACTCAAATCAATTGATATACTGTAAGATATAATTTTTATTTATCGTTATTTTAACCTTATATAAACATCTATACAGCCTATTATCACGTACTTTATATAAACAAAAAAAACAGAACGTTATGAACCCTCACTTTTGTCGCGTAGGAAAAATTAAGCCTAATTTGAATAAATTAATCAGCTTAAAACAATTAGAAAATAGAATTGCAAACTTTGTAGAAGACACTACTAAAGTTGAGTATGAAGATTTAAACGGAGCGTTTTAAAATACTTAAACGCCGCCATGAGCCTTGATCCATACCAAGAAAACATTTCCCCATCTACAAGTATAGCTTTACTTTTGGGAAAAATTTCTTGTGCCTCATTCTTATGAATTTCCTTAAAAGGAAAAGGCTCTGAGGATAACAAGACAAATTCAGGCGCTACAACTGTATCTAATTTATTAGGTTCTATTTCAGGATATCTTTCTAAGTGACCGAATACGTTTTCAAACTTATTTATATTCAATATATAGTTTATAAATGTATGATTTGCGGCTGCCATCCAAGGAGATTTCCAAATAAAATAAGCAACTGAAACAACAGGCTTATCCTTCACAAAGTCTTGAAATTCATTAAACTCTGCTTTAATAGTTTCAACAATTTTTTCCGCTTTTAATTTGCAATTAAATAGCGCGCCATATTGTGCGATTAAATTTAAGCTATCTTCTAAATTATAGATATCGGACACATGTACCAGGCAAACACCTTCACAAGCTTCTACAATTTCCTTAGTATTCTCCTCTTTATTACAAAGAATAATATCCGGATTTAGTGTCTTGATTTTATCCAGATGAATTTGCTTCGTCCCCCCAACAACAGTAACCTTTTTACGCAGCTCTTTTGGGTGAATACAAAATTTGGTTATTCCCACCAATGCATCCTCCATACCTAAATCACAAAGTAATTCGGTTTGACTAGGCACTAATGAAATGATTCGCTTCGGAACAGTTTCTAAAGAAATTACTCTATGCAGTTGGTCTTTTAACTCCATGACATCATTTAAAATGATGATGCGTCCAGAATATCGGCCATTTCCTTTTGAAGTTCTTCAGATTTTTGGGCTGCTGATGCTGCAAAGTCAGTATCGTTTGAGGCATAAATAATCCCTCTTGAAGAGTTTATAAGTAACCCCACAGTGTCATTCATACCGTATTTACAAACGTCCTGTAAATTTCCGCCTTGAGCTCCAACTCCTGGCACTAATAAGAAACTGTTTGGAATAATTTTTCTGATATCTGCTAAATATTCAGCTTTAGTAGCTCCAACCACGTACATCAAGTTATCTGAATTTACCCAGGTTTTTGAAGTTTCTAACACCTGTTTGTAAACCTCTTTACCTTCTACGGTTTTGGTTTGAAAATCAAACGCCCCTTGGTTGGATGTCAAAGCCAAAAGAATGGTATGCTTATTATCAAAAGCTAAAAAAGGTTCTACGGAATCTTTCCCCATATAAGGTGCTACGGTTACCGAATCGAAAGCTAAGTCTTCGAAAAAAGCCTTGGCATACATTGTACTCGTATTCCCGATATCGCCACGTTTAGCATCGGCAATTGTAAAGATTTCAGGATGGTGTTCATTTAAATAATTGATCGTTTTTTCTAAAGCTTTCCAACCTTTTAATCCGTAAGCTTCATAAAAAGCCGTATTGGGTTTGTAGGCTACACACAAATGATGGGTGGCATCGATTATAGCTTTGTTGAATGCAAAAATCGGATCTTCTTCTTCCAAAAGGTGCTTCGGAATTTTATTTAAATCGACATCCAATCCTATACATAAAAAGGATTTCTTTCTTTTAATTTCCTGAATAAGTTGACTTGTTGTCATGACTTTTATTTAGAACAGATACGCTGCGTTTCACAAGGACTTCGTCAAGAAACACAGCGTACAATATTAATTTTTATGGTATGAGGTTACACTAAATTTGATCACTATTTGCCTTTAACTTTTCGGTGTTTTCAGCAAGTTGTAATTCATCAATAATTTTTTGAATATCACCATTAACAATATTCGATAAATCGTAAAGTGTTAAACCAATTCTATGATCGGTAACACGACCTTGAGGATAATTATAAGTCCTAATTTTAGCACTTCTATCACCACTAGTTACCATGGTACCACGTAAAGCGGCATCTTCTTCCATTTTTTTAGCCAACTCTAAATCGTATAAACGCGAACGTAATACTTTAAAAGCTTTCTCTTTATTTTTATGCTGAGATTTTTGATCTTGACACTGTGCTACCAATCCTGTTGGAATATGGGTTAAACGCACAGCTGAATAAGTCGTATTTACAGACTGTCCACCAGGTCCCGATGAACAGAAAAAGTCGATACGAACATCCTTAGGATTAATTTCAACATCAAATTCTTCAGCTTCAGGGAAAACCATTACTGTTGCTGCCGAAGTATGTACTCGACCTTGTGTTTCTGTTTGTGGTACACGTTGTACACGGTGAACACCTGCTTCAAATTTTAAAGTTCCGTAAACATCTTCACCAGAAACTTCAAATTGAATTTCTTTAAATCCGCCATTGGTACCTTCACTAAAATCTACAGTATCAACCTTCCAACCTTTGCTTTCACAATATTTTGTATACATTCTAAATAAGTCACCAGCAAAAATACTCGCTTCATCACCACCTGTTCCAGCACGTAATTCAACTACTGCATTTTTAGTATCTTGAGGATCTTTAGGTATTAAAAGCACTTTAATTTCTTCCTCTAGTTTTGGAATCCCTTCTTTTGCTTCATCGTACTGTAATCTAGCCATTTCAACCATTTCGGCATCACTACCATCGGCGATTATTTCTTCAGCTTCAGCTAGATTATTGGTAAACTCAATGTATTCCTCACGTTTCCCCATAAGGATACGTAAATCTTTATATTCTCGATTTAACTCGACATAACGTTTTTGATCTGCAATAATATCAGGTTGAATGATTAAATCACTAACCTCATCAAAACGCTGCTTTACTATTTGTAATTTCTCTAACATCTGCCTTTTTTAATTGGATGTCAAAAATACGATAATTTATCAATTTTCAATGCCTTGAAATAGGGTTAAAATTTATGTCGATTTCATGGAACAAAAAAGGAGGTAGTTAATAAAACAACCTCCTTTTCTTCTTTATTAAAATACTTTATACAGTAAATTATTCTATCCGCATTTAGAAGAACCACAATCTTTACAAGTCAAGCAACCTTCTTGATAAATTAAGTTTGTAGACTTACAAGCATCACATTTCTGTCCTTTAGCTTTAGTACCATCTTCAACATAACGTTTTAAGGCACGCACCACACCATTTTTCCAGGTGTTGATAGACTCGCTATCCAATTGTAAACTGTTAATTAAATCTACAATTTTATCGATAGGCATACCATGACGTAAAGTACTCGAAATCAACTTAGCATAATTCCAAAATTCAGGATTAAACTTATGAGATAACCCTTCAATAGTTGTTTTATAACCTCTTGTGTTTTTGTACTGGAAATCGTAACGTCGCACCCCATCTTCACCTCTGTTTTTTATAATAACTCCTTTGTTTACCCAACGCGGAATTAAAATACCATCCTCATCATCGGCAAGACCTGTAAAAACCTCGTAAGGCTTCCCGTCAATAATCCCAATAAAAGCAATCCACTTCTCTTTACTATTTTGAAAACGAACTACATCAGCCTCTAAAGACTGTGGTCGCTTGGTAGGAAATGCTGTTAAGGTTTCTTCGGTTTCTTCCTTCTTCTTTTCATCATTAGAAATTAAAACTCCAGAACGAGAACCATCTCTATAAACTGTTACACCCTTACATCCAACTTCCCATGCTTTTAAATACAGGTCGCCTACTAAATCTTCCGAAACATCGTTTGGTAAATTAATGGTTACACTAATCGAGTGATCTACCCATTTTTGAATAGCACCTTGCATACTCACCTTACTCAACCAATCAACATCATTTGAAGTTGCTCCGTAATAAGGCGATTTTTTGATTAACTCGTTAATTTCATCTTGAGAATAATTAACAGTAGTATCCATACCATTAACTTCCATCCATTGTTTAAAACGGTGATGAAAAACCACATATTCTTCCCATGAATCCCCTACTTCATCTACAAAATCTACACGAACATCTTTATCATTAGGGTTTACCTTTCTTCTTCTTTTATAAACCGGCATAAATACAGGTTCGATCCCAGAGGTTGTTTGCGTCATTAAACTCGTGGTTCCTGTTGGGGCAATCGTTAATAAAGCAATATTACGACGACCATATTCAAGCATTTCATAATACAATTTATCATCGGCTTCTTTTAGTCGTTTAATGAATGGATTATTTTTCTCGCGTTCAATATCAAAAATTCCAAAGGCTCCACGCTCTTTTGCCAAATGCACCGATGCTCGATAAGCCTCAATAGCAATGGTTTTGTGTACTTCAAGTGAAAAAGCATTCCCTTCTTTACTTCCGTATTTAATACCTAAAGCCGCTAACATATCGCCTTCCGCAGTAATCCCTACACCAGTTCTACGACCTTCTTCTGCTTTACGCTGAATGTTTAACCATAAATTTTTCTCTGTTCTTTTTACCTCATCTAGTTCAGGATCTTCATCTATTTTCTTAAGAATATTATCAATTTTAAGAAGCTCTAAATCGATAACATCATCCATAATACGTTGAGCAGCTGCGACGTGTTTTTTAAACAATTCGAAATTGAATTTCGCGGCACTTGTAAACGGATTTTCTACATATGAAAACAAATTAATCGCTAAGAGACGACACGAATCATACGGACATAAGGGAATCTCACCACAAGGATTAGTAGAAACCGTTTTATAACCTAAATCGGCATAACAATCTGGCACCGATTCATTTATTATAGTATCCCAGAATAAAATGCCTGGCTCGGCAGATTTCCATGCATTATGAACAATTTTTTTCCAAAGCGCATTAGCATCAATAGATTTTGACACTTTAGGGTTTGCACTAAAAATAGGATATTTTTGAGTGTATTCCTTACCAGCTTTAACCGCTTTCATAAACTCATCATCAATTCTTACCGATACATTGGCACCAGTTACTTTACCTTGTTCCAATTTAGCATTGATAAAATCTTCAGAATCGGGATGATTAATAGAAACTGATAACATTAAAGCACCACGTCGACCATCTTGAGCAACCTCTCTTGTTGAGTTTGAATAACGCTCCATAAAAGGCACAATCCCCGTAGAAGTTAATGCAGAATTTTTAACAGCAGAACCTTTTGGACGAATATGAGACAAATCGTGACCAACTCCTCCACGACGCTTCATAAGTTGTACTTGCTCCTGATCAATTTTCATGATTCCTCCATAAGAATCAGATTCTCCGTCATTTCCAATTACAAAACAATTAGACAGCGAGGCTATTTGAAAAGGGTTCCCGATGCCTGCCATCGGACTCCCTTGAGGAACGATATATTTAAAATCCTTAATTAAATCGAATATGTCATTTTCCGATAACGGATTAGGATACTTAGACTCTACACTAGCTATTTCTTTAGCAATACGCTTGTGCATATCATTTGGTGTTAACTCATAAATATTCCCATCAGAATCTTTAAGAGCATATTTATTTAACCAAACACGAGCAGCTAGATCATCATTTTTAAAGTACTTTAAAGAAGCTTGAAAAGCCTCTTCCTGGGTATACGTTTTTTTTGGGACTTCAGTTAGTTTTTCGTTCATGGATGTTTTGAGATATTAAGATGGATTAAATATTTTTTATGTGCTACAAATAAAAAACAAAGATACAACTTAAACCATGACGCAAATCATAAAGTTGTCAACAAAAATGCGATAAAATACTGAAAACAAGAGTGTTAAAAATTTATCAACAACAAAAAGTTAACAATTTTTAAAAAGAATAATAACACAAAACATTAAAGAAATCGAAAAATATTTATAAGGAAATATACAATAAAAATTCGAAAAAACACATCTATTTGACTCTCAGCACCGAATAGTTCACCATTAAAAGAAAGACTTTCAATCTTGATTTACCAATTATAAAAACGACTTAATTATAATTAAAAATCGAATGCCACACCAACACCTAAAAACTGTTTCCATTGTACTTTAGCTCCAGCTTCATCAAACTCCCCTTCAACATCGGAAGGCACTAATGTTTTTACATCGTCGTCGTAACGCAAATGGGTTCCAAAATTAGCCCGAACAAAACTATTTACTTTAAAGTCGAAATCTAATCTCCAATCGACATCTACATTTCCGAAGTTATTAATATAGTCTGAATACAAACTAATTTGATTTTTTACATTAATGTTTTTAACTAATTTTCTCTCGTAAGTATTCGTTAATAACACACCAACCTCACGTCGAAATTGTTCTCCAGGAACTACCACATTACCTTGATCATCAAATTCCGCACCTGTCACACCAAATGCACCTGCATTTGCTAACCTCTCATCTAACACAAAGGTGGCTTTTAAAGTTAAGGGTGAAAAATACAATAAAAACTTCTTTTTGTTTTTACTATACTCCATTCCCCCACCAAAAAACAAGTAACCAGGTGCCATAAATTTAGAAATAGGATCCCCGTCATTTGTCGTCCCAGCATATCCATTTGTTAACTGCGTTCTAAAATTAAGTCGGGCCATATAATACCACTCTGAAGCCTGATCTGGTTTATACCCTAAATTTGAATTGATTTCAAATATATCATCTGTTTTTCGAACCTCTTTTTTTTGCTGCTTGTTGATCCCATAACGTATATGCGCATCGTTATTCCAAACGTAATAACTATCGGTGTAGTTCAAAACACTCTTAAAATCTAGCAGTCCAGAAATAGAATTGGTTCCCCCTTCACTCCAATTAACAAAAACAGCTTCATTAATATCTAAGGCTACTTTATTGGTTTGCACCCATTCTGGTCCTTTATAATCATCTTTATCTTCTTCAATGTACAACCAATCGGGCTGTGCTGATAAAACATTAAACATTAATAAAGTAATCAATAAGACAGAAGTTCTCATGAAAGGCTAAAATTTAATTATACAAGTCCTGATTTCATCAACAACTATTCCATAATTTAGTGTATACAAAAAAAGAATCAATAGGTAAACTCACCAAATTCCGATTTTATTGTAAGCTTCTTATTAGGAGAAGCTTCAACACGGCCAATAACCTTAGCATCAACATTAAAAGATTTTGAAATTTCAATAATATTATCTGCTACCCCTGGAGTTACATATAATTCCATACGATGACCACAATTAAAAACCTGATACATTTCTTTCCAATCGGTTTTTGATTGCTCTTGAATTAGTTTGAACAATGGTGGAATTGGAAACATATTATCTTTTACAATATGAAATTCATCTACAAAGTGAAGTATTTTAGTTTGCGCACCTCCTGAGCAATGCACCATACCATGAATGGCATCGCTATTATATTCCGAAAGAATCTTTTTAATAATTGGCGCATAAGTACGTGTTGGAGATAAAACGAGTTTCCCGGCATCTATCGGTGCGTTTTCAACAGCATCAGTTAATTTCACACCACCTGAATATACCAAATCCTCTGGTACTGAAGCATCAAAACTTTCAGGATATTTTTCAGCTAAATATTTATGAAATACGTCATGACGCGCAGAAGTTAATCCGTTACTACCCATACCGCCATTATATTCCTTCTCGTAAGTCGCTTGTCCGAAACTTTCTAGTCCAACAATAACATCACCAGCTTTAATATTCGCATTATCAATCACGTCACTACGTTTCATACGCGCGGTAACTGTTGAATCTACAATAATGGTTCGAACTAAATCACCAACATCGGCAGTTTCCCCTCCCGTAGAATGAATAGTCACTCCAAAAGATTTTAAATCTTCTAACAGTTCTTCAGTACCGTTAATAATTGCTGAAAGCACTTCTCCTGGAATTAAATTTTTATTCCTTCCAATAGTTGAAGACAACATAATATCATCAGTAGCTCCAATGCACAATAAATCATCGATATTCATGATCAAGGCGTCTTGAGCAATACCCTTCCAAACTGAAATATCGCCAGTTTCTTTCCAATACATATAAGCCAAGGATGATTTTGTTCCTGCTCCGTCGGCATGCATTACTAAACAATAATCTTCATCGTTTGTTAAATAATCTGGAACTACTTTACAAAATGCCTTAGGAAATAATCCTTTATCAATGTTCTTAATAGCATTATGTACATCTTCTTTTGACGCAGAAACACCACGTTGTGCGTATCGTTTTGAAACCTCTTGACTCATAATATAAAATTGTGTTGCAAATTTACTTCTTTGAATTAAAAAATCCCGCTTTTTACAGCAGGATTTCATAAGTTTTACTCTCTATCTGGTAAATAATAGTTCTCTGTATTTTGTTAATGGCCAAATTTCATCGTCAACGAGAAGTTCCAATTTGTCACAATGGTAACGAATGGCATCAAAGAAAGGCATCACCTTTTTACTGTATGCTTCTGCTCTTTTATCCATTTCCATTAATTTGTTTGCACTTCTTCGTTCGTCAATCATTTTAGTAACGTTTGAATTGATACCTTCAATGTGACTAGAAATTTCTTCAATTAAGGTTATTTGCTCCTTAGCGACATTTTTAAAATTTTTATCAAAGATTTCTTTTAAACCTTTTACGTTTTCTATCAGAACATTTTGATACTTCACCGCTGTAGGCACAATATTATTTCTTGCAATATCTGCCAACACGCGACTTTCAATTTGATTATGCATTACATAAGCTTCAATTTCTATTTCATAACGGGCCTTAGTTTCAATAGCGCTCATCACATTCATTTCCTTAAACAAGGCTACTGTTTCCTTTGAGATACTTGCTTTTAAAGCTTCTGGTGTCGACTTACTGTTACTTAAACCACGTTTTTTAGCCTCCGCTTCCCAGGCCTCACCGTAGCTATTCCCTTCGAATAAAATATCTTTAGTTGACTTGATATATTCACGCAATACATTAAAAACAGCTTCATCTTTCTTAAGATCCTTCTTGTCAATTAATGCATCAACCTCTTTCTTAAAATCTTTTAATTGCTTGGCTACAATGGTATTTAAAACCGTCATCGGGTTTCCACAGTTGGCCATAGAACCAACAGCTCTAAATTCAAACTTATTCCCTGTAAAAGCAAATGGAGAAGTTCTGTTTCTATCGGTATTATCTAATAACACATCGGGGATTTTTCCAACCACATTCAGTTTAAGCTCTGTTTTTTCCTGTGGGGATAACTTCCCTTTTGTCACGCCTTCAAGCTCTTCTAAAACCTTTCTCAATTGTTCTCCAATAAAGACAGAAATAATCGCTGGAGGCGCTTCGTTAGCACCTAAACGATGATCGTTACTTGCAGATGCAATCACTGCCCGGAGTAAGGCTTCGTGTTTATGAACCGCTTTAATCGTATTAACAAAAAAGGTTAAAAACTGTAAACTACTCATTGGTGTTTTTCCCGGCGCGAGTAAGTTCACACCTGTATCAGTAGAAAGAGACCAATTATTATGTTTTCCAGAGCCATTTACTCCTGCAAAAGGCTTTTCATGAAAAAGTACTTTAAAATTATGTTTAGAGGCAATTCTTCCCATAATATCCATTAATAAGGAATTATGATCTACCGCTAAATTCGCTTCTTCGAAAATGGGCGCGACTTCAAATTGATTTGGAGCTACCTCATTATGTCTTGTTTTCACAGGAATACCTAAAAGCATACATTCTGTTTCTAGCTCACGCATAAAATTTAATGCACGATTAGGTATCGATCCAAAGTAGTGATCGTCTAATTGCTGTCCTTTTGCCGAAGTATGTCCTAGCAATGTTCTACCTGTTAACATGATATCGGGACGACTAGCTGCCAGAGTTTTATCGATCAAAAAATATTCTTGTTCCCACCCTAATGATGAAGTTACTTTTTTTACATTTTTATCAAAATATTTACAAACGGCTGTAGCTGCAGTATCTACAGCTTGTAAGGCGCGTAACAACGGTGTTTTATAATCCAACGCCTCACCGGTATAGGCCACAAAAATAGTTGGAATACATAAAGTTGTTCCATAAATAAATGCGGGTGAAGTAGGATCCCAAGCCGTATAACCTCTTGCTTCGAAAGTATTTCGAATACCGCCGTTTGGAAAACTAGACGCATCAGGTTCCTGCTGTACTAATTGTGATCCCCCAAATTGTTCAATAGCTAAATCATCACCTAAGGTTTCAAAGAAAGCATCGTGTTTTTCAGCCGTTGCCCCGGTTAAAGGTTGAAACCAGTGGGTATAGTGGGTTACTCCTTTCGCTAGCGCCCAATCTTTCATAGAAGACGCTACTTGATCGGCTATATTTCTGTCAATTTTTTTACCAAATTGCACCGCGTTTTCAACACCTACAAAAGCATCTTTCGTTAAGTATTGGCGCATGGTTTTCATGTTAAATACATTTTTACCAAATATTTCAGATCTTCGCTCTACCTCTTCAATTTTGATAGGTTTATAAGCCAGTGATTCTTTTATAGCATGAAATCTAAGTGTTGACATTTTTTTAAAACTTTGATAATTGAATACTAACACAAAAATAGTTAGCTTTTATTAATAATGTAGTACCTTAATTAAAATTTATTGTTAACACTTTTTCAGTATTTAAATAAATATTTCAACTTTTTTCTAAATATACCTTAAAAAAATAGGGTATAAATAAAAATATAACAGCCTTCCGTTAAAAGACCCCCATTAATTTCAATTAAATACATAAAAATTTATATTTGTGATATTAATACTAATATTTCAATTATTATATAATTATTATGGCAAAAATTAAATTAGAATACATTTGGTTAGATGGGTATTTCCCAACTCAAAATATGAGAAGTAAGACCAAAGTTGAAGAGCACGAAAACTTTCAAGGAACTTTAGAAGAAATAGGAAACTGGTCTTTTGACGGTTCTTCTACAAGACAAGCTGAAGGAGGTTCTTCAGATTGTTTACTTGTTCCTGTTGCTATCTACCCTGATCCAGATCGCATAAACGGATGGTTAGTAATGACTGAAGTTATGAATGCAGACGGTACGCCTCACGTTTCTAACGGTAGAGCTACTATTGATGACGAAGATGATGATTTCTGGTTTGGTTTTGAGCAAGAATACTTTATCATGGATTCAGCAACTCAATTACCTTTAGGATTCCCTGTTGGTGGTTACCCTGCTCCACAAGGTATGTACTACTGTTCAGTTGGTGGAAAAAACACTCATGGTAGAGATTTAGTTGAAGAGCATGCTGATTTATGTATTGACGCTGGATTAAACTTTGAAGGTATCAACCAAGAGGTTGCTTCTGGACAATGGGAATTCCAATTATTCGCTAAAGGTGCTAAGAAAGCAGGAGATGAAATTTGGATTGCTAGATATTTATTAGACCGTTTAACTGAAAAGTACGGATACTATATTGAGTACCACCCAAAACCACTAGGTAAAGATATGGATTGGAATGGTTCTGGTATGCACGCTAACTTCTCTAACAATGTATTAAGAACTTGTGGAGATAAAGAAACTTACGCAAAAATTTGTGAAGCTTTCCGTCCAGTTGTTGATGAGCACATCGCTGTTTACGGTGAGTTTAACGACCAACGTTTAACAGGTTTACACGAAACTGCTGCTATTACAGATTTCTCTTGGGGAGTTTCAGATAGAGGTGCTTCAATCCGTATTCCATTAATCGCTGTAGAAAAAGGATACAAAGGATGGTTAGAAGATAGAAGACCAGCTTCTAACGGTGATCCATACAAAATTGCTGCAAGAATTATCAAGACTGTAAAATCAGCTAAGATTTAATTCAAACAACAACATTGTTTTGTTCATAATAAAAGGCTAACATGATATCATGTTAGCCTTTTATTTTTGACTTAATTTAATATTAAGTAAGCTATTTATTCGTAAATATTAAAAACATAAACACGCCGTAGGCCGCGACTAAAACGAGACCTTTTATTCTGTTTATTTTAAGTTTTTTAGGCAAGAAAATGAGCGGAACTAATACAGCAGCAAAACCAAGCATCCATAAAATGTCGTTGGTAAGAATTTCTGGAGCAGTCACCGGAATAGGTTTCACCAGTGCTGTTAATCCTAAAACCGAGCCAATATTAAATATATTAGAGCCTATTAAATTCCCTAATGAAATGGCTTTTTCTTGTTTAGCGGCCGCAATAACCGAAGCAGCCAATTCAGGCACACTAGTACCAATGGCAATCAAAGAAACGCCTATTACAGCCTCACTGACTCCCATGGCAAGTGCTATTTCTTTTGATCCTTCAACAAGCCATTCACTTCCAAAATAAAGCGCTGCAGCTCCTATCAATAACCAAATAATAATTTTAAAATTTGAAACCACTGCTAGAGTCTCATCCACTTCATCGGAAACTACATCTTTTCTAGCACTCCTCACTAAAACCACAAGAAATAAAATAAGTCCTGCAAACAGCACACCTCCTTCCAACATGGATAACACCATATCATTACTTAAAAAATAATATAAGGCTATTGAAAACACCATCATGACAGGCCAGTTAAGCTTATAAAAAGAACTATCTACATCTATAGCGCTTACCAAAGCGGTAATTCCTAACACCAATCCGATATTAGCAATATTAGAACCAATCACGTTATTAATGGCGATAGCGGGTGACCCAGAAAAGGCCGCCTGGACACTTACCAACAATTCTGGGGCAGAGGTTGCAAAAGACACCACCGTCATTCCAATAACCATTTTAGAGATGTTAAATTTAAAAGAAAGTGCTACCGATGAACGCACTAAAAACTCGCCACCAATCACTAACAAAATAAAACCTAAAATCACCAATACAATACTCATATAATATTTTTTATTGCGAAGATAATATAATACCGATTATCATCTAAAAGTATGTGTAATTCATTTAGAAACTATTAGAGTCCTTTTAGTTTTAGTATTTTTGAAATATGAAGAAGCAATTTTTTAAATTTTTAGCGAAAGTAAACAAGGCTGTTCTTCCTAGTTATTCTAAAAAACAGTTAGATATTTCAAAAGCCAATAAGATACAGCTTGCTATTATAGGTTGGCGCTGGTATGTTACCAAAAGAGCACTTGACTAATTAAATCGTTTTAGCTTCTTCCCAAAACACATCCATTTCGGCAAGAGTCATTTCCTTTAAAGGTTTATTTAAACTTTTTGCTTTTTCTTCAAGATATTGAAACCGTTTCTGAAACTTTTTATTGGTGCGCTCTAAAGCATTTTCAGGGTTAATATTTACAAATCTTGCATAATTTATCATAGAAAAAAGGACATCACCAAATTCACTTTCCATAGCGTCTTGATCACCTTTTTCAACTTCATCCTTAAATTCAGCAAGCTCCTCTTCTACTTTCTCCCAAACCTGATTTGGTTCTTCCCAATCAAATCCTACTCCAGCTACCTTTTCTTGAATTCTATTTGCTTTTACAAGCGCAGGTAAACTTTTAGGCACGCCTTCTAAAACACTTTTTTTACCTTCTTTAAGTTTTAAATTCTCCCAATTTCTTTTGACATCAGCTTCATTTTCAACTTTAACATCACCATAAATATGAGGATGTCTATGAATTAATTTTTCACAAATCTCATGACACACATCAGCGATATCAAAATCATTGGTTTCACTACCAATTTTAGAATAAAAAACGATGTGTAAAAGCACGTCTCCAAGCTCCTTTTTTACTTCTTCTAAATCACCATCCAAAATTGCATCACCGAGTTCGTAGGTTTCTTCAATAGTTAAATGCCTTAAAGTTTCCATGGTTTGTTTTTTATCCCACGGACATTGTTCACGAAGTTCATCCATAATGGTTAATAAACGGTCGAAGGCTTTAAGCTGATTCTCTCTAGAATTCATAGGTCTTGATTTTTGGTAAAAATACAATTATAAATTATTTATGATGGATGCCTTCAAAGAAAAGAGCGCGACACGAGGTCGATTATAAACGAACCAAATAAATCATTTAACAAAAAAAAAGTCGTCTAATTAAGACGACTTTTTTTTATTATAAGTTAAAACAAATTTATCTTGATGCTGTTCCTGTCGGAAAATTTAAGTTTTGTGACATCGAATAGGTAACATGATCCATGGCATCGCTAGGAATATTACCAACCAATGGTTTTAACAGAAAAGGAGCAGGACTATTATCCGGGTAAGGTTCTATCGAAATTACAGCAACACCTCCTGCTAAATCTAAAGGAAAACTAACACCTGTTGGTGCATTCATTAAAAAGTCTTCACCTGGAAAAGGAGGGCCTGACATGGTTCCACTGAAGCCGTCAAAATCATCGGCCTCATCAACCATTGTAAAAGCTCCAGTAGTTAAAGGCTGTCCTTGAACACCCCAACCTTCATACTTCCATCCTTCAGGCAACGTTGGTAAATTTAAACCTACACTTGGACTCCCCGATGACAAGTTTAAAAACCAGATACCGCTATTTTCATCATTATTGGAACCATTAGTAGGTGTCGCTAAAATATAATCACCTGAAGCAGTATCAAAATTATTTCCAAAGGCAGCAGCGTGTGAAATAGACAATGCTCCGGTATCTCCTGAAAAATCTCCTGCTAACAGTTTTGTTTTACTCGGTGCTGGATCATCTCCAACAGCAGGTTCTATAGTTAAAATAAATGCAGTTGCAGTAGATAAATCTTCGCTCATCATTGGAAAACTAGATTGCGATAATTCTCCACTATCATTCACCGTAAACCGTCCTGTAGTTAACGGGCTACCATCGACCATAATCCAACCTTCATAAACATAATCGGTTCCTAATTTTTCTAAACCACTTATATTTAAATCTAAATTGGTTGTACTTGATGAATCATCATCATTGCTTGAGCAATAAGTTAAACTTAATGCTAAACTAAACAATGCTAAAAGTTTTAAGTTCTTATTCATAATGTGTTTATTTTTAGTTCTTATCAAAAATAAAATCTAAAAAGAACTTAAAATGTAAGCTAGCTTACATAACCCTTAAAACTTCCATATCCTTGTATAAAAAAAGATAATTTAGCTCGTTTTTTTCAAAACTAATATTTCATTTCTATTAAATTCAATGAGATTTTCATCGCGAAGTTCATTCATAATAGTATTAATAGTAGGTCTTGAAGTCCCTATTAAACTAGCCATATCCTTTTGAGTATAGGGGTGGCTAATTTTCACCGTACCTGTTTTTTCACAACAAACACCGTATTCATCACATAGCTCCTGAAGAAACTCCATTAATCTAGTACGAACATCTTTAAATAACAAGAGCTGAAGTCGGCGCTCTAATTTTCTTATCCGGAAGTTTATGAGTTTATATATTTTTAGGGAAAAGGTTTTATTGTCTCGCATTAAATCATGTAAAACAGAAACTTTCATGGAGCAAACTACAGTATCCTTTAACAGAGCTTGAGCAAATTCATTACGTTCTTCTTCTCCTAAAAGGGCTTTTTCACCAAAAACATCCCCTTTTCTTAGTACTGCTTTTACAACTTCATCTCCTTCCGCAGTATAATACCCTATTTTAACTTTACCTTTTTCTATTAGAAACATTTTACATGAATGATCCTTTTCAAAATATATATAATCTCTAGGTTGAAAAACATCAAAATTATGACATGCTTTGTAAGACTTAAATTTATGCGGACATAATATTTTAAAAACGTTAACATCATCCAAATACCAAAGATGCTCCATAAAAAGTTTGTTTTTTCTAATTCTGAATTACTTAACCGTAATTTCAAAACAGATTTGTTTTAGTTTGAATATTTTGACGACAAAAACAGTTTTTACTTACAAAAAAAGTCACCTTTATTGGTGACTTTTTTATAATATTAGTTTTCTACTAAAGTAGAATTCGTTTATTTATATGATTTAAACTATTTTGCGTTTTGCTTTTTTATCAAATTAAGAGCCGAACCTTCCTTATACCATTCTATTTGAGCATCGTTATAAGAATGATTTAAAGTAATCACATCTTTAGACCCATTGGCGTGAACAATTTCAAGCGTTAAAGGCTTGTCGGGAGCGAACTCATTTAAATCTAAAAAGTTAAAAGTATCATCTTCTTGAATTAAATCGTAATCGGATTCGTTAGCAAATGTTAAACCTAACATCCCTTGTTTTTTCAAGTTGGTTTCGTGAATACGAGCAAATGATTTAACAATAACCGCAGCCACACCTAAATGTCTTGGTTCCATAGCAGCATGCTCACGAGATGAACCTTCACCATAATTGTGATCACCCACCACAATAGATTTTATTCCTGCAGCCTTGTAAGCTCTTGCCGTATCCGGTACACCTCCATAATCACCAGTTAATTGATTTTTAACGAAGTTGGTTTTGTCGTTATAAGCATTCACGGCCCCAATTAAACAGTTATTAGAAATATTATCTAGATGTCCGCGGAAACGTAACCAAGGCCCTGCCATAGATATATGATCGGTAGTACATTTACCAAAGGCTTTAATTAATAATTTCGCACCTGTGATACTATCTCCTAGAGGTTCAAACGGTGTTAACAATTGTAATCTTTCAGAGTCTTCTTTTACTTTAACTTCTACATGACTACCATCGGCCTCGGGCTCTAAATAACCATTGTCTTCAACAGCAAACCCTTTTGGAGGTAATTCCCATCCTGTAGGTTCATCGAACATGACTTCTTCACCATTTTCATTAATCAACTTATCTGTAATCGGATTAAAATCCAATCGTCCTGCTATCGCAATAGCAGCCGTTATTTCTGGTGAAGCTACAAAAGCGTGTGTATTTGGATTTCCATCGGCACGTTTCGCAAAATTTCTATTGAAAGAATGTACGATACTATTTTTAGGTGCGTTTTTAGGATCGCTATACCTTGCCCATTGCCCGATACACGGTCCGCAGGCGTTTGTAAATATTTTAGCGTCTAAGTTCTCAAAAATTTGAAGAATCCCATCGCGTTCAGCAGTATAACGTACTTGCTCAGACCCCGGGTTAATACCCAAATCTGCTTTAATTTTTAATCCTTTATCTAAGGCTTGTTGCGCTATAGAAGAAGCTCTTGACAAATCCTCATAAGATGAATTGGTACAAGACCCTATTAAGCCCCACTCCACCTTTATAGGCCAATCGTTAGCTTTAGCCTTTTCAGTCATCGAAGCACCTACCTCAGTAGATAAGTCTGGCGTAAAGGGTCCGTTTAATAAAGGACCTAATTCTGATAAATTTATTTCAATAACTTCATCAAAAAACTGCTCTGGATTATTATAAACTTCAGGGTCACCCGTTAGGTGTTCTTTAATTTCATTGGCAGCATCGGCAATATCGGCACGGTCTGTAGCACGTAAATAACGTTCCATAGACTCGTCGTAACCAAAAGTTGATGTGGTTGCACCAATTTCTGCTCCCATATTACAAATGGTTCCTTTTCCTGTACAAGACATGGCCGTTGCACCCGGACCGAAATACTCAACAATAGCTCCTGTTCCACCTTTTACAGTAAGAATTTCAGCTACTTTTAAAATCACATCTTTTGGTGCTGTCCAACCCGATAATTTACCAGTTAATTTCACACCTATCAATTTAGGAAATTTCAATTCCCAAGCCATATCAGCCATAACATCAACAGCATCAGCACCTCCAACACCTATGGCCACCATACCTAGACCTCCAGCATTTACTGTATGTGAATCGGTACCGATCATCATACCTCCTGGAAAGGCATAATTTTCTAAAACCACTTGGTGGATAATTCCAGCACCTGGTTTCCAAAAACCAATACCATATTTATTAGAAACAGATTCCAAGAAATTAAAAACTTCACTACTTACCGTATTGGCATGTTTTAAATCCTTCGCAGCACCCTCTTTGGCCTGAATTAAGTGATCACAATGCACCGTTGTTGGCACGGCAACTTTTGCTTTTCCAGCTTGCATAAATTGCAACAAAGCCATCTGAGCTGTTGCATCTTGACAGGCGATTCTATCTGGAGCAAAATCCACATAATCTTTCCCTCTAACGAAAGCTTTGGTTGGATTACCTTCCCACAGGTGGGCGTATAAAATCTTTTCTGAAAGCGTTAAGGGTTTACCAACAATTTCGCGAGCTTTATTTACGCGTTCTGCCATATTCTTGTAAACACCCTTGATCATGTCTATATCAAATGCCATATAATATATTTTAAGTTTGATTTATTAAATATTACAATATACGAAATAAAGCAGGATATTTAAAGTTCTTCTTTTGCTTTATCGAAGGCATTTTGAACGCTATCACTTAACTATTGGAGGCTCTTTATTTTACAATGATTCTTTTCGCAATACTATTCCCTTTTTCATCTAAGGCAGTAACCGTGTGATAACCTGAAGTTAAATGGATGGCTAATTCATTAAAATTTTGTGTCACCTTTAAAAACTGGTTATCCAAATACCAGTAAATTTGAGCTTCCGGGTTGGTATGGGCTATTTTAAAAATAATTTTATTTCTTTCTCCAGAAATGCCCTTGGGTACGATTATAGTATTCGTGTTTAATGGTTCTGTAAACGCCATCACAGGGGTTTCTTCTCCTTCGCAACCTGCTTTTAAAGGTGGTAAATATTTATAATCGTCATGATTAGTTTTATAATACCAAGCCATTAATGGAGGTAGTACAAATTGTGAGGTTTTAACCATATCATCTAATCTTTCACAAGAAGCATTAACTCTGTAGGTCCGATCTTTGTTTAAATAAACCAGCTTATGATACATGCACAAGCCGCTATCCAATCCCTTTAAGGGGATTTGTTTAATCGTATACGGACAAATATCGGAGGCTAGCTGACCGCTTTTATCACAAACCTTGGCTTCTACCAAATCGTCTATAGGTTTTAAAAACCATGCTGATTTTGGCAAAGCATCAAACACATCAAACATTACTGGAGCTGCTGTAGCGACGCCCGTCATCCCTGACCTACCTTCACCATCTGCATTTCCAACCCATACTCCAACGACATAATTCGATGTCACACCTACACTCCAAGCATCGCGATTACCAAAACTGGTACCTGTTTTCCATGCGATTTCTTGTGCAGATTCAAAATGGCGCCATGAATTATCAGCACTAGGTCTATTTAGTTCCTTCATCGCTTCAAAACCGAAATAAATACTGCCAGCGTTAAAAACATCTTTGTCAAAATTTAATGCTCCTAAATTCGGTTGAAAATCACTGGAAAAACCAGCTTTTTGAAATTCATTGGTGTAATACTGACTCGAATTTTCATTAAAATGATTTAACGTACCAGCCAAATTACAATAGGCATTGCATATATCCCACAAACTTGATTCGCTACCTCCAAGAATTACTGACAACCCATAATGATCTGCCCCCTTATTTATATGGGACAACTCTAATTTTTGTAATACATCATAAAATCTCGTTAAGCCAAAATCTTGTAACATCCTTACTGCAGGTATATTTAGCGATCTAGCAAGCGCTTCTTTAGCTGAAACAGCCCCTAAATAATTAAGACTGAAATTTTCTGGCTTATAGTTCCCTATCGTTGTAGGGACATCCGCTAACAATGTTTCAGGTAATAACTCACCTGCATCTAACATAGCCATGTACAAAAAAGGTTTTAAAACACTACCTGTACTTCTTGGTGCGAGAATAATATCAACATCTTTTTGGTGCTGTTTTTTGGTATTTGTATTTCCAATATAGCTAAGCACTTTTTTGCTTTTTACATCTAAAATCAACACTGCCATATTATGAATGCCGTTTTGGGCATGTTGCTTATGATGTCTATTAACAATCTGAAGCGCTAATTCTTGAAAATGCGTATTAATAGTACTTATAACACGTTCTCCTTTTTGGGTCATTGCTATTTTTTGCAAAAGATGCGGAGCTATTTGTGGCAACATTTGAGGCTTAGTTGGAACCGGTTCTTCTGTGGATAATTCATAGGTGGTTTGATCAATGACTCCGGTGTCAAATAATTTCTTTAATAATGCATTTCTTTTATTTATAAGTTGTTTAGAATTTTTTCCAGGATAAAGTAAACTAGGTGCATTGGGTAATACAGCCAGTAACGCACACTGCCCCCAAGATAATTTATGAGGAGATGTTTTAAAATAGCGCCACGAAGCTGCTTCTAGGCCCACTACATTTCCGCCATATGGAGCGTTTGAAACGTAGGTATTTAATATGGTTTCTTTAGAATCTCTTAACTCCAATCGAGTGGCTAGGATGATTTCAATAACTTTTTCAAAATAAGATCTGGATTGATTTTTTCGTGATAATCGGATAACCTGCTGCGTTATCGTACTACCTCCTCTAACAACTTTGCCAGCCTTTAGGTTTGCCTGAAAAGCCTTAACCATTGACACAGGGTTAAATCCAGGGTGCTTATAAAAATAAGCATCTTCAAATGTTGTGATGCATTGTTTAAATTTATTAGGTACCGAATCTAACTTCGGAAAACGCCATTGTCCATCATTGGCTATTAATGCCCCAAGTAACTCCCCGTCACGACTTTCTAAAATTGTAGAAGTTGGACTTTCAAATAATTCATTTGGTAAACAACAGGCATATCCTAAAAGCACCACTAGTAATACCAGTACTTTAAATTTATTCTTAATCAAAAAATATTTGATATGCCTTAACATCTTTATTTCGTTACTTCAACCCAATGCCCCTCTGCACGGGTAAAATAATTTTGATCATACATAGCCTCTGCCTGTAACCCTGGTAAATAATAACTCCCCAAATACGATGCATTTAATAACACTTTAAACCTTTTTGTTTGATTCGGATTTAAGTCGAAATAAAAATTAACCCGATCATCTCTAATATCTTCATGGGTAATTTGAGAATTTAAACTTGCTCCCATATTAAATCGTGTATTAATAATTTCCCATCCTGAAGGAAAAAGAGCTTTTAACGCCACGTTATCTATTTTAGCTGAAGTTAGATTCGTTAACTTAATATGGGCAACAAAGTTTGTGCCTTGACTGATACTAGAAACATCTATATGATTTCCTGATTTATCTGTAAAAGTTATTTCTGAAGTCAAGTTATTATGAATAATCTTTTCACTTCCAATAGGTAATATCCCCATATTAGCTAGTCTTACATAAATAACATTATCATTTTTATTTTCAATTTTAAAGGTATTAAGTTCCTTATTAACTTTAATGCCCTCAAGTATTAAAGCTTTATCTGCTTTAACAGATTGCATTTTTTGTCCGTTAAAACTGTACATTAAGTCAATACCCTTATTCCCGACATAATTGGCGTATTTGGACATGGCCAGAAGACAATATGCCGTCGTTTGAGTACTCATATATTGATTGCTAGATAATTCAGTTGCTAAAATATCCGCAATGGTTTTGGCTTTTAAGTGTTCATCTAAAAGCATATACGTTTCTAAAATCATTGCTAAATTTCGCTGTTTAGAGCCATAATTACTTTCACTTACATCCATACTGCCTAAAGCTTGATGAATATCAAAATCTCCAATTAATTCTTTAGCAACGCTATGTTTCCCAGATAAAGCATAAGCTGCGGCTAATCGTAATTTCGACACATCATTTAATGTATTTTGAATGGCCAATTCACGAAACCTATTCATAGAATATTTGTCTGGTTCCTGAGCCAATGCCAGCGTATACAATCGATAAGCCTGAGCCAATTGATTATCTGACTCACTCCAACGCTTCGCTTCCTTTTCTTGATAGTCTATCCATCTTGTTTTGAAATCCAACGGAAGTACATACCCCTTTTTCTCAGCTTCCAAAAAGAAATGCCCAACATAGCTCGTAGCCCAATCATCTGCAAAACTCTGACCTTGCCAATATGAAAAGCCACCATCGGCTTTTTGGAATTTAGATAACTTATCTATGGCTATTTGAATGTTTGACTGAGTTTTATCTTTCTTGGCATCCGAAATTTTAAAAATATCATTAATAAATAACTGCGGAAAAGCAGCAGATGTTGTTTGCTCTACACATCCATGAGGATAAGCAATTAAATAGGCTATTCTGCTAGTAAAATCAATGGAAGGAAAAGCAGAAACTTCTAATTGCACCTCATTGGTTCCTGATACACCAAAAGTATTAAATTCAAATGTTTGTGAGCTTTTAGGCTGCATGATACCAGCTATAGATTCAATCGTTTTTGGATTAGGATTAAAGGCATTTAGCTCTAAACTATAAGATGCTTTTTCTCCTTGTCCACTAACATTCACATCAATTTTTCCAATACCATCCTTAAGCACTTCTACATCAAAATATGCTATTTTTTCATCGGGACCAGAAAAATATATTGTTTTTGTAGACCTCCCAATGACTTTAAATACATTATTAACTTTGATGGATATATTGGCACTTTTAATTTTATTTTCCATAGCAAAAACCGTAACTGGAATTCTAACTTTTTCGCCAGGAACCACCTTTCTTGCCATAGAAGCCAATACCATTAAAGGTTTACGAACTGGCGTAGACTTTTCAGCATGACCATAAGCCTCCTTTTCAGGATTATGAGCCACCACCATCGTTTTAACAGCGCCTATATATTTAGGTATTTTGATTTTATGAGTTTCACTCTTACCGGCATCTAGTTTAAATGGCCCTTGATAAGTAACGACGGGCTTAAATCGATTTGCTTTTTTATTCTTACTTGCTTGAAGCATATCATCACCACCAATACTAAAAACTTGATTAATTTTTCCTCCAAAGGCACCAATAACATCATCATAAATATCCCAGGTTTTCACACCTAATGCTTGCTTTTGATAAAAAGTATCCCAGGGGTTAGGGGTTTTGAATCGGGTTAAATCTAATAGACCTTCATCTACAATAGCGATAGAATAGGTCATTGCCTTGCCATTAGCTTCCGCAACTTTGATAGCCACCTCTTTTTCTGGTGCTAAAACATCTGGCATGGAAATTTTAGGTTCTAAACGCGTTTCAGGGTTTTCAACATGAATGCCTTTTAATCCAAACGTACGAATAGGCAAATCGTTTTGGGTATTATTATGGTTTTGTAATGCACTGATGTTTATATAAACATTGGGAGTCATATCTTCCGTAATTGGCAACTCAAACTTCGTATCTCCTTTCTTAGACTTTACCCATAATGATGACATCACGCCCGAGCCATTTTCTATAGTAACTAAAGCCCTTCCAGAACCTGATGAAGGAAAAGTAACAAGTGCCTTCTCTCCTACCTTATACTGTTCTTTGTCGGTTGAAAAAGTAAGCATCGTTGCCGCCGAAGGATCACCTTTTCGTGCCTTTCCTGCCCATCCTGGCCAATCGATAAAAACCATTTTTCCTGTGGAGTGTCCAGACTCATTATTAAAGACATATACTAAATAGCGACCCCATTCAGGATATTTCAACTCAAACTCGAAAGTGGCTTTTCCTTCAGAATTTGTAGAAACCGTAGTTGAAAACGTTTCCTCATGGTTAGAACTTGTATCAAAAGATGATAAGTTATCTTCATCTTCATTCCACCACCAGTTATGGTTCACTTTAAAAATCTTTACTTTTATATCTTTAATAGCTGTTGGTTTTCCATAGCCATCTACAGTTGCCACTTCAAATTTATGTTTCGTATCGGTTAGTAGCATATTTCGAGCAGCATCACCTTTTGGTGTTAAGATTCCAACATAAGAAGTATAAGGCGAACAGTTTGCAGAGAAAGCATCCGTACTAAAATCACCGCCCTCCTCATAAACTTTAGAAACAAATGTGGCTTTTAATAAACCTGGAGCCGTACGACTTATATTAGGATTGAATGAAAACTGCCCCTTGCCTCCACCATCTAATTTACTATTAAAAACCTGCTTTTCATTTCCTGAAAACACCTTGGTTGGATCATCAAATTCATAACTAGGAAAAGCTTTAAAAGTTGTTTTTATTGGGCTAAAAGTAACATTCACATCAGCCTTTAAATTCTTCGCAATAGCGCCATGTAACCACAGTGCCTCAAGGTCTCCTTGAACCTCTTTATTAGTTATTAGTTTATTTAGAATTGAAGTTTTAATTTTTAATCTATTAGGTTTAATAAATTCTATTCTTAGTTTTTTTGTAAATACGGCACCACCAACACTCACTTTAGCCATCCAAGAACCTGTATAGCTATCATCATTAATAGGCACTGTAAATTTGTAAAAGTTGTTTAATCCATTGGTTTTAATCTCTGAAAAATACAAAGCGCCAGAAGGTTCTAAAACTTCTAATTTGACTGGGTGATTTTCAGGTAATTTGTTTTTAATATCATTAAGCATAAAGGATAAATGCAAGGTGTCTCCTGGTCGCCAAACCCCACGTTCACCATAGATAAAACCTTTTAAACCTCGTTTTAATTCAGCTCCTGAAACATCAAATTTACTTACAGATAAAGCGTTTCCATCATTTAACTTAACATAGGTACTTACTTTGTTTTTTGTAACTACAGCAAAATATGCTTTTGACGTTATAGGAAATACAAGTTTACCGTCGGCGTCTGTTTTTTGTTTCCCTATTAATTGTTGCTGATAGTTATAGAATTTAACCTCGGCATCTGAAATGGGGTTGGTTGTAATAATATCACTAACCGCTATAAAGTAATTATTATCCGCCCCTTGTTTTACAATAACACCTATATTGGACGCTAATAGATTGGTACTAACTTTTTTATTTCTGTAATAGGAATGTTCGCAAGGATTATCGGATGCTCTCCAACTATATTCATCACTACCTTCATTATAATAGGAGCTATCCCAATTACTCGACTCTGCAGCTTCTTGATCGTAATTAATTACAGTTTCTTCAATTTCACTAGTGTCCTCACCTGCACATTGATAATTAGAATATTTCTTTTTGAAATTAAGTTCCACACGATAAATAGCACCAGGATCGGGATTGATGATGTTTTTTAAATCTACTGAATAGGATTTCCAATTTGATAAATCGGTTTTATATTTCGCTAAATTAATGGTCTTCTTAGCTATGGGTCTAGCAACACGTAAAAGTTCGGTGCTATCTCTTAAATTATTATTTTGAAGAAATTGCAATACATTATCTTCATAAATTTTAATAACAGTAACATCAACAGCCTTTAAGTTTACTGCTTCAAAATTAAATTTAAGGTTTTCTGAAGTTGGTAAGATAGTACCATTTTGTAATAGTTTTACATTGGGTTTAATTTCTTCAAAACTAATTTCTTTAGATAAAGACCGCTTAAGTTTATATCCATATTGGTTTATAATACCACTTTTAATGGTTAATGTTTTGGTTTCTTCCAAATGACCTACATAAACACGAACCACATTGTTAATAAATGAAAATGATAAACTTTTTTTGCCTTCAACAGTTATAAAACCACTTATGTTAAAGTCCTTTTTTATGGGATCGGAAAAATTAATTTCTATGTATTTATTCTTTTCATCAAAAACATTGATATCGACAACTTTAAAATTGTTTTTACCTGGAACATTAAAGGTATAATCACCTTCTGTATCGATATCAAACTCACTACCATCCCATTCTATTTCAAGGTAACTATCCTTTTCATAACGCCTGATACTGTCTATTTTAAATTTAAAATAATTGTCCTCTAAACTCTCATTTAGGATTTTTACCGGTAAGGATTTACCTTTAAGTTTAGCCGTTATTAACTTTTCTGCTACTGATTTTGAAATTACATCACTAGATCTTAAAGTGCCATTTAAATACTGCCAATCTCTAGAGTAACTTTCTAAATTATTTGTAACCACTTGAAAATCCTGTTTGATTGTTTTTACGTCAAAAACAAAACTTTCATATTCACTGCTTACGTCTTGAAGCGCTCCCAAATCTAAAGTAAACGTATATCTAGTATCTGATTCAAATTTATTATCAGGAATAAAGGCAATCGTTCTATTGTTTAGTGCAACAACTTTACCTGAAACCTTCGGAGACACTTTTAAAATACTTTTGTCTAACTCAACTTCAGAAGAAACATCTTTCATCGGATTAATTAAAACCACTTTAATGTCCGATTTAGTAGAAATAATTCCAGTGGATACTTCAAATATATGATCTTTAAACTTTTGAATGTTGTTTAAAGTTTCACTTGAATCGTCTTTACATCCAGTAAAAAACAGAATAGCTAACGCTACTACTACAGAAAAATATTTCATGAAATTATGGTTGAGTTTGGTTTACTTATTTTAAAAACACGATAATTTATATTGACGGACTTGTTATTTCATTTTAAATTGACCATCATTAAAAACTCATGTATTTTACAAGCTTGCAAAACTAAGAAAAAACCTACATAATTTACATTCAAATTGTAGGAATTTTAAAAATATATCCCGAGAATCAATAAGAAGCTTGTACATCCTCGATGTAGAGAAAAAGAGAAATGCCTATATCTTAATTTAGCGAACAAAAAAGCCCGAGTAAAAAAACTCAGGCTTTTATATTTATAAGAAATCAGTGTGCTAATTACACCACTAACAACTTGCTTGAAGGCTTAAACTTTGTAAGGTTGATACCTTTTACAGCAGCTTGATATTCTACTAAATCAGGAGTTCTTCCTAAAATAGTTGATAATACAACAACTGGTGTAGATGATAATAAAGATTCACCTTTTTTCTCACCAGAATCTTTTACCACACGACCTTGGAATAAACGTGTAGAAGTCGCCATTACCGTATCACCTGGCTCAGCTTTTTCTTGGTTACCCATACAAAGGTTACAACCTGGACGCTCTAAATAAAGCATGTTTTCGTATTTCGTACGTGCAGCTGCTTTAGGATCGTTATCATCAAATTCGAAACCAGAGTATTTTTGTAATACTTCCCAATCTCCTTCTGCTTTTAACTCATCAACAATATTATATGTTGGAGGAGCAACAACTAAAGGTGCTTTAAATTCCACTTTACCATGTAAATCTTCAATGTTTTTCAACATTTGAGCTAATATTTTCATGTCTCCTTTGTGAACCATACAAGATCCAACAAAACCTAAATCTACTTGCTTCGTTCCACCGTAGTAAGATAATGGTCTGATCGTATCATGCGTATAACGTTTAGAAACATCTTCGTTATTTACATCTGGATCGGCAATCATTGGCTCTTGAATTTCATCAAGATCAATTTCTACTTCAGCAAAATACTTCGCATTAGCATCTGGAGTTAAAGCTGGTTTTTCTCCAGTTTTAATTTCATTAATTCTCTTATCGGCAATCGCAATTAAACCTTTAAGCACGTTAAGATCATTATCCATTCCCTTATCAATCATGATTTGGATTCTACTCTTAGCGATCTCTAAAGATTCAATTAAAGTAGCATCTTCAGAAATACAAATCGATGCTTTAGCTTTCATTTCTGCAGTCCAATCTGTAAACGTAAAGGCTTGATCGGCAGTTAATGTTCCTAAGTGTACTTCAATAATACGACCTTGGAATACGTTGTCTCCACCAAACTGAGAAAGCATTTGTTGTTGTGTAGCGTGTACCACATCACGGAAATCCATGTAAGGTAACATTTCACCTTTAAAAGTTACTTTAACCGATTGTGGAATTGGCATAGACGCTTCACCAGTTGCAAGTGCTAAGGCTACGGTTCCTGAATCTGCTCCAAAAGCCACACCTTTAGACATTCTCGTGTGAGAATCTCCACCAATAATAATGGCCCAGTCATCAACAGTGATATCATTTAATACCTTGTGAATAACATCGGTCATCGCGTGATATTTCCCTTTAGGGTCACGCGCTGTAATCAATCCAAAATCATTCATGAATTTCATCAATCTTGGAATGTTAGCTTTAGATTTATTATCCCAAACTGAAGCGGTATGACAACCTGATTGGTATGCCCCATCAACAATAGGAGATATAATAGTCGCTGCCATCATCTCTAATTCTTGAGATGTCATTAATCCTGTAGTATCTTGAGATCCTACAATATTAACTTCAACACGAACATCAGACCCAGCGTGTAATACTTTACCTGGCGTTGTTCCTACAGCATTTTTATTAAATATTTTTTCAACAGCAGTGAGTCCCTGACCTTCAATAGAAATTTCTTTTGATGGTGCATATACCGGAATAACATCTGTTCCTAAAACTTTAGATGCAAACGTTTGAAGTTTTTTACCAAAAACAACAGCATAAGATCCTCCAGCTTTAATAAACTCCACTTTTTGAGGTGTTAATGACGCTGAAATATCAATTAATTCTTGGTCACCGTGGTATAATTTTTTCTCTTTAGTATTAACAGTAAGTACTGTTCCTGTAGCTACAGAGTATTTTTCTTCTAAAACAGGATCGCCATTTTCATCTTTAATAACATTGCCTTCCGCATCGGTCTTTTTAACCCAGTTTTTTAAATCGATTCCAATACCTCCTGTTACACCTACAGTCGTTAAGAAAATTGGAGAAATACCGTTTGTTCCAGCAATAATTGGAGCAATATTTATAAATGGTACGTACGGACTAGCTTTAACACCTGTCCATAAAGCCACATTATTTACACCTGACATTCTAGATGAACCTACACCCATTGTTCCTTTTTCGGCAATTAACATTACACGTTTATCAGGATGTTGCGCTTGTAAGGCTTTAAGTTCTTCTTGCTGTGCTTTATTATGCTCAAAAATACATTGACCGTGTAACTCACGATCTGATCTTGAGTGGGCATCACCTCCAGGAGATAATAAATCGGTAGAAATATCACCTACACCGGCAATAAAAGTAACCACTTCAATTTTTTCTTCTACTTCAGGAAGCTTCGTGAAAAATTCTGCTTTAGCATAACTTTCAATAAGTTCTTTAGCGATACTATTTCCTGCTTTATAAGCTGCTTCTAAACGAGCAGTATCAGCTTCATAAAGGAAAACTTGAGTTTTTAAAACTTCAGCAGCCTCTTTAGCGAGAGCTTCATCATCACCAAGTGCAATATCTAAAAGTACTCCAATTGATGGACCACCTTTCATATGTGACAATTGCTCTAAAGCAAAAGTAGGAGTGATTTCTTTAACAACAGACTCTCCAAGAATGATTTCCTTTAAAAATTTAGCTTTTACACCAGCAGCGCTTGTGGTTCCAGGCAAAACGTTATAGATAAAGAAGTTTAGAGAATCTTCTCTGTGTTCATTATCTACATCTTTAATTTGCTCAATAATTACGCTTAATAATTCTGCACCATCAATTGGCTTAGGGTGAAGACCTTGTTCTTTTCTTTCTTCAATCTCCTTGAGATAATCGTTATAAATATTCATAAAATAGAATTAATCTGGTTTGGCATTACTTGTAGGTCATAATTTAACAGCTGTTAAATTATTCTTATGTAGAACTCGAATTTACTGTGACACAATAAAGCAAGCGACCTAAAGGCCATTTATTTTTTTAGGCTTCGCAAAATACAAAATAAAAACCTTATTTTTAAAAGGAATTCCTCTTATACGATAAGTAATACTTCCAAATTATTATTGTGTCATAATTATTTAAAATCATTTAATTTTTGACATAAATATTCATAAATAATTACCGAATTGACAATAGTGACACCTTAATTAATTTTGATTTCTTGTATTTAAACCTTATTTAGAAGTTGATTATTCATACTGGTCGAATTTCCCAATGTATTTCTTCATTAAAATTTATGCTTTTAAATACCTGAAGAAGTCATCTGTTTTTTGGAAAACGAGTATTTGACGATTAATATAAAGAAAAAGTCAATATAATATTTTAAGACCTATGAAAATTGTATTACAGCATAAGACCAGGAATATATTAGAAAAGCACGCGCTCTAAGTAATGGATAAAACTAAATGGGATACCTCTTAAAATAAACTGGCAATAATCTGTGCTTCGGAAACACCTTCTGCTTCTGCCTTGTAGTTTTTAATAATTCTATGTCTAAGTACACCAAATGCCACTGCTTGAATATCTTCTATATCGGGAGAAAACTTACCTTTTATAGCGGCATGTGTTTTTGCGGCTAATACTAAGTTTTGAGACGCTCGAGGCCCTGCTCCCCAATCGATATATTTTTTCACTAATTCTGGTGCTGCATCAGAGTTTGGTCTAGTTTTACCTACTAAAGTTACGGCGTATTCAATCACATTATCGGCTACTGGAATTCTTCTAATAAGATGTTGAAATTGTATAATTTCTTCTGAAGAAAACAAAGTATTCAGCTTAACGGTATTATCTGTAGTGGTTGATTTAATAACTTCAACTTCTTCATCGAAAGTTGGGTAATCTAAATGAATCGCAAACATAAAACGGTCCAACTGTGCTTCAGGTAATGGGTAAGTACCTTCCTGCTCGATAGGGTTTTGAGTCGCTAATACAAAATAAGGTAAACTAAGTTTATAATGATGTCCCGCAACGGTTACCGCGCGTTCTTGCATGGCTTCTAATAATGCCGCTTGCGTTTTTGGAGGCGTTCTATTAATTTCATCCGCCAAAATGATATTAGAAAAAATAGGGCCTTTTATGAATTTAAAGCGACGATCTTCATCTAACACTTCACTCCCAAGAATATCACTAGGCATTAAATCTGGCGTAAACTGAATGCGTTTAAAATCTAAACCTAGCGTCTGTGCAATGGTATTTACCATTAAAGTTTTTGCTAATCCAGGTACTCCAATTAACAAGGCATGGCCTCCAGAAAATATGGAAATTAAAATTTGAGTAACAACTTCATCCTGACCAATAATAACTTTAGCTATTTCGGATTTTAAATTTTTGAATTGTTTAACGAATGATTCTAGTGCTGCTACGTCTGACATATTTTATTTTTTTAACCAATTTCCAGTAAAATCGCAATTTCTAAACTCACCGCTAATTTTAATATAGGTATCTAAAATATGTTCATCCTGCCACTCTTCAATCGCTTTAATCTTTTTCTGATCTAGCGCTAACTCTTTAATTTTTAAATAATCCCTACCATAATCAGCTTTATGCTCGTCGATTCTATCGGTTACTTTTAAAATTTTAAACTTTACTTTTCCTGTTCTATCTTCTTCTTTTAAAACCAAACTTACTTCATCATCCTTTAAGTTTTGAATTTGAGCATATAACTCAGGATCCATTCTAGTAAGTTCAAAATTATAATCTTGTGTTGTTGGGTTAATTAATTGTCCGCCATCATTTTTAGTTTCCTTCTCATCACTTACCTCTTTTGCGGCTTCAGCAAATGAAATATCGCCATCTATAATACGCTTTCTAACTTTCTCTAAGCGCTCTTTTGCTTCGTCAATGGCTTTTTGGGAAACCTTAGGAATTAGAAGTATGTGTGCAACATCATATTCTTGACCTCTAATCTTTTCAAGCATAATAATATGGTACCCATAATCAGTTTTAAAGGGCTCTGAAATCTGACCTTCCTCTAAAGAAAAAGCTACTTGTCTAAACTCTTTAACCATTTTAGGTTTTTTCTTATTCAACGTATACTTTCCACCTTTACTTGCCGATCCTGGATCGTCAGAATACAACACCGCTTTAGAACGGAAACTTGCACCGTTCTCAACAATATCTTTTTTGAAACCTTTTAGGCGGTCTATAATTTTTTGCTTCTCTTCTTCTGAAACTTGAGGCTCGGCAACGATTTGTGCTACTTTAAGTTCAGCCCCAAAAGTTGGACGTTCGTCTTCAGGGAGGCTATTAAAAAAAGTTCTAACCTCTTCAGGAGTAATTTCAACTTCTTCTACGATATGTGCCTGCATTTTATTAGCCAACTCATTGGCCTTATTAATTTCAAACATATCATCCCTAAAACTTTTTTCATCCTCTTTATTATAGAACTCTAAAAGTTTTTCCATGGAACCGTTGGTTTGTTGTAAAAACTGTTCAATTTGGTAATCTACATTTTTTCGAATTTCGGCATCCGAAACCGGAAGACTGTCTTGAATCGCGTGGTGGGCATATAATTTACGCTCTAACATCAAACCAAATAATTCACAATCATCTACCCCTTCTAAAGAACCTCCAGCAGCCTTAACTTGCTCTCTTTCTTTTTTGATATCAGAATCTAAAACGATATAATTTCCTACCACTGCTGCGACGCCATCAATCTTTCTCGCATTTTGAGTTTTGGTTGTATCAACCTTAGTAACGACTTGTTCTGGCACCTCATCTTCAATAATTTCTTGGCCAGTCATAACTCCTACAAAAAGGAAAGTCATGCTAAAAACCCATATATGCTTCAAATTATTTATAAATTTCAAATTGTTTATTTTTAATGGCATCTTTTGTGATATCTTTTTCTAACTCTTTAATTAATTCTAGCTTTCGTTTATTAATCACGATTTGATCAATAGTAGGCTTAACATACTCTAACGGGGCAGTATTATTACGCAGTAAAACATCATTAATTTGCATCAAATATACTCCTAATGAATCTTTGAGCTGTATAAAATTAGATTTTTTTAACAGTTCGTCTTTATTTTCAGAATTTACCGCTGGAATTTTGTTTACCACCTGACTCAACTTAATCCAAATTGAATCATTTAAGGAATAAGATTTAAACTGAATAGAGATGGAATCTAATACTTTTTTATCATTTTCGCTATACCTCTGAAATCGTTCGTTTATATCGTTATAATTGATGATATTTTCATCAACATGAATGTATCGGAATTTTATAAGTTCTTCGTTTAGTTTGAAAACTTCTTTATTTTCCTCGTAATAACTGTCAGCCTCGTCAATAGTTACAAGGGTATCTATACTGCGTTTTACAAGTGCTTCAACATAAGCTTTGGTGTATAAATCATTTTTATACTGAACGACAAGTTTATTAAAAGCGTCCTGTTTTTCCTGACTTAAATTTACCATGGCACCATCAACAAGCAATTGTTGCGTTGCCCAACGATTAATAAAATTATGGACAATTAAGATGCTATCTGCTTCTGAAGCGTCGGCGGGAACCAAGCCACTAATATCATCGTGATATAAATAACTGGTATTAACACGAGCCACAGCATCAATTTCTTCTGATTTATTAAAATAACCACAAGAAACTACCAACAACCCAAGCAATAATAAACTAATTCTAATGCGCACCCTTTTTATTTAAGTTGATTTTTTACTTTTTTGAAAACGTCCTGGTTCACTCTAACTTCATACTTTTCTTCTAAACTACCAATCCATTTTTCTTCTTTTAGAGTTTGGTAATCGTTAACTACCAATCCTTTTGCTTCTTCAAATGTTTTTTGTTTCTTAGGAAAAACGTCTTTAACCTGAACTACCACATAAGCATCATTGTGTTTAAAAATTTTAGAAACACCTTTTTTAAATTCGAAATTCTTTGGTAGTCCTTGATGGTCGGCTTCCACTACACCAGAGGTAAAGATAACATTAACATCACCGTTTTTATTTACCGCTGACTTAATCGTTTCTACATCTTCATTTTGCTCCAATAATTTAGAAACCGTTTTTAAGTCTTTTTTCTTAGAAGAAGAAGCAATTACCGCATCAATACGTTCAGGAAAGTTATAGTCTGATTGGTGTGATTCATAATATTTTTTCACTTCTAAAGAATCGGTTTGAGCCGTGTTCCAAATCGTGTTTTCCATAAGTTCGAACAACAATAGTCCGTCTCTGTATTCGTGAACTACGGCAGCATATTCTTCGTTTTCAGTTTCTAAATGCGCCTCTTGATATTCGATTAATTGATCTTTTAAAAAGGCTTGATATTTTTCCTCTACGAGATCATTAAGAGGATTTTTTTTTCTTGATTGACGCTGAGTTTTCAAAAGATAATCACCGAATTCTTTATAAGAAATTTGCTCTTCTTGAATGTTTAGGAAAACCTTTTCTGAAGAAAAATTGCTAGGAAGTCCCCATGAGTTTTTAAAATAATTCTCGTTTAAAATTGATTCGAAATAAGATAATGGCACTTGTGTGTCATCAATATTATATTTTTTCTTTAAGCTATCTATTAGAGCCTGATCAATAATTTTAGATCTTGAATCTCGTTTCACTTTTTCTACAAGCTCCGGTTTCATCGTTTCAAAATCAGGAACTGGAATAATTTGGTACAACTTAATAATATGCCATCCAAATTTTGTTTGAAACGGTTTGGAAATATCACCTTCATTTTTCAGGTTAAATGCGACATTTTCAAATGCTTCAGCACTTATTTGTCCGCGACTAAAAGGGCGTAATTTCCCTCCTTTTTCTGCTGAATTAGCATCTTGTGAAAATTGCTTTGCTAAAGCCTCAAAAGAATCCCCTTGATTAATTTTAGCATAAACTTCATTAATTTTCTCTTCAGCTTGACGGACAATCGAATCGTTCGCTTCTTGTCCTGTAGTAATCATGATATGCCCTACTTCACGTTCACCTTCAGATTTTCGCTTATCGATAACATGCAAAATATGATATCCAAATCGCGTTCTAAAAGGCTGAGATGTCGCTCCAACAGGAGTATTGTAAGCCACGGTTTCAAAAGCATATACCATTTTAAACCCAGAAAAATATCCTAAAGTCTCACCATAAATGGTTTTTCCATTATGTACTTCTTTTCTAACTTTTTCGAAGCCTTCCTTTTCGGTACGCTCCCTCAGTTTTACAATTTTATTATAAGCTGCTAAAGTGTCTTCTGGACTCGCATCTTCGGCTACCTTTACCAGAATATGATTGGCGTTTACATCTTCAGTAATACGCTCGTAGGCCTCCTCTACCAATGCATCGGTAACTTTAGGATCTGAAATATAATTCTTTGCAAGTTGTTTTTTATAGCTTTCTAGTTCTTTTTTATAGCCTGGTTTTTCATGAAAACCCTGACTTCTTGCTTCCTTAATTTTCAACTTATAGCTGGTAAAAAGCTTTAAGTATTCATCAACATCTTTTTGTGATTCATCTTGAACCAGATCTAAGTTTTTTTGGTACACTCTAATAAATTCCGAAGCATATACTGGATCATTTCCTACGGTAAATAAGACGTCTTCTTCAGTAGATTGAGCCAAAGCATTAAAGGCCATAAAAGAAGAAAAAAATAGAAAAAAATATTTCAATTTCATAGAGTTAAATTATTTTCAAAGGATACAAAAATAGCAATATTAACGTAGATTGCAAGTTGTTTTATGAACGATTAAAAGAGGCATATATTTCATCCCTTTTATGTATTTTTACCTTCTGAATTTTTAAAATATTCACATGCGCAAACTCAAACTTATTTGGGACTTTCACGGGCCAAATGCAGAACAAACCGCAATTCACCATAATATTCATTTAAAAGAATACATTAAAATTGAAAACCTTGATATTAGTATTACAGGAGTTTCTAACTTAAGTGATATGCATAGCATTGCATTTTTGGTTGTTAATGAAAATGAAATGAAACCTATTCGTGATGCATTAAAACCACATCGTGGTCAAGTTTATACCGCAGAGTAACATATCAGCTTTAAGCTATTTGGGGAATTGCCTTTTTATATTACGAATAATATTCTCTAAACCATTTAATTTGAGTTCGTATACTTGTTCTAACATAAGACCTAACTTCCCTTTAGGAAAGCCTTTGCTATGATACCAAACTACATAATACTCGGGTAAATCAATTAAATACCGATCTTTATACTTACCAAAAGGCATTTTGGTATGCGCTAAATCTATTAAAAACTGTTGATCTGGTAACATGCCTATTTTAACTAATCGGTTAATTTTAACTCTATTTCTTAATAAAGATTCTTAAAAAGAAAGCTGTTTGAATAGTCAATAAAACTTACTTTTCAAACAGCCTCACTTATTATACAATCCATAAAGCGTTAATCTTGAACTTTAACTATGGTTAAATTATCGTGCATTACTAAATACGCTGAATCATTATAATAACCACCTAGGTGTTGTTTTTTATAGGCAAATTTATTCTCAACGTATTCCGTAAGTGGTGCATTAATTGTGGACATGTATAGATCTTTAGAAGAAGCCAATCGCAGAGCAACATCCATAGCTAGATCGAAACCTTTAACAGCACGTTTATTAGGAATAGTGTTGTAAATACGATTATACGTTTTTACAAAAGAATTATCCTGACTTTCGTTATACTCCAATGAGCCCGTAGCAAAGTGAAAACGCAGTTTAGACAAATGGTTGTTATTAATTTGATCGCTTTCAAATGCTGTATTTATGTTCGTAGTCACTAAAATAATTTCAACGGCTTGTTGCTGAGTTTCCGTATTTTCTTTACGAATTAAAGAAGCCAAAATACTCGTAACATTGGAAGCAAACCCATCGTCCTTAGTTTCTAAAAACACATAGTTTTTTCCTGACTTGAGGCCTTTACTAATATCTTCTCGAGTAGCAAAAAACTCATCTTTACCATTTTTGCCTTTTCTCGATTCGACATGATGAGCTACTGGAAAATCATTTTTAAGATCTCTAGCTATCGCTGAAGTTTTAGAATCGGAAACAATTAATACGTTATAATTAAGTGTATCTGCTTTTACAAAATTGACGATTTTTTGTTTTAACAATTCATCTGAAGGACGAGATTGAAAAACATTATCACGTAAGTTTAAATTTAATCCTATAGGTGATACCACTGGGATATGGTCGGCATTTAAAGCAGACGCTACTTTATCGAAACACATTGAGGTTAACGGCCCAATAACAGCATCGACATCTTTAAAATTATGGTCTTCCACAATTTTACTTACTTCGCTTACACTATTTTTAGTATCATAAACATCAAGTTTCAATGAAATTCCAAGTTTTTTCAAGGAATCCACAGCAACTAATACCCCTGAATAAAATTCTAAAGAAGCATTTAGGTACGGATCACTCTTGATGCTGTTTTTTGCATGTGAGACAGAATCAAAATCTACACGATTTAATCGGAAAGGCAACATCACTGCAATGTGCTGTGTTTTACGATTCGAAATACTATCAACAAGATTTACTTTTTCAGCTACTGAACCTCCTACAATAGGAGCAACTGCTTCAGAAAACGGAATTTTAAGAATCATACCAGATTTCAGTCCAGTTTCAGCTAAACCTGGATTGAGCGCTTCTAATTCCGATTGCTCTAAATCTAATTTTATTTTAAGCCTGTAAAAGCCTTCTTTAGGTAAAACTTTATAGTAGCTGTACTTTTGTTCATCGATAACTTTTTCTTCAGTCTCTTCAATATTAGGCACCAATAAAACTTGTCCTTCATTTAAAACATCACCCATACCTGGATTTAGCGCTTCCAATTCTTTTAAAGTAATACCAAATTTATAAGCTACACGCCACTTCCCTTCTTTAGGTAATACAATGTATTTTTTAGTGGGCTTCACTTCTTCAACAACCTTTACTGTTTTGTAGACAGGAATTTGAATCTTATCTCCTTTACGTAATGGGCTGGAGTATAAAAAGGTGTTATATTTTTTGATATCGGCTTCCTCAACATTGTACGTTTTAGCTAAGCTATATAATGTCTCTTTTCGCTTAACTCGATGTGGTTTTAATCCTTGAAACTCTCTTGAAACTGTAGTTGTGGTTTTAGGTTTTTCGGCTTTCGATATAGGAATTATTAATATCGTATTCGGTTTTAACCCTCTTTTAGCATCTGGATTTAACTTGTAAATATCTGAAGGTGTTACAAAATAACGTTTGGCTAAACTTTCAACGGTTTCTCCTGCTTTAACGTTATGTGTGCTAAAATTTTGAGCCTTAACACTTGTAAAAGTCAATACAAAAACCAGTACTAATAATATTCTATTCATAGTTTGTTATTATCTGCTAATATAAAGATAGTAAAACGTAAATAACTACGCCGTATTACATTAATTGTAAATAAAAAAGAGGCGGTCTAAAAAGTATTAAACACGTCATTCTGAATTTATTTCAGGATCTCATCATACTGATAACCAGTCGTTATGAGAACCTGAATCACGTTCAGGTTGACGAAAATTTTACTTTTTGTACAGCCTCTCTATTTTTTCATATAGTATGCTGAAACCAAAATTATGTAATTAATCCTAAATCACAAAATTTAAAGGTTTTCAGTCATCATCTTTATTCCCACTCTATAGTTGCAGGTGGTTTTGAACTAATATCGTAAACTACTCTGTTTACACCTTTTACTTTATTTATAATATCGTTTGATGTTTTTTGAAGGAACTCGTATGGTAAATTTACCCAATCGGCTGTCATACCATCGGTACTTTCAACAGCACGTAGTGCCACACATTTTTCATAGGTACGCTCATCACCCATAACACCAACACTATTTACAGGTAGTAACATGGCACCAGCTTGCCATACTTTATCGTATAGCCCCCAAGTTTTAAGTCCGTTTATAAAAATAGCATCAACTTCTTGAAGGATACGTACCTTTTCGGCAGTAATATCACCTAAAATACGGATTCCTAATCCTGGACCAGGAAAAGGGTGACGACCAAGTAATTCTGGATCGATACCTAAAGTGGCTCCAACACGTCTTACCTCATCTTTAAAAATAGCTCTTAAAGGTTCTACGATTTTAAGTTTCATAAAATCAGGTAATCCCCCAACATTATGATGACTTTTAATTGTTGCTGAAGGCCCTCCGGTTGCTGAAACACTTTCAATAACATCTGGATAAATGGTTCCTTGAGCTAACCATTTTACGTCTTCTAATTTATGAGCTTCATCGTCGAATACTTCTATAAAAGCATTTCCGATGGCTTTACGTTTTAATTCTGGATCTTCAATTCCTGCTAAAGCGGCTAAGAATCTATCTGAAGCATCAACGCCTTTTACGTTAAGTCCCATACCTTCGTATTGCTTTAAAACGCTCTCGAATTCGTTTTTACGAAGCAAGCCGTTATTTACAAAAATACAGTATAAGTTTGCTCCAATAGCTTTGTTTAAAAGTACTGCAGCCACGGTAGAATCTACACCTCCTGAAAGCCCTAAAACCACTTTGTCGCCGCCTACTTTAGCTTTTATAGCCTCAACGGTTTCTTCAACAAAAGAATCTGGTGTCCAATCTTGATTAAGTCCTGCAATACCTACTAAAAAGTTTTCTAAGAGTTGTTTACCATCTGTAGAGTGGTAAACTTCAGGATGGAACTGAATAGCAAAGGTTGTTTCTCCTTCAATTTTATAAGCCGCATTTTCAACATCGGTGGTACTTGCTAGTAACACACCATTTTCTGGTAATTTTTTAATGGTATCAGAATGGCTCATCCATACTTGGCTACCTTGACTGATATTTTCAAAAAATGCTTCTTCTGTTTTGATAAATGACAAATTCGCACGACCATATTCTCTCGTATTTGAAGGTGCCACTTCGCCTCCTGAAAAGTGTGCTAAATATTGCGCACCGTAACACACGGCTAGCATTGGCTTAACCCCTCTAATTCCTGATAATTCAGGGTGTAAAGCGTCTTCGCCTCTAACTGAGTTTGGGCTACCAGAAAGAATCACTGCTTTGAATTCTTCTACGTTGGTTGGAATTTTGTTAAATGGATGTATTTCGGAGTAGATGTTGAGTTCTCTAACTCGACGAGCAATAAGTTGAGTGTATTGCGATCCGAAGTCTAAAATTAGTACCTTATCATGTTGCATGCGCAAAAATATGAATTGATTTTTTATTGACGAATTACCTAACCGTTTTTTTGAGGTTTTTTTTAAGCCATGGTTTCTAAAATCATGCGAATATCTTCCTCGGTAGTATCTGGATTAATAAAGCAAAAACGTGAAACCGTTTCAAAAGTACTACCTGTTTTCCATTTTGTAGGCGTAACTAAAGCAAAGCCTGACTTATGATTTTCGTAAGTCCAATGCGTATAATCCTCCGGTTCCCATCCTATTCTTCTGTATAAAACACAGGACAAACTAGGGTCTCTTACTAATTCAACATGTGGCATTTCTTCAATTAAACGCCCTGCTATTTGAGCTAATTCTATACCGCGTTCTACAGCTTCTTTATATTTATCGGTGCCGTGCATGGCTAATGAAAACCATAAAGGCAAGCCTCTCACTCGACGTGTTAATTGTATTTGATAATCGGTTGGATTAAACCCATGAGCGCCTTCATCTTTAAAAATATCTAAATAGGAACCTTCCTGAGAATGCGCAGCCTTTGCTAACTCCGGGTTTTTATAAATTACCGCACCACAATCGTATGGAGAAAACATCCACTTATGCGGATCGATAGTAATACTATCAGCTTTATCGATACCTTTAAATAAGTGTTTCACAGAATCGGCCATTAAAGCCCCTCCGCCGTAAGCGGCATCCACATGAAACCATAAATTCTCTTTTTCACAAACTTGAGCGATACCCTCCAAATCATCTATAATTCCAGCATTTGTAGTCCCTCCTGTCCCTACAACAGCAAACAAGCGTTGTTTTTCTATAGGCGATAAGGCATTTATAGCATCTTGTAGCGCTTCTTTTTCTAAGCAATCTTCGGTATCAACAAGAACCACATCGATATCTGCAACTTTTGCCATGGCTTTCACCGACGAGTGTGCACCGATAGAAGTAATAATAAGTCCTTTTTGAGATTTATGTTCAGCATCACTATTTCGCCAATATTCGCGAGCAGTTACAATCGCCGAAAGGTTTGCGGCTGTTCCACCACTTGTAAACACACCAAAAGCCCCTTCAGGTAAACCTGTTAAAGACACCATCCAGCGCATGGCTTCGTTTTCACAAAAAATACCTCCGGCACCTTCCATCCAATACGCACCATGAATACTTGAAGCTGCTGTAACTAAATCGAACATAATGGCTGCTCTGGTTGGCGATGCTGGTACAAAAGCTAAATTTCTTGGATGATCTACAGGTACATTAGCCCCAGCAAGGTGTTTACGCCATAACTTAAAAGCATATTCGCCACCAATTCCTTTATCGGTAACGGTTTCGCCAACTAAGGCCTTTAACTCTTCAGCTTTTTTAGGTTTTCCAATTTTTGTGGTTGTAGAGGACACCCTATCGATAACATATTTCATGGTATCCATAGTCATCTCTACCAAATCAAAGTCAATCTTATGCATTTAAGTTATATTTTATATAAAAATCCAAAATTAAGCTTATCATTAGAAACTGTGAAATTTTAACAGCATTTAATCGAAAAGCTTTTCAGAAAACTATAAAGTCAATATCGAAAAGGCACCACCTAAAGGGTTCAGGTTTTCAATAAGACTAGGCACAAGCTTTTCTCCATACTCCAAATAAAATTGAGAAAAATTGGTGTTTCGTTCTTGCAGACTCTTATTTGGGAATAAAGCATTTTGAAGGTCGGTCATACGCAAAACCTCATCGGATAATTTTCGTTTCTGGGCTTGCAACAAACGTTTTTCTAGATGATCTAAGCCTTTTAATTGCTTCACTTCTTGCGCTTTTACTGCGCCTAAAAAAGATTTATCGGTTTGTTCGGCCAGATCGTATAAAGCCAAAAATTGCTCTTTTAGGTGTTTTTTCTGTGCAGAGAAATCAATATCTATATTAGAGATTTCACGTACTTTTTTATTGATGAAGGTACTTTGTTTCAAAAATAAATCTTGTGTAGAAATATCTAAATTTTTTAATTTTTTAAGCTGATTTTCAGTTTGAATTAAAACAGAATTTCGCAACAACAGCATGGGAAAAGGTACATCAACGGCATTAAAAAAGCCTTTCAACTGAAACCAATAGGCCAATTCTCCGCCTCCACCAATATAGCATAGGTTGGGTAAAATGACTTCTTGGTATAAAGGACGCATGATAACGTTTGGCGAAAAGCGTTGGGGATTTTTATTTAATTCCTGTAACAATTCATCTTCGTTCCATTGAAGGTTTGTGTTTAAAACTTTATAAACCTCATCTTCAAAAACGATACGCTCTCGTAACCGATCTTCAATGTAAAATAAATTTATTTCTCTAGGATTAACCTGTATTTTATAATCTTGAAAAGCTTCTGTAAGAGCATCGTTGGTTTTAGAAACCGCTTGAAACGACACTTGATTTAAAAGCTCCTGCTTCATAAAAGGAATAAAGTCCCTTTTCAAACACTTATTATTGGCATCTAAAATAACCAAGCCATACTCTTGAAATAAAGCATTGGCTAAAAAACGAGTCGCATCAGCTAAATTATCATGATCTAAATACGCCTTCTTAAAAAGTTCCTTAATGGTTTCGGCATGTGTAGTAGAACCTAATTCTTCTGAAAATACATCAAAAACGGCTTGCAAGCCTTCTGTAGATAATTCGCCTACAGGCCCCGTTGATTCGCGATTCCACTGAACTTTTTTTCCTTTAAAATTAAAATAGTTGATTTCATCGAAATCATGATCTTCTGTAGCCATCCAATATATAGGAACAAAATTGCTTTCTGGATGTTCCTTCTTTAAGGTTTTAGCGAGGTTTATGGCCGAGACGATTTTATATAAGAAATATAAGGGCCCGGTAAATAAGTTTAATTGGTGCCCCGTAGTAACAGTAAAAGTGTTTTCGGACTGCAACAATTCAATCTGACTTAATACCAGTTTAGACGTTTCCAGGTTTTTATATTGCTCTTTTAGAACAGCAACTAACGTGTTTCGAGACTCCAAACTAAAGGATTTACTTTTTTCTTCAATCTGAAGTTTAAAATTATCCAAGTTCGGAAACCTGTTATAAAACGGCTGTAATGTCTCACTTTCAGCTAAATAGTCACAAATTAATGATGAAAAATAGCCGGTTTTATTAAAAGGAAGGGTTTTATGCTGCATGTTCAGTAAAAAATCACGTAAATATACTGTTATTCTATTTTAACAAATCTAAAAATTAAGTTAAGATGCTTCAATTTGGCTTAACCACTAATTAATCCTGAGGTAACTTTTAAAGCTTTGTCTAAGCACTGTATTAATCCTTACTTAACCTTATTAACTTTCAACTAACTCTATGATAAACATTCAACATCAATCACATAACAAGTTTCCCGTGCACTCATAATACATTTGGTAATAACATAAACCAAACAAATTATCAATTTTTAATTATGAAAAACTTATTTAAACTTTTACTGCTTTTATTAGTACTTACAACCACGAGTACTGTGTTAGTCGCTTGTGATGGCGAAGACGGAAAAGATGGTATTGACGGTACTAACGGTCAAGATGGACAAGACGGTGAGGATGGCGCCGATTATTCTGTTGAAGACTTAATTCCTCTTGAATCGTCAAGAACACCTAACTTTTATAAGGTAGACCCTGCATTTTCTTCTATTGTTGTAACACCTATTTTATCGTCTGAAGATGTTCTAGAAAGTTCTCCAGAGTTCGTTTACGGTTCATTAGCTGACGGTGCTGGATTATTAGCTGAAGATGATGGGACATTTACTTTACTTAACAACATTGAAGGTGATTATTCTATTGCTAGAATTAAATTAAACAAAGATTTAAAACCAATGCACGGTGAATACATTTTAAATGCGTTTGCTACAGCTTATACCGCGCAATGTTCTGGATCTATGATTACTCCAGAAGAACATGGTTTTGGTCCTTTATATTTATCTGGAGGTGAATGGGGAGGTTCTTCTAAAGGTGTTTTTGCAACCAATCCATATAAAACTGCAGATAATGCTGATACTGCAATTATGCTTCCTAAACTAGGCCAATGGTCTACCGAAAATGCTGTAGTTATTGGTAAAGATGCTTACCCAGATGATACGGTTGCTTTTATTGGTGATGACCACTCTGATAACTCGGTACCTTCTGGACAATTAGGTATGTACGTTGGAAGTCGTGGAAATTTTGACGATGGACAACTTTACGGATTAAAAGTAACAACGGCTGGTATTGATTTTGAAATGGATATGGCTGAAGGTGTTGAATACGATGCTGAATTTGTTGAATTAAACGAAACACAAATCGATTTATTAGATGCTGAAGCGAAGGCTAAAGGCGTTATGGGCTTCTCAAGATTAGAAGATATCGATTGGAGACGTGGTTCTGCAGCTAACCAAAGAGAAATTTATTTTTGTGTAACAGGAAGAGATAAAGCTGATTTAGTTGGTAAGGGGTCTTTATTAGGACGTATTTACAAGGTCGTTTTAAATGAAAAGGATCCAACTGGAGCTGCGAAAATCACTTGTGTTTTAGATGGTGATATCGTTGGTGGAAAAGCTGATGGTTTCCACTCTCCAGACAACATCCTTGTTACCGAAAATTATGCATACATTCAAGAGGACCCAAATGGATACGCCTATTTAAACTCGAATATTTCAGGTTATGCTAAAATGTATCAGTACAACTTAAATTCTGGCGACTTAAAAACCGTTTTAGAGTGTGATCAAGATGCTGCTGCAGCTGCTGGTTATGGAACAACTTCTAACTATTGGGAAATTACTGGGATGATTGATGTTACTGATATTGTAGATAACGGTGAAAACACCTTTATTATCATTAACCAAAACCATGGATGGGAACCAGCTGATGGTTCGTCTTTTACCGACCCTAAAGCTAACTCATCTGATAGTGCCACAAAAGAAGGTTCTACATTATTCACCATTACAGGATTAGAGCGATAAAAAAACATGAATATATTCTTACTTAAAGTAAGAGCAAAGGCATATACTTTTGGTATATGTCTTTTGCTTTTATCAGGACTAGCGTGCAAAAGTGAAACCAGTAGTGAAACCCCAAAGGCTACAAAAAATGGCATTGAACAGATTTACTTAAACAACATAAAGCAAAGCATTGTAAACCTAGATGCTATTAATACTGTTGAAAACACGAATGATAAAATTGATAGCTACAAAAAAGCTAGACAGTATTTTAAATTGGCCGAACCTATTTTAGCGTATGTCGATCAAAACAATTACAAATCGATAAATGCGCCAAACATTTTACAAGTTCATGAAGACAGCCCTACCGATATAAAAATTAGAAACCCTTTTGGATTTCAAGTAATTGAGGAACTGCTTCATGAAACCCCAGTAGATACAAATAAAATTACCGAAATCGTTAATATTACCAGTAGTCGACTAAAACTGATAGAACAAAACACCCATATAAATTTAAAGGATTATCATGTTATTTGGTTATTACGAAACCAAATCGTGCGCATTGCAACTACAGGAATTACAGGATTTGATTCACCTGTTCTGGGACAATCTTTAAAAGAAAGTCAATTCACGTATGAAACTTTAGAAGCCATTATAAAACTTTCAGAAGATAAATTCACTTCAGAAACTTTATATAAATCACTTTTAGATGCTATAGAAAAGGCTAAAACCACTCTAAATGCCGACTTCGATACTTTTGATCGTTACGCCTTCATTAAAAATCATATTCATCCGCAGTTAAAACTTTTAGTAGACGCACAAAACGATTGGCAAGTAAGCTTTCCTTTTAACCTGGCTTTATCCAACGAACTCACATCATTGTTTACAGAAGAAACTCTTAATATGGATTTCTTTACAGATTATAAAAGTGATACCACCAATTTGGCAAACAAAGTGGCCTTCGGAAAACAACTTTTTAATGATAAAAACCTTTCCAAAGATCGAAACATGGCCTGTGCCACCTGCCATATTAAAGAAAAGGCTTTTACTGACGGACGTATCACTTTTGACAAGCGCCAAAAAAGAAATACCCCTACCCTTACCTATGCTTCCAATCAGCAATTGTACTTTACCGACGCTCGTGTGGGGAGTTTAGAAGGTCAAATTGTTGGTGTGGTAAATAATCACGATGAGTTTAATATGTCTATGGACTCGATCATAACAAGGGTAAAAAGTGATAAACACTATAAACATGATTTAGACACGCTCTACCACAACAAACGAGAAGATTTCAATATAAGACACGCTATAGCATCTTACATTAGAACCTTGAATACCTTCAATTCAAAATTTGATAATAACATAAACAACCTAGAAAACACATTAACCGCAGAAGAAAAACGCGGCTTTAATTTATTTATGGGTAAAGCGGCTTGTGCTACTTGTCATTTTCCTCCTATGTTTAACGGTACGGTTCCTCCAAATTTCACTGACACCGAATTGGAAATTATAGGCGTTCCGGAAACCAGTGAAAACAAAACACTTGATGACGATTTAGGGCGATACGACATTTTTAAAACTAAGGAACGCATTGGCGCTTTTAAAACTCCAACAGTAAGAAACATCGAACTTACAGCACCCTATATGCACAACGGTGTGTATAACACATTAGAAGAGGTTGTTAGTTTTTATAATGAAGGAGGAGGCGTTGGTTTAGGCTTTAATCTAGAACATCAAACACTCCCATTTGACCAATTAGAGCTAACTGAAGATGAACAACATGCTATTGTATTGTTTATGAAAAGCCTTACTGATTATACCGAAACAAACTCAAACTTATAACTCAACAATCTGAATAGTAGGATTTTACACATTTTTTTCGTATCTTAACAACATGTTACACCACAAAAAACGACATCATGAAAAAACTATCCTATTTAAGTACTTTAATGGTGTTTGCTTTATTTTTATTTGGAGCAAACACCTTAAACGCACAAGACGACACTAAAGAACAATTTACAGAAATTGAAGGCAAAGTGATTGACGCAGAAACTCATAATGATTTAATTTTTGCTGATATCGTATTAGAAAACTCCAACATAAGTACCGTAAGTAACAGCGACGGGCATTTTGCATTAAAAATACCATCCACTTACGCTGATGGTCATATTGCCATTTCTTACTTGGGTTATGAAAAAATCATCATACCAATCTCCGATTTTGAAAATCACCGAAAAATAAGTCTGAAACCCGTTAACACCACTTTAGATGTTGTGCAAATTTCAACCACTCCAAAAGATGCTGAAGCTGTAGTTTTAAACTGTTTAAGCAAAAAAAGTAGTTTATATAGCAATAAAAACACGTTAATGACGGCTTTTTATCGTGAAACGATTAAAAAACGAAGAAAAAATGCTTCATTATCTGAAGCTGTTGTTCAAATCCACAAACAACCTTACGACAATGTAAAAAGTGATTATATTGAATTGGTTAAAGCTCGAAAAACAACAAATTACAAAAGGTTAGACACAGTTGCTCTCAAATTACAAGGCGGACCATTTAGTAATTTGTATACTGATATGATTAAGTATCCAGAATACATTTTTACTTCAGAGACTATGCCTATGTATGACTTTAAATTTGATAAAGCTACAAAAATCAATGAGCGCTTAATTTATGTGATTAACTTCAAGCAAAAGGCTAATATTACAACACCACTTTTTTACGGTAAACTATTTATTGATGCCGAAACTTACGCGTTAACAAATGCTGTGTATAGTTTAAATGTATCTAACAAAGTATTATCAAGTGAAATGTTTGTTAGAAAAAAACCAAGAAAAGCTGATGTTTACCCTATTGAAACGGCTTATCGGGTAAATTACAGAACCAAAGATGGTAAATGGCATTATGCTTACAGCAATATTTCATTAACTTTTAAAGTCAATTGGGAAGGCAAATTATTTAACAGTACGTATACCTTAAATAGTGAAATGGCGGTAACAGACTGGGAAATTGCTGAATCAAAACTGGCAAAAAACAGAAATCAAATTTTAAGACCTACCACCATTTTAACCGAAAAAGCTTCAGGCTTTTCAGATCCTAGATTTTGGGGTGCTTACAATATTATTGAACCTGAAAAATCGATCGAATCGGCGATTAAAAAAATTCAGAAACAATTAAAACGAACATAGTTCTGCTAATAATTGTTAGTAGTTAATTTAACCAATATAGGCTCATGATCAGACCATTTTAAATTGAAATTTTCATGAGCCCATATTTGAAAACTTTTATCGGGTAATACATAATCCAAGCGCATTGGGTAACTTAACAAGTGATAGGTACCACCAAAACCAGACCCCTTTTCAAGAAAGCTATCCTGCCTACCTTGACTGATTAAACGGTAGGTTTCAGAAAAAGGTGTCGCATTAAAATCACCTGCTACAATATACTTTCCTTTAAAGCCTTCTATATTTTCTAGTAATAACTCGGTTTGTGCACTTTTCATTTTCTGACCAACGTCTATTTTGGGATAAACCGCCTCTAAGCCTTTTTGTGTAAAAAACTCTGAATCCACTTCTACACCAAAAGATTGTAAATGCACATTATAAATTCTAATAACCTCTTCCTTATACTGTACATCGGCATACATGGCATTATTAGACGTATTGGGAAAATCGATATATCCTGTATTTACAATAGGGAATTTAGATAGAATAACTTGCAAGGATTTACTAATACCACGTCGTTTTCCAACAAAAGAATATGGGTAATTATCAAAGCTGTGTTTCTGTATGGTCCAAAACTCTTGAAACACTACAATATCAGCATTCTGAGTATTAACAAAATTGGTTATCGCCTCAATTCTGGGTTTTATTTGGGTCCTATCGGAAGTGTGACCAGCACCTCCTCCGCCTCTCACATTAAAAGTTAAAAGCGTTAGATTATCATGTTCAACGTTATGATTATCAAAATTAAAATTGAAAAATAGCACATGAGAGCAAGCATATACCACTAAAGCGAACCCAGCGAAAAAAGCGTCCTTTCTTTTTAGAAAAATAAATACAGTAAAAAGGAGCCCGTTTAAAACAACAAGACCAGGTAGTATAACAGAAAAAATTAGAGACCATACATTTTCGAAGTACCGAGTAATGATACAACCAAAAACGAGAAGTAGTGGTATAACAATAGCTATAATACTACGAAGCACGACATAGGTGCTTTTAAAGATATTCAAAAGGCTTTGTTTTAGAATAATTTGGTTTGGGTGTCGTCATCCTTAGAGTTTTCTGAATCAGAGACTTCAGTTTCATCAACAACCTCTAGATCATCGGCATGAACTTCTTCGGGCCCTTCAAAAGGTAATGGTTCCATTAAATTCACTTGATTCACCTTATCTTTAGTTAATTGATTACCTAGGGCACTAATTCCTTTAATGGCTATAAATTCTTCCAAATTAACCTCTAGGTTTTCTTTACGGTCTTTTCCGCGTTCTTTAGCAAACACGATTTCGGCCATAGGACGCCAATCTGTTGAAACGATTTCCAATTGTGACTTGGGATCGTCTGGAATAAACATTTCCTCCTTACCTTCTTGCTCAATTAAGAAACGTTTCACGTAATACAATTCCTTTTCACCATTAAAATAAACCACAGAGATTGGTTTTTTAGGTTGCCATTTTTCCATGACAATCATATCATCATCAAAATGCATAGTAACTTCCGGTGTAACCGTTTTAAGCATCCCCGATTGTGTGATAATAAGTAGTTTATCTTCCCCTCTAAACTCACCAATCAATTCGCCTCGACCATCAACATTTAAACGCTGAACGGTGTCATCAAACCATATTTTACGTGGTTTTAAGGTTGAAACGCCTTTTTCTTTAAGTTCTACACGCTTTACAGGATATTTTGTGACTAAATTTCCTTTAGACACCCTGCCTTTAATAAGAATATCGGCAAAATCGATATCCCATTTAAGCTTCTTAATACTACCCGCCTGACGGAGTAATACGGTTACGACTTCTGCTTCCCCATTCGGATTCGCTGAGAAATACAAACAAGTAGACCCTTTAGTACCGTTAGTGAGATCGTATTCTCGATCACGGGTTACACTAGTCACCGCGAAACGTTTTATATAGGATGGTCCACTTTTTCCATCGCGATAAATCATATTATAAATGGTGCGCTTATCCTTCTTCTTAAAAACAGCCACATGAATGATATCTTTACCTATAAAGGTTTTGGAGTCTACTTTGGTGACCATCATTACCCCTTGTTTGGTAAACACAATAATATCATCAATATCACTACAATCGCAAACGTATTCGTCACGACGCAATGAGGTACCAATAAAGCCCTCAGCACGATTCACATAAAGTTTTGTGTTTCGAATCACAACTTTAGTCGCATCAACATCATCGAAAGTTCTAATTTCTGTTTTACGCTCTCTACCTTCACCGTATTCCTTTTTAAGTCTGGTGAAATAAGCAATAGCATAATCGGTAAGATGTGCCAGATGATGTTTAATTTCAGCAATTTGTTCCTCTAGGGCTTCAATTTTTTGCTGTGCTTTATCAATATCAAATTTAGAAATACGCTTGATACGGATTTCAGTTAAACGCACAATATCGTCTTCAGTTACCGCGCGTTTTAGGTGTTTAATATGTGGTTTTAATCCCTTATCAATAGCAGAAATAACGCCTTTCCAGGTTTCTTCCTCTTCTATATCGCGGTAAATTCTATTTTCAATAAAAATACGCTCTAAAGATGCAAAATGCCATTGCTCTTCAAACTCACCTAACTTTATTTCCAGGTCTTGCTTTAGTAGCTGCACCGTATTATCGGTTGAACGACGAAGCATTTCTGTAACACCAACAAATAATGGCTTGTTATCTTCAATAACACAACCTAATGGCGAAATAGATGACTCACAACTTGTAAAAGCATAAAGGGCATCTATGGTTTTATCTGGCGATAATCCCGTTGGGAGATGCACCAGAATTTCAACTTCTGCAGCGGTATTATCTTCAATCTTTTTAACCTTGATTTTACCTTTATCGTTCGCCTTTAATATAGAATCAATTAGCGAAGATGTTGTTGTTCCAAAAGGTAATTCGGTAATAACTAAAGTATTCTTATCGAGTTGCGAAATTCGAGCACGTACACGTACCTTTCCGCCTCTTAATCCGTCATTGTAATTTGAAAAATCGGCAATGCCTCCTGTTGGAAAATCAGGTAAAATAGTAAAGCGTTTGCCTTGTAAGTGTTTTATTGAAGCATCAATAAGTTCAATAAAGTTATGTGGTAATATTTTTGTTGAAAGCCCAACCGCAATTCCCTCGCCGCCTTGTGCCAATAACAACGGAAACATAACCGGTAAGTTAACGGGCTCTTTTCTACGACCATCGTAACTCGCTTGCCATTCGGTAATCTTAGGGTTATAAACCACATCGAGCCCGAATTTAGAAATTCGAGCTTCAATATAACGGGAGGCCGCAGCATGGTCGCCCGTTAAAATATTCCCCCAGTTTCCTTGGGTATCAATTAATAAATCTTTCTGCCCGATTTGAACCATGGCATCGGCAATACTAGCATCACCATGAGGATGGTATTGCATGGTATGACCAACGATATTGGCTACTTTATTGTAACGTCCATCATCCAAATCCTTCATGGAATGCATGATGCGACGCTGAACGGGTTTAAAACCGTCTTCAATAGCAGGAACAGCACGTTCTAAAATAACGTAAGAAGCATAATCTAAAAACCAATCTTTATACATTCCCGTAACACGGGTAATGGTTTCTTGAGGTTCGTCTTGTTCGTTAATTAAATCGTCGCCGTTTTCAATCATTAATTATTTTTTAACTGGTTTTGGTTTGCCATTAAGCATTACTCTACCACCACGCGCTTGTAATCTTGCTATTTGTTCGGTTGCAGGGTGCACATATAGATGCTCGTATGAACGTACCACTTCTAATTCTTCTTTCTTAGTATATAACATCTTATTTAAGTTTTTTGCTTCCCTAAAGAGGGATAATTTTACAAATTAATTTATCTTTTTTAGTCGCCGCAAAGGTACATTTAAAGATAAATTACTTAAATAATTTTAACTAAAATTTATTACGATTTTACCCCAATTTTTTATTAAAAATAAGGATAAAAAATTCGATTAAACTTACTCAATTATATCCAACTCAACTTTCAAGTTTTCAATAATAAATTCCTGTCTAGACGGTGTGTTTTTCCCCATATAAAACTCCAATAAATCTTCGATAGACATGTTATGATCTAACATAATGGGATCTAAACGAATGTCTTCTCCAATAAAATGTTTAAACTCATCTGGAGAAATCTCACCCAAACCTTTAAATCGAGTAATTTCAGGTTTTGGTTTAAGTTTTTCTATGGCATTTTTGCGTTCTTCTTCAGAATAGCAATAAATGGTTTCTTTCTTATTTCTTACACGAAATAAAGGCGTTTGTAAGATATACAAATGACCTTCTTTAATCACCTCTGGAAAAAACTGCAAGAAAAACGTTATCAATAACAAACGGATGTGCATCCCATCAACATCGGCATCGGTAGCAATCACCACATTATTATAACGTAAATCTTCTAAAGATTCTTCAATATTTAATGCTGCTTGAAGCAGATTAAACTCTTCATTTTCGTAAACAATTTTTTTGGTGAGACCGTAACAATTTAATGGTTTCCCTTTTAAACTAAAAACGGCTTGAGTATTTACATCTCGCGATTTTGTGATACTACCAGAAGCCGAATCCCCCTCGGTAATAAACAAGGTGGTTTCTAAGTTTCTTGGATTTTTAGTGTCTCCAAAATGAACGCGACAATCTCTTAGTTTTTTATTGTGAAGACTGGCCTTTTTAGCACGGTCTTTCGCTAATTTTCGAATACCGGATAACTCTTTTCGCTCGCGCTCGGCTTGTAAAATTTTACGTTGAAGCTTATCGGCAGTCTCTGGATTTTTATGCAGATAGTTATCTAAGTAACGCTTAACGAAATCGTTAATATAGGTCCTTACCGTTGGTAATTCGCCACCCATATCGGTAGACCCTAATTTTGTTTTGGTCTGACTTTCGAAAACAGGTTCCATTACTTTAATGGCAATGGCACTTACCACCGATTTCCTTATATCGGAAGCATCGTAATTTTTACCATAAAACTCTCTAATGGTTTTTACGAGCGACTCTCTAAAAGCATTTAGATGTGTTCCACCTTGAGTGGTATTTTGTCCGTTTACAAATGAATGATATTCTTCGCTGTACTGCGTTTTACTATGAGTAAGCGCGATTTCAATATCATCGCCTTTTAGATGAATGATAGGATATAAACGATCGGTATCGTTAATATTTTCACTCAGTAAATCCTTTAAACCGTGTTCGCTATAATATTTTTCACCATTAAAAACTATGGTTAAACCTGGATTTAGGTACACATAGTTTTTAAGCATTTTCACTATATATTCACTTCTGAACTTATAATTTTTGAAAATGATGTCATCCGGAATGAAAGATACTTTGGTTCCTTTTCTACGCGAAGTTTCTTCTAAAAACTCTTCATTTATAAGGTTACCTTGTTCGAATTCCGCGGAAGCGCTTTTACTATCACGTGTAGATTCTACTCTAAAAAATGACGATAAGGCATTAACCGCTTTGGTACCAACACCATTTAAACCCACCGATTTTTTGAAGGCTTTGGAATCATACTTACCACCAGTATTCATTTTAGAAACTACGTCTACAACTTTCCCTAATGGAATACCACGACCATAATCGCGAACCGTAACTTTCGTTCCTTGAATAGAAATTTCAATCGTTTTTCCAGCTCCCATGACATACTCGTCAATAGAGTTGTCTAGAACCTCTTTAAGAAGAATATAAATTCCGTCATCTGGCGAAGACCCATCACCTAATTTTCCAATATACATTCCAGGACGCATACGAATATGCTCTTTCCAATCTAATGAACGAATATTGTCTTCGGTGTAGTTAGAGTTTTCTGCCATTAATAAGAGGTGTGGTTAAGATAGGATGCTAATATAGCACATGCAATTAAAAAATAAAATAGCATTGCAACAAAGTAATTAACAATGAAAACATTTTTCATTGTTAATTACCTCTATTTACTCACTTCCCTTTCTTTAAGGATACTATTAATATTCCTGCAATAACTACCAACGCACCAAACCACTGTAAACCCGTTAAAATTTCATTTAAAAAGATTGCCGCTAATATGATTGTTGAAATTGGCCCTATTCCCGCCACAATAGCAAAGTTTGAAGAGCTAATCATTTTAATTGACGCAGAGACTAAAAACGAAGGTATTACGGTTGCAAACATGGCTATTACAAATCCTAAGACATAAACTTGCCATGAAAAACTAAACAAATCCACTTCTGAAACCAAACTGTAATGCACAAATACACAAATGCACGACACAATCATAGCGTAAGCGGTAAACTGCACCACGCCAAATTTCGGAATTAACCAGCCGCTACCTACTAAATAAGTGGCATATGTAATCGCACTAAGCAATACAAAAGCCGCACCTATGAAGGTTTCAGTTCCTGATAAAGTTACTTCATCCCAAAACGTTATCACAACGCCTAAGTAAGTTAAAGCGATAGCCATAGCTTGAATTTTAGTAATAGGCCTTTTTAAAAACACACGGTTTAAAATTAAAACGATAGTAGGGTATAAAAACAAAATAATACGCTCTAAGCTGGCCTTAATATACTTTAGTCCGACAAAATCAAAATAACTCGCCAAATAATAGCCCACCACACCGAAGAAACACAACCATAAATAGTCCTTCTTCACCAAAGTGGCCTCAGTGTTTTTATTTCTATAAGCGATAGCAATACCTACATAAATTGGAAAAGAAAACAGCATTCTTAACAACAGAATACTTATCGTATCGACATTATAGCCATAAGCTAATTTAACCATAACCGCTTTTGATGAAAATAGGACGACCCCTAAAATACCAATAAGCACTCCGTACCAAAATTGTTTTTTTGTTGTTTCCATACAACGAAAATAACTACCTAGAGTTTTTGAAATTATAGGAAATTTCTGAAAATACGATGTTCAAGAATAAATAAAGAGTACTTGAAGTTATATACCCTAAAACAAGAAACGCAGTAAAATTGTTAAATCCTTAAATAAATAACAGCTGCATGATGAATCGCCGTGAATTATTCCAAAAAATAATGCGACATCTCTGGCGTCGATGTTGATTTTTCAAATACAAACCCAAGCATATTTAAAACATATCAAACGCATCCGAGACATCGCATTCGAGCAAAAGTATTTCTTTTAATTTTTAGACTAACTTCAATAATATTTGATTAAAAAAACACTTCTATTTGACTAATACTTTCTTTTCAAAACTACTTTTAGGAGCCTCACAAAGGGAACATTCATAAGTATCCTCTAATTTTTCAAAAGGGGTGTTAGGCGCAATATCTTGTGTAACATCGCCATAAACCTCATTATACACTGTTAAACATTCCGAACATTGATAAACCTCCTCTTCGCTACGTTCCTTTTTAATAACGCTCACCTCTTCCTCTTCACGTTCGGTTCCTAATTGTTCGAAGTACAACTGACTTAATTCCATTAACAGTCCTGGTAATTCCACCTTATCCACATCTTGAACATGCATGATATATTGTTGCGTGTTCGGATCGAAATTCTTAGCATATAATAAATTATAGGTATCTCTAATTTTAAAATCTCCTATAATATCTGGTTGTTTGTTTTTTTCAATAACAATGGAGGTAAAATTATAGGTATCACTTTCGTAACTTGTAATTCCGAAAGTGAGTCCGTAGGTACTAATATCATTTTGGTCGAAATTAGTTACCAAGTATTTTTTAAGATTTAAGGCTTCTCTATCGTTCACTGGTAAGTGCCAGTTCATTTCCAGCATAGAATGACGCACATTGATTCCGAACTTCCCTAAAAACTTTTCCCATTGTAATTTCGCTTTCAACGGAATACCTTTTACGATAAAGGATTTCCATGGTGTGATCGAGATTTTACCAATCTTATTTTCCGAACACAGCTCACACATCGCCTTAAGGAATTTTAAATCATAGCGATTATTTCTCCAATACAAGCCTAACCAATAACGATCGGTACCAATACGGTTCATCCCTTCATAATAAGGGAAAGGATAGAAAGGCACTTCTAACGGCTTGTCAACTGTTCTATTATTCGTATCGACAGCATCACTTACCAAATCGAAAACCGTTTCAATGGTTTCAGGCTCCTCTTGTAATATATTTTCAATGGCGATTTCAATTTTATCCATATCCCAGCTATAAATAAGCGCAGGATACATCAATGTTTTTTTCCAACCTGGAAGTCTAACATATAAATACCAATAATCTTCATGATCGGAAGCGATAAAATTCACATTTCCAGTAAATAAAGGCACCAGTCGCTGTCTAGGGTCGGTAATATTAACCCTTAGTTTTAATTTATGCTTAAACTGCTCTAAAATATACAGATAACGGTCACTTGTTAACCAAGAGGTGCTAGGTAATATTTCGGCCGACACATAAGATGAAGCGATATTCTGGATACCATCGCGTTTTGGTTTTATAAACTGGATTTTACTAAACTGATCGAATTTACTTTCATCAATTTGCTCTGGAAAAATAATATCTTGGCGAGAACCAAATGAAATCGCATCTAAGCCTAAACTTTCGGCTGCTTCACAAATATATTTTAACTCACCTGGAGACAACACACCTCCATTTATCTTAATTCTGTATGGTTCTTCCATTATGCTAACACTTTTGAATTATGAAGTATTTCACGCACTTCTGTTTTACAACTTCCACAACCTAATCCAGCACCTGTTTTACTACACAACTCAGTAAAGTCGGTACACCCTTTTGCAATAGCCTCTTCGATGTTTCCTTCACCTACTTGACTACAAGAACAAACTAATTTACCTACAACAGGCGTATCGTTTGAAGCCCCTCTAAGTAAGGTATTACGCTTATCAGCCATTTCGATTTTGCTCTCGATCATGGTTTTAAACTCAGCAAATTCATTTTTATCGCCCATTAAAACCGCACCAACTAATAAATCGTCTTTCACAATACACTTCTTGTAGTAGCGCTTTTTAATATCTGTAAAGATGATTTCTTCATAGCTTTCATCATTTTCTGGCACACTAATATCACCTATGCTACAAAGGTTTAAATCGTTGAATTTTAAGATATTCATTAACACCGAACCGTTATATGCGCAGCTAATATCACCGGCAATAAAGTTGGCTAGAATACCCGCTTGCTCTTCGGCTGCCGAAGTAATACCAAACAATTGGTTATTGTATTCGGCAATTTCTCCAATGGCAAAAATATCTTTGTAAGAAGACTCTAAATGCTGATTTACTTTAACCCCACGACTACAAGAAATGCCGTTTGCTCTTGCCATTTCCACGTTAGGAATGGTTCCTATAGCATATACAATAGCATTCGCTGTAATGAATTTTCCACTTTTTAAAGTGATGTTTAATTCACCTGTATCTTCATCATCGAAAACGGTACTTACTTCATTATCAAAGTAAATTTGAATACCACGTTCTTGTACATCTAGAGCTAATAACTTACTTGAAACTTTGTCTAACTGACGTTCCATAAGTCGAGAAGCACGTTGGATAATGGTAATTTTAGCGTTTTTATGCTTCATGGCAGCTGCCAGCTCTAAACCTAATAATCCACCTCCTACGATAACCACATGTTGTTCTTCTGGTGGTAAATTGGTAGCATCTAAATAGGCTTTAAACCTATCGGCATCACTTTTATTACGCATGGTAAAACGTCCAGGTAAATCGATTTGAACATCTTTAGGAATAAAAGCTCTACTACCGGTTGCTAATATTAACTTATCGAAACTATGGATTTCATTGTTACTATCGGTAACCTGTTTATTTTCTTTATCTATTTTAGAAATTGACGTTTCTGGATGTAAATGAATATTTAGCTTACCAAGTTCTAATTCTTTAATTTTAAGCAACTGTTCCCAAGTCAACTCTTCGGTAACATATTCTGGTAACAAAACCCTATTGTAAAACAAATTAGGCTCTTTGGAGAATACATGAATTTCATCAACCTCATTATATTCTCTATAATTTTGAACAAAACGGAATGCCGCTGCTCCAGCCCCTACGATAATAATTTTTTCTACAGGCTTTTTATATTTTGAAACCGCTACACGGGTAAATTTAAAATCTGGTTCTTTAGATGTCGGATCGACATGCGTATTGGTTAAATTATTGGCACGATTTAAATCACTTTGTAATTGTTTACCCCAGTGCATCGGTAAGAAAACAACACCCTTTTTAATGGTATCTGTAATTTTTGCACGCACACGAACTTCACCATTTTCACCTTTAATTTCGGTGATATCACCATCTTTAATTTTATTCAAGAAGGCATCAACAGGGTTGATTTCTAAAACAGGTGTTGGGTAATGTGTTTTTAAACGAGAAACCTTTCCGGTTTTCGTCATGGTATGCCATTGATCACGTACACGCCCTGTGGTTAGAATTAACGGATAATCGTCGTTAGGCTGAACCGACGTATTTTCAATGGTGCTAGGTATATTGAATTGTGCCTTTTTTGAAGGCGTGTAAAACTTTTTATCTTCAAACAAACGCGGTGTTCCTGGATGTCTGTATTCTGGAACTGGCCACTGAAAAGTACCTTCATTTTTTAATCGATCGTAATTCAGGAAAGATACATCGATATTCGTGCCTTTGGTCATCGATGCATATTCATCATAGATTTCGCTGGCATTATTAAAATTGAAACCCCTGAAGCCCATACGCTGTGCGAAATCACAAAAGATTTCCACATCTGGTCTAGCTTCACCTGGTGCATCAATTTCTTTAGGCAGGTATGAAATACGCCTTTCAGAATTCGTCATAGTACCTTCCTTCTCAAGCCATGCTGCTGCAGGAAGTACTAAATCAGCAAAATCTACGGTATCCGATTTATGAGATATATCCTGAACCACAACAAACTTCGCGTTTTTCATGGCACGTTCAATACGATTTGAATTCGGTAGACTCACTAACGGATTAGTACAAGCAATCCAAATGGCTTTTAATTTTCCACTTTCAAGAGCGTCAAACATTTCGGTAGCAGTAAGTCCTGGTTTCGGATTAATTTGATCAACCCCCCAAAACTGAGCCACTTCACGACGATGCTCTTCATTCATTAAATCCTTATGGACTGCCAATAAATTAGCCATCCCTCCTACTTCACGACCACCCATTGCGTTTGGCTGACCTGTAAGTGAAAATGGCCCTGCACCTGGCTTTCCAACCTGACCTGTAATAAGCGATAAGTTTAATAAAGACACGTTTTTATCGGTTCCTACCACACTTTGATTAAGCCCCATGGCCCACATGCTGATAAAACCTTTTGAAAGTCCGATGTACTTGGCAGCCTTTCTAATGTCATCTTCAGAAACTCCACATAAGCTTGAGGCTTTTCGTAATGAGGTTTGGAAAATTAAATCTTTATACTCGGCAAAACCATCGGTATACTGAGCTATAAACTTTTCATCAATTAAACCACTTTTATAAAGGCATCTGGCAATAGCATTGTATAAAATAACATCTGTACCAGGTAACAATTGTAAGTGTAGATCGGCAAAATTAGCAGAATCTGTTTTACGCGGATCAACCACTATAATTTTTACATCGGGATTGTCCTCTTTGCGCTTTTCAATACGTCTAAAAAGTATTGGATGACACCAAGCAGGATTCGCACCAGATATTAAAAACGTATCAGCCAACTCAATATCGGCATACGAAATAGGCACACTATCTTCACCAAAAGTTTTCTTATAACCCACTACGGCCGAACTCATACAAAGTCTGGAGTTGGTATCGATGTTATTGGTACCTAAAAAGCCTTTAGTAAGCTTGTTAGCGATATAATATTCTTCTGTTAAACTCTGTCCAGAAACATAAAAAGCTACACTATCTGGACCGTGTTTTTTTATAATAGATTTGAAAACGCTTGCTGCACGATCAAGGGCATCATCCCAACTCACACGCTCTCTTGGGTGCGATCGGCTCCAGCGCATTTCTGGGTATAAAATTCTATCGGAGGTGTCGTTAGCGACGTAGTGCAAATTCATACCTTTTGAACAAAGCATGCCACGGTTAACAGGATGATCCTTATCACCCTCAACAAGCACCTTGTTATTACTGTCTTTTTTAACAATAATTCCGCAGCCTACACCACAATATGAACACGTTGTTTTTACTTCGTTTTTAATCATTCAGACAAAGATTTTATACTAAATAATAATTTTTAATTTCAGAAAACAAATACTGAATTCATTATTCTGAATACCTATAAAAAAGACACTTTATCTTATTATTTTAATAAAATAAACCATCAATTTTACCGGTTTACATCGCCACTGTTAAATTGCGTTTAAACAATTTCCAAAAAATGGCTTTCATTTTTTTAAGAGCATTGTCATTGATAAAGAAAACTACCGCAGCCACAACCACTATATGGCCCCAATTATGAAATAACCATTAGACACCGCGGTAGCATACACTACCTTTTAAGTAGTCTTTATCACTATTAACTAATCAAATACAAAAATCCGTTTCGTTAATCTTAACACTTTCAATTTTTCAGATTTAACAAGATGTTTTGATTTAAAAAGCCTAAATCACAAACTCTGTTATCGTAAAATTAAGTATAAATACTTAATTTAAAGCATCAAAATTAAGTAATCTGAAAAATTTGTAAGATTAACAATTTAAGAATACTCGTTTTACGGATTTTATAATATTCGTCTAATAATTATTTAAGTTTTATCATTATATCAAAAAGCAACCTACTAAAGCACTATATAACAAACACTTAATAAAACTTAAACGTTTACTCCATTTCCTTTTCAAACTTATCCACCAGTTGAGGCGTTGCTTTATCGGCCATTTTTTGCACCACTCTATGCATCCAAATTAAACAGATAGCTGATAAGAATAACATTAATATCCAACAACTTGACCACAACCCAGTACCTTCCAATAAGTACCCGAATAAAATTGGGCAAACGAAACCACCTAGTCCACCAAGCACACCGACCATACCGCCTACAACACCAACTTCTTCAGGAAAATAGTCAGGAATATGCTTATAAACGGCAGCCTTACCAATACCCCAAATAGAACCTATAATTATCGCAATAATCGCATATATCCATAAATTAGCTTGAAAGAAAATATGTGTATTCCCTTTAGCAATTAGCTGCTTCTTTTTAACCTCATCACCCTTCTGAACAAGTACTTCTTGCCAAGACTCCTTCACAGGAAAAATATGAAAACCTTCATCGACGTTGGCAAGTTTGTCCGTTTTACTTTTCACAGGATATTTAATGCCATTAACTTCGATATAAGTTGCGCTAACATCTGTAACTGTCCCTGCTGATTTAGCCATAATCCCTTTTCCAGCTGCATATATATCCATTTTAGGAACGATTAAAATCGCACTAAAAATTAAAGAAGACCCTAGTACCCAATACATCACTTTTCTAGCACCCACGCGATCGGATAACCAACCACCAAAAGCTCTAATCACCCCAGAAGGCAAACTAAAACATGATGCTAAAAGTCCGGCCGTAGCTAAATCTAAAGCATAAACATTAGTATAATAAGGCACTAACCACCCCGCAAAAGATACAAAGCATCCAAAAACTAAGAAATAATATAATCCGAAACGCCACACTCTAATACTTTTAAGCGGCGCCATCATTCCTTTTAAGCTCTTAGTACTTGAAGCAGGCTTCTTATTTTTAGTCGTTAAGAAAAATATAACCGCCATAAGCACCAATACTCCAGCATAAATTTTAGGCATTTCTCTCCAACCATCTAAATTGGTTTTACCATCGGTTAAGTAATCCAAAAGTTTAGGTCCTACTAAAGTTGTTATCGCTGCACCTGCATTACCAGCACCAAAGATCCCTAGGGCAACACCTTGTCTTTCCTTAGGAAACCATATGGATGAAAATGCAATACCTACGGCAAAACTAGCACCTGCAATTCCAAAACCTAAACTACATAAAGCAAAAGACCAAAAATCGTTAGCATAAGACAACAAATACATAGGAACCGCACACAATAACAATAAACCTGTAAACACAGGCTTCCCGCCTAGTTTATCCGTTAAAACTCCGGCTGGTAATCTGAATATAGCACCCGTTAAAACAGGAATCCCTATTAACCATCCTATTTCAACACCAGACCAATTGAAAACTTGATTGTCTACTAAAAATGTAACCAATATGCCATTTAACAGCCAGGCTGCAAAGCAAAAAGTAAAGGCTAAAGTATTTATAAAGAGTATTTTATTTGCACCTTTAGTTGTATTCATTTCAATAATAGTTTAAAATTAATAATACAGATATAACTAATTCTCGAAACAAAATTAAGTATAAATACTTAATTTTAAACATCTAAAACTACGTAATTAAACAAAAATATGAGTTTGATAATTTAAGTTTAATGATATTGAAGAATCATTAAAAGAAAAGGGAAATTTTAATTGAAATTATCGATTTTAGTAGTTTCCATCAAAAGAATCATTAGTAATTAAGACGCAACCTTTTTTGAAAATCTTCATCTACTAAACAAATACTTAAAATGAAATACAAATATAGTTTCCTACTGCTTCTTTTAATTCTGATCAATTGCGAAAAATCAAATGAACCATTGATTTCTGAAGAGACGTTGATAGTCGGTAAATGGGAACTAACCGAAGCATATATAAGTGCTGGCGGCCCCCAATACTGGATAGATGTTGAAAACGGCCATGACATTAATTTTTTGGAAAACGGAACATTTACCTCTAGTAGATTTACCGAATGTACTACTGGAAACTTTTCAATAAATGAAAACAAATTACTTCTGAAATATAACTGCCAGGATTTTCATAGTGAATCTGAAAACGAACAAGGCTATATAACTTATGATTTGGAATTTTATTCTGATTACTTTATCGTTTCACCCACGAGCGGCCCCATTTGCAATGAAGGTTGCAGTTATAAATATCAAAAAAAATAACTTTTTCCAACCATATATCACTAAGTAATCACTAATGTGTAGTTAGCAGCTTTAAACTACCAAGAAAACAGGCATCGCTTTCCATTTTTAAAAAGTACACCCGAAACTTATACTAAATCGAATTCCTTAGCCTTATTGCTAAGTTCCATCAAATTTTTGACCTCTAACTTTTTCATCAAGTTAAAACGATGTACCTCAGCGGTACGTTTGCTGATTTGAAGTTCTTCAGCAATATCCTTATTATTTTTAAGTTGCAATACTAAATTAAGTATTTGCTTTTCACGCTTGGTTAGTTTAAACGGATCTTTTACAACCTTTTTTTCTGGAACCACTGCAGCGCTCGTGTTGCCGTTAACAAAGTTATTCATAATGATGGCAGACACATCACCAGTAAAATACTTACCACCAGACGCCACATTATTCAGCGCTTTTATAAACTCTTCTTTACTGGCTCCTTTTAACAGGTAACCATCGGCTCCAGCCTGAATAGCTTTTAACACATATTCCTCGGAATCGTGCATAGATAATACTAAAGTACGAACATCAGGGTATGTTTTACTGATAACACCAACCACTTCAATACCGTTCATTTCAGGCATTCTAATATCAACAATTAGCACATGTGGTTTAGTCTCTGCAACAATCTCCAAAGCTTCCTTTCCATTTGAAGCTTCAGCAACAACTTTTACTCCAGATTGATCTTCTAAAAGTGCTCTTATTCCATCTCTAACCAAAACATGATCATCGGCAAGCACAACATTAATAATATCCATAACCTTTAATTATAGCACAAAAGTAATAAAATTAAGTAAAACTACGTATTTATCCTTTTAGTGCTGTTATTTGAATTTCAATTTTCATTTTATCATCGGCCAAACCCGCTGAAATCATAGTTGCTGCAGGTTTTATGTCGCCAAAATACTTATTTAAAACGGGCCAACAGGCTTTAAAATCTTCTGCTACAGGCAATATATACGTAACTCGAACCGTATCTTTCAAACTAGCCCCTGCTTCCTCTAGTGCTTTTATGATATTCACAAAACATTGTTCGGTTTGCTCAACAACATCATCACTAATACGCATCGTTTCATAATTATATCCTGTAGTTCCCGAAACGAACACCCAACCATTCTGAACAACCGCCCTAGAATAGCCTATCTTATTTTCGAAATCGGAGTTTGAACTGATTAATCGTCGTTCCATATCTTTATACCTTTAAAGCATTAAAAAGTAAGCCTTATTTCTCCTTCAATGGAATATTTAGGGTTACACGTGTACCTTTACCTGGTTCAGAATTTATAAAAAATCGACCGTTAATGTATTTAATACGTTCTCTCATAAAGGTCATACCCATACCTCCATCACCATTTTTAATATTTTTAACCTTACTCGGATTGAAACCAATACCGTTATCATCAATAACAATACTCAAAATATCTTCACTATGGGATAATGATACCAGAATATGTGAGGTTTCAGCGTATTTAATCGCATTATTAATAGCCTCTTGGGTAATACGGTAAATATTAATTTCGGTTAAAGAATCTAAACGCTGATTAAAATCGGTTTTATTAAACAGCATAATTTGTTTTCCTGTAAGCTTAGCCAATTCTTGAGTTAACTTCGTAATGGCTGGTACGATACCATGATCGGTTAATTCTGGCGGTGTTAAATTAAAGGTTGCCGTTCTAATACCTTTAATAATATCGGAAGCGAGTACTTTGAGGTTTTCAACTTTAGCCGTGGCTTTTTCCACATCAGTGGTATCAATACTTTCTAAATTATATTTTAACCCCGTAAGCATTTGCCCTATGCCGTCATGTACATCTTTAGCGATTCGGTTTTGCTCCTTTTCTTGATTTTCAATAATCTTACTAGAAATGATTTTTTGCTGATTCATTTTCTCCTCGAAACTAGCCGCAGTAAGTCGGTCGATTTCAAGTTGCGCTTCTTTTCTATCGGTGATTTCGGAAGCGATAATGAGCAACTCCGATTTGTCTTCGGTAGGACTATATGGAATGATGGCCATTTCCAACCATACATCTTTTCCAGCTTTGGTTGTCGCTTTTACTTCACCCTGCCAACCTGTTTTTTTATACTTTACAACCAACTCTTCAATTAGTAATTGCTCGTTTTCAACGGTTGACAACACTTTCCAAAACAAGCCTAAATCGTTAAGTTTAGAATAGGTAAATAAGCGTGAAAACTTATTACCCATATGTACGATTTGGCCATTTTGTAAAATACGCGCAAATAATAAGGTATCGTCCATGGCGCGACTTAAAGCACGCAATTCCTTAATGGATTTTTCTTTAGCCAAACTAAGCTCATCGGCATCAAAAGCCATTTTCTTAGCACGTTTTTCAGCATACAATAACTCAGAAAGCGTGGATCTCACAGATTTCGCTGCAGGCCAGAAAATGAATAAAAATTCCGCCAACAATATAAGTAAAGTCAAAGCTGTAAGCCATGATTCTAGTCTACGCAGCCAAGAGACTTTTTTCTCAGCCTCAAGATCGTACTGATTTACGATATCGTCCATCATCAAGAGAAAATCACCTTCATTGTCTCTTACAATGTTCACCTCGGCATTTAAAGCAGCTAAATTTAAGTCAGGTGACTGTTCAATTTCCGAAATAATGGTTTGCGTAGCGAAACTCATTTTATCAAAAACGGGATTCAGTACAGCAAAACGAGCTCTTACATCGGCCGAATTGGTATCAGGAAGACCTAGGCTATCATTACCATTTTGAAGGGCATGATGCGAAAGCTCCCAAACATTAAGCGTTTCCTTTATTCTATTTTTTAAGGCTATCCGCTCTTCAAGCGATTTTTCTGAAGTGAGTGACACGACGTTTTTAGTCAGTTTCTGACTTAACATACGTTGTCGCCCTGCAACATTTATAACCGAAGAATCTGTTTCCTGATTAGAAAGGTGATTACGAATTAGAATTTGACTAACAATGACAGAGACCGCGATGGCACTTAAAGCAATAATATAAAGCCGGCTTAATTTATCAAACGTACTTTGGTCTAATGAATTTCCGTGCTTCGTCATATATTACATCTTATGAAATTGCTTTTTTAACGAGTTCAAGACTTTTCTCTGAATAAGGTAACTTCAGTGCGGCTTGATGTCCGTCCTCCGACATTTTAATCCAAGTTTTCTGAAGAATATCTATAATTTTCTCGTCGTCATGTTTCGCTGCGAATTCTTCGAAATAATAATCTAAAAACACCAAGCAGATGGTATCTTCTAGAATTTGAGTTTCTTCATTCTTTTTAATGAGCTTTTTATTTATTAATAAAGACACTCTATCAATAAATTGTTGATCGTAGCCTACTTGCTCTAAAATTTCAGCAGTAATTTCGGCGTGCATTTTCTTTAAAGTTTCACGCCATTTTAAATACCCCACACGATCCATAGGGTACTCATCTCTTGCTATTTTCCAGCGGCAAATGTGTTGTGCTCTTGCCGCGATTTGAAGTGCCTTTGAAGCATTAGGGTTAAATTGCAGTAACTTCCTTGTCATACGCTGTGAATACAGCAATTCTTTAGGGTAGTCTATACCTGCAACTTGGTATGTATTAGTATCTTCGGCGTTTTTTTTATCTATTAAAGCTATTGCGGTTTCAAATCTTGTAGGCTTCATATGTATATATTGTATTACTTTCCATTATTCTGAAAAGCCAATATACACATTTTCTCCTTCAATTTTTACTGGATAAGTAGCAATAGCATCCATATCTCCATTTAAATTTTCGCCATTCTCTAATGAGAAAGTTTTTTTATGCAATGGACAAGCTACTTTTGGAATTCCTTTATCATCTCCAATCATACCTCGTGATAAAACCATTTCCATTTTATGCGGACAAACATTTTGGCAAGCATACCATTTGTCCATTTTTGCGAAATTGAAAACAGCTATTTGCTTGTCTTTATATTTCACACAAGCCCCTCCATCTTGAGGAAAATCGTTTACCGATGCGGCTTTAAACCAAACCTTGACATCTTCTACTTTGGTTGTTGCGTATTTATCTAAAACTAATTCCATACTTACTTAAATTTTTATTACTATTAATTCCAAGGTTCTGGCATTTTTTGATCTCTCATAGGGACAAAAACCAAGTTATCATCTTCGTCTTCACTATTTACAAAGTGATTGAAACGTTTCATCATTTCAGGATCATTAACCGCTTGTGTCCATTCGCACTCAAACTTATTAACAAGGGTTTCCATTTCTTTTTCTAAATCTTCAGCAATCCCTAATTTATCGTCTATAATCACTTCTTTTAAGTAATCCATACCACCTTCTAATCGCTCTTGCCATGCAGCAGTACGTTGTAAAGGTTTAGCTGTTCTCATATAGAACATTAAGTATCTATCTAAATATTTAATAACAGTTTCATTATCGATTTGCTCAGCTAAAAGTTCGGCGTGACGCGGCGTTGCTCCTCCGTTTCCACCTACGTATAGATTCCAACCTCCGTCAACAGCGATAAGTCCGAAATCTTTTCCACGCGCCTCAGCACATTCACGAATACATCCAGAAACTCCACCTTTAATTTTATGAGGCGCACGAATACCTCGATATCTGTTTTCTAATTCGATACCAAAACTTACACTTTCATCCATACCATAACGACACCATGTAGATCCTACACATGTTTTTACTGTACGTAACGATTTACCGTAAGCATGACCACTCTCGAAACCATGACTAATTAATTCTTTCCAGATTAATGGTAACTGTTTTAATGTTGCACCAAATAAATCGATACGCACACCACCTGTTACTTTAGTATATAAATCGTATTTCTTAGCAATCTGTCCAAGAGCAATAAGTTTATCTGGAGTAATTTCTCCTCCTGGCACACGTGGTACAACAGAATAGGTTCCGTTACGTTGAATGTTGGCTAAGAATCTATCGTTAGAATCTTGAATAGCGTATTCTTTATTAGCCGTATCGGCATGAATAGAAGCCATTAACGATGCTACTAGAGGCTTACAAAGCTCACATCCGCAACCTGTTCCATGGTTATCTATAACTTCGTTAAAAGTTCTATAGCCTTTAATTTTAATAATATCGTATAATTCTTGTCTTCCTAATTCGAAGTGCTCACAAATGGTATCTTTAACTTCAATACCAAGCGATTTTAAGGTGGCATCGGTAAGATCTTTAACCATTGGCTTACAACCTCCACAACCAGTTCCTGCTTTAGTACAAGACACCACATCTCCTAAATCTTTAGCCTCGCCACTTTCAATAACACCACAAATCTGTCCTTTTGTAACACTTTCACAAGAACATATTTGAGCCTCGTCTGGTAAATCCATCACATCACCAAAAGCGCCACCACCTTCGGTAGCTGGTAAGATTAATTGCGCAGGATCTTCTGGAATAGCCATACCATTTAGGTAGATTTGGTGTAACATGCTATAATCTGAAGCATCACCAACTAAAATCCCTCCTAAAAGTGATTTCCCGTCTAGGCTAACGTTAATACGTTTATATAAATACTGTGTTTTATTTTCAAAAATAATGGAATGTCCTTTAGATGGTGGCATAAACGGCTCACCGAAACTCGCTACATCTACACCAATTAACTTTAATTTGGTAGACATGTCAATATCTGCAGGCATTAATTTTTCGGTATTCCCGATAATTTGATTTACAGCAACCTCAGCCATATCGTAACCAGGCGCAACCAAACCGTAAATCATTTGATTGTACAAAGCGATTTCACCAATGGCATAAATATTAGGATCTGACGTTTGCATTTTGTTGTCAACAACAATGCCGCCACGAACACCCATTTCTAAACCACAGGTTTTTCCTAGCTCATCTCTTGGTCGAATACCTGCCGAAATAACAAGCATATCCACATCTAGAACATCATCTTCGCCAAATTCCATTCCTGTGATACGATCATCACCTAAAATCTGATTGGTTGCTTTACTTAAGTGTATATTTAAACCAATAGACTCCAATTTAAGTTGCAGTACTTGACTACTTCTCAAATCTAATTGTCTTGGCATTAATTTATTTGCAAACTCTACAATATGTGGCTCTAAGCCCATATCTTTCACCGCTTTACCAGCCTCTAAACCTAATAAACCACCACCTAGAACAGCTGCTCTAGCATTTGGATTTTCAGCTTTAATTTTAGCAGCGTAAGACAACATGCCTTCTAAATCCTCGATGGTTCTGTATACAAAAACCCCTTTTTTCTCTACCCCTCTAATTGGCGGTACAAAAGGTGCAGACCCTGTTGCTAAAACTAAATAATCATAAGAAAATACGCGATCACTTACCGTAGTAATTGTTTTTTTCCCTCTACTTATATCTACGACACGCTCGCTAGTTACTAACTCGATACCGTTTTCCTCATACCATGATCTAGGAGCCATCTCTAAAGCTTCGGCGTCTTGGTTTTCAAAAAACTCACTTAAGTGAACTCGATCGTAAGCAGGTCTTGGCTCTTCTCCAAAAACCGTGATCTTAAAGTCTTTACTTTCTTGGGTTGCTACAAATTTTTCACAAAACTTATAACCAACCATTCCGTTTCCAACTACAATTATTTGTTTCATAATTACGTATTTGAAAACAAAACTAAGTATTTATACTTATTTTACACTGTGTTTTTCTAAGAAATTTTCGTAGAAAGCCGATTATTGTCGATTTCTCAAATTGATTTACGATTAATTGCTTTTTAAGAAAATTAAAGGATGAGTTTTAATGAAAACCCTAAAGAATCTCAATTGTAACACGGATGCTCTTGGATGCGGGCGTTTTGGCCGTATGCGCAAAACTATCTAGCGGCACCAATACATTCGTTTCTGGAAAATAAGTAGCACAGCAGTTTTTAGGAATATCGTAACCAACAACTTTAAAACTACGTACTTTTCTAGTTATTCCATTGAATTCAGACTTCAAATTAACCACCTGATGCTCGGTTAATCCGCGTTCTTGCATGTCTTCACGGTTCATAAACACAACACGACGGTCGTTAAACACACCACGGTAACGATCATCTAAACCATAAATTGTGGTATTAAATTGATCATGACTACGTATGGTCATCATTACCAATTCATCGTGCTTTAACTTCCAGTCTGGCATTTTATTAATGGAAAAGTTAGCTTTTCCTGTAGAAGTATTAAATTTTCTAACCCGCGCTCCATTAGGTAAATAAAATCCTGAAGGATTATTTAAGCGCTTATTATAACTATCGAAACCAGAAACTACCTCTTCAATATCGTTTCTCACCAAAGTATAGTCGTCTTTATACGCTAACCAATTAATTTTAGAGCGTTCCTTTAAAGTGGCGTTTGCGATACCACAAACTACAGCCACTTCACTTAACAGATCCTTAGAGCAGGGTTCTAGAACACCTTTAGTTGAAGACACCACACCCATAGAGTTTTCGACACTTTGAATTTGAAGCCCCGATTTCTGATAATCCTTTTCGGTATGTCCTAAACAAGGAAATATGAGTGCCTCCTTTCCTGTTACTAAATGAGAGCGGTTAAGCTTGGTACTAACATGCACTGTTAAGTTGCAGTTTTCTAACGCTTTCGCGGAATATAGAGTATCGGGTACCGCCGAAATAAAATTACCACCCAAACCAAAAAACACTTTGGCCTTTTTCTCGTACATGGCTTTTATGGCCTCGATAACCGAATAACCGTGTTTGGCGCTAGGTTTAAATCCGTATTTATCTTCAATTTTATCTAAAAACGCCTGTGGCGCGGCTTCAAAAATCCCAACCGTTCTATCGCCCTGAACATTTGAATGTCCACGAACAGGACAGGTTCCTGCGCCTTCCTTACCAATGCTTCCTTTTAAAAGCAGAAGATTAACAACTTCACGTATATTATCAACTGCATTTTCATGTTGTGTTAAGCCCATAGCCCAACAAATAATGATTTTCTTTTTGTTTAAAACCAAATCAAAAACCTGATTAAAAATATCTAACGACACCCCTGAAGCCGCTAAACAAGCTTCAAAATTGTAAGTTTTTAAATCTGCTATAAAAGCATCATATCCATGGGTAAATTCATTTATAAATTCCCTATCGAATACACCACCTTGACTCTCTTCAGCTTGTAACAACTTTAATAGTATGGCTTTAAAAAAAGCCACATCACCGTTAATGGTAATTGGCACAAATACATCGGCAATTTGTGTTCCGCCGGTTAATAATTTTATAGGGTTTTGCGGATTGGTAAACCTAACTAATCCTGCTTCTGGTAGCGGATTGATAGCCACCACTTTTCCGCGGTTATTTTTACATTTCTCTAAAGCGGTTAACATTCTCGGGTGGTTTGTTCCTGGGTTTTGCCCCACGACTAGCACCAATTCTGCCTTGTATAAATCGTCTAAAGTTACCGAGCCCTTTCCTATGCCTAAGGTTTCAGACAAGGCGCTGCCACTCGCTTCATGACACATATTTGAGCAATCGGGCAAATTAGAAGTTCCAAACTCTCGAACGAACAATTGGTATAAAAAAGCCGCTTCATTAGTCGTTCTTCCCGAGGTATAAAAGACTGCTTCATCTGGAGAATCTAAAGCATTTAAATGCGCACCAACCTTATTAAAAGCATCTTCCCAGGAAATCGACTGATAATGAGTGGCACCTTCAGCCAGAAACATCGGTTCCGCTAATCGTCCAGATTTTCCGATTTCAAAATCGCTCCATGTGGCTAATGAATCAACGCTGTGTTTCTTAAAAAAATCGGCGCCAATAGTTTTATTCTGAGCTTCTTCAGCTATAGCTTTTAATCCGTTTTCACAAAATTCGCCTAATGAAGACCTATCATCATCCGGATCTGGCCATGCACACCCCGGACAATCGAAGCCACCTTTCTGATTCATTTTTCGCGCCAACACAAAAGTATCTTTAAGATTCATGTACTTTGATGTTTGCTTAAAGGCTGCTACTATACCTCCAAAACCCACACTGTTTACTGGTGGTTTTGTGGTTTTAAGGGTTTTAGACTCCTCTGGCGTCAATGCTTTTTCTTCCGCAGATAAACTCATTTTTCTTGTATTTAACTCAAATATCGTTTTTTTTAAATGAATATTATAACAGTAATGAATGGACTTCGTTATCATCAAAAATTATTGTACTAAATTGTACACCTATTTCCTTTCTTTTACATGAAAAAAAGAATTACTTTAAAAGATATCGCTAAAAACTTTAATGTCTCGATAGCCACAGTTTCTAAAGCGCTAAAAGACAGCCATGAGATTAGTCCGAATACTAAATCTAAAATAAAAGAATACGCCAAACTCCATCACTATAAACCTAATGTAACAGCATTAAATCTATTAAATAAAAACACTAAAACTATAGGCGTGGTCATACCAAACATCATGAATACTTTTTTTGCCAAAGTGTTTATGGGTATCGAGCACATTGCTTCCCAAAAAGGCTATCAATTGGTATCGTGTATTTCTAACGAGTCTTACGAAAAAGAAGTAAAAACCATCGATTTATTAAAGCACGGTCATCTAGATGGTATTATCATTTCTTTAGCTGAAGAAACTCAGGTAAAACAGAATGTCACCCACTTAAAAAACACGCTAAATGAAGGTGTGCCAATCGTGATGTTCGATCGTGTTTCGGATGAATTAGAATGTGACAAGGTGATTGTTAACGATTTAGAAGGCGCCTATCACGCTACCTGTCATCTTATAAAATCAGGCTGTAAAAAAGTGGCCCTCGTTTCGGTTATCGATAATTTGAGTGTTGGCAAACTACGTGTTGAAGGCTACAAAAAAGCATTAAAAACTTTTAATATACCTATTGAAGAACGCTTAATTGTACGCATAGGGCATCATGAAGATTTTGATACCATCATGAAAATTATTTTAGCTGATAAATCTATTGATGGTTTGCTATGTTTAGAAGAAAGTGCCGCTGTTAATGTGCTGCACTTGGTAAAACGCATGACGTATAAAATTCCTGAAGAATTATCTATCGCCTGTTTTACAAACGGAAAACTCCTGCAACACCTCTCTCCTTCCATTTCAGCTATTAGTCAGCATGGCAAATACATTGGCGAAACGGCTGCTAAAATGCTTATTGATCGTATTGAAAATGAAGACCAACCGAAACCTTATGAAACCAAAATTATTAAAACAAGTTTAATTGAACGCGAAAGCACCAAGCCATTGGATTAACTATGCTGCTTTTTGAATTCGCTCGGGTTTACCCCCTTGTACTTTTTAAATAGACGGTTAAAATGACTAGCATCCACAAAACCAAGTTTTTCAGCGATTCCACTAATACTCAAGTTTGGCTGCTTCAACAAACGTACAGCCATATCTATTTTCGTTTGAATAACGTACTGCTGCACTGAAATCCCGATGTGTTTCTTTAAAAATAAACTCACATAATTTGGTGACATATAAAAAGCCTCGGCGATAGTTTTAATGCTAATCATCTCTTTATTTAATACATTTTGCCTGATATAGGTCAGGATGTTTTCTATTTTTTCTTCATCTGAAACTAATTCTAATGAGCTAGTTTCCAAACTCGATTTTAAATTACGAGATAAAACGACCATTAAAGCACCAAACAATTCTGATAACACATAACGATTATAAAGCATGCTACTATTTATTTCATGCTTGATTAACTGGTACAATCCATTAATTTGGATTTTATCTGATTCATAACGCACTATGCTTTCGGCTATAATATTTGAATGAAAAATAACAGTTTCTAAATTTTTGCGCCAATACCTACTGGTTGAAAAGGATGATTTCTCAAGAAACAACTGCTCTGTGAATTTGATGATACCAAAGGTTGTGGCTTCTGAAATAATAAATTCATGCTCATCCTTAGGCGTTAAAAAGAAAACATCACCCGATTGATAATCCACAATATTATCATTTAACAAATGTTGCCCCTTACCTTTTAGCACTATCGTAAGTTCAAAAAAAAGATGCTTATGCCTGGGGTACCCCCATTCACTAACGGCTTCAAATTCAATAACATCTAAATCCTTTGTGATATAAAAACGCTGTACCATATTACTATATAATTATACAAATATACAATGGATTTATACAACATTAACTTTTAACTCTCCCTGTACCTTTGTCATATCATTTAAAACTTAAACCATGATTAATAAAACTGACATATTAGAAGCTTACAAATTTAGACATGCCTGTAAGTTATTTGACACCAATAAAAAAGTGAGTGATGACGATATGAATTTCATACTTAAAACTGGCGTGTTATCTCCAAGTTCTTTTGGTTTTGAGCCTTGGCATTTTGTTGTCGTTCAAGATCCTGAATTAAGAAACAAATTAAAAGAAAGCGCATGGGGAGCCACCGCAAAGTTAGATACTGCAAGTCATTTTGTTTTAGGGCTAACTATGAGAGCACCTTTAACAAAATACGACAGCAGCTATATTAAAGAGTTTATGAGAGACATTCAAGAATTACCCGAGAATGTAATTGAACAAAAAGGCAGCATGTATGAGGCCTTTCAAAAAAGTGATTTTGATTTATCTGACGACAGAAAACTTTTCGATTGGGCTTCAAAGCAGTGTTATATTCCTTTGGCAAATATGATGACAAGCGCCGCTATGATTGGCATTGACTCTTGTCCTATTGAAGGGTTTAATCAATCTATAAGTGAAAAAATATTAAAAGAAGATTTAGGGATAGATACGAATTTATACGGATTATCTTATATGGTCGCTTTTGGCTACCGTGTAAATGAACCGCGAGAAAAAACCAGAAGGACTCTAGAAAACGTTGTAACATTTATATAACAAACCATGAAAAGAATAACACACATTACATTAGCGACAACCCTTATTTGTTTACTAGCATTGACTTCATGCAATAACAATGCATCTAAAGAAACAGTTATGAAAAATACAGCAACAAACACAAAAACATATTGGCCAAATGACGCCCAGTTGGTCATTTCATTTTCTATGCAATTTGAAACCGGTGGTCAACCCGAAGGTGCCGAAAGTCCGTTTTCTGGAAACCCATTACCTAAAGGCAATCCTGATATGCCTGCCGAAAGTTGGTTTAGATATGGTGCCAAAGAAGGCGTTTACCGCATGTTAAATCTTTGGAAAAAACACGATATAAAAGTGACTTCTCATGTGGTTGGTGAAGCGGCTATAAAATACCCTGAAGTCGCCAAAGCTATTGCCGATGGCGGTCATGAAATAGCGGCCCACGGCATCTCGTGGAGCGATCAATGGGATATGAGTTATGAAGATGAATTAGAATTCATAAAAAAAGGCATCGATACCGTTGAAGCCATTACGGGGCAACGCGGCATTGGTTACAATGCCAATTGGCTAAGAAGAGGACCAAATACCCTTAAAGTTTTACAAGATTTAGGGTTCCTATATCACATAGACGATTTAAGTCGCGACGAACCATTTATTACTAAAGTACGCGGTAAAAACTTTGTGGTGATGCCCTACACCTTAAGAAATAACGATATTGTAAATATAGAAGGAAAACAATGGAGTCCCGATCAGTTTTTGGCGCAACTAAAGACTGAATTCGACCAATTATATGAAGAAGGCAGTACAAGAAGACGCATGATGAGTGTAAGTTTACACGACAGAATTGGAGGCGCACCAGCCGTGGTTCATGTGGTTGATGCCTTTATTAAATATGCAAAATCTCATTCTGGTGTTGTTTTTATGCGAAAAGATGCCATTGCAAACATGGTAAAAAACGACCCAAACACGCCTATTGATAATTCTGAAATCGAATTTAATAAGTAATAAAAGAGTTCCAATCCGTTCATTTTATAAGCTAAATGATTAATTTAGAATGTAGATAACAATTTCTAATTTAATTAAAACATTATAAATCATGAATCATAAAAAACGATATAAAATCATTCTTGTTACCATGTGGGTTATTTATTTAGCCTATGAAGCCTATTTATATTTCGTCTGGGCTCCAAAAGAAGTTGGTGCTATTATTAGAGTTGATTTATTCATTTTATGGCCCGTACTTTTTTTCGTAAGCATATATCTACTGTATAAAATATTCAAAAAATAACATGTCTCATACAATCAATTTATTTTCAGCATACCAATCGAAAGATTTAGATTTAAAAAACCGCTTTTTAATGGCTCCCATGACACGTTCTAGAGCTTCCCAACCTGGTGATATGCCTAATGCCTTGATGGCTGAATATTACGGACAAAGAGCTGAAGCTGGCATTATTATAACGGAAGCCACTCAAGTTTCTTTACAAGGAAAAGGTTACGCCAACACTCCAGGTATTTATACCCAAGAACAAATTGAAGGTTGGAAATTAATAACCGATGCAGTTCATAAAAAAGGCAGTAAAATATTTTTACAATTGTGGCATGTAGGACGGGTTTCTAGCTCGAAAGTTAATGGCCTACAACCCATTGCGCCTTCTGCCAAAATAGCCAAGGAAACTAATGTATATATTTTTGATGGCGCACCAAACGGAGATGCTACGTTTGTGCCGGTTGAAGCACCTAGAGCCATGACCAAAGCAGACATAAATCAGGTGATTGAAGCATTTAAAATAGGCGCAAAAAATGCCATTGAAGCTGGTTTTGATGGTGTTGAAATTCACGGTGCAAATGGTTATTTAATCGATCAGTTTTTAAGAAGTAATTCCAATGAAAGAACCGATGAATATGGCGGAAGCAAAGAAAATCGTGTGCGATTATTAACCCAAATCACTCAGGCAGTAGCCGATACCGTAGGACCAGAAAAAACAGGGGTTCGACTATCACCTTTCATCAGTTTTAAGGATATGAACGACCCTGAAATATTGGAGACCATTAAAATCGCTTCTAAAGCCTTAGAAAAAATTGGTGTGACATACATTCATTTATGTGAAGCCGATTGGGATGACGCTCCAGAAATCCCCGCTGATTTCAGAGTCACCTTACGTGAAAATTTCACGAATACCATTATAGCCACAGGAAACAAAACGCCAGAGCAAGCTAATGCCTTATTAGGAGAAAACTTGGTAGATTTAGTAGGTTTTGGAAGGAACTTTTTAACCAACCCCGATTATCCTAAACGTGTAAAACTAAATGCAAAATTAAATACCATAAGTGATACACATACCCTATTTGGTGGCGGTACAGCTCGAGGGTATACCGATTATCCATTTTTGTAGGCAAAAAAATTAAACCTCTCAGTTATTTACCACCGAAATACCGCTGGTATAAAGTGATATAGTCTTGTTTAGTGTCTATATCCAAATTTTCAAAGGGCATATTAATCGACTGTACAAAAGGCTTATGATTTTTTATAAAATGATGTGCGCCGTTTTGAGAAGATAATTCGGCTAAGCCTTTAAAATAACAGGCATCAAACAGGGCGGGCACCCCTTTTTTACCATCCTTGTATGTAGAAGTCAAAATACATTTTTGATGAGGTTTAAAATTTTCAATCATCATATTTATATATTCTGAGCTCACTAAAGGTTGATCAGCTAATAGAAATAGTGCAGCTTGGTAGGCTTTATTTTCTTTCAGAAGATATTGAGCAGCACAGACTATAGATTGACTTAGTCCTGCTTGCCAATTTTGATTGTGTAAAACAGTAATAGGAAAGTCACTGATGGTATGATGAACAGCCTCAAAATGCGCCCCTAGAACCACCATGACTTCTGAAGAAGACGTACTAAGGGCTTGTTGCACCACATGTGTAATAAGACTCCCATCACCCCATGACAATAGTTGCTTTGGACTTCCCATTCTTGAAGCTTCCCCTGCGGCTAAAACAACGATGGCTATATTTGAATCTGACTGAAGCAAAGCCTTATTTTTCTTGATGGATACGCCCCTGTTTTTCACTCAAGGACATGGGATGTTTATTCCTGGTGATAGCTAAAATTTCTGAAACAATAGACACAGCAATTTCTTGAGGCGTTTCAGAGCCTATATTTAACCCTGCGGGACCATGAACTAAATCCAAAAATTCGGTATCCAACTCAAGACAGTAAGTCATGAGTTGCGATAACAAATCTTCTCGCCGTCTGGCTGGACCTAACACACCGATATAATTAGGATGACATTTTGAAAGTGCTACTAAATACCTTAAATCGTAGGCGAAATTGTGAGTCATAAGCACAACAGCTGTTTGTTGATCTACCAAACTAAAATCTACCGTTTCTGGTGTTGTTGTCCATAACGTTTCCGCACCAGGAAATTCTTTTAATGATTTAGCTTCTTTTATATTAGATACAATAATGACCTCCCACCCTGTTAACGCAGCATATTTACACAATTGTACAGCATCGTGTTCGGCACCAATAATAATCAGCTTAAAACATGGCGGCATGGTTTGACTAAATATTGATTTATTATCTAGTTTCTGATTTTCCAAATGAGGGTTTAAAGGATACAATTCATTATCTATATGAACCACAGTTCCGAAGGCCTTTGACATTTTCACCTCTTTTTCGTAATACGATTTTAGCTGAAAAGACTTTCTAAGCATTAAACAGGTTTTAAAAACACTTTCAAAAGAAACGTGCGGTTCAAATGGCTCAATTAAAATATACAAAACACCTTCACAGCCTAGGCGGTATCTACCATCATAGGTCATTATTTTTGCTTCACCTGTTTTAAAAACAGATTCGGCTTGCAATACAATTTCTTTTTCAACACAACCACCACTTACCGCTCCTGTTAGCGTGCCATTTTCAGTAATAAGCATTCTAACCCCAGGCCTGCGATAAGAAGAACCATCTAAATCTACAACAGAAGCTAACACCGATTTTAATCTGCGTTTCTTCGCCTCGACAGCTGCTTTTACGATATTTTTAAATTCGTGAGTCATAAAATGCTTTCCGTTAATTAGCTCAATGCCTTTTCTTCCTCATTAAAATGTTTCATAATGGGGAACTTATAAATTCGTTTTCCTGTTGCGGCATATATGGCGTTAGAAACCGCAGCGCCTATTGGCGGCAAAGTAGGTTCGCCTAGTCCCGTTGGTGCCATATCGCTTTCAACAAAATGCACATCAACTTTTGGCGTTTGCACCATTCTTATTAATTGGTAGTTATTAAAATTATTGGATTGTGGCACGCCGTCTTTAATCGATAAATCGGCGTACATAGCATGCCCAAGACCATCAATCACCCCGCCTTTAGCTTGTTGCAAAGCCCCAGTAGGATTCACCACAATGCCGCAATCTACAGCGCAAGTTACTTTTTTAACTATCGGATTGCCATGTTCTAGAACAATTTCAGCTATTTCGGCAACATGGGTGTTATGACTATAATACACTGAAAAACCTTGGTAAACACCTGGTTTTGTTTGTCCCCATTTTGCTTTTTCGGCAACCAATTTTATAACACCCTCTAAACGCTCCGGACTGTATTGAATACGCTCGTCTGTGGTGCCTTTTACGTTTTGAATTAAATTTAAGTGTAACTGAATGCGATCTATGTTCAACTCCTGAGCCAATTCATCGAAAAAACTCTGTTCAGCACTTGCCAAAAAATTCGTGTATGGGGCTCGCCATGCCCCGGTGGTAATACTGTTTTTATAGGTTGCACTATCCACTTGATAATTTTCTATGGCGCCAGCTGGAAAAAAATCGGCAATAATACCATACATACTGCCATTAGCACAGGCCTCTTTAAGGTGATAGCCTGTAATTTTTCCATTTTTAATGGCTGCAGCAATGCGATATTTCACCGCAGGTCTGTATACTCCCGTGGTCATATCGGTTTCTCTAGCAGATACCATTTTTATGGGTTTTCGAACAGCATCGGCAATTTCGGCCACTTCAAAAACAAAATCTGTATAAAGCCTTCTTCCAAAACCTCCGCCAATACGTGTCATATTAACCTCTACAGTTTCCAAATCCCGCACCAATAGTTGAGCGATACTTTTTGCTGCCTCTTCAGGCGTTTGCGTAGGTCCAATGAGGCGTACTTTTTCATCGGTAACGTGTGCAAAAAAATTCATAGGTTCAAGACAGTTGTGTGGTAAGTATGGTGCCTCATAGGTACGTTCTATCACTTTATCTGCTTCCGCGAAAGCTTTTTTAACATCACCATCTGATCTTCTGGTATTGAATTTATTACCTTCTAACAAGGCTAACAATTTAGCGTCGTAATCTTCGGTACTTTCTAAAGGCGACTCCTCTACCCAATTGGCTTTAATTGCTTTTAAACCACGAAAGGCATCCCAAGTGGTATTAGCAATAACCACGACTTTATCACTGCTGCTTAATTGTGCTGCCCAACTCTTATGTCCGGCCGCTTTGTAAGCCCTATATTTTTCCCCAATAGTAATTACATCGACAACACCGGGCAAACTTTTAGCTTCAGAAGCATCATAAGATTCCAATTTTTGACCGAATGCCGGTGGCCTTAAAACCGAGGCGTAAAGCATGCCATCTTCGGAATAATCCATACCATACAAAGGCTTCCCAACTACAATTTTATCGACATCAACATTCCCTTTGCCTTTACCTATAATATTAAAATCTTTAGGATCTTTTAAGCTAACATTTTCTGGAATCTCTAAGGTTGCTGCAAGTTTTACGACATCACCGTAACCTAATGTATCGCCTGTTCGATTGGAAATAACCCCCAATCTAGCGGTACATTCCTCGGGGGAAATCTGCCACTCCTTTGCTGCGGCATTAATGAGCATTTGTTTAGCTGTAGCGCCCGTTTGTCTTAATGGCTCCCAAGAACTCCTTATAGATTGGCTACCACCAGCAACCTGTCGCGTGTAATTTTTTGTATCTAGAGGCGCTTGTTCAACATAAACGTTTTCCCAGTCCACATCCAATTCTTCAGCAATAATCATAGGCATGGAGGTTTTAACCCCCTGACCGATTTCAGGGTTTGGAGAAAATATGGTAACGATACCTTCATCGGAAATTTTAATGAAGGCATTAAAATCGTTAAAGTGAATTTTACTGATATCAACAGGCACCTCAACATCTGTTTTGCATGCTTGAAACAAATTAAAACCAATTAACATACCTCCGCTAGCTAATGCTGAAGATTTTAAAAAAGCCCTTCTACTAAATACTTTTTTGTTTGAAGTTTTCATGTTTTTAGAACTGGTTTAGTTTATTGTTTTGAAGCTAACTTAACAGCTTCTTCAATGTTATTATAAGCTGCACAACGGCAAATATTACCATGCATAGCGTTTCTTATTTCTTCATCTGTGGGATTCGGATTTTTTTGTAAAAAAGCAGAAGCTGTCATAATTTGTCCAGCCTGACAGTAGCCACATTGCGGTACATCCATGGTTTTCCATGCTTGCTGAACGGGATGATCACCATCTTTGGAGAGGCCTTCAATGGTTGTAATTTCTACATTTACAGCAAAAGGCACCTCTAACAAACAGCTACGTGTTGCCGTACCATTAATGTGTACCGTACAAGCGCCACACTGCCCAATACCGCAGCCAAACTTGGTGCCGATAAGTTTTAAGTGATCTCTTAAAACCCACAAAAGTGGCGTATCCGGCTCCGCTTCAACGGTATAGGTTTTACTATTTATTTTTAACTGATAGGTTGGCATTTTTCTTTTTTGTTTGAAGTTAGTAAAAATTACAGTCTCAGAAAGGCTAACTTATAACATTAACAAGTGCCCAACTGTAATAAAATTAACCAAAGACCAACCTATTTTACCATAGTTTGCACAAACTCCAATGCCCGTTTTTCGTTGTAATACACATTTTTTTTAGAAATAAACCCCACATGCCCGCCATATTTAGGCATTTCTAAATGTAGAAACGGATTGTTTTTAGCTTCTTTAACGGGGTAACACTCATGAGAAAGAAACGAGTCGTTTAACGCATTTATAATAAGCGTTGGTGTTTTTATTTTGGGAAGAAATTGCAAACTGCTCGCTTGCTCGTAATAATCTAATCCGTTTTTAAAACCATGAGCGTTTGAAGTGTATATGTTATCAAAATCGAACAAGGTTTTTATGCTTTCAATCTGCTCCAAACTTAAATCTTCTTGGAAGCGTTTTTGCTTATTTTTTAAGGCTTTGGAAAGGTGTTTCAAAAACCTATCATGATATAATTTATTCTTGATGGTATGCAATTCTTTCGCAGAACCATATAAATAGCATGGTGCAGAAACAGCAATGGCCGCTTTAATTTCTTGAGGAACCGCTTCGCGCTCACCCAAATATTTAAGAATCATGTTTGCCCCTAAACTGATGCCTTTTAAATAAACGTCGGTATACTTTTCTTGATTTAAAACATGTGAAATCACATCTACCAAATCTTCTGTAGCTCCCGAATGGTAACTTCTAAATTTTAAATTGGTTTCACCACTACAACCTCTAAAATTCACACAAACAGCATCGATACCATTTTCATTAAAAAGCTTTGCAGCCCCCGTCATATAAGGTCTGTTTCCACTACCTTCCAACCCGTGAAGCAAAATGATGAGTTTATTAGTTTTCTCCGTAGCATAACTCCAATCTAAGTCTAGAAAATCACCATCACTTAAAGTTATGCGTTCCCGCTCCTGTGTTAATTGTACACGACGAAATAACCCAGAATACACCGTTGAAACGAAACCGTTTTTAAACAGAAATGAAGGCTTGTATGTGGATTCGATTACGGGCATGTTGGATATAAGATATAAGTAAAATTAACTTTTTATTACTAACTATGAAACTCTTCAACTTTTAACTGTTAACTGTTAACTAAGAAACTATTCAACTTTGAAACTTTGTAGCTCTGTAGCTCCAATATTAGCTAATTCAGGAATGACATTTAAAGATTCCTCCTTTCGTCGGAATGACAATGCGTTTTCAAACAAACTTTTAACTAGTGACTGTTGACTAAGAAACTATCCAACTTTGAAGCTTTGAAGCTTTGAAACTTTGAAACTTTGAAACTTTGAGTCTTTATAACCTTTTAACTTTCCACTTCCAAATCAACAAACTTAAAATGCGTTCCATCAAAAAGGCCTTTGTCGCTTAATTTTAACGACGGAATTACCAATAATGCCATAAAGGAGAGCGTCATATACGGTGCATTTAAGGTGCTGCCTAATTGTTTGGCCATTTTATCGAGTTCGGCATAGTATTTACCTACCGTTTGGCCGTCTTGATCGCTTATAATACCAGCCACAGGGAGTGGTAAAATTTTTGAATTTGAATTAGAAACAGCACAAACACCACCTTTATGTTCAATAATTAAATTAACGGCTTTGCAAATCGCCTCATCACTAACACCAACCGCAACAATATTATGGGAATCATGCCCCACTGAAGCTGCAATAGCGCCTTCCTTTAAATTAAAATTTTTAATAAAAGCCAAAGCTGGAGGCTGATTTTGGTAACGGTTGACAACCGCCATTTTTAGAACATCTTTATCTGTATTTGAAACTAAATTTCCGTTTTCAATAGTTACAGATTCTATAATTTCATTCGTGATTAACTGCCCTTCTAAAGCTTCAATAACACGTATTTCTTTAGCAGAAGACATCACTTTAAACTCTGAAACCTCTTTTAAATCGCAATTGAAGTTATTCAAGTTTTCAAATGAAACTGGTGAAATTAATGATCTGCCTTCATCAAATACCAAAGTCCCATCGATATAAGTTTGGAGGGTTTTAAAATTCACCAAATCTTCAACAACGATACAATCGGCTGCTTCACCAACTTTCAAAGTACCCACATCTAGTTTATAATGTTTAACCGGATTTATGCAGGCCATTTGTAAAATCTTAAACAGATCGATATCCTTTTTCACTGCCCGAGCACACAACTGATTGATATGACCAAGCATCAAATCATCGGGATGTTTATCATCGCTACAAAACATCATATTTTCAAAATGTTCTGGCACCAAATCGATTAATGCATCGAAATTTTTTGCAGCACTACCCTCACGAATTAGGATTTTCATTCCTTTTTGAAGCTTTTCAAGGCCTTCTTCATAGGTAAAACTTTCATGATCGGTTGAAATTCCAGCGTTGATGTATTTGGTTAATTTATCTCCAACCAGTCCTGGCGCATGGCCATCAATAGGTTTATTAAAATGCTTTGCCCAGGCAATTTTTTTAAGTACTTCTTCATCATCAAAAATCACCCCTGGGTAATTCATCATTTCGGCTAAATATTTTATATCCTCTAGCTCTAAAAGTTTTTTGATGTCTTCAGAATCAATTTCAGCACCAGCCGATTCAAAACTGGTAGCTGGCACACAAGATGGTGCTCCGAAATTAAATTTTAAGGGTACTTTTTCACCATTTTCAATCATGAACTCCACGCCTTCAACACCTAAAACATTAGCGATTTCATGTGGATCGGAAACCGTAGCTACCGTACCGTGAGCGACAGCCATTTTTGCAAATTCGCTAGGCACTAACATGGAACTTTCAATATGAATATGAGCATCTACAAATCCAGGAAGTATATAATGATTCACCTCATGATCCTTTTCAACTATAGAAACAATTTTTCCAGATTCGAAGGTTATTTCCCCTTTAAAAATTCGTTTTTGATGGATGTCGACAATCTGCCCTTGTAGTTTCAAAATGATTTAGTTTTTAATTTCTATTTTTAAAATGGATGAGGTGTTTAAGGTCACTTTAAAGCGGTTATCGGCGCGTTTATTGACTACCCAAACAATAGCGTCTCCACTGCACAACAACCAGACATTTTCTTTATCTAGCAAAGACATTTTTTCGTCTTTAAAATACTTACTCAATTTCTTTTTGCCCTTCATTCCCAAGGGATAAAACACATCGCCTTCCTGTTTTTTTCTTAAGGTTAAAGGATATTTCAATAGGTTTTGATCAACATAAATCACTTCTGGTGAGGTTTCCAGCACCGCATCAACCTGACTAAAAACCAAAGTTCCAAAAGGCGTTTCCTTAGTCCGTTCTTCTTCGGAAATTGAAATATTTTCGCTTGCATCTTGCTCTATCTCACTCAGCAGTAAATGATCCCTATTTTTAATTAAGCGGTATGTATTTGATAGCACTTGTTTTCCTGTTTCGGCATCCAGCAGGTTTAAAATATCGTCCCAGGCTGTGAAACCAAAATCTTTAAAAGTTTCATACAAAAACGCTTTAGGTTGTGCCTTTTTTTTGAATTCTGAAATTTTAAATTTTACGGTGGTATCGTCAATATTCTCAATCGTTTTACTCAGAAAATCATTTATAGACTCATCTATAATATCGGAAGCACCTTGTAAATTATGAAGCGTATTTTCAAAACTATTTAACAAACTCGGATTGATTTCTTTTAAAATAGGAATCACCTCATGGCGTAGTTTATTCCTAAGGTATTTTACTGATGCATTACTACTATCGTCGCGCCAAGCGATCTGGTTTTCCTCGGCAAAATCGTGTATCTGAGCACTCGAAAACTTCAATAAGGGTCTTACAAACTTTTGGTTGACTTCGGGAATACCTGTTAAACCTTCAATACCAGTTCCTCTAGTGAAATTAATTAAAAAAGTTTCCAGATTATCATCGGCATGATGGGCAGTTAAAATATAGTCGAAACCCAATTGTTCCGACAATTCATTAAACCAATTATAGCGCAATTCACGAGCTGCCATTTGCATGGAACGCTTTTCATCTTTGGCGTACTTTTCAGTATCAAAATGCTGTACAAAAACCTCCAAATTTAGCTTATCTGCCAATTGTTTCACAAAAGATTCATCGGCATCGCTTTCTTTTCCGCGCAAGTTAAAATTACAATGCGCCATAGTAATATTTAGGCCTGATTTATCACATAAATGTGTTAAAACCACACTATCTATACCTCCTGAAATGGCGATAAGCAGCTTCTTCTCTTTTAAAAAATGAAAATGATTTTCAATGTGTTTTTTGAATCCTTCTAACATAACACCAAATATACAATTAGTATGGTTATTTGTTTAACCGCATTGAAGATGAATATGCGTTAATCGATATGCCAGAGCGATATTTTTATAATCAGTAGCATTAAAATTTAATGGCTGTTCGAGTCCAAATTACAGAGCGTTTAGCCATTCAAGATTTCTTTTGTCCATGGCTTCTTGAGAAATTAGCTTCCCATTTTTGATATCCTGTTCACTCATTTCCAGCTTATTTTTTTGCGCTTCAATCAATTCAATAATATCAGATTCCGAAGTACTAGAAGTAATTAACTTGTCAAGAGCGACTAAAAAATCTTTATTTTTAATAGATAGTATTTTGTCTATCAATCCGTTTCGTATGTTATCTACAGTTGCCATTTTCCTTGAATTTAAGTTATAAGTATCCGAAAATTTGCCCGTTTTTCCTAATGTTCCCAACCGCGAAAGACATTTAATGGGTTTTGTTATCTTTTTCCAAAGCCTCTCGCATCGCCTTAGCTTTTATCAAGCACTCTTCATATTCACGAAGGGCGTCACTTTTAGCTGTAATCGCACTTCCCACCGAATAAGACACATAGCCATTACTTTGGTTATAAAGAATACTTCGAATAACCACATTAAAGTCGAAATCGTTTTGCGGGGTAAAATAACCAATCGCTCCAGAATAGACGCCGCGTTTGGTTTCTTCGAGGTTTTCAATGATTTTCATGGCTGATATTTTTGGAGCCCCCGTCATACTTCCCATTGGAAAGCTACTCTTAATAATATCAACTGGGTGCGTGGTGGCTTCAACCGTTGAAGTTACCGTAGAAATCATTTGATGAACTTGCTCGAAAGTATAAATCTCACACAGTTCTTCAACCTTTACACTGCCTTTTATGGCGGTTTTAGATAAATCGTTGCGCACCAAATCGACAATCATAATATTCTCGCTGCGTTCCTTTTCGTCTTTAGACAAATCGCTTTTTAGCTGTTCGTCTTTTTCCTGATCCTTAGAACGTTTAGCCGTTCCTTTTATAGGTTGTGAAATGACATGTACTCCATCCTTTTTCAAATAACGTTCAGGCGAGGCACTTAGCACAAACTTATCGTTCATTTTAATGAAAGACGCAAAAGGTGGTTTGGAGATGCTATTTAATTTTTTATAAGTTTCTAAAGGATTGATTTGCGTGTTTTCGGCATAAAACTCCTGACAAAAATTAGCTTCATAAATAGCACCGTGCTTAATATGTTTTAGCATGGCATTCACTTTTTCGCAGTATGCATCTTTATGAATACGTAATTTTATTTTGAGGGCTTCAGATGCCTTGTCCTGACTCTTGTCTTCAAATTTATGAATCGCTTTTATATCGGTTTCAAGCTCGTCATCAACTGCTTTTAAATACTGAATTTCAACTGATTCACCTTTAAAGAGAAACAGTTTTTTAGGTTGAAAAAAGTATAAATCTGGGAATCCTAAGCCGTCGTAGTTTTCAGATTGGAGTACTTCAACATCATTTTTTAAATCGTAAGTTAAATACCCAAAGATCCAGTCTTTAGTTAAAGTCTGATATTCCTTTAGTTTTTCAAAAGCCTGAAAATAATCGGTTTGAATACAAGTAAAGGCATCAACTGCTAAAACCGCATCGTATTTTGAATATTTTTCATCATACTGATTAGAATCTAGCCAGACCAAGTCGTCGTATTGCAAACTCCACTGCAAGGCTTTTTCCTTAAATGAAGCGACATCATCTAAATGATAAATTTGTTTTGTTCTCAAGCTTAAAATTTATGCTGTAAAGTTACTTAGAATACTTAAAAAATTGCAAGATTTGTAACTTAGTTTAAATAATCTGTCATGTTTACATTAGAAAATGAATACCTGGAAATCGCTGTAAAAAAAACAGGTGCCGAATTATGTCTAATACGCTCTAAAAAACATCAAACTGATTTTATGTGGGATGCGAACCCTGAGGTTTGGTACAGTTATGCGCCCAATTTATTTCCGATTATTGGCGCCTTAAAAGATGGTACATATATGTTTGAAGGGCAATCATTCCAGCTACCAAAACACGGGTTAGTTAGAAACAACCCTGATGTAACGCTACATAAACAATCTGAGAACAGCTTAACTTTTAAACTGGGTTACAGCGAAAAATCGTTAAAAATCTATCCGTTTAAGTTTGAATTCTATCTCACCTACACTTTAGAGGAAAACAAAATAACACTTACGCACGAGGTTAAGAACGTGGACTCCAAACCCATATATTTCTCGCTTGGCGGACACCCTGCTTTTAAATGTCCTGTTTTTGAAAATGAAGATTACCAAAATTATACCTTAGAATTTGAACAAGAAGAAAACACCAAAACCCATGTGATAAACATGGAAAACGGACTGATTTCTTCTGAAACTAAAACCATATTCAACAACACAAAAACACTACAGCTAACTCATGATTTGTTTCGTGCCGATGCCCTTGTTTTTAAAGATTTAAAATCGAAAAAAGTAGCCTTACACAGTAAGAATCACGGCTCCATTTTAACGGTTAACTACCCTGACTATCCGTATTTAGGTATTTGGGCAAAACCTACGGGCGACTATGTATGCATCGAACCATGGCTAGGCATTGCAGACCATGAAAACACCAATCAGGATTTTAAATCCAAAGAAGGGATTATAAAACTGGAAGCCCAGAAGTCTTACTTAGCAAGCTATTCAATTGAAATTGCCACAACGCATTTAACATAAATAGAATAATAAGCGTAACTTTGCCAGCTAAATAGTACGCTAAAACCTTGTTTGGTTGGCACAATAATTACGGAAACCTTCTTTTTATGGCAAATTTTCAAGATTTAAACTTAAACACACCATTATATAATGCCCTTGATGATTTAGGTTTTACAACCCCTACGCCCATCCAAGAGCAAGCCTTTAATGTGGTGGCTTCAGGAAAAGATGTGATTGGTATTGCACAAACAGGTACAGGAAAAACCTTTGCCTACATGCTACCTATTTTAAAGAACTTAAAATATTCCAGACAAGAAAATCCGAGGGTTTTAGTTTTAGTCCCTACCCGTGAATTGGTTGTACAGGTGGTTGAAGAAATTGAAAAACTTTCCAAATACATTAATAATCGTGTGCTTGGGGTTTATGGCGGTACCAACATTAACACGCAAAAACAAGCCATTGCCGAAGGTTTAGACATATTAGTAGCCACGCCAGGCCGTTTATACGATTTAGCTTTGAGTCGTGTGTTACAACTTAAATCCATTCAGAAATTAGTTATTGATGAAGTGGATGTGATGTTAGACTTAGGGTTTAGACACCAATTAATTAATATTTTCGATATTCTTCCAGAACGCCGACAAAACATTATGTTTTCGGCAACTATGACTCAGGATGTGGATTTATTAATTAATGATTTCTTTAAAAATCCAGAACGTGTATCCATTGCTGTTTCTGGAACACCACTAGAAAACATTAATCAAGTACGTTTCAAGGTGCCTAACTTTTACACAAAAGTGAACCTGCTTACAAACTTACTGCAAGACACCGAGCAGTATAACAAAGTGCTTATTTTTGTAGCATTTAAACGTATGGCAGACCGTTTATTTGAGCAATTAGACGAGTTTTTCAAAGAAGAATTATGCGTGATTCACTCTAACAAAACACAAAATTACCGTTTACGAAGCATCGAACAGTTTAGAGAAGGTCACAACCGTATTTTAATTGCTACCGATGTGATGGCTCGTGGATTGGATATTGATAATGTATCCCATGTTATTAATTTTGACACCCCAGAATATCCTGAAAACTATATGCACCGTATTGGTAGAACCGGTCGTGCTGAACGTTTGGGTGAAGCTTTAGTTTTTACAACTGAAAAAGACCAGGATGCTATTGAAGGGATTGAAAGTTTAATGAAAATGCAAATTCCTGTATTGGAAATGCCTGAGGAAGTGAAAATTTCAACAGAACTAATTGAGGAAGAACGTCCGCAAATAAAAGAGCGTAACAACCCTACAAAGCGTAAAGACGAGGATGTCCCTGGACCAGCTTTCCATGAGAAATCAGCTAAAAACTCTAAAGAAAATTTAGGTGGTTCTTATAAGTTTAAAATCGCTGCTAAATACAAAAAGCCTAAAACTAGAGGCGATAAAAATTACAATAAGCGCAATAAGAAAAAGTAATTTTTCCCTTTATTTATTGTAATTTTAATCATCCTTTTCTAATTAACTAGAGAAGTCAGATTATGTTACAAAAAATAAAACATAGCTTAATGTATGTCAGATTCTGAAAAGTTTGCTAAAACTGCCCATTTACTTTTAGAAATCGCATCCCTCTTAATGGTTTCTGGAGCTAACACCAGTAGAATCCAAAGAAGTATTAATCGTTTTGCCGCTGCTTTAAACTTTACGGTTCATACATGGATTCATCAAAAAACCATTATTATGACCTTAACGGATGAGTCCTCTAAAGTTAGCGACACCAGAGTATTCAATTTACCTCCGCATGCCATAAACTTTAAAACCATTTCGGAAATTAGTAAAGCCAGTTGGAAAGCACAGCGCGAAGACTGGGACATCGACAAAATAACAACTGAAATTGAACGCATTAAAGGCTTAGACAAATACCCCAACATTGTCGTTCTAATTGCTGTAAGTTTTGCTGTAGCTGGGTTTTGCAATATTTTTAAAGGCGATTACCTTAATATGACCGTCGCTTTTGTGAGCGCTTTTATAGGGCTATTTGTTTCACAACAAGTACATAAAAGACATTACAATTTATACGTTCGTATATTTTTGGCTTCACTCACGGCTTCGTTAGTGGCTTCATTGGGTATTGTATATGATATTGGGGCTAATCCACAAACTGCTTTGGCCACTTCCATCCTATTTTTAATTCCGGGAGTGCCTCTAATCAATTCGTTTACAGATTTATTAGAAAACAATATTTTGAATGGACTGGCTCGTTTTGCTGTTGGATTGATGATTGTTTTAGCCATTGCTACAGGTTTGTTTTTGGCCATGTCTATTTTTTCAATAAACCGCGTTTAAAGTATGACTGAAGTTTTATTACATTTATTAGAAGTTTCCTTTTGGTCTGGCATAGCCGCTGTAGGTTTTGGTATTTTGTTTAACGTACCCAAACAAACCATTTTAAGCATTTTTATCTTGGGGTTTTTAGCCGGTTTAATCAAATTTAGCATTTTACACCACGGTCATCATATTGCATTGGCTAGTTTGGCCGCTGCTTCATTTGTAGGATGGGCAAGCATTCCTATCGCCCATAAAATTCATCATCCGCCAGTAGTTTTCTCTATTCCTACCATGATTCCCATGATTCCCGGTTATTTTGCCTATGAAACCATTTTATCTTTAATGAATTTTGTGTTTGTAGAAACCGATCCCGAAAAGCGCCTTTTACTCATAGACGCCATGTTCTCTCACGGATTTAAAATGATTTATGTATTAATGGGATTAACTTTTGGTGTGGCGTTGCCTCTATTAGTTATGAATAAAGGGAGTATTAAACAGTTGAGATAAGGCTGAAGACGACTTCATTATCGTTAACACAAAATTGTTGTTCATAAATATAACCAAGGTCTTCGGAGTCGAGAAGTTTTGGCTTAACTGAAACTACTTTGTTCTCGACTCCGCTCGAACACCAAAAGTTTGCAACTATACAGACCTATTCGAGCTTTCTTAAAGATGATACACTCAAAAACAAGGCTATCGTAAAACGTTACACAGAGTCTCGCCGAGGATTCACAGAGTTCCTCAGAGGTTTATTTGGAATGAGGTATTTAACCTTTTACGTTCTTCGAGCGGAGTCGAGAAGTAATAACTTAACTGAAATTACATTGTTCTCGACTCCGCTCGAACACCTAAAATTTGCAACTATACAGACCTATTCGAGCTTTCTTAAAAATAACAAAACAAAAAAACGAGGCAGCTTCAATGAAACTGCCTCGTTTTATATGTTAGAATAAAATCTCTAAAAATTAAATATGAAGCGCACGATCTTCAGTAGCTGCTAGAGCTGCTTCTTTAATCGCTTCAGTAAATGTAGGATGCGCATGAGACATACGAGAGATGTCTTCCGCGGAAGCGCGATACTCCATAGCCACAACCGCTTCAGCGATCATATCGGCAGCACGAGCACCAACCATGTGTACCCCTAAAATTTCATCTGTATTTTTATCGGCTAAGATTTTTACAAATCCGTCTAAATCCATACTCGCTCTACTTCTACCTAAAGCACGCATTGGGAAAGATCCTGTTTTGTAAGCCACTCCAGCTTCCTTTAATTGCTCTTCAGTTTTACCAACTGTAGCAACCTCTGGCCATGTGTAAACCACACCTGGAATTAGGTTATAATCGATGTGAGGTTTTTGTCCTGCTAAAGTTTCGGCAACAAAAACACCTTCTTCTTCAGCTTTGTGTGCTAACATCGCTCCTTTTACAACATCACCAATAGCATAGATATTAGAAGCACTTGTTTGTAAGTGATCATTTACTTCAACACGACCTCTATCGTCTAATTTCACACCAGCAGCTTCAGCGTTAAGTCCGTCTGTATAAGGACGACGCCCCACAGAAACTAAACAGTAATCCCCTTTAATTTCAACCTCTTCGCCTTTTTTGTTATCTGCTTTTACAACAACCTCATTTCCTACGGTTTCAACAGATTTTACTTTATGAGACAAGTTCATTTTAAACTTCGACTTTTTAAGTACTTTATTAAGTTCTTTAGATAAACCAGCATCCATAGTTGGGATAATACGGTCCATATACTCAACCACAGTAACCTCGGCACCTAAACGTTTGTAAACCTGACCAAGCTCTAAACCAATAACACCACCACCAATAACAACTAAGTGTTTAGGGATTTCTTTTAATTTTAAAGCTTCAGTAGAGGTAATAACACGTTCTTTATCTAATTTGATAAACGGTAAGCTCGATGGCTTACTTCCTGTAGCAATAATCGTGTTTTTAGCTTCAATTTCGGTTGTTTCTTCACCAGCAATAGTAATGTGTGTGGCATCTTTAAAACTTCCCAAACCTTGATAAACATCAATGTTATTTTTCTTCATTAAGAAATCGATACCGCCTGTAGTTTGATCAACAACCGCTTGTTTACGAGCGATCATTTTTTCCAAATTCACTTTAATGTCACCTGGAATTTCAATACCATGTTCTTCAAAATGCTTTACGGCATCTTCATAATGGTGTGAAGAATCTAAAAGCGCTTTACTTGGGATACATCCCACATTTAAACAGGTTCCGCCAAGCGTTGCGTACTTTTCTATAATGGCCGTTTTCATGCCTAATTGTGCGCAACGAATCGCTGCTACATATCCTCCAGGACCCGAGCCAATAACGGCTACATCGTATGAATTCATAATATATTTATTGTAATTATCTTAAATTAATGTCAGAATCAAAAATACGAATGTTTTACGCTTCAACAATAAAAAACAAGGGTTTATAAGTTGAATTGGCAATTTCTAAATTTAAGATGATAAATTTTCCTAATTATCTTAATAATCATTCTAAATACCAAAATATTTCTATAACGTTTTCGTATGTGATTTGTTTAAAATTTTAACATAAAGACTACTACTTATCCGATTTACGAACTAAAAACCAATATATTCATCAGTTTTTTCATATTTTATATGTATTAATTCTTAAAAAAATCATTTATCATGGAAGATCATATTTATAAAATTATCGAAATTGTAGGAACATCAAACACATCTAGCGATGACGCCGTTTCTAATGCTTTAGCAAAAGCTTCAAAAAGTATTCAAAACTTAAGATGGTTTGAGGTGACCAACACCCGTGGAAATATTGAAAACGGCAAAGTGGGTCGTTGGCAAGTGACGCTTAAAATTGGCTTTACCATGAACGATTAAAGTAAGGCCGCTTACAATTTATGCAATGAAAAGGCACAATATTTAAGACACAAATTAAAAATTGTTTAGTTTTGTGCTTCATGCAGAAAAAGATAAACATACAGAATAAAAAGGCACGGTTTCAATATGAAATTTTAGACAAGTACACGGCAGGCATAGTACTAACGGGTACCGAAATAAAATCGATTAGAAACAGTCGCGCGTCTATAGCCGAAAGTTTTTGTGAATTTAATGACAAAGGCGAACTCTTTGTGATTAATATGACCATTGAGGAATATATTTATGGCACCTACTACAACCATAAACCCAAAGCCGAACGCAAACTTTTATTAAATAAGAAGGAGCTAAAAAAGCTGAATAAGGAAGTTCAAAACACAGGACTTACTATTATACCTCTACGCATGTTTATTACCGACAAGGGTTACGCTAAGCTAGACATTGCTTTAGCTAAGGGTAAGAAGTTATACGACAAACGTGAAACAATTAAAGATCGCGACAACAAAAGAAACCTTGATCGCGTTAAAAAAATATACAAGTAGTGCTGACTTTTGGCTTTAAATTTGATGCGGATAAAAAAATCAATTCTAACCTCATGTTAAAAAATCTATCCTTACTTTTTGTTTTTGTCATAACATTTAGCTTACAAGCCCAAGACGCTACCAAAACGGATACTACTGCTGTAAAAAAAGTAGAATTCAAAATAGATAAAGAAGCCGTGTTAACTCTAGACGGCACCATAAAAAGTTTTTATAAAGTCATTTCTGCTAAAAAGGACACGGTTAGAAACTGGAAGCAATTCAAGTATTTATTTAAAAAAGATGCTAAATTAATTCCTTGCGGAAAAGACAAAATGGGGGTTTACCACGTGGGATATTTATCGCCCGATGAATACAAGAAAAAATCTAGTGATTGGTTTAAAAACAACGGTTTCATCCAAAATGAAATTCACAGAAAAACTGAAATATATGGTAATATGGCCCACGCCTTCAGTACGTTTGAAGCCTACCATAAAACCTCAGACGAAGAACCTTTTTTAAGAGGCATTAACAGCATTCAACTTTTATACGATGAAGAGCGTTGGTGGATTATCAATATCTATTGGACCCATGAAACTTATCGCAACCTCATCCCAAAAGATTATTTGCCGCCTCGAAAAAAAATCTAGTTTTTATCTTCTAACAAGGGTACGAATCTAAATTCTCCAAATTCTTCTTGTTCGAATTCTTTTGGACCTTTTCTTGTAAACATGGTCATGATTTGCACATCATCGCCCACAGGAATGACGAGCCTACCTCCTACTTTTAATTGTTTCAATAACGGTTTAGGTACAAAAGGAGCTCCGGCTGTTACAATAATGCCATCGAAAGGCGCTTCTTCCTCCAACCCAATATAACCATCACCAAAAATTAACTTTTTAGCACGATATCCTAATTTTGGTAAAAAACGACTGGTTATTTTAAACAGTTCATTTTGACGCTCAATGCTGTAAACTCTAGCACCTAACTCACATAAAACAGCTGTTTGGTAACCGCTTCCGGTGCCTATTTCTAAAATTTTATCGCCACGTTTTATTTGAAGTAATTCCGATTGAAAAGCTACAGTATAAGGTTGCGAAATGGTTTGATCGGCCGCAATTGGAAAGGCTTTATCTTGGTAGGCATGGTCTAAAAAGCTAGAATCCATAAATAAATGACGTGGAATATTTCCTATCGCCTTCAATACATTTTGATCTTTTATGCCTTTGTTAATTAAAACATTGACAAGCTGTTGTCGTAAACCTTGATGTCTGTACGTATCTTTCAAATTGGTTGGGAGTTTGGTCTACAAAAATACGCGAAGCTGCTTAAGTGCAAAACCATTTTTTGTATTTTTATTTTTACTTTTTATCAGACCAAAAAATAAACCTAAATCCCACTATCATACTTTAATTATCTTATTTTTGTTGAAAACCTAAAAAATTATGCTAAAAGCTGGAGTACTAGGTGCAGGACACTTAGGTAAAATTCATTTAAGACTTCTTAATCAATCTGAAAAATATAATCTTGTTGGTTTTTATGATGCCAATGAAGAAAATGGTAAAAAGGTTGAAGCGGAATTTGGATATAAATTTTTCAACTCAATTGACGCGCTTATAGATGCTGTAGATATCGTTGATATTGTTACCCCGACACTTTCGCATTACGATTGCGCTAAACAAGCCATTTCCAAAGGCAAACATATATTTATAGAAAAACCCATTACTAATACCGTAGAAGAAGCCGAACACATTCGTGAACTACTGGCTGAACATAATTTACGCGGACAAGTAGGTCACGTAGAGCGATTTAATCCAGCGTTTACAGCGGTTAAAGATCATATTAAATCGCCCATGTTTATCGAAACACATCGTTTGGCAGAATTTAACCCTCGAGGTACCGATGTACCTGTGGTTTTAGATTTAATGATTCACGATATTGATATTATTTTAAGCATTGTAAAATCTAAAATAAAACACATTTCGGCTAGTGGTGTTGCCGTGATTAGCGAAACACCAGATATCGCGAACGCCCGACTAGAATTTGAAAACGGCTGTGTTGCCAATTTAACGGCGAGTCGTATTTCACTTAAAAAAATGCGTAAGGCCCGTTTCTTTCAAAAGGATGCTTACATCTCGGTAGATTTTCTAACTAAAAAATGTGAGGTCGTAAAAATGAAAGACGCCCCAGAAACTCCTGGAGATTTCGATATGATTCTTCAGAATGCTGAAGGTGTTAAAAAACAAATCTACTTTGATAACCCAGAGGTTCCAGACAACAATTCGATTTTAGACGAATTAGAAACCTTTGCTGATGCTGTAAATAACAACGAAACGCCAATCGTATCTTTACACGATGGCACCGAAGCGCTTCGCGTCGCTACTCAAATTATAAATTGTTTCTAGATGAAAAATGTAGCAGTTATAGGTGCAGGAACTATGGGCAACGGTATCGCACATACCTTTGCACAAAGCGGTTTTAATGTACAATTGATTGATGTAAATCCAGAAGCCATTAAAAAAGGCATGCAAACCATTTCTACCAATTTGGACCGTATGGTTGCTAAAGAAAAAATTACAGAAACCGATAAAACAGCTACCCTAGACCATATAAAAACCTTTACAAATCTAAGAGAAGGTGTTGCTAAAGCCGATTTAATCGTTGAAGCGGCTACCGAAAATTTAGATTTAAAACTCAAAATATTTAAAGAAATAGACGAAGCAAGCTTAGAAACAGCCATTCTAGCAACGAATACTTCATCCATTTCCATTACGCAAATCGCAGCGGCTACTTCAAACCCAGAACGTGTTATTGGCATGCATTTCATGAATCCTGTACCAATTATGAAGTTGGTTGAGATTATTCGTGGGTATAATACCAGTGACTCGGTTACTAAAACCATCATGGATCTTTCTGAAACTTTGGGCAAAGTACCAGTGGAAGTTAATGATTACCCTGGTTTTGTTGCCAACCGTATTTTGATGCCTATGCTTAACGAATCGATTGAAACCTTATACAATGGCGTGGCAGGTGTTTATGAAATCGATACCGTAATGAAACTCGGCATGGCACACCCTATGGGACCTTTACAATTAGCCGATTTTATTGGTTTGGACGTCTGTTTATCCATTTTAAATGTGATGTACGACGGCTTTAAAAACCCTAAATACGCTCCATGTCCCCTATTAGTTAATATGGTGCGTGCTGGAAAATTAGGCGTTAAGTCCGGCGAAGGCTTTTACGATTACTCGGAAAGTAAAAAAGCCGAAAAAATTGCTACTCAGTTTTTAAAATGACCTGAACTACAATATAAAAAATAATATATTTTAAGTTTTTTGTCATTTCGAAGGAAGGAGGAACGAAAGACGAGAAATCTCACTATATAGAGATTCTTCCTCATACTTCGTCTGAATGACAGCTAAACTTTAAAACCCTTGTTGCTTTTACTGCTTCAAGAAAAAAAAGCTAATAATGACTATTTCAGAAAACCTGAAACACATACAATCAACCTTACCAAAGCATGTCACTTTGGTAGCGGTTTCTAAAACCAAACCTGTAAGCGATTTAATGGAAGCTTACGATGCTGGACAACGCATTTTTGGAGAAAATAAAATCCAGGAAATGGTTGAAAAACACGAAACCATGCCTAAAGATATTCAGTGGCATATGATTGGTCATGTGCAACGTAATAAAGTGAAATACATGGCTGAATTTGTCAACCTAATTCACGGTGTCGATAATGTAAAGCTATTAAATGAAATTGATAAGCAAGCCAAAAAACACGACCGTATTATTGATTGTTTGCTTCAAATAAAGATAGCTTCGGAAGATTCAAAATTTGGCATGACACCAAGTGATGCTGAAGCGATTTTAAAATCGGAAGCCTTTTCAGCATTAAAAAACATTCGAGTAACCGGACTCATGGGCATGGCAACATTTACGGAAGATGAAAACCAAGTAAAGACAGAATTCAGCACCTTAAAATCGGTGTTTGAATCCCTAAAACACATAGAAAACGAAAACTGTAAACTGCAAACCATTTCCATGGGCATGAGTGGCGATTATCAATTAGCTATAGATTGTGGCAGCACTATGGTTCGTGTTGGAAGTAGTATATTTGGACTTCGATAGTGAATAGTGAACAGTTAATAGTTAATAGTTAAAAATGCAAAAAACAGTTTATGAGGGAATCTATTTTAAAGAATAAAAGTTATCATTTTGCTGTTTTAATTGTGAAAACTTATAAAATCATTTCATCCGAAAAGAAAGAATATACTTTATCTAGACAACTTCTTAAAAGCGGAACATCTATTGGTGCTAATATTAGAGAGGCGGAGTTTGCACAATCGAATAAAGACTTCATTAATAAAATGAGTATTGCTTTAAAAGAAGCAAACGAAACCGAATATTGGCTATTATTACTTAAAGACACTGAATTTATAAAAATAGAAGATTTTAACCTCTTAATTAACCACAACAAGGAACTGATAAAAATGTTAGTTTCTACAATCAATACCATGAAGTCTAAAATTTAGTAACTTCCAACTTTTAACTTTTAACTTTTAGTTTTTAACTTTCATCTTCTAACTTCTAACTTCCAACTTTTAACTTATAACTTATTTTTATTTGTACGCAATATTAGACATAGAAACAACGGGAGGTAAATTTAATGAAGAAGGCATTACCGAAATAGCCATCTATAAATACGACGGTCATGAAGTGGTCGATCAATTTATAAGCTTGATTAATCCGGAACGTGAAATTCAGCCCTTTGTAGTGAATCTTACCGGAATAAACAGCAATATGCTACGGAATGCACCTAAATTTTACGAAGTTGCCAAACGTATTGTTGAAATTACCGAAGATTGCATTCTAGTGGCTCATAATGCCCAATTCGATTACCGCATTCTGTGTACAGAATTTAGACGTTTAGGTTTTGAGTACGAACGCAGATCCCTGTGTACTGTAGAATTGGCAAAAGATTTAATTCCCGGACAAGCTTCATATAGCCTCGGCAAGTTAGTGCGTTCCTTAGGCATTCCTGTTACCGACAGGCACCGTGCCTCGGGTGATGCTTTAGCAACGGTGAAATTATTCAAATTACTATTGGATAAAGACACCAATAAAACCATCATTAAAAACGCTATAAAAACAAGTCCGAAACAAAAACTAGAACCTAAACATCTAGATATTATTGCTGATATGCCGGCCATTACGGGCGTTTATTACATTCACCAAGAAGATGGCGAGATTATTTACATAGGCAAAAGCAACAATATTAAAAAACGCATCAATCAGCATTTTACAAATACCAATACCAAAGCAAAACGAATTCAAGCTAAAGTAACCTCGGTAACCTACGAAGCCACAGGTAGTGAATTGGTGGCGCTTTTAAAGGAAAGTGAAGCTATAAAACGCTTAAAACCCAGATTTAATCGTGCTTTACGTCGTTCAATATTTAATTATGCCCTTTATCGTTTTGTAGACGAAAACGGTTATATCAATTTAAAAATAGACAAGGCCGATGGTCGAAAAAAAGCCATAACCACTTTTAGTAACCTGCAAAGCGGTAAAAGCTTTATTACCCGAGCCGTTGAAGAATTTCAACTCTGCCAGAAACTTGCAGGTATATACAAAACTAAAACCAGCTGTTTTCATTACGATATTAAAAGCTGTCATGGCGCCTGTATTCAAGAGGAATCGCCAGAAGATTATAACAAACGTGTGCTAGCCTTAATAGAAAAATACAGTTATGCTAATAAAAACATGGTTATTGTAGATCGCGGTCGCGAAGTTGATGAGCGCAGCGCTATTCTTATTGAAAACGGACTTTTTAAAGGCATCGGATTCTTCAACTTAAATTACCAAATTAATAATCTCGAAGTTCTCGAATCCATTATCACGCCCATGGAAAATAATCGCGATACGCAGCATATTATTCAAAGCTATATGCGAAGAAACAAGCGTTTAAAAATTGTAGTCATAGACAAATAGCAAAACCTACAATTCTTTTCTTATTTTTGATGTTATGACGACTCCTAAAAAAAATTGGAAAACCAAGCTTTTTGTTATTATCTACGGTACTAACACGCCTGCAGGAAAACTGTTTGATGTTGTTTTACTCTATACCATAATCGCTAGTATTTTACTAGTTATGTTAGAGAGCGTAAAAAGCATCGACGAGCATTATCATACGTTTTTAAATATTTCTGAATGGATTATCACCATTCTCTTTACCATAGAGTACATCCTTCGTGTGGTGACAGCAAAAAGACCTTGGCAATATATTTTTAGTTTTTACGGACTCATCGATTTACTGTCTACCATACCCAAATACATCTCTTTATTCTTTGGTGGGATTCATGCTTTGGCAGCGTTACGTGCCTTAAGATTGCTTCGTATTTTCAGAATTTTAAAACTCGGCAGGTATTTAGGAGCTTCTCATAACCTATTAAATGCTTTAAAAGCCAGTCGTGCCAAAATATCAGTATTCCTCTTTGCCGTACTCATCATTGCTGTTATTCTAGGTACCATTATGTACATGGTTGAAGGTGAAGAAAATGGTTTTACAAACATTCCTAAAAGTGTGTATTGGTGTATCGTAACCCTTACCACAGTAGGTTTTGGTGATATTGCGCCACAAACCCCATTAGGACAATTTATTGCAGCCATGATTATGATTTTAGGTTATGGCATTATTGCAGTTCCAACAGGTATCGTATCTGTAGAATACAGTAACCAAGCATCGAGCACAAAAAAAACGAACGAAAAGACGCCAGAAACACCTCAAAAAATTTGTCCCAACTGTTTGGCTGAAAGTCATCGAGAAGGCGCAAAATTTTGTTACCGATGTAGCGAAAAACTTTAGGGTCTTTTGGGCGTTACCCCGCTCTGGCGGGGTCAGGCTTTCCGCTGAAATCTTTTTAAAAAAATTGTTTTAACATCATTATTTTCCACACCCAAGCCTCATTTTTTTTGCATTAATAAATCATCTAACCAAGTTTAAAAAGGATTTCCACTTCAATCCTTAACGCGGGCGTTCAGCTGTGGTTAGAGCTTTCTTAAAAATACAGGCATAGAAATCAAATTACTAATTCTTAATCTTCTTAGGTAGTGTTGTCCTTTAGAGGTGACCACAGGGGTATTTTTAAACAGAACATCTTAAAAAGTTTCGACAAGACCAACCTTACAACAAATTCTGTAATCAGCTTTAGTATTAAAATGAAATTTCTAGACATCAATTTAAATCAAAACACAAATAGAAGTTCTCTTGTCACACTAGCCTGTCGAAGTACATTTTTAAGTTATTTTCAGAACCCAGTTCACAAATTATCTCGAAACCTTTGTGCAATCCCTTTTTCAATATAACTTTACAAAATATTTAAACGCAAACGTCATCAATTCAAAAGCCAAATATTTAATTGCTGTTGTTGGACCTACGGCCATAGGAAAAACGGCGTTAAGCATTAAGCTCGCGCAACATTTTCAAACCGAAATCATTTCGGCCGATTCACGTCAGTTTTTCAAAGAAATGAGTATCGGAACCGCGGCTCCTACCCCAAACGAACTTGCCGCAGCACCTCATCATTTCATTCAGCATAAATCCATTCAAGAAAATTACAATGTTGGTGCTTTCGAAAAAGAGGCTTTAAGTTGTTTGAATGACTTATTTCAAAAACACGATGTCGTGATTATGGTTGGAGGTTCAGGCTTATATGTCGATGCCGTAACTAAAGGCTTGGATTATTTTCCCGAAGTCGATCCCAGTATCCGAAAAAACCTGAATAAAACACTGGAAAAAGAAGGTTTAGAAGTGTTACAAAACAAACTTAAGGACTTAGATCTAAAAAGCTACAACACCATCGCGATTGACAATCCGCATCGCGTGATTAGAGCCTTAGAAATATGTATTGGCACCAATAAACCATATGCATCATTTTTAAATAAAGGCAAAGAAAAAAGACACTTCAAAACCATAACCGTTGGCTTAACCGCCGATCGTGAAATTATCTACGACCGTATCAATAAACGTGTGGATATTATGATGGAACAAGGTTTACTAGAAGAAGTGAAACGTTTGCAAGAATATCAAAGCTTAAACGCTCTAAACACGGTTGGTTACAAAGAAATATTTAATTATCTAAATGGAGAATGGCCTTTAGATTTTGCTATTTCAGAAATCAAAAAAAATTCACGCCGTTTTGCTAAACGCCAATTGACTTGGTTTAAACGAAATGAAGAAACTTTGTGGTTTGATTATTTAGATCCTTTAGATACTATGCTTAAAGCTATTGAAAAGACACAGGTTGAAACTCTAGAATAAACATCTATTGATGGAACTACTCCTCCATCTCTACCGTACTAAACTTCGCATTAACCACAATACTTTTTCCGCTGTCGAGTGACCCTGCTGAAAAAGTAGAAAGGTTTTCTTTAGCCGATTTTTTAGGATGAGAAAAGCGAGATCGTGTGCCTTTATATTGGAAATGACATGCGGTTTCAGGTAATTTTATTTTGGCGTTAGAATTTTGAAGGATCACATTAACACTAGAAAACTTATCATTAATATTTAAAATTTTCAAATCACCAATATTTCCATCAATCACAGCGCTTTTAATCAAATTATCAATGGTGATTTTAGAAGAGTTTAAATTTAAAGTCAGGTGATTCACGGCATGTAATTCTGCTTTATCTACATAATTTAATTGCAAGGCTCCAGCATTCCAGTTGGCGATATAAATTGGCGAATAAGAAGCATTGATGGAAGTTAAACTCCCATCAATACCTTGTGCTTTAAGTTTGGTATAATCTAAATCTGCTTTTAAATTTTCTACATTATCGGCAAACTCGATTTCACCATATTTTACTTTCACCTTTAACTTTGAGTTTTTAGGCATTTTTATTTTAATCGTCCTTTTAACTTTTGCATCGGCGTGCCCTTTAACCATACGTTCTATTTTACGCTGTCTATCTTCTTGCAAAATAATACGCTCTTCGGTTTGCGTGGCATGCATTCTTGCTCTTTCGGCCATTCGTCTGGCTTGCATAGCTTCCGCTCTTTTTTGCTGAGCCTCAATCCTAGCGGTTTGACTCTCCAATTGTTTGGTGATGCGCTCGCTCCAGGCTTCCATTTTTTCAGCATATTCTTCAGAGTTCATGCGTGCTTCAAACTCTTCTGCCCAAGCCTCCATTTGTTTTCCGTATTTTTCACCCCATTCTTTGCCAAACTTTTCGCCCCAAGCTTCCATTTTTTTAGCAAAGTCATCGCCATATTTCAATTCAATTTTTTTTGAGTATTTATCTAAATACTTATCACCTTCTTTTTTATACGCCTCGTAATCAAAACGTACATCGGTAATACCTTCAGGTAATTCTGGAAGCTCCGGGAGTTCTGGCAATTCTGGTAATTGAGGCATTTCAGGAAACCCAGGAGGCATTGGTGCATCGGGAACTCGTGGCACTTCAACGTGAATATCTACATCTGGAATATCGGCCAATTCATATTTTAACTCCTTTATAATGGCTTCAACAGCTTCATCATCTTCATAAGCGGTGGTATTTACCACCCAAACCTGAGGTCCGCTACCTTTTGTACTAATACGCACTTGATCGGTAGATGCATCGACATCAATATTCCAAGCCTTTAAAGCTTTTTGTAAATCTTCAGCGCTAAGTTGATCGCCTTCAATATAAGCTTCAATTTCAACGGTATCCTTATTCCAAGTATCGAAAACAATGTTACAATGACTGGTGTTCAAATCGATTTTAACATCTTTATTGACTTTAATCGCTTGAGATACTTTGGTTAATTTTTGTTGTGCAAACAAGTTTCCTGTTAGAAACAAGCACAACATGATTACAATTTTATGTTTTATGATTCTGTTCATTTTTTGATTTTTAAATGTGTTGCTGCAAGACATCCTTTTTAGTCTCAGCACTTTGTAAGTCCTTCAGTTGGCCCTTCAATCGGTACAATAAGTTTAATCGCATTTTTAAATTATCGATTAAAGCATTTATGGTCAATTCACTAGGACCTTCTTCCGTAAACTCTAAAAACAAATCTTGATAAGCTTTATCTAAAGCATCAATTTGCTCTAAATAACTATCTACCAATTCTTTGGTTTCATCAGTATAAGTCATTTTCGAGAGTTCCAAATTGATACTCGCTAAGTAATAATCCTCCACTTTTTTAAGTCCAGGAGAAATATCACCTAAAGTCTTAGTTTCAACAGGTTTTGTATACGCCACTTGAACAGGCACCGTATTTTCTGTACCACTGAAAAACTTAAAAAGGCCAAAAGTCAACCCCAAGAGCACCGTAATACTCGCCGCTATTTTAAGTCCTAAAAACCTATTCGGTTTAGGTTGCTGCGGCAAGGCCTTGTCTAGCTTTTCTAGAAACCTGACTTGATGATTTTCAGGCATTCGTTCATTACTAACTACATGATCTTTAAATAGGTCTTTAATATCTCGCGCCATTTTTTTTAAGTTTTAATAATTCTTGTAACTTCACTTTTCCTCTTGATAATTGCGTTCTAGAGGCCACCTGAGAAATGCCCAATATTTCGGAAATCTCTTGATGGTCATAGCCTTCTACTAAAAAAAGCATCACAACATATTGATATTTGTCTGGTAATTTTTCTATGGCTGTTTTTACATCAGCAAATGTAATCGCCTCGTCAACCAACCATTTGCTGTCTTTTTCGGTATCGACGACTTTGAGGTGCACCTCATCTAAAGCCACAAAATCGGCTTTTCTAGCTTTAATGAAATCGATACTTTTATTAACAACAATACGTTTTAACCAAGCCCCAAAAGTCACTTCTGCATTGTATTGATGAAGTTTTGTAAAGGCATTTATAAATGCTTCTTGTACAACATCTTCGGCATCGGCAGCATCTTTCAAAAACCGTTTAGCTACAATATACATACCATCGCAGTATTGGTTGTACAACTGCATTTGAGCCTTGCGGTTATTTTTCTTGCACTGTTCAATAATATCAATATGAAACATGCTAATGCGACTTTGTTTTTTGGTTAGTTCATATTAAAGACGATAAAAAATGGGGAGTGTTGCAAAAAGCGTTTACTTTTTTTGTCGATTTATAACAAAGCTAAATAAATCTGCGTTTGCATTTTAGTAGTCATCCCAATTAAATTATCTTTATACCCTAAAAATCTATTTATGAACACCTTTTTAAAACGTATCCTAATTCTCTTATCTATAGTGGCTTTAGGATTATTTTTATATTCTGTTTTTGTTGAAAATATTTTCGCGCCACGTTTAAGTCCGAAAGACACCGTGGAGTTTAAATTAAACGATTTAGAATTAGAAGTTTTTTATAATAGACCTTTTAAAAAGAACCGTGAAATTTTTGGAGCCTTGGTTCCTTACAATCAGGTTTGGCGTACGGGAGCAAACGAAGCGACCACTTTTGAAACCAATGAAAACCTTGAAATTAACGGTATGCCATTACCTCCAGGAAAATACACGTTATGGACGGTGCCTAAAGACTCCACTTGGACCGTAATATTTAATTCGAAACAATACAAATGGGGTGTTAATGCTGAAATGCAACCCATGTGGGATCCTAATTACGATGTGATCACTACCGAAGTTCCTGTTCAAAAATTAGATAATACGGTAGAACAGTTTACTATCGCTTTTGATAATTCTACCGACAACCTCTTTTTAACCATGGCTTGGGATGATGTAAAAATCGCCTTGCCATTGAAATAGAATATTCTTCCCATAGAAAAAAATGTTACTTTTAGACAAACTATTGGCGTGTCTAAACCTAAAAAAACATCCATTCTAGAAAATGAAGGGGTTTCAATTTCTGAAATCACAAACCCCGAGGCCATAGAGCGCTTTAAATCCAGACGTAACAAAACCATTAATGTTGATGATTTAATTTCGAGTCTTCTCAATAAAAATATATCAGCTCTTAGTCGTGCCATTACTATCGTTGAAAGCGAACATTCCAAACATACAGCACAGGCAAGTGCCATTATAAAAGCCTGTTTGCCCAAGGCTAATAAATCCATCCGTATTGGTATTACTGGCGTTCCTGGTGTAGGGAAAAGCACATTTATTGAAGCTTTTGGTCATTACTTAAGTCAGCTTGGCAAACGCGTTGCCGTACTCGCTATAGACCCCAGCAGCAGCATTACTAAAGGCAGTATTTTAGGAGATAAAACCCGTATGGAGGATTTGGTAAAAAATGAAAATGTTTTTATTAGACCGTCTGCTTCGGGTAATTCTTTAGGTGGTGTGGCAAGAAAAACGCGCGAATCTATTATTTTGTGTGAAGCCGCTGGTTTTGATGTAGTTATTATTGAAACCGTAGGTGTTGGACAAAGTGAAACTACCGTGCATAGTATGGTCGATTTCTTTTTATTACTGAAACTTCCAGGGGCTGGTGATGAGTTACAAGGCATAAAACGAGGCATCATTGAAATGGCCGATGCCATAGCCATTAATAAAGCCGATGGTGACAACCTCAAAAAAGCTAAAGTAGCGCAAACCGATTTTAAAAATGCACTACACCTCTACCCCAATAATAAATCGGAATGGCAACCCCAAGTTAGTCTTTGTAGTGCTTTGAATAAAGAGGGTATTGATGCGATTTGGCAACAGATTTTAGACTATGTTCAAATCACTTCAGCTAACAATTATTTCAACGAAAAGCGCCAAGAGCAAAATAAGTATTGGCTCATTCAGACGATTGAATCCCAATTAAAAGCAGATTTCTTCAATAAACCAGAAATAAAAGCGGCTTTGAAAGAACAGTTGCAACTTCTCGATCTTAATAAAACCACACCTTTTGCAGCTGCAGAATATCTTTTGAAACTAAAGCATTAATCTCTAGCATAGCGCTTGAGTAAAAACTGTGCAATTAAATAAAACAAGGTACCTCCAAAAACTCCAAAGGTTAATCCGCATAACAAGTCTAAAGGATAATGCACCCCAACATAAATTCTACTATAGGCTACAATTAAACTCCAAACTATTAGAATACCCATCAAATATTTGTAATATGGTTTTAACATTAATCCTGCAAAAATAGCGGCTGCCATAGAGTTTGAGGCATGCCCAGAAAAAAATCCGTATTTACCACAGCGAACAGCAATAAAACGTAACTGATCGGCAATACTAGGTTCTCCACAAGGACGTAAACGCTGGAAGCCACGCTTAAACACATTGGTTATTTGATCTGTAAAAGTGATCATTAAAGCAATAACAACAACGAGAATTAATAATGATTTTAAACCTAATTTCTTATAAATTAAATACAATAAAATGGCATAAAGCGGAACAAAGGTAAGTTCGGCTGTAATGAGTAACCAGAGCTGATCCCAGGTTTCAGACCCTAAATTGTTTAGATATAAAAAGAGCTCGGTGTCGTACTTTAATAATTCGTCAATCGTCATAAAAAGTTATTCTTCGTATTTAGCGACTTCACTATCATAAAAATCGGTGGCCAATTTAATGGCTAACTCGGTTTCACTAGCCAATTCCTTTTCGTCTTCAGCATCAAAATCTTCAAACCATTCCACCTCATCATTTTCAAGATTTATAATGAAACGCGGAAATTCGGTATGAATAACATAGATCGCATCAGGAAATTCGGTATTATCACCTAGAATAAATTTTGGAAGACTCATTTTTTATGATTTGTTGTTTGACAAAATTAACCTTTTCGTTAAATAATTAAACCTTATATACAATAAAATCGCAGCGGTGGTTAATCCGGCTAGAAGTCCAATCCAAATTCCAAAACTCCCATAAGCCTCTTCTTTACCTAAAAACCAACTTATAGGAAACCCTACCAACCAATAGGAAATAAAAGTTATTACCGTTGGAATTTTCACATCCTGTAACCCACGTAAAGCTCCCAATACAAGCACTTGAATACTGTCACTAATTTGAAATATGGCCGCTGCAATTAATAATTTGGAAGCAATACCAACCACTTCTTTATTATCGGCCAGGTTTTTAGCATCGTCAAAATCGACATATATTTTAGGCAGATACTCATGAAATACAGAGAAAAATAAAGCAAATAAAACCGCTAACAAGGTCCCCATTAAAAATAATGAAAAGGCAATGCGACGAAGTTCAAAATAGGCTTTAAGTCCTTTTTGATTTCCAACACGAATCATAGCTGCTACACTCAAACCTGTAGCCACCATAAAGGTCATCGAACTTAAGTTTAAAGCAATTTGATTGGCTGCCTGGGGGTTTTTCCCTAGTAATCCGCTTAACCAAATGGCTGCCGTAAAAATAGCTACTTCAAAAAACATTTGCATGGCACTAGGAGAACCTAGATGCAGCAACTTTTTAATCATCAATTTATCTAGTACAAAAAACTTGATATTTGTAACAAAAGCTTTCGATTTTTCTTTCCCTTTTAGTAAGTACCAGATGTACCAAACCATGAGAATTCGAGACACTAAAGTTCCATAGGCCGCTCCAACTATACCGAATTCTGGAAAGCCAAACTTTCCAAAAATCAAGACGTAATTCAATACAATATTAATCACATTCCCCACTAAAGTGGCATACATGGGGTATCGTGTCATAGACATCCCATCGCTAAATTGTTTAAAGCCTTGAAATATCACTAAGGGAATTAAAGATACGGCTACCAAATCCAGATATGGAATGGCCAGCTCAACCACCTCAACAGGTTGCTTCATGAAGTACATGAGTGGTTTGGCGAAGTAAACGATAAAAAATAAGATGATACCAATCACCGTACATAAAAACAAGCCATTTTTAAAAGCCGATTTCCCTTGTTTGAAATTATTAGCGGCATCCGATTCTGCAACCACAGGTGTTATTGCTGTTGAAAATCCGATACCTAAAGACATGGCAATAAACATAAAACTATTCCCCAAAGAAACGGCTGCTAATTCGGCTGTACCCAATTGCCCAACCATGATATTATCTACAAAACTCACAAAGGTATGACCAAGCATCCCCAACATCACTGGCGCGGCAAGTTGCCAATTGTATTTAAACTCTTTGGTGTACTGTGATAAATTCATGCTGCAAAAGTAGTCCTATTTTATGGTAAAAAAGTGACCCTAAAACAAAAAAAATACCGAGAGCTTTCACCCTCGATATTTTCATCCTCACCTTAAAAAGATTCTATTAAAATCTCCGAAATAAAATATTAATTACGATTAACAATTAATGTTTTTGAAAAAGTTGTTTGATTTCCTACAATATGAATTAAATACACTCCAGAAGGAATATGACTAATGTTTATGGTTCCACTAGCTTCTAGCTTCCCTATAAATCTACCTGTGAAGTCATAAAGTGAAATTTTTTCGTCACCCTTTAGGTTTGTAATATTTAACACATCTGAAGCTGGGTTTGGGTAAAAACTAATAGCATTGGTTTGAACCTCATCCACTGAAAGGTGTCCGCCACAAGGCATATTAGCGGCATAATCACTAGGTACTTTAATAAGTTCAATTTTATCTAAATTCCATTGCCACACATCTGCCCCTGTTGCTGTCACTTTAAAAGTTTGGGTTCCGGCATTTACCTGTAGTGGAGCACATGCAATATGTGTTCCTGGGGTCGTCCATTCACCAGTAGATTCAAAAGTATCCGTAGAAAAATCGGTACCATTTATAGTTCCAGTAATTTCAGTATTACTTCCTGGAGTTGCATAATGGTAGGTCACTTGATAAAATCCTGATTCAGGAATATTAACCTGGTACTCTGCCCAATCTCCTGTGTTTCCGTAATCAATCCATTCTCCATTGACTCTAAACCCGAATCCTGGACCTCCCCAAGAGCTATCATCTTCTGTACCGCTAGTAGATGTTAAATCTTCAGCTTCAATAATTAAACTGCTGCTAGGATCAACAAAAGTAATGACACTTGAATCTTGTAAACCACCATCCACGGCCGTAGCAGTAATCGTTACTGTACCACTTGAAATGGCTGTAACTAATCCGTTAGCATCAACGGTAGCAATATTAGCATTTGAAGTGGTCCAATTAACCGTTTTATTACTCGCATCTGCTGGTAAAACTTTGGCTGATAATTGAATAGCATCCGATGTAACCGCATAAGCAGAACTTGGAGAAACCGTTACACTTGTAATTGTTGTAGGCTGATTAATGGTTATGTCATTATCACATGTTGATATGATTGTGGTACCATTTGTCAATTCCGCACGTAATTTATAGCCCGTACCTGGTGCTGGTGCATTTGCTAAGGTGAAAGACACTGGAACCGTTTCTAAGCCTTGAGCATTTAAATTTATGGTGTTACTCGCTAAAACATCGGCACCTTTAACTAATGCAATATATAACTCACGAGCTCCATCGATATTAACGTTTGCCGTAAAGTCGATATTAGTAGTCGCATCAAAATTAGTTGGCAACGCATCACAGAAAATCGTCTCTTGTCCAGCAATTCCAACGGTAACAACAATATCATCTTTAATAGTAGTTCCTTTTACAGTCGCTGTAATTGTTGCTGTTTCACCTACTTTTTTACCAATAATGGTTCCGTTAGAAACAATTTCCACAACACTATCATCTGAAGTAGTCCATTCCACTTCTGGTGCCACCGTAGGTGTCGGTGTAAATTCTATATTCAAATCGGTATTTGTATAATGCGCTACGGTTAGGGCATCACCTTCAATTATTGAAATAGCTGTTACAGTTGAAGCTTGATAAGGCATAGCATTAATTGTGATGGTAGCAGCAATCGAGTTATCAGCCGTACTTGTAGCAGTAATTACTGTGCTTCCTGAATCGGCAACTGCTGTTACTACGCCATTTTCATCTACAGTAGCCACGGCTTCATTAGAAGATGTCCAAGTTAAACCTTTATCTGAAGCATCTTCAGACGTAAAAATAGGTGCTAACCCTAAAGTTTCACCATTCATAACATCTTCAGTAGCTGAATTAAAAGCAAGACCAGTAATCGTAGATCCGCCATTTGTTCTACCCGGATCGGTAGTCATATCGAATACCTGAATCATTAAAGTTGTAAACTCCGCTGCTTGATATCTTTCAAAAGTTACAGTGTTATTGCCATCTTGAAGATACTCAATTGGACATTCTAATTCTAATACACCAAACCATGCCCCTTTAAAGTTTCCTAATCCATATCCACGTGTATTGGCTATAAAATTATCGGCTTGTACAATAACGTCATTTCCGTTTACGGTAAGTTTTTTAATTTTCATACCAGGATTTCCATCATTAGGATTTGGAAAAAAACCACCAACTCTAATAATGGCTTCACCATGTGCTGGTTTTACTACACCAGAAACCGTTGCTGTTATACTTGGAGTTGACGCTGTATGACACAATTGTGTACCACGATCGTTTTTCGCATTTCCAGCTAATGGAGCACTCATGTACTTTGTTTCTTCCGATTCTTGATCGATAACCACATTGTTTGCAAACGTATAATCTAAAACTATGGTAGAGTTTGGTTTTAGTGTCACTTGAGCAGGTGCCGCAGTCATATTGGCAACCGTATATTGCGTGTAACCCGCATCACCTTTGAAAATATGACGTAACTCTACGTTTTCAATGTTATTACCCGCTAAACCAAACGTGTTTAGGTTTATGGACTTATTATCATCTATAGCATTATTTAAAATAACATAAACGTGTTTGCCGTTTACATAGGCATCTACTTGCACATCAATATCACTCGCTTTAGTATCAATACGTGTACCTTCAACATCTTTCCATAATTCAAAAAAGTGAATAATTCCAGACCATTCCCATCCACCAGTAGGTTCGTTCATGGTCCAAGTACTAGAATCTCCCGTCCATGATCCTTTAGGCTCCATAAGTGTTGCTCCATCATAACGCACCACATTATTACCTTCGAAGTGTGCACCCCAAACAGCTTTTACAGGCGCAAAAGGCATGCTATAAACCACATGAGAAGGACGCTCTAAAAATTGCATCATCATTTGGTTAAAAGGTTTAATGTATAGCCAGTCACGTTTTCCATCTCGCCATGCTGGTTTGTTAATCATTCCTGAGTTAACAGTACCAAATTCAGACATTATAATATCCTTTTTTTGTCCAAATAATTCATTGTCATACCACTCCATAAGATCTAACATCGCTTCTACATGACCTCCAGAACGGGTGTTGGCTTTGTCTCTTTGTGGATCTTCCTGCGGCCAATCATATAAGTGTACCCCGTAAAAATCCATATCGGCACCTGTATAATCAATAAAGCCTTGGTACATATAATCCCATTGCCACCAATCTTTAGTTCTGTTTTCCCAAGCTTTTGGCCAAACGGCTTTACCTACTCCAGGGTTTGGTATACCGCTTCCTACACCCGATAGCATGTTGTCGTACAATAAATTAGCCTCTGCACTAGAGTTATCGTACCAAAATTGACCATCGGTTCTACTTGGAATACCATCTTGTTTGTAAAAATCGAGTTGCCCTAAACACATACCACCAATTTTAGGGGCATTAGCACCTAATTTTGCACGAACTTCCTGAGCGACAAGTTTGTGATATTCCCAGTTTTTCTCCATACTGGAAACAATCATACCAAATGATGGATTCATGTAATTCATATCGGGCTCATTGTATATTTCCCAATAAGTTGGTAGCTTTTCACCAATTTGTCCAGGAGTTTGGGCGTAATAATTTGCCAAATATTTAGCTACCCAGTCTGCCGCAGCATCCGTGTCTTTTACAAACCAGCCGCCTGCACCTTTACCAAAACCGGGATGCCATGATAAATTAGGATACATAGGTGTGTGGTCATTAACCCCCATAATCATATGAGATTTACCTTCGTATTGATGACGATCGGCAAAGTCTTCAGATTCGTACCATTGTTTTAAACCATTTCCATGCACAGCCATCTGCTCTTCATTCGCCCAACCTGGTTTATTAGGGTCTTCTTCTACATAGTGCATTTTCCAGGTTGCAGATCCTGTTTCGCGACCAAAGTAAACGTCTAGGTCGTTAATTAAATAGTTTAGTTTGTCTTCATGACCTGTCCAGTCTCCTTCGGGTAAAGAAGAGTGAATCGTCATACGACGTTCACGTCCGAATCGCGATTCTCCGTCAACGGAGTGTTTCATGTTAAGATTGACATCGACATCAACCTGTGCAAATAGGCTCATTCCAATTAAGGTAAAAGTTGAGGCTAGTGCACTTTTTCTAGTAAAAAGTTGCATAAATAGTTCTGGGTTTTAGTTTTAGTTATTGTTGGTTTTATTATCGAATACAAAAATTAACACATCTTTAATTAGTAATTCACTAGTATTACATGTGAATTATTAAAATATTCGTAATTGGATAGTTGCAATATATAAACACAGTTACTTGAAGAAACAAAACTGAACTAAAAACCAACTAGACATAAACTAAACAACTTCATAAACCACTCAAAATCAATAATTTATAAACTATTCAACTATAGTTAAATTATGATAATTGAGTAAAAATCTAGAAAAGAGGGTGTAAAAACTGTGTTGTATAGGGTAACCAAAATCTTAATTTGAAAGAAAAAACACCTAAACAGTAAATCTCATGACAAATTACAAAGCATTTTTATAACTTCATTTAAGAATTATAGCAAAGAAAATGAGCGCATTAGGCAACTAAAACCGAAGTTAGCATAACAAACTTCGCAAAGTATTTCATTCCACTTAAAAAAAATGAAAATGGCAACCGTATTTCATTTAGGAAGCTAAATTAATTTTGACTAAAAAAGATTAGGCAGTTCCTTTTTTGCCAATTCATATTCGGCTATAATGTTAGCGACTATTTCAGAAACAGGCTTGACATCATGAATAAGTCCAGAAATTTGTCCGATTTCCAATTCGCCCTCAACTAGGTCTCCTTCAAACATGCCTTTTTTAGCACGCCCTCTTCCGAGCAGGGCTTTCAAGTCTTCAGCAGATGGAGACAATTTATATAGATCTTGAACCTGATTATAAAATTGATTTTTAATGAGTCTCACTGGAGCCAATTCCTTCAAGGTTAATTGCGTATCACCTTCCTTGGCATCAACTACCGCTTGTTTAAAAGCTTTATGGGCTGAACTTTCTTCACTTGCCACAAAACGACTCCCTATTTGCACGCCATCGGCACCTAAAATCATAGTAGCCAACATGGCGCTTCCTGTAGCAATTCCACCTGCCGCTATTAATGGAATGTTTAATTGCTCTTTAACCATAGGAATTAGGGTTAGTGTGGTAGTTTCATCCCTTCCGTTGTGGCCACCAGCTTCAAAACCTTCTGCAACAACAGCATCAACACCGGCTTCTTGAGCTTTAAGCGCAAATTTCACGCTACTAACTACATGTACCACTGTAATGCCACGTTCTTGTAACCAGGCCGTCCATGTTTTAGGGTTACCAGCCGAAGTAAAAACAATTTTCACACCTTCATCAATAATAATATTCATAATTTCCTGAATATTCGGATAAAGCATCGGTACGTTAACACCAAAAGGTTTGCTAGTCGCTTTTTTACATTTCTGAATGTGCTCGCGAAGCACTTCTGGATACATAGACCCGGCCCCTAGCAATCCTAAAATACCAGAATTACTAGCTGCTGAAGCTAAACGCCAACCGCTATTCCATACCATTCCTGCTTGAACGATTGGATATTTTATATTGAATAATTGTGTAATCCGATTCGTCATAGTTTTTAACTTAAGCAATAACACCAGAACCTACAAGTTCATCCTCTAAATACCAAGCTACAAATTGCCCTTCGGTAATGGCCGACTGAAAGTTTTCAAAAGACACGTATAGCCCAGTCTCAACCTTATGAAGTGTAGCTTTTTCAAGCGCTTGTCGGTAACGGATTCTGGCTTTAACAGCAAGCGTCTCACCTGTTTGTAAGGCCAAATCTTCACGAACCCAATGCAATTCATCGTTGCTAACAAACAATGCTTTTTTATACAGGCCTGGATGTTCCTTCCCTTGTCCAGTATAAATTACATTTTCTTCAACATCGGTATCAATAACAAAAAGCGGTTCTACGGTACCACCTACGCCCAATCCTTTGCGCTGCCCTTTTGTAAAATAATGAGCCCCTTGATGCTTGCCTACGATTTTACCTAGGTCTTTTTTATATTCGATTTTACGAGATAAAAACGCTAATTTTTCCTCTTCAGAATTAAATTCTGGTGTATCAACCTGATATAAACTTTGATCACTTGGAATTTCAACAATAACACCTTCTTTAGGTTTAAGCTGTTGCTGAAGAAAATCTGGAAGCTTTACTTTTCCAATAAAACAAAGTCCTTGAGAATCTTTTTTATCAGCAGTAACTAGGTCTAACTTAGTTGCTATTTCACGCACCTGAGGCTTGGTTAATTCGCCTATGGGGAAAAGTGATTTCGCTAATTGTTCTTGCGAGAGCTGACATAAAAAGTAAGACTGATCTTTATTCCCATCCACTCCTGCTAATAATTGGTAAATATCCTTACCATCTTTTTGAATGGTTCCCTTTCTGCAATAATGCCCTGTAGCCACATAATCGGCTCCTAGATCGAGGGCTATTTTCATAAAAACGTCAAACTTTATTTCACGATTACAAAGCACATCGGGATTTGGTGTACGACCTCTTTCATATTCATGAAACATATAATCTACAATGCGCTCTTTGTATTGTTCGCTTAAATCGACCGTTTGAAACGGAATACCTAATTTTTCAGCAACTAACATTGCATCATTACTATCATCTAACCAAGGACATTCATTAGAAATGGTTACCGAATCGTCGTGCCAGTTTTTCATAAACAAACCAATAACCTCATAGCCTTGCTCCTTTAGTAAGTAAGCGGCAACGCTAGAATCTACACCTCCTGAAAGTCCAATAATAACTCGTTTCATTCTTAAAAAATTAGGGCACAAAGATACATATAATTACAAGATGTTTTTCACTTAGACTTTATACCAAAATAAAGACATCCTTCTAACTTGTTAGTACGCCGTATAGTCAAAAAGCTAGAGATAAAATACTGTTTATTGATTTGAAGTAAAAAATGTAATTCATTTAACTTACATTGCAGGATCTACTTTATTAAAGAATATTCTCTATCAAGTTAAGTTTCTTCAAATTCTGAATTAAAATAACCGTAATAAGACGCTCTGTTTTCTTTTAAAGTAATTTCAATACAGATTTGACATTAAATTTTAGAATAAAAAAAAGAGCATAAAAAGTCATGCCCGTTTTAAATCTTTATTATGTTTTACACTGATTGCTTTCTAAAATAATCGACATCGTCAAAGCACTTACAATTACCGTATCAGGAACGAGCTGTATTAGTTATACTTATTTCATTTTTTTAAGTGGATGTTGATGTGTATTAAATACTGAATAAATGAAAATCGTGTCTTCTATTTTCTCGTAAATAATTACGTATGGAAATCGCTTTAATGGTAGTTCTCGAAATACAGGTTTTCTTTTTATAGGAAAATCAACATATCCACTTTTTAATGTTTCAAAATAACCTCCTAGATAATTATAAAACTCCTCGCCTAAACCTACTTGTTTGGATTCGTACCAATCAATAGCATCATAAATTTCAATTTAAGCATCTGGCTCAATTATTAATTCAAAAGCCATATTTCTTTTTAATCCCACTTTTTACATCATCCCAACTTTTACCTTTGGTTTCCCCTGCTAGCTGCTTTCTTCTGCGGTCTTCAACGATTTTATAATGTTCTTCCGAAACTAATGATGGAGAATCTATGACATTCATAGCATCGAAGATACCATCCAACGCTATTAACTTGGAATCATCTTTAATGATTCGGTTAAATCGTTCTATTAAACTATTTCTTAAATCTATCGCTGCCATAATAACAAATATTCAAAATTACTAAAACTATATTCTAACACGCCTTTACTTCGTGTATTAGCGGTAAGCACCTATACTTACAAGAATTTTTACTAGAACTTACACCAAACATAACAAACACCGATTATTTTTAACGTTTTAACAAAAAAATTAGTACAAACTTTGTAAATCCATAAAATTATTAATATATTTATAGAAGATCAGTAGGAAAAATTAAACTACTCTAATTGAATTTAATTCATTTATTAGTAGGAAAATAAAACATTTTTCATTACATTTAGAATGCTGATTTGAATTATACGTTCTAATTACAAAAAAGAAACACAAAAAAACGCTCCTAAAAAATTAAGGAAGTGTTTATAAAAATATCTCAATAGATAAGAAACACCATCTATTGAAAAAGAAAAGTTAGTTTAGTTAGTTTTGGTTTGTTAGTTTGTAGACAATATTTCAATCTTTCCTTCCTCGAATAGTTGTCTATAAAAAAAGAGCTCCTTAAGTCTAAGGAGTTTTTTTTGTGCGTTTAGGAACATAGGAAAAATTCTTTTCATCAGTCAGTTTTCCATTCTTATAAAACTTCCAAATCCCTTCTTTTTTGCCTCTTTTAAAAACACCTTCCGACACCAATTGGCCTTTCGTATCATAGGATTTATACGGTCCATGGAGTTCACCATTTTCATAATGACTTTCAGATAGCACAACACCCCTTTCAGTATACGAATAGGCCTTACCTTCTAACTTCCCATTGACATAATTCTTTCTTTCTGCAACTTTTCCATTAGGGAAATACACTAAACGCTCCCCTATTAATTCCCCAGTGCTATCATAAGTTTCTAAGGTTAGAATTTTATCGGAATGTTTTTGATAGTATTTCCAAGTTCCAATATGCGCCTTACCGTTCATTTGGCCTTCACTGATCACCTTGCCACTTGAAGTCAAAAACTTAACATCGGCTATACCTGTTTTTTCATCAAACAATTTAGTTGCACTTAAAACTGCCTTATTTTTATAATTCGTGTAAAACTTAAATAAACCAGTCTCTTTCCCATGGTTAAACGCGCCTTCATACCTTAATATCTTCGTGTTGTCAAAATTCTTCTTCCAAATACCATGGCGTTTACCATCGGCATCGAACTGATTAATCTCTTGCGCCCACATAAAACTGCTCACGAAAAACACGAAGTATACACTAAATATCTTTTTCATTTTTATCTTTTTTATCGCTTTCGCGGAATTACAATTGCAAATATTTAAACTCTTATAATAATCATTTAACACATACATAAAACGTCGTATTGTTAACTTTCTTGTACAAAAAAAGGCTTTCTATAAAGTTGTATATTTCCAGAAATCAAACTTAGCTTATCATATTTTCAAAGGATCAAAATCCAACTGATTACTTATGATGTGCCTAATAGAATCGGAACAACCTTTAGAGAGCCTCTTTAAGTTATTGATATATTATTTACGTTTTTGCTGTGCCTTTTGTTGCTGCTCAGCTTGCTCCATCATTTCCGCCATTTTCTTTTGGAAACGATTTTGTTTTTTAGGTTTCTTTTTATTCTCCTGAATTTGAGCATGAATTTTATCCTCATCCAAAATAAAGTTCTTAATCACTAAAATGATTCCGATACTAATAAGGTTTGAAATAAAGTAATACAAACTTAAACCAGAAGCATAGTTATTAAAGAAAAACAACATCATTATAGGTGAGAAATACATCATGTATTTCATCATTTTAGCCATATCAGGCATCCCCTCTTGTTGAGGCTGCGATTGCATATTTTGTCCCGTAGTTAATCGCATATAGAAGAAAATAGCAATAGAAGCTAAAATTGGAAATAAACTCACATGACTTCCATAAAACGGAATGTTAAACGGTAACTCTGCAATCGTATCATACGATGATAAATCGTCTACCCAAAGGAATGACTTTTGTCTTAAATCGAATGCCGAAGGGAAAAATTGAAACAAGGCATAAAACACAGGCAATTGTACTAAAGCCGGTAAACAACCAGCCATCGGACTAGCGCCTGCTTTGGTTTGTAAAGCCATAGTTTCTTGTTGCGCCTTCATTTTGTTATTCTTGTGCTTTTCACGGATTTCATCCAATTCAGGTTTTAAAATCTTCATTTTGGCCTGAGACAAGAATTGTTTGTATTGTACGAATGACAATAATATTTTCACCATAATCGTCATCACCACAATAGCAATTCCGTAAGGCATAAATCCGCCAAGGAAACTAAATAATGGCATGAAAATATAGCGGTTAATCCAACCAAAGATTCCCCAACCAAAAGGTACAAGCTCATCAAGGTTTCTATCGTATGCATTTAATACGTCAAAATCATTTGGACCAAAATACCAATCCATAGACTCGTTAATCTCACCACCTTGTAATGCTAAAGGCATTTTAGCAGCAAATGCTTTCGTGTAAACGGTATCAATGGTTTCGTCGTCTACTAAGTTTTCCGATTTAATATTCGCTGTTTTGAAAGCTTTATCGGTTAACAATACAGAAGAAAAGAAATGCTGTTTAAAGCCTATCCAAGTAACATCATCTAAATCTTTATCCGCATCTCTGGCACCTGTATAATTATCTTTTCCGTCTTCGTATTCGTAATGAATATCGGTATATCTATTTTCATAAGAAATACTCTTGGCGTGACGGTACCCCTTAAGTTTCCAATCTAAATTAATCTGTGATGCACTATTGATAACATCACCTAAGCCTTGAGATCGTACGGCGAAATCAATCATATAGTCACCCTCCTTAATCTCGTAACGGTATTCTAAAAATTTAGATTCCGATACCTTAAGTTTCATAGAAACGACAGTAACATCACCATTTTTACTCACTTCTGGAATAAATGGTAAGTCTTGAGTGTTTAAAATTCGGCTATCGGTAGTTCCAAAATTAATATTGAATGAAGCATTTTTATCTTGGATAAGATAAATAGGAATCGAATCGTAATTTACAAACTCTTTTAGTTGTACTTCAGACAGATATCCGCCTTTACTACTAAATTTAAGTTTAAACAAATCACTTTCAACAACGGTTTCATCGCCTTTAGATTGCATTGCAGAATAAGCAAATGCACCTAATTTATTTTTTAATTCAATTTGTTTTAAGGAATCAATCCCTGAACCCGTATTATAATCTGCCGCCGTTGTTACTGCGGTTTCTTGATCTGCATTTGCTTTTTGTTCGGCTGCAATTTGCTCTTGTTTGGCTTTTTCCTGTGCTTCAAGTTCTTCAGGTGTTGGCTGGTTTTGCCACAGCATGTAGGCTAAAATTCCGAAAATAAGTACAAATCCTATAATCGAATTAAGGTCTAATTTTTTTTCTTCCATATTTAAATTGCTGTCATTTTAGTGAATCAATCTTTTTGAGAACGGTTTCGTTTTTGAAAATGACAAAGTATTTGTTTTAAACTCTTATTGGTTAAGCAATAAACTCACCAAATTTATTTTTTTGCCATACTGGCACTTTTTTTACCTCTACTATTGGTTAAAGCTGCTTTTACAAAAGCTACAAATAATGGGTGCGGATTGGCAACCGTACTTTTATATTCTGGGTGGTATTGCACACCTACAAACCAAGGATGTGTTGGAATTTCTACGATTTCTACCAAGCCGGTATCCGGGTTTAATCCAGTAGCTATCATACCTGCAGCCTCCATTTGCTCCTTGTAACTACTATTAAACTCGTAACGGTGTCTGTGACGTTCGGTAATGTTTTCAGATTTATAGATATCGCGTACCGCTGAACCTAGTTTTAATTCACAAGCCCAAGCTCCTAAACGCATGGTTCCTCCTTTATCGGTAATGGTTTTTTGGTCTTCCATTAAATCGATCACCGCATTCTCGGTGTTGGTATTCATCTCTGAAGATGCAGCATCTTTAATACCTAGAACATTTCTAGCAAATTCGATAACGGCCATTTGCATTCCTAAACAAATTCCTAAAAATGGCACATTATTTTCTCTAACATATTGTACGGCATCAATTTTACCATCAATACCACGCTCACCAAAACCTGGAGCAACCAAAACACCATCTAAGTGTCCTAGTTTTAATTTGGCGTTATCTTTATTAATATATTCTGAATGAACAGATTCTACATTTACTTTAACTTCATTCTCTGCTCCTGCATGAATAAAGGCTTCTAAAATAGATTTATAAGAATCTTGTAACTCAACGTATTTCCCTATTAATCCGATAGTAATTTCAGATTTCGGATTTTTATGACGGTGTACAAACTGGTTCCATCTATCAATATCTGGAACATCACTTTTAAGTGCTAATTTTTCAAGAACCACTTTATCCAAACCTTCTTCTAACATCAAGTTTGGTACATCATATATGGTTGAAGCATCAATAGATTGAATAACCGCATTCTCCTTAACGTTACAGAATAAGGCCAATTTACGACGTAAGTCTTTTGGTAAATTGTGCTCTGTTCTACACACTAAAATATCGGCTTGTACTCCACTCTCCATCAATGTTTTAACACTGTGTTGGGTAGGTTTTGTTTTTAATTCGCCTGCTGCAGATAAAAATGGCACTAATGTTAAGTGAATAACAATACCGTTATCTTCACCTAAATCCCAACGTAACTGACGAACAGCTTCGATGTATGGTAAAGACTCGATATCACCTACAGTACCTCCAATTTCAGTAATTACGATATCATAATCGCCAGAATTACCTAAAATTTGAATACGTTCTTTAATTTCATCTGTAATATGGGGAACAACCTGAACTGTTTTTCCTAAAAACTCGCCGCGACGTTCTTTTTCAATCACACTTTGGTAAATTCTACCAGTAGTCACGTTATTTGCCTGACTCGTTGCACGGTTTAAAAAACGCTCGTAATGACCTAAGTCTAAATCGGTTTCTGCACCATCTTCAGTCACATAACATTCGCCATGCTCGTAAGGATTTAACGTTCCTGGATCAACGTTGATATACGGGTCTAATTTTTGAATAGTAACTCGGTAACCTTGAGCTTGTAACAATTTAGCAAGAGATGCTGCTATAATTCCTTTTCCTAAAGAAGATGTAACTCCACCGGTTACAAAGATGTATTTTGTAGTACTTGTCATGTTGCGCTTTTAAACGCAGGCAAATTTACGAAATTTTAATAGTTATTTGAGCGGTAATAACAAACATTATTTAAACACCCTAATTCACAACTCAAAACACTACATATCAACACCTTGAAAACAAACAGAATCACATAAATTTGATCCTGCTTTTATAAGAAAAAAACACAGTGATTAATTTGCACTAAAATTCTTTCTAAAAAATAACAAGTCACAAACTGAAATGCTTTGAAATTTTGAAACTATAACTTTTTCGCAACTATAATGGTATGCGTTTCTGAAGTTGTGTCGGAGGTTTTAAACGGAAGGTTTATAGTTTCTAAAACACTAAATCCGTTATCCTGCAATTGTGTTTTTATAGATTGTAAACGGTGGTAGTAAAAAAATACCCTGCCTGCATTTCCCGATTTAAATTTAGAATCTCTAGGGTCTCCTTCTACGAAACTTAAATATAAAACCCCTTCGTTATGCAGCAAAGTACTTGTATTAGAAATTAATGCATAGCATTCGTCTTCGGAAAGATATGGCACACAAAAACCACAAATAATACCGTGATATTTGTCTGTAAACTCACCAATTAATCGAATATCCATGGTTTTAAATTTAGCCGTAGGATTGTTCTTTTCTGCCAAAGCAATCATATTGGGAGCAATATCGACACCTAAAATCTCATAAGTGGGATGTTTTTTTAAAAGGTACTGCGTTATATTTCCAGGACCACAACCAACATCCATTATTTTTGCTTTTGAGTTGGCAAGTAGCGCACAAAAATAATCGTAAGAAGCATTATAGAGTTCTTCTTTCATAAACTTAGCTTCATACAATTGGGCAATTTTATCCCATGTAGCAAAAGTTTCGTTATTCGCATCCATTGTCTTTACTTCTTTTTATCTTCAAAAACATAAGTGTAAAACCACATGATAGTAAAGGTTGGAATAATATCTGTCCCCGGTAAAACTTCCTCAACAAAAGAAACCACCCCAGCGATTTTTCCTGGTTTTCCTTTGTACATTTTAGTCATTATCCACCCAGAAATTGGTGCCCAAACAACATCTATGAATTCGCCGACACCAGGAAAAAAATAGGAGACACATCCAATAAGGTCCAGTACAATACTGAGTACTAATTTTTTGTATTTATTCATTGTAGCATTTTAGGTAAAACTCATTCAAGAAACAGACTAAATTTATTTTCCTATCAGTTTTAAAAACTCGTTTCTGGTTTCATTTTTTTCAAACTGACCACGAAACCCTGAAGTTGTCGTTACCGAGTTTTGTTTTTGTACCCCACGCATCATCATACACATGTGTGAAGCTTCAATAACTACAGCGACGCCTTGAGGTTTAAGCGTATCGTTAATACAATCTAAAATTTGCTTGGTTAAACGCTCTTGAACTTGTAAACGCCTGGCAAAAACATCAACAACGCGAGGTAATTTACTTAAACCAACAATATGTCCGTTTGGAATGTATGCAATATGCGCTTTTCCAAAAAAAGGTAAAATATGATGCTCGCAAAGGGAATATAACTCGATATCTTTAACAATAACCATTTCGTTATAAGACTCTTCAAACATCGCCCCCTTTAAAATTTCAACCGGATCTTGATCGTAACCTTGAGTTAAAAACTGCATGGCTTTTGCCGCACGTTCAGGAGTTTTTACTAAACCTTCGCGCTGGGTATCTTCCCCTAAATCTTCTATAATATTTTTATATTGATTGGTAATTCCATCGGTGGTTTCATCACTATATTCTTCAAAACTTTTATATGGCATAAAATGGTTGTTAATTGTTAAGCTTTATTTTTAATTGAACATATAAACCATGGACTTACCTAGAAAATATCCAAAGAGGCAAATCGTAGACAGTACAATAATAATAGTCAACAATTGCTTCATTGATCTATTTGTATCTTTTCTTAAGGCAATAATTCCAAGAATTACTATTATTCCATTAAAAATAGGTAAAAAAAATTCTATAATTAGATTTTTACGTTTCTCATTATTGTTTAATTATCGAACTTCGAGTGCTAGAATGGCTATTCAATAAAAATATACTTAAAAGTAGATATGACAAAAAAAAGAAACTTAATTGTTCATAACGCTTTAAAGTAGTAAATTCACCCCTGTTATTTACTATAGATGATTCAAGCAAAAAACATTCATAAATTTTACGGTGATTTACAAGTTTTAAAAGGTGTCGATATTCATATTAAAAAAGGTGAAGTCGTGTCCATTGTAGGGGCTTCAGGTGCTGGAAAAACGACTTTATTACAAATTTTAGGGACATTGGACAAAGCTTCGTCAAGAACTCCCTACGAATTGATAATTAATAAGACGAAGATAAACAGCCTTAAAGATAAAGCCTTAGCCAAATTTAGAAATGAACACATCGGATTTATTTTTCAGTTTCATCAATTACTTCCAGAATTTACAGCCTTAGAAAATGTTTGCTTACCAGCGTTTATTAAAGGCACCAATAAAGATGAAGCTGAAAAACGCGGTAAAGAGCTACTAGATTTCTTAGGACTATCACACCGCTACGATCATAAACCGAACGAACTTTCGGGAGGAGAACAACAACGTGTTGCGGTAGCACGTGCTTTAATTAACAGTCCAGCTTTAATTTTTGCCGATGAACCTTCTGGGAATTTAGATAGTGAATCGGCTGAAAACCTTCACAATTTGTTTTTTAAATTACGTGATGAATTTGGTCAAACCTTTGTTATTGTAACGCATAATGACGATTTAGCCAATATGGCCGACAGAAAATTAACCATGGTTGATGGTAAAATAATTTCTTAATTTTTGTTTTTTTCAAGAAGGGCTGAAACACCTATAATCGGTCCAAAAGCCAGCAAAACGAAAAGATAATTTAAGGGTACAAAAGCCATCAAATAATTAAAAAGCATAATACTTATAATGGTCAGGCTATAGCCCAAACAATTCACAATGGTAAGCGCTGTACCTTTAAACTCAGGACTCACAGTGTTAGCGACCAAAGTTGAAAATAGTGGCGAATCGGCAATAACCACCATACCCCAGAATACAGCAAAAGCTACAAAAACAACTTCCGACTCTATTTCAAAAAACAAAGGCGATACCAAACAACACATACCAGAAAGCACTAATGCCGAAGTAGCGACATGTATGGCTTTATATTTTTGGGATAAATATCCAGCTATCACGCAAGCCATTCCGCCTAGAGCGATAATACTAAAACTTAATAATGGGATATTAAAACTTGTACCTGGATGCATTTTAACATAAGTGGTTAGCAGTAATGGAATAAACGCCCAAAAAGCATAAAGCTCCCACATGTGTCCGAAATACCCAAAAGCTGCCGAACGGAAATCGGGACTTTTAAATATTTTAAATATAGCAGATAGGTCTATCGCTTTCGCGGATTTTCTAAAAGGTCCATCTGGAACAAAAACTAAAATTAAAATCCCGCCTAATACCGCAATAGCCGATGTAATGTACACCACATACTCCCACGGAATAAGATGACTGAAGCCTTTTAATAAATGAGGAAATGCCGTTCCTAATACTAGAGCGCCCACTAGAAACCCTAAGGATTTCCCCAGACCTTTTTGGTAATAATCGGCGGCTATTTTCATGCCTACAGGATAAATTCCGGCCAAAAAGAAACCCGTTAAAAAACGTAATAACATTAAACTGTAAATAGTTTGGCTAGGCAAAACAACCAATGCATTAAAAAAAGCACCTGATAAAGCACAGACGAAAAACACTTTTGAAGGCGAAAAACGATCAGTAATTGTAAAAAAGGCGAACAAAAAAGTACCCATGATAAAACCAAATTGAACAGCTGAAGTTAATAAACCCAAAGCTGAAGACTGCAGTTTAAAGGTGATAATTAAGTCATTAATAACACCATTTCCCGCAAACCACAAGGAAGTGCAGCAAAATTGAGAAAAGACGATAATGGGTAAAATGCGCTTAGAAAGATCCAAATTGATTAAAAATATAAGTCACGAATTTAGGGTTTATTATTAAATAAATATTTTTTTAAAATTACGATCTGTTATAATATTGAAAATGAATTCATCACAACTATGTCGAGCCAACTAAATTCTAGCAATCACATTGGAAAGATTATAAAAAAAGAAACCCCGAAGCAAGAGCTTCGGGGCATTTTATGAGATTAAAACTTAATTGTAAGCAATTATTGTTCTAAAGGATATGTAATACCTAAAATGGTTATGGTTTTTGCAGAATAATCTAAAATAACATTATTAAACACACCAACATCAAGTCTAAGAACACCTGCTTTTACTGCTCTTGGCAATAAAACAAAATGTAAAGACTCCTCTACCGTTAGCTCATATGCGATACCATTTGAACTTTCTCCAGATTGTGTACCATCTAACAGGTATTCGTCATCCCAAATATTTAATGGCGTATCAGCTCCAGAAATCCATGTTCTATAAGAATCCTCGCTATATAGAATAGCTGCACCGTTGTTATCAGTAATTTTACCGTTTTCAATGGTAACATTATATTTTAAATTTCCATCTTCATCTGCTCCTAAATTTTCAACAACTTGGGTCCCTTCCACTTTGTAAGCGTTGTGATAAAAACCATCAAAAGTAGCCGTATGCGTGGTTCCTTCTTCACCATACCAGCCTGTTGAAACAATAGTTACAATACCTTTTCTAGTAATACCATCACGACCTAAAGTTCCGTCTTGAAAATCAACAGTAATGGTTTTAGGAAATGTAGTTAGATCCATAGGTGTCACGGTAATTTCAGGGCTATTTTTAGAACCTTCAAGTTTTGCTGAAGAAGATCCTTCTGCTTGCAAAATGGCATCACCATTATTATTTCCAATATCTTGGAATATCTGATTAACCAAAGCGTACTCTTGAATAGCTTCAATAGTTTCTGTAGGCTTTACAGCTTCATTAACGGTATCTTTTGCATCATCACATGCTATAAATAAAAGTGCTAAAACTGGAATGATTAATTTTTTCATAATGTCTATGTTTACTTATTCGTTTCAAAAATAACGCTATTTGATAGAATTTTAGTTCAAAACCAAGGCTTAAATATGACTTTTTATAGATAAAATTACATTTCATCGATGATTCATGTCTTTTTGTCTATGATTTTAATAGTTGCTAAGATTTAAACCTTCAGATGATTAACTTAATAATTGGTATTTTTATATCTTAAAACTAAATCAAACTTTTATATTGAATACCACAGAATTAAAAGAGTTTCTAGACAGCAAAGTATTGGAATACAACAATCCGAAGTTTATAGACAGTGACCCCATACAAATACCACATCGGTTTTCTTTAAAAGAAGATATTGAAATTGCTTCTTTTCTGGCTGCCACTATTGCTTGGGGTAATCGAAAAATGATTATTAAAAACGCCGATAAAATCATGCAACTACTCGGTAATTCGCCATATGACTTTGTAATGAATCACGAGGGCCATCACCTAGACGCCTTTGATGGTTTTGTACACCGTACATTTAATGCCGAAGACCTAAAATACTTCATTACCTCCCTAAAAAACATTTATTTAAATCATGGGGGTTTAGAAAAAGTATTTATGAGTCATGCCTCAGAACATTGTATGCAACCAGCCATTCACGAATTTAAAAAGACTTTCTTTTCCATAAATCATCCTTCACGAACATTAAAACATGTTGGCGATCCCAACAAAGGATCGGCAGCAAAACGTCTGAACATGATGTTACGATGGCTTGTAAGAAATGACCAGGCTGGTGTCGACTTTGGCATTTGGACTTCCATTCCGGCATCTAAATTATCTTGTCCCTTAGATGTTCATTCGGGAAATGTAGCTAGGAAATTAGGGCTTCTTAAAAGAAAACAAAACGATGCCAAAGCGTTAACCGAATTAGACACTGCTTTAAGAAAACTAGACCCTAAAGACCCCGTAAAATATGACTTTGCGCTTTTTGGATTGGGTGTTTTTGAAGGGTTTTAGTTGATAGTTAATAGTTAATAGTTAATAGTTAATAGTTAAAAAGGCGCTTGATAAAACTTCATCAAGCGCCTTTTTATATTCCTAATTTCTATTTAAATATTAGCCTTTTAACCATGCTTCACGCAGTTCTTTTTGATCTGGGGTGGCATCAGCTTTTTCTAAAAGCCCTTCACCTGTTACAAAGGTTTTAGTAGCTTTAGTCTTAATCTCAATTTCTTTTCCATCACGTACTAAAACAACATCAACATCTTGCCCTGGTTTCCACATGTAAATTTCCTGCAAAATATCGTTAGCATTTTTAAAAGTTAATGCCTTACCACCTACAGATTTAATGATATCATTAGGCTTAGCACCATTTTCTACCCAAAAGCTATTATCTGATACCATATCCGTAAAAAAGATAACCCCCTTAGCAGGATCTCCTGATAAAATTGGTGCGCCATTCATAATGATATAGTTTCCTTCCACTTTTCCTTTACGGATTTCTAAACCAACTTTATCAAAATACTCTGAATAATTAATTGGAATATCACCTTTTACATGGGTGTTAAAAAACTCACCTAAAGAAGGATAAGTCATGCTTACAATTTCATCAAATAACTTGTCATCTTCAAATGGTTTGTCTTTACCATATTTATTCGATAACTCTTTCATAAGCGATAAAATACCACGTTGTCCATTACTCTCTTCACGCATGATAATATCAACACACATCCCAATTAAAGCGCCTTTTTGGTAAACGTTTAAATACTGACTTTTATAAGGCTCTTTAATAACATTTTCACTCATTAAGGTGAAGCTCATGGTATCATCCATTTGTTTTGAATAATTTATTTTTTCCATGATATCGCTGTAAAATTCAGCTTCATCAACTAAACCTTCATGCACTTGGAATAAGGTTGCAAAATATTCTGTTACCCCTTCGTACATCCATAAATGCTTAGAGAATGTCGGATTCGCATAATCAAAGTATTGAACATCTTCAGAATGTACACTTAAAGGTGTTACAATATGAAAAAACTCATGAGAAACTACATCAATCATACTTTCAGCTAAGGCTTCATCAGGCATGGCATCTGCAAAAACAACCACGGTAGAAGTATGGTGCTCTAAGGCCCCAAAACCTTTCGGCGAATCGTCTTTTCCTTCCGATAAGTATAAGAAAATATCATATCTAGGCGTTGAATTGATATCACCCAAAAATGCTTTTTGAGCTTTCATCATTTTATAAACCGTTTCTTTTAACGATTTAGCTGAATGCTTTTTACTAGGAGAATACACACTTAATACGATGTTGATATCTCCAACTTGAAAGGTTTCTACATCCAAATCACCATACATTAAAGGGTTATCGGTAATCTCGAAATATGTATCTGCAGTATAACTTGCAGTCGTTGATTTACCGTCGTCACTGGTTTTAGTTCCAACCTCATGTAAAGCCGAAGAACGCACAAAAGTAGAAGGACTCGAAATATCTACTTTGTATTGGTTTGTTTTCAACGAATCGAAATAACCAATAAAACCATGTAAGTTTAATACAAAATTTTGGTCTTCAATATTGGTTCCCGATGGCGAAAACGGAGTGTCATGGCCAATACCTCCTACTTCTTCGATATCAAAAGTATCGTTAACTAAGTAAGTGATTTTATCTAATTCCTTAGCATTAGAGATGGTCCATGTATTGGCATCTACATTTTTAACAGGTATTTCATTGCCATCGTAATCGTAAGCTTTTATATCATCTACATATTTTCCAAAATCGCTAACCGCATAGGTACCTTGAACCACTTTTGGCAATCTATAAGTTACTTGATCTACAGTAAAACGGCCCGGATCAATAGTTACTGGCACACGGTCGTTATTAATATTTACTAAGTCCAACGAAGTTTCAATTGGCGTGTTCACAGCAAGATCGTTCGCTGATATTTTTTTTGTACCACAACTGGCCAATAGCAAGCCTGTAAATGTCAAGGCCAAAATTTTGTTTTTCATGTAATATGTTTTTTGTTAAAATTGATGCGCAAAATACAACTCTGAAACGGTAGGTTTAACTAAGGTTTTGTTAAATTCGCAGGATGCAAACACCGCTTGTTAGTATATTAATACCGTTTAAAAATACTGAAAATTTCATTACGAATTGCCTTACGTCGATAATACAACAAAGTTATACCCATTGGGAATTACTTATTGTAGATGACCATTCAACTGATGGAAGTTTCCAAATCGTAGAACAATTTGCTTCAAAAGATCATCGGATTAAACTTTTAAAAAACGACGGACAAGGTATTATTGACGCTTTACGACTCGCATTTCAACACAGTACTGGCGAATTAGTTACTCGTATGGATAGCGACGACATTATGCGTCCTAACAAAATTGAAGTTTTAGTGCATCAATTATTGACTTACGGAAAAAAGCATGTCGCTTTGGGTCAGGTTCATTATTTTGCTGAAGACGGTATAAAAGCAGGCTATAAAAGTTATGAAACATGGCTAAACGCCTTGACTGAAAAGGGTACCAATTATTCTGAAATCTATAAAGAATGTGTGATCCCCTCCCCTTGTTGGATGATTCATCGTGAAGACTTAATAGCTTGTGATGGTTTTAATCCGAACCGTTACCCTGAGGATTACGACCTGGCTTTTCGCTTTTACAAGCACGATTTTAAATGTATTCCTTGCGATGTAGTATTGCATGAGTGGCGTGATTACAGCTATCGGACTTCCCGAACTCATGTGCATTATGCTGAAAATCATTTTATAGATCTCAAGCTAAACTATTTTTTGGAACTCGATTATAACCACAATAAAACTTTAGTGGTTTGGGGCGCTGGAAAAAAAGGAAAAACCATTGCCAAAGCCTTAACAACTTTAAATATCCCTTTTGAATGGATTTGCGATAATCCTAAAAAAATTGGTAAAGATATTTACGGCACGCTTTTAAAACCTTTTAAGGCTTTAGAAACTATTAAATCACCGCAAAGCATTATTACGGTTGCCAATAAAACGGAACAAAAAGTCATTTTAGAATACATGAATTCATTAAAACTAAAAGCTATTGAAGACTATGTTTTCTTTTGTTAATGACAAAAAATTATGTAGGTTTGACTAATCCAAATGAGATATGCAGTTTAAACACCCCGAACTTCTTTACGCCTTATTTTTACTGCTTATTCCTATTATTGTTCATCTTTTTCAACTTCGAAAATTTCAGCGTGAAGATTTTACCAATGTCGCTTTTTTAAAAGAAGCCACTTTACAAACAAGAAAGAGTGCAATTATAAAAAAATGGCTCGTTCTTATAACCCGTTTACTGCTTTTAGCGGCTCTGGTTTTTGCTTTTGCACAACCCTATACCTCCAAGAAAAATATTTTTAACAAGGAAAAAGAAACGGTAATCTATCTAGACAATTCCTTTAGTATGCAAGCCAAAGGCCAACAAGGGAGCCTTTTAAAGCGTGCCGTACAAGATATTATCGCCAACGTAGATAATAATCAAAATATTAGTATTTTCACCAACGATCAGGTTTTTAAAAACACCACGATAACTGGGATTAAAAACGACTTATTAAAACTCGATTATACCGCCAATCCTTTAACTGCGCATGCCGCTATATTAAAAGGAAAAACACTTTTTAGTAACCGAACAGACCACTTAAAAAACTTGGTGTTTATTTCTGATTTTCAGCAGGACAACTCCAGTTTACAGATTGAATCGGATTCGTTAATGCCTATCAACCTTGTAAAACTTAGCCCGATAAACGGCAATAATGTTTCTATTGATTCGGCTTACATTTCTAAAACAAACGCTACACATGTAGAGCTTACTGTAAAACTAAAAAACAGCGGAACGAACATTGAAAATTTACCCATTTCACTGTTCAACAACCAAAAATTAATTGCAAAAACATCAATAGCACTTCATAAAACAGGAGAAACTACCTTTTCCTTACCTGCCAACCAACCCATTATTGGTAAAATTTCTATTGAAGATACAGGCTTACAGTTTGATAATCATTTACATTTCAATATCAACAAAGCCACAAAAATTAATGTTTTAGCCATCAATCACGCTGATGATGATTTCCTAAAACGTATTTACACCAAGGATGTTTTTAACTATACGGGGACGGAAGAAAAGCAATTAAGTTTCAACCTTATCGACCAACAACATCTTATCATTCTAAACGAATTAAAAACGCTATCAACAGCTTTAATCACAGCATTAAAACAGTTTTCAAATCAAGGCGGCTCTATAATTATTATCCCCTCAAAGGACATTCAGATAAGTTCCTACAACCAGTTTTTAAATCCGTTTGACACGCAATTATCAAAAGAGCACACTTCAGAAAAAAGCATTACAAGTATAAATTATAGTCACCCGCTATTTAACAACGGTGTTTTTGAAAAGCAAGTAAAGAACTTTCAATATCCTAAAGTTTCAAGTTTTTACGAACTAAAATCGAATCGTGGAGCTTCAGCTTTACAGTTTGAAGACGGCAAATCTTTTTTATCACAAACCGGTCAAGTTTATGTATTTGCTTCAGCATTAAATCAAGAAAATTCAACTTTTAAAAATTCACCACTTATTGTTCCTACACTGTTCAATATTGGTAAACAAAGTTTTAAAATTCCGAATTTATACTATACAATTGGTCGTGAAAACAGTTTTGATGTAGACACACAAATGCAACAAGATGCGGTATTATCGTTAGTAAAGGATGATATCCACTTGATTCCGAGACAACAATACTTTAACAATAAAGTGGTTATTAAAACCTCCGAAGACCCTACAAAAGATGGTATTTATGCCATTATGAACACCAACGACACCATAAAACGTGTGAGTTTTAATTACGATAGAAAGGAAAGCGATTTAAGTTACCGCAATTTATCTGATTTAAAACAGGTAACTATAAGCGACTCGGTGACTAAAATTTTTGACAGCATAAAAAGTGACACAAAAATTAATGCCCTATGGAAATGGTTTGTTATTTTTGCACTAGCGTTATTGATTATTGAAATGCTCATCTTAAAATTCTTTAAATGAACATACTTATAAAATCGGCCACGATAATAGATTCTAAAAGCGAATTTCACAATGCTTCTCAAGATTTATTAATCGAAAATGGTGTGATTACTAAGATTGCCAAAAGCATAAAAAATCCTAATAATTATCAAGAAATTCAACTTGACAACCTTCATATTTCACAAGGGTGGTTTGATAGTGGTGTTAGTTTTGGCGAACCTGGATGGGAAGAGCGCGAAACGATTGCTAACGGATTAAAAACTGCGGCACTTTCTGGATTTACAGCGGTGGCTTTAAATGCTAATAGCAATCCAGTTATCGACTCGAATGCCGATATCACATTTATAAAAGCAAAATCTCAAAATAACGCGGTGAATCTTTTACCTATTGGTGCTTTAACAGTATCAAGTAAAGGAGAAGATTTGGCCGAACTTTATGATATGAGTTCTGCGGGAGCTGCGGCTTTTTACGATTATAAAAGACCGATTTCTAATCCGAATTTAATGAAAATAGCTTTGCAGTATGCTGCTAATTTCGACGGATTAGTTTGTTCGTTCCCTCAAGAAAATAAAATTGCTGGTAAAGGTGTGGTTCATGAGCATATTGCAAGCACGCGATTAGGATTAAAAGGCATACCTGCCTTAGCTGAAGAAATGCAAATTTCAAGAGATTTGTTTTTGTTAGAATACACGGGTGGAAAGCTTCATATTCCAACCATTTCTACGGCCCGTTCGGTAGCTTTAATTCGTGAAGCCAAAAAGAAAAAACTGGATGTTACCTGTAGTGTTGCCATTCATAACCTAATTTTTACGGATGAAGCCCTAAGCGATTTTAACACCCACTTTAAAGTGCTGCCGCCTCTACGTACCCAAGAAGATGCCGATGCGCTTATTGAAGGCGTTAAAGACGGTACTATCGATATGGTAACTACCGACCATAACCCATTAAATATCGAGTTGAAAAAAATTGAATTCGACTATGCCGACTACGGAACCATAGGTTTAGAAAGTGCGTTTGGCGCCTTACAAAAACTATTTACAACTAAGAAAACCATCGATATTTTAACACGCGGAAAAGACCGTTTCGGACTGGAACAAACCCCTATAAAAGAAGGTACTGTTGCTAACCTCACGCTTTTTAATCCGAATACCAAATCGACATTCACTAAAGCTGATATACTTTCAAAATCAAAAAATGCCATTTTTGAAAACGAAAGTTTAAACGGACTCGTTTACGGCATTATCGCTAATCAACAAGCGGTTTTAAAATCATAATTAAATGACAGAGCAGGATATAGAAAATGGGCGTAAAAATGCCATAATTAGTTATATAACTATTTTTGGTGTAATTATCGCCTACTATTTAAACAATGAAAAGCCTAGTGTTTTTGCTAGTTTCCACATCCGACAATCCCTAGGACTATGGCTAACATTTTTTGCCCTTGGTTATATTGTTGGTGCTTTTGATAGCTGGCTTATCACCTCTGCCTTTTATTTGTTTTTTGCCGTGCTTTTTATTTTTGGTTTTTCAAATGCTTTAACCAGAAAAACACAACCAGCACCTTTAGTTGGCGCTTTTTATCAAAAAATATTTGCAAATATTGGAATATAACATGGAAAACACATCACTTTCTTTACAACACCTGATTAGAGAATCTAGTTTAACCGACAATGCGCCATTATTAATCATGATGCATGGTTATGGTAGTGATGAAAATGATTTGTTTTCGTTTGCTAGCGAACTACCAAAAGAACTGTTTATCATTTCTGTAAAGGCACCCTACCCTATGGCTCCGTACGGAAACGCTTGGTATGCCATAAACTTCGATGCCGAAAAAGGCAAGTGGAATGATATTGAACAAGCCAAACAATCACGCGACTTAATTGCCAAATTTATTGATGAAGCAGTTGAAGCTTATCCTGTAAACAAAAATAATGTGTCACTTTTAGGATTTAGTCAAGGTAGCATTTTAAGCTATGGTGTGGCTCTTAATTATCCTGAAAAGGTTAAAAACATCGTGGCTTTAAGTGGCTATTTAGTTCAAGATATTTTCCCAAATGATATCGCCTCGAAAGACTACTCAAACTTAGATTTCTATTGTTCCCACGGTAGCGTAGATCAAGTGATTCCTGTGGAATGGGCCAGACAAACAGCACCTTTTTTAAATAATTTAAATATTAAAAATCAATATTCTGAATTTCCTGTTGGCCATGGTGTAGCCCCTCAAAATTTTCATGAGTTCAAAGCCTGGCTTACAGAACGCATTGGGTAGTTAGCTGATTGTCACTCCATAAAAAGAGTATAAGTTCAGTCAAATTTAAAAGTGAAACTACACGCAAATTAATTATCTTTCTGAATAAATTTCGTGTCCTATAATATCCTTCAGAAATGATAAAAACACCATTAACGCTACTTATCATATTAAGTATTGTGTGTAACAGCTTTAGCCAGTCGGTTAAATTCAAACCTGTTAAATACCCATCAAACTACACCGCTACTATCGATCAGGTTTACACCGAAATAAATGGTTGGAAAGGTCGCATGGATTTATACACCAATTCGACTTCTGAAACGCCGACACCGATAGTTATTAATATACATGGCGGCGGATGGGAATCGGGGCAAAAAGAATCACAAACCGGCTTTGGTTCATTCTTTCACAAAGGCTATGCTGTGGCTAATGTGGAATATCGTTTAACAGATGTTGCTCCTGCTCCAGCGGCTATACAAGATGTGAGATGCGCCTTAATTTACATTTACAAACACGCCAAGTCACTCAATGTTGACACCGATAAAATTGTGATCATGGGTGGTTCTGCTGGAGGTCATCTTGCACTAATGGCGGGTTTATTAGGAAACAACAAAAAGTTTGATACTAACTGTAATTACAAAGGCACCATAAAAGTTGCCGCCATTATCGACGAATATGGACCAGCAGATTTAACCGTTTTACATCACGATGGTTCGGCTAAAAGATGGTTAAGTAACCATTATCTCAACACAGAATTCGTGAAATCGGTTTCACCCATGTACTACGTTTCAAAAGATAGTCCGCCTACCTTCATTGTTCATGGCGACAAAGACCCTACGGTACCTTATTCACAATCGATTAAGCTTTATAATAAATTAAAAGCACAAGGTGTTAAAACAGAGTTTATGACGATTAAAGGCGGGAAACACGGTAATTTTTCAAGATCACAAAAATCGGATTTCGGCAAATTTGTGTGGCCGTTTCTGGAGTCGTTGGGGTTGTGAATGTTAGAGTTTTAAAGTTACAGAGATGCAAAGTAGCAAAGTTGCATAGTTGCATAGTTGCAAAAACTTAAAGTTTTAGAGCTGAAAGACCCGTCGACAAGCTCAGGGTGACATATAATGATCCGATAGCGTGGTTTTAGTCCAATTATGGACAATCAGCTAAGATTTCTCCTTAAAGCCATTACCATAGACCTACGTAACTTTTAACTTTTAACAAACCTACATAAAAACCTCAATACACTTCGCGCCTGCAGATTTAAGTGTTACGGTGTCAATACTTGCTGGCAAAAGGATGGTTTCATCCGACCTATAGTATCATAGAAATAAACAACTTTAGAACTCATTACTTCTTTGGGTAAACTATCTGGATATGTTACTCTAAAAGTTATAACTTCAACTTCCTTTGGTTTATCTTTAAAGCCATCATATGCATCTAAATATTTTAAACTAGAGCAACTGGAAAGAATAAATAATATTATTAGAACCTGAATCTTCTTCATAAGGGAGGGTAACCAAGTAGCTTTGTAAATATTAAATTAGATATACAAAAATGCTATCGAATAGCGTTAAGAACTCATGCACAAGTTGAATAGCTAAAATCACATATATACTTCAAAACATTTAGCCGTATCTGATAGCGTGGACTTGTAGTCCGTGTAACACTAACTACGCAAATCAAATACAACGCTATATTCTAATACATTTATTACAATAGATTTTTATCACCGTAATCTAGAAAAAATATCTAGCCAACAACTATTATTATCCTAATAAAATACGCAACATTCTTTTCTCTAGCTTTAAATTTTATAAACTTCTCTTATTTACTTTTAGTAAAGTATAAGAAACTTTTCAGGAATACCTTTTTAATATTTAGGAATGACACCGACTGCAACCTTAAATCCGTAGGTTATAGTATTTTGCTTAGCTGTAATGATTTCTGGTAGTATTTCTCATTTTTTCAGGTGTTAAATGTTTGAAGTTTTTAAGGTTCTTGTGTTTGTGTTTGATCTGTTTGCTTACACAAGGAAGCTACTGTATATAGGATAGCCCCAACTTTGTTGGGGTTTAATTTTTTTCACATTAAACTGTTGGGGCTTGACACTTTTCTTTGTTAAGTTTTAAAGTGAATAATTCCATACACCCTTAACTTATATTGTCTAGCCGTTTTTATCCATTTGGCAGGAATGGATATAAATCTAAAGATGAATTTTTTAATTCTATAGTTTGCCTTTAATCCCTTAAATCGTTTGGAAAACCGTTCTATAATATACTGATACAGATTCCTGCACATAGCAGTAAATAACAGAAAAACTGTATTTTGCTCTAATTTTGAAAACGGCAAGTTGTTCCATCCAAAGTCATTCTTGAGAATATCAAATTCTTTTTCAATCGCTCCACGTTGATTATAAAAATCAACAACTTCATTGATGGACATCGAAAAGTCGTTGGTCAATATCGCTGAATACAAATAAGCATCTTTAGTAAATAAATTTACCTGTTTGTCATTACGCTCTATTTTACTTACAACAAGCCTGTATTCCTTAGTTTTATGGAGTTGTTTTTTTCGTTTTAATGATCTTATAAAGGGAGTGAATTTTATTTCTCCTCTGAAAATTGTTTCGGAGCCGACCCTTTGTTCAGACCAGTTAGTTATTTCAGATATCCTTTTAGCCAATGCGTCGCTCATACATGCTCTAATAAAGAATCGATTAACTTTTGTAGAAATAAAATCAACCACATTAACTTGATAAGAAGCTGCATCGGCTCTAAAAGCATCAATTTGTATTCCTTGATTTTCGAGTTCATAAAACATTCTAGTTAATGTTTCTAACTGTAAATCTTTGGCTGCACTATTTCCATTTCGATTTTCAACATAAACAATATTATTCTTAATTATCCCCACTCCTGGGCAGTATCCAGAGCCCTTTTTGTAAGTTCTTATGCTGTCTTTCTTATTGGTGTATAGAATCGTATTGTCATAATCTAAAATATGATCATTCGTGGTAGTTAAGTTCAACTTTTTCAATAATCTTAAATTCAACTCATTTAAAGTAAAGTTCAAGCCAAATTGATGTAAACTAGTGCCTCTGGGTAATGTAAAAAGGTCTTTTGTCTGTGATAATTCTTTGAATCTATCAAGAATCCTATCAGGACTTGGTACTCTAAAAAAAGGATTATCTCTTAGATGCTCTTTTAAGTTCAACGAGATATCTTCAATACAATCTCCTCCACAAAAATAGATAGACCAAAAGGAATATAATAAGTCTTTCCAACTATAAGAAGCTTGCTGTACTATATGTGGTAAATTGTTTTCAAGCAATGTGCCTAAACCAAGCTGTTCAAACTCATTGATAACAAAATTTAATCCTCCAAAAGGATTAATACGTTGAGATTTTATTATTTTCATAATGTGTTTTTGTAGCAACACCAATTTAGGTGAAAACACACAAAACCGCAAACCTTTGTAAACAAATAGTTTGCGGTTGTTTTTTACTCTATACCTACGGATTTAAGGTGCAAGTCCGCGCTATCGGGTAGATATGTTGCTTTTAAAATACGAAATAATCCATTTAAAAAAATTCATGTAATCTCATACTTGCTATTTATCGTAAGCTTATTTTTATTTACCTTGCTTACTTATTAAAATTCTTTTTCCTAAACAAACAATGAAAAACACCTTAACTTTTACACTTGTTTTATTCACTTATATTGGGCTTTCTCAATGTGTGACAAGTGATATATTCCTTTACAATCAAACTGATATAGACTCCTTTAAGGTTAATTACCCAAATTGCAAGGATTTAACAGTGAACTTAACTATAAATGATCTATATAATACAATTCAAAATTTAGATGGATTATCAAACATTACCTCGATTGATGGTGATTTTACATTGAGTAATTTTAATCAACCTATAAATGCGCTAGGATTGAAAAATTTAAAATCCATAAGTAGTGATTTTTATATAAATAATAATAACGATTGTACATTTTTAAATGATTTGAATATGTTGGAAGTTATTGGTAAAGATTTGGTAATCTCTAATAATGATGCTCAAATAATTTCGGGGCTTTCAGAATTAAAATCTATTGGAGGTAATTTAAAGTTTAATCAAAATACAAGTTTAAGTTTCACCGGTCTTGAAAAATTATTATCTATTACTAATGGAATTTCAATAGAAGATAATAATGAACTTATAGATGTTGCCGGATTTAATCAATTAGAATCTATTTCTGAAAATTTTATTATAGCTAGAAATGAAGGGTTAGAATCATTTCAAGGGTTTGAAAAATTGAATATTATTGAAGGTGACTTGATTTTTATAAGAAATCAAAACTTGACAACGCTTTCGGCCTTTAATAGTTTACAAACAATTACGGGAGATTTAAGATTCTTGTACAATACCACCCATGTAACCAACTGGTTTCCTAAGTTAACAAATATAGAAAGTTTAGAATTTTCAGAAAATGAAATTGTTACTATATCGGGGTTTAATAACCTAAAAACTATAACCAATTCTCTTTCTATTAATCAAAATGATGGTTTAGTAAACATAAATGGTTTTAATGCTCTTGAAACTATAGGAGGTTATTATTTTTTGGTGTCAGGAAATGATGAATTAACTTCAATTATGGGTTTTGGAAATTTAAATAACATTAAGGGGGATTTAAATTTTAGCAGTAATCCTAAATTAGAAATCTTGAGTGAATTCCCAAATATAAAATCAATAAATGGTTCCTTGCAAATAAGAAATAGCGCTTTAATGTCTATAAATGGGTTTAATTCTTTAAGCGGAAATGTTAAATATGTTAGCATTGCAGAGAATCAAAATTTGGAAACTATAAGTGGTTTTAATGCTTTAGAAGGAGTGTCTGCTAGACTTCACGTAGGAAACAATAATTTATTAACTATAATAAACGGCTTCAACAAATTAATAGAGATAGGTGATGAGTTAACACTGACAGAAAATGCTTTGCTTAGAGAAATAAGCGGTTTTAGTATGTTAGAAACAATAAACTCTAATGTTAGAGTTATTAAGAACTCAATTATCGACTGTAGTGGCTTTAATAGATTAAAGCGCATAGAAGGCAATTTAATTTTTTCTGAAAATAGTGGAATAATTGAGTTAAATGATTTTAATGAACTGGAGTCCATTGGTGGACAATTGCATATTTCTTATTCAAGCCTGTCTCATCTAAATGGTTTCAATAACCTTCTAAGTATAAACTCTTTATACATTACAGCTACTGACATCATACATTTTAGTGGTTTCAGTAATTTAGAAAAAATAATAAAGAGTTTTTATATTTACGATAACAACATTGAAAATTTCGATAGTTTTAAAAAATTGTCATCGACAGGTGGTAGTTTTGCGTTTATTTTTAATAGAAGAATAGAAGAGTTAAAGGGGTTTGATGCTCTTACTAAAATTGGGTACGATTTAGATATAAATCACAATGCTAATCTTTTCAATATCAATTCCTTAAATAAGATCGAAGATGTTAAAAACATTATTCGAATATATAACAATTCAAACTTAAGCCTATGTAACATTAATATTGTTTGTGAATTTTTAGAAAATAATACCAACAATATAGGTATAGGTGGAAACAAAAGTGGTTGTACTAATCAGGATGAAGTTAGATTTAATTGTGAAGCATTAAGCCAAGCTGAGAATATAAAATTAGACATGAATATTTTCCCTAATCCTACTGAGGATTATGTTAATATAAGCTACGGCAATATTATTCCCAAACAAATAGAAATATATGACCTGAGCGGTAGATTTATTTTTAAATCAAATAATGTAAAAACTATTGATTTAAAAAATTTAAGGGCAGGTACATATATTGCTAGGTTTACGTTGTCTGACGGATTTTATACGAAGAAAATTAGTAAATATTAAATCAGAGTGGAATCACTAAATTCTGGATAGACTCAAAAAGAGTAAAGTCTGATTTTTTTTTTTCAAAATCACATAAAAACCTCAATACACTTAGCTCCCGAAGAATTAAGTTCAACTGTAGGAATCGAAGCTGGTAATAATATGGTTTCACCAGTTTTTACGGTGTAGTTTACACCCTCGAACTGTAATTCTAAATCACCTTCAACGCACATGTAAATCACGAAGGAATCTAAAGCCATGTGATCGCGTTTTAATACGCCATCAACTTCAATGATATTGGTTTTAAAATAAGGTGAATTGACTAATGTATGTGCTTCATTTGTTGCAATACTATACGTTGTTTTGTAGTTAGCATGCACTTTATAATCTAAAACATCTATGGCCAAATCGTTGTGTAAATCACGTTTCTTCCCTGTTTTAGAGTCTACACGATCATAATCGTAAATACGATAGGTAATGTCTGAAGTCTGCTGAATTTCAGCTAATAGAACACCAGCACCAATAGCGTGAACACGCCCTGTAGGAATGTAAAACGTATCACCACTCTGCACGGTTTCATGGTGCATCACCTCTAAAACCGTATTATTTTCTAGGTGTTTTTTATAATCGGCTTGAGAAACTTCTTCGTCGAAACCTACAATAAGCTCGGCATCCTCATCGGCTTGCATCACGTACCACATTTCATTCTTTCCGAAGGAATTATGACGTTCTTTGGCAATTTCGTTACTAGGATGCACTTGAATCGAAAGTGGTGTTTTGGCGTCAATAAACTTGATTAGCAGTGGGAAATCATTTCCAAATTCCTTGTAGACTTTCTCTCCAACAAAGTCGCCTTTAAATTCATAAATTAAGTCTTTTAAGGTTTTCCCTTGTAAATCTCCGTTAACGACTTTGGTTTCATCACCTTCAACGTCAGAAATCTCCCAAGATTCCCCTATATTTTCTTCCGAGTAGTTTTTATTTAGCTGCGTTTTAAGTTTCTCGCCACCCCAAATTCTGTATTTAAATAAAGGTGAAAATTGTAAAGGGTATAAAGTCATAAAAATGAAAATTTTAAATAATAGTTAGTAGTTGTTTTACACAAATCTACATATTTTAAAAAAACATTTTTATGTGTTTTAGCAGGAATATCTTCAGTTTTACTAAAAACTAGCGTCTTCTGCCTCCAGAATACTCCATGGCATCCCCTTTTCCGAAGCCGTAGCTAAATCCGAAGGTTACAAAGCGACCCTGTTGCCTGTGGCTATAGGCTTCAAAATCATCTTGAATTGTCACCGCTTCATTGTATCGCGATTCAAATAAATCACGTACACTCATGCTTAAAACGCCTTTACCTTTTAAAATCTTTTTACGTAAACCTAAATCTAAAAAAGCAATAGCACTTACGTCACTTTGTAAGGTCCGGTAGGCTGAATTATAATTAGAAGTCGCTTCAAAATCAATATCAGCAGGTAATTTCAATTTGGCTAAGATTTTATAATTCCATTGGTCTCCCTTAAAATCGAATACCGTAGATTCATAACTCCCTTCACGAACAAAACGGTTGTAGTTGAAATCGACATTAAAGCTCAACCAATGTACTGGCGTATATTTGGTATTAAACTCAATACCAACCGTACTATTGGTTCCAATGTTTTCAGGACGTGTTATAATCACATTATCTACCGAGGTTTGTACACGCTCAATCACCTCTGTGGTGTACCTGTGAAACAAACCAAAGTTTAGTGATGTATTTCCTACCTCAAAAATACTGGTGATTTCATAAGAATCTGTAAACTCCGGCTGTAGGTCAGGATTTCCTTGACGGATATTAAAATTATTTCTGATGTTGAAAAACGGATTCAAATCCCAGAGTCGTGGGCGGTAAATACGGTTAGAGTATCCGGCTTGCAAAGAAATAGCATCTGAAACCTTGTAAGAGGTATGAATACTAGGAAACAGGTTGGAGTAATCCTGACTATTGTCCTCATCGGTATCTACTAAATAGGTATCTACCTGAGTGTACTCGTATCTTAAACCAGGTTTAACACCCCATTTGCCATTCTTATATGCTCCAGTGGCATAAACCCCCAGTACATTTTGATCAAATTCAAAGGTATTAGTAAGCCCTACATTCGTTTCATAATTACCATTTATTAAATCCTGAACCTCATAGTCATTACTCACATCATTCATCACATATTGAGCTCCAGTTTCTATACTCCATTTTTCAGAAAACGGTTTGGTATAATCTATTTTAAAAGTATAGGTGTTTTCACCAAAATCGGTTCTAGTTTTCTGAGAAGCATCTCTATCGGCACCAAAAATAGTTTCATCGTTGAAGGTGGAGTTTTGGTCTTTACTAAACGAGCGCCCCGTTGCACTAATTAATAAATCATGGTCTTCATGATCTTTAAAGTCTCTTTTATACTGTAGTTCATATTGCCATTTTGGATTGGAAGCTTCGGTAGTTTCTTGACGCGTCCATTCCGATTCTAAGACTTCATTAATATCAAACTGTTGAAAATTGTTGTTAGACGGCTGATCTTCATCTTCGAAGGCATAATTCCCCGAAAGGGTAATTACATTGAGGTCGTTAATATAATAGTCGGTACCTAAAGTGATGGTATAAAATTTTTCGTTCCTATACTCTTCTCCCGTATTATACAAGGTGGTATTATCATCTAAATCTTCATTGATATAAATGTTGTCCTGTGGTCTAGAACGTCTTCCTAAGCCCATTTGCGTAAACAAGTTGAATTTCTCAGAACGTTTATTTAAACTCACACCTACACTATTATTATCTGGCACACCAGCGTTTAAACTCACGGAGCCATTCACCCCTTTACGTTCTTCTTTTTTGATAACAATATTGATAATTCCAGAAGTTCCCTCAGCTTCATATTTTGCTGAAGGGTTGGTAATCACTTCAATTTTTTCGATCATATCGGCAGTGATACTACCCAAAGACCCTGAATCTTCGGTTAAAATAGAAGGCTTTCCATTAATTAAAACCTGAACACCTTGACTACCTCTCAAACTTATCGCTCCTTCAATGTTCACACTTACCGAAGGCACATTACTTAGAACCTCTAAAGCACTAACACCTGTATTACTAATATCTTTTCCGATATTAAAAACACGCTTATCTAACTTAAATTCGTTTCTTGACACTTCGGCCTGTACGACTACTTCGTTTAATTGTTCGGCATCTTCAGCTAATAGAATCACACCAAGATCGGCGGTATTATTTTGAATATCAAAGGTTTTTATAGTTTTTGAGATGAAGCCCATATAGCTCACTTCAACGTAAAAACTACTTGCAGACGTATCTAAATCAAAATGCCCTTCATCATCGGTAATAGAGCCGGTAATCGCCTTTTTAGTAGCCTGATCTACAATAGCCACTGTAGCGAAAGCTAAAGGTTGCTTGCTATTTTCTTCAACAACCTGACCTTTAATTTGAATGTTTTGAGCCGAACTTTTTAAACCCATAAACAAGGTTAAACATAACAGTGATAAAATAAAATAGCCTTTTCTGTGATTCATTTTCAATTGCGTTTATGCAAAAATGTTCATTTATTTTCAGAATAACAGATTGTATCCTGCGAACGACAAATTCATTCCAGTAAACGGCAAATCACTCCTTAGATAGCTTGATGATGTAAAAGCAAATGACATCAATTTGACGCTTAATTCTTTCATTGGTTGCACTACAAATACACAAACCCAAATTTACGTTTGCATGATTTATTTGGTTGTTCACAGAAGTTGCTTTTTATTATTCTTGTTTTAATTGTAATTTCGATTCATGAGTAAAGCAAAAACGTTTAAAAAAATAGCTTGGCGAGAAGTTGTCTTCCAACTTATCCTTCATTTCCTGGTTTTTATTTTCTACACCTACGATAGAACAAACAGAACCTTTGAATTTTACCATATTGTTTTCTTTTTAAACTATGCCATTGCTGCTGCCATTATTAGTTACATTTTAATACCAACCTTTTTCTATAAGAAGAAGTATTTAATATTTACCGCGAATTTAATTTTACTCATTATTGCTGTGATTCTTACTGAAGAATTTTTCCTCGAAAAAGTATTTTTCCCCAATACCAAGCGGTCTGATACTTTTCCTGGTGTCTTTTTTATGCTTGCTGATATTCTACCTGTTATCGCCATTCTATCTGGTTTTAAATTCACTTGGGACGCCATTGTAAAACAACGCCAGGTTGAGAAATTGACCTCACACATTCAAGAAAGTGAGCTTCAGTTTTTAAAATCACAAATTAACCCGCATTTTCTTTTTAATAATTTAAACAACTTGTATTCGTACGCGATTGAAGCCTCTCCTAAAACTCCTGTAATTATTTTAGAACTGAGTTCGGTATTGCGATATATGCTTTACGAGTGTAAGGCACGATATGTGTCTATCAGTAAAGAAATAGAACACTTAAAAAATTTCACTCAATTAAATGAACTTCAAATAGAAGAACGTGGAGTCATCAATTTTTCGGTTGAAAACATCAATACGCAGTATGAAATTGCCCCATTGATATTGGTCGTTTTTATTGAAAACGCCTTTAAACATAGTCAGTCAGCGCAATCCGAAGACATTAAAATTAACATCGACATTTCCATGACAGAGGACGTTTTAAATTTTCATTGTAGCAACAATTTTGTACCAATAAACAAACCCGATAATTTAACACATGGAATTGGCTTGAAAAACGTTAAAAAAAGGTTGGAGCTCCTCTACCCTGATGCCCACCAATTAAAAATTAATGAACATGATAACTTTTATCAGATTCATTTAACTTTAAAGCTTCATAAAATTGTTTAACTATGACTTGTATTATCATTGAAGACCAACCACCAGCGCAACGTATTTTAAAAAAATACATTGATGATGTGGATTTCCTTAATTTAGAAGGTGTTTTCTCTGATGCCATAAAGGCCATGGATTTCTTAAAGGATAATACGGTAGACTTGATGTTTTTAGACATTCATTTGCCAAAAATTTCGGGTATTGAGTTTCTTAAAAGTTCAAAACCTTTACCTCAGGTCATTTTAACTACAGCATTCTCTGATTATGCTCTGGAAAGTTATGAGTTGAATGTGGTCGATTATTTATTAAAGCCCTTTTCGTTTCAAAGGTTTTTGCAGGCTGTATCCAAAGTGACTCCTAAGCCTACAGAACTAAGCGCTCAAGTTCCTTCTGAAATTTTTATCAAATCAGGTTATGAGCATATAAAAGTTGTGATTGATGATATCCTATTTATTGCATCAGATTCCGATTATACTGAAATCATGACCGAAAATAAAAAATATGTTTCCCACGAGCCGCTACGCCATTGGATAGAAGTTTTGCCTCAGGATCAATTCTATCGCATTCACAAATCTTATATTTTAAACATTCAGAAAATAAAAAAATTAGTAAGCTCTACGGTTTACCTTCAAGGTGATTTTAAAATCCCAATTGGAAGAGTTTACAAAGATAATTTTACCAAAAACATCTTAAAGCTTTAGTTTTTTAAATCAGAATACGTATTAAAAATTTAAACATAAAAAATGCCCGCTAACAACGTTAACGGGCATTTTGTATTTAATCAAAAAGCTGTGAATTACTCACCGCCGTTAAGGGCTTTCTTCTTGTTAGATTTATCAACTGTTTCATACATAACAGGTGTTGCGATAAATAAAGATGAGTAGGTACCTACAACCACCCCTACAATTAAGGCAAACATAAATCCTCTAATAGAATCTCCACCGAAAATAAAGATGGCTAATAACACCACTAAAGTAGTTAATGATGTATTTAAAGTTCTACTTAATGTGCTGCTTAATGACACATCAACAATTTTACTGAAGTTCCATGACGTATGCTCATTAAAGTACTCACGAATTCTATCGAATACAACCACGGTATCATTTAAAGAGTAACCAATTACGGTTAAGACCGCTGCAATGAACGCTTGGTTAATTTCCATGTTAAATGGCATGAATTTATAGGTTAATGAGAATACCCCTAATACTATAAGCACATCGTGGAAAACGGCAGCCACTGCACCAAGAGAATATTGCCATTTCTTAAAACGGAATAAGATGTATAAGAACACCACGATTAACGACCCTAATACCGCCCATAAAGACGCTTGCTTAATATCGTCGGCAATGGTTGGTGATACTTTGTAAGTTTCTAATAAACCTACTTGTTTATTCACATCATTTAAGTCGATAAACTGCTCATATGAAATCCCTTCTAAATAAGGCACTAAAGCTTGGTAAAGCTTTTCTCTAATATGTTCATCAGCTTCTGTACCAGACTCGTTTACCATGTGTTTCGTAGTAATTTTTAACTGATTTGAAGAACCAAAAGTTTTAGCATCGGCACTACCAAATACGGCAGGGTCTGATAAAACATCTGTAATTTCAGCTGAAGAAACTGCATGAGCAAAACGTACTTGATACGTTCTACCTCCAACAAAATCAACACCTTGATCTAATCCGTTGGTAAATAATGAAACTAAAGAAACAACAATTAAAGATCCTGAAATGATGTATGCAATTTTACGTTTCTTTAAAAACTCGATATTGATATTTCTAAATAAGTTTTTAGTAATTCCCGTAGCGAATTCTAATTTACCACCTCTATTTGTATACCAATCGATTAATAATCTAGTAATAAATATTGCTGTAAATAAAGACGTTGCGATACCAATTAATAAGGTAGTTGCAAAACCTTTAATTGGTCCTGTACCAAATACGAATAAGATTAAAGCCGTTAAACCCGTTGTAATGTTCGCATCTAAAATAGAAGATAAAGCATTTCCGAATCCGTCTTTAATCGCTTCAACTTGTCCTTTACCTTTTCCTAATTCTTCTCGAATACGCTCAAAGATAAGTACGTTCGCATCCACCGACATACCAATAGTTAATACGATACCCGCAATACCAGGTAAGGTTAATACAGCGCCTAAACCAGAAAGTACACCAAAGATTAATAAGATGTTTAATAACATGGCGATATCAGCAAATAAACCAGATTTCCCATAATAAAATACCATCCATAATAATACTAAAGCTAAAGCAATCATGAATGACATGGTTCCACTTTGAATCGCTTCTTTACCTAAAGAAGGACCAACAACTTCACTAGAAATGATATCTGCAGAAGCAGGTAATTTACCAGCACGTAAAACATTAGCTAAATCGATCGCTTCGTTTAATGAAAAATCTCCAGAAATTGAAGAACTACCACCAGCAATAGGACCTGTAGTAACACCTGGAGCAGAGTAAACAATATTATCTAAAACAATAGCAATCTGACTACCTTGAGCATAAGCATTTCCAGTCATTTCTTCCCAGATCTTAGCACCTTTAGCATTCATTTGCATTGAAACTTCCGATTTTCCTACCGCGCTAAATTGGTTTCTAGCATCGGTTACTACATCACCACTTAATGGTGGAATATTTTCTCTGTTACCAACTAAAGCGTATAAATCAATTAGTTCGCTATTTTTTTCCGGCTTACCAAAAGCAAATTTTACGTAACGTTGCTCTGATGGTAATAAGTCTCTAACTTCTTTTCTGTTTAAATAATCAAGAACAGTGGCTTTATCTTTTGCTTCAAATTTAGCAATGATCGGTCCGCCTGGGTACCCTTGACCTCTAATAAGATCAAAAATTGGATTAACAGCAGTAACTGCCGTAGAATCGGTAACAGCATCACCTAATAAATCATCAATTTGAGAAGATTTATCATCAGTTTCTGTTGCAGCTTCTTCAGTACCTTTTTTAGTATCAACAACATCTTTTAAAGTCTCATTAGCTTGTGCTAAGAAAGGAAAGAACTGCTCACCTTTGTAAGCATCCCAAAACTCTAATTGCGCTGTACTTTGTAATAAACTTGTAGCACGCTCTACATCTTTAACACCTGGTAATTCAACTAAAATACGACCAGAAGTTCCTAAACGTTGGATGTTAGGTGATGTTACACCAAACTCATCAATACGCTTACGTAATACTTCGAATGCAGAAACGATAGACTCGTCAATTTTTCTTTCGATAACAACTTTTACTTCGTCATCAGACATGCTTCCGTCAATCTCACCATCTAATGCTTTGGTGTAAAAAATATCTGGAGACGCTAATTTTGTATCGCCTTTAATGGCATCAAATGCGGTGAAGAAATCTTCTAAATAAGTGTTTTGACCATTTTTTTGAAGCTCTGTAGCATCTTCTAAAGCTTTATTAAAAGTAGGATCGGCCGTATTATTAGCTAAACCTTTTAAGATATCTTTTACAGATACTTGAAGAATCACATTAATCCCTCCTTTTAAATCAAGACCTAAGTTCATGGCCTTTTGTTTCACCTCATTATAAGTGAATTTTGCAATACCCATGTTATACACGGTATCATTGGCAATAGATTGCAAGTAGTTAGATTCTTCTCTACTACGCTTTGCGTGATAATTTTCTTCTGAAGATGGAATTTTGTTTGTAGCCAATTCCACAGCTTCTTTTTCAATTTGATTTGCTTTGAATGTGAATGATAACTGATAAATACTTACCAAACCAAACAAAAGCGCAAACAATTTTACTAATCCTTTGTTTTGCATTTTATAATTTTTACGTCAATTTTTAATCGGGCAAATATAGAATTTAAGCCCAAAACTAACTAATGATTTATTTTTTATGGTTGTTTACTTTCTAAGTGCGCGGTTTTAGAAAGATTTATTGAAAGATAATAGGCTCATTTTTCATATTGATCAAGTGTTTTTCCATTAAAATAATGGCACTCATCAACATAAAAAACTTTTAAAATATAGCAGGCACATGCTATCTTAGCCTTAGCAAATGGGACCGGCTCGAACTTCGGGAATAACATGAAGGCCATCTTGGAAATCAAGAAAAATGTTTTGACACACTTTAAAGGCCGTTTGAAAAGTAATTTCTGCTTTCGAGGTATCAATAAAATCAACAGAAAACAGTGTATTGGAAGAAATAAATCGGTCGCTTTTAGAATCTACTTGTAAAACAAGCGTCCCTTTAAAATCCCAATCTGTGGTATTTCCCGACTGGATTTCATAGACATCGACATTATATTTTTTAGAATGATCTTCAGAAGGAAGCGGTAAAGGTTGTTGGTGCTCGGCATGAGCTAATTCAAGATGAGCCTCATCATTAAACACCTTTTTAATAATAGCGACATCGACGGTACTGTAGTAACTGATTCGAAATTCGCCATTGTCATTAGCTTTCACCTGAAGGTTACTTACCCCTGACTCTAATAGCTGATGTTTTATGTCACTTAAAACCAGTTGTAATTCTCTAGCCGATAAAGTTTCCTCAGAAAATTGTAAAACAACCTCCTGATTAGGCAAACTTACTTGCTGCTGAGAAAGGACACCAAAAAGGGTTAATGAAAATATAAAAGCGCTAAGGCACCATCTTGCTATCATGCGCCAAATATAAAAAAATTACTCTGGTATTGCTAATCCATACTCAAAACCACATAAAAAACTAAATATCAACAATTTAAACTAATATTTTACTAAAACATCACGCACCTCTCTTAAATAAAACACCTTAACTTAAACTTAATTATGACGAGTTAGGCTCCCTTGTGCAAGGTTTTCTTTAAATTATAATAATGGTACTCATTTCAAATTCAAACCTATTGATAGCAATAATTTACTTCAACACAGAAATTAGATTAAAAATAATAAACATTATTTTGTGAATACCAGATACATAAGTATATTGTACTCGATTACATAAAACAACTACTAACCCCATTTAACCTACTTTACAATGCAAAAAACTACCATTTTTTGTACACTGTTATGTCTAATTGCTATTTTAACAACTTCTCTTAGTCTAAGTGCTCAAAACAAATCAAACCAAATTCAATACAACACATTAACAAGTACGAAATCGATAAGTGCTACCGCTGCTAGTGATAGTGCCATAGCCGATAGTGATGGTGATGGCATTAAAGATAACATTGATGAAGATGATGATAATGATGGCATCTCAGACGCCATTGAAGAACAAGCCTGCGCAGCAATAGCCAGTTCTACCATTACCGAGTTTATCTTTTTAAATGAAACTTTTGGGGTTTATAGCTTTTCGGATCCAACTACCGCTCGTGGAGAGATCGGTGGTGCCGATTCCCCTTACACAGCTTCTACGGGATACACCTATCAGGATGGAGAAACTGCATCAAGCAATAACGACAGAAGTGTTGCAGATGGACAATATACCCTTACGAGTCAAATTGTTGATTCAAGTGACCCTCCTGCCAACCCTGGAGACAATGTAACTGTAACCCCAGCAGGTCACGTCGCTCATTGGGCCTATCGCGCCTGGGAGCCAATTAAAGACCATACGTCAGGAGACAACGATAGCAATGGTAGAGGTCGTATGGCCTTGTTTAATGGTGCTACTATTGCTAATAATGTATTTTATAAGACCACAATAACAGGTTTAATTCCAGGCGTTACCACTACCTATAGTTTTGCAGCTATCAATATTGATAATAAAACTTTTGATAAAGACAAAGATGGAAACGATGTCATGAGAAGTCAACCTGATATCACGGTAAATTTTTATAAATCTGATGGCACATCGTTAATTGCTACATACAATACAGGCAAAATTTACAGATGTTCACATTTTACAGATTCCAGCCAAGATGATTCCACATGTGATGAATCTGAATGGCAAGAATTTCCTTCCAATACTGATCCCGATCTCAATTTCACTACCGATGAGTCGACTATCATTGTTGAATTTGTTAATAATGCAGCAGGAGGTTCTGGAAACGACCTCGCTATAGATGATATCGTAATTAAACAATCCCTTTGTGATTTAGATGGCGATACTATTGCCGATGTTTACGACTTAGACTCCGATAACGACGGTATTCCAGATGTGGTGGAAGCTAGTATCGCTACAGACCCAACTTTTGATACTGCTACAATAAGTAACGGAAAAGGACATTTAACTGGTGCTACAGGTTGGACAGACACTAATAACAATGGTCTATTAGACAGCCTAGAATCCCTTACTTATGCTGATTTTTTAAATCATCCGTGGCGAGATGCCGATGGTGATGGCGTTCCAAACTATCTCGATTTAGATAGCGATAACGACGGACTTTTTGATGTGGATGAATCCGGAGCCACAAACACAAACGATACAAGTTTTTACAATGGTGATGGTGATAGCAATGGTAATGGTATTGGTGATGGCATCGACTCTGAAACCTTTAGAGGAAATGCTCCTGGTTACGGTGATGGTATTTTAGATGTTTTTGATTTTCATGAAGGGAACACTAGTCTTACTGATTCTTACGGAAATGATGGGCAAGAAAACCCTATTAATACTTTTGGTGATTCCAACATCCCCGATTATTTGGAGGTAAACCCACTAGCTACAAACGACCCTAGATTAATTTACGCAAGCCTATTGGATGGTAATGGCAAGCTTACAGATAATACTGATGCCGATGAAGATGGTGTCATGGATTCCTTGGATGGCGACAGTAGCTTATTTGGTTCTCCTAGAGACATAAATGGAAGCCATAGCCTATATTTTGATGGTCGCAATGACTTCATAGAGGATTCTACAGTTGATTTCTCAGCAGGTAGCGGCGGTACGATTATGGCATTTGTTAAATATGGTGGGGCTAATACCAAAAATGGATTTCAAATCATTGCAGGGAAGGATAATTTCTATTTGAGAATTGACACCGACCACACCATCAGAGCATTTATTGGTGCAAACAATTTACAGTCAACTACAGCCTTACAAGAAGGGGTTTGGACACATATTACTTGTACCACCAAAGTAGGAGAAACAAAACTTTACATTAACGGTGTTGAAGAAGCGTCGACAACAAGTTTTGGAGGTGTAGACAATGGTGGAAATTTCATGATAGGCAGCTCTACAATTGTTTCACCAGCCACCGAACCTACATTCTTTTACAAAGGCGAAATAGACGAAGTTAGAGTATTTAACGAAGCTTTAGCTCCTATTCATGTTAAGAGTAGTATCTATCAAGAATTAGATGAAAATACTTTTTCTAAAGGAACCGTACTAACTAACCTGTTTCCTAATTTCACCGATTATGCATCTAGCATCATAAAATATTACAAAATGGACACTTATGAAGATGATACGCTTGAAAACTTGGTTTTTAGCACCAATCCATCAGGAGCCAAAATGTACAATATTAAAAATATTTACAACCAAACCGCTCCACTTCCCTATGTAACAACACAAAATGGAAATTGGTCTGATTCTAATACTTGGTTACATGGCGATGTTTGGGATATTCATACCAAATCTGGAAATAAAGATGATGCTTCTATCGTTAAAATTTCGCATGATATCACACTTGATGGCAGTTATGATGTGCAAGGCACCGCAGGAGTTTTTATAGAATCCGGTGCAACTTTAACCATTTCAGCTTCAAAAGGGTTGTATACAAGTTTTGCAGTAGATTTATACGGAACTCTAGACCTACAAGGTGAATCACAACTTATTGAAACCGAACACAGCAATGTCACCAACTCTAGCAACGGAGTGCTTAAACGCGCTCAACAGGGAGCTTCTAGTATGTATGAGTATAATTACTGGTCGTCGCCCGTTGGAAGTGTTAGTTCAAATGCAGCAACAAATGCTAGTTACTCGGTTGAAGGTGTTATCTCTAACGTAAATTTCACCACAGGTATCAACGGGAGTGCAGGCACGATTTCAGAGTATTGGTTATACAGTTATCCAAACAAACCTGCCAACAATATTAACTATTGGGTTCATGTTGGAAAATCAGGCGCTCTAAATGCGGGTGAAGGGTTTACTATGAAAGGGACTGGTGCAGCACAGGATTATATTTTTGAAGGCATTCCATTTAGTGGAAATATTCCTGGCCTTACTTTAGATCCTGGAAATGAGTATCTGATAGGAAACCCATACCCTTCTGCGCTGGATGCTCATGCTTTTATAGATGATCATATTGCCGAAGGTGGTGGAAATAATTCAGATAACATCATAAATGGTGCCTTATACTTCTGGGATCATATATCCACCAACACCCATTATACCAGAGAATACGAGGGCGGTTATTCCATTATTACTAAAGCAGGATCATCACCAGCTGTGTCTAACGACTCTCGAATTAATGCTTCTGGAGCCTCAGGTAAAACAGCGAAACGATACATTCCAGTAGGACAGGCCTTTTTTGTTTCAACAGTACTCAATAGTTCAGCTGTTACAACAACTATAGACGGAGGAACTATCATTTTTAAAAACAGTCAACGTGAATTTAAAACGGAAGCCAGTAGCGAATCAGAATTTCTGAAATCAACTTCAAAAAAGTCAGCTAACGCTTCCAACATCGATACACGCCCAAAAATTAGACTAGCTTTTCATTCACCTGAAGGCTACAACAGACAATTATTATTAGGAACAGATCCTAATGCTTCAACAAATTTCGATATTGGTTTTGAAGCCCCACTCATTGAAAATCATAGAGAAGACATGTATTGGCTGCTTGATGATGTCAAATTAGTTATTCAAGCGATTAAAGATTTTGAGGACCCAGATCTTAAATTACCCCTAGGCTTAAAAGTATCGACAGAAGGATTAGTGAGATTAAAGATTGACGCTTTAGAGTATGTTGACGCGCAAACCGAAGTCTATTTATTTGATAATCTATTAAACACCTATCATGATTTAAGAGCTTCTGATTTCGAAATTCACCTAAGTCCTGGAGAATACCACGATAGGTTTGTAATGACTTTCTCTAAAGATGCAGCGCTACATATCGATGAAAGCACTTTCGATAAGGATTTACACATCTACTTTAACAACCAAAAAAACAGCGTCGTATTACATAACCCGAAATTGAAAACCGTAAAAAGAATAGGTCTTTTCAATATTTTAGGTCAACTCTTACAACATTTCGAAATTAACAACAAAGAAACTTATAATGAATTTAAAACAAAACAGTTAAGTTCTGGTGCTTATGTGATAAAATTAGAAACAACACAGGGCATCATATCTAAAAAGATTTTAGTAGAATAAGAAGGAAGGATGTAGGCTGTATTCAGTCAGACTAAGTTTGACTAAGTCCCAACATTGGTATAAATGATAAAACCCTCGATGAATTTTAACTTCATCGAGGGTTTTGTGTATATGTTTGTCACGCTGAGCTCGCCGAAGCGCATGTTCAAATCAAAGGTTTAAAACTCAAAGCATAAGTCCTATAGCCTTTTTACCCCTTCACGCTCTCAACTAAAGCCTCCAAACTTAGGGTATCTTGATCCCCAGTTTTCATATTTTTAAGCGTATAATTATTTGAAGCGATTTCCTGTTCACCTACTAAAACCACAAACGGAATTTCGCGTTTGTTCGCATGGTTCATTTGCTTCTTCATTTTAGCGGCATCAGGATACAATTCGGCATTAATGCCAGCAGCTCTTAATGCTTTAATAGCTTTCAAACTAAATAAAGCTTCTTTGTCTCCGAAATTTATAAATAAAACCTCAACATTTTTGCTAACAGTTTCAGGGAATAAATTCAGTTCCTCTAATACCAAGTAGATACGATCTAAACCAAAACTAATACCAACACCACTCACATCTTTTAGTCCAAAAATACCCGTTAAATCATCGTAACGACCACCGCCACCTATAGAGCCCATTTGTACAGTTTTAGGCGCAGACACTTCAAAAATAGCACCTGTGTAATAATTTAAACCACGGGCTAAAGTCACATCCAACTGAAGTGTTGCTGTACTTAGTCCTAATTCGGAAATAGCTGTATCAATAAACGCCAGTTCTTCAATCCCTTTTAAGCCTTCTTCGGAAGTAGAAAGAATACCTTTTAAACTTTCAATTTGCGATTCAAAAGTCCCCGACAAACCAAATAAAGGCTGAAGTTTAGAAATACCTTCCTCAGAAATACCCTTAGACAACATCTCTTCTTTAACTTTCTCTTCACCAATTTTATCAAGCTTATCCAAAGCTACGGTAAAATCAATCAATTTATCGCTAGCACCAATCACTTCGGCAATACCAGAAAGAATTTTTCTATTATTAATTTTAATAGTAACACCTTCTAGTTTTAATGCTGAAAACACGGTGTCGTAAAGCTGAATAAACTCTACTTCCTGCCACAAAGACTGCGAACCAACCACATCGGCATCACATTGATAAAACTCTCTGAAACGTCCCTTTTGAGGTCTATCGGCTCGCCATACCGGCTGAATTTGATAACGTTTAAACGGAAATTCAATCTCGTTTTGATGCTGTACCACGTAACGCGCAAAAGGCACGGTAAGATCATAACGCAATGCTTTTTCTGAAATAGACGACGTTATTTTTGTAGAATCCTTTTCTGCATAAGCTTCGGCATTGGCCTTGGATAAAAAATCACCTGAATTTAAAATCTTAAAAATCAAACGATCACCTTCATCACCATACTTCCCCATCAAAGTGCTTGAATTTTCAAAACTTGGGGTTTCAATAGGTTGAAATCCGAAATTTTGAAAGGCATTTCTAATGGTATTAAAAATATAGTTTCGTTTGGCAACTTGTTCAGGATTAAAATCTCTTGTGCCTTTTGGGATGCTTGGTTTTTGTGCCATATCAATGCCTGCTAAAGCAGGTTCCTTTTAATTATTTAATAATAAAATCTTCCTTCTAGTTTAATAAAAAATGAAATTTCTATTAAGGAAGAAAAATTAGTTTTAACTACAACCAGATTTCTGCCTTCGCAGGAATGCTTAGTTAATTAGTTTATCAAAATACTTAAACAAATCACCTTTAGTAATCACAGCGCCTTGCTCAATCATTTTAAATTTATCTAAGTTTTTGTCGTCTGAGTACGCCTTATCGGCTTGTAAAAATTCCACATTTTCATCCATTAGGTTTTCACGAAGCCAATCATACCCCTCTTCTGTGGTGATGTCAACATCATTTTTTATATTAACCACAATGGCTTGCATTTGCTCTTCTCCTAAATGGAATAAATACATATGTTGCGCCGAAATATGCTCTAAATATTCTGCTTTATTCAAAACACCTTCCCAGATTAAATCGCTAAAAACATCTAATTCGGTTTCAGCAAGTTCTGGTTTATTGGCTTTTAAATTGGTCCACTCATCAGCTGTAATGGATTGGGTTGCTAAAAAGTTTATAAATTCTTGGTGTAATTCTTCGAACTGTTCTTTTGTAAGTCTTGAATATTTCATTTTCGCCTATTAAGCTCTCAAATTGAGAGTTATTTGTATCATTTAGCTTGCTTTTGAACAATAAATACTGTCCTTTACAAGCGCGCAAATTTATGAAATATCTCGCAAAACTGGGAAACTATAGCGCATAAAAAAACCACTCAAAAAGAGTGGTTTCCTTAAATTGTTAAGCTTTTAGATAATTAAGCTTGAGCAACAACTTCAAATTCTAAATCTACAGATACAGCTCTGTGTAAACGAATCACGGCATTGTATTTACCTAAACGTTTTACAGTAGTAACGGTGATGAATTTTTTATCAATTGATTGACCTTCTTTCTCTAAAGCTTCAGCTAAATCGATGTTGTTTACAGAACCAAATAATTTGTCTCCTGCTCCAACTTTAGCTGGTATTTTAATTTCTAATGCTTTAAGTGCTTCAGCAACTTTGTTAGCATCTTCAACTATTTTCTTTTCTTTATAAGCCCTTTGCTTTAAGTTCTCAGCTAATACTTTCTTTGCTGAAACTGTAGCTAAAATAGCTTGTCCCTGAGGAATTAAAAAGTTTCTACCATAACCGTTCTTAACTGTTACAACATCGTCTTTAAATCCTAAATTTTCAACGTCTTGTTTTAATATAAGTTCCATCGTTATCGGTATTTTATTTTAATAAATCAGCTACATAAGGCATTAAAGCTAAGTGACGTGCTCTTTTTACAGCAACAGACACTTTTCTTTGATACTTTAATGAAGTTCCTGTTAAACGTCTTGGTAAAATTTTACCTTGCTCGTTTACGAACTTTAATAAGAAATCTGGATCTTTATAATCGATATATTTAATACCAGATTTTTTGAAACGACAATATTTCTTTTGCTTATTAGTTTCAATATTAAGAGGCGTTAAATATCTAATTTCGCCGTCTTTTTTTCCTTTTGATTGTTGTTCTATTGATGACATAATTAAGCTTTTTGTTTAAGTTTTTCTCTTCTTCTCTCTGCCCAAGCTACAGCATGCTTATCTAAAGACACTGTTAAATAACGCATAAAACGCTCGTCACGTCTAAACTCTACCTCTAAAGTATCAATAACCTCTCCTGATACTTGGTATTGGAATAAGTGATAAAAACCACTTTTCTTGTTTTGAATTGGGTAAGCTAATTTTTTTAGTCCCCAATCTTCTTTAGCTATCATCTTAGCACCGTTAGAAACAAGAAAATCTTCGTATTTCTTTACTGTTTCCTTTATCTGATCTTCAGATAAAACGGGATTTAAGATGAAAACAGTTTCATAATGATTCATAAAAATCGTATTTTATTGTTAAAAATTGGCTGCAAAAGTAATCAATTATTACAAAACTCACAATAAATTTAAAACTAAATTTACAAACCAAGTTATCAGCTAAAAAATAGACGAAATACACACACAAAAACCCTTTACCGATGTTTTTTGTTTTTTAATCGAATTTTTTGTATTATTGTCGAGACCTTAACCGAAACATAAATTGTTATGACTTTAAACTGTGTAGTGGTAGACGATTCGGCAATTCAACGCCTCTCTATTGTTAAACTAGTCGAGAACCACCCCTCTCTCAACTTAATTGCAGAGTACAGCAGTGCTCTAGAAACAAAAAATGGTTTAAACACGCATCAAGTAGATTTAATTTTTTTAGACATTGAAATGCCTGTTCTTAACGGGTTTGAACTACTAGATGTATTGAACAACAAACCTCAAATTATTTTTGTAACTGGTAAAACTGAATACGCTTTTAAAGCATTCAATTACGACGCCACCGATTATTTACACAAACCTATCACCAGAGAACGTTTTAACATCTCTGTAGACAAAGCCTTAGAGCAACACAGATTGACTCAAGATTTTAGCGAAGAAGAAGGTGAACACATTTTTGTAAAAAGTAATCTTAAAAAACGTAAAGTTTACATTAAAGACATTAAATGGATTGAAGCCCTTGGGGATTACGTAAAACTAGTTACCGAAGAAAATAGCTTAGTGGTACTTTCAATCATGAAATCTTTTGAAGCTGAATTACCAGAAGGTAAATTCTTAAGAATTCACAAATCTTACATTGTTAATTTAGATAAAATTGACCGATTTAATAGTAAGAACGTTGAAGTTGGCGCTTACGAAATTCCGTTAAGTAGAAACAAAAAAACACAATTAGTTGATGCTTTAAATAACATTTAAAGTTTCCATCTATAATTTATAAATTTTAAAACTAGAAATTATCGACATTTAAAATTACTCTAACAGATCTAAAATCTTTTACACTTTCGAAGCTATTATTAATTTTAATAATAGCTTCTTTTGTTTTTGCCAGGGAGTGTTTTTTAGGAATTTTAACCAAAATGTTTTTGTGAAACTGATTTCTAATTCTAGCCACCGGAGGCGCTTCTGGTCCTAATATATGATCTCCAAAAACTTGACGGAGTGACTTAGCGAACCAAATCGATGCTGTTTCAACCCGATTAAAATCTTTATGCTTTAGTGTAATCTTTATTTGCTTATAAATAGGAGGATATTTAAAATTATAGCGATCGTTCATTTGCTCTTTAAACATATCGATATAATTATTTGTAGACACCTGCTGTAATATATTATGGTGCGGATTATAAGTCTGAATCAAAACTTTACCACGCTCTGCCGTACGCCCTGCCCTACCTGCTACCTGTAACATCAATTGGAAACTACGCTCATGCGCTCTAAAATCTGGAAAATTAAGCATGTTATCGGCGTTCATAATCCCAACCAATTTTACATTCCTAAAATCTAAACCTTTAGTAAGCATTTGTGTACCCACCAAAATATCAATTTCTTGCTGCTCTAGCGCTGTAATAATTTTTTCATAGCCGTATTTGCCCCTGGTCGTATCCAAATCCATTCGGGCTACCTTATAATCGGGAAACAATATTTTAACCTCCTCCTCGATTTGCTCGGTTCCAAATCCTTTACTATCTAAATCCTGTCCACCACAAGCCAAACAATCCTGCATCATGGCCGCATGATATCCGCAATAATGACAACGCAATTGGTTTCGGTATTGATGATAGGTTAAACTCACATCACAATTTGGACACTCGGGCGCATGGCCACAAGTTTTACATTCTACGATTGGCGAAAATCCGCGACGGTTTTGAAATAAGATAATTTGATGACCTTCAGCCAAAGTTTCGGTCATTTCTTCAATCAATCGATCGCTAAAATGCCCTTTCATTCGTTTCTTTTTCTGCTTATCTTTAATATCGACCAGCTCAATATCTGGCATTAAAACATTATTATAACGGTATAACAATTCAACAAAACCATATTTATTTTGCCTAGCGTTATAGTAACTCTCTAAACTTGGTGTTGCCGATCCCAGTAAGGTTTTTGCTTGATGCAAGTGCGCTAATACCACTGCCGCATCTCGGGCATGGTATCGCGGTGCCGGATCAAATTGCTTGAAAGACTGCTCGTGTTCTTCATCAACCACAATCAATCCTAAATGGTTAAAAGGTAAAAAGATGGAAGATCTTGCGCCTAATACAATTTGCGCTTTCGCGGAATTGGTTAATACTTGATTCCACACTTCTACACGCTCATGAGCCGAATACTTAGAATGAAACACTGCCACTTGCTCCCCAAAATAATTCTGAAGCCTTGTAATGAGTTGTGTGGTTAATGCGATTTCAGGAAGCAAATACAAGACTTGTCTACCTTGCTGAAGCACCGCTTCAATAAGTTTAACATAAACTTCCGTTTTCCCCGATGATGTTACCCCATGCAACAAAGTCACCGCATGCGATTCAAAACAAGAATTTATTTCTGCTAACGCCGTTTCCTGATGTTCGTTTAAATGTTTCGATGCTTCGGTATCCGCTCCAGAATATTCCACCCGATCGGTTTGAATGTGGTACTCTTCTAAAACACCTTTATCAATTAAAGCCCTAACGATGGACGACGAAGCACCGCTCTCGGTTACCAAATCGGTAACCTTAACAGGTTTTTTAGTTTTGGCCGAAATAGAAAATAACGTTAAAACAACGTCACGTTGTTTGGGCGCCCGACTTAATTCCTCCATCAATTCATGAAAAGCCTTTTCACTTGTATAACTTGTTTGTAATTTTACGTAGCGAACTAATTTTGGTTTGTACTTTTCATAAACTTCCTCTTCAACTAAAACAGCCTCTTTTTCAATAAGACCTTTAATAACATGAAGTACATTTTTCTTTCCTAAAATATTTGATATATCCTGAATTTTCAACGAAGACTGGTGCTGCAAAGCTTCATAAACTAAAAACTCGTCATCCTTTAGTACTGAATCATCAATAATAGCGACTTTACCTTTTGTAACCACCGTTTCACTTTCTAAAATAAAAGCATTAGGAAGTGCTGCACGCATCACATCGCCCAAGGTACACATGTAGTAACTTGCTATCCACTGCCAAAATTTTAATTGCTGCGCGTTAACGATGGGCTTATCATCTAATATCTGCTGAATATCTTTAGCTTCATAAGCCGCTGGCTCATTTTTATGCACACTAAAAACCAGTCCAGTGTAAATTTTAGATTTCCCAAATGGTACAGCAACCCGCATGCCTGGTTTTAAAAATTCGGCTTCAGCAGGAGTGACTGTATAGGTAAACAGCTTTTTTAAAGGAATTGGAATAATAACATCAATAAAATCTACCATAAACTACGAGGCTTTTCTAAGTTTATTTAATGAGGCATTTAACTCATATCCCAACAACAAAATATTAGAATTTAACCATAAATACAGTAACAGTATTAATAGGGCTCCAATTGAACCGTATAGTTTGTTATACTGACTAAAATTTTCAATATACACTCCAAATAAAAACGAAGTTAGAATAATGAGCAAGGTGGTAAACAAAGCGCCCACCGAAAAAAACCGTGAATCTTTTCCTTCTTTAGTCCCAAAATAATACAACGTCGCTACCGACAAATACACCATAATTATAAAGAATATAGACTGTACCATTTTAGTCCAAAAAACAGCTTTACCTTCTGCTTTATAACCTTCACCTCTAAAAAACACTAATAATTCTTGAACCACATAAATTTGAAAATACCCTAGAATCGCAATGGTAAATATGAGCAAAAATGCTAAAATCAAAGCGATTCCTAAAGCGTATAAATATTGTTTAAATGCGTTTCGCGTTAACTGCTCATGATAGGAGGTTTCAAATCCCGTAAATATTGAATTTACTCCATTTGCCATTAAAAGCACAGAAAGCAAAAACACAGAAGATAACAACCCGCCACGCTGCGATTGTTCAATATTTTCGAAAATATTCTGGAAGAAAAAATCGGAGGTCGTCGCTGGTAAAAACGATTCTAGAAACACTAAAAACTCATGTTTAAAATTCGCAACTGGAATGTATGGGATAATAATTAAAACGAATAGTAAAAAGGGAAAAATGGCCGTAAAAAAACTGAAAGCAATAGCACTAGCTCTGGTTGTAACCGCCCCTTTTATAATGCCCGTAATATAAAGCTCTATTAAATCGTATAAGGATAAACCTTCTAAACCAGGAAGTTTAACACGTTTTAAAAACCGAACCAAAAGATTAACTACAGGGATTTTATCAAGTTTATCTTCTATAGGTTTAGTCATTAATAACTTGCTTTTGTTGTTTGCCAAACAAAGTTATTAAAATAAAAAATGTCTTTAGAAGATTTAAGTTGATTAAATCAAACTTTTAAAAGCGACAAACTACTTTATCGCTTTTAAACTTAAATCCATATTATGCACAGAATGTGTTAAGGCTCCTGAAGAAATATAATTTACACCACATTCGGCATAATGTCTTATGGTAGCTTCATTGATATTCCCTGAAGATTCAGTTAGGCATTTGTTTCCTATAATTTTTACAGCTTTTCTAGTATCCTCATAATCGAAGTTATCTAATAGAATTCTATAAACGCCATCATTTTGAAGAATCTCTTCTACTTCCATTAAGTTTCTAGCTTCTACCATGATTTGAAGATTTTTACCTGTTTCCTGTAAATAATCTTTTGTCATTTCGATAGCTTTTGTAATACCACCTGCAAAATCTATATGATTATCTTTTAGCATGATCATATCGTACAAAGCAAACCTGTGATTCTCTCCTCCACCAATTTTTACAGCCCATTTTTCAAGAACTCTAATTCCTGGAGTCGTTTTACGAGTATCCAAAATACGGGTTTTAGTCCCTTCTAATAAATCGACAAACATGCGTGTTTTTGTAGCAATAGCACTCATACGCTGCATCGCATTAAGTACCGTACGCTCAGCTTTTAAGATGGATTGTGAAGGTCCTTCAATATACATCACGACATCACCGTAAGTCACCTCTGAACCATCTTCAATACGAACATCTAATTTCAAGTTTTTATCTACGTAAGCAAAGACTTTTTTAGCGAAGTTTACCCCACCAATAATACCTTTGTCTTTTACTAAAAGCTTAGCTTTTCCTCTTGCATTTTCAGGAATACATGCTAACGAACTATGATCGCCATCTCCAACGTCTTCTCTAATCGCGTTAGAAATTATCATTTTCAACTCCGAATCGAACTGCTCTTGTGTTATCATAAATAAATCTTGTTTGCAGCAAAAATAATAAATAGATTCACTTTATTAAATTTTACATTTACGAAATTTTTATTTAAGTCTTATTTTAATGCATTATTAATAAAATAATTAGAAAAAACTTACAATATGACCATCAAGCTGATTACCATTGGAAAAACTGATAATAAACAACTTACGCATTTAATTAACGAGTATATCAAACGATTAAGTTTCTACATTAAGTTTCAATTAGAGGTTATTCCAGACATTAAAAATTCTAAGAATTTAAGTGAAGATCAGCAAAAAAAGAAGGAAGGCGCACTGATACTTAGCAAGATAAATACTACAGACGCCTTAATTTTACTTGATGAGCAAGGTAAGCAATATGATTCGGTAAAGTTTTCAGATTACTTACAAAAACATATGAATTCGGGTATAAAACAACTGGTATTTGTCATTGGGGGCCCTTACGGATTCTCAGAAGAGGTTTATGAAAAAGCGCAAGGAAAAATATCACTCTCAAAAATGACTTTTTCGCATCAAATGATTCGTCTGTTTTTTATTGAACAATTGTATAGAGGTTTCACCATATTAAGAAACGAACCTTATCATCATCGATGATTATAAAAAGTTTTCAGTTTTCAGTCTCTGTTTTCAGTAATTACTCGGGTGTGCAGCATGTTAGTTTATGCGTTTCTTAACAAAAAAAAGATGATTAAAAACTAGGCATTAATCATCTTTTTAGATTTATAGTCTTCGGTCATCAGTCACCTGTCGTCCGTCAGGACCTCTGATATTCTATAAAAACCAAACTCTAAAACACTTCTTTAATTTCGAGAAATAATTCATCTTTTACTGTAATATAATATCACTATCTATATTCAATTTTTTATGAAGTGATCTTGCAAGACTTAATGTAATATCCCGTTTTCCTTTAAAAATTTCACTTATTCTTGAAGCGCTAGTTCCTAACAAAACCGCTAAATCCTTTTGCTTTAATTTCATCTCAAACATTCGAAGCTCTATAACATCCATTAATTTAGGCATCCCTATTGGATGATGTTTTTCTTCATAAGCTTCAATAATATCACTAACTAAAATCAGTTCATTGTTTAAAGCTTCATTTTCCCCTTCATCATCCAAAATTTTAAGCAATTTTTCAAGTCTTAAGTTAGCCTCAATATAATCTTTATCTGTTATCATGATTACAACTTATTTATGTTCTTAATTTTATCGTATTCTGAGTGATTCCCCACCCATCTTATAAATATCCTTTTAATATTAAAACGCACAATAGCAACAATTCGATAATGATTCCCTTTTACATTAAAAACATATCTATTATTCCCAACATTATCAGCAGAATTAAAAGTATTTTTTAAATCGGAATAATTTTCCCATTCCGCAGTTTTAGCTCTTTTATACCAATCTTGTAAAGCAACTTCAGAATTCACTTCTTTAGAAAAATAGTCCTTTAATTTTTTATGCGATATAACATGCATTTGCTAATCATGGTTTAAATCAAATACAAAGATATAAAATAATTCTATATTTGATAACTTAATTACCAAACATAGAATATTAAAGTCTTTTATCTCAGTTTTCAGTGATTACTCGGACGTGCAGCATGTTAGATTATTCGTTTCTTAAACAAAAAAAAGATGATTAAAAACTAGGTGTTAATCATCTTCTTAAAATTATAAACTTCGGTAATCAGTCACTTATCATCCGTCACACTTCTACCTGAGATCTTAATGTGTTTTATAAATTTCCTTTCTCTTTTTAAGCTGACGCTCTAAATCACTAATAGTTTCTCTTACTGATACTTCAAAATTACGTTCATTAGAAGTTGCAAAAATTCTGGGGCCTGGTAAACTCAATTCAATATTGCAAATTTTACCTAAATCATGATCCTTTTCATCTTGTTTAAAATGTACTTCTGCGCTTATTAAAAATTCGTATCTATTAAATATTTTTTCTAATTTCTCTTTTGTGAATTGTGAAAGTGTCTCACTTACATCTACGCCTACATATTGAAAATTTACTATCATAATCGTTCTCTTTTAAGTATTAATATCCCTCCGAAGATACGAGTTTTAGAAAAAAGTGAACGCAACAAAAATCATAAAATGCTATTAAAATTTTCATTAGAATAAATACAGCCTGCTTTCATTTCATATGATATAATAGTATTTTTGAAAGTTTAAAATCCTAGTTATTATGAAACTCGTTTTTGCAACCAACAATAAAAATAAAATCAAAGAAGTTCAAGCTTTGATTCCAAGTCATATCACCTTACTAAGTTTAACCGATATTGGTTGTACCAAGGATATTCCTGAAACTCAAAACACCATAGAAGGTAATGCCATTCAAAAAGCAAATTACATTAAAGACAACTATGGTTATGACTGTTTTGCAGATGATACCGGTTTAGAAGTTGAAGCACTAAACGGTGCGCCAGGTGTATATTCTGCAAGATATGCTGGCGAACAAAAGAATGACCAGGATAATATGGACAAACTTTTAAACGAGCTGCAAGATAAATCTAACAGAAACGCCCAGTTCAAAACTGTAATCGCATTGCACTTAAATGATACTTTACAAAATTTCACTGGAATTTGTAAAGGAGAGATTACAGATATTAAAATGGGAAGCCAAGGTTTTGGTTACGATCCTATTTTTAAACCTGAAGGTTACACTGAAACATTTGCCCAAATGCCCTTATCGCTTAAAAACAGTATAGGGCATCGCGGCAAAGCTGTTGCGCTTTTAGTGGCCTTTTTAAACCAAAACTAAATTAGAAAATCATCGTTTTTTTAACCCTAAATATCATTATTATTCCATTTTAAACACATTTTGATTTAGAATGTTTAAAAAAACGAAACGCAGGTTGCCTGTTAATATTCTTTATGTTACTTTTAAATTATGACAGAGGAAGCCATTGAAAAAGAGAATGCCACTATTGCTAAGGCTTACAAGGAGCTACTGAAAGTTAGTTATACCACACTTACCAGTGACGATAAAAAATTAATTAGAAGTGCTTTTGAAGTTGCCTTAGATGGGCATAAAAATCAGCGTAGAAAATCGGGAGAAGCTTACATCTTCCACCCTATTGCTGTGGCTAAAATTGTGGCGCAAGAAATTGGATTAGACGCCACCTCTATTGCCGCGGCTTTACTTCACGATGTTGTTGAAGACAGTCCCGATTATGAAATTAAAGATATTGAAAACCGCTTTGGAAAAACCATAGCCCGCATTGTAGAAGGCCTTACCAAAATTTCTTCGCTTAGTAAAGAAAAAGACATGGATGTGTCGTTACAAGCCGAGAACTTTCGTAAAATGCTCTTAACGCTTAATGATGACGTTCGTGTTATTATTATTAAGATTGCAGACCGACTTCACAATATGCAAACCATGGATTCCATGCGTCCTGATAAACAGGATAAAATTGCATCAGAAACCTTATACATTTACGCACCATTAGCGCATCGTATTGGGTTATATAACATAAAAACACAACTTGAAGATTTAAGTTTAAAGTATACAGAACCCGATGTTTATAACGATATTCTTCTTAAAATAAAAGAAAGCAAAGAAGAACAAGATCTTTATATTGAGCAATTTAGCCAGGTTATTAAAAATGCTTTAGACAAAGAAAAGTTCGAATACTCTATAAAAGGGCGACCAAAGTCTATCTTCTCCATCAGAAAGAAAATGCTTAACCAAGGGGTTTCCTTTGATGAAGTATATGATAAGTTTGCCATTAGAATCATATACAAAAGCGAGCCTGCTGATGAAAAATTTCAGGCTTGGAAAATCTATTCTATAGTTACCGATCATTTTCGACCTAACCCCATGCGTTTGCGCGATTGGATTACATCGCCAAAAACCACGGGTTACGAAGCGCTTCACATTACCGTTATGGGACCTAAAGGACGTTGGGTTGAAGTGCAAGTGCGTAGTGAACGTATGAACGAAATTGCAGAAAAAGGTTATGCCGCTCACTACAAGTACAAAAACAACACCGAGAAAGAAGATAGTTTAGAAACTTGGATTAACAGACTTCAAGAAGCTCTTGAAAGTCCTGAAATTAATGCTGTCGATTTCGTTGAGCAGTTCAAACTCAACCTCTATTCTCAAGAAATATTTGTTTTCACCCCTAATGGGGATTTAAAATCGCTCCCAAAAGGCGCTACTTCTTTAGATTTTGCCTTTAGTATTCATACCGAAATTGGCATGAAAACAAGAGGAGCTAAGGTAAACGGAAAACTGGTAACCCTAAGTCATGTACTTGAAACAGGAGACCAAGTTGAAATATTAACTTCCGAAAGTGCTAAACCAAATCCGAACTGGCTCGATTACGCAACAACAGCCAGAGCAAGAGGAAAAATAAAATCGGCTTTAAAAGAAGACCGAAAACGTGTTGGTGAAGACGGTAAAGAAATATTACGTCGTAAACTAAAACAATTAAAAATTACACTTAACGAAAAAACGATTAACGAACTTGTTAGATACTTTAAGCTAAAAACGAGTTTAGATTTGTTTTATCGTGTAGGCATTGGCTCTATAGACAATGTCATGATTAAAAACTTTGCAGCTTCGCGTAGTAATGCTTTAATGTCTTTCATTAAGAGTAAAATTACCAGAAAAGCGAATATTACTAAAGAAGAATTAGAGAAAAACGAGGTTACAACAAATTACGATTCATTAGTTTTTGGAAAAGAAGCTGAAAAACTGGATTACAAACTCGCTAATTGTTGCAACCCAATCCCTGGAGATAGTGTTTTTGGCTTTTTAACCGTCTCCGAAGGTATTAAAGTACACAAAAAAAACTGTCCGAATGCCTTAAGTTTGCAGTCTAACTACGCTTACCGCATCATGACCGCCAAATGGGTAGATTCCACCCAGCAAGAATTTATGGCGCAAATTAAGCTCACAGGAATAGACCATATCGGCCTTGTTAACGAAATTACTACCATTGTTTCAGAAAATATGCATGTTAATATGAAAAGCATTAGTTTTGAAAGCGAGGACGGCTTGTTCTCTGGAAAAATCAACCTTGTAGTAAAAAACAACACCATTATTAAAAAGATTCTTGAAAAACTAAAAAAAATTAATGGTATAGATAAGGTTACTAGAGTGTAAAAAATGTGTAAATTTGCACACGGAAATTATGAATGCAAAATCGGATACAAAAAATCAGGATATCGTAAAAAATGTTTTTACGAGCTTTTTAGAAAATAACGGGCACCGTAAAACGCCAGAACGTTATGCTATATTGCAGGAAATATATAATAGTGAAGAACATTTTGATATAGAGTCTCTATATCTTAATATGAAAAACAAAAAGTACCGCGTATCTCGCGCAACACTTTATAACACTATAGAACTACTTTTAGAATGTGGTTTGGTAAGAAAACATCAATTCGGACAAAACCAAGCCCATTACGAGAAATCATACTTCGATAGACAACATGACCATGTTATATTGACCGATACCGGTGAAGTGATAGAGTTTTGTGACCCTAGAATTGAATCGATCAAAAAAACTATTGAAGAAGTTTTCGATATTAAAATTAACAACCACTCACTCTATTTTTACGGAAATAGAAAATCAACAACAAATAACTAATATTCACAATGGCGGTAGACTTACTACTAGGATTACAATGGGGAGACGAAGGCAAAGGAAAGATTGTTGACGTTCTTACCACAAACTATAATATTATAGCTCGTTTTCAAGGTGGTCCAAATGCAGGACACACTCTAGTTTTTAACGGTAAAAAACATGTTTTACATACTATTCCTTCAGGAATTTTCCATGATAACGCTACCAATTTAGTAGGAAACGGCGTTGTTATAGACCCTGTAATTTTTAAAGGTGAACTTGATAAACTTGAAGAACAAGACGTTGATTATAGAAAATCATTACTTATTTCAAGAAAAGCACATATCATTTTACCTACGCATCGTTTATTAGATGCTGCTAGTGAAGCTTCAAAAGGTAAAGCTAAAATTGGATCGACCCTTAAAGGAATTGGCCCAACTTACATGGATAAAACTGGAAGAAACGGTATTCGTGTTGGTGATTTAGAACTAAGCGACTGGAAAGAACGCTACAGAGCATTGGCTGATAAACACGAGTCAATGATTAAATTTTACAATGTTGAATTAGAATACAACTTAGAAGAGTTAGAAGTTGAATTTTTTAAAGCTGTTGAAGTTTTAAAATCTTTAAAATTTATCGATTCTGAAGAATATATATACCAATCTCAAAAATCTGGGCAATCCATTCTTGCTGAAGGTGCTCAAGGTTCATTATTAGATATCGACTTCGGAACTTATCCGTTTGTAACATCTAGTAATACAACTGCTGCTGGTGCTTGTACAGGTTTAGGTGTTGCCCCAAATCAAATAGGAGAAGTTTTTGGTATTTTTAAAGCTTACACCACACGTGTTGGATCTGGCCCATTCCCTACCGAACTTTTTGATGAAGATGGTGCAACTATGGCCAAAGTTGGAAATGAATTTGGAGCTACTACAGGACGACCAAGACGTTGTGGTTGGTTAGACCTTGTGGCTTTAAAATATGCTTGTCAAGTTAATGGGGTAACTCAATTAATGATGATGAAAGGTGATGTGCTTTCTGGTTTTAAAACCTTAAAAGTATGTACAGCTTACAAATATAAAGGTGAAGAAATCTCGCATCTTCCATATAATATAGAACCAGAAAATGTAGAACCTGTTTATACTGAATTTAGTGGTTGGAATGAAGATTTAACAGAAATGTCTGAAGCTTCTCAAATGCCAAAAGCTCTAAACGACTACATCGAATTTTTAGAAAAAGAATTAGAAACGCCTATTACTATTGTATCTGTTGGACCAGACAGAAAACAAACTATTTTTAGACAGAAATAGTAGCGTTGATACATTTTAAAATACAAAAAAGACCACATTAAATGTGGTCTTTTTTGTACTTGGATTTTACTTAATCCTTTTCCGCAAGTTCCTTTAATTCCATATTCATTTTCTCAAACCCACTCTTGGTATCCTTATCCAGGCTCTTAGAAAACAATTTCACCAAAATGCCACTAAATTGTTCACTCTGCTCAAAATTGGTTGTACCATTTCCATTATCAGTCAGAATAAATTTATGTTCTCCATCGAAAAGCCCCTTAAACCAAAGATGACCAAGCCATTTCAATTCGCTGTTTTCATTTAAGACCAACACCGTTGGTTTAAACGTCATTCCTTGTAGCTTTATAACGATTTGATTTCCAACTTTGACATCTCCAGAAACGGACCTAATAAAAGAATTCCATTTCGGATAATTTTCGAAGTCCGTTAATATGCTCCATATTTTCTCTTTGGTTGCGTTTATTGTTATCGACGTATTTATTTGCTTTGCCATAAGAATCATTTTTTTGACAAAGTTCGTTGCAATTTGAGTTGTTGCTCTTGACAAAAATCAAGAAATCTTTTTATTCCTAATTCGGCTGAACGTTTCGGGAGACATACCTAACATGGATGCGATATACTGCAGAGGAACTTGATTAAAAAGCACCTTGTTACTCTCAAAAAGTTTATCATATCGTTCTTCAGCACTAAGTGATAAATGACTAAAAACCCGATCTTCTAATTGAACAAAACAACTGGCAATAAATTGTTTTTCCAGCTCTACCCAATTTGGTAAGAGTTTGTTTAAAAGGGCATAATTTTCCTTATCAATGGTATAAAGTGCACAATCTGTTAAAGCTTGTATGTTCCATCTTGCTCTCTGCTTAAAAGCGAAGCTGTACAAATCGGTTATAAAATAGCCTTTACAAGAAATCCATTGCGTTATTTCCTTATCATTAGCATTTGCAAACACTCGAATAAATCCACTTCTTTGAAAACTCAGTTTTTCACAATATTGACCAGACTTTGTGAAATATTCGCCTTTTTTGAGTATTTCCTCTTTGAATAAGGCAGTTATTTTCTCCATATCCTGGTTGGTAACACCAAAGTAAGTCGAGATATAATTTTGTAATTCTGTCAATTTATTGAGTGTATTTTCACATTAAATAATACGATAATATAAAACATATGGCATTATTCAAAGTGATCATATTTATTAATTGTAGAATGCAACATAATTTTTGAAGCGTTTTTTGTTTCCATATCATAAATCATTTTTTTAATCGTTATTTTTGCGACAAATTTTTTATACTTTGAATAAACTTCAAGTCTTACTATTATTATTAATTGTTTGTTTTGTTTCAGTAAATAACGCTCAAGAGAAACGTAAAATTCAAATTGAGTACGCTGGTAAACTCACCATAGACGAAGAAAATTATCCTGGTGCGAAGGTTCTCACCCGTGACGACAAGCAACAAGTTCATATTATTCATGGCGGCTCCAACATGTGGTGCGACAAAGCCATTCACTACGGTGAAGAAAATTTTGTGGAAGCTTACGGTAATGTTTCTGTAAAACAAGGCGACACGATTAATATGACTTCCAAATATGTGGAGTATAGTGGTATAACCGAACTTGCTTTTGCTAGTGGCGACGTGGTTTTAACAGACCCGCATTCAACAATAACATCAGACACCCTTTACTTTGATCGTGTAAAACAACAAGCTTTTTATAGAAATGGTGGTAAAGTTGTAAAAGATTCATCTGGTACGATAACAAGTAAAATTGGTAGATATTACATGGATATCAAAAAATACCAATTTGTAAAAGATGTGGTTTTAGTTAATAAAGAATCAACCATCAATTCTGATTACTTCGATTTTTATTCTGATACGGGCTTTGCTTATCTTTTTGGACCTTCCACCATCACCACTGAAACCAGTAAAACCTATTGTGAAAAAGGATTTTATGACACCAAATTAGAAGTCGGATACGCCATTAAAAATGCGAGAATAGATTACGACCATAGAATTATTGAAGGAGACAGTTTATATTTTGATAACAATCAAAACTTTGCATCAGCAACCAATAACATCAAAGTAACAGACACCCTCAATAAAAGTGTGATAAAAGGGCATTATGCCGAAGTTTACAAGGCAAAAGACTCCCTTTTTATTACCAAACGAGCCTTAGCCATAACCGTTCAAGAAAAAGATTCTGTGTTCATGCACGCCGATAAAATTATGGTTACCGGAAAACCCGATAATCGTATTGTGAATGCTTACTATAACGCCAAACTTTTTAAATCGGATATTACAGGGAAATCAGATTCTATTTATGCGAATCAAAAAACAGGGATCACCAAATTAATAAACATTCCGAGGCTATCGGCTGGCGATAAATTTGCAAAAGCACGTAAACCCGTCTTATGGAATTTCGAAAACCAAATGACCGGTGATACCATTCATTTAATTTCAAATAATAAAACAGAAAAAATAGATTCACTTTTAGTTTTTAACCATGCTTTCATTATTAGCAAAGACACTTTAAGTACAGATGGATACAACCAAATTTACGGCTTAAGACTGGTGGGGTTATTTAATGATGAAAATGTTTTAAGAGAGGTTAACATCATTAAAAATGCCGAATCCATATTCTACGCACGTAATGAAAACCAAGAACTTATAGGGATTGATAAAGCCAAGTCGGGAAGTATTAAAATATTATTTGCTGAAGGCGATATTGAAGAATATTCCAGATTTAACCAAGTAGACGGCGATTTAATTCCGGAATCGAAATACCCTCAAAAAGACAAACGCCTCAAGGGTTTCGATTGGCGTGAAGAGGAACGCCCCAAAAGCGTAGAAGACCTCTTTAATGACGACCCTCCGTTGGAATTACCTGTTATTAAAGGCCTCGAAGATTATATACCATCGGGTCAATTCTTTGATCAAGACATGTTGGAGCGCATAAAATTAGCAGGAAAAGGGGAACCTCATCATAATAAAGCTGCTAGAAATATTCCTATTGACCATGAGTCAAAAAACTTGATTGAATACCCTAATGAATTTGAGCATCCAAGATGGTTTAAATCGGCCGTTAAAGCAAACATTAGCTCCATGGCAACGCCTGACGGTAAAAGTGTCGCCGATGAAATTACGGGGCTAGGAGAAAGCGACGGTCATATTTATCAAGTATTAAGCCATACCGAAGGTACTTTCAAATTCTCAATTTGGATGAAAGGCAAAGGAAAAACAAGACTACGTTTTCAAAGAGCGGATAAAGATTATGCCGTTTATAACACCCTAGTTATCAACCTTACTGATGACTGGAAGGAATATACCCTAACGGGCACTAAAAAAGCAGACGGCAGCAAGTTGCGATGTTTAATTAGTGATATTCAAACCGACGACACCATATACATGTGGGGCGCAAAAGTTATTGAAGTAAAAAAGGAATAACAGTATATGATTTCAGATTTTTTTAAATACCAAGCGCAAACTTCCACACACCCGTTGGCCATGGAAGTATCGCATGCTTCTGGCTCGTATATTTATGATACCTCGAACAAAAGGTATTTAGATTTTGTTGCTGGAGTTTCAGCTTGCCCATTAGGTCATAACCACCCAAAAGTAGTTAGCGCCATAAAAACGCAACTGGACAAATACATGCACGTCATGGTTTACGGTGAATATGCACAGCAACCCGCCGTGGAACTGACCAAACTTATCGCTAAACAACTACCCGCTCCTTTCGAAAAAACCTATTTAACCAATTCTGGCACAGAAGCGATTGAAGGCGCCTTAAAACTAGCTAGACGCGCAACAGGCCGTAGCGAATTTATAGCTGCAAAAACTGCTTATCACGGCAACACCATGGGTTCTATGAGTGTTATGGGTTATGAAGAGCGTAAACAAGCTTTCAGACCGTTAATTCCTGATGTAAGGTTTATTCAATTTAACGTTGAAGAAGATTTAAATCTAATCACATGTAAAACAGCCTGTGTGATTTTAGAAACCATTCAAGGTGGCGCTGGGTTTATTGAGCCTCAAGATGATTACTTGGCTAAAGTTAGAGCACGATGCCATGAGGTTGGCGCCCTTTTAATTTTAGATGAAATTCAGCCTGGTATCGGCCGTACAGGAAAACTTTTCGGATTTGAAAACTACAACTGTATTCCAGATATTATCGTATCGGGGAAAGGCCTTGGTGGCGGTATGCCCATAGGAGCGTTTACCACGTCTAGTGCCCTTATGGATTTATTACAAGATAAACCCAAACTTGGTCATATTACCACGTTTGGAGGGCATCCCGTAATTGCAGCTTCAGCTTTAGCGACCTTAAAGGAAATTACAGAAACCAATTTAATGGCCGAAGCTTTAGAAAAAGAAGCCCTTTTTAAAAAGCATTTGGTACACTCATTAATTTCAGAAATAAGAGGAAAAGGCCTTATGTTAGCCTTAATTTTACCAACGCCTGACATTGTAAACCAGCTGATTTTAACCGCTCAAGACCGCGGATTAATCTTGTTCTGGCTACTTTTTGAGCCTAAAGCAGTAAGAATTACCCCGCCTTTAACGGTTTCAAATGAAGAAATAATTGAAGGATGTCAGGTGATTTTAGACATTCTTGATGAAATTCAGTCTTCTTGACCAAAATTTAACCATTTGATTATCAACCACAAACAAATAAATCTTCGACAAAACACGACCTTTGTTGATTACTTTGTTGAAAACATTTAGTCCTTTTACGACTAACCTTAAAATAGAATAGTAACTTTAATAAAGTTGAACCTCACAAATGTGCATATGGAGTTTAGTCAGGATGACAACAATAATTTGCCGCTTACCAAGTTTGAATCGATGTTAAAAACAAATCATGTTTTATTCTTTGATTCTGAAGAATTTGAAAACATCATTCATCATTATCTTAATCAGGGTAAAATAGCATTGGCAAAGAAAGCTATTAAGTTAGGATTAGATCAACATCCAACGTCCATCAACTTAAGGCTTTTTAAAGTTGAAATATTTGTTTTCGAAGACAAACTCATAGAAGCCGACACCTTATTAAGTGAATTGTATAGTTTAGATCCTAATAACGAGGAAATCTACATTCAAAAAGCCAATATTTTTTCTAAACAAGATGATCATAAACAGGCTATTTCTGTTTTAAAAAAGGCACTAGAACTTACCGATGATGTTATAGACCTTTATTCCCTTATAGGAATGGAATATTTATTTTTAGACAATTTTGAAGAAGCTAAAGTTTACTTCATGAAATGTTTAGAATCCGATCTGGAAGATTACTCGGCTTTATATAACATCATTTATTGCTTTGAATTTTTAAATCAGCATGAAGACGCCATTTCATATTTAAACCTATTTTTAGATAAAAATCCATACTGTGAAGTCGCTTGGCACCAGTTAGGTAAACAATATTATCTTTTAAAAGATTATAAAAAGGCTTTAGCAGCTTACGACTTTGCCATCATTTCCGATGATACTTTTGTTGGCGCCTATTTAGAGCGTGGAAAAGTTTTAGAAAAACTAAAACGTTTTAAAGATGCCATTGAAAATTATACGATTACGTTAACTCTAGACGACCCTACTTCTTTTGCATTACTGCGAATTGGAAACTGCTACGAACAATTAGGAAACCATGAGTTAGCGCTTCAATATTATGACAGAACCGTTCATGAGGATCCCTTATTAGATAAAGGTTGGATAGCCATAACCAAGTTTTACAAAAAAAAGAACGACTACCAAAAAGCCTTATACTATATAAATAAAGCGATAAATATCGATTCTGAAAATGTGACGTATTGGAAGCTTTATTCACAAATTAACCACAGGCTAAATTTCTTTGAAGAAGCCGAAAGAGGATACAAAAAAACCTTAGAATTAGGAAATTACGAGTTAAACACCTGGTTATCACGTGGCGATTTACTAATAAAATTAGGTGAAGCTGAAGCTGCGATATATAACTTCGAACAAGCCATAGAGTTTTATCCGGAAAATGCCGAGATTGAATACCGATTGGCAGGCTTATATTTTCAATTAAACGAAAATGACAAGGGGAGTTTTCATTTAAAAAACGGCCTAAAACACAATCATGAATACTATTTTATTATTGATGAATTGTTTCCAAAAGTTTCTAATAAACGGTTGGTAAAGAAAATACTTAAAACAAATCTGTAACACATCCTTTAATTAAATTGTATACCTTTGGTTTTCTTAAAAAACCGACTATGCAACGACGTTTTAGTGACTACTTAATCATTACATTTAAAGGGTTAGCTATGGGGGCTGCCGATGCCGTTCCAGGGGTTTCTGGAGGAACAATCGCTTTTATTTCTGGAATTTATGAAGAGTTAATTTCCACGATAAGCAATGTTAATGCATCCCTTTTTAAAACACTGTTCAGTAAAGGTTTTAAAGCCTTTTGGGCACAGCTTAATGGCAATTTTATTTTAGCCCTTTTAACAGGTATTATAATCAGTTTTGTCACTTTTATGAAACTGGCCAACTACCTCCTTTTATATTATCCTATTTTAATATGGTCCTTTTTTTTCGGACTCATCCTTGCTAGTATCTATTTTGTTGGAAAGCAAATTACCAAATGGAATGCAGCCACTATTATAGCCCTTATTATAGGTGCTTCAGTTGCTTTTTATATTAGTAAAATGCCTTCTCTAGGCACTAATGATAGTTCCCTGTTTTTATTCTTTGCTGGTGCCCTAGCCATTTGCGCTATGATTCTCCCAGGAATTTCGGGTTCTTTTATATTAATTATCATAGGGGCATACAAAACCTTAAGCGATGCCATACGTGACATCGATATAAAGAAAATAATTATTTTCGGGACCGGTGCTGTTATTGGGTTGCTTAGTTTTAGTCATGTATTAAAATGGCTCTTTAAACACTACCACAATGTAACATTAGCCGTTTTAACTGGTTTTATTTTTGGATCTTTAAACAAAGTATGGCCATGGAAAAACACGCTTACTTGGCATACCAGCTCGAAAGGCATAAAAACACCTTTACTTCAAGAAAGCATTTCACCCTTTAATTTTGAAGGTAATAATTATGTGCTTTTAGCCGTAGGTTTAATGATTCTAGGATTTTTAACTATTTTTATTCTTGAAAAATTAGGTTCTAAAAAACAGTAATGCAAAGTACCAGAACATTCACCGATAAACTTTTTCTAGTTCTAAAAGGATTAGGTATGGGCGCTGCCAATAAGGTGCCTGGAGTTTCTGGTGGTGTGGTTGCTTTTGTAGCTGGCTTTTATGAAGAATTTATTTATTCCTTAAAAAAGGTGAATAAAAAGGCTTTTGGACTCCTCTTTAATGGACGCTATAAAAGCTTTTTCCATTATATCAATGGGCGATTTTTAAGCTTGCTTTTTCTTGGTATGCTTATTAGCTACTTCAGTATTTCTAAAGTATTAGATTTTCTTATTAAGCATTATGAATTGTATGTTTGGAGCGTATTCTTCGGCATGATTATCGGATCCATTTATTACATCTACAAAGATTTTGATGATTGGAATTCTAATACCTACCTTTCCCTTGGTATAGGTATAATCATTGGTCTAAGTATTAGTTTTTTAAATCCTGCTAAAGAAAATGACAACCTGTGGTTTGTGTTTTTCTGCGGCATCATTAGCGTTTCCGGTATGACTTTACCTGGTTTTTCTGGATCTTTTATCCTCATCCTTTTAGGCAATTATGTGCTGCTATTAGTTGATTCTGTTAATGCACTATACGATACCGCTTCAGAAATTATTACTGGTGATTTCAGTTTTATAGAAAATGCCCAACGTATTAGAATGCTTAAAATACTGGCCGTTTTTACCTTGGGTTCAATAACCGGTTTGGTCTCCTTTTCCCATTTATTGAGCTATATTTTAAAACGCTATAAAAGCATCACCCTTTCTTCCATTATCGGATTTATTGTGGGATCACTTGGCGTGGTTTGGCCTTGGAAAGAAACCGTCTATAGAACGCATGAAAACGGACATTTGTTAAAAGACTCCAAAGGACAACATATTGTACACAATTACCACCGTTATATACCAGAACTTCATACCGAAACCTACTTGGCCTTAACCTTTATCATTTTAGGCGTTGCCATTGTTTTAGGATTAGAGTGGTACGGACAAAAAACTAGAAAAACCACATGAACAAACTAGGATTATTAGGAAAAAATATTTCTTATTCATTTTCCAGAGCATACTTCAAAGAAAAATTTGAAAACGAAGCCATTACAGATGCATCTTATGAAAATTTCGATATCGAAGACATTAAAAATTTTCCAGATATCATAAAAAACACCCCAAATTTAAAAGGCTTAAACGTAACCATTCCGTATAAGGAGGACGTTATGCCCTACCTTGATAAAATTAACAAAAAAGCCAAAGCCATAGGTGCTGTTAACACCATAAGAATCACTAAAAAAGGCAAACTTATTGGATACAATACCGACTGTTATGGGTTTAAAAAAACCTTAGAACCATTTGTAAAACCACATCACAAAAAAGCTTTAATTTTAGGTACAGGAGGCGCCAGTAAAGCCGTGGCTTATAGCCTTAAGGAATTGGGAATTGAATACGCTTATGTCTCTAGAAAACTATTAGATCAAGTACAATTTTCATACGATACCCTAACAGAAAATGATGTTAAAAATCATGAAGTTATTATCAACTGTACGCCACTAGGGACCTTCCCAGATATAGAAGATTGTCCGAACATTCCCTACCAAGGTATAGGTGAAAATCATATTCTTTTCGATTTAATTTATAATCCAGAACAAACGACATTTTTGGGTCATGGCAAAAACAATGGCGCCACTATTATAAACGGCGCTAATATGCTAAAACTACAAGCCGAAAAATCTTGGTCGATTTGGAATCTTTATTAAATCCTCTATAATTCAACAGGTTAAACTTTTTTAATATGCTAAAAAACGGTCTTTTTTCGGCCATTTTTTAGCATAATTCATTCATAGCCCTGCTATGCATTTCAAAAAAGGTTTCAATTGACTAAAAATTTTTAAATTTCGATTAAACGCAAGAAGGTTAAATAAGTTAAAACACTAGCATGTCCTTTGTTTATACTTTACTTGTTAGTATCTTTAAACTCGAAAATAATTGATGAACCTTAACATTTTTAAAAATGTCTGACAACGAGAAATCACAAAAACCGGAAGAAGTTGATACACCTCATTCTATTGAAAATTCTACAGAATTAAATGAGAATCAAAACTTGGAATCAACATCGAATGCTGAAGTAGAAACTGTAAATTCTGTTGAAGACGCTAATGAAAGTGCTGAATCAGAAACTATTAAAAATTCAGCTGATGCTGATGACCAAGATGAAGTCTTAAATGAAATTGACGAATCGAATGCTGAAGACGCTGAAGATGAAGGAAATAAAGATCGTCATAAAATAGAAGTTAAAGAATACGACACCATGTCGTTAGAAGCTTTGGCCATAGAGTTGGAACGCCTTGTTTCAACCGAAAAAATTCAAGCCATTCGTAACCATGTTAATAGCATAAATTCAGAATTTAAGCAAAAACTACAATCTATTATTGATGAGAAAAAAGAAGATTTCATCAATGATGGTGGCAATGAAATAGACTTCTACTTTTCATCTCCTGTTCAAAAAAGATATAAGGATGCTTATAAAGTATACCGCACAAAACTTAATGAACATTACCAAAGTTTAGAGAAAAACTTAAAACAAAATTTAGAAGATAAATTAGCGATTATTGAAGAGTTAAAAGGACTAATTAACGTTGAAGAAAACATTAATACCACCTATAAACACTTTAAAGATCTACAGGAACGCTGGAGAAATACTGGTCCGATTCCAAGAGACAAATACAACAATGCTTGGAACAGCTACCACCACCATGTGGAGTTGTTTTATGACTTCTTACATTTAAACCGCGACTTACGTGATTTAGATTTCAAACATAATCTAGAAAAAAAGTTATTAATTATTGAGCGTGCCGAAGAGTTATCTAAGGACGATAATGTAATGCGTGCTTTTAGAGAACTTCAAGAACTACATAAAATGTGGAAAGAAGAGCTTGGTCCTGTAGGCCAAGAGCATCGTGAAGAAATCTGGGAGCGTTTTAAAGCAGCTACAAAAATTATTAACGACAAACGTCATGTTTATTACCAAGAAATTGACAAAGTCTACGAAAAGAATCTAGAGAAGAAGCTTGAAATCATTGAAAAAATAAAAGCTATTAGCGCCACGGGTTGTAAATCTCATGGTACGCTTCAGAAGAAAATTAAACAAATTGAAGCCTTACGAGAAGAATTTTTCAATGCCGGAAAAGTGCCTTTAAAGGTGAATGAAAAAACATGGGCAGAGTTTAAAGAGGCTGTAAGAACTTTTAACAGACAGAAAAATAGCTTTTACAAAGATTTAAAAAAGGAACAGTACAAAAACCTTCAATTAAAATTAGACTTGATTAAGGTGGCCGAGGACAATAAGGAAAGTGACGATTTTGAAACGGTGACGCCATTAATGAAGAAAATTCAAAGTGAATGGAAAAAAATTGGTCACGTTCCTAGAAAAGACAGCGATAAAATCTGGAAGCAATTTAAAGCGGCTTGTAATTACTATTTTGATAGAATTCATGCTAAAAGAAATGCTGCTAGCGCCGAACAAATAGAAGCTTATAATAAGAAAAACGAGTTTTTAAATACTTTAAAAGATCTTAAGTTACCTGAAGACAAAACAGAAAGTATTGCGTTAATTAAAGAGAAAATTAAAGATTGGCAGGCTTTAGGTCGTGTCCCTCAAGACAAACGTTATATTGATGCTAAGTTTCAAAAAGCAACCGATCAACTGTTATCTAACTTAGATCTTGGCAAGGTGGAGGCAGAAATGATTAAGTACGAAAACAAATTGGATGTCCTTAATGCTGCAGATGATGATAACAGAAACTTAGACAATGAACGAGTATTCATTAGAAAGAAGATAGACGAAGTTAAAAGTCAGATTAATCAATTGGAGAACAACTTACAGTTTTTTACTAATGTGGAAGATGACAATCCTTTAGTTAAGGAGGTTCATAACAACATTAAACTTCATGAAGAATCTTTAGAGTTATGGAAATCTAAACTTAGAAAAGTTAAGGATCTCTACTAATAAAGAGTTCTTCTTAAACATATTTAAAAAGCGAAAACCCTGTGAAAACAATTATTCACAGGGTTTTTCTATATATAATGATTTACTTGGGTCATTTTGTGATTTTCATAAACTCTCAATAAATAAAGATTAACTGCTGTAGGTAACCACACCTACAGCAGCTCCATTAATCTTTAAAAACCAAACTAAACTAACTTTATGAAAAAAATGTAATTACTTCTAATTACACTACAAATTTACGCCTGGTTAATCGTTTTTTTTACGACATAAGATGTCGGATCTCATATACAAGCAAAGTTTTAGAAGAAAAACATGAATCCGAAACTCAATCGTAAGGCATCACGTTGAAAAGTATCATTTAAATACAGGTTATTATTGGCACCACCTTCAATATCTAATTGTTTTATACCGTAATCGACTTCCAGACCAATAACCATTCTCTCATAGGCATCATACATCACATTTAAAATTCCGTAATACTGGTTATGCCCAAAATCTCCAGCAATTTCTGTTAAATCTAAAGAATCGGTTAAAACATAGCGTGATGAATCTGTTAAACTAAAACTTGTCATTCCAAAAACGGCATTGGTATGCCATTTTTCAGACCAAAAATATTCATAAGCCATCCAGCCTCCAAAAGCAGGTGTAGCCTTAAACATATTATTATCTTCAGGGTAACCATCGTAACCAAAACCAGAAATGGTGGTTAAATACGAAGATATGCCTTTACCGCCCACAACTTGATATTGAAAACTATTTTTATTAGGTTTATAAATACCACTTAAAGTGAGTCCGTAACCCATAAAATAATCTTTATTCCCTTCAAGCTTATAGTTGATATGCCTTAGTATGGATGATGCTCTTAAGTGGCCCCATTGACGTTTATAAGTAACCGCAAAGGTGAAATCGGGAGTTGTTTGGTGTGTATCTTCAACAAAAGGCTGAATGTCTTCATAAGCAAAGTAATCATCTTGAGGTGCTTCAACACTCACCTCATATTTCCATTTGGGGCTACCAAAGCTATTCATATATTTAATATGAGGGTTACGCAGCCATATTCCTGAAGGTGGTCCCTCCCATTCCATGATATTGGGCCAAAGGTCTTCATCACCAAAATTATTCCAGTTTTGTCCGATTTGCCAATGGTCTGTCTCAACATAGGCCTTTCTTAGTCTTAATCTTCCATTACCTCCCCAAAAATCAGATTCAACAATAGCTTTTATTTGCTTTCCGTTAGGCATTACCAAGGTGGTTTCCCATTTAATTTGCGTTTGATACAAATCAACATTTAAACTATTTGAATCATCGGAACCAAATACATTTATTTTTCCAACGTTAAATGTGTCAGAATCCTGCAGCCCACCAAAAACATCGAAATAGCCGTTAAGTTTCATATTAACCCCCAAGCTACTTTTAAACTTTGGAGCCTGACCAATAGAATCTTTTGATGTTAACGTGAAAAAACGTTCTTGAGCATTAATAGAAAGACAAGTAGAAACACTCAAAACAAATAAACTGAACCACCTCATTTACCTCTATTTTTAGTTACATAGTAAGTAGAAATATGCTCAATTAATTTTAAATATCATGGTAAAACACATCTCTTACAACCAAAGGTAACTAAAAATCCATTTGAATATCGTACTAGAAAGGACACACAATAAGAGCTTATAATCATAAAAGTGAAAACCCTGCGAAAAAATATCTCCACAGGGTTTTTCTATATATAATGATTTACTTGGGTCTCTTTAAATTTTTCATCGTTTATATCTCAATAAAGATTAACTGCTGCAGGTAACCACACCTACAGCAGCTCCATTAATCTTTAAAAACTAAACTAACTTATGAAAAAACGTAATTACTTCTAATTACACTACAAATTTACAGCCGTTTGGGATGATTAATGGCGACATGTGGTGTCGTAACCTAAAGCATTACCTAATCGAACATAGCAACCCGGATAGCGCTAACTTGCAGTCCGTGCCTAAATCCACACCCTTATCACACTCTTTTTACCCCAAATACCCTTAACCTAAAAGTAAATAGAGCAATTAAATTCAACTAAAAAACACCTTACTTTCTTTAAACTTCTTATGACTATCGTAATTAAACAAAAAATGCCCCTACATCTTTGTTAAAGCTTTCTTGGTTATTACTTATTATTACGGGCACGGACTGCAACCTTAAATCCGTAGGTATAGAGTAAAAAACAACCGCAAACTATTTGTTTACAAAGGTTTGCGGTTTTGTGTGTTTTCACCTAAATTGGTGTTGCTACAAAAACACATTATGAAAATAATAAAATCTCAACGTATTAATCCTTTTGGAGGATTAAATTTTGTTATCAATGAGTTTGAACAGCTTGGTTTAGGCACATTGCTTGAAAACAATTTACCACATATAGTACAGCAAGCTTCTTATAGTTGGAAAGACTTATTATATTCCTTTTGGTCTATCTATTTTTGTGGAGGAGATTGTATTGAAGATATCTCGTTGAACTTAAAAGAGCATCTAAGAGATAATCCTTTTTTTAGAGTACCAAGTCCTGATAGGATTCTTGATAGATTCAAAGAATTATCACAGACAAAAGACCTTTTTACATTACCCAGAGGCACTAGTTTACATCAATTTGGCTTGAACTTTACTTTAAATGAGTTGAATTTAAGATTATTGAAAAAGTTGAACTTAACTACCACGAATGATCATATTTTAGATTATGACAATACGATTCTATACACCAATAAGAAAGACAGCATAAGAACTTACAAAAAGGGCTCTGGATACTGCCCAGGAGTGGGGATAATTAAGAATAATATTGTTTATGTTGAAAATCGAAATGGAAATAGTGCAGCCAAAGATTTACAGTTAGAAACATTAACTAGAATGTTTTATGAACTCGAAAATCAAGGAATACAAATTGATGCTTTTAGAGCCGATGCAGCTTCTTATCAAGTTAATGTGGTTGATTTTATTTCTACAAAAGTTAATCGATTCTTTATTAGAGCATGTATGAGCGACGCATTGGCTAAAAGGATATCTGAAATAACTAACTGGTCTGAACAAAGGGTCGGCTCCGAAACAATTTTCAGAGGAGAAATAAAATTCACTCCCTTTATAAGATCATTAAAACGAAAAAAACAACTCCATAAAACTAAGGAATACAGGCTTGTTGTAAGTAAAATAGAGCGTAATGACAAACAGGTAAATTTATTTACTAAAGATGCTTATTTGTATTCAGCGATATTGACCAACGACTTTTCGATGTCCATCAATGAAGTTGTTGATTTTTATAATCAACGTGGAGCGATTGAAAAAGAATTTGATATTCTCAAGAATGACTTTGGATGGAACAACTTGCCGTTTTCAAAATTAGAGCAAAATACAGTTTTTCTGTTATTTACTGCTATGTGCAGGAATTTGTATCAGTATATTATAGAACGGTTTTCCAAACGATTTAAGGGATTAAAGGCAAACTATAGAATTAAAAAATTCATCTTTAGATTTATATCCATTCCTGCCAAATGGATAAAAACGGCTAGGCAATATAAATTAAGGGTGTATGGAATTATTCACTTTAAAACTTAACAAAGAAAAGTGTCAAGCCCCAACAGTTTAATGTAAAAAAAATTAAACCCCAACAAAGTTGGGGCTATCCTATATACAGTAGCTTCCTTGTGTAAGCAAACAGATCAAACACAAACACAAGAACCTTAAAAACTTCAAACATTTAACACCTGAAAAAATGAGAAATACTACCAGAAATCATTACAGCTAAACAAAATACTATAACCTACGGATTTAAGGTGCAAGTCCGCGCTATCGGGTAATTTCTTAGCAATTCTATTAAAAAAAAATCTAGTTATTTAATTGTTGTCTTTGATCCCCTTTTGTTGTGTGTGAATTAATTAAGATTCGTTTTCCAAAAAACCAAACAAAAAAAGCTCCCAATTTCTTGGAAGCTTTTTTAACTCTAGTGACCGCGCCAGGATTCAAACCTGGAACCTCTTGAGCCGTAATCAAGTGCGCTATTCAGTTGCGCCACGCGGCCTTATTTTGTGGGTGCAAATATACATTTTTATTTAAAACATATGCAAACATTTTCATCAATTTTCTAATCATTACTTTTGAAAAAACATCTGAGCATCCATTTAATTTTGTAATTTAATTGATTTAGATGTGACTAAATCACACAAAAACAAATATAACCTCATGAAAGAGAATCTTTTAAGAAAACTATACCATAATATCTTAGACCAAGCACTTATTGACGAAATTTTTGAGATAGGTATAAATAAAACTTTTAAAAAGGATGAAATTATCATTGATGTAAATCAAACGCTCAAATTTATCCCCCTTTTATTAAGTGGAAATATTAAAATTTTGAGAGAAGATCAAGATGGCAACGAATTACTTATTTATTTCTTAGAAGCTGGAGAAACTTGCACCATGTCGTTAACCTGCTGCATTGGCACCGCAAAAAGTAAAATACGTGCGGTTGCCGAGAGCGACTCTAGCCTTATCATGATTCCTGTTTCATATATGCAAAAGTGGTTTCAGAATAATGAAAGCTGGCGCAACTTTATCTTAGAAAGTTATCAAAATCGATTTGATGAAATGCTAGAAGCTATTGACAATCTAGCCTTTATGAAAATGGACGAGCGTTTATATAAATATCTCGTTAATAAAACCGTACTCCATGAATCTAAAAATATCATTATTAAACATCAAGATATCGCAGAAGATTTACACACCTCGCGTGTGGTGGTTTCGAGACTTTTAAAACAATTAGAAAACGAAAACAAAATTGTACTAAGCCGAAACAAAATTGAAATCCTATAATTTTTCATAGGCCCCCGTCCCTGCTTAGGTAACATTTATCACAAAGTTTGTATGATCTACACCATACTTTTGTGGTAAAATTAATAGCATGGAACATATTTTAAACCCGTGGCCTTGGTATATTTCTGGCCCACTTATCGCCATTGTTATGGCGCTTCTACTCTACTTCGGTAAAACATTTGGTATGTCTTCGAACTTAAGAACCATGTGTGCCATTGGTGGAGCAGGTAAATTCTCCGATTTTTTTAATTTTAAATGGAAAGACCAACTATGGAACCTAACGGTTGTACTTGGTGCCATAATTGGTGGATACATCGCCGTTACCTACTTATCTAACGACAGCGGAACAACCTTAAATCCCACTACGGTTGCAGAACTTCAACATATGGGTTTTGAATCCCCAGGAACTACATTAGTACCTAATGAAATATTTAGTTTAGAGGCTTTGGCTACTCCAAAAAACATTATTCTTTTAATTGTTGGTGGCCTTTTAGTAGGTTTTGGAACACGCTATGCCGGTGGTTGTACTTCTGGCCATGCTATTACAGGCTTAAGTAGCTTACAAAAGCCTTCACTAATTGCTGTGATTGGTTTCTTTATCGGTGGCCTTATTATGGCTAATCTCATTTTACCACTCTTATTTTAAAATTAAACGAAACACATGAAATTTATAAAATTCTTACTCGTAGGTATCTTCTTTGGTATTGTATTAGTTAAATCGGAAGCCGTTTCTTGGTACCGCATTTACGAAATGTTCCGTTTTCAATCCTTTCACATGTATGGCATTATAGGAACAGCTATTGCTGTTGGTGTATTGTTTTTACAAATATCAAAACGCGGCCATATTAAAACCATGCAAGGGGCCGACTTATATGTTCCAAAAAAGGAAAATGGTTTTGCCCGATACATCATTGGGGGCACTATTTTCGGACTTGGCTGGGCGCTTATAGGTGCTTGTCCTGGCCCCATGTACATTCTTTTAGGCACGGGAGTTTGGAGTATGCTTATTGTTATTGCAGCCGCTCTTTTAGGGACATTCATCTATGGTTTATTAAAAAATAAACTGCCGCATTAAATATGGACAGCATCCACATTATAGGTTATTTTGGCGCTCTAATTGTAGGTCTTGTTTTGGGTTTAATTGGCGGTGGAGGTTCCATACTTACGGTACCATTACTTGTTTACCTTCTTGGGTATAACCCGGTTGTGGCTACGGCCTATTCACTTTTTGTTGTTGGTATTTCATCGTTAGTTGGAACCTATCATAAATACAAAAAAGGATTGGTAGATTTTGAAATAGGTTTAGCCTTTTCATTTCCATCATTTATGGCGGTTTATCTCTCAAGACGCTTTTTAGTTCCTAGCATTCCAGACACTCTTTTAACCGTTGGTAGTTTGCAGCTTACTAAAGACATAACCATCATGGTCTTTTTCGCATTCATCATGCTTTTTGCCGCAATTTCCATGATAAAAAAGAAAAAAAATATAACACCTACAACAGGAAAGCAAGCCTATTACAAAACCTTTATTCAAGGAATCACCATAGGCGTGATTACGGGTTTAATAGGCGCCGGTGGCGGATTTTTATACGTTCCCGCTTTAGTACTTTGGGCCAATATTCCTATGAAAAAAGCCGTAGGCACCTCATTAATTATAGTAACGATTAATTCATTAATAGGTTTTTTAGGGGATGTTCAAACATTAGACATTGAATGGGTTTTCCTTTTAACCTTTACTGCTATTTCCGTGTTAGGTATTTTAGTAGGTGGGGCTTTTTCAAAATACGTCAGCGCTAAAAAGCTAAAACAAAGCTTTGGTGTTTTTGTATTGATTATGGCAACCTTTATTATATATAGAGAACTATTGGAACTTCATGTTATATAAGTTACAAAGTAATCTTCAAGGGTTTTATACTTTTGAATACATAAATAAAACAATAAAATTTCCTTTTTCTAGGAAATAAAAAAATATAAGATTATGAAAATTGAACAAATATATACTGGTTGTTTAGCTCAAGGCGCGTATTATATCGAATCTGAAGGTGAAGTAGCCATTATCGATCCGCTACGTGAAACTCAACAGTATGTGGATAAAGCTGAAGCCGAAAATGCCACCATTAAGTATATTTTTGAAACGCATTTTCACGCCGATTTTGTATCTGGACATATCGATTTGGCTAAAAAAACAGGCGCAACCATCGTTTTTGGTCCTGGTGCTAAAACCGATTACGACATCTATGCGGCAAAAGACAATGAAGTTTTTAAACTTGGAAATATTTCCATAAAAGTACTACACACCCCGGGGCACACCTTAGAGTCTTCAACCTTTTTACTAATAGATGAAAACGGTAAAGAACACGCTATTTTCTCGGGAGACACTTTATTTTTAGGTGATGTTGGCCGACCTGATTTAGCGATTAAATCGGATTTAACTAAAGAAGATTTAGCTGGGATGCTTTTTGATTCTTTAAGAAACAAAATCATGACATTACCAGATGACACCATTGTTTACCCTGCTCATGGCGCTGGTTCGGCATGTGGAAAAAATCTAAGTAAAGAAACCGTAGGTGTTTTAGGTGAACAAAAAAAGACAAACTATGCTTTAAGAGGCGATATGACTAAAGCTGAATTTGTAAAAGAAGTGTTAGACGGTATTGCTCCACCACCACAGTATTTTGCAAAAAATGCCATGATGAATAAATCGGGATACCATGAGTTTGAAACGGTACTAGAAAGAGGAAACACCCCTTTAACACCAGAAGCATTTGAACATTTAGCAAACGAAGAAGGCGCTTTGGTATTAGATGTAAGACATGAAACTGAATTTGTAAAGGCACACATTCCGAATTCTATATTTATTGGTATTCATGGTGGATTTGCCCCTTGGGTTGGCGCTTTGATAACCGATTTAAAGCAACCTATCCTATTAATTACCCCAGAAGGTAAAGAAGAAGAAACCGTGACGCGTTTATCGCGCGTTGGTTATGACCATACTTTAGGGTATTTAGAAGGCGGTATTGAAGCTTGGAAACAAGCAGGCAAAGATGTTGAATCGATTACTTCAATAAACGTGGATGAATTTTCGAATCGATTTAAAAGTGACTCTATTCAGGTTTTAGATGTTCGTAAAGATGGTGAATACAAATCGCAACACTTAGAAGGTAATAATATTAAACACTTTCCTTTAGATTATATTAATGATAATATGTCGGCTATTGATAAAAACCAAGAATATTACGTGCATTGTGCTGGTGGTTATCGTTCGGTAATTGCAGCATCTATTTTAAAAGCTAGAGGTTTTAACAAATTAATTGATATTGCTGGTGGTTTTGGTGCCATCAAAAACTCCGATTTGCCAACAACCAATTTTGTTTGTCCGTCAACTTTATAATGTGAATAACGCGATACTTTAAATAAAAAAAGCCAAGATTTAACCTTTGTCAAATCTTGGCTTTTTTATTTCATTCTATTTCTCAGAGGTTTCCTTCTGAATAAAATTTAATTCCGTTTACTGAAAACTATACGATTTCAGCACTTAAACCAGCCTCTAAAAGCATGGTACAGCGAGGCTTTAAGTCGTCGTAATCACCTGTCTTTACAGTACATTTTCCGTTATAATGCACTATCAAAGAACATTGTTCTGCTTGCTCTGCCGTATGATCGCAGGCGTAGATTAGCGTTTCTATAACATGATCGAAGGTATTCACATCATCATTATACACTACTATTTCATTTTGAGTTGAAACCGCTTCCTCGAGCAGTACCTCTTCGGATGTTTTTTCTTTAATACTCATCTTTTTTTTATTACTAATTTATAAATTTTAAAGCGACCCAATTGTTTCTCTCTAATTTCTCTTGAAATTTTAACTGAAGCGCTTCACAAGCTTCTTGAATAACCGGAATATCATCATTATAGAAACCGCTTAAAAACAAGGTACCGTTATCATTTAGACAGGACACATAAGTTTTCATGTCTTGTAATAAGATATTTCGGTTGATGTTAGCAATAATAACGTCGTAATTTTTTCCCTCAAGCACGGAAGCATCTCCTTCAATAACGGTGATATGTTCGCAATTATTACGCTCTACATTCTCCAAACTATTCAAATAACACCAGTTGTCATAATCGACAGCATCAATAGGTTGAGCGCCTTTCATCTCGGCTAGAATTGCCAAAACGCCAGTTCCGCAGCCCATATCTAAAACCGATTTACCCGAAAAATCATTTTTTAAAATATGCTGAATCATCATGTGGGTCGTTTCATGATGTCCGGTTCCGAAACTCATTTTAGGTTCGATAACAATATCGTATTCGGTATCGAATTTCTCATGAAAAGGCGCTCTTACCGCACAAACATCATCAACTACAATAGGATTGAAATTCTTTTCCCATTCGGCATTCCAATTGGTTTGCTCTATTTCGTTGAATTCGTATGAAATTTCAAATTCATCGGATTGCAAAATCTGAATATCATCTAAAATATTGGCATGCCATTCTTCCTTTTGAATGTAGGCTGTAGTTCCTTGCTCGGTTTCTACAAAACTTTCAAAACCAGCATAGCCCAATTCTGCAATTAAAATCTCAACACCTGGTTGTAAAGGGGTTACCTTAAATTCGTACCCGATATAAATGATATTCGACATAGTTATTTTTTTCGGACTACAAAGATAGAAGTAAATGTCGAAATTATACGAATTGTTCTCATAAAGAGTTCTTAAACTTAACGGAAGTTTGATTTGATAGCGCAATCGTCATACTGAACTCGTTTCAGTATCGCACAAGTTGATCATGAAATGAACTTGCTTAATGATGAAATTAATATTAAACATGGAAGAGGAATTTGAATTCGTTTCGTTGTAATGTTATAACCTAAAACATCATAGAATAAGATTATTAATTATTTTAAGTTTTACATTTACTATTTTGAATTGTATATCTGGAAGTAATAAGTATTATATGGAAACAGTAAAAAAGAATTACAAGTCAGTAGAAAACTTATGGAATAACTTTCTAAAAGACAACCCTAATAACAAAATAAAAGAAATACCTATATCCTTTTATTTTTGCGATAACAAAAAAGACGCTGATGAATGTGCTGAATTAGTTTTTAAAGGCATAAAACAGGCTACAGCAACATCATTATGGTGGTTTGAAAAGCACAATGAACCACTTCCAAAAGTTAATGACCAATATATAGTAACAGACTGGAATGGGAATGCCAAAGCAGTAATTGAAACTATCAAAATAGAACAGGTTCCTTACAATAAAATCACCGCAGATTTTGCAGCAATGGAAGGCGAAGGCGATAAATCCTTAGACCACTGGAAAAAGGTTCACGAAGCCTATTATAAAAGAGAAATGGAACCTCACGGAGACAAGTTTGATGAAAATATGCTTATCGTTTGTGAATATTTCAAAACAATATATAAAGTAGAAAAATAAACCACAAAACAACTATAAGTCATTGATTGTTATCGTCTACAATCGGCATCAACTACACTACTAGTTTTACTGACAGTACTATTCACTGTATTCATCCTTGCAACACTTTTCAACAAGTCATATCTAGGATGAGATTCTGAATCAGGTTCAGAATGACGTAGCAGCCATGAAGCCGTCATACTGAACTCGTTTCAGTATCGCACATGTTGATTGAAAATTGAAATTAAGATAAAAGCAGCAAGGAGAATTTTTATTTTAAATGCTTCTCGCCTACGCTCGAAACCAACGACACTACTGAATATCATTGATTAGAACTATTCACAGACTTAATGTTATAACTCTGAATTGACGGTTTATTTAGAGGTTGAGATTCTGAAACACTTTCAGAATGACGAAAATACATGCGGTACCGCGTTAGCGATTGAAGTGGCATCCTTTTTTGACCTTAGGAAAAAAAGATATAACGTAAAGCGCGACCCCGATTTTTCATCGGGGTAACGCCCAAAATATTAAAAGCTATTTCCGAATTAACGAAAATAAACTAAGTTGTTAGGAATTAAAACGCATTAACTATGGCGAAAAAATCTTCGGCATTAAGTGAAGCACCTCCAATTAAACCACCATCTACATCTGGCTTAGAGAAAATCTCCTCGGCGTTGTTTGGTTTTACACTGCCACCATAAAGAATAGAAACTGTTTCTGCAATATCGTTTCCGTATTTATCAGCTAATGTTTTTCTAATAAATGCATGCATGTCTTGTGCTTGCTCGGCAGTAGCCGTTTCTCCTGTTCCTATGGCCCAAACTGGCTCATAGGCTAAAACTATATTCTGAAAATCGGCTGCAGTAAGGTGGAATAAAGCATTTTTAATTTGACTGCCAACTACGGCCTCTTCTTTTCCTGCTTTTCTATCGGCTAACTCTTCACCGAAACAAAAAATGATACGCATACCTTTAGAAAGCGCCATATCTACCTTTTTGGCTAAGGTTTCATCGGTTTCATTAAAGTACTCACGACGCTCACTATGACCTAATATCACGGTATTGATGCCGATACTTTTTAGCATGCTTGCACTAACTTCGCCTGTATAGGCACCGTTTTCAGCGAAATGCATGTTTTGGGCTACAACTTCTATACCTGTACCTTTAGTACTGTTATAAGCATGCCATAAATTGGTTGCTGCTGGTGCAATCATAACTTCGGCATCGGTAGTTTTTGTTTGTTTAGATAAGCTTGTTATTAGCGTTTCGGTTTGCGCTAAATCGTTGTTCATTTTCCAGTTTCCTGCTACAATTTGTTTTCTCATGGTAGTATGTCCCTTGTTTTTTCAAGGTTTTTATTTAGTTATTTAATATGTGTTCAATCCTTTTATCGTCGGCTTCTACTGCCTTGAATAACTTAATATTTCCTTCGGCATCAACCACCATATATCGTGGTATCCAATCGATATTTACAAAATCTCCAAACGGACTTTTCTTTCCATTTTCGAGATAGTAATGCTCCCCCTCGACTTCATATTTTTTAATGCCATGTTTCCATGCATCAAGTTTTCTATCCAAAGATAAAAATACATAGGCCACATCAGGGTGGTTTTTCTGCAATGCTTTCACTTTAGGCATGCCTTTAATACAATCGCTACACCATGACGCCCAAACGTCTATAACGATATCTTTGCCTTTATGAGCACTTAAGATATCTTTAAAAACCGTTTTCTCGCCTTTCAAGCCTAAAAATACATCATTTAAGGCTTCTTCTGAAAATTTTGTTGGGGTTTGTGAGTTGCAAGAGGTTATACTGATTAAAACGATAAGTAAAGTGACTATTTTTTTCATTATTGAAGTATGTTTATTGTTAAATGAATCGGTCTCGCTTTAAGCATCAACCTAACATTAGAAATGTGCTTTATTATTCTAGCTTTACTTTAGGATCTAACCAAACATAAATAAGGTCTACAAAAATATTAATGATGATAAAAAGTAAAGCAATGATAAGTACAGCCCCCATGATAACGGGTAAATCTAATGTATTTAAGGCATTCACGATTTCTTTACCTAAGCCGTTCCAACCAAAAATATACTCTACAAAAACCGCTCCTGCAAGCATAGAAGCAAACCATCCCGAAATGGCTGTAACCACAGGATTTAAGGCGTTTTTAATGGCATGTTTTCTAATAATTTGAAACTCGCTTAAGCCTTTCGCTCTCGCGGTTCTGATATAATCCTGATTAAAAACTTCCAATAAGGAATTACGCATAAGCTGAATAACCACAGCCAAAGGTCTTATTCCTAAAACGATGGCTGGAAGAATCAAGTTTTTCCATCTGATATGCATGCCTTCACCAAAATCGTCTAACTCGTACAAGCTCCCCGTCATTTCTAAATGGGTATACTTATGTAATACAAATCCGAATAACCAAGCAAACAAAATGGCGCTAAAAAATGAAGGAACACTCATCCCAAAAGTACTTATAATTTGAATGCATTTGTCGAGCCAAGTATCTTTGTTTAAGGCAGAAACAACACCTAGAAACACCCCTAAAAGCATGGCAATAACAATAGCCGTAATGGCTAAAACGAAGGTATTAGGTAAAGTTTCGCTTAGCACCTGACTCACCAATTTCCCTTGTTTGGTAAAAGACTCTCGCAAGTAAGGTAATTTTAAAACTACAGTTTTATTTCCTACTGAAAACAAACGGTTTTCATGATATTTCCCTGGCTTTAGATAGGTGTAATCGTCCTCCGAATTGGAGTGTATAGAAATGGGAGATAAATCGTTTAGATAATATAAGTATTGTGTTGTGGTCGATTTATCGAAACCATATTTCTGCTTTATTAATTGGAGTTGCTCGCTGTCTTCATTTTGCCCCAACATCATTTGAGCAGGATCGCCGGGAAGTACATTAAATAAAAAGAATATGACCGTAACCACCCCAAAGAGTGTGAGTAAAGCATATCCTATTTTATTTAATAAATATCCTATCAAACAGTTATAAATTTATTTTTTTTAATGATCATCTCTTCAGATTTAAAGGTTTAAATCTTCGATGTCATTCCAATGCACTTTTTGCATCACGGTACCTTTATCGAGTTCTAACACGCCTGGATTAGAACGAACCACAGTTTTTAAAGCTTTTTCATCACATAAATAAAACTCAAAATCGATATTATAAGTTTCTTTAATGCGTTGTTTAGCGTCTTCACCTGAAGCGGTTAACCCTATAATTTTATAGCCTTTTTTACGGGCTTCATCTTGAAGACTTTTTAACTTCAATGCTCCATTTTTTTCAATATTCTCCAAGCTATAAGAAACTACTACAATGAGTTTTTCCTCAGCTAAAAATTGTGCTGTGAGGTCTTCTTCATCACTTTCAATAGAGAAATCGTAAATAGGTGGTTGGTATCCTTCTTGAATCACCTTGGTTTCAACACCAACAAAATCGCCATCTACCGACGGGTAAGAACCATTTGTTTTTATCGTTTTTTCCTCGCCATTTACATTAAAGGTCCAGCTATATTCTTGTATTGGTTTAGGCGCGTCTTCTGGAACAGACATCCCTTCTGAAATATTGGCTCCAATTTTATAGGCTCTAAAATCGACGGCAGGTAAATGTTCTAAAACATGAAAACCAAACCATAAACTTAAAATAAAACTCAATAAAGCGAAAATGGTGGTTTGTAGTTTTCCAAAAACAGGATGTATGTATTTTACGCCTACAAATAATATTAATATAAAAACCAGAAGTATGACATCCTTAATAAAGCTTTCCCATGGGGTTAGTTTAAGGGCATCGCCAAAGCAGCCGCAATCTTTTACTTTATCGAAATAAGCCGAATAGAAAGTTAAAAAAGTGAAAAACACAATCATTAACAGTAAGCTCCAAACCGTAAATTTAGGTTTATACCCTATTAATAAGAATACACCTAAAACAACTTCGAAAACCACTACTAGTACAGAAATCCCTAAAGCATATGGGATTAGAAATTCCATATTTAGTACATCGGCACTAAAATATTCCTGTAATTTATAAGAAAATCCTAGGGGGTCGTTCAGCTTAATTAACCCTGAAATTATAAATAAAACACCTACAAAAATTCTAGAAATGGCTACTAATACTCTCATTTATTTTTTACCTGCATTTAAGTGAATCATAGCGAAAATCGCGTAATTAATCATATCTTGATAATTCGCATCAATACCTTCACTTACAATAGTTTTTCCTTGATTATCTTCAATTTGTTTCACACGTAGTAACTTTTGTAATATTAAATCGGTTAAGCTACTCACACGCATATCACGCCAAGCTTCGCCATAATCGTGATTTTTGTCCTCCATCAGTTTTTTAGTTGCAGCGGCCATTTTTGTGTATAGGTCTATAGCTTCATCATGAGATAAATCAGGTTGTTCTACAACGCCCTTTTCTATTTGAATTAATGCCATAATACTATAGTTTATAATCCCTATAAACTCACTTTCCTGACCCTCATTTACTTTTTGAACGTCATTTTCTTGTAAGCCACGAATACGTTGGGCTTTAATAAAAATTTGATCGGTTAATGATGGTAGTCTCAAGATTCTCCAGGCACAGCCATAATCGCTCATTTTCTTTGTGAATAAACTTTTACAGATATCTATGACAGCGTCGTATTGTTTTGAAGTATCTTGCATAAATAAATTGAATTTTGCGTAAATTTCGCATAAATTATTAGAATGTTCAAAGGTTTAAGGCTTAATCTTCGATTTATATTCCTAGACCTCACAAAACCACATCAATGACTATAAATTGCAAAGGACAACTCATCGATTTATCAACCCCAAAAGTCATGGGAATATTAAATATAACACCAGACTCATTTTATGATGGTGGTGCTCATAAAAATGAAAAAGAAGTACTTTTAGCTGTAGATAAAATGCTGAAAGAAGGTGCTACTTTTATCGATGTTGGTGCATATAGCTCCCGCCCCAACGCCGATGATGTGAGCGAAACTGAAGAATTAAACCGTATTCTACCAATTGTAAAATCGCTTGTAATAAATTTTCCAGATATTTTACTTTCCATAGATACCTTTAGAAGTGAGGTTGCTAAGCAATGTATACACGCTGGAGCTGCCTTGATTAACGATATTTCAGCTGGAAAATTAGATAGTAATATGTTAGATACTGTTGCTAAATTAAAAGCACCCTACATTATGATGCATATGCGGGGCACACCAAAAACCATGCAACAGCAAACCGATTATAACGATATGATAAAAGATGTTTTATTCTATTTTTCGGAACGTTTAGCCGCTGCAAAAGCACTTGGGATTATTGATGTGATTGTAGATCCTGGCTTCGGATTTGCTAAAAATTTAGAGCAGAATTATGAACTTCTCAACAAACTGGAACTTCTAAAAATGACCGATAAACCGATGCTTATCGGTCTCTCAAGAAAATCCATGATTTACAAAAAACTACAAACTGATGCCCAAAAGGCTCTAAACGGTACTTCAGTATTAAACACGATAGCCTTACAAAAAGGTGCTTCGATTTTAAGAGTTCACGATGTTAAAGAAGCTGTAGAATGTATAACATTGGTTGATGCCCTAAATTCATAATAAACCATGAAACTGAATTTTGTATTCCTTTGTCTGTTGGTTTTAAATTCCTGCGGAAATGAAAAAGTACTAGAATTACCAGAGATAAATCATTCTGAAATTTCTGAAATTAACGATGTCTCACCTGGCTATTTGTTTTACGATGAGACCCAAACGGATAGTATAGAACTAAATAGAAAAAACTTAATAGTTTCAACCAACTGGCTTATTAATGTCGACAAACGATTAAGCTTAAAACAGGTTATTCCGAAGATTAAATTCCTTCAGGACAAAAAAAACAATTCTAGTCATAAAAACGAAAACGCCAGAAACTATTATACTTGTCATGATTTAAGTAGAAAAACCTTAGGATTTATCGACTTTACAGACGTGGTTTATACAATTGAAGATAGCATTTCAAATACTACAAGACATCAAATTATAGTGCGGTTTGACAACAACGATAACATAACGGTTGATCAAAATGACAAAGCAATAGAAAACATCAAATCTAATTCAGATGACCTGTTTTCTGACTTGAATAAAATTTATACGACCGGCAGCACCATAACCTTATGTTTTCATGAAGATTTAAGTTTTCAGGACTATATTGATTACAAAACCTTGTTTCAAAACAAGAACAGTAGGCCTCTAAAATTCTCAAAAAAAGAGTTTCTTTACAATTAATCATATTTCATTACATTTACCAAAAACCCCAACAATCATTGGAAATTTTTAAAGACATTTTAAATTTTACGGTAGTTGATATTATCGATGTTATTCTTGTGGCTTTGCTCCTTTACTACCTATATCGTTTAGTGAAAGGTACCGTAGCCATTAATATTTTCATTGGAATTATTATTATTTATGGGGCGTGGCGATTAACCGATTTCCTAAACATGGAACTCCTTTCTAGTATTTTTGGAGGTTTTATGAAGGTAGGTATTATTGCTTTAATTGTTGTTTTTCAACCTGAAATTAGGAAATTCCTACTCATGGTCGGCTCAACCAATTTTGGTCGCCGTGGTAAATTATTTAAGCAACTTAATTTTCTTAAAACTGAAAACAGTAATGAAACCGATGTTGATGCCATCATTTCGGCATGTAATAAAATGGCGCAATCCAAAACAGGCGCCTTAATTGTTTTTGAACGCAACAACAACCTAGATTTTTTATCGGAGTCGGGTGACGAAATGAATATTAAAGTCACTCAACCCATCATAGAAAGCATTTTCTTTAAGAATAGTCCGCTGCACGATGGCGCGATAATTATAAACCACAACACAGTAAAAGCCACCCGTGTTATCCTTCCTGTAAATAACGAAAAAAACATCCCGAAACGTTTTGGTTTACGCCACCGAGCTGGTATTGGAGTTTCTGAAAAAACCGATGCCCTGGCCCTTGTTGTTAGCGAAGAAACTGGACACATCTCTTGTTTTAAAGATGGGGAATTTGTGGTTTACAGTGATTTGAATGAACTAAAACAAATTATTAAAAGTGATTTGGTTTAGGAGGGGTTTGGGGTATGCCTACAAAAAGTTTCTTTTAATTGTTGATATATTGTAGTTGTAACAAATTTGAGAAAAACTAAAAACATATTAATTTTCGTATTTGCTATAATTGTAGTTTCGGCTTTAGCTTATGTTATTTTTTTATTCTTTTATGTTCAAAAGAGATACGCTGAAATACCTACCGACCCAAAATCAATTTTTACGGAATCGAGATATTTATACGGAATATCATCTAATGACAATCTGAAACTTAGAACGGAATATTTACTCATAAAAACCGTTCGTGATTCTGTAATCAAATATGAATATAAAAGTACGACAGATTCAACTCGGAATTTTAAAGTAAGTTACTTGACCAAAAATCAAGAAATTCAATTTGACTTTACCGATTACGTAAAATATGAAAGCAATACTTTTTGGAGTAACTCGAACTCTGAAATTTGGTTTGATATGTACGAAATGAAAGAGCCGATTATTGACGGAATGAGTCCAGTAATGTTTAATAAAGATTATGGAATTTTAGCTATTGCGAATCCACTCGGTCCTTCCGCTTTTTTTATGGATAAACAAAATGACAGTTTACAAGTAATGAAAATAAGTAAAAAATTATACTAAATAAAAAACGTGTTACAACAAGGTATATAGCTCATAGCTAATTAGTTGCTTAAACAAAGTTAAGGTATATTTGAAAAGTCGCCAAATTTTTAAATTTGACGATTTCCAATAATAAACATAATAGTAAAATTTAAAAATATGGCTTGTGCTCAACCGAAAAGAACCAGCTAATTTGCAAGCTACGAGCCATACACAAAACCGTCAGCAATAATCCTCACTAAAAAACTAAAAACTCCTCAGTAGGTAAGCTAATGTAAAGTTGAGCAAATTGCAGCAATCAATTCTAATAATTATGAAAAAGTTAAATTTTTATAAATTACTTATTTTCATAATCATATTTTTACGTTAGTCAGAATTAAAAAAAAGAGAATGGCTTTATACAAATCAAAAAATCCAGCATTAAGCACCAAAGTATTTACTAAAGTAAAAAGAATAGATGAGTCATCTGAAGTAATGACCATTAATGGAACCGTAAATAAAGCAACATTTCTAGGATTAATTGTTCTTGCATCCTCACTTATAACCTGGAATTTATATCTAGAAAGTCAAGACTTTTTATTAGTTAAACCTTATGTAATCGGAGGTTCAATTGCAGCATTTGTAGTAGCATTGGTTATAATTTTTAAAAATACAACTGCGCCATATTTATCACCAGTTTATTGTGGTCTTGAAGGGTTAGCTTTAGGTGGTTTATCCGCATTTATGGAAGCCAAATTTCCTGGTATCGTATTACAATCTGTCATTTTAACTTTTGGAATACTATTCAGTTTATTAGCCATTTATAGATTAGGAATTATTAAAGCAACTGAAAACTTTAAACTAATTGTTGCATCCTCAACTGCTGGAATTGCAATTTATTATATAGCTTCTCTAGCTGGAGGTTTTTTTGGTTTTGAGTTACCTTACATACACGATAACTCAACAGGTGGAATAATTTTTTCTTTATTCGTAGTTGTAATTGCATCTCTAAATTTAGTAGTTGACTTTGACTTTATTGAAAAAGGAGCTGAATCAAAATCACCTAAATATATGGAGTGGTATGCAGCCTTTGGCTTAATGATTACGATAATTTGGTTATATCTAGAAATCCTAAGATTATTAGCCAAATCAAGGAGTAAAAAATAAAAACTATAGTCAACACCGTGAAGAATTAATAGCTTGCCCTCGCCTTCTTGGATAATTCCTGCGGATTTTTCCGATGGTAAGTCTTTCTTTACTAATTTAGTCTCTAGAACAACGCCACAAAAAACTCACAAGTCCATTTTTTAACACTACCAAAAACCCCTAAAAATGAAAAAAGCACTTAAAATCACCTCTACTGTTTCAATCTTATTATTTGGAATTTTATGGTTAGCAAGCAAATTCGATTTCTTAACAGCGTATCAATCCCCTGAAATCAGGAACCTATTAGTACTTGTTTATTTAATTACCAGTTTAAAATATTTTCAAATGTCTGTTAAAGACAAAGATGCTGAAATTAAAGAATTGAAATTAAAATTGGAGGAGAAGTAAAAGCAAGGACATATTTTTTCAACTACAAGTACTTGTCTGCTGAATCCCAAGTCTCATCGACACCTCTAAGCCACATGCTCCTTTAAAAACTGTACTTCATACAAGTTTTTATAGTAGCCATTTTCCTTTTTAAGGAGTTCGTCGTGAGTGCCTTTTTCTACAATTTCGCCGGCGTCCATCACAATAATCTGATCAGCCTTTTGAATGGTTGCTAAGCGGTGTGCAATCACAATAGACGTTCGTCCTTTGGTAATTTTATCGGTGGCATTTTGAATAAGCTGTTCTGAATAAGAATCTACCGAAGAGGTTGCTTCATCCAGCACCAAAATACTCGGGTTCGTAACATAAGCTCTTAAAAATGAAATTAATTGCCGTTGGCCGGAAGAAAGCATCACTCCTCTTTCTTTCACATTATATTGGTAGCCGTTTGGCAAGGACATAATAAAATCGTGAATCCCTATATCTTTAGCCGCTTGATAGACGTGTGCTTCGGTAATCTCAGGATGATTCAGGGTGATGTTATTCATGATCGTATCGGCAAACAAAAACACATCTTGTAACACCACCGCTATTTGGGTACGTAAAGAGGCTAAAGTCACGTCTTTAATATCAATGCCGTCTACAGTAATCTTACCTGATTTAATTTCATAAAAACGACTAAGTAAATTTATTATGGTAGATTTTCCTGCTCCGGTAGCACCAACAATGGCAATGGTTTCCCCTGCTTCAACATCAAAAGAAATGCCCTTTAAAACGGTTTCATCCTCAACATAATTAAAATAAACCTTATCAAAGGATATGGCACCTTCAAAATTTTCAGCAATGTAAGTGCCATGGTCATCAATTTGAGACGTGGTATCTATCACTTTAAACACTCTATTGGCAGCAACCATTCCCATTTGAAGGGTGTTAAATTTATCTGCAATCTGACGCAAGGGTCTAAAAAGCATCGGGATAAACATGATAAAAGCTACCAGATCTCCTTGAGAAACGCCGCCTTCATTTAAAACCACATTTAAACCGCCATACCAAGCGACTAAACCAATGGTTATCGACGCTGATAAATCTGCAATCGGAAAGAATATGGAGTTATACCAAACGGTTTTAAGCCAACCTTTTTTATGACGCTCATTAATGGCTTTAAAATTATCGTGTTCAATGTTTTCTCTGGTGAATAATTGGAGAATTTTCATCCCTGTTAAACGCTCCTGAACAAATGAATTTAGATTCGACACTTCGGTACGCACCTCTTCAAAAGCTTTTTTCATGTACTTCTGAAAAAGGCGGGTCGCATATAATAATAAAGGTAGCATCGCAAAAACGATCAAACTCAATTTTAAATTCAAATAAACCATGACACCAAAAACCACGGCCATGGTAAGGAGGTCGCGAACAATCATAAAAAGTCCCTGACCAAAAATATCGGCAATACGTTCCATATCGGTTACGGCTCTGGTAATTAAAACCCCTACCGAAGAATTATCGTAATACTTCATTTTAAAACGCAACAAGTGATTGAACAACTTAATACGCACATCGACCACTAAATTTTGCCCCAACCAAGTCGCATAATAAATAAACAGCAACTGAAAAACCGTAGACACCACGAGAATCCCAAGCATAATCACGATATAGAACAGAAAGTCCTTTTCTTCTCTAGTGGTGATGCTATTATCTATAGCATATTTAGTTAAATATGGGGTAGCAGCACTAAAAACAGCCAATAAAATCACTAAAACAACAAGACTATAAAACACCAATTTATAAGGCTTTATATAGTCAAAAAGCCGCTTAAAAAGTGCGAAGTCGAAAATATTTTCTTTTGGTTTACTCATTTATTTCTTTATATCTTCAGGATACTCAATATGTGTTAAAAACAAAGCATGCGCCGGTACAGAGAATCCAGCTTCACTCCTGCTTTTCGATTGGATGATGCTATGCATCTCTTCCACTGCTATTTTCCCTAAACCAATATTTACCATCGTACCAACAATAGCACGCACCATATTTCTTAAAAACCTATTCGCTTTAATAACAAAATGAAGTTCATCATCTTTATAAAACCATTCTGCTTTCATAATCTCACAATTATAGGTTTTCACATCAGTGTTGCTTTTTGAAAAACATTGAAAGTCTTCATAGTCGAACAATATTTTTGAAGCCGCATTCATTTTATCTACATCCAGAGGTTTTTTAACAAAATAACTCTGCTCAAATTGAAACACATTTTTTTTGGTCGTAATACGGTATAAATACTGTCTGCTTAGCGCATCAAAACGTGTGTGTGCTTCATCATGAACTCTAAAAATATCATGAATAGCGATATCCAATGGCAAATAAGAATTGAGTTTATAAAGAAACTTTTCTTTTTCGAAAGCCATTTGGGAATCAAAATGCGCAAACATTTGTGAGGCATGTACCCCAGCATCGGTACGTCCGGCGCCCATAATGGAGATTTTCTCTCCCAAAATGGTTGTTAAGGCCTTTTCTATAACCTCTTGCACTGAAATCGCATTGGGCTGATTTTGCCAACCATGATAAGGTTTTCCGTTATAAGAAAGTTCTAAAAAATATCTCAATTTTAATACATTTGTTCAAACAACAAAGATAGGCAGTTTTATGCTTCTTAAGAAGTATGCGTCCTAATTCTACATTAAAAGATTTTCATGACTAAAATCCTACTGCTTTCCGATACCCATGGCTACATTGACGATGATATTTTAAAATATGTAAAACAAGTTGATGAAGTCTGGCATGCGGGTGACATAGGCAGTTTAAAAGTAACCGATGCTATAAAAAAGATTAAGCCTTTACGCGGGGTTTATGGTAATATTGACGATGCCGAAGTACGTGTGGAATTCCCAGAACATAACCGTTTTATGTGTGAAGATGTGGATGTCTGGATCACCCATATTGGAGGCTATCCTCCCAAATACAATAGCCGCGTTATTGATGGTATTAATGAAAATCCGCCACGGATATTCATCTGCGGGCATTCGCATATTTTAAAAGTGATGCCTGACAAAAAACGCCATTTAATTCATATGAATCCTGGTGCCGTTGGGAAACACGGTTTTCACAAAGTTCGAACCATGCTGCGTTTTACTATAGACGAAAAAAAAATAGAGAATCTTGAAGTGATTGAATTTCCGGTACGTCATCCGAGATAGGTTTTTGGTTTTTGGTAAGTTGTACTTCGTCTTGAAACTGGAAACAAAAATCATAAAAAAGACACAGATTCCACAAATTATCACGAATCGTATTACACAACAAACCATCTTAACAACTAAACTCCAGTAGAATGTATACAAAGGAAGTCGCCCCTTGACTATAGGTAATTCCATCTTTGAAACTTTGGAGCTTTGAAACTATAAAACCCTAAGCAATAAGCTGTAAGCTACAGGTTACTCCGTCTTTGGAACTATGCCTTTATGTAACTTTTTCACTTTCTAACTTCTAACTTTATTACTCTGTAACTTTGAATCTTCTCTAAATTAACAGTATTTAACGTATAAAACCATAAGTTTAAATTGATAAATTGTAGTTTTGCCTTTCGATTTATTAAAACAGTAAACATTAATATTTATGAGTCAAGTAAAAGAAAATGATACCGTAAAAGTTCATTACACAGGAAAATTAGGAAATGGTCAAGTTTTTGACAGTTCTTTAGAAAGAGAGCCTCTAGAAATTACTCTAGGTCAAGGGATGCTTATTCCTGGTTTTGAAAAAGGTATGATTGACATGAAAGTAAACGAGAAAAAAACAATTAATATTCCTGTTGCTGAAGCTTATGGTGAGGTGAGACAAGAGTTGTTTTACGATGTTAAAAAAGAGCAATTACCACCAGAAATGGCTCCTGAAGTTGGTATGGGATTAGCCTCTAAGGATCCTGAAGGACGTGAAGTACAATTTAGAGTTGCCGAAGTTCATGATGATTACATCGTTGTTGATGCCAATCACCCTTTAGCTGGTCAAGATTTAACTTTCGATTTAGAGCTTGTTGAAATCAAGTAATTAACGATAACGAGTTAACATATATTTGAAAGCCCAGAACTTAGTTCTGGGCTTTTTATTTTGTGCTATACTCTAATTTAAAAATCTATGTTATTTAGAGACTAGCTAATTGGTTTATTTGATGTCATATTGAGCTTGTCGAAATATACTGCAACAATGAAATTCTATGATGATGAGAACCTGAAATAAATTCAGGTTGACGTAAGAGTAACTGTTTTACATGTCATATTCAGCTTGTCGAAATATTTCAATAAACACCTTTATAATTAGGGTTTCGACGGGCTCAACCTGACAAATATCAGTAACGACCAACTAGCTAAACCTAAACCTCAACTACCCTTTCGGATTTATAAACGTTTCAATGTCAAAAGTTGATAATTTAGGATTTGCCCCTTCACGCTGGGCTACTAAGGCGCCAACGGCACTTGCAAAATTAATGGCTATTTGAGGCGTAATTCCGTTTAACAACTGACTTATTAAAGACGCTAAAAAAGAATCGCCGGCCCCAACGGTATCGGCAACCTTTATTTGGTAACCACTATTATAATACAAGTCGTCATCGTAAAGCAACACCGCGCCATGAGATCCCTTTGTGACACAAATATGCTTGGTATTGGTGTTTTCGGCTATAAAGTGTAAATTTTGCTCTAAACCATTGAATTTAGACCCCAAAAAAGCAGCTACTTCAAAAAGCTCATCATCATTAAATTTGATAAAATCGGCTTTATGCATTAAATAAACTAAGAGCTCTTTGTTATAAAAAGGAGGTCTTAAATTAAGATCGAATATTTTATACGTCTCTTCTACTTCAAGTAAATTAAAAAGGGTTTGTTTAGATACGGCATCGCGGGCGGCCAAACTACCAAACACAAAAGCATCAGCTTCTTGCACCGCCAATTTAGCCGCTTGTTTCAAGCTAATTTTATCCCATGCACGCGGATGTTCAATCGTGTAACTTGCCGATCCTTTTGCATTCAAAATCACCTGAACTTCACCTGTTTTATATTCTTCTAGAGCTTGTACGTGATTTGTATTTATTCGATGTTCTTCTAAATAATTCCATATCAAAGCACCCAATTCGTCTTGTCCAACAGCACTAATCATAGTCACATCATGATTAAACGAGGCCAAACGCAAGGCTACATTTAAAGGTGCTCCGCCTATTTTTTTATGTTCAGGAAAAACATCCCAAAGAACTTCTCCAAAACAAACAATATGAGCCATATTATATTTTTTTAGAATTAAATTTCATGAATTATTTTATACCAGACTAAGACTAGCTATTAAAAATCTTAATAAATATTAGACTCCATAGTGCGCTGGTTTATAGAGTTTTTAAATATCTCTAAAATACGCTTGGCAATTCCAGTCCATCCAAAGTTACGACGTGCAAATCGTGCGCCTTCTACCGACAACTCGTTTCTTAAATTAGGATACAATAACGGCATAGACAACATGGCTCCAAATTCTATAGGGCGGTGCGGATCGGCAAAAAGAGCTTGATTTCCGAAATCGATTAAGTCATATAAACCACCATGAACAGTTACAACACTTGGTGTTCCGCAGGCCATAGCTTCAATAGCCACCATACCAAAAGGCTCATACCTTGAAGGCATAGCAAAAATATTTGCCGAACGATATACATTCGCTAAATCTTCATCGGCGATATAATTTTTCCATTTAATTTTATCAGCAACACCTAATTCATTTGCTAATTTTTGAAGTTTTTCAACACCTAACTTATCCTGCTCCGAATCACCACCAACGGCAGCTACCAATCGGGCTTCCGGACAGAGTTCAAAAACAGTTGGCAAGGCCTGAATAAGTAAATCATAGCCTTTATTATGTGCCATTCTTCCCAGGGCTAAAATATCCGTGGGATGAATATCATATTTTAGTCGAATTTTATCATTTTCCTTGGTGGGCACCGGGTAAAACCGATTTTCATCGATACCAGGAGGAATCATACCACAATTTCGAGGTAATACATCGTATTGCTGTGTTAGTAAATCTACCTGAGGTAAGGTGGTTGCAATCACATAATTACACATTTGAAATACAAAATATTCTTTTCGAATACGCTCTTTGAAACGGTAGGTTTTCTCCATCTCCTTTTCATCCATATCACTACCCATGCTATGCTGTTTCCACCAGCCTAATGAGTGTGGTGTATGCACGTGTGAAATACCTAGTTCTTCAGCAATTTTTTGTCCTGCCCATCCAGCATCCCAATAATGTGAGTACACGATATCGTATTTTTTACGTTCCTTTTGTATCGCCGCCAAAGTATTGGTAACAAACTTCTTGAGGTGATCGTGCATATCTTCCTTTCTAATGAATTTTTTTCCGCCGAAAGGGATACGCCAAACGCTAAAATTATCGTCTACATGGTCGTATTCTGGTTGGTCTTCAAATTGACGGGTTACCAAATCGACAGTTCTTCCTAGTCTACTAAAACGATCAGCGAGTTCTAAAACATAAACTACTTGTCCGCCTGTATCTGGTTTTCCTAATTCTGGGTTTGCTGCTACATAACCGTGCAGCGAGATCATTAATATTGACTTCATCGTATTTATATTTAGTTATTTGATATTATTTTTAAATCATGACAAGCAGAAATGTACTGCGCTGCCGACCAAGCTTGATAGGCTTTCCCCATAGGTTGCCCTGTGGTACCGTGTGCCCATTCGGTAAATTCCCATTCGTTATTAATACCTTCTTTATTGATTAAAGCGAGTTTGTGCAATTCGGAAATCGCGACTTCACGTTGACCGAGTTTATTAACAAACTTCACCCAAAATCCGCCTACAAAGGGCCAAATACCTCCATTGTGATAATGGTTAGGTAAATTCAATAAATTTACAGTGTAGTAAGGACGCCAATCCGGATCGCCAGGCATCACAACGGGATACACATTAGCAACAGGAAAAGGGTCGTTAACCCCAACCCCTAGCATAAAACGGAAAGTTTGGTGTGCTTTTTCGGCATCGACGGTACCGTGTAAAAAGGCTAAAATATTTCCTAGTGTGTCGCAGCGCCAACTAAAGTCGAAAGGTGTTGTTTGGGCAATTAAATAAGAAGTATCCCCTAAGGTAAATTGCTTTTCGGCGAAAGACACCGAATTAAACATTTGCTGTTTTGTTGATGGCCAGAAATTTTGAACGATTTCTTTTTTTATAACCTGCGACCAGCGGATGTACTCCCCTGCTTGTTCGGAGTCACCTAACATTTCTAACATACGACCAAAACATACATTGGCACGATACCACAGAATTTCATCGTAAAGAATGTTATAACTTCTACCAAAAAGATCGGTCCAGTCGCCAGCTTCAGGGATTTCTAGAAGCGCATCATTATTACTATCATGCGCGCCTAACCAAATCATGGTTCTTTTAATATCTTCGATATGTGTTCTAAGGAATTCGATATCCTTTGTCACATTCACGTATTCATAAAACGCAATAATCACCCAAATCCCAGAGTCGATAGAGCAAATGCCTCCTACGCCAGAGTAATCCGGCACATTGTCTTTAATACGCACATTGGAAGGAATTTGTCCATTTCTAGAAATATGCTCAAATAAAGTTAATAAGGTTTGTCTCTGACATTTATGTATCTCTTCATCGTGAATTAAAGGCAGCGATCCAATTACCGTTATAGCCCCATCACGAGCCCAAACACTATAATAATTCTCATCGGTACCATGGGCCACATTGTCGGCTATAGAACAAGCAGAAAAACCAAGTGGTGTGATGTTTTTCTTTAAAGCTTCAACAGCTTTGTCATAGCCTTCTTTGATTAAAGCTATCTTCTCATTTTCATCTTCCGCGGCAATATGATTTAACTCCTGTTGAATAAAAAAATCATCGGAATGATCAACATTCATATCGGCATTTGCTTTCTCTGGCAAGACTCCATAAAAGATCAATCCTTCAATAATACCATCACCTTGTTCCTTTTCGGAATGATATACTTTACGATGTTTGGTATACGTATATAACTCTTCATGAGCATTAGCAACCACAATACCTTTAATATCTTTTAAGTCGAACATGGCGGAATCGTTACCACTATCGCCAGCAACAATAACGTCGCACGGATCAATACTTAAATTTCGTAATAACCATTGCAAGGCATTCCCTTTATTGGCCCATTTTGGTAAAATATCGAGATACCTTTCACCAGAATATACCACATTAATATCCATATTCGCATTGGCAAAATCCTGCTCAATACTTTCTATAAGGGCAGGCGTGGCATCGTGAAAAAAGTAACTTCGTTTATAGGCATGTTGAAATTTAGAAGGTTGATCGCTAATGGGGTGTGTGATACCTTTTATGACATTTTCTACAGCATCTAAATTCCAGCCGTCGTCTAGAATATCATTAAATTCTTTAACGACACTTTTTGTATTATAGTTGTAAATGTGGGTTCCAACGCCAGAAATGATATAATCGGGTTCTGGTAAAACCTTAGTTTTAATAAGATTTAAAACATCGTCGATGAGGCGACCGGTATTGTAGGTGAGTAAAACCTCGTTAGAGGGCTTGTGTTTTTTCCAAATTTTACGAAAGTTACTTTTGTAGGTATGAAAATCTATTAACGTATTGTCAATATCAAAAGACAAGAGCTTAATAGGGCTCTTTTCAACAGGGTTTGTATCCATATTTTAAAAAGACGGTTTTTATGAATTTTCGATTGAATTTTACTAAAAACAAGCAAAAAAACATGGTTATTGGCTTAATTTACGCAAAAAAAGCCACCAAACCGTCCTTTATCGGATTGGATATGAACTGTCCATTTTATTTTTACTGAAATAAAAATATTACATACCTCAAAATAAATATTTGAAAATATAAACTATTTATTCCATGAATATGAAAATAGCCCAGAAAAACCTTAGATTCCACTTATAAAACTACCATAAGGATCCTTGAATTGAATCCCTTCTGTAAACCGGTGTTTACTTAATTCTTTAAATTCAACAAGCGCCCACAGTACAAACTCCTTTACAAAACAACTGTCTTCCTGTGCTAAATTAGGTTGATATTTTGCTAGCAGATCGTCTAAAGGTGTGATAGCTCCCAACAATCGTTGATATTCTTTATCCTTAGCATCGTCTAACAGCTCAAAACCTTCCTTTTGGTTGAAAAACCAAGAGACAATATCATCATAATCGCTTTCATCATCTTGCTTTTTAAGTTTTTCAATTTTAGGAAAATACTCGACAAACAAACTTTTAACTGCCTCTCCTATTAAATTATAGGCTACAAGTGCTGCACCTTCCTGTTCCCCTTCGTATACCAACTCCACTTTCCCTGTAATAGAAGGGATAACACCAACAAAATCGGATAAGCGTACCATAGTTTGGTCGTCGCCAGCTAATAAGGCTCGGCGCTCGGCCGTACTTAGTAAATTTTCTAAAGCGGTAATACTTAAACGGGCACTTACCCCACTTTTAGCATCGATATAATCGTTCTCACGGGCTTCAAATACGATTTGCTCTAATAAATCTCTTGCCAAATCAGGTACTAAAACCATAGATTTCTGAGCTTCTACAAGCTTGGCTTCCTGCTCTGTAATTTGTCTAGCCGTTTCGATATTTACTGGATAATGGGTTAAAATTTGCGATCCTATTCGGTCTTTTAACGGCGTCACGATGCTACCTCTATTGGTGTAATCTTCTGGATTTGCCGTAAACAAAAACTGAATATCTAAGGGTAAGCGTAATTTAAAACCACGAATTTGGATATCGCCTTCTTGTAGAATATTAAAAAGTGCCACTTGGATACGCGCTTGTAAATCGGGCAACTCGTTAATTACAAAAATACAGCGGTTGGCTCTAGGAATCATACCGTAGTGAATCACGCGATCATCGGCGTAGCTTAACTTTAAATTCGCCGCTTTAATCGGATCAACATCACCAATAATATCGGCTACCGTAACATCTGGTGTTGCTAGTTTTTCAGCAAAACGTTCGCTACGATGCAACCAAGCGATTGGCGTATCGTCTCCTTTTTCTTTAATAAGTTCCACAGCAAATCTCGAAATAGGTTGTAATGGATCGTCGTTAATCTCAGAACCTTCAACGTATGGTATATACTCGTCCAATAAATTTAGCATCAAACGCGCCAATCGTGTTTTTGCTTGTCCTCGTAAACCCAACAAATTAATATTGTGACGCGATAAAATAGCACGTTCTAACTCTGGAATTACAGTATGCTCATAACCATGAACTCCTTCAAAAGTGGTTTCTTTATTTTTTATTTTCTGAATTAAATTCGTTCTTAATTCGTCTTTTATTGATTTACTTTGATATCCAGAAGCTTTAAGCTCCCCTAGTGTTTTTATATTCATACTAAAATTGAAATTGACTATTTATTATTGATTACTGGTTGTTAAATTTATTATTGGTTACTGGTTGCTAGCTATTAGTTGTTGGTTTTGAATATTGCTTACAGCTTAAAGCCTATCGTCTACTTTTAACTTTTAACTTCTAACTCTTAACTTAACCTTTAATCCTTTTCTTCCTATTGGTTTCGTAATCTTCAAAAATCATTTCACCCAAACCTTTAATACCTGTATAAAATGCTTTGCCCTGATTCGCATAAGTAAACTCACGAACAAATTGCATTAAATAGGCATCTTTAGCAATCATGAAAGTCGTTATAGGAATATGCAAACGTCTGGCTTGTTGCGCCATGGCGTAGCATTTATTTACGATATGCGCATCCAAGCCCATACTGTTTTTATAATATTCGCCATCGGGAAGTCTTAAGCAACTGGGTTTCCCATCGGTTATCATAAAAATTTGCTTGTTGGTGTTTCGCTTTCTGCGGAGTAAATCCATGGCCAGTTGCAGTCCTGCAACAGTGTTGGTATGGTACGGTCCAACTTTCAGATACGGCAAATCTTTTATTTCAATTTGCCATGCATCGTTTCCAAAAACCAAAATATCGAGCGTGTCTTTCGGGTAGCGTGTGGTAATTAATTCAGCTAAAGCCATGGCTACTTTTTTTGCTGGTGTAATACGATCTTCACCATACAAAATCATACTGTGGCTTATATCAATCATAAGCACGGTACTCATTTGTGACTTATGCATGGTTTCTTCAACCACTAAATCGTCTTCCGAAAGGGTAAAATCACCTATTCCATGACTTATCTGGGCATTTTTCAAACTTTCAGTCATAGACACCTTATCTAGAGCATCTCCAAACTGGTAGTTTCTAAAATCGCCTGTATGTTCGTCGCCAGCGCCCGAACTTTTACTTTTATGATTCCCCTGTCCGCTACGCTTTATTTTTCCGAAAATATGATTTAGAGCTTGCTGCCTAATGGCGCGCTCGGTTTTAGCTGTAATGGCTGTACCGCCTTTACCATCGGGTTTAATTTCCTCACGGATATAACCTTTCTTTTTAAGGTCTTCAATAAAATCGTCTATAGTGTAATCGGGTGTTGTTAGTTTGTATTCGACATCTAACTCCCTTAACCAATCAATGGCTTCGTCAAAATCACCAGAAGTATGTGTAATAAGCTCCTTGAAAATTTCAAAGAGTTTATCAAAAGGTGACTGATAAGGTGCTTCATAACTTTTAAATATGAAACCCTTTTTTAGTGTCTTTTTATCTTTCATAGCCCTATAAAAATAACACATTTTATACAGAAACAAGAAATAGGTAAAATTATGATTAAAATTAACTGAAGATTAATAAGAAAATACGTCGAATAAAATATTTTAAACTATTTTTAGCCGCCCATAAACCAACCAAATAAAGACACCATGAAACTACTTATTTCTTTAAGCTTAGTTATGCTTCCCCTTTTTGGCCAAGCACAAGTCGTACTGAATGCCTATGGTCCAGGAGACACCTACGCCCTTATAACATCTGTTTTAGCTCCTGGCTACAATCCTATAGAAACTCCAGATTGCAGTCATACTAGCTTTGGCGATCATATCGATGAAGTTTTTGATAACAATTTAAACAGCTACGTGTTTCGCTTTCATATTCATGCTAATGAAGACAATGACCGTTGCATCAATTACGATAGACAACGTAATGAAATTAAAACTTACGACCAATCGCCTGATAATTTATTAGGCGTTGAAGGCGAAACCGTAATCTATAAATGGAAATTTAAACTTGAACAAGGCTTTCAATCTTCATCGAGTTTCACTCATATTCATCAATTAAAATCTGTTGGTGGTTCGTTGGAGAGTATGCCTATGTATACATTAACCACGCGCAAAGGAAACCCTGATCAACTGGAGTTACGCTATGCCGAAACGAACTCGCAAACTACGGTAAAGAAAACAGCTTTATCTCCTCTTGTTGGCACTTGGTTAGAGGTTACAGAAACCATTAAATATGGTACGGCAGGGACTTATGATATTATAATTAAAAAAGTTAGTGATAACAGTACTCTATTTTCATACACCAACAACAATATTAATAACTGGAGACCTGGGGCCACTTTTGTGCGTCCGAAATGGGGTATTTATAGAAGTTTAAATAGCGTAGCGGATCTTAGAGATGAAACACTTTTGTATGCTAATTTTAGTATTGAAGAAACCTCAACCCTGTCCACTACAGATATCGCATCTGAAAATGGGTTTATAATATATCCGAATCCGGTGAATGACACCCTATTTTTAAAACAAATCTCACCAAAAGCCCAAACGCTACAAGTCTTCTCTATGGATGGAAAAAAAGTGTTGGAGCAATCTTTGAACACGGCTTCAGAGATAAAACTTGATGTTTCAACCCTTTCCAACGGAAATTACATTCTAAAAATTCAAGGTGAGAACTGGAATCAATCTAAGCTTATTACTATTTCTAATAAGTAGATACTTGGTTAAAACTAATAAACATATTTTTCTAAACACAAACTACTGAACCTTAAATTATAATGAAAAAAGGCCTATTTGTTTTAGTATTCGGACTTTTAACAACTCTGAATTACGCTCAAGAAAAAAACAACATTGGAACTGAAAAAATTTGGCGTGTGAATTTTTTAAATCCCGCAATCGAATTAGAAATTCCGACTGGGCAATTTTCCACTTTTTCTTCAGCACTTGGAATTGGCTATGGTGGCGGGTATCCCGACTTAACATATGGAGGAAGTGGATGGATTTATATCATTAGCCCTTTTGCTGACTTTCAACATAAATGGTTTTACAACCGGAATAAAAGAAATCTAAAAAATAGAACTACTGAAAATAATTCTGGAAATTTTGTTTCATTAAGATTTATAACTCGGGGAAATTCTATTGTTGAAAATGTAAATCGGACTTCTAATTTTGATTTTGCATTTGGACCTACTTGGGGAATACAAAGAAAATATGGAAAGAATTTTCATCTACTATTTGATGTTGGACCACAGTATTATTTTGATACAAATGGAAATGGAAATATTTTTCCAATTATGTTTCAACTGAATTTAGGATTTGATTTAAAAAAGTAATAAAACCTTAAAAAACACGCCGTATTATTAACCACCAAAACAATGAACAAACACCTTTTTCTAGTAACCTGTCTTCTTTTAGTCTTCAGCTATAATGCAAAAGCACAAAACACCGAAATAACTATTGGGTTTAAAGCCGGAGCTAATTATTCTTCCTATACACCCAGATATATATTTCCTAACATTAAAGATATTCATTACGCCAGGAAAGTTGGTTTTTATATTGGTGGACTTGTGAATTTTGAAATATCTAATGATTTTAGAGTGCAACCTGAACTAATTTTTGCCTTGCAAGGCGCCAAATTAGTTAATAAAAATCTTGAATTTGTTGAGTCTGAATACTCTCCTCCAACTTATGGTGACTTTGAATTAAATATAAATGAATCTACAATCATCCTCCCTATTGTTGCGCAATACCTTATTAATGACAAGTTTTATCTTGAAGGTGGTCCGCAATTTGGGTACATCGTAAACAGAAAGGAACGTATTACAAAAAACCCAATTCCGGATGATTCTGAAACACCAACGGAATCTGCCGATTTCGATTATGACAAATTTGATTTCGGATTGACCTTTGGATTTGGTTATAATTTTTCAGAAAAAATTAGTGTAAACACAAGATACTTTTTCGGATTAATTGAACGAAACTATAACATTAAATCATCTGTGATTAGTTTAGGATTAGAGTACAAAATATAAACTAATTACTAGACAGACTTGGTTAAATTACGTACCATAAAGCTATAAGTTCCTTAGAAGTTAGCATAGCCATATGACGCTAAATAAAATAAGTAACCTACTCAACACGCTCCAAACCAGCGAAGTCGATAATTCTAATGTATTTCCCTACCGATTCGATTAAACCTTCTTTTTTAAATTGAGAAAGAACGCGAATAGCCGATTCTGTAGCGGTTCCTACAATACCTGCATAGTCTTCGCGAGACAAGAGAATACTTAAAGTATCATCTGGATTAGTTCCAAAATTCTCATGAATATACAGTAAAGTTTCAGCCAAACGTTGACGAACCGATTTTTGAGCCATATTTACAATAATATCATCCGAATCACGTAAATCGTGCGCCATGTCTTTTAAAACCTCAAATGAAAACTTCGGGTTTTTCTGTAAATCGGCAATAATTTCACTCTTAGGAATAAAACATACTTCCATATCATTCAAGGCCGTAGCTTGTAAATTAGAACTTTCTTCACTAATTAGTGAACGCTGCCCCAATAGTTGCCCCTTAACCACCATTTTTACAATTTGGTCTTTGCCGTTTTCACTAAGTTTCGATAACTTACAAATACCATCTTTTATACAGTAAACACCGTTTAAAACTTCACCTTCTTCAAAAATCACCTCGCCTTTTTTAATCGAATGAGATGTTTTGCACGCAGATATGCGCACCAACTCATCTTTTGTTAATGCTTTTAAAGAATTAAACTGTTTAATTATACACTGTTCGCACTTGCCCATACTTATAATTTTGTATTTTGTAAAAGTAATTAAATCATGACAATTATCATATGCTGTAAATTGTTGAATTTTCATTTTTGTTACTGAGAATTAATGAACGAACTTTCTATGGAACATAAAACGTGTTTCCACTGCGGATTAGACGCTACCGAAGCTGATATCACTTTTGACGAAAAACCCTTTTGCTGCAACGGTTGTAAAACCGTTTACGAGATTTTCTCTGAAAATGATTTAACGTCATACTACGATTTACAACAGGCTCCCGGAGCAACACCTAAAGACGTTGAAGGCAAATACAATTTCCTAGATAATGCTAAAATTGTAGAAAATCTACTCGAATTTAACGATGACAATACCCAAATTGTAAGTCTATACATACCCCACATTCACTGTAGCTCATGCATATGGATTTTAGAAAACTTGAACAAGCTTAATCCTGCTGTATCATCGTCCATGGTGAATTTCGGAAAGAAAACGGCTCGTATTACTTATAATGCGCACGAACTTTCATTAAAAAATTTAGTTCAGCTACTTAGTCGTATAGGTTACGAACCATTTATTAGCTTAGACGATTATTCCGTTGGCAAAAAAAATGTAGATCGCTCGCTAATTTACAAACTTGGGGTAGCCGGATTTGCCTTTGGAAACATCATGTTTTTATCTTTTCCAGAATATTTTCAAGTTGAAGAATTTTGGCTCGAGCAATTCAAATACCTTTTTAGATGGTTGATGTTTGCTTTTTCATTACCCGTTGTTTTCTATTCGGCACAAGATTATTTTATTTCAGCGTACAAAGGGTTAAAATCACGAATTTTAAATATTGATGTTCCTATAGCTCTCGGTGCAGCCGTCCTTTTTATAAGAAGTACTGCTGAAATTATTTTAGATATTGGCACAGGATTTTTTGACAGTCTAGCAGGACTTATCTTTTTTCTGCTTCTCGGCAAGTTTTTTCAGCAAAAAACATATAGCTTTTTATCGTTTGAACGCGATTATAAGTCCTATTTCCCTATCGGAATAACAAAAATATCTGCTGATGGCGATGAATCATCTATTCAAGTTTACGACGTTGAAAAAGGCGACCGTTTACTAATTAGAAACGAAGAACTCATTCCTGTTGATAGCATTTTAATAAAAGGAAAAGCCCGAATTGATTATAGTTTCGTGACCGGTGAATCTGAAGCCGTTTCAAAAAAATCGGGTGACAAACTTTACGCTGGCGGCAAACAAGTAGAAGGTAGCATCGAAATTGAAGTTTTAAAAAGTGTAGAACAAAGTTATTTAACACAGTTATGGAGTAACGATGTGTTTAATAAAAACAAAGAGGATGCTTTTACCACATTAACCAACGCGATAAGCAAACGGTTTACCGTAGCCATTTTAAGCATAGCTTTTCTAGCCACGAGCTATTGGCTTTTCACCGACTCGTCTAAAGCCCTGAATGTGTTTACAGCCGTACTTATTATTGCATGCCCTTGTGCTATTGCCCTAGCTGCCCCTTTTACACTAGGCAATATGCTTCGTATTTTCGGACGCCAAAAATTCTATGCTAAAAACGCCTCAGTTATTGAACAATTAGCGCATATAAACACCATTATTTTTGATAAAACAGGCACCATAACAGCCAACAAAGAAACTTCTATTAGCTATGAAGGCTCACAGCTTTCTAATGCCGAAGAAGATTTCTTAAAAAGTACTTTACGGAATTCCAACCATCCCCTAAGCCGTTCATTATATACCTTATTAAAGGAGAACAATATTGTGCCTATAGAAAATTACGAAGAACATATAGGGAAAGGCATTGAAGCCCAATACAATGAGAGTTTTATGAAAATTGGCTCGGCACCCTTTGTTGGTTTACAGTCGGAGGTCAAAAATCTAAATACCGAAGTTCACGTAAGCACCAATAACACCTACAAAGGCAAGTTTACCTTCTATAATCGCTACCGTAAAGGGCTTTCAAAGCTCTTCAATCAGCTTAAAGGGACATATGATTTGGTAATCTTATCTGGAGACAACGCTGGAGAACTTGAAAATCTCACCAAATTACTTCCAGCTAAAACCAAATTGCTTTTTAACCAGAAACCAGAAGACAAACTGGAGTACATAAAACACCATCAAAATTCGGGCGCAAAGGTTTTAATGGTGGGCGACGGATTAAATGATGCAGGTGCTTTAGCACAGAGTGATGTAGGTATTGCCATTTCAGAAAATGTGAATGTTTTCTCCCCGGCTTGTGATGCTATTCTAGATGCTTCAAACTTTAATAGCCTGTATTATTTCATAAAAGCATCAAAATCAGCTATAACCATTATAAAATGGAGTTTTATTCTATCTTTAGTATATAATTCTATTGGCCTTTATTTTGCGATTACCGGACAATTAGCACCAGTAATAGCCGCTATTTTAATGCCATTAAGTTCAATAAGTATCGTTATATTTACAACAATTAGTACTAACTTAGTCGGAAAAAAAATTCAACAGAAGGTTGAAAAAACATGACAAATGTCATATTTTAGGATGGCATTTAAAAATATTTTTGATTACTAAACTTTAATCGAGCACGCCTAAATGAGTGTAATTTATATTCTACTAGCAATCAGCATCCTAGTTGCCATAAGCTTCTTTATAGCATTTGTTGTTGCCGTAAAAAGCGGTCAGTACGACGACAGCTATACCCCTTCAGTGCGCATGCTCTTTGAAGATGAACTTGTAAAAGAAAAACCAAAAAAAATAAGCACTAACCAAAAGACTAATTCTTAACTATGGAAATGCAACAGTTTCATTACGATAACAAAATCGTTACTAAATTTATCTACGCTACAATAGTTTTCGGTGTAGTTGGCATGGCAGTAGGTTTACTACTTGCCTTTTTGTTTTTATTCCCTAATCTAACCGATGGTATTTCATGGTTAAGTTTTGGGCGATTAAGACCTCTACACACCAATGCTGTTATTTTTGCCTTTGTGGGTAATGCCATGTTTGCGGGTATTTATTATTCGCTTCAGCGTTTATTAAAAGCGCGTATGGCCAGTGATTTACTTAGTAATATTAATTTCTGGGGCTGGCAGCTTATCATCGTTGCTGCTGCAATATCACTGCCTTTAGGCTACACCTCATCTAAGGAATATGCCGAATTGGAATGGCCTATAGATATTGCCATAGCAGTTATTTGGGTGGTTTTTGGTATCAATATGATCTGGACCATTTTAAAACGTAGACAGCGTCATTTATATGTAGCCATTTGGTTTTACATTGCCACATTCGTAACTGTTGCTGTGCTTCATATATTTAATAATATTGAGTTACCGGTTAGCGCTATGAAAAGTTACTCGGTTTATGCCGGAGTTCAAGACGCCTTAGTGCAATGGTGGTACGGCCACAATGCGGTAGCTTTCTTTTTAACGACGCCGTTTTTAGGATTAATGTATTACTTTGTTCCTAAAGCCGCTAATAGACCTGTATACTCTTACAGACTTTCTATTGTTCACTTTTGGTCTTTAATCTTTATCTATATCTGGGCAGGACCTCACCACTTATTATATACCGCTTTACCTGAATGGGCTCAAAATTTAGGTGTTGCCTTTTCGGTGATGTTACTTATGCCTTCTTGGGGTGGTATGATAAACGGACTTCTAACCCTACGTGGGGCTTGGGATAAAGTACGTACCGATCCTGTTTTAAAATTTATGGTAGTCGCCATTACAGGTTATGGTATGGCCACCTTTGAAGGTCCGATGCTATCCTTAAAAAATGTAAACGCCGTGGCCCACTTTACCGATTGGATTATTGCCCACGTTCACGTAGGTGCACTAGCATGGAACGGTTTTATGGCATTTGGTATTATTTACTACCTCATCCCACGATTGTTTAAAACGAAACTTTATTCTTTAGCCCTTGCTAATCTTCATTTTTGGTTAGGAACCTTAGGAATTATCATGTATGCCTTACCGTTATATGTTGCTGGATTTACGCAATATTCTATGTGGCAACAATTTAACCCAGATGGCACTTTAGTTTACGGAAACTTCTTAGAAACCGTTACCGAAATTATGCCAATGTACTGGATGCGTGCCATTGGTGGTAGTTTATACATTATAGGAATGTTTGTTTTGGTTTACAATATTATTGTAACCATTAAGCAAGGAACGCCTGTTGAGGATGAATTAGCCCAAGCTCCTGCTTTAGAAAAAGTAACAAACAAAAGAACAGCTAATGAAGGATGGCACACTTGGTTAGAGCGTAGACCAATCCAACTTACTATTTTAGCCACCGTAGCCATTTTAATTGGAGGTATCATTCAAATTGTACCTACGATTATGGTGAAATCAAATATCCCTACCATTGCTAGCGTAAAACCTTATACGCCTTTAGAACTGGAAGGTCGTGATATCTATATTAGAGAAGGTTGTGTGAGCTGTCACTCTCAAATGATTCGTCCGTTTAGACACGAAGTAGAGCGTTATGGTGAATACTCTAAAGCGGGTGAATATGTTTACGACCACCCATTCCTATGGGGAAGTAAACGTACTGGACCTGATTTACATCGTATTGGTCAAAAGTATTCCGATAACTGGCACTTTAACCACATGTACGACCCACAAAGTACGTCTTCGGGTTCTATCATGCCACGTTACCCTTGGTTAATTACTGGTGAAAGCAGCCGATTAGACAAATCGATGACTGAAGCTAAAATGGAAGCCATGGTGTCTCTAGGGGTACCTTACACCGAGGAAGAGATTGCCAATGCGCAACAACACATGAATGAACAAGGTGCTCAAATTGAAAAGAATTTATATTCCGATCCTGACTTTGTAACAGCCTATGAAGCTGATAAAAAATCGGCCGCCCAAAACGGAGAAGATTTTATAGAAATGAAAGACAGAGAAATTGTTGCTATGATTGCTTATTTACAGCGATTAGGAACCGACATTAAAGTGGAAACCACACAACAATAATGACCTAAAACAAGCAACCATGTTAAAATATATAAAAAACCATATGGAGAGTATTGCCGGTATAGAAATATACCCAATCATCTCTTTATTAATCTTTTTCATCTTTTTTGTAGCCTTATTTTGGTGGGTTATCACCGCTAAAAAAGATTACATTAATAGAGTGAGTAATTTACCTTTAGACAACCACCAAAACGACGACATATTATGAGAAATTTAGTACCATCTTGGATTCGAGTTCCACTCCTATTTTTTATCGTAGCTGGAACTGTTGAATTCTTTGTAGACTCTGGAAATCAGCCGGCCTTTATTAAATACCCAGCCGTTTTAATGTTCTTACTTCTGGTGTTGTTTATATTAATTTCCATAGAAGCTATTGTGGGCTCGCTAGAGAATGTCATGTTTCAAAAATTGGATCCTGAAGCAAAGGCGCGTTTTATTGCCGACAAAGAAAAAGCATCACAGTTTCCTTGGTTAAAGAAAACCTACCTAAAATTATTAGGGTCGAAACCTTTAGAGAAAGAAGATGAAATTATTTTAGACCATAGTTACGATGGCATTAAAGAATTAGATAATGATTTACCACCATGGTGGAAATATGCCTTCTACATATCTATCGTTTTTGCTGTTATTTATCTTTTAAGATACGAAGTGTTTAGTGGCCCATCACAAATTGAAGAATTTGACACTGAATTGGCTGAAGCTAAAGTCGCTATTGAAGCTTATAAGAAAACAGCCAAAGGTTTGGTTGATGTAAATACTGTAACCGTACTTACAGAAACAGCCGATTTAGCCGCAGGTAAAACCATTTTTGAAACCAACTGTGTAGCTTGTCATATGGCTGATGGTGGCGGCGGTATTGGTCCGAATTTAACCGATAATCACTGGATTCTAGGTGGCGATATTAAAAGTATTTTCCATACCGTTTCTGAAGGTGGTCGTGCAGGAAAAGGGATGATTGCTTGGAAAGCGCAATTAAAACCTTTAGAAATTGCACAGGTAGCCAGTTATGTACTAACATTTCAAGGTACGACACCGGCAAATCCAAAAGCAGCTGAAGGCGATATTATTGTAGACCATACAGCTGAAACTGTAGAAGCAGCAACAGATACCACAGAAACAGCAGCATCAGAGGTAAAAGCTGATAGCATCGCTTTACCCGATGCAACACCAGCTGATATGCCTACGGAATAAACGCATTGATTATAAAAATTAAATTGACCTCTTGAGTTACCAAACCAAGAGGTCTTAAATACTAAAACCTTGGAAACCCCAGACAACGAAACATTTAGAGATTCAATTGGCACGGTAACCAAAGAAGGTAAACGTGCTTGGGTATTTCCTAAAAAACCAAACGGAAAATTTTACAAATACCGTAAATACGTCAGTTATGTATTATTGATATTTTTACTGGTTTCGCCTTTTATAAAAGTAAACGGCAATCAGTTTTTAATGTTCAATGTTTTAGAACGCCGCTTTAATATTTTCGGGTTTCCTTTTTGGCCTCAAGATTTTTATTTGTTTGTAATTTCCATGCTTATCGGCGTGATTTTTATTGCCCTCTTTACCGTGGCTTTTGGTAGGATTTTCTGCGGATGGATTTGTCCGCAAACCATTTTCATGGAAATGGTATTTCGTCGTATAGAATTTTGGATTGAAGGCGATCGCGGAAAACAAATGCGCTTGGCCAAGCAACCTTGGAATGCCGAAAAAATAAGAAAGAAGGGATTAAAACTTATCATTTTTTTAGCCATCTCATTTATAATCGCTAATGTTTTTCTTGCTTATCTTATTGGTAGCGATAAGCTTTTAAGCTATATCAAATCAGGCCCTACCGAGCATCTAAGCACACTGGTTTCGTTAATTATTTTTACCGCTGTATTTTATTTTGTTTTTGCTTGGTTTAGAGAGCAAGTCTGTATTATAGCTTGCCCCTACGGCCGATTACAAGGCACCCTTTTAGACAACAAATCTATAGTTGTAGCCTATGACCATAAACGTGGTGAAGCTGAAAATGGCAGAAAAAAATTCAAGAAAAATGAAGATCGCGAAGCCCTAGGTTTTGGCGATTGTATTGACTGTAAGCAATGTGTGAATGTGTGCCCTACCGGTATTGATATTCGAAATGGCACCCAATTAGAATGTGTTAATTGTACAGCATGTATTGACGAGTGCGACCATATCATGGAAAGTGTCAACTTACCAAAAGGACTTATTCGATATGCTAGTGAAGAAGAAATAGAAAATAAAGCGACCTTTAAGCTAACTCCAAGAATGAAAGGTTACGCGGCCGTTTTAGTCATTTTAGTAGGTTTACTTACAGGCATGTTGTTTTTAAGAAATGATATAGAAGCCACTGTATTAAGGCTTCCAGGACAACTTTACGAGCATAAAGACAATAACATCATTAGTAATGTGTTCACTTATAAACTCGTGAATAAAACTACCCACGATTATAATGACGTCACGCTAAAACTGATGTCACATAAAGGCACTTTAAAAATCGTAGCTACTCGTGACACCCTTTTTGTGCCAAGCCAAGGTCTTGCGGAAGGCACTTTATTTGTTGAAATTAACAATGATGCCTTGTCGGGAGACCGCAATAAAATTGAAATTGGCGTTTATAAAGACAACGATTTAATTGAAACGACTACGGCAAACTTTTTAGGACCAAGAAGCTTTAAGTAGGATAACTAAAAAGGAATTAAACACAGGTTCTCGTTCTCACGAGAATAAAAAAACAAAGAACAGCGATGAAAATAAATTGGGGAACAGGCATTGTATTAGCATTCATAGGATTCATTTCCTTTATCATGTACTTTATCGTGACTATGAATGTGAACAAAGATTTTGAACACGAATTGGTCACAGAAGATTATTATGGTGTCGAATTAGCCTATCAGAATGATATCGATAAATTAAACAACGCGAATACACTTTCAGAAAATATTAGCTATACAAAAACCAAAGAAGGTCTGCTTATTACTTTTCCAAAAGACCTTAATTATAAAAATATCACAGGCAAAGTCATCCTATACAGACCTTCAAATAAAAAATTAGATTTTGAAGAACCCATTGCCCTAGAAGATTCCAAAATGTTTATTGTAAATGAACGCTTAATCGACGGACGTTGGAACCTGAGGATAGACTGGAACTATAACGGTACTTCATACTTGTTTAAAGAGGCCGTACATTTTTAATATGCTTGCTTCAGCATTCATATTAGGGTTATTAGGAAGTTTTCATTGTGTGGGCATGTGTGGTCCCATTGCTTTTATGTTACCCGTTGACCATAATAATTCCTTAAAAAAAGTATCTCAAATCTTTATTTATCATGTTGGTCGTTTGCTCTCTTATGCTATAATCGGACTCATTTTCGGTTTCATTGGGAAGCAATTCTACCTTTTTGGATTTCAGCAACAGCTATCTATTGTTATTGGAATCCTTATGATATTATTTGCCATAATTCCTCAAAAAACACTGAATAGCTACTCCATATCAAAACCTATTTATAGAATTATTTCAAAAGTAAAATCATCGTTAGGCAAGGCCTTTAAAAAGAAAACCTACGACACCTTTTTAACCATCGGTTTTTTGAATGGTTTTTTGCCTTGCGGATTGGTTTACGTCGCTGTTTTTGCCGCTATAGCCAGCGGAAATACCGCTTCAGGTAGTTTGTACATGGCTGTATTTGGATTAGGAACCATTCCGTTAATGACTACGGCTATATATTTCAGTCAGTTTTTAAAAGGAAAAGCCAGACAACGCATTCAAAATTTAATACCCGTTTTCATAGTCATTATAGGTCTTCTATTTATCATTCGAGGCCTCGGATTAGGTATACCTTACCTCTCTCCCAGCCCTATACACGATCATGTTTCGAGTGAGATTGAATGCCATTAATTCAGCATAACAGTTTAGCATATTGAATTTAATAATGATGACACATTAAATCTATGTTAACAAGATCACTTTTAATAGTAATACTATTATATTTGCAACCAAAATATACAAGCATGTATAGTTTACTAACAAATGTAAAAATTTCTGTAACTGAAAAAATCTATGTGAAAGACCCTGAATCATCTGATTTAGGCAAACGCATCATCCAAGAAAGTATTTTATTAATACATGACATTGGCTTTGAAGCTTTCACTTTTAAAAAACTAGGATCTAAAATAGGATCTAATGAAAGTTCGGTATACAGATATTTTGAAAACAAACATAAATTACTACTATACCTTTCATCTTGGTACTGGGCTTGGATTGAGTACCAGATTGTATTAGAAACGCATAGTATTCAAGATAATAAAGAAAAATTAATCAAAGCCATTGAGGTTTTATGTCGTACTATTGAAGAAGACTCCAATTTTTCTCATATTAATGAGGTGGTATTAAACGCCATTATCATCAACGAAAATTCAAAGTCATTTTTAACCAAAGCTGTTGACGCACAAAATAAAGAAGGTTATTTCAACATTTACAAACGTGTTGTAAATCGCCTAAAAGACATCATTGTAGAGAATGCACCTATTTATAAATACCCTGCCTCTTTAGCTAGTACCATTATAGAAGGCAGTTTACATCAACATTATTTAAAAGATCATTTTTGGTCTATTACCGATTGTAAAGAAAATGTATCCCCTGCATCTTTTTTTAAAAACCTAACCCTTAACGTTTTAAACTTACACGAATGAATCAACCCGAAATAACGCCTTGGCAGCGCCTTTTAGGCTTGTTAGAATTAGATAAAAAAGAAATCTTCCAAGTTTTTTATTACGCCATTTTCTCGGGAATCATTTCCTTAACGCTTCCCTTGGGAATCCAAGCGATTATCAACCTCATACAAGGCGCACAAGTGAGTACATCTTGGATCGTCCTTATCGTTTTAGTAACTTTAGGTGTAGCATTTGATGGTGGTTTAAAACTCATGCAACTTCGTATTATTGAAACCATACAACAACGTATTTTTACGCGTACTTCATTCGAGTTAAGTTTTAGGTTTCCAAAAATTAAAATGTCAGAATTACGAAATAATTACCCGCCAGAATTGGCCAATCGTTTTTTTGACACCTTAACCATTCAAAAAAGTTTATCTAAAATACTTATTGATGTGCCTTCGGCGGTACTTCAAATTATTTTTGCGCTTATTTTACTTTCGTTTTACCACGCATTCTTTATCATATTTGGACTATTATTACTACTTCTTATTTTTATAGTATTCAAATTTACCGCTAAAAAGGGTTTAGACACTAGTTTATATGAGTCCAAATACAAGTATAAAGTAGCGCACTGGATACAGGAAATTGCTAGATCTGTTATTAGTTTTAAACTCTCTGGAAGCACTAATTTAGGAGTTACTAAAAATGATAATTTAGTTGACGATTACCTTAATGCCAGAGAAAGTCATTTTAAAATTTTAATGCTTCAATTTATTCAAATGGTAAGTTTTAAAGTGATTGTAACAGCCAGCTTACTGCTTATTGGAGGTGCGTTAGTACTTAATCAGGAGATGAATATTGGACAGTTTGTCGCTGCAGAAATCATTATTCTACTTATCATTGCTTCGGTAGAAAAACTAATTATTGGATTAGAATCTTTTTATGACACCCTAACTTCTTTAGAAAAAATAGGACAAATAGCTGATAAGGATATCGAAAACCAAACTGGTGAAACACCAACATTTAAAAACGGAATTCATATTGAGTTAGACAACGTTTCGTATAATGTTTCCGATAGGGAAAAACATATTTTACATGATATTTCATTAAAAATAAACCCAGATAGCCGTATTCTTATTAGAGGAGAAAGTGGTTCTGGTAAATCAACTTTACTTCGTTTAATTTCGGGTGTTATTGAACCTACCGCAGGAAATATCTATGTTAATGATATGTCGATTCAAAGTTTACAACTAAATTTCTATCGGTCGAAATTAGGCTTATCACTTTCCGATGAAACACCGTTTGAAGGTACAATCAAGGAAAACTTAACATTTGGAAACCCATCAATAACCGATGAAGACATCCATGAGGTATTAAATACCGTAGGATTAAAATCTTTTTTAAAGGAACAACCCGAAGGACTTAACACCATATTATACCCCGACGGCAAACAAATGTCCTTTACCATTTCTAAAAAAATAGTACTTGCTAGAGCCATTTTAAAGAAACCACAAGTGCTCATTCTAGAAGATGCCTTAGATCGTTTTAACATGGAGGAAACCACAGAGATCATTAGTTATTTAACCGACAAAAAACGTCCGTGGGCCCTGGTTGTGGTTGGACATAATAAACGTTGGATTGGCCAATGTGACGAGGTAGTTATTCTAGAAAAAGGTAAAATTCAAAAATAAGCGAGGTTTATGTTAAATATTTCAAACAACAAATTAAATAGTTCGATAGACCTAAACAAGTTTAAATCTGGTAAAAAGGTGATGAATAAAACCTATTTCAAGTATTTTAATAGGTTTTTACTGGGTGCTGCCATCATTTTTTTCATCGTGCTTTTTTTACCATGGACACAAAACATCACCGGACAAGGTGTGGTTACTACTTTAAAGCCTAACCAGCGTCCGCAACACATCATGTCGCAAATTCCAGGACGTATTGAAGCCTGGTATGTTCAAGAAGGTGACCTCGTTAATGCAGGTGATACGATTTTACGTATCTCTGAGGTTAAAAGTGAATATTTTGATGATCAACTTGTATCACGAACTCAGGATCAAATAGATGCTAAAAGCGCATCGGCAAAAGCATACCTTAATAAAATTGATGCTTTAAATCGCCAAATAGTGGCTTTACGAAATGAGCAACGTCTTAAGTTACAACAAACAGAAAACAAATTGATACAAGCCGAACTAAAGGTTAAAAGCGACAGTATCGATTTAGAAGCTTCAAAAACAAACCTTACCATTGCCGAACGCCAACATGAGCGAACATTAACTTTACAAGAAGAAGGTTTAAAGGCGATGAAAGATGTGGAAGAAAAACGTTTAAAACTTCAAGAAACACAAGCCAAGTTAATCGCTCAAGAGAATAAGTTTATTGCGAGTAAAAATGAAGTTCTCAATGCACAAATTGAATTATCACGTGTTAATGCGACCTTTTCCGATAAAATCTCAAAAGCACAAAGTGATATGCACACGGCTCAATCTAACAGCTTTGAAAACGACGTGCAAGTCTCTAAGCTTGAAAACAGCTATAGTAATTACAAAAAACGTAGTAGTTTACTTTATGTTACTGCGCCACAAAAAGGCTACATAAACAAGGTGATTACCGATGGTATAGGAACAACTTTTAAAGAGGGTGCCGAGTTGGTTGGTATTATGCCCGCCGATTATCAATTGGCCGTTGAAACCTATGTAGAACCCATAAACCTGCCGCTACTACACATAGGAGAAAAAGCCCGTGTTCAATTTGATGGGTGGCCTGCGATTGTTTTTAGTGGATGGCCTAATGTATCATACGGTACCTATGGTGCCCAAGTAATCGCAATTGAGCAATTTATTAGTCCGAACGGAAAGTATAGAATACTACTTGTTCCTGATGAATCTGAGCATCCATGGCCTGATGCGATTCGCGTTGGTTCTGGTGCAAGAACGATGGCACTTTTACAAGATGTGCCTATTTGGTTTGAAATTTGGCGTCAAATTAATAGTTTCCCACCAAACTACTACCAACCTCAAAGCGCGACCAAAAAAGATAAAAAATGAAACGTATCATATTAAGCCTGATATTAATAGCTACTTGTAACTTATACGCACAAGATAGCTTATCAACCATTAGTTTGGCTGAATACTTAGGGTATGTTAAATCGTTTCATCCCATTGTAAAACAGGCCAATCTAATTTTAACTGAAAGTGAAGCTAAGCTTTTAAAATCGAGAGGCGCTTTCGACCCAAAATTGGATGTGGACTATGGAAGAAAAAAGTTTAAAGGCACCGAATATTACGATAAGCTTAATGCCAGTTTTAAAATACCAACATGGTATGGTATAGAACTTAAAGGAAACTTTGAAGAAAACACAGGTCAGTATCTTAACCCTGAATCGAACGTGCCTATCGACGGACTTTATAGTGCTGGGGTTTCTGTCTCTCTTGCTAAAGGCCTACTTATTAATGAACGCATGGCCACTTTAAAGCAAGCCAAATTATTTGTTAACCAAGCCAAAGCAGATCGTACCCTTTTAGTTAACGATATTGTATTTCAAGCCTCTGTAAGCTATTTCGAATGGTTAAAAAGCTTTAATGAAAAGCGTATTTATGAAAGCTTTTTAGACAATGCTCAAGAGCGATTAGATGGTATTAAAACAAGCTTTGAAGTTGGCGAAAGACCGGCCATTGACACTGTAGAAGCACGTATTACTTTAAACACAAGAAGATTAAACTTAGAAAAAGCCAGAATAAAATACATTAAAGCGACTCTAGAACTGTCTAATTATTTATGGCTGAATGAAAATACGCCTATTGAATTAAAAGATAATATTATCCCAGATATTAGCACCATCGATCACATTGATGAGATATTCAAAACCAGCGATTTAAATATTGAAAGCATCAATTTAGAAGAACACCCGAAGATGCTATCACTTCAAAATAAATATAAAAGTTTAGAAGTTGAAAAAAGACTTAAAACAAACAACCTATTACCTAAAATAGATTTACAATACAATTTTTTGTCACAAACGCCAGATCAAATAAATACATTTAATACAGCTAATTATAAAAGTTATGTTAATGTAAGTTTTCCTTTATTTCTAAGAAAGGAACGTGGCGATTTACAGTTGGCTAAAATGAAGCTTCAAAACACCAATCTAGATATTAGTGCGACACGAGTAACGCTTCAAAATAAAATTAATGCGGTTAATCAGGAAATTGAATCCTACGACGTTCAAACCATGCATACCTCAGAGATTATTTCCGATTATAAAATCATGCTTAATGCCGAAGAAAGAAAATTTTCATTAGGTGAAAGCTCTTTGTTTTTAGTGAACTCGCGAGAATCTAAATTGATTGATGCCGAATTAAAAGGCGTATCTATCGAATACGATTTACTTCAAACCAAGGCTAGGTTATCTAACATTTTGGCTTCTGAAATAGACTAAAACAGGATAATATCAATTTAACTTAGAGGTTTTTTTCTGTAATATTTGAGACAAACAAAATAACTTAACTATTTTAGTGAACGTTAATAAAACGTCTGAAATAAACCGAATTACGGAAGTGTAAAAACAGAAAGGCTTTGAGTAAACCTGCTTACTAAAAGGTTATAAATCTGAAACTATGGAAGAAAACAAGTCTCAAATAATAATTTATCAAACAGAGAACGGAGAAACAAAATTAGATGTACGTTTTCAAGATGAGACTGTATGGCTTACCCAAAAATTGATGGCTGAATTGTTTCAGACTTCCATTCCTAATATTAATATGCACCTAAAAAACATATTTGACGAGGGGGAATTGGAGGAAAATCGAACTATTAAGGATTTCTTAATAGTTCAAAAAGAAGGCAATCGAGATGTTAAAAGAAAGCAAGTATTTTATAACCTTGACGCGATTATTTCAGTTGGATATCGCATAAAATCTCACGTAGCAACTAAGTTTCGTCAGTGGGCAACTAATCAATTAAAAGAATACATTGTAAAAGGATTTGTATTAGATGATGAACGCTTGAAAAATCCTGACTTACCATTCGACTATTTTGAGGAACTAGAAAAGCGAATACAAGATATCCGCACTTCCGAAAAACGATTTTACCGAAAAATAACGGATATTTATGCGACAAGTGTTGATTATGACCCTACTTTAGAAATAAGCATTAATTTCTTTAAAACAGTTCAGAATAAATTACATTGGGCAATAACCGGACAAACGGCTGCAGAATTAATTAGTCAAAGGGCGGATTGTTCAAAAGTAAATATGGGCTTAACTAGTTGGAGAGGTGAAAATATTAGAAAAACTGATGTCTCAATTGCAAAAAACTATTTAAATGAAGAAGAACTTTCCGCATTAAACAACTTGGTTGAACAGTATCTGATTTTCGCTCAAGGACAAGCACAGCGAAGAGTGCCAATGTATATGAATAATTGGATTGAAAAACTAAATGGATTCTTAACCTTAAACGACCGAGAAATACTAGATAATTATGGAAGTATTTCTCATGAGCTAGGAAAAGAAAATGCAGAACGAGAATACAAGAAATTTAAAGAGATTAACCAAAAAACAATAAATGATGGCGATTTTGAAAATGCAATTAGAAAAATAGAAAATAATAAAAGGAAATAATTTAACGCTAAAAACTACACATTTACAATTCTCACCAGCCGAGTTACAAATTAAGGCTAGACTTTCTAATATTTTAGCCTCTGAAATAGACTAAAACAGGATAATATCAATTTAACATTGAGGTTTTTCTTCTGTCGTTTCTCTTTCTTTCTAAATGATAAGCTTAAAAAAAAGAAAAAGGCTTTCCGTTCAAAAGCCTCTTTCCAGGGTAGTCCAGTAGTTAGTAGATCTTTAGATCGTCATAGAAAACAACTGGGTGTGCGGCTTATTTCTTTGTAATAACACATCAAAAGCCATACAAATATTTCGGACAAATGGCTGGCCTTTTTGCGTGACTTCAACACTATTTTTTGTTCTTATTAGTAAACCATCCTGTTCCATTTCTTCTAATTTAATGAGCACATCTGGCAAGGCATCAAAGTACAAATGCGTTGCTGTCCATGAGGTTTTAAAACGACACATTAAATTGAGTATATGCTGACGTACAACTAAATCTTCTTCATTTAAAATATGACCACGGTAAACCGGAATAGTATCACTGTCAAGTAATTTATAGTACGCTTCAATCGACTTCACATTCTGTGCAAAACCATACCAACTATCGCTTATAGCGGATACCCCCAAACCAATCATAGCCAATGTTTTGGAATCGGAATACCCCATAAAATTCCGATGTAAATCACCAGAAATCATGGATTTGTATAAGCTATCTGATTTCAATGCGAAATGATCCATGCCAATTTCCTCATAACCAACATCAGATAACAATTGTTTTCCTATTTCGTATTGTTTTCTTTTTAATTCCCCGGAAGGCACATCGGAATCTTTAAATCCGCGTTGCCCATTCCCTTTTACCCATGGCACATGTGCATAACTATAAAAAGCCAAGCGATCTGGTAAAAGAGATTTGGTTTTTAAAATCGTTTCTTTAACATGTTCCAAACTCTGAAAAGGTAAACCATAAATAATATCATGACTCACCGAGGTGTAACCTATTGCTCTGGCCTGTTCGGTAACACGTTTTACATTTTCAAAAGGCTGAATGCGATGAATCGCTTTTTGAACCGTGTCATTATAATCCTGAACCCCATAACTTACACGTCTAAAGCCAACATCATATAGGGCTTGTAAATGTTCCTTGGTGGTGTTATTCGGGTGCCCTTCAAAGCTAAATTCATAATTTTCGGCAACAATAGCTTGCTTCAAAATACCGTTTATGAGTGTTTTTAAGTTTTGCGGACTGAAAAACGTGGGCGTACCACCGCCAAGATGAAGCGCTTTAATAACTGGTTTTTCATCAAACATATTTAAATACAGTTGCCATTCCTTTAAAACCGCGTTGATGTATGGGGATTCTACACTATGTTGCTTAGTAATGCGCTTATTACAACCACAAAAAGTGCATAAACTTTCGCAAAATGGCAGGTGAATATAGAGACTAATCCCTTCCTCGGAGTTACTAGAACTAAAGGCCTTGTGCAACGATGTTTTCCAATGGTTTAACGAGAAAGACGTATTATCCCAGTAAGGTACTGTTGGGTAACTCGTGTATCGTGGCCCTGGAATGTTATATTTATTTACTAAAGCGTTTGACATACCCAAAAATACCTCAATTCGCGATTGTAAAATATGACATTTGTCATAACTGTTATTGGGATATTCTTTAATAATCACTAACTTTCGGAGAAATAAAAACATTTTAAAATGAAAAAAATAAGCTTATTTTTTATTGCTATAGCGCTTAGTTTAACAGCTTGTAAACAAGAGAAAAAGGAATCAAAAACAGAAACTGCTACTGAAGTGGCGTCCACGGCAAAATTTGTGGTAAAACCAGAAGCTACTTCTGTAAAATTTACCGCTTACAAAACCACCGATAAAGTTGGGGTTGGCGGAGAATTTACTTCTGTTGAGTTTGAAGAGCAATCGGGAGACACCCCAGAAGAAGCTTTAAACAACTTGAATTTTTCAATTCCAGTAAGTAGTTTATTTACTAACGACCCAACAAACACGCGCGATGCAAAAATTAAAGCAGCGTTTTTTGGAGCTATGCTAGATACCGAATTAATTTCTGGAACGCTAAAGTTTGTAAATGGCTCTGCTATTGCCACTGTTAAAATGAATGGGGAAACACAAAACTTACCTATGGATGTTACCATTACAGATGAAAGACGCGTAACACTAACGGGTGTTATGAATCTTGCCGATTGGAAAGCTTTAGGTGCTTTAGAATCATTAAACAAAGTGTGTTTCGATTTACATAAAGGTGCTGATGGTGTTAGTAAAACTTGGGAAGATGTTGCTATTGAAGTGAATACATTTCTTCGTGAAAACTAGTTCAATTAACGCTCATATTTATAAAATGAATTAATCCTGTCATATTGAGCTTGTCGAAATATTTAGACCATAAAAATCAGCAACAGCTTCGACAAGCTCAGCCTGACAAATAAAATTTAAATCTCCATACAAACAATTTAACTATTAAGCATTGTAAACATCCTTCCATATATGGATTTAGACATTCTTGTTGAAAATTTTAAGAAAAAAGATGAGAAAGCTTTTGAGGCTTTATATAATATGTATAAAGACAGTATGCTAGGTGTTATCTACAATATAGTAAGGGATCATGATATTGCTGAAGAAGTGATGCAGGATGTTTTTATAAAAGCCTGGCATAAATCGGATACCTATTCTAGTCAAAAAGGGCGGTTTTTCACATGGATTTTAAACATTTCAAGAAACGCCGCCATTGATAAAACACGCTCCAAAAACTTTAAAAACTCCAAACAAAACCTAGATTCTAATTTTTTCGTAGATATACTTGAAACCAGTGAAAATTTAAATGATTCAACGGATGCCATTGGTATCTCTCAATATGTGGGTAAGCTTGCTAAAAAGTGTATCGAAGTTATAGAACTTCTCTATTTTAAAGGCTATACCCAAAATGAAGCGTCCGAAACCCTTGATATGCCTATTGGCACAATAAAAACACGAAATAGAAATTGTATTAAGGAACTTAGAAACATGGTTTTAAATTGATTATGGATATTAATGCATACATAGAATCCGGAATTTTAGAGCTATATGTAGCTGGAACCCTTTCTGAAAAAGAAAATCAAGAGGTTTATGCGCTTATGCAAAAACATCCTGAAATTCGTCAAGAAGTTTTAAATATTGAAGCCGCTATTGTTAAACTTACGGCAGCGACTTCACAAGGAAGTAATAACGTGAGTTATCAAAATATTAAACAAAAACTAGGTTTTGATGATTCTGAAACCCAAGTTATTCCTCTTAACAAACAAAAAAACAACTGGATTAGCTATTCTGGCTGGGCAGCAGCGCTTGTGTTGGGTGTTGGTTTACTATGGCTTATCAACCAGAATAATCAATTAAAATCTAGTATTCAAACCGCTGAAACACAGCAATCATTATTAGAAACTCAAATTGAAAATTCTAAAAATAATTTAGAAGAAGCTCATACATTAATATCTGTTTTACGTGATGATAATATTGCCAGAATTCCACTAAACGGACAAGGGAATTTTTCTAACACCTACGCCAAAGTGTATTGGGATAAAAATGAGAACCGTATCTTTTTAGATGCTCAAGGCTTACCTGAACCTCCTGAAGGTAAAGTATATCAGGTTTGGTCCTTAAAAATGAGTCCGTTAACCCCAACAAGCTTAGGCACTATTGACAACTTTAAAACAGACGACAATAAGATTTTTGAAATAGAAAACAGCCACGAAAGTGAAGCGTTTGGTATTACTTTAGAACCTGCTGGCGGAAGCAAAACGCCAACCATGGAACAACTATATACCCTTGGTGTTGTTAATGCCACTTAATATCTTTTTGTAGTTTCCATTTAGGAATAGGAATAAAAATTCTGTTTAAAACAGGATGAACCACTAAAGTAGTGTTTGCCTACTAAGTATCCTATTTTACTGAATAAGATACACCTAAGCGAAACCAAAAAAATACGGCATGCCCTATTTACGATCTCTGGATTGCCCCCTTGAACCTTATAATTTAATTGTTGAAGGAACCGAATTGAACATCCTGCATAGGGGAAACAAGAAACATATTAAAGTCTATTTTACTGCGAGAATCAAGCTTCATTCATAAACAATCGGCGAATAGCAAAAGCACTTATAATCGTTTTTAAATCTTATTAAAAAAAAAAGTGATCTATGGACATTAACAAATTACTAAAACAACAGCAAGCATTTTTTAATTCCAATAGCACTAAAAATATCGCCTTTAGAATTGAGCAGCTCAAAAAAATAGAATCCCTTTTACGCTCCAACGAAGCCTTACTTTACGAAGCCATTTATGAAGATTTCGGCAAATCGGAATTTGAAACCTATGTTACAGAACTGGCACTCGTTTATCATGAACTAGCAAACTTCATTAAGAACATTGGTAAATGGAGTAAAAAGCAAAGCGTCTCCACTGGTTTTGTAAACTGGCCTGGAAAAAGCTACGTTATTCCCGAACCTTTAGGTAACGTATTGGTTATAGGTGCTTGGAATTACCCTTATCAACTATCATTATTACCCGCCATAACAGCCTTAGCTGCGGGAAACACGGTTGTTTTAAAGCCTAGTGAACTTCCTAAGAAAACCTCGGAAGTGATGGTCAATCTCATTAACAATAATTTCCCCAGTGATTATTTTTGCGTCGTTGAAGGTGGTGTAGAAGAAACCACGGCATTGCTAAAACACTGCTTTGATAAAATTTTCTTTACAGGAAGTACAGCTGTTGGAAAAATAATTTATAAAGCTGCTGCTGAAAATTTAACACCTGTAACACTCGAATTGGGAGGCAAAAGTCCCACGTTTGTGATGGCCGATGCCGATATAAAGATGACGGCTAAACGTATGGTTTGGGCTAAGTTTTTAAACGCCGGCCAAACCTGTGTGGCACCCGATTATGTTTTGGTAGAAAAAGCGATTGAAACGGAACTTCTTGAAGCTATAAAAGCTGAAATTACCAAACACTATAACAGTGATTCAATCGAGGATAATTATTTACAAATTATAAATACGGCTAATTACGAACGCCTTGTTAAACTTCTGAATACCGATAACATTTATTTCGGCGGACAAACCAATAGTGAAAACAGGTTTATTAGTCCGAGTATTTTACACCAAGTCACCTTTGAAGACGAAGTGATGCAAGATGAGATTTTTGGCCCCATTTTACCCGTTATCGCATTCACAAATCTGGATGATGCCATAAAAAAAGTTAAGGAACGCCCTAAGCCTTTATCTTGTTATATCTATTCAAAAAACAAGAAAACTATTAATAAAATACTTCATGAAGTCTCTTTTGGTGGCGGTGCTGTTAATGACAGTCTCATGCATTTATCAAATAGTCATTTACCATTTGGAGGAGTTGGTTTAAGTGGCATAGGAGCTTATCATGGAAAAACAGGCTTCGATACTTTTACGCATCAAAAAAGCATTTTACAAAAACCCTTTTGGCTAGAGCCCAATTTAAAATATGCGCCATACTCCGATTTTAAATTGAAAATTATTAAATGGCTTATGGGATAAATACTTAACTTTAAAAAATCTGAAGAGCCAACCACAGTCATAAAAATCACCATGAATTACATCATAAACCCTTTAGTAAAAGTCTTTGATTTTAACGGAAAAGCAACTTTAAAAGAGTTTTGGCTGTTCTTTTTATTTTACTTGATTTCTGGTTTCATCGCTGTTATTCTATCAGCCGAGTTTCATATTGAAGCGTTACAAACCACATACCGATATCTTATGCTTATTCCTTTAACTAGTTTAGGTTTTAGGCGATTAAATGATGCTGGTTTTAATAAGTGGTTGTTTTTAATTCCGTTTGTAAATTTAATTTTAGCCGGAATTAACCGAAATAACTAAATATAGAGGTATCGTTTTTAACTTCATAACATCATTCATTTCAGCAAAACCGTATTCTTAACCATCACTATTTTGGCATCTTGAAGAAAAGCTTGTTCTTCATCTAAAAATTGATTGATTTTCTCTTCGGAGTCCATGATTTCAATAAGGTGTGGATGTTTATGGTGTTTGATTTCATGTTTCCCCCAATGCACACTTTGGTCGTTTAAATATCCCTTATTCACATTTAGGTGTAAAACTTGTTGCATGTTGAAATTTTTAGCTCGTTTCATCAATTCTTCTGAAAAATCTGCACCAAAATGACGCTTCCAAAACGAACTATTCTTCATTTTTTGTCCGTATTCAAAATAAATTCGAAGTGTGGTTAATGTCTTCATTTTTTAGTCCGTTTATTTTTTATTTCAGATAAATGCAAGCCTTTTTCCCTTAAAAAGACATTATTCTTAGGGCTTCCAATAATTTGAGAAGCATACACACCTGAGTGCCCTGAAAACAGGTAGGCTGTAGAACAAGCTAAGGCGATAAAAACACCAGATTCTATACCAAAAAGTTCAATCCCCATAACAGTACAAGCTATAGGTGTATTGGTGGCTCCGGCAAAGACAGCTACAAACCCCATACCAGCGAGTAATCCCATAGGTAAAGGGATAAACCAAATTAAAACATTCCCTAAAGTTGCTCCAATAAAAAACAAGGGGGTGACCTCGCCACCTTTAAATCCGGCGCCAAGTGTAAAAGATGTAAAAAGCAATTTTAAGAGAAAATCATAGGAATTCAAGTCTACGTTAAAGGCATCAACAATGGTGGGGATCCCCAAACCAATGTATTTTGTGGTTCCCATAAGGTAGATGGAGATCGCTAATATAACCCCACCTACAACAGGTCGTAATGGCGGATATTTAATAAACTTACCAAAAAGATGTCCCCAAAAATGTGTTGATTTGGAAAACAGCATCGCCACTAATCCGAAAATAATCCCGGCCAATAAACACCAAAGTAAATTTACAGGAGTCATTTCGGCAACTTCGGTAATGGTATAATGCGTGTGAGACACGTTCCAAATTTCACAAAAATAGTTTGAAAAAACGGCTGCCATAAAACTAGGAATAATGGCATCTAAACGAATGCGCCCTAAAACCAACACTTCTAAAGCAAAAATTCCGCCTGCTAAAGGCGTTCCAAAAACCGAAGCAAAACCAGCACTAATTCCTGCAATTAAAACGATTTTTCTATCGCGCTTTGAAAGGTTTAAGACTTTAGTAAATCGATCGGCAATAGCACCACCAATTTGCACCGCGGTCCCCTCTCGCCCGGCCGATCCGCCAAACAAATGTGTTAAAATGGTTCCGAAAAGTACCAAAGGCGCCATCCGAAAAGGAATGATTTTTTTAGGGGAATGAAATTCTTCAAGCAACAAATTATTGCCCTTCACGACGCTATTGCCGTAAAGATGGTAGGACAAGCCAATAATAAAACCTCCAAGGGGTAAAAACCAAATAATCCATTGGTGCGATTCCCTATAATCGGTGGCCCAATTTAAACTTATTAGAAAAAAGGCAGAAACACCTCCTACAATAACGCCTAAAACCAGACAGATTAACACCCATTTTATGAGGTACAACAAAGATGGAATTTGCTCTACGGACAACAAAAAATCTTTGATTTTATTTTTTTTCATATAGATTATATGATCAGCTTATTTCATTAACACCCTGTAAAACAACCATTAAAATCATCTAACAGAATCGTTCCTTGTAAAACGTATGGCTTACTTACAAGACAAATATAGGCTAAATAAATATTTTCGCTGAACACTAAAATTAGGGTGCTATTCTATTTTTAAAATAAAGAACCTTAACTTCGAATTAAATTGTTTAGCTTAATTTTGATTATAATAGGATATCACAATGAACAACCAAAACTTCTTTCTTAATCAAAACGAACCAAACAAAGCCTGCTTAATCGCTATGCGCGATATCTTACTAAATTTTGATGAAGACATAACAGAAACCACCAAATACGGTATGCCATGTTATTGTTATAAAGGCAAAATGTTCTGTTATATTTGGACCGATAAAAAAACCTCAGAACCATATTATTTGGTCGTTGAGGGGAAACGTATTGATCATCCGGAATTAGAAACCGGAAGTCGTTCTCGCATGAAAATATTACGAATAAATCCGAACAAAGATCTCCCCATAAACACCATAAAAGACATTATGACTATGGCTTTAGATTTATACAAAAATGGTATTATAAAAATTAAGTAGAAACTATATTTCGCTTAGAAAGTTTAAAGACCGTTTCACTGTAAGAATTAAGATTTGATTATTAATAAATGATAAACAGCATCATATTTATTAAAACCTTTAAAGTCTTATTCAAAAAAAGTGCTCAACACTTTTCAGCATTGAACACTTTTCAACCTCACAAAAACCCTAAAAACAAACACAATAATTAAGGTTTGGTAATATTTTTATTTTAATTGATTCCGTTTTCACGGAAGTGGAATTAAAAACGATATGTTACAGTGCCTTTAGCATAAAATGGTGTTCCTGGTGTGAAATGAATTTCGGTAACCGACTGTGGTTCATTTTGAAGTCTAGATTCCGTAGCAAACTGTGTTTCATTCCAGTCAACATCAAAAAGATTCTCTATTGCAACACCTATGGAAACTTTACCAATCGTATAATTCAGATTAAAATCGGTTACGAAATAGCCTTCAGCTACAATACTATTATCTTCATTAGCTGGTCTATCATCAATAAATCGGTATCGAATGGCGCCCGAAAACCCTTTCCAGTTATTTAGCGCAAGCCCTCCTGTTAGCGTAAAGCTAGGTGCTAAAGGAATATAATCTTCTCCTTTAGGCTCATCGATGCTTCTTGCTTTTGTTAGCGTGGCATCGGTATCGAAAAATAAAAAGTCATTGAACTGGTAACGCAAACCAAAATCCAAACCGTAGCGCTCAGTTCTTCCGCTAGGCTCCACAATTCCAGCATCACCAACATAAACAAACTCTTGCTCTAAAAATAAATACCACAGCGCCGTATTTAATACAAATTTAGAAGTAGGCTTCCAGATATGCCCCACATCAACGCCATAAGCTCTTGGTAAGATATCTTCAACTTGATTGCTTAACACCACTCTGCTGTCGTTTGAATGAAAACCTAATCCCGATTTCACATATAACTGTAAATTATCTTTCGCTGCATAGAAAAAATTAAGCTTTGGTGATGCTATCGTTTTTGTTTCAGCAAGCGTTTGGTAATTTGTTTGAAGTTCATCATTATACATAAACTTAAAATAATCGAATCGTAAAGCAGGAGCTATAGTTAGTTTACCAAACTCGAAATCGGCATTTACAAAAGCGCTAATATTGGTTTGATTGATATCGCCCAGTTGGATATATTCCAAAGTAGTCGTTCGGTTTAAGGTATGAGACAACTCGGTGTCGTTAGTAATATCTTGTCTCAAAGCAAAGCCCGATTCTAATTTGACATCGGTATTTCCTATGCGCGTATCATGATTTAAAGCTGTATTAAATCCGAAGACATCCCTGTTTTCAACTTGCTTAATTTGATCGCCATTGATAGGATCTTCAAGAAAAAAAGTAAAGTTAGAATACAGTTCGAATGCATTTCTTAAATAGAACGCATTGGTCTTTAACAGACTATTATCTGAAAGTTGTTTACTATATTCTACATTGATATTGGTGCGTTGTGTATTTCCGCCTTCGGTATCGTCTATAGCGCCGAAACGGGTGATATTACCATTATCAACTTCACGTTGTGGAATTTGTCCAGAAGCATCCCAACGGCTTGTGAAATGAGAAACGGTTAACGATAATTTATCATTTTCAGGTGAAAACATCACGTACTTTCCAAAAACATTAATGCGGTTAAAATTTTGAGGAGACTCAAAAGGGCCATCTGTTGCTAAATATTCTACCGCCATGTAAGCGTTTTGATTTTTGGTATGCTCCATCAAATCGAACATACCTAAAGTTCTTAAGGAGTTGAATTGCCCAACCGATAAGGTCACCGAGCTGTCACCTAAATAATCTTTAGTTGAAAAATCGATATAACCCGCGGTATCAAAATCACCTTTATCGCCATAATACGGTCCTTTTCCAAAATCTACTCCTTTTACGGTTTCTGGAATTAAAAAATGTAAATCGCTGTAACCTTGTCCGTGCGCATGCGACACCATATTTACAGGCATTCCATCGACCGAAATAGCCACATCGGTACCATGATCAATATCAAACCCTCTTAAAAATATTTGTTCGGCTTTTCCCCCTCCGGCATGCTGACCAATAATTAAGCCTGGAACTTTACGCATAATCTCTTGCGATGAATTTACAGGGTTGGTATTCAAATCTAACCTAGCTATGGTATTTAAAGGGTTTAATTCCTCTCGGATAACCAATTCCTCCAATTGAAATAATTTTTCTTGTAAAACAATCTGTAATTTGGTATCAAATGATGCAGGTTCTAAAACTAAAATTTGATTTTGATAGCCTAATAATCCAAATTTAATGGAGTCGCCAACTTTAGTGTTTTCTAAAATAAAACTGCCTGTTTCAGAAGAATGCGCATGACTTTTAGAATTCAAATTATAAATATAAGCGGCTTCCAGTGGCTGTTTTGATTCGTTGATAACAAAACCCTTAACTTGCTGTGCATGCAGCTTATTAAAAATTAAAATAACAACTAAAAAAACAAATGCGTTTAGGGTTTTCATACAATTCAAGGTTATATTTTATTTATGTTTACAGCCATTAGTGGGCCTAGTTCAAAAGTGCTTTCTAACAGTTCCTGTTTTAATGCTTTAGCTTCACTTATTTTTCCGTTAGCTTTATAAATTTGAGCTAAATGAAACAATATATTAGGCTCTGAAGTTTTCATTACGATATGGTTTTCGGCAACCGTTAATGCATTTTTATAATCGCCTTGGTTAAAATAAGTCCAAGCCAATAAATCGTAAGACTCTGGCGTTGGTCTATTTTCAATTTCATGTAAAGCCATTAATAAAGCTTCGGCGTTTTTTTCGGGAACTTCAGCAAATAGCAAAGCATTGTAAGCATTATACATATCACCATACAACGGGTTTTTAACCGCTTGTTTATACAAGTCTAGCTGCTGTTTTTCAAGCGTAGAATCTCCTTTAAACTGAGCAATTTCAGCTTTCAATAAATAATAATCTGGCGCCATATAATGTGCTGTAATACTGTTTAATATGCGTAATGCTTCGTCTGGTCTTTTTTCATGGGAATACACAATCCACGCAATGCCTTTTTTGGCATAAGCATCATTCGCATCAATCTTTAATGCTTTTAGGTAGTATTTGTAAGCTATTTCCACCTGACCAGCATGCCCGTAAAAATCGGCTAAATTAGTATAAACCCATTTATTTTTAAAAGGAATATTAGAAGATTCTATAATAGTTTTGGCTTGTTCCAAATATTTTATGGCGGCATCTAAATTTCCTTTGTGATCGGACCATTTTGAGAGTCGGATTAAATAATCGAAATCGGATGCTTTTCTAATCTTTTCAAGGTAAACCATTGCTTGATCATACTCGCCCAATTCCATATACACATCAAATAGCATTTTTTCTGAAGCTTTTAAATCTTCACCCTGAGATTCTGCTTGCTTTAATAACTCAAGCGCTTCTTTAAATTTGTGCTGAGAAATGTAATTTCTAGCCAAAGCCCTTAAATATCCTGCTTTAGAATAATGGGTAGCCTCATTAGCTTTTATTAAATAATTTTCGGCTGCAACTAAGGCTTCAATGCGTCCTGTTTTTTGAAATATTTGAGATTGTGATGCTGAAACTTTCACTAAATAAGGAAACTGGTTCGGGGCTTTTTCCAGCTTTGTTTCCCAAAAGTTGAAATCCTGAATCGTTTTTTCTAACATTTTATTCTCATCCGTTTCTAAATAGGCTTGATAGTCTTTTGTGCTGGTTATTTGCTTAGGTTGCATGTTACAGCTAAATTGAAGTAGCAATAAAAATGCAAAGCCAGTAAGTTGATAAGGTTTCATAATGTTTGTGTTTTAAGTTTTTGTTTCGGTTAAAAAAAAAGAGGCCATCTGAAAAGTATTTCTTCTACCATTTTAATCCATTCGAAAAAAGCAAGTTGTAGAAAACGAGTAACAGTTTCAACAAGCTTAACTTGACAAATCAAATTAAAATGATATTCAGACAGCCTCTACCTTATTTAGTGAGGAGATGCTAAATAAGGGAATGAGGACAAAAAGGCTTTGTCGTTGGCATCAACATTATCATTAGACAAACCTGGATTTTCCATAAAATCTTCACCACCAAAAATTAACAGCAGTTCAACAGTGATTACATCGTCGGTCAAGGCTCTACCAGTTAATACATTGGTGCCATCGTAAAAAGTAGTGGTTCCGTCTAAAGACACATTTAAAACATCGGTTGCTAATAATCCTGTAAATGCAGCAGCATCTTGACCTAAGGCATTCATGTCGCCATCGTTTGCAAAGGCTGGACTTAAAGCCATTAAGTTAGCTTGAAATTTACTTTGAAATGCCGCATCTTGATTAGACGGCACCGTAACATTAAACATATCTTTGTCGGCCGAAGCTACAAACACCGTGTTTATAGCAGGGCGTCCCATTTGATCTTCCTGAGTAAAGGTTCCAGAAAAATCAGGTCCAGGAGTTATCGATTGATTATCATCGTCGTTAGAACAATTGAATGCTGCAAGCGAAACGACTAAAGTTGCTAATACTATTTTTAAAGTTTTCATTTTAGTATATTTTTAAGTTGTTGTTATTATTTTCTTTTAGATCCTACCCAAGTATTGATTGAACCCATGTTTCCAATCATCGCTTTTGGAACCTCAACCACAATAGACATCACATTAGTCCCTGCGAAAGTATCTGCTCCAGGCGTGTTGAAACTTGATGCGTTACCTGCAATAATTTCTGAGTACTGTGCAAAATCCATAAAAAACGGATCGTCACGTGGCCCTGCGAAAAAGGACATGCCTGCATTTGATGTTATTTTCGGACTAGATCCATAAGCTGAAATATCAACTACACCGCCTGTTATAGCATTGGTTTGAATGGTACTTTTTAATCCTGTTTGAGAGGGTGCTACCGGACCAAAAAACCACATTTTACCATCTTTTGGAATGGCCTGAATAACGAGGTCTTCAACAAAATCGTTGTTGGTATCGATATTAAATTCTACCAATACATTTTCATCAAACATGGCTGTATCTGTCATAGCCGGACTTAATAAGCCTTGAAGGTTAGCTACAAAAACCAAATTATCTGTATTCTCGCCTTGAAAGGCGTAAAAATCGGTAATGTCGCTATTACCACCTTGTACCGCAGGCGCATCAATGTGATCGGCTGCAATAATGAAGAAACCAGCTATTGCGATGACTCCAATTCCTAATACTACTTTTAAATTTTTCATAATTTTGTTGAGATTTTTAAGGTTATTTTTTCACTCTCAAGCATACCTACGAAAAAAAGGAAATAGCGGTTTTGTTAAAATTATGTTAAAGAAATTAATACGGTGATAATTTTGAAAAGCATTACTTTTACAGCAAAATAGATTGTAGCAAACCATGAACCCATCATCTGCAGGCTGGATAAATAAATTACTTAAAGAGCTTTCTAAATTCAACCTCTTTTTAAAATATGATGAAGAGGAATTTTACATGACGTTAAGGTCTTGCGGATTTATTTATGGAAATAACCTAGATGTTGTTGCACAAAGTCTTCCCAAGCGCGATTTAACTGAAGAAGAAGTTTGTAAAACCAACTTGGTTTTGGCCTTGCTATATGCGCATGAAAATTCTAAAAGCAAGCAACCTTTTATTGAAAGTGTTATTAATTTTTACACCGACATTAATGAAATAAAAACATCTTTATTTCAAGATATTTTAGGAGGAAAAAAGTCTAGTGAACAACTGGAACGACTTATCCATAAACGCATCCATATTAACGACAATATCCTTACTAAAAACTTCAACTATTTTGTTATTAATGCTTTACTATATGTTGATGTTTTAGCCTATACCGAATATTTAAAAAACAACCGTATTTCTGTTGAATACCTAAAAGATATTGAAGCCTCGATTGTAGCCATAACTTTGGGCGTTTTAAATTCTAAAGAAATTAAAAATAAATATGATGCAAGTTTAATCAAGCTGTTTGAATCTTCACTTAGATATCATGATAACAGCCATATTGATTACAACAAAGCCTTAAATCATCTTCATACCATCCGAGAAAAGCAGTATATTCTAGATTTAGCTTGTATGGCTACTTGGGCTGATGAAATGATTGATACCGACGAACACTTATTTTTAGAAAAATTAGGTTTGGATATGGGATTGCGATTATCTGTTATTCACCAATCTATAAAATCTGTAAATCAGTTTTACACAAAAAACAAAGCTCATATTGCCCTTTTAGCGTCCTCTAATATTGTACAGACCTTTTACAACAACTCAAGTAAGATGGTTTTCAAACTCATTACTAGAAACAGTAAACGTTTATACCATGAAATACGGGAAAGCAAGGAACTTATGGTACTCATTACACAGTCTACAGTTAGAGATTTAACCAAGGAAGAGCAAAAAAAGGTTCAGGAACAGCTTTTGGATATTTTTAAATCCATACCAAGTTTAGCTATATTTTTATTGCCTGGAGGTGCTATTTTGCTTCCTCTAGTGATTAAATTCATCCCTAATTTATTGCCTTCTGCCTTTGATGAAAATAGGATTGAAGAGTAAATAGTCGCCATAATCGAAATTTTTCGTTTAGATTTACGGCAACAAGTAAACTAAATCGAACACATGGCCTCATACACTATTCAAGAAATTAATGCTATTATTAAAGGCGAATTAATTGGTAACACGGATATCCTTATTGAAGGTCCGGAGCAATTAAAAAACGCCAAAAATCATCATATTACTTTTATTGGAAGTGCAAAATACGCTAAACTTTGGGAAACTACGGAAGCAAGTGCTGCCGTTATAAATGACAATTTAAACATTGAACCTGGCGATAATCGGGCGTTAATTAAAGTTCCTAATGCCGATTTGGCTATGGCTAAAATATTAGAGATGTTTAGTCCGCCAACACCAGAATTTGAAGTTGAAATACACCCAACAGCGGTAATACATGAAACTGTAGTTATTGGTGGTGGTTGTAAAATTGGAGCGAACTGTTATATTGGTCCTAATGTGGTGTTAGGTGATGAAGTAACCCTCTACCCTAACGTTTGTATTTTCGACGAAACCATTATTGGAGATTCTACAACCATTTGGTCTGGAACGGTTATTAGAGAGCGTTGTATTATAGGAAGTCATTGTATTTTCCATACCAACGTGAGTATTGGTGCCGACGGATTTGGTTACCGACCAAGTGATGATGGCCGCGGATTAACTAAAATCCCACAAATTGGAAACGTTGTTATTGGTCATTATGTAGAAATTGGAGCCAATTCTTGTGTCGATCGTGCCAAATTTAGTGCTACGATTATTGGTGACGGTTGTAAAATAGACAATTTAGTTCAAATTGCTCATAATAGCGTTATGGGGCGTTCCTGTATTATGGCTGGGCATAGTGGCCTTGCAGGTTCGGTTACTTTAGGAGATGGTGTTATTATTGGAGGTAGTGCTTCTATTAAAGATCATACCACTATAGAATCTGGAGCAACTGTTGGTGCAGGTTCTGGGGTTATTGGTGATGTTAAAGCGGGTCAAACCGTATTAGGTTACCCTGCACAAGACTCTAGAGAAATGCTAAAACAGTGGGTTGCTTTGAAGCGATTGACTAAAAAATAGAAAACTTCCTTATTAGTATAAACAAAAAAAGCCCGTTTAAGATGATAATCAATCCTAAACAGGGCTATTTTCATAGTGACTAACTACAAAATCTTAATAAAATTTAATTAAAGTTCTAGGGTTTCAAGCATGGTTGCCAAGTTTGGTTCTGATGGTCTTGGCGCATTAGATGTTACGATACGCCCTTGTGGATCTAACAGAATGAACTTTGGTATCGCTTTTATAAAATAATCTTGAATAAATTGTGATTCAAAATCCTTATCGGCAATAATTTGAACCCCTTCTAATTCCATATCCTTAACCATTTTTTCCCATTTGTGGGTGTTTTTGGCTTGATCTACAGAAATACTAACAAATTCGATGTTTTTATCATGGTATTTCTTTTCAATTTCCTTTAAAAAAGGAATTTCAGCTTTACACGGCGCACACCAAGTCGCCCAAACATCGATATAAACATATTTTCCTTTAAAATCGTCTAAGGAAGTGGTGCTGCCATCAATATTTTTATAATCTGTAAATTTTGGAGATGGATTTCCACTAGCTACTTTCAATTGTAATTCATAACTTTTTCTAACATTTTCATTGTTAGCTTCATCGGTACTTGCTTTTAAGTACTCTGAAAAATACTGCTCCAAGTCTGCCGTAATAGTAATACCAAACTCAGCCTTTTTATAACTTACAATGTTTTTAATTTTTTGATTGTCTAAAGTATTTAAAGCTTTCAAGTAAGCTACATCTTGCTCTATCCCTAATGAATCGGCTATTTTTTTTGCCTCTTTGTCTAAATGCTTATATAGTAAATTTGAATAACTATAAGAAAATACAAAATCTGTGAAATTGTTATAATCTATGTCTTCCAACCCGTTTAAAAACGAACTAGAAACCTTATAATCGGCATTTTTAGTATAGTGCCCATGATTAGACTCGTAGTCGTTTAACTGCTTTAAATACCCGTATTTTATATTTCTTTCCTCTCTTTCAATATATTCTTGAGGTAAATTTTCAGTGTTACTTAATAACTCAAGTAATTTAGCTTCTTGTTTTTCGCTAACAATCTCATACTCACTTTCATTTAATAAATAGATATTATCATATTGAGCCATACTCTCTTTTATGAGCGCCGATTTCTCCAATAAATAGGTGTTATAGGCAGCACCTTTTCCTGAAAATTTAATGCTGTTATTAAAGTCTTCCATATCAAAGGAAACACTAATATCGTCACCAGCTTCTAAATACATGTATAACAATCTACCTCCATGAAAAAGCATGATATTTTCGGCGTCTACATGTAGCGTATCTATAAAAGTCCCATCTTCATTTACAGGGATATTACTTCGATTTCCATAACACAAACTACTAAGTTGTACTTTGTCTTTATCTTTATCTTTATTTAAAATTTTTCCTCGCAATACAATATAATCTGGCTTGGTCTCGGTAGTACAAGACAATACCGCAACAAGTATGGTAAGGAGTAGGATCATTTTTTTCATTAGTCTATATTTTAGAGTTATCAACGGATTACAAATCAATTATTAGGTTTAGAGAAAATAGAGTCTAACATTTTGTACATGTCCTTTTTCTCTGGGTTTTTGGAACTGTAAATCATTTTCCCTTCTGGATCTATCACTATCTTTGTTGGGAATGACTGTACATTGAAAGGGATTAACAGGTTGTTATCTTTTGTGGTTTGGATATGCGTCCAATTGTAGTTATTATTAGCGATAACTTTTTTCCATCTTTGAGCTGTATCTCCAGAGTTTACACCAACCACTACAAAGTTTTTATCGGCATACTTATCGTTATAAGCTTTTATTTTAGGAATTTCGGCCATACACGGTCCGCACCAAGTACCCCAGTAATCTAAAAGCACATAATTACCTTTTAAAGCAGCGAGGTCAAACTTAGAACCATCTAATGTGTTGGTCGTTTTAAATTCTGGTACTAGGCCTCCAATAGTTGCTTTCGACTCCGCATCCAAACGCAACTTTACTTCATCATAAAACGGAGTTCCTGCTAATGTGGTACTGTCTAAGTTTTCAAATAATTCTTGAGACTCTGCTCCTGTAAAGTAGTGACGATAATATGAATCCTTTAAAACATAAGATGCTGCAATAGATTTTGGATGACTTTCAACAAAGCTACGTTTTATCTCTACAGTTTTTTTATGAATTTCTGATCTATAGGCATTCAATTCTTTACGTTCTTCGGGAGTATAATCATTGGTTGCCGAAGCAACTGTAATAGAATCAACTTTATTAACTAATGGAAAGATTTGTTTATGAATTTTGGCTAAATCGTTATTTATACCATCCGCATCGCTAGGATAGGCATCAACCATAAACTCGTCTACTTTTCCTTTATAAGTGATTTCGGCACCTGGATATCCTATGAACCACATTCTGCTTAAGAAGGCTTTTACTGAAACTTTAAATTCTTTACCTCCGGCCTTTGCCATATAACTCCTATTCGCTTCAGGAATCGTGATATAATACATTTTATAGTCGGTAATAGAATCGGTAAAAGTGAATTTACCTTGATCTACCCATAAAGTATCTCTTCTATATCCATTGGCAAAACTATCGTCCTTTTCTGTATAAATTAGATATTTCGCGTTTAGACCTTTTAAATCTGCTTTTAAAGTAAACGTATTTGCAGGCTCAGCCTTAATATTGTGTTCTTCTTTAGTTTTACAGCCTAAAATAAGAGCAGAAACTGCCATTATAAAAACCATTTTATACATGTTTTTCATTCAATAAAAATTTAGTAAAGTTTAATAATATGCCTTAATAGAAGTATTTTTTGCATACTGATATAGACTCATAATAGTCTATATCAGTAACAAAAAATATGATTTCAGTTATATCAATTATTCGGTGTGAATATTTGCTGGCCAGTCTTGACCATCAGTTCTCGTAAGTGTAAATGTTCCGTACTCATCATAACCAACAGAATAGCTATAGCTAAAGTCTATGGTTAATGTTGGTCCATCTACTTTGGTGATATCCCATTTTTGAGCATCAGCCCCTGTTATTTCTACTAAACCAGTTTCATAATTATAGTCTAGTGTTCCTCCACTTCCATAATAGTAATCTGCCGATAAGTGACTTACATCATAAACAGTAAAATACCCTGGTTGAAGCGTCATAGTCATGGTTCCTACTTTTCCTACGTATATTCTACCGTAAATTTCCGCATTGGTAGTCGCAGCAATCCATTCATAATTAAAGGTTCCTTCCCAGATTGGTGGCGCTACATTAATAACATTAGTCCCGATACCATACGTACAGTTAAAATCTACACAATCTTTTCTTGTGTCTACAACCGATCCGTCTTTTCCTGTAATTACCCATTTTATTTCAAAGAAATCATCGGCAAGCACCATACCGTTATGGTTTGACGAGAAATCGTTGGCAAATAAACTCTCTAATTTATCTTTAGAGAGGTTTAACATAATCGTTTCTGAAACATCGGTTACAGTCTCATATAATTTACCTTCTTCGCCACCTATATACTTAAAGGTGTCGCCATGAGTTTCTTCTGCGAAAGCATAAAAATCGATTTTAGCAATTTGTGATACACTGACATCATCTAGATTTAACCCTACATTAAAATCTACATCGGTAGTATTCCAATATTCCTGTCCGCCATCTCCTGACTCGACATAATATTCAAAAGCTCTAAGGCCTGGAACTTCTGGTGTAAAGCTAAGCGCTACTTCATCTTTCCAAGTGGCGTTATAAGCATCAGGAACTACAATTTCATCTCCTTCTTCACAGGCAACAAACACGGGAAGAAACAGTAAAAAACTTAAGTAATACAATATTATTTTTTTCATATTTCCATATATTTTGAACTAAAAAGCTTGAGTTGTAATCAAACTAAAGCTTTTTAGCAAGTTTGATTAATAATTATAAGTTTGGATTTTGCTCTCTTACAGCAGGTGCTATATTCACCACATAGCCATCGTCTCCTGGACTTAATGTAAACGTTTCATTTGTTACAGGATTAACGCGCGTATAAGTTGGAACTACATCACCATATACATGATACCTTTTTTGATCAAATAAATTAAGTGAAGACCCAGCTAACTCTTTACGTCTTTCGTCTTTTACCAACTGTAGTGTAGTGGCATCATCGCTATGTGAAAGCGGAGTAAATGTTACCAATCTCTTTTCTAAAAGTTTATTTAAGTTGCTTACTGCTCCAGCGCCATCACCAGTTCTAACTTTAGCTTCGGCATTGGTTAATAATAATCTTGGTACTGTTAAACCGTTACAACGCTCTGATCTTGAATACACATAAATATAATCAGGAGCCACATCAACACCTCCACTTGACGTTTGAGAAGCAAACAAATACCATCTTCGGTCATTAGACATGTCGTACAAAGCAGTTAAATCTGGAGAATACAATTGAAATGGATTAGAAAATCCCCACTCTATATATCGGTTCCAAAGCACTTCCTTATTTAAGGTATTTACAGCCCACTGCTCACCGTTATCATATCCACTCCATTTGTTTGAAGGATCTAAAAAATCTATGGTATTATAATCTTCTACATAATCATATAAAGCAAGAGCGCTATTCGAATAACTTAAGGCCTGATCAAAATCACCCATATATAGATAAATTTCTGCTAAAAGGGCATAAATAGAGGCTTTTCCTGGTTTAAAATTAGCATAAGAATTAACTGCAGGAAACGAACTATCTACTAAACTAAGTGCACTGTTTAAATCCTTTATAATTTGATCATAAACTTGAGCTACTGTAGATCGTGGAGTTTGTGCTTGTAAATCTACCTCTAAAGGCATGGCAATCCCTGGTAGATCCCTATTTGAAGGATCGTAATGATGCGCATATTCATTCACCGTTAAGAAGTACTCATAAGCCCTTTGAGCTAAGCCTTCGGCTTTAAGAGTATTTCTTTTTGATTCGCTAAAATTTCCTGTATCAGCATTATCAACTCCACTTAAAACATAATTCATAACATGAATGTAATAGTAAAAGTTGTTATAGTCTAAATCAGTCGTAGCTGGTTCAAACAAATCATATTGCCAAGTATAAGCATTCACACTAGGCGTGCTGTTAGAAATTGTATTAAAACTAGCTGTATTATGGTATACATCTGGATCCATATAGCGAACATTGGTTCCTACAGAACGTAGAATAGCATAATCCAACAATAGTTTATCATAGTCCTCTAATGTAGATGGAATAATAAACCCCGTAGGTTCTACATCTAAAAATTCGTCTGGACTTTGGCAAGAAGCCAAAACCAAAAGCGGTAGTAATAAATAATATATATATGTTCTCATCGTGTATTCTTTGTTTTTTAATATGGTTATTAAAATGAAGCTCTTAACCCTAAGGTATAACGCGTTAAATTTGTATAAGCCTCTGTGTTTGGCGCGATTGGATCAACACCCAAGTCGTTTGATACCCAAAGGAAAGGGTTGGCAACCTGCATGGTTAATCGTAAGCTTTTAAAGAAGGTTGAATCAAGCACTTTTGATGGCATACTATATCCTAAAATGATATCCTGAACTCTTAAGTAATCTCCTTTATGTACATTTCTAGTTGATTGGTTCCAGATACGGTGCATAGCAGCTGTATCGTATCTATTTTCCATAGATCCCGACGTTGGGTTTAAACCATTATAAAATATTTTAGGAACATCGGTAAAAGCTTCGTCTCCTGGTTGCATCCAACGATTTGCCCATTCGTTATGTACTCTAATATTTGAAAAATCGTAATCGAAGTTATTATAAGTACCATTTCCAACAGAAGCATAGTTATAAGACATTTTAAACACATAATCTGCTTGGTAGTTCATGTTAACTGTTAAATCCAATCCTTTGTATTTAAATGTGGTAGATAAACCGCCATAATGTTGTGGTGTTCTTGGCCCTACATATTCTAATTCTTCGATTGGCACATTACCTTTCCAAGATCTTGTATTACCATCTGCATCATAAAGCATCACTTCACCATTGTTATCTAAACCTGCAAACTTATAAGCATATGTTGCTCCTAGCGGTAAACCTTCTTCATAAGCGTTACCTCCTGTATATGTATCGGCTGTAGGTGTTGTGTTAATTTTTGCGGTAGCTAAAATATTTTTATTATGGTTCAAATTAGCTCTAAGCGTCCAGTTAAAATCTTTAGTCTTTATAATCTCAGCATTTAACTGCAGTTCAACACCTTTATTATCGATATCAGCATAATTAACAGAACCTGACGACCACCCTACGGTTGGATCCAACGGTCTAGACGTATAAACATCGGTACTCTTTTTAATATAATAATCTATACTACCTGATAGTCTATTATTCAAGAATGCAAAATCAAGTCCAAAGTTTGTTGTTGCGGTTTCTTCCCATTTTAAATTTGGATTAGCAGGCTGATTTAAAACAAGACTATTGTATAGATTTCCCCAATTCACATTTCGTACACGAGCTGTAGCTTCTGGGTAAACTCCTGCTAGACTGTTTCCTCCTAATCCATAAGTTGCTCTTAGTTTCAAACGGTTAACCCAGTTGGCATTGTCCATAAAAGATTCGTTAGAAATATCCCAAGCACCACCTACAGACCATAATGGCTTGTATCTAAAATCTGGATTACTACCAAAAATATTGGCTTGATCAACTCTAAAACTACCATTAAAAGTGTATTTTTCCTTAAAGGTGTAGGCCATGTTTGAAAAATAACTCACAAACCTATTGTCTTGATTATCAACATCAAAAACCAGTCTATCATAATATCTTGTAAACCTACCACCGGCCCAGTTTGTAATTCTATAGTTAACCAAATCACTTTCATTAATTGGAACGTATGTGGTAGACCCTTGATCGTACCCAAACTGTCTGTTTCTAGTAAATTCATTAAACCTTCTTGAATATTCACCACCAGCGAATGCTGTAAGTTGATGATCTCCCCAAGTTTTATCCCAAGAAATGGTGTTTTTAAATACCCATCCTTCAGAATAGCTATGTTCTTGTAAATATTCATCTCCTGGAGGTATACCGTATACATAATTTCCAGAACTAGGATCTTCAACGTAATAATCGTTCACAGTATTTCTCCAGGACGGCATATTCATAGATTTAAAAGCATTTAAATCGTCGGTGTTTCTTTCATATCTAAATGAACTACTAGCCAATAGTCCTTCAACTATCTCTACATCCATTTTGAAATCGGCTCTAATATCTACCAACTTGCTTGAATTTTTCATATTTCTTTGCTCTTCTAAAGCATTGTAAGTATATGGAGCTCCAACTAAGGCTTCTCTATCTTGAGACATCCAAGGATTCCATTGGTAATACTTTTGAATGTATTGTCCGTTTTCATCTACTAGTTGGTCGTAAGGTTGTGCAAGTGTAACCATCTCTATAGGGTTACCAAAAGTATACTGTCCTAATAAGAAGTTATCTTTTTCATTTCTGATAATGGCGCTCATCCCTGTTGTGAATGAAATTTTATCATTGAAATCGAAAACATTACGCACGTTCATTGTAATACGATCATTGTCGTCTCCAACCAATTGTCCTTCTCGATCGACATATGATAATGAGCCAAAAAATGCATTTCTTTCTCCACCACCAGACAGCGATAAGTTATAGGTGTTTTGCATAGCACTTCTTAACAAATATTTCTCCCATTGGTCGTTAATGTTTCTGTTTTTAAGTGCATTAATATAATTGTCGAAAGTATTTTGAGACCATTTAGTACCATCTGGCGCCAAACCATTTCTATAAATGTGAGCCATATGAAAATCGTTAATACTTCTAGTACCTGACACCAATGCATTGATGTCGGTCCATGACTTATCAATATACTCTTGGTCTAAATCTAATTCTTGTGCGGTAGACATCAGATTCATATCATCTAAATCTACCTTTCTTTCCATCTCTACAAACGTAGACAGATTTACTCTTAGCGGTGTATTTTTACCTCCCTTTTTGGTGGTAACTACAATAACGCCATTGGCTGCTCTAGACCCCCAAATAGAGGAAGCGGCAGCATCTTTAAGTACTGTTATGGTTTCAACATCTTCAGGGTTGATTGATTCAATATTTGCTTGATCGGCTAAAGGAAATCCATCCACAACAATTAAAGGTTGTGTGTATATGTTTAATATTGAATTTCGACCTCTAATTTCAAAATTCCCTCCAAAAGCAGGGTTAACATTTAAACCTGTAGTTTGCCCTAGCATTCGGTCAATAATGTTGGTGCTACTTGGTCGTTGTTGTAGTTGCTCTACGCCTACCTGATCGAAAGACCCTGTTGTACGTTCTTTAGAAAGTTCCTGATATCCAGTTACGACAACCTCATCTAATAAATTACTATCTTCTTTTAATGCAATATTAACATTGGTATAATAAACTAAATCGGTTACATTTACTTGTTTATCCATAAAACCAAGAAAAGAAAACTCTAATACAGCGTTACTTTTTACTGAAATGGTATATACCCCATCGATGTTGGTTGAAACACCGTGAGTAGTCCCTTTTTCTAGCACCGTTACTCCAGGCATTGGCATACCAGATTCGTCGGTAACAGTTCCCGATATTTTAACTTTTTGTTGGCGTCTTTTGTATACCGGAGTAGCCTTTCTTATTAAGATGGTATTATTTTCATCTACATCAAACTCGAGGTTGCTATTTGTTAATGCTTTCTCTAATAAGCTGATTGCTAAGACCTCCCCTTTTTCTAGAGTGATATTAGGAGCATCTACAAACAATTTCTTAGGAAAAATAAAATGATACTGTGTTTGCTGTTGAATTAAGTTAAACACTTCGTCAATAGTGACGGTTTGGTTATAGTTTATCATGACTTTTTCTTGCGAAAAAGAAGCTTTGGTTGACAAACCAAATACTGTGGTACACAATAGAAATACAATTACTCGCATAAGTAATAAGGATACCCGCTTAAACAAAAGGCAGCGGAGGTTAGTTAATTTAATTTTCATAAATTTGTTGTGTGTTAGTTAGACATTCATTTTAATTAATACGTGATAGAGGGAGCAAGTTTGTACACCGCCAAATGTTTTACTTAACTCCCTTTTTTTTATTCAATAATGATCTTTTTTCCATCGAATTGATAGCTATTTAAAACTTTCAACTCTTTTAAATTTTCTAAGATATCTTCAATTTTTTCGTGTTTACCAAGGGTTCCTACAAATTGCTCGTTGGCAACTTTCTTATTTTTGAAGTCCACTTCAAAATCGTACCACCTCGATAATACTTGCATAATCTCGCTTAAAGATTTATTGTTAAAGCTAAACTGCCCACTTTTCCATGATATATCATGAAAAACATCGACATTATTTACCGTAACGGTATGCGTTTCTTTATTTAATATGGATTGTTGGTTTGGTTCTAGGGTATAAACATTTTCCTGTACATTTATTTGAACCTTACCTTCTACTAAGGTGGTTTTAACAACCGGTTCTTCTTTATAAGATTTCACATTAAACTCTGTACCTAACACTTCAACCTCATGATTTTCGCTAACCACTATAAAGGATGCTCCGTTATGTCGAGTGCTAGGAGACACATCGAAGTAAGCCTCACCATAAACAAGCTCAACAACGCGACGCTCTCCTTCTGGAAACTCTACTGGAAATTTAAGCTGCGAATCGGAATTTAACCACACTTGTGTGCCATCGGCCAAAACCACAGCATACTCTCCCCCACGAGGAACCGTTAAATAATTATATGAAACTTCTTTATTCTTTTGGGAATTCGATTGATATACCAACTTCCCTTCTTGATTCACTACATTTTGTTTCTGAAATGTATTGCCGGTTAAAGCTACTGTAGAACCATCTTCCAGGGTCAAGCTTGCTTTTTCTGCTCCTATTTCTATAACACTATTAACTGTTACCTGAGAGGCATTACCGCCAAAAGAATTGTGATTTGCAAAAAACACGCCTAAAGAAACAAATAATAATACTGAAGCTGCAACGGCCCACTTAAAGACAGGTCTTTTATGTAAAGGAATTACCTTTACAGGTGTATTCGCGATCTCTTCTTTTATTTTAGTAAATAAGCTTGCTTCAATTTTATCTTTATCTAATGCTTCTGGCCAATCTTTATTTTTTTGATTGTTAAGAAAGAAATTAAATAATTTATCGCGATCTCGATTTTTTATCGAACCATCGAAAAGCTTATCAATTAACAATAAAAGATGTTGTTTATCTTTTTTACTCATGTGTCTTTTAGGTCTCTTTTAGGTGTCTTTATATATTAAGACTACATAAATTTAAAATACACCTGCTCCAAAACAACTTTTTTTTAAAAAAAGTTTAAACTTATGTTAAAAGACACATAAAACATAGTGATGTAAACAAAAAAAACACTAAACAAAAACACATTTATCTCAATAAATACGCGTAAACTGTGTGAGTTAAAAAACGGTTTTATTTATTTTTTAGGAGGAAGAAGATGAAATCAATACTTAAAGACACACTTAGCGACATTCTTAAAAATCGCAATGCCTTACTAATATGGCCTTCAACAGTGCGTAGTGAAATATTAAGTTGAGCAGCAATCGCTTTATTGCTTAGCCCCTCTTCTCTACTTAGCCTAAACACCTCTTTACATTTTTCGGGAAGCTCATCGATAACCGACTCTACATGCTGAATCAGTTCTTTATGCATCAATTGGGTTTCTGGTGTAAGGGCTTGAATTTTTTCATTGAAGTTGGTTACCAGTTCAACTTCAATCATTTTGTTATTCTTTCTAAAAAAATCATAGACCTTATATATTGTACTTGTGTACAAATAACTTTTAAGTGAGGTTTTAACCAACAGTTTATCTCTTTTATTCCATAGGTTAACAAATACATCCTGCACAATATCTTCGGAAATCTCTTTATTCTTTACCAAGTTATAAGCAGCAACATACATAACCTCCCAATATTTTTTGTAAATAAGGGACAGTGCTTGTTCATCACCTTCATGGAGGAGTTGTATTAAATATTCATCGTTATGAGATAGTCCTGACAATATTTATGATTTTGGATCTGTAAAAAATCAAATAGAAGTATTTTAATTGTAATTTCATACTAAAAGTAATATTTTTTAGAAAAATCTTAGCATTTAGAACCAAACACCACAATAAAAACAATATAACAACAGAGCCGCACCTTTTATATCAATAGCTAAGAATCAGAATGTTTTAGAAAACACATTTTTATGCTTAAATACAAAAACCAATGTAAAGCTTATAAAAACCTATTCCAACCACAATTTAAAATCCTTGACACGCTCTCTGGCCACAATAACCTCTTGATCATGATAACTGTTTAGTTTTATTTGTAGTCGGGAATTGGTGTAACTTACCATATCCTTAATGGCGTTAATGTTTACGAAGAATTTTCGATTAATGCGGAAAAAGCTTTCAGGTTCTAATTCGTTTTCCAAGAAATCTAAGGTATGGTCTAACAAATAATTTCGACCTTCGGTGGTATGAATATAGGTGCCTTTATTTTCGCTGTAGACGCATTCGATGTCTTCTACTTGAATAAGCTTTATGTGCTGCCCCACTTTTACGGAAAACCTTTTTTTATAAGCCCGATCTATTGGATTTATAAGTAACTTTTTGATATCATTAAAATCTAAGGTTACATCCTGAGACCGGGTAGTTCGGTTTTTAAATTTTTCTACGGCTAGTAATAGCTCATCCTCATCGATGGGTTTTAACAAATAATCGATGCTATTCAATTTGAAGGCTTTAAGCGCATATTCATCGTAAGCTGTTGTGAATATAATAGCTGACTTGATATGGACCGTTTCAAAAATCTCGAATGAGAGTCCGTCGCTTAATTGAATATCCAAAAATATTAAATCGGGATGCGGATTATTTTGAAACCATGTTATAGACTCTTCAACCGAATGTAAAAGCACATGAGCTTCAAGATTACAACCCTCTAACAAACGTTGTAAACGTCGTGCCGATGGTTTTTCGTCTTCTATGATAATAATGTTCATTGTGTAAAACTATAAATTAAACAGTGACTAGGCTTTGCGTTAGGCAGGCAGGGATTACTCACTGCTTTTTAAATTTATCTTTTGGAAATCGTGAATGCACAGCATTTACAGTGGAAATCCTTTTTTTATTTCCAAAAAAAAGATTGTAACGTAAAGCCCGACCCTTGTGGTATCGCCCTAATTAGATCAAAACTTATTCCCATCGTTTTGTCTGGTTTTCGGTTTCCATGAATTCGCGTATTTTTTTTGATTCCCAATCTTTTTTAAAGAAGATTTTACCTCTAAACACGTTCCAACCATGTATAACTATAAAGGCTGTCCAAGCCACTAAAATACAAATATCAAACCATTGAAAAAATGGTTTATAGGGCCCTGACATGATGTATAAATTATAACTAAGGAGCGCAACAACTACAAAATATCCAACCAAATGAATGTAGAATATTTTTAGGTTTCTAAGCTTTTTCTTGGCTTTTAATAATAACAGTTCATTTTTGTCTTCTGGTTTCATGTGCCTATAAATTAAAAGTTTTGTCGTTCCTTATCCATGTACTCCTTAATTTTTCGCTCTTCCCAAGCTTTCCCGAAAAGCAAGTCTACGCCAAACACGGTCATGGCGTGAAATGCGAGTCCCATACCCCAAAACAAAGGGGTTGCAAAAGTGCCAAAACTGAAGAAATCACCGCCATTAAAAACAATCATACAAATGATAAAAACATTTACTACGATGTACCAGAAGGCGTGCCAGTAGAAGCCTTTAAGTTCTTTTAGGCGCTTTTCGGCTCGTAAATAAGCCTCCTCTCGGCGAAATTTTTCGCTCCTATAATCCTGTGGGTTTTGTGTTTCCATAATGCTTTGATTTATTGCCATTTATTTTTATCTTCTTGCATAAACTGCTCAATTTTACGCTTTTCCCAGTTGCGTCCAAAGGCGCCATCGTCTACAAAAACTCGAAAGGCCTGAACAACTAAACCTATACCCCAGCCAAACATGGGGAACCAAAACCACTGGAAGCCCCAATAGGTTTTAAAGTTTACAAAAATTAAAAAGGGAATAACTACGAGATAAGAGCCTAGGCTATAATAAAATCCTTTAAGTTCCTCGACGTGCTTGCGTGCGCGTACATAACTGTCGTCTAAATGTGATTGTGATGTATGTGTTCTCATGATTGATATTTGTTTGGTAAGCATTGGTATTGCTACAGCAAAACGATTTGCTTCTTTAATGATATTTATTTTTCTATGGGTTAGTAAGTTGTAGCGTTGGTTGATATTATTTAAACCTACACCACTACTCTTTTTTACAATTTGTTTTGGCTGAAAATTATTTTCGACCACCAAATTGTTTCCGTCTTCAAAAATGGTTATATGCAAAGGCTTACTTGGCGTAACCATATTGTGTTTTACCGCATTTTCTAGCAACAATTGCAGCGATAAAGGCACGACTTTACTTTCGGGGTTTGTAGCTTGCTCTGGCATATTGAATACGATGCTATCTTCGAAACGCATTTTTAATAAAGACATGTAGGTTTTGGCAAACTGCAACTCCTCGTCTACCGTTACCAATTCTTTATTTTTTTGTTCTAAAACATAGCGATAGACTTTGGATAGACCCGTTGTAAATTTTTGCGCGTTTTTAGGATTTTCTTCAATTAAACTGGTTAGTACATTTAAACTATTGAATAGAAAATGTGGGTCTAATTGATTTTTTAAAGCATCGAACTTAGCGCTTGCTGTGCCTGCTATAACTTTTTGCTCTTTAAGCTTGTTTTGCTGGTACCTGTTGTAGTAGTAAATAACATGAAAAACTGCAATGATGCTTAAGGTTATCCAGAGTCCAAATTGATAATATTCCAATTTTTCACGTTCCAAAAAGGCTCTAAAATCTACCCCATAATATAAGGTAGCCGTAGTTGATCTAAGCAGAAAAAGCCCTACTAAAGTGATAAAGACTGCACCTACAATACCAATTGCAATACGTTTTTTCCATTCACCCGCTTTCCAGTTTACGCGGTCTAAATATGCGAAGAAGTATATATTTGAAAACCCTAGCACAAAAGCATACAATTGATAAAACACAAAATCGATAAAGATTTCATGAGTATTATCTACATCAAAACCACCAGAAATTAAAGTGCCCATTACAAAAACGACACTACCTATTACAAAGGTTAGAATGATATTTTTTAGGAGTTTTGACATGGATAAAGAATGGTATATAAAAATTGGACGTTTAAATTTAGTGAAAAGTTAATTGGAAGCCTGAATTGACTACAAAATTCAATTTAAAAGATTAAGTTTCCTGTTTCATATTTTAAGTTTTAAAGATTAATATGAAGCAAATATCCAAACGAAGGGTGCTATTTAAAAAAAACATGTACCGAACTGTAAAATTGTTATGATGAATTGTTGGTGGTTGATATTTTAATCGCAAAAACTGCCTAAAGAGTCGGTTTTTCGTCAATCTGAAATAATTTCAGATCCTCATCATCATGGCGTTTCCATGTGATGAGATTCAGTGTCAAGCACAGAATGACGATTGTTTTAACTTTTCAGACAGCTTCTTACTATTGAGTAAAACCAGCTTTTACTATTTTGATCTATACTTAAAAAAGATGGGTACGGCATATGATACTTTTACAGGCACACCGCGTTGCGTTCCAGGGGTCATTTTCGGCAACAAACTAATAATACGCTCAGCTTCATTCTCTAAAATCTCATCGGGTCCTCTTGATTTTATGGATGAGATACGCCCTTGACTATCAATAACAAAAATAACAGAAACACGCCCCTGAATCTCTAAATCTAAAGCGGCTTGGGGATACCTAAAGTTTTTCGTGACGTGCTCTGTTACCTTATTTTTAAAACAATCTATGGCAGCCTGTTTAGTAAGACCTTCGCAACCAGGAAACACAGGAACCTTCTCGATAACAGCAAAAGGCACTTCAACCTCTTCTTCTACTTCCTCTACTTCTACGGCTTGAACAGCAACAGGAATGGACTCTACACTAACAGCATCTTCGAGCCCAATTTCAGAGCTTTCGACAACAGTTTCTTCTACCTCAACAACATCTTCAACTATTTTAATAGCCTCTGTTATAGATGCTGGAGGTGGTGGTGGCGGTGGGGTATTCAATTGTACAATTGGGATGTCTTCCTCAAATTGTTTTTCAACAACCAAAGCTTCGATACTTACTTCCTTAGAATCGTAAGTCTTATACTCTAAAGCTTGCCAAGTAAAAAACAACATCAAATTTAATCCTATAGCAAAATAAATGCTGCTATGTCTCCCAATTTCGATCTCAGGATTCTTCTTAGCTTTCATGACGATATAGTTTAGAAATTACTTTTTAACCTTCTTAAAGCTAGTAAATAACCTCTAAAAAAACCATGACAAAAATCATAATAACAAACTATTTCACAAGTATTTACACTAATCACCAATTAACTTTATCCCATAAAAAATCAAGCCTATTTGCTTAAGGTGATTTCCTTATTTTATGGCATCAATTTTGGCCATGAAACAAACATTTTAAAAGCCAAACCCTGCCTTTAAACAAAAAAACAGCCTGTGTAACATTATAAAAACACTCTAAATCTTACCTTTAAAGCTATCATAAATAGAATTCAAAAAAATATTTTTAAGAAAGTGTAACAAATTAAAAGTTTCTGCATCTTATCAATTGAACTGATTTAAACCTTTTGCGTTTATGTAATAGTTGGTTTTTAGCAAACGAAAAAATGTAAACCAGTTCAAAAACTAATCCAATCCATTGAATAAAGAACTCGAACATAATTTTGTAGAATTACTGGAAAAGCATCAAAATATTGTGCACAAGGTATGCCGTTTATACACCAATAACTATGATGCGCATAACGATCTATTTCAAGAAATTACGATTCAATTATGGAAAGCCTATCCAAAATTTAGAGGCGATGCTAAATTTAGTACTTGGATGTACCGCGTTGGGTTAAATACAGCGATTACCCTCTATAGAAAATCGAAGCGCACCATAAACACACAAGATTTTGATGGTGTGGCTTTCAAAATAAAAGCTGATTACTACGACGATACAGAAGAGCAACAATTAAAGATCCTCTACCAAGCCTTACACCAATTGAATGACATTGAAAAAGCATTGGTGTTTTTGTACCTAGAAGACAAAGATTACAGAGAAATAAGTGAAACTTTAGGTATAAGTGAAGTGAATGCCAGAGTGAAGATGAATAGAATTAAAACGAAACTTAAAACCATTTTAAATCCGTAAACCTATGGATGAATTAGATTTATTAAAAAAGGACTGGAACAAGAAGTCCGATAGCACTAAAATTTCTGCTAAAGAAATTTACGCTATGCTGCATAAAAAATCGTCTTCTATAGTTAAAACCCTGTTTTACATTAGTATAGGCGAACTTGTGTTTTGGATACTTATAAACGTGCTACCCTATTTTTTTTCGCAGGCATACAACAACCAGATAGACCTTGTTTACAGTAATAAAAACGTATTGACGCTCATAAACGTTTTTAGCTATTCCATAATCCTCATTTTTGTTTACTTACTTTTTAAAGCTCACAAAAGCATTTCGGTAACCGATAACGCAAAAAAACTGATGGAAAGCATTTTAAAAACCCGAAAAATTATAAAATATTATGTTTTATATAACCTTATCGTGGCTTCTATTGCCATGTTAATGGGACTGTATTTCGGAATTAAATTTACACCCGAAGTATCAGATAAGCTAACCGATGCTAGCAGCACCGAATTATTTATCATTTTTGGAGTATGTTTTTTAATGACCGCTATTTTTGTACTTTGTTTTTGGTTGTTTTACAAGCTCCTTTACGGCCTATTATTAAAACGTTTGAATAGAAATTATAAGGAATTGAAGAAATTGGAGGTTTGAAGTGAAAGTTAAAAGTTAAAAGTTAAAAGTTAAAAGTTAAAAGTTAAAAGTTAAAAGAAAACTACAAATTGAAACTTTGACCTAGCGATTACACAAAAAAACATATCAACAATTTCTCTACTATTAATTGAATACACTAAAATCTAAGCAGAAACCTATTTAAACCAAGCAAAATCTTTGAAACTTTGAAACTTAGCAACTTGTGAGGCTTTGAGCCCTTGACCTCCCGATTACACAGTTAAACAATTCAACGATTAAACATTAACACATTTAAATCATCAACCTCAACAACATCACCTGGCTGCATCTTATTTAAAAGAATATCGCCTACACGTACACGCACCAAACGCAATGTGGGATGCCCAACGGCTGAAGTCATTTTTCGAACTTGACGAAATTTCCCTTCCTTCAAGGTTACTGAAATCCATGGCGCTGGTCCGTGGCGTTCGTCTCTAATTTTTTTCGAGCGCTTGGGTAATTCTGGAATGCCTTCTAAAGCAAAAACTTTACAGGGCTTGGTTTGGTATTTTTTGCCATTAAAACCAATTTCGACACCCTCACTCATTTTTTTTATCGCTTCCGCGGAAATAGCGCCGTCTACTTGAGCATAATATTCCTTTTCCACTTTGCGACTGTTTATATAATCGCTCATTTTACCATCGGTGGTAAGTAATAACAAGCCTTCCGACTTCTCATCTAACCTTCCAATAGCCATAATACCTTCCGGAAAATCATGAAGCGCACCCAAGAAATTTTTAGATTGCTGTTTAGAGTCATGACTTTTAAACTGACTCAAAAAACCGTAGGGTTTGTAAATGATAAAGTGTCTATGATGCGTTTTAGATGCTTCCATTTAATATTTGATGCACCAAGGCTTTGGTAGGTTTTTGGCCGTTCATAGCAGATCTTACGTCCTCGAAAGTCATTTTAAAATCACAACCTGTCTTGTACGCACTGCAACCGTAGGCCGTTTTGCCTTTTAGTACCGTGCCCTTTTTACATTTCGGACACATCAATTCGTCTGAACTTGGTTTAGGTGGCGCTTTCGCGGAAGTTTTTTTAGGCTCTAATTTTAATTTGAAATTATCATCAAAACGCAACAAACCTTCAACCGTAGTTCCGTCTACCTTAAAACCTTTCAAATTCACCGTAGAACCCTTTTGAAGCAGTCGAATCCATTGTTTTTCAGAGATTTTTTTATCAGCAAAATTGAATGGCAACACAAAATCGCATCCGTCTTTATAACCGCTGCAACCGTAAGCTGTTTTTCCCTTTAAAAGTTTTGCTTTTTTACATTTCGGACAATCTTCATTCAAAATGCCTGCAACTTTTTTCTTGGCAGCTTTAGCTTCTCGGTTTTTAACGGCAACAAATTGTGAAATATTAGCGCGTTTGGTTTCACTACGCACTTCATAAACCAAGGCATCCACCATCTGCTTCATATTTCTAATAAAAGCAGCTGCACTAAACTCGCCTTTCTCAATATCTTTGAGTTGTTTTTCCCAAGAGCCTGTCAATTCTGCCGATTTCAATAAATCATTCTGAATCGTATCTATCAACTGAATGCCCGTAACCGTTGGTAAAACCTGTTTTTTATTTCGTTTTATATATTTTCTTCTAAAAAGCGTTTCAATAATATTGGCTCGAGTAGAAGGTCGCCCAATACCATTTTCCTTCATTAAATCACGTAATTCTTCATCGTCTACCTGCTTGCCTGCGGTTTCCATGGAACGTAGTAAAGAAGCCTCTGTGTATTGATTTGGTGGCTTGGTTTCCTTTTCTAAAAACGAAGGTTCATGTGGGCCTTTTTCGCCCTTTACAAAAGTTGGTAAAATACCCGATTCCTTTTCCTTTGCATCTGGGTTTTCAAAAACAACACGCCAGCCCTTTTCTATAATTTCTTTACCAGTGGTTTTAAACACGATTTTGGCTGCATTTCCTAAAACGGTGGTGTTCGAAACCGTACAATCGCCATAAAAAACAGCTATAAATCGTTTTACAATAATATCGTAAACCTGCTGCTGGTTGTATTGCAAATTGGTCTGCATGCCCGTTGGAATAATAGCATGGTGATCGGTGACTTTTTTATCGTTAAAAACCTTAGACGATTTTTTAATTTTCTTCCCTAAAAGCGGTTGTGTTAAAGTCGCGTAATTGGTTAACTTCTGAAGAATACCAGGCACCTTCGGATAAATATCGTTTGGTAAAAAAGTGGTATCTACTCTAGGGTATGTCACCACTTTTCGTTCGTATAAAGCCTGAACAATTTTTAAAGTTTCATCGGCCGAAAATCCGAATTTGGTATTACAATACACCTGCAACCCGGTTAAATCGAATAATTTTGGTGCGTATTCTTTACCTTTCTTTTTGGTAATGGAATCAATTTCAAAATCACTCTCCTTAACTTTATTAGCTAAAGCTTCACCATCTTCTTTCTTTAAAAAACGTCCTTCTTCATAACTAAAAAGCGTATCGCGATATAAGGTTTGTAGCTCCCAATACGGCTGTGGTTTAAAGTTTTCAATTTCCTTAAAACGATTTACAACCATTGCCAAAGTTGGAGTTTGCACACGACCAACCGATAAAACTTGCTTATAACCACCGTGTTTAACCGTATATAATCGTGTGGCATTCATACCTAATAACCAGTCGCCAATCGCTCTTGAAAACCCGGCGTAATATAAATTATCGTAATCTGATGCTGGTTTTAAACTTTCAAAACCTTCTTTAATGGCTTCGGTGGTTAAGGATGAAATCCACAAACGCTGTACTTCACCTTTGTAGTTGGCTTCATTCATCACCCAACGTTGAATAAGTTCTCCCTCCTGCCCGGCATCGCCACAATTTATAACCAATTCGGCTTTATCAAATAAACTTTTTACAATATTAAATTGCTTCTGAATCCCTGAATTTGAAACCACTTTCGTTTCAAATTTTTCGGGAAGCATGGGGAGGTTATTCAAATCCCAGCTTTTCCAATAAGGCTTATAATCGTTTGGTTCTTTAAGCGTACATAAATGTCCGAATGTATAAGTTACCGCATAACCATTGCCTTCAAAATAGCCATCGCGTTTTGTGTTTGCTCCTAAAACAGAAGCAATTTCTCTGGCAACACTAGGTTTTTCTGCAATACAGACTTTCATTTATTTTGATTAAAAACAGGGCTGCAAAATAGAACTTTAAAATAGTTTTAAAAAAAGTTCTTTTTAGGAGTTATTAACGAAAAAAGACACTTAAAACCGTTCATAAAAAACAAGACACAATACCTTAAATCAATAAAAAACAACGGTTTACATACAAATAACTTCTTAATTATTGAAAAAATAATGTAAATTTATGTCAGTACACTATAAAACATTTGTCTAACCTTAATTATCCTAATTATTATGAAACGACTGATTCCTCTTATCTTAATCACTTTTTTAGCATTTAGCTGTAGTAATGATGACGATTCTTACTACCACGATTACCATTTAGAATATATTGGTGCCGTTGATGCAAACGTACCTTCTGAGTTCGTTTTTGGAAGAACTTATCGCATAGAAGTCACTATCGAGTTACCAAATAGCTGTTACTTTTACTATAATCAATACGATTATTTCTATGAAGGAACTTCCAGGCTAATTTATCCTATTGCGCACGTAGATGATGGTGTGTCTTGTACTGAAGACATTCGAGAAGTTACATTCCCTATCCCTGTACAAGCCTTGCAGCAAGAAACTTATACTTTTAAATTTTATCAAGGACAAGATTCAAGCGGTCAAGACACCTTCTTTACTATTGATGTTCCTGTGGTTAATTAGTTATCCTAGAAACACTAAACAGGTATAAATTATAAAACTTATTCATAATCTAAAATAAAAAGAGGCTGTTTAAAAGTTGAAACAATCGTCACGCTGTGCTCGACACAACATCTCATTCAGTGACATGCGGTGATTATGAGAATCTGAAATAAATTCAGATTGACGAAAAAGTAACTTTTTAAACAGCCTCTTTTTTACTATTAAAACCTTTACTCAATACACTTAAGTTTATCTATAAAGAATTCTGAATAATCTACTTCTGACATTTGAACACTCCCTTTTGTCCCTTTTAGTTTTATGGATGCTATAGGCGACTCTTGCAACATGCGTATTTGAGATTTAGACAAGTTGCCTTTAAACTCAAAACTACCACACTCCATATTCCAAGAATGATAAAAAACGACATTTTTTCCATTTTCTAAAGTAACCTTTACCGACGAACGATTATGTGAATAATGACTAACACAGCCTAAATCTTCTTTCGCATTAAAAAACACATTAACCTTGTGACCTTGTCGGTACAACTCCACGGTTAGCACATCATTAAGCACATATTTACTGGTTTTCATAGTATGCACATTGTAAAACACATCAAAATCGTTAATCTCATAACTGCAAGAATCTTTAAACTTGATGCGTTCAAGTTTTAGTCTTTCTTTTTCACCCATTTCCTCGCTTGCTTCAACAACATTTGTGACACTTTTCTTTTCTGCAGATAACACTCGAATTAAGGAGTCTTTGATACGTTTTTCATACTGCCTTTTTTGAATAGCCATACTTCTAATTAAAGAATCCTTTATTTGTTTTTCATATAAGGCTTGAGGACTATTTGCTTCTAAATTCTGTTGCTCTTTTAAGGATTTCTGCTTTGCTAAATAAACCTCATTCTGTCGTTTTATCTGTAGAGCAGCTTCAATTTCTTTTTGCTTTGCTAAATTTTTCTGGATAGTATCTTTTACCCGCTGCTCCTCAAAAGCTTTCTCTTTGGCCACAATTAAAGCTATGGAATCTTGTTTTTGTTGCTCTTTCAAGGCCTTTTGTTTGGCAAAATAAACTTCATTCTGATGCTTAATCGCTAGAGCGGATTCAATTTGCTTTTGATTAGCTAAACGTTTCTCAATGGAATCTTTTACACGCTGTTCCTTAATCGCTTCCGCTTTAGCCTCGATTACAGCTATGGAATCTTTTTTTCGCTGCTCTTCCAAAACCTTTTGCTTGGCAAAATAAACTTCATTTTGATGTTTAATTGCTAGAGCGGATTCAATCTGCTTTTGATTGGCTAAACGTTTTTCAATGGAATCTTGTTTTCTCTGATCTATTTCGCCTTTTTCCGAAATTTGATACACCTTATTTTTCCGCGCTTCTTCTGCCTGAATTAATTTCAATCTTTCCTCCTCCTGATAGGCATAATACAAGTCCATCATACCCTCGGTGACCTCTAAATCATCCATTTTCACGATACCAACCTGATCATTATATTTTATTTTATAATTATCACGTCCTAAGAAATCCACTACTTCACAAGGTTCATTTTCGGAAAATTGACCTATTGGATTTGTAAGCTCGTTTAAATTTTCATTCAATTCTTTATAAATTTTTCCGTCTTGAAAAAACTGAGTGGATATTTGAGCGTTTTGAGAAAATAAGCTTAATGAAAATAAAAATAAATAACAATATTTTATCAAAGTCTTGGGGTTTAATAAAGTTTAGAATTAAGGCTTAAAAAGCCTTTTATATAGGTTATGTGACCAAAATATATTTATATTAAAATTTTTAAAAATTTATTGGATTAAATTCTTTATTATTAGGTTTAACGTCCTATTTAAGGATAAATACATAACCCAAAATATGACCATCGAAGCGTTAGTCGGCAACTACACTATAACTGGACACAATCAAAATGCGGAAAAAAGCCCCTATAAAGGAAAGCTAAGTTTAAGCCTAGACGCCTATAAGCGGATAAAGGCCGAATGGACTATAAATGATGAACAACTTCAATGGGGCGTGGGCGTTTATAAAGACCATATCCTTGTTATTAATTTTCATTATAAAGGCGACCAAGGCGCTATTTATAATGGTGTAGTGGTTTACAAATGCATTACTGAAAATATCCTTGAAGGCTTTTGGTACGAAGAACATGGTGATCCTGAATACCTGGGGCATGAACAATGCATAAAAACCATCTCAACAAACACTTTGTTCAATTAAAGCTTCGGATTCTACTCCGCTAATCAAAGTCTGAAAAATTTAGTTAAAAAAATATCACCGTAACACCCTAAACTGTATTTTTGTTATCGATTACATTTTTAACTTAACTAACATCTTATGACTACAAAAACCACACAATGCAACCTTATTTTAGCATGTTTTATGCTTTGGCAAATTAGCTGTTTTGCCTTTACTGATATTACGGTAAATAATGCTTCACAATTTAACACAGCCGTATCAAGTGCCAGTACTGGCGACAACATTTATGTTCGCGGTGGCCATTACAGTTTCAATACTGTGGTAAGCATCAATAACAGCGGCACAAGCTCAAACCTTATTTCTATCCTACCTCACCCCGACAACTCTTCTAGACCTGTTTTTGATTTTTCTAGTATGATTGAACATAGTAGTAATCGTGCCATATCCTTACAAGGCAGTTATTGGCACATTAAAGGCATTGATATTTTTGGTGCTGGCGATAATGGGATGCACATTAGAGGAAATAATAATTTAATCGAGTATTGCACCTTTAGCGAGTGTAGTGATTCTGGATTACAAATAGACAACGGCGGTTCGTTTAACACCATTCTAAATTGTGACTCCTATAACAATGCCGATTCTTCTATTGAAAATGCCGATGGTTTTGCATGTAAATTAACTGCTGGTACTGGCAATAAATTTATAGGTTGTCGTGCTTGGAACAATTTAGATGATGGCTGGGATGGTTACCTTAGAGGCACCGATAACATTACAACTACCTACGAAAACTGTTGGGCTATTAATAATGGCTATTTAAAAGATGGTACTGCAGGAGGCGGTGATGGTAACGGTTTTAAAACTGGTGGTAGTGACAACAAAGACTTAAAACACCATGCCGTTTTTAAAAATTGTATTGCTGCTGGAAACATTGTTGATGGCTTTGATCATAATAGCAATAGAGGCACCATCACCATGTATAATTGTGGTGCATACCAAAATGGTAGAAACATAAACTTTAGCAGCTCTAATATTGCTGAAAAACTGGAAATTAAAAACACGATTAGTTATGATGGGAATAGTAATGATAGCTTTAGAGCAACAACACTGATCGTAGAAAAGAACAGTTGGCAAAACGGGTTGACTACAAATGCTAATGATTTTGAAAGTCTGGACATCAATTCATTACTAGCCGATCGAAAAACCGATGGTAGTCTTCCTGATGTTCAATTTTTTAAACTTGTTGCTGGTAGTGATTTAATAGATGCTGGCGTAGATGTTGGAATATCATTTAACGGCTCTGCTCCCGACATAGGGCCTTTTGAAACGGCCGCCCTAAGTATTAACGATTTTGTTTTTGAAAACGGTGTAGCTAATTATCCGAATCCCTTTTCGGAAGAAACTCAAATTGTTTTCAACTTAAAAAAAGAAACAAACTTAAATGTAGCCATATACAGTTTAACAGGAGTAAAACTGATGGAATTCAAAGAAAACAAATTCAAAACTGGTAAAAACACCTTAATCCTAAAGCGTAATAGCTTAGCTTCTGGGAATTACCTACTTACCTTAAGCGGATCAAATAACTTAAGAACAAGCAAATTAATTACTGTAAAATAATTTAATTGCCGCTTAGCATCTAAAAAAAAGGAGGGCTCATTTTTCATAATAGGCTTTCCTTTTTGTTTTTCGATACAATTTCAAATAACTTCAACAAATAAAACGCTTAAACTATGGGCTTAAAAAAAATCATATTAAAAATCATTTTCATGGGGAGCATTTTTGGTAGTTCAGTGATTACAAATGGTCAAGAATACGACATTGAACTTTGGGCAACAGTTCCAAATGCGATTGAAAATAAAGATTATCAAGAAGAATTTCGATTAAATAATAAAGGTGTTGCTACAGGTATTAGAAAAGTAACCGAGTCCACTATAAAAGTTTTTTTAGCTAAACACAAAAAAGTAGAGACCACTCCAGCCATTATCATTTGTCCTGGAGGCGGCTACAAACATTTATCTCATGTAAAGGAAGGCGAAAAAGTTGCAGAATGGCTTAATTCTATAGGCATTTCAGCATTTGTACTTAAATACAGATTACCCAGTGATGCTATCATGGTTAACAAAACCATTGGGCCTTTGCAAGATGCTCAAGAAGCCATTAGAACAGTAAGACGCCGATCGAAAGAATGGCACATCGACACTAACAAAATTGGTGTTATGGGCTTTTCGGCAGGCGGACATCTAGCAGCAACGCTATCAACCCATTATAAGGATTCTATTTACAACCACGACAATACTTCGGCACGACCAGATTTTTCTATATTAATCTACCCAGTTATTTCGATGAAAGATGATATAACACACCAAGGCTCGAGAACTAATCTACTGGGAGAAACCCCATCGCAAAATTTAATAAACCAATATTCTAATGAAGAGCAAGTGACTCCAACCACTCCACCCACGCTTTTAATCCACGCATCAGATGACCAATCCGTTCCTGTTGAAAACAGCATCAATTACTACCTGTCACTAAAGGAAAATAACGTCCCCGTTGAAATGCACATATACGAAAAGGGTGGTCATGGCTTCGGGCTTGGCACAACAGGCACAAATGTAAATTGGCCTAGTGCCTGTGAAGCTTGGCTTAATGTTCAGTCCTCAAATTCTCAACCATAGCTTAAAATAGCTTACAAAAAAACCCATGTACACAGATATACATGGGCTTTGATAAAAGTTTATTAAAATAAATTATTAACTTACTTTTTGATTCTCTTTCATTTCTTTCAATAGCTTCAATTCTCTCTGAATTTCTTCACTTCTTTTAGCTATCTTATTAACTTTTTCATCTATGACCGCTTGATGTCTAAGCCGACGCTCACGTCGAAGTTCTTCTTTTTCTTTACGCATCTGGCGTTCCTTCATCATCTTCGCCTTTTCTTGAGCTACAGATATATATGAATAGCCATACATGCTTAAAAACAATAAAGCCACAATTCCTAATACTACAAAACCGTATTCCATTTTAAAATGCTATTAATTAAGTTCTATTTTAAACCTAAAATTATTGAATCGCCAATATTTTGGCAATCTTTATAATAAAGGTATAAAAAGACCCCGCATATTTTAAAATAAAAAAGATGAAAGACTTAAAAAACAGTTAAACGTTTAACAAACAACTTTTAGGTTACGGTGCTGTAAATATTAATTATTCTGTTAGACGTAAAATTGCCTCTAGAAAAATCATAAAAATAAAGTCGCTATTCGTTAACTTTATAAGGCAAACCGTTGGACTTCCAACCTAAGAAACCATCTTTTAGATTATAAATGGTAGTAAATCCTGCTTTTTTAAAATATGGAACACTTTTTTTACTTCGCTTTCCTGTTCGACAATAGATGTAAACAGGTTTATCGGAGTTTAGTTTTTCAATATTGTTCAAAAAGTCATCGGATTTAAAATCGACATTAATGGCATGGTATAAATGGCCTTCCTCAAATTCTTTAGGCGTACGAACATCTATAAGTTGAACAAAGTCATGACTCACATCCATTTGAAATTGTTTTGCTGGCATAAGAACATAATCATCTGACACACATTGATTACAGCCGCTTAAAACAACGCTTAAAAAACATAATAAATATAATGGATAATACTTCATAGGAGTGTTTATTTTTCAACCACATCTCCTGTCCACTCCAGCATACCGCCTTCAAGGTTATAAGCGTTTTCGAAACCTAACTGTTCCATGATCTGACAAGCTTTCCCAGAACGATTACCAGAACGGCAATACACATAATAATTTTTCGACTTATCTAAAGCTTCAATCTCATCAACAAACTCTTGCCCCTTATAAATATCGATATGAATGGCATTTTCTATAATACCTTCAGCTACTTCAGCATCGGTTCTTACATCTAAAACAACCGCATTATCATCGTTTGCTAATTGTTCTACCCATTCTTCTTGTGTTAAATCTTCCATAGTTATAAATATAAAATGTTTAGCGCATCTACATTAAAATTAAATATCCTCAATATATAAGGATATGCTTTAAGTTTTAATGTTAGTGATTATACAAAATTAAGGCTTATAAAATTATAGACGAAAAAAAATCCGAAGAATTAGTTCCTCGGATTTTTTTTGAAAACGCATATTCCTTTAGACTTTTATAGAACACCCTATGGCTTTGGTTTCTGTTTCTGGCACCGGATTACCTTTCAATAAAGCATCAACAGCGGCTTCTACATACTTCGTGGTCACAGCCGATGGATCTTTATAATTGTCATCGATAGCGCCAATATATTTCACAACATTCCCCTTCTTAGTTTTCTCTAAAACAAATATATGTGGTGTTTTAGTCGCACCAAATTTTGGGTACACCGATTGTTTTTCATCTATTAAATAAGGAAAGTTGAATCCTTTTTCTTCGGCGCGCTTTTTCATTTCAGGTAAGGCATCACCAGGCTTAACGGCTATATTATTAGGCATAATGGCAATAACAGGATAGCCCTTAGGAGCGTATTTTTTATTTAACTCTACAATGCGATCTTCATACATCACAGCGTACGGACAGGTATTACAAGTAAACGTTATAATGTAGCCTTTGGCTTTTTTATAATCGGCCATGGACACCATCTTTCCATCTATATTTTTAAGTGAAAAATCTTCGGCGACATCGCCAATTTTATAACCGTCGCTAAGCGTTTTGTTTACGGTAAAAGCACTTACTAAAAGTACTAGTAAGCCTCCTGAAATAAATTTGATTACTTTTTTCATAATGTTTGGTTTATTTTAAAAATGGTTTGATTTCTTTTTCTAAAGATTCGAAAGTAAAGGATTGCTCAAAAAAAGCGCTTTGGTCATTTTTATAGATTATAGTAGCGGGAAGCGCTCCAGACCATGAAGGGTCTACTTTTGGAATCCATGTGTTCATATCGGGATCATCTAAAGCAATGACTTTCGATTTCAATTTTTTATCCTTTATAAAAGGTTTCAGTTTAGAGTCGTATTGATGTGGAAAATCTAAACTAACTAATAACACTTCTACATTTTTATCTTTATAGGTTTCGTGTATTTTTTCAAAATATGGGAGTTCTTTAACGCAAGGCCCGCACCAGGTTGCCCAAAAATTTATCACGTGAATTTTATCATCCTTTTGATTTAAAAACTTTTCGAAACCATCAAAATCATAAATCTTAAGATCGTCATTTTTAGTTTGAGTTTTCTTTTGAACAGATTCGTTAATAGCCATTTGAGATAGGCCTTCTTTCTTTTTAACTTTCGAACAACTCGCCATTATCAAAATAGCAAAGAATAGGACATTTAACTTCATAAGCATAAAACTAATTAATACTTCATTGAATTTCTTTTAGTTTAACAAACTTTTAATTAAAAAATTGTTTTAAAGTTTTGCGTAATGGCTTATCATTTTTATATTTGGTCAGATAAAAATAAGAAAATGAATACTTTTTTAAACAATACTTGGTGGTGGTGCTTTCGAAACTAATCTTCGTGAAGTAAAATCCTAGTATATTTAAAACTCAAAATATCAAAAGGCTTGTCATTCACGACAAGCCTTTTTTATGTCATATATGAAAAAATTTAGCCTTTATACCCATCACAAAAGAATTTTAACCGATACGATTACACCAGTAACTGTGTACTATAAAATTCGTGATAAATATCCTAATAGCATCCTTCTGGAAAGTGGTGATTACCATAGAAGTCATAAAAACTTCTCGTACATCTGCTTCAACCCTATTGCAAGCATTAAAGTTGAAAATGAAGTGATTTCTGAAACCTATCCTGATGGCAGCACTACCCATATTAATATAGACGAAAACGTCAATGTGGTAGATGAAATCCATAACTTCACAAAGCGTTTTGATGTAAACACTGATGAAGATTTCAAGTTTATAAACAATGGTATTTTCGGTTATACAGCCTATGATGCTGTACGTTATTTTGAAGATATTCAAATTAGCAAAAAAGATGATTCGGTAACGGTTCCAGACCTGTATTATGCGGTTTACAAGAACATTATCGCTATTAATCATTATAAAAATGAAGCTTACATTTTCGCACATTGTTATGAAGATCAAGAAAACAACATTGATGCCATTGATAAGCTTATTAATACTCAAAACTTTGCTGAATATGACTTCAGTTCAAAAGGAGACATTCTATCTAATTTAACAGATGATGAATTCAGAAAACAAGTTGAAGTAGCAAAAAAACACGCAGGCCGTGGCGACGTTTTTCAGCTGGTATTATCACGTCGTTTTTCTCAAGAATTTACCGGTGATGATTTTAATGTTTATCGCGCCTTAAGAAGTATTAATCCTTCACCATACCTGTTCTATTTTGATTATGGAGATTTTAGAATTTTTGGAAGTTCGCCAGAAGCACAACTTGTGGTTACTGAAGGGCTTGCCGAAATCCACCCTATTGCTGGTACATTTAAACGTACTGGAAACGATGAACAAGACGAAAAATTAGCCGAAGAATTAAAAGCCGACGATAAAGAAAATGCCGAGCATGTGATGCTTGTCGACCTAGCAAGAAACGATTTAAGTCGTCATGGTAGCGGCGTAAAAGTGGTTACCTATCGTGAAGTCCAATTCTTTTCCCACGTGATTCACTTGGTGAGTAAAGTTACAGGTAACAAGCATGATACAACACCAACCATGCAAGTGGTGGCCGATACTTTTCCAGCAGGTACTTTAAGTGGTGCGCCTAAACATATGGCGATGCAACTTATTGAAAAATATGAAAAAACAAGTCGTGGCTACTACGGTGGCGCTATTGGTTTCATGGATTTCGATGGGAATTTTAATCATGCCATTATGATACGAACATTTTTAAGCAAAGACTATAAATTAAATTGGCAAGCTGGAGCAGGCATGGTTTCTAAATCGGATGCCGAAAGTGAACTGCAAGAGGTTTTTAACAAACTTGGCGCACTCACAAAAGCGATAACCTTGGCTGAAGAGATTTGATTTTTGGTTATTGGTTATTGGTTATTGGTTATTGGTTAAAAAACAAAAAAATCAATTGAAAGAAAATAATAAAATAAAGAATCAAGTCCCTAATTTCGACGCAGTCGGAAACATCATTCTGAAGAAATAATGAGTGAAGGAATGAAGATGCGAAGCGGAGCTTCAAGCACGAAATTCCGAGAACGAATGTTCCGCAGGAATTTCCTAAGATTGATTTGATTTTTTGGTTCGTTTTGTATTAAGACAAAATGAACAATAATAAAAGTATAACTTAAAACAGATTCCTGCCTTCGCAGGAATATAAGAGATGAGTAAGAAAGTATTAGTTATAGATAATTACGACAGTTTTACATACAATTTGGTTCATTATTTAGAAGATTTAGATTGTGATGTTACTGTTGTTAGAAATGATAAATTAACCTTGGAGGATGTAGAACCTTTTGATAAAATTGTTTTATCGCCAGGTCCTGGAATTCCAGATGAAGCGGGGTTACTAAAAGCCATTATTGAAAAATATGCCCCAACAAAAAGTATTTTCGGAGTTTGTTTAGGACAACAAGCCATCGGCGAAGTATTTGGTGGTTCGTTAAGCAATTTAGACGAAGTTTATCACGGTGTGGCAACACCTGTTGAGCTTTGTGTAGACGATGAAATCCTCTTTAAAAACTTAAACAAAAACTTTGATGTTGGCCGCTACCACTCATGGGTTGTGGATGCCAATTTACCCGATTGCTTGGAAGCGACTTCTTTTGATTCTAACGGACAAGTCATGTCCCTCAGACATAAAGCTTATGATGTTAGAGGTGTGCAATATCATCCAGAATCGGTATTGACACCAGATGGTAAGAAGATTTTAGAAAATTGGGTTAATAGTTAATAGTTAATAGTTAATAGTTAATAGTTAATAGTTAATAGTTAATAGTTAATAGTTAATAGTTAATAGTTAATAGTTAATAGTTAAAAAAAATAATTTTATCTATAAAACAAAAAACTTAGTAAGGAATTTTCTCTAATTAATTTGAGTTATTGTTCGTTCATTGATCAAGATAAAATTAGTAGAGATAAAATAGATTCCCGCTTTCGCGAGAATGAAAATTGAAATTAATGAAAGACGTATTAAATAGATTAATAAATCACGAAACCCTATCTAGTGAAGAAGCCAAACAAGTTTTGGTAAACATCTCTAAAGGGATGTACAACCAAAGTCAGATTGTTTGTTTTCTTTCCGTTTACATGATGCGTAGTATCACATTAAACGAATTAAACGGATTTAGAGATGCGCTTTTAGATTTATGTATTGCGGTAGATTTAAACGAATATAACCCCATTGATTTATGTGGTACTGGTGGTGATGGTAAAGATACTTTTAACATTTCAACTTTAGCCTCTTTTATTACTGCTGGCGCTGGTGTTCATGTTACCAAACATGGAAATTATGGTGTTTCCTCTTCTTGTGGATCATCCAATGTTATGGAGTATTTAGGTATTAAATTTTCGAACGATATCGATTTCCTAAAACGCTCTATCGATCAAGCCGGAATATGTGTTTTACACGCCCCCCTATTCCACCCTGCCATGAAAGAAGTTGGCCCAATACGAAAAGAACTTGGAGTAAAAACCTTTTTTAATATGTTAGGTCCGATGGTTAATCCGGCGTTTCCTAAAAATCAAATGGTAGGTGTCTTTAACTTAGAATTACAGCGCTTATACGGATACTTATATCAGAAAACAGATAAAAATTATAGCATCATCCACGCTTTAGATGGTTACGATGAAATTTCCTTAACGGGAAAAGCTAAAATTATTTCCAATAACGCCGAAACACTTTTTACTCCAGAAACCTTAGGTTTAAAAGCCATCACTCAAGAATCCATTTTTGGAGGAAGTTCTGTGGAAGAATCGGCCAAAATATTTAAAAAAGTAATAAACGGCGAAGGTACCGATGCCCAACACAACGTGGTTTGTGCCAATGCTGGTTTAGCTATTGCAACAACAAATCAAATTTCACATCAAGAAGGTTTTGAAATGGCTAAAGAATCGTTATTCTCGGGAAAAGCGAAAGTTAGTTTAGAAAAGTTAATTGAGCTGAGTAATAGTTAATAGTTAATAGTTAATAGTTAATAGTTAATAGTTAATAGTTAATAGTTAATAGTTAATAGTTAATAGTTAATAGTTAAAAAAACGAAACCTAGTTTAGAAATAAAACAATATCAGTAATAAAAAGTTTTCAGTCACAGTTTTCGGTATGCAGACAACAGACTAAAAACTACAGACTTATAAAAATGAATATATTAGATAAAATCACATTAGATAAACGCAAAGAAGTTGAACTTAGAAAAAGTTTAATTCCAACGTCACAATTAGAACAGTCTGTTTTATTCGAAAGACCAACCGTTTCCTTATCTGAAAAACTACGTAACAGTAAAACAGGAATCATCGCCGAACACAAACGCCGATCGCCATCTAAATCGGTTATTAACCACACTTTAAGCGTTCAAGATGTGGCAAAAGGTTATGAAGATGCTGGTGTTTGCGGCATGTCAGTTTTAACAGACGGCAAATATTTTGGAGGTTCTTTAGACGATTTACTTACCGCTAGAGCAAGCTGTAACCTACCGCTTTTAAGGAAAGAATTTATTATAGATGAATATCAGCTTCTAGAAGCCAAAGCTTATGGTGCCGATGTTATCCTTTTAATCGCAGCGATTTTAACCCGCGACGAGATTAAAAAATATTCAGAGTTTGCTAAAAGCCTAAATCTAGATGTGCTTTTGGAAGTGCATAACGAAGAAGAATTACACAAATCTATCATGCCAAGCCTAGACATGTTAGGTGTAAACAACAGAAATTTAAAAACCTTTGATGTTAGTTTAAATACGAGCAAATCTTTAAGCACGCTTATTCCTAATGATTTCGTTAAAGTATCCGAAAGCGGCATTAGTAATATTGAAGCCATTAAAGAATTACAACCTTACGGTTATCAAGGGTTTTTAATTGGAGAAAATTTCATGAAAACCGATAATCCAGGAGCAAGTGCAACAACTTTTATTAAAAGCCTCCTCTAGCGCCTCCAAAGGAGGAGGACGCTTACTCATGTGAATAATCACTGTTATGAATAATAAAGACAAACAACATACACCGCAATCAATGCCCTCCCCAAAGGGTAGCGAGGGGCTTCTCCTCAAAATTTGCGGCATGAAGTATTCAGATAATATCGAAGAAGTTGCCGCATTGCAGCCCGATTATCTAGGATTTATTTTTTATGAAGATTCAGCAAGAAACTTTGACGAAAGCAGCATTCCTGAAATACCTAGTGAGATAAAAAAAACAGGCGTTTTTGTTAATGCCGAAATCAATTTTGTAATTGAAAAAGTTACCACTCTTGGCCTACAAGCCGTTCAATTACACGGTCATGAATCGCCAGAATATTGCGATACCTTGCGACACACGCAATATATTCTTGATGATGTGCTGCTTAAAAAACCAGAAATCATCAAAGTTTTTTCAATAAAAGACAGCTTCAATTTTGAAGAATTAAAGCCTTATGAAACGGTTTGCGATTATTTTCTATTTGATACCAAAGGAAAGTTACCAGGAGGAAACGGTTACACATTCGATTGGAATGTTTTAAACGACTATCCGTCTACAAAACCATTCTTTTTAAGTGGTGGTATTGGCCCAAATCAAGTTGAGGATGTTAAGAAATTTATAGAAAGTCCAGCTTCAAAGTACTGCTACGCTTTAGATGTAAACAGTAAATTTGAAATCGAGCCCGGATTGAAAAATATAGAATTATTAAAAGAATTTATAAAAAGTTTGTCATTTCGTAAATAAAACGGAATCCATACTTCGAAGGAATATTAAATATTATGAATAATTACAACGTAAACGAAAAAGGTTATTATGGCGAATTTGGAGGCGCTTTCATTCCAGAAATGCTATATCCTAATGTAGAAGAATTATGCCAAAACTATCTGAAAGTGATGGCCGAACCCGATTTTAAAGCAGAATTCGATAAACTTTTAAAAGATTACGTAGGTCGCCCCTCGCCGCTTTATTTTGCGAAGCGTCTTTCAGAAAAATACAATACCAAAATATATTTAAAACGCGAAGATTTAAACCATACGGGAGCGCATAAAATCAACAACACTATTGGTCAGATTTTAATGGCAAAACGCCTTGGTAAAACCCGCATTATTGCCGAAACTGGTGCCGGACAGCACGGTGTGGCAACGGCAACGGTTTGTGCCTTAATGGGACTGGAGTGTATCGTGTATATGGGCGAAATTGACATTGCCAGACAGGCTCCAAACGTAGCAAGAATGAAAATGCTTGGCGCAACTGTTGTACCTGCAAAATCTGGAAGCCGCACCCTTAAAGATGCCACTAACGAAGCCATTCGCGATTGGATTAATAACCCTGTAGATACCCATTATATCATTGGTTCTGCTATTGGTCCGCATCCCTACCCCGACATGGTAACGCGTTTTCAAGCTGTGATTTCCGAAGAAATTAAATGGCAATTAAAAGAACAAGAAGGTCGTGAAAACCCCGATTACGTGGTGGCTTGTATTGGTGGAGGATCGAACGCCGCTGGAACCTATTACCACTATTTACACGAGGAAGAAGTAGGTATTATTGCCGTTGAAGCTGCCGGTTTGGGCGTCGATTCTGGTGAAAGTGCAGCCACTTCTGTTTTAGGAAAGGAAGGGATTATTCATGGTTGTAAAACCATGTTAATGCAAACTAAAGACGGACAAATAACCGAGCCGTATTCAATTTCAGCAGGATTGGATTACCCTGGTGTTGGTCCGATGCACGCACATCTTTGCAAAACAGGCCGTGCCGAATTTATGGCCATTACCGACGATCAAGCAATGAATGCTGGACTGGATTTATGTAAGTTAGAAGGCATTATTCCAGCTATTGAAAGTTCACACGCTTTAGCCATTTTTGAGCAACGCAAATTTAAACCAACCGATGTTGTGGTGGTGAGTTTATCTGGTCGTGGTGATAAGGATCTGCAGAATTATATTGAGTATTTCAAGATTTAGTATTTGGGCGTTACCACAAGGGTCGGGCTTTCGGCAGTCGCTTTTTTTGAGAAAAACAAAAAAGAGCTCCAACAATGCCTCAATCCCTAACGCAAAAGTGATAAAGCAGGAACAAAATCAGGAGTAAAATTCAGAATTCAGATTAAATAATGAGAACCTGAAACAAGTTCAGGTTGACGAAAATAAATATTAAAAAGATTCCCTTTTTCAAGGGAATGAAAACTATTCATTAACAATGAACAGAATAAATAAAAAACTAAGCGAAGACAAAAAATTACTGTCTATCTATTTTACAGCAGGTTACCCAAGCCTTAACGATACCGTATCAATCATTGAAGATTTAGAAAAAAGCGGTGTCGATATGATTGAAATTGGCTTGCCTTTTAGCGATCCTTTAGCCGATGGGCCAACCATTCAGGAAAGTTCAACCAAGGCTTTAAAAAATGGCATGACTACCGAAGTGCTTTTCGATCAATTAAAAGACATTCGTAAAACGGTGAATATTCCATTAATCATCATGGGGTATTTTAACCCTATGTTTCAATATGGCGTGGAAGCTTTCTGTAAAAAATGTCAGGAAATTGGTATCGACGGACTTATCATTCCAGACCTTCCAGTAGACGTGTATCATGAAGAATACCAGGCGATATTTGAAAAATACGGCTTAATTAATGTCTTCCTAATCACGCCACAAACGAGTGACGAGCGTATTCGTTATATCGATTCTATTTCAAACGGATTTATATACATGGTAAGTAGTGCCAGTACAACAGGAGCACAATCTGGTTTTGGCGACGAGCAAACACAATATTTCGAGCGTATAGATAAAATGAAGCTTAATAATCCGCAAATTATTGGTTTCGGTATTAGTAACAACGAGACCTTTACACAAGCCACACAATACGCAAAAGGCGCCATTATAGGCAGTGCTTTTGTAAAACATGTGACTCAAGAGGGCACTAAAAGTTTAAATAAATTTATAGATTCTATATTAAATTAAATATATTGACCTACTAATTATTAACTAACCCCAAATAAATTACAAAATGAACTGGTACTTAAAAGTATTGCGCGACAATTACGCGAATTTTAACGGAAGAGCGAGAAGAAAGGAATTTTGGATGTTTTCGCTTTTTAATTTAATCATAATTTATGGTAGTCTTATGGTCCTTGGCCTTCTTGCTTATGCATTAGACAGTCCTTTTATTATCTTTTTGGTTTACATTTATATACTAGCAACCATAGTACCTTCACTTGCTTTAAATGTTAGAAGATTACATGATGTTAACAAAAGTGGCTGGTTTCTTTTAATAGCACTTGTTCCATTTATTGGCTCTATCTGGCTTTTTGTTTTATCGGTAACAGAAGGCGACCATGGTCCTAACGAATATGGTCCAGATCCTAAATTAGATAACGCTGAAGAAATCAATGACATAGGAAAAACTCAAATTGAAGCCTAATCCCTGATAAAATCATTTTTAAAGCCTATTCTATAATCAGGAATAGGCTTTTTACATTTAAATAATCAATAACATGCCTCTAAACATCGTTTTAATAGAACCCGAAATCCCTAACAACACTGGCAATATTGGGCGATTAGCCTTAGGATCAGGCTCTAATTTACATATCGTAAAACCTCTGGGGTTTGAAATTACAGACGCCCGTTTAAAACGCGCTGGTTTAGATTATTGGCCACATCTTTCGGTAACCTATTACGATAATGCCGAAGCCTTTTTTAATAAGCATCAAGGTAAGAGCATGGCTTTTCTATCCAGTAAAGGCGCTAAAAACCATTGGGATATTCCTTTTGAAGACGACATGTTTTTAATCTTCGGAAAAGAATCCGTGGGGTTAGCTCCAGAAATTATAGAAGCTAACACGGAAAGGTTATTTAAAATTCCGCTTTATAGTGAACATGTAAGAAGCTTAAATCTAGCGAATGCGGTAAGTATCGTTATTTATGAAGGTTTGAAAGGCTTGAATCCATAGGCTAAAAATCAAAAGCTATTAATTTTCCGGAAAACCATTAAGTGCCAAAGTTTCTATTTCTTGATTGTCGTTTTCAAAAATCAAATACACTTTAAGTTCAGGATGATCTTTTAAAAAGGCTTTTACCTTCTCTACACCCATCGCCTTAAAAGCTGTTGCATAGGCATCAGCCGTCATGCAAGTTTTATCAATAACAGAAATACTAAGTAAGCTGGTTTTACTAGGAAAACCGGTTTTAGGATCAATAATATGAGCGTAACGTTTGCCTTCTTTGTCAACCTTAAATTTTCTATAGGTTCCAGAAGTAGCCATAGCTTCATCTTTAAGCTCCACGACATCAGAAATCATATGCTCACCTTCAAAATTTGGACTCTCAATTCCAACTTTCCAAAGATGTTTTTTTTCAGCATTTATGCCTCGCACTCTTATTTCTCCACCAATTTCAACCAAATAATCATTTATATTTTGTGATTCTAAAAACTCACCTATCACATCAACCCCATAACCTTTTGCAATGGCATTGAAGTCTAAAAAGGTGCCCTTAGGTTTAATTATTTTATTGTCTAGTAATGTCACCTGCTTCAATCCCACCGAACGCATTAACCAGTCTATTTTAAGAGTATCTAGCTGCTCAATTTCTCCTTTTGGTCCAAAATCCCAAGCATTAACAACCGCACCAATCGTAGGATCGAAAGCGCCATCGGTTTCTTCATATATGTTTTTTGCAGCCTCATAGACCTTTATAAAGTGAGCATCGACTTCAACCAATTCATTTTCATTTAATTTAGAAATGATGGAATTCTCCTGATAGGTGGACATTGAATGATTCAATACAGCAAACAAACTATCAAATTCTTTAGAATAATTTTTTTCTGAATTATAAATCACAGAATACGTAGTTCCGAATACGTTTCCAGCTAATTTGGTGTTTCTTATCTCCTTTTTACATGAAACAAAAAATAGAAGAGCAATAACAATGGCTATATTTTTCATAGGATCGAACAGTTTAATTTAAATTGGTTTCTAAAAATTGAATGCCATTATACTCTAATAAATAATCAGTGTTGAGATAAATTGGGGCTTGTTCTCCCTCTAAACTTCCAATACCTACCCCTGCATATAAAACTTTAGCATTTTGTTCTCTAGCATGATTTTTAAAGGACTCCATCCAAACAACATCATAATTATTCGGGTTTTCGGGTAAAATTACGGCTCTAACAATCACAAAAAAATATTGATTGTTTTTATCAATACATACAAATTGAGGATGCTTTTTTAGCTTACTATTAATCGCTATAAATTCAAAACCACGTTCTTCTAAATCCTTACCAACATGGTTCATGGCTAAATTATGTAATTCTTGTTCTGTAAGCGGTTTACTCATATGCAATTATTTTTCTTTAGACAAACTTAATAATATTTTAAAGAAATACAGTTACTCATCATAATAATGATTAGCAAAGAGTTTCTCTAAACAACTAAAGACTAAACTGTTAAAATAATAATTACCAAATTTTTATTAACTTAGAAGTAAAAAACATGAAAACGACCAAACGATTTGATGCGGCCATACATAAATTATATACCGCTTTTCACAGTAACCAGTTAAATCCAGCATGTTGCAAACAATGTGCTGTGGGCAATATTTTAGATAAAACGGATGGTTGGAAACACCTTTCGGATTCTCACGGTAGCACAAACTTAAATTATGTTGGCCAGGTGCATCAATCCATGGGACGGAAATTTAATGGCTACACGCCTTTAGAATTCCTTCAAATAGAGCAGGCTTTTTTAGAAGCTTGTGGATTTGAAACACCACTTCATCACAGTCGTAAAAAAGCTTCAAACCCAACCGATAAAGATGTTTTGTTTCAAGGGCTATCAGCGGTAATAACATTACTGTGTAAGTTCGACAACATACCAAACGTGATGGATTACAAACGTGTATTTAAATCATCAGAAATGGCAATCATTAAAAAAATAAAGGCATAAAAAAACCGATACTTTCGTATCGGTTCTCTGTATAATATATTCTTACAGTAGGTGTAAGAAGTTTTTTACTATCCTCCAAAGTCATCAAAACGGATGTGCTCATCAGGAATTCCAAAATCTTCTCCCATTTTCTGAACCGCATTATTCATTAATGGTGGTCCACAGAAATACAATTCAATATCCTCTGGTGCTTCGTGTTTACTTAGGTAATTATCAATCACACAATTGTGAATGAAACCAACGAAACCATCTCCTGGAGAGTCAATATCTGATTTTACTTGCCAGTTATCTTCAGGTAAAGGTTCAGATAAAGCTAAGAAAAATCTAAAGTTCGGGAAGTCTTTTTCTAAATCACGGAAGTGCTCTAAATAGAATAATTCACGTTTAGATCGTCCACCATACCAATAAGTTACTGTTCTACCTGTTTTTAAGGTTTTGAAAAGGTGATAAAGGTGCGAACGCATTGGTGCCATACCGGCTCCCCCACCAACGTAAAGCATTTCGCTTTCAGACTCGTTGATAAAGAATTCACCGTAAGGTCCTGAAATAGTTACTTTATCTCCTGGCTTTTGGTTAAAGATATATGAAGACGCTACACCTGGATTTACATCCATCCAACCGTTTTTAGCACGATCCCATGGCGGACAAGCCACACGAACGTTCAACATAATTTCACGTCCTTCAGCTGGGTAAGAAGCCATAGAATACGCTCTTTCAACCGTTTCACTATTCTTCATTACTAATGGCCATAAATTGAATTTATCCCACTCGGCTTGAAACTTATCTGGTGTATCATGCTCTTCTGGATGCGCCGTAATATCCATATCAGAATACTTCACTTCACATGGTGGAATTTCAATTTGAATGTATCCACCAGCTTTGTAGCCCATATCTTCAGGAATCTCTACAACAAATTCTTTAATGAAAGATGCCACATTGTAGTTACGCACTACAGTAGCTTCCCATTTTTTAATTCCGAATACTTCTTCAGGAATCGTGATATTCATGTCTTGTTTCACTTTAACTTGACAAGCTAAACGTGCGCCATGTTGTAATTCTTTTCTTGTGAAATGAGGTACTTCAGTAGGAAGTGCTTCACCACCACCTTCTAAAACATGACATTCACACTGGATACAAGTTCCACCACCACCACAAGCTGATGGTAAGAATATTTTTGAGTTTCCTAAAGTTGAAAGTAAACTTCCACCAGAAGCTACTTCTATTTCCTTTTCACCATTAATCGTGATCTTTACAGGACCAGAAGGTGATAATTTTTGTTTTACAACTAATAATAAAGTAACCAATAAAAGCGTAATAATTAAAAAGGCGATTACCGTTACTACAATAGTTCCTGTTGTACTTGCTGCTAAAATCATACTACTCATTTACTTTTATGTTGTTAGCGATCACTTCGTTGTTCTCTGGTTGTTCCTTAGCAGGTTCAACTTGAGCTGTTTTTTCTTCCTTCAGTGCTTCTTCGTCACCTCCAGTTAACATACCTCCGAAACTCATAAATCCGATAGCCATTAAACCAGTAATGATAAAGGTAATACCTAAACCACGTAATGCTGGTGGTACGTTTGAATATCTAATTTTCTCGCGGATAGCGGCAATAGCAAGAATTGCTAAAAACCACCCAATTCCAGAACCGATACCATAAGTGGCAGCCAATCCTATTGTTTGAATTTCACGAGATTGCATGAATAATGACCCACCTAAAATCGCACAGTTTACAGCGATAAGCGGTAAAAAGATACCTAATGAGTTATATAATGAAGGTGAAAACTTTTCAACAACAATTTCTACCAATTGTACCATGGTTGCAATAGTAGCGATAAACATGATAAAAGATAAGAAGCTTAAATCGTAGCTCGCATATTCTTCTCCTAACCATTTTAAAGCACCTGGCTGAAGTAAATATTGATCCAATAACCAGTTTAATGGTACGGTGATAGCAAGTACGAAAATTACCGCTGCACCAAGTCCAACCGCTGTACTTACTTTTTTAGATACAGCAAGGTAAGAACACATCCCTAAGAACGTGGCAAATACCATGTTATCTATAAATATTGATTTTAAAAATAATTCTAAATGTTCCATATTTTTTAGTTTTTAGTTTTTTGTTTTTAGTTAGTGGTAAATGACTATCAACCAATAACTATCAACTATCAACTATTTAATGATCTTCTACTAAAGCTTTATTTCTTGTACGTTGTACCCAAATAATGATACCTACAACAATTAAGGCCATTGGTGATAATAACATAAACCCGTTATTCTCGTAACCGATAGCGTATAACCCTGTTTTCGCAATTGGATCACCCAGTACAGGGAAACCTAATAAAGTTCCAGAACCTAATAATTCTCTAAAGAAACCAACGATGATAAGAATAACACCATATCCTAAAGAGTTACCAATACCATCTAGGAAAGATTTCCAAGGACCATTTGCTAAAGCGAAAGCCTCAAAACGTCCCATGATAATACAGTTGGTAATAATCAATCCTACGAAAACCGATAGTGTTTTACTCAACTCGTAAGCAAAAGCTTTAAGTACCTGATCTACTATAATTACTAGAGCAGCTACAACAGTTAACTGTACAATAATTCTAATTTTAGAAGGAATGATGTTACGCATTAAAGAAATAACAACATTACCTAACCCTAATACAAACATTACAGAAATGGACATTACAATTGAAGCTTTTAACTCTGCTGTAATAGCCAGTGCTGAACAAATCCCTAATACTTGAATAGTAATTGGGTTATTATCTGCTAATGGGTCTGTGATTAACTTTGTGTCTTTTTTTGATAAAAGTCCCATAGATTAATTATTTTTTAAATTATCGAAATAAGGTTTGTAAAGCTTTAAATCACTTTTAATCATTGCTGTTACCCCATCACCTGTGATAGTAGCTCCTGCAATGGCATCAACCTCGTTATCTGTTTTATTTTCGTTTGTTGGATCGGCATTTCCTTTAGCCACGGTAACACCTTTAAAGTTTCCGTTATCATCTAAAATATGCTCTCCAATAAAGTCATCCATAAAGTAACGTTGCTTAATGTTCGCTCCTAATCCAGGTGTTTCACCTTTGTGATCGAAATAAGCCCCTTGAATAACCATGTTTTCATCTAAAGAAACATAGCCCCAAATCGCATCCCATAATCCTTTTCCATAAATTGGAATGATATAATGAGTCACCCCATCTTTTTCACCAACAAATAAAGGTAAGTTACGCTTAGTAGCATCACCACCAGAAGCGGCTTTATCCTTTTTAAGGTCTATTAAATAAGCTTGGTCATCTTCTGAAACCTCACCATTTTTAATCACTAATTGTTTAGAGATGTATTTATTAAATAATTCTGGTGCATCTTTTGTTGAAACAAAAATGGCACTAGATTCATCATTATCATTTACACCCATCGCATACAAAATATTTTGTTGCTTTTCTATACGTTGGTTTTCTGAAATTTTCGGACTTAAAGAAGACGCCGTAAATGCTAATAATGCGCCAACCACGATAACCATGGCTATGGCAAATATTATAGTATATGAATTTTTATCCGTTCTATTTTCCATTGTTAAGCCGTTTTTACTTTTAAACGTTTCTTTCTTTTCTTCACATTACCTTGTACTACGTAATGATCGATTGTTGGTGCAAAAACATTCATTAAAAGAATGGCTAACATTACACCCTCTGGGTAAGCAGGATTGAATACACGGATTAAGATAGAAATGAATCCAACTAAGAAACCGTAATACCATTTACCTTTATTGGTTTGTGCTGCTGTTACAGGATCGGTAGCCATAAACACGGTACCAAAAGCAAAACCACCAATTAGTAAATGATGCCAAAATGGTGTACTCATTAATCCGTAAAACTTACTAGTTTCGGTAATGACACCAGCATCAACAACTTGGTTAAAAATAAGTCCTACAGCAAGGGCTCCAAGAACTGATGATAACATGATTCTCCAGCTTCCTATTTTAGCAAAAATTAAGAACAATCCACCTAAAATTATTAATAAGGTAGAAGTCTCTCCGATAGAACCTGGAATAAATCCGAAGAACATATCGGCAACCGAATGGGCTACTTCTTTACCTTGAGCTAAGCTTCCTAAAATGGTTTCACCAGAAACGGCATCTAGATTCTCTCCCGCTGCAATCGCGCGATCTCTAGCTACAGCACCTTCAACCCATACTTTATCTCCAGACATCCAAGTTGGATAAGCGAAGAATAAGAAAGCTCTAATAGTTAATGCAGGATTTAGAATGTTCATCCCTGTTCCTCCAAAAACTTCTTTACCAATTACAACACCAAAAACTACAGCTACTGCAAGCATCCATAATGGAATATCGACAGGCACAATTAACGGCACTAACATACCTGTTACTAGGTATCCTTCTTCCACTTCATGTCCTTTTATGATGGCGAATATAAATTCAATACCTAAACCAACACCGTAAGAGACGATGACTAGCGGTAAAATTTTCCAAAAACCAACTAAAAAGTTATCTAGTGTCCAGAACTCGGCGCTAAAAAAACCTCCTGAAACTGCTTGAATACCATCAAAAGCTAAATGATGTTGATATCCTGCGTTGAACATACCAAAAATTAAACATGGTACCATAGCCATAATTACGGTATTCATGGTACGCTTTAAATCGTCGGCTGCTTTAATATGCGTTCCGTTATGAGTAACCTCATTAGGTAAAAATAAAAATGTATGAATAGCAGAAAAAGCAGGTAACCACTTCTTCCCTTTATTTTTAACTTTAAAATTATGTAAATTTTCTTTTAAACCCATTATCCTATCTCTTTTAGCATTAAGTCTAAACCTTCTCTAATTATTTTTTGATGTGGTTGTTTAGACACACAAACAAATTCTGTTAAGGCAAAATCTTCGGGAGCAACTTCGTACATCCCTAAAGCTTCCATTTCATCTAAATCTTTATACAAACATGCTTTTAAGATTTGTAATGGATAAATATCAAGAGGAAAAACTTCTTCATAAGTACCAGTTGTTACAAAAGCTCTATGCTCACCATTTGTATTGGTATTTAAATCGTAAACTTTTTTAGGATTTAACCATGAAAAAGTAAACGCTCTTGAAGTAGATACTTTATTAAAAATAGGCTTGTTCCATCCGAAGAACTCGTAATCATCACCTTCAGGAATAACAGAAATCACATTGCAATAGTAACCTAAGCTACCATCGGCTTTAATTTCTTTTCCTGATAATACATTACCAGAGATAATACGATCATGACCAGCTTTATCGATACCTTTATCGTAGATCATAGTAGAAACTTCACTTCCAATAAGGGTTTTGAAATATCTTGGTTTTTGAACTGAAGATCCTACCAAGGCAACAATACGTTCGGCATTGAATTTCCCTGTTAGCAATAGCTCACCGATAATTACTAAATCTTGAGCGCCTATCGTCCAAACAACCTCGCCTTTATTTACAGGGTCAATTTTATTGATTTGCGTTCCAACATTTCCAGAAGGATGCGGACCAGAAACCTTATGTAAGGTAATGCCCTTCAATCCTGAAAGTGGTGAATTAGCAGTTTGACCAACTGAAACATGTACTTTACCTTCGGTAAGCTTGCCTAAAGCTGTAACCGCAGCTTGTAGCTCGGCTTCTTTACCTTGCAAGGTAAAATCTAAATCGGCTGCTAAAGGAGCACTGGCATATCCTGAAATAAAAATCGCTTTTGGCGATCGCTCAGGGTTTGCAACCACGTCGTAAGGACGTTGTTTTACAAACGGCCAACATCCTGAAGCAAGCAAATGTGCTTTTACTTCTTCTGGTTGCGCAGTTTCAACAGCAATCTTTCCAAAATCTTTGTAAGACTGTGTTTTATCGGCTTCAATTTTAATAGCGTCAATGCGCCTCTTAGGTCCACGAATAACCTCAACGACTTTACCTGAAACAGGAGAAACAAAAATTAGTTTTTCGTTGGACTTATCATGAAAAAGGGTGTCTCCAGCTTGGACTGTAGTACCTTCTTTCGCAATAAGTTTAGGGATAATTCCATGGAAGTCTTCTGGTCTTATGGTACAGTAGTTGCTGATAATCGCTTGCTCGACCGTTTTATCAGCTGCACCCTTAAGTTTAATATCCAGACCTTTTTTAATACGAATGTCGTTTGACATATTTATATTTATTGAAATTAGTTGTCTAAAAATTGCTGCAAATTTACAGAATTTCTTTAGTATTAATATCCATTGTATTCGTATTGTTTCGTTATTTGTATTTATTCTAAATAACAACGTAAAACCTCGATATGAAATTTGTTATCTTTACCCATTAATAAAAAACACCCCATGAAAAATAGCCTTCTTTTGCTTATTATTTTTTGTCTTAATATGTCATTAAGTCTTGCTCAAACACAAGAAACACCACCTCCCGAATATATAAAAACGATACAATTTAAAGGGGCTTCAACCGACAACCAACTACCTATCATACGCTTAGGAGACCCAATAACCATTGAATTTGACGCCCTAAACGGCAACGAAGAAGACTTTTATTATAAAATAAAATATTACAATAGAGACTGGACCCCCTCTGTACTTATTCAAACAGAATACATGGATGGTTTAGACAATCAACGTATTAGAGAATATGAAAACTCCTTTAATACGTACCAGATTTTTTCTCATTACAAACTAACCATTCCTAACGATCAAACGAAAGGATTAAAGGTTTCAGGAAACTATATGCTGTTCATTTATAATAGTGACAATGAACTTATGTTTTCTCAAAAATTTATGATTTATGAAAATTTAGCTGATGTGGGTATTGTGCTCAAACGTGCAAGGGATCTTTCTAATATTCAAGAAAAACAACGTGTTGAAATTCTTGTGATTTCCAACCGCATTCAATTTAACAACCCGACCCAAACCGTAAATGCGGTAATTATTCAGAATAATAACCTAAATACCGCCATTACAGATGTTAAACCGCAATATGTATTAGGAAATCAATTGGTTTATAAATACGATTCTGAAACCAGCTTTTGGGGAGGGAACGAGTATTTCTTTTTTGAAAACAAAGATATTCGAGGTGCGAACAATAACATTCAGTTTGTTGATTTACAAGATCTGTATCACAATTATTTATTTACAAACTCCATCCGCGCCAACCAAATTTACACTTACAATCCAGACATTAATGGTAATTATGTTATTAACAACTTGGACGCTTCCGATCCCAGAATTGAAGCCGATTACGTTTGGGTTCACTTTTCTCTAGCCGCAGACGAAAACATAAAAAACAAAGACATCTATGTTTACGGCGCATTCAACAATTTTACTATTGAAGATTCAACACGCCTAAGCTACGATGCCGCAAAAAACATCTTTAAAGGGAGTCTTTTGCTCAAGCAAGGGTTTTACAATTATAAATATGTCGCTGTAGATTCTAATGGTTCAATTAATGAAAATTTAATTTGTGGAAACTTCTGGCAAACAGAAAATACCTACAAAGTTTTAGTGTACTACAGAGACCTCGGAGCACGATATGATAGAATTGTAGGCGCTAACGAAGGGACTTCCGTAAATATTAGCGACTAAAATTGTAAATTATCTAATTTTTTCATCTCAGACGTTAAAATTTATGATTGGCATTTATAATTTACTACATTAGCTACCATTAACACGTGGTATATCAGTATTTAACATGGTTCAACAGGTTACAAAAGGCATAAAAATTTCCGTAAAAACGACTTACGAAGGTTCATTTTATAAAAACTATAAGATACAATATGCTTTTGGGTATACTATAACCATTGAAAACCAAAGTAAAGATTCTGTCCAACTATTTGCTAGACATTGGGAAATTTTAGATGCCTTAAACAATATTGAAACCGTTTCTGGAGAAGGTGTTGTTGGCAAAAAACCAGTTTTAAAACCAGGCGAATCTCACACCTATTCATCAGGATGTTTACTTACATCGCCATTAGGTGCCATGCACGGGCATTACAGTATGGTAAACTTCACAACAACCAAAAAGTTTCAAGTTACTATTCCTACCTTTAAATTAAGTGCTCCTTTTGCTATGAATTAAACCATTGTCACTATTTCCTTTTTAGTGAAAATGGCTAAATACATTAAAAGCAAAACACGCCTTTCTTAATAATTGATTATTTTTAACAAAGTATTTAATCAATCACAGATATGACTGCGAATACCCTACCTATATTGAATAAACAAGGGATTTTGGATGTGAAATAATTACAAATTCCAAAAAGACAAGCTTCCTTAACTTTAATCGAAACCCTCACAAGAGAAAAAGCACAGTTTATAAAAGGCTTATGAAAAAGTTAAAATTTCCTTCAGCACAAACCTTATTATTCATTATTGCTGGATTAGTGGCTTTATTAACATGGGTTGTTCCTGCAGGGAAATACGACAGCCTTTCTTACAACGCTTCAAGTCAAACTTTTACTAAAACCAGTCTTGAAGCCACCTACGAACTTCCTGCTACAACAGAAACATTAAACAATCTTGGCATAAAAATCCCTTTGGAAAAATTTACTAGTGGCGCCATCTATAAACCTATCGGGATTCCTCATTCATACAAAGCACTGCCAGCGAACTCTCAAGGATTTTTCGATTTAGTGAAAGCCCCTATAAAGGGTATAATTGAAGCTGCTGATATCATTTTTCTTATATTAATTATTGGCGGTTTAATTGGTATTATGAACTTAACAGGCGCCTTTGATGCCGGCATTGCTTGGACAGCCAAAATACTTAAGGGCAATGAATACCTATTAATTATTTTAGTAACCACCATCATAGCGTTAGGAGGAACTACTTTTGGACTTGCTGAAGAAACCATGGCCTTCTACCCTATTTTAATTCCCGTTTTTTTAGCTGCAAAATATGATGCCCTTGTTGGGGTGAGCTGTATATTTCTGGGTTCGGCAATCGGTACCATGTGCTCTACTGTTAATCCGTTTTCAACAATAATCGCTTCAGATGCTGCAGGAATCAACTGGACCACTGGTTTACAAAGTCGGTTAATTATGCTTGTGCTTTGTTTAAGTATTACTATAATTTACATTCTTCGTTATGCCAAACGCGTAAAAACCAATCCTTCAAAATCTATCATATACAATCAAAAAGAAGACATTGAAGCCCGTTTTAAAATAAAAACCAATAGCTATACTAAGTTTTCGGGACGACTAAAAGCGATTACCTTTGTGTTTTCTGCATCTTTTGTGGTTATGATTATTGGTGTCTCGTTTTTAGATTGGTGGTTTATTGAAATGACCACGACCTTTTTAGTAACCGCCATCATTATTGGAATTCTAGCCAAAATCAAGGAAAGAACATTCATTGAAACTTTTGTTAAAGGTGCAGCAGATTTATTAAGCGTCGCCTTTATTGTTGGCATCGCCAGAGGTGTCACCATTCTTATGCAAGATGGTCTGATTAGCGACACCCTGTTATTTCACGCCAGCACTATTACTGAAGGTATGCCCAAAGCCCTTTTTACAAATTTCATGCTTTTTATTTATGCGGGACTCTCGTTTTTTATGCCATCATCTTCAGGAATGGCTGTATTAACTATGCCCGTGATGGCACCCCTTGCCGACACCGTTAATTTAGGTAGAGAAGTTATAGTAAACACCTACCAATATGGGATGGGACTTCTTTATTTGATTAGTCCTACAGGATTAATTTTGGCCGCTTTAGCTATTGTTAATATCGGATTTAACAAGTGGCTAAAGTTTGTTACCCCATTACTCATCATATTAACGTTAACAACCATGGCCTTTTTAAGCCTCTCTGTTTATTTATAATAAAGAAGAAGATACCCGCTCAAATCTATATACAGATGAATTTTGCTTTACCTGAAAGCTTTTACAGTTAGAAAAAGGCATAAACTCATAGTCTGAATCGTAACAAAACGTCTTTTTATCAACTTGAAAATAGGCGTCACAATCCACCCTTCCGTAAGGAGAAATACGTCTGAATCTATAATTAATATCGTCATCGGTTTTGTGAAGTTCAAACCAAGCTCCTCCTCCTATTCCAGACAACCATTGTGCTTTATCACTTAATCCCACCACCTCTTTTGACAACAGGTTACCTTCCAAGTTCGGCTGAAAACCTTTCAACCTATCTAAAAAACACCTGAGATTTTCACTTTTTTGAGAGCCTTTAAACTTGGAGATATCGCCGTTTTCTGAAACTTTAAAAATGGTATCCTCCGTATCACTCAACAGAACATTACCAACGGTGCTAGATGTAAATCTTTGCATTTTTCTGAGTTGCTTTCGAATGCGATCATCAGTTACTGAAGCCAACAAGGTATCGGTTACGAAACGCGCACAGTTAGAAGCTTCCCGTTTAAAAGCAGCATAGCGAACGGCCTTTTCACCTTGTAAATTTAATATGAATGACCGCGCCTTATTGTAATCAACAGAACTGCAAACGGAAGCTAACATCGCCCCTTCTCCATGGGTGATTTTGGGATGCGTTACTAAATATTTTAAAATGTCATCTAAATTTTTAATAACACCTTTTTCCATTTCTGCCTTAAATGGCATTTCCAATTCATTATCGGTTTCATAACTGCGAACGCGACCAAATGGGGCTGGTACGATATAGCGGCCAAAATCGTAATAATCTAAAGCACCGGTTTCTTTTTCGACTAAAACTAATGCAGCATGTCCGGCTCTCACATAATTTTTAGTACCAATACCAAAAAACCGTAAATAGGGTGCATACCATTCTTTTGGCAACCTAACCACCGTATCGGGGTAAGCTAGAGTTATAACAATTCCCGTATTAACCATGCATAGCAGATTTTTGAAAATCGAACACCTCTTCAGAAATCATTTCGTTTTCAAGGGATTCATATCGCATATTCACTTTGTCATTCTTCTTTTCTATCTGTGTGATACTAGTCGTTTTCACAAAGCCACGATCCATGATCACACCATAATCACGATTTGTTCCTCCTGCAGTTTTATGAAATTTCAAGATTTGTCCTGCCCGCCTATCGCCTTCAGATAAAAAATCATGAAACCAACATTGGCGTTCCTTTTTCATGGCTTCGGTATATAAGGTTGAAGAGGACCAAATCCTTGGTTTTAAAGGCAACTTCTCAAAATGCCTTTCTTCGCCATCCCAAACCAATTCAAAAAATTGAAGATGCGTTTTCCAGTCTACTATAACGATGGTAAAAGGTTCAATATCCTTAAAATTGTAGTTTTCAACATCTTCAACAACATACTCCATAAGCATCAAATCTTTAGCAACGAGTCCGCGACTTTTACGGTACGTTGCTTTACGTTCATGCAACGCAAAACCACCATTAAGCACACAAACTAATCGTTTTTTTTCGCTAACACCAATCCATGTCCCTCCAGACAAAGGGTCTTTAGGGAATAAAATTTTTGTGTTTTCAACAGAAGAAAAGCTAGGATTAACGGCAGGCCGATCAGGAGATTCATCGCGATTTGAAGTCAATATAAAATCGGTAGCATTAACTGGAAACAAACTTACGGTGCACATAAAATGATTAGTCAGAAAAAAGTTGAGCCAACTTACAAAAAATATTTAACAGACAACTATTTCGGCATGACACATAAACCTATAATCCCAAGTCGTACTAGTATTCACCAAACATAGTACCTTTCAAGATTATTGAAATCTTGCCGCCTATCTTTAAAATTATGCTTAATTTTATTCTTTAAAACAGCTTTTTTTAGCTTATTCAATTTTCAATGAAAAAATTACTATTCACCCTATGCATAGCTTTACCACTATTAACTTTTGGACAAGCTAGCAAACTATATAGACAAGCCTTAAGAACTTCCGATTTATCTGAAAGAATTTCGTTATTGAATGAAGTTATCAAATTAGAACCTAAAAACTTAGATGCTTATTTTCAACGCGCCTTGGCTAAAAACAATTCGGAAGACTACTACGGAGCCATTGTAGATTATTCTAAAATTATTGCAGAACAGCCAGACGCCGACTCCTATTATAACCGTGGAAATTCTAGGTATAGTGTTAAAGATTATGCTGAAGCTAAAGAAGATTATGCTAAAGCCTACCTTTTAGATGATAGTTTTATTGACGCCCTTTACAGTTTAGCCTGTGTGCGCTTAGATTTAGAAGAATACGACAAAGCGATTAGCGATTTCGATAAGGTGATTAAAAAAATTCCTGGGAATACAAAACCCTATATTTTAAGAGCTACAGCCCACAAGGCCTTGGAGAATTATCAAAAGGCTCTTGAAGATTATTCCACAGCGATTTTAATTCATCCTAGTCCAGAAAACTTTTTTGAAAGAGGTGTGTTTTTTATGGACGTAACACGCTACCAAGATGCTAACAATGATTTAACCATAAGCATCCGTTTAGACGACAATAATCCGTTTGCCTACTTCTACAAAGGCGCTTCAAGTTTGTTTCTAGGGAATGATATGAATTCAATTTCCGATTTTGAAAAAGTTTTAAAGTTTGACTCCAATGATTTTGATGCCCATCTTGGTCTGGCTATAGCCTATATAAACTTAAACGATAAAGTAAAAGCCAAACAGCATTTTGATAAAGCCAACAGTATTTTAAATTTAGGAGCCAACATATCAAGTATTGAAGCTTACAGTGATACGTACTGGTTTCAACACCAATATTACTTTTTCAATAAAGGGATTACGGCACTGGTAAAACTATAAGTTTAGCCACGGTACTTTAAAGGCAAATGCACTACTTTTTTTGTTTCAAAAAAGTCTTCCTCATAATAATCACTTAAATTATAAATGGTCGTGGTACGATAATCTTTAAGTTCTTCGGTTAAATCGCCACCTTTTAAATATAGAATACCATTTTTTAATTCATGTTTTTGTTCTTTGGCGATTTTCCCTTTTACCCAATGCACAAAAGTTGGCATAATGGCAACGGCACGACTTACTATAAAATCAAATTGCTCATCAATAGCTTCAACGCGACTATGAGTGGTTCTCACATTGGTTAGCCCTAGGCCTTCCACTACTTCGTTTACCACTTTAAGTTTTTTAGCAATACTATCAACCAAATGAAAAGAACATTCAGGAAACATAATAGCTAAAGGGATACCTGGAAATCCGCCACCTGTACCAACATCGAAAATGTTACTACCATCCTTAAACGAAATCACTTTTGCTATTCCTAAAGCATGCAAAACGTGGCGTAAATACAATTCATCAATATCTTTTCTTGACACCACATTAATTTTTAAATTCCAGTCTTGATACAGCGATTCTAATTGCGCAAACTTATTGATCTGGTCTTCTGTAAGATTAGGAAAGTACTTTAAGATGAGTTCCATATATTGTTAAATTTTCAACAAAAATATAGCTTTTAAACCCATTTTTTTACAAAATTTTGGTAATACTTAACTTTGTTTATTCCTATCTTTGCGCAGAATATGGCGTAACGAATTGATTTTTACGTCATATTAATTTAATTATAGCATGACAAAACAAGCATTATCATTTTCAAGAACAGATTCGGCAAAATTTTTCCGAACATTAAATAAACGCGTCAATGATTATTTCAAAGAAAATAACATTAAACGTACCGGAAACTGGAAACTGTACCTAAAAGCAGTGGTTATGTTTGCCTTACTTATTGTACCTGTTGTTTTAGTTTTAAGCCTTGATTTACCTTGGTGGGCACAAATTTTATGCATGATTACTACGGGAATCGGTATGGCTGGAGTTGGTATGAACGTGATGCACGACGCTAATCACGGATCTTTTTCAAGCAAAAAATGGGTTAATAAATTAATGGGAAGCAGCATATATATTTTAGCTGGTAACGATTACAACTGGAAAGTACAACACAATGTTCTTCATCACACATATACCAATATTCAAGGTCATGATGAAGATATTGACGCAGGAAGAATCATCCGTTTTTCGAAACACACCAAATGGTTAAGAATTCATAAATACCAACGTTTTTATGCCTTCTTTTTATACGGATTATTAACTGCAAACTGGGCTATTACGACCGATTTCATCCAAACGTACAAATACCTAAAAAGAAAATTAGCTTACGGAAAACTTCCTCACCCAGCTACACAATGGACCAAGCTTATTATTGGTAAAATCGTTTACTATACGATTTGGATTGTACTACCCCTATCTTTAGGGTTTGCTTGGTGGCAAGTTTTAATTGGTTTCTTCGTAATGCATTATACTGCAGGTATCATTTTAAGTGTAATTTTTCAATTAGCGCATGTAATGCCGAATACAGAAATGCCTGTACCTGATGAAGATGGCAACATGAAAAATACGTGGGCTATTCATCAATTATTCACAACCTCTAACTTTTCACCAAAAAGTTGGTTCGCCGAGTTTTATACAGGTGGGTTAAACAGACAAGTAGAGCACCATTTATTTGCTCACATCAGTCATATACATTACAGCAAAATCGCTAAAATCGTAAAAGAAACAGCGAATGAATACCGTTTACCTTACAACGAATATTCTACCTTTTGGCAAGCCGTTTCCGAACACTACAACCAACTAAAAGTTTTAGGTAAAAAACCTAATTTCGCATAAATTTTCAAACCACACTATAACAAATAATTTACATGCAATTACTATCTGATAGAATTTTAAACATGGCAACCTCTGCAACATTGGCAATGGCTGCTAAAGCAAGAGAGCTTAGAGGAGAAGGAAAAGATATCATAGGATTAAGTCTTGGAGAGCCAGATTTTAACACTCCAGATTTCATTAAAGACGCTGCAATTCAAGCGATTAATGAAAATTACAATTCTTACTCGCCTGTTGATGGTTATGCCGATTTAAAGGAAGCCATCATCACTAAATTCAAACGTGATAACAATTTAACCTATACTCCTGCTCAAATTGTAGTTTCAACAGGAGCAAAACAAGCGCTAGCTAATATTGCTGGGGTGATGTTAAACAATGGTGATGAAGTTATTTTACCATGTCCTTACTGGGTAAGTTACGCTGATATTGTAAAATTAAATGATGGTGTGCCAGTAGAAGTAAAAACAACTATTGACACAGACTTCAAAATGACTCCAGAGCAGCTTGAAGCAGCGATTACACCTCAAACAAAAATGATTTGGTTCAGTTCACCATGTAACCCAAGTGGATCGGTTTATAGCAAGTCTGAGTTAAGAGCTTTAGCTGATGTACTAGTAAAACACCCAAATATTTACGTTGTTTCAGATGAAATTTACGAACACATCAACTACGGTGAAGGTCATGCTAGTATTGCCGAGTTTGAAGACATGTACAACAATACCATTACAGTTAACGGGGTTTCTAAAGCCTTTGCAATGACAGGATGGCGTGTTGGGTACATTGGTGCTCCAGAGAAAATCGCTCGTGCTTGTAACAAATTACAAGGACAAATAACAAGTGGAACAAACTGTATAGCACAACGTGCCGTAATTACAGCTTTAAACGAGCCACCAACTCGTGTGCAGTACATGATTGACGAATTTAAAGTACGTCGTGATTTAATCTTAGACCTTTTAAATGATGTAGAAGGTTTTAAAACAAACACTCCTGAAGGTGCTTTTTATGTTTTCCCTAACGTAACACATTACTTCGGAAAGACTTTAAGAGGAAAGAAAATTAACAACGCTACAGATTTCTCATTATACTTATTAGAAGAAGCGCTTGTAGCTACTGTTACAGGTGAAGCTTTTGGAAATCCAGATTGTATCCGAATTTCTTATGCTGCTTCTCAAGAGCAAATCATTGAAGCGATTAAAAGAATAAAAGCTGCGGTAAGCGAATAATACTCCTGCCCACTTTATAAAACAAAAAAGCTACTGATAAAACGCAGTAGCTTTTTTTATGCACATTTTTCAGTGCTTTTATTTTTATCTTAATAATTTAAAGTTGAAAAGACCTTAACGATTCCTCCAGAAGAAAGGTGTAAATAAGATAAGTACCGTAAACAGTTCAAGCCTCCCTATAAGCATTAAAAAGGACGCCCACCACTTTCCTAATCCTGGCAATAACGCGTAGTTATTAACAGGTCCGAAATCACCAAATGCAGGCCCTACGTTTCCTAAAGTAGATGCTGCTAAACCTATAGCCGATTTAAACTCCAAGCCAAACATAGAGAACACCAAGGCTCCAATAATAAAGGACAACATATAAAGAATAAAAAAAGCTAACACGTTAAATACAATAAATCGGTTAATCGCTTTTCCATTATACCTTACTGGTACGATAGCATTTGGATGTAGGGTACGCTTAAATTCTAAAAATCCATTTTTTATTAAGATGAGATGGCGCACCACTTTCACACCACCAGAAGTACTTCCTGCCGAACCACCTAAAAACATGAGTCCGAAAAAGAAAACCACCAAAAATGGTGTCCATAAAGTATAATCGGCCGAAACAAAACCTGTTGTTGTAACTATGGATAATACTTGAAAAAGTGCATGCCTAAATGAACTTTCTGCCTGTCCCCAAACGATCGGGTGATGTATTGAAGAGATACTCAAATCGGCATGTAAATAAATGATAACTCCAGCTATTAAGGTAAAAATGGTGATGAATTTAAAGTACAATTTAAACTCTTCATCATGTAATATTTTTTGAAATTTCCCTTTGAATGCAAAATAACTCAATACAAAATTGGAACCTGCTAGAAACATAAATAAGCAAATAATGTATTGTATTATAGGCTGATGATTCCAATAAGCTACACTAGCGTTTTTAGTTGAAAACCCACCTGTAGACAAGGTACACATGGCATGATTAATCGCATCAAAAAATGACATCCCTGCAATGTTTAACAGAATAGTTTCAGCAGCGGTGTAACTAAAATAAATAAGCCATAAACGCTTTGCGGTATCGGTAATACGAGGATGAAGCTTATCACCACTCGGTCCTGGGGCTTCAGCAGCAAAAAGTTGCATCCCTCCAATACCCAACAAAGGAAGAATGGCAATAGCTAAAACGATAATCCCCATACCACCAATCCAGTGCGTTAAACTTCGCCAAAATAAAACCCCTTTCGGAATGACTTCAATATCGTTTAAAATAGAAGCTCCTGTGGTTGTATAACCCGACATGGTTTCAAAAAAAGCATCGGTAAAACTCGGAATACTTTCCGTTATCACATAAGGTAGAGTACCAGAAAGCGACATAATTATCCAGCCAAAGGCTACAACAATATACCCTTCTCGCTTATTCATAACTTTCTCATGGTTTCTTGTAAATACCATTGTGATGGCACCAACAACCATAGTTAATAAGCCCGCTATAAATATTTGGGACGTAACTCCGTCTTTGTAAAGTAAACTAACCAGTGAAGAAACTAGCATAAAACCGCCATTAAACAATAATAGCAATCCTAAGAAGTGAAAAATAATTTTAAAATTGAGTTTCAAAATAAGTACCGATTAATGGGCAAATTTATATAAATAATTTTTCAACGCGTTTTATCGATTTCAATAAACAACAAACCACCACGCGATCCCCGGCCTGAATTTTAAAATTACCTAAAGCAATCATACCAACACCGTTTCTTATAACCCCGCCTATAATAGCCGATCTAGGAAAATCAATAGATTTAATAGATTTGTTACAAACGGCTGAAGAACTTTTAACTTCAAATTCCAAAAGTTCGGCGTTTAAGTTACTCAGTTTGGTCATGGCAACCACTTCGCCACGTCTAATGTATCTAAAGATATTATTGGCTGCTAATAATTTTTTATTGATTAAAGTATCGATACCGATCGAATGCGACAGATCGAAATAATCCATGTTTTCAACCAAAGCGATGGTTTTTTTAACCCCTTTCGATTTAGCTACTAAACAGGACATGATGTTCGTTTCTGAATTTGGACCAACAGCAATAAAGGCATCCATATCACCAATATTTTCTTCATCTAACAAATCAGCATTTCGTCCATCACTATTAATCACCAGAACTTTGGTTAATACATCTGCAATATCAAAAGCACGATCTCTATTCCCTTCTATCAACTTCACATTAAACCCCTTCTCACTTAAATCACGGGCTGTTTTAAAACCAATTTGCCCACCACCTAAAATCATAACGTTTTTAATCTCGCGATTGATTTTACCAGTAAGTTTACAAAGTTCGTCGGCACCGCCTTCCGAAGTAATAAAAACAACATTATCACCTCTTTTAAAAACGGTATCTCCTCGTGGGATTATAGTGTATTGGGTACCAAATCGTTGAATAGCGATAGGAACAAAATGAATTTCGGGAAAAACTTCGGCTGCTTCCTTAACTGTTTTTCCAACAAAAGTGGCTGTTCTAGATAAGGTAAGGCCCGCCATGGTAAGCGCACCTTCTTCAAACTCGTAGTTTTCGTTAAATGACGACTGTTTTAATGACAACTCAATCTCTGAGGCTGCTAACGCTTCTGGAGAAATTAATTCATCGATACCAAATTTGGTAAAACCAACTTCATCTTTAAAACGAATAAATTCGGTATTAGAGATTCTGGCAATGGTTCGCATAGCACCAAGTTGCTTAGCTAAAACACAAATGGTAATATTCGTCGTTTCGCTAGAAGTTACGGCTATAAATAGATCACAAGTATCTACTCGTGCTTCTCGTAAAATAGCGATAGATGTCGCATCACCTTTAACAACTCGTATGTCTAATTGATTATCGGCGTGTGCTAAACTTTTTTTATTTGGGTCTATTAAAGTTATTTCTTGAGATTCGTAAGACAATAATTTTGCCAAATGAAATCCAACCTCACCTGCTCCCGCAATTATTATTTTCATTTTTCTGTCATCATAAAAAAGTAGCACAAATATAGTATAAAATAAAGGGCACTACATAAAATTGAAACAATATAATTATTTGGTTAGCTATTGTGTAAACCTTTGTTAAAAGTTTATATTTGTCAAAAATTTTTTCAACTTGTCAAAAGTAAAACCATACAAAAACAGCGCTTTAGGTAAAAAAGAACAAGTCACTAAAATGTTTGATAATATTTCTAGTGATTATGATGGCTTAAACCGAGTTATTTCCTTCGGAATTGACATTAAATGGCGCAAGAAAGTAGTTAATATCGTAAAAAACAGTAATCCTGAAAGCATTTTAGACATTGCTACGGGAACAGGTGATTTAGCGATTAACCTTGCTGAAACTGATGCTACCAAAATTGTGGGATTAGACATTAGCAGTGGGATGCTAGAAATAGGCAAGGAAAAAATTAAAAAGAAAGGCTTAGACTCTAAAATTGAAATGGTTTTAGGTGATAGCGAAAATCTACCGTTTAAAAATGACACTTTCGATGCCATTACCGTAGCTTTTGGAGTTAGAAATTTTGAAACTTTAGAAAACGGCCTCAAAGAAATATACCGCGTTTTAAAACCTAATGGAACTTTTGTGATTTTAGAAACCTCTGTTCCTACCAAAACACCATTTAAACAAGGATATAGTTTATACACGAAAAACATTTTACCACTAATAGGAAAAATATTTTCTAAGGACCGAAGTGCCTACAGATACTTATCGGAATCGGCCTCTGTTTTTCCTTATGGTGAAGCCTTGAACAATATTTTAAGAAAAATTGGGTTTATTAATGTTGAAGATTTTCCACAAACTTTGGGTGTGGCAACTATTTACAAATCATCTAAGTAAACATATGAAGCATTTTTTTGCACTAATCGCTTTCCTACTCATATTCCAAACATCAAACGCTCAGCTTTTTACACGAGAAAAAGTAACCTATGATGCCAATCAAGGACGAGGCTCAACCGATAACGATTTATTACGTTGGGGCTATTATTTAGGAATGAATATCTATGACTTTAATTTCGATTACTACGAAGACCTCACCGATATATACGTAAAAAGAGAACCAGGCTTTAGTGTTGGACTAATTGGAAACTTACGCATCAATAATTTTATTGATTTACGTTTGGAACCTGGTCTGAATATTACAACTCGAGAATTGCGTTATAGCGAAGATTATTTTGATGGCATGAGCTATACCGATGCAGACTTAGTTAGGGAAGTAAAATCGACATACATACACGTTCCTTTACTGATAAAAGTCTCAACAAAGCGTATCAATAACTTTAAACCTTTTGTTGTGGGTGGTTTTTCAACAGCCATTAACTTATCGAGTAACCAAGATAATCCTGAAGACAATTCTAGCGGACAATTTAGAACTAAAACAACACCTATCTTTTATGAATTAGGCTTCGGAATCGATTTTTACCTATACAATTTTAAATTCACACCTTCGGTACGTGGTGTTTTTGCTATTAGTGATGAATTGATTAGAGATGAAGACCCTAATAGTCCGTGGACAAGTAATATTGCAAGTATGAAAACACGTGGGGTATTTTTAAACTTTACCTTTCAATAAGGATAATTGTTAATGGAAATAAGTTTTTGGTTGTTGGGTTAAAAAAACGTTTTATATCAAGAACGCTTAAACTCGCTTAACAAAATAGCTGTTGCTGTGGCAACATTTAAACTTTCTGTAGCTTGCAAATCACCAAATCGAGGTATCGATATTTTTTTAGTGATTAGGTTTTCAATAATTTCCGAAATACCGTTAGCCTCGTTACCCATTACCAAAACACCTTGTTTCGGAAGTTCAGTTCTATAAACATTTTCACCTTCCATAAAAGCTCCAAAAACGGGAATGGTCTGTTTCTGCAGAAAGTTTTCTAATTCCAAATAACTCACGTTAACACGAGTTATAGACCCCATGGTGGCTTGTATAACTTTCGGATTAAAACAATCAACTGTATTTTTACTACAAACCAAATCTTTTATCCCAAACCAATCACACAACCGTATAATCGTACCTAAATTTCCAGGATCTCTCACATCATCGAGGGCTACTACCAATCCCTCGGCTTGTATGGTTTTAGGCTCAGGAATCCTAAAAAGGGCTAGCGCCTTATTTGGGGTGGTTAAGAAGCTAATCTTTTTTAATTCGGCAGCTGTAATTATAACTTCATTTTCAGATTTATTACCAAAGGATTCCGTGGTAAAAAGTTGATAGAGTTCCAATTCAGAATTCAACAATTCAGCAATCGTTTTAAGTCCTTCAACCACAAAAAAACCATGTTGAAGCCTATATTTTTTTTGCTTTAAACTCGTTATTAATTTAATCTGACTCTTTGATAGCATGTTCCTTTTAAAAATTTGTATAAAGAAAAGAAAATAATTAAAAGATTTACTTAGTCTCGAATTAATTAAATTCAATTTCTAGCTGAAATACCTTATTTTTGAACCTTAATAAGCTTCAAAAACATAAATCAAACACAAACTCTGCATTAACCATACTTCATTTGAAAAAACAGCACTTTAAAATATTCATGTTAGTATTATTTACAGGGCAATTTTTCTCGTGCGACACTGTAAAAAGAGTTAATGAAGGTGAGCTGTTGTTAACAGAAAACGAGGTGTTTGTAAATGATAAAAAAGACAACTCGGAAACAGTTGAAAATCTACTCTATCAACATCCCAACCGAAAAGCCTTAGGCGTTCCATTACGATTACACTTATACAATACGGCACGCCCTAACCGCGATTCTTTATTTGAAGCTTGGTTAGATAAAAATCCGAAACGGCGTGAGCGTTTAAAAATAATGTATTCACAAAAGCAGGTGGACAACTTAAAAAAATCTGCGCTTAGCTTTAACAATTGGCTTAAAGAAACTGGTGAAGCACCAGTAATAGTCAGTGAAGCCAAATCTAAAAAATCAACCAACCGTTTGGAGGCCTATTATATTAATCACGGATGGTTTAACGCTAAAGCGGAATACAACGTCATTAAAAAAGATGACAAACGCGCTGAAATTAAGTACAACGTTAATACAGGCACCCCTTTTATAATTGATTCGATATCTGAAACTATTAAATCTCCAAAGGTAAAATCACTTTATGACCGCTACAAATCGGAGTCCTTTATAAAATCAAACGAACAATATCAAACCGCCAATTTTGATGAGGAACGCAAAAGAATTTCAACAAGTCTGAGGAATTCTGGGGTATATCATTTTAATCAAGATTACATCACCTTCGAAATTGACACCATTGGCACGAACAAAAAAGTTAATGTTGGGCTTACTATTCAGGATCGATCTATTAGAGATCATGACTCGATTATTCGCCAGCCTTTTGATGTTTATACCATTAGAGACGTTAACGTTATTACCGATTATAGCTATGAAAACCGAGGGAAACCATTTCAAGATTCGACGTCTTTTAATGGTTATAAATTTTACAGTTATAACAAAATGCGGCATAGCCCAAAAGCCATAGCTGATGCTATTTTTATAAAACCAGGAGATGTTTTTAGAGACCGCGATATGATAAACACATACCGGCACTTAAAAGAACTACGAACATTTAGATACCCTAATATTGAAGTCACAGAAAGACTTGATAATACCATTACAGATACCATTTTATTAACACCTTTAAAGCGATTTAGTTTAGGGTTTAGTACCGACGTTTCTACGAGTAATATTCAAACGCTAGGTTTTTCCTTAAATCCAAGTTTGCTCATGCGAAATATTTTTAGAGGGGCCGAAACACTAGAAATTGCAGGTAAAGGTTCTATCGGATCTTCAAAAGATAAAAATAACCCGAATGATGCTTTTTTCGACATTGTTGAATATGGAGTCGATTTAAGGCTTACCATTCCAAGGTTCTTCTCTCCTTTTTACACCAAACACCTTATTCCCAAATACATGTCGCCAACAACTAATATTAGTTTAGCCATGACCAGCCAAACCAATATTGGCCTCGATAAACAAACTTTTGGAGGTGTATTTAATTACAATTGGGTGCCTAACAAAACGGTAACTAATAGAGTTGATGTCTTTAACATGCAGTATGTACAAAACTTAAATGTTGATGCTTATTTCGATGTGTATCAAAACTCATATGAATCATTAAATGAAATCGCTCATGAAGTTGATTACATCCCACCCGATCAAAATTTAGAAATTCCAGACGGAGCCAATGATTTTATAGATTATGCGACAAGTGTACCGCCACCGTCTGAGTTTTCCAATAGCCAGTTGACTACCGTAAATAGTATTAGTGAGCGAAAAGACCGATTAACCGAAAATAACTTAATCTTTTCTTCTAGCTGGAGCGTTATTGTAAATGAGCGAACGAGCCTTTTTGATGAAGACTATTACATTTTACGTTTTAAACTCGAACCTGCAGGTAACTTACTTTCTCTCGGTGCTGGTTTATTAAACCTAGACAAAGATGATGAAGGCAGATATAAACTCTTTGATGTCGCTTATTCTCAATTTATAAAAACGGAAATTGAATATACCAAGCACTGGGACTTAGGTAAAAAAAATGTACTTGCCTTCCGTAGTTTTCTTGGGATCGCTATTCCTTATGGCAATTCAAATAGTATTCCTTTTTCTCGAAGTTTTTTTGCTGGAGGCCCCAACGATAACAGAGCATGGACAGCCTATAGCTTAGGCCCTGGAAGTTCACAAACCACGGACGAGTTTAATGAAGCCAATTTAAAACTTGCTTTTAATGCAGAACAGCGTTTTCATATCTTAGAAAACTTTTATGGCGCCGTATTTGTTGACGTTGGTAATATCTGGAACGTTTTAGATAACGTAACGGATGAAGGTGCAACATTTACCGGGTTTAAGTCGCTAGAGGATTTAGCCGTTGGCTCAGGATTCGGACTTCGATACGACTTTAGCTTTTTTGTATTCCGATTTGATGTAGGTTTTAAAACACACGACCCTTCTTACAACAAAAAGAACAGATGGTTTAACGATTTTAATTTCTCTAATGCAGTATATAATATAGGTATTAATTACCCTTTTTAAGCTGCTTTTTAAGCCTGTATCACTACAACGTTTTAGTATCATTTTTGCTTTTTATCAAAACAAAAGACCAATAAAATACTTAAAAAATGATTACTTTTATACTTTACTAACTTTGAATTATATTTTTTAAAAATGGGACACAATATTAAACCAGGAGTAGCTACGGGACAGGAAGTTCAAGCTATATTCAAACATGCAAAAGATAATAACTACGCACTTCCAGCTGTTAACGTTATAGGATCAGATACCATTAATGGTGTTTTAGAAACCGCAAGAGACTTGAACGCTCCTGTAATCATTCAGTTTTCTAATGGTGGTGCTCAATTTAATGCAGGTAAAGGTTTAAATAACGACGGACAAAAAGCTGCTATTGCTGGTGGTGTTGCAGGTGCAAAACACGTTCATACCTTAGCGGAAGCTTATGGTGTTCCTGTAATTTTACATACAGACCACTGTGCAAAGAAATTATTGCCTTGGATTGATGGTTTATTAGATGCTAGTGAAAAACATTTCGCTGAAACTGGAAAACCTTTATTCAGTTCTCATATGATTGATTTATCTGAGGAACCTCTTGAAGAAAATATTGCCATTTGCAAAACGTATTTAGAGCGTATGAGCAAAATGGGCATGACTTTAGAAATTGAACTTGGTATTACTGGTGGTGAAGAAGATGGTGTGGATAATTCAGATGTTGATGATTCTAAATTATACACCCAGCCTGAAGAAGTTGCTTATGCTTATGAAGAACTAAGTAAGGTAAGTCCTCAATTTACAATTGCTGCTGCTTTTGGTAACGTTCACGGCGTATACAAACCTGGAAACGTAAAATTAACTCCAAAAATCTTAAAGAATTCACAGGAATACATTTCTAAGAAATATAATGTAGAACACAACCATATCGACTTTGTATTCCATGGTGGTTCTGGATCTACCGTAGAAGAAATTCGTGAAGGTATCAGCTATGGTGTTATAAAAATGAATATTGATACCGACTTGCAATATGCATTCATGACTGGTATTAGAGATTATATGGGAGAAAAATCAGAATACCTAAAATCTCAAATCGGTAACCCTGATGGAGAAGATTCTCCTAATAAAAAACATTACGACCCAAGAGTTTGGTTACGTGAAGGAGAAAAAACATTCGTAGCACGTTTAAAAAAGGCTTTCGAAGATTTAAACAACGTAAATACTTTATAGTATCAAGTTCATTGTACTATAAAAACTTATTAAAGGTTTTGCTTAACGCAGAACCTTTTTTTGCATTATAGAGTTCTTTTTCAATAAATTACAACAAGACTTTAAGAAAACATGCATGTGGTTACAAGAAATTTAAAAAAAGGCTTAATTTTGTATCCAGACTTTTTCTAAATAGTTTAAAGTGAAATCATTTCAATTTAATACTCATAAGCAAGGAAAAGCAGCCCTAAACATTTAAAATTGAAAACCTTTTTTAGCCCAGCTGAAAAAACTAAAATATATTAAGTAATATGACTTGGTTTAAAAGAACAACAAAAGGTATCACAACCACTACCGAAGAGAAAAAAGACACTCCAAAAGGTCTTTGGTACAAATCTCCAACAGGTAAAATTGTAGATACCGAAGAATTAGAGAAAAACTTCTATGTAAGCCCAGAAGATGGTTACCATGTTAGAATTGGAAGTAAAGAATACTTCGAAATCCTTTTTGATGATAACAAATTTAAAGAGCTTGATACGAACTTAGAATCTAAAGACCCTTTAAAATTCGAGGATACCAAAAAATACCCAGAGCGTTTAAAATCGGCTCAAAACAAAACCAACTTAAAAGATGCCGTAAGAACTGCTGTAGGTAAATCAAAAGGAAAAGATTTAGTTGTAGCCTGTATGGATTTCGCTTTTATTGGAGGATCGATGGGAAGTGTTGTAGGTGAAAAAATTGCTAGAGCAGCCGATTATTCTCTAAAGAATAACATTCCTTTAATGGTTATTTCTAAATCTGGAGGAGCTCGTATGATGGAAGCTGCTTTATCTTTAATGCAATTAGCAAAAACTTCGGTAAAACTAGCTCAATTAGCAGATAAAGGCATACCATATATTTCACTTTGTACAGACCCTACAACAGGAGGAATTACAGCTTCTTTTGCCATGTTAGGAGATATTAATATTGCAGAACCAGGTGCTTTAATCGGTTTTGCAGGACCTAGAATTGTAAAAGATACTACTGGAAAAGATTTACCAGATGGGTTCCAAACTTCTGAGTTTTTATTAGAACACGGATTTTTAGATTTTATTACCCAACGTAAAGAATTAAAAAATAAAGTGAATCAATATTTAGATTTAGTTCTAAATCAGCCTTTAAGAGACTAATTTTCTAGATGACTAGATACAATTAACCTGTTTTATTTGATAAAACAGGTTTTTTTTATGCACTTTTAAAAGATATTGAAAATACAGTACCTTCCCCCACTACACTGGTTACTTTAACTTGACCTCCCAAAGATTCTATATGATTTTTAGTTATAAACAGACCTATTCCAATAGCATCTTTATTACAGTGAAAGGTTTTGTACATCTGAAAAAGCTTATCCCCATATTTTTCTAGGTCTATGCCCTTACCGTTATCTTTAATATTTAAAATAACAAACCCCTCCTCTTTTGTTGTGCTTAAATTAATTTGAGGCTTCCTGTTTTCATCTCTATATTTAATCGCGTTAGTTAGAAAGTTCAAAATAATACTATCTAAATAAGCTGGTAATCCTTTAATGATTAAATCATCATCTACATTATTTATAATAGTAGTATTGGTGTTTTTAGCAAAAGCTGCTACAGTATAAATAGCCTTATCAACATAATCGTATAAATTTAAATGTTTAATCTCACTAGATTCTACCTGCTTTATTTTAGCAACTTCAGCTAAGTGCGACACGGTTTCTTCAAGGTTTTCGATAGCGTGAGATAAGAGCTCAAAATTTTCATTACCTGCTAACCAACTAAATTCTTCTTCTAAAAACCCTTTAATAGTCGATAAATTTCCTGAATGCGACCTTAAATTATGGGTGATAATATCCGCAAAAGCGGTGAGTCGTTCATTTTGCTCACGAACAACACGTAACATTAATTTCAACTTGTCTTGATTTCTTTTACGGTTGGTAATATCCGAAAACTGCCAAATCATTTGTCCAGGAGAACCATCGGCATTTTCAATTAACGACACCGAAATAAGCACCCAAATTATAGAACCATCTTTATGAAAATAGCGTTGCCTGACCCGGTACCTACTAATTTTTCCCTGAAGTAAACGCTCATATTTAATCTGATGAACCCCTAAATCTTCCCTGAAAATAATAGTTTCAATGTTCATATTGAACAACTCTAGCCTGGAATACCCAAAAAGTTCACAAACACTATCATTAACTTTTATCCAATCGCCATCCAAAGTAAGAATGGCAATACCATTATAAGTATTATTAAATATTCTTTCTAAAGAATCGTAAGTATCCGGAAAGTTGTTGTGAGAAAATAGAGCTTTCATAGTTTATCCTAAACATTTTTTAATCCATAAAAATTGAGCATGCTATATAATCTTTATTCTTAAGGAGTTCATTTAAACCATTAGGGACTTAAAATTCTAACGAGGTAAATAACATTTCAAATCGTAATCCATTTAATTAGTAAAAGTTACGCAAAAAAACTATCAAACCCAAAAAAGTTAGTATATTTGCCGCTCGAAAGAAAATCTTTCGTGTACATAAAAATCATTTACAATAATATTAGCATGTATTTAGCAAAAGAAGCAAAGGAAGAACTTTTCGCAAAACACGGTAAAGGAAAAAACGATACTGGTTCTGCAGAAGGTCAAATCGCGTTATTTACGCACAGAATTAATCACTTAACAGAGCACTTAAAAAAGAATCGTAAAGATTTCAACACCGAGCGTTCGTTAGTAAAATTAGTAGGTAAGCGTAGAGCTTTACTAGATTACTTAACTAAGAAAGATATCTTAAGATATCGTGCCATAGTAAAAGAACTAGGATTAAGAAAATAACATTAAAAAGGGGCTAATTTAGCCCCTTTTTTTTATCTTAGCCATTCGTTTTTGACTTTCCTATTTTCGAACTAAGATTTTCAAAAAACAGCTCTAACGTAAGAGTTTAAAACACGTATTGAAGAAGCTAATTACAGTTTTTCATTGGTCATACAACAACTACACACAACAACACAACGACCATTGTTTAATTTAGTATAAAATATTTATGATTCCACAAGTTTTTAAAGAGGTCATAGACCTAGGGGACGGTAGAGAAATCTCTATTGAAACTGGAAAATTAGCAAAACAGGCACATGGTTCTGTTGTTGTTCAATCGGGAAAATGTATGTTATTATGTACAGTTGTTTCCAATTATAAATCTTCTGATGTAGACTTTTTACCGTTAACAGTTGATTATCGTGAAAAATTTGCTGCTGCAGGACGCTACCCAGGTGGTTTCTTTAAAAGAGAAGCACGCCCAAGTGATGGTGAAGTATTAACGATGCGTTTAGTGGATCGTGTTTTACGTCCGTTATTCCCAAAAGATTACCATTCAGAAACTCAGGTAATGATTCAATTGATGTCTCATGACCCAGAAGTTATGCCTGATGCTATGGCTGGTTTAGCTGCATCAGCTGCAATTCAATTATCAGATTTCCCTTTTGAATGCCCTATCTCTGAAGTAAGAGTAGGTAGAATCAATGGAGAATTCATCATTAACCCTTCTTATGCGCAACTTGCAGAAAGTGATATCGATATGGTTATCGGTGCATCAGCTGACTCTGTGATGATGGTAGAAGGTGAAATGGATGAAATTTCTGAAGAAGAAATGACAGAAGCTATCAAATTTGCACACGAAGCTATCAAAGTGCAATGTGAAGCCCAAGTAAAATTGGCTGAAGCTTTTGGTAAAAAAGAAACACGCGAATATGAGCCTGAACGTGAAGATGCTGAATTAGCACAAAAAATTCACGATATGGCATACGATAAAGTTTATGCTGTAGCTAGAGCAGGATCTTCTAAACATGAAAGAGGTGCTGCATTTGCAGAAATAAAAGAAGAAATAATCGCTTCATTTTCGGAAGAAGAATTAGAAGATTTTGGAGGATTAGTATCTAAATACTATAGCAAAGCAGAGAAAAATGCTGTAAGAGACTTAACGTTAAATGAAGGTTTACGTTTAGATGGTCGTAAAACAACAGACATCAGACCAATCTGGTGTGAAGTAGATTATTTACCATCTACACATGGTTCTTCTATTTTTACACGTGGGGAAACTCAAGCTTTAGCAACCGTTACTTTAGGAACTTCTAGAGAAGCTAATCAAATTGATATGCCATCTTTTGAAGGTGAAGAGCGTTTCTATTTACACTATAACTTCCCTCCTTTTTCTACAGGTGAAGCAAGACCAATTCGTGGAACATCTCGTCGTGAGGTAGGACACGGTAACTTAGCTCAACGTGCCTTAAAAGGAATGGTTCCAGAAGATTGTCCTTACACAGTAAGAGTAGTTTCTGAAATCTTAGAATCTAATGGTTCTTCTTCTATGGCAACAGTTTGTGCTGGTACTATGGCTATGATGGATGCAGGTGTACAATTAAAGAAACCTGTTTCTGGTATCGCTATGGGATTAATTTCTGATGCAGATTCTGGAAAATATGCTGTTTTATCTGATATTTTAGGTGATGAAGATCATTTAGGAGACATGGACTTTAAAGTTACAGGTACTGCCGATGGTATTACGGCTTGTCAAATGGATATTAAAGTAAAAGGACTTTCTTATGAAATTCTTGTAAATGCTTTAAAACAAGCCAGAGATGGTCGTTTACATATTTTAGGAAAAATTACGGAGACTATTGCAACACCTAATTCAGGAGTTAAAGATCACGCTCCAACGATGATTACACGTCGTATTCCTAATGAATTTATCGGTGCTTTAATCGGTCCTGGTGGAAAAGTGATTCAAGAATTACAAAAAGAAACAGACACAACTATCGTAATTAATGAAGATCCTGTTACCGAAGAAGGTGTTGTTGAAGTACTTGGCGTAGGCAGTAAAGGTATTGATGCCGTTAATGCTAAAATCGATGCTTTAATGTTTAAGCCTGAAGTAGGAAAGGTTTACCAAGTTAAAGTCATTAAAATGCTTGATTTTGGTGCTGTTGTAGAATATACTGAAGCTCCAGGAAATGAGGTTTTATTACATGTAAGTGAATTAGCTTGGGAACGTACCGAAAACGTAACTGATGTGGTTAATATGGGTGATGTTTTTGATGTGAAATACTTTGGTGTAGATCCAAGAACTCGTAAAGAGAAAGTATCTCGCAAAGCAATTTTGCCAAAACCTGAAGGTTATGTTGCAAGACCACCAAGAGACGATAAACGTTCAGGTGGACGTGATAACAGAGGTAATGATAATCGCGGACGTGATAATCGTCGTGACGATAGAAAACCTAAAGGAGACAGATAATATTTGATTCCTATATAGATTAAACCCCATAAAGTTAGCTTTATGGGGTTTCTTTTTGAGAGGTGTTTTTAATTGAAAATAGCTTTTAAATTCCTAAGGAAGCGTACGATTACTCTTATGTACTTAGATACAATATCTAAAGATTAGTAATAAGATTAACAGTAAATAACCGATAGCCAAGAAACCTCCAAAAAATAAAGGCAAAGACTTATGGAATACATTTTTGAATAATTTGGTTGTCATAATAACGAGTATTGAGAGTAATTGGATAAATTATAAACATATTTAAAAACTTAAATGATCTAGTAACCTAGGTTAAATCGGTTAATTAAACAATCATTTTAATTTTTAAACCTTTTTAATTTATTTCCTACAAATTAAACTCAAAAAACAACGTATAACACCTAGACAAAGGGAGACAAATAGGAGACATTATAGCTTTTGTGGTATTTTTCGGCCAACTTTGTGGTATAGACTATTATAAAAATATATCCTCCTTCCTGATTAATAAATTTTTAAATAGCTAAATAGCAAGATCGTTTTCACTATGTATAATAATAATAATAATAATAATAGGCACTAGTATTTAACTTCGACTAAAAGTCATAAAATGCCTAAATTTTAAATATAAATTCTCTTAAGGAACCTTGAGGAGGAATTTTTAATTTTTGCTTCATTCTTTGAATCCCTTTTTTTACAGCTGCAAGCGATACATTTAAAAAGAAAGAAATTTCAGAATTACTAAACCCCATCTTAATAAAAGATGCTAATTTTAAGTTACTATCCGAAAATGAGTTATCAATTTCCAATAGTCGTTTATAAAACAAAGGATGAACCTCTTCAAAATGCACTTTAAACAATTGATATTGATATTCATCTTTAAGATGCCTTTCAATAGAATCACTTAACTTTTGGAGCTGGAGTGTCGTGGTTTTTATATCATCCGAAATTAACTTCTCTAAACGCTTATTAGTCTGTTCTAAAAATTGATTTTTAGTATCCAAAGTGAGATAATTGGTACTTAAAAGCCTATTCAGTTCATTGTTTTTTAACCTATCTTCATAAGATTTAACAAATTGATTATTCGCTGAATTTAAGGACACTATCGCAGTAGCATTAGTTAACGAATTAAGAACACTAAAAAATTTATATTTCAGAACAATATTTAATACTGTATCTACACGATTTGATGTCAAAAGTATAACGGAGATACTAAGCGCTTCAGGCATTTCATTTATTTCTGAAGTTACTTCATCTAGATCAGAAACACTATCGTAATCAATGATTATGATATTTGGAGTATAAGGTTTAAGATCTTCAACGGAAGCAATAGTAATCAACTTAAAATTAAAGCCATCTAAATACGTTTTTTCCTTATCAAAACTATTTCTAGTAATAATAACAACGCTAAATTTAGTATGTTCACTTTCGTTCTCCTTTATCACCTTAATCACTAGTTAAGTATTCTAAAGCCACATCCATATCTGTAAAAAACTTAATTTTACTACCAGTTTGTGAGGTATAAATCTTTACAAGAAGTGACAAAAAACCACTAGAACCTACCAATACCGATTTTTTAATTTTGGGTTGTACCATTTTACCCAGAATGGCCATCTTTCTCGTTGTTCCAGGGTTTGTTCTAGTCCCCTTAATATGTACCAAAGCTCTAACCGACTTATCTGGGCGTTCCAACCCCATCGCAACGGCTGTTTCAATTTGATTTAAAATTTCTCGATCGGTTGTTAATCCTGAAAAATCAATAAAAATGTACTCTGTATTTAAATGGTGTTTCCATACTGGTGGTGTTATATTGGCATTACTCATTTACTAACATTTAGTTGGTTTTTAAAAGGGAGAAATTTATTTCAAATTTAAAATTTATTAATGCTTTTAAAAGCTTTACTTCCCAAAAAAAACAACTCCTTTCATTAAACAACCTTGTTTAATATAAAAAACTACTATAAAGTTGACATAATTGCTTCCTTAGAATTAATCAGCTTAAATCCAATCATCTAAAAATCTTATATACAAAGAGTCAACCATATAAAATTCATTCATAAATAATTGTTCTATGTTTTAATTCCTAATAAATAGTTAAAATTAAAATTAAAAGGATCTAGATCTCTATTCCCCGCGTATAAGAAACAAAAGGAAATAACAACACAGGAATTAAATATGGAAACAAAACAAACTAACGGTAACGAAAAAGGGAACCAATTAAATAATTTAACGACTGGAATAAAAAATTTAATCACTAATAAAACAGGACGAACTTGGGGCTTTCTTGTGCTAATAAGCACTTTTTTGTTAATGGCAAATGCTGTTTACCTCTTTTATTTATTACAAAGTGATTTTTATGAATTCAACATAAAACAAACATCTTCAACTTTAGGAATGGTTTTCTTAGCTATATGTACGGGATTACTTGTTTTTAAAGTTAGTTTTTTCATATACACCTTATATAAATATTTCTGCTATAAACCTATTGAATCGGTTTCAGATGAAGAACTTCCAACCTGTACAGTAATTGTACCTGCCTACAATGAAGGCAAACAAGTATGGGACACCTTAATCAGTTTAGCTGAGAGCGATTTCCCTGAAAACAAACTACAGTTATTAGCTATTGATGACGGTAGTAAAGATGATACTTGGGAATGGATGCTTAAAGCTAAAAACACGTTAGGTGATCGTTTAGAAATTTTTCAACAACCTAAAAACCAAGGAAAGCGCCATGCCTTATACCGTGGGTTTAACCTTGGAACAGGCGAAGTGTTTGTTACTGTAGACAGCGACTCTATAGTAAACAAGGACACCATTAGACTTTTAGTTAGTCCTTTTGTTCATAATGAAAAATGTGGCGCTGTTGCTGGAAATATTCGAGTTCTAAATAACAAAAAAGCCTTATTACCAAAAATGCTTGATGTTAGTTTTGTTTTAAGTTTCGAATTTGTAAGATCGGCAGAAAGCACGCTAAATTCTGTACTTTGTACACCTGGAGCACTTGCTGCTTATAGAAGTTCAGCTGTATTTGCTTGCTTACCAGAATGGATTAATCAAACTTTTATGGGCAAGCCTTCTGACATTGGTGAGGATCGTGCTATGACCAATATGATATTAAAACAAGGTAAACACGTATTGTTTCAAAGAAATGCTTATGCCTATACTAACGTTCCAGAGAAATACAAAGGTCTTTACAAGATGTTCATTAGATGGGGACGAAGCAATGTTCGTGAAAACATAGAGATGTCTAAATACGTATTCACAAATTTCAAAAAAGAGTCTAAAGTTGGAACTCGATTATTATTCCTTAGTCAGTCGTCAGAAATTATTATGACGTATCCGTTCTTAATCTTTATGCTATTCTTTGTAATTGCACACCCTTTACTTTTCATTAGTTCAACTTTGGTAAGCACCTTAATTATTTCAACCTTCTCAATGTTGTTTTACGCCAATCGTTATAAAGTTTCAGAATCGTTTTGGGCTTACACTTACAGTGTTTTATATACTTTTGCTTTGTTTTGGATTACACCTTATGCCATTGCAACAGCTAGTAAAAGTGGCTGGTTAACGCGTGAGCTGGCTGTGAAAAAATAAGATGTTTTCAGTAATTTAAATAAGGAATTAGAGCACTCAAATATTAATTTCAGAAAAAAAGATAAACTTTTTTGTAACATTATCTTTTATACCTACGTATAACTATTGAATGCCCTATTATTCACAAATTAAATTACAGGAGAATATTAAATGAGACAGCTAAAAATTACGAAGCAGGTTACTAATAGAGAAACGGCTTCGTTAGATAAATATTTGCAAGAAATTGGTAAAGTAGATTTAATTACTGCCGATGAAGAAGTAGAATTAGCACAACGTATTAAAGCTGGAGATCAAATTGCTTTAGAAAAATTGACAAAGGCTAATTTACGTTTTGTTGTATCGGTTGCGAAACAATACCAAAATCAAGGTTTAACTTTACCAGATTTAATTAATGAAGGGAACTTAGGTTTAATTAAAGCGGCACAACGTTTTGATGAAACTCGTGGTTTTAAATTTATTTCTTATGCTGTATGGTGGATTCGTCAATCGATTCTTCAAGCTTTAGCTGAACAATCACGTATTGTACGTTTACCTTTAAATAAAATTGGATCTATTAATAAAATCAACAAAACATTTGCCTTCTTAGAGCAAAGTCATGAACGTCCGCCTTCTGCTGAAGAAATTGCAAAAGAATTGGATATGACTATTAATGATGTTAAGGAGTCGATGAAAAACTCTGGCCGTCACGTAAGTATGGATGCGCCTTTAGTTGAAGGAGAAGATTCAAACTTATATGATGTATTAAATAGTGGAGAATCTCCAAATCCTGATAAAGAGTTGTTACATGAGTCTTTACGCACTGAAATTGAACGTGCTTTAGAAACCTTAACTCCTCGTGAAGCAGACGTTATTCGTTTATACTTCGGCTTAGGAAATCAACACCCAATGACCCTAGAAGAAATTGGTGAAACTTTTGATCTAACACGTGAACGTGTTAGACAGATTAAAGAAAAAGCCATTAGACGATTAAAACACACGTCTAGAAGTAAAATTTTAAAGACGTATTTAGGTTAGTATTTCTTAATTAATACGACTAAATTACCATAACAAACAGTTACTCATAACTGTTCGTTTTTTGATTGATGAAAGAACCCTCGGCTGATTACCGAGGGTTTATTCATTTATAATATATTGATAAAATAAAATTATAACTACTGACATATTTTTAGTCTATAATCTTATATATTTATAACTAATTAAATGCCCCCTAAAGAAACACAATGCTTAAAACCATATGCTACATTAGTGATTCAAGTAGAGATGTCACTATCAACAACCTAAATGAATTATATTCAGCAGCTAAGGCTAATAATTCTAAAAATCATATTACAGGTGTATTGGTGTATAAAAACCATAATTTTTTACAGGTTCTGGAAGGCTCTCAAGAATTAGTCGATCAAACTTTCGATCGCATAAAGAAAGATTCACGCCATAGCAATATTTTTAAAGTCATTAACACCAATATTGAAGGACGCATTTTTGAAGATTATAATTTCGGTTTTACAGTGATTGATGACAAAACAGAACTTAAAAACCTCAATGAGTATTTAGAATGGTTAAAACTAGGACACAATAAACTTGCCAACGAAGTAATAGGAATGGTAGAAAATTTTATTGAAAACTAATCTCTTACCTAATTCAAAACCATTATTTTTGTCGAAATTTAAATAAACAGTTTAATGAGTTCTAAATTAATAGCTCCTTCGGTTTTAGCGGCAGATTTTGCCAATCTTCAACGTGATATAGAAATGGTTAATGAAAGTGATGCCGATTGGTTTCATATTGACATTATGGACGGAGTTTTTGTACCAAACATCTCCTTTGGTATGCCTGTTTTACAAGCTATTTCTAAACATGCAAAAAAAACAATTGATGTACATTTAATGATTGTTGATCCTGATCGCTACATTAAAACCTTTGCTGAATTGGGTAGTGATATTTTAACCGTACACTACGAAGCTTGCACGCACTTACACAGAACCCTACAAGCTATTAAAGCAGAAGGCATGAAAGCTGGAGTTGCACTTAACCCACATACAAACGTTAATGTTTTAGAAGATGTTATTCAAGATATTGATTTGGTTTGTATCATGAGTGTGAATCCTGGTTTTGGTGGACAAAGTTTTATCGAGAACACTTATAAAAAAGTAAGACAGCTGAAAGAATTAATCGTTACGAGAGGTGCTAACACCTTAATAGAAATTGATGGCGGTGTTACCAACAAAAACGCACAAGCACTAACAGATGCTGGCGCTGACGTTTTAGTTGCAGGAAGCTATGTTTTTAAAAGCAGCACACAAATCGAAACCATCAAAGATTTGAAGGCCATTGCTAATTCATAGTATAGCATAATATTACAAATAATAAAAAGCCCCGAATTGTTTACTTAAACTATTTCGGGGCTTTCTTTTAAAAAATATCTCAAAACAAAGTATTATCTTTCTAAAAGTAAAGTCTCAAGACAATTTATACCCCATTTCATAGCAGAACTTATATGTCAAAACACTTAATACAAATTTTCTTTTTATTAGTAATTATTGGATGTGGAACACCAAAAAAGGCTCCTTATGATAATTATGTGTTTCAAACACTAAAGCAAAAAAACAATTATATACAGGCTTATAATCAGGCTCTGCAACTTTGGGACATACCCTATTCTGAAGAAGACATTCAAACAAAATACGGTAAGGCCCATGTTATTATCTCTGGAAAAGAAAATAACAAAGCGTTAGTTTTATTACACGGTATGGATGCCAGCTCAACCATGTGGTACCCCAATATTAAAGCTTTATCCAAAACACACCGTATTTATGCTATAGACTTTTTAATGGAGCCAGGGAAATCAACTTTAACTACCGAAGCATTATCTAAAGAAGAAATTGTGGATTGGTACCAAAGTATTTTCAGTCATTACCAATTAAAAAACTTTGATATTGTTGCGGCCTCACGAGGTGGATGGATGGCTACTTTATTAGCTACACAGGAGAATAATAGTATCGATAAAATAGCATTATTAAGCCCTGCCCAAACTTTTGAATATGTAGACGCGCCTGCAAAGACATCAAAAGCACTATTTTTAAAGCTATTCCCAAGTAAAAATCAATTTAAAAAGACTTTAGACGTATTCTCAAAATACCCTAATAAAATCAATTCGGTTTATAAAAATCAGTTTTATCTAGCCAATAAATATGCGAAATCAAATACGAGTTTACTTCAAATGCAACCTTTTTCGGAAGATGAGTTAAAATCAATTAGTAACCCAGTGCTTGTTTTAATAGGCGATCAGGATGTTATTAATTCTGAGGAAGCCCTTGAAAAGGCTAAAGATAACTTGGAAAATAGTACGACGAGGGTCATCAAGGACGCCGGCCATTTTTTAAGTATTGATCAGTCCGAAATCGTAAATAAAACCATTACTGAATTTCTAAACCCTTAGTCTATATAAGGAGTTTAGTTTATATTCCGAGTGCAGCTTTATCGGCGTCACTAAATTTTTTAGAATTCGAGATATAGTCACCAATATGCATTTTTAAATGAGAACTTTTAATCTCATTGTAGTGCCTAATTAAAAAAGCCTTATCACTTTCTATTTCCTGATTATATTTTAAAATTTTAGGAACATTCTGTTGAATGCTTAAACGGATAAAGCGCACTTCAATATTACTCGTATCCTTTTCAACAGCATATTCCACAAGGTTGACGCCTTCCATGAAGCCATCTTTTTTCTCTTTTATGGTTTTAGCACTTTTAGCCATAAGCGCTATTGAAGCCCCTTTGTAAGCTACCAATTCATTTCTATTTTTTTTAGTAACAGCCTGTAAATCGTTAAAAAAGGCATTTACTTTATTAGCATCCTGAGCAGCTAGCTTATAAGCCTCTCGTGTTTTTTGTAAATCAATAGTCTGCACACTAATGAATACGCCAAAAAATAATGCTAATAGAAATTTCATAATATTAAATGACTTTATAGTTACTTGATAATTTTAAAGCAATAGTTTCATCGAAGCGTGTCGTATTTTTAACCTTATACCCTCCTTCTGTTTTAGAAATATCCAATTCTAAGACTAAATCGGGGGTTTTCTCAGGGTTAATTATAGCCATGAATTTTATATTGCTTGAAGTCGTCATAAACAAATCCTTTTCTACGACCTTTTCTGTTAATTCCTTTATAATTTGCATCATGCAAACACCAGGAGTTACAGGGTTCCCAGGAAAATGTCCTTTAAAAATATCGTGTTTACTATTTATAGTAATTTGCGCCGTAGCTATTTGTCCGTCTACCGACAAGTCATTGACCGTATAAAAATCTTTTAATTGCATCTATTAAAAATTGAAATGATAAAAAAGTCCCAATTGAATACCAGAATTCAATTGCGTTTCATAATCTAATTGCTCCGATTCAAAACTATTAAAAGTTCCTGAAAAAACATCAACTGCCCCCTGTATATATCGTGCTTCAAATCCGAGTCCATTGTTTAAAACATAACCCACACCTAATCCAAGCGTAACATCTATAAACGACACGTTATTTCCTTCTGTTCTATTGGCTAATCCAACTAAAGTATCATCCGTATCAAAATACAAGCCCGGTGCTACTATAAAATGAAAAGCTGAATTTTTCACAAAAAACTTATTGGCTACAGCTAAAGAAATATAATGTAAATCGATGTTCGCTTCCGACATAAGGTCTGATTCTCCTCCATGAAGAGCATAACCTAATTCAGGTTGTAAAGCATAAAATTCTGATAATTTAAAATTTCCAAAAAGCCCCAAATAGAAGCCAGTTTTTGTATCTAAATTAGCATTCGAAACCTGGGTAAATTGGGTGCCGCCTCTAAAACCGAAGGTTTTTTGTCGTTGTGCTTCACAAATACTAACTGTGGTAATAAAGCATAATAAAAGAATGCATTTTTTCATAGCAAATAAAAAGGTGTTAATTGATGGATTTGAGGGTCATTTTAAATTCAATATTCAAATGTTCAATAAGGATGTGTTTTGAAACATGATCTTCAATTTTAGAAAATTCAAATACTATTTTTTCCTTACCGTGATTTACTTTTACAATTTTATGAAGATTTTCACCTATAAAATAATAATAGTCTTGGTTATCAATAATGGTTTGATGTACTTTATCTTCAGCTGAATGATAAGCTTTCATACTCCTAATATCTTCGGTAACTAAAACTTTAAAATCCTTTTTTAAGAAATTAATAAGTATTTTTTTGTCGAGATCATTTAAAATATAATTCACTTTAAACACCTCTTTTTCAAAGGAAAAATCAAAAATCTTGTTTCCCATTTCGGTAGTGAATACGATTCTATGACTTCCCGAACCCGTTTTTTTTACAATAAAAAGTCCGCCAAAAACTTTATCATAAACCTCTATCTGGGCTTTATAAACATAATCTTTATCTAGGTTGGAAAAAAAAGGATTAATAATCGAGTCTTCAGAATTAATAACCGTAAAGCCTTGCTTTTTTGAGTACGAAGCACAGGCCGATAAAATACATATCAGACTAATGATTAAAAACCGCTTCATCAATGGGCTGGTTTAAAGTTTTATTAGAAAATATAATTTTCGTGTAATCATTAGAGTGCTCTATCATTTTAACTTCAGTAACATCGGCATGTTCATTAAACGTGATGTGAAAAGACTTTATGAATTGTGCTAGTTTTTCATCTTTCGGACTAAAATACACTAAGCTGCCTTCTTCCATTTTAAAGTATTCCATGTGAAACTTATCCTCATCGAACATATCTCCTTTTACACTACTAATAATCAGATTATTTAATTGTTTAAACAATTTATTACGACCAATATCAATATCACTTTTACGTCCTTCATCATTAATAAAAATTTTGCTTTCTTTAAAAATAATAGCATACTCAAAAGGTGTTGTATAAGCCCACTTTACCCAATCGGGCGCTTTAAAAGTCAAATGGCCTGATGATTTAATATCATTATCTAAAAAATCCAGGTGCTTTAATTGTACAAAATCACTAGAAATTGTTTGAACATTATTGGCAAGCGTTTTTACTTTCATTTTTAAGTCAGAAGCTTCAGCTACCGTCATTTTAGTCTGTGCTTGTGCCGATAACACAACAAAAAACATAAGAATTATAATTTTACGCATAAGCTTTAATGTCAAATAAGGTATCGATGGTTACCGCTGAAAGTTTCTGTTGCTGCAAAAATAACAATAACTGTTCCAAAACCCGTATTGTTTTTTCACTGGTATCGTGTAGCAAAATAACATCTCCTGGTTTTAAATCATTTATAATGCGTTTTAAAACCGCTTTTTCATCACGGCCTGTAGTATCCAAAGAACGCTTACTCCACCCAACCGAATGTAAGCCCATTTGGCTGATAGCTTTTTTAATATTTGGATTAGTTACGCCAAAAGCTGGACGATATAACTTTACTTTTAATCCTGAAATTTTTTCGATGATTCTATTAGTACTTTCAAGCTCTTTAATAACTCTTTGGGTTCCAAAAAAGCCAAAATAATGACTATGAGAATAAGTGTGATTACCAACAACATGGCCTTCATTCAAAAGGGTTTTAAACACTTCTGGATGGGCTTCTATATGTTTTCCAATGCAGAAAAAAGTTGCTTTGGCATCATATTGCTTCAAAAGTTGTAATACTTTAGGCGTAAACGTGGCGTTAGGACCATCATCAAATGTGATGGCTATTTGTTTTTTTTTAGTGTTATAATTCGCATTTAGGGATTTAAAAAAATAATTCCACCCAATAAAAGCCGAACCAAAACCCGTGATTAAAAACCAAATAAATAAACTAAAACCAAAATAAAGTGGGGAAATCACATCAATAAAAAATAGAATGAACAAACCCATGCTAGTAAGGCCTGCTATTATATTTACTGATTTAAAATTTAGCATTGTTTAAGCAATGTAAAACTATGATTTTCATGACGGTATTGATTATACAGTAAAACGATTTTAAACCCTGTTGATTTTAAATCATTACGTTTTACCAAGGCTGGTAAGGTTTGAGATTGAATTGTTTTAGCAGCCAACCAAAACCCGAATGAAGAAGCCGTATTAAACTCTCCTGAAATATGCTTGTAATAAGCCTGCTGAGTTTCTTTAAAAACTCCCTGACTTAAAATATCATAGTAGTCGTCATAATCAGCATCACCGTTAGCTCCTAAAATAACCAAATCGATATCACTAATTTTTAGATTATGTGAAGCTAAAAAGGTTTCAAGAGCTTCTGAAAGTTCGGTCTTAGGTAAAGTATTAAACATTTTTACTCCTACTAATTCAGCATAGGAGTTGTTTTGTTTTTCATTTGAAAGCACAAAAAAATTGGCCCCTTCACCATATACAGCTCCAGAAGTATTACTTTCTAACAACTCTGAAGCTTTCACAGGTTCTTTTTTAACATGACCAACTAATTCTTGAAGCTTGAATGTATGCTCCCCTATTTCATCGACTCCGCCAACTAAAATATTATTTTCTTCTTCATTGGACAGTAATAATTTAGCATCTAACAAGGCAGATTCAAAAGAATTACTAGCGTGCACATAGGTAAAATTATAACCTTTGCACTGTAATTCTAAAGCCACCTGACCGCCAACGGTGTTATGTGTTGATTGAATGAAGGCTGTTGGAGTAAGGTATTGCTCGTCGTTATCAATAAGAGCACTTAGAAATTTTTCAGAATCACGAAGACAGCCCATCCCTGTTCCGGTAATAATCGCATCAACTTGATCTAAGCCCGATTCTTGAAGTGCTATTTTTGATGCTACAACACTCATTTTTACCCCTTTAGCCATACGTCTAGCGGCAGCAGGCGGAATAAATGCTTTATAATCGGGATTTACAACAGGAAATACAACAGCTTCATGATCGATAAAATCATTTAAAAACTCGGCATTATCAAAAGTTTTTTGAGCCGAAATGGATGCCACGCTATTTATATAAACCTGTTTCAAATTGTATTATTTTTATGGCGTTTTAGAAAAAATGACCGTAGAACAATTTCCACCAAAACCAAAAGAATTAGACATCACGGCATTTAAAGGCTTATGCTTCAGCTCTAATTGCGGGGTAATTTCAAATTCCTTCATTTGCGTTTTAAAATTCAAATTAGGATAAATCACATTGTTTTGTAAAGCTAAAATAGAGTAAACTGCTTCTATAGCACCTGCTGCTGCAAGCGTATGCCCAGTATAAGCTTTCGTTGAACTAAAGCAAGGTACGTTGTCTTCAAAAACTCTAATAATAGCTCTGCCTTCAGACAAATCATTATTTCCAGTAGCCGTACCATGGGCATTGATGTAATCTATATTATCAGGGTTAAAATCGGCAACCTTTAAGGCTTTTTCCATTGCTAAAGTCGCGCCATCACCATGATCGGAGGAAGCCGTTTGATGAAAAGCATCATTAGCATTACCATAACCCTTTACGTAAGCAAGAACCTTTTTATTGTCTTTTGTTACAAGCTCATCAGATTCTAAAACCAAATAAGCCGCAGCTTCACCTAGGTTTAGCCCTTTTCTATTGTCATCGAATGGTGTGTTATAGGTATCTGATAAAATCATGAGTGTTTTAAAACCATTAATGGTAAACTTCGACAAGCAATCTGCCCCACCTACAACAACACGATCTAGTTCGCCCGATTTGATTAATCGCGCCCCTAACATGATAGCATTTGCTGCTGAAGAACACGCTGTACTAATAGTCGTTACTAGACTTTTATCTATGCCTAATTGTTCTGCTATTTTTTGTGAAGAATCACCTGCATGATGACTTTCAATATATTTCTGAACACTTTTATTATCGAAGGATTCGTAATAATACTTCTCGGTCATATCCATACCACCAACACTGGTTGAAGATATTAGACCCGTATTATAGGCGTTAATATCATCTATTCCCGCGTTAGCAACCGCTTCTTTTGCAGCTACAGCTCCTAATAAAGCAGTTCTTGTAAAACTGTTATCGGAATTTAACCCTAACATTTCAACAAGGTCTTCATTTGTATAGGCGATTTCACCAACCATAATATCGTTTACATGATTGGTTTGGATTTTAGAAATTCTAGAAATTCCTTTTTTACCCTCTATTAAGGACTGAAAATTTTCTGCCACATTGTTTCCAATGGCTGATATGATACCCATTCCCGTTATAGCAACGCCTTTACTCATAAACCTCTTCGATAAAAAAATATGAGTTTTTAGTTTGCTCTGTGCTCGGTGATGTAAGCCGCCATAGTATCGATAGATTCGAAAATAGCTCTTCCCTGTTTTGGGTCGGTTAATTTAATACCGTAATTTTTATCTAACATCACAATAAGTTCTAGAGCATCGATAGAATCTAAGCCTAAACCATCTCCAAAAAGAGGATCGTCATTCGCTATATCTTCAACATTAACATCCTCTAAATTTAATTGTTCTATGATAAACTCTTTCAATTCTTGCTTTAAAGCATCCATATTAAATATTGTATAATTTATTAATTTCGTGTTCGTTATGATCCGTATTCCCTTCAGGAGAAACCAAATATAAAAAGGCTTCATAATGGGAGTCATCTTCAAAATCTACCCATCCACAAAGCACCTCATCAGCTTTCTTATTAGACAATAAAATATCTGAATAAATCTTTAAATGACGGGCATTAAAGCTGTCAAAGATAAAGAAACTATTTTCGGAATTCAACTTATATTTTATGCTTACTTCTCCAATACAAATATTGGGTAAAGTATAAACAAAAACCGCTGGACTGGGGTAATAATTTGATGGATCTTGAATGGTTTCTTGGTGTTTTCTATCGGTGTCTAAACTAGACGATTTGTTAGAGAACACTAAGGCTATATTTTGTTCTACTTCAGGATCGAAATTTTCATTTTTCAATAAAACATCCGCAGCCAAAAAAGCCAATTTACTGAGGTTGTCCATTTTAAAAAACTTCGGATATTTTGTTTTTTCAGATTTATAAGCGGCTTTTATAAATTCTGAAAATGTATTTGAATCGTTCGCATAAATCACCTTCCCATTTAAAGACACTTCATGTGCTTTAATATGACAATATGATTTTATTTTATACGACTGCGACATGTTTATTTTTTATTAAAAGTAAACATGGTATGGTATTCTCCAATGGCCAAATCCTCTTGAAGACTCAACCCTGCTGCACTAGCAATATCCATAAACTCGGTAGCTTTATACATTTTTGAATTACCATTAGCTAAAGCCGTAAAATAGATGGAAGTTGCTTCCAGAACAAACTTTGCGTTATCGAATTTTTGCCTATCGGTAAATGTTTCAACAATGATAAGTTCTGCTCCCTCATCCATAGAATCCACACAAGTTTTTAGAACTTTATAAATTTCTTCTTTAGAAAAACAATCTAAAAACTGACTCATCCATATGGTATCGGCACCTGTTGGAATTTGTGGGTTATCGGACAACCAATCTATTTCATGTCCCTTAACTCGGTTTTCAAACCCTGCATCTTTAACATTCTTCAAAGCTTTGTTTAACTGTCCAGGAAGATCAATCATGGTGATGTTTACAGATGCATTATTTTGGCAACATTTCATAGTGAACTTACCTGTATTGGCCCCAATATCAAAAATGTGTTTTCTTTCTTTTTGAAATAAAACGTCTATCGCTTCGCTAAAAATATCATCGGAATAATGATGATCAAAATCAAACCAAGATTTCTGTTGTAAAGGTGATAATTGCGACAAGCCTTCGTAAATCGTTTTCCAGTCACCAAGCTCCTTTAGCCCTTCTGGCTTCCCTGTTTTAATGGCTTCGTCTAGATGAAACAAGCCTTTGTAGCACACTTCATTTGTAAAGTTAATATTTACATTAACCGTCTCGTTAAATGCTAAAAAATATCCCGTAGTTGTAATCTCGTAATGATCAGTTTCATTACGGGTTACAATACTAGATGACTCTGCTATTTCTAGTAAAACGCCTATGCCGTAAGTACTAATTCCCAGCTTTTCTGAAAGCGCTTCCAACGTGATTCCACCTTTTCTTCTATGATCGAAGATAACTTGAAACACACCTAGTTTTCTTAATGCCACTACGGCTTGAAATACAAAAGGTGCAAAAGCAATTTTTTGAGCTTCCTGAATAGCATCTATGGCTTTAATACTTTGATTTGACATATTTTATTTTACTTTTTTAAAAATTACAGCCGTATTACACCCTCCAAAACCAGAGGCTGTTTTTAAAAATATCTGTAACGGCTTTTCAATTGTTTTATCTATAACATTTAAAGGTTTTGAGACCCCTAAGGATTCAAAGCCTAAAGACTTATATAAGGTTTGATTTTTTAAAGACTGCATTCCAACAATCGTTTCTACTAGCCCTGAAGCTCCAAGCGTATGTCCGAAATAACCTTTTAAACTATTAAGAGGCACTTCACCTAAACCCATCCGATTAAATGCTATAGCTTCCATTTCGTCGTTAAAAGTCGTTGCGGTTCCATGTGCAGAAATATAATCGATAGCGTTGGCATTTAATTGTGCTTCTTTGAAGGCCGATTGCATACTTCTATACAAACCTTCTCCTGTTCGAGATGGTCCTGAAATATGATTGGCATCATTACACGATCCTTCACCTAAAACCTCAACAGCATCTTCAGAAAGATGGTTTGAACTTCGTGTTACCAAGGCTGAAGCAGCTACTTCACCTATGTTTATACCTACCCTGTTAGCGTCATATGGCTTACAAGGCGTTTTACTTAAAGCTTGAAAGGAATGAAAACCAGACAATGTAAATGCACTAACAATATCGCCACTTACAATAAAAACGTGATCGTAAATGCCGTGATTGATATAACGCTTAGCAATAGCTACCGATAGAATCCCAGAAACACAGGCGTTTGAAACTACAATGGCTTCGTTTTCAAAATTGAAGTACGTTCGAATTTCATGGCCTAAAGCACTTAAATAGGCTCGGCATTTATCAAAATCTTGATCGGCCTCTAAAACATCTACATTCCCCTTTGTGGTCGAAATTATGAGTCCGACACGGTCATCCAATGGAATACCTGCAGCTTCAATCACTTCTGTTAAAGAGGAAATCATCATCTGCTCCAATCGGGTGTAAGCTTTACTCGAATTTAATTTATTAAACCTCGATATTAGTTGATCCTTGTCAATTAAAGCACCACAGAATGTTTCTTGAAAAACTTGTTCGTCATCAATAACTTTTAATCCTGTTTTACCAGAAGTTATATTTTTAACCACCTCATCGGTTGAAAACCCTAAGGGAGCTAGTATATGGTTATATGATAGGTAAACACTACTCAATCGTAAAATAATTATCGGGTTATATTAGTCCAACTTGTTTTTTCCAATTCATAAAAAACTCTGGAACGTTAAGCGATAATTCGCCATTTCCAATATCATCAACAAATACCTGAGTGGTTTCGCCAGTACAAACTAAGAGTTCTTCTTGATTGTAAATTTCATATCTAAAAATCATTTTCGCTGCGGGACTATCCACATAAATGGTTTTAATAGTGGCTATATCGCCATATTTCAATGGTCTTTTATGCTCGGTACTCGATTTTACAATAGGCGTAGCAAAACCATGTTGTTTCTGATCTAAATATGAAATACCATGTTTTCTACCGAATGATTCTCTGCCATCTTCAAAATATTGAATGTAATTTCCATGCCATACAATGCCTAGCGGATCGGTTTCAACAAAACGAACCCTCACCTGATTAGTATGTACAATTTCTTTATTTTTAGACGGCATTTTTCTTTTCATTATAAACTATGGCAATTAATGTGGTTGTGATAAAAAACAAAAATAACAGACTTATCTCTGGCAAAATCTCAACTACGCTAGTATTTCTTAAAAAGATATCAAGATAGGCATTTAATCCCCAATTCATAGGAGAAATATTTGATAAAACCTGCATAATTTCAGGCATAATAAAAACTGGTACCCATACACCGCCAAGTGCCGCAAGGATAACAACTAAGGTTGCTCCAAAAGGAGCTGATTGTTCTTGGGTTGTAGCGATGGTTCCTAAAAGTAAACCTAAACCAATAGCGGCTAAACCTGTAAAAACGGTTACAAGTAAGAGTAAAGGCAATCTACCAGATACGTCTAATGTTGGTAATCCTATTTCAGGGAATACAAATAAACCAACTAACAACATCAATACAAATTGGATAATGCATACGACTAGATAGACTAGTGTTTTTCCTGCTAAAACAGTAGCATAAGAAACCGGATTTGTACGCAAACGCACAAAGGTTCCTTGACTTTTTTCTTTAACTATATTGATAGAAAGCGGTACTATAATGAAGAAAATAGCAAAAAGCGTCCACGCTGGTACGTTGTGCTGAACAGAATTTGGCAATATTTCCTGATCGCCATTTTTTGCTACAATTTCTTTGAAAGTTATGAAGTTTTCAGTTTCGAAAATAACTTCTGAAGGATCATCGGTGATTTGTTTTTGAAAAGCCTTATAAATAGATTCTGTTTCGATTTTTGAAACCATTTTATCGATACCGTTTTTCACTGAAGCTTTAAAAGACTGCTGTGTTGCAGGATCGAAATATAAGCGTACTTCTTTATTCGGAATGGCAACCGTGTCGGTAGTGGCTTCTTCTAAACCTATCTTTGCAATAATACTGTTTACATTTTGATTGACTTTACGCTCTAAATCGGCTGATAAATTTTCAGGAATAACAATCGCCAACTGGTAGGTGCCTTTATAAACCAACTCCTTAGCTTCTTCTTCCGTTTTATCTAAAACCATTTTAAAAGCATTGGCAGTTTCCAAACCTTTTTCAATAGTTTTTGAAACGTCACCATTATCATTATTCACCAATAGAATGGGAATGTTCGTATCGGCAATAGTTTTAAATGTACTATCCTGAATAAGTGTTACGGTAATTATAAGCACCATCGGCATGACAAATAGTATGGCTACACCACCAATATCACGACTTAAAAGCAAAAGTTCCTTGTATGTAGACGCCCAGAGTTTATGCACTATCTCTTAATCCTTTACCGGTTAAACTTAAAAATACATCCTCTAAATTTTTAGCGCCATCAAACTTATCTATAAGTGCTTTTGGCTTGCCTTTAACGATAAGTTTTCCTTGATCTATAATGGCCACTTGGGTACAGAACAATTCAGCTTCATTTAGGTGATGAGATGTGTAAATAATAGTCGTTCCTTTAGCATTTAAACTTTGAAGAAAATCGATAATAACATTTTTAGATTGCACATCAACACCTACGGTAGGCTCATCTAAAAACAAAACCTTTGGATCATGTAAAATACTAGCGATAAGGTTAACACGTCTTTTCATACCTCCAGAAAACGTTTCAATTTTTTTATTAGCAAAAGCTAAAAGTCCCAATTGATCTAATTTTTCATAAATCTGATGATCTAACTCTTTTCCCTTTAACCCATACATACTTCCAAAATACTTTAAGTTTTCAAAAGCTGTAAGTGTCGGGTATAAAGCATACTCTTGTGGTACGATACCAATAAGTTGTTTGAGTTGATTTTTATTTTTTTTATAGGTAAGTCCGTTAATCGTAAACGATCCTGAGGTAGGTTTTATTAACGAACACAGCATAGAAATTAAGGTCGTTTTCCCAGCTCCGTTTGGGCCTAGGAGTCCGAATATCTCATTTTCAGCAATAAACAAATCTAAATCCTTAACCGAATATGATTCGGCCATTTTATATTTTTTAGAAATTTGTTCGATATTAATCATACTATACTGCTTTTCTTAAAGCCTTAAAAAATGCACGTTCTTTCTCGGCAATCGTTTCCAATTGTGAAGCCACATCATTATAGGCATCTAATTTAGCCTTTCTATTTCTATATATTCTTGAAGCATCAAGAGCAAAATCGCGCCATAAATCACCAATCACAGTCATTTCTTCAGACAATTCTGCTAGCTTTTCATTTTTTAATATCTTACTAGATTCTTGCAAAAAAGCTGCAAAAATATAACGAAAACCGCCGCCCCCTGTGCCAATTTCTTCTTGCATTCTAACAATTTGACCAAGATAGTGGTTTGCCTTTCTAACACCATGCTTTTTAGGCCATTTTCTAATAAGTCGCGCCACCATTTTAATTCCCTTTACACCAACAATTGGTACTGGCGCTAACATGTCTTTACAAGTATGTTTTATCCCTTTAACAATCGCTTTTTCTAAATCTAATTTTTCAGGAAATGCTTTCGGATAGTAAATGTGTCCTTTAGGAGCCAAAGCGCCTTTAGCAAAACGCACTTTTTCCAGTTCTTTATCGGTTAAGGTAGTCACCGTTTCCATCACAGGGTCACTAATCAGGTAATTTTCTCCCTCCTTACCATAAACCACTAAATTATGAGCATTAAAATGAAAGCGATATTCATCTGGGAAATAAACCAGGTTATACACCCCTACTTGCAAGCCAACAGGATTATTATTTTTTAAATTTTCATCTAAGCGTGCTTTAGCTTTGGCAGGATTTTTAAATTTCTCATGCTGAATTTTCACACCAACACGTTTTGCAAAACGCTTAAAAATCGCTCCGGGCATCGCTCTATAGGTTATCGCTGGGGCATGATTTACTTTTAAAAAAGGAAGATAGCAATACAACAAACCAGAACCAATACCAAACACCATAGGCTCACTAATATCAAAGCCATTATGCTTCATCAGGTTGGATACCACACCATTTTCGCAATGTGCAGATTGGTGGTGTGTAAAATTAATCTCCATGCTTAATCTCTTTTAATTCTGTGATAGTAATTTCAAAAACATCGGCATATTTTTGAAGTATTTTATTGGAAAGCTTAGCAAAAACTTTAGGTTTAAAATGACGTTTTACACGCCACTGCCACATGCCTACATAGCTTGCTAGAATAGGGACATCCATTTTATGAACTTCCATAAAGTACTCTAACGGACTCGTTTTATTATTTATAACGTTTTGTCTGGCATTTTCAATTCGGGCATTAACTTCTGCTATCGCATTATCTAAGGCTATTGTTTTAGGCTCCCACCCCGAACTATGTGCGGTCGTGTATTCGCCTTTTTCATTTACAGCGTAGCACAACTCTTTGGACTTTGTAGACTCTAAATTACTTTTATCTTGAGGGACGTCGTGTTTTTTCATCTTGAAACTATTATTCTAGTTTTTGAATAAACAAATTTAACACACAAGATAGTAATTCTTTGTTTGAGGATAAAACCGTGCAAGACAGGGTGCAAATACTGTAATTATCGGCATCAAATCTAGATTGTAAATGTGCGTTAGACGTAATCGTTTCACCTACTTTTGGGCAGGCCGTAACTTTGATACTTTTTATAGCGCTAATAAAACCAATAAGTTTTGCTCCTTTACCTTCCACATCATCTTCATCAAAATAACTTTTACCTACAATAGAGGAGCAGGTTTGCGCCGCGTTTTCAATTAAACCGACTTCACTAAATTCGCCATCAACAACAAAAATATCATCTTTCCTTATTGCAAAAGATGTAGACACATGTTCTTCATCTATCGAAATCACTTTATCCACCATTAAAAATGGTGCCCTATGTGGTAAAAAATTTTGTATATCGAGAGATTGGATATTACGCATCGGTTGCTATTACGGTTTTCATTTCTGCGTTAGCCAGCTTTTCACCAAGGGCATTAACCACTTCGACAGCCACCATGGTAACCCCATTAAACTCGTGAAGGATATTCACTTTTGTTGTAATAGTATCGTTTAAGTTAGGTAGAGCATATACTTCTGCTTTTTTTACAGCTCCAATATAACCTGTTGGTGCTTCTGAGCCTTTTAGAAAATAATCATACCCTGTATGAAGGGCCACAGTTTGAGCCATATTTTCAATAAGTCCCGTTTCTAACAACTGCCCTTTTTTCAAAAAAATATTTTCTTCTAAAACTTTAAAGCTCGACACCACAGCTTCAGCAGAAAACTGAACTAAAGTATCCACCATTACAAATGGCCATTTTTGAGGAATTAAATGTCCTATATTTTGAAGTGGTAATTGCAGCTTTTCCATATATTAACAAACAGTTAAATACGCGTAAGCGAATGAAAATCTTGCACTTTCAGGAACCGAAAGTAATATTTTATTGCCTTTTTTAAGTTTTCCAGAAGCCACTAATTCTTCTAGCATCAAATAAATGGAACCGGCACCAACATTACCAACCTTGCTTAAATTCATGAACCAGTTTTCCCAAGGAATTTCCACGCCTTGATCTACCATTTCTTGATATAAACGTTCTTTAAAATAATAAGATGAAATATGTGGTAAGTAATAGTCGATCTCACTAGGTTTTAAATCATGTTTTTTTAGTAGTTTTTTAAAACTATCAACACCTTTCACGAGAATGTTTTCACTTAATAGTTTAACGTCTTGCTTAACGGCAAACAATGATTTTGTACTCCATTCAGCTGAAGGGTAATCGGTCCAAGACTTTAGACGGCCATCTTCTTGTTTATCGCCACCGGCATACATACAAGTTTCCATTTCAAAGGCGTATGAATAGCCTTCCATCCATTCAATTTTAAGTGGCTGTTTCCCTTTAGGCTCGTTTTCTAACAAGAAAGCACCAGCCCCATCAGAAAGCATCCAACGTAAAAAATCTTTTTCAAAAGCTAAAATCGGATCACTTTCTAGAGATTTAAGATGATTAATTTCCTCTTCGTAAGTGCTAGACATCAGCCAAGATGAAGATCTTTCTGACCCTGTACAAACAGCATTATTCGTTTGTTCAGATTTCACAGACATAAAGCCATACTTTAAGGCATTCATACCCGAACAGCAAGCACCAGAAGGCGAATTAACCTCTAAATTTCCATTTTTTAAAGCCCCATGCACCATAGAGGCATGCGATGGAATAAGCTGATCTGGACTAGTCGTACCACAAGATAGTAACTCTATATTTTCTAATTTAAAATCGGTGTCACACAAATTGACTACGGCTTCTTTGGTAAGCTCGGCATTATTATGCGTCATCTCACCTTTTTCATTTATAGCGTAATATCTGGTTGTAATTTTATTATTTCTTAATACAATACGTCTTCCTTTTGAAGCTTTACCATTAAGTATACCCAATTTAGACTCCATCTCCTCATTACTAACAGGATGATTTGGTAAAAACTTAGATATTCTAGTAATGTAAACGTCTTTCATACTTTAAAGTCTTCTATTTTAATTCTACCGATTCGTAATAGACTTTCTCTCGCTTGATCCTCCCTAAACTTGGTAGATAAGTAAGCAAAAATAAGATAAAAACGATAGGAGCAATAACCCAGATGGCAATTAACAAATATTTCGTGAATATTTTGACCCAAAACTTACGATTTGGGTTATCTATTTCACCTTTCGATTTTAAAAACTTAGCCCATTTACTAAAAATAGCGTTACCTCGTTGGTCTGTAACGACTAAGAACGGTTTGATTTTTACAGCATCTTTTTTCAAAAGATTTTCTTGTAATGCGCTATAATCATTGGTCTTTACATGATTCAAAATAACCTCTCCAAACTTAGAAGCTTCATCAATATCGGTTTGGGAAACCCCAGGCTTTGGAAAAATTTTCATGAAGCGTTCTTTTTTCCCTGAGAACATCCATTGCACAATGGTTATGACGCTTACATGATTAATATGTCGATCTACCAATGCAATATTTCCTACTAATTTGGCTTGCAAGCTTTTAAGTTGGTGTTTTACTTTTTCTTGAGCCATAATCCACATATTTCGACTACCACTAACCGTAATAACCGGAGTGTTTTTTAGTAGTTTTTCGGCATCGGCACTTTTAAGAAAAGAATTGACAGGAATAGATGGTGTTAGGTACCAAACTTGATAGCCTAAAATAATTAAATCGTAGGTTTTATTTAAAATATCTTGAGATACAGGATGTATTTTTGCGGGTTCTTGAAGGAAAGATTCAGGAAAAACACCCATAAATTTTTCTTTAGTCCACGGAAATGGAAAATCCTGCTCCATTTTAATATTGTGAAAATCGACAGTTATGGCATCATCCTTTTGCAAGGGAGCTACAATATTTTGTAGGATTTCGGTAAGTTGCCCAGATTGGGAATAATGTATAACTAAAATATTTCTCAATTGTAACTATTTTTTGTGAGTGTTCCAAAAGTAAAAATAGTTAAACCACTGTAACGGGTACTGGTTTAAAATCCAACTCAAGCTTTCTATATATTCTTTTAATAAAGCCTGGGCATCACGTTGTTTAAATTCGGCTTTTCTTGTATATAGATGATAATGTGTTCGTGTTTCTTTCATCACATAAACAAACAACACAGGAACGCGCAGGCGCGAAGATATTAAAAAAGGCCCTGCCGGAAAGGCTGCTTCTTCATTTAAAAAGATTTCTGATAAATATTTAGCTCCCTTAACGTAACGATCGCCCGTTATACAGACCAATTCATTTCTTGCTAGGGCAGCATTTATTTCGAAAATATGAGATAAATCTTCTTGAATATAAATGAGGTTTACATTGGGTTTGTTCGTGACAGATTCAAGGTAGGTTTTAATATCGGAATGCTCAGAATCGGTAGTGAGAATATTAATAGCTGCTTTCTCTTCTAGCTCGCCAAAAAAGTATTCGGCTATTTCAAAATTTCCAACATGAGCACTAATTAGAATCCCTCCTTTTTTATTTCTTAAGGTTTCATTAATAAGCTCTACGCCGTCAAAATGATAACTAAATTTATCTCGTAACCCCGAAGGAATGGCAATTTTATCTATAATGGTTTGTCCAAAAACATAATAACTCCTAAAGATGCTTATGATACTTTTTATACTAGAAAACTGTTGTCGCTTCCTGAAGTAATTATAATTCGCTTTGGTGTTTCCCCAAGCAAAAAAGAAAAAATAAGATGACACAAAATACAAGACAAAATAAGCAACGCCTAAGCCTAATTTCTTAATACAAAATACAAAAATTTTATACCCAAGAACGGTGCCTCTCGACTGCCCTCGCCATTCTTTTAACATAGAATAATTAGCTTAGTTTATTTTCAATGAGGTTATAGAAGTCTTGTAAAGTGGACACCCCTTCAAAATCGTCACCTTTCAGTTTTACTCCGAAATTAGTTTCTATAGCTACTACCAGATCAACAAAATCTAAACTATCAAGCTCTAAAGTATCTTTAAGGTTAGCATGGGGACTCAAATCGTTTTCATCCACTTCAAATTCATCAACAAGAAAGTCGTTTATTTTTTCAACAATAACGGCTCTATCCATTCTATAACATATTATTTACTACAATTAACTCCTTATCTACGTCAACTTAAAAATGAGATTGACAAAAGTACATCATTTTTTTATCTTAGGATTTGTGTATTGAATTTAATTGTGGCCTCTAGGGTTTCGCGCTAAATACAGAGGATAGATTGTGTGTTTTTAGGAATGAACAAAGACATAAAACACCTTTACAATAAAAGAAAAAGCTATCTAAAAATCCACAAACACCTTTTTTATGGACTTTCAGACAGCAATTTTATTAACTTGATTAATTGAAAAGCTCTAAATTATCGTACCAAGAATTATTTAAGACATTGCCCTCTTTATCGATAAAGCCCCATTTTTTCTTCAATTTTACACGTGCCAAGCCATCAACAAAGCCTTTCACGCTATTTTTTTGAAACATACTCATTCCAAAAGCTGATATATCATATTGATCTTTGATTACCAGTTTTCCCGACTTATCGATAAAGCCCCATTCTTTTTTAGGTTTAGCAGGCGCTAAGCCGTCGGTACTAAAAATTTCCATATCATCAAATTCAAAAGGCACCACTACCTCTCCGCTTTTATTTATACATCCCCAATTTTTACCATCATAAACCGGCGCCAAATCATTTACAAAGGCCCGAACTTTATCATATTCTGGTTTTATAACCCACTCTCCTTCTCCATTAATAAAACCAACCTTATCGTCTTTTTTAGCAAAGGTTAAATCTTCATTAAGTGAAAAATCCCAAATTTTTTCCACGCCATCAAGCGTTTTAAAATCGCCATTAATAATTAATCCATAAACATCACCTTTATTAGCAACTACATGTCCGTTATAGTAATTGCTTACCCCATCATATTCTGGTTTCACCAAGTAAGCTCCTGTTTTATCAATTAAGCCCCACTTATCATCTATCTGCACTTTAGCATAACCGTTAACATATTCAAATACTTTGTCGAACTTTGTAGGAACAACGGTTTCACCATTTGTATTTATAAACCCGACTTTATCGCCATTTCTAACAATAGCCATACCCTCACTAAAGTCATACAATTTATCGGTTTGTACGTTTGTAAGCGCTTTTTCACCTTTATCATTAATAAAAAACCACGTTTTATCCTTATACACTATGGCATATCCAGAATTAAAAGGTTTGGTTTTTTCAAATTGAGGTTGAATAACCCATTCGCCTTTTCTATTAATAAAACCCCATTCTTTATTATCGTTCATAGCCTCTGCCAAATCGCCCGAAAAACTTTTAGCTTCCTTAAATTTAGCTTCAATAGCCCAATTTCCTGTTTTGGATATGTATCCTGATTTCTTATCTAAACTGGCTAGAGCCAATTCTTGGGCGTTTACAAAAAGTGTGCAGATTAGCAATACGCCTAAAAGTACTTTAGTTTTCATAATAGAATTATTTTAATGTTAATTGATTAATATTCAAGTTTAACACTATAATTATTCGTAGAGGGAGAGTTAGTAAATATAACAACTAATTATTTAACAACCTCAAAACCAAAGCTTTTAACTTCAATATTTAACACAAAATAAAATGACCCAACCAATTTATTTTCAATAATAGCCGATAGCTCGAATTCTATTGCTAAATTTCGCTTAATTTTGAGTTCTCATACAATGCTCACATAATTTTATAATATGAAATTAAATCAAATCGCCGTTGATGTTTTAGTTATAGGCGCAGGACCTTCAGGCTGTGTAGCCTCAGCTTACCTTAACAAGAAAGGCATTAAAGTTAAAGTTGTAGAAAAAAGCAAGTTCCCCCGTTTTGTAATTGGTGAAAGTTTACTTCCTAAATGCATGGAACATTTTGAAGAGGCTGGATTACTGCAAGTGTTAACAGACCACGGATTTGAGATTAAAAGAGGAGCGCGATTTTTAAGCAATGACATTGTATGTAACTTTGATTTCAGTAAAAAACACACACCTGGTTGGGATTGGACATGGCAAGTACCTCGTGCTGATTTTGATCAATTATTAGCAGATGAAATTCAAAAACAAGGTGTTGATTTGAGTTTTGAGCATGAAGTTGTAGATACAAAGTTTAATGATGAAGGCATTTCGATAACCACCATAAAAGACGAAAACGGTCAGCCGTATGAGGTTAAAGCAAAATACATTATTGACTCGAGTGGTTATGGGCGTGTATTACCGCGATTATTAGGCCTTGACAAACCTTCGTCTATTCCAGAACACTCCTCTATATTTACCCATGTTAAGGACATCAATAGACCTGAAGGAAAAGAAGGCACTTTAATTACTTTTGATGTTTTAGACCGCGATACCTGGTTTTGGGTGATACCTTTCTCTAACGGTGATACTAGTATTGGTTTTGTTGGAAAAACGGAACTCATTGAATCGTATGAAGGCGATATGGAAAACATGCTGAAGCTTTCAAAATACTACCATAAGCGTTTTGAGAATGTCGATTTTAAGTTTAAGCCCATCAGTATAAAAAACTATGCTAAATCGGTGACTCAACTGTTTGGAAAAGGCTATGTTTTAACCGGAAATAGTGCCGAATTTTTAGACCCTGTTTTTTCTTCGGGTGTTACTTTCGCTACCGAATCGGCTTTAAAATCGGCAAAATTAATTGTTACCGAACTCACTGAACGTCCTGTAAATTGGCAAACGGAATACAGCGATTATATCATGAAAGGCGTAAATGTTTTTGCCACATACGTTAAAGAATGGTACACCGGAAATCTGCAAACTTTATTTTTTCACCGACCAGAGAACCCTGAAATTAAAAAGCAAATTTGTGCTGTTTTAGCAGGCTATGTTTGGGATGAGACTAATCCGTTTGTAAAAAAACACGATAGATTAGTGAAAAATTTAGCGCATATCATTCACATGAATGAAGAACAAGAAAAGTAAGATTAAAGCTTAGGAAGCCACATATCATACCAACATTTTATTTTGACTTTTAAAACGTTGTAAAATGTTATGAATAAATTCTAGTTTTTCTTTCACCTTATCGGAAATCACAAAAGGATACACATCCTTAATTCCCATAGATCGATTAATACTATTTACCGCATAAAACAGTGGGGTTGTTTTTGCTAAAATGGTTTTAAAAGCTAAATTACCTTCATACGGATTAACCACCGAGAGCTTCATATGTGAAGCATTTCTAAAATTAGGATCTGCTTCTAAACCAAAATAAAAAGCGGTTTCCATAGTATCCATGATATGTAAATAGTGCGACCAAGTTTCGGCCCAATCCTCCCAAGGGTGGGAAGAAGCGTATTCACTTATAAAATTAGATTTCCAATTTTTTGACGCACCATTTTGGTAGTGATTAGACAAGGCCTGACCATAGTCGACCCGTTCATCACCAAACAGCTTTCTAAAATCTACAGTAAAATCTTCGTTATTTTTAAAAATAAGATCCCAATAATAATGCCCCACCTCATGCCTAAAATGCCCAATTAGCGTGCGATATTTTTCATTTAGAGACACTCTCATTTTTTCTCGACTTACAGCATCGGCTTCCGCTAGAAGAATGGTTACCACACCATTGGTATGACCCGTCATGACCTTGTCCCCATTCACATAAGTGTTGTTGGGTAAAAAATCGAAGAACAAACCAGTATCAGGACTTGTAAACTGGCTAACAACAGGAAGACCTAAACGCTCTAAAGCATACACTAGCCTATGTTTAGCGACTTCCATATTTTTAAAACGACTTGAATATTCTGGAACAGAAAGATCTGGAATAGTTCTGTTTAAATGACAAGAATTACAGAAAGTAGAATCACCTTCTGTTGCAACCAACCAATTACATACCTCTAATTCGTGGTTCTCACAATACTTATATGACTCCCCTTTTATTTCCCAAGATACATTTTCAGCTTGCTTAGCAAAAATTTCATTTTCAGCATCCAAATACCCCAAAACAGCATTACAATTTTCGCAAGAAGTATTTTCAAAAAACACAGGGAAATCGCAAGAACTACATTGAAAAACTTTCATAACAGAATGGTTTATAAATGAAAAACTTAAATCAGGGATTTAAAAATTGTATTATCAAATATAAACTAAATATCAATCAGAAAAACAGCACGTTAACTTTAATATCCCGCAAAATGAAAGTTGAGCATTTGTTTGGTTTTTCCGTAAACTTCGGGGAACTTGGCTTTAAACTCGGTAGGCGTTTCAATAAAAGTTTCCATAATGACCGCTAAGAATTCAAACTGATTGGTAAAGGCATATTTTCTAAAATAATGTGAATTAACCAACGCCTCTCTTAGATTAGGCTCATTAAGTAAGAGCTCGGTAAGTTCTTTAAAGGTATCACTAAAAATAGTGGAACTGATGTCACGTTCTTTCATACTATTTATATGAATCGCATGTGTAAACTCATGAATACCTAAATTTAGATTATCATTATCGACATCCAAACCCAATTTAAAATCTTTCCAACACAGCACAAGGGTGTTTAACCGTGGATTAAATTCCCCCTTATGATAGGTGTTATTCAGTTTTGAATAATAGACATCGGGATACACGATAATTTTTGATATGATACCAATGTAAAAATCCCTAAATCCGAAAGTTAGCATCACGGCTGTCGCCGAAATTAAAACCTCAACTTCATCGGTGATTTTAAACTGATCTCTACCAATGAAATCCTTATCTTTTATAAAACAAGCCACCCGATGCTCGAAATAACTTTGATGTTTTTTACTTAATCGATTATAAAAAGGAAAGCTCTTTTTTAGAATGTTTTTCTGATCCCTATTTAATTTTTTCTGAAAGAAATAAAAATGGGTATACCAAGGACGCATATTTCTTAACACATACCCCATTTCTAAGGTTTTAACCAAAAAATGCAAAATCATGTAAAACAATATGGCAAATAAAATACCTAATATAATTTGGCCACCTAGGGCTTCGTTTTGGATGATTATGGGGTAATGCATAAAACTTACTAAAACTCAATATTAAGCTATTTTTATGAAAAGAACTAATGGCAGGTACAATTCCGCCCTTAACTTTGAAAATTCGAATAAAACAAGAAGCTATACATCCCTCAACACTCCGTGTTGAAAATAAAAAAGCTTCACGTACAAATTCAAGTAAACTTGATTTGACAAAGGGATTGCATATCCCTCAACACTCCGTGTTGAAAAACAAAAAGTCTCACTTACAAATTCAAGTAAACTTGATTTGAATACAAGGGATTACATATCCCTCAACACGCCGTGTTGAAAATAAAAAAGTCTCACTTACAAATTCAAGTAAACTTGATTTGAATACAAGGGATTACATATCCCTCAACACTCCGTGTTGAAAATAAAAAAGTCTCACTTACAAATTCAAGTAAACTTGATTTGACTAAAAGGGATTGCATATCCCTCAACACTCCGTGTTGAAAATAAAAAAGCTTCACTTACAAATTCAAATAAACTTGATTTGACAAAGGGATTGCATATCCCTCAACACTCCGTGTTGAAAATAAAAAAGTCTCACTTACAAATTCAAGTAAACTTGATTTGCCGTGAGACTTTTTTATTTATCCGTGACCGCGAAGGGATTGTACCCCTTGTTGTAAGCCCTTTATAGCGCTAGGTTTATTTTTATACTAATAAAAAGGTAACCGAATAGCACACATATACTTTGTAATAGATTAGAAGTATTTTGAACTTCAATACTCAATAAAGATACGAAACAAAAGGCACTAGAATCATACAAACTGTATTAAAGTTGTTATAAATACTCTTTAACTATCTCTTTAGTTATGCCTGTGTAGTCTGCGAATTCTTCTACGGTAATGAATTGATGTTGGTCTTTGCCCAGGTAAATTTTTATGTCGTTTAATAACTTGCGTCCGTAGCGTTCACTTCTGCCTGTGATACGCTGAATGTCCTTTGGATATATGCAAGCTCTAATTATCTTCATTGGTACTTTATCTATGCTTTATCCGTACTGTTAGGTTGAGGAATCCATATTCTTTTTCGGAAGAAGTATTCACTAACGGCATGGGTGACGTCACTTTTTTGATTTGTTCTATAAATCTACTGTGTTTTGTTGAGAATTTAAAATATTAAATATTATGGCAAAACAAACAGGTATTATTAAATTAAAGGGAACTATCGGAGATATTTCCTTTTACAAAAGTGCAGACGGGCATTTAGCTCGTGCTAAAGGAGGTGTTGATGCGAGTAGAATTGCTACTGACCCCGCATTTCAAAGAACTCGTGAAAACGGTTCGGAGTTTGGTCGCGCAGGAAAAGGCGGCAAGGTTATTAGAAATGCCATCCGTATTCTTTTACAGAATGCTAAAGACAAACAAGTGGTAAGCCGTTTGACAAAAAACTTATTAGCCGTTGTTAAAACAGACCCAACTAATCCACGTGGTTCACGTACTATTCAAGATGGTAACATGACTGTTTTGGAGGGGTTCAATTTTAACGCCAACGCCAAACTTGGTGCTACCCTTTTTGCTCCATTTGTTACTGCTTTTGATCGTGTGACGGGTACCGCGACCACCGATTTAGCACCCTTCGCTCCTACTATTCGAATTGCTGCTCCTAATGGAACTACACATTTTAAAGTGGTTTCTGGTGCTGCTGAATTAGATTTCGTTAATGAAACTTCAACTTTCGAAAGTGATGAAACGGCTATTTTACCGTATGATGGTGCTGATACAGCTGCTATTAATTTGAGCGCCGATATTACAGAAAACTCCCTTCTACCTGTTTTACAGGTTGTTGGTGTTGAGTTTTTTCAAGAGGTAAACGGGCAAATGTACCCTCTAAAAAACGGTTCGTATAATGCCCTTATGGTGGCTACTATGGACACTGTATAGATTATGCTAATCTTGCACCGAACCTATTTTGAAGAGGGCACCAATGGTGCGCTCTTCTATAATAACACATTTCTAGGATTTACTATTGAGCTGCCTTGGCATGATAACAAAAGAAATATATCGTGCATAAAGGAAGGAACTTACACGGTTAAAAAAAGGTATTCTTCCAAATTCAAACATCACTTACAACTTATTGATGTCTATAATAGGAAGCTCATATTAATCCATCCTGGTAATGATGCAAAGAAAGACCTTAGGGGTTGTATCGCTCCTGTTACGCAGTTATCTGGTATCGGAAAAGGTGCCTTATCAAGAGCATTACACACCAAATTAATTTCGTTGTGTTATCAACACCTCGACCTCAACAATACATTAACACTCACTATAAAATCATAAAATCATGACTATTATTCAAAGATTAACAGGACCTACACCTAAATTTTTTAGAGTACTACGAAATATTGGCCTCGGCTTAGCTGCTGCAGGAGGAGCTATACTATCTGCCCCTATTTCACTACCTTCTTTAGTTGTAACTATTGCAACCTATCTAACAGTTGCAGGAACGGTTGCCACAGCTGTAAGTCAGACTGCGGTTACTGATACTTCAAACACAAATTTGAAAACTCAGAATTCAGATTCTAAAGTATAGAATTCGTTTAATTATTAATAGTAAAAAGGTGTCCTATTTCGATTTACATGCTAAACACACGATTATTGGTGGAACGGTTTTTTCGGCCTTACCTAATATAGGTTCCGATCAATTTTTAACCACATTTATCATGGCTGTGTTTGGTGCTGTGGTAAGTTTTATAGCATCTTTAATTTTGAAAAAATTATACCGAATTATTCAGATTAGATTGAAAAGTAAAACTAAAAAAGAGACTCCTTAAAAGTCTCTTTTTTTTTGCTATTTATATCATCTTTTTAAAAGCTCCCTTAATATAAGCCAATTTAAGTTGCTGGATTTTTTGAAGCAAAAACAGATACTCCGCTTCTTTTTGATTCAATATCTGCATTGTTTTAAGCTGTTTTTTAAGGATCAGGTTATTCATATTAAAGGCCTTGTTTATGATTTTTGAACAATCGTTTTTGGTTATAAAGGGTATCACACTCCCCTTTAGACAATATGAAAAATATTGCCCCAATTGAAGCATCATAGTTAAATGATACAGGTTGTTTTTAACTTCTTCTGAAGTTGTAATTATCACAAAACAATTTGGGCATGGCTGCTCTAACGGCTTTCCGCTATTTTGACCTTTATTCAAAATAAAAAAGTGTGGGTTTGAGTAGGTTCTTCCGATTTGGTGCGTCTTGATTTCAAAACTTAACATAGGTATACAATTTAAAATTAATTGCTTCGCTACGTTTGCTCAATCTTCTATTTGTTTCTTAACGGATTCGCGAATTCGCTTACGCTCATTTCGCGCCAATATTTTTTTAGAAAGAATAAAAAAGAAAGCCATGTCTGTTGTGGTGAGGATGAGGCTGTCAAGGTTTTTGGATCAAAGTTTTTTGAGTTTGAACATTAATTAAATAAAAGAAATCTATTAAAAAAATTTTTATTCAAAACCCGTAGGGCTTGACCTTTACAGCCTTGCGGGTTGGCTGATGGGATCCACATATATTTGCTTCCTTTTTTATTTTTATATACCTATTTACCTTAAATAATTATAATTTACTTAGACGTTGTATTACAACTAAAACTTCAAACTTTTCTGGGGAATTAACATTTAAAAAAACAGGTTTATTCGACTGGATTTAGAGATGGGTGGTACGAGAGTATAGGTGCCTTAATTATATGGTTAGGCCATAGCCTAGCTTATAATTAAGGTACTTGTACCGGACAACTTAAATGGCTTATTACTTTTTTAAACCTGACTGTTCTTTTTGATGAAGTGGTTGGTTAAAAAAGCAATGTGCCATAGTAAACGAAAGCTTCTTAAACCTGTTTTTTTATATCCTATTACTTGGGTGGTGGGGAAAAGTGGCCTTTAATATTTGTTAACGAAAAGAAACAAGCAAAGACTTGAGGTAAGGAATACCTGGACTTAACGATGGTTTTGTGCAGCTTGAATGAGATAACGAATATGATGTTCAATTATCGCAACTCTTGAAATGACCGACTGCTTAAAGCATGTTCAAAATATGGTTAAAAGTTCGGATGTGAGCGTGGGATAAGCGGCTATTTTACATAATGGCGTTATAACTACAGCTTTGGTAATGTGGTGGGTGTAGCGGCTGCTATTATAACTACCCGTTATGTAAATATAGCTTGGGGTTGTTTTTATGGCGCTGTATTTGTTTTGGTGTTTGGCAATAGCTTATTGCTTTTTTTAGCTCGACCTGGCGGCTCGAGACAGGTCGAGCTAAAAAAAGTAATGTGCTATTTGCGCGGTGGCTACAAATACCGTGATATAAAAACAACATGGCGGTGGCGCGGGGAACAACACAAAAGACAGAGGTGTTTTGCTTTTCGCAAAATGCTGGGTTTTGTGTTGTGGGGAATAAAAAAAGAGCCTTCCGAAAAAGACTCTTAAAATATAAATTAATGATCGTGATTTGAATGCCCTTCTTCCTTTTTATCTCCAGATTGATTCATCATCATTTCATGATCGTATTGACAACAACCTGGCAATTCCTTATAGGCTTCTTCACTACCTGCAACTTTTTCGGTGTCGTAACCTGAAGCTGCTATGGCCTTATGAATTGCCATGGCATCCGTTTTGCTTTCATCAAAAGAAACGTCAATTTTTTTCTTATCAACATCCCAGTTAGCACTTGCAACACCTTCTACACTATTGACCGCCTTTTCAATGGTATTTTTACACATACCACAATTACCTCTAACACCAAAGGATATGTCTGTATATGCCATTTCCTTTGACATTTCAGTAGTTGGAGTATCCATTTCTTTTTTGGTTTCGTTTTTACAACTTGTTAAACCTAATACTGCTATTACCGCTACGCTTAAAATTACTTTCATTGTTTTAAAATTTAATTATTACTACTTAATTTATTATTCTATGACTTGTTTTACTTCACCGCAAGTTATCATGGCACTACCAAAATATGGGTTAACTACTTTTTTTTCTCTACTCAACCAATATGCACCATTATTGTTATCTGCCATCGGACAAAATTCCACATAAACTTTCTCATTAACCCCAAACAGCTGTACTGCAGTTATTAGTTGTGTTGTGAGGTGTTTGAAATGGTTTCTTTGCTCATTTATATCTGAGGTTTTAGAAATGGACGTTGCAGAGGGTTTTATTTCTTTCATTAGTGACATCCAATGATTATGCGCCTCACCTTTAAGCAATTTCATATCTACCCGACTTAAACTAGATAATAATGAGGATGCTGTTTTGGAACTTCCTTCTGAGTCATCTTTTACTAACGCATCTTTTAATTTGATATAGTCGTTAAACACAGCTTTTAATTGTTCTTGAAATTTCTCTGAAACAGTTACACGTTTATTTATACCAGAACGCTCATTTTCGGTACTGGAATTATTTTTTTCCATTCCTGAATGTCCTTCATGACCTGTCATTGTTTTACCACCATGCTTATTCATCATAGATTTTTTACCTTGTAATTGTGCTGCTGCATCAACTGTAAATGTGCCATTGGTTACTATTTCATCACCACTACTCAACCCTTCTAGCACCTCATAATTAGCACCTATTTTACTACCTAAAGTCACTTCTTTCAATTCAAAAACAGGTTCATTAGGTGATGTTTTGATGTATACAACAGAGCGTTCGCCTGTCCAAAGCACTGCTGAAGCTGGAATGGTTATGGTTTCATTGGAATTGGCTTTACCACTTTTAATTTCTGCGGTTACAAACATACCTGGCTTAAAAAGGGCTTCCTTATTATTTAAAACTACTCGTAAATCTATAGTACGTGTATTAGTATTTAAAACAGGATCAATAAAGTCAACTTTTCCTTTAAAATCTTTATTAGGGTAAGCGTTTGAAATCACATTAATTTCTTGACCTTTTTTAAATTGTTGAATTTGATTTTCATACACATCAAAGTTTGCCCAAACCGTATTTAGGTTTGTTATATTAAACAAAGCTTGTCCTTGTTTAATATAATCGCCCTGTTCTACCAATTTTTTGGTAACTGTACCTGAAACCGTGGCGTGTACAGGGAAATTTTCAATGACTTTACCTGACGTTTCTATTTGGTTGATTTGGTTTTCAGAAAGTTTCCAAAGTTTTAATTTATTACGTACCGCTTTGTACAAGGTAGGTTGTGATTCTTTTAAGGAAGCTGCAGTAATCAATTCTTGTTGTGCTGCATACAGTTCTGGCGAATAAATAGAAGCCAACAATTGTCCTTTACGCACTTTTTCACCTGTAAAACTAATATTTAAGCGTTCTATTCTACCAGAAAAGTAACTGACCTGAACAACATTGGTTTCTTCGTTTTCGACTATTTTTCCTGATAGTTTAACGATTCCATCAGCTGTTAAATCTTTACCTACAACTGTAGTTTGAATATTAGCCAATGCCATCGCATTTTCAGTAAGTTTAAATTGATCTGCAAGTAAACCATCTGCTCCAGCTTCGGCAGGAATTAAATCCATACCACAAATAGGGCAATCGCCCGGTTCAGGTTGCATAATTTGTGGATGCATTGAGCAGGTCCACATTTGATTGGTTTCTGCAACCTCATCGTGATTATGAACTTTTTCTTGTTTAGACGAACCACTAAAAAGTAACCATCCCAACAAAAGGCCAGTGGCAACTAAGCCTATGTATATCACTATTTTATTATTTTTCATTTTCTAATCGTTTTATCATTCCTTTCATTTCTTCTATTTCTTTACGCTGTGCTTTAATGATATCTTCAGCCAATTTTTTAACTTCTGGGTCTTTTATATCTGCCCTTTCACTTGTTAAAATGGCTATAGAATGATGTGGAATCATGGCTTTCATCCAGAGTACATCACCAATTATTGGTGCTTGCGTTCTTACTAAACCTAATGCGCTTACAAACAGAATAAAACTTCCTGCAAGTATTGCTATATTCTTTTTTTTATCATTATACATTTTTCGCATAAAAAACCACATAATGACTGCCATTGTAGAAATCCCTAAACAGGTCATATAGAAACGTGTTAAGCTAAACCAAACATGATCTATTGCATACGTATTTAAATACATCGTTATATACATTGCTACAAAAGAGCAAGCCAACATTAAAAAGAAAGTTTTATAATTTCCCTTTTTATGATTATCCTTTGAATTTTTCATAATTATTTGATTTTATAGTTAAATTTTAATTGTTCTTAATCTTAAGGCATTGGCTATTACTGAAACCGAGCTGAAACTCATGGCTAATGCTGCAATCATTGGAGACAATAAAATGCCAAAAAATGGAAATAACACTCCCGCTGCAATAGGCACTCCTAAAGTGTTATAAATGAGGGCGAAAAATAAATTCTGTTTAATATTTCTCATAACAGCATGACTCAAGTTTTTTGCTTTCACAATACCATGTAAATCACCTTTAACTAATGTTATCATGGCACTTTCAATAGCTACAGATGTACCCGTTCCCATGGCAATACCAATGTCACTTTTAGCCAATGCTGGTGCATCATTAATACCATCACCTGCCATGGCAACTACTTTTCCTTTTTCTTGAAGTTTTTCTACTTCTTTAAGTTTATTTTCTGGAAGCATACTGGCTTTAAAATCTGCCAAATTAAGTTCTGCTGCTACAGCTTGTGCTGTATCGTAATTATCGCCTGTTAACATGATGACTTCAATACCATTACTTTGAAGTTCTTTAATGGCTTTTGCACTAGTTTCTTTAATTTTATCACCTATAACAACATACCCAATAACAGTTTCTCCCAATGATAAATATGACACTGTTTTACCTTGCTTTTGATAAGATTGAGCTTTGGCTTCCATTTTAGATGTGATGTCTGCCTTCGCATATTCCATCATTTTAGGGTTTCCTAATGCTACTTTTTTATCATTAATTATAGCTTCAACACCTTTTCCTGTGATGGCACTAAAATTATCTGATTTTAGTATTTCTACCTGATGCTCCTTTCCGTATTTTACAGTGGCTTCAGCTAAAGGATGTTCGCTATTCGTATTCAATGAAACCATGTATTGAAGTACTTCTTTCTCATTGACACCCTCTCCAAAAGCACCTATAGTTTCTACTGTTGGTTTACCTTCTGTGATCGTACCTGTTTTATCAACAATTAAAGTATCTACCTTATCCATTTTTTCAAGTGCTTCGGCATTTTTAATTAACACACCATTTTGAGCCCCTTTGCCTACACCAACCATTACAGACATTGGTGTTGCTAACCCTAAAGCACAAGGGCATGCAATAATTAGAACTGCTATGGCATTGACAAATGCGTATACATACACCGGCTCTGGCCCCCAAATGGCCCAAACAATACATGTAATTATAGAAATGAGTACGACCACTGGTACAAAAAATCCAGATACTTTATCTGCTAAATTTTGAATTGGAGCGCGACTTCTACTCGCATCGTTAACCATATGAATGATTTGTGAAAGTAACGTATCGCTTCCTACCTTTTCAGCTTTCATCAAAAAGGATTGATTGCCATTAATGGTTCCGCTACTAACTTTATCATCTTGTGATTTGTTCACAGGAATAGGTTCCCCTGTTATCATAGATTCATCGATGGTTGTTTCGCCTTCGGTAATCACACCATCAACAGGTATTTTATCACCAGGTTTTACTTTGAGAATATCATTTAATTCTATTTCATCGATACTGACTTCAATTTCTTCATCATCAACTATTTTTATAGCTTTATTAGGCGCTAACTTTAATAGTTCCTTAACTGCAGAATTGGTTTTACTATGAGCACGCGCTTCTAAAAGCTGGCCTAAAAGCACCAAGGTTAGAATTACTGTTGCTGCTTCAAAATAAACATGCACTGCACCCGATTCTGTTTTAAATTGCGCTGGAAATACATTTGGAAAAAACATACCAAAAACACTAAACAACCAAGCTACACCTGCTCCTATTCCAATAAGTGTAAACATATTTAGATTCCATGTTTTTATACTTTTGTAGGCACGCTCAAAAAACATCCATGTTGCATAAAACACGACTGGAATGGACAGAGCGAATTGCATCCAATTCCAATATTTTTGCTCCATAATGTCAAATAATGGATTATTGGTAAGCATCTCACTCATTGCAATAAGAAAAATTGGCAATGTAAAAGCAACGGCTATTTTAAACTTCTTCAATAACTTTTTATAGGCTTTCTCTTCTGCCGAACTATCGGCTTCCAAGGACACTAAATCCATTCCACATTTAGGACAAGCACCTGCTTCATCTTTTATAATTTCTGGATGCATAGGGCATGTCCATTGTTCTGAATTTAAAGTTGAAAGGTTTTGTTCTTCGACCAAATCCATGCCACAAACAGGACAGTCTCCTGGTTGGTCATAAGTTTTATCACCTTCGCAATGCATTGGACAATAAAATGTGCCTGTACCCTTACCTTTTGGCTTTGGCACTTTTTCCTCTTTGGTATGTTGGTATTCTCCTTGGTTATGAATACTGTAATTGCCGCCATCTTCCTCTAACGCTTTTTGAAACGTTTCTAAAGGAATATGAGAATCCATTTCGATGGTTGCTTCAGCCTTTTCTAAATTAACAGAAGCCTTTGACACACCTGAAACTTCTGATAGTGTTTTTTCTACGTGACCGCGACAACCGTTGCAGGTCATGCCGTGTATGTGATATGTATGTTTCATAATATTTTTTACAAATTAAAATCTTACTAAAAATCCTCCGCCCCAACCATATTGGTTGTTATAATTGCCTTGGATTGAAAAATTTCGTGATAGAATATAAGAGACTCCAACCAACCATTGGGTTTCACCTTCGTATGAACTATTATTTTCTAAATCATTTACCCATCCAAAATCTGCTCTGTATTCATACTCACCTTCAATAAATAGTTTTGGAAATAACAACAGTTCCCTGTCCAAACGTATTCTTGGGCGCAGTTGGTGGTCCAAACTAACATCTACATTAAATCTATAGGGAGTAAAATATTTAACACCTACCAATCCTACTGTATTAAATGTATCATAAGAATTAAGTGTTGTTGTTTCGGTATTTACCCCCGCATACACCCGTACCCAATCATTTAAGTATCGGTTATAATTCACCTCTACTTCAGCATTTTGGTCGTAATCAAACTCGGCACGTAAGCCAAATTCATTTCTAATATTACTGGAGATTAGATTTAATTCTGTAAAATTTGAACCAGCACGAGCACCTCCCCATGAATAATATTTGTCGGTTTCCATAATAGCTTTTTGAGCGGAATAGGGTTGCATTCTTTCATCCCTTGGTGTACCATAACTAACGACTCTTGCCATTCCACCCATCATATGATATAATACGTGACAATGAAAAAACCAATCGCCATTTTCTTCGTTCTGAAATTCAATAATTACTTTTTGCATTGGAGGTACATTAATCGTATGTTTCAATGGCGAACGTTCTCCGTTTTCATTAATAACCCTGAAGTAATGACCGTGAAGGTGCATTGGGTGATGCATCATTGTTAGGTTATTTAAGGTTACTCTAGTAACCTCTCCACCTTTAATTTTAATCTTATCCGTTTCAGATAATGGCACACCATTTAAACTCCAAACGTAGCGTTGCATATTACCCGTTAGATTGAGTAATATGTCATTTACAGGTAAATCTGATTTATAAGTTGTCGTTTCTTTTGCCTTCAAAAAATCATAGTTGAAATATGTTTTACGTGCATTGTAATCAAAGACCATACTATCTTTTGGCATCATGGATGTATCATGTTTCATAGGCATTGATTCTTTTTTTATGTCAATCTTATCCATATTATCCATCTTCATACTCGCTTGACCATCCATTTTCCGATCTTTCATCGACATCTTATTATTCATATCCATATTCATCTTGCCGTCTTTCATATTCATTTGCATTCCATACTTTTTCATTAAAGCTTCAGGCGTGTTTTTCTTTAAACTACCTACCATTGCAGGTGCACCCATTTTCATATCCATTTTTGCCATTTGCTTCATCATAGCAATTTTGTCTGGCCTATCTATTACAGTTGCTGGATAAAGTTTGCCGCTCCCCAAACGAATGGAGGTACTGCCGGAGCCATCTTGTACAGTTGCTGTAACCTCCAAAGTACCATCTGGAATAGTCACTATAATGTCATAGGTTTCTGCAATACCAAAGAGAAATCTACCTTTATGTACTGGTTCTACATCTATACCATCACTTGAAACGATTGTTGGATTACCAGCTCCAAAATCCATCCAATAATAACTCGATGCAGAAGCGTTGATAAAACGAAGTCTTACTTTTTCACCAGGCTTAAAATTTGGATACTCTGCTAGCTTTTTACCATTAGACAGAAAAGCAGGGTAATAAATATCTGCAATATCTGCACCTTCCATTCTATCACGCCAAAATTTAAATTGCGCGCCTAATGCACCTTCCTTTATCACTCTACCTAACGGTACAGCTGTTCCTTTTTTAACTTGATACCATTCGTTACCTCGTTTAAGGTTACGAAGCACATTCATTGGTTTTTCATTTGTCCAATCCGAAAGCACTACGACTAAATCTGTATCATATTCCAATGTTTTTTCTTTAGGCTGAATAACAATAGAGCCATATACTCCTTTCTGCTCTTGCAACATGGTGTGGGAATGATACCAATACGTACCAGATTGGTTGATAGGAATTCTATATTGAAATGTTGTACCAGGTTTTATTGGTGGCGTTGTTAAATAGGGAACGCCATCAAAAAAATTAGGAAGAATTAATCCGTGCCAATGCACAGAGGTTTCTTCATCCATTTTGTTGGTAACATTTATAACGGCGAGGTCTCCTTCATTAAATTCCAAAACTGGTCCAGGAATACTTCCATTGATAGTCATGGCTTTTGCAGTTACACCAGCAAGTGTCATTTCATTTTCTTCAATAGTGAGGTTATACTCTTTTATATTTCTTCCTTCTTCATTTCTGTCCTCGCCATTTGTCCCTACTTGGGCAAATGCAATTGATGTCAGAAATAAAAGAATAATCGTATTAAATGTTTTCATTGTTTACTGAATTAAATAATTAACTATTGTGCTTTGTACATAGTAACTTTTGATGGACTCTATTTGGTTCATTTGAAACTTGAGTTGTAGTTCTTGAATATCTAAAACATCATTAAAATCTATGGTTCCTGTTTCGTAACTTTTAATTAAAATATCCTCTGCGTCTTTAGCTTGTTTTAAATTCTTGGTTTGCGTTTCAAAACTTATTCTAGCAGAAATACGATCGTTAATCGCTTTGCTTAAAAGTGTTTCCAAGATGTTTAAACGTTCTTGCTTTTGAGTTTTTAATTCTTGCTGCGCTAACACATTTTGTTTCGTTTGAGACTTATATTTTTTATTAAAAATTGGAATTGAAAGTGTAACCATAGGCATTACAATATCTTTACCGTTATCGGAGAAATTCATGTCTGGTCTTGGCTCTACATTTATATAGTCCAAACCAAAACCAATCATTGGGCTACTTTCTTTTTGATTTAGTAACTCTGAGTGTTCTATGGATTGATATAGTTTATCATACTTCAACAATTCTGGGTGCAACTCTAGATTATTTGTACTCATTTCAAAGTCTTCTGAAGGCAACATTAAATTATCTACTACCACTACAGCGACATCACTTTTCCTATTCAAAAGCTTATTAAATTTAGTTTGTTCAGCTAAAAATTGTTGATGCAATACATCTTTTAATTGTTTCATTTCATTTTGACGCATTTGCAATCGCAATACATCTACAGCAGATGCTTTACCAACCTCAACAGCTGTTAATGCTAATGTTTCATAAGTTTCTAACAACTTGATATTTTCCTGTAACACTTCTTGCTTTGCTTTATTAGCATATAAATTATAATAAGATTGTGATACAGAAGCCATTAATTTTCGCTTAGCAATAACAATATCTTCAAATTTTGCATCAGCTAAAGCATTAACGTAATTTTCTCGTGAGGTAATTGAACCAAACCAGGGTATCATTTGTTTGGCCGACAATTTAAATCGCTGCGCCCCAGTACGTGTTTCTGGTTCACTTACAAAGTAACCTACCCCAAATTCTGTATTAGGAATGGTATTAACTTCATTGACTTTTTCTGAAACTATGCTGTATTGCAATTCAAACTTTTGTATTTCTGGATTGTTGTTCAATGCTTCATTAACAAGTGTTTCCAATTCCTGTGCATTAGAAATACTAAAAATGAATAAACCTAGTAGTGTATAAATTAGTCTTTTCATTTGTTTACTCTTTTTAACTTAAACTCTTCTCTCCAGCTATATAAAACAGGTACAATAAAATAAGAAGTAATATCAATTACCATACCTCCAAAAATTGGAATTGCCATAGGTATCATTATATCACTTCCTTTACCTGTGGATGTTAGTACAGGCAAAAGCGCCAAAATTGTAGTAACGGTTGTCATTAAACACGGGCGAATACGTTTTCCTGCTGCTTGCAAAGCAGCCATTCTAATATTCTTTTTATCAGTTGGTTTGTCTCGCTCAAAAGTTTGCGTGAGGTATGTTGCCATGACCACACCATCATCGGTAGCAATACCGAAAAGCGCAATAAACCCAACCCAAACAGCCACACTTAGATTGACCGTTTTCATATTAAATAGGTCCCTCATGTTTTCGCCAAACAAACTGAAGTTGAAAAACCAATCTTGACCATACAGCCATAGCATAATAAAACCACCAGCAAAAGCCACTGCTATTCCAGTAAATACCATTAATGAGGTGGTAACAGATTTAAATTGAAAATAAAGAATTAAGAAAATAATAATCAGGGCTAATGGAACAACGACAGACAATGTTTTTTCTGCTCTTAATTGATTTTCATAAGTTCCTGTGAATTTATAACTGATACCTTTTGGAACCGTCAATGCTCCTGAATCAATTTTCTGCTGAAATAAGGCTTGCGCATTTTCAACCACATCAACTTCTGCAAACCCATCTAATTTATCAAACAACACATACCCAACTAAAAAGGTATCTTCACTTTTTATGACTTGTGGACCTTGCTCATACCGGATGGTTGCCAATTCACTTAAAGGCACAGGACTTCCTTTTTCAACAGGAATATAAATACCTTTTATAGCTTCAGGGTTACTACGTAATTCTCTTGGATAACGTACACGAACAGCATAACGTTCTCTACCTTCAACAGTTTGGGTTAAAGCCATACCTCCTATGGCTACTTTTAGTACGTTTTGCACCGTTTCAATTGACACACCGTAGCGTGCTATTTTTTCTCTATCAATATCAATTAGCAAATACGGTTTTCCAACAATTCTATCTGCAAAAACAGCTTCAACTTTAACACCTTCTGCTTGTTTAAGAAGAGTTTCTAATTGCAAACCAAATGCTTCAATTTGTTTTAAATCTTGGCCTTTTACTTTTATGCCCATTGGTGCGCGCATACCTGTTTGAAGCATGACCAACCTGGTTTCTATGGGTTGTAATTTTGGTGCAGAAGTAACACCAGGTAGTTTGGTAACTCTAACAATTTCATTCCAAATATCGTCTGGTGATTGAATTTCTGGGCGCCAGTTTCTGTAGAACTCTCCGTTATCATCTTCAATTAATTGAGAACTTTTGATGTCACTTATATTGACATTTTTAGTGTTATTAGGATTTGCTATATAACCACCGGCTTGTAACTCAAATAATCCATCCTCATTTACTTTATAACGTTGTTTTTTTCCTTCGGAATCTCGCAGATATTCTGATTTGTATTGAATGATATTTTCATACATTGACAAAGGTGCAGGATCTAAAGCTGATTCGGTTCGACCAGCTTTTCCAACTACAGTTTCAATTTCTGGAATTGTAGCTACTGCCATATCTAATTGCTGAAGTACTCTTTTGTTTTCTTCCACCCCCGAATGAGGTAATGAGGTTGGCATTAACAAAAACGAACCTTCATTTAAAGACGGCATAAATTCCTTTCCTGTGTTATTCATTATCCAAATTCCAGAAATAAGCACCGTAGTTGGTATCATTAGAAACAAAATTTTATTAGCTAAAGCCCAGTTTAAAATCTGTTCGTAATACTTTCTAAAAATTGAAAATATCCCTAAAATTCCGAAGCAGATAATAGCTACAAAAATTAAGTTTATAAAGATACTTCTATCAAAACCTAGTGGTCTCCAATATTCTGCAAGAAGGAAAACAATAGCAGCACATGAAATAATAATATTTACAAGGTTGCTGTTTTTTTTGTTCAGTTTACCCAAAACACTCAATAATCCTGTAACCCCAAAAGCCACTAATATGGCACCTAACCAGTAACCAAATGCCATAAACACGATTCCTGCGACTATTAATACACCGTTTAAAATGTATTTATACGACTTTTTAAAGCTAGTTTTCCTGAATAAATAAGCTGCGAAAGGAGGGATTAAAAACAAAGCTATAACTAATGAGGCAGACAGCGCCATAGTTTTAGTAAAAGCAAGAGGTCTAAAGAGTTTCCCTTCTGCTCCAACCATAGTAAATACCGGAACAAAACTGATAATTGTAGTTAATACTGCAGTCAAAATAGCGCCAGATACTTCTGCTGTTGCATTATATATCACTTCATTTGTAGTTAACGCTGTACCGTCTTCTCTCAGGCGTAATTTATCATCATCAAGATGGCGAATCATATTCTCTGCAAGTATAACCCCTACATCTACCATGGTACCAATAGCGATAGCAATACCCGAAAGCGCCACAATATTAGCATCTACATGAAACAGTTTCATGGTAATAAAAACCATTAATACAGCAACAGGCAATAACCCAGAAATTAAAATGGATGCTCTTAAATTGAAAACCATTACAATAATAACCAGAATAGTAATTAATATTTCTAAGGTTAATGCTTCATTAAGAGTTCCTAAAGTTTCTTGAATCAATTCTGTTCGGTCATAAAATGGAACAATGGTTACTTGAGAAGTGCGGCCATCTGCCAGTACTTTTGTTGGCAACCCTCCTTTCAATTCTTCAATTTGTGATTTTACATTGTTAATGACTTCCATGGGATTAGCACCGTATCGTGCCACAACCACACCACCAACGACTTCTGCACCTTCCTTATCCAATAAACCTCTTCGGGTTGCTGGTCCCAATGATACTTTACCAATATCTTTAATTTTAATTGAAGTAAAATCTGCGGAAGTAACAACTGCATTTTCAATGTCTGAAATAGACTTTACATAGCCCAAGCCACGCACTAAATATTCGGCTTGATTGATTTCTAAAGTCTGCGCACCAATATCCTGATTACTACTTTTAACAGCTTTTACGATCTGATTTAAGCTTATGTTATATTGACGCATTAACTCCGGATTGACATCCACTTGATACTCCTGAACATACCCTCCAATAGAAGCTACTTCAGAAACGCCACTTGCTGAAGACAAAGCGTACTTTACATAGTAATCTTGAATACTACGCAATTCATGTAAATCCCAACCACCTGTAACTTTTCCGTTTTCATCACGTCCCTCCAGCGTATACCAAAATATTTGCCCTAAGCCAGTGGCATCTGGACCTAATGCAGGATTTACACCTTCGGGCAATAACCCACTTGGCAATGAATTGAGCTTTTCAAGTATGCGACTTCGACTCCAATAAAATTCTATATCTTCTTCAAATATGATATAGATGCTTGAAAAGCCAAACATTGAAGAACTACGAATGGTTTTTACTCCAGGAATACCAAGCAACGAAGTGGTTAATGGATAAGTAATTTGGTCTTCTATATCTTGGGGTGAACGACCATCCCACTTTGTAAATACTATTTGTTGATTTTCGCCAATATCTGGTATGGCATCAACAGCCACAGGATGACTTGGCAAAAATCCTGTATCCCAATTAAAAGGTGCATTTACCGTTCCCCAGCCCACAAAAAGGACGAGCAATAGCACGGCAACGAGTTTATTCTCGATAAGAAATTTGATTGCTTTATTAAGCATATTATTTGATTATTAAACAGTTAGACATTGGCATTGAGAAAACACCGAATACAACAAAATATCCTTATGACATACAGCCATAGGATAAAACAGTCTATTGTTTAAAAATCAAATTAAATAAGTCTCGTCGATTTTGAAGATTTCTTTTATGACGAGTGGCGGCTTGTATTCTTCAAAGGCAGATACATTACTATCTAAACCTTCAAAAAGATTAATGTATGTGTAAACGAAGGTGGCGATAAAAACTTGTTGCTCAAAAGTAATTTTGTCAAGTTGAAGTTGTAGTTCGTCTTGACCATCGACTACCAATTGCACATCATTACAGCAGTTCTTTTTAGTAATCGAACAACCTTCGGCTAATGGGTTTTGCATTTCCATTCCACAACCTTTCGCTTTATGGAATATAGCTGTTTCAACCAAATTACCCCCACAATAATGCATATTGAGCGTAAATGACAATGTAGAGAATAACACTACAAAAGCCATTAACACGGACATTATTTTATGGGTTACTTGCTTCATACTGAATGCGAAGTTACAAAATTTAATAATATGTTGATTTGATTAACAAAAGTTTAAACTATTAATCCCAATGCATGCGCTGCAACCTAACCGCATTCAAAATAGCCAATAATGCTACACCTACATCGGCAAAAACAGCTTCCCACATGGTAGCCAAACCACCTGCTCCTAAAATCATTACAATTACTTTTACCCCAAAAGCTAATACGATATTTTGCCAAACGATTTTACGTGTGGAACGACTAATTTTAATAGCCTTTACCACTTTTGAAGGTTGGTCTGTTTGAATAATAACATCTGCTGTTTCAATAGCGACATCGCTTCCTAAACCGCCCATTGCTATACCTATATCACTTGCTGCTAAAACTGGCGCATCATTAATACCATCACCAATAAATGCAATTTTGTTTTCGGGGTTTTGCTTTAAAAGTTCAACTTCATTTAATTTATCTTCTGGTAACAAACCACCTTTAGCCTTTTCAATATTTAATTCTCTTGCTACTTGTTGCGTAATGGAATCTTTATCTCCAGAGAGCATCATTATACTATTAATACCAACTTTATGTAAGGCTGTAATTGTTTCTTTTGCGTCTTCTTTTAATTGATCTGCAATAACCACATAACCTACGAATTTATTATCTATAGCAACTAATACAATGGACTCTACAATAGATTGGGTTTCGGTTGGTACATCGATTTTATTAGCAGTCATCAACGCTTTATTTCCAACTAAAACAATCTTACTATTTATGTTACCTTTTAATCCTTTTCCAGCTATTTCAGTAACGTCTGAAGCTTTATAAGCTGAACTTTCATCTTTATATTCTAAAATAGCCTTTGCGATGGGATGCGTGGATTGCTCCTCCATAGCCATTAGGTACTTCATAAATTCTTTTTCATCCCATCCAATAGCTTTGATTTCTTTTATTTTAAAAACACCTTTAGTAACCGTTCCTGTCTTGTCCATTACCAAAGTATTTACCTTGGTCATGACATCCAAGAACGAAGCGCCTTTAAATAAAATTCCATTTTTTGAAGCCGCTCCCAAGCCACCGAAATACCCCAAAGGAATAGAAATAACTAATGCACACGGACAAGAGATTACCAAGAATATTAAAGCTCTATATAACCAATCTCTAAAGACATAATCATCTACAAAAAAATACGGTAGTAACGTAACACCTATTGCTAAAAACACAACTATTGGGGTATATATTCTAGCAAATTTTCTAATGAACAATTCTGTTTTAGATTTACGAGATGTTGCATTCTGCACCATATCGAGAATACGGGCAATGGAACTATCCTTAAATTCTTTGGTGGTTTCTATTTCAATGACACCATCTAAATTGATGCTTCCTGCAAATACTTTTTCTCCTTTTAAAATCGTACTTGGTTTACTTTCTCCTGTTAATGCTGCTGTGTTGAATGAACCTTTGTCGGAAAGTAGAATACCATCTAAAGGGATTTTTTCGCCAACGCGTACTTGCACTTTTTCACCAATTTGAACCGTTTCTGGATTTACAGACACATAATCATTGTTTCGATATACTAAGGCTTCATTTGGTCTGACATCCAATAAAGCTTTTATATTTCCTTTTGCTCTGTTAACTGCTGCATTTTGAAATAACTCACCTACTGCGTAAAATAACATAACCGCAACACCTTCTGGGTATTCGCCAATAATGAATGCTCCAATAGTGGCTATAGACATTAATAAAAACTCTGTAAACACATCACCTTTTTTAATGCTCTCCCAACCCTCTTTAACTACAGGTAACCCCACTGGTAAATAAGCTATGCCATACCAAATAATACGCACCCAATCCTTGAAGAAGTTAACATCAAAATAATCTAAACCAATACCAATAATAAGCATTGAAAAACTTATGATTGCTGGAATATAGGCTTTAATATTACTTGAACTGCCACTATGATTGTGACCATCATCGTGACTATGTGGCTCTTCTGAATTTGGTTTTAAATCTCTTAAATTGACTTTCTTTTTTTTCATCTCATTTGCATTAAATTCTTAATATCATCAGGAATAGGCATAGGCTTTAATGGAGGCACATTGGCACCTCCGGTATTACCAAGAGGCACGTGGTTTATAAATGATTTCCAACCACCAACAAGCAACCTTAATATTTGTCCGAATACTTCTTTAGTATCTTTTTGCATCAAACCAAACTTTAGCATTAACCAATGCGAATTCATGTGCTGAACAGGGTAAGATTGGCCAATAATATGACTTCTTTCTAAATGATACCAAGCCTTGCTATACTGCTTAACTCTTAAATAGTAGCGATAATATTTCAATTCTTTATGGTAGACTCGTTTAAGATGTTTTGGAATTTTTACATTAAACTTCATGTCCTTATACTTTTGATTAAAAGTAGTTTAATAATTCGTGCAATGGAAGTGCAATTATTGTCCGCTACATTTATCACAAACACCTTTAACAACCAAGTTTACGTTTTCAGAAACGAAACCTTCAGGTACTTTAATTTGTGGAATTTTATGTTCTGTTAAACAAATGGTTTCACCACAGTTATTGCAATGAAAATGCAAATGTAAATCGGTTTCAATTTCGCAATTACATCCAATTTCACACAAAGCATATTTTGTAATTCCTGTTCCATCATCTATCTGATGTACAATAGCATTTTCCTCAAATGTTTTAATAGTTCTGTACAAGGTGGTTCTATCTGCTTTTTCAAAAGTATTTTCTATATCACTTAAGGTCACCGCTACTTGTTTATTTACAAGAAACTTATAAATTAATAAGCGCATTGCCGTAACGCGAATATTTTTTGACTCTAATAATTGTTCGATTGTTTGCATAATTAATGTGCGTGCTCTGCTTCTCCCTTTTTCATTTCTGCTATAAGGTAATAGGCATTATTATAAGCAAATTTTATATCTGGTTTAATTTCTTCCACAAATTGGATAGCTACCCAATCGCCATCTTTTGCGCCCAAAATCACTTCTACAGGTTTAAAAGCCCATGCTTCATTTTCCCTTTCAGCGGAAAACGCAAAAAATTTATTACCCTCTTTTACTATTGCACTTTCGGGCAAGGCCACTATTTCCGAATTTTCTATTAAGATTTTCCCTTGTATATACATTCCGGGAATAAGGCTATTTTTTTTATTTTCAATCTCTGCGTGCACATGTACCGCTTTAGGGTTGTCTTCAAATGTTTTACTTACCGAATAGATTTCTGCTGCTAGTTCTTCACCCTGCATTGTTTGGACATTAAAGATTACTTTTTGACCTTTTTTTACTTTATGCACATCTTTTTCAAACACCATTAAATCTGCATGAACGTGATCTGTATTTACGATTTCAAAAAGTTCGGTTTGGGGTTCTACAAATTGCCCTGTTTTGACTTCAACCTTTTGAACAAAACCATCTATTGGGCTTCGCAATGAAATACTTTGTACTATAGTTCCATTTCGTACAGCTAACGTATTAATATTTAATAGTTTCAACTGGGCCTCCAAACCATTTACCATAGCTTTGGAAGCCTCATATTCGGCTTCAGCTTTTTGAAAATTTGCACCAGAACCAACTCCTGCATCATATAATTTTTGCTGACGTTCGAAATTCTTCTTTAAAAAATTACTGTTGCTAAAAGCATTCAAATAATCGGTCTGTATTTTTATTATGTTAGGATGCGATAGATAGGCAACAACCTGACCTTTATTTACTTTATCACCTTCAATTACTTTTATTGATACGACATTTGCACCAACTACCGAAGTTATTGCCGCTTCACTTTGCGGAGGCACTTCTAATGTACCATTGGCTTCTACATAACCACTCATATTACGCATGGCTAGGGTGTCTATTTTCATTTTTAACGCATCAAACTGATTTTGAGATAGCATCACTTCTTCTTCATCATGGTGGTCATCATTTTCTGGCTTTGCATCTTCATTATGTGCATGACCATCACCGTCTTTATGGCTTTCTTTATTTCCGCACGCTGTTGCTATAATTGTTACTATAAAAAGTGTGAGGATTATATTTAGTATATTTTTCATTGTGTAAAATTTTGTAAGTGTATTGACCTTTATTTACAAATACCCATTATGGGCTTCATTTTCTTATTGATTAAAATATTGTAGTTGAAATATGCTTTCTAGATAGTTTACTAAAGCTATTTGTGCTTGCAGTTCTGATTGAATTGCTTCATTTATAAGTTGCGTGAAAGCTGAGTAATCAATTTCGCCTTCTCGATAAGCAAACAAAGCTCCTGTTTTTTGATCCTTAATAAGTGGTAATACCTCATTCTTATAGAACAGCCAGGTCGTTTCCCATTTTTTGTAATTCTCTTTGGCTTGATTAAATCTAGATTGCACTTCCTGTTGTTTAAACAGCATATTGGTTTCGGCAATTTGTTTATCGATTTGTGCAGTTCTAATCTGTGATTTAGTTGTACCAGATAAAAAAGGTATGGAGATACCTGCTTGATAGGTATAAAATCCAGAATTCCCATTAACTTTTTGCAAGCCACCTTGAATATTGAATTTTGGCAGGTTTTCAGCTTTAGCAGCTTTATAGTTTGCTTCGGCTTCTGCTACTTGAAGTTGCGAAAATGCATATAAAGGGTGCGCTTCTAAATTAAAGGTTTCTACATTTATTTCGCTCGCTATATCAATGTTATCTGATACCGTATAAAGTACATCTGAAACCAGCCAAAGGTTTAATTGCTGTAATGCCATAGTGTATTCACTTTTTGATTGCATTAACTTACTTCTTATCTGTAAGACTTGGTTTTTAGCAGCGGAATATTCCAATTTTGATATAGCTTCTACTTCATAATTTAATGCTACTGCATTTTCAAAGTTTACATAAATGGAATCCAGCTCTTTATATAGATTATAATTTCGCTTACTTTTAAAGGCATTTGCCCACATTTTTTTAACTTCCAACTCTAATTCCAACTCTGAAAGCTGAAAAGCTTTTTCTGCTAATTGAATACGTTGCTCAGATAATTTTTGTTTTGGTGCTATGCCAAATACATCAATATTTGACTGACCAAGACCAATAGTCGTGTAAATACCAGAATCATTCTTTAGTTCTTCTCCCCCTGTAAAAATTTGTGTGGTACCAAAATCGAAAGCCGTACCTTTTAACTGTTTCTGCTTATCAATTTCAAGCTGTCGTTGTTTTAAGCTTGGATAGTTTTTTTTGGCCAAGTTCATAGCTTCTTGCATAGAAATTGTAGGCAACTTGTCTGTTTCTTGCTGTGCGTTTCCAGATATTGGGAACAAAAAGATAAAAGCTATAATGGTAGTAACTGTAATTACTTTTTTGTTAGCTCTAAAATGGAATGATTTGTTTTCTACCCAATGATACAATATAGGTAAAACGAATAAGGTTAATAATGTAGAAGTTAACAAGCCACCTATTACAACTGTTGCTAAAGGCCGCTGTACTTCGGCTCCAGCTGATGCTGAAATTGCCATAGGTAAAAAGCCTAAAACATCTGTAAAAGCGGTTAACATAATAGGTCTAATTCTTCGTTTAGTTCCTTCTACAATTCTATCTTTTAAGTTTGTTACGCCCTCCTCTTTTAATTCATTAAGTCCACTAATCATAACCAAGCCGTTTAAAACAGCAACACCAAACAAAACAATAAACCCAACACCTGCCGAAATGCTAAATGGCATATCTCTTAACCACAATGCTACGACTCCACCAATGGTTGCCATAGGAATTGCGATATAGATCATTAAAGTTTGAGGTAAGGATTTTAAAGCAAAATAAATAAGAACAAAAATGAGTAAAAGCGCTATTGGCACAACCGTTAGCAGGCGATTACTGGCACGCTCTAAATTTTCAAAAGCTCCTCCATAGCGAATAAAATAACCTGAAGGCAGTTCTAATTTTGCATCTAGTTTAGTTTTAATTTCACCTACCAAGGATTTTACATCACGACCTCTTACATTAATCCCTACATAAGTTCTTCGGTTTGTATTGTCTCTACTGATTTGCATTGGACCAGCTTTGTAACTTATATCAGCTACTTCGCGAAGCGGAATTTGCGCACCAGAAGGCAAGTTGATATACAAATTTTGCACATCTGTTATGTCTTTACGATTACGAGAACTTAATCTAACCACCAAATCAAATCGCTTTTCACCTTCAAAAATAACACCTGCTGTACCACCTGCAAAGGCTGTTTGAACGATTTGATTTAAGGTATTTATTTGCAGTCCATATTGGGCTAATTTATTTCTGTTATAGGTGATTGTTAATTGTGGCAATCCGGTTGTAGCCTCTGCTTTCATATCGCCAATACCTTCTGTACCTGCTATAATTTTACTTATTTCTTCTGCCTTTTGCGACAATACATTGATATCTTCTCCATAGAGTTTTATAGCAATATCTTCTCTAACACCTTCAAGTAATTCATTAAAACGCATTTCAATAGGTTGTGTAAATTCATAATTTACTCCAGGCACCATTTCTACGGCTTTTTTCATTTGTTCGATGAGTTCATCTTTAGATGTTACAGTAGTCCATTCGCTTTTTGGTTTCAGTATTACAAATACATCTGCAATATCCATAGGCATGGGATCGGTTGGAATTTCGGCAACTCCAATACGACTAACAATTTTTTCGACTTCAGGAAATTTAGCTTTTACAATTTGCTCAATTTTTGTCGTTGTTTCAATAGTTTCTGTAAGGGAACTTCCTGGTTTTAAAATGGCATGGAAGGCAATGTCACCTTCATCCAATTGAGGAATGAATTCTCCACCCATTTTCGTGAACATAAAGACTGTAATACCAAATAGCATGACAGCAATGCCAATAATCCATTTTCCTTTATGTAAGGCTTTGACCAACAAGGGTTGGTATTTGTCCTCAACCCAATGCACAAATTTATCGCCATACGACAGTTTGTTATTTTTAGGTGCTCTTAAAATCAAGGCGGACATCATTGGTACATACGTCAAACAAAGTACCATGGCTCCAATCATTGCAAAAATAAATGTTAATGCCATTGGTTTGAACATCTTGCCCTCAATGCCTTCTAATGCTAATATAGGCAGGAATACTATTAGAATAATTAACTGACCAAAAAATGCAGCATTCATCATTTTTTTTGAAGCATCGGCAGCAACAGTATCACGTTCTTTTGATGTCAATTTTCGTTTTTTTAAGACTTGAGAAGCTATTAAAAAAACAGTGCTTTCTACAATAATTACTGCCCCGTCGACAATGATACCGAAATCTATGGCGCCTAGACTCATTAAATTAGCCCATACATCAAACACATTCATTAGTATAAATGCGAATAATAGCGATAAAGGAATTGTTGAAGCGACTATTAAACCACCTCTCCAATTACCTAATAAAAAAATTAGAACAAATATTACTATTAGTGCACCTTCAATAAGGTTTCCTGACACTGTTGAAGTTGTTTCTGCTATTAATTTACTACGGTCTAACAAGGGTTCGATAATCACACCTTCTGGCAATGATTTTTCGATTTGAGCCATTCGTTCTTTTACATTCTCGATAACATCATTTGAATTTGCACCTTTAAGCATCATTACTAACCCCCCAACAACTTCGCCTTCGCCATCTTGGGTTAATGCGCCATAACGAATAGCAGAACCAAATTGTACTTTAGCAATATCTCCAATGGTAATTGGAATATTATTGATGGTTTTCACGGTGATTTTTTTAATATCATCTAAGCTTCGTACCAAACCTTCACCTCTAATAAAATTAGCTTGATGGTTTTTCTCGATATATGCACCACCTGTGTTTTGATTGTTGGCTTCAAGGGCTTCAAAAACCTCGGTAATTGTTAAGCCGATCGCTTGGAGCTCGTTGGGGTCGACAGCGACTTCATATTGCTTAATTTTGCCACCAATGGCATTAACTTCAACAACTCCCTCTACCATTGCCATTTGACGTTGCACAATCCAATCTTGCATCGTTCGTAAATCGGTTACCGAATATTTGTCTTTATATTCCGGTTTTACTTTAAGTGTGTATTGATAAATTTCTCCCAAACCTGAAGAAATTGGTCCCATTGAGGGCTCACCAAAACCATTTGGTATTTGGTCTTTGACTTCGTTTAGTTTTTCAGCCACTAATTGACGTGGTAAATAGGTACCCATATCATCGTCGAAAACTATAGTAACTACAGATAAACCAAAACGAGAAATGGAACGAATTTCCTGAACCTGGGGCAAATTACTCATGGCCACTTCTACTGGATAGGTTACAAATTGCTCAATGTCCTCGGTCCCTAAATTAGGTGCTTGCGTAATCACTTGAACTTGGTTATTGGTAATATCTGGAACAGCATCGATGGGTACTTGGGTCATACTCCAAATGCCTGCTCCTATTATGGTAAGCGTTAGCAAACCAATAATGAATTTATTATTGATTGAAAAATCAATGATTTTATTAATCATAGAAAATGTTTTAATTCAGTTAAACTTTTCGATACAATGCTGATAAAAAAATAGAATTGCACGAAATGAAAAGAACCTTATAGGTTCAAAATTGGATAGAGTTATCCTTAAAAAAACTGAATTATGCCCTTGGAGGCTGGAAAAGCGATTCCAAATATCTGGAAGTAAAGTTTACTTTATGTAAGTTATACTGTTTTTTCTCTTCAAATTTTAGTTGATTGGTTATAGCCAAAGTGTTGTTCGCTATAATTAATACCAAAGGGTGGCAACATTGATTATGAGAATGGACTGGTATATTTTCCTTATCGTGGTTATGAGGATGCTCTTCATTTTTAGTATCACTGGCAAAGTAGTCTTCAACGACATATTCAAGGAAAGAGTCTCCATAGACTTTATGATCTTGATAATGGGCAATGATGCTTGAAATTTCTTTAATTGACCCACAAAAGTCCATATCTAAACTAATTCCTTGAAAAAGGAATAAAATAGACATCGATATGGAAAAGAATATTTTCATATAATTTAAACAAATATATAAATTAATTAATGCAATGGTTGTGCAAAAAACCTCATTCATTTTATGAACTTTTATTTTCAATTTTAAAATCTATGGAAAACACACATTGCTTTTAATGTATCATTACATTTTCAAAAAAAGAGTATTGAATAGAAAGCTATGGTTTGACCTTAACTTTAATAGGTTGGATGATGGTTTGATTGAATAAATTTAGAAAATAAATTCCTTAACACCTGTTAGTCATCTCTATTGGGGTTAATGTTTGTATGCCTATCTTTTAACCATGGGAACTACAAACCTCTTAGGTGCTATCTTGTTTGGCTGATTTTTAACACAGATATGAACCGATTTTATTATGGGATAAATTGCAATTTCAATTTGTGAAAAATCATCAATAGTGAAAATCCCCCAAGTATCAATAACTTTAGGACCATTCCAAATTAACGTTGCGAAATAAGGATTGTCGATAAATGGGTTTCTATTACCTTGGTACTCGGCTATTTTATTATTTCGGTATATTTCTTCTTGAGACACCGGATCTTGTTCGTTCCAAGTTAATAGGATATCGGGCAAAGCATCGTTTTTAGAGTAATTGATGGAACCACCTGCAACGGCGGTTGGCAAGCATTGTGTTGGGTAACGTAGATACATATACATGATTATTCTAGCGACATCACCTACCCACTCTTCTCCTGGATAAAAATCACCCATACTAGTTACTGTTGCATTACCAGAACCAACATTGTACATTCTATTGCTACGGTATGAATTCATATCGCTATCGGCTGGCTTTAGATTATGTACATCGGTACCAGCACCTGCATAACTGGTTGCTAATTTTGGTGCTGCTAATGATTTTGGAAAAACATGTTCTCTTGTCCAATAGCCTTTACAAGAGTTTGTATGACAGGATAGATTTTTACTTCGGGTTCTGTGATTTCTAATATTAGAATCGGCATTATTGTTACCATAAACGAGTAGCACCTCAGCAGAATTTACTACCACTAAATCACTTTCTTTTAAGATATCCCAAGTATCGGTACTTGTTGAGGTATAAGGTATTTGGTCTGTATGCGTTTGTATAATTAGGTTTGAAAGCTGCTCCTTTATTTCGATTGGGGTTTTAGTGAAGTCGATGCTATTGTAATACTCTGGGATTTGAGCAAAACAACATAACGGGAAAAGAAAAAGTAGATTCAGTAATTTAGGCAATTGATAGGGGTTACATTTTAAGGGTGTAAATTAGTTGATTTTGGCAGTTAAAACAAGATTTATGATGTTGAGATATCCCACTGCGTTCGATATGAAAAGTGTATTTGCCCCCCATAAGAAAACTCAACTCGGAATTTATTCCTTACATGCTACTGTGTTTCATTAATTATCCATTCCGTTGATGAATGTTTGAATGAAATCTTTAATTTTTTGAGTTACTCTTGTACTTATAGATTCTCTATGCAATACACTTGGGCGTTTTTCTAGGGCGGCAATAACCTCATCTTCAGTAGCCATTCTTCCTGTAAAAAGAAAATCGTTTATAATGTTTTCTACCTTCTCTTGCTTTAAAGCTTCGGTTGTACTTAATTCGGCTAATGCATTTTTAGTTTCTTCTTTCCAATAAGTTTTAAATTCATCTTCTACATTATCGTTATCGGTGATTTTAGGCAGATTGTTTTGGATGAATTTTTCTATTAAAACGCGCTTGCTTCTTAATTCTGATTCGCCTGCTATTAAATCGATAATTTGCTTTTTCTGTTTCGCCTGGTCTTTAGGTTTGGCATCTTTTAATTTGGCTAACAGTTTCATAATGTATGCTACATTGATTTCATCGCGATGGATTAATTCTAATTCGAAATCAATTTCATCTAATATAGATACCGATTCTTTTTGGCTATTGGTTTTAATTTTATCGTAGAGGTCTAAATACTTACTTGTATAATCTGCGAATTCCTGATCTTTCATATAGGTATCATCAAAAGTGAATTCGACGAAAGAAGACAGGATGTTTTTTAACCGCATGATTTCACGAAAGGCTTTGGCAAACTCTAATTCATCATTTTCGGTAACTAAATCGTTTACACTGTCTACCGTTGGCGCAATACTCATTAAGACCTTGTAAGCTTCATTAAATTTCTTTATTTGCTCTTCATATGGCGCTATAATTATAGTTTCTTGAGCATTCTTATCTGAAAACAAAGCAATGGCGTCGTCGGTGTTTTGTTTTAGGTTACGAAAGGATAAAATGTTTCCTTGAGATTTCTTTTCGTTTAAGATTCTGTTAGTGCGGGAATAGGCTTGAATTAAGCCATGGTAATTTAAATTTTTATCTACGTAAAGGGTGTTTAAGGTCTTACTATCAAAACCAGTAAGAAACATGTTTACCACCAATAAAATATCAATTTGTTTGTTTTTTACACGTTGCGAAATGTCCTTTTTATAGCTAAGAAAGGTTTTACCGTCTTTAGCCGAATGTTTAGAGCCAAATTGCAGGTTATAATCTGTAATGTATTCGTCTAATTTATCTTTATGAGGCATGATGCCATAGGCTGCTCTAGGTTCTGCTGCCATGGGTTGATCTGGAAAATCTTCTTCTGGAATTTCACCAGTAGCCTCCTTATCTTCTGGATTTGGGGCATAGGAAAAAATTGTTGCAATATTTAGACGGTGTTCTCCAGCTTCTTTTTTAGCCTTTAATAGCTCGTAATATTTAATTAGAATATCGACACTGCTTACACAAAACATGGCTGTAAATGCTCTGTGATGTGTTTTACGGTTGTGGTTTGCTATGATGTAATTGGTAATGGAATTTAAATATTCATTACTTTCATATACTTCTTGCTTATTGATATCTTCAACTTTAACATCTTCTATGCCTTCTTTATTTTTGAAAACATTGTAATATTCAATTGAAAATTTTAAAACATTTTCATCTCTAATAGCATCTGTGATTACGTATTGGTGTAAACACTCGTGAAATAGGTTTGCGGTGGTTTGTTTTATGCTTTTTTTACTAATGGCATTTTTAACAAAAATAGGTGTACCCGTGAAGCCAAATAATTGATGGTTGGTAAAGAAATTAACAATACGTCTATGAGTATCGCCAAATTGAGAACGGTGACACTCATCGAAAATAAAGACTATTTTTTCGTCTTTTAAAGCTTCGATTTGTTTTTTAAATTTGGCTTTAGATATGGCACTATTCAATTTTTGTATGGTGGTTACTAAAAGTGGCCTACTGTTATCTAAAAATTGTTTTACTAGTGTTTTGGTATCTTCGGTACCATCTATACTTTCTTTATCGAATGCCTGAAATTCTCTAACGGTTTGGTCGTCTAAATCTTGTCTGTCTACCACAAAAACAACCTTTTTAATTTTAGGGTTATGTGTTAATATTTGACTTGCTTTAAAGGATGTAAGTGTTTTACCCGATCCTGTTGTGTGCCAGATATAGCCGTTTTTATCGCTATTTTTCACCCTATCAATAATTGATTCGACTGCATAAAACTGATATGGCCTAAGTACCATAAGAGTTTTATCGCTTTCATGCAGTACCACGTATTTAGTTATCATTTTTGCGATGTGACAAGGCTCTAAAAAGATATTGGCAAAGGGCTCTAATTGTGTGATTTTTTTATTCTTTTCATCGCTCCAGAACGAAGTAAATTTGAAGCTTTGTTTTTGACTATTCGCATAATACTTAGTATCGACCCCATTACTTATAACAAAAATTTGTACGTAATTGAACAGTGCATTATTGAAAGCAAAGGATTCCTTTTGGTAGCGTTGAATTTGATTAAAGGCTTCTTTAAGTTCGATACCTCTTCGCTTTAGCTCAATTTGAACTAGAGGCAATCCGTTTATTAGAACAGTTACATCGTAACGGTTTTCTCGTTTGCCATTTATAGTTACTTGATTGGTAACCTGGAACTGATTTTGACACCAGAAATCTTGATTGATAAACTCGATATATGCCTTGTCGCCATTATCTTTTTGAAGGACATATTTATCGCGTAATGTTTTCGCCTTATCGAAAACATTACCTTTAGAAAGGTGTAATAGAATACGGTTAAACTCTGGTGTGGTAAAGGTGGTTTTATTATGCTTTTCTAATTGTGTTTTTAGGTTGCTTAATAAATCATCTTCCGTTTTAATAGTAATTGGTTTATGACCTAGCGCTATTAACTGGCTTACTAAATTATTTTCGAGTACTTGTTCTGGTTGGGTTGTCATAAATTATTATTTCCACAAAGGTTCATTTTGCCAATTGGGTTTCATACCTAAAGCGTTTGGGTCGACGTTAGGGTATTTAACAAACAGGGCATTCAATTTATTAGCGAATTCATTTTTAGGCAAAATCGTATTTAGCATATACCTCATTAAACACATGTGCACATATAGTTTTGAAAACTCATGTTGTTTAGGCACATTTAAAGGGTCTAGTATCCAAGAGTTTGGAGGTTTAGGCAATAATTTTACGGTACCTGGTAAATTACGGTTCCATAATCTTGAATGGTGCGCACAAAAGTTACGAATTTGAGCAATAGACTGTAACCAACTTGGCAAATAGGTATGATTTACAGCACCAAAATCTTTAGCTATATCATTTTTAGCTTTAACACCATTTTTTAAATTACCATACAACTTTGATAATGCACCAAAACTGGTTTGCTCTAAAGATTTCCATGCTGGTGGAAACCTACCATCTTCCTTATGTTTTTTAAGGTGTTTTTTTATTGATTCGTCTTTAGTACGGGTTATTTCTTCTTCTAAATTAGAAAGTGTTTTTACTAAGGCCTTACAATCATTAAATAGTTCGAAATTTTGAAACCACCAAGGATCTGATTCATGGGATAAATAGTAAATTAATTTGGTACGTAAACTAATTTCAATTTTCTCTATCACATCAAAAAGCAGGAGCCTGAGTTCGGCGTCAAAATTATATAAAGCAATAGCGTCTTCGAATTTACTATTAGGTTTAAATATATGTTTTTCTTTATCGGATTGCATGACATACCAATATTCACCTAAACGGTAATAGCTAATATTTATCAAGTATTTTTCGGCAATACGTGGGTGCTTAATAATTAAACCACGCTCTTGTAGTTGCTCTACTTGTTGGGAAAGTGTAAATGCAGGTTTACTAAACATAAGGTTGATTTTGAGCTAAACGTACCTTATAAAAAGCAAAAGACACACCCTGGGACGCTGTTCTAATGGGTAGCGTGGTGTGTACTGTTGCCACAAAAGTATACTTTTTATACCATTTAGCCATAGGTATTAACATTTTTATTAAAGTTTTTAAATTTTATGCTACACAAACATTTGCTGTAACAAGCCCTTTTTAAAGCTTTGTGCCTTTTCTTGAAGCCTTATTTTTGTTGCTTGAACTTCACTAAGTAAGGCGACCTCGAGTACTTGTTCTGGTTGGGTTGTTATTCGTTTCCTCTTTTAAATACTTCGAGATTCTTTAATAATCTCGAAGTATTTACACGATTTTATGTTTTTTTAAAAGTTCATTAAAGTGAATAGATTTTATAAAATTTCTTTTTACTTTATTGACTGGAATAATTTCTAAAAACCCTAATTCAACCAAACCTTTTAAATCTGTTCTGGCAGTGTAATTAGAGACATTAAACCTGTTTTCTATTTCTTTAGTATTAAAAACTATTTCTGGATTGTCGTACACTAATTTAAGTAACTGAGCTTGACGTTCGTTAATATTTGGAATTTTAATAAAACGTGCAATTTTAAAATGATTTTTCTGCTTTTCTTGAATATAATTTTTTAAAGCCTCGAAAGCTTTCTCCATAACTTTTAAGTTATAGGTAATGAAATAAGACAAATCATTTTCATCGTTTTCGGTATAAATAAACGCCTTCTCGTATTGATTTTTAGTATCTTGAATTATTTTAGATATAGACAAATACTCTGTTAACCAATAGCCTTTTTTTAGTAAGTACCAATAAAACAAAGCCCTTGCAGTACGTCCATTACCATCTGTAAAAGGATGGATAAAACCAATCATAAAATGAATAATTATACCTTTTAGCAAGGGGTGAATAAAATTATCTTTATCTACATCTTCATTAAAAAACACACATAATTCATTTATTAGATCTGGCACCTCTTTATAGTGTGGTGGTGTATGTACTACTTCGCTTTTTAAATGATCGACCACATAAATATCGTTACTTGTTCTAAAAGCACCTTCTTCGCTTTTAGTCTCTAAAGTATCTTTAGAAATTAAACGGTGTATCTCTAATAAATTTTGAGGTGTTAAGTTTTCTAATTTATTTTGTGTAATATGCTTGATTGTAAGGTAATTATTCACAATCATTTGCTCAGATTTTGTATGCGGTTTAATTTCTTTACGCAACATTTCTTTTGCATGTTTTCTAGTAGTGTTAGCTCCTTCTATTTGGCTACTAGAAATAGCTTCTTCCATAATAGAACTTACTAAATACCGTGTTTTGTCTTCTTCTGGAATAATGTTTTTAGCGCCCATATAGCCACCAATATTCATGTCGAAAAAATGTACTACTTTTTGTATGTAATCTGTATTTACATATTTAAAAGTGTAATTACCAAAAGCTAAAGAATCGGACTTTAAAAGCCTACTTAGCTTAACAATATTCCAAAGCTCATGTGGTTTAAACTTGGTTTTTTTGTACTTTACTTTATCCCAATACAAATAGTCATCATTAATACTTTTAATGGTACTTAGTATCTCTGACTCTTGCAGGTTAGTGACCACTTTTTTAGAGAACTCAAATTTTGGTGCTTGTTCTATCATGGAGGTAAAACTACTAAAAACTTCGAGATTTAACAATAATCTCGAAGTTTTTAGTGGTTGTTTTATAAATAAACCCTGGTTTCGTATTTTTCATGAAGCATTGTGAAGGTGGTGAAGCCATCTGTTTGTTGATTCCTAATTACTTGCATTCGTGAGATTGCTTCATGTTTCTAAATAAGGACTTCGCAATGACCTCACACAAACATTTGCTGTAATAAGCCCTTTTTAAAGCTTTGTGCCTTTTCTATTTTGGTGGTTACGGCTTTAATTTTGTTTGTAATATCAGTCAAGAAACTTACTATTTTATATTGTTCATCTAAGCTCGGAATTTGAACTTCAATATCTTCCAAATACTTAAAATATAAATTTGAAACATTAGCTCCTTCAACAACTCTTGCAAATTTTTCTCTCAATTTTGCATTAAAGTAATACGTTATAAATAAACCATTCTCTTCTGTATTATAAACAGAAATCATTTCACCTATTGCAATATTAGGAAAGGGTAAATAACTACAGTTAGCAAAATCTAAAGGATCTTCTCCCACACGAGGTACTAACACTTCACCTCCCTTACTAAATTTTAAATTACTAGGCTCAATATTTGTATATGATTTTATGTCTATTATAACTTCATCATAAGTACTATACAACTCTCCATATCTTACACAAGGGGTAGGTGCATCATCAGATAAAGAAAATTTAGGTGCGCTCTTTCCGTAATAGAAATAACCAAATTCATCTATCCTACCCTTTCTCCACTTTGGAAAGGCATTACCATTATCATCTTTAAATCTTAATTCTTGATTAAAGATTTTTTGCATTACCCCTTTTTTGTATTGCTCTAAAAGGTCTTTCTTTTTGGTTAGTTTGGTAATTTTATCATCTACATCGGTAAGGAATGCTGCTATTTTTTGTTGTTCTGGAATATTTGGAATATTTATACTTATTTTCGATAAGTCAGTAGAATTAATCGCTGGATAACTTGTACCTGTACATCTAACTAAAACCTTATTTACAAACTTTTCTGTATGTAAATATTGATAGAGATATTCAGAAACTTGCTTTGTCCTTATTTGAGCATAACCAGTAGATGCAACATAATCATTTACATTTTTATCAAAGAAATAATTGTTCTTTTGATAAGGTCTAACTGTTTGATAAATAATATCATCTTTTCTTAACAATCTTTGTGCTCTACTTGGTGCATCAGATTTATTAATTCTTTCTTCTTTAGACAACAGACCATTTTTCACACTTTCTAAATCTATATAAATAAAAGATTCAGGAAGCTCTTCACTTTTAGGATTAAAAGTCGCAACTTTTTTTAGTTCAACCTTTTTATAATCTAAATCAAACTCTGAAAACCTCAACTGTGGTATATTTCGACTAGGCACAATAGAACTTAATTGTTTTTCCATCATTAAAAAGGCGTTTTAATATTTAGCTCAGCACAATAAGAAGCGATGCGTTTATCTGTTTCAGCAATTTCTAAATCTAAAGCTTGTATCTCTTCTGCAACTGCATTAATATCGATGGGCTCTTCTTCTTCAAAGGTATCGACATAACGGGGGATGTTGAGGTTGTAATCGTTATCGGCTATTTCTTGTAAGGTGGCTCTATAACTGTACTTGTCTTTCACCTCCCTATTGGCATAGGTGTTTGTGATTTCGGCAATATGCTCTGGTAATAGCTTATTTTGATTGCCTTGTTTTTCGAAATGATTGGAGGCGTCTATAAACAGAACATCTTCGTTTGCCTCTCGGCATTTTTTAAGTACCAGGATACAGGTTGGTATGCCGGTGCCAAAAAAGATGTTTGCCGGTAAACCTATAACGGCATCGATATAATTGCGGTCTTCTATTAAATATCGCCTAATATGGCCCTCGGCACTTCCTCTAAATAACACGCCGTGTGGCAGTACGGTTGCCATGATTCCGTTTTCGTCTAAATGATGTACCATGTGTTGCACGAATGCGAAATCGGCTTTGGTTTTTGGGGCTAGTTTACCGTATTGGCTAAACCTATCGTCTGTACTAAAAATGCCTTTTGCCGACCAGTTTGCAGAAAAAGGTGGGTTTGCTACAATGGCTTCTGCTTTTAAATCGATATCGAGATGCTGTGGTTCTTCTAGGGTGTCTTCCTGCTTGATGTCGAACTTGGAGTAGTGTACTTCGTGCAGAATCATATTCATACGTGCTAAGTTGTAAGTGGTACGGTTAAGTTCTTGACCGTAAAACATACCTACATCGTCTACTTCTTTAGCTACACGTAGTAATAAGGACCCACTACCACATGTTGGATCGTACACCGATTTGATTCGTTTTTTACGTGTGGTTACAATTTTTGCTAATATGGTTGATACTTCTTGAGGGGTATAAAATTCGCCTGCTTTTTTACCTGCTCCTGCCGCAAACTCACCGATTAAATATTCGTAGGCATCGCCTAACAAATCGCTTTCTGTATCTTGTAACTGAAAGTCTATTTCATCTAAATGGGTAATGATTTTGGCTATGATTTCATTTTTAGCTTTTACGGTTTTCCCTAATTTGGAAGATGTTAGGTCTAAGTCTTCGAAGAGTCGGATGAAATCGTCTTCGGAGTCGGTACCCATTGTACTTTGTTCGATATTATTTAGGATGTGTTCTAAATCTTCGATAATAAAAAACTGTGTTGCTTCGTCGTTATCGTTGGTTTGTATATCACTTAGGTTATTTCCTTTTTGAGCAATAGAGGTAAATAATTCGCTGGGTTTTAAGAAGTAGCCTAAATTTTTAATACATGCTTTTTTAACAGCATCGATATATAATTTGCCATCTGCAGTATTCTCGTCTATTTGCTCGTAGGTTATATTGTCTGGTTCTAAAATCTCATCGGCATATAGGTGTAGTTTTTCGGAAAGGTATTTAAAGAATATAAAGCCTAAGATGTAATTTCTGTAATCGTCTGCATCCATCTTGCCTCTTAACAAGTTAGCTATAGCCCATAATTGTTTTTCGAGTTGTTTTTTCTGTTCTTCTGACATTGATTGTATTGGATTGTATAAGAAAGCTTAAAAATAGGATATTTAATTGTATTGGGATGGGTGGTTTTGGAGGGAAATTTGCAGTGGATAGAAAGTCCTTTATATTTTCCTTGCGATTACTCCCTATTTTAATCACAACGGGTTTATAGACTCTTGGCATAAATTTCATTGTTAGAAAAAGAAATTGAACACACCAAAAACTAGAAATTACGACGAACTACATTATTTTCTCTTATCCCTAGTATTGTCATCAAAAGCAATAAGATTAAACATACTGCGCATTCGGGAACGAACACGCTCGCCGTATTTTTCTTCTAACTCTTGAGCGTTGAGGTTGGTGGTAATGTGGGTGAAAATTTTTCTTTTAGATGTTTGGCTGGGAATATGACCAGAATCGCAAAAGAGATCGTAACGTGACAAAATAATTTCCCCCATGACATTGCAGTCGGTACCGTAATGTTTTCCTTTTTGTTCGACTCCTAAATCGTCGAAACAGTAAGTATCCTGGTCGGTGTAATCTTCAATAGTTTTATACCCAATGTTATTAAAACTAAACACAATGTTTCTTGCTGGAATACATTTGAATGGTCGTTTATGAGGTGCGACAAAAGGAAGGAGTTTCATTAATGTTGTTTTACCACAGCCCACGGGACCCGATAAAAGAATACCTTTTTGGATATCGATACCCAGGTTGACACAAAAGGCCTCGTCATGCACATAATAACTTATTAATTTTAATAGCACTTCATGGTCTTCTTGATGGATTTTAAAATGCTTGCCAAAAAGCAATTTACCTTTAGCTTCTAGGTAGATTAAAATTTTCTGAAAGTTATAATTGATTTGATTTCCCTTTAATTCGCCCAACTGATAGGTAATTGCACCTTCAACGATAATGTGCGGTTTTTGTGCATTGAAAATGGTTGTTGAATGATTCATAGCGGTTGGTTATAATTTTTATTGCGGATAGTATGCAGGCTGTCTGTTGCTTTTTGTTCGACATTTTTTGTTTTCTCTAAAGCTTCAGCTTGAAGCATCCAGCTTTGTGCTGCTGCTTGCCAATTTTCTATTTGACTTTTTCCTTTTTTCCAACCTACAGACTCGTAATGATTGAAAAATTTCGCGGCATGATTAGTATGCCAATTTTTTGAAATAAAAAAATCAGTAACATTTTCTAAATTTTTTGGTTTAAAAATGTTTACCGGTTTTTTATGTTTAGTATTGTTTATATAACGCCCCGATACTTGTACAGGGCTTGTACCATTTTTGGTACAATGCCGCACCTCTACTTGTTCTGTACTTGTACCTAAATCGAACATCTTAATTTTACTTCCCATTTGCGGGTTCCTTGAAGGCAGATATTTAAAATATTGCCAGGTATCTAAATCCCTCATGCATTTATGATAGGTTCCTTTAGAGCCTATTTTAGACAACAACATAACATCGTTACGGTTTATAAAAAACTCATCAGCAAATCGGGCATTATTCCAGAAATGAAAAAGCGCCATATACATGCTTACATGGGTCGTGTTTAATCTGCTATCTGATGAAAACACATTAAAGACTTGATTTAAATGGCTTATATAATTAATGGATTGCATAGCTCTTTATTTAAATTACGGCATGACTAATACCCTCCAATTTCATAAAACTGGAGGTTTAGCATTGATTAAAACTTAAGAGAGAGAATTTAAAAGCGATTGCTTTTTAAATATAAAACTGGAGAACTAAATCTATTTAGGAACCTTGAATGTGATTACTTTCGAGGATTTCATTAATTAAGTGGGCATTGTAATAAATGACACTTCCAAATTTTGTGTAGGGTAAAGTACCATTGATTCTAAGATTTTGAAGTGTTCCTGCTGATATACTTAGCATCTTTCGAACTTCTGATGACTTAATCCATTTTTTAGGTTTTTCGTTCTGAGGCTCGGCCATTAAGTTTTGGATATCACCAAGTAATTCTGATTTAAATTCATTTAAATCCTCTAGCGTTAAAATTTTAATGCTCATAGTTTCGTTAATAATTGAGTTTAAAAGTTTACCTTTTTAAAAAAAGGTTTTTAATGGTTAGTATTAGTTGAATTTGACTTTCGTTTGGCAAATTTGCAACTCCTTTTTGGAAATTATCCACAATGATATCGAAGTTGGGATTATATGTGTTCAGTAATGTTTAGTATAATTTGTAACATATTATATTACTATATAATTGAGCTTTTAAACTTATTCCAACAAAATCCATGTGTATGATTTTATTTACAAACAAATTTACCTATACACAAGTTGGGTACTAGTTGGGTGTTTATGACTATAAACAATAAACCTAAAAAACATAGTTGTCTATTAATGGTTTAGACTATTTTACTTTAGCAAACAGAACTATAAAACACATTTAAAAGTCAATAAATTACGGGAAACCCGCAGCAAGAAAATCAAGTAACATGCAAACATGTTCGTGATTTTAGAGTATTACCTCCAAATAGAACTTAATTAGAATAAAATGAATTAAAAATTTTTATTTTTTTTTCTTAATAAAATACCATAGCTCTACAAAAAATTACTTTCTAAGGCTAAATGCTCATTATTTTTAGCTAAAAAACGTATGAAATGTAAAAGGATTTACCTTCTCGTTTCTAACGAATTTTCAATCCTATTTTCTAAAGTTTCTTTTAAATTGTCTATAAACTTAGTTTTTTGTGTTCGGGATTGTAGTTCGTAATAAACTCTGGAATAATCATCTAATTTCAAGCTAAAAGCTTCCTTTAAAAAAGTTGCTAATTCCTTTAATGTGACATTCCCATTATTTATAGCATTACTTGAATGCAGCGCATACAATAACTCCACTAAATCACTTTTGGTTGCCGTCCATTTTAAATTATTATTAAAACCTTTATGGCTATTTAAAACCTGCTGACTATAGTTTGTCATCTCCTGCTTTACATACATAATAATCTCTTCATTTGCCATAATAGTGGCAAGAATGGTATCATGGCTTGTTGAAAAATTATTGTCTGTACAGAAATACGCAGCTTCTGGATAGAGTTTTAAATCGATTTCACTTCTAGTGAAATATTGTTGATCATACATCGAGCTCTCCGTTCGGTAATAGTTATAAAAACTAATATTTGAATCGATATACTCTTGAAGACCTACAATATAACTTTTGTAGTATTTTAAAATGGCCTTATCTGAAATTGTTGGTTTTCTATTTTCTAAATTATAAAGCTGAGAAAAGGTAATAACTTTGCTCAAGACATAAGGCTTTATGTGTTTAAAAAACTCTATTTCCTTTTGTTGATTGAGTAAATTACTATTAGAATAATGTTGTTTAAGTTCTTTAAGAGCTTTGTAAGACACTGAATAACTTCGCTCTAATTTTTGGATGGTATCATCGTTGGATTGATCAATGTCTTCTAGTTTTTGATTTAAAAGGTTTGTAATAGTTTTGTAAATCGTTAATTCCATAGTTTTGGGTTGGTTATTTAGTTTAATATAAATTGAGGCCTAAAACTAACAACTCCTAAATAACAAACAACTTTAATTTGTATGAAAAAAAAGCAAGACAAATAAAACTATCTTGCTTTTTAAAACATAACACCCTTCTTTAACCTAATTTGGAAGCACTATCATTATTTTTAGATTTACCTTCTAATTGCTGCCTTAAATTGTTCATATCTTGGCTTAGCTTGTCTTCTAATACACGGGCGTATATTTGAGTGGTTGCTATTTTAGTGTGGCCAAGCAATTTGGAAACAGTTTCAATTGGCATACCATTACTTAATGTGACCGTTGTAGCAAATGTATGTCTTGCCATGTGAAAAGTTAGATTCTTTTTAATACCACAGATATCTGCTAACTCCTTCAAATAAGCATTTAGTTTTTGGTTTGTAATTATTGGAAATAAGGTTTGAGCACTAGTGGTTAACGGATGATTTTCATACTTTTTTATGAGGTTTTCTGCTTGTTGCAATAAGGGGATTTTAACCTTAGATTTCGTTTTTTGTCGGTGTGTAACAATCCAAGTACTGCCATCCATTCCCTTAACTAAATTAGAATCTGTTAGCTGCATAATATCGACATAACTAATACCGGTATAACAACTAAAGACAAACAAATCGCGAACACGCTCTAATCGCTCTATCTTAAATGAAAGCGTTTCAAGATTAGACAATTCATTTTCTGAAAGGAATTCTCTTTCTTTTTTCTCATATACTTGTTTCCACTTAACAAAGGGGTCTTTTTCAATCCACTCGATATGATAAGCTAAAGTTATAATCTTACGAAACCGTTGGATATGTTTCATTACCGTATTTTGACTCATAGTCCTTGGATGCCCCTTTGGCCAATAATCGTATAAGTAACTTTCAAAGTCACATAGAAATTTATAATCTAATTGGTTTAAATAAATATCTGTAGTTCTTCTGCTCTTAAGTAAAAATCGATTTATATAATTTTCGGTAACACCAAAATTTTCTATAGATCCTTTTGCTAAAGTATTTTCTATTTTTTTAGCATGATATTTAAGGAGCTCTTGAAGGCTTTTGGACTCATTAGTCTCACCTGTGTAATGTGATTTTATAAGATGAGCTGTTATGAGTTCACCTTTAAACTTTAAATCTTGATAAATTTGAAAAAGCTTGGTGTGGGTCTGGTCGATTGATTGATTTATTTGCCGAGCCTGAATTGAATTGCCTCTAACCCTTTTTTTACTAGAATCCCAGAGTGAAACAGTTACTTTACGTTTTAAACTTATATTTAAACGCTTACCATTTACAGTAATTCTAGCATAAATTAATGCTTCATTGTTTATAGCCCTTGAAGTTTGTAACCAAAAGAGTATAGAAAAAGTGTTTTGCTTTTGCATAGTTGTCGTAATTAAAATGATTAAGTACGAAAGTCAATTCAACTATACTATTACAAAGTTTCTTTAAGGTGTCTGCTAAGCAGACACCTTAAAAAAAAGGTAACCGATTGGCAACCATTTAAGATGGAATTATACCAATTCAAATGGATTGCCATAATTCTCAAAACCTTTGTAATTCATAAGAATTACATGGTTTTAATGCTTTTTAAACAAGCTACTTGTGACCGCGAAGGGATTCGAACCCCCAACCCTCAGAGCCGAAATCTGATATTCTATCCAGTTGAACTACGCAGCCATTTTAATTTTTAGTTATTGGTTGTTAGTTATTGGTTATTGGTGAATAATAGCAACAACTTTTAACTTTTAACTTTTAACTTTTAACTTTTAACTTTTAACTTTTAACTTTTAACTTTTAAAACTTAAGACAACCGTGATTTTACAACATTAGAAATGGTTTTGCCATCAGCCTTTCCTGCTAACTCTTGAGTTACCACGCCCATAACTTTACCCATATCTTTCATACCTACAGCACCTAATTTCGAAATTGTCGCATCAACAATTTTCACGATTTCTTCTTCTGGCAGTGCTTCAGGTAAAAATTGTGCGATAACCTCTGCTTCTGCTAACTCTGGATCAGCTAAGTCTTGTCGGCCTTGCTCAATATAAATAGCCGCACTATCACGACGTTGTTTTACTTGTTTTTGAAGTATTTTTAACTCTTGCTCTTCAGTTAATTCCTCTTTAGCGCCACTTTCAGTTTGGGCTAATAAAATGGCAGATTTCACTGCGCGTAAGGCTGTTAAAGCGGTTTGATTTTTAGATTTCATGGCTTCCTTTAAAGCCGTCATTATTTCTACTTGTAAACTCATTTCAATCGTGTATTGGAGTATGCGAAGATACTAAGAAAAAATGAAGCTCTTATACCTACGATTATCAAATTTTACCCATAAAAAAACCGAAAAGTTATTTTTATTACTTTTCGGTTTTCAACAAAGTTAGTCACCTCGTTCTAATCTACATTGTCATGTAAAAAAGAGTTATTGCTTCTTAATTTGATATCATCGTTATCGTCAAAACCAATACTTGTCCTAGACATATTGGTCTCAGAAGAATGCTTAGCAGCTTTTAAATCGACACCTTGACGTTTATAAGCTGGAACCTTTTCAATATCGTCAATTTTAGAACTATTAAACTTATAATTGAAGTCTTTCATTTTGCGTCGGCGCTCTTCAGCACGTTCTTTAAGCAATTCTGAAATTGGCGTGTTCATAGGGTCTACCTCTTCAACCTCCTCTTCTTTAGTCGTTTTAGTAGGCACCGTTTTTCTTTCAAAAACAACATCTTCTTCTTCGATATCTAAAACATGTGATATCTTAGATTGTGATGTGTTTTTTGAAGGCTCAACATCATCATAATCATCTAGAGCATAACGAACATCACCATTTTCGTTGGTTTCATTTACAGGAACTACCTCTACATAACTTTTTACAGGAATATCCTTAACATCCTCTTCAATTAATTCGTGAGAGATGATGTCTTCAACTTCTTCTTCTATCTCCTCTGTTTTAGAAGAAATAGGCATATCAAAAGTCAACGTGATTTGTTGCTCTTCTTCAATAAAATCAGAAACCACCTCGATTTCTTTTTCTTCTGAAGGCGTAGACACATCACGAGACACGGTATTAATTACAAAATCATCTTCATCATCAATAAGTTCTTCACGTAACTTATCGGTCACTTCTTCATAAGTCACTCCAATATTTCTAATGATTTCTGACGTAGGAATTAAATCAATATTTTTTTTTGGAGCTGCTTGTCTTGGTACTTGTGGTTTAGTTTCCTGTACATCGTCCTCTAAAGTATGACGCACCACAACAGGCTCTTTTTTCACCTTCATTTCTACCTGAGGCGGAATAACTATCGGGTCCTTGTCTTGAGCCTCTGTTTCTTTATCTTCACCAAGAATATGCTTTACTTTTTTGGTTTCGGTATTAGAAATTTCATCTTGCTGTTCGATATTAAAACCCGTAGCAATAATGGTTACAGCGATAGATTCTTCTAAACCTTCATCTTCACCAACTCCCATAATGATTTCAGCACTGTGACCGGCTTCATTTTGGATATGGTCGTTAATTTCACCAATTTCATCAATAGTAATTTCCTGAGTACCAGAAACAATAAGCAGCAATACTTTTTTTGCACCAGTAATTTTATTATCGTTTAATAAAGGTGAATCAAGCGCTTTTCTAATAGCTTCTTGCGCACGATTTTGTCCTGAAGCTAACGAAGATCCCATAATAGCCGTTCCGCTATTACTCAACACTGTTTTAGCATCACGTAAATCAATATTTTGTGTGTAGTGGTGTGTAATAACTTCGGCTATACCACGAGCAGCTGTAGCTAAAACTTCATCTGCTTTCGAGAATCCAGCTTTAAAACCTAAATTACCATAAACTTCACGTAGTTTATTGTTGTTTATTACAATTAACGAATCGACAACAGCTCTAAGGTTTTCGATACCTTTTTGAGATTGTTCAAGACGCATTTTACCCTCAAACTGAAATGGCATCGTCACAATACCTACCGTTAAAATGTTTCTATCTTTAGCCATTTTAGCGATAATTGGAGCCGCTCCAGTACCTGTTCCACCACCCATTCCTGCTGTAATGAACACCATTTTGGTATTAGAGTCTAACATTTCAGCAATTTCTTCTACACTCTCTTCAGCTGATTTCTCTCCAATTTCAGGATTAGCCCCGGCTCCCAAACCTTCGGTGAGATGTAATCCTAATTGAATTTTGTTTGGAACACCACTATTTTCAAGAGCTTGAGCATCGGTATTACAGATATAAAAATCTACGCCTTTAATACCTTGCTGGAACATGTGATTGATGGCATTGCTTCCGCCGCCACCAACGCCTATTACTTTAATAACATTCGACCTGTTTTTAGGGAGATCAAATGCGATGTTTGTTTCGAATTTTTCATTGCTGCTCATAAATTCTGTTTTACTAGGGTTTGTACTTAATATTTTATTCTATGGATCAATATAAATGCCTTGCGGCAAAATCTTAAAATTGTTAACTAGACAATTTTTACTTTCTTATTCGGCGTCGTCTAAAAAATCTTTAAGACGATCGGTTAATTTATCGAGAAACGAACGGCGCTCTTTTGGAGCTTTTATCACAGGCTCATCCTCTATTTCTGGTTGCTCATTAACAACCTCTTCTTCCTCAATAATCTCTTCTTCTTGTTGTTCTACTTTTTTTCTTTCTTGGCGTTTTAGTCCGTCTAAAACTAAACCAACTGCTGTGGCATATAAGGGACTTGTAATATCATCATCACTATCACCTGCTAAATGCTCGTTAGGATAGCCTATACGAGTATCCATACCAGTAATGTATTCCACCAATTGTTTTAAGTGTTTCAATTGACTTCCACCACCTGTTAAAACAATACCGCCTATGAGTTTTTTCTTTTGTTCCTCATGACCGTAGTTTTTAATTTCGGCATATACTTGTTCTATAATTTCCACAACACGAGCATGGATGATTTTAGACAAGTTTTTAAGGGTAATCTCTTTCGGTTCACGACCTCTTAAACCAGGAATGGAAACGATTTCGTTATCTCTATTTTCACCTGGCCAGGCCGACCCAAATTTTATTTTTAATAATTCGGCTTGCTTTTCAATAATCGAGCAACCTTCTTTAATATCTTCAGTAATAACATTTCCTCCAAAAGGAATTACTGCAGTGTGACGAATAATACCATCTCTAAAAATGGCTAAATCTGTGGTTCCGCCACCTATGTCAATTAAAGCCACACCGGCTTCTTTTTCTTCTTGAGTTAACACAGCATTAGAAGATGCTAATGGCTCTAAAGTGATGCCTTCTAAATTAAGACCGGCACTTTTAATACAGCGCCCTACATTTCTAATTGATGACACTTGACCTACAACCACATGAAAATTAGCTTCTAAGCGTCCGCCATACATTCCAATAGGTTCTTTTATTTCAGCTTGACCATCAACTTTATATTCTTGAGGCAAAACATGAATAATTTCTTCCCCAGGAAGCATTACCAATTTGTGTACCTGATTTATAAGCATTTCTATATCGTTATCATCAATAACCGTTTCGGAATTCGATCTTGTGATATAATCGCTATGCTGTAAACTTCTGATATGCTGACCTGCAATACCCACCGTTACATCTTCGATTTTTATATCTGAAGAAGCTTCAGCTTCCTGAACGGCCTGCTGAATGGACTGAATGGTTTGTGTAATATTATTGACAACACCACGATGTACCCCTAAGCTTTTAGACTTTCCTATACCTAAAATCTCTAATTTTCCGTAGTCATTTTTACGGCCAATCATGGCCACAATTTTTGTGGTTCCTATGTCTAATCCTACTGCTAAATTATGCTCCATAGTCTAAATTTTGGTACATATTACTTGGTTATCAAACTGTAAATTAACTTTACTATAGTCTTTCAATATATTATCCTTAAGCGCTTTTTTGTAAAAAGCTTTTAGGTTATTAATTTTTTTATCTAAAGCGTTTACCGAGCCTAACTGTACGGTAAAATCACACTTTCTAAGTTTTAGAAAAAGTTGTTTACTTTCGTCTTGTCGAATCTCATAAACATGTTTTTTTAAAAAGTCGTCATTGTTTATTTTCAGGGCAATTTGATAGACACTTTTCAAATTATTTTTTTCAACATAACCCGTAACCAAAGGCACTCTTGCAGAATAATTGTTGGACAACGGCATGTACTGACCGTCGGCATCAACATAATAAGACGCATTCGTGTTAACTCTTGCAATAGGTGTTTTTTGTTCTATTTCGGCATTAAGTGTCCCGTTTATAGCAACATACACTTCTGCAGTCTTAATCATGGGATTAGATTTGAGCGCTTTCTCTAATTCATTCAAAGCTAAAGTTTCTTTCGCCACGTTTGAAGCCTTGCCGTAATTTTGTATTAACAATTTACTAACAGCCTTACTGGTTATAAAAAGATTGTTTTCGCCCACGAACTTCACCCGTGGTTCAGATACAGGCCGCACAGCATTTCTTCCTGACGCAAAAGCGAAAAGAAAAATCACTAAGCCAAAAATGCCAATCATTTTTATGTAATTCCAATTAATTTTCAAGGCTAAACTCGTTTTTAATACGTTTTACTTCGGCGCCAATATCACCTGCTCCAATGGTTAAAACCACCTGAGCTTCGCTATTATGAATCGCGTTTAACAACTCATCCTTGGTTACAAGTTGTTTTTTATCATTATTAACTTTCCCTAACAACCAGTTCGAGGTTACACCTTCGATAGGCAACTCTCTTGCTGGGTAAATATCGAGTAATAATAACTCGTCAAATTTCGACAAACTTTCGGCAAAATCATCAATAAAATCGCGCGTTCTGCTAAATAAATGTGGTTGAAAAATGGCTAATACTTTTTTATTTGGATACATTTCTCTAACCGCCTGATGCACTGCACTTATTTCCTGCGGATGATGCGCATAATCATCAATAAAAACAAAATCTTCGGTTTTTATCTGATAAGAAAATCTACGCTTCACCCCTTTGTAAGTTGCCAATCCCTTGGCGAGCTGCTGGTAGGAGCAACCATATTCTACAGCCATCGCCAAGGCTATTAAGGCGTTCGACAAATTATGTCGACCTGGTAGGTTAAATTCTAAATCCTTAATCGTGTCCTTTGGTGTTTTTACATCAAATATGTAAGCACCGTTTTGTATTCTAATATTTTGAACCGTATAATCTGAATCATCTTCAATACCATAGGTTATTCCATCCAAGGGCAGTCCATTTTTTACAAATAGTTTACCGTTTGACTTCAATCTTTCTGAAAAAGCTACAAACGATTTTTTTAATTCTGCGGCATCACCATAAATATCTAAATGATCGGCATCCATAGAGGTGATACAGGCAAAATCTGGTGACAAGGTTAAAAACGAACGATCAAATTCATCGGCCTCTACCACAGATACTTCTGTACCGTTTAATATGAGGTTTGAATTGTAATTTTCACTTATTCCCCCTAAAAATGCGGTTAAAGGCACCTCACAAGTATTGAGCAAATGCCCTAAAATACTCGTTGTTGTTGTTTTTCCGTGCGTTCCTGCAACTGCCAAACAGAACGTATGCTCGGTAATTAGCCCTAGAATCTGAGAACGCTTTACCACATCAAACCCATTGTCTTTAAAGAAATTTAATTCTTTATGGTCTTTAGGCACAGCTGGCGTATAGACTACAAGTGTATGTTCCGGATTTAGAAACGCCTTATCGACAAGTTCGATATTGTCTTCAAAATGCACGTCCATACCCAAATCCACAAGTGAGTTTGTGATGTCGGTTTGCGTTTTATCGTAACCCGCTACTTGTTTCTTATTAGCAAGAAAATAACGCGCAATAGCGCTCATGCCGATACCGCCAATACCAATAAAATAGACCCTATGTATGGTGTTTAAATTCATTTATTTTTTGAGTAGTTTTTCAACTTCATTAACAATATCTTTTGTTGCATCAACCAATGCTAATTTTCTTATATTTTGACCCAATTCTTTCTTTCTTTCAGGCTGAGCGATAAGTTGTGAAAACTTATTTTCAAAATCAGCATTTAAATCTTCTTCCTTTATAATCAAAGCGGCATCCTGATTAACTACGGCCATAGCATTTTTCGTTTGATGATCTTCAGCCACATTAGGCGATGGGATAAAAACTACAGGTTTACCAACAATGCAAAGCTCTGAAACCGAACCTGCTCCTGCTCTTGATATAACCACATCTGCAGCAGCATAAGCATAATCCATATTGTTTAAAAACTCATGCACTTGCACGTTTTTGGTATTATCATATAATTTATATTTATCGTAGTACAATTTCCCGCACTGCCATATGATTTGCACATTCTGTGTGTCAAAAAAATCAAGTTCTTTTTCAATCAATTCATTGATACGTCTTGCTCCCAAACTACCACCAATAACTAAAAGCGTGCATTTGCCTTCTTTAAGGTCGAAAAACTTTTTAGCCTCCTCTACTTTATTATCAATATGCAATAAACCTTTACGAACAGGGTTTCCTGTTTTTACAATTTTTTCTTTTGGAAAAAAACGATCCAAACCATCGTAAGCCACACAAATTTTGTTAGCTTTTTTTGCTAACAACTTATTAGTAATACCTGGGTAGGAATTCTGCTCCTGAATAAGCACAGGAATGTTAGCTAATTCGGCCATCTTCAATAAAGGTCCACTAGCAAACCCTCCTGTACCAATCACCACATCGGGTTTAAATGATTTAATGATTTTTCGAGCTCCCCATAAACTACTAATCACTTTAAAAGGAAAACTCAAATTCTTTAAGGTAAAACTACGTTGAACCCCTGTTATCCAAAGCCCTTTTATAGGATATCCCGCTTGAGGCACTTTTTCCATCTCCATTCTATCCTTGGCTCCAACGAACAAAATTTCGGAATCAGGATAGCGTGACTTGATCTCATTGGCAATCGCAATAGCAGGATAAATATGCCCTCCTGTACCTCCGCCTGACATTATAACTCTATACATATGCTTTTAAATTGCTTCTGATAAAACATCTAAAGGATTTTCTTCTCCTAATTCTTTTTCTTTTATTTCTTCTCTTTTAGCACTTACGCTTAAAATAATTCCCACAGCCAAGCAGGTCATCCAAATTGAAGTTCCCCCGCTACTCAACAATGGTAATGTCTGCCCTGTTACAGGAAATAACTCAACGGCAACAGCCATGTTTATTATAGCTTGAAAAACGATAGGCAACCCAACACCGAGCACTACTAATTTCCCGAAAACGGATTCTGATTTTTGAGCTACTATGACAATTCTAAATAAGAACCACAAGTACAAAAACATAACAAAAAACCCGCCCAGCAAACCATATTCCTCAATAATGATTGCAAAAATAAAATCTGATGACGATTGTGGCAAGAAGTTCTTCTGTGAACTTTTACCAGGACCAACACCCCAAATTTCACCGGATGCTATAGCTATTTTAGCTTTTTCTATTTGATAATCGGCTTCGGTATCTTCAGGGTTAGAAAAACTTTCAATACGCCCCATCCAAGTATCAATTCTATTAGGCATAGCTTCCGGAAATGCTTTGGCTATTAAAATAAACAATGATAAAACCAATACCCCAGTACCAATAATAACCGCCAAATAACGCAATGGATATCCGCCTAAAAAAACCAACACAACAACCATGGTAAACATGATAGCTGTGGTTGAAAAATTTGCTGGCAAAATGAGAATCAACACTAAAAACACAGGCATCCACAAGGGCAAAATAGTCTCTTTAAAACTGATTTTTTTATCATAAACCTTAGATAAGTAACGTGCGATATAAACCATTAATACCACTCCTGCTAGAGTGGAAGTCTGAAACGACATCCCCACAAAAGGTATTTGAATCCATCGGCTAGCATTAGCACCTCCAATCGTAGTCCCTTGTAACATGGTTAACACCAACAAAAGCAAAACAATTGGCACCATAACAAGCGACAACCCCTTAAAATAGTTATAAGGAATTTTATGCACCCCATAAATGATGGCAAAACCCAAAGCCAAGTGAAAAAAGTGCTTTATAAAAAATGAGAAGGTATTTGTACCCACTCCTTTATAAGCCAAATTACTGGCCGCACTATACACTGGCAAAAATGACACTATTGCCAAAAGTGCGACAATAGCCCAAATTAACCGATCACCTTTTATGTTTTTAAATATGGATTGCAAATTTTTATTTTTTACAGATTTCTTACCGCTTCTTTAAATTGACGTCCTCGATCTTCATAATTTTCAAATAAATCGAAGCTTGCACAAGCAGGTGACAATAGCACATTATCTCCAGTTTCAGCTAATTTGTAAGCTATTTTTACGGCTTCACTCATATACTGAGTTTCTACAATAACATCAACCATGTTACCAAAAGTGTTTAATAATTTCTCATTGTCAACACCTAAGCAAATGATGGCTTTTACTTTTTCATTTACGAAAGAAAACAACTCTTGATAATTATTTCCTTTATCGACACCTCCCACTATCCAAACGGTAGGAGCTCCCATGCTCTCTAAAGCATAGTATGTTGCATTAACATTCGTTGCTTTAGAATCGTTAATATATTGTACTTTATTTATTTTAAGAACTTGTTCCAAACGGTGTTCTACACCTTGAAAGTTCTCTAAACTCTCACGAATGGTTTGTTTTCTGATCTTTAATAAGTGCGCCACAGTAGAAGCTGCCATAGCATTTTTAACGTTGTGCTTTCCTTCTAATGTAAGATTTGATGTTGGCATAATGATCTGATTATTATTTATTGTTATTTTAATATTCTCTTTTTCTAAACATGCGCCATTTTCTATATTTTTTTCTAATGAAAACGGCAATAAAATGGCTTTAACCGGGTACTTTTTAAGATGATTTACAATGACTTCATCATCGGCATCATAAATCAAATAATCGGCTTCTGTTTGATTCTCTGTAATTCTAAATTTTGATTCGATATAATTTTCAAACTTGTAATCATAGCGATCTAAATGATCTGGTGTTATGTTTGTAATCACAGCGATATGCGGCCTAAAATCGATGATATCATCCAACTGAAAACTACTGATCTCTAACACGTAATTCGGATAATCATCTTCCAGAATCTGCTTAGCAAAACTATCACCTATATTACCGGCCAGCCCCACATTTAGCTCTTGTTTCAACAAGTGATGCGTTAAAGTAGCTGTAGTCGTTTTTCCGTTACTACCTGTAATGCCTACCAGGGTTGCCTCAGTGAATTTTGAAGCAAATTCAATTTCTGAAACTACTTTAATTCCAGCCTTTCTAATCTGCTTAATCAACGCCACCTTATCAGGAATTCCAGGACTTTTCATAACCACATCAGCCTTCAATATTTTAGACTCGGTATGATTTTCATCCTCCCAATCAATCTCATTTTCTATAAGAACCTCTTTATACTTGTCTTTTATTTTTCCCTTATCGGAAACAAAAACATCATAACCCTTTGCCTTTCCCAAAAGCGCCGTACCTACACCACTCTCGCCACCACCTAAAACGACTAAAAAGCCTTTTCCAGCTCCTTCTGTTGAGGAACTCTGCTCACTATCTTGTTTTATTTGATTCTTTTTCATTTTATAAAGCTTACACTTTCGTGGAAATGATAAATTGGTTACCTAATTTTTAATGTTACTATTGAAAGAATGGCTAATATGATTCCTACAATCCAAAATCGTGTTACAATTTTACTTTCGTGATAGCCTTCCTTCTGATAATGATGATGCAATGGTGACATTTTCAATAATCGCCTGCCTTCGCCATACTTTTTCTTAGTGTATTTAAACCACCCCACCTGCATAACAACTGATAAGTTTTCAGCTAAAAACACACCACAAAGCACAGGAATCAACCACTCCTTTCTTACCGCAATAGCTATAACTGCTATAATACCTCCAATGGTTAAACTCCCTGTATCTCCCATAAAAACTTGAGCGGGATAAGTGTTATACCATAAAAATCCGATTAAGGCTCCTACAAAGGCTGCGATATAAATCGTTATTTCTTCAACACGAGGGATGTACATGATATTTAAGTAATCGGCAAAAACAATATTACCCGAAACCCAGGCAAAAATCCCCAGTGTCAATACAATAATAGAAGACGTCCCTGCTGCTAAACCATCAATCCCATCGGTTAAATTTGCTCCATTAGAAACCGCTGTGATGATGAAAATTGTAACCAACACAAAAACAATCCATGCATATTTTTCTAAAGAAGGATCGATCCAAGTGATGACTTTAGCATAATCAAATTCATTATTTTTTATAAATGGAATGGTGGTATACGCCGATTTCTTCTCCGGTTTAAATAATTTAGTGGCTGCAATATTTGGATTTTGAGCTAAAAGCTCCTGACGCACCTCTGGTGGCACTTGCTCCTTCATGGTTACATCTTTATGAAAATACAAGGTTGCCCCTACAATAAGTCCTAAGCCAACTTGCCCTAATACCTTAAACTTTCCTTTAAGACCTTCTTTATCATTTTTAAACTTCTTAATATAATCATCTAAAAACCCAATAACCCCCATCCAAACGGTTGTAACAATTAAAAGAATGATGTAAATATTACTTAGTTTACAAAGTAAAAGCACCGGAATTAGCGTAGCCAGAATGATAATAATTCCACCCATGGTTGGCGTTCCTGCCTTTTCCTGCTGCCCTTCTAAACCTAAATCACGAATTGTCTCACCTACTTGTTGCCTCATTAACATATTAATGATACGCTTACCATAAATCGTTGAAATTAAAAGAGACAAAATCACAGCCAAGGCAGCTCTAAAAGTTATAAAACCAAAAAGCGAAGCCCCAGGTAACTGAAACTGCTTTTCTAGATACTCAAACAAGTAGTACAACATCTTTTTTCTATTTTTTGGTTACTTTAGTTTACTTACCTCTTTTACTTTTCCAACTGATTTAATAATTCCCCAACGGTTTCCAAATCGTCAAAATGAGAACGCACTCCATTTATTTCTTGATAAGTCTCATGACCTTTACCCGCTATTAAAATGATATCATTAGGGTTCGCCATTTGACAAGCGGTTTTTATAGCCTGCCTTCTATCCTGAATGGTTAATGTTTTTTTAAAATTTTGTGGTTCAACGCCATTTTCTATTTCTCTTAAAATATCTTCTGGGTTTTCAGTTCTAGGGTTATCACTTGTAAAAATGACTTTATCACTTAAAACCGAAGCGATGTTTCCCATTTCAGGGCGTTTTGTACGATCTCTATCACCTCCACAACCCACTACAGTAAAAAGCTCTTCATTTTTTGTACGAATGCCGTTTATGGTTTCTAACACATTTTTCAAGGCATCGGGCGTATGTGCATAATCAACAATAGCCGTTATTTTTTGATCAGACACTATATATTGAAAACGCCCACTTACACTCTCTAAATCGCTTATCAAACGCAGTATCTCGACTTTTTCAAGACCTAATAATTCTGCTGTAGCATAAATAGCTAACACATTGTAGGCATTAAACTTACCAATTAGGCGAGTCCACAGCTCACTATCATTCACCTTCAAAAGCAATCCGCTAAATTGATTTTCTAGAATCTGACATTTATAATCTGCATACTGTTTTAAAGCGTAAGTAAATTTTCTTGCTTTAGTATTTTGCAGCATGAACAAACCATTTTTATCATCCACATTAACAACAGCAAAAGCGTCTTTTGAGAGTCCGTCGAAAAAACGTTTTTTCACGTCTCTATATTCAGCAAACGTTTTATGGTAGTCTAAATGATCGTGGGTGATGTTTGTAAAAATACCGCCTTCAAAATTCAATCCTTCTGTACGACACTGATGAATACCATGAGAACTCACTTCCATAAAACAAAATTCAACACCAGTTTCATTCATTTCTTTCAAATAAGCATTGATTGTTAATGAATCGGGCGTTGTATGTGTCGCTTTATACTCTTTAGCGTCTACCATAATTTTTACCGTAGACAACAACCCTACTTTATAGCCAGCCTTTTTAAACAACTGATACAATAAACTTGCGATGGTCGTTTTACCATTAGTTCCTGTTACTCCAACCAGTCTTAAATTCTCTGATGGATTACCGTAATAATTTGCTGCTATGATAGCTAATGCCTTATGTGAATTATCAACTTCAACATACGCAACACCTTCCTCTAAATGTTCTGGAAGCACTTCGCAAACGACGCTTTTAGCACCATTTTTAATAGCTACATCAATAAACTTATGCCCATCTACAACAACACCATTTATAGCTACAAATAAATCGTTAACCCCAATGTTACGTGAATCAAACGCTACAGCGTTAACTTCTGTGTTGGTTCCACCTGTAACAGAATTTATTGCAACTTTATATAATATGTCTTTTAATGCGATCATGATGCTTTTAAAACAATGGTTTGGTTATTTTTCAGTTTGGTATCTTTTGAAATAGACTGTCCGTCAATCACACCATCACCATCCAGTTCTACTCGAACATCAACCTGCATATTTTCAAGCAATGCCACAGCATCCATAGCAGGCATACCTACTACATTTGGCATAATGGTTTTATAGGTTTGAGCCGTTTCATAAAAATGCTCATAGTCTTTTTCTACAGCTACAGACTCCACACCCAAAGACTCTACTTCGTCTGTAATTGGAGTCGCCGTAAAGATTTTTTGTGCTACTTTTTTAAAGACGGGTCCAGAAACATCGGCACCATAGTAGCCTACACTCTTATCAGGCTCATGAACCACTACAATACAAGAGTACTTCGGGTTTTCAGCTGGGAAATAACCAGCAAAAGATGAGATATAAGCAAGCTTGGATTTATCGGAATAATTTTTCTGACAAGTCCCCGTTTTCCCCGCCATAGAAAAGTTTTCAGAATACAATCGATGTCCAGTCCCATGATCTTTTTCAACAACATGTTTCAACAATGCTTGCAACTTTCCAATAGTTTCATCCGAACAGATTTTTTCGTTTATCACCTCACTATCAAAAGTTTCAATAACCTTATCAAAAGATTTAACTTCTTTTAAAAATCGAGGCTTAACCATAACACCATTATTCGCCACAGCGTTATAAAAAGTAAGTGTTTGTAAAGGCGTAAAAGACACACCATAGCCATAAGCCATCCACTGCAGTGCGATACCACTCCATCGGTTATTTTTCACGCGTGGATCTGGGATAACAGGTTCTGGCTCCCCTATAATTGGTAAATCCAAGTTTTTATTCAGACTCATTTCATAAAGTCTATCCACAAATTTCTCTGGATTTTTGCTATACCCTTGATCTACAACTTTTACAATACCCGTGTTTGAAGACACCTCGAATGCTTTTGAAACTGTTATTTTCCCGTAACCACCATGTTTAGAGTCTCGCACCTTTTTTCCATAAAAAGTAAGAATACCACTTTCGGTATCTACCACATCACTCGTATCAGCAACCTTATCTTCAAACGCTGCGGCTAAAGCCATTAATTTAAAGGTCGAACCCGACTCATGACTCTCACCCACCGCATAATTTAAACGCTCGTAATACTTACCATTTTTATTTCTACCTAAGTTAGAAATAGCACGAATCTCACCTGTTTTAGTTTCCATAACCACCACACAACCGTGATCGGCTTTATACTTTTCTAATTGCTCCAACAAAGCATGGTGCGCTATATCTTGAATATTCACATCGATGGTAGTATACACATCATAACCATCTTTTGGCTCAATTTCATTAGCATCTGTTAAAGGTTTCCACTGCCCTTTACCGATGCGTTGTTTTTTACGCTGCCCATCGACACCTCTTAAATAACGGATACCAAAAGCTCCATCAATCCCTGGTCGCGTCACATTACCTTTTTCATCGATACGCTCATATCCTATAGTACGCTCGGCAATCCCTCCCATGGGATGTTCGCGCTTGGTAGTTTGCTCCACAATTAATCCACCCTTAAAAGCACCAAGCTCTAAAAGTGGAAATTTTCTTAAACGTATATAATCGGAGTAACCTATATTTCTTGCCAACAGATAATATCTGTTTTTATTAGCTCTTGCTCGTCTCAAGCGTGCTTCTATCTGAGCAGAAGAACGATTTCCTTTGTATTTAGCAAGCGAATCAGAAAGTGCTTTAATGTCTCTCTCAAAAACTCGAGACGAAGGTGTTATGGCATCAAAGCGTATATCATACTTTGGGATTGAGGTTGCTAACAGATTTCCGTTTACGGAATACACATTGCCTCGGTTGGCAGGAATTACAACATTTTTAACAACACGTTTTGTTGCTAAGGCTTTATATTTTTCACCTTGAACAAACTGAATCGTCAATAATTTAAACACGACAGCAACAGCAAAGATGAACATACATCCTGCTATAAAATACAAACGGTTTAATATGTTTTTATCGTTAGCTGCCATTTGTTTAAATCAATCGTTTTGTCTTCCTGTTACTTTTATTTTTTTAGGAGGCGTCTCTGAACTCGATAAGCCCTTTTTATTCATGACACTTACAACATGCGACTCCATTTTAAGCCTCATCAATCTTGATCGGCCATCCACAAATTGCGACCTTATTTCTTTTACTTCATTTTTTAAGTTCGCAATCTCATATACTTTTTTGTCGGCATTATGAGAACTCGCAATCATAACTATTGCCAAGCCCGAGATAAAGAGAATGACACGCCAATTCTTAAACGAATCATCACTAACTAAAAAAGTACCTCGCAATATGTGATAAATGCTTTGCTTCATTATCTTTTCTCTGCCAGTCTTAACTTGGCACTTCTTGCTCTATTATTTTCTTTAATCTCTGCTTTTGACGGCACTATCAATCCATTCACTTTTTTAAGAGGCACCTCAAAATTTCCAAAAATGTCGCGCTCAGGCTCCCCTTCAAACATCCCGTTTCTAATAAACCTTTTCACAAGACGATCTTCAAGTGAGTGATAAGAGATAAAACTCAACCGACCTTGCTCATTCAACAATTCTGGTGTTTGCAATAAAAACTCCTTTAACACCTCAATTTCTTGATTCACCTCTATACGTATGGCCTGATATATTTGAGCCAACACCTTATTAGCATGACGTGGTGGCAAAAACTTTTTTAGGACCGTTTTTAATTGCTCACTCGTTACAATCGGCTCAACAGTTTCTCGATACTCTACAATTAACCGAGCCATTGCAGGCGCAGCACGCAACTCTCCATATTGATAAAACACATTTTTGAGCTGCTCTTCATCATATTCATTAACCACATTAAACGCCGACAGCACGCTACTTTGATTCATTCGCATATCCAAATCAGCTTCAAATCGTGTTGAAAATCCGCGCTCAGCAACATCAAATTGATGCGAAGACACACCAAAATCAGCAAGAATACCATCCACTTTTTTCACGCCATGAAATCTTAAAAAGCGTTTTATATACCTGAAGTTTTCATGAATCAAAGTAAATCGCGAATCTTCAAGCGCATTTTCAAGAGCATCAGCATCCTGATCGAAAGCAAAAAGTTTTCCCTGGTCATTTAACCTTGACAAAATCTCTTTACTGTGACCACCACCACCAAAAGTCACATCAACATACACTCCATCAGGCTTAATATTTAAACCATCAACCGACTCTTTTAATAGTACTGGATTATGATATTCCATAGTCTTCTTCGTCTTGTCCCATTACTTCTTCAGCTAAATCTGCAAAATCAATCGCTGCATCATCGATAGCCTTTTCATATAAATCCTTATCCCAAATTTCAATGATATTGATCGCAGATGCTACTACAATATTTTTTGAAATATTCGCAAACACAATTAAATCTTTAGGCACCAACAAACGACCATTCACATCAACCTCCACCATTTTCGCTCCTGCGGTAAACCTTCTAATAAAATCGTTGTTCTTTTTCTTGAACTTATTTAGCTTATTCATTTTTCGCATAAGCGCCTGCCATTCAGCCATTGGATAAAGCTCTAAACACTGCTGAAACACAGATCGGCGTAATACAAATCCTTCTTCCAAAACACCAGACAGCTGTTTTTTGATGGAAGCAGGCATCATTAATCGCCCTTTTGCATCAACCTTACAATCGTATGTACCTGTTATTAAGTCCAAAGCAGTTCAATAAAAATCTAAACGTTTAAGTGTCAAATATATTGAAAAATATACCACAATTTACCACATTATACCACATTGTTAATAAATTCTCGACTAACTAAGCATTAAAACCCACGAAAAACGAAACTAAAACCCCACCAGCACTATTATTCTGTTGCAACCTTACCTGAAATGCTCATTTTTACAGATTGTTAACATCTCAATACCGCCTTAACCCTTTTTAATTCAATTTCTTAGGCATTAGATTTTCTTGACACCAATTATTTTGGTGGAAATATGAATGAAATACCTATATTTGTTTTTAATGATACACTACTAGATTAATGACGAATCATTTAAAAAAAGAAGGTAAATTCAGTTATATCGAAGCCGGAGAAGGCACTCCTATAATCCTATTACATGGACTTATGGGTGGGCTAAGCAACTTTGAAGCAGTGATTGAATTTTTCAGCAATAAAGGCTATAAGGTTCTTATTCCAGAACTTCCACTATATTCATTATCCTTACTAAAAACTAACGTTAAAACCTTTGCAAATTATTTGCATGAGTTTATCCTATTTAAAGGGTATGATAGTGCCATTCTTTTAGGAAACTCATTAGGTGGTCACATTGGTTTATACCACACAAAAATGTATCCCGAAAGCGTTAAAGCCCTTATTATAACAGGTAGTTCTGGACTATACGAAAGCGCTATGGGTAGTGGCTACACAAAAAGAAGTGATTACGAAGTCATTAAAAAGAAAGCCCAAGATGTGTTTTATGATCCCGCGGTAGCAACTAAAGAAATTGTTGATGAAGTATACGAAACAGTTAATGACCGTAACAAGCTTATAAAAACACTGGCCATCGCTAAAAGCGCTATTAGACACAATATGTCTAAAGATTTACCCAACATGAAAACCCCAACTTGTATTATATGGGGAAAAAATGACCAAGTAACTCCGCCAGAAGTAGGACAAGAATTTAACGACCTATTACCTGACTCTGATTTGTTTTGGATTGATAAATGCGGACATGCAGCTATGATGGAGCATCCCGAAGAATTTAACCAAATAATGAGTGCTTGGTTAGAAAAAAGAGGTTTTTAAAACAGCCTACTTTCTAAATAGTTAACTAAAATTAATATTCCGTTTTGAAAATTAAGTCTGCCGAATTTGTAATGAGTAATTCTGATGTTGCAAAATGTCCAAAAAGTAGACTTCCAGAATATGCTTTTATAGGACGAAGTAATGTTGGTAAATCATCACTCATCAATATGTTGACGAGTCGAAAAAGTCTTGCTAAAACTTCGGGGCGACCAGGAAAAACACAACTTATTAATCATTTTCTAATTAATAAAAACTGGCATCTTGTTGACTTACCAGGCTATGGTTATGCAAGGGTTTCTAAAAGTTCTAAAAAAGTATTTCAAAAATTTATCACTCAATATTTCGGATTACGCGAACAGCTTGTTACTGCGTTTATTTTAGTTGACATCCGTCATAGCCCGCAACCTATCGATTTAGAATTCATGCAATGGATGGGAGAAAACGGCATTCCTTTTTCCATCATTTTCACTAAGGCAGACAAATTAAAACCTAAAGCCATTGAAAATCATGTAGAAGACTATAAAAACATCTTACTGCAGCATTGGGAAGATATGCCTAACTATTTTATTACCTCATCGAGCAATGAAACAGGAAAAGATGATGTGTTAGATTATATAGATGATCTTAATAACAATATGGAGCTTGACAACTAAAAACATGCGTTTTTTTAAGTAGCCTTCTGACTTACCTTCTACCCCTTTACATCTAAAGCATCACGCAAAGCGTTACCAATTAGCATAAAAGCCATCACCAAACTCATAATACACAACCCTGGAATTATAGCCAAATAAGGTTTTCCTAAAATAATATAATTATAATGATCCTTGATCATAGCACCCCAACTCGCCATAGGTGATTGCGCACCAATACCTAAAAAGCTTAAACCACTTTCAATTAAAATTGCTGATGCGAAATTAGCAGCTGATATCACGATAACTGGAGCCATAATGTTTGGCAATATGTGTTTGGTAATAATTCTAAAATCGTTATAACCTAAAGCTCTTGCCGCAGTTACATATTGCATTTCTTTCACACTAATAATTTGCCCTCTAACCACTCTTGCCACCTCAACCCACATAGTTAGTCCAACGGCAATAAACACTTGCCAAAAACCTTTTCCTAACGCCAGAGTAATAGCTATCACTAATAATAATGTAGGAATGGACCAAGTTACATTAATCACCCACATAATAATAGCATCTACTTTTCCTCCGAAATATCCAGCCAGACTCCCCATAAAAAGACCAATCACCAAGGCAATAAAAACAGCCACAAAACCAATAAAAAATGATATGCGTGCACCAACTAAAATCCTGCTTAATAAATCGCGTCCATATTTATCGGTACCAAAAAAGAAAGTTTTCTCATTAATAAATGCTCCTATAGACTTATCTGTAAAATGACTGAGCTCTATTGATTTTTCTGCACCTTCAAGTCCGTCGGGAGCATATTCGGCATACACCAAACGATCGTCTTCGACCCTATATTTAGAAATCGGTATTTCGGTATCTGTATTTTTTCTTCCAAAGAAAATCTTATCAAGACCACTTTGCTCCACATGTAATTGAGAAGGTATAGTAAGCATCGTTACTTTAAAACCTGGTTTTTTGGAGTGAATGGCCAGATGCATTTGATTAGCATGCTGTGTATTATCAGGTGCTATAACATATGCAAAAACAGAAATTAACCCCACCAGACCAATAAAACATAAACTAAACACGCCCCAAAAATCCTTTTTGAACTTTTGGAGCGCTAATTGTTTAAGTGATTTTGATTTATGATTCATTTAGCAAAACTACTTTTTTTCTGATGCTCTATTAGTAGCTGCTACTTTTTTTGTTGGATAGGTTAATTGTAAATCTTCTAAGACATTTAGCGCTTCTTCAACATACACATCCTGACTCAAATTCTCATGCCAACGTTCTCTTTTCTCCTTTAAATCGGTAGTATCTTGAGTGAATAACGATTTTTCGTAAGACGTGGAACTAAAGGTTAAATTGGTTTGGTAATCTGATATCGCATCAAACTTAGCAGCTTCAGCTTCATTACGCTCATTATCGGCGTTGTATGTATTGTAATTTAAAGAGTAAACACTTTCGTCAATTTTTGTTTTCACCCATTTGGCGTTTTCAGCGATAAGTTTTAGTTGCTGATTATGACTCATACGCTTTTTACTTCTTTTAATGGTTTCATCATAATCATAATAACTTTTCCATGGAGTGAAAGGAGCTGCGTCAATTTCATCCCATGGCAAAGGATTTTCTTTATCCTTTTCACCCACATCTATATAACTAAAACGTCCAGGTACTTCCACATCACTTTTAACCCCTTCTAACTGCACAGAGCCTCCAGTAATTCTATAATATTTTTGTGTGGTTACTGCTAAAGCACCTAAGTCACCACTGGTATTATTTCTAAGCATGTTATTCAAATTAATAACATTTTGAACTGTACCTTTTCCGTAGGTTTGTTTTCCTCCTATAATAATGGCACGTTTATAATCTTGCATGGCAGCCGACATAATTTCTGATGCAGATGCAGAGATTTCATTTACCAAAATTACTAAAGGACCGTCCCAAGTGATAGACTTATCTTTATCTTTTAATATTTCTTTAGATTCTCCAGAAGAGCGCACTTGCACAACCGGCCCATCTTTTATAAACAATCCAGCCATCTCAACAACAGTAGGCAAAGACCCACCTCCGTTGTTACGAAGATCTAAAACCAACCCTTCCATGCCATCAGCTTTCAGGTGTTCTAATTCTTCCTTAACATCTTTAGCGGCGTTTACATTTTTGTAGTCTTTAAAATCAACATAAAATGCTGGTAAATTAATGATTCCAAATTTCTTACCATCCTTTTCTACAAGGGATGATTTTGCATAAGTTTCAACCAACTCGACAACATCCCTAACAATTTCCACATCTTTAATCGTACCGTCAACCTTTTTAATCGTCAAAAACACCTTAGTACCTTTAGGTCCTTTTATATACTTGATAGCATCACCAATACGCATGCCCACAATACTTACAGGGTGCTCTTCATACTCTTGACGCACTTTTAAAATCACATCTTCAACATCGAGCTTTTTACTACGCCAAGCAGGTCCACCTGAAATAAGTTCAACAATTTTAATATAATCCATGCGCTTTTGCAGTCTAGCACCTATACCTTCTAATTTCCCAGACATGCGCTGATCGAAATCTTCCTTACTTTTTGGGGCAAGGTAATAGGTATGCGGATCATACTCTTCAACAATAGAATTTACGTAAACTGCAAAATAATCTTCACGGTTTAAATCATCGATATTATCGTGATAATGAATATCAATAGACCTTAAAGTGGATTCTCTGGCTTCTTTTTCAATTTCTTCATTGGTTTTCATGACATAATTAGGATCTTTTTCCTTAGCCAATTTTTCTTGTTTTAAAAGATCATCATAATTAGAAATGGTAGAAAACTTTAACAATTGTCTCCAACGTTCACGCATTTGTTGTTTGTATCTTACAAATGATGTTTTCTCATAATCAGTTTCATAAGACTCATCGATTGTATAATCAAAAGGCTTAGAAAGAACATCCTTATACATCGCTTCTCCTTCAGCAATACGTTCTAATAATCGCTCGTGAACAACATCAAAAAAAGTGATTTCTTTATTCTTAATTTGTTCGTCCAATAAGAACTTGTATTTCTCGAAATATTCAATATCGGAAGCATAAAAATAACGCTTAACGGGGTCAACAGCTTGAATGTAGTGATTGAATAACTTTTCAGAAAAAGTATCATCTAATGCTATCGGGTCAACATGCCCTTGTTCTAAAACAAAAGTTATTATTTGAATAAGTAATTTATCTTTATCAGGATTACTAAATTTTTTGGTGGTAAAACTACAGGACGCAAATGCCAATAAAAGCAATAGCGAAAACACTTTATAATTCCTTTTCATAATTTTCTTCATCATTAAAATATTTGGTTGCCATTTTCAGGCAAAGCTTATTTTGTCACTAAAATAAAGAAAAAACTATGCCGTCCTTTACATTTGTAACTAATTTTTTGTTAAACCAAAGAAATTAGGGCTAAACAGACGAAATTACGTATTTTAGCCCAGCTATTTAAAAGATAAAAATGACAAAAAGACCGCTTATTTTAGTGACCAACGATGATGGCATTAGCGCACCCGGTATAAGGCAATTAATCACCATCATGAATAAGATTGGAGATGTTGTTGTGGTAGCTCCAGACAGTGCTCAGAGTGGTATGGGACATGCTATCACCCTTAACTCAACACTTTACGCCGAAGAAGTTTTCATAGACGATGGCCCACAAAAGGAATTTAGTTGTTCTGGAACACCTGCCGATTGTGTAAAAATTGCCAATAGGGAAATTTTAGATCGCAAACCAGATCTTTGCGTTTCTGGTATAAATCATGGGTCTAACGCTTCAATAAACGTCATTTATTCTGGAACAATGAGTGCGGCTATTGAAGCAGGCATAGAAGGCATTCCTGCCATAGGTTTTTCGCTTTTAGACTACAGTTGGAATGCGAATTTCGAGGGTTGTGAAAATTTCGTAAAAACGATAACTGAAAACGTTTTAGAAAACGGCATCCCCGAAGGTGTCGTCCTTAATGTTAACTTACCCAATTTGCCCAAAGAAGAGATTAAAGGCATAAAAGTGTGCCGACAAGCCAAGGCTAATTGGGTGGAAGAATTTGACAAACGAAAAACGCCTCAAGGAAAAGACTATTACTGGTTAACTGGTAAATTTGTTAATTTAGATGGCGGAGAAGATACGGATGAATGGGCTTTAGAAAACGGATATGTGTCGGTAGTACCAACGCAATTTGACCTTACCGCCCATCATTTTATTAAAGACTTAAACACTTGGAATTTAAATGATTAAAAAAGATGTTTTTATAGGAATGCTTGTTGGTTTAATTGCCAATGCTATCGGGCTCTACTTTACAGCGACTTTGCTTGGACAGGGAGACGATTTTTTAACGGTAATTAAAGCAGCTGCAAATGAAGGGTTTCTTGGGAAACTAATCAGTTTAGGCGCTATTTTGAACCTCATTGCATTTTTTATTTTTATAAGAAAAAAACAAGATTATAGAGCCAGAGGCGTTTTACTAATCACAGTTTTTATTGCTGTGTTCACCTTTGTTTTTAAGTTGTTTTAATTGGTAAGCGTTCCTTATTATAACGACTCAATCAATACTATGACCTTATGAAATATTACATTATAGCTGGAGAAGCATCAGGCGACTTACATGGGTCCAATTTAATTAAAGCTTTGCTTAGCATTGACAAGCAAGCCGATATTAGATGTTGGGGCGGCGATTTAATGCAAGAAGCTGGTGGCAACTTAGTAAAACACTATAAGGAACGTGCTTTTATGGGGTTTTCTGAAGTCATTTTGAACCTCAATAAAATTTTCAAGTTGATATCTTTTTGTAAAACCGATATTGAAAATTTTAATCCAGATGTGGTTGTTTTTATTGATAATTCGGGGTTTAATTTACGAATTGCCAAATGGGCTAAAGAAAAGGGGTTTAGAACCAATTACTACATTTCTCCTCAAGTTTGGGCATCTAGAGCCAGTAGAGTTCAAGCTATAAAACGTGATATTGACGACATGTTTGTCATTCTTCCTTTTGTGAAAGATTTTTACAAAAAATATGATTACAAAGTCAACTTTGTTGGACATCCTTTAATTGACGCGATTGCTAACAGAAACCCTGTTAATGAATTCGATTTTAGAATAGCTAATAACCTGAGCGACAAACCCATTATTGCGCTTCTTCCAGGAAGCCGCAAACAAGAAATTACCAAAATGCTTTCTGTAATGTTGAGCTTAGTAGAAAACTATCCCGACTATCAATTTGTGATCGCAGGAGCTCCTAGTCAGGAGTACGAGTTTTACAAAGGCTTTATCAAATCTGACAATGTTAAATTCATAGCTAATAAAACCTACGACTTGCTAAGTATTTCCTATGCAGCTCTAGTTACTTCTGGAACAGCAACTTTAGAAACCGCACTATTTAAAGTACCTCAAGTGGTTTGCTATAAAGGTAGCGCTATCTCATACCATATTGCTAAACGCATTATCACCTTAAAATTTATTTCACTTGTGAATTTAATCATGGATCGTGAAGTTGTTACTGAACTGATTCAAAATGATTTTAATAAAGAAAAGCTCCGCGTAGAGCTCGACAAAATCTTAGACCACAACGTTCGAGAAAAACTCTTTTTAGATTACTATGAATTAGAGCGTGCTTTAGGCGGAAAAGGTGCTAGTTTAAAAACAGCTCAATTAATATACGACGGTATTAAAGCCTAAATATTTATGAAAAAAAGCCTTCTTATCTTACTTATAGTTATCAGTTTTAGCAGCTGCAAATCATCTAAATCTGCTAAACGCAAAAAAAGCACCCCAGATCGTGTTGAAATAAAAACAGATACTGAAGTCGCTACAGACTACTATATCGAACCCAAAGAGACTGTTGAAAAACGATCGAAAAAAACGCCTCCTACAGAATCTAAAGCCGAACAAATTATTGACTATGCTTTAGAGTTTGAAGGCACGCGATACAAATGGGGTGGTACTACAAAATCTGGAATGGACTGCTCGGGTTTGGTTTTTGAATCTTTTAGAACTCACGATATTTTATTGCCTAGAATATCAAGAGACATGGCAAAAAAAGGCACCAAAATCCCTTTAAAAAAAGTCACTCAAGGTGATTTATTATTTTTTAAAACAGGTGGGAGAAGAAATTCCATCAACCATGTTGGTTTGATTGTAGCCATTCGTAATAACGATATTGAATTTATTCACGCCACAAGTAGTAAGGGTGTTATCATTTCACATTTAAACGAATCGTACTGGCAAAATGCCTTCGAAGAAGCTAGACGTATTCTGTAAGAATATTTGTATATTTCGCAGCTATGAAGCTGCTTAATTTCACCATAATAAAATTATTAATTTGCCTTGTAACAGGCATACTTATCGGTTATTATTTCGACATCAAGTTCTTATACTTGATAATCATTAGTACAGTTGTTTTCATTGCTACATTCATAACTTATTACAGAGCGAAGCGGCTGTTTATAAAAACTATTTGGTTTGGTGTTTTTTCATTTCTATCCATGGTTAACATTGGGATCTTAACCACCCACTTTCATGAAGAAAAAAACTTCTCGAATCATTATTCGCATAATCTTAATTCTAATAGCGATTCCATACCTACCATAACCTTTAGAGTTAAGGAAAAACTGAAACCCTCGGTTTATTATGACAAGTTTATCGTAGACATCTTAAAACTTGACCAAAAGAAAGTCGTAGGCAAAACGTTATTAAACATTAAAAAAGACAGTATCGCTACGGCAATTAATATCGATGATGTTTTAGTTGGCCGCACTTCATTTGAAACCATTCCTAAACCTTTAAATCCCCATCAATTTAATTACAGCAGATATTTATCAAGACAATATATTTATAATCAAATCACATTAAACCCATCTGAAATATTAAAAGGAATACCATCTAAACCTACGATATATGGTATTTCTGAAAATATTAGAAACCATATCAATATAAGTTTAAAGCGTTATAATTTCAAACCAGAAGAACTTGGCATCATTAACGCCTTATTTTTGGGGCAACGGCAAAACATAAGTAAAGAAGTTTACTATCAATACACCAATGCCGGAGCTGTTCATATTTTAGCTGTTTCAGGGTTGCATGTGGGCATTATTTTAATGCTATTTAACTTCATGTTAAGCCCCATAGAACGTTTTAGAAATGGCAAACTCATAAAAACCTTTTTACTGGTAAGCTTGCTTTGGTGCTTTGCTGTTATAGCAGGATTATCAGCATCTGTGACTCGAGCTGTAACCATGTTTAGTATTATTAGCATCGCTATGAATTTAAAACGTCTAACCAATATTTACAATACTCTGGCGATTAGCATGTTTGTTTTGTTACTTTTTAAGCCGCTATATCTCTTCGATGTTGGCTTTCAGCTAAGTTATATGGCTGTATTAGCCATTGTAAGTATCGATCCATATTTGTACAAATTATGGCAACCTAAAAACAAACTCATCGATATCTACTGGCATACATTAACGGTTACAGTGGCCGCACAAATAGGTATTCTTCCCTTAAGTTTGTATTATTTTCATCAGTTTCCTGCTTTATTTTTTATAACCAACTTAGTGATTATTCCTATTTTGGGAGGTATTCTAGGCCTTGGCGTTGTTGTTATTCTTTTAGCTTCCTTTAAAATACTACCCCATTTTATCGCGGTTCTATTTGGAAAAACGATAAGTTTAATGAATGCCTTCATTGCCTGGATATCCCATCAAGATGTTTTTGTTTTTCATGATATCCCTTTCGGATGGCCACATGTAATAGCGTCCTATCTAACCATTTGTACTGGTTTTATATTTTTATTGAAGAAACATTACAAATCGGTTATGACTCTACTAATCGCCATCATATTAATTCAAATCACATGGATTTATACGAAATTAGATGCGGTTTCAAATGAGTTTGTCATTTTCCACAAAAGCAGGCATAGTCTAATCAGTCATACCAAAAGGAAAAACATCTTTATAGCTCATGATCTTGACAGCTTAGCAGCTATAAAAGACCAAACCATTTCAAACTATGTTTTAGGCAATCAAACTAACAAGGTCCGCAACGAGCCGTTGAAACCAGTCTACCAATTCAAAGACAAACTCCTATTCGTTATAGATAGCTTTGGAGTTTACGATATAAAACAGAGTCATCCAGAATACATTTTGCTCCGCCAGTCACCTAAAATCAATTTAAATAGACTTATAGAAACCTTATCGCCCAAATACATTATAGCCGATGGCAGTAATTATAAGAGCTATGTTAATCAATGGGAAATGATATGTAAAAAGCACAAACTTCTCTTTCATCACACCGGTAAAAAGGGCGCTTTTATTTTAGAGTATTGATTTTTTAAAGAACAAAAATAACACTTCTTAAAACACATAACTACCCTTTAAACTCTGGCTTAAAGGCTTCGTAATATTCGTTAAATTGTTCTTGAGTTGTGATGTTTTTATGTTCGTCTTTATAAAACATTTTTAGATACAACTCCAATTGATTAGGTTGTTGATAACCACGAATTGGGGCTATAACTTCGGAGTTTTCATCAAAAAACACAACAGTTGGGTAGGCACTAACTTGTAAGTAGCGTGTTAAATCATGAACAGCATTTCTTCTATTCGCCAACTTAGGGTCGTATTTAGGGTTTTCAAAAACCTTTCCTTTGTATGATACTTGTGAGTCACCTTCAGCATTAAATTTTACAGCATAATAGTTTTTATTGATATAATTAGCCACATCAGTATTCTGAAAGGTATTCTTATCCAACATTTTACAAGGCCCACACCAATTGGTGTAAACGTCCATCATGATTTTTTTAGGTGTTTTTTTCTGTAGCTCTAAAGCTTCATTAAGTGATATCCAATTAATCTCTTGTCCTGTACTTTTAAAGCTTATAAAACCTAAAAACAGAATAAATAATATCGTATTTTTCATATGGTGTTTGTTGTAAAACGAGTTTCGAACTTACAAAAAATGCTCCTAAAAAGGAGCATTTTAAATAAATTTATATGTTTAAGTACTTATTTCACACCGTGCATTAGTTTTTTCATAACTGGAGTTAATCCCATTACAATTAACCCGGCTACAATAGGCACTATAGTAAAGATTAAGAAAAAGGTAGCTAAGTCATATTGAGCTGTAATCTTATCAATCATACCTCCCATAGTACCTGCTGCTTTATTACCTAATCCCACGGCAATGTACCAAAGTCCGAACATCATACCAATTTTAGCTGCCGGAACTAATTTACTCACATAAGATAGCCCAACAGGAGATAAAGAAAGTTCTCCTAGCGTATGTAATAAATACGCTAAAATTAACCACACAATACTCACTGAAGCCGTTTGAGCCCCTTGAGGTATTCCCGAAGACCCATAAGCTAATACGCCAAATCCGAGACCTAGTAACACTAGACCTATACCAAATTTAACGGTAGCTGATGGATTGTATTTACTTTCCCAAATTTTCGAAATCAGCGGTGCAAAGGCGATAATATAGAAGGAATTCAAAATAGAGAACCAAGAAGCAGGAACTTCAGTTTCAACTTCTGAAAATTGATTCTTAAGCATCCAAATTACAATACCCCAAATGATCACAAAACTAGTTCCTAAGAAAATATTGGATAAGGCATATTTACTGAATGTAATTCTAAATAACTGCCACAAAACATAAGTAATAATTAAAAGAGGCACGACGGTAAGCAGTGTATTAGCTACTCTAAAAATATTGGCTGCATTCCCCTCTAAAACACGGTCTGTATAATCTGCCGCGAAAATAGTCATAGAACCACCAGCTTGTTCAAAGGCTGCCCAAAAGAAAATAGTAAAGAAGGCTAAAATTCCAACCACAATGTAACGATCACGTTGCACGTTGGCAGGTACAACTGCTTCTTCAACAACAGGATCTTCACTCTGAGTTTCTATAGCATCATCATATTCTATGGAATCTGAAGGTGACAATCCGATACGCCCAAAAATCTTTTGAGAAAACCAAAATTGTAGCATTCCGAAAAACATAAAAATTCCTGCTAATCCGAATCCATAATGCCACCCAACCATTTCACCGATATAACCACAAAGTAAAATACCTAAAAAGGCTCCTGCATTCACACCCATATAAAAAATGGTAAAAGCGCCATCCTTTTTATCTTGTGCATTTTTATAAACGCCGTTGATAATAGAAGTAATATTTGGTTTAAATAACCCGTTACCTGCTACCAATAAGCCTATACCTAAATATAAACTCCACGGTGTGTCTAAAGCCATGGCTGCATGGCCTGAAGTCATCACAAAAGCACCAATAGCAACGGCTTTTCTATACCCTAGAAATTTATCAGCTATTAAACCTCCCAAGATTGGTGAGAAATATACTAACATGGTATAAGTTCCGTAAAGCCCTAGAGCTTCTTCCCTAGACCATGCCCAACCGCCATCAATTAAAGATGATGTTAAAAATAACACTAAAATAGCACGCATTCCGTAGTACGAAAAGCGCTCCCACATTTCAGTAAAGAATAAAACAAATAAACCAGATGGGTGGCCCATTAAAAGTTTACGGTTCATATCGGAACCTTCGAATCTCACTTTAGTCATTTCCATTAATTATGTATCTTTTAGTTTTCTGCAATTTCGATTTCTTCGGCTTCAATAACATGCTCGTTATCTTCTGCCCCATGCGTTAAGCGTTTTAAAGGTTTTAATATTAAGATGAATAAACCACCAATAACCACCGTAAATACAAAGATGCCTGCGAATATCGCGTATTCACCAAAATCTGATGCCGACTCTCCTAGAATCCCCGCTACTTTATTTCCTAAACCAGAAGACGCAAAATAGACTCCCATCATCAAGGATGCATATTTTGCAGGTGCTAATTTTGTTATAAACGAAAGAGCTACTGGCGATAAACATAATTCACCAAGCGTATGGAATAAATATGCTAAGACTAACCAGATCATACTAGAAGCGCCTGATTTTTCGAATTCCATTACTGCAAATACCATAAACAAAAAGCCAAAGCCCATAATGATGATTCCCATAGCCATTTTAAATAAGGATGATGCCTCGTTACCCTTAAGTTTTCGTTTAGCCCAAAAACCGGCGACAGCCGTTGCAAATAAAATAATGAATCCTGCATTTAAGCTTTGGAACATAATAGTAGGTACTTGCCAACCCCCAATCATTCTATTGGTTTTGGTATCGGTATAAATATTCATTAATCCTCCAGCTTGCTCGAAAGCACCCCAGAAGATAATTACCATAATAAAGGAAAGTAATAACACAATAAATCGATCTTTAAAAACCTGTGACTCTAGTTCTCTATAGATCATCATTAAAAGTGCCGCAATAGCTGTTAAAAACAAGAACAACAAACCGTAGCCCCAATCCATGAAATACCAGCCTATAAACGATGCTACAACTAAGATTGCTGTGATTGTAAGATGTTTTGGAGAATTGAACAACTTGCCATATAACTTCCCGTAAGACACTTCATCTTCAGGGTTTTCAACTGTAGTATGATTACCAACTTGTACTAAGTATTTTTGCCCTGCTATATAGTTAATTAAACCTAGAACCATCACGACTCCAGCTAATCCAAAACCTGCGTGCCATCCATAATTGGCCACAACAACACCAACAATTAAGGTTGCTAAAAGCGACCCTAAGTTGATACCTATATAAAAAATACTAAAGCCTTTATCGCGACGAATATCGCCCTGTTGGTATAAGCCACCAACCATGGTGGAAATATTAGGTTTTAATAATCCAACCCCTAAAATAACCAATCCTAGTCCTGTATAAAAGGCCCAAATATCGGTAAGTACTAAAACGCCATGCCCCAAACAAAGAATTATAGCGCCATATAAAACGGCCTTTTTCTGTCCGATGAGTTTATCGGCAATCATACCTCCAGGAATGGCAATAATGTAAACCAACATGGTATACCAACCATATAAAGCTAGCGCTTCTTTGCTGGTCCAACCTAAGCCAACTCCCCTAGCATCAGCTCCTAGTTCTGATGAGGCTACCATATATAACACCAATATAGCACGCATCCCATAATAGGAGAAACGTTCCCACATTTCAGTTAAAAATAAAATATACAACCCTATTGGTTGTCCGAATAGTTCCTTTTGATGTGGTTTTATTACCGTATTAGACATAGGTTTCTTTATTGGTTGTGGTTTCTGATTAATAGTTATTTGTTATTCGTTGTTTGTCAGCAATGTATCTTCTATAAATGTAGACATTTTTTTAAACAAGTGAAGTCTGGTATTGCCGCCGTAAATCCCGTGATTTTTATCTGGATAAATCGCCCAATCAAATTGTTTATCGGCTTGAATTAAAGCCTCTGCTAAACGCATGGTGTTTTGTACATGTACATTATCATCAGCAGAACCATGAATTAAAAGAAAATCACCCTTTAACTTGTTGACATGATTTATCGGGGAATTATCATCATAACCACTAGGATTTTCTTGCGGGGTTGTCATGTAGCGTTCGGTATAAATAGAGTCGTAAAATCGCCAGCTGGTAACAGGTGCCACAGCAACAGCCATTGAAAACACACCATTACCTTTAAACAAACAGTTACTACTCATAAAACCACCAAAACTCCAGCCCCAAATACCAATCTTATCTTTTTTAACATATGGCAGATTACCTAACTCCTTGGCTGCAGCTATTTGATCTTCTACTTCGTATTTACCTAATTCTTTTTGTGTTACCCTTTTAAACTTGGCGCCTTTAAACCCTGTTCCTCGGCCATCAATACAAACTACAATGATTCCTTTTTGTGCTAGATATTGATACCAGTAATCGTTTGAAGAATTCCAATGATTGGAAACCTCTTGAGATCCAGGTCCAGAATACTGCGTCATGAATAAAGGATACTGCTTATTTACATCAAAATTAGCAGGTTTTATCATCCACATATTTAAATCGTTTCCATTTATTGAAATAGTACTGAATTCCTTAACTGAGGTTTGATAATCCTTTAATTTATCAGTTAAAGCCTTATTATTTTTAATGTCTTTAATAACGGCACCTGTTTTAGAATGGTTTAAAGTATATTCTGGTGCAGTAGATGCATTAGAAAACGTATTAATAAAGAATGAAAAATCGGCACTAAACGCGGCTTCATTCGTTCCTTCTTTTTCAGACAAACGTTTTTTACTGCGACCGTTTAATTTAATAGCATAAACATCTCTATTAATCGACCCATTTTCAACAGATTGATAGTAAATTACATCTTTATCTTCATTATATCCGTAGTAATCGGTCACTTCCCAGTTCCCCTTCGTAACTTGATTAATCAGTTTTCCTTTTTTATCGTAGTGGTAAATATGATTAAAACCATCTTGCTCACTGGTCCAAATAAAACTATTATCTTCTAAAAAAGTTAAATTATCGGTAACATCAACATAGGCTTCATCTGTTTCAGCTAAAACCAAATGGGATGTCATTTTTTTGGTATCAATCATCCATAAATCCAAGGCATTTTGATGTCTGTTTAAAAACTGTGCACTCAACACATCGGCATCCTTGGTCCAGGCTAATCTGGGGATATAAAAATCTTCATACTTTTTATTCACTGAAACTTCGGTAAGTGCTTCCGATTTCAAATCATATAAATGAAGGGACACTTTAGAATTAGCTTCTCCGGCCTTAGGATATTTAAAAACTTGTTGCGTTGGGTAAAGCTGTTTTCCATAAACATCCATTGAAAATTCTGGAACTTCAGTTTCATCAAATTTAATAAAGGCTATTTTATTACTATCGCCATTCCAATCGAAAGCCCTAACAAAGGCAAATTCTTCTTCGTAAACCCAGTCGGTAATACCGTTAATAATTTTATTCTTTTCCCCATCAAAAGTGATTTGCTTAACCGTATTTGATGTTAAATCCTTTACAAATAGGTTGTTTCCTTTGGCAAATGCCACTTTTGTACCATCGGGAGAAAAAGTAGGTTCTTGAATACCTTCTTCAGAAATGAGGGTTAAATCTTTGGTATTAACATCGTAAACATAGTAGTGACCAATGGAAGAACGACGATAAATAGCCTGTTCATTAGTAGCCAAAATGACTTTTTGTTCATCGGCACTAAAAGTATAATTGGTAAAATATGCCAAATCCTTTAAATCGGTTGAAGACACTAAAGTTTTTACTTTTTCAAGTGTTTCATAATCGTAAATATCTACTGAAGTACTTCGTGAAGCGCGATCGAAATTTAGCACAGAATATTGCTTACCATTGGCCATGGAATGTAAAGCATCCATATATTCTGTTCTAAAACTGCCATGTTTCCAAATGTCTTCGAGGGTAATGTTTTTGGTTTGCGCAGATATTAATGAAGTGACGAATAAGCAAACACAAAAAGATAATTTAAGATGATTCATGTATTATTTTGGTTGATTAAAAACTCATAAAACGAACAAAACCATCATTAATTAGATTACATTTTGTCGATTGTAGGTGTTTCTATAAAAAATATTTTTTATTCAAAAATGATGTCAAGGTTACTAAAAATTATGCAAAAAACAAGCATTATTAACAGTTAAATAACATGATTGAAACAAGTTTCCCGTATTTTAGTTATAATATGTTACTAAGCTTCTTGATATAAAACTGATATAAACACCTGTTTGTAAACCAATAATCAAATCATTCAACAAATATTTCTATAAGCTAAAAATCCTATAAAAATGGGAATAGGGTCTTATATTCAAAAGTGAGATGCCGAAATTTCTAGCAAGAACACTATCTTTGCCAGGCAAATTACAGGTTATGAGTAAAACAATTTCTGGCTTTTCAAAACTCTCCAAATCAAAAAAAATAGATTGGATAGTTGACACCTATTTTTCAAATGCTGAAGACGCAAAATCCATATTAAAACAATACTGGAACACAAATGATAAGCTACAACAGCTTCATGATGAATTTATAGAAAACACCATAACCAATTACTACTTGCCTCTTGGTGTTGCTCCTAATTTTTTAATAAACGACAAGCTTTACACCATTCCCATGGCCATTGAGGAAAGCTCTGTTGTTGCCGCAGCTAGTAAAGCGGCTAAATTTTGGTTGGATCGTGGCGGATTTAAAACCACGGTTATTTCAACTACAAAAATTGGTCAGGTACATTTTATGTACAGCGGAGATACCGATAAACTGAAACGCTTTTTTCAAGATGTAAAGCCTATGCTTTTTAAAGACTCGGAGGCCATTACTAAGAACATGACTAAGCGTGGTGGAGGTATTTTAGATATTGAGTTAAGAGATAAAACATCTGAAATTGATAATTACTTTCAGTTGCATGTGTCGTTTGAGACCTTAAATGCCATGGGTGCTAATTTTATCAATTCCTGTTTAGAACAATTTGCTAAAACTTTTAAAAATGAAGCTTTAAATTTTGATTTGTTTTCGGAAACCGAACAACAAATTGAAATAGTCATGAGTATCCTTTCCAATTATGTTCCCGATTGCTTAGTACGTGCCGAAGTGAGCTGCCCTGTTGAAAAACTAAGCGATAATCCTGCAATTTCTGGTGAAGCATTTGCTCGCAAATTCATTCAAGCGGTCAATATTGCTGAAATCGAGCCGTACCGAGCCGTAACCCACAACAAAGGCGTGATGAACGGTATTGATGCTGTAGTACTTGCCACAGGTAACGATTTTAGAGCGGTTGAAGCTGGCGTACACGCTTATGCTTCTAGAAACGGACGTTATAGCAGTTTGTCGCATGCTAAAATTGAAGATGGTATTTTTAAATTTTGGATGGAAATTCCATTGGCTCTAGGTACGGTTGGCGGACTTACAGGTTTACATCCTTTAGTGAAGTTAGCCTTAGAAATGCTTCATAAACCATCAGCTCCAGAATTGATGCAAATTGTTGCCGTTGCAGGGCTGGCACAAAATTTTGCTGCCTTACGCTCTTTAACCACAACAGGTATTCAGCAAGGGCATATGAAAATGCATTTAATGAATATCCTAAATCAGTTTGAAGCTAACGACGAAGAAAAGCTAAAACTCACAGACTATTTTAAAACCAAAACCGTAACGCATAATGCCGTTATTGAAGCCTTAAAGTCCTTAAGAAACTAAATGGTGACTAATAAAACCTTTTATAGTAACGGTAAATTATTGTTATCTGGTGAATATGTCGTTCTAGATGGCGCCGTTTCATTGGCAGTACCTACCAAGTACGGACAATCTTTAGACATTATACCAACAGATGAAAAAAAGATTATTTGGACCAGTTTAGATGAAAAAGGCGACACTTGGTTTGAAGGTGTCTTTGACTTAAATCTATTTTCTTCGGAAGAAGCCTGTGACGTCTCCCAGCGTATAACTCAAATTTTGAAGGCTGCCAAACAATTAAATCCGCTTTTTTTAGACTCAAATGAATGTTTTCATGTGACTACCAGGTTAGACTTTCCAAGAAACTGGGGACTTGGCACTTCGTCAACCTTAATAAATAATATTGCAGCCTGGGCAGAAGTTGATGCCTTTAAGCTGTTAGAAAAAACTTTTGGTGGCAGCGGCTACGATATTGCTTGTGCTCAAAATAATAATGCCATAACGTATCAATTAGAAAACAACGTACCGCTTGTTTTTCCTGTTGAATTTAATCCGTCGTTTAAAAACAACCTCTATTTTGTTCATTTGAATAAAAAACAAAACAGTCGCGAGGGTATTAAACAATACAATGAGACTAAAGTACAGTCGGACTTTTCGGTTGAAGAGATGGGCGCTATCACCACTAAAATGATCTCATGCAATTCGTTAGAAGATTTTAAAGCATTAATCGTACTTCATGAAAACTACATATCGAAAATCACAAAACAAACGCCTGTAAAAGATTTATTTTTTAAAGATTTTGATGGCGCCATAAAAAGTTTAGGAGCCTGGGGCGGTGATTTTATTATGGTGGCTTCAGATGAAAATCCGACTACATATTTTAAGAATAAGGAGTTTCATACGATTATTCCTTACTGTGACATGGTGCTTTAACTAAGGCACTTATTCCTCTTGAGAATCGACTGGTTTTTTGTGCCAATACGAGGCCAATATTGATCCTGTTATATTCATTAGCGGACCAAAGACAGCAGGTGCAAGCCCCATGGTGGCTATCTTCCCTAATGAATTGGCAATACCAGAAGCTAAACCTCCGTTTTGCATACCGACTTCCAAGGCAATGGTTCTACAATCCTGAATACTAAGTCGTAACAACCTCGCATACCAATATCCCAGAAAGTAACCAAATAAATTGTGAATGAGTACTAGTACCATCAAGAGAGCTCCCATTTCTAATAAATTTTCACGGCCAGCTGCAGTGATAATCACAATGATAGCTCCAATACCAAACATAGAAATTAGGGGTAAAATACGTCTAAAGCCATCCATTTTCTCTTTAAGAAGTTGATTGACTAGCAAACCAGCTCCGATGGGTAGAATAATCATTTTAACAATACTCCACATCATGGCGTACACATCAATTTCAACAAACTCACCAGCAAAAACTTTCATTAAAAGTGGGGTAACAAAAGGTGCGATTAAAGTCGCAATGGAGGTAATCGTGATGGATAGTGCTAAATTTGCTTTCGCTAAATAAGCCATGACATTGGAAGCGACTCCACTTGGCGAAGACCCAATTAATACAATTCCTGCTGCAATTTCGGGAGGAAAACCACTAAACTTAGCCAACAGAAACCCCATTATAGGCATGATACCCAGCTGAGCTGATACACCAACAAAAACGCCTTTGGGTGATTTAATAACCGCTCCAAAATCGCGGATACTCATAGAAGTTCCCATGCCAAACATAATAAGTTGAATGAGTGGGATAATAAGTATCGTTAATTCTACATCTCCTATGCTTAAAAAGTATTCCGGATAAAATAAAGCTAAAGTTACCCCAGCAAAAATTACTGCTGTAAACACAAATCCGTTTAACAAATCGTCCCCCTTAAATCCGATAGCTAAAAAACTAAAGAAAGCTACTAAAAAGATACCTGATTGCTGAATATTACCCGATAAAATAAATCCGAAGAAGATTAGTAAAAGTATGACTGAGATTCCTAGGGCTAGTTTATGAATATTAAAATTTTTCATAATGGGATTTATGAGTCTAAAAATTGAATTAATATTTAAAATTCTAAAAAAATAAGAAAAATCAGCATTAAAAAAAACTAAATACAATACTTAGTCCTTCAAAATTAGACATAAAAAAATCTCAGATTAAAAAATATAATCTGAGATTTATAAACTTATAGACTTTATAATCCGTTTACACGTATTAAACTAAGTCATATTTTGGCTATTTCTACTTTACTTTAAATACCAAATCTACTTCTGTAGGCGGAAGACATTGCGTATCATTACACACCATAAACTCCACAACACCTTTAATTTCAAAACTGCCTTTGTTTTTTAACTTTACACGTTGTTTAAATTGAGTTTTAGTATCAAAGTATTTAATGGTCATTTCAAATACAGGATCGTTTACGGTATGCCCCTCTTCTTCTTTGGTGTTACCCTTTTTTAAATAGTTCCCATTACCTTCAAAAGTAAAACTCGTTGGAATAGGTCCGTTTTCAGGAACTGATTGCGAATACAAATGCCAACCATCTTGAATTTGAGCCGTAGCCACCAACTCCGCTTCAGTTTCTGAAATTTTATTTACCGAAGTTTCCCATGTTACAGGATTATGGATCTGAGAAAAAGCGAAGCTACTTATAGCTAATGCTAAAATTAGAACAATTTTTTTCATACGTTTTTTTATTTTATAGGTTTAATTACAACTTCATAAGTTTCACCCTTCTTAATGACATGCTTAACAAAAGCTTTCACATCTTTAACAGTAATGTTATTTACGATGTCTTCGAAATTTTCTGGACTATTCATATTATAACCTTCACGGTAGAAATTTGTAAGCAAACTCATGTCGTACCTGTTATAATCTTGTTGTTGTTTGCGTTCTTTTAAATAATTAGTTGTTGTTTTTTCTAAATCAACTTGATTAATATCACCGTTCGCAATTTTTTGTAATTCATCATGAACAATAGCAATTAACTTTTCTACTTTATCTGGATTACAATCGAAGCTTACAGCAATATAGGCTTGCTCTTTAGGACGTTTAACCACATCTGCGGAAGTACCAGCACCATAAGTTCCACCTTCCTGTTCTCTTAAGGTTTCTGTAAATCTAAGTGTTAGTATATCTCCAACAGTTTGAGCAACCAAATTATTTTTCAAGCTATATTTCATATCATTTTTATGCGCGATACGAACTGAGCTTTTAGGATCTTCCATTTTCAAAAAGACATCTTTATCAATTTTATGACTTACCCATTCTACAGAATTATCTTTCCACTGTTCTTTTTTATCGGTAGTTGGAATACTAGCAATATACTTTTCTAATAACGGTTTTAAGGTTTCCTTATCAATGTCTCCAACAATAAAGAATTCAAAATCTGCTGCATTATTAAAACGATCTAGATAAATAGCTTTCATTTTATCCATAGAAACTTTAGCCACATATTCTTTAGTAAACAAAGCTTTTTTAGGATTATTTTTACCGTAAATCGATACCGTAACGCTATCGTTTATTTTCTGATTGATATCATTACTTTTTCTAATGATATAACTATCGATATTACCCATAAGAACATCATAGGCATCGGCATCAAAGCAAGGTTTCACAAAACGTAAGTAAGCCATTTGAAGCATGGTTTCAACATCTTTTGTTGTTGATGACCCACTAACACTTTCAGTTAAGCCATTCACTTTAATTCTAGTAGAAGCAGATTTACCGGCTAAGACTTTTTCTAAATCGGTAGCTGAATAATCTCCTAACCCTGATGCTGAAACAAAATTACCTAATAAACTCGCAGAAGGTAAATCGGCATCACTAAGCAAAGAAGTTCCTCCATAGCTTAAAGCGTTTAGGCTCACGTCGTTTTTATTTTTATCAGCAAATTTATAATGCACTTTGATACCATTGTCTAAAACAAAGGTTGTTGCTCCAATGGCTTCGTTATGTTCTTCTTTAATAATTTTACCAGGTTTAAGAGAAATACCAGACATTAAAGATTTCCCGGCGAATTCATCTGAATAAGCTACTAAATTGGGATTAGTCTCAGCATTGTGAATAATACTTAAAGCCTCATCCTCTGTTAAATTTTTATTTCCTTTAACACCGGTAACGAAAACAGAACGATTTTTTTGCGTGTATAGTGATTTTAAATGGTTGTGTATTTCTTCAGGTGTTAGACTAGCAAAAATCTGTTTAACAAGCTCAAAATCTTTAGTGATATCCGTCATTGCAGAATTCTCTAAATAATTATTTTGAATGTCTGAAACAATTCTAGCATGAGATTGATCGTCAATTTTAGAAATTTGATTTTCGTAATACGTTGTAAATTCAGTTTCTGTACGTTCAATTTCTGAAGGTGTAAAACCAAATTTAACCGCACGATTTAATTCTTCCATAGCTGATTTGAAAGCTTCGTGTTGCTGATTTGGTTTCGGATAAACATTCACACTAAAGTTATTAGCTGTTCTTGAAAGGCTTCCGTATCCCATTCGAACTCCTAAGAAAGGCGCATCTGGCTTTTGAGTGAGTTCTTTGATACGATTTGATAGCATTGAACTAATCATGCTATTTAAAAGAGATTCCTTTAAGTCGCCCACCGTTTCATCTTTTAATGATTTGGGGTGACGAATAGCAAAGCTAATATTTGAAGTTGTTACTTCATCATCCATAGCTATACCATAAAGCATCTTTTCATTATCTGGGATATTAACTTCAGTACGTGGTTTAGGATTTTTAATAGGTGCAATTGGAGAAAACAGTTTTATGATTTTCTGTTCCATTTCATCTACATCAATATCACCAACAACAGCAATGGCTTGCAAATCGGTTCTATACCAATCATGATAGAAATCACGTAGTACTTTGTATTTAAAATTTTCAACAATTGACATTAAACCAATAGGCATACGATCGGCGTAAATGGTATTATTATAACGCACATCAAGAGATTGCTGTAGAATTCGCATGCCTCCATTTTGTCTTGTACGCCATTCTTCTTTAATCACGCCACGTTCTGCATCAATTTCATCTTCTGTTAAAAGCAAATCATCTGCCCAATCGTGTAATACCAATAAACAAGTATCGATTAATTCTGGCGTGGTAGGAATGTTATTCATATTATAAACAGTCTCATCGAAAGCTGTATACGCATTAATATCTTTTCCAAAAACAGCACCATGTTTTTGAAGTGTATTTAGTACTTCTTTACCTTCAAAGTGCTTTGTCCCGTTAAACGCCATATGCTCCAAAAAGTGGGCTAAACCTTGTTGATCATCATTCTCTAATACAGATCCCACATTTTGAATAATATAGTAGCTTGCTGCGTCCTTAGTCACATCGGTACTCGAGATATAGTATGTTAAACCATTAGGGAGTACGCCTTTCTTAATTTTAGAATTTGTAGATAGAGGTTCGTTAAGATTTAAAGTTTGTGCTGTAGCATTAAAACTTACAGCAACAACAAATAGGTATTGTAAAATACGCTTCATGGACCAGAATTTAATTATTTATATGAAATGATTGATATTGATTACAGAATGGGTTAAGAAAACCATACTAAACTTATTTTAAAGCATAAAA